>NZ_CP162268.1:0-2594199 GCF_040836615.1 Streptococcus nasisuis | reverse complement strand
TTAAAGCCTCCCTTCCTAAAAAGTACTTATCTAAGTTTACCATAAAAGGAAAAAGTTTTCCACAAGAATAAAAATTTTCCACACTGTTTATAGCACTTATCCACAAGTTGTGAATAAGTGAATTTATCACGATAAAATCGGCTTTTTCCACTATTTATTCCTGTTTATAAGTAGGGGGATTATTTTTATTAGTCACACAATTTTTTTAAGGTGTTGATAATTCTTTCGAATTCTTCGTTGGAATCAAAGGATAGGCTAAGCTTCCCCTGACCAGATTTCTGCTGTCTAATCGTGACCATGGTTCCCAGGAGTTTCTGTAATTCAGTTTCTTGCTCCTTCAAAAAGAGATTTGTTTTCGGTGGGGCTTGCCTTTTCTTCTTTTTCTTTTTCAAAGCATTTTCCAGCCAACGAACACTTAATTGCTCCTGTTGGATACGCTCTATCCAGTAGACTTGTTTCGATTCAGGAAGACCGATTAAGAGGCGAGCATGCCCCTGGCTGATTTCTCCGGTTTCAATGGCGGTAATGGTCCTGTTACTGAGGCTCAGCAAACGCAGAAGATTGGAAATATAAGGGCGGGATTTGCCCATAATTTGAGCAATTTCATCGTGGGTCAGCCCCTTTTCAATCAATTTTTGATAGGATGCTGCTTCTTCAATGGGATTCAAGTCCGACCGTTGGAGGTTTTCGATAATAGCCTGCAGCATGAGCTGGTCATCGGATAATTCCTTTACAAGGGCTGGAATTTCTTCTAGACCGGCTAATTGACTGGCTCGTAAACGTCGTTCCCCAGCTAATAATTCATAGCCTATGAGAGAGGATTTTCGGACGATAATCGGTTGGATAATTCCATTTTCTCGAATAGACTGGGCTAGTTCCAATAATTTTTCTTGGTTAAAATGTTTTCGTGGCTGAAAAGGATTTGTTTGAATATCCTTAATCGCTATCTTTTTTAATTCTTCCATACAGTGACATTCTAGCAAAAAAAACCTTACTTTACAATGCTGTAAAGTAAGGTTTTTGTTTCAACTATTAAGAAAGGTCGTCCGTAGAGTGTGTCAACTTTATGTCAACCTTCTCTTCTTTGCCTTGACGGTAATAGGTGACTGTAATCGTGTCGTTAATTTTTTGTTTGTAAAGGGCACTATGTAAATCGCTCTTGCTCTCAATTTTCTTACTATTGATCTCAGTAATGACATCGTAGGTTTTTAATTTGCCATCAGCTGGTAGGCCTGACTGGGTTGAAACAACTACTACACCTGAGGTTAAATCTGTATTTGCCAGACCTGCTTTTTCTAATTGACTGGTTGACAGATCGGTCAAGTCGACCATGTGAACGCCCAAGGCTGGACGAACTACCTTACCATTTGTTTCTAATTGATTGATAATAGAAACAGCGTCATTTGAAGGAATCGCAAATCCCATACCTTCTATAGAGACACCACCATTATTGGCCAGAGAACTTGAAGTTATCTTACTTGAATTGATTCCGATAACCTGACCCTGAATATTGATGAGGGGGCCACCAGAATTACCTGGGTTAATGGCTGTATCTGTTTGGATTGCATTGGTGGAGATGGTTTGTCCGTCCTCTGTTTGAGAAGTGACAGTCCGGCTAAGGCTGGAAATAATGCCCTGGGTGACGGTATTGGCGTAAACACTACCTAAAGGACTACCGATAGCGATTGCTGTTTCTCCGACCTTAATGCTGTCTGAATTGGCAAATTCAGCGACAGAGTGGGCTTTCTCAGCATCGATCTTGATAACGGCTATATCTGAATAGGTGTCTGCTCCCACTAGCTGTCCACTAACTTTCTCACCAGATGCTAAGAGAATGTCAATTTTTTCAGCATTGGCAATAACGTGATTGTTGGTGACAATGTAGGCATCCTTGCCATCTTTTTTATATATAACACCAGATCCCTCTCCTGCCACGGCCAGCTCATCGGAGCTCTCAATAGTACCAAAAATAGAGCTGAGGCTATTTGGTGTAGGCTGCTGGTAATTGATGACAGATACTACGGCATCCTGTACTTTTTCCACAGCCTTGGTTGTTGAATTCTCATTTTGATACTGAACTTTGCTGATGGTGGTTTCACCAGACCCCGCTTGCTGTGGAGCTGCGGGATTTTGGAAAGAGGACGCAACTAGATAGCCACTGATTCCTCCTAGAAAACCAAAGGCGAATAGAATGATAAATTTCAAATACTTTTTCATGACTTTTTCCCTTTCAGATTTAATCCATTTTCTAAAGATTACACTCCCTTTCTTAATTATAACTTAAATTTTTCAAAATTCAATCCACAAGCTGTGGATAACTTTTTTATTCTGTGTATAGACTCCCTATTTCCTTGCTTTATTGTCCATTTCATCTGTTAGATAGTTTGTGGATATGTTACAATAGAAATATGAAAATAAAAGTGATTACAGTTGGAAAACTAAAAGAGAAATATTTAAAAGATGGCATTGCTGAGTATAGCAAGCGGCTCAGTCGGTTTACCAAATTGGAGCTGCTTGAATTAGCAGATGAAAAAACACCCGACAAGGCTAGTCAGGCTGAGAACGAGCAAATATTGGCCAAGGAAGCGGAGCGGATTTTATCTAAAATCAACGAGCGCGACTTTGTCATCGCTTTGGCCATTGAGGGTAATCAATTTCCTTCAGAAGAATTTAGCAAAAAATTAGAAGATATTACAGTAAAAGGATTTTCAGAAATTTCCTTTGTAATTGGAGGCAGCCTTGGATTGGCAGATTCGGTTAAAAAAAGGGCGAATTTGTTGATGAGTTTTGGAAAATTGACGCTGCCCCATCAATTGATGAAGTTGGTTTTGATGGAACAAATATACAGGGCCTTTATGATCCAACAGGGAAGTCCCTATCACAAATAGTTTCACGTGAAACAAGGAAGATGAGAGAATGAGAGAGTATCGTGTGTATGAGGGGCTAAGAGTGGCTACCTGTCTGACCTTTGTCAGCGGCTATTTGAATGCCTTTTCTTATTTGACCCAGGGTGGCCGGTTTGCAGGTGTCCAGTCTGGTAATGTCGTTTTGTTAGCTAGTCATTTAGCCCAGGGCAGCATCAAGAGTACAATTCACTTTTTAGTCCCAATTGTATTCTTCACACTGGGGCAATTTTTTACTTATTTAGCCAAAAAATATTTTTTGAAACACCGCTATCCTTGGCATTTTGGGAGCAGTTTAATCATTTTATGCTTGATTGTATTGACAATCGTTCTGACGCCCTTTGTCAATTCATTTTTTACTATGGGCTTATTGGCCTTTACAGCTTCCATCCAAGTAGAGACTTTTAGAAGTCTTAAGGGTGTCCATTATGCCAATGTGATGATGACTGGAAATGTCAAAAACGCAGCCTATATTTGGTTTAAGGGATTGATGGAAAAGAACGCACACTTGCAGGAAACTGGTCTAAATATCTACATTATTATTTTTGGGTTTATGCTTGGAGTTTGTCTATCTACTCTGTTTTCACAATCCTTTGGAGAATATGCCCTCATAGGTGTCCTCCCCTTTGTTTTGTATATCAATTGGGAATTATGGCAAGAAAAAAGACCCGCCAGAGCAGGTCGGAGATGATTCCAGCAGGATTCGAACCTGCGACCGTTCGCTTAGAAGGCGAATGCTCTATCCAGCTGAGCTATGGAACCTCTTTCAACTCTTCTATTTTACATGAAAGATAGGTAGCTGTCAAGTTGCCGGAAAGTGAAAAAAATCTGAAAAAATGTTGACAAAAATAGGGTCATGTATTATACTAGTTAGCGTACTGATAATGGTCCGTTGGTCAAGGGGTTAAGACACCGCCTTTTCACGGCGGTAACACGGGTTCGAATCCCGTACGGACTATATCATCCGCCATAGCTCAGTTGGTAGAGCGCATGACTGTTAATCATGATGTCACAGGTTCGAGCCCTGTTGGCGGAGTAAATAAAGCATTGAAAGCCTTGAGAAATCAAGGTTTTTTCTTGTTTTGGTCAAAAATTGGTCAATGAACTTACAAATATTTCAACTTCTACTATATCTTGGATAAGAATGAAAAAATAGTGAAAAATTGGCATGAATAATCATACAAAAGGGAAATTTGGTCAAAAAATGGTCAAGTGGTTGCTGACATGATTTTCCTAATTCTTTCAGTTTCTTCCTCCTCTTTTTCCTTAATAAGATGAGAGTAAGTTTCAATAATCTGCTTTGTGTCCTTATGACCTACGATTTTTGAAAGTGTCCAAATATCGATTCCTTCAGCAAGTAAAATACTTATGTAGGTATGACGAATTCCAGTAGCAGTTAGAACTTTTGGAGTTATATTTAGTTGATAAAGTAGTTCACTAAGACAAGTGTTGACTGTTTTATTTGACGGTACACCATATATATGATTAACAAATAGAAGATTTTCTGGATTTTTCAAGTTTAGACATTCTTGTTCTTTTAGTAGCTTGTCAAGCACTTCTATTACAGTATCGTCAATAGGAATATTTCGTACGGATGTTTTTGTTTTAGGGTCTGTAAACTCATGTTTTGTTGAATCGTATCGCCTGTAAGTTACAATTTCTTTGGTTTTCCAAAGTATGCAATCCCAAGTTAAGCCTAACACCTCACCAAATCTCATACCAGTCTTTAACTGTATGTAAAGAAGATAGTAAACTAAGTTGTCAGTATAGTTTACATTGTTGTAAAGATAATTAACTAACTTTTTATAATCTGCTTTACTATGAATATATTTATCTTCTTTTGATTTTGCTGGCTCTAATCCAGTTATCTTTACACCTATTGTAAAGTCATGGAAATCAAGTCGGTCTTGTTTAGCAAATTCTAGAACTTTTCTAACTTCAGAATTTAAACGACCAACATTATCACGACCATTAGTTTTAGCAAATTGATTGATAAAGAGTTGGTAGCGACTAGCCTTTATATTGACTAAAGGCATATTTCCAAAAAATTCTTCAATAAGTTTACCACGTTTTATGTGTTTGTTTAGTGTTGCTTGCTTTTTATTTAATGGGATGATGTGTAGTTCATACCACTTTTTCCAAAGTTCATGTAGGCTAATTTGTCTATCAATCTGAGAGCCTTTTAACAGTCGAAGTTCTATTTCAAGTGCTTCCATTTCAGCTTCTTTTTTAGTTCTAAATCCAGAATTTGAAGCAATAACTTTTCCTTTATCGTCAAAGATTCTATAATCCCATAATTTTTTCTTACCTCTTTGTCTATAAGATGCCATGTTGTTACCTCACTTTCATAAAAAGCAGATAACCAAGGGTTGTCTTGGTTATCATAGCATAATTATTTGAATATTTCTAGAAAATTCCGTTCGAAGAAATTACGTGTTTTGCTAGCCAGAAAGTAATAACGTCCGCCTTGATTCTGAGGATATTTCACAAAGCCGTCTTTATTTTGGTCAATATCGATTTGTTTGCGAATAGTAGGCTTATATAGAACATTTTCTAAAAACCAAGGTCTAGAGACTGAAAGTAATTCTAAGACCTCATTTAAGGTCATATAGCGTCCTTGAGTTGCTTCCTTTGTTAAATGATCATAATCTTCTTTAGAAATGATGATATGACTTTCAGGAAGCTGTATAGTGATAGGATTTAGTTTTAATTCAAATTTTGTGATCATACATTTGTCCTTTCATCTTTAGGATCATACTGATATTGAATATTGAAATACTCACTGACAAAGTCCGTTAAGCGGTTCATAAACCACCTCTGATTGTCCTTTTGTGAATTCAAACATTCTAACACTTGCTCAGAGTTCATCATAAGAATGTCAGTTAAAAAGTAGTCATAGCAGTTGAAACCTGTTTCTAGTTCAATAGTAGCTTCCATATTTTCAATTTCAAGCAATAAACAAATCAGATCTGTTTTTGTTAGTTTTATCATTTTACTTTACCTCGTTTTTGTATAGTCAATTGAAACAAGAGCAGGACAAAAGTGCCTCAAGAAAAGTATCACAATTTGGCAATACTTTTCTGAGGTGTTTTTTCATTTGAGCCCATGTTTTCTCAATGGGATTATACTCAGGTGAGTAAGGAGGAAGTGGTAAAAGTCTATGACCCTGCTCCTTGCATAACTCTTTTAGCTTACTCATCCGATGAAACCTTGCATTGTCCATAATGATAACAGATGGTCTATCTAAAGTGGGTAGTAAGAATGTTTTAAACCAAGCTTCGAAAAAGTCACTCGTCATGGTTTCTCTGTAGGTCATTGGGGCTATAATCTCACCGTTTATAAGACCTGCGACTAAAGATAGCCGCTGGAATCTTCTTCCAGAGACCTGACCTGTGATCAACTGACCTTTCAAAGATCGACCATATTCTCGATGAAAATATGTCTCAAACCCTGTCTCGTCAATATAAACAGGTGTCAAGTGACTTAAGTTATTAAATTCTTTAAGGAACTGATTTACTTTCTCAGGGTCTTGTTCATAGTAGGTACAGCTCTTTTTTTTCGAGTATATCCCATAGCTTTGAGAGCGTAATGAATAGCTGTTGGATGACAGCCAAATTCAGAAGCTATTTCAGTCAAAAAAGCATCTGGATGAGCTTCAAGATAGTTCTTTAATTTTTCTCTATCAACTTTTCTTGGTTTGGTTCCCTTAACTTGGTGATGAAGCTCGCCAGTAGTCTCCATTAATTTTAGCCATTGATAGATGGTGTTGCGTGAAATATCGAAAACAACAGATGCTTCAGTAATACTGCCGGTTTTCTGACAGTATGCGAGAACTTTTTTACGAAAATCTAATGAATATGCCATAAGTACATTATACCACAAATGTACTGTTTTTGTTTCATTGTGCTATAATATGAGATAATCAAGTAAGGGATTAGCTTACTTGATTAATCTCCTACTTGGTTTGGGTTGTCGTTTGAATCACTTTGGTCGGTAGATGAAACGGCAACTTTTTGTGTTTGTTTAGAATTTGACTGGTTATTTTGAATTTCAGATAGTAACTCTTGAGCAACCTTTGTTAAATCGGGTTCAGAATCCTCAGTGATGTTATCTAATTTCCATTCCTTGACTTTATTGAATTGTAGCTTTGCTTTTTCTTTTAAATCACGGGAAGCGTGATAGTACCACAATTCTATAATAAGCTTATTGTGGTTGTCATGATACATTTTGATAATATAGCGGATTCTACGCATTAATTGATGATATTCTTTCTTTGTAGGAAACCAAGCATCTACCCAATCCCAGTAAGTTTCAGAATTAGTTATAATCGTCAAATCATTGATGATATATGCATCTTTAAAGCGTGAACTAAGTTGGTTGGCTGAATCGGGTTCTAAAATTTGAAACAGCTCCCGATATGCCATACCACATGATGCGTCAAATTCATTGATGATCATTGTTTTCTGACCTTTATAGCCCGAGCCTAAATCAAAACGTTTTTTGTTAGTTGATGGAGTATGAGCGCCTAAACGATCATGTTGTTCTGCAATAAGTCGTGCTAAGAAAGATTTTCCACTATTTCCATCGCCTTGGATATAAATACTATTATGGTTCCGTTCTCCACGACTCATACGTTCAAACTCTTTTTGAATGTATTCTTGACGATTTTCTTCAAATTGTCGTTTATTTTGATTCCATGCTTTTTGGGCGGTTCGCTGTGTGAATTGCTCGAATAAATTTTCTTTGGCTTCAAGTGGTAGTAAGCCTTCTGATGAAATTTGATAACTCAGTTCTAAACAATAGTCATCAACCTCTAAGCCGTCTTCTGATTGTTCTTTGCTGTGATTTTTGATTTTGCCCATGATACTGTTGATATAGTCTCCATTTGATGATTGAATGACTTCCTCAACAGAATAGGGATATTTCCCCTCAGCCATATTTCGCTCATTTCTATGTGTCAAATACCTACAAGCTTTTATTGAGCTACGCACAACTTCAAGATTTTCTTGTCGTGAAATCTTTAATGCATTGTAAACTGATTGATAGCTATGTGCATTCTTAAAAATAATCACGAAATGCACGTGCAGGTATTTAGGTGTTCCGTCTTCATTGATATCCTTATCATGGTAAATGTAGTAAAAGACATCATCATCGTTTTGACAAAGCTCTTTGATGCGTTTTTCAACTGATTGTTTGAAATCATCTTCTGTAAGATTTTGATCAGCGTTTTTCTCATATTCATAAGAAATTTGTCCAAAATACTTCCGCTTTCGAGCGTTTGGATCAATTTTTTTTTGTTTCTTTTTAGTCATGTTTGACCTCCGTAGTGATTTTTTTTTGACACAAAATGATTGTAATGTGTCATTTTTGTTATGATAGATTTGATTATTTTTTTGGACGCCACAGACGGAGAGAAATGTGGCGTCCAAAATCATCAAAAAGGGTTCAAAATTTGACACAACACAGATTCAAATGATGTTCTAAATGTTAAGAGTTAGACGTGGATTGTTTTAATGATTTTCGTTTCTTGATACCGTATAGATAAGCTTTTTCAAAAATGCTGATCTTTTCAAGTCCATGTTCGTGCATGTTAATGTTCCAAAAACGCCTGGGCTTAGAGAATTGACCGTTAGATGTCATGATATAGCCGCTAAAACGCGGGGCATGATTATCAATATTATCTGTTTCGCCAAATACCATGCGGGCTAATTCATCTGTAATCGCACCGTTTGAGAGACAGATACGAACACCTAAATTATCACGAACAGCAGTAGAAAGTAATTCAGAACGTGGTTGCTGCATGCAGATACACATATAAACCCCACTACTGCGTGAGCGAGATACCACGGATAAAACTAGATCTTGAACCCTTTTCCGCTTTTTGGCATCAGTAATACTACTTAACATTGCAGAATATTCTTCAATGATAACGAGTTTCATTCTCATTTCTTGACCGAAATTGATAAATGTAGCACCAGTTATATCATCCCTTGCAGCTAATTGAGCAATCTCTTTTTCACGTTTAATGACTAGATCGAGCAAAGTTTCAAAATAAGCGAGGATTTCGTCACTATCTGAAATGATAGTACCTTTATCTAAAAAGTCCCATGAACTAAACTCAGATTTAACATCAAATATTGTTAAGTCAACTTCAGAATCAAACATGAAGACTTGAGCAATCATTGATTTCAAAAATGTTGTCTTTGATGATGAAGTATTGCCAACCAGTAGTAAATGAATATTTTTAACCATTGAAAAGGTCAATCCTGTTTCCACTGTTATTTCATAGTCATTTGCTGGCTTTAGTTCTGTGATACGTTTTGGATTCAGCTGTCTTGCTTGTGCTTCCTCAATACTATCTAACAGATAGACAAATTCTGTATTATCTTCAGATAGCCAGTAATCAAGAACAATTAAAGAGCGATTTTTCCCCACTAAACAAGCTGAGAGCATGTCAGCAAACTTTTCTAAATCATCAGTAGTTTGGTCAGCTAATTTATTGATAGTAACGGTAATGCGCCTGCTTTGCTTCGAGAAGCACGCAGTCGCTTTGGAAACATCTATGAACTTGCTGCCGACTTTTCGATTAGCAGTTGCTGAGTCCTTCAACGCATTATGGGTCTGATGCTCAATCAGTCTTAATTGACGATATCGAGAAAACGAACCTGCTTCTTTAATCCGATGAAGAAAACGCAAGAATAATGAACCATTGACAAGAAGCAAGACAGCTGAACCAAATATCATTAGATAGAATGCCCATTTACTGGGAGCCATAATCAGCTCTAGTTCAACTGCTTTCCTCATTAACCATTCACCAATCAACCCTGTGACTAGTAGCCCTACTCCAAGTAATTGAAGCAGGGTTACTAAACTAGGGTAGGCTCTCATCATATAGCCTAGATGTGAGTTTAAACGATATCTAATCATAACTTCTTACAGAGTTCTTCCAATTCAGCCCACATCTTACGACGTATCAATTCATAGTACATGTAAGCACGAATAAAATCAGTATAGCGGCCATTTGAATAAGTCAGACTCAGATTGATAAATGCATCAACGATTTCCTTATCTTGTGTGCTTAGGTATTTTGCAAATACCCGTCGAAATTCAATCGGAAGCTTATCAGCTTCTAAATCGTCTAATTCTTGATAAATACTATCCATTAGCTTGTCCTCCTGTTGGACGTGTCATATTGACTTCTTTGAGTTGTAAGAGTGGTTTAGCACTGACTAACTCGGTCAACCAGTACCCACCGTTTTTAAAAGAGTATCCATATGCGGTAATTTCGTAAACAACTAATGGTTCAATGGAAAGAGGTTTATCAATCGGAGATAATAAAGTTACGGTCTTACATTCTTGACCAACTGTTGAAAATTGATATTTGAGTTTTGAAGCCGTATCTTCTTTTTTATCGTAACCACGTTGATCCTTGATTTTTTGACCATTCTCATCACGAAGATAGTCTTTATACGGTGTGGCAACTGAACCCAAGTTCACTGCGGTAACTTTAATAGTCTCTTCAGAAGACTTATTAGCATTTGATACGATTTGATTAAACATAGACATAATGGTTCTCCGCTTCCTACTAGAGGAAGGTTTCTAAAAATATTTAAATCGTAAATAGTTGAACGTTCTTTATTTACATCTCTTATTGTATTATAAAAATTGGGTGCAAAAATGACAAAAATAAAATATTTTTAACTTAAAAACCACCCAAGTTTTATGGTATAATATATTAAACTGGAAGAGAGGTATCGAAGTATGAATACTGATGAAGCAATATATTCAATGATTAGCCAACGTGTAAAAAAGCGCAAAAAAGAAAAAGGGTACAATAATATTGATATTGTATTATCTGACCCTAATGTAGTTACAAATATTGTAAATAATAAGCGGTATAAGAAGAACAAGTATTTATTAACCCCAGCTTATGCGAAGGAAATTACTAGTAATTTATTTTTTGAATCAACATACACTCTTATTTGGGGTAACGAACAAGAACGTGAAGCCTATTTTGGCAAGTTGTTTTTTGTTGGAATTGATTATCTAATGAAAAAATATCCAACTATTGTAGAGCAAGCCTTGTGTTATTATGTACCATTTGCTTACCAATTAGCCCTGAAAGAATGGAAGACAAAATATGGCAACGGTATTGGTTTGTTGTTGCCAAGGTTTGATTATACAGAAAGTGAAGATCAGAGATTGTTAGCGACCCAAGTTCTGTACAATCATTATCAAGCTGAATTTGCAATAGAACACTTTGCTTATTTTGGGAAACGCTATACAAAAAAATTGGAAGAGCATATTAAATTGTTTTTTGAAACAAAGTTGTTAGCTATTCTAGAAAAAGGTGCTTTATTTAATAGGGGGAAACAATGTTACGATTTAATTTCAGATAGTTTGACTTTGGCAACGGATATGACATTTGATGCACTACCTCATCCATTTAGTGATAGTGAGTATCGACCACAATTTGATTTTGCACAGTCAACAGATATTTTTATTCAATCGTTAATTGATTATCAATCGCAGATGGAGGGAGAAGTGAAATTAGTTGATAATGTAAGTAGGTGGCATGTGGATTTACTATATAAAAATAATGAAAACCGCTAGGATTCATTAAATCTTAGCGGTTCATTTTTGCTTAAATTGGTTGATGATGGTGTTAAAAGCAGATAGTATTTCTTTTTGCTGTTTTTCAGGTAAGTTTTTTAGGTTGCTAACTAGGTCAGCTATGCTTGGATCTTCGTCTTTTGGGGTAATGTCGAAAAATGATGCGATATCAGAATTCAGTGCTGTCATAACTTTTTCTAACGTATTGATTTTGATATTAGTTTCTAGGTGTTCTAATTTATAGACGTAATTAGTACCCAAATCAGCCATTTCTTCAACTTGTTCTTGTGTTAGCCCTTTTTGCAACCTTAAAAGGCGAATACGTTTGCTAATAAACTTTTGTAATGATTCTTCCATTCTGCACCTCTTATTAGCAATAATACAGGTTTTATCTGTATTTATTAAGTTCTCAAAAGGTTGATAACAACTTTACAAGGTTGTTTTTGTGTGATAGAATTAGAATTAAGAAACCTTTTAAGGTTGGTTCTGTAAAATAATAATGGAGAATTTTATGGTAAAGAGCAAAATCAAATCCCTTGCAGCAACCACTGCAATCACAATCGCAGCCGTTGGTACACCAGCATTCGCTGAGGAAGTAACACCAACAGTTGAAACAAATACTGACACTATTGTAGAAACAACTGAAACTACAGCTGTCGAAGCACCTAAAACATCAGCTGATGTTAAACCAGCTCTTGATGCACAACAAGCTGTTGTTGACGCTACTGCCGCTGAAGCTAGCCAAGCTCAAGCTGATGCAGACGCAGCTAACCAAGCTGTTGCTACTGCTGAAGCTGACGTTGCGACTGCAACTGAAGCCGTGTCTGATGCAGAAGCTAACCTTGCTAACGCAACACCAGAAAACATTGCAGCAAACCAAGCTGATCAAACAGCTAACCTTGCTGACCAAGCTGCAAACGCTACTGAAACAGATGAAGTCAACGCTGAAATTGCTGACCAAACTGGTAAAGTCGCAGACGCTCAAACTACTGTTGATACAGCACAAGCAGAAAAAGACGCAGCTGATGCTGACGTAACCGCTGCTGAAGACAACGTAAAATCAGCACAAGACGCTATTTCTGGTACTGGTCTTGCTGAAGCTCAAGCTAATCTTGATCAAGCTAAAGCTGATGTCACAACTGCTGAAACTAATGTTACAACAGCAACTGATGCAGTCGCAACTGCAAGACAAGCTGACGCTGACCGCCAAGCTGCAATTGATGCAGCAACAACTGATGTTGCAGTAAAAACTGACGCTGTTGATACGTCTAGAGCTATTCTTACAAAAGCTCAAGATGATGTTGTTTCAACAACTGATACCTTAAATCAAGCAACTCATGCAGTAAATGATGCACAAGATGCTTTGGCAAATATTGATACTGTTACAATCGCAGACTTGACTCAATTTAAAGCTGATAAAGCCGAAGGCGACTCAGACTTTATGACTGATTCTGGTGCAGATGTAATCCAAGCATCAACTGTATCAATCGGTAAAGACAGTAAATCAGTAATTGTTGATATTGATAATCTTACAAATGAACAAAAGATTTCAGCTTCACAATTATATGTACAAGGTTTAGCTCAAATCCGTAAAGCTTTAAATGGATTGACATCTACTGCTGTAACACAAGCGGCCATTGATTTAGCACAATCACGTGCTGACCGATACGAAGCTCGTGGAACAAGCCCATTAACCGATGGACATATCGGTGCTGGTGTTGAAAACCTAATTCGTTTAGGTTCAAAATCAAACATCAAAACTGAAGAAGATTTGAAACGTGCAGTGTACAACGCTCTATTGAGCACATCATTTGCCGATGCAGTATCAAACTGGGGACACTTGCAAGCAAACTTAAACTTCGCAAACAACATTGGTATTGCTGTTGCAAATATAAATAATGATTATTGGTTGGTCGTAGCATTCACAAACGACGGTACAGTCATCACCAACCCAGAAAACCCAACTGCATTTCAAGCAGCGCTTGTGCAAGCACAAGCTGACCAAGACCAAGCTCAAGCCGCATCTGACGCAGCTAAAGCTCAATTGACTAAAGCGAGTTCAGATTACGCGACCGCTCTTGAAGCAAAAACCGCAGCAGAAAAAGTTTTGACTGAAGCTACTGCAACTCCACTTCAAACACAAGTCGCAGAAAATAACCTACGTCTTGCAGAAATTGCTTTGACAAACGCTCAAACTCGTCAAGCTGATGCACAGCAAGCTGTTGACAACTTCTCAGCAGACCTTGCAACTAAGAAAGCAGCACTTGATGACGCAAAAGCTAAACTTGCTGACGCACAAGCTGTCCAAGCAAGTAAAGTAACTGCACTTGACACAGCGAAAGCTGAACTCACAAAACAAGAAGCAACTCTTGCAAGCTTGAACGCTGAAAAAGAAGCTCTTCTTGCAGAAAAAGACCGTTTGGTTGAAGAAGCTAAAGCACTTGCTACTGAGTTGAAAGGTTACCTTGAAGCGCCAGCTATCCTTGCTGCTGCTAAAGCTGACTTGTCAGAAAAAGAAGGTGTCCTTGCTGACGCTCTTGCTAAGGCTGAAACAGCTAATAACGCACTTGAAGTTGTAAATGCTAAGCTAGCTGAAGAAAAAGCTAAACTGGCAGAACTTCAAGATGAGTACAACAAGCTCAAAGACCTTGAAGACAAAGCAAAAGACAATGTAATTACTGTTCTTCCTGACGGTACAGTCATTGCTGTACCAAAAGATGCTCCAACTGCTACTGAAAAGCCTGCTGTTGATCCTGCACTCTTTATTGCAAAATCAGATATTGGAGATGTGAATGCAGGTGTAACAGTCACACCAGAAGGCATTACCTACTCACGTGTTGCAAGAGCGAAAGCATTACCACAAACAGGAGAACAAGCAAGCCTACTTGCACTCTTTGGTGTAGCGGTATTGTCTAGCCTTGGTTTAACTGGTGCAAGAAGAAAATATAGAGGGTAGGTAAGGGATGGATATTGTTCATAAACTATTGTCATTTCTCTGGAAATTTACGAAGCTATCTTTTATAGCTATAGGAATTTTGATGGGATACATTTCTAAAGTAACAGGTAAAGTATGGAAAGAGACTGCAAAGCCAAGTCAAATAAGATACAAATGGTGGTGGGAAAAATAAAGCATTTGTTGCTTTATTTTTCCTTATGATAGGAAAAACAGAAAGAATAGTAAGATATGGGAGATAGAGCACAATTATTGAATAATCTCTATACGATACGTCAAGGGCTGACCTTTATCTATGAAAAAGAGATCGCTTTGACGAAGCTTGAAAATGCTAGAAGAAAAGCAGAGCTTATTCAAGAAGAACTAGCGGATTCATTCGCAGATGGAACAAAACCTGTATCGGAAAGACTGTTGAAGTGGTCATTCTATGCAGTGTTGATGGGAGCAATTGGAAATATAGCAAAATTCTTGTTTTTAGGTCTTTGGGGGGCAGGTAATGTTAGAGAACTGTTTTGGTATTTAGTCGCAAGTGCAGTTCTCGTTTTTCTAATCCAAAAAAAGATGCGTCAGCATAAAGGTGCATGGATAGGAATGGGGATTTTTATATCACTTTTCATTGTATTAACAACACCGCTGAATATTATACATGTAGCAGTTAAATCTTTTATGAGTGTTGATATTCTTGCAGCAATTGTATTTGGTATCATATCAGTAGTTGTAGTAGCTGTTTCTTTGATTTTAGGAAATCTTTTCTATCCTAGATGGGTTAGTTTTATTAATCAGCTGATTGATGAAGAAAATCGTAAGCGTATTGAAGACAATGAAATGAGGGTGGAAGAGTACAAGCGTCAAATTGAACGAAATGAAGAGATAGCACGGGAGAAAGAACAGTGTAAACTTGAACAAAAACAAGCTGCGCAAGTACTGTCAGTGTTTGGGCAGGGTTGGTATCCTAAAGATTATTATTTTATGGATGCTGTAGATTTCTTTATTGCATCACTTGAAAACTTCAAAGCCGATAATATCAAAGAATTGGTTAATCTTTATGATGATACACAATATAAAGCGACACAATTAGCCTATCAAGCAGAGATGCTACAACTGCAAAATGAACAATATATCAACAGCCTGAGAATGGTCGAACTCCTTCGATATAATAACTATATGCAAGCTGTACAGATAAGGCAATTAGAAGCTATTCGCATCAATACGGCTGAGGCAGCTTCTTACCTCAAAAATTTAAGAGTTCAAGAGGTTCATAATCATTATTATTGAGTATGAGAATTAAAAAATCTTCTTACTTATTGTAGGAAGATTTTTTGGATTCCTAAAAATTTCGGAAAGACTACGCTATTCCAATAATTTTTAGGAATGTTAATAGATTTTGAAAATTTTTGTTACTCCGAAACGCTTCTTTATCAAAACTTGGTCAGAGTGTATTTTTATAAAAATTCTGTATAATTCAGAAAAAACGTAAATAATTTAGAAAAATTCATTTGGTCAAAATTTGGTCAAATTCCCGCTTTTTATTACTCCATAGATAAGTAACAAACCCTTGATTATCGCCATTTTTGTTATATATTTTAACTTATTTTAACGTATAATTATCTGTTGGCGGAGTAAATAAAGCCTAGGAAACCTTGAGAAATCAAGGTTTTTTTGCACTAAAAAAACCGAAGTTTAACCTCGGTTCTTATGTCTATTGAACAAATAATTATAGAAAATAAAGAAACAGATAGCTGTCGTGGAAATTCCTAATCCCAAGTAAAATCCATGTGGAATAAATGTCAAGACGGCCTGTCGTTGACCAGGCTCTACGTCCAGTTTCATAAAACCATTTTGTGCTTTTAATATTGGTACCTTTTTACCATCGATGCTTGCAGTCCATCCCTTATCATAAGGAAGGGTTAGGAGCAGACTAGCAGGATTTTGACTTGAAAATTCTACTTCTACCTTGTTCGACTTTACAGTGGATACAACTTGCTTACTGGCTAGTATTTCCATAGCCTTAGAATATTGGCCAAGGTCTAACCGGAAAAATTGCGGTTTATCAAAGCTAACTTGTTCGTTTTCTGGAAAATGAATAGAGAAGGAAAGTTCAGTATCCTCTAAGAAATAACCAATATTGAAGAAGGAAAAGCTGTTGTCAAGTGTGAACTCATTTGACAGGTTATTGACAGTTACGACAACTTTTTTGACAGAGTCGTTTGAGAAGCTAATATTTGGTAAATTGAGATAGACCTGGCTATTGGCTGGAACATTTAGTTTATAAGTAATAGTTGCATCGGTCTGATTGACAGGTTTATTTACAGTTATGCGGCCTCCAAGGTCAACACCATTGAATGATTGAACGTCCTTAATCTGATAAAAATACTTGTAAGCCAGTCCTGTCAGTTCATTTAGAAAGGCAGATTGATTATCCAAGGACATATTTGTAAACTTGACATCTTTGTAAACAGAATTGGTCAAAAGTGCTAATCCCTGACTGTAGTTATTCTTATAGAGACTGATACTATCGGTACTCTTCTGAAAATCAAATCCATATTTATTGGGATTTGTGCTTGCCAGATTGTAGGTTATGCCAAAGAGGCTATCCGCAATCAAGGTGTTGTTCTGGTAACGCAGATTTAGATTGGTACCGTCTGAACGGAAACCCAGTTTATCTAAAGTAGAGCTAGAAGCGCGATTGCGAATGGATGAAAATTGAGAAATACCATTATAATTGAACTTCATGCTATCATTACCGGTTTGAGGTAACAAGCGTTCCATTCGATAGAAGTATTCATTGTCACTCTTGGTCTCTTTTACAAGATTGTCAATATCTGTCAACTTTTCTTCGTAATTCGACCGGCTAGGGAAATGCCACTCATCTGAAATTCCCTGAACCTGGTAATGAGTGTGGAGACCAAGTTCTAATAAGGTAAACAGTAAGAAAGAAAGTGGTATCCACTTGATATCAAACTTGAAATAATGAAGGCTGACAAATAGAACAAGATAGGCAAAGAGAAATTCAAAACTTAGTAAAAAGTTTACAGTGTCCAAGAAATCATAGTAATTTTTATAAATATATGTGAGGATAAAACCGGTTGACAGAATTGTAAAGGGAAGGCAAATTTGCCATATTTTAATGCTGGTCAAATAGGTACTTGTTTCTGCTGCTAGATAAATAATGACAATAGATAGTATCCAGGCGTAGCGGTAGAGGAACATATTTGGCGCGTGCATTCCCTGCCAGAATAGATTGAGTGGTTGTAGATAAAAACTTGCAATGATAAAGGTTACTAGCAGTCCATTTGCTAATTTTGTCTGCCATTTTATTTCTTTGACAGTAAAATAGAGCAAGGCTAAAATAAGCGGAGTTAGTCCAACAAAAATCATCGGAATAGATCCAAATTTTGTGGTGTCAAAACTTCCAACTAGACTCTTAGCAAAAAAGTCTAGATACCAGGAGTCCTCAGTTTTTAAGTTGACAATCTTTGTAAATGTCTCTCCGTGAGTCTTTAGGTCTAGATAGGTTGGCAGTAACATGACCATAGCAGTCAATGTTGACAGAATTGACACCACTGTAAAGTCTATAAATCGAATAATTTTTTTATCGAATTTGGTTAGCTGAGCAAGTGTCCAAATCAATAAAAAGATGGCAGTCATGTAACCAAAGTAGTAGTTTTGAATGAAAAGACAGGCTAGACTGATATAGTAGATAATCCGACCTTTACCATTCAGCATTCTGTGTAAACTCAGTAAAATAATAGGAACCAGAATAAAAACATCCAGCCAACTGGAAATTTCTAATTGACTAGTTGAGAAACTCATGAGAGCAAGGCTGGTGGAGAGAAGTAAGCTCCATTCAGTTTTGATGTTTTTATAAATGCCTCTCAGGCTAGTATAGGTTGACAATCCTATCAAGCCAAACTTTACAAGAGTTGACAGATAAATATAATCTGGCATGGACTGCAAGTCAAAGAAATATACCAAAGGCGATAGAAAAGAGCCCAGGTAGTAAGACGATAGGGCGTAGAAATTCAAGCCTAATCCACTTGTAAAGGTATAAAAGATTGAACTATTACCGTGTAAAGCATTCCGTAAAGTTTGATGAAAGATGACATATTGATGGAACCCATCGCTGGCCAAAATGGTTGTATCACTTCCCCACCAAATACCTTGGGTTGACAAGATAATGACCATTATTGTAAATGGAAGAAAAAAGGCTAACAGATAAAAAATGGATTTATGTTTAAAAATTGATTTCATAAATTTATAAGAAAAGGCGATAAAATCGCCTTTTTTGATTATGCTTTCCAGAGCTCTTGAACTTTTGCCTGTACTTCAGCATTTTCAAGGAACTCATCATAGGTCTCATCGATACGGTCAATGACCCCGTTTTTCGAGATGACAACGATGTGGTTGGCAATGGTTTGGATGAACTCATGGTCGTGACTGGCAAAGATAACGGACTCTTTGAAGTCTTTCACGCCATCGTTAAGGCTAGAGATGGATTCCAAGTCCAAGTGGTTGGTTGGGTCATCCAGCAAGAGGACGTTTGACTTGAGCAGCATGAGCTTAGATAACATGACACGGATTTTTTCTCCCCCTGACAAGACGCTGACAGACTTCTTGACTTCGTCGCCTGAGAAAAGCATACGACCAAGGAATCCACGCAAGAATGTATCGTCGTCTTCACCTTTTTCAGCGAACTGACGGAGCCATTCCAGGATGGATTCGCCAGTTGCGAAGTCTTTTGTATTGTCTTTTGGCAGGTAAGATTGTGAAGTCGTTATACCCCATTTGATGGTTCCTTCATAGTCGATGTCGCCAGCCAGGGCACGCATAAGGGCAGTTGTCTGGATGTCGTTTTGACCGATGATAGCGGCCTTATCACCTGGACGGAGGATAAAGCTGATATTGTCCAAAATCGTCTCTCCATCGATAACAACCTTGAGATTTTCAACTGTCAGCAGGTCGTTACCAATCTCACGCTCGGCCTTGAAGTTGATAAATGGGTACTTACGGCTGGATGGAATGATTTCTTCCAACTCGATTTTATCCAGCATTTTTTTACGAGAGGTTGCCTGTTTGGATTTTGAAGCGTTGGCAGAGAAACGGGCAACGAATTCTTGCAATTCCTTGATTTTTTCTTCCGCCTTAGCATTGCGGTCAGCCTGTAAACGAGCTGCCAATTCAGATGATTGTTTCCAGAAGTCGTAGTTACCGACAAAAATTTTGATTTTACCGAAATCTAAGTCCGCCATGTGGGTACATACTTTGTTGAGGAAGTGGCGATCGTGGGATACGACGATGACGGTATTTTCAAAATCAATCAAGAAATCTTCTAACCAGTTGATAGACTGGATGTCCAAACCGTTGGTCGGCTCGTCCAGCAGAAGGACGTCTGGCTTACCAAAGAGGGCCTTGGCCAAAAGCACCTTAACCTTTTCACCGTTGGTTAATTCGCTCATGTTTTGGTAGTGGCGGTCTTCAGCAATGTTCAGGTTTTGGAGCAATTGTGAAGCCTCAGCTTCAGCTTCCCAGCCACCAAGCTCGGCAAATTCGCCCTCCAACTCGGCAGCACGGACACCGTCTTCATCAGAAAAATCTTCCTTCATGTAGATGGCATCTTTTTCTTTCATGATACTGTATAGCTGCTCATTTCCCATGATAACCACGTCAATCACGCGCTCATCTTCGTAGTCAAAATGGTTCTGACGGAGGACGGACAAGCGCTCGTCTGGACCGAGTGAAATGTGGCCAGTTGTTGGCTCGATATCTCCTGCTAAAATCTTCAGGAAAGTTGATTTACCGGCACCGTTGGCACCAATTAAACCGTAGGTATTTCCAGCTGTAAACTTGATGTTGACATCGTCGAATAATTTGCGGTCGCTAAAGCGGAGCGACACGTCTGATACTGTAAGCATAGTTTCTCCTATTTTCTGTCTATTAGATTTATTGTACTAGAAAGCAGTCTAAACTTCAATTATAATCATCCTGGGATCAAAATATCTTCGTCATAGGATTTATGATCTTTTTGTAAGCTGAAGCCGCGACCACGAACTTGGCTAGCTGGTAAGATAATAATAAAGGCTGTTTCGTCAATTTGGAGTATATGATTTTCCAATTTTTGTACTTCTGGGATAGAAACAGTTGTCATTAACATGCGTTTTTCAGACCCAGTATAGCCACCAATTACGGGCAATTCTGTTACTCCACGGTCCACTTCGGTCGTGATATAGGATTTGATTTCCTTGTATTTTTGGGAAATAATCAAAAGGTTTCGAGAAGAGTTTGTACCCGTCATCATACGGTTAATCACATAGCTGATGGTCATCAAGGCAAGGATGGAGTACATGACAGTATCAGGATCGAAAGCGATAAAGCCAAGGCCAACGATAATACCATCAATAATAACCATGGTTTGACTGAGTGATAGGGGAGAATACTTATGGATAAATTGGATGAGGATGCCTGTTCCTCCCGTTGATGAATTACCGAGAAAGACAAGTCCGAGACCAAAACCTAAAACAATACCGCCAAAAATTGCAGCAAGTAAAGGATTATCGGTCAAATTTGGCAAACCAGCTGTCAATTTCATGCAGAATGGGTAGAGGATGGCACCGTAAACAGTTTTTACAAAGACAGATTTCCCAAGGAAATAGAAACAAATTACCAGGAGAGGAATATTGCAGAATAGTACAAAGGTAGCTGGGTCCCAACCGAATAATGTGTTTAGGGCAATGGCCAGGCCACCAATTCCTCCAGATACAATATTACTTTCCAGAAAAAAACTATTGAAGCCAATAGCCATAATGATGCTACCCGCCGTCACAAATGAAATATCTTTTAACTTGTCTTTCATGATTTCTCCTTTAATACTATATTCTAATATACACGCACGTTCTATTATGCAGAATTTTAAGCCAATCGTCAAGGCTTTCTCAGCTTGACTTTCTCTTAGTTAGCAGTTATAATGATAATCAATCAGAAGAGTAGTAAAGGAACGGTTTTTAGAGAGCTTGTGGTCGGTGTAAACAAGTGATTCTTCTTTATGAATGGGCTGATGGTAAATAGAAATCTGAACAAATAAGGATTTGGCTAGCAGGCCTTATGTGCAAAGAGAAATGAATGGCTTTACTGTTCATAAGCTAAGGTGGTACCGTGTCCTTGACGCCCTTGCACAGACTTGTGCTGGGCTTTTATTTTTTGTTGACAATAAGTTTACAGTGTTGTAAATAAGTGTAAAAGGAGAAGTTATGACAAAACCAATTATTTTAACAGGCGATCGACCGACCGGAAAATTACATATTGGTCATTATGTAGGTTCCTTGAAAAATCGTGTGCTCTTACAGAATGCAGGCAATCATGAATTATTTGTATTTTTGGCAGACCAGCAGGCTTTGACAGACCATGCTAAAGAACCGCAGAAGATTATTGAGTCGGTTGGTAACGTAGCCTTGGACTACTTAGCGGCAGGTCTCGATCCAGCTAAGACAACCATTTTCATCCAAAGTCAAATTCCAGAATTGGCTGAATTGACTATGTACTATATGAACCTGGTGTCAGTTGCTCGTCTGGAACGCAATCCGACTGTCAAGACAGAAATTGCCCAGAAGGGCTTTGGTGAAGGCATTCCAGCAGGTTTCTTGGTCTATCCGGTTTCTCAGGCTGCAGATATTACAGCTTTCAAGGCAAACTTTGTACCAGTTGGAACCGATCAAAAGCCCATGATTGAGCAGACCCGTGAGCTGGTTCGTAGTTTTAATCACGCTTATCAGACGGATGTTTTGGTGGAACCAGAAGGGATTTACCCTGAAAACGAGGCTGCAGGTCGTTTGCCGGGGTTGGATGGCAATGCCAAGATGTCTAAATCACTTGGCAATGGGATTTATCTGGCAGATGACATGGACACTTTGAAAAAGAAAGTCATGTCCATGTATACCGACCCGAACCATATCCGTGTCGAGGATCCGGGTCAGATTGAAGGAAATATGGTTTTCCATTATTTGGATGTTTTTGGTCGTGAGGAAGATCAGGCTGAGATTGAGGCCATGAAGGAGCATTACCAGCGCGGTGGTCTGGGAGATGTCAAAACCAAGCGTTATCTCTTAGATATTTTGGAGCGGGAATTAGGTCTAATCCGTGAGCGTCGTCTGGAATTTGCCCAGGATATGGGACAGGTCTATGCCATGTTAGAGGCTGGCAGTCAAAAAGCTCGTCAAGTAGCAGCAACCACTCTGGACCAAGTCAAGGATGCTATGGGAATCAACTATTTTAAATAGGACTAACGAATGAAGAAGTGATGTTGAAAAACGTTGCTTTTTTATTTTTAATTGTGATTTTTTAAAACCAAAACGTTCGTAAATGTTTTATATTTTAGGAAAGAATTTTCTGGATTTTTATGTTTAATGATATTAATACGAATAATGATTGACAAATATTCTTAAAATGTTATCATAGATAAAATAAATTTCAAACAAAAGAGAAAAGAGGAAACCATCCATGTCAAATTGGGAAACTAAATTTTTGAAAAAAGGCTTTACATTTGATGATGTCTTGCTCATTCCGGCTGAGAGCCATGTCTTGCCACACGATATTGACTTAAAGACACAGTTAGCTCCGAATTTGACCCTCAATCTTCCTATCATTTCAGCAGCTATGGATACGGTAACCGACAGCAAAATGGCGATTGCTATGGCGCGTGCAGGTGGCCTGGGTGTCATTCACAAGAATATGTCCATTGCAGAGCAGGCAGAGGAAGTGCGTAAGGTAAAACGTTCTGAAAATGGGGTTATTATTGATCCTTTCTTCTTAACACCAGAGCATACAATTGCAGAGGCTGAAAAATTGATGGCGACTTACCGTATTTCAGGTGTGCCGATTGTTGAAACCCTTGAAAATCGCAAACTGGTGGGTATTATTACCAACCGTGATATGCGTTTTATCACCGATTACTCACAGCCGATTTCTAGCAATATGACCAGCGATGGTTTGGTAACAGCTCCTGTTGGAACGGATTTGGAAACTGCTGAGGCGATTCTCCACCAACACCGTATTGAAAAATTGCCATTGGTGGATGAAAATGGTCGTTTGTCAGGCTTGATTACGATTAAAGATATTGAAAAAGTGATTGAATTTCCAAATGCTGCCAAGGATGAATTTGGTCGTCTCTTGGTAGCTGGTGCGGTCGGTGTCACTTCTGATACTTTTGAACGTGCGGAGGCTCTCTTTGAAGCTGGTGCAGATGCCATTGTTATTGACACAGCTCATGGGCATTCTGCAGGTGTTATCCGTAAGATTGCGGAAATTCGTGCCCACTTCCCAGACCGTACTTTGATTGCAGGTAATATCGCTACAGCTGAGGGAGCTCGTGCCCTTTACGAGGCTGGTGTGGATGTTGTCAAGGTGGGTATTGGACCTGGTTCTATCTGTACCACTCGTGTTATTGCGGGTGTTGGTGTACCACAGGTTACTGCTATTTACGATGCTGCTGGCGTTGCGCGTGAGTATGGTAAGACCATCATTGCGGACGGTGGTATCAAGTATTCAGGTGATATTGTTAAGGCCTTGGCTGCTGGAGGTCATGCGGTTATGTTGGGGTCAATGTTTGCAGGAACAGATGAAGCACCGGGGGAAACAGAAATCTTCCAAGGACGTAAATTCAAGACCTACCGCGGTATGGGCTCTATCGCAGCCATGAAACAAGGTTCTAAGGATCGCTATTTCCAAGCTTCTGTCAATGAGGCAAACAAGCTGGTTCCAGAAGGTATCGAAGGCCGTGTCGCTTATAAAGGTTCTGTTGCAGATATGATTTTCCAAATGGTCGGTGGACTTCGCTCGGGTATGGGCTATGTCGGAGCTGGAAACTTGGCTGAATTACGTGAAAATGCTCAATTTATCGAAATGTCAGGCGCTGGTTTGAAAGAAAGTCACCCACACGACGTTCAAATTACAAACGAAGCACCAAACTATTCCGTACAATAATTGACAAAACTGTAAATAAAAAAGAAAGACTTGTAAACGATATTTACAGGTCTTCTTTTACAGTTCCCTTGGAAATATGGAATATTTTTAGACTTTCTGGGAGTTTATGGAGGTGGTCTAAGGAAGTTGTTGTGATAAAGGTTTGAATTTTATCTGTGATGGTTTCCAGTAATTTGACTTGACGGCTATTGTCCAATTCACTCATTACATCGTCGAGCAGTAAGATCGGATATTCTCGCGTAATTTCTTTCATGAGCTCAATCTCAGCCAGTTTAAGGGAGAGAACGAGGCTACGATGTTGACCTTGGCTACCATAATGGGCATTCATACCATTGATGAAGAAAGCAATATCGTCTCTGTGAGGTCCCACTCCAGTATTTTTTTTGAACAAATCTCGTTTCCGACTTTTTTCTAAATCTGTCAAGAAATCGTCAACTAGGTTGACAGAGTCTGTCAACGAAACAGATGATAGGTAGTCAATCCGAAGTTCTTCTTTTTGACCAGAAATTTCGGCTACTTTTCGGCTACCAAATTCCTCTAATTTTTTGAGGAAATCAATCCGATGCTGGATAACACGACTACCGTAATCAGCTAGTTGATAGTCTAGTACGCTGAGAAAATCCATGTCAACTTTTTCGGTTGATTTTAGATAGGTATTTCGCTGTTTGAGAACGTGATTGTAGTTGGACAAGTCTGATAGGTAGACGGGTTTTATTTGCCCCAACTCAACGTCAATAAATTTTCGGCGGAGGGCAGGTGCTCCTTTGATGAGCTGTAAATCTTCCGGGGCAAAAAGAACAACGTTCAAGTGCCCGATATAGTTAGATAATTTGGCTTGTTTGAGGTGATTAACCTTGGTCACCCGCCCCTTGTCTGTCAAGTTGATGTCAAGTGGAAGTTTACCGCTAGTCCGGTGGAGTAAACCTTGAATGGATAAATCTTTTTCTTCAAATTGAAGTAAATCCTTATCTGAACGAGTTCGGTGACTGCGTGTCAAAGCTAGAAAATAAATAGACTCTAAAATGTTTGTCTTACCCTGTGCATTCTGTCCCAAAAAGACATTGAGCCCTTGATGGAACTCAATATCTAATTGGTCATAATTGCGAAAGTGGCGTAATTGTAATTTTTCTAACCACATCTTAGGTACCTGGGAAACGGACAGGCTTCCTGTCAACCTTCTTTACAGATTTCTTGACAGGAGGAGCTTGTTTCTTCTGCTTTTTGTTTTCTTGGTTGAGTTTTTTTACGATATCAGCAACACGAGCTTTTTCAGCTTGATCTTCTTGGTGCTGGAGAATTTCTTCCTGACTTGGAGCCACAAGGGTGATGTCAATGCCGTGGTCCGGTAGACTGATCTTGTCACCGACACGAATTTTCTTACCCCGTCTTTTTTCATCCTCTCCATTAAACAGGATGGTATTCTCTTCTAGAAAGCCCTTGATAGCCCCGCCGGAATGCACAATTCCAGTTGTTTTGAGCAGAGCTTGTAGGGTAATGTAGTCGTCGAATAATTTAAATTCCATAAGTCACCTCGTTACAGAATATTATAACACAATTTGGTATAATGAAAGGTACAATGTTTTGAAAGAGGCAAAGGATGAAATTACAAGAAGGTGTTGAGCTTCATTTTATTGAATCAGATAAATTCACGACCAATCGAATTCGTGTGCGGTTTGCGGCGGAGATGAGTGAACAGACGGTTGCAGGACGTGTATTGGTGGCGAATTTGCTAGAAATGGGCAATCAAGATTATCCTAGTGCCCAACGTTTGCGGATGCGTTTGGCAGAACTCTACGGAGCTCATTTTTCAACTTCTGTATCAAAGAGAGGACGAGTTCATTTTGTGGATGTGACGATTTCCTACATCAACCCTCACTATTTGCCTGAACAAGAGGATATTACCGGTGAGATTATTGATTTTCTTGAGGCCTGTCTCTTCAAACCTTTGAAGAATGGCAGTGCCTTTAAGGAAGATATCTTTGCAGTTGAGAAAAATAATCTGCTTAGTTTTTTAGAAACTGAGGTGGAGGACAATTTTTATCATGCGGATGTTGAGATGAGTAAACTTTATTATGAGGATGAGGCAGTTCAAATTCCCCGTGTTGGACGGATTGATTTGGTGGAGCAGGTAACGGCGGAGACAGCCTTCAAAACCTATAGTAACATGCTGCGCTTGGATAAGATTGATATTTTCGTTCTCGGTCAGGTAGACCAGGCTTTGGTGCAAGAAAAGTTTTCATCTTTCAGTTTTAAATACCGTAATCCCAAGTTGGAATTAGAATACCAGCAAGCTTATTCTAAGGTTACTAGGGAGAGAGTTGAGCGAAAAGAGGCTCGTCAATCGATTTTAGAACTAGCTTACCATTTACAGGTGGTTTACAATGATGTAAACTATCCAACCTTATTGGTTTTCAATGGTTTACTGGGTGCTTTTTCCCATTCAAAATTATTTATGAATGTGCGGGAAAAAGAAAGTTTGGCCTATACGATTGGCAGTCAGATTTCAATTTTTTCAGGAATGTTGAAGATTTATGCCGGTATCAACAGACAAGATAAACTCAAGGC
Organism: Streptococcus nasisuis; assembly: GCF_040836615.1. NCBI lineage: Bacteria > Bacillati > Bacillota > Bacilli > Lactobacillales > Streptococcaceae > Streptococcus > Streptococcus nasisuis. Next base: position 2,567,193 of record NZ_CP162268.1, on the reverse strand, counting down.
TATCAAGTTGATTAGACAGCAATTTATGGCTCTTAAGCAGGGGAAGTTTACAGAGGATGACCTAAATTTGACAAAAAATATGCTGGTTCATTCTGCAACTCTGGCCCAGGATAGGCAAAATAATCTACTGGAACAAGTTTACAATCAGGTCACCATGGGTCAAAGGAATGTGACATTGGAAGAGTGGATTGAGGCTGTAAACAAGGTATCTAGAGAGGACATTTTACGAGTTGGTCAGCTGGTGCGTTTACAGGCTGTTTACTTCATGGAGGGCATTAAAGAATGAGAATTAGAAGAAAAAAGTACCCCTACATGAAGGAAGTACTCTACTATGCGACAGTTGACAATGGGTTGACAGTTACCTTTCTTCCCAAAACAGATTTTAAGGAAACCTATGGTATCTTGACCACAGAATTTGGTGCCCTTCATACTAATTTTAAAAAGAAGGGACAGGAATTTTCCTATCCTGAAGGGATTGCTCATTTTCTGGAGCATAAATTATTTGAGACTGCTGATGAAGATGATGTGATGAATTTGTTTGCGGATTTGGGGGCTAGTGCCAATGCCTATACTAGCTTTAGACAGACTAGCTACCTCTTTTCAACAACGGAAAATGTTTTGGAATGCCTGGCCTTGCTCCAGCAGTTTGTCCGCGAGCCACATTTTACGGCTGAAAATGTGTCCAAGGAGCAGGGGATTATTTGTCAAGAGATTGAGATGTATCAGGATGATGCGGACTACCGTCTCTATACAGGTATATTGTCGTCCCTTTATCCAGAAACAGCCCTGGCTAACGATATTGCTGGCACGATTGAATCTATCAAGGCTATCACTGCTGAGGATTTATATGAAAATTTTGAGGCTTTTTATCATCCTTCAAAGATGAGCCTGTTTGTCATTGGGAATTTTGATGTTAAGAAGGTCTGGAAACAGGTAAAAACTTTCCAGCTTGCCCAGAATGATACAGAGATTGAGCCGATTGAGCATTTGCCGGTTAAAAAGTTGGATATTTTGAAAAATCGGACTGAGTATTTTGAAGTGGCCAGCCCTAAATTGGCATTAGGTCTGCGAGGTAACGATTCCATTTCTCTCGCTAACTTACCATCCTATCGAATCAGCCTGCAACTTTTGTTTGCCATGCTTTTTGGTTGGACATCACAGCGTTACCAGACCTTGTATGATCAAGGGAAAATTGATTCGTCCTTCCATTTTCAGGTTGAGGTAACACCAGACTATCATCATGTCATTTTTTCAGCGGATACCAAGGAACCAATCAGTTTATCAGCCAGCTTGCGCAAGGCTGTCAGCCGTTTCGCCAAGGATCCGGATGTTTCGGAGGAACACTTGGCCCTGCTGAAGAAGGAAATGTACGGGGATTTTATTCGTAGTCTCAATTCTTTGGAATTTACGGCCAGCCATTTTGTAGCCAATAGTTTGGAGGGGACAAGTATTTTCGACCTTCCTCAGTTGATAGAATCTATCGGTCTGCAGGATGTCTTGGAAGTGGGTCAAGCCTTTATTGAGAACTGTGATATGACAGATTATATGATTTTTCCGAAATAATTAGCAACTTATCATCGAAATTTCACGAGTTTTTTGTTAAAATATTATATTGAAAATTATTGTAAGTGAGAGGAAACTATGATCCAGAAAAGTATAGGAGAGGTATTGCGGTCTGCCCGAGAGAGTCGCGGTTGGAATTTTGTAGAAATTCAGCGATTGACGGGGATTCAAGCTAAGTACTTACAGGCCTTAGAATTTAATAACTTTGATGTCATACCAGACCCATCCTATACGCGTTCTTTCTTGCAAAAATATGCGGAAGTACTAGACCTAGATGGTGATGTCCTGGTAGATGCTTTTATGACAAATAGTTTGGTCATCTATCATGAGGATGGGCAGGAAGAAGAGCATGCTTCAGAATTAAAACGAAGCTATAAGGTTAGAAAGAAGAAACCGTCGATTTTACCATTGGTTTACCTGCTACTAGCTGCGACCTCTATCTTTATCTTGTTGACCTATGTCGTATTGAGTAGAGTTCAGAATCAAGAACGAAAAGAGTTGGCTCCGTCGACTGTCCAGGTGGTTTCAGAGAGTTCCCCAGCATCGACCGAGGAAGCAAGTGATACATCTTCTACAAGTACAGATGAATCCTCTAGTTCATCTAGTCAAGAGGAATTGGCTTCAGGGACTTTAACGACCTCGGGTGGCGGCTCAGAGTTGACGGTCGTCCTTTCTGAACACGCGGGTCCAGTTGAGGTGGAACTTTCAGTGACAGATGCTACTAGCTGGGTCAGTCTATCTGATACAGAAATTGCGGGTGGATTTGTTCTATCTCCAGAAACCAATACAGTCACGGCGACTATTCCAGAAGGCATAAACGCCGCTAATCTGGTTTTAGGTGTGACAGAGGGTGTCTCTATCAAAATTGCTGGCAATAGTTTGGATACGTCAGCCATCACAGCTGATCCTGGAGTAATCTATTTAACGGTTGAATAATATGAAAAAAATGAAAAAAGAAAACATACCCAACGCCTTGACGGTAGGACGGATACTGGTGATTCCGATTTTTATCCTACTCTTGACCGTCTGGAAAGATGCACTGAGCCATTATTTGGCTGCGATTATTTTTGCCTTGGCTAGTGTGACAGACTATTTGGATGGCTATCTGGCCCGCAAATGGCAGGTTGTGACCAATTTCGGAAAATTTGCCGATCCCATGGCTGATAAGATTTTAGTTATGACGGCCTTCATTATGCTGGTGGAGCTTGGTTTTGCCCCTGCCTGGGTGGTGGCTATTATCATCTGTCGTGAGTTGGCCGTGACAGGCCTTCGCCTATTGTTGGTAGAAAATGGTGGTACTGTGCTAGCTGCGGCTATGCCAGGTAAAATAAAGACCTTCTCACAGATGTTTGCCATTATTTTTCTCCTATTGCACTGGAATTTGCTCGGTCAAATCACGCTCTATATCGCACTCTTTTTCACCCTCTATTCAGGCTATGATTATTTCAAGGGTGCGTCTTATTTATTTAAAGATACATTCAAATGACAGATATTATCCAAGTAAAGCATCTCAAGTATAAATACGAAGAAGAAGCTGAAAATTATACCTTAAACGACGTGACGTTTCACGTGAAACAGGGGGAATGGTTGTCCATTATCGGCCACAATGGTTCAGGAAAGTCAACGACGGTTCGTCTGATTGATGGTCTTTTGGAGGCTGAGTCTGGAGATATTTTTATCGATGGAGATAAGCTGACTGTTGACAATGTTTGGGACAAGCGTCGCTTGATTGGTATGGTTTTCCAAAATCCAGATAATCAATTCGTCGGGGCAACGGTTGAGGACGATGTGGCCTTTGGTTTGGAAAACCAAGGCATCCCCTTGGCTGAAATGCGTCAGCGCGTCCAGAAGGCGCTTGAATTGGTTGGAATGGCCGATTTCAAGATTAGAGAACCAGCTCGTCTATCTGGCGGTCAGAAACAACGTGTTGCCATTGCTGGTGTGGTTGCCTTGCGTCCAAAGATTATTATTTTGGACGAGGCGACCTCCATGCTGGATCCAGAGGGGCGCCTGGATTTGATTCAGATTGTTAAAGATATTAAGGATCAGCATGGCATGACGGTTATCTCCATTACCCATGACCTGGATGAGGTAGCGCTTAGCGATCGGGTTATTGTTATGAAAAATGGTCAAGTAGAGTCGATTTCGACACCAGCTGACTTGTTTATGCGGGACGATTTGACTGATTTGGACTTGGACCAGCCCTTTACGGCAGAATTGGCCGAGTCCTTGCGTCAGGCTGGACTAGCTGTTCCGCTCCGCTATTTTACAGAGGAAGAATTAGAGGAAACTGTATGGGAATTCATCTCCAAGAAGTAAGCTATACCTATCAGGCCGGCACTCCTTTTGAGGGGCGGGCGCTTTTTGGTGTGGATTTGGAGATTGTGGACGGATCCTACACGGCATTGATTGGTCATACTGGATCCGGGAAGTCGACGATTTTACAGCTTTTGAATGGTCTTAATGTACCGACAGAAGGCAGTGTGGTCATCGATGATGTGGTTATCACGGCCACATCTCAAAATAAGGATATCAAGCAGGTGCGTAAGAAAGTCGGCTTGGTCTTTCAGTTTCCAGAAAGCCAGGTCTTTGATGAGACTGTCTTGCAGGATGTGGCATTCGGTCCGCAGAATTTTGGTGTTTCTAAGGAAGAGGCTGAGAAGATTGCGCGTGAAAAACTGGCTCTGGTTGGTATTTCAGAGGAAGTCTATGACCGCAGTCCCTTTGATTTGTCTGGAGGTCAGATGCGCCGTGTAGCCATTGCCGGCATCCTGGCTATGGAACCGTCTGTTTTAGTTCTGGATGAGCCGACTGCTGGCTTGGATCCGGCTGGTCGTCAGGAACTGATGGATATTTTCAAGAAACTCCATGCGAATGGGATGACCATTGTCTTGGTGACGCATCTGATGGATGACGTGGCTAATTATGCTGATTTTGTCTACATCATGGAAAAGGGCAAGCTGGTTCGTTCTGGCAAGCCGATTGATGTTTTTCAAGAGGTTGATTTTTTGGAATCGATTCAGCTGGGTGTTCCCAAAATCACCAAGTTTGCTGCCAATCTGGAGCGCAGGGGCTTTGTTTTTGAGCGCTTGCCTATTACGATTGAGGAATTTACAGGGATGGTGACGCATGGATAAGTTAATTTTAGGTCGCTATATTCCTGGTGACTCGCTGTTGCATCGCCTAGACCCTCGAAGTAAGCTCTTGGCCATGTTTGCCTTTCTGTTAATTATTTTCTGGGCCAATAATCTGGTAACTAATGCGCTGTTGATTGCCTTTGTTCTCGGTTTGATTTTGCTCTCTCGCATTCGCTTGTCCTTTTTCATCAATGGTGTCAAGCCCATGATTGGGATTATCCTGTTTACCACTTTCTTCCAGATTTTCTTTACACCAGGAACAACGATTTTATGGGAATTCTGGATTTTCAAATTGTCGGTGGAAGGTTTGCAACAGGCGGCAGTGATTTTTGTGCGCTTTGTCCTGATTATCTTCTTTTCAACTCTCCTAACTCTGACAACGACACCACTTAGTTTGGCGGATGGTATTGAGGCGGGGCTTGCTCCTCTCAAGAAAATCAAGGTGCCAGTTCATGAAATTGGGCTTATGTTGTCCATGAGTTTGCGTTTTGTGCCGACCTTGATGGACGACACGACTCGGATTATGAACGCTCAGCGGGCGCGTGGTGTTGACTTCAATGAAGGAAATATCATTCAAAAGGTTAAGTCCGTTATCCCTATTTTGATACCGCTTTTTGCATCTAGTTTTAAGCGAGCAGATGCCCTGGCGACAGCTATGGAGGCTCGAGGTTATCAGGGGGGCGATGGCCGGACCAAGTATCGGGTACTGGATTGGAAGTTGGCAGATAGCCTAGCAATTCTGGCTATGATTTGTTTGGGATTGCTCTTATATTTTTTGAAAACCCCTTAAAAAACGCGAACAATCGTGTTTTTTAGTTAACAACAAACAATGCTGTAATATTTGTAATGGAATTATAAAACAAAAGTAATAATCAAGTTGTAAGATAGTTTCAGTCATACGAAAGGAAACTATATATTTTATGACATTTACAAAAAAATTGAAAAATGTAATTATCGGAGTAGCGACCGCCCTTGCAGCACTTACAGCTGGCGTTGCTATCGCTGATACCTACCATTCTGAATTTAGCATTGCTGATTTTGTTGACCAATCCACCAATTCTTCAGCTGTTGCAGCCAAAGAGGATACGACAAAGAAGACATATGAATCCAAGGAAGAGAAAAAGGTTTCTGATGTAAAAAAAGAAGAGAAGGAGCCAGAGAGTACCGAGGAAAGTACGACGACTGAAGCTTCCAAAGCGGAAGAAGTTGCTCCAGCTACAGAAACAAGTCAAGTAGCTAGCCCTGAGTCAAACCCAGGAGTACAACAGCCCGTTGTTCAAGTTGCTCAACCTGAATATCAACAAGTACAGGTGCAACAAGTTTCTACTGAAGCTGTCCAAGCCCAACCTGTAGCTCAGGTTCAAGTAGCCCAGCCAGTTGTTACTGCAGGTGTCGGTGAAGCAGCTGCCAAAGAATTTATTGCTCAAAAAGAGTCTGGTGGCAGCTATACAGCTCAAAACGGTATCTACTATGGTCGTTACCAGCTCACAAGTTCTTACCTAAATGGTGATTTTTCACCTGAAAACCAGGAGCGTGTAGCAGACAACTATGTATTGCAACGTTACGGTTCATGGGAAAATGCCTACCAGTTCTGGATTGCCAATGGTTGGTATTAAGCTAACCAGAGGCCTGTATGAGATATTCGAGGATGAGATAGTTAGGACAGGCGATTGCTTGTCCATTTTTTTGTAAAAAAGGGTAAAAATATAAAAATTCTGCAACAAAATACTTGACAACCGAGATATATATATATATAATGGAGTTATATCTATAGGAATATAGGTAAATGAGATTATACTATTTCTGACAAAATAGGGGAAGGAATCATTATGTCAAATAATACAATCAAGTTTTCACTTAGAAAAACTTCAATCGGTTTGTTGTCAGTAGCAGCAATTGCTGTTGCAGGTACAGCAACTGTATCTGCAGCTGAAGTTGAGGTTGCTAACGTTACAGCGCATGGTACTGGTGTAACAGCTGATCCAATTCCAACGTTTGATTTGAATACAGGTGAATTGACAGCTAAAGGTTCAAGCGTATTGAATTCTGACTACAAACCAGCTTTGGATCCAAGCACAGTTGATATCCACGTTCATGGAGAAGGAACTACTACAGAGGTTCCAGAAGTTAAACTTGCTTTTGAAAATGGCGAACCATATGTTTATGCTACAGGTACTGGTGTAACAGCTTCTGCAGAACTACCAGCTTTGGACCCAAGCACAGTTGATATTCAAGTAAATGGTGAAGTCGTTACTGCACCAGCTTTGGAAGAAGCTAAAGTAGCCTTGGATGAGAATGGTTTGTATCTTACAAATGTACCAACTGAAGCACCAACAGCAGAAGCACTTCCAACAGTTCAAATTGGTGGTAAAGACGGTGACTATTACCTTTATACAAACGGTGAAGGTACGACAGCTGCAGAATTGCCAACAATCGATCCTTCAACGATTGAAGGAGCAATCGAAACAGCTAAGGGTGAGGGTGTAACAGCTCCTGAACTACCAGTTGCAGAATTGCCAGAATTGGTTACTTCTAAAGGTGAAGGCGTAACAGCAGAAGCACTTCCAACAGTTGAGCTTACTACTGATGCAGAAAGCGAATTTTTCAGCGCTAAAGGTGAGAGTGTAAAAGCTCCAGTACTTCCATCAATCGACCCAGCTAGCCTTGTTGCTCCAGCACCAGCAGCAGTAGCTTCAGAACCAGTTGCTAAAACTACTTCTACTACTGCAGCAACACTCCCAAATACTGGTCAAACAAATAGTCTTGTGTATTTGCTTCCAGCATTGGGTCTCCTTGGTGCAGCAGCAGTTGTAGCTAAGAAAAAAGAAATCTAATCACATCCTATTAAGAGAGGCAGAATTTGCCTCTTTTTTCGTTTATATGACTTTCAGCTCTTAGGCTTTATCGGCTGAAAGATAGAACAGAACGTAAGCATTCAAAATGTAAGCTGGTATTTGAGAAACGAGTTATGGTTAGAGTTATCGTGAATTTGAAGCAAGAAAACTTTACAAATAGATGGATTTTACTTATAATGTTGGAAAAATTAAGGAAGAAAATGGCAGATGAATTTACAAAAACGGATTTTTCGTCTTAATATGCTGATGTTAGGGATTTCCCTGCTTGCCATGTTGGCCATCAGTGTCTTTGTTGTCAATAACATTTACCTGAATCGGAGTAGTTTATTGTCCACAAGCCAGAAAACAGCAATGAGTCAAACCAGCATTGAAGAATTTTCGGGAACAGATTATGTGTCTCTAGCAGAGAAACTAGCAACTGGAGGGGCCCAGCTCTATGTGGAGAGTGACGGTTTTATTTTGTTTTCCAATATCCAGGAAGATGTAGAGGATGTCACGGCTGTTGCAATTAGCGAGACTACTCATTTGACCTACATTGATGAGGAAATTGTAATCAGTAGGCAGTTGGAAACGCAGGGGCAAACAGTCTCCCTCTATGCGGTAATTGAAGATACGGAAGACCAACAAGACGCTAGGGAATTCCAGACCTACCTGTTACAAATTGCGTTGATGGGTGGTACTGGCATTGTGGTTATCTTACTTTTGAACCTGATGGTTACCAAACGCATTTTGCAGGCCATTATGAAACCGATGGATGAACTCCACAAGGGGGTTGAGCGGATTCGCAAAGGAAATTACCAGGAAAATCTAGATTATAGCGGTGATCGAGAATTTGAAGAATTGACAGAAGGTTTCAACCAAATGCAGACAAGCTTGTTGGAGGCTCAGGAGAAAAATCGCCTGTATGAACAAAATCGGACCCAGATGGTGGCGGATATATCCCATGATTTACGGACACCTCTCACATCCATTAAGGGCTATACTAAGGGGATTCTTGACGGAATCGCCAATACAGATGAAAAGCGGCAGAACTACCTGACCATTATCTATCAAAAATCATTGATCATGGAGAAATTGCTGGAAAAATTGTTTGTTTTTTCTCAACTAGAGACTGACAAATTGCCATTTGATACAGTAGAAGTCAACTTGAGGGAGGTGTTCGAAGCCTACATCAGTGAGAAGAAGGCAGAATTGGTAGATGAAGCGATTGATTTTCGCCTACAAGTAACAGAGGAATTACCTGTTGAATTGGACCCAGTCCAATTTAGACGGATTTTGGATAACTTGGTAGACAATGCGCGAAAATATGCTACTGCTAACCCGCTTTTGTTGACCATTTCAGGCTTTACTGAAGGAAATCAAGTGGTTTGGACTTTTGCTGATAACGGCCAAGGCGTTTCTAAGGACCAGCTTGACAAACTTTTTACGGAATTTTACCGGGTAGATCAGGCCCGTCAGCAAGTGGATGGACATGGTCTGGGACTCTCAATTGTAAACAATATTGTGCATCGTCTGGGTGGCACAATCGTGGTTGAAAATAAGGCTGGATTGATCTTTACCATTCATCTGCCTAAGAAAGGATAAGAAATGACACGGATATTGATTGCTGAAGATGATATCGAAATTGCACAGCTTGAGCGAGATTATTTGGAAATGCAGGGCTATCAAGTTGATGTCGTAACAGATGGTGCCCTAGTTGAAGAGCAGATTCGAACAGAAACCTATAATCTTTTACTTTTAGATGTCATGCTCCCTAACAAAACTGGCTATGATATTTGCCGCGACCTCCGTAACCAAGTGGATTTTCCTATTCTGATGGTGACGTCCAAACAAGAAACTATGGATGTCGTTCGGGGCTTAGGTTTAGGAGCGGATGACTATATCAGTAAACCTTTTGATCCCATGGAGTTGGTTGCGCGTGTGAAGGCCCACCTGACACGCTACCAGCGCCTGCAGCCTACCAAAGAGGAGAAGGTACTTCGGATTGGTGACTTGGTGATATATTTGGAGAGTTGGAAGGTGGAAAAAGCAGGGCAGCCGATCAAGTTGCCCCATAGGGAATTTGAATTACTGGTTCACCTCGCCCAACATCCCAACAGGGTCTTTTCAAAAGATCAACTCTTCGAGACAATCTGGGGCTATGACTATGTAGGCGATAGTGCAACAGTAACGGTCCATATCAATCGATTGAGGGATAAGCTGGGAGCAGATTTGATTGAAACGGTTTGGGGAGCCGGTTACCGACTCAATGCATAAATTCTTTCGAATTTGTTTAGAAACTGTTTAGAAACTTTACCTAAAGTGTTGAGAATTGTCCTCTATAATAGACTTATCAGCAAAGAGCTGAAGAAAATCGTAAAAAAGAGGAAACACAAATGGAAAACCAAAACGAAAACAAGCAAATTATCGAGCAAGAAGTGCAAACGGAAGAAAAAGCATCTCTCCTAACCAGTTTAAAAACAAAAGTAAGTAAGATGAGTAAAAAATCAATCATCTTGCTTTCAGCAGGAGCTCTACTCTTGGTAACAGGTGGATTTGTCGCAGCTGAAATATATGAAAATCGTTTGGAAGCTTTAGAAACTCAAGTTGAACAGAGCCTGGGTCTATCAGACGATGATGATAATCAAGTCACCACGGCCCAGTCAGTTGTTGCAAGCTCTAGCTCAACAGCATCAAGTAGTACAACAGCAGCTTCTTCAACAACTACAACAGCGATCACAGCTGAGCAAGTTGCAGCAGGTTATGGCATTACTCTGGTAGATAGTTCAGAGCTAGATGGAACTTATACAGCTACGGTCGGAAATGATACGTATACCTTGACCATCAAAGGCAATCAGGGTAGCCTGGTTGAAGTTGACAATGATGGGGAACAAGATAGTGAATTAGTCGTTTTGGACCTTGAGAAAAAAATTGCCTATATCGATGGCGAAGCGGATACCTATAGTTTAAGCGGATCAACCTTGACCTTGACAGAAGTTGACACCAACGACACGACCTTGGATAAAATCAGCTTTACAAAACAATAAGAAAAGGACCGTAGAGGTCCTTTTATCTTGACAAGGTTGTCAATTTTCACCAAAGATTTCTTGTGCCAGTCGGCGACCAGTTGGTGTGGCAGCTAGGCCTCCTTCGGCAGTTTCACGGAAGGCGGTTGGTAGGGCAGAACCCACTTGGTACATGGCATTGATAACCTCATCCACAGGAATTTTTGATTCAATTCCTGCCAGTGCCATATCTGCGGCCACCATAGCGTAGCTAGCTCCCATGGCATTTCGTTTGACACATGGGACTTCTACCAGACCTGCGACTGGGTCACAAATCAGTCCCAGCATATTTTTAATGACGAAGCAGATAGCTTGACTAGCTTGGTAGGGACTTCCTCCAGCAGCCAGGGTCAATGCCGCTGCGGACATAGCAGAGGCAGAGCCGACTTCTGCTTGACAACCTCCTTCTGCTCCAGAGATGGAGGCATTGTTGGCAATGACTAGACCAAAGGCCCCAGCTGTAAAGAGGAAGTCAAGTTGCTGTTCTTCTGTCAAATTGAGCTTGTCAATTGCAACACCAAGAACGGCAGGCAAGCAACCAGCAGAGCCAGCAGTTGGTGTGGCACAGACCAAGCCCATTTTGGCGTTCAACTCATTGACAGCCATAGCATTTCTTGCTGCCGATAGGATAGAGGAATCAGACAGCGTCTTGCCCTTTTTCATATAAGCGTCCAACTTGGCAGCGTCACCACCTGTCAATCCAGAAACGGACTTGCTTTCTGTTAATCCGTCAACAATCGACGCTTTCATAACTGTCAAGTTTCTTGACATGATTGTCAAGATTTCTTCTCGGCTACGCCCTGTCAATTCAATTTCAGTCGCAATCATGAGTTCAGCTACATTGCCAGAAAACTGTTCGGCTTGCTGAACTAATTCTTCGATAGTATAAAACATGTCTTTCTCTTTCTAGTTGAAGAAGGTTACATTGTGCAGGTGTGGAATTTTTTCGATTTCTGCAATGGAATTTTCACACTGGCGAGCATCCACTTCGATAATCATAATAGCTTTTTCGCCAGCCTGCTCACGTGTCACGTTCATTTGAGCAATATTGATATTGTATTTTGATAAGATGTCAGTTACCTTGGCAATCATACCTGGAACATCTTGGTGAACGATTATAATAGTTGGCGTATTCATGTTGAGGTTGACAGAAAAACCATTGAGTTCGGTTACCTGAATATTGCCTCCTCCAATCGAAACGCCTGTAGCAGAGATAGACTTTTTGTCATTTTTAATGATGATACGGGTGGTGTTAGGGTGTGGGGTATTGCTGTCATCCTTGTTGACACGCCAGTAAACCCTGATGCCTCGTTCATGAGCAATGTCAAGTGAATCGGGAATTCGATGATCGTCTGTATCCATACCCAAAATACCTGCCACTAAGGCTACGTCTGTTCCATGACCACGATAGGTTTTGGCAAAAGAGTTGTAGAGTTGAAACTCAACTTCTGTTGGCTCATCACCAAAGATAGAAGATACGATTTTTCCGATACGGACTGCACCAGCCGTGTGGCTGGAAGATGGTCCAATCATAACAGGTCCGATAATATCAAAGACCGATTGAAATTTCAAGTTGCTCATAATTTGCCTCTCATTTTTTCTTACCCTTATTATACCAAATTTTCTAGTTAGGGAGTATGCCTAGATGAATTGGTTTTCATGTCAAATTCCTGTTGCTCCTCCATTTTGTGTGGTATAATACAAGTTGTTCAAAATCGACCTTCAAATCGTTTTTTGAAAAAATTTTTGGAATACGACCTTCAAATCGTTATTTCAGCGAAAAGATGGGAGAAAATGATGTCAATAGACAATTCGAAAACCCGTGTTGTTGTCGGTATGAGTGGCGGTGTGGATTCATCGGTTACGGCTCTCTTGCTCAAGGAGCAGGGCTACGATGTGATAGGTATCTTCATGAAAAACTGGGATGACACGGATGAAAATGGCTTCTGTACAGCAACAGAAGATTACAAGGATGTGGCTGCGGTGGCAGACCAGATTGGCATTCCTTACTACTCTGTCAACTTTGAAAAGGAGTATTGGGATCGCGTATTTGAGTACTTCCTAGCGGAGTATCGGGCAGGTCGCACACCCAATCCAGATGTCATGTGTAACAAGGAAATCAAGTTCAAGGCTTTCTTGGATTACGCTATGAACTTGGGTGCGGACTATGTGGCGACAGGGCACTATGCTCAGGTGTCACGCGACGAGGACGGCACTGTCCATATGCTACGTGGGGCAGACAATGGCAAGGACCAGACCTATTTCCTCAGCCAACTCTCACAGGAACAGTTGCAGAAAACCATGTTTCCGCTCGGCCATTTACAAAAGCCTCAGGTGAGGGAAATAGCAGAGCGAGCAGGCTTGGCGACAGCTAAGAAGAAAGACTCGACAGGTATCTGCTTTATCGGTGAGAAGAACTTCAAAGAGTTTTTAGGGCAGTATTTGCCAGCCCAGCCCGGTCGCATGATGACCGTTGACGGTCGTGATATGGGAGAACATACTGGTCTCATGTATTATACTATTGGTCAGCGGGGCGGGCTTGGTATCGGCGGACAAATCGGTGGGGACAATGAGCCCTGGTTTGTTGTCGGAAAAGACCTGTCAAAAAATATCCTCTATGTCGGTCAAGGCTTCTATCATGAGTCCTTGATGTCAACTTCTTTACAAGCTAGTCAAGTACACTTTACACGTGATATGCCTGAAGAATTCACTCTTGAATGCACAGCTAAGTTCCGCTACCGTCAACCAGATAGTCAAGTGACTGTCAAGCTGAAAGGTGATAAGGCAGAAGTGATCTTTGCAGAGCCACAACGAGCAATCACACCAGGGCAAGCCGTTGTTTTCTATGACGGACAAGAATGTCTAGGAGGCGGCATGATCGACATGGCCTATAAAGATGGAGAGGCTTGTCAGTATATTTAGTTGACAGGTTTGTAAAGATTGTTTAACTTGACTTGTCAGGACAATTTGATACAATATTTCTAACAAGAACTATGATGGTCAAAGCTCATGGGAATTGTAGGCTTTTTTGTCCTGCAATTTTCGAGAGTTTTGGCTATTTTTTGCTATGGGGGAGAGAAGATGGATTTCAGAACCAGAGTTGACAACCAAATTTTCGGTGTCCGTGCCACTGCATTGATTATAAAAGATGGGAAAATATTTCTCACGAAGGACTCTAAGGGGCGTTATTATACCATTGGTGGTGCGGTTGAGGTCAATGAGGTAGCAGCAGATGCGGCTGTTCGAGAAATCAAAGAAGAATTAGGGATTGACAGCCGTGTCAATCAACTGGCTTTTGTTGTCGAAAATCAATTTACACATGAAGGCATGGATTTTCACAATATCGAATTTCATTTTATCGTAGAGCCTATTGGAGAAATGCCAAAGGAGATGATTGAAGGGAAGTTGAAGCAACTTTGTGAATGGATTGAAGTTGACAACCTTGTCAACTTAGATGTCGTACCAGCTTTTTTGGCTCAAGAATTGCCAAACTGGAGTGGACAAGTTAAACACATTATGAATATGAAGGAGAAAACAACATGACACACACATTTGCAGAAAATTATGATGTCATCGTGATTGGAGCAGGGCATGCGGGTGTAGAAGCAGGCTTGGCAGCCAGTCGGATGGGCTGTAAGACCCTGCTTGCGACCATTAACTTGGATATGGTGGCCTTTATGCCATGTAATCCCTCCATTGGTGGCTCTGCCAAGGGAATTGTGGTCCGAGAAATTGATGCCTTGGGTGGCGAAATGGGTCGCAACATTGACAAGACCTACATCCAGATGAAAATGCTCAATATGGGCAAGGGACCAGCTGTTCGTGCCTTGCGGGCTCAGGCAGATAAGGCAGAGTATGCAGCAGAGATGAAGCGGACGGTGGAGCGTCAGGAAAATCTGACCCTGCGTCAAACTATGATTGATGAGATTTTGGTGGAAGAGGGCAAGGTGATTGGTGTCCGTACGGCTACCAATCAGAAATTCTCAGCCAAGGCAGTTGTGGTGACGACGGGCACTGCCCTACGTGGTGAGATTATCATCGGTGACCTCAAGTATTCGTCAGGGCCTAACAATAGCTTGGCTTCTATCACTTTGGCGGATAATCTAAAAGAACTTGGCCTTGAAATCGGTCGTTTCAAAACAGGAACGCCACCGCGTGTCAATGCTCGTACCATTAACTACGAAGAAACCGAGATTCAACCAGGCGATGAAAAGCCAAATCACTTTTCATTCTTGTCGAAGGATGAGGATTATTTGCAGGATCAGATTCCTTGCTGGTTGACCTACACCAATGCGACTAGCCATGAGATTATTAACAGCAATCTTCATCGGGCACCTATGTTCTCAGGGATTGTCAAAGGGATTGGACCACGTTATTGTCCGTCAATCGAGGACAAGATTGTCCGTTTTGCCGATAAGGAACGCCATCAGCTCTTCCTAGAGCCAGAGGGTAGAAACACCGATGAGATCTACGTTCAAGGCTTGTCAACCAGTCTGCCAGAAGATGTGCAGCAGGACTTGATCCACTCTATTAAAGGTTTGGAAAATGCCCAGATGATGCGGACAGGCTATGCTATCGAGTACGATATGGTCATGCCACACCAGTTGCGGGCGACGCTTGAAACCAAGAAGATTTCAGGGCTCTTTACAGCAGGTCAGACCAACGGAACATCAGGTTATGAAGAAGCAGCAGGTCAGGGAATTATCGCTGGGATCAATGCCGCCCTCAAGGTACAGGGTAAGCCAGAGCTGATTTTGAAACGAAGTGACGGCTACATTGGTGTTATGATTGATGACCTGGTGACCAAGGGAACGGTGGAGCCTTACCGCCTCTTGACCAGTCGGGCAGAGTACCGCTTGATTTTGCGTCATGACAATGCCGATATGCGACTGACGGAGATTGGTCGTCAGGTCGGCTTGGTGGATGATGAACGCTGGCAGGTCTTCCAGATTCACAAAAACCAGTTTGACAACGAAATGAAGCGCTTGGAGTCTATTAAACTCAAGCCAATCAAGGAAACCAACGAAAAAGTGGTGGCCATGGGCTTTAAGCCTTTGACGGATGCTCTGACAGCCCAAGAATTTATGCGTCGTCCAGATGTGACCTATGCTGATGTGGTCCAATTTGTTGGTCCGGCAGCGGAAGATTTGTCCGCCAAAACTATCGAATTGATTGAGACAGAGGTCAAGTATGAGGGCTATATTGCCAAGGCCTTGGACCAGGTAGAGAAGATGAAGCGCATGGAAGAGAAACGCATTCCAGCCGATATTGACTGGGATGACATTGACTCGATTGCCACGGAAGCTCGTCAGAAATTCAAGTTGATTTCACCAGAAACTATTGGCCAGGCCAGTCGGATTTCCGGAGTCAATCCAGCAGATATCTCTATTCTCATGGTCTACTTGGAAGGACGCAGTCGTTCCATTGCTAAAAATAGGGATAAGAAGTAGTCCTTGTGACTGCTTTTTCCTTTGGATTTCAGGGTCATAGCTAGAATTTTTCGGTAATTTATGGTAGAATGGCAGTCAGAGGTTAGTGATGAAAAAATTTCGATTTTCGACAATTCATTTTGTCATGATTGGACTGATTTTGTTTGGACTAGTGGCTGTTATTCACCGCATTTTTCCGACAAGCGTCCTCACAATTTTTGCGCTTTTACTGAGCTTAATTGTCTTAGTTGCGCTCTTTATTTATCAGAAACATTCCTATGAATTTAGCGAACTGGAGCAGATTGAATATTTAAATAGTCAGGCAAATTCTGGTCTCATGAAGCTTTTGGACCAGATGCCGATCGGTGTGATTAAGGTTCAAGCAGAGACCAATCAAGTCGAGTGGTTTAATCCTTTTGCGGAGTTGATTTTCGCTCAGGAAAATGGTGAATTTGACCAGAAAAAGCTACGTGAAATTATTGATGTCGGTCTAGATGAAGATAGGGTTTATGCTAATTTTTCTGGAAAACGCTATGCGGTCAATGTTGATTTTGAACAGGGCTTGTTTTACTTTTTTGATGTCTCCAATGAATATTCTGCAACCAATAGTTTGATTGGCAGTCGACCAGTTATCGGGATCATTTCGGTGGATAACTATGATGAGCTGGAGGATACAATAACGGATTCTCAGATTAGCCAGGTCAATTCTTTCTTGGCTCAGTTTGTGTCCGATTTTTGTAATGGTTATGGCATTTACTACCGCCGTGGTTCTATGGATCGTTTCTATTTTTTCACGGACTACGGTGTTTTGGAAAGTTTAATTGAAGATAAATTTTCGGTCATTGACAAGTTTCGTGAAGAGGCTAAAAAGTTAGAATTAAGTCTAACTCTTAGTATGGGTTTGGCTTACGGGACAACCAACCATCATCAAATTGGTCAAGTTGCCCTGCAAAATTTGAACATGGCAGAGGTCCGTGGTGGTGACCAGGCTGTTGTCAAAGAAAATGACGACCGTAAACAACCGCTCTTTTTTGGTGGCGGCTCAGCATCATCTGTCAAACGTACTCGTACCCGTACTCGTGCCATGATGACAGCGGTGTCTGATAAGCTCAAGTCAGTCGATGCGGTGTTTGTAGTCGGACATCGAAACTTGGATATGGATGCTCTGGGCTCCTCTGTTGGGATGCAGTATTTTGCGCAAAATATCATGAACAATGCCTATACGGTCTATAATCCCGATGAGATGTCCCCGGATATTGTTCGTGCGATAAAAAAATTGAGCGATGAGAATTGTTCGAACCTGCTTACAATTCAAGAAGCCAAGCAGATGGTTACTTCCCACTCTCTGATGATCATGGTGGATCATTCTAAGATTGGCTTGACCTTGGATAAGGAATTGTATGATTTGTTTACCCAGGTTATAGTCGTAGACCACCATCGTAGAGATACGGATTTCCCTGATAATGCTATCTTGACCTATATCGAGAGTGGTGCAAGTTCAGCCAGTGAGTTGGTGACAGAGCTTATTCAATTCCAGAATGACAAGCGCCACAAGCTTAATCGTCTTCAGTCAAGCTTGTTGATGGCGGGGATTATGCTGGACACCAAGAATTTTACCTCGCGCGTGACCAGTCGGACCTTCGATGTGGCTAGCTATCTGCGTACTCGCGGTAGTGATAGTCTGGAAATTCAGCAGATTTCAGCGACAGAATTTGATGAATACCGTCAGATTAACGAGCTGATTTTGCAAGGACAGCGGTTTGAACCCCAAATCGTCATTGCACGTGGCAAGGAAGGAACCAAGTACGATACAGTTGTTCCAAGTAAGGCGGCGGATACAATTTTGAATATGGCAGGCATTGAGGCAGTCTTTGTTCTGACGGAAAATACCCAAGGTTATGTGGCGATTTCTGCAAGAAGCCACAGTAAAATCAATGTCCAGCGGATTATGGAAGAAATGGGCGGAGGCGGTCACTTTAACCTGGCTGCAGCCCAAGTCTACGACCTTACAATGGATCAAGTCTATGATAAATTGACGGATACGATTCGTCAGGAACTTAGTGAAAGTTAGGAGAGAATAGATGAAAGTTATCTTTTTAGCAGACGTAAAAGGTCAAGGAAAAAAAGGCGAAATCAAGGAAGTGCCAACAGGCTATGCCCAAAACTTTTTGATTAAGAAAAACTTAGCCAAAGAGGCAACTACCCAGGCTATCAGTGCCCTGCGTGGTCAAGAAAAATCAAAAGAAAAAGCCCATGCCGAGCAAGTTGCAGCAGCAGAAGCCATCAAGGCAAAGCTGGCTGAGGAAGCTACCTTGGTCAAATTTGTCGAAAAAGTGGGTCCAGACGGACGTACCTTCGGCTCTATTACCAGCAAGAAGATTGCGGAGGAATTAGAAAAACAATTTGGTATCAAGATTGACAAGCGTCATATTCAATTGGACCACCCAATTCGTGCCTTGGGTTTGATTGATGTTCCTGTGAAAATCTACCAGGATGTAACAGGCGTCATCAATTTGAGTATCAAAGAGGCTTAAACTATTTGATTTTTAGTCATATTGGTGAGGAGGTGAAATCTTGGCAGAATTAGACGAATTGAGGGTACAGCCCCAGGATATTTTGGCGGAACAGTCGGTGTTGGGTGCCATTTTCCTAGACGAGGGCAAGCTGGTCTTTGTCCGTGAGTATATCGAGGCTGAAGACTTTTTCAAGCACGCCCATAAGCTGATTTTCAAGGCAATGATTGCGTTGGCGGACAAGAATGAGGCCATTGATGCGACCACTATGCGTAACTACTTGGTCAATCATGGTGACTTGGAAAATATCGGTGGCTTGGCTTATTTGGCAGAGATTATCAGTTCGGTACCGACGGCGGCCAATGCGGAGTTCTATGCCAAGATTGTCGCTGAGAAATCTAACCTGCGTAAGTTGATTGCTCGTCTGACAGAGGCTGTTAATCAGGCCTACGATGGAGCTGACGGGTCGGATGATATTATTGCCAATGCGGAGAAGGCCCTGATTGATGTCAGCGAAGGAGCTAGCCGTAGCGGTTTCAAACGGATTGACGATGTCCTCAATATCAACTTTGATAATCTGGAAACCCGTGCCAAGCAGACTTCGGACATTACGGGGATTGCGACGGGCTATCCTGCACTGGATGCAATGACGACAGGACTCCACGAGGAAGAGTTGATTATCCTTGCGGCCCGTCCTGCGGTGGGGAAAACGGCTTTTGCCCTCAATATCGCGCAAAATATCGGGACCAAGCTAGGCTTGACCGTCGCCATATTTTCTTTGGAAATGGGTGCAGAGAGCTTGGTGGACCGTATGCTGGCCTCGGAAGGGGTTATCAATTCGCGTGCCATTCGTACGGGTCACTTGACTCAAGAAGAGTGGAACAAGTATATGGTAGCTCAAGCTAATTTGGCTCGAGCAAGTATCTATATTGATGATACTCCAGGTATCAAGATTACCGAAATTCGCTCGCGGTCGCGGAAATTGGCCCAAGAAACCGGCAATCTCGGTCTGATTTTGATTGACTATTTGCAGTTGATTACAGGGACTGGTCGCGAAAACCGACAACAAGAGGTTTCGGAGATTTCCCGTCAGCTGAAAATTCTGGCCAAGGAATTGAAAGTGCCGGTCATTGCCCTCAGTCAGCTATCTCGTGGAGTTGAGCAACGGCAGGACAAACGTCCAGTTCTTTCTGATATTCGTGAATCGGGTTCGATTGAGCAGGATGCGGATATTGTTGCCTTCCTCTACCGTGATGATTATTATGAACGCGGAGAGCAAGAAGATGGTGGCATTCCAAACAATACGGTCGAGGTTATCATAGAGAAAAACCGTTCGGGTGCGCGTGGTACTGTGGAACTCATGTTCCAAAAAGAATACAATAAATTTGCAAGTATTTCCAAGAGAGAGGATGGATAGAGAATGAGTGATGCATTTACAGATGTTGCCAAGATGAAGCAAATCAAACAGGATATTAAGGACCATGAAGGGCAAATTGTGGAATTGACCCTGGAGAATGGGCGTAAGCGTGAAAAAAACAAGCAAGGTCGGATTATCGAGGTCTATCAGTCACTCTTTATTGTGGAGTATGAGGATCCCAACAATACCTTTGTGGAATCTTATACCTACTCAGACATCTTGACGGAGAAGATTTTGATTCATTATTTGGACTAATCGCAACAAAAGGCTTTACAGAGCCTTTTTTCTGTGCTATACTATTCTTTGTGCGAAATAACAGCAGGGCAAAATGAAGCTCGTCAACAGAAGGTCAGCAAGAAGAGTAATCGTTGCTGTTTCGATGAAGGCCTCCTGCACGAATCAGGTTTGCTTAAAACGTTATTTCCTACAATAATAATTATTTTAGGAGGACATAACAAATGTCACGTTATACAGGACCATCTTGGAAACAAGCTCGTCGTCTTGGCTTGTCATTGACAGGTACAGGTAAAGAATTGGCACGTCGTAACTACGTACCAGGTCAACACGGACCAAACAACCGTTCTAAATTGTCAGAATACGGTTTGCAATTGGCTGAAAAACAAAAATTGCGTTTCTCTTATGGTTTAGGTGAAAAACAATTCCGTAACTTGTTCGTACAAGCTACTAAAATTAAACAAGGTACAGTTGGTTTCAACTTCATGCTCCTTTTGGAACGTCGTTTGGACAACGTTGTTTACCGCCTTGGTTTGGCAACTACTCGTCGTCAAGCTCGTCAATTTGTAAACCACGGTCATATCCTTGTTGATGGTAAACGTGTTGATATCCCATCATTCCGCGTTGAAGTTGGTCAAGTAATCTCAGTTCGTGAAAAATCATTGAACGTTCCAGCTATCCGCGAAGCAGTTGAAGCAACTCTTGGTCGTCCAGCTTTCGTATCATTCGATGCTGACAAACTTGAAGGTTCATTAACTCGCTTGCCAGAACGCGATGAAATCAACCCAGAAATCAACGAAGCCCTTGTCGTAGAATTCTACAACAAAATGCTCTAAGATATTCTATATCTTCAAAGCCCTGTTTATGGGCTTTTTGTGTATGTTTAGGAGGTTCTTATGTGGCGTAAGTATCTTGTCGCTGTCTTGCTGGCAGTCCTGGGGATTGCTGCTATCTGGTTCTTCGTTGGTCAAATTAGCCAACCAGCTGTAGCTGAGTCTGATTATGCAAAGGCAGTAAAAGATTTTCAGGAAATTAGTATTGAGGATTTGGAAGAGAAATTAGGGACGGATGAAGACTTTATTCTCTATATTGGTCGCGAGACTTGTCCTTATTGTCGTGCCTTTGTTCCAAAATTGCATCAGGCTGCTAAGGAAACGGAGATTCCAGTCCTTTACATTGATAGTGAGGAGGATCCAACTGGAAAATTGGAGCTTTTCCGTCAGGCCAGTGGGATTAAAACAGTTCCAAGTCTGACCTATTTTAAGGACGGTAAACTGTCCGCCTTTCTTCAAAAAGGTAGCCAGGCCACTAAAGAAGAAATCACACAATTTCTGCAATTGCTCTCAGAATAAGTATAATGCACAGGCTATCTAGCTTGTGCATTTTATTTCATGTAAATCAAAAATCATTTCAAAATTTTGTGAAAATGATCTCAAAAACAATTGAAAACTCTTTCACAAAATGGTATAATGTGAATATCATAACAAATCGGAGGAGTTTATGAAAAAGAAAACTTGGTTAGGCTTGCTTTTTAGCCTAGTTGCAGTTCTATTTTTAGTCGCATGTGGTGGTAAGGCTGAGAAAACAGCTACATCTACCTCTTCTTCAAGCACAACAGAATCATCTTCAAAAGAAGAAGCTGTTTCAGGTGCGTCACAACGTGAATATACGGATCCATCCGAATTGAAAGACAGCTATGATGTTGTCGTAGTTGGTTCTGGTGGAGCAGGGATGTCTGCTGCAATTTCAGCAAAAGATGCAGGTGCTAGCGTAGTACTATTAGAAAAAATGCCAGTTATTGGTGGTAATACTGCTAAATCATCAGCCGGCATGAATGCTTCTCAAACCAAATTCCAGGAAGCAGAAGGAATTGCTGATTCCAATGATAAATTTTATGAAGAAACTTTGAAGGGTGGTAAGGGAACAAACGATCCCGAATTGCTTCGTTATCTTGTCGACAATTCAGCTAGTGCGATTGACTGGTTGGATGGGTTGGGTATTACTCTTAGTAACTTGACTACTACAGGTGGTATGAGTGAAAAACGTACACACCGTCCAGCAGATGGTTCAGCTGTCGGAGGTTATTTAGTAAATGGATTATACTATAACCTTGTGGAACGTGAAGTACCTATTTTTGTCAATGCAAATGTTACCAAATTACAAGAGGAAGATGGAGCAGTAACAGGTGTTGAAGTTGAGATTGCTGGTGAAACCAAGAAAATTTCAGCTAAGGCAGTAGTGTTAGCTACAGGTGGTTTTGGCGCGGATTTAGAGATGGTTGCCAAATTAAATCCAGCATTGGAGGGGTACGTGACGACCAACCAAGAAGGTTCAACTGGTGATGGCATTGCTCTTGCTGAATCAAAAGGTGCAGCAACAGTTGATATGGAACAAATCCAAATTCACCCAACTGTAGAGCAAGAAACTTCTTACTTGATTACGGAAGCTGTTCGTGGGGAAGGTGCTATTCTTGTCGATGCAAATGGTGATCGCTTCGTTAATGAATTGGAAACTCGAGATAAAGTTTCAGCGGCCATCAATGCCTTGGATCCAAACCATGCCTATGTCATTTTTGACGACGCTTTAAAAGAACGTGTGAAGGCAATTGCACAGTATGAAGAAAAAGGCCTTGTGAAAACTGGTGCTACTCTAGCAGACTTAGCTAAGGAAATTGGTGTTCCGGCTGATAAACTACAAGCTACACTTGATGTGTGGAATAAGGCTGTAGCTGATAAAAATGATGCAGCGTTTGGTCGTACATCTGGTATGGACAATGCTTTGAATACAGGTTCTTATCATGCAATTAAAGTAGCACCTGGCGTTCACCATACAATGGGTGGTGTGAAAATTAATACAAACGCGGAAGTATTGAAGACAGATGGTTCAGCGATTACAGGACTCTATGCTGCTGGAGAAGTTACTGGTGGTGTTCACGGCCAAAACCGTATTGGTGGTAATGCGGTGGCGGACATTATCGTATTTGGCCGTCAGGCAGGTATGAAGGCAGCAGAGTTTGCAAAATAATGACGAAGTTAAACTGATTTTTCAATTTGAAAAGGTTCTTAGGAGCCTTTTCTTGTTGGTAAATGTTATCAGTGATATACTGGGACTATGAAGAAAATGATAATCTTAGCTGGTTTGTTGCTCAGTATTTTTTTAATTTTGAACTTCACTACTCAACAGCAGGTCGTTGCATATCCGAATCGAAATTTGACCAAGGAGGATCAAATTTGGATTATCAGTGATATCCATTATCTGTCACCAACTTTATTTGATACTGGCGAGGCTTTCTCCTATATCGAAAAGACGGCTGCTGGTAAGGAGCTCCGCTATGGAAAAGAGCGGATGGATGCTCTTTTGGAGCAGGTCAAACGGGATAAGCCCAAGCATTTGCTGGTCAGTGGAGATTTGACCCTCAATGGTGAAAAGCAGAGCATGCTGGAGTTGGCGGAGTATTTTGGGAAGATGGAGAAAGCTGGTACCCAGGTGCAGGTGATACCCGGAAATCATGATATAGCCAGTGGCTGGGCGCGCGCCTTTAAGGGAGACCATCAGGAAGTGGTTGCTCAGGTTTCCCATAAGGATTTTGCGGAGATTTTTGCAGATTTTGGTTATAATCAAGCGGCCAATCGCGATACCTATTCTCTTAGTTATTTGAGCAAGGTTTCTTCTAATCTGTGGTTTATCATGCTGGATTCCAATATCTACAGCGATGGGATGGGAAAAGGAGGTCCAAAGACCAATGGTCGTATCAAGAAGGAGACGCTAGACTGGATGGAGGAGCAGTTGCAGGCGGCTGAAGAGGCTGGTGTGCAGGCCCTTCCAGTTGTTCACCACAATGTCCTTCGGCAGCACCACATGCTGTCCAAAGGCTATACTCTGGATAATATGCTAGATGTCAAGCGGCTATTGGATCGCTATGGGGTTCAATTTGGTTTTTCTGGTCATACGCATGCCCAGAACATTGTTTCAGAGGACCTTGGAAAGACCACTTATACTGAGGTGGTGAACGGAGCCTTTTCAGTCTATCCTGCTGTAATAGGTCAGGTGACTGTGGATAAGTCTGGCTTAGATTATCAAAAAGGGCAATTGGATACGGCTTTTTGGGCAAAAAAAGCTCAGCCTACAAATCCAGATTTACGTGAATTAACAGCTCATATGCAGTCTGTTTTTGACAATAGTAGCGACATTATGGTCCACCGGATGATGCACGATGAGGGTTGGTACTCTACGGAGGTTGCGGAGAGTATTTCTCAGTTTATGGTACCAGTCAATCGCGCTTACTTTTCTGGTGAAAAGATTGACCAGAATTGGTTGGCAAAGGATGTTTATCCCAGCCAGGCTTATAAGGAGTTAAGCAAGGTCAATCCGAAGAGTTTCCTTTATGATTATGCCGAACATATCTTTTTACGAAGTCAAGAAAGGGATGTGGAGAAGGTTTTTTTGGAAATGAAACCCTAGTTTTCCACAGAAAATGTCATTTTTACACAAGTTTTCCACAGTTTGTGCAAAACTTGTTCATAGATTTGCAAAACCCGGCATTTGTCGGCTTTTGTGCTATAATGGGAATAGAAAAACGTTTTCAAAAGGAGTATCCAATGCAAGAATTAGGACAAACAGGTTTACAGGTATCACGGATTGCCTTGGGCTGTATGCGCATGGTAGCCCTGTCAGATCAGGAAGCTAGTAGGGTCTTAGAGACCAGTCTGGAAGAGGGAATAAACTTTTTCGATCATGCCGATATTTATGGTGGCGGTCAATCGGAAATCCGCTTTGCCTCTGCCATGAAGGAGCTGGGTATCAGGCGCGAGGACATCATTCTCCAGTCCAAATGCGGTATCCGCAAGGGCTATTTTGATTTTTCAAAAGACTATATTTTGCAGTCGGTTGATGGGATTTTAGAGCGCTTGGATACGGACTATCTGGATGTGCTATGTTTGCACCGACCGGATGCTTTGATGGAAGCAGAGGAGGTAGCTGAGGCCTTCTATTTGCTAGAAAAAGCCGGTAAGGTTCGCCATTTTGGCGTCAGCAACCAGAATATTTACCAGATGGAACTGCTCCAGTCCTATTTGGATAAGCCCTTGGCTGTGAATCAACTCCAGTTGTCGCCTGCCCATACGCCTCTGATTGATGCGGGTCTCCATGTCAATATGAAAGATGATGTGGCTACGATGCGGGATGGTGGACTGATTGATTATTGCCAGCTCAAAAAAGTCACTATTCAGGCTTGGTCACCCTTCTTGATTGACCTACAAAAGGGGATTTTTGCTAACCATCCAGACTATACAGAGCTCAATCGCACCCTTGAGGAAATAGCAGAGCGGTACCATGTTTCACATGAAACCATTGTTGTTGCCTGGATATTACGCCATCCAGCTACCATTCAAACCATAGTTGGCTCTATGAATCCAGACCGCCTGAAAAAGATTGCCCAGGCTAGCCAGCTTATCCTAACTCGACCAGAATGGTACGATATTTACAAGAGTGCAGGCAATTTCTTGCCTTAGGAGGGGATATGAATTGGGAAATCAAGGCCTTTGACCAATTAAGTTTACAGGAGCTTTACAGCATCTTGACACTGCGAATGGATGTCTTTGTTGTAGAACAAGCTTGTCCCTATCCTGAAGTTGATGGAAAGGATCCAAACTGTCTTCATCTTTTGGGAACTGATGAAGGAGAGTTAGTAGCTTACTTGAGAATCTTGCCAGCTGGTCTAAGTTATGATGAAGTTTCCATCGGTCGTGTGGTCATCAAGCCAAGCCATCGTGGTAAAGGATTGGGTCGGCCAATGATGGAGAAAGCTATCGCTTACATTATAACCGAGTGGAAGGAAAGTCAGATTAAAATCGGGGCCCAAGCCTATTTGGAAAAATTCTATCAATCGCTTGGCTTCGAACCTATTTCTGAAGTATATTTGGAGGATGATATCCCACATTTGGATATGTTATACCGTAAACCAGTCAACTAGGGCTGGTTTTTCGATTTTTCTCGGCAATTTCTCCCAAAAATCAGCCATTTTATGGTAGAATGAATAGGTATATTAAAGAATAAATAGTGAAATAAAGAGGAATATTATGGAACGTAGCATGTATGCGGGACGTGTTCGTAAGGAGCATGTCGGACAGGAAATAACTTTGAAAGGTTGGGTTGGTCGCCGTCGTGACCTGGGTGGACTGATTTTCATTGACTTGCGTGACCGTGAAGGAATTATGCAGTTGGTTATCAATCCAGAGCTAGTGGATGCTGACCTGATGGCGACTGCTGAAAGCCTCCGTAGTGAATATGTTATCGAAGTGACAGGCACTGTCGTGGCGCGTGAGCAGGAAAATAGTAACCTACCGACAGGTGCCGTAGAGATGCAGGTAACTCGCCTAACAGTTCTCAATACAGCCAAGACCACTCCATTTGAAATCAAGGACGGTATTGAGGCTAGTGATGATACCCGCTTGCGTTACCGTTATTTAGACCTTCGTCGTCCAGAGATGCTCAATAATTTCAAGCTCCGTGCAGCTGTCACCCACAGCATCCGTAACTACTTGGACGAGTTGGAGTTTATCGATGTGGAAACACCGATGCTGACCAAGTCAACACCAGAAGGGGCGCGTGATTACTTGGTGCCATCTCGTGTGTCCAAGGGATATTTCTATGCCCTTCCACAAAGTCCACAGATTACCAAACAGCTCTTGATGAATGCAGGTTTTGACCGCTACTACCAAATCGTTAAGTGTTTCCGTGATGAAGATTTGCGTGGGGACCGTCAACCTGAGTTTACACAGGTGGACTTAGAAACCTCATTCTTGAATGAAGTTGAGATTCAAGACATCGTAGAAGGACTGATTGCTAAGGTCTTGAAAGATACCAAAGGGATTGAGTTGACCTTGCCATTCCCTCGTATGGCCTATGACCATGCTATGAACTTCTACGGTTCAGACAAGCCGGATACTCGTTTTGAAATGCTTTTGCAAGACTTGACAGAACTTGTCAAGGAAGTTGACTTCAAAGTCTTCTCAGAAACACCAGTTGTCAAAGCCATTGTGGTCAAGGGTGCGGCGGATAGCTATTCTCGTAAGGACATTGATAAGCTGACAGAATATGCCAAACAGTTTGGTGCCAAGGGATTGGCTTGGGTCAAGGTAGATAATGGTGAGCTCACCGGACCAGTTGCCAAGTTCCTGACAGACATTACAGCTGACTTGACGGCTTCTTTACAGTTGGTTGACAAGGACTTGGTACTTTTCGTAGCGGATGAGCTGGAAGTTGCTAATAATACGCTTGGTGCACTCCGTAATCGCCTGGCTAAAGAGCAAGGTCTGATTGATGAGAGTAAGTTCAACTTCCTCTGGATTGTTGATTGGCCAATGTTTGAATGGTCGGAAGAAGAAGGACGTTTTATGTCTGCCCACCACCCATTCACCTTGCCAACGGAAGAAACCGCTCATCACTTGGATGGTGATTTGGCCCAGGTTCGTGCCGTTGCCTATGATATTGTTCTCAACGGTTATGAACTCGGTGGCGGTAGTCTCCGGATTAATCAAAAAGAGATGCAGGAACGTATGTTCAAGGCACTTGGTTTCTCAGCAGAAGAGGCACATGAGCAGTTTGGTTTCCTGCTAGAGGCTATGGACTACGGTTTCCCACCACATGGTGGTTTAGCTATCGGTTTGGACCGCTTTGTCATGCTCTTAGCTGGTGAGGACAATATTCGTGAAGTCATCGCCTTTCCGAAGAACAACAAGGCGTCTGATCCGATGACACAAGCACCAAGCACGGTTGCAAAGGCTCAATTAGAGGAATTAGCATTAAACATCCAACTTGAAAATGAATAAATTTTTCAGAAAACTACGTGTTCTTTTCTTAAGAAAGGCCAGAAAGAATAAGTTTTGGTCGGTTCTGTCAGGGATTTCGCGTGAAAAGTATGCAGAACGGATATCGGGGTCCATTATCTATGGGCTCCTATCTAGTATTGCAGTCAATTTTTTCTTTCGTCCGGGAAATGTCTATTCGTCTGGTGTGACGGGCCTGGCCCAGATTGCATCAGCTCTTGTGGAGACTTATCTTGGCTGGTATTTGCCTATTGCGGTGGTCTATTATGGTCTTAACATCCCCTTGCTGTTACTGGCCTGGTATAAGATTGGCTACAAGTTTACAATTTTTACCTTTATCACAGTAACCTTTAGTTCCCTCTTTATCCAGTTTATGCCGTCGGTTACTCTGACAACTGATCCTCTGGTCAATGCTATTTTTGGTGGACTTATGCTGGGGACAGGGATTGGATTTGCCCTGCGCAATAATGTGTCCTCTGGCGCTACAGATATTATTTCTATCATCATTCGTCAGAAGACGGGCCGGCAGGTTGGCTCTATCTCTCTTATGGTCAATATCCTGATTATGCTGATTGCTGGCATGACTTTTGGCTGGAAGTTTGCCCTGTATTCCATGGTGTCCCTTTTTATCTCCAGTCGGATGACCGATGCGATTTTTGTTAAGCAAAAGCGGATGCAGGCCATGATTATCACTAGTCATCCCGACCGTGTGACCAAGATGATTCAGAAGAAACTTCATCGGGGTGTGACTATTATCAAGGGTGCCGAGGGTGCCTATCAGCACGAACAAAAGACGGTCCTCATTACCATTATTACCCGTGCGGAGTTTAATGAATTTAAGCAAATTATGAAGAAAACTGACCCGCGGGCCTTTGTTTCCGTGGCGGACAATGTCAATATTATCGGTAATTTTGTAGAAAGTGAGTAGCTATGACCGAAAAATTGTATCTGGTTTATATCAGCCTCAGTGGCAATACGGATAGCTTTGTCAAGCGTCTCAAGGCTTTCTTCCAGTTCCAGACGAATTTGTCTATCGAGCTGGTGCATATCAAGGATCTGGTCAAGCAGGATATTCCCTTTTATAGCCTGGATGCGCCCTTTGTTGCCTTTTTGCCGACTTATTTGGAGGGTGGCAATGGCGTTGACAACGGCGATGTCGAAATTCTGACCAATCCTCTGGGAGATTTTATCGCCTTCGGTGGTAATGCAGAGCGTTGCCTGGGCGTCGTTGGCTCCGGAAACCGTAATTTTAACAATCAATACTGTCTGACAGCCAAGCAATATGCAGAGCGATTTGGATTTCCTGTTATCGATAATTTTGAACTTCGGGGCATGCCTAATGATGTCGAGCGTATTGGTCAGAAAATTTTGGCCTTGCTTGAAAAATAAGCCTGAAACTCAGCTGTTTGGCTGGGTTTTCTTGTTTTCAAAAACACAAAAACCACCAACTTTCGCTGGTGATTTCTAAGGAGATATGAAAAATATTTAGGATTGTTTATAGTATAACCGAGTTTATCCAAAATGAAATCGGTCTCAGGTCCTATTTTTCATCTTCTAAGACACAAATACTTTGTCCGGCCAGCGTGATTTGCTGGGCCTTTTTGTCCCCAAGAGGAGGGAAGTTGAAGCGGACGGTCGTATCTGTGTCCTTTTCAAATGTGAAATCACTATTTGAAAAATTGATAATGAATTGAATAGTCTTCTCTTCAGTTTTGACCGTATAGCGGAGGACAAATTCTGTCAGCCAGAAAAACTCGCAGGCAGTTGAAATTGTCTGATAGTCATCCAGGCTGAGTGTAGGATTTTCCTTGCGAAAGGCAATCAAATCCTGGATAAATTCTATGTGCTCCTGGTAACGAACGGCCCGTGTCCAGTCCAGTCGGTTAATGGCATCTGGAACATTGTAGCTATTTTCAATCTCATCTTTGGTACGGAAGAATTCTTGTCCACTATGAATAAAGGCCATTCCTTGAGAAATGAGAACCAATTGGAGCCCAAAACTGGCAGCTCGTTTTTGCTGGGACGTGGTCCAGTCCGGATTTTCAATATGGCAATAGTCAAAGGCGGTCGCATTGTCATGGCACTCGATGTAGTTGAGAGACTGCTGCGGTGTCAAGAAGTGACTATAATGACTGCCGGTCAATAGATGCTGAATTTTCTCATGGAGTTGCTTGTCTACCAAACGCTGCGGATTGAGCAAGACCTTCTTGAAGGTATCACGAAAGTCATCGTTGAAGAAACTCACTTCTGGGAGCTGATCTGCATTGTACTGATGAGCTAGTTTTTCATAGTCTAGACCAGTTGCCATCTTCCACCCTTCACCATAGAGGTAGACATTGGGATGAAGGCTGGACAGTTCCGCTTGGATTTGGTTAATGGTTTCGATATCCAAAATACCCATCAGGTCAAAGCGGAATCCGTCAAAACCGTAGATTGCCAACCATTGGTGGAGGGATTGCTTGATATAATTGCGAACCATACTGCGCTCGCTGGCCACATCATTGCCACAGAAGGTACCGTCTGTCCGCTTGCCATTTTCATCATAGCGGTAGAAATAACCGGGAACAGTGCGTTCAAAGGCGTATTCTTCAGCATGGTAGACATGGTTGTAGACCACGTCCATGATGACAGAAATATCGGCATCGTGATAGGCCTGGATAGCCTCTTGGAGCTCCACAATGCGGGCGTAAGGATCATTTGGCTGGCTGGTAAAGGAACCATCTGGTAGATTGTACTGGACAGGGTCGTAGCCCCAGTTGTAAACAGCTTGTGGTTGATTTTCATCTACGCTACCGAAATCATAGACTGGCAGGAGCTGGACGTGGGTCACGCCCAACTGTTTGATGTAGTCCATCCCAAAGTTCATACCATCAAGGACAGGTGATTCCGTCAAGCCCTTGAACTTCCCAGGGTGTTGGAAACCAGCTTCTTTCTGCTGGGAAAAGTCACGGACACTCATCTCATAGACAATAGCCTGCGAAATGGGACGTTGGGTCTTGGCGCGTGTCGGCTTTTTGAGCTTGCCTAGGTCGATAACATAGCTGTCGCCAGAATTGGCCTTAGAGGACAGAGCATAAGGGTCGTGGACAGATACCCACTGGCCATTGACTTTGTGCAGATAGTGGTAGCTAGAGCCTTCAAGGTCGCCCTCTACCGTCACCTGCCAGACCCCCTTTTCAGCCTTTTCCATAGCGTGCGGTCTTCCCTCCAGCACCAGAAAGACCTGCTTGGAAATAGGTGCCCACAGCTTGAAGGTGGTCGATTGCGGGCTATAGGTCGCCCCCAAGTCCCTACCGGTATAGGTAAAGTTTTTTTCAAAAATAGCAGAGCGGACAATCTGACCGTAGCCTAATTCAGCCTGATTTCGGTCCTGATCGTAGATGTGATAGTCCTGGTCAAAGTCCAGTCCCTGTGGACTGGTCAAGTGGTAGATAACCAGCTCACCCTCTTCCTCTACAGATTGGATAGGAAGTCGAAAAGAAACTTTGTCAGACTCCAGGGAGAAATTCATCTCTTCAGAGTCGAATCGTTTTTCCATGACCAAGCGAATGTTGGTTTGGTCGTTTAAAAATGCTTGAAATTGTCGTAATGCCATGAGCCAAAAGGCTCCTTTCTAAATCAAAGTTCAGTGATAGTGTGCGGAATGACTCTGCGGTAGCAGACCAGCTTGTCTTCCTTGCTGTCGTTGATAATCTGGTGGAGAGTGTCAAAAGCTTCACGTCCCAGCTGGATAGCGTGGACGTCCACATAGGCCTCGATATCTAGTTTAGGTTTGACAGAGTCAAAGGAAATAATGGGCAGCTGCTGCCCGACTTCCTTGAGATACTTGACAATCCCTTCGGCCACCATGGTATCGGTGGTCACAATGGCGTCAATATCCTGCTTGAGCAGTTTCTTGGAAATCTTGTAGGATGAATCCTCCAGCAAGAAACCAGATACAAAGCGAACCTTGTTTTCATCCAGAGGGATATGATGAGATTTAAGGGCATTTTTATAGCCAGTATAGCGGTCTTGGGATACGACCAATTCCTTGTTACCAGCCATGAAGGCGATATTCTTGTAGCCCTTGTTGATGAAATAATTGGTAGCCTCAAAGCCTGCCTGGATATTATCATTGTCGACCAGGGAAATGAAGGGCGAGTCGGCCTTACCCAGGATGAGGAAAGGGAACTTGTGCTGGATAGCCAATTGGACCAGTGGATCGTCTGGCTTGGAGTAGAGGAAAATTAAGCCGTCTACCCGCCTGCCGTAGACCATTTGAGAAATAGCCTCTAAGCGCTGCTCTTCATTTTTACCAGTCGAAATCTGAATGGCATAGTTGTGGTCGGCTGCCACTTGAGAAATCCCCCGCAAAGCAGTTGGAAAGAAGGGGTTTTGGTAGAAAACATCGGAGTCATCCGGCAGCACCAGCCCGATAACCTGGCTATAAGACGACACCAGACTGCGGGCATTGAGATTGGGATGATAGTTGAGCTCGGCCATGGCCTTTCGGACGCTGTCCTTGGTTTTTTGGGAAATAGCAGAGCTGTTTTGGATGACGCGGGTCACCGTAGACGGCGACACACCAGCCAGTTTGGCTACGTCCTTGATGGTTGCACGCATAGGAACCTCCTAAAGTTGATTACGGAATTTTGTTTTGAAAAATACCCACAAGAGACAGAGGACAAAGAGGATGTTTTGAATGGTTAAGATAGTCGTTACAGGTTGACCAAAGAGTCCAATCAAGCAGGCAATCAGACTTGGCACACCCAGGCAATTCAGGGCGAAGTTATAGCACTCCTTGAAGGTTTCAAAGTGGAAGAAACGAGATTTCTTGGTCAGATAGAGAAAGAGACTGGCCCCCAAGAGGATAAAGAGTAGATTGGCTGCCAAGATAAAGCTTGATACCAGACTGATACCCAGCCCAATCAAAGCCTTGTTTGCCTGGTACCAATTTTTAGAGATGGCCTTGGTTAGCTTTTCCTTACTAGAAAAATCATCGGCGGTCATGCCTGTGTAACCCAGCTCAGCCAAGGTATTGCTGCCCTTGCGAATGGTCAGCGTGTCCTGGCCAAATTGATAGGAAAAATCCGGGCTCTGGCTGACTTGATTGCCAAAGGTGATTTGGTCTGAAATGCCCTGTCCTGTGTAGGTCAATTGATTGTTTTCCAGCTGGCTATGTTGCTGTAAATCCTCGACCACCTGGTCTGTCAGGGGTGCATAAACACCCTCGACAAAATTGTCCAACGGATAGTTTTCTAGACTCAAGGTCTGTAAGGAAGTCGGCAGGACCAATAGGGCCACCAAAAAGACGGTTGTAAAGAGACGCTGCCAGAGAGTCAGCAAGCGACGGTTGTCAAACATTTTCCTAGCAGAGAAAATACTGGAAAAATAAGAAAATGGATAGGGCAGCATGGAGTGTCCTTTCTAGGAAGAAGTGTCTATGGTTGAGTCTGTATCTGAACAGCCTTGGTTTCTCAATCAAGTCAAGGCAAAGGATATGACCGAAAAAGGGAAAAGGTGGGATAAGGTACTACCCCTTATCACCACCGCTAGTTAAACCAGATACAAAGTTCTTTTGTAGGAAGAAGAATAGAATACTGATTGGGAGGGCGATGAGAACAGCCCCTGCTGCAAAATAGGCAACCTTGAGGTTTTTCACATCTGAGATGAAGGTTTGCAGACCAACGGCAACAGTATAGAATTCTTTTTCACGAAGCAAGAATTTGGAGAGGATGTAATCTCCAAATGGTCCCATGAAGGCCCAGAGTGCTTGTACGGCAATCATTGGGCGTACCAATGGCAGAACGATTTGCCAGAAACGTCTGAAGTGACCAGCACCGTCCAGTTTTGCAGATTCATCCAGAGAGATTGGCACCGTATCGAAGTAGCCTTTCATGAGCCAAGCGTTCATCGGGATACCACCACCAACATAGAGGAAGATGAGGAACCAGCTTTGGTTGAGTGCATTGAGCATGAGGGCCATAACGAAGAAGGCTGTCAGAGCGGCCATGGTTGGCACCATTTGAATAATAAGGAAGAAGACCAAACTCTGCTTACGAGCGATGAAATTATAGCGACTGTAAGCGTATCCCGCTAGTACCACTATACTGGTTTGGATAAGCATTGTCAAAACCGCGATAATCAGCGTGTTGAGGTACCAGGTACCGTAGAGAGTTTCGGTAAAGAGTCCCTTGAAATTGTCCAAGGTAAGTGCTATCGGTTCTAACTTGAAGGCTACCACGTTCCCTGACTTAAAGGCAGACATAATGGTAATCAAGAGAGGATAGATGATAATAATAGACAGGGCAATCAGATAGAGATAGGTCAGGGTTTGCCCTAGTTTGCGTTTGAAACTTACTGACATTTTCATCTTATACATCCTCCATTTCAAAAGCATTTAATTTCTTGAAGGCAATCATGGAAATACTGATGACAATCATGGAAATAATCAAGGTTACGGCAGCCGCCATTGAGTATTGTGGAGCTGTACCTGTGGTCAATTTGTAAATCCAAGAAATCAAGATATCGGTTGAACCAGCACCACCACCGACACTACCAGGACCACCATTGTTAAAGAGATAGATGATCGAGAAGTTGTTGAAGTTGAAGGTGTACTGACTGATCAGAGTAGGAGCAGCCACTGCCAAGATCATTGGCAAGGTAATGCTACGGAATTTTTGAATAGGACTTGCGCCGTCGATATAAGCTGCCTCATAGAGGTCATTTGGAATGGATTGCAAAATACCCAAGGTCAAAACGTAGATATAAGGGAAACCAAGCCAGGCCTGCATCATGATCAGGGCTACTTTTGTCCAAAACGGATCGGTCTTCCACGGAATCAGGAAATTATCGATAAATGGCAAGAATTTGCTGAGGAAAGGCAAGACCTGAGTGTTGATAGCGCCGACACTATCGTTGAACATGTTACTGAAGGTCAAGATAGTCACAAAGGCAGGTACTGCCCAAGGGAGCAAGAAGATAACACCGAAGATGCGTTTGCCCTTGATAAATGGCTGGTTGGCAACGATAGCCGTAAAGATACCAATGACAATCTGTGCTGTTGATGCTGCCAGAGCCCAGATAATGGTCCAACCAAGGACAGAACCGAAGGCGGCACGGAAGGTGCTGAGTTTCCAAATATTGCTAAAGTTGGTAAAGCCAATCCAGTCTAGAAGAGCACCTGGTGGCAGGTGTTGGAAGTCGTAGTTGGTAAAGGCGATGAAAAGAGTCACCACAACCGGGAAGATGATAGCAAAGGTCATGGCAATGTAAGACGGAATAATCAAGAGATAGGGGAAACCATTCTCATAGATGCCTTTGATCATGTCCTGCAGGCTTGTCGTTACTGGTAGACCAGCATTCCAGCGTTTGGCTGTAGAGTGGGCATCCTTTAGGTTTAGGGCGTAGAAAGCAAGATAGACAACTGTAATGATGAGGTGGAAGGAACCACGGATCAACATGAAGAGGGAGTTGTCACGGCCGCGTTGGCTACCAAGGGTAATCAAGTTTCCAATTTCTCCACCTGCTATTGCAATGAAGTAGACTAGAAAAGCGGCAGTTACACCCAGGAAGATGTAGCCTTTGGCTTTCTGCTTGTTGTAAATCTGTCCCAGTCCAGGAAGGAGGGACATCAGGAGGGCTTTGGTTGGGTTTTGTTTCATATCATAGTCTCCTTAGGTGTTATGGTTATTTGACAGAAGAACCGAGTGCTTCAGTCCTTTTGTGAAATAACCATTACTGGTTATTTCTAACAAAAAAGTGGGGCTAGGCCGCTTGCCCAGCCCTACTTCTATGGTTGATTAGTTGCTGTATTTTTGAGCGATTGTATCTTCAATCAATTTCACAGCGTCGGTTGCAGCTGTTTTAGCGTCTTTTGCACCGCTTGCTGCTTCGAAGAGCATGTTAGCAGCTGGTTCCCAAACTGTGCTCATTTCTGAGATGTTTGGCATTGGTTGAGCTGATGCGAATTGGTTGATAACCGCTGTAGTCAACTCATCGTTTTTGCCAACTGCGTATTCACGAGCTTCTGTGTTAGCAGGAATTTCGTTGGTTGCATCGTAGAAGGCTTTTTGTTGGTCAGTTGATGTCAAGAAATCAACGAGTTTTTGTGCCAATTCAGGGTTTTTAGAACCTGAAGGAACAATCCAAGCTTTACCACCACCGAATGCAGTGTACTGCTTGCCGTCAGCAAGAGTTGGGATAGTTGCTACACCATAATTGAGGCCTGCGTCTTTGTAAGATGCTGCTTTCCAAGGACCTTCGATGATTGCTGCTGCCTTACCGTCTGTGAATTGTGTGTTGATCAAGTTATTAGCAGCTGAACTGTCTTGGAGACCTTGAGGCCATTTTTCATACCAAGTTTTAGCGTATTCAATCGCCTTGATAGCACCGTCGTTAGCCAAACCGATGTCTTTTGGATCCGTACCGTTAGCACCAAATACATAACCGCCGTAACCGCCAAGCAAACCGTAAGTGTAGTAGAAGTTTGTCCAGTCAGCTAGAAAGGCAGTTGTTTTACCATCTTCCCCTTCAAAAGCGTACTTGCTGTCTTCTGCCAATTTTTCAAGATCCGCAAAGGTTTTTGGAGCTTCTGACAAGAGGTCTTTGTTGTAGTAAAGAACCAATGTCTCGATAACAGCTGGTGATCCGTAAACCTTACCACCGTTGCTTACAAGTGCTTTAGTCGTATCATCTGTCTTGCTAGTGTCAGCCAATGTCAACTCAGACAATTGACCTTCTGAACCAAGGCTACCTACGCGGTCGTATGGTGCCATCATGACGTCTGGAGCTGAACCTGATTGGTTATCCAATGACAAGTTATCCAAACCTGTAAGAGCATCACCGGTTTTAACGATAACGGTTACACCATTTTCTTCTTCAAAGGCAGCTTTGGCTTCGTTAATGTAGCTTTCGTACTGACCTTCAACGTAGATGGTCAATTCTTTTCCTGCTTCAGCAGAATCAGATGAGCTTGACGAGCTTGAATTTGAACAAGCAGCCAAAACAGCAGTTGATGCAGCGAGAAGAGCAACGCTCTTGAGCAAATTGAGTTTCATATTATTCCCTCCAAGAATAAAGTTTTGATGTTATCGCTCGCTTGTGCAAACGATTTCCTAATGTGAATTAATTATACACCATTATAAAAACGTTTGCAAGCATTTTTATAAAAATTTTTAAAATTTTTTTCTGTTAATGAATTCAGCACAGAAAAAGTCTTTTATTATCACTCTTTAGAGTTCAAAGCTGGTGATTTATTGAGCAATTTTTCATAGGAATTTTTGAAAGAACTTGATTTGTTACCGTTTACATAGTATAATAGATGGCAAGCAATCGTTTGCGCTCTGACGCAGTTAATCATTCATTATAAAGGAGAAAAATATGAAAGTGAGACAAAGTGGAGTACTCATGCACATTTCATCATTGCCAGGTGCCTATGGCATCGGCTCCATGGGGAAATCAGCCTATGAATTTGTAGACTTTTTGGTACGAACCAAGCAACGTTACTGGCAGATTTTGCCATTGGGAACCACCAGTTACGGTGATTCTCCCTATCAATCATTTTCAGCCTTTGCAGGGAATACGCACTTTATTGACTTGGACCTACTGATTGAAGAGGGCTGGTTGACAGAGAAAGATGTGCAGGGTATTGACTTTGGTCAGAGTGCAAAAGAAGTAGATTATGCCAAAGTTTTTACTGCCCGCCGTCCGATTTTGGAGCAGGTTGTTGCCAATATGAAAGAGGCTGGTTTGCCACAAGACTATTGGAATTTCTTGGGTGAAAATGATTTTTGGATCCATACTTTTGCAGAATATATGGCTATCAAGGAGCATTTTGACAACAAGTCCTGGATTGATTGGGAGGATCAGGGGGCACGTTTGCGCTATCATGATACCTTGGAATACTACCGTCATCTCTTGGTGGAACGCATCGATTACCACCGCATCACCCAGTATTTATTCTTTAAGCAGTGGCAGGCTTTGAAGGCTTACGCCAATGCCAAAGGGATTGAGTTTGTTGGGGATATGCCCATTTATATCGCGGCAGATTCTGCTGATATGTGGGCCAATCCACATTTCTTTAAGATGGACGAAGAAGGGAAACCGAGCGTAGTTGCGGGTTGTCCACCAGACGCCTTTTCAGAAATCGGTCAGCTCTGGGGCAATCCAATTTATGACTGGGAAGCTATGAAGCAGGATGGTTTTACTTGGTGGGTGGCTCGTTTGCGTGAGTCCTTCAAGATTTATGACATGGTGCGGATCGACCACTTTATCGGCTTTGCCTCTTTCTGGGAAATTCCTGCGGGCGAAGAAACGGCTGTCAACGGCTATCGTGTTGAGGCGCCGGGCTTTGAATTGTTCGATACCATAAAACGCGAGCTGGGCGATTTGAATATCATCGCGGAAGATTTGGGAACAGTGACAGATAAGGTTATTCAATTGCGTGAAAGGACTGGTTTCCCAGGCATGAAAGTCTTGCAGTTTGCATTTGACCCAACTGGAGATAGTATTGAGATGCCACACAACCACCGCAATAATGTTGTTGCCTATACAGGCACCCACGATAACGATACAATTAGCGGTTGGTACGAAAGGGAAACAACCCCAGAATCCAGAGCGTTCTTAGACAAATACAGCAATCGAGCAGTAGGTGAAAGTATCCACCATGCCCTCTTCCGTCTTCTCTTTGGCTCACCAGCCTTTATGGCGATTGTGACCATGCAAGATTTGCTAGAATTGGACGGGACTGCCCGCATGAACCTACCAAACACCCTCGGTGGTAACTGGACTTGGCGAATGACAGCAGACCAGCTGACACCAGCAGTAGAAGCCAACTTGCTGGACTTGACCGTCACCTACCGACGTGAGAATGTTCTTGTAACAGCTAGTGAATAAGAAACCACAGGAACATCAGCTTAGGCTGGTGTTTTTTGTAAAGTCTTGCAAGATGTGGTATACTGTTTAGGTAAGGATAAATAGGTGCAGTGGGGGGGCTGGTATGGATTTAGGACAAAAAATCGAGCAACTGAGGCTAGAAAAGGGACTGAGCCGTCCAGATTTTTGTGGAGATGAATCCGAGTTGACGGTACGGCAATTAGCTCGGATAGAAAGTGGTCAATCGCAGCCTTCTATACCTAAGTTAGAGTACATTGCCCAGCGTTTAGGCATTCCAGCCTATAGCCTGATGCCAGACTATAAGGAATTGCCACAAGGTTATTTGGAACTCAAGTACAAGTTGCTGCGGGAGCCGATATATAATAAGGTCGAGGTGTTGGATAAACAGGATGGGTATATCGAAACCATATATAATACCTATTTTGAAGAACTACCTAAGACTGAGCAGCTTATCTGTGAGGCTATGCAGGCTATGGTTGATATGGTGCGGACCAATCAACCAGATTATGCAGTAGCTCTATTGACAGAAAACTTACCACTTCTTATGGCAAAGAAAGTGTGTGATGTCAATGACTTGATTCTTATTCGGCTCTTTTTTGTCCAGCAAACAATAGGAGAGAATACAGTCAGTAGAGTTCAAAACAACTTTGAATCTATCTCGTATTTAATGAAAAAACTAGCCAACAGTCAGACATTTGTTCGATTAGAAGATACTTTTTATTTAAGAGATGCGATTATCTCAGGGTTTGCCTGCTTTGAACTAGTAGAATACTATGACGATGCCCCTATCTATATTGATTGTCTTCGTGAAATAATGGAAGAGACACAAGATTATCAAAAGAAACCTCTCTTGTTTATGATGGAATGGAAAGCGGCTTTGAAATTAGAGGGGAATTATGAAAGAGCTGAAAAAGTTTACCAATCAGCAAAATTGTTTGCACAGGTTATTGGTAATGACTATCTGGCACAGAAATTAGCAGAGGAGTGGCAGAAGGATTTGAAAAAATATTTATAACTATAATTTATAGGTGACATGAATGTCATCATTGAAAGACCTAAGAGATATGATTGTTCGTCTTTTAGGTCTTTTTTGATCTCTTGAATGTCTTTTTACGATTTATAGACTATTTTCGATGACATTGTCGTCATTGGTGATTTTGTAAAAAGAGGATATACTAGGCACATAAAAAGTTATATGTAAGAAGGAGATACGAGATGCTTAAATATTTTTTTGGTAAGCTAGGCGATGTTTGGTGGACAATTTAATCACTTTTAGAAAGGTTAGGAGAAAATTAAAATGAAAAAGACACTTAAAAAATTTGCACTCATCGCGGGACTTGCAGCAACAATTGGCGGAACAGCAGTGGCTTCAGCGGCTGTACAGTATCCTGGCGGTGGAGTTTGGACGTACGGAGCAGCAAATGGTGGTGCTATTCAAACTATTACCACGGTAGTCGCTACCATAGTTCAACAGTGGTAAGTCGATGGACTGGAGCCTCAAGTAAAGGGTATGCACAGGCAGGACAGACCTCTCGTGCATGGATTAGTACAAAACTTGGAGAGCAAGCAGCTTTCTATTATAACTATTAACACAGTACACTTTGCTTGGAACTACTCTTGTAGTTCCAAGCAATTCTTTGGAGGAGATGATGAAACGTTTATTTATTCTAGTGTCGACTGTATTGGTAGCGATTTACCTGGGTATTTCTTTGGCTGGTCAGGTTAGTCTTGTAGAGTTTGGTTCTTATCAGGCAGTGGATGTCATCGGGAAAGATACCAATAGACAGACAGTCAATCGTGACCAGGTGACAGAGGTCTTGACCGACTTGGCAGAGGAACATAAGAGTGTGATTGCTAGACGGATTGTCGAGCCTAATGCTTCTGGGGAAACCAGTTTTACCTACGCCATCTATGGTAGCGGACAGGTTCCAGAAGGTTTGACCGTTTCCTCCAAGGAAAGTGCTGAAACCAGCGACTTGGTTAGTACTTATCTGATTGTTTCAGGAGATTTGGACAACCAAGTCTTGAAAGAAAGCTTGGAATCACTGGGTTACAGTGGCATGGTCCATCATGGCTATTCTCTCTTTAGCATCTTCCTATCCACAGTCGTTTCAGAAGTAGCCATGCTGAGTTTCTTTGTCTTTCTCTTGACCTTCATGGCTCTCACCTTAATCTATCGGATTAAGACCTTACGATTTGCAGGAATTCGTCTGATTTCAGGTGAAAGTTTCTTACAGGTGGTGGCTCGACCTTTATGGGAGGATATTCGTCAGATTGTGATGGCTACATCGGTGGGGGCTATAATCGGACCTCTTATTATCTATCTTCAAGCTGGATTTTTACTATCCATCTTGCAGGTCTTTTTCCTGGGGCTTTTCCTCTATGCACTGGCTCTTGCTAGTATTTCTGTCCTACTTAGCCTAGTGTATTTCCTGGGGTTGAGGCAAAATAGCTTGGTTGATTTGCTCAAGGGAAAACTTCCTCTCAAACGGATGTTGGCTATGATGATGGTTGGGCAACTTCTGGCTATTTTGGTAGTAGGTTTTAGCTCTAGCCGTCTATTGCAGGGCTATCAGGAAATTCGCTTGCTTGAACAGGCACAGGAAGAATGGGCATTGAGAGATGATTATTACAAATCTGTTTTTAGTTACAGCTCTGCTATGATGACCGAGGAGGAAGTGGCCCAGCAGAATAAAAAGTGGCGAGAGTTTGCGAAAGTACAGCTAGAGACGACAGAAGCCCTCTTTGTGAAAAGCAATGTCGACCAGTACGCCTTCGGTGGCGAGGTGGATCCTGAGGGCAATCGCCTGACGGATTATAATCCTCGTGGCAATGTCATCTACGTATCTCCTCGCTATCTGACAGAGCAGGGAGTGATGGTAGACCAAGCCTTCTTGGAGGAAATGAATCATCTGAGCCTGGGTGAGTATGGTTTGATTTTACCAGCTAGCTTGCGAGAACAAGCTGAGCAAGTACAAAATATGTTCCAGACAGAATTAGAGGCATTTTCCCGACAAAGCCTAGAAAGTAACAGCCAACAGATGTTCGCTACCAAGATAAGTCTGGCCTTTACAGACAGTGGTCAAGAGCGGTTTCTCTACAATGATGGCGATCGGAGCCAGACCCAATATCTGACAGACCCGATTATTGTTGTTTTGACTCCTGAGTCAACAGGTGTGACACCAGTTTCGGATATGTTCTGGGGAACTAGTCTGGATTTAGGGATGAAGTTTGTAGGCTATGAGGCGACTATTGAAGTCATGAAAGAGCAGGGTGTTTATAACTGGGTATCCTATTTGGTGAATCAGCGGTTGGCCTTTGTCAGCGTTTTGAACACCAAGCGAACAGAGTTTTATTCGCTTCTCATCGGTACAGTATTGACACTGGCAACGGCTGTTTTGCTTTTTGATGCGATGAGTTTGCTCTATTTTGAACAATTCAGACGAGAGCTGTTTATCAAGCGTTTGGCCGGAATGACCTTCTATGAACTTCATGGATCTTACCTCCTAGGCCAAGCTGGTGTGTTTGTACTGGGCTTGCTGGTATCAACTTGGTTGACAGGAGATGTGGTTATGAGCGGTCTGACTGTAGGCTTGCTCACCTTAAATGCCCTGGTCATACTGGGAAGACAAGATAAGAAAGAACAAACTGCCAACGTAGCAGTGTTGAAAGGACAATAAAATGATTGAAATTCAGGGATTGGAAAAGCGATTTGAAGAACGGGAGATTTTTTCAAACTTACATCTGACGTTGGAAAGGGGCAAGGTCTATGCTTTAATTGGAAAAAGCGGTAGCGGAAAGACTACCTTGCTAAATATGCTGGCCAAGTTGGAAAAAGCTGACGGCGGACGGATTGATTATCAGGGTCAAGATTTGTCGAAGCTAGCTTCCCAGCAGTTCTTTCGAGATCACATGGGCTACCTCTTCCAAACGATTGGTCTCCTGGATAATCAATCAATCGGAGACAATTTAGACTTGGGATTTGTCGGACAGAAGGTCAAAAAAGAGCAGCGGCAGCGACTACAAAATGAAGCTTTGGAGCAGGTGAACTTGGGCTACTTAGACTTAGAACAAAAGGTTTATACCTTATCGGGAGGTGAAGCCCAGAGGGTTGCCTTGGCCAAGCTTATCTTAAAAAATCCACCACTGATTTTGGCCGATGAACCGACTGCGGCACTCGACCCCAAAAATT
Source organism: Streptococcus nasisuis (assembly GCF_040836615.1). Lineage (NCBI taxonomy): Bacteria > Bacillati > Bacillota > Bacilli > Lactobacillales > Streptococcaceae > Streptococcus > Streptococcus nasisuis. The sequence goes on along the minus strand of NZ_CP162268.1, from coordinate 2,524,108 downwards.
CAGAAGAGGTCATGCAACTCTTGACAGGGCTAAAAAATGACAACCGTGTGATTGTCATTGCGACTCATAACCCTGCTGTCTGGGAAAAAGCAGATGTGGTCATTGACATGAAGGAGATTGGACATGGATAAAAAATTTCACTACTATAGAGTTCCAGAATATACGATCGGACGTAGAAAGATGGATATGTTGGTCATTGAAAATTTAACGGATAAGTTGATGTTGTATCAAGTTCGGGTGAATGGGTATTTGCTGGACTTTGTCAGTGCGGAGGGGCGCGTAATCAGACGTTATAGACTGAAGGATTTGCCCTTGGATGTGGAATTAACTGTGGCAGATGTGGAAGACGATGTAGATTTGACCTTACCGGAAAATCTGACCTATCGCCAATTTGACTTTTTCCAAAATATTGCCTCTAAATAAAAATCATCTCCTCTAGGTCGAACTTAGAGGAGATTGTTCTTATTTCTTCTGTTTACGTACATAGATCCAGTAGCTGATCCAGTAATAAATCAGGTAGAGTAGCCAGGCTAGAACCGTAAGAGTCAGTAGGCTGTTCAGGACCTTGGAGACGCTTGGGAGAAGCCAGTTTATCAGCAAAGTTGTTACAAAAATTGCTATTCCCGAATAAGTCGGTAATTTTTTCATCTCAAAGCCCTCCTTTGTGATTATTATATCAAAATTATATTGACAAAACAAATATAAGCGTGTAATATAATGTAAAAAGGAGTATTCTTATGAAAAGACCAATTCATCTCTATATTTTTGTAGCTCTATCAGCTATTGCCAGTCTCTTGCGGGTCTACAATGCATTTTTCTCACATTATAATGAGGAAGCCATGCTTCAACTGGTGCAAAGTGCTCCAAGTATAGACGAAAACTTCCTCATCTATACCAAGGAGGCTATCGGTTTCCAAACAAATCTTATCAATAAGGTTCTGGCAGCGCTTTTGCTGTTGACCGTAGTAGCAACAATCGTCTTCCTCTTCATGAAAAAGAACGAGCAGGCCTCCTTTACCTATCTCGGTTATGTCTTTGGAGCCTTGTTATTTAACACCTACGCCTTTATTGGTGGTAAGGGCTTAGTCTCTATCTTCACGGATGAATTGACCCGCCAAGGAACATCTGCAACCTTGATGGGAGGCTATATTGTCAATATTGTCTTGTTTGCTATCTATTTTGGTGTGACTGTATTTTTCCATTTGCGTAAGCCCAAGGAAAAGCCAAATGCAGCAACCAATGCAACCGATATCTAATAATTAGAAAATGCACAGCTGATGTAGCGTGTGCATTTTTTGTTGCTTAAGGTAGGGCAATGTAGCGACGAGCACCAGAATAGGATAAGTAGCTCAACCACTGCTTGCCTTCTGCCTGGACGATTCGGTCATAGTTGACGCTTTGACCGACGTCATAGTAGGCTAGAATCGAAGCTGATAAACTAGCTTGATTTCGAATGGCCAATCGGTTCTTGAAGGTATAGGTGCCCGACGAAGGTAGGGCAGGTGTGCTTGGGCTGGTTGGTGCAGGTTTTGGAGTAGGTGTGGTCGTAGTAGTAGCGGTTGTTGTCAATTTTTTAATCGGTATATAGCGACGATTTCCAGCAAAGCTGAGGTAGCTAATCCACTGGTAGCCGTCTGCTTCCAAGACACGGTCGTAGTTAACGCTTTGCCCTGCTTGATAGTTTGCCAAGGTTGGACTAGCTATTTTTGCCTCAGCCTTGATGGCGGTTTGGGCGGTGAAAGTGTAGGTTCCGCTCGGAGCTAGGTTGGTTGTTGAACTTGCAGGCTTGGTTGGTGTCATCGAGACCGGTGTAGTGGTAGTCGCTCCAGAATAGCCGGTCAAGTCCTTGAAATGAATATAGCCGCTGACTGAATTTTTATGAATCCAGCGTTTATTGTAACTTTCATTATAATTAATATTATATTCTTCAATCTCTACCATATCACCATTGATAGCGGATACCCAGGCCACGTGCATGCTATTCCACCAAGCAACAGAGCCGATGGCAGGGTTCATGTCTACGCGGTAGCCTTCACGTTGGGCGCGGTAACCCCAAACATCGGCATTACCGTAAGCACGCGGTAGGGTAAAGCCGTTTGTAGTACTGAGGCGGAAGGCGACGAAGGATGTGCACTGGCGCGTGTACATTCCCCAAGGGTCGACCTGCCAGCCAATTTTATAGGGATAGTTGTCCCCAAGGGCTACAGATGTGGTTGTTGTGCTAGCTGTTCGCGTTTGGTTACTTGGAGCGACCGCAGTGCGCGTGGTCCCAGTATTTGTCGTGGTATTGCTTGTCCCAGCTGTTTGCTGGATTGTTACGGTTCTGGCTTGGTTTTGGGAAATGGCAGAGCTACTGCTGGTAGTTGCAGGAGCTACTGCTTGTATCGTACTTGTATTTGTTTGTGGGGTAATCACTTCTTGTGGCTTGGAAATTATTCCTGCATCACTGGTCTTTGTAGCAGTCGTTTGCTGGCTGGCTTGGTTTGTATTGGTAGAAGATGTACTTGTTTGACTTGCCTGACTCGTTTGAACTGGGCTACCTGCTTGTGCCGTAGAAGGATTGGCGGTAGAAGCTGTCGTATTAGCCGCAACCAATTGGGCATTTAGCAGACTGACTGTTGCCAGCAGGACTGAGGCAGCACCGAAAGAATATTTTCGGATAGAAAAGCGTGATGCATGGTGTGTAAGTGATTGTTTTGTCATTCAGACTCCTTTGAAAAAATTTTTATGTGGAAGTTTCGGAGGCAGTCAATCATATTGTTCAGGATTGGGGGTTAGAACCTGTATTCACAGCTCGGCATTTGAGCTAATTAAAGTAGCTTACTTGTGACTACAGTTTCTTAGTTCTTTATGAAATTTAGATTTATATTGAATGAACTCACATTCAGATTCGTTGCTTATACTCAATGAAAATCAAAAGTAGCCTAGGAAACGACGCCGAAGGTAGAACTGGAGTCCACCAAGGCAAGTTGACAACGGATAAGATGATTTTCGAAGAGTATTAATCTGGATATGACCTTCATTGAGCATTCGGAGTTGATTGACTGCTCCTCGCCTCCTCACTTACTCTGTTCGCAAGTCGGCTGGAATTTTTCCAAAAGAATTTGAAAAAAATAAAAAATCCTTAACCAAAATGGTCAAGGATTGGGATGAATTACATTTTTTCAGGGGCTTGGACACCGAGAAGGCGGAGAGCCTCTTTGAGAACGACACCAGTTGCGTAGGCAAGGGCCAGACGGCTGTCACGTTCTGGGCTTTCGTCCAGGATACGTGTGTGGGCGTAGTATTTGTTGAAGGCTTGAGCCAGATTGATGGCGTATTTGGCAATCAAAGATGGGTCAAATTTGTCACCGGCACGTTCAATAACATTTGAGAAGTTTTGGATGTGCTTGATGATATCCCAGCTTTCTGCGTCAGCCAGCTTGTAGTCATTGTCAGCGCTTGGTATAAAGTCAGCCTTGCGCAGGATAGACTGGATGCGGGCGTATGCGTATTGAACATAAGGACCAGTCTCGCCTTCGAAGGATACCATAGCCTCTAGGTCAAAGTCATAGCCGTTGTCGCGGTCGGTTTTGAGGTCGTAGAACTTAACAGCTCCGACACCGACTGCATGCGCCACTTCTTCCTTGTTTTCCAGGTCTGGATTTTTAGCTTCGATTTGAGAAAGGGCGCGTGAGATAGCCTCATCAAGCGTCGGCTCGAGCAGGATAATATTTCCCTTACGAGTAGACAATTTTTTCTTGTCTTTTGTCACCAAGCCGAAGGTGACATGTTTCATATCGTCGCTCCAGTTGAAACCCATTTCCTTGAGAACAGCTTTCAGTTGCTTGAAGTGGTTAATTTGCTCCTGACCAACGACGTAGATGTTTTTCACAAAGTCATAAGTGCGCTTGCGGTACATAGCTGTAGCCATGTCGCGGGTGATATAAAGTGTGGCACCGTCTGTTTTCATAATGAGGGCTGGTGGTAGGTTGTAGCTTTCCAAATCTACAATGCGGGCACCTTTAGACTCATGGAGCAGGCCTTTTTCTTCTAAGATTTGAATTCCTTCATCCATCTTGTCATTGTAGAAGGCTTCACCGTTGAAACTGTCGAAGGTAACGCCTAGCTTGTCGTAGATGCGGTTAAATTCCACCAAACTTTCGTCGCGGAACCATTGCCACAATTCTTTTGCTTCAGGGTCGCCGTCTTCCAATTTTTTGAACCATTGGCGAGCTTCTTCGTCCAGTTCAGGTTTTTCTTCGGCCTCAGCATTGATACGGACATAGAGTTTGAGCAATTCAGAGATTGGGTCAGCTTCAACCGCTGCCTTGTCGCCCCAGAGTTTGTAAGCAACAATCAGCATACCGAACTGTTTGCCCCAGTCGCCCAGGTGGTTGATACGAATTGGCTTGTAGCCCAGTTTTGCATGGATATTTGCCAGAGCGTCCCCGATAACGGTCGAACGGAGGTGTCCAACAGAGAAGGGTTTTGCGATATTAGGACTAGACATATCGATAGTGACATTGCGGTCTTGACCGATAGCTAGTTGACCGTAGTCTGCCTTTTCGGTGATGACCTGGGTCAGGACATCGTGCGAAATTGCGGCCTTGTCCAAGAAGAAGTTGACATAAGGACCAGTTGCCACGACTTTTTCAAAACCTGCAGTATCTAGCTTTTCAACAATGTCAGCTGCGATGGCTTGTGGTGCCTTGCGCTCAACCTTTGCTAGTGAGAAAGCCGGAAAGGCGATGTCGCCCATTTCGGATGACTTTGGTTTTTCAAGCAGTGCATAAATGGCTTCAACTTCCAAGCTAGGAAGCACAGCAGCCAATTTTTCAGCAATCATTTGTTTATGATTCATAGAAATCCCTCCAGGAGTTATTGATTCTATTTTAACATAATTCTAAGTCAATAGTTGTGAAAAATGATATAATATTTATAAATATACATTCAGAGGTAAGATGATGAACAAGCTAGAACGCCATGACTTGATCAAGTCTATGATTCGTCAAGAAAAAATCGGTCGTCAAACAGATATTCAAAGAGGCCTGGAAGAGCAGGGGGTTGTGGTAACGCAGACCACTCTTTCTAGGGATTTGCGAGAGCTGGGAGTTGTGAAAGTGTATGAGGGTGGACGATCCTATTATTCCATGACTGTCGAGGATGACCAGGTCCACTTTGTCCAATTGCTGGCCCAGTATGCCTACAAGGTCGAGCGCGCTAGTTTTATCTTGGTACTCCACTCAGACTTGGGTGAAGCGGCCTTGATGGCCAATATTATTGACGCGGAAAAGCCTGCGCCAATCTTGGGAACCATTGCAGGAGCTGATACCCTCTTAGTCATTTGCCGAGACGAGTCAGCGGCCCAGCAGGTAGAGGCAGAGATTAACTCTTATTTAGTATAGAAATGTGAGAGACTATGGCAATAGAAAAAATTTCTCCAGGAATGCAGCAGTATCTGGATATTAAGGCACAATATCCAGATGCTTTTTTGCTTTTCCGTATGGGAGACTTTTACGAGTTATTTTATGAAGATGCGGTCGAGGCGGCACAGATTTTGGAGCTGTCTCTGACTAGTCGCAATAAGAATGCGGACAATCCTATTCCCATGGCCGGTGTGCCTTATCATGCGGCCCAGCAATATATTGACACGTTGGTGGAGCTGGGGCATAAGGTCGCCATTGCTGAGCAGATGGAGGATCCTAAGCAGGCTGTCGGTGTGGTCAAGCGTGAAGTAGTTCAGGTCATCACTCCGGGGACGGTGACGGATTCCTCGAAAATGGGATCCGACAGCAATTTCTTGGTTGCCATTGAGCGTAGCGGGGCTCATTTTGCCCTGTCTTATATGGACGTGGCAACCGGACAATTTTTCGTGACTAGTTTGGATGATTTTGCTAGTCTCTGCGGAGAAATCCGCAATCTGCGGGCGCGTGAAGTGGTCATCGGATTTACCCTTTCTGAAGAGGAAGAGCAGGTATTTGCCAATCAGATGAATCTGCTCCTGTCTTTTGAGGATGAGGTTGCAGATGATGTTCATCTGATTGACCAATCCTTGACGGACTTGGAGAAGGCTGCGGCAGGGAAATTGCTATCTTATTTGCATAGGACCCAGATGCGAGATTTGGCGCATTTGCAAAAGGTAGTCCACTATGAAATCAAGGATTATTTGCAGATGGATTATGCGACCAAGTCCAGTCTGGATTTGCTGGAAAATGGGCGGACTGGTAAAAAGCATGGCAGTCTTTACTGGCTCATGGATGAGACCAAGACGGCTATGGGGATGCGGCTCTTGCGGACTTGGATTGACCGTCCTTTGATTGATCAGGGGCGAATTGAGGCGCGGCAGGCAGTTGTGCAGGTCTTTTTGGATTATTTCTTTGAGCGTAGTGATTTGATTGAGGCGCTGAAAGGGGTCTATGATATTGAGCGCTTGGCCAGCCGAGTATCCTTCGGGAAAACCTTGCCCAAGGATCTCTTGCAACTTTCTCAGACCTTGGGAAATGTGCCGGCTATCAAAAATATCCTGTCGCAGATGGGAGAGCCTGCTCTGGCTAGCTTGGTTCAGGGGCTGGATCCTATCCCAGAACTTCATGCGCTGATTAGCTCTGCTATTGACCCAGAGGCCAATGGACCGATTACCGATGGCAATATCATCAAGACGGGCTTTGATGAAAGGCTGGATCAATACCGCCTAGTCATGCGTGAGGGTGCGGGCTGGATTGCGGAAATTGAGGCCAAGGAGCGGACGGCGTCTGGTATAAATAATCTCAAGATTGATTATAACAAAAAAGATGGTTATTATTTCCATGTGACCAATTCTAATTTGGGCAATGTGCCAGCTCATTTTTTCCGTAAGGCAACGCTGAAAAATTCGGAGCGCTATGGGACGGAAGAATTATCCAAAATCGAAGGTCAGATGCTGGAGGCGCGTGACAAATCAGCCAATCTGGAGTACGAGATTTTTATGCGCATCCGTCAAGAAGTGGAGAAATACATCGGTCGCCTGCAGAAATTGGCTCGTACCATTGCGACTATTGATGTCCTGCAGTCTTTTGCGGTTGTGGCGGAGCAAGAGCGCTTGGTTTGTCCGACCTTTAAGGAGCATCGCGAATTGACCATTGACCGAGGTCGCCATGCCGTAGTGGAAAAGGTTATGGGTAAGCAGGCCTATATTCCCAACTCAATCCATCTGGATGCGGAAACTCACATGCAGCTGATTACGGGGCCCAACATGTCTGGTAAATCGACCTATATGCGCCAGCTGGCTGTGATTGTTATCATGGCGCAGATGGGTTCCTATGTGCCGGCTGATCAGGCGGAATTGCCAATTTTTGATGCGATTTTCACTCGGATTGGTGCGGCGGATGATTTGGTCAGTGGGCAGTCGACCTTCATGGTAGAAATGATGGAGGCCAACAAGGCCGTGCGTTTGGCGACAGACCGCTCGCTCATTCTCTTTGACGAGTTGGGGCGTGGGACAGCGACTTACGACGGTATGGCTCTGGCCCAGTCCATTATTGAGTATATCCACGACAAGATTGGTGCTAAGACCTTATTTGCGACCCATTACCATGAATTGACCGAGCTAGGACAGACCTTGGAGAACTTGGAGAATGTCCATGTGTCGACCTTGGAGCAAAATGGTCAGGTGACCTTCCTTCACAAGATTGCGCCAGGTCCTGCCGACAAGTCTTACGGTATCCATGTGGCCAAAATCGCAGGTATGCCAGAGGACTTGCTCAAACGGGCGGATAGTATTTTGCAGCAATTGGAAAATCATGCGCCGTCCAGTCAGCCTAGTCAGCCAAATCAGCCAAATCTAGTGAGTGAACCAGCCTTGGGGCAGTTGGATTTGTTTACAGAAATTAGCAGCCATCCTGTGTTGGATGAATTGCAGGCTCTGGACATCTACAATATGACCCCGATGGAAGTCATGATGGTGGTGGCAGAGCTGAAGAAAAAGTTGTGAGATGAGTATCGGCAAGAAGAAACAATTGAGGTAAGGAATGAAGAAGATTACAACAACTCGTTTTATATGGTTGGTGGCTGATGCGGGCGAGACAAAAGATATTGATTTTTTGAAGGAAAACCTCCATTTGGACTCGGAGATCCTATCCTATGTATTGGACAAAAATGAATTCGCGCGCTTGGAATATGATAAACATAGTCAGGAGCTGTTGGTGATTTACAATGCCCTACGTTCAAATTCTAAGTCAGATTTGACCTACCAGACAGCTCCGGTGTCTTTCTTTGTATCTGGCAATCAGTTACTGACGATTTTTGGTGAGGATACCAATTATCTGCAGGCCAGTTTTGAACGAATATTGCAAAGGCGACAGGATGCGACCATGCTAGAATTTGTTTTCACTGCCCTGTTTCTGATTTCAAAAGCCTATTTCCCAGTTCTGGAGAAATTGAACCGCAAAAGTTCGGAATTGAACAGGGTCTTGCGCGATGAGACGACCAAAAAATCTCTTTTGGAATTGTCAGATTTGGGAACTGGTCTAGTTTATCTGGCCTCTGCCAGCAAGCAAAATGCTTTGTTATTGGAACAATTGCAGGGGCAGACCTTTTACAAAAGCTTGTCGGAAGATGAACTGGAACAATTGGAAGATGCCCACATCGAGGCCCGTCAGCTGATGGAAATGACCAATCTATCAGCCCAAGTCATCGAGAAGTTGGAAGGCACCTACAATAATGTCCTTAACAACAATTTGAACGATACCATGAAAACCATGACCAAATTATCTATCCTTTTGGCCATCCCAGCCATTGTGACAGGATTTTTCGGTATGAACGTGGAACTTCCTAGTATTTTCATGAACATCAGCCAGTCTTGGTTTTGGGTCATTGTCCTCTCGGCGGGGCTGTGGGTAGTGATTGCACTCTTTCTCAATCGCATTATGCGCAAGGAGACCAGACGTTAAAATGATGTTAGTCAGAACAGTGGTTCTGGCTTTTTTGCCGTTTAGACGTTGAATTTGACCGAATGGCGACAGGCTATTGAAATTCGTCTGTTAATGGGTTTTAATAGTCTTAGAAGTTAGCTGGCTTTGAAAAAAGAAAGGAGAGTTTATGAAAGTGAAGGTTGCTATCTCGTCCGAAATCCTAGAAGATTTGGTTACGGTTGAAGCGAGAAAATTAACAGCACAGATTAGTAGCTTGGTGGAAATGATTGAGACCTTTGGCAGGCAGGCGGAGCGTCTGACGGTCAAAAAAGGTGAGGAGGTTCACTTGTTGGAGTTATCGGAGATTTACCGGCTCTATTTGGAAAATAAAATATTGCAGATTGAGACGAGGGATGCAGTTTACCAGTCAGATTTGCGGCTTTATCAGGTCAAGGAGGTATTGTCATTGGATTTTCTGCAGGTCTCTCAGTCGGAAATCATCAACATGAGACGACTGGACCACTTGAAACTGACGTCCAATGGCTTGGTCAAGTTAGTCATGAAAAATGGGGCGGTGACCTATTCCTCTCGCCGTTATTTGAAAGTTATTAAAGAAAGGTTAGGATTATGAAAAAATATCTCTTATCGGCATCTTTGGGTGTCACCATTGGTAGTTTAATTTCAATTGTTATGGCAAGCTTCTTTGGCGAAGGGTACTATTTGCCAATTAATCCTCATTCGACCATGGGAGCCATTTATCTGGAGCGGTTTTCGCAGCCACTGATTATGCTGATTTCGGTTGTTATTTGGGGGGCAATTGGTGTGCTCTTCCAAGCTGCGGACAAGATTTTTGAGCAAGATTGGAGCTTGGTTCGGATGACGGTAATGCATTTTCTGGTAACGGCAATCGGTTTTACACCACTATCGATTTTAGCGGGATGGTTTCCAGTCAATCTTGCTGGACTGCTCTTTTTCTGGATGCTCTTTATCTTGATTTATGCCTTGATTTATTGGTTTAATATCCATCAGATGCGCCAACAAATTGAACGAATCAATCGTTCTTTGGACAAATAAGCAAAATTTGCTACAATGGATATAGGAGTAAACAAGGAGTTTTCATGAAGATAATTCAACTTGTATTTTTTGATTTTTTCTTATTGTTTAATAGTGGCTATATACTTTATAATTTAATCACAGGCTTTGATTGGTCTCAAATTCTCTTGCCAGTTGCCTTTGCCCTGTTTAGCGGATGGGGATGTTACTCGCTTTTTAAGGAGATAAAACAAACCAAGTAATCTCTCAGATGTAAAATATCCTTCAAAGGTTAGGGAGTATAGTCGTTTTTTATAAGTCGTCCATTTTTTGGCTGATACAGAAGAAATCGATGGGATATTGTCTTTGTGCTATAATAAAAGATATGACAAACGAGAGAATTAAAACAAATCATATTATTGAACTACCAGAAATTTTGGCCAACCAGATTGCAGCCGGAGAGGTCATCGAGCGTCCTGCCAGTGTCGTTAAGGAGCTTTTGGAAAATTCTATCGACGCAGGCGCGACCCAAATTCAGATTGTGATTGAAGAGGCGGGACTCAAGACCATTCAGATTACAGACAATGGCGAGGGAATTGCACCTGATGAGGTGCGCTTGGCCCTTCGCCGTCATGCGACTAGCAAGATAAAAAATCAAGCGGACCTTTTTCGTATTCGGACCTTGGGTTTTCGTGGCGAGGCTCTGCCCTCTATCGCGTCTGTCAGCCAGATGGTGATTGAAACGGCCACTGCGGACCATCCTCACGGCATCTTGCTGGAGGCTAAGGGCGGGGTGGTTGAAAAAGAAGAACCTATCAGCCGTCCAGTCGGGACTCAGATGACGGTTTCGGATTTATTTTACAATACCCCTGCTCGGCTCAAATATGTCCGTAGCCAGCAGGCCGAATTGTCTCACATTATCGACGTTGTCAACCGTCTCAGTCTAGCCCATCCAGAAATCAGCTTTACTCTGATAAATGAAGATCGGGAATTGCTTGCCACTGCTGGAACAGGCAATCTCCGTCAGGCCATTTCTGGTGTCTACGGCATTGCATCGGCTAAGAAAATGGTTGAAATTGTTGCCGAGGACTTGGATTTTCAGGTGTCAGGCTATGTTTCCTTGCCCGAATTGACCCGGGCCAACCGCAACTACATCAGCATTTTCATCAACGGCCGCTACATCAAGAATTTCCTGCTTAACCGAGCGATTTTGGAAGGATATGGCAGTAAGCTCATGGTCGGACGTTTTCCACTGGCGGTGATTGCCATTGAGATTGACCCTTATCTGGCTGATGTCAATGTCCATCCGACCAAGCAGGAAGTCCGTATTTCCAAGGAAAAGGAGCTGATGCAGCTTATTCGTGAGGCCATTTCCCAAGCCCTCAAAGAGCAAGATTTGATTCCAGATGCTTTGGAAAATCTGGCCAAATCTAGCACACGGACCAAGGTCAAAGCTGAGCAGACGACGTTACCGTTGCGTGAGACCAATCTCTACTACGACACGGTCAAGCAAGATTTCTTCCTCAAGCCAGAGGTTGTGGCGGAGGAGATTGCGCCATTGGAAATGGCAGAGCAGTCGAGTCAGCCTGAGCCTAAGGCTGCAGCTATCAAATTTGCCCAGCGTTTGTCAGCAGACGAGCAGGATGCCGAGCATCCAGCCCTCAGTCAGAAAGAATTAGCCAAGTTGGCCAATCAGCTGGACCAAGAACAGACGTCAACCTTCCCAGAATTGGAATATTTTGGTCAGATGCACGGAACCTATCTCTTCGCTCAAGGCAAGGGCGGTCTCTATATCATCGACCAGCACGCTGCTCAGGAGCGGGTCAAGTACGAATATTACCGTGAGAAAATTGGCGAGGTGGACAATTCTGCCCAGCAACTGTTGGTACCCTACATTTTTGAATTTCCGCAAAATGATGCCCTGACCCTGTCCAATAAGTTGGACAGCATGCGCCAGGTCGGCATCAATCTAGAAGAGTACGGTAACAACCAATTCATCCTGCGGGAACATCCGATATGGATGCAGGAAGAGGAGATTGAGTCTGGGGTCTATGAGATGTGTGACATGTTGCTCTTGACCGACCAAGTTTCCATCAAGCAGTATCGGGCTGAGTTGGCTATTATGATGTCCTGCAAGCGGTCGATTAAGGCTAACCATGCCTTGGATGACTATTCGGCGCGTGACCTCATTCGCCAGCTGTCCCACACGAAAAATCCTTATAACTGTCCGCACGGTCGCCCAGTTTTAATCAACTTCAGCAAGTCGGACATGGAAAAAATGTTCCGTCGCATTCAAGAAAATCACACCTCTTTACGAGAATTAGGAAAGTATTAGAAAATCATGTACGACTATATCAAAGGAAAACTTACGAAAATCACTGCTAAATACATCGTCATTGAAGTGGCGGGTATTGGCTACATTCTTCACGTGGCCAATCCTTACGCTTTTTCTGGCCATGTCAACCAAGAATTGACGGTGTACACCCATCAGGTCATCCGCGAAGATGCTCATCTGCTTTATGGTTTTCAATCCGAAAGTGAAAAAGCTGTCTTTCTCAGCCTGATTTCTGTGTCTGGTATCGGTCCGACAACAGCTCTGGCCATCATTGCTGTGGATGATAACGACGGGCTGGTTCGGGCCATTGAGCAGAAAAATATTACCTACCTGACCAAGTTTCCGAAAATCGGTAAAAAAACAGCCCAGCAAATGGTGCTGGACTTGGAAGGCAAGTTTGTTATGAGCGAAGAAACAGGTCCCGTCGAAACGTCGGCTCCGACCAGTGAAAATCATACCTTGGACGAAGCAATGGAGGCAATGGAGGCACTCGGCTACCGACCGGCTGAACTCAAGAAAATCAAGAAATTCTTCGACGGCACGACCGATACCGCTGAGAATTACATCAAGTCCGCCCTCAAGATGCTGATGAAGTGAGGATTGTGATGAGATTAAATTTGATACATGCTGGGACTAGCCACAGACCAAATTATCCTTTGTCAGGGAAAGAATTTTCTATTGATTATCACTATATGCCTCATGAAGAGGTTGTCATCATAGGACGCATAGACCCCAATTACCACTTTTTTGAAGCTCGAGCATCTTTGAAAGACACGGAAAAAATATCGTCCATCTATAAGGCCTTGATGGCGGATCAACAGGACTATGTTCGCCTTGGGACACTCCATCATCTCGGCTATACCTATTCTGGTCGTCTGACTGCTTCTCTAATACCGAATTATGTCGGTTATTGGGATACATACACGGGTCTGCAAATTAAGCAGAAAGATGAACATTCTGGCGGACATTTTGCTTATTTTTTACAAAGACACTATCGTGAACAAGTGAGAAAGGCGGAGCTACGCGATAGGAGTGGTTCGTATGTATCAATCCTGGAAAATTATAAAGCCTATCTAAAAACAGTTGATTATATGGCTTATGAGGGTAAGGTAGAACCTCTGAGGCAGATATTGGAGCAAGAGTCTTATGTGCTTCTGTCTCAAAATGAAGAGCTCGTTCAAGCTTATAAAGCTTGTCTAGATTTGATAGGATCGCTCTATAATGCTTATCAGACTGCCATTCGTTAATGCTAGAAAGGAAAAATATGAACCGTTGTTCTTGGGTCAATCTCAACAATCCCTTCTATATAGCCTATCACGATCAAGAATGGGGGCGCCCTTTGCATGAGGAGCGGGCTCTCTTTGAATTGCTCTGTTTGGAGACCTATCAAGCAGGTCTGTCTTGGGAAATTGTGCTCAACAAGCGACAGGCTTTCAAGGCTGTCTTTCATGATTATGACTATCATGCGGTTGCTAGCATGACTGACCAGCAGCTGGATGCCCTGATCGACAATCCAGCTATTATTCGGCACAAGGCTAAGCTCTACGCGACCCGTGCCAATGCCCAAGCCTTTCTCAAGTTACAGGAAGAATGCGGCAGTTTTGACCATTATATCTGGTCTTGGCTAGCAGGTCGCCCACAGGTCAATTCGGTTGGTGACTACCGTCAAGTTCCTGCTAAAACCTCCCTTTCCAAGGCTATTTCCAAGGACTTGAAAAAACGAGGTTTTAAATTTGTCGGTCCTGTCTGCGTCTATTCTTTCCTACAAGCAGCCGGGCTCATTAACGACCATGAAAATACGTGTGACTGGAAAAATATCTAAAACCACCACCCAATTACGAACTAATAGATAGGCAGGTAACTGCATGCTATCAAAAGTAGAAGGAGGATTATGAAAGCAGAACTCATCGCCGTAGGCACTGAAATTTTGACCGGTCAGATTGTAAATACCAACGCGCAATTTCTATCTGAAAAATGTGCTGAATTGGGTATTGACGTCTATTTTCATACAGCAGTAGGCGATAATGAAAAGCGTCTTTTGTCGGTGTTGGAGATTGCCAGCAAGCGAAGTGATATGGTCATTCTCTGTGGCGGTTTGGGACCGACGGAGGACGATTTGACCAAGCAGACCTTGGCTCAGTTTTTAGGACGCGACTTGGTCTTTGACAAGAGGGCTGTGGACAAGCTGAACCGCTTTTTTGCCAGTCGTCCCGGTCGTATTCGCACACCCAATAATGAGCGTCAGGCTCAATTGGTGGCTGGTTCTATTCCCTTGCACAATCCCACAGGGTTGGCCGTAGGGAGTATGATTGAACAAGACGGCGTTACCTATATTGTCTTGCCAGGACCGCCTAGCGAACTCAAGGCCATGTTTGCCCAGAGTTTGCTGCCGCTGTTGACCCAATCCGAGCAACAACTCTATTCGCGGGTCTTGCGGTTCTTTGGTATCGGCGAGAGTCAGTTGGTTACTATCTTGGCAGACTTGATTGACCAACAGATGGACCCGACTCTAGCCCCTTATGCTAAAACGGGGGAAGTCACCCTGCGCCTGTCTACCAAGGCGACCAGTCAGGCAGAGGCAGATGTCAAACTAACCCAGCTAGAAAAGACGATTCTGGAGCGAGATAATTTAGCAAAATACCTATATGCCTATGGTGAGGACAATAGTCTGGCTAAAACGGTTGCGGATTTGCTGGTTGACAAGCAGCAAACCTTGTCCATTTTGGAGCAGGGAACGGGAGGTCAGTTGCAAGCGGAATTGAGCGCAACCATGACAGACCAGATGTATTTTAGCGGGGGTCAGGTCAGAGGTCAGGGTCCAATCAGCTCGGACAGCTTGGTGACAGAAGCCAGTCAGTTGCGGAAGGAATTGGCGACAGATTTGACTCTGGCTGTTTCGGTGGCTGTCAAACCCCAATCGACTGTCGACAACGTCCTTGCCAAGGTCAGTCTGGTCTTGGTCAGCACCTCTGGGATTGTCCAAAAAGAAGTGGATTTAGGGGGCTATTCATGGCTCTATCTGCGTCAGTTAGCTTGCCTGCAGGCCTTAGACTTTGTACGAAATACTTTGTGAAATAGCAGAACTTTGCTATAATGGTTTGATTAGAAAAAGAGGAGAAAGAAATTGGCTAAGAAACCATCGAAAAAATTAGAAGAAATTACTAAAAAATATGGAGATGAGCGCAAAAAAGCTTTAGATGACGCTCTCAAGTCTATCGAAAAAGACTTTGGTAAGGGGGCAGTGATGCGCCTGGGTGAGCGTGCCGAGCAAAAGGTTCAGGTCATGAGCTCTGGTAGCTTGTCGATTGACATCGCTCTGGGCGCTGGTGGCTATCCGAAGGGTCGTATCGTCGAGATTTACGGTCCAGAATCATCTGGTAAGACGACGGTTGCCCTTCATGCGGTTGCCCAATGTCAAAAAGAAGGCGGTATTGCAGCCTTTATCGATGCCGAGCATGCTTTGGATCCTGCTTATGCAGCGGCTCTAGGCGTTAACATTGATGAATTGCTCTTGTCGCAGCCGGATTCTGGTGAGCAGGGCTTGGAAATCGCTGGTAAATTGATTGACTCTGGTGCTGTTGATTTGGTCGTTGTCGACTCAGTTGCGGCTCTTGTGCCGCGCGCGGAGATTGACGGTGACATCGGTGATAGCCACGTGGGTCTGCAGGCGCGTATGATGTCTCAGGCCATGCGCAAATTGGGTGCATCAATCAACAAAACCAAGACCATTGCTATTTTCATCAACCAACTCCGTGAAAAAGTGGGTGTCATGTTTGGTAACCCAGAAACCACGCCGGGTGGTCGTGCCTTAAAGTTCTATGCCTCTGTTCGTTTGGACGTTCGTGGCAATACCCAAATCAAGGGTACGGGTGAGCAGAAAGACCAGAACGTTGGTAAGGAAACCAAGGTCAAGGTCGTGAAAAATAAGGTCGCTCCGCCATTTAAAGAAGTCGTCGTGGAAATCATGTACGGAGAAGGGATTTCGCAGACGGGCGAGTTGATTCAAATCGGTAGCGACTTGGGTATCATCAAAAAAGCAGGCGCTTGGTATTCTTACAACGATGAGAAAATCGGTCAAGGTTCGGAAAATGCTAAGAAGTTCTTGGCTGAAAATCCAGAAATTTTTGCAGAAATCGACCGCAAAATCCGTATTCACTACGGTTTGATTGAAGATGATAACGCACCAGCTGAAACGGCTGATGCAAAGGCGGAAGCTACTGAAGAAGTTCCTGCTACTGAAACAGAAACCAATGTAGAATTGGAAGAAGTAGTACTTGACCTCGATGGCGGCATCGAATTAGAAGAATAATTCCGAAAAAGTCTAGTCTAGCTAGGCTTTTTTCTCATAAAAACCGAATTTTCCCCCTTAAATTTAAAGTTTTTTTGCAAAATAGGTCTGCAGACTGAGGGATTTTGTGGTATAATGGTTTATAATGTGTTTACGAAGATGTAGCAAAGGAGTGACTACATGATTAAAATTTATACTGTATCTAGTTGTACCTCTTGTAAAAAAGCAAAAAATTGGTTAAATGCTCACCAACTTTCATACAACGAGCATAACCTTGCAAAAGAAGCCATTACTAAGGAAGAAATTATGAACATTTTGACCAAGACAGAGAATGGTATTGCAAGTATTGTTTCTTCAAAAAACCGTTATGCTAAGAGCTTGGACTTCGATATTGAGGATTTAAGCGTTAATGAGGTTATTGATTTAATTACCTCAAATCCTCGGATTTTGAAAAGCCCGATTCTGATTGACGAGAAACGTCTTCAGGTAGGCTATAAGGAAGATGACATTCGTGCCTTCCTGCCACGCTCAGTGCGTAATGTAGAAAATGCTCAAGCTCGGATGAGAGCAGCCCTATAAAGTAGATGAAAGAACTCTAGCTCTAGGGTTCTTTTATGCTATATCATTGAGTTTAGGGGCTATATGTGGTATAATAGACTATAAGATAAGGAAAGAAGGTGTAAGTATGGGATTCACAGAAGAAACTGTCCGTTTTCGTCTGGACGATACAGATAAGCAAGAAATCAGCAAAACGCTGACCAGTGTTTATCGGTCGCTTGACGAGAAAGGCTACAATCCAATCAATCAGATTATCGGCTATGTCTTGAGTGGGGACCCTGCTTATATCCCTCGCTACAATGATGCCCGTAATCAGATTCGTAAACATGAGCGCGACGAAATCATTGAAGAATTGGTACGCTACTACTTGAAAGGGAATGGGATTGACCTCTAATGAGAATTATGGGATTAGATTTCGGTTCAAAAACCGTCGGTGTAGCCATTTCGGATCCCTTGGGCTTTACGGCCCAGGGTTTAGAAATTATTCCTATAAATGAAGAAAAAGGTGAGTTCGGTTTTGAAAGGCTGAGCGAACTTGTTTCCCAGTATAAGGTGGACAAGTTTGTTGTTGGCCTACCCAAGAACATGAACAATACTAGCGGTCCGCGTGTTGAGGCCAGTCAAGCCTACGGTGATTTATTGGTGGAACAGTACGGACTGCCTGTTGATTACCAGGATGAGCGCTTGACCACTGTAGCGGCTGAACGTATGTTGATTGAGCAGGCAGACATTAGCCGCGGCAAGCGCAAAAAAGTGATTGATAAATTGGCAGCCCAGCTGATTTTGCAAAATTATTTAGATAGAACATTTTAAAATATAAAGGAGATAAACATGGCACATCATCACGACCATGAACATGACCACAACCACGACGAGCGTGAATTGATTACTTTGGTAGACGACCAAGGTAATGAAACCTTGTTTGAAATTTTATTGACAATTGACGGTCAAGAAGAATTTGGTAAAAACTACGTTCTCTTAATTCCTGCAAGTGCAGAAGAAGATGAGAACGGTGAGGTGGAAATCCAAGCTTACTCGTATATCGAAAACGAGAACGGCACAGAAGGCGATTTGCAACCAATCCCGGAAGATGCAACAGCAGAATGGGATATGATTGAAGAAGTCTTCAACAGCTTTATGGATGAATAAAAAGGTCCGGGGGACCTTTTTATCTTTTGCTTGAAAACAGGAGGGCAAAACTAGGTCCGGGGGACCTTTTTATCATGAGTTTGAAAACCAAAGAACGAATCAAGGTCCAGTGGACCTTTTTATCTGGCTCTTTGTCAACTGTAGTGGGTAGATGAAAAGCTAACACCTAGAGAGGACGAACTTCGTTCTCTCTTTCTTTATGTTCAAAGCAATCAAAATGCGTTTTTTAAAGTTCTCAAAGTTCCTGAAACCAAAGGCATTTCTTTTAATGACTTTGATGAGATTATTGGTAGCTTCCAGTTTGGCGTTGGAATAAGGCAATTCTAGGGCATTCAAAACCTTGTCTTTATCCTTTAGAAATGTCTTAAATACCGTCTGGAAAATAGGATTAACAGTGGTTATTTCTTGTTCAATTAGGTCAAAGAAATGGTCTGAGTTCTTCTCTTGGAAATGGAATAAGAGAAGCTGATAGAGTTCATAGTGCTGTCGTAGTTCCTCAGAGAAAGACAAGAGTTTTTCCAGGATTTCCTTGTTAGTCAAATGCATTCGAAACATAGGGCGATAAAATCGTTTATCATTGATTTTACGGCTATCTTGTTGTATCAATTTCCAGTAGCGTTTCAAAGCACGGTATTCCTGCGATTTTCTGTCGAATTGATTCATGATTTGAATACGGACACGGTTCATAGCACGGCTAAGGTGTTGAACAATATGAAAGCGGTCGAGTACAATTTTTGCATTCGGAAAAAGCTGTTTAGCAAGTTGATAATAGGGACTAAACATATCCATGGTAATCACTTTGACTCGATTTCTAACCTTTCTAGGATAGCGTAGAAAGTGGTTTCGGATGGTTGCTTGAGTTCTTCCGTCGAGAATGGTGATGACATTTAGGGAGTCGAAATCTTGAGCGATGAAGCTCATTTTCCCCTTCTTGAAGGCATACTCGTCCCAACTCATCACCTCAGGTAGGGTATTCCAATCCGTTTCAAACTTGAACTCATTGAGCTTTCTCATAACTGATGATGTTGAGATAGCTAGCCTGTGTGCAATATGTGTCATTGCTTGATTTTCGATGAGTAACTGGGCGATCTTCTGACTAACAGCGACAGATATTTGATGGTTTTTCTTAACAAGAGGAGTTTCAGCGACAGCCATTTTCCCACATTCTTTACACTTGAAACGACGCTTTTTAAGGCGGATAAGGAGTGGGTAACCAGCAGTTTCTAGGTAAGGGATTTTTGATGCTTTCTGGTAGTCGTACTTAGCCATTTGTCCCTTGCATTCTGGACATTTAGGAGCCATGTAATCCAAGTAACCGTGGAGTTCTAAGTGAGTTCCCATATCATATTCATCAGTGATAGTAATATTTTTGTCTTTAATTCTGAGAAAATTAGTGATAAGATTTAGTTGTTCCATATGAGTCTTTCTAAAATGATAGTTTGAGCACTTTTCATTATAGGTCATATGGGACTTTTTGTATATACTCAAAAAGGCTCCATAATTTCCATGGTGGTTTTACCCACTACAGAAATTATAGAGCCTTTTATCTTTTGCTTGAAAACAGGAGGGTAAAACTAGGTCCGGGTGGACCTTTTTATCATGGTACCGAGGCCTTTGGATCATGATAAAAAAGAAAGTGAATAAAGGTCCGGTGAATATTTTATCCCTCTTTCTTTTTCTTTTGGAAGCTAGTAAAAATAACACTAAAATCAATGAACAACTTGAAGGTAGAGGATTGTATGAAAGATGAGTTAGAAAGATATTTGTTAAAAGATCCTGATATCATTAGGATTTTGGGGATTGTAAAGGATTTAGACTTAGCGGACTCGTGGATTTGTGCAGGAACAATTCGTAATTTTATCTGGAATCATTACCGTTTTGATAAAAATACGGATGTTGATCTTATCTTTTACGATGAGCAAGTGTCGTATCAAGCAACAAAAGAATTAGAAGCAAATTTGCGTCAAAGATATCCGGAATATCAGTGGGAAGTTAAGAATCAAGTATTTATGCATATTCATAGCCCGGATACCTCTCCTTATCAATCGTCAAAAGATGCAATAGAAAAATTTCCTGAAAGGTGTACCGCAATTGGTGTTCGTCAGACAGAGAAAGGGGATATAGAACTATTTGCACCTTATGGATTGACTGATATTTATAATTATTTGGTGCGACCAACTCCTCATTTTATTGGCAATTCTAAACGTATGGATGTATATGAGAAGAGAGTAAAAAAGAAAAACTGGAAAGAACAATGGCCTGTAATAACCATAGAATACGATTGATAAACTATCTTCATTAAAAATAGACAAAAATGTCCTGTAGAAAGTTAGCTCTTTTCGATAAACTTAAACCATCAAACAAAGGAGATGGGATGATGAAATTTGAAAAGGTCTATGATGGCGTAAAAGGGATTGTCAACAAGGCTCGAAAAGAGTTTTATATCAAACTGTGGGACAGAGATGACTGGGAGCAGGAAGGCATGATAACCTTGTTTGAATTATTGGAGGATCAACCATGGTTGATTGGGGAAAGAGCCCAGTTGTATTGTTATTTCAAGGTTAAATTCAGAAATCGGATTAAGGACTATGTTCGCAGACAGGAAAGTAAAAAGCGCAAGTTTGACCGAATGTCTCATGAAGACATACATGAACTATCACAAGTAATACAATCGCCAGGTTTAGTCAATGACGAGCTATTGTTGTTGAGAGGTGACTGGAGAGATTATCGAAAAAATTTGTCTATGGACCAATTGGAAAATTATGAAAAACTAATTAGTGGTCAGAGTTTCAATGGTCGTAAGAATATGCTTAGGGGGTTACAAGAACATTTAAAGGACTTTCGATGATTGTTTTCTACTAATGCTATAAGAATAATGGCGATAGAATACACGAACCGCCTCCCAAAACAGAAGTTTTGGGATTTTTAAAATTTTAAGTAAAAACTCTTGCAATGACGGATAGAATTTGGTAGACTATTCTAGTGCCGTAAAAATTACGGCTGTAGCTTTGATGCAAGAGGTTGCGACACGCTCGGTTGCATTGCCACGCAACTCGTGTTGGTTTTCTTGTGGAGCTAGCCTATTATCTTAAATAGACGCAAAGGAGAAAAAGATGGCAAACAAAAAAATCCGCATCCGCTTGAAAGCGTACGAACACCGTACACTTGATACAGCAGCTGCAAAAATCGTTGAAACTGCAACACGTACAGGTGCTCAAGTAGCAGGTCCAGTTCCACTTCCAACAGAACGTAGCCTCTACACAATCATCCGTGCGACTCACAAGTATAAAGACTCTCGTGAGCAGTTCGAAATGCGTACACACAAACGTTTGGTAGATATCATTAACCCAACTCAAAAAACAGTTGATGCTTTGATGAAATTGGATCTTCCAAGTGGTGTAAACGTAGAAATCAAACTTTAATCAGCTAGATACGACTGAGTAAAGCGAGTGTTCTAATTGAACACAGGCTAAACTCTGTGTGAAAAAAGACAAATCTTCCTGGAAACTACCGTTTCTTCGTCGGATTTCTTATTTTCATCTTGAGTTTGACGCCGTTAGTATCTTGATTTGAGCATGAAAAACGCTCGTTAAAAACTTTTTAAATACAAAATTAAGAAAAGGAATATTTTTCTCATGACAAAAGGAATCTTAGGGAAAAAAGTGGGAATGACTCAAATCTTCACTGAATCTGGTGAATTTATCCCTGTAACTGTCATCGAAGCAACTCCAAACGTTGTTCTTCAAGTGAAAACAGTTGAAACTGACGGTTATGCGGCAGTTCAAGTTGGTTTTGATGACAAACGTGAAGTATTGAGCAACAAACCTGCCAAAGGCCATGTAGCTAAAGCTAACACAGCTCCTAAGCGCTTCATTCGTGAATTCAAAAACATTGAAGGCTTGGAAGTTGGACAAGAAATTACAGTTGAAACTTTCGCAGCTGGTGATGTTGTTGATGTAACTGGTACATCTAAAGGTAAAGGTTTCCAAGGTGTTATTAAACGCCATGGTCAATCACGTGGTCCTATGGCTCACGGTTCTCGTTACCACCGTCGTCCAGGTTCTATGGGTCCTGTTGCACCTAACCGTGTATTTAAAGGTAAAAACCTTGCAGGTCGTATGGGTGGCAACCGTGTAACAATCCAAAACCTTGAAGTTGTACAAGTTGTTCCAGAAAAGAACGTTATCCTTATCAAAGGTAACGTACCAGGTGCTAAGAAATCTCTTATCACTATCAAATCAGCAGTTAAAGCTGGTAAATAATAAGGAAAGGGGAAATCAGTCGAAATGGCAAACGTAACATTATTTGACCAAACTGGTAAACAAGCTGGTGAAGTAGTTCTTAACGATGCGATCTTTGGTATCGAGCCAAACCAAGCAGTTGTATTTGATGTCATCATCAGCCAACGTGCTAGCCTTCGTCAAGGTACTCACGCAGTTAAAAACCGTTCAGCAGTCTCAGGTGGCGGACGCAAACCATGGCGTCAAAAAGGAACTGGACGTGCTCGTCAAGGTTCTATCCGCTCACCACAATGGCGTGGCGGTGGCGTAGTCTTCGGACCAACTCCACGTTCATACGCGTACAAACTTCCACAAAAAGTTCGTCGCTTGGCACTTAAATCTGTTTACTCAGAAAAAGTTGCTGAAAACAAATTTGTAGCTGTTAACTCACTTGAATTCACAGCTCCAAAAACTGCTGAATTTGCAAAAGTACTTGCAGCATTGAGCATTGATTCTAAAGTCCTTGTTATTCTTGAAGAAGGCAACGAATTCGCAGCTCTTTCTGCTCGTAACATCCCAGGAGTGAAAGTTGCAACTGCAACTACTGCAAGCGTACTTGACATCGCAAATGCAGACAAACTTCTTGTAACTCAAGCAGCTATCTCTAAAATTGAGGAGGTTCTTGCATAATGAATTTGTATGATGTTATCAAAAAACCTGTCATCACAGAAAGCTCAATGGGCCAACTCGAAGCAGGAAAGTATGTATTTGAAGTGGACACTCGTGCACACAAACTCTTGATCAAGCAAGCTGTTGAAGCTGCATTCGAGGGTGTTAAAGTTGCGAATGTGAACACAATCAACGTGAAACCTAAAACAAAACGCGTAGGTCGTTATGTAGGTCGCACAAACAAAGTGAAAAAAGCAATCATCACATTGGCTGCTGATTCAAAAGCGATCGAATTGTTCGCTACAGCTGACGCTGAATAATCAAAGGAGGAATTAACGTGGGTATTAAAGTTTATAAACCAACGACAAATGGCCGTCGTAACATGACTTCTTTGGACTTCGCTGAAATCACAACAAGTACTCCAGAAAAAAGCTTGCTTGTTGCTTTGAAGAGCAAAGCTGGTCGTAACAACAACGGTCGCATCACTGTTCGTCACCAAGGTGGCGGTCACAAACGTTTCTACCGTTTGGTAGACTTCAAACGTAACAAAGATGGCGTTGAAGCAATCGTTAAAACTATCGAATACGATCCAAACCGTTCAGCAAACATCGCTCTTGTACACTACACAGACGGTGTTAAAGCTTACATCATTGCTCCTAAAGGTCTTGAAGTTGGTCAACGCATCGTTTCAGGCCCAGAAGCAGATATCAAAGTTGGTAACGCACTTCCACTTGCAAACATCCCAGTCGGTACTGTTGTTCACAACATCGAGTTGAAACCAGGTCGCGGTGGTGAATTGGTTCGTGCTGCTGGTGCATCTGCACAGGTTCTTGGTCAAGAAGGTAAATACGTTCTTGTTCGCCTCCAATCAGGTGAAGTTCGTATGATCCTTGGTACTTGCCGTGCTACTGTTGGTACTGTAGGTAACGAACAACATGGCCTTGTTAACCTTGGTAAAGCAGGTCGTAGCCGTTGGAAAGGTATCCGTCCAACAGTTCGCGGTTCTGTAATGAACCCTAACGATCACCCACACGGTGGTGGTGAAGGTAAAGCACCAGTTGGTCGTAAAGCACCATCTACACCATGGGGTAAACCAGCTCTTGGTTTGAAAACTCGTAACAAGAAAGCTAAATCTGACAAACTTATCGTTCGTCGTCGCAACCAAAAATAATCTATTTTTAGTTGCATAGCATTCTATATCATCCGCCAACTCGGTAGCCCGCAAAGCGGGCAAGCCGCTGTGGTACATATTTTAAAGGAGAAAACACTAAAATGGGACGTAGTCTTAAAAAAGGACCTTTCGTCGATGAGCATTTGATGAAAAAAGTTGAAGCTCAAGCAAATGACGAAAAGAAAAAAGTAATTAAAACTTGGTCACGTCGTTCAACGATTTTCCCAAGTTTCATCGGCTATACAATCGCAGTTTACGATGGACGTAAACACGTACCTGTATATATTCAAGAAGACATGGTAGGTCACAAACTTGGTGAATTCGCACCAACTCGTACTTACAAAGGTCATGCTGCTGACGACAAGAAAACTCGTCGTAAATAATTTAGGAGGAAAACACAATGGCAGAAATTACTTCAGCTAAAGCAACTGCTCGCACAGTACGTGTTTCACCTCGTAAATCACGTCTTGTCTTGGATAATATCCGTGGCAAAAGCGTAGCAGACGCAATCGCAATCTTGAAATTCACACCAAACAAAGCTGCAAGCATTATCGAGGGAGTTTTAAACTCAGCAATCGCTAACGCTGAAAACAACTTTGGTTTGGAAAAAGCTAACTTGGTAGTCAGCGAAGCATTCGCAAACGAAGGACCAACGTTGAAACGTTTCCGTCCACGTGCGAAAGGTTCAGCTTCACCAATCAACAAACGCACAGCTCACATCACTGTAGTTGTGGCAGAGAAATAAGGAGGTAAAAACGTGGGTCAAAAAGTACATCCAATTGGTATGCGTGTTGGCATCATCCGTGATTGGGATGCTAAATGGTATGCTGAAAAAGAATACGCGGATTACCTTCATGAAGATCTTGCAATCCGCAACTTTATCAAAAAAGAATTGGCTGATGCGTCAACATCAACAATCGAAATCGAACGTGCTGTAAACAAAGTTATCGTTTCTATCCACACTGCTAAACCAGGTATGGTTATCGGTAAAGCTGGTAGCAACGTTGATGCGCTTCGTGCTCAATTGAACAAATTGACTGGTAAGCAAGTACACATCAACATCATCGAAATCAAACAACCTGATTTGGATGCACACCTTGTTGGTGAGTCAATCGCTCGTCAATTGGAGCAACGTGTGGCTTTCCGCCGTGCTCAAAAACAAGCTATCCAACGTGCGATGCGCGCTGGTGCAAAAGGTATCAAAACACAAGTTTCTGGTCGTTTGAACGGTGCGGATATCGCTCGTGCAGAAGGCTACTCAGAAGGAACAGTTCCTCTTCATACACTTCGTGCGGATATCGACTACGCTTGGGAAGAAGCTTTGACAACTTACGGTAAACTTGGTGTTAAAGTTTGGATCTACCGTGGTGAAGTTCTTCCAGCTCGTAAAGACGCTAAAGGAGGTAAATAACAAATGTTAGTACCTAAACGTGTAAAACACCGTCGCGAATTCCGTGGAAAAATGCGCGGTGAAGCTAAAGGTGGAAAACAAGTAGACTTTGGTCAATACGGTCTTCAAGCAACTACTAGCTCATGGATTACAAACCGCCAAATCGAAGCTGCCCGTATCGCTATGACGCGTTACATGAAACGTGGTGGTAAAGTTTGGATTAAAATCTTCCCACACAAATCATACACTGCTAAAGCTATCGGTGTGCGTATGGGTTCTGGTAAAGGTGCTCCTGAAGGTTGGGTAGCTCCAGTTAAACGTGGTAAGGTGATGTTTGAGGTAGCTGGCGTTTCTGAAGAAATCGCTCGTGAAGCATTCCGCCTTGCTGGTCACAAATTGCCAGTTAAAGTTAAATTCGTAAAACGTGAAGCAGAGTAAGGAGAAGACATGAAACTTCAAGAAATTAAAGATTTTGTAAAAGAACTTCGTGGCCTTTCTCAAGAAGAACTTGCTAAGAAAGAAAACGAATTGAAGAAAGAACTCTTCGAACTTCGTTTCCAAGCTGCTGCTGGTCAACTTGAGCAAACTGCTCGTTTGAACGAAGTGAAGAAACAAATTGCACGTATCAAAACTGTGCAATCTGAAACTAAATAATAGATTGGGAAAGGAGAATTTCAATGGAACGCAATAATCGTAAAGTTCTTGTTGGACGCGTAGTATCTGACAAAATGGACAAAACAATCACAGTTGTAGTTGAAACTAAACGTAACCACCCAGTCTATGGTAAACGTATTAACTACTCTAAAAAGTACAAAGCTCATGATGAAAACAATGTTGCTAAAGAAGGCGATATCGTTCGTATCATGGAAACTCGCCCACTTTCAGCTACAAAACGCTTCCGTCTTGTAGAAGTTGTGGAAGAGGCAGTTATCATTTAATCAACCTGAAAGGAGAAAATTGACATGATTCAAACAGAAACTCGTTTGAAAGTTGCTGACAACAGTGGCGCACGCGAAATCTTGACAATCAAAGTTCTTGGTGGTTCAGGACGTAAATTCGCGAACATCGGCGACATCATCGTTGCTTCAGTAAAACAAGCTACTCCTGGTGGTGCGGTTAAAAAAGGTGACGTTGTAAAAGCCGTTATCGTTCGTACTAAGACAGGTGCTCGTCGTGCTGATGGGTCTTACATCAAATTCGATGAGAATGCTGCAGTTATCATCCGTGAAGACAAAAACCCTCGCGGTACTCGTATTTTTGGCCCAGTGGCACGTGAATTGCGTGACGGCGGTTTCATGAAAATCGTTTCATTGGCACCAGAAGTACTTTAATCTAACAAACTAAGTCCCCTGGCTGTTTACAAGGTCAGGGTGCCCTCTAGGGCGTAAGAAATATAGGAGAAATCAAATGTTTGTAAAAAAAGGCGATAAAGTTCGCGTAATCGCTGGCAAAGACAAAGGCGTTGAAGCAGTTGTCGTAACAGCACTTCCAAAAGTTAATAAAGTGATTGTTGAAGGTGTTAACATCGTTAAGAAACACCAAAAACCAAACAACGAAAACCCTCAAGGTGCAATCGTTGAAAAAGAAGCTCCAATCCATGTGTCAAACGTACAAGTTCTTGACAAAAATGGTGTTGCAGGACGCGTTGGTTACAAATTTGTAGACGGCAAAAAAGTTCGCTACAACAAAAAATCAGGCGAAGTGCTTGATTAATCACGAAGGAAAGGAGAAGTATAATGGCAAATCGTTTAAAAGAAAAATATCTTAATGAAGTAGTTCCTGCTTTGACTGAACAATTCAACTATTCTTCAGTTATGGCTGTGCCAAAAGTTGATAAGATCGTTTTGAACATGGGTGTTGGTGACGCTGTTTCTAACGCTAAAAACCTTGAAAAAGCTGCTCAAGAATTGGCTTTGATTTCAGGTCAAAAACCACTTATCACTAAAGCTAAGAAATCAATCGCCGGCTTCCGTCTTCGTGAGGGTGTTGCAATCGGTGCGAAAGTTACTCTTCGTGGCGAACGCATGTATGAATTCTTGGATAAATTGGTTTCAGTTTCACTTCCTCGTGTACGTGACTTCCACGGTGTTCCAACTAAGTCATTTGATGGACGTGGTAACTACACACTTGGTGTGAAAGAGCAATTGATCTTCCCAGAAATCAACTTCGACGATGTTGATAAAACTCGCGGTATGGATATCGTTATCGTTACAACTGCTAACACTGACGAAGAATCACGTGCATTGCTTACTGGCCTTGGTATGCCGTTTGCAAAATAAGAGGGAGAGAATAAATGGCTAAAAAATCAATGATCGCTAAGAACAAACGCCCAGCTAAGTTCTCTACACAAGCTTACACACGCTGTGAAAAATGTGGACGTCCACACTCAGTTTACCGCAAATTCAAACTTTGCCGTGTATGCTTCCGCGACTTGGCTTACCTTGGACAAATTCCTGGCGTAACAAAAGCTTCTTGGTAAGATAAGATGTGAGAGCGTTTAGCAACCAACGCAAAGATAGGAGATTTGACAATGAAGTTTACTTCTAGGAAAATCTATCTTCTTTGCTAAGGTTGTAGCTCGAACTCAATTAAAACAACCCCGATACAAAGTTTGCTTGCCGATTTGAACACGGGCGAAAGCCTGTATGAAAAAGACAAACTTTCCTAGAAACTAAAGTTTCTACGTCAAGTTTTCTATTTTCACTTTGGCTTTTTAGCGCCCTTTGTATCATGAATTAACTAGCAAGTGCATCTTGCAAACTACTAGTAAGAGGAGAAAAAACAAAATGGTTATGACTGACCCAATTGCAGATTTTTTGACACGTATTCGTAACGCTAACCAAGCGAAACACGAAGTGCTTGAAGTACCTGCATCAAATATCAAAAAAGGGATTGCTACAATCCTTAAAAACGAAGGTTTTGTAAAAAACGTTGAATTTATCGAAGATGACAAGCAAGGCATCATCCGCGTATTCTTGAAATACGGTGTGAACGGCGAGCGTGTTATCACAAACTTGAAACGCGTTTCAAAACCAGGTCTTCGTGTTTACTCAAAACGTGAAGATATTCCTAAAGTTCTTAACGGACTTGGAATCGCAATTATCTCTACATCCGAAGGTCTTTTGACTGACAAACAAGCTCGTCAAAAGAACGTTGGTGGAGAGGTTGTTGCTTACGTTTGGTAATTGGATGATACCTTCAAATCGAATAACTTGATTTGAAGGTATCATAAAACCTGCTCAATCGAACACGGGCTATTGTCCGTGTTTAAATGAGCCCCCGTGAAAACTAGTCGCTTGACGGCTTGACAATTTAACAGGAGAAAATAAAACATGTCACGTATTGGTAACAAAATTATTACGTTGCCTGCTGGTGTTGAGATTGCTCAAAACAACGGCGTGGTAACTGTAAAAGGACCAAAAGGGGAATTGACTCGTGAATTCCCAACTGCTATTGAAATCCGTGTGGAAGGTACTGAAGTAACCCTTCACCGTCCAAACGATTCAAAAGAAATGAAGACTATTCACGGTACTAGCCGTGCTAACCTCAACAACATGGTTGTTGGTGTTTCTGAAGGCTTCAAAAAAGAACTTGAAATGCGTGGTGTCGGTTACCGTGCTCAATTGGCTGGTAACAAATTGACACTTGCTGTTGGTAAATCACATCCAGATGAAGTGGTTGCACCAGAAGGTATTACATTTGAAGTTCCAACACCAACACAAATCGTCGTGTCTGGTATCAACAAAGAAGTTGTTGGTCAAACAGCAGCTTACATCCGTAGCCTTCGCGCTCCTGAGCCATACAAAGGTAAAGGTATCCGCTACGTTGGTGAATTCGTTCGCCGTAAAGAAGGTAAAACAGGTAAATAATAGCTTGCTGGGGTGGCTAGCCCACCTGGCTGACTATTTCTCAAATTGTTTCGTAAGAAACAGAATCATACATTAAGAGGTGAATATTGTGATTTCAAAACCAGATAAAAACAAAATCCGCCAAAAACGCCACCGTCGCGTTCGCGGTAAAATCTCTGGAACTGCTGCTCGCCCACGTTTGAACATTTTCCGTTCTAATACAGGCATCTACGCTCAAGTGATTGATGACGTAGCGGGTGTAACGCTCGCAAGCGCTTCTACTCTTGATAAAGAAGTTTCAAAAGGTACTAAGACAGAACAAGCTGTTGTTGTAGGTAAACTCGTTGCTGAACGCGCGGTAGCTAAAGGTATTTCTGAAGTGGTCTTTGACCGCGGTGGATATCTCTATCACGGACGTGTGAAAGCTTTGGCTGAATCAGCTCGTGAAAACGGATTGAAATTCTAATAGGGAGGACACTAAGAAATGGCATTCAAAGATAACGCAGTTGAAATTGAAGAACGCGTAGTAGCCATCAACCGTGTTACAAAAGTTGTTAAGGGTGGACGTCGTCTTCGTTTTGCAGCTCTTGTGGTTGTTGGTGACCGTAACGGTCGCGTAGGTTTCGGTACTGGTAAAGCTCAAGAAGTACCAGAAGCTATCCGTAAAGCAGTTGAATCTGCTAAGAAAAACATGATCGAGGTACCAATGGTTGGTACAACTATTCCTCACGAAGTTCGTTCAGAATTCGGTGGAGCTCGTGTTATGTTGAAACCAGCTTCAGAAGGTTCTGGGGTTGCTGCCGGTGGTGCAACTCGTGCTGTAATCGAATTGGCTGGTATCGCTGATGTGACATCTAAGTCACTCGGTTCAAACACACCAATCAACATCGTTCGTGCAACTGTTGAAGGTTTGAAACAATTGAAACGTGCTGAAGAAGTGGCTGCACTTCGTGGCATCTCAGTTTCTGATTTAGCATAAGAAAGGAGATACCCATGGCTCAAATTAAAATTACTTTGACTAAGTCTCCAATCGGTCGCAAACCAGAGCAACGTAAAACAGTTGTTGCACTTGGACTTGGTAAATTGAACTCTTCAGTTGTTAAGGAAGATAACCCAGCTATTCTTGGAATGGTGAACGCTATCTCTCACTTGGTAACTGTTGAAGAAGTTAAGTAACTTATACTAAAGTTAACAATAAACAGACTAGGTCGCATGGAGAAATCTTTGCGACTTCTAGTCAATTTTGATAGAAGCGAGTTTGTGGGCGGCTTACTCTAACTCCCCACAGGCGCTAGCATATAAAAGAGGAGAAATATATAATGAAACTTCATGAATTGCAACCTGCAACAGGTTCACGTAAAGTTCGCAACCGTGTAGGTCGTGGTACTTCATCAGGTAACGGTAAAACTTCTGGTCGTGGTCAAAAAGGTCAAAAAGCTCGTAGCGGTGGCGGCGTTCGTCCAGGTTTTGAAGGTGGACAAACTCCATTGTTCCGTCGTCTTCCAAAACGTGGATTTACAAACATCAACGCTAAAGAATACGCAATCGTTAACCTGGATCAATTGAACGCTTTTGAAGATGGTGCTGAAGTAACACCAGTTGTACTTATCGAGGCTGGTATCGTTAAAGCTGAAAAATCAGGTGTTAAAATCCTTGGTAACGGCGAATTGACGAAGAAATTGACAGTGAAAGCTGCTAAATTCTCTAAATCAGCTGAAGAAGCAATCACTTCTAAAGGTGGCTCAGTAGAAGTCATCTAAGAGGTGACCGCCTATGTTTTTTAAACTTTTAACAGATGCTCTAAAAGTAAAAGCTGTTCGTAAGAAAATCTTATTTACAATTTTTGTCCTTTTGGTGTTCAGGATTGGTACACATATCACCGTTCCTGGTGTCAATGCCAAAAGCTTAGAAGCATTGTCAAACGTTCCCTTCCTAAACATGATGAGTTTGGTTTCGGGTAACGCTTTGAAAAATTTCTCTGTTTTTGCACTGGGTGTCAGCCCTTATATCACGGCTTCGATTATTGTTCAACTGCTTCAGATGGACATTTTGCCGAAGTTTGTAGAATGGGGCAAGCAGGGCGAGGTTGGTCGTCGGAAATTAAACCAGGCGACTCGCTATATTTCCTTGTTTTTGGCCTTTGTCCAATCCATGGGGATTATCGCCAGCTTTAATGCCCTATCAGGAGCACAACTGACAAATATGCCAATGACTTGGCAGACCTATCTTTTGCTGGGTTCTATCTTGGCAACCGGTTCTGTCATTGTGACTTGGTTGGGAGAACAAATTTCAGATAAGGGCTATGGTAACGGAACATCAATGATTATCTTTGCGGGTATCATTTCATCCTTGCCAGATACTTTTAGAGAAATTTATATCGACCGTTTTGTCAATATTGAGGCTAGTCGGATTACAGAATCCATCATTTATGTTGGACTTTTGATTGTACTCATCTTGTTTGTAGTCTACTTTACAACCTACATTCAACAAGCTGAATACAAGATTCCGATTCAATATACAAAACGTGCTCAAGGTGCGCCATCTAGCTCATATCTTCCCTTAAAATTGAATCCTGCAGGCGTTATCCCCGTTATCTTTGCCGGGTCTATCACTGCACTACCAAGTTCTTTGATTCAATTTTTTGCTAGTCAAAACAGAAGTGCGGGTTGGTTACTAGGTATTCAAGAGTATTTTGATTATTCCACTGTTAAAGGGATGCTGGTATATGCTGGATTGATTATCATTTTTACCTTTTTCTATACATTTGTACAGGTAAATCCTGAGAAAACGGCAGAGAGTCTTCAAAAAAGTGCGGCATATATCCACGGTGTTCGTCCAGGTAATGGAACGGAGAAGTATTTCTCTGTCCTGTTGAAACGTCTGGCGACAGTTGGTGCCTTGTTCTTGAGTTTTGTAGCCTTGTTACCAATTCTTGCTCAAAATATTTTTGGTCTTTCTTCCAATATTGCCTTCCTGGGTACTAGTTTGATTATCTTGATTATGACAAGTATCGAGGGTATCAAGCAATTGGAGGGATATCTTCTCAAGAGAAAATATGTAGGCTTTATGAACGTAACAGAATAGAATATAGGTTGACCTAGTCAACCTTCTATTTTGTTTTTAGATAAGTTTGTCAATTGTGGCAAATTTATGTGAAAACAAAATAAGGAGTTTGTCATGAATCTTTTAATTATGGGTTTGCCAGGTGCTGGTAAAGGGACTCAAGCGGCTAAGATTGTTGAAAAATTTAATGTTGCTCACATTTCTACAGGAGATATGTTCCGTGCTGCTATGGCTAATCAAACGGAAATGGGGCTACTTGCTAAATCGTATATCGACAAAGGCGACTTGGTTCCGGACGAAGTAACCAATGGTATCGTCAAAGAGCGTTTGGTGCAAGACGACATCAAGGAAAAGGGGTTCTTGCTAGATGGTTACCCACGCACGATTGAACAAGCACATGCCTTGGATGCCAACCTAGCAGATTTAGGAATTGAACTGCAGGGTGTTATCAACATTGAAATCGATCCATCTAAATTGGTTGAGCGACTTAGCGGTCGAATCATCCATAAAGAAACTGGTGAAACCTTCCATAAAATCTTTAACCCACCTGTTGGAGATTATAAAGAAGAAGATTTCTATCAGCGTGAAGATGATAAGCCTGAATCTGTTCAACGCCGTTTGGAGGTCAATATTGCCCAAGGTCAACCAATTATTGACCACTATCGTGCCAAAGGTTTGGTCCATGATATTGAGGGAGACCAAGACATCGAACTTGTTTTCCGAGCAATTGACACAGTCTTGTCAAATTTAAAATAATCTAATGGATTTGGCTTGCATTTTTCATGTGAAAGTGATAAAATAGCCTAGTCTGACTTATAATTGTTACCTCTGTATTCAGAGGGCATCAAATCGATATTTAGAGAGGGGATACTTTTGCATGGCAAAAGAAGATGTGATTGAAATTGAAGGCAAAGTAGTTGATACAATGCCAAATGCTATGTTTACTGTTGAGTTGGAAAATGGACACCAAGTCCTTGCAACTGTTTCTGGTAAAATCCGTAAGAACTACATTCGTATTTTGGTCGGAGACCGCGTAACTGTTGAGCTTAGTCCGTATGACTTGACTCGTGGACGTATCACATACCGCTTTAAATAGTCGAAATACTTGGAGGGATAAAACATGAAAGTAAGACCATCGGTCAAACCAATTTGCGAATACTGCAAAGTTATTCGTCGTAATGGTCGTGTTATGGTGATTTGCCCAGCAAACCCTAAACACAAGCAACGTCAAGGTTAAAATATAGAAAGGAGAAAACATGGCTCGTATTGCTGGAGTTGACATTCCAAATGACAAACGTGTAGTTATTTCATTGACATACGTATATGGTATCGGTCTTGCAACATCTAAAAAAATTCTTGCAGCAGCAGGCATTTCAGAAGATGTACGCGTAAAAGATTTGACATCAGATCAAGAAGATGCTATCCGTCGTGAAGTTGATGCAATCAAAGTTGAAGGTGACCTCCGTCGTGAAGTTAACTTGAACATCAAGCGTTTGATGGAGATCGGTTCATACCGTGGTATCCGTCACCGTCGTGGACTTCCTGTCCGTGGACAAAACACTAAAAACAATGCCCGCACTCGTAAAGGTAAAGCTGTTGCGATCGCAGGTAAGAAAAAATAATATAGGAGGTAGAAAAATTGGCTAAACCAACACGTAAACGTCGTGTGAAAAAGAATATCGAATCTGGTATTGCACATATTCACGCTACATTTAATAACACTATTGTTATGATTACTGATGTGCATGGTAACGCTATTGCTTGGTCATCAGCTGGTGCTCTTGGTTTCAAAGGTTCTCGTAAATCTACACCATTCGCAGCTCAAATGGCTTCAGAAGCAGCTGCTAAATCTGCACAAGAACACGGTCTTAAAACAGTTGAAGTTACCGTTAAAGGCCCAGGTTCAGGTCGTGAGTCTGCTATCCGCGCTCTTGCTGCCGCTGGTCTTGAAGTAACAGCAATTCGTGATGTGACTCCTGTACCACACAATGGTGCTCGTCCTCCAAAACGTCGCCGTGTATAATCATACCAACCATACACAGCTTTTCGTTTAAGAGGGAGTAAGAAATGATTGAGTTTGAAAAACCAACAATAACAAAAATTGATGAAAATAAAGATTACGGCAGATTTGTAGTCGAACCGCTTGAACGTGGGTACGGAACAACTCTTGGTAACTCTCTTCGTCGTGTACTTCTTGCTTCACTTCCGGGTGCTGCAGTAACATCAATTAAGATTGATGGTGTACTCCACGAATTCGACACAGTTCCAGGTGTCCGTGAAGATGTCATGCAGATTATTCTCAACATCAAAGGCATTGCTGTAAAATCTTATGTCGAAGACGAAAAGAAAATTGAACTTGATGTAGTAGGTCCAG
This sequence comes from Streptococcus nasisuis, assembly GCF_040836615.1. Lineage (NCBI taxonomy): Bacteria > Bacillati > Bacillota > Bacilli > Lactobacillales > Streptococcaceae > Streptococcus > Streptococcus nasisuis. Next base: position 2,489,141 of record NZ_CP162268.1, on the reverse strand, counting down.
CTGCGGTAACAGCAGGTGACATTCTTACAGATAGTGATATTGAAATTGTAAATCCTGATCATTATCTCTTCACAATTGCTGAAGGTGCAACATTTAAAGCGATTTTAACTGTAAATGCAGGTCGCGGTTATGTACCAGCTGAAGGCAATAAGAAAGATGATGCACCAGTAGGTACACTTGCGGTAGATTCAATCTATACGCCAGTTACAAAAGTCAATTATCAAGTTGAGCCAGCTCGTGTTGGTAGCAACGATGGATTTGACAAATTGACACTTGAAATCAGTACAAACGGTACAATTATTCCTGAAGATGCACTTGGGCTTTCTGCTCGTATCTTGATGGAGCACTTGGGTCTCTTTACAGATTTGACTGAAGTTGCAAAATCAGCTGAAGTGATGAAAGAATCTGAAACAGCATCTGATGACCGTATGCTCGATCGTACGATCGAAGAATTGGACCTTTCTGTTCGCTCATACAACTGTCTTAAACGTGCAGGCATCAATACTGTGTTTGACTTGACAGAGAAAACTGAGCCAGAAATGATGAAAGTGCGCAATCTGGGCCGTAAGAGTCTTGAGGAAGTGAAGATTAAACTTGCTGAACTCGGTCTTGGATTGAAAAATGATAAATAAATATAGGAGGAAATCATGGCATACCGTAAACTAGGACGCACTAGCTCACAACGTAAAGCAATGTTGCGCGATTTGACAACTGACCTTTTGATCAACGAATCAATCGTTACAACTGAAGCTCGTGCTAAAGAAATCCGTAAAACAGTTGAAAAAATGATCACACTTGGTAAACGTGGTGACTTGCACGCACGTCGTCAAGCTGCTGCATTTGTTCGTAACGAAATTGCATCTGAAAACTACGATGAAGCAACTGATAAGTACACAGCTACTACAGCTCTTCAAAAATTGTTCTCAGAAATCGCACCTCGTTATGCTGAGCGCAATGGTGGATACACTCGTATCCTTAAAACTGAACCACGTCGTGGTGATGCTGCCCCAATGGCAATTATCGAACTTGTATAAGATCATCAATTTTGTTGAGTGTTATGATGATGGAAGAGAAATCTTCTTAGTCTAGCTCTGGTCTACCGCTGGGCCTGCCCCAGCGGTAACACTCATCATATTGATTTGACGCTTGTTTACGAAATTACTCTAAGCTAGAATAATTTCGTAAGCAGGCGTTTTTTAGCTCTTGTTAACTATGAAACTCGGAGAATTCTTGTGATTCAATAAGTCTGTAGTGTTAGACGCAACCGCCCAATAACGAAGTATATTGGGCGGTTGCACTTGTCCTAAATCACTGAGCTGGATGGTCATGGTGCAGTACCTTATCCAAGAGTGTTTCTAGTGTCTCTTGGTGGATTGCTTGAAAGAATGTGAGTTCCACTTTTCCGAGACGAATTTTGATTAGAATATCGTTTCTGCCTTTCTTCTCAAAGCGACGAGATTTGGGAACAGTCAATGGGACGATGGGGTGTGACATAAAAAAATCCTCCAGTGCTGAAAAGATACTCCGTTATTGGGCGGTTACGTTAGACTCATCTGTTAGCCCAATACGGTGCCCAGTTTAAGTGATGAGGGGGAATCAAAGCTATCAGATGGCCTGGATAATGAATTTTAGGTCTATTAGCTAAGTGATATTGAGAGTGGGGTTAGTTGATGATAGGATGTTGATGAAGAATATCTATCTCTGAGTATGAACTTATTTCTCATTTTCAGGAAGCTTGAAGTTGAGAAAAATATTGAATTTTAGTGAATTTGTGATATAATAATAAATGGAGCAAGGTTCGTGCGTGAAGCGGGTCAGGGGAGGAATCCAGCAGCCCTAAGCGATGTCGAGTCGGTGCTCTTTTTGTATACATTCTAAAAACCCTTTGAAATCAAGCTTTCAGAGGGTTTTATTGTCATATTTCTAGAAACAGGGGCGATTAGATTATTTGCATCATATTCGGCCTCTCGGGTTATTGGTGAGTACAAAAAATACGGCTGGATTTCCAACCGCATTCTCTAGATTAGTCGACATAGAGTTTTGATTTATCGCTGAGCCAGCTGTAAAGGAGACCGATAAGGAGACCACCGCCGACGTAGTTTCCAAGTCCTGAGAAGAGGAAATTCCTTAGGACACTGAGGATAGTCATGCCCTCGACTGGACCACCATTTGAGAAAAGGGCCAAGGAGAAGGTAGAGAAGTTGGCAATAACGTGCTCAAAGCCTAGGAAGGCAAAGATAAAGATGATAAAGATGAGGGAAATAACACGGCCCGCATCGTCTTTCATGCGCATAGAGATAAAGACAGCGATGTTTACTACGATGTTGGCAAAGATGCCCTCGACAAACTGTGTCAGAGGTGTTTTTTCCAGTTTTGCGACAACAGCTTCAATCAGGTAACTATCATGTTCCAAATGTCCAACCTGGTAAGGAGTTGTGAAGGAGAGCATATAGGCTACAATGATTGCCCCAACAAAGTTGAAAAAGATACAAGTAGCTAGAATCTTGAGGGCTGTTTTGGTAGGGATCACTTTCCGGTGGATAGCAGAGGTCATGTACATCATATTAGAAGTACCTAGTTCAGCGTTCATATAAAGAATCATGACCAAGCACCAGCCGAACATGAGTCCGTAGCTGAATTTACCGAGGCCATCTACAATATGATTGAGCTTATCAGCTGTATAAACTGATATAGCCAAACCAATTGCTAGGTAAACACTGGCCATAGCTGAGCGAATTGCATAGGCGAAGAAGTTGTTTTCAATCAAGTCTGCTTTTTTCTTGATACTTTTGTCAATATTGTAAATGAGCGTGTCATTTTGGGAAGCCATATAAATCTCCTTTGGCATTTGAAAAATAGTGTAAGTAATCATCTGTTTTTCAGAAAGTAAACGCTTCACTTTCTAGTTAATGCTTTACTTTGTATATTATACTTGATAAAATAGAGAATATCAATACTATTCATAAATTGGAAGGATACACTCATGGATATCACATGGACAGTGAAATATATCACTGAATTTCTTGCGACTGCCTTGCTCATTATCATCGGTAATGGTACAGTTGCCAACGTTGACCTTAAAGGTACTAAAGGAAACAACTCAGGTTGGATCTTGATCGCTATCGGCTACGGTTTGGCTGTTATGATGCCAGCCCTCATGTTTGGTAATGTTTCTGGTAACCATATCAACCCAGCCTTCACACTTGGTTTGGCTGTTTCAGGTCTATTCCCTTGGGCACATGTGGCTCAATACATTATCGCTCAGGTCTTGGGTGCAATGCTTGGTCAATTGGTCGTTGTCACCGTTTACAAACCATATTTCTTGAAAACAGAGAATTCAAACCATGTCTTGGGTTCTTTCTCTACTATCAATGCTTTGGACAATGGCAAAGCGGAAAGCCGTAAAGCAGCAACCATCAATGGTTTCTTAAATGAGTTTGTTGGGTCATTCGTCTTGTTCTTCGGTGCGCTTGCTTTGACAAAGAACTTCTTCGGTGCAGAGTTGGTTGGTAAGTTGATTGAGCAAGGCTATGATAAGACTGCTGCTGAAACAATGGTTGCGCCATATACTGCCGGTTCCATTGCAGTAGCCCATGTCGGTATCGGTTTCCTTGTTATGGCCCTTGTTGCAGCTGTCGGTGGTCCAACTGGTCCTGGTCTCAACCCAGCGCGTGACCTTGGTCCTCGTATCGTTCACCACTTCTTGCCAAAATCAATTCTTGGTCAAGCCAAGGCTGATTCAAAATGGTGGTATGCATGGGTCGGCGTTGTTGCTCCAATCCTTGCGTCAATCGCTGCGGTTGCCCTGTTTAAATATTTGTATTTGTAATATGAAAAAGTCTGCTCGTCAGGCTTTTCTTTTTTTCTTGTTGCGGTGAACTTGCAAGCTGTCTGCTCTGCTATTTTCCTAAAAACTATGCTAGAATATAGACAGAACAATCGGAAAAGAGGGCAGATTATGTCAGAAGTTATTGCATTTGGGTACGGGCGTGCGCAGGCGGAAATCCAGCTCAAGCGCCTCAATCGGCACGGTGTGATTGCCGGGGCGACGGGGACAGGTAAGACGGTGACGCTCAAGGTTTTGGCGGAGCAACTGAGTGAGGCGGGAATTCCTGTCTTTCTATCGGACATCAAGGGTGACCTCAATAGTTTGGTCCAGGCCAATACCATGGAAATTGACCCAAGTCGTTTGGAGCGGACTCAGTATGCAGATTATTCGCCGAGGAGTTATCCCGTTGAGCTGTGGGATGTTTTCGGTGAAAATGGGATTCCAGTACGGATGACCATTTCTGAGTTGGGGCCGGTGCTTTTGACCCGTTTGCTGGGGCTCAATGATACGCAGGAATCCATCCTCAATATCGTCTTTAGTGTGGCGGATGAACGTGGTCTGCTGTTGCTGGACCTTATGGACTTGCGGGCCATGCTCAATTTTGTGGCTGAAAATGCTCAAGAGCTTAGTCAATATTATGGCAATATTCCAGCTCGTTCGGTCGGTGCCATCTTGCGGAGTTTGGTGGTCTTGGAACAGCAGAGCGGGAAACTGTTCTTCGGTGAGCCCAGCTTGGAGATTGCGGATTTGATGCGGACAACTGCTGATGGACAAGGGGTTATCAATGTCTTGCAGGCGACAGAACTTTTCAATCGGCCGACGCTTTATTCGACCGTTCTGCTCAGTCTTTTGTCGGAACTCTACGAAGTTTTACCGGAAGTAGGCGACCTAGATAAGCCCAAGATGGTCTTCTTCTTTGACGAGGCCCATGTGCTCTTCAAGGATGCACCCAAGGTCTTGCTGGAGAAGATTGAGTTGATAGTTCGCCTGATTCGTTCAAAAGGTGTTGGTGTCTTTTTCGTTACGCAAAATCCGACCGATATTCCTGATAGCATCGCTAGCCAGCTGGGCAACCGTATCCAGCATGGGCTCCGCGCTTTCACGCCTAAGGAACTAAAAACGGTGGCGACAGTGGCGGATACCTTCCGTCAAGAAGGAGCTGAGGACTTGGCCAAGGTCATTCAGGAATTGCAGGTCGGAGAGGCAGTTGTCTCGACCTTGCAGGCGGATGGAACACCAAGCTTTGCAGACCGGGTGATGATTTATCCGCCGAAGAGTCAGTTGGGAACAGCTGATGCGACTCTGGTCTTGTCTGCCATCAATAATTCTTCTCTGATGGACAAATATGCGGACGCGGTTGACCGAGAATCTGCCCATGAGCAAATTCTAGCGCTGACCCAAGAAAAAGAGGCTCAGTTGATCAAGCAAGCAGAGCAGGCGGAGGCGGAAAAAGCAGCAGAAAAAGCCGCCAAAGAAACAGCAAAATTGGAAGAAAAGGCTGCCAAGGAAAGAGCAAAAGCAGAGGCCAAGGCCAGCAAACCATCTGCCAAGCGTTCCGATTCGATGATGGACCGCTTTACCAAAAATCTCATGAGCCAAGTCGGCCGGGAAGTCGGACGTGTGGTGACCAGAGGTATTATGGGCATGCTGAAAGGGAAGTAAGTCTGCTAAAACTGAGAACACACCGTCTCAGTTTTTCTTTGCTATTTCACTTGCTATTTGGCTGGAAATAGAGTAAAATGATTTTATCACTAGTTAGTAAGGAGTTGGTTCTATGCCTCGTCAGATTCAGGAAATTCTCGATAACTACAAACCTCAGCCTCTAGGTGAGAAAAGGTCTTTTGCGGTTTTTCTGCCTCTAGTCTGGTCAGATGATAAGTGGCAGGTTTTGTACGAAGTCCGCTCGGAGTCTATTTCTCAACCTGGGGAGGTCTCTTTTCCTGGAGGAGGTATCGAAGAGGGGGAATCGGCTGAGATGGCGGTGGTCCGTGAGGTAGTAGAAGAGCTGAATCTTGCAGAGGAATCTATAGAAATCTTAGGGGAAATTGACTATCTAGTCTTTGGCAAATCAACTATCCGCTGTTTTGTCGGTCGCTTAAACGTAGACTGGAAAGAGATTGTACCCAATGAAGAGGTGGCCCGCTTGTTCACCGTGCCTCTGGCAACACTCCTTGAGCAGGACCCAATCTACTATCCCCTCTATCTTCGTCTGGATCCGGAGCAAGATTTTCCCTTCGAGCGAATTCGTGGTGGTCGGGACTACCCTTTCAAGCACCACAAACGGTCTATCCCCTTTTATGATAACCTGCCAGAAACAGTTTGGGGAATCACGGCTCAATTTACCCATTGCTTTACAGAAATCATCAGGACAAGCCAGATTGATTTAGGAATGGGAGAGTCAAGGTAAAGTTGACTAGAGAAGAGTGAAGTATAGCTTTGTTGCTCTTAATTCTCAAGGCTATCTGGAAAATGTTACCAAAAAATGATAATGGAAACTGGACTTTGTGCCAGTTTCTTTTGGTTGCTGTAGCTGATTGTTCGTACTTGGTCTTAGATTGATCATTATCTTGTGAAAAATTTTTCTTTGAATGGGAAAAATGTTAAAAATGTGGTACAATAATGGGGATAAAAATTTTATAAGGAGTCTATCTAATGGCTAAATTGACTGTTAAAGACGTTGAATTGAAGGGCAAAAAAGTCCTTGTCCGTGTGGACTTTAACGTTCCTTTGAAAGATGGCGTTATCACTAACGACAACCGTATCACTGCAGCACTTCCAACTATCAAGTACATCCTTGAGCAAGGCGGACGCGCAATCCTCTTCTCACACCTTGGTCGTGTGAAAGAAGAAGCAGACAAAGAAGGTAAATCATTGGCTCCTGTAGCAGCTGACCTGGCGGCTAAATTAGGTCAAGACGTTGCTTTCATCGCTGGCGCTACTCGTGGTGCTGAATTGGAAGCAGCTATCAATGCTTTGGAAGATGGACAAGTCCTCCTTGTCGAAAACACTCGTTTCGAAGACGTTGATGGTAAGAAAGAATCTAAAAACGACGAAGAACTTGGTAAATACTGGGCTTCACTTGGTGATGGTATCTTCGTTAACGACGCGTTTGGTACTGCACACCGTGCACACGCATCAAACGTTGGTATCTCAGCAAACGTAGAAAAAGCAGTAGCTGGTTTCCTTTTGGAAAACGAAATTGCTTACATCCAAGAAGCTGTTGAAACTCCAGAGCGTCCATTCGTGGCAATCCTTGGTGGTTCAAAAGTATCTGATAAGATTGGTGTTATCGAGAACCTTCTTGAAAAAGCAGACAAAGTTCTTATCGGTGGTGGTATGACGTACACATTCTACAAAGCGCAAGGTATCGAAATCGGTAACTCACTTGTAGAAGAAGACAAGCTTGATGTGGCAAAAGCACTTCTTGAAAAAGCAAACGGTAAATTGATCTTGCCAGTTGACTCAAAAGAAGCTAACGCATTTGCTGGATATACTGAAGTTCGCGATACAGAAGGCGAAGCAGTTTCAGAAGGATTCCTTGGTCTTGACATCGGTCCTAAATCAATCGCTAAGTTTGACGAAGCCTTGACTGGTGCAAAAACAGTTGTTTGGAATGGTCCTATGGGTGTATTTGAAAACCCAGACTTCCAAGCTGGTACAATCGGTGTAATGGACGCTATCGTGAAACAACCAGGTGTGAAATCAATCATCGGTGGTGGTGACTCAGCAGCAGCAGCGATCAACCTTGGCCGTGCAGACAAGTTCTCATGGATCTCAACAGGTGGTGGTGCTTCTATGGAGTTGTTAGAAGGTAAAGTATTGCCAGGACTTGCAGCATTGACTGAGAAATAAGCTAGCAAAAAACGACGGGTGACCGTCGTTTTTTGCTAGCTTATCTAGTCTTTGAAAAGTATTGAGTTCAGCCAATATCATCCATTTGTCACAATCTTTGCAGGCATTTGATAAACATTTTTGCTAAATCATGTTAGAATAGTAGTATGTTTAAGAGATATCGATTTGACCCCAAGAAGTTTAAGTTAGGGATGCGGACCCTTAAGTCGGGATTGGCAGTTTTCTTTGTTATATTACTGTTTCACCTCTTAAAATGGGATGGGTTCCAGATAGCAGCTCTGTCTGCGGTCTTTAGTCTGCGGGAGGATTTTGGCAAGAGTGTGCATTTTGGCTCTTCTCGTGTCCTCAGCAATTCTATCGGTGGTTTTTATGCCCTGCTCTTTTTCATCCTCAGCGATTTCTTTTCACAGAGTTTTTGGGTAACCTTGATTGCCATACCGATTTTTACCATGTTGACCATTATGACCAATGTGGCTTTCAATAATACTGCCGGGGTTGTCAGTGGTGTTGCTACTCTGTTAATCATTGCTTTGTCGGTACCTGCAGGGAATTCGACTATTGTCTATGCTTTGACAAGGGTTTTTGAGACATTTGTAGGAGTTTTTGTAGCAATTTTGGTTAATTATGACCTGGAAAAGCTGAAAAGGCGCTTTTCGAGATAAAACATGTCACAAAATGTGACACCACATATTGACGCCCAGAAAAATTTCCCCTATAATAGTGTGCAGAAAGGAGTTCATTATGAGAGAAAAAGAGTTCCGTCGTTCCTTAGCCATTTTTCCGATTGGTAGTGTGATGAAGTTGACTGACCTGACGGCCCGACAGATTCGCTATTATGAGGACCAGGGCTTGATTAAGCCTGAGCGTAATGAAGGAAACCGTCGCTTGTATTCTCTAAATGATATGGACTTGCTCTTGGAAATCAAGGATTTCTTGGATGAGGGTTTGAATATTGCTGCGATTAAGAAGGAATATGCTAATCGTCAGGTAAAAGAAAAAGTCAAACAGGAAACCAAGACCTTGACGGACGAGGATGTTCGCCGTATCTTGCATGATGAATTCAGTCGACAAGGACGATTTTCAAGTCCGAGTTCCATTTTTCGGTCATCTTAAAGAGCATAAATATAGAGGAGAAAGCAATGTCAATTACAGTAGCGGATATTAAACGTGATATTAAAGAGAAAAACGTTACCTTCCTACGTCTCATGTTTACAGATATTATGGGTATCATGAAGAACGTGGAAATTCCTGCAACAGATGAGCAGGTGGATAAGGTTTTGTCAAACAAGGTTATGTTTGATGGATCTTCTATCGAGGGTTTTGTTCGTATCAATGAATCAGATATGTATCTCTACCCTGACTTGAATACCTGGACTATTTTCCCTTGGGGAGATGAAAATGGCCGTGTAGCTGGTTTAATCTGTGATATTTACACAACTGATGGCAAGCCTTTTGCGGGTGACCCACGTGGAAATTTGAAGAAATCTCTTCGCCATATGGAAGAAGCAGGTTTCTCATCATTCAACCTTGGTCCAGAACCAGAGTTCTTCCTCTTTAAGATGGATGAACACGGAAACCCAACACTTGAAGTGAATGATAAGGGTGGTTATTTTGACCTTGCTCCAACAGACCTTGCTGATAATACACGTCGTGAAATCGTAAACGTTCTGACAGAAATGGGCTTTGAAGTGGAAGCGAGTCACCACGAAGTGGCAGTAGGTCAGCACGAAATCGACTTCAAATATGAGGATGTCTTAAAAGCTTGTGACAATATCCAAATCTTTAAGTTGGTTGTTAAGACCATTGCTCGTAAGCACGGGATGTATGCGACCTTTATGGCCAAACCTAAGTTTGGTATCGCAGGCTCTGGTATGCACTGTAACATGTCCTTGTTTGATAAGGATGGAAACAATGCTTTCTATGATCCAGAAGATCCGAATGGTATGCAATTGTCTGAAACAGCCTACTATTTCCTTGGTGGTTTGATCAAGCATGCCTATAACTATACTGCTATTACCAACCCAACGGTTAACTCTTACAAGCGTTTGGTTCCAGGTTTCGAGGCGCCAGTTTACATTGCTTGGGCTGGTAAGAACCGCTCGCCATTGGTGCGCGTACCTGCATCTCGTGGAATGGGAACTCGCCTGGAATTGCGTTCTGTAGACCCAACTGCTAACCCTTACTTGGCTATGGCCGTTCTGTTGGAAGTTGGTTTAGAAGGAATCAAAAATAAGATTGAAGCCCCAGCTCCTGTAGAGTCAAATATTTATGCCATGTCTGATGAAGAGCGTCGTGAAGCAGGCATCACTGATCTTCCTTCAACTCTGCATAATGCCCTCAAGGCTCTCCGCAAGGACGAAGTGGTGCGTGCAGCCCTAGGTGAGCACATCTACACCAACTTCATTGAAGCTAAGAAAATCGAGTGGGCAAGCTACGCAACCTACGTTTCTAAGTGGGAAATTGATAACTACTTGGATTTATATTAAGAGGAAAGAAGCCTTCGGGTTTCTTTTTCTATCGATGGAGGTGGAAAATGATTAATGAGTTTGTAAATCAGGTGTTTGACCAGCAATTTGTAGAGGAATTTGGCCCGGAGTCTTTAGAGAAACTGTCGCCGACTGAGCTTGTATTGACCAAAGAACAGGACGGTCAGTTGGTCGGTGTCCTGCAGGCGGTGAAGACATTGGAAACTATTCATGTCAAAGCTTTGGTAGTGGCTAAAGAAGCGCAAGGTTTGGGGCTAGGTAGTCAATTGTTGTCAGAATTGGAGGAGCAGGCCAGAGAACTGGAAGTGACCAGCATTACCCTATCCACCAAATCCTACCAAGCTAAGGATTTCTACTTGAAAAATGGCTATGAACTATACGCGAGTTTAGAGGACGTTCCCCTCAAAGGTGTCATCAAATATCACTTCATAAGGAGAATAGGAAAAGGTTGAGGTTGGGCATAAAGTCCAACCTCAACCTCATTGATTAGTAAAAACATATTGACGCAGGGGTTGATTGTTCATAAGGTTCGGGGAACCTTTTAAAGTTGGAAATAAGGGTTGCGTAGAAAGCCTCATTTCCTTCGCGTTTGATACTCCGAACCTGATCTAACGAATGATACGAACTCCGTTCGTTCAATTTCCAACCTCCAACAGTCACTACTCTGACTTAACGACTGATGCGAACTTTGTTCGCTATATCTCCAGCCTCCAAAGGTTTCCCAAACCTTTGGAGCTATGCGGGGGCGGGAGTTTAAAAGGTCTGGGAGACCTTTTAAAGTGGGAGATATAAGCTGACGGCAGTCAGCTCACATAAATTGAAGTCTGGGGATAGACTGTTTCAGCTCAACAACTGGAAATAAGGACTTGTTGACGAACTCTCTTTTCATTAGTCGAGTTCTTTCCCGCTCCCAATTTTACAAATTGGGAATAAAAAAATCGAAGAGGAACCTTGCTTCGATTTAGTTTGTTTAGCGATCGGGGGTTAGAATCATTGGAATGATGATTGGCTCCCGTTCTGTTTTTTCATAAAGGAATGGTCGCAGGGCGTTGACAATAGCGCCGTTGACCGTTTGGATATTGGCATCCTTGTTGCGCAGGGCGATACGGATGGCGTTGAAGAGAACGCGCTGGCTCTCACGAATCAGGTCGCCTGATTCACGCATGTAGATGAAACCTCGGCTGAGGACATCTGGTCCAGCCAAAATCATCTTGGTCTTGAAGTCTACGGTTGCGACTGCAAGGACTACACCGTCTTCAGATAAATCACGACGATCTTTGAGGACAGCAGCTCCGATTTCACCGATACGGTTTCCGTCAACGTAGATATCTTGGGCGTTGAATTGACCGGCCATGCGGGCTCTGTCCTTGGTCAGAGCCAGGACATCTCCGTTTTCCATGATGAAGATATTATCCTTAGGAACTCCAGTATCAACAGCTAGACTGGCATGGATTTTTTGCATGCGGTATTCGCCATGCACAGGCATGAAGAATTTTGGCTTAATCAAGCGGAGCATGAGTTTTTGTTCCTGCTGGCCACCGTGTCCGGAGGTATGGATGTTGTTAATCTTACCGTGGATGACATCGACACCGGCCTCAATTAAGATATTGATGAGCTTGTTGACACCTGTGGTATTTCCCGGAATCGGCGAAGATGAGAAGATAACCGTATCGCCTGGCTGGAGTTGGACCTGACGGTGGGTACCGTGGGCAATCCGCGAGAGGGCCGCCATTGGCTCTCCTTGACTACCTGTACAGAGAATCATTATCTCGTTGGCAGGGTATTCCTTGATTTCATTTGGCTCGATAAAGGTATCTTTCGGCACCTTGATGTAGCCCAGCTCAATACCGTTGACAATGGCTTTTTCCATGGAGCGGCCAAAGACAGCAATCTTACGACCGGTCTTGACAGCGGCATCTGCAGCCTGCTGGAGGCGGAAGATGTTGGAGGCAAAGGATGCGAAGATAATGCGCCCGTGGATGCCTTCAATCAGCTTCATGATGGACTGACCGACCACTTTTTCAGAGTTGGTAAAGGTCGGAACTTCAGCGTTAGTCGAGTCAGAGAGGAGGCAGAGAACGCCTTCTTCTCCCAGGGCTGCCATACGGTGCAAATCAGCTGGCTCACCAACTGGGGTAAAGTCAAACTTGAAGTCACCGGTACAGACGATTTTTCCTTGCGGTGTATCTACCACAACACCCAGGGGTTCTGGAATGGAGTGGGTGGTGCGGAAGAAGCTGACCTTGAGGTGTTTAAAAGTCAATTCTGTATTGTGGTTAATTTCAAACAGTTTGGCATCACGAAGGAGACCGTGCTCTTCTAATTTGCCACGAATAAGGGCTAGGGCTAGGGGACCTGCGTAGATAGGGACATTGGCTTGTTTGAGTAGGAAAGGAATCCCCCCGATGTGGTCCTCGTGCCCGTGGGTAATGACCAAGCCTTTGACGCGGTCGATATTTTCAACAATATAGGAGTAGTCTGGGATAACGTAGTCGATACCCAATAGGTCATCTTCGGGGAACTTGATACCGGCATCAACGATGAGGATGTCGTCCTGGTACTCGATACCGTAGGTGTTCTTCCCGATTTCTCCCAAACCACCGATGGCGAAGACACCAACTTCATGAGGTTTTAGATTGACTGATGGCATAGATTAGAACTCCGTAAGTTTGAAATCTGCGTGCTCTTTCTCGTATTCGAGGTGCTTGTCAGATAGGAGGTCGACAAATTCGACGTTGTAGGCTGGGAACTTGTTTTCAACCAATTCCTTGACCTTGATACGACCTTGCAATTCGTCAGCAGCATCTACTTGAACATAGAGAACTTGGGTCTGCTCACGGCGTGGGCTGACTTTGGTTTCTTGGTAAAATACTTTAAAAATCATGTGTAGTGTAGTTTCCTTTCTCCTTTTGACTGTGTCTATGAAAAAGATACAAATAGGGATGCTATTTGTTGGGTCTATTCAATTTTTTTGAGTTATTAGGTTTCACAGCCGGTATATTACTCTTCATTATACCATAAAATAAAGCCTTGGTAAATTGAATTGACGGAGAATTGAAAATGATATGGTTTTCAATTTGTTGGGCAAATTTAAATTCCGAGTTAGCCACCTATAAGAAATTCTCTCGGTGACTTGTAACCCAAACATTTTTTGGGATAGTTATTGATCCAATTTTCGATAAAAGCGACTTCTTTCGGGGTCGTTTTTGTGGTTCCTTTCGGCAACCACCGTCGGATAAGTCTATTGTGATTCTCGTTCGTGCCTCTCTCCCAAGAGGAATAAGGGTGAGCGTAGTAGATATGTTTCTCCGGAAACACTTCTGACAAGCGGTTAAACTCGGTTCCATTATCTGTAGTAATGGATTTGATTTGGAACTCCTTCAAGATGATTTTCAAGGCCTGATTCACAGCCTCAGCCGATTTATTTGGAATCAATCGAATGATTTGGTGGCGACTTCGCCTGTCCGTCAAGACCAAAAGGCATTGTTTATGACCAGGTCATTGACCTGACAGAGCTGAAGGAGGCTGGGTGAGACAACCTAGCCTTTTCAATTTGAATTTCTCTCTCAAATAGCTTACAATAGAGAGATAGCAGTTCAAAGGAAGAAAATCATGAAAATTTTAGCATTAGATAGTTCCAACCAGGCTCTTTCGGTGGCGCTGGTGGAAGATAGCCGCCTGCTGGCGGAGACGATCTTGGCTATCAAGAAAAATCACAGTATCAGCCTCATGCCGACAGTGGATTTTTTAGTGGCTCAGGTCGGTTGGACACCCAAGGATTTAGAGCGAATTGTCGTGGCTCAGGGGCCTGGTTCTTACACGGGCTTGCGGGTAGCGGTGGCGACAGCCAAGACTCTGGCTTACACTCTGCAGATTGATTTGGTCGGGGTTTCTAGCCTGCAGTCGCTGGTGCCAGCTGGCCTCTCTGGTCGGGTGGTTCCGCTCATTGATGCGCGCCGCAATTCGGTCTATGCTGGGATTTATGAAAATGGCAGAGCTACTCAAGCTGACCAATACTGGGTATTTGAGGAATTATTGGCTAGCCTGTCTGGTCAGGAAAACCTGACTTTTGTCGGGGAAGTAACAAACTTTGTCGAGCAGATAAATCAAGCTTTTCCAGAGGCGGCTATTCAAACCAGCCTGCCGTCCGCCTATCAGCTGGCGGTTATTGGTCAGGACTTGCCTGCGGTGGAAGTTACCAGTTTTGAGCCAGCCTACCTCAAACGTGTCGAGGCTGAGGAAAATTGGCTCAAGGACCATGCTGCTGGTAATGAAAACTATATCAAACGTGTATGATTGAAATCAGGAAATACGAGGGGCAGGCGGACTTAGTTCCGGCTGTATATGCCGTTTTGACGGATGTGTATGAGCTGTCGCCTTGGACGGAAAGTCAAGTGGCTTCGGATATGGCTGGGGCGGATACGACCTATTATCTGGCCTATGATGGGCAGGATGTGGTCGGATTTTTAGCGGTGCAGACGGTTCTGGATGAGATGGAGATTTTGCAGATTGCTGTTAAGACTCATTCTCAGGGACGGGGGATTGCAAGCCAGCTAATGGCTGCTGTGAAGGACTGGGAAGGGGACATTTTTCTCGAAGTGAGGGAATCCAATGCCCCAGCCCAAGCTCTTTATAGACGCCAGCATTTTACCAAAATAGGAAAACGAAAGAACTATTACCACAGTCCGATTGAGGACGCAGTGGTGATGAAGAGAGAGTGGAATGGAAGATAGATTGATTTTGGCCATCGAGACGTCCTGTGATGAGACGTCAGTGGCGGTTTTACGAGGTGAAGCGGAGCTTTTGTCCAATGTGATTGCCAGTCAGGTTGCCAGCCACCAGCGTTTTGGGGGTGTGGTGCCCGAGGTGGCTAGCCGCCACCATGTGGAGGTTATCACGGCTTGCATCGAGGAGGCTTTGCTTGCGGCTGAGGTAACGGTTGAGGACTTGTCAGCGGTGGCGGTAACCTACGGTCCAGGCTTGGTCGGGGCACTCTTGGTCGGGATTTCAGCGGCCAAGGCTTTTGCCTGGGCACATGGTTTGCCTTTAATTCCTGTTAATCATATGGCGGGGCATTTGATGGCGGCGCGTGCGGTTAAGGAGTTGGAATTTCCCTTGCTGGCGCTCTTGGTCAGCGGCGGACACACGGAGTTGGTCTATGTGTCTGAGGCGGGCGATTACAAAATTGTCGGTGAGACGCGCGATGATGCGGTCGGTGAGGCTTATGACAAGGTCGGTCGCGTTATGGGCTTGCCTTATCCGGCTGGTCGGGTCATTGATGAATTGGCTCATCAAGGTGAGGACATTTATAATTTCCCGCGGGCTATGATCAAGGAAGATAATCTGGAGTTTTCATTTTCAGGTCTCAAGTCGGCCTTTATCAACCTCTACCATAATGCCCAGCAAAAGGGTGAAAGTCTATCCAATGAAGATTTGGCGGCCTCCTTCCAAGCCTGTGTCATGGATATTTTGATGGCCAAGACCAAGAAGGCTTTGGCGGCCTATCCTGTCAAGACCTTGGTTGTGGCGGGCGGTGTAGCGGCCAATCAGGGCTTGCGTGAGCGTCTGGCGACTGAAATCACCGATGTGGATGTGATTATTCCACCTCTTCGTCTTTGTGGTGACAATGCCGGGATGATTGCTCTTGCGGCTGCGTCCGAGTACAACAAGGGTAACTTTGCGGGTTGGAAGCTCAATGCCAAGCCGAGTTTGGCGTTTGATAATTTGTAAGAGTTTTGTGAGAGGTTGGACGTTTGCCCAGCCTCTCGTTATCAATAGGAGAAGATATGAAGGATATGAATTTTCGGTCGGGCATGGAAGCAGCTCTGCCGACGGTTTTGGGTTATGCTAGCATCGGTTTTGCTTGCGGGGTGGTTTCGGTCAATTCAGGGATTACGGCCGTTGAGATGGGGTTGATGAGTCTCTTGGTTTACGCGGGGAGTGCCCAGTTTGTCATGTGTGCTATGATTTTAGCTGGGGCACCGCTTTTATCCATTGCGGTGACGGTATTTTTTGTTAATATCCGCCTTTTTTTGATGAGTTTGCACACGACAACGATTTTTCAAGGCAATAGCCTGGGTTCTAATATTTTGATAGGTTCCCTCTTGACGGATGAATCTTATGCGGTGCTTTTGCGAAAGCATGTTGAGGAAAAGCAGATTGCGCCCAGTTGGATGTATGGCAATAATCTAGCCAGCTATGCCTCTTGGTTTGTCTTTACAGTTTTGGGAAATATGCTGGGTGGTTTGATTGCTAATCCTGAGGCTTTGGGCTTGGATTTTGCTTTGATTGCCATGTTTGTTGGGATTTTTTCTGGCCAATTGGAGGCTATGGCTCGGAAACTTCCTATGAAGAAGATTGGTTTGATTTTGCTTTCGGTTTTGGTGGTTTATGTTGGCTTGGCAAGCCTAGTCTCGTCTTATTTGGCGGTCTTGTTGGCAACGCTTGTTGGATGTACAGTGGGGGTGATGGTTGATGGCCAATAAAACTATATTTTCTACCATTTGTCAAGTCCATCAAGGTATTTGACGAAAAATATTTTGAGTTCAATAGTCAAAATAAGGAAATTGTTTTCTTTTGGACTAAAGTTTAGTGAAAAAAGTGTATACAAAACCAACACCTTATGTTGAAATTTTTTGATAAGGTGTTACAATGATAGAGCATAAACAGTTTTATCGATTTTGGGTTGAAGCGTAATCGTAAAGTTTGTTATGCATAATGAGGTAATACATTGTCCGAATGAGTCGATGTATGGAGGCAATCGTGTGTGGCTTGGTTGAAGTCGTTTGCGATTGTCTTTTTCGTTTCTCATAAAAGTCTGCGATATGGCAAGGATTAGTGTGACTAGCTGAAGCGATATTGTGAATGCACTTGAACAGAATCTTTCTAGCGTAGGGATTGCCACGCTTGGTAATGTGCTCCTTAGCGAGGAAGCTTCCAGATTCATAGTGTCTTAGGTCAATACCGATAAAGGCATTGATTTGATTGGCAGACTGAAAACGGCGAATATCTCCCAGTTCGCCAATAATACTTGTTGCAGTCGTCTCAGCGATACCAGGAATAGAAAGCAGAATCTCATATTCTGGTAATGGCTGAGCTAGTTCCACCATTTCGTCTAAGACAGTTTGTCTCTGTTCAGAAAGTCTAAGCAATTCTTTTGCATAGTAACGCACCTCTTCCATGATCGGAGAGGTTTTCTTAACGGCACAATAAGATTGATTAGCTAGTGCTGTCAGCTTCTCAACTAAGTAAGCCACACGCTTGTCAGAAATCCGTTTTGAAGTGGACAGACGGATGCTCTTTGAGAGTTCATCCTTGCTTAACTCAAGCACGAAGTCCTTGCAAGGAAAAGCTATAACTAAGTTCCAGTATTGTTCCCCAGTTGGTGTTGACAAGATAGTTTCCAATTCAGGGAAAGTGACCTGTAAGACCTTGTGCAGGCGGTTTTTAGCTCGAACGATGTCCTCAGTTAAGTTCTGATAGAATCGACTGAGATCCCGCAAGTTTTGGTAGACTTCTTCTTGGACATACGTCGATTTACGATTCAGTACAAACTGAGATTGAGCTAGTTTTTCGGCGTCAATTTGATCTGTTTTTCTCACACGCAAGCTATCCAGTTGCTTCTTGGCTTCTAAGGGATTGAGTCGTGTATAAGCGTAGCTATGTTCATCCAGAAAAGCTTGAAGACGACGAGAATAGACGCCTGTTGCTTCAAAGATGATTTCTGGCTTGTGGACGGTTTTCAAATCGCCAAGTAGCCGAGAAAAGCCAATGGCATCATTGGACATGGTGTAGTTATGAACCTTCTCGCCGTTGACTAGAATGGCTACTTCTGAACTTACCTTACTCACGTCAATCCCAAATACTACTCGCATGATATTACCTCTTTGTCTTGAATGATTCCTTGTTTTAGTGATGTCATTTTCAATACTCGACGTCTGGCGTCCCACATACTTTGATAACATTCTTTCTAAAACAGGTGCCTTGCCAGTTTTTGATGCGACGTCTAGCGTCAAAAGAGTTCTCGACTTAACAAGACACCTCTACTTTATCATAAAGAAAAAGTAGTGAGTACTTTCTCCCGTCGGAGATTTCCTCACTACTAATCTTAGTATGTTTTTGATTATTCTAGCTGCGGCTGCAGTGACTTGGTTTCCGCGGGTTCTCCCATTTGTCTTGACTCAAAAAAAAGGTTTGCCTGATAGACTGGTCAAGCTTCTTAGCTTTTTGCCCCTGACCATTATCTTTGCCTTGACCTTATCTAGTATCATGGACGAGGAGGTTGGACGGTTGCCGAGCTTTTTGCCGGTAGAAAGCCTAGCTTTACTTCCAACTTTTTGGGTGGTTCTCAAGACGAAAAACATCTTGCTTGCGGTCCTGGTTGGTGTTCTGACGACGGCGCTGCTAAGATTGGTATTTATATAGAAAAAAGGAAGGGCTGGGTCTCTTCCTTTGCTTAGCGATTTTCTTGCCTCTACTTAGACGGCGATTGGTGATAGTGACGTTTGAAAGCAGTGGAATAAATGGATTGAAGATAGGTCTGTTGGTTTAATTTCTTAATGCTCATGAATCTCTTGCATTTTTATAAAATAAGTTATATAATAAGAGTGTTGAAAACTATCTTGCAAATCTACAAGTTATATTTTTCACAAAAAGGATTAAAAGGCTTGCCTTTTAAAAATACAACTCGATTTTCATAAGGAGGAAATCATAAATGGTAGTTAAAGTTGGTATTAACGGTTTCGGTCGTATCGGCCGTCTTGCATTCCGTCGTATCCAAAACGTTGAAGGTGTTGAAGTTACTCGTATCAACGACCTTACAGATCCAGCAATGCTTGCACACTTGTTGAAATACGACACAACTCAAGGTCGTTTCGACGGTACTGTTGAAGTTAAAGATGGTGGTTTCGAAGTTAACGGTAAATTCGTTAAAGTTTCTGCAGAACGCGAACCAGCTAACATTGACTGGGCTACTGACGGTGTAGAAATCGTTCTTGAAGCAACTGGTTTCTTTGCATCTAAGTCTGCTGCTGAGCAACACATCCATGAAAATGGTGCTAAGAAAGTTGTTATCACTGCACCTGGCGGCAACGACGTTAAAACAATCGTTTTCAACACTAACCACGATATCCTTGATGGTACTGAAACAGTTATCTCTGGTGCTTCATGTACTACAAACTGTTTGGCTCCAATGGCTAAAGCTCTTCAAGACAACTTCGGTGTTGTTGAAGGTTTGATGACAACTATCCACGCTTACACTGGTGACCAAATGATCCTTGACGGACCACACCGTGGTGGTGACCTTCGTCGTGCGCGTGCTGGTGCTGCAAACATCGTTCCTAACTCAACTGGTGCTGCTAAAGCTATCGGCTTGGTAATCCCAGAATTGAACGGTAAATTGGACGGTGCTGCACAACGCGTACCTACTCCAACAGGTTCTGTAACTGAATTGGTTGCTGTTCTTGAGAAAAACGTAACTGTTGACGAAATCAACGCTGCAATGAAAGCTGCTGCTAACGAGTCTTACGGTTACACTGAAGACCAAATCGTATCTTCAGATATCGTAGGTATCTCATACGGTTCATTGTTCGACGCAACTCAAACTAAAGTTCTTGACGTTGACGGCAAACAATTGGTGAAAGTTGTTTCATGGTACGACAACGAAATGTCTTACACTTCACAACTTGTTCGTACTCTTGAGTACTTCGCAAAAATCGCTAAATAATCCTTAGTGAAAATGAAAAGAGGCTTCGGCCTCTTCAGATTACAGACAAACATCGTTTTGGTGTTTGTCTTTTTTACTGTTTTTAGAGAAAAATGGCTGTTTTGGTGCTTAAACCATCTTATTTGAACAAAATAAAAAGGGCTTCCTGCCATCATTTTAACCAGTTTTTTGAGATTTAAGCACTCTAAAGAGTTCTATCTAAAACAAGAAGACCTGACTAGGATTAAGCTCAACGTATCTTCTCAAGGGTTATGTCAACACCGTCTTTTGAAATACAGTTAAAGGTCTAATAAATAGGCCTTTTTATAATTAAAAAAACAGATTCGCGGATCATTCAGAAAATTCTTGTAAAATAATGTGATGAAAGGGCTTTACTTTTTAGTAGTAAATAATATATAATAACACCAAGAAAACGTTTGCATATTTTGGCTAGAAAATAAGAGAGGAGATATATGACGACGTTGGCAGATGTGGCGAAAAGGGCCAATGTTTCAAAGATGACAGTTTCCAGGGTTCTGAATCATCCAGAACTTGTTACGGAAGAGTTAAAACAGATGGTCTTGTTAGCAATGAAAGAGTTAGATTATCAACCGAATGTTGTGGCAAAAGCCCTTGCACAACAACGAACTCTGACAGTCCAGGTCATTATCTTAGAGGAAATGGAGACTGTCGAGCCTTATTATGCTGAGTTGGTAGCAGGAATTTCATTCGGACTGAGCGAAAAAAACTATACAATGCAAATTGTGACGGATCGGAATCAAGTGACAGAACAATGTGACGGCTACATTGTCACGGGCGCGCGTATAGAAGATTATGGCTGGCTACGGAGGTTGTTGAAACCCGTAGTCTTATTTGGCGAAAATATGGTGGGACTTCCGTTTGTAGATACACACAATAAGGAAGCAACCTACCAAGCAAGTCGCTTTGCCTTTGAGAAATGCTATGAACAGGTCGTATTTGTTGGGATAGATTTGCCAGATGCCTTTGCACAATCTAGGGAAGCTGGGTATGTAGAGGCAATGGAGGAATTGGGACATCCCCCTAAGATTTATCGTCTAGAAAACAGGTCTAGGGTATCAGAAGACTTTGTAACACAATTGGACTGGTTATCACCCAATACTTGCTTTATATGTGCTTCTGATCGCATAGCGCTTGGTATTGAGCGGGGGTTATTGTTTTCATCAAAGAGAGTCCCAGAAGATTATGGGATTATTGGATTTGATGGAATCTTTATTGACCGCGTTTCTCATCCTCAATTAACCACTATGCGGCAACCGTTCCGAAAAATGGGGAGAATTACTGTTAAGCAGTTAATGACTCTGGTGGAGGGCTGTGAATTAAAGGAACAAAAGCGATTTTGCCAAGCTAGCTTGGTAGTGAGAGAAAGTACTAGAGCATAAAATGAATGATGCTACATAACTAATAGAGGGGTTGTTAAACCCAGTGTTGATGGGTACGATGACTGGGTAAATAAAGAGTACAATCCCTTTTTTGATTAAGAAAGCTGTTACCGGTAACAATTAAGAAAACGTTTGCAAAAGAAAATATTTTTTATATACTATTATCATATTATACATACCAAAGGAGTACGGCATGAATAGAAAACGTTTGCGTTTAGCAAAAAAATCACCAATGTTTGAAAAAAAAAGTTATTTTCGGAATTCGTAAGTTTACGATAGGAGTTGCGTCCGTCGGTATAGCGACAGCCTTTTTAATGTCTGGACCTGGTCAAACAGTTCATGCTGAGGAAGTGGCTACTCCTGTGGAAGCTATTATAACCGATGTTTCTGAGCAGCCTGTCGAAACAGTTGATAATGCATCAGCAGAACCGCTGGCAACTACTAAAACAGCTGTGGCAGAAAGAGCTGCAGCAGAAACAGCTACATTATCCACCCCGGCAGAAGCACCAATTGAAGAAGGCAGTATTCGTCTGCACTTTGAAAATGTAGACGAAACAGCCCCAGAGAGCCAAGGACTGTGGACTTGGGGAGGAGTGGCAAAGCCATCCGATGGTAATCAATGGCCAACGGATACAGCGAATTTTTCAAGCAGTCAGGTAGATGACTACGGCCATTACGTTGATATTAAAAAATCTGAGACACCAGGCACAATCGGTTATTTGGTCCTTAAAGATGGGGAAAAAATAACAGAATCGGACCAAAAAGTGGAGCTTCTTGTTCCGGAACAAAATGAGGCTTGGGTTGCTAGCGATTATACTGTATCTAGCTATGAGCCACTCAAAGATGAAAATGTTCTTCGAATCAACTATACACGTGATGACAGCAATTACGATGGTTGGGGTGTATGGACATGGGGAGATACGACTGAAGCGAGTGATGGTTGGCCAACAGGTGCTGTTGATTTTCAAATTGGGAAATACGGTGCTTATGTTGACATTCCTCTTTCAAATGGTTTAGATTCTAAGCTTGGATTTCTACTAATCAATCAGAATAATCCAGATCTTGCTGGCAATAAATCGATTGATTTAGCTTTTGCAGATCGTAAACGGCATAGCCAAATATTCCTTCGAAATGGTGACGACAAAGTTTATACCAATCCATATTTTATCGAAGAGAAAGTAGAATTAGATACAAGTAAAGCTACTCCGGGTACAAAAAATGTAACTGTTGAGGCAAGTGTGAAAGCACCATTCAACTACAATGAAAGCGGCTTGGTATCTGTAACTGTCACCAACCCTGAAAATGCTGAGATTGTCAAAATGGAAGTCGATACAAGTGCCATCGGCGGAGGTCTTGTGCCAATCTCTACTGAGCTCAATCGTGTGACCATTAAAGCGACGTCTAGCACAGCGCCAGGGACATATAGTCTTCCTGTAAAAGTCTATGATAAAGACAATGGTTACTACGAAACAAAATTGGATGTGACCATTACGGAGCGCATTAAGGCAGAAGGTGAAAAAGACTGGGATGAGCAAGTCATCTACTTTATGATGACCGACCGTTTCTACAATGGTGACGTTAGCAATGATCAGGTGGTTGACGGAGATGTGACCAATCCTCGCGGTCTTTACCAAGGCGGTGACTTCAAAGGAGTGACAGCTAAGTTGGATTACTTGAAAGAATTGGGTGTGGATTCTATCTGGCTGACTCCGATTGTTGAAAATATTCCACAGAATGTTGGTAGCGCTACAGATGGAGAATACTATGCTTACCATGGTTATTGGGCATCCAATTTTGAGAAACTTAATCCGCATTTGGGAAGTTTAGCTGATTTCCATGAATTGATTGATGCCGCAGCCGAAAAAGGCATCAATATTATTGTTGACGTGGTGCTGAATCATGCTGGCTATGGTACAGAAGAAACCTTTGCAGGTATGGTACGGACCAAGGAAGAAGATAAGCAGGGAGATGACCAATTAGGTTCATTATCTGGATTACCAGACTTCAAGACAGAAGAAGCTGCGGTTCGTAATCAGTTGGTTGCTTGGCAGGCATCTTGGTTGGAACGTTCAACAACTGCTAAAGGTAACTCAATCTATGGTTTCCGTGTTGATACCGTCAAACACGTTGATGATACCACATGGCAACATTTCAAAAATGAATTGGTAGATAGAGATCCTGACTTCCACTTAATTGGAGAAACATGGGGAGCTAACTATAAAGATACCAAGGGTGACTTGGGTATCGGTACTATGGACAGTTTGTTGGACTTCGGCTTCAAGGATATCGCTAAGTACTTGGTCAACGGTCAACTGAAAGCAGCTGGACAAGAGCTAGAGGAGCGCGGTAAAGTATTAACTAGTGCTGCCTCACTTGGTCAATTCTTGGGCAGTCATGACGAAGATGGTTTCCTCTACAGTCTCGGTGGCGCAGAAAAAGAAGGAAATCTGGACAAGCTGAAATTGGCTGCTAGTCTCTTGATTACTGCTAAAGGTCAGCCAGTCATCTACTACGGTGAAGAATTGGGTCAATCTGGACAAAACAACTGGCCAGTTTATGACAACCGGTACGATTTCGATTGGAGTAAGGTAGAGACAAGTGACATAGAGGATCATTACCAAAAATTGTTGGCTTTCCGTAATGCCAATTCAACATTGCTCTCACGTGGTGATACAACAACACTTGCTGGCAATGATAGCCAAGGTTGGCTTATCAGCAAACGCAGTTACCAAGATCAAGCTGCCTATCTTGTCTTCTCAACCAATACCGAGAGCAAGGAAATGGCGATTGAAGTATCTGGGAAAGATGTGGTTGTAACAGATGCATACACAGGAAAATCTTATCAAGCTATCGAGAAAGACGGTAAATGGGTTGTTCAAGTAGAACTTCCAACTATCGCTCAAGGTGGCACCATGCTCCTTCAGACCGAAGCAGGTGACATCGTCAATGCAAGTGTGCAAGGAGCAACTGAAGAACCAATTGAAGCAGGCTACTTCCGTGTTCACTTTAAAACTCTACCATCTGATAATTTATCTAGCTTAGGCTTATGGACATGGGATGATGTCGAAAAACCATCGTCAGATGTTGGTGCTTGGCCAACAGGTGCAACCAATTTCAGTACCGCTAAACAGGATGACTATGGCTATTATCTGGACATCAAGATGAAAGACGAAACAGCTAGCAAGATTAGTCTTCTGATTAATAATACATCTGGGGAAAATATAACCGGCGATAAAGTTATTGAGCGAATTAGCACCAAGATGAATGAAGCTTGGTTTGATGAGAATTATCAACTCAGCCTCTATCAACCACTTAAAGAAGGATATATTCGGATTAATTATTTCCGTACAGATGGCGATTATGACCAAAAAGGTCTCTGGATCTGGGGTGATGTGACTGCCCTTACCTTGGGTGACTGGCCAAATGGTATTGATTTTGAAAACCAAGGTAAATATGGTGCCTATATTGATGTCAAATTGACAGATTTACCAAGTTCAATTGGCTTCCTGCTATTGGATGAAAGCAAGTCAGGAGATGATGTGAAGATTCAGCAGAAAGATTATAGCTTTACAGATTTGAAAAACCAGACACAAATCTTCCTTAAAGATGATGATCCAACAATCTACACAAATCCTTATTTTGTGAACAACGTCCGTGTAACAGGCGTTTCCCATGTTAGCCTAACAGCTCTAGAAGCAGCATTTACAACGCTTGAAGGTGCTGATAAGGAAAGTATTTTAGAAAAATTGTCTGTAACAGATAAAAATGGCCAGACAGTGACTGTGACGGATCTTGTCTTGGATGCTACAAGCAACAAGGTGCGAGTCCTCGGGGATTTCAAACAAGAAAATGCGGGCTATACCCTCAAATATGGCAATGATAGCTTCACAACAACTATGAGCTGGCAATTGAAGGATGAACTCTATGCTTATGATGGAGAACTTGGTGCGCGTGTGAGTCAGGCGGGTAGTGTCGTTGATATGACTCTCTGGTCTCCAAGTGCAGACAGTGTAGCAGTTGTTCTTTATGATAAGGATGACCAGTCTAAGGTGGTCGGTACATTAGCTATGACCAAGGGCGATAAGGGACAATGGGATCTTGAATTGAATGGTCAATCAGGTCTTGGTATCTCGGACTATCGTGGTTACTACTACCATTATGAAATCACTCGTGGGGATCAAGCTGTTCTTGTTTTAGATCCATATGCTAAGTCTTTAGCGGAGTGGAATAGTGATTTGGCAGATACAGATCCATCTTATCGGATTGCCAAAGCGGCGATTGTGGATCCAGCAGAAGTTGGTCCAAGCGATTTGGATTATGCTACTATTCCTAATTTCAATCAGCGTGAAGATGCGATTATCTATGAAGCACATGTTCGTGACTTCACATCAGATCCTGCAATTTCGGATGAATTGACAGCTCAGTTCGGCACCTTTGCGGCCTTTGCAGAACGTCTCAGCTACCTCAAAGACTTGGGTGTGACCCATATTCAGTTGCTCCCAGTTATGAGCTACTATTTTGTCAATGAATTGAAAAATGCAGAGCATCTCAGTGAGTATGCATCAAGCAACAGTAACTATAACTGGGGTTATGATCCACAGAGCTACTTTGCCTTTACAGGTATGTATTCTACAGATCCGACAGATCCAATGAAACGCATCGAAGAGTTCAAAAACCTGGTCAATGAAATCCACAAACAAGGCATGGGTGTGATTTTGGATGTCGTGTATAACCACACTTCTAAGACTTTCTTATTTGAAGATTTAGAGCCAAACTATTATCACTTCATGGAGGCAGATGGTACGGCTAAATCTAGCTTTGGTGGTGGTCGTCTCGGAACCACTCACTACATGAGTCGCCGTGTCCTCGTTGATTCTATCAAGTATCTTGTGGACGAGTTTAAGGTAGATGGTTTCCGCTTTGATATGATGGGTGACCATGATGCCGAAGCGATTGAGCTGGCCTTTACCGAGGCACAAAAACTCAATCCAAATATCATTATGCTTGGTGAAGGATGGAGAACCTTTACAGGTGATGCCAATCAGCCTGTTCAGCCAGCGGACCAAGACTGGATGAGTTCAACAGATACGGTTGCGGTATTCTCAGATGATATTCGCAACACACTTAAATCTGGTTATCCAAACGAAGGTCAGCCAGCCTTTATCACAGGCGGTGCTAAGAGTGTTGAGTCTGTCTTCAATAACATCAAGGCACAGCCAGGCAATTTCTTGGCTGATGATCCAGGTGATGTGATCCAATATATTGCTGCGCATGATAACTTGACCCTCTTTGATATTATCGCTCAGTTCATCAAGAAGGATCCGTCAATCGCTGAAAACTATACTGAAATTCACCAACGTCAACGCTTGGGTAACTTGCTAGTCTTGACTGCTCAAGGGACACCGTTCATCCATTCTGGTCAGGAGTATGGACGGACCAAACAGTTCCGCCATCCTGATTACAAGAACCCAGTTACAGAGGACAAGGTACCAAACAAGGCGCATTTGTTGACAAATGCTGATGGTACACCATTTGATTATCCATACTACATTCATGATTCTTATGATTCATCTGATGCGGTCAACAAGTTTGACTGGACCAAAGCGACAGATGAGACCCTCTATCCAGAGAATACCCGTACTCAGGCCTTTACAAAAGGATTGATCGCCTTGCGCAAATCGACAGATGCCTTCCGTTTGGGAACAAAAGACCAAGTCGATCAAATGGTTAGCTTGATTTCAATTCCAGGTCAAAATGGTATTGCTACAAACGATGTGGTTATTGCCTATCAAACCATTGCAAGCAACGGTGATCGCTATGCTGTCTTTGTCAATGCTGACAGTAAGGAACGTAGTTTTGTTCTTTCAGATATTTACAAAGACTTACTGCAGGGTCAAGTACTGGTTGATGGTGAACGTGCAGGTGTAGAAGCATTGTCTGATTTAGTGGGTGTTGAATTGACTGATAGTGCAGTTGTTCTTGCACCTTTGACAGCAACGGTGATACGTTTATCTGACATCATTACAGAAGTTCCAGATACAGCCCCTACTGCTGAAGAAAAACCAAGTCTAGACTTTACTACGAAAGAACGTACAGAAGAATCTGTCCTTCCGATTGTAGAGGAAGTTCGCTATGATACAACTCTTGCAAAAGGTCAATCTTATGTGCTTCAAGAAGGTAAGGCAGGCAAGAAAGTTGTGAATTATCAAGATGTCTTGGTTGATGGTAAGGTGGTCGCTACTAACTTGTTATCAGAAACAGTAGTAGATGGTGAAGCACGTATTGTTGTTAAGGGTAGTATGGAGGCTAAGGAAACAGTAGAAAAACTAAGTCTTTCTACTCCAATAGCTCAAGTGTCTGAACAAACCACAAGTGCATCAAACAAAGAAAGCCTACCAGCTACAGGTGACCGACAAAGTGATTTGGCACTTCTAGGCCTCGGACTTGCTGGACTTGGTTTGACAGTTGCTGCACAAGGAAGAAACAAAAAATTAGAAGAGTAGTATGCTTTCCTCCAAAGAGGTTAGGAACTGATAGTTTCCTAGCCTCTTTTCTGTTGCAGAATTTAGTCGAAATTGTTTTTGGTATTTGACATAGTTATTTAAATTAACTTTGATACATTGTCACTTTCGGCTTACCGTACTTTACAGAAGTGACTTGCTTCGATTATTTTATTTTAGCAACCTGCACCTCAGTTCCTTGTCTGAAAGTTAATTCATTCGATTGTAGTTGAAAAAATAATTAGAAAAGTTTGGAAATGGTCCAAGAGTGAACACAAGCCTGTGTTTTATTTGGTCTTTTTGTTTGCGCTTTCAAGAATTATAATAAAGCCATAAAAATCATTTCAAAAAGGAGAATGAAAAATGGATTTTCTTCAAACCCCATTAAACTGGTTCTCGCAAAACATCTTGCAGAATCCAGCTTTCTTCGTAGGTCTTTTGGTATTGGTGGGTTATGCCCTCTTAAAGAAAAAGCCTCATGATGTCTTTGCAGGGTTTATCAAAGCAACGGTCGGCTACATGATCTTGAACGTAGCAGCTGGTGGCTTGGTAACAACCTTCCGTCCAATCTTGGCAGCCTTGAACCACAAGTTCCAAATCGATGCGGCAGTTATTGACCCATACTTCGGTCTTGCAGCGGCAAACGGTAAAATCGCTGAAGAGTTCCCTGATTTCGTATCGGCAGCTACAACAGCTCTCTTGATTGGTTTTGGTATCAACATCCTCTTGGTTGCACTTCGTAAGGTTACAAAAGTACGTACTCTGTTCATTACTGGACACATCATGGTACAACAAGCAGCAACAATCTCATTGATGGTGCTCTTCCTTATCCCTGGACTTCGTAACCAATTCGGTACAGCAGCTATCGGCATCATCTGTGGTATCTACTGGGCAGTCAGCTCAAACATGACTGTTGAAGCAACGCAACGCTTGACAGGTGGTGGTGGATTTGCCATCGGTCACCAACAACAATTCGCAATCTGGTTTGTAGATAAGATTGCTCCAAAACTTGGTAAAAAAGAAGAAAACTTGGACAACTTGAAGTTGCCTAGCTTCCTCAACATCTTCCACGATACAGTTGTTGCTTCAGCAACCTTGATGTTGGTCTTCTTCGGTGTCATCTTGTTCATCTTGGGTCCAGAAATCATGGCAAACCCAGAAGTTATCACTTCAGGCACACCATACAACCCAACTAAACAAGCCTTCTTCATGTACGTTGTACAAACAGCCTTCACTTTCTCAGTATATCTCTTCATCTTGATGCAGGGTGTACGTATGTTCGTAGCAGAATTGACAAATGCCTTCCAAGGTATCTCAAGCAAATTGCTTCCAGGTTCATTCCCAGCGGTGGACGTTGCAGCTTCTTACGGCTTTGGTTCATCTAACGCAGTTCTTTCAGGTTTTGCCTTTGGTTTAATCGGTCAGTTGATTACAATCGTTCTCTTGATTGTTTTCAAGAGTCCAATCCTCATCATCACTGGTTTCGTACCTGTATTCTTCGATAACGCAGCTATCGCAGTGTACGCTGACAAACGTGGTGGTTGGAAAGCGGCAGCCATCCTTTCCTTCATCTCAGGTGTCCTTCAAGTTGCCCTTGGTGCAGTCTGCGTCGGCTTGCTTGAATTGAGCGGTGGTTACCATGGAAATATTGACTTCGAAATCCCATGGTTGCCATTCGGTTATGCCTTTAAATACCTCGGTATTGCTGGTTATGTTCTTGTCTGCCTCTTCTTATTGGCTATTCCGCAACTTCAATTTGCGAAAGCAAAAGATAAGGAAGCATACTATCGTGGCGAGGCGCAAGCGGACTAACACTCTTCGAAAATCAAAAGGATACGTCGTCAACTTGCCTTGGTGAACTCTACGAAAGACACTTACTATTGTAAGTAGGATTTCCAACCTTCAACAGTCTACTAGACTGTTGAAGCTACCTCGGCTGCGTTTCCTAGTCTGCTTCTGATTTTCATTGAGTGCCTGTTCTTCAGTAAGACGAGAGATATTCGAAAATCAACAGAACAAAACTTCGTTTATTACTTGGTTCATTAAGAAAAACAACAAAATATATTTTATAAAAAACAAGGAGAAAATAAGATGGTTAAAGTTTTAACAGCCTGTGGAAACGGCATGGGTTCATCTATGGTCATCAAGATGAAGGTAGAAAACGCCCTTCGTCAACTTGGCGTAACAGATTTTCAATCAGCTTCTTGCTCAGTCGGTGAAGCAAAAGGTTTAGCGGCAGGATATGATATCGTAGTTGCTTCAAATCACTTGATTTCTGAGTTGGAAGGTCGCACGAAAGGTCATTTGGTTGGTCTTGATAACCTCATGGACGACAACGAAATCAAAACAAAATTACAAGCAGTGCTATAAATAGCCGTTAGGGGTAGGGAGTCTCCCTCCCCCTTTCATATAGCGTGTAGAAGGGAAAAACTATGAATTTACAAAAATCATTTACGGAAAATAATTCCATTCGCTTGGGATTGACAGCGGAAACCTGGCAGGAAGCTGTTCACAAGGCTGTTGAGCCCTTGATTGAAAGTGGTGCTGCGACAGAAGAATACTATGATGCCATCATTGCATCGACAGAAGAATATGGTCCCTATTATGTGCTCATGCCAGGTATGGCTATGCCTCATGCCCAAGCGGGTGTCGGTGTCTTGAAGGATTCCTTTGCCTTGATTACCTTAACAAAACCAGTAGCCTTTTCAGACGGTAAGGAGGTTTCTGTCCTATTGACCTTGGCTGCGACAGATCCAAAAATCCATACTTCAGTAGCCATTCCGCAAATCATCGCCCTCTTTGAATTGGAAAATTCAATCGAACGTTTGATTGCCTGCAAAACTCCAGAAGAAGTATTGGCAATGGTTGAAGAGTCTAAAAACAGTCCTTACCTAGAAGGTTTAGATTTAGAAAGTTAGGAGAAAAAACATGAAACATATTCCAAATTTACAGGTTGCATTGGATCATTCAGATTTGCAAGGAGCGATTAAAGCAGCTGTCTCTGTTGGTCATGAAGTTGACGTGATTGAAGCAGGTACGGTTTGCTTGCTCCAAGTTGGTAGCGAATTGGTGGAAGTTCTTCGCAGTCTTTTCCCAGACAAGATTATCGTTGCAGATACCAAGTGTGCGGATGCGGGTGGTACTGTAGCAAAAAACAATGCCGTTCGTGGTGCGGACTGGATGACTTGTATCTGTTCTGCGACCATTCCAACCATGGAAGCGGCTTTGAAGGCTATCAAGGAAGTGCGTGGTGACAAGGGTGAAATCCAAATCGAACTCTATGGTGACTGGACTTATGAACAGGCTCAACTCTGGTTGGACGCAGGTATTTCCCAAGCGATTTACCACCAATCGCGTGACGCCCTTCTTGCTGGCGAAACGTGGGGCGAAAAAGACCTCAATAAAGTGAAAAAATTGGTTGATATGGGCTTCCGTGTTTCTGTAACAGGTGGTTTGGATGTGGATACCCTCAAACTCTTCGAGGGTGTAGATGTCTTTACCTTTATCGCAGGTCGCGGTATTACAGAAGCAGCAGATCCAGCAGCTGCGGCGCGTGAATTCAAAGACGAAATCCGTCGTATCTGGGGGTAAGGCCTATGGCACGACCAATCGGAATATATGAAAAGGCAACGCCCAAGCATTTCACATGGAAAGAGCGTTTGGAGTTTGCCAAAGAATTAGGTTTCGACTTTGTGGAGATGTCAGTGGATGAGAGCGACGCTCGTTTGGCTCGTTTGGAGTGGACCAAGGAAGAGCGTTTAGACTTGGTCAAGGCCATCTATGAAACAGGTGTCCGTATTCCGACAATCTGCTTCTCAGGCCATCGTCGTTATCCACTCGGCTCCAATGACCCTGCTCTTGAAGCTAAGTCTTTAGAAACCATGAAACAGTGTATCGAACTGGCTCAGGACTTGGGTGTCCGTGTCATCCAGTTGGCTGGTTACGATGTTTACTATGAGGAAAAATCACCTGAAACTAGAGAGCGTTTCATCAAGAATCTCCGCAAGGCTTGCGACTGGGCAGAACAGGCTCAGGTCATGTTGGCTATCGAGATTATGGATGATCCATTTATCAACTCTATTGAAAAATACCTAGCCGTTGAAAAAGAAATCGACTCACCATATCTCTTTGTCTACCCAGATACTGGAAACGTGTCTGCTTGGCACAATGACATTTATAGCGAATTTTACCTAGGTCATCGCTCTATTGCAGCCCTTCACCTCAAAGATACCTATGCGGTCACAGAAAGCTCCAAAGGTCAATTCCGTGATGTCCCATTTGGTCAGGGCTGTGTGGACTGGGACCATATGTTTGCAGTCTTGAAAAAGACTAACTACCAAGGTCCATTCTTGATTGAAATGTGGTCAGAGAATTGTGAAACGGTTGAGGAAACACGTGCAGCCATTAAAGAAGCACAGGCTTTCCTATATCCATTGATTGAGAAAGCGGGGTTGAACTAATGCCAAAAGATTTACAGGAAATGCGTCAGCGGGTCTATGAAGCCAATATCGCCCTACCTGCTCATGGGCTTGTCAAGTTTACCTGGGGCAACGTATCAGAAGTCTGCCGTGAACTTGGTCGCATTGTCATCAAGCCTTCTGGTGTGGATTATGAAAAATTGTCACCAGAAAACATGGTGGTGACTGACTTGGATGGAAATGTGGTAGAAGGTGATCTCAACCCGTCGTCTGACTTGGCGACCCACGTTGCCCTCTACAAGGCTTGGCCAAATGTCCATGCTGTCGTTCATACGCATTCGACAGAAGCAGTGGGCTGGGCTCAGGCTGGTCGCGACATTCCATTTTATGGAACAACGCACGCAGACTATTTCTATGGTCCAGTGCCGTGTGCTCGTTCTTTAACTGCTGATGAAGTGAACACTGCCTATGAAAAAGAAACAGGCTCCGTTATCATCGAGGAATTTGAGCGTCGTGGTATTGACCCAGTTGCTGTTCCTGGCATTGTTGTCCGAAACCATGGGCCATTTACTTGGGGCAAGGATCCTGCTCAGGCAGTTTACCATAGCGTTGTCTTAGAGGAGGTGGCTAGGATGAACCGCTACACAGAGCAAATCAATCCACGGGTGGAACCAGCACCAAGCTACATCATGGACAAGCACTATCTCCGTAAGCACGGTCCAAATGCCTACTACGGACAAAAAGGTGATGAACATTAAGTTCTTGTGTGAAAAAAAAGTAGGGAAAAGTAGCAGACTCCCCAAAAAGGAGAACTGCTTTTTCTCTTTTGATGAGGAGAAAGATGAGAAAGTTTTTACAAGATAGTCTGACAGAGGTTGCCTACTATCTGGAGTTGATTTTATCAGCCATTTTAGGATTAGCCCTCCTAGCACTATCAGGATTGTTGTTGGCGGATTTAGTTGGTTCACTGACGGGTGGTATTCAAGCGGATAACTTTATCCAGGGGTTTTTAAGCAAGGCTATGACTTTGGCAGTCGGGGTCGAATTCATCAAAATGCTCTGCAAACAATCGCCTAGTACTGTCATCGAGGTGCTCTTGGTTGCCATTGCCCGTCAACTGATTGTGGAACATGGGTCTAGTATGGATTACCTGATTGGTATTGTGTCGGTTGCCATCTTATTTGCTGTGAGAAAGTACCTCTTTACCCAGTTTGATGACTCTAATAATATCATCATGCGGGCCAGTCAGAAGGTTAAGGTTGCCAACATCATTGCACGGGTAAAAATTCCTAGTGAAGGCAGTGAAACCCTGCGTGAATTTGTGACCCGCAAACTCAATGAAGAAGAAAAAACCATTGCCATCGGTGCCTGCGTCTATCTGAAAAATGTAGCACTGCGGATTGACAATATGCATGGAGATTTGATTACACGGGTGGAGATTATCAAGAGCATCTATTGACAGATAAAAAACGCTACATATTTATATAATTGTTAGAATCTATATTATAAATATGTTAAGATAGAAAGAGAGGAGGGAAAAACGGTGTTACTAGATAAAAGTAGTTGTGCCTTATTGCGTCATTTGATTGGTATCCAAGAGCCAGAAACCATTATGGCTATTTCCAAGGAATTGCAACAATCGCGTAGAAAAATCTATTATCATTTAGAAAAAATCAATGCTGCCTTTCCAGACCATGTTGAGCCAATCGAAAGTCTACCTCGGATCGGAATCCGTTTGTCCGAAGAGCAAAAGCAGGCCTGTCGTCAACTCTTAGATTCCATTGATTCCTATAGCTATATTATGAATATGGATGAGCGCATGCAGTTGATGCTCCTTTATATTTGTATCGCACGCGAACGGATTACCTTGGAAAAATTAATGGATCTGACAGAGGTTTCACGAAATACTGTTCTCAATGACCTTAATGAAATCCGCAGTCGATTGAGTAAGGAACAGTATCAGATGACCCTCTATGTTTCTAAGTCACAAGGCTACGATCTGGCCTGTCATCCCTTGACAAAAATCCAATATATCCACTCTTTACTCTATAGTTTGTTCACAGAAGCGAGCAAGAGTTTTGTCAGCATTTTGGAAGACAAGGTTAGTCTTTTCAGTGGTTGCCAGTCCCTTTTTTCAAAAGATTTGGCCCAGTTTTTGTCCCGCCAGGTATATGGTATTGAAAAAGACCTTGGTAAGAAAATCAATCGTTCTGAAATTGAACTGATGCTTAAAATTCTTCCTTATATGCTGCTCACCTATCGCAATATGAGTTTAGAACAGGAGGAAAAGGATGCGATTGTCCGAGAATTTGCCTTGGTTTATGAACGGATTGAGTACGGTGTTGCTCAAAAAATTAGCCAGTCCCTAGAAGAGCAGTTTGGTCTTGATTTAGACGAGATTGAAGTGTCGCTGATTGCCGTCTTGCTCTTGTCTTATCGCAAGGACCGGGATGCCCATGTTACTAGTCAGGATTTTGCGGATTTGAAGAAGGTGGTCGATGCCTTTATCCGTCATTTTGAGCTACATTCAGATTTTGATTTGGAGAAAAAAGAGGAGCTAGCTCATGATTTGCTGGCTCACTGTAAGGCCATGCTGTTTCGAAAAACCTATGGAATCTTATCGCGAAATCCCTTGGTTGACCAGATTCGCTACAAGTATGACACCCTCTTTCGATTGACAAAGTCTTCTAGTCATATCTTGGAGGAAGCCTGGCAAATCCAGTTGACAGATGAGGATATCGCTTATTTGACGGTGCATTTGGGTGGAGCCCTTCGTCGAAGCAGTTGTCGAAAGCTGACCAGTCCGACTGTCTTTCTTATCTGTGATGAGGGAGTTTCTGTACAGAAATTGTTGATGAAACAATGCCAGCACCACCTACCTGAAAAAACCATCTCTGCCGTCTTTACAACAGAGCAATTTAAGAGTGTGGAAGACCTGTTGGAGGTGGACTTCTTGATTTCGACCAATGAAGTGACGGATACGGATTTGCCTGTGATTCAGGTTCATCCGATTCTGGATTTTGATGATGTCTTGCGTTTGATTCATTTTGCCAAATACCGCAGTCTGACAGACAGCCAAAAAGGTTTTGCCATGGAATTGGACAAACTCCTAGCGTCATATGTTGAAAATGGCCAGGAAGCCTTGGAATTGAAACAGCGTTTGCAAAATCTGATTGCCAATGAATTATTGGCAAGCTTAGCTAGTTCCGATCTGGAAACGGATTTGTATTAGCTGTCTGCGTGCAAAAGTCCAAATGTGAACACAAGCCTGTGTTTTATTTGGTCTTTTTTTTGTTGTCTTTGGAGCATATACTAGAGACATAGAAATACAATCAGCCTTATAGGAGGAATGAAAAAATGGCTAAAGTTCAAGATATTACAAGAGAATCATGGATTCTTTCAACCTTCCCAGAGTGGGGAACTTGGCTTAACGAAGAAATCGAAGAAGAAGTGGTGCCAGAAGGCAACTTTGCTATGTGGTGGCTAGGGAACTGTGGTGTTTGGATCAAGACACCTGGTGGCGCTAACGTAGTCATGGACCTCTGGTCATCTCGCGGTAAGTCAACTAAAAAAGTAAAAGATATGGTTTGGGGTCACCAAATGGCTAACATGGCAGGTGTGCGCAAATTGCAACCAAACTTGCGTGTGCAACCAATGGTTATCGATCCATTCGCCATCAATGAATTGGACTACTACTTGGTATCGCACGTCCACAGTGACCACATGGACATCAGCACAGCCGCTGCCATCATCAACAATCCTAAATTGGACCACGTCAAATTTGTCGGTCCAGTTGAAAGTGGCGACATCTGGGAAAAATGGGGTGTTCCAGCTGACCGTATCATCCGTATCGCACCAGGCGATAGCTTTGAATTCAAAGACATCAAGGTTCACGCTGTTGAATCTTTCGACCGTACCTGCTTGGTAACTCTTCCAATCGAAGGCTACGAAGAAAATGGCGGCAAACTAGCAGGACTTCCTGTGACAGATGAACTCATGGCTCGTAAGGCAGTCAACTATGTCTTTGAAACACCTGGTGGCACTATCTACCACGGTGCAGACTCACACTTCTCTAACTACTTTGCAAAACACGGTCGTGACTTCAATATCGATGTTGCTATCAACAACTACGGTGACAACCCAATCGGTATCCAAGACAAGATGACATCAATCGACCTTCTCCGTATGGCAGAAAACTTGCGTGCTAAGGTAATCATCCCTGTTCACTATGACATCTGGTCTAACTTCATGGCGTCAACAGATGAAATCTTGCAGCTCTGGAAAATGCGTAAAGAACGCTTGCAATATGACTTCCACCCATTCATCTGGGAAGTTGGGGGCAAGTACACCTATCCACTTGATAAGGACCGCATTGAATACCATCACCCACGTGGCTTTGACGATTGCTTCTTAGAAGATTCAAATATTCAATTCAAGGCCTTGCTATAATAGATCACTCCGAGGGCGGGACGTAAGTCCTGCCTTTTGAAAATGACAAGCGAAAACGCTTTATGGTATAATAGAACTATGACTTTATTAAAGGAGAATAAGATGTCACAACTTTCAGTAAATGCAATTCGTTTCCTTGGTATTGACGCCATTGAAAAATCAAAATCTGGCCACCCAGGTATTGTTATGGGGGCAGCACCAATGGCTTACAGCCTCTTTACCAAGGAGCTCCGCATTAACCCAGCACAACCAAACTGGATCAACCGCGACCGCTTTATCTTGTCAGCAGGACACGGTTCTATGTTGCTTTACGGACTGCTCCACCTTTCAGGCTTTGAAGATGTGAGCATGGACGAAATCAAGAACTTCCGTCAGTGGGGTTCAAAAACACCAGGTCACCCAGAGTACGGTCATACAGCAGGTGTAGATGCGACTACTGGCCCTCTTGGACAAGGGATCTCAACTGCGACAGGTTTTGCCCAAGCAGAGCGTTTCCTTGCAGCTAAATATAACCGCGATGGTTTCCCAATCTTTGACCACTATACTTACGTAATCTGTGGGGATGGCGACTTGATGGAAGGTGTGTCTGGAGAAGCTGCGTCTTATGCAGGCTTGCAAAAACTAGACAAACTGATTGTATTGTACGATTCAAATGACATCAACTTGGACGGTGAAACCAAGGATGCCTTTACAGAAAACGTTCGTGCCCGTTACGATGCCTACGGTTGGTACACAGATTTGGTAACAGATGGTACCGATGTAGATGCCATCTTTGCGGCTATTGAAAAAGCTAAAGCAGCTGGCAAACCGTCCTTGATCGAGGTTAAGACTGTGATTGGTCACGGTTCACCAAACAAGGCAGGAAGCAATGCAGCCCACGGTGCGCCACTTGGTCCAGAAGAAACAGAAGCAACTCGCAAAGCACTTGACTGGAACTATGGACCATTTGAAATCCCAGCAGAAGTGTATGCGGACTTCAAAGCTAATGTAGCAGACCGCGGTGCCGCAGCCTACGATGCTTGGGTGAAATTGGTAGAGGACTACAAGCAAGCTCATCCAGAATTGGCTGCAGAAGTAACAGCTATCTTGGAAGGCCGTGAATTGGCAGAGCTCAAGCCAGAAGACTTCCCAGTTTATGAAAATGGATTTTCACAAGCCACTCGTAACTCATCACAAGACGCTATCAACGCAGCAGCAGCTGTTTTGCCAAACTTCTTTGGTGGTTCAGCCGACTTGGCTCACTCAAACATGACCGTCATCAAGGGCGAAGGCTTGCAAGATGCTGCAAATCCGCTCAATCGCAACATCCAATTTGGTGTGCGTGAATTTGCGATGGGTACGATCTTGAACGGTATGGCAGCTCATGGTGGACTTCGTGTCTTTGGTGGTACATTCTTTGTATTCTCAGACTACGTCAAGGCGGCGGTACGCTTGTCAGCTCTGCAAGGATTGCCAGTGACCTACGTCTTTACCCACGACTCAATCGCAGTTGGTGAAGATGGACCAACCCACGAACCAATCGAGCATTTGGCTGGTCTTCGTGCAATGCCAAACCTCAACGTTTTCCGTCCAGCAGATGCGCGTGAAACACAAGCAGCTTGGTACTTGTCATTGACAAGCAAGTCTACTCCGTCTGCCCTTGTTCTCACTCGTCAAAACTTGACAGTGGAAGAAGGAACAGACTTTGATAAGGTTGCCAAAGGTGCCTACGTTGTCTACGATACAGAAGGCTTTGATACTATTTTGATTGCATCAGGTTCTGAAGTTAACTTGGCAGTCAAGGCAGCCAAGGAATTGACGGCAGCTGGTACAAAAGTCCGTGTCGTGTCAGTACCTTCGACAGAGCTCTTCGATGCTCAAGACGCAGCTTACAAGGAAGAAATCCTTCCAAACGCTATTCGCCGTCGTTTGGCTATCGAAATGGGTGCTACTCAGGGCTGGTACAAGTATGTCGGCCTTGACGGTAAGGTGCTTGGTATCGATACGTTTGGTGCATCCGCTCCAGCTCAAACCGTTATCGACAACTACGGCTTCACCGTTGAAAACGTCGTGAAATTGGTTAATGAGTTGTAAGATAGATTAACTAGGAACAGCCCTTCGCCGAGGGGTTGTTTTGTGTTATACTATAAACAAAAGGAGCTGTTATGAAATCTTTGAAATTTGATTTTTTGGCCTTTGTCGTCGGTGGGATGTTGTTTGGGGTTGGCCTAAGTTTGCTTTGGGATGGTCTGAATGCTTGACCTAATTTTCTAGGTGCCATCTACTTATTTCTCTGTTGGCTGGCCTTTTCGTTTATCATGGATGATTTGTATGAAAAGATACCTAAAAATGCCTTGGCAGGAAAAATCGCCTTCCCGTCCCTCTTTCTCTTTGCCCCTCTGGTATTTCTCTTAAAGCTGAGAAAGTGAATCTTGTAAATATCTCGGTATGTCTGTGCGAGGTTGCCAGTTGTGCCTGTTTTGCTATTTGAATAGAAAAATACCTTACGGCATAGGTTGGTACGGACCTTGGTCGACCTATGTCCAAGCTGCTCTTAGTCAGAGGTTTGTCTTTTTTTGAAAATATGACTCATTTTCTTGTTTTTTCTTTTTTTATATGATATACTTAACGAGTTAATTAAAAGGTTAAGGAAATAAAATGAATCCGATTGCGTTAGAAATTGAAAAATGTTTGCATGAGATTGTCCTGAGTTCGGAAAATCAACTGGAGATTCTAGTTGGTAATTGCCAGAGCTCGGTCAAGTTGACCAATACCCAGGAGCATATCCTCATGTTGATTGAAAAGAATGCTTATACCAATACTGAGATTGCCAAGCAGCTCAACATCAGTCAGGCTGCAGTGACCAAGGCCACCAAGTCTTTGGTTGCGCAAGGTCTCTTGGAGGCAGTGCGGGATAGCAAGGATGGCCGTGTTGTTCGCTTTAGTCTAACGGACCTGGCTCGTCCCATTGCGGCGGAGCATGCCCACCATCATGATCATACATTAGAGGCTTACGAGGATTTGCTAAAGGGTTACACGGCTGATGAGCAAGAATTAATTGGTCGATTTATGCAGGATTTAGTGGAGAAGATTAAAAAATAATGAGATACATCACAGTGGAGGATTTGTCCTTCTATTATGACAAGGAGCCGGTCCTGGAGCACATCCATTATCACTTGGATAGTGGAGAGTTTGTGACCTTGACGGGTGAAAATGGGGCTGCCAAGTCTACCTTGATCAAGGCGACCCTGGGGATTTTGAAACCAAAAATTGGTCAGGTGACTATTTCTGAAAAAAGCACCAAGGGGAAAAAGTTACGTATGGCTTATCTGCCGCAGCAGATCGCTAGTTTTAATGCGGGTTTTCCAAGTACTGTTTTGGAATTTGTTCGTTCAGGGCGTTACCCAAGGCAGGGTTGGTTTAGACGGTTGACGGCTCACGATGAGGAACATGTGAAAAAGAGTTTGGATTCGGTTGGTATGTGGGAGCATCGAGATAAAAAACTGGGTTCACTGAGCGGTGGACAAAAGCAACGGGCTGTCATTGCTCGGATGTTTGCATCTGATCCGGACATTTTCATCTTAGATGAGCCAACTACTGGAATGGATAGTGGCACTAAAGATGCTTTTTATAAGTTAATGCATCATTCTGCTAAGAAGCATGGGAAGGCTGTCTTGATGATTACTCACGATCCTGATGAGTTGAGTCAGTATGCAGATCGCAATATTCATTTGGTTCGTGATCAGGCTTCTCCTTGGCGCTGTTTCAATGTTCATGATGCGGAATTAGAATTGGAGGTAGGCCATGTTTGATCTGTCTATTTTCCAGTATGATTTCATGCAGCGGGCTTTTTTGGCAATTATTGCCATGAGTTTGTTTTCGCCAATCCTGGGTGTTTTTCTCATTCTCAGAAGACAGAGTTTGATGTCAGATACCCTTAGTCACGTTTCCTTAGCAGGTGTGGCGTTTGGTTTGGTTTTGGGGATTTCTCCGACTGTGTCCACCTTACTTGTTGTGATTGTTGCAGCAGTCTTTCTTGAATACTTGCGTACGATTTACAAGAACTTTATGGAAATCGGTACGGCAATCTTGATGTCTACAGGTCTGGCTATTTCCCTTATTGTCATGAATAAGTCTGGCGGCAAGTCGAGTTTGAGTTTAGATCAATATCTATTTGGATCGATTGTCACTATTAGCCAGGAACAGGTCTGGGCTTTATTTGGCATTGCAGTTGCGGTTATCTTGTTGACCCTTCTCTTCCTGCGTCCTATGTATATCTTGACTTTTGATGAGGATACGGCTTTTGTGGACGGTTTACCGGTACGTGCCATGTCTATTGCTTTTAATGTGGTGACAGGTGTCGCCATTGCCCTGATGATTCCTGCGGCTGGTGCTCTCTTGGTATCGACCATCATGGTCTTACCTGCAGCCATTGCGCTTCGTCTGGGGAAAAATTTCAAGTCGGTGATTGTGATCGGAATGTCGATTGGTTTCTTTGGAATGGTCGCTGGTTTGTTGACATCTTACTATGCTGAAACACCTGCAAGTGCCAGCATCACCTTGATTTTTATTAGTATTTTCTTATTGGTGAATCTAGTTACCAAGTTTAAAAAATAGGAGGAATTATGAAAAAATTAGCTCTTTTAGGTTTGGGTTTATCGTTCTTCGCCTTGTCGGCCTGCGGCAATAGCACAGCTTCTAAGGATGATGAGTTGAACATTGTGACGACTTTTTATCCAGTATATGAGTTTACCAAGCAGGTTGTGGGTGAGGAAGGAACAGTTGACCTTTTGATTGAAGCGGGTACAGAAGTTCATGACTTTGAGCCGTCTGCTAAAGATATCGCTTTGATTCAAGAAGCGGATACCTTTGTCTATGAAAATGAAAATATGGAGACTTGGGTGCCAGACGTTTTAGACAGTATTGATACTGAAGCGGTTGGTGTAATCAAGGCAACGGAGGGAATGTTGCTTTTGCCTGGTAGTGAGGAAGAAACACATGACCACGAAGAAGGGGAAGACCACGAACACGCCTATGACCCACACGTATGGTTGTCACCTGAACGTTCCATTACCTTGGTAGAAACAATTCGGGATGGTTTGATTGCCCAGTATCCTGAGAAAAAAGCTATTTTTGAAGAAAATGCGGCAGCCTATATTGAAAAGCTAGAAGCTCTGCATTCTCAATACACAGAAACCTTGTCAGCTGCTAAGCAAAAATATTTTGTCACCCAGCACACTGCCTTTGCTTATTTGGCTTTGGATTATGGTTTGCACCAAGTATCGATCACAGGTGTCTCTGCAGACCAAGAGCCTACGGCAACTCGTTTGGCGGAATTGACCGAGTACATCAAGACCTACGGTATCAAGTATATCTATTTTGAAGAGAATGCGTCTTCAGCAGTAGCAGAAACCTTGGCAAAAGAAACTGGCGTGGAACTGGACGTTTTGGATACGCTTGAGAGTGTAACGACAGAAGCTATGGATAGTGGTGAGGATTATATTTCCATCATGGAAGCAAACTTGGCGGCTTTGGAAAAAACAACCAGTCAAGCAGGAGTGGAAATCTTGCCAGAAGAGGGTGCTGAGACGGCTCAGACGGTTTACAATGGCTACTTTGAAGATGCTGCTGTTAAAGACCGCACTTTGTCAGATTATGCCGGGGAGTGGCAGTCTGTTTACCCATATTTGCTCGATGGTACGCTTGATCAAGTTTGGGATTACAAGGCGAAAATTAAAGGTGATATGACAGCTGAAGAGTATAAGGCATACTACGACACAGGTTACAAGACAGACGTTGATCAAATCAACATTACTGACAATACTATGGAGTTTGTAGTGGGAGACAAGTCTTACAAGTATACTTATAAGTACGTGGGTTATGAAATTTTGACTTATAAAAAAGGTAACCGTGGTGTTCGTTTCTTATTTGAAGCAACGGATCCAAATGCTGGTGATTACAAGTATGTGCAATTCAGTGACCACAATATTGCTCCTGTTAAGACAGGTCACTTCCATATCTATTTTGGTGGAGAGAGCCAAGAAAAACTATTGGAAGAATTGGAAAACTGGCCGACCTATT
This sequence comes from Streptococcus nasisuis, assembly GCF_040836615.1. Classification (NCBI taxonomy): domain Bacteria; kingdom Bacillati; phylum Bacillota; class Bacilli; order Lactobacillales; family Streptococcaceae; genus Streptococcus; species Streptococcus nasisuis. The sequence continues at coordinate 2,446,423 of NZ_CP162268.1, read as the reverse complement.
ATCCAGTTGGTTTGACTGGTTTGGAAATTGGTCAGGAAATGCTGGCTCATTAAGAAATAAGGCTGAACGGAATGTTCAGTCCTTTTTCTTGACATTTTCTGACTACAAGTGTAAACTAAAATTAGAAAATGACTGTCGGGAGGTGAGTTTGTGGAGCAGACGATTTCTGGTGCGGAGTGGCAGGTCATGCGGGTTCTGTGGGCCCATCCTGGTGCGACTTCTCAGGAAATTATTCAGGCCTTGCAGGAGGGGTTTGATTGGCAGGCAACGACTATTAAGACACTTTTAGGTCGTCTGCGGAAGAAAAACTATCTGAGAATGACTAAGGAAACTAGCAAGTACCACTATTATCCGCTGATCAGTGAAGAGGAGCATTTGCAGGGGCAGGTGGAACTTTTACTAGCTACCATCTGTTCCACAAAACAGGGACAGTTAGTTGAAAACTTGCTAGACACAGGGACATTTTCCCAAAAAAGCCTTGAACATCTAGCCAGTAAAATAGCCCAACTACAAAAGACTGCACCTGAGCGAATCGCCTGTCAATGCTTGGCAGGTCAATGTACCTGTGGGCATCATGCTAAAGGAGAAAGAATATGAAGCAAACCTTGAAATTGAAAAATTTATCTTGTCAGAACTGTGTCAAGTACGTGACCAATCACCTCTTGGATTTGGACGGAGTGGTAGAAGTTAGAATCCAGCTGGATCAGCAGTTGGCGGAAGTGGAAACTTCGGTGGCCTATGATTTGGAAGGCTACCAAGTGGCTTTGGAAGATACCATCTATGAAGTGGAAGAGTTGGTATAAACGGAATAAAAATGAGGAGAGATTCTGAAATGATCTCTCCTCGTTTTTTATTCGACATCCTTGTTTCCAAGCAAATTTGGAAGCTGTTTGAATAGTTGTCCAACATCTAATTGATTTTCTTGGGCTTGGCTAGCTGATTGTAAGCTTTGTTCCGATGCTTCTTCATCTAGATATTTTAACTTGATGAGGCTACCTTTCACAGCAGTTGTTGTAAAGAGGTTTGCTTTAGGTTCCATATCAATCACAACATTTACTTTTTGTTTAGCATACTTTGCATCTGCCGTGAGGATTTCCATTGCTGGCTTAAAACCTAGTTCTTGCAGGTGTTCTCGAGCCTCTGGAATGGTTAGTCCAATGAGGTTTGGAAGTGAGATTTCTTGGTTACTAGCATCGATAATCTCTTGATTGATATAGTAAAGCTTTACGAGGCTTCCTTTATCTAATCTACCTGATTTTGGAACCATATCCACGACCTCATTATCTCTGGTTGTCTCCCGACGGTATTTTTTATTCGGTTTTACCAAAGTGAGAGTAACCCGAAACCCAAGTTCTTCGAGATGGCGTTTGGCTTCCTCGGCATCTACATCAATAACATTAGGAACCTGTACTTGACTCAAATTTTTTTCATGTTGACGATCCAAAGCTTTATCAACAATAGGGGCTGCAGCCTGAACAGCATCCCCGATTACTTTTGTTGTATCAGGGATAATATCAACAAGCTTATTCAAATTTTTTAGTAGATTATTCTTTTGAGTCATCTTTCACTTCTTAATCTTGTCACATATATTTATCACTATATCATAATGAAACAAAAACAGTACATTTATGGTATAATGTATTTATGGCATATTCATTAGATTTTCGTAAAAAAGTTCTCGCATACTGTGAGAAAAAATGGGCTCAAATCAAAAAACACCTCAGAAAAGTATTGGCAAAGTGTGCTACTTTTCTTGAGGCAATTTTGTCCTGCTCTTGTTTCAATCAACTATATATCCCTAAAGGAGTCTCACTTAATTCACTAACCTCTGAAGAACTGGACAAGTATATCACTGCCATCAATGAGCGCCCCCAGACGACTTCTTCAATACCAATCCTCGAAATTTCTGTTTGGGCTAGCCCAGACAGCTTAACCTCTGGATCTCTAGTTATCAATGAACTTGTTGCACTTGACTTGACAATGTACGACAAATAAAAATTGTAAAAATTCTTAATTATTTCTTGTCAAAGCTTAAAATGTTTGTGTTTTTTAGTTTTTTGATATCCATTCTTGGTAGTTTTGCGGAGGTTAGTCTATAGTTAGTTTATATGTTGTATGGTTAATATAGATTATTGTATTATAGCTAAAAAAATGAATTATTATATTGGATAATAAACAGATTTTATTATATAATATTCACGGGTACTGTCGTATAGCAACGCTATATTTGTACGGACATAATAACAAATACAGGAGTCATTATGCATTTAAATAGACGTGACATTTTCAAGAAACGTAAGAGTAAGGTTTATAAAAACCTAGTTTCTTACGGACAATATGGTGTGATTACAGGTATTACAATGCTTACTTTAGGGGCTGGTACAGTTGTTTCTGCCGCAGAAACAAGTAGTTCTAGTGCCGATACGGCATCGTCTTCTTTATCATCAACGACAGCAACTACAGAAACTACAACAGATAGTTTAGCTGTTTCAAAAATTACAGTAAATATAGAACCCCTTATTGTGGAAGGGGTTTCGTTTGATGTTTCAGCGATTCCTGAGGCAAGCACATTGATTGCAAACGCAACGGAATTACAGGCATCAGGCGCAACGATTTCATATACAACAAGTCCTGTTGCAGGTGATACGGTAGCCAATATCCTAGTTACTTATGCAGATGGTAACAGCCAAACGGTTGCTGTCCCTGTAACGGTTACTGATCAGTCTGCTGTTCAAGTAGCTACTGAAACAACTACTTCAAATACAGTAGAAGTGGAAGCTGAGACTACAGACACAGCAACTGCCGATACTGCAACTTCAGCAGGCGTGGCAACTGCAACTACTGAAACAGCAACTGCAGCTTCGGACGTGGCTGCTATAACTGCATCTGAGTCGTCAGTATCGAGTGAAACATCGCTCCTTGATGGTGCACTTGCAACAACAACCCCTACACCAGTCCCAGTTGAGTCTGCTACATTCTCATGGCAAGAAGTTCCAGCAGCAAGCACTTTGATTGCAAACTCTAGTGAGCTTGTGGCTGCTGATGCATCAATTGCCTATGTAAGTCAGCCAACATTTGGGATGACTTCAGCAAGTATCCTTGTGACCTATACGGATGGCACAAGTGTAGTTGTATCTGTTCCGATTACAGTCACAGCAAATGCTGTTCGTAAAACACTTGCTGCAGCAATTGAAGAAGGATCAGGTATTCGTGCAGTTGAGACTAGTCCAAACACATCTGGTACAGTGACAGGAAGTTTGACCTCTACCACTGCGACAACGGGTCTAAAATTAACTGATCGAACTAGTCAAACAGTTGTCTTGGGAATCTCTGGCAATGCCGCTGACTATTCGGGAGGTTATATTGAAGTTCGGATTGAAAATAGTGCTAATATAACATTCACACCATCCCCCTTGGCAGGTGTGACGGCTACAGTGACTAAAGAAGGAGCAGCAACTGTCATTAAGTATACCTTTACATCTACAGGGCTAAATGGTGGTGCCTATTATTCTATTGCTTTTGATTATGCTTTTAGCGGTACAGGAAATTGGGCAGATGTCATAGAAGGCCTGAATGATAATAATTTTACTGTCACAACAACTGCAGATTTCTACGATAAAGATGGTCTCTTTGTTCAACATCTTGGTACGGGGACTCATAGTTTTGTTGAATCAAAAAATGGAGCAGCTATAGCTACACAAATGAGCTCTGGACAAGTAGTTGGATATGACCTAAATAAGGATGGGTTAGTTGATCCAAATCCTGGTCAAGTTTCTTTCTATGTTTATACAGGAGTATTTACAACTAGCGGAAGAATAAATATAGATAAATACGCTACAGATACGGGTATTTTGGATGGACGTATCGTCTCAGATGCATATACAACAACTGAGAATACCGGTATAGATGCAATAGTATCTTACGCCTATGATGTTGAGCGGAAGCCAGGACTGACTCTTTCTACTGAGTCTATAGCTGCTGGCTGGTTTGAGGATGCAACCGGCTATCACTTAGTTGTGAATCGTGATAGTAACCCGATTGCTGGAATAACTTCTAAGTATGACAGTGTGGTTCCATTGATATTAGACGTTGTTGTAGATACTCCAGTAGCTGATTTAATTTCTTCTAAATCTATATCAGTAACCGGAAGATATACCAAGAAAGATGGAACGACCTACTCCAATACGGGTACAGCGTCCTATTCTGTCAGCGTGCCGACAAGTGAAAATACCCAAGGGGTCTTATCGCTTAACCATTATAGCTACGCAAGTGACTCGAATATTATTAGAGCTTATGGTCGTGCTAGTTATCAATCGAGGATTGCATTGAATAGTTATGTAGAAGTGGAAAAAGCTTATAATCTTGAAAATTATAGTCTAACTGTTCAAACCAATAATGACAATGAGTTTTTCCGTAGAATATCTATACATACTTCGTCTCTTGAACAAGCAATTAGAGATGGTGGAGTTGTACAAGTTTATGATGAGACAGGGGCATTGCTTCATACCTTTGATGCTACTACTATTGCTAGAGGCAAAAGTTTTGAAATCTCTGAAGAACTCAAAGTCAAAAGGCTTCGCTATGAGTTTATAAATCTAGAACTGATAAAAAGTTCTAGAACTACTCAGATTCAGAATGCTTTTACTTTTATAGAAGATACTTTCTTCGCAGATTGGTCCACTATATACAATAATCCTTCTATAACTCTTCTGACTTCTTCTGTTACGGCGAATTTATCGGATGATATGGGGACTGTAAATACAAGTACCACAGTAACACAAGCCTTAACTCGTGAAATTAACAATATTGAAATGGTAGATGGTTTTCCTGCAAATATGGTTTGGTCTAATCGAACTCAGTCTGCTAGCTTGTCTCAGTCTTATTATGTAGAAAAAGTTGGAACAGCGCCCATACTTAGTATATCTGAAACGAGCACAGCTGCCTATCTTGGAGAACTGTATCAAGCTTATCTTGTAGACCCTGAGTTGGTGTTGAAGGCTAATTCAAATCTAGGAGTTGTGTATAATTGGAATAATACAGGTAAAGATTTATATTATGAAACCCGTCCTGTTACTGCAACTGTAGATCCAATCCGCTCTAACCAAATACAGATAGCCAATGAATTTGTAAAAAATGGTACCTATGAGGTCTTGACCATTGGCTACTGGGCAGAAGTCGACCCAGGCTTTGTGCCTACTGATGGGATTGATTTGTCAGCACCGATTAATGGGACTACCATCACGACTGCCAACTCAACTACTCGTACCTTTACAGTTACCTTGAATGCTTCTGAGGCTTCAGGGGTTATTTCCCAAGTCAAACAAGATGCAGCTTCAGCTTATAGCTTCAACACCAACAACAACGAAGCGCAAAATATTGTTGACTTCAAGGTAACTTATGACAACGTCTCTCCACAGGAACTTGCAGATGTGACTGTCATTACATCGCTTCCTCGTACTGGAGACGTACAGTTGGGTGCTACAACGAAAGCACGGAACTCACAGTTCTCTGTTTACTTGACAGGTCCTGTCACTGCTCCAGCAGGTTGGACAGCCGTCTATACCACTGTGTTAGGTACTTCTGTACAAATGGAGGCTGGTACATGGTTATCAGCTAATCAAGTCACAGACTGGTCGACTATTACAGCTGTTAAGTTTATTGCAAACGGTCCAGTGGCATCATCTTCATCTGTGGACTTCTATATTGACAATGCAGTGATTGGTGGCGATGCTCTCCAAGGGGAGCAAGCTTACCTATCATCCGCTTCATCCGTTGGTACTGCAGCTTATATCGAGTCCAATAACGTTCTTATTGAGATGGCGAGAGAGATTGCAGACGGTACAGTTACCATCCAGTATGTCAATGAAGCGGGCGAAGTCATTGCGACAGAGAAAGTTCTGAAAAATGACATTAAGTCTGACTACGATGCTTCTAATCAGGCGACTTACTATCCAACTAATATTACAGGATTAGATGGTCTACCTTATGTTTATGTGACAACTGATCCAAGTTCTGCACCAAATACCGGCACTTATTCAGAGACACCACAGGTCGTCACTCATATCTACAAGTTGGTACTACAAACAGCTACCTTTACCTATGTGGATGTGACGGATACTGCTAACCCAGTTCAACTCGATGCAGTGGATTCTGAAACAGGTGGTTCAGGTCAAGATATCGCCTATGGCACTGCGACTCGTATCAATGAATACTTGAAACAAGGGTATGAGTTGGTGTCAAATAACTATACAGACACAACGAAATACGATACCGATGCGACTGTCGATCAGCTATTTACCATTGAATTGCGTCAGCGTGTTGTCACCATTCCAGATGGAGCTGTTCCAGGTAAGCCAGTAGATCCAACTGATCCAAACTCACCGCTGTGGCCAGATTCAGTTGGTACTATCTCTCCAACTGAAACAGTGACTCGTACCATTGAGTACAAGTACATTGATGAAAATGGGGCAGAAGCATCTGCGACAGTGACACAAACAGCTACCTTCACTCGTACTGCCAAAATAAACTTGGTGACGGGAGAAATTACCTACAGTGATTGGACATCAACCGATCCAGAATTGGATGTGGCAGCTTCACCAGCTATTAATGGTTACACACCAGACATGGCTAACGTTCCTGCCTTGACAGTGGATGCGGATAGTGAGGACAGCAATGTTCTTGTTATCTACACACCAAACGAACAAGTTGGTACCGTGACCTATATCGACGAGACAACAGGCGCAACCCTTGAAGTTGAAAACTTAGAAGGTGTGACAGATGCAGCGATTGGCTACTCAACGGCAGCTCGAATTGCCTACTACAAGTCACTCGGCTATGAGTTTGTCTCTGACAACTATCCTACCAATGCTGTTTATGACAACATCGATGGCAATTCACAAGATTACCAAGTTGTCCTCAAACATATCATCACACCAGTCACTCCAGATAATCCAACCAATCCAAAAGATGGCTCAACCCTTGAGTTGACGCGCACAGTGACGCGTACCATTGAGTACAAGTATATCGATGAGAATGGTGCAGAAGCTTCAGCTACAGTGACACAAACAGCTACCTTTACCCGTACTGCGACAGTAGACATGGTGACAGGCAAAGTAGTCTATGCCGACTGGACTTCAGCTGATGCGGAATTGGATGCAGTAGTTTCACCAGTTTTCGCTGGTTATACAGCAAATGTGCTTAATGTTCCTGCTTTGACAGTGGATGCGGATAGCACAGACAGCACTGTCCTCGTTATCTACACACCTAACGAACAAGTTGGTACCGTGACCTACATCGATGAAACAACTGGCAATACCCTTGAAGTTGAAAACTTAACAGGTGTGACAGATGCAGCGATTGGCTACTCAACGGCAGATCGAATTGCCTACTACGAGTCACTCGGCTATGAGTTTGTCTCTGACAATTACCCTACCGATGCAGTCTATGACAACATCGATGGCAATTCACAAGATTACCAAGTTGTCCTGAAACATATCATCACACCAATCACACCAGATAATCCAACCAATCCAAAAGATGGCTCAACCCTTGAGTTGACCCGTACAGTGACTCGTACCATTGAGTACAAGTACATTGACGAGAATGGTGCAGAAGCATACGCAACAGTTACCCAAACCGCAACCTTTACCCATACTGCGACAGTGAACATGGTGACTGGTGAGGTGACATACGGAGACTGGACATCAGAAGATGCAGAATTGGATGCGGTAGATTCACCAGCAATCCAAGGTTACACACCAAATATGGCTAACGTTCCTGCCTTGACAGTGGATGCGGACAGCACAGACAGCACAGTTATCGTCATCTACAAACCAGATACTCAAAAAGCTACTATCAGCTATGTGGATGAAACGACTGGTGAGACCATCACCGTGGACGAAGTAACAGGTGATACAGATAGTCCAATTGGCTACACAACTTCGGATCGTATCAAGGCCTTGGAAGAGCAAGGTTACGAGTTGGTAACAGATGGTTACCCAACAGACAGTGTCTATGACAAAGATGGTAATGTGGACCAAAACTTCACAGTAACCCTTCGTCAGAAACAGGTACCAGTAGATCCAGCTAACCCAACTAATCCGAAAGATGGCTCAACCCTTGAATTGACTCGCACGGTAACTCGTACCATCCAGTACAAGTACATCGACGAGAACGGTCAAGAAGCATCCGCAACTGTAACCCAAACAGCAACCTTCACTCGCACAGCGACAGTGAATATGGTGACTGGTGAGGTAATATACGGAGGTTGGGCTTCAGCTGATGCAGAATTGGATGCGGTAGATTCTCCTGTTATTGATGGATACACTCCAAATCTGGCTAATGTCCCTGCCTTGACAGTGGATGCGGCTACAGAAGATCAGTCAGTAGTGGTTATCTATACTCCAGATACTCAAAAAGCTACTATCAGCTATATGGATGAGACGACAGGTCAAGTTATTACAGTTGATGAAGTGTCTGGCGATACGGATAGTCCAATTGGTTATACCACTGAAGACCGAATCAAAACCCTAGAAGAACAAGGCTATGAATTAGTAACAGATGGTTATCCAACAGACAGTGTCTATGACAAAGATGGCAATGTGGACCAAAACTTCACAGTAACCCTTCGTCAAAAACAAGTCCCAGTGGATCCAACTAATCCAACTAATCCGAAAGATGGCTCAACCCTTGAATTGACTCGCACAGTGACTCGTACGATTGAGTACAAGTACATCGACGAGAATGGTCAAGAAGCATCCGCAACTGTAACCCAAACTGCAACCTTCACTCGCACGGCGACAGTGAATATGGTGACTGGTGAGGTAACATACGGAGATTGGACATCAGAAGATGCTGAGTTGGATGCGGTCGATTCACCAGTGATTGATGGATACACTCCAAATCTAGCAAACGTCCCTGCCTTGACAGTGGATGCGGCTACAGAAGATCAGTCAGTAGTGGTTATCTATACGCCAGATACGCAAAAGGCGACCATCACTTATATCGATGCAACGACCGGTGAGACCATCACAGTGGACGAAGTAACAGGTGATACGGATAGTCCAATTGGTTACACAACTTCGGATCGTATCAAGGCCTTGGAAGAGCAAGGTTACGAGTTGGTGACAGATGGTTACCCAACAGACAGTGTTTATGACAAAGATGGTAATGTGGACCAAAACTTCACAGTAACCCTTCGTCAGAAACAGGTCCCAGTGGATCCAACAGACCCAACTAATCCTAAAGATGGCTCAACCCTTGAATTGACTCGCACGGTAACACGTACGATTGAGTACAAGTACATTGATGAAAATGGTCAAGAAGCATCCGCAACGGTAACCCAAACAGCAACCTTCACTCGCACGGCGACAGTGAATATGGTAACTGGTGAGGTGACCTACGGTGAGTGGACATCAGAAGATGCAGAATTGGATGCGGTAGTTTCTCCAGCTATTGATGGATACACTCCAAATCTAGCAAATGTCCCTGCCTTGACAGTGGATGCGGCTACAGAAGATCAGTCAGTAGTGGTTATCTATACGCCAGATACTCAAAAAGCTACTATCAGCTATGTGGATGAAACGACAGGTCAAGTGATTACAGTTGATGAAGTGTCTGGCGATTCAGATAGTCCAATTGGTTATACCACTGAAGACCGTATAAAGGCCTTGGAAGAGCAAGGTTACGAGTTGGTAACAGATGGCTATCCAGCAGACAGTGTCTATGACAAAGATGGTAATGTGGACCAAAACTTCACAGTAACTCTTCGTCCAAAACAAGTCCCAGTGGATCCAACTAATCCAACTAATCCGAAAGATGGCTCAACCCTTGAATTGACTCGCACGGTAACACGTACGATTGAGTACAAGTACATCGATGAGAATGGTCAAGAAGCATCCGCAACTGTAACCCAAACAGCAACCTTCACTCGCACAGCAACAGTGAATATGGTAACTGGTGAGGTAACATACGGAGATTGGACATCAGAAGATGCAGAATTGGATGCGGTAGTTTCTCCAGCTATTGATGGATACACTCCAAATCTAGCAAATGTCCCTGCCTTGACAGTGGATGCGGCTACAGAAGATCAGTCAGTAGTGGTTATCTATACGCCAAATACACCAGTAGATCCTGAAACTCCAGAAGAACCTGATACACCAGTGGACCCAGGCACTCCAGAAGATCCAGAAACACCGGTAGACCCAGGTAAACCGGAAGATCCAGAAACACCAGAAACACCGGATCAACCTGGGGAAGATACCGAATATGATATAAACGGATATAGTGTCTTGCCTAATACAGGTCAGGAAGGCAGCAGTTCAATTTTTGCAATTGGAGTTGCACTAGCTGGATTAAGTTTGGCAATATTGAAAAAAAAGAAAAAAGAAGATGACATCTAAACTAATAGATTTATTGTACCTTTCTTAAAGTTTTCAATAACCGTTCTTTATCTCCTTATTATTCTACCTATGTTCTATAGCATGGCAATTTGATAGAAACACCTATTTCATTAGCAACAGTGGATTATGTTGAATGAGTCATTTATCCTCAACGTTAGCTAATGAGTTGATGATAACTAGACATCAAGAGAAGACCAAGCGGTCTTCTCTTTTTTGTGTACGACGAGTATGTCGTACATCTGAGGTGTGAAAGTCCTCTTTGTGCATCACTACACAGGTGAATCTAATAGCAACTTCAAGGCCTGACTATCGTTAGGTAGCAAATTCAGGTTCTTTGTCAACTGTAGTGGGTAGATGAAAAGTTAACACCTAGAGAGGACGAAATTCGTTCTCTCTTTCTTGTTTTTATGAGATAAGCTGAAAAGGGCTCTCCCCAGCCCTTTTCACTGTTCAAAGCAATCAAAATTCGTTTTTTTAAAGTTTTCATCTTCCTGAAACCAAAGGCATTTCTCTTAATGACTTTGATGAGATTGTTAGTAGCCTCCAATTTGGCGTTGGAATAGGGCAATTCTAGGGCATTCAAAACCTTGTCTTTATCCTTTAGAAATGTCTTAAATACCGTCTGGAAAATAGGATTAACAGTGGCTATTTCCTGTTCAACGAGGTCAAAGAAATGGTCTGAGTTCTTCTCTTGGAAATGAAATAAGAGAAGCTGATAGAGTTGATAGTGTTGTCGTAGTTCCTCTGAAAAGACAGTAGTTTTTCTAGGATTTCCTTGTTAGTCAAATGCATTCGAAACATAGGGCGATAAAATCGTTTATCGCTGAGTTTACGACTATCCTGTTGAATCAATTTCCAGTAGCGTTTCAAGGCTCGGTATTCCTGTGATTTTCTATCAAATTGATTCATGATTTGAATACGGACACGGTCCATAGCACGACTAGTAATAATAATATTTTTGTCTTTTATTCCGAGAAAGTTTGTGATACTATCCTCGCTTTATTATTTCTTGACTCGGGGATAAACAGTCACTTCCCTGACTGTTTATCTATTCCATATGATTCCTTTCTAATGATGGTTTAGTTGCTTTTCATTATAGGTCATAGGGGACTTTTTTTTCTACATTCAAAAAGGCTCCATAATTTCCATGATGGATTTGTCCACTACAGTCTTATAGAGCTCGAAAAGCTATATTCTTGAGAGGACCAGCTTAATCTTCTCGTTTTTAATGTTTGCCGCTGTTGAAATTTCTTTTACAAAGTTTTGTTCTATTTACAAACTATATTCCCCGAATTTTCTGAAAATTTTTGGTATAATAGTAAAAAATAATCTTTAGATAGGAAATACTATGACTGCAACAAAAATGAACGCTCAAGAAATCATCCAATTTATCGCCAATGCTGAGAAGAAAACGGCTGTGAAAGTGACCTTTGAAGGTCAGTTGGTGGCAGAAGTTCCGGCAACTGTCATTAAGCTGGGCAATGTCCTCTTTGGTGACTGGAAGGATGTGGAGCCGCTTTTGGCTGGCTTGACGGAAAATGTGGATTATGTGGTGGAAAATGACGCCCGCAACTCAGCTGTGCCATTGCTTGACAAGCGCGCTATCAACGCTCGTATCGAGCCGGGGGCTATTATCCGTGACCAAGTCGCTATCGGTGATAATGCAGTCATCATGATGGGTGCCGTTATCAACATCGGTGCGGAAATCGGTGCAGGGACTATGATTGACATGGGGGCTATCCTTGGTGGTCGTGCGACGGTCGGTAAAAATAGCCATATCGGTGCAGGTGCAGTGCTTGCAGGCGTGATTGAGCCAGCGTCAGCAGACCCAGTTCGTGTTGGCGATAATGTCTTGGTTGGTGCCAATGCCGTTGTCATCGAGGGTGTGCAAATCGGTAGCGGTTCTGTCGTTGCGGCAGGTGCCATTGTGACTCAAGACGTGCCTGAAAATGTGGTAGTAGCAGGTGTTCCAGCCCGCATTATCAAAGAAATCGACGCTCAAACTCAACAAAAAACAGCCTTGGAAGAGGCTCTCCGTACACTCTAAGAGGTAGTTCATGCTCGATCTAATTTCGACTAGGCGTGCCCTCCACCAAATTCCTGAAATAGGGATGGAAGAGTTCAAGACCCATGCCTATTTGATGGACGTTATTGGTCAGTTACTGGAAAATTGTGATTTTGCTCAAGTTCGGACCTGGAAAACGGGTATTTTGGTCCATCTGACAGGTTCTGCGCCGGAAAAAACCATCGGTTGGCGGACGGATATTGACGGCTTGCCTATCGTTGAGGAAACGGGGCTGGATTTTAAATCTCTCCATCCTGACCGTATGCATGCCTGTGGGCATGATTTTCACATGACCATTGCCTTGGGGCTTTTAGAGAAAATGGCAGAGCAGCAACCCAAGCATAATCTGCTCTTCCTCTTTCAGCCTGCAGAGGAAAATCTGGCTGGCGGCATGCTCATGTATGAGGCAGGTGTCTTTGGTGAGTGGTTGCCAGATGAATTTTATGGGCTCCATGTCCGACCAGACCTCAAAGTTGGTCAAATGGCCACCAACCGTGCGACCCTTTTTGCGGGGACTTGTGAAGTCAAGATACGGTTTACTGGAAAAGGTGGCCACGCAGCATTTCCCCATACCGCAAATGACGCCCTCGTGGCGGCCAGCTACTTTGTGACCCAAGTCCAGTCGGTGGTTAGCCGCAATGTGGACCCGATAGAGGGAGCAGTGGTAACCTTTGGGCACATGCAGGCGGGCACGACTAATAACGTCATCGCTGAAACGGCCTTTTTGCACGGCACTATTCGGGCCTTAACGCAAGACATGAGCCTTTTAGTGCAAAAACGTGTCCGTGAGGTGGCTGAAGGCATTGCCAAATCTTTTGGTGTAGAGCTAGACATCGTGCTCAACCCAAGCGGCTATCTGCCTGTGGAAAACAATCCGAAACTAGCAGATGAATTCATGACTTACTTTGATGGTGTGGAGGGAGTTGAGATGATTGACTGCCCACCTGCCATGACGGGTGAGGATTTTGGTTATCTGCTCAACAAGGTACCGGGGGTCATGTTCTGGTTAGGAGTGGATACGCCTTATCCCCTCCACAATCCCCGTCTCAATCCCAATGAGACTGCTCTTCCCTTGGCTGTGGATAAGTTGAGTGGATTTTTGAAAATGAAAGTGAACTAAGGTTGGTTTTCCAGCCTTTTTTCTGAAAAGGAGAATATTCTTTGGATAAAAACATCATTCGTAAGGGCATGTTGGCTCAGTTGAAATCCTTGTCCTCGAGTCAGCGGGAGAAGAGCAGTCAGACCATGACTGATTTGTTGGTAGAGACAGAGGCTTACAAGTCTGCAACCTCGCTTGCCACCTATCTTTCCATGCCACATGAGTGGAATACGCGTTATCTGATTGAGCAGGCGCAGGCGGATGGTAAGCAGATTTTCATCCCTAAGACCTATTCACAAGGGCGGATGGATTTTGTAGAATATAATCCAAATGATTTGGTCAAGTCGGCTTTTGGTGTCTGGGAACCGGGAACTTATTCACAGCCTGTGGATAAGTCTGTGATTAACTTAATTCATGTGCCCGGTTTGGCTTGGAATAAGGCCGGTTTTCGGATTGGATATGGTGGCGGATTTTATGATCGCTACCTAGCTGATTTTCACGGGCAGACGGTGTCGACTTTGGCAGATTTTCAGCTACTGGCTATTGAGCCGGAGCTATTTGACCAAGCAGTAAAGGAGTTAGTGATTGTTGAGACAGATGTTTGATAGACGGTACCCTGTGACCAATGGCTTGTTGGCTGTGACGACGGCTGTATTCTTGCTCATCCAAATCTTGCGTTTTGGGCAGACGACCGCGGCCTATACGATTTTTGAATTTGGCGGTATGTATGGAGAGGCGGTACGCCAAGATCCTAGTCAGCTGTGGCGCCTGATTTCGCCGATTTTTGTTCATATCGGCTGGGAACATTTTTTGTTTAACAGTATCACCTTGATTGGGCTGGGTTACCAGCTCGAAGGACTGTTTGGTCCGCGCCGCTTCTTTTTGCTCTATATGCTGTCTGGAATGATGGGCAATCTTTTTGTTCTCTTTTTCACTCCGGGAGTGGTCGGAGCGGGAGCATCGACCTCCTTGTTTGGTCTCTTTGCTGCTATGGCTCTCCTGCGAAAATTTAGTCGCAGTCGCTATTTACAGGTTCTTGGGCAACGCTACATGATGCTTTTGGGGATGAACTTGTTGCTCGGGCTTTTCACACCTTCTATCTCCATGGCAGGTCATATCGGTGGCGCGGTCGGCGGTGCCCTAGTCGTCATCTTTCTTCCACCGCTTGTGGAAAAAGATCTGTTTTCTGGTAAGCAAATCTTTTACAGCTTTATCGGTTATTTTGCCTTATTTGTCCTCTTGTTGGGCATCTTTTATCTGGTATAAGAAAAAACTAGCGATTTGCTAGTTTTTCTTTGTCTGTACGACGGGCATGTCGTACATCTGAGGTGAAAGTCCTCCGTGGACACCCGCTACCGGTGAACCCCAAAGCGACTCCCAAGCCTGACTATCGTGAGGTAGCGGGGAGAGGAAGGGATAGCGAAATCGTGGCTCTACGAACAGAAACGTGATAACAAGGCGTATATAGGGGATGAGGGGGCATACAACTCTAAAGTCCAAAAAGGTAGTCGTAACCTATAGACGTAAATCACGAGAGTAAACGAGGAAAGATGTACGACTTATCCCGTGAGGTCTCATGAGCGTCAAAGACGTAGTAACAACGAATCATGAGAAGTCAGCCGAGGCCATAGTAGCGATGAAACTTCTGTAATAGAGGTGGAGCGAAGGGCTGAACAATTAACCGAAGTATACCTACTTCACTTGTGTCTGTAAAACTAGCGGTCTGATAGAACTGGGTGCGGTCACGTATTGACTAGAGGAAAGTTCACCAATATAAGACGTCCCTCAGACACCGAAACAAGAAAGGAATACGCACATGTCACAGTTACTAGATAATATCCTATCTCGGTCCAATATGCTTGAAGCCTACAATCAAGTTAGAGCCAATAAAGGTTCAGCAGGAATTGACGGCGTAACTATTGACGAAATAGATGACTATCTCCGCAAACACTGGCGTTCAACTAAAGAACTCATAAAGCAGAGGAAGTACAAACCTCAGCCAGTCTTACGAGTTGAAATTCCCAAACCTAACGGCGGAGACCGTCAGTTAGGTATCCCAACGGTCATGGATAGAATGATACAACAAGCTATTGTCCAAGTCATTAGTCCTATTTGTGAACCCTATTTCTCTGAGAGGAGTTACGGATTCAGACCCAATCGGTCATGCGAACAAGCTATTATCCAGTTATTAGAATACCTTAATGACGGTTATGAGTGGATAGTAGACATAGACCTGGAGAAGTTCTTTGATACCGTTCCTCAAGATAGACTGATGTCGCTTGTTCATAACATTATCCAAGATGGAGATACAGAATCTTTAATTCGTAAGTACCTTCATTCAGGTGTAGTCATCAACGGACAACGGTATAAAACACTAGTTGGAACTCCACAAGGAGGAAACCTATCACCGCTCCTGTCCAATATCATGCTTAATGAGCTAGATAAAGAGTTGGAAAATCGTGGACTTCGCTTCGTTCGCTACGCAGATGACTGCGTCATCACAGTCGGTAGTGATGCGGCGGCTAAACGTGTGATGCATTCAATTTGTCGTTATATTGAAAAACGATTAGGTTTGAAAGTCAACATGACCAAGACCAAGATTGTGAGACCGAGCAAATTAAAGTACCTAGGATTTGGGTTCTGGAAATCATCTGAGGGCTGGAAAAGTCGTCCGCATCAGGATAGCGTACAGAGTTTCAAGAGAAAACTCAAGAAACTAACGGCCCGTAAGTGGAGTATTGACTTAGACAGCCGAATTGAGCGACTAAACTGGGTCATCCGAGGTTGGATAAACTACTTTTCTATGACGAACATGAAATCAGTCATGGAAAGCATTGATGAACGACTAAGAACTCGAATAAGAGTTATTATCTGGAAACAATGGAAGAAGAAATCTAGGCGATTATGGGGACTTCTCAAATTAGGAGTACCGAAGTGGATAGCGGATAAAGTATCTGGCTGGGGAGACCATTATCAATTAGTGGCTCAGAGGTCTGTACTGAAACGTGCCATATCAAAACCAGTCCTCGCTAAACGTGGACTGGTTTCTTGCCTAGATTATTATCTAAAACGACATGCGTTAAAAGTTAGTTGAACCGCCGTGTGCCGAACGGCACGCACGGTGGTGTGAGAGGGACTAGAAATTAGTCCCTACTCGATTTTCTAATGATTTACCGAGGTCAATCAAATATTGTTTCAAATCGTCTTTGACCTGTGGGTGTTGTAGGGCGTAGTCAATGGAAGTTTTCATGAAACCAAACTTATCACCAACGTCATAACGAGCGCCCTTGAATTCACGAGCGAATACGCGTTGGGTTTTGTTGAGGGTATCGATGGCATCGGTCAATTGGATTTCGTTGCCGGCACCTGGTTTTTGAGTTTCGAGAATTTCAAAAATTTCCGGTGTGAGAAGGTAGCGACCGATAATGGCCAAGTCAGATGGAGCATCTTCAGGTGTTGGTTTTTCCACAAAGGTGTCAACGCTATACAAACCATTTACACCTTCGCCATGAGGTGCAATGACACCGTAGGCTGAGACCTCTTCGTGTGGAACAGGCATAACAGCAATGGTAGAGGCATGGGTGCGGTCGTAATCGTCAATCAATTGCTTGGTCAATGGAACAGATTTTTTATTGGTAATATCCATGAGGTCGTCACCCAACATGACAACGAAAGGCTCATTGCCGACAAAGGCCTTGGCTTGTAAGACCGCATCGCCCAAGCCACGTGGATGGCTCTGACGAATGAAATGCAGGCGGATACCAGTTGTTTCATCGACCAGTTTGAGTAATTCATTCTTGCCTTTTTCTTTTAAGTTGTATTCCAATTCAAAGTTTGAATCGAAGTGGTCCTCAATAGAACGTTTTGATTTACCAGTAACCACCAAAATGTCTTCAATACCTGATGCGAGGGCTTCTTCAACGATAAATTGGATAGTTGGTTTGTCAACGATTGGCAACATTTCTTTAGCTAGAGCCTTTGTTGCAGGCAAGAAACGTGTTCCCAAACCAGCAGCAGGGATGACGGCTTTTCTAACTTTTTTCATACATTTTTCCTTGTACTTTATTGATGATTAACAATTTTATTAGTGCCATTCATTTTCATGACGGAATTCGCCGGACATGATTTCTTGGATGGCATCTTTGATTTGGGCACCCTGGTAGATGACCTTGTAAATGGCTTGGGTAATTGGCATGTAGACCCCGAGTTCTTGGGCCAATTCGTAGGCAGCCTTGGTCGTGGAAATTCCTTCGATGACCATGCCCATATTGGCTTCGATGTCTTCCAGTTTCTCGCCCTTACCAAGCAGGTCTCCAGCCCGCCAGTTGCGGGAATGAACTGATGTACCGGTGACAATCAAATCACCGACGCCAGACAGTCCGCTGTATGTCAAAGGATTGGCACCCATGGCGACACCGAGGCGGGTGATTTCTGTCAAGCCACGAGCGATAATAGCAGCCTTGGCATTGTCACCATAGCCCAGACCATGCAAGGCCCCGGCTCCGACTGCGATAATATTTTTAAGAGCACCAGCTGTTTCTACACCGATTACGTCGTTGTTAGTATATAGACGGAAGTAGCGATTGCTGAAGAGATTTTGGACATAGGTTGCTGCCTCTATGTCTTTGGATGCGGCAGAAATCAAGGTCAAGTCGCGGACGATAGTTTCTTCAGCGTGGCTAGGACCGGAGACAACAACGACTTCTGAACGCAAGTCGGCAGGAATTTCTTCTTCCAAGACTTCTGACAAACGTTTATGAGTTTCTGGCTCAAGGCCCTTAGATGCGTGCATGACCACAACCTTGTGCTTGAGGGTCTCGGCAACCTGCTTGGCTACCAGACGGGTTACCTTGGTCGGTACGACAAAGAGCACAGCGTCGACCCCATTTAGCGTTTCAGCCAAATCCTTGTAGGCAACAATCTTCTCGTCTAGAACAATGTCCTTGAAATAGCGCGTGTTGGTATGTTTTTCATTGATTTCATCAATCTGCTCCGGGATATTTCCCCAGATACGGACACTATGCCCGTTATCATTGAGCACCTGAGCTAGGGCTGTTCCCCATGAGCCAGGTCCCAAGATAGCAATGGTTTGCTTTTCCATAATGCTTCCTCTGAATTCATGTTTTTACCATTATATCATATATAAAATTTTTTTGAAAATAGCAGAGCGAAAAAGGCGGCTTGCAGGAAAAGGACAGGTCGGTTTTTACAAAATGAAAAAATCTATGAAAACAAAGAAAATATTGCATTTTGCTTGACAATAGTTCTCTAGAAAACTATAATGATTCTCATGGTCATTAATTAACAATGAAAGGAGTTTCGATGGGAGATTTTTTAGCAGAATTTCGTTCCCTACTCCATCAGGTGGAACAGATTGGTGATAAGATTGCCAAGGAACATGGTGTAGAGCATCTGGCTGGTCCTCAGGGATGGGCCTTGCTTTATCTAGCTAAGTGTTCTGACAAGGAAGTCTTTGTTAAGGACATTGAAAAAGAAATGAAAATTTCTAAGTCAGTTGCTAGTAATCTGGTCAAACGAATGGAGAAAAATGATTTTATTCAGGTCATTCCATCCAAGCAGGATAAGCGCTACAAGCAGATTGTCCTGACGGCGAATGGGCAGGAAAAAGTTAGTCGCCTAGATGACTTCCATCAGGAACTGCACCAATCATTGTTTAATAAGATTACAAAAGATGATTTTCAATTGGTGGAGCAGTGGGCCCATCAATTATCTGAAAATATTAAGGAATATAAGGAGAAGCACAGTGTTTAAAGAAGCGATACTGCGTTATAAGTGGTATGCCTTGGCCTCGGTTTTATTAACCGCAACGGTCGTGACAACTGCTCTGCTACAGCCGAGCTATTTGAAGGATGTCTTGACAGCTGTCTTGACCAACGACAAGACAGAGATTGTTGAAGTCGGTAAACTCTTGCTGGTTATTGCTGGGATTGGACTTTTGGCTGGTTTAGCCAATACTATCGTGGCAGCGAAGATTTCCCAAGGGGTTTCGGCGGATATCCGTGAAAAAACTTTTAGAAAAATCCAAAGTTTTTCTTATGCAAATGTGGAAGAGTTTAATGCGGGGAATTTGGTCGTTCGGATGACCAATGATGTCACTCAGATTCAAAACCTGGTTATGATGCTCTTTACCATCCTCATGCGGGTTCCTATGTTGTTTGTCGGGGCCTTCATCATGGCGGTTCGGACCTTGCCTGAATTGTGGTGGGTCATCGTTCTGATGGTTATTTTGATCATGGCGATTATGGCTGTGGTCATGGGGGTTATGGGTCCGCGATTTGGGAAATTCCAGACACTGATGGACCGCATGAACAGCATTGCCAAGGAAAATCTGCGTGGTATCCGTGTGGTCAAGTCCTTTGTACAGGAAAAAAATCAATACGACAAGTTCAAGTCTGTGTCTAATGAACTCTTGGACCTCAACCTCTTTATCGGTTATGGTTTTTCAATCCTGCAACCCTTGATGATGTTTATTTCTTTCATGGCTATTTTCTTGTCCCTCTACCTGGTATCTGGGATGGTGGATACGAATTTTGAGGCGATTGGTGGCTTTACTTCCTTCATGAGCTACCTTATGCAGATTATGTTTGCTATTATCATGGCCTCTTTCATGGGCATGCAGGCATCTCGCGCAGCTATTTCCATCAAACGGATCAGCGAGGTCTTGGATACCGAGCCTGCTATGACCTTTAAAGATGTGGCAGATGAAGAACTCGATGGCCGGATTGTCTTTGATAATGTCAGCTTTACCTATCCGCATGACACGGAGCCGACTCTGAAAAATATTTCCTTTGAGATTGAGCCAGGCCAAATGGTCGGTGTGGTTGGAGCGACTGGCGCTGGTAAATCAACACTTGCCCAACTCATTCCGCGTCTCTTTGACCCGCAGGAGGGGACGGTCTCTATCGGGGGTCGTGACTTGAAAGAGGTCAATCAAAATACTCTTCGTAACACGGTTTCTATCGTCTTGCAGAAGGCCATTCTCTTCTCGGGTACTATTGCAGACAACCTGCGTCAGGGCGCGCCTGGGGCGGACTTGACACGCTTGGAGCGGGCCGCAGGTATTGCCCAGGCCAGGGAATTTATCGACCGTTTGGATGATAGCTATGAAAGCCCGGTTGAGGAGCGGGGAAATAACTTCTCCGGTGGTCAGAAGCAACGGATGTCTATTGCCCGTGGTGTGATTTCTGAGCCAAAAGTCTTGGTACTAGATGATTCAACCTCAGCCCTTGATGCCAAGTCTGAGAAATTGGTACAAGAGGCCCTCAATCATGATTTGAAGGGGACGACAACGGTTATCGTTGCCCAGAAGATTTCGTCAGTTGTTAAGGCTGATAAGATTTTGGTGTTGGATGAAGGGCGTTTGATTGGTCAAGGTACCCATGCTGAATTGGTAGCGACCAACGATGTCTACCGCGAAATCTACGAAACACAGAAAGGGAGAGAAGAATAAATGAAGACTTTACGTTTCTTTTGGTTTTATTTTAAACGTTATAAACTATCCTTTGCTATGATTTTTGTGGCTATTGTTGCGGCGACTTATTTGCAGGTGAAGACACCGGTTTTACTGGGGAATGCCATTACAGAATTGGGAAAAATTGGTCAGGCTTATTTTGCGGCGAAACAAATGGGACAGACTGGTTTTAAGCCGGACATAGCTGATTTTAACGGGGTTATGCTCAACCTTTTCTTCGCCTATGCGGCGACGGTTGTGGCTTCCTTGATTTACACCCTCCTCTTCACGCGTATCGTGGCGCATTCGACCAACCGTATGCGTAAGGGACTTTTCGGTAAGCTTGAGCGTTTGATGGTTGCCTTTTTCGATAAGCATAAGGATGGAGATATTCTGTCACGCTTTACATCGGATTTGGACAATATTCAAAATGCCTTTAACCAGTCGCTGACCCAGGTTGTGACCAATATTGCCCTCTATATCGGTATGGTCTGGATGATGTTCCGCCAGGATGTCCGTCTGGCCTTGGTGACCGTTGCATCAACACCGATTGCCCTACTTGCTTTGGTGATTATTATCCGTCTGTCCCGTAAATACACGGACTTGCAGCAGGCAGCCGTTTCTAAGCTTAATGCCTATATGGACGAGAAAATTTCTGGTCAGAAGGCCATTATCGTCCAAGGGGTGCAGGAAGAAACGATCGATGGCTTTATGGAGCTCAATGAAGAAGTGCGTCGGACGACCTTCAAAGGGCGTCTCTTCAGTGGGGTGCTTTTCCCCTTCATGAACGGGATGAGCCTGGTCAATACGGCCATCGTTATCTTTGCAGGCTCCAGCATTGTACTCAATGATTCTTCCTTGGAAACAGCAGCAGCTCTTGGTTTGGTGGTGATTTTTGTTCAGTATTCGCAACAATACTACCAGCCAATCATGCAGATTGCGGCCAGCTGGGCGGAGTTGCAACTGGCCTTCACGGGTGCTCACCGTATCCAGGAAATGTTTGACGAACCTGAAGAAGTTCGCCCTGAAAATGCACCGCATTTCACCGAACTCAAAGAAGGCGTGGAAATCAAGAACATCGACTTTGGCTACCTACCTGGTCAGAAGGTCTTGGACAATGTATCTATCTCTGCGCCAAAAGGTAAGATGGTGGCCGTTGTTGGGCCGACCGGTTCTGGTAAGACCACGATTATGAACCTGATTAACCGTTTCTACGATGTCAATGGGGGTAGCGTGGCATTTGACGGTCGTGATATCCGTGAATACGACTTGGATAGTCTGCGTGACAAGGTTGGTATCGTCTTGCAGGAATCTGTCCTCTTCTCTGGTACCATTGCGGACAATATTCGCTTTGGCGATGAGACTATTTCGCAGGAAATGGTGGAAACAGCGGCGCGTGCCACCCATATCCACGACTTTATCATGAGTCTGCCAGAGGGCTATGAGACCTTTGTGACCGATGATGAGAATGTCTTCTCAACAGGTCAGAAGCAGCTGATTTCCATTGCCCGTACCCTTTTGACAGACCCTCAAGTCCTGATTTTGGACGAGGCAACGTCTAACGTTGACACCGTAACGGAAGCCAAAATTCAAAAGGCTATGGAGGCCATTATCGCAGGACGGACCAGCTTCGTCATTGCCCACCGCCTCAAGACTATCTTGAATGCGGATGAAATCATCGTCCTCAAAGACGGTAAGGTTATCGAGCAGGGCAACCACAGCCAGCTCCTCAAGCTCCACGGCTTCTACGCCGAACTCTACCACAACCAGTTTGTGTTTGAATAAAGTTGAAAACCCCAGCCACTAGGTTGGAGTTTTGCTTTACCCTGTATTTCCTGTATAATAGACCTATAAAATGACAGAGAGTTAGGGTTGAATTATTTCCCCTGAAAAAGGAAGAAATCCTTGCCTACTTAGACGACAAGGGGATTTTAGTGAATGATTATTTCAAGACCTATCTAGCTCACCCCGCTTATCAAGAAGTGTAAGAAGTGGTGGAGAAACAGAAGTGTTTAGTTGAGATTGTCAGCCTAGCCGGCATGGGATTTGATAGGGAAGCAACTACTCCTCAGATAGAGGAGAGAGCCGTGGAGATGGGTTATCAATTACCACCAGCTCATCTGGGAGTTTATCTTCGCCTGACCTTGTTGGAGCAGGAAGTCAGTCAAGATACTATACTCTCCCGAGGAAAATCACCAGATGGAGCCATTTGCCTGCTTTCGCCTCAGTTGGAAGAAGAATTCACCTTCCCACGCAGTGTCTATCTCCGTAAGGTTGACCAAGACTTGTGGCTACGTGCAGCCCGCTTTGATGACGACTATGCCTTCCCCTTAACAACACTTTTTGCATTTGTGACGAAAAATGCGAATTAATACAATGAATAAAAAGAAGAAAATGATATAAGGAGTTTTTATGAAAATCCGTGGATTCGAACTGGTCAGCCAGTTTACTGATGAAAACTTATTGCCAAAACGTGAGACAGCCCACGCAGCAGGTTACGACCTAAAGGCTGCGGAGAGAGTCAGCTTGGAGCCAGGTGAGATTAAGCTGGTTCCAACAGGTGTAAAGGCCTATATGCAGTCCAATGAGGTCCTCTATCTCTACGATCGTTCGTCCAACCCACGCAAGAAGGGGCTGGTTTTGATTAACTCTGTTGGGGTTATTGACGGCGACTACTATGGAAATCCAGCCAATGAAGGTCATATCTTTGCCCAGATGCGAAATATTACCGAGGAAACCGTCGTGGTGGAAGCGGGCGAGCGGATCGTGCAGGCTGTTTTTGCCCCCTTCCTACTAGCAGACGGCGACCAGGCCGACGGCGTGCGGACAGGCGGATTTGGCTCGACGGGGAAATAGGAGGAAATCATCATCGCTAAGAAAAAAACAACCTTTGTCTGTCAATCTTGCGAGTACCACTCGCCCAAGTACCTGGGGCGCTGTCCTAACTGTGGTTCTTGGTCTAGCTTTGTTGAAGAAGTCGAAGTGGCGGAGGTCAAAAATGCCCGCGTCAGCCTGACTGGTGAGAAAACCCGTCCTATGAAACTCAATGAAGTTTCCTCCATTCAAGTGGCTCGCACCAAGACCAATATGGAGGAGTTCAACCGTGTCCTCGGTGGCGGTGTGGTGCCAGGGAGTCTGGTCCTGATCGGAGGCGATCCAGGGATTGGGAAGTCCACCCTGCTCCTGCAAGTATCGACTCAGCTGTCTACCATTGGCACCGTCCTCTATG
Organism: Streptococcus nasisuis; assembly: GCF_040836615.1. Taxonomy (NCBI): domain Bacteria; kingdom Bacillati; phylum Bacillota; class Bacilli; order Lactobacillales; family Streptococcaceae; genus Streptococcus; species Streptococcus nasisuis. Next base: position 2,422,159 of record NZ_CP162268.1, on the reverse strand, counting down.
TGTCGGGGGAAGAGTCTGCCCAGCAGATTAAGTTGCGGGCGGAACGTTTGGGCGACATTGATAGCGAGTTCTATCTCTATGCGGAGACCAATATGCAGAGCATTCGGACCGAGATTGAGAAAATCAAGCCAGATTTCCTGATTATCGACTCTATCCAGACTATTATGAGCCCTGACATCTCCAGCGTGCAAGGCTCTGTCAGTCAGGTCCGTGAAGTGACCAACGAGCTTATGCAGATTGCCAAGACCAACAATATCGCAACCTTTATCGTCGGCCACATGACCAAGGAAGGAACCCTGGCTGGACCGCGGACCTTGGAGCACATGGTGGATACAGTTCTTTATTTTGAGGGCGAGCGGCAGCACACCTTCCGTATCTTACGGGCGGTCAAAAACCGTTTTGGCTCCACCAACGAAATCGGCATTTTTGAAATGCAGTCACAGGGTTTGGTCGAAGTCCTCAATCCTAGCGAGGTCTTTCTGGAAGAGCGTTTGGACGGAGCGACAGGCTCTGCTATTGTCGTGACCATGGAGGGCACCCGCCCCATCCTTGCGGAAGTGCAGGCTCTGGTGACCCCGACCATGTTTGGCAATGCCAAGCGGACCACGACAGGCTTGGATTTCAACCGTGCCAGCTTGATTATGGCGGTTTTGGAAAAACGGGCAGGCCTGCTCCTCCAAAACCAAGATGCCTATCTTAAGTCAGCTGGCGGTGTCAAACTGGATGAGCCAGCTATTGACCTAGCGGTCGCAGTTGCCCTTGCCTCCAGTTACAAAGATAAGCCAACTAACCCACAAGAGTGCTTTATTGGCGAGATTGGTCTGACAGGGGAAATCCGCCGTGTCAATCGGATTGAACAACGGATTAACGAATCCGCCAAATTGGGCTTTACCAAGGTCTATGCTCCTAAAAATTCCCTGAGCGGTATCAAGGTGCCCAAGGAAATCACGGTTATCGGCGTGACCACCATTGGCGAAGTCTTACAGAAGGTGTTTGGGTGATATAGGCGTATGACCTGCATCAATCAATATGATAAGAATTAGTATTATAGAAGAGTTTGGCGTTTTCCAAACTCTTTTAATCTTTACTATCTGCCAAATTTAGCTGGTATTATGTTTATTAGTCATTCTTGAGCCCAGTCTGAATTTGATTTCAAGAGAAGTAAATTGGGCTCAAATTGGGTAGAAATTATTTTTGAAAGGGTTTACAATGTTGTTAAGGAGGAACTTATGATTGATAATCGCACACTTGCAATCCTCATGGAATTATTTGCTACTAGTCAAATGAACCTATATGAATTAAGTATTCAGACGGGAATCGACAAAGGCACACTTCAATCCAGTATCGAAATTGTCAATCAGTTATTAAAAGAGCAGTCATTAGACTCTATAGATTTTAATGAGGAATACTATAGTGTTCCAGACTCGTTATTAAAGAGTAAGGATCAAATATTTCAGTTGTTTAGCAATAGGCAAATCTATTTATCTCAGGAACAGCGCCAACTAGTTATTTATCTCTATACTTTTATTCGAAAAGATTTTGTATCTAACGTTCATTATCAGGATTTGCTTAGTGTCAGTCGTAATACAACTCTGACAGATATAAAAAATTTGAGAGAGTTGTGCCAACGATTTGCAGTACAATTCGAATATAGTCGGTCCTTAGGATACCACCTAGTTGGTGATGAATCTGATAAATATCGAGTGGCTATTTACGCTATCAGTGAGTGTCTACAGTCCTCAGTCGGCATTTGGGCCTTAGATTATGTTTTAAAAAGTTGGTCTGAGCCAAATCTGTTTGAAGATTTAAAAATGATTTCTCAGCAGACTTGCCAAGTCTACCAAGTATCGGCTTTAGAAGGGCGTCTGGATGAATTTCTATATTTCCTGATGTTCTTAGCGATTCGTAGGGACAGAGTGCAAGATGACTTAAAATCAGTTGGTAACCAGGTTAATTCTGTCGATGAGTTTGTACAACATTTGTGGAGTTTTATTGAGCTAAAGAGAGAGAACTCAGATTTACTTTTGCCAGGTCTCCATCAATACCTTGCACATCTACTTCAAGGATGTTTAGAGGGGGACATTACGACAGCTGACTATTTCTTCCATCAATTGACCCTAGAGATAGTAGAGGAAATGGAGCGCTTATCGCTGATTACCTTTGAAAATCGTCAAGAAATGATTGAGGGGCTTAAGCGCCATTTGATCCCTGCCTATTATAGGCTAACTCTCCAATTAGTTAATGTCAATTCTTATACAGAAGTTATCAAGAAAGAACATACAGATTTATTTATATTAGTAAAAAAAGCGCTGAAGCCGCTTGAGGCACACCTAGGTTTTCCAATATCTGATAGTGAAGTTTCCTATTTTGTAATCCATTTTGGTGGATATATAGAAGCTAATAAGAAAAAAACCTATCGGTATGAGGGCTTGATTGTGTGTCCAAATGGAGTAAGCTCTTCGCTAATTGTTAAAGAAAATTTGAGACAACTATTCCCAAATATTCATTTTGCAGATACTCAATCTCTTCAACAATTGAAACAAATTGATACAAGCAAATATGATATGATTTTTGGGACAATTAAAATTGATACTACTCAGCCGTTTTTCTTGGTCCCTCAGATTATGTCTGAGAGCCAAAAGAAAGAATTGTTTCAATTGGTGAATAATCAATTCAATAATGCAGGTTATTTTCCAATCGAAATAGAACAGTTGCTATCTGTTATTGGTAAGTATGCAACGGTTCATCAAGAACAGGCCTTGAAATATGAGTTGGTGCAATTTTTAAATAAACGATCAGGTGAAAAAAGGGGGAGAAGTCCAATGTTATCAGAATTAATTACCAAAGAAACATTTCAGCGGTCACCAAAAAGTCTATCCTGGCGTGAGGCAATTACTTTAGCAGCTCAGCCATTATTACATAATGACACAATTGAAGCTTCGTATGTAGATGCTATGATAGCTAAGGTAGAAGAATTTGGTCCATTCATTGACTTAGGGAAGGGAATCGCGATTCCACATGCAAGGCCAGAAGATGGGGTGAAACAAGTTGGAATGTCTATGCTGGTGCTAGATAAGCCAGTGCAACTACTCGATGACCCGAGTCATGAAATTAGGTTGTTCATCTGTATTGCAGCAGTGGATAATCAGTCTCATTTAAGAGCTCTCTCTCATTTGACAAAAATATTGAGAGAGGACAATCACGTTAAACAACTTATCGAAGCGCAAGGCTTTGATGATATAAAAAATTTATTAATGGAGGAACAGTAATATGTTGCGAATTGGAACAGCTTGTGGATCAGGTTTAGGATCTAGCTTTATGGTACAGATGAACATTGAATCAATACTCCGAGATTTAGGTGTATCTGATGTCAACGTTGAGCATTATGACTTGGGTGGAGCAAATCCGAGCGAAGCTGATATTTGGATTGTCGGTCGTGATTTGGCAGATTCTGCGACCCATCTTGGAGATGTTCGTATACTTAATAGCATTATTGATATGGATGAACTCCGGGAGTTGGTGACAGGGATTTGCCAAGAAAAAGGTTTGGTTTAAAAACAGAGGGATTTCCTCTAGTAAAATAAAAAGGAGCACATTATGATATTAGATTTTCTGATTGATATTGCTAAGACACCAGCAATCTTAGTAGCCTTAATTGCTATACTGGGTCTGGCTTTGCAGAAAAAGCCAGCTTCGGACTTGATCAAGGGTGGTTTGAAAACCTTCGTTGGCTTTATTGTTGTAGGAGGCGGTGCAGATATTATTGTTGGGTCACTTGAACCCTTCGGACAAATGTTTGAAAAAGCATTTAACTTAACTGGTGTGGTACCGAATAATGAAGCAATTGTAGCCTTAGCTTTAGATAAATACGGTACGGCAACCTCATTGATTATGTTGTTAGGTATGGTATTTAATATTGCCATTGCTCGTTTCACACGCTTTAAATATATTTTCTTGACAGGTCACCATACCTTATATATGGCCTGCATGATTGCGGTTATTATGAGTGTGGCAGGCTTTACTTCAGTTGGCTTGATCGTTATGGGTGGTTTGGCTCTTGGTATCATCATGACCTTATCTCCAGCATTTGTTCAGAAATATATGATTCAACTTACTGGAAATGACAAGGTTGCTTTGGGACATTTCAGCGCCCTTGGATATTGGCTAAGTGGGGTCGTTGGTGGTTTAGTTGGTGATAAATCCAAATCAACGGAAGATATCAACTTCCCTAAAGGCTTGGCTTTCTTGCGTGACTCAACAGTAAGTATCGCTATTTCAATGTCACTTATTTACATGATTGTTGCGCTGTTTGCAGGTGGAGACTACATTAAGGAAAATTTGAGCGGTGGCACCAATAGTATGATTTATGCCTTAACACTAGGTGGTACTTTTGCGGCAGGTGTCTTTGTTATCTTGGCAGGTGTTCGTTTGATTCTTGCAGAAATTGTCCCAGCCTTTAAAGGGATTTCTGAAAAATTGGTTCCAGATTCAAAACCAGCTTTGGACTGTCCAGTTGTTTATCCTTATGCACCTAATGCTGTACTGATTGGATTCATTTCAAGTTTTGCAGGTGGCCTTGTTAGTATGGTGATTATGGCGTTTACTGGCGGTGTAGTTATCTTGCCTGGTGTAGTCCCTCACTTCTTCTGTGGTGCTACTGCAGGTGTTATGGGAAATGCTTCAGGTGGTGTCCGTGGCGCTGTTGCAGGTGCCTTTATGCAAGGTGTCCTTATTAGCTTCTTGCCAGTTTTCTTGTTACCGGTCTTGGGAGATCTAGGCTTTGCTGGTTCAACGTTCTCAGATGCAGACTTTGGACTTGCTGGTATTTTCCTCGGAACCTTGGCAAATAATGGCGGAGTTCTTACAGTATCAATTGGGATCTTTGCTGTCTTGGCAGGCATGATTGGACTATCTCTTGTGAAGAAAAATCAGAAAGAGGCTTAATATGACGCATAAGAGTCTAGAACTGAAGCAATTTGCGACAGATATTCGACGAAATATTCTAGAAACCTTAAACCAGCTAGGTTTTGGTCATTATGGTGGATCGTTATCAATTGTTGAAGTTTTAGCAGCTCTATATGGGGAAGTTCTGGATATTACTGTCCAGAATTTCTCATCTAAAGAGCGCGATCACTTCATATTATCAAAAGGTCATGCAGGCCCAGCGCTGTATAGCACCCTATATCTAAAAGGATTCTTTGATCATGACTTCTTGTGGTCGTTAAACAAAAATGGGACACGACTTCCATCGCATCCGGATAGAAATTTGACTCCGGGAATTGATATGACTACAGGTTCACTCGGGCAGGGAATTAGTGTAGCAACGGGTGTAGCCTATGCTAAAAAAATTCAAGATTCTCCTTACTTTACTTATACATTAGTTGGAGATGGTGAACTAAACGAGGGACAATGTTGGGAAGCTGTCCAATTTGCGGCGCACCAAGAATTATCTCATCTTATTACATTTGTTGATGATAATAAGAAACAGCTAGATGGGACAACTGCTGAGATTAGTAGAACATTTGACTTTGTTGATAAGTTTGCTGCCTTTGGTTGGGAGGCAGTTCGAGTAGATGGATCGGATATTGAAGCCATTATTGAAGCGATTCAAACTTTTAAAAATAGCTCGTCTAACCGTCCGAAATGTATTGTTTTAGATACTATCAAAGGACAAGGTGTTGATTTCCTAGAAACAATGGAGAGTAACCATCATCTGCGTTTGGATGCTGATTTGCGTGCACAATTAGAAGCTAGTGTCCATTCCTTAAAGCATAAGGAGGAGGTGTAGGATGAGACAAACGACAGAAATGCGTAAGGTTTATAGCCAATTTTTAGCTGAGGTTGGTCAAGTGAATCAAGAGATAGCAGCAGTGGAGGCAGATTTATCTAGCTCTATGTCTACCAACAAGTTGAACGAAGTTATCGGAAAACGGTATGTTAATGTTGGTATCATGGAACAGGAAATGGTGGGAGTTGCAGCTGGCTTGTCCTTGATGGGCTATCGGCCTTATGTCCATACATTTGGTCCATTTGCAAGTCGTCGTGTCTTTGACCAAGTCTTTATTTCTTTGGGATATGCCCAGTTGAATGCAACGATTATTGGTTCGGATGCCGGGGTCTCTGCTGAAATGAATGGCGGTACACATATGCCTTTTGAGGATTTGGGACTGATGCGTTTAATTCCTACAGCTCGCGTATATGAAGTGAGCGATGATGTTCAATTTAGAGCAGTTTTGGAAGAAACTCTTACTGTTGATGGTTTTAAATATATCCGAACAATCCGTAAGGCACCGACCGCCATCTATGAAGGTGGCGAGGATTTCAGTAAAGGTTATCGAGTAGTTCGTGAGGGCGACGAAGCTATAATTGTAGCGAGTGGAATTATGGTGGAGCAAGCCTTACTGGCAGCTGAAAGGTTAGCAGAAGAAGGAATTTCAGTCGGTGTTATAGACTTGTTTAGAGTTAAGCCAATTCACGAAGATATTCCTAAGCTATTATCTGGAAAAGTTGTAGTGACTGCAGAAAACCATAATAGAGTGGGCGGTCTAGGAAGCAGTATTTGTGAGTTGATGGCTACAGACCCTAGCACTGTGGTTCATCGAATTGGTGTTGATGAATCTTTTGGACAAGTCGGGCAACAAAATTACCTAATGGGTGTTTATGGTCTTACAGCTCATGATATTGTTGCTAAGGTTAAAGATAGTATATAGAAAGCTGGGTCCCTCCAGCTTTTTATCTTGTCGCCTTCTCACCTGACTTGGCTTGAAAAATTCCTTGAAATATGGGACACTAGGTCTATGGATAGAATACGTCGTGAATTTCAAAAGGTTTATTATAATCTGGATAAAATCCTGCTCTTGTTTTTTGTCTCCTTTACTGTTATGGAGTTTGTATGGATTCCGCTCAATTCCTGGTTGGCAGAATTTCTTCTGTCGCTGACAGGCCATGCCTACCTATCTCCAACAAATATCCTCCAAGTCCTATCTAGCAATCTTTTTGTTACTATTCTTTTTGCTCTGCTGGTCATTCTAAATATCTTGGTTGCCTATCTGGAAATTGCCCTCATCTTTACTGGGGTTAGGCAGTTGTTGGACAGTCGGGTCAAGCATTTGAGAGATTATATTAAGGATGTTGGACGGGATATGGTGGGGATTATTGGCCATGCCAGTCTCGCTAAAATTAGCTTTCTCCTATGCTATGCAACGGTGTTATTGCCCTTTTTGCGTAGGATTTTGAATATTTATTATTTTAATAAGCTAGTCATTCCTCAATTTGTGTTGGATTATCTTGAAAAGAACAATCTTGTAGCCTTAGTGATTGCTCTAAGTTTGTTGGTCTTTTCTTGGTTATCTGCTAGGCTCATGTATGCTATACCTAAGATTTATTTTGAACACCGTGGGGTCAAGGAATCAGTAGCCCATTCCTGGCATCAAACCCGGGGGCGGCAGCAGTTGGTAGCCTACGCCCGCCTCTTGTGGACAATGACCTTGCCTGGTCTGGTTATACTTGGTGTTGGGCTCACCCTCTATCTGTTCCAGCTTTTGGTGGACAAGACTCTGCCTTCCCTGGCCTATCCCCTGGCCTTGCTGAGCTTCATCCTCTTCAGGCTGACCTACTATGGGGCTATTGCCATGTTTATGACCAAGTTTGTGACTCTCTTGACTGGTCAGCATTTACCAAGCTACCGACGAAAGCGCCTGCGTCACCGCCTCCGTTTGCTGATTGTGGTAAGCTCTGCCTTACTCTTTGGTTTGGATGGGGCTCTCAGCCTTTATTATCCCTTTGAAAGCCTGCCAGTGACCATTTCTCACCGAGGTGTGGATGATGAAAATGGTGTCCAAAACACCCTTGAATCTCTGGAGTTAACTGCCCAGCTCAGGCCGGATTTTGTGGAGATGGACATTCAGGAGACCAAGGACGGTCAGTTTGTCGTCATGCATGATACGAATTTGTTGGCTTTGACGGGAAATACCGGAGGTACGCACGATTATAGCTTGCAGGAGTTGACCTCCATGACCGCCTCGGAAAACGGTCAGTCTGCACCAGTTCCGTCTTTCGACGCCTATCTGGATAAGGCAGACCAATTGGGTCAGAAACTCCTGGTCGAAATCAAGGAGACCAAGCAAGATAGTCCTGATTTAGCTAAGAATTTTGTCAAAAAATATGGGAAACGCCTCTTGGCCAAGGGACATCAGTTTCATTCGCTAGATTATCAGACCATTGTAGAAATCGAGAAGGTTCTGCCCCAGCTAAAAACCTATCTGATTTTGCCCTTTAACAGTATCTATCCTCAGACAGTAGCGGATGGCTACACCATGGAATATACTTCTCTGGACCAAAATTTCATGATGAAGTCTTGGTTACGCGGCAAGTCGGTCTATGTCTGGACGCCCAATTATGAGGACGAAATGACACGGATGGCTATGTTTCAGGTGGATGGGATTATCACCGACCAGCTTGAGAGCTTGCAGAGGGTTGAAGACAGTCTGCGGTCAACCACCCGCTATGCAGATTTGTTCCTCTTGCAGGTCGAGTCTTTGTTATATGGATTGTAAAAAACGTGAGTTCGGATGGAACCCACGTTTTTAATGTGAAATGGGAAGGAATTCCCATCAAAAGCAAGTTTTGAGAGCTTCATACTAGCCTAGGAGTTATGCCATTCTTCTCTGAGAATGCCGTATTTGACAGAGTCATAGTAGTATCCCTGCCAGTAGCGAACCTTGCGAATTTGTCCTTCTTTTCGCATGCCAATCTTTTCAGCTACCCGCATCATGCCAGGATTACCAGACCAGGTGGTCAGTCCGATGTGTTCCAGTTCTGGCATGCTTGTGAAAATCTGACGAATCCATTTCTGGAGGGCTAGAGTTGCGAATCCTTTTCCCCATTGGTTCTCATTATAGATTTCGATACCAACTTCTAGCCAGCGTGTGGCTTGATTTTCCCAATAATAACTAACCATTCCGATTGGCTCTCCATCTACCAAGATGCCTCGAACTTCTTCTGTTTGAAACCAAGGATAGCGCGGTGATTCTTGGAAATTGGTGAAGTCTTTATAAGCCTGATAGTCATCGAAATAGGGTGCTGCGAATTCTTTCCAGTAGGGTTTGTCGTCAGAGAAGCCTATTTTCCAAATAGTTAGGAGTGCTTGCTCTGTAAGAGGGAGGAGTTCTAGGTTGGACATGGGAGTACTCCTTTTTAAAATGGCAATTTCCCTGCGAAGGCACCGAGTTTCTTCTTGGTTGCCTCATCAATTTGTTCCAGCGCTGCATTAACCGCCTGAATGGTCATATCCTGCAAGGTTTCGATGTCGTCAGCGTCAACAACTTCAGGTTTGAAGTCGATGGCAACCAATTTCTTGTCGCCTGTCAAAGTTGCGGTGACCAAGTCTTGTGCAGAAGTGCCTGTAAACTGGGTTGCAGCCAGTTCAGCCTGGCTTTGCTCCATTTGCTTTTGCAATTTCTGGGCCTGTTTCATCATTTGTTGCATGTTCATCATAGTGTCTTTCCTCCAAAAGTATTCTGTAAGTATTATAGCATGAAAAGCGCCGAATTGAGTAGGAAAAAAAGTTAGACAAAATTAAAATATTAACCTACTTTAAGTTGACTTTGTGGAAAAAATCGCTTATAATAAAAGAAAAACTGGTTATAACCAGATAAAACAAGGAGGACCTATGTTCCGTTTAGCAAAAGAAGAACTTGAAAAGTTGGGTGCCCATATTACAGCGGGTGAGATTTTCCAACAGCCTGGACTCTGGCGCGAGGCCTACCAGCTCTATCTCGATAAGCTTGAAGTCATAGAGCGCTTTGTGGCTGACATCAAGGAGAAACATGATTTTGTCCATGTCATTTTGACAGGGGCAGGGACATCTGACTTCGTTGGTCAGAGCATCGCCAACTACCTCAATAATGTCAATGACTTGAAACGCATTCGCTTCTCAGCCATTGGTACGGTAGAATTGGTTGGTCGTCCGCATGATTATCTTCAGGCTGATGTACCGACTATCCTGGTATCCTTTGCCCGTTCTGGAAATTCTCCAGAGAGTGTGGCAGCGGTGGAAATTGCCAAGACACTGGTTGACACCCTTTACCAAGTAACCATTACCTGTGCACCTGAAGGGAAATTGGCTCAAGCGGCAGAGGGAGATGCAGACAATCTCTTGCTCTTGCAACCAGCCGGCTCCAACGATAAGGGCTTTGCCATGACAGGTTCTTACAGCTGTATGTCCTTGACGGCCCTGCTTGTCTTCTCGCCAGCTAGCCAAGAAGAAAAAGCTGCATGGGTCGACACCATTGCTCGCCTTGGCCAGGATGTCTTAGACCGTGAGGACTTCATCCAAGAGATCATTGATCTGGATTTTGAGCGCGTGATTTACCTGGGAGCAGGCGGTTTCTACGGGGTTGCCCACGAGGCTCAGCTGAAGATTTTGGAATTGACCGCTGGTAAGATTGCGACCATGTACGAGTCTCCGCTCGGTTTCCGTCATGGACCAAAATCCTTCATCAACGACAAGACCTTGATTTTCCAATTTGTCTCAAATGATGCTTATACACGCCAGTACGATGTGGACCTCTTGAATGAGGTGCATGGAGATGCAATAGCAGAGCGAATTGTTGCCCTTTCTGCATCGAAATTGGAAGGCACTGAGGCACCAAATTTCGTCCTCGCGGAAGGCGGAGCAGAGCTACCAGACGTCTTCTTGACCTTCCCATACGTGGTCTTTGCCCAAACGGTGTCTATCATGGCAGCCATCAAGTGCAAGAACTTGCCAGACACTCCGTCGCCAACCGGAACGGTGAATCGAGTGGTGCAGGGTGTGATTATCCATCCATTGGAGAAATAATTTTTATCGAAATAGACAGTCAAAAAACGAGTTGCGGTGGGCAGCTCGTTTTCTGGTTTATACGTACGGTAAATGTAGCTTGGACTGTGCCAAGTCCACTGTGATGCGATAGTCTGTGTTGTCGCGTACGGTGATTTCAAAGTCGGTCGTATAGAGGACCAGGCGGAGTTTATCGCCTTTTTTCAGCTTGTAAATGGTTGGCTGGAGTTCCCAGGCCAGGTTCATCCACTCATCTGGTGTGACGGACTCAACGGTCATCAAGTCACTGCGATTTTGCAGGTTAAGATAGCCTTTGGTGATGATTCGTTGTGGGCTTTCTTTGAATGGCAATTCGGTCAAATTTTCCTGAGCGTGGTAGCGACCGTTGTCTAAGCTAAGGCGAGCTAGCGGTGCTGGGATTGGTGCCAAGCGTTTTGCTGGTCCAAAGTCCAATACCTGGGCAGACAAGAGCCCTTTGGCTAGATTGGATTTGACACGGAGTTCTAAGCAGGCTCTACCGTTGAGCTGGACATCCTGGTCCAGTTCAATGTCCACCGTAATCTGATTGGCCTTGTCCGCAAACAAGTCTTGGTGGAAACTTGGATAGGATTTGCCGTATTTAGCAAAGGTTTCCTCATCATAGTTGTTTTGAATAGCTGTCTCAGCCTGTCCCAGACCCAAGCTGATTTGCTGGTCTCCGCCAAAGGTTTCCAGTGTGGTCCAGCTTTGCTCGCCAGTATTTTCCTGCCAAATGACGGTCGGAAGTTGGTAGGCATTGTCGTGGCCAAGGAGTTTTTGGCTGAGCAGGGCGTTCATGCTTTCACGGAAATCAATGGATTGCCAATTATTGATGTAAACGTGGGCACCGTTGTGGAAAAAGAGGTGCTTGTTAATGTGGGCTGGCAGAGCGTGGAACATATTCCAGACATGAATAGGCTTGACATTCCAATCCTGCGAGCCGTGGGTAAAAACGACCTCACACTTGACCTTGTCGGCATTGAGTAAATAATTGCGGTCCTGCCAATACTGATTGTAATCGCCTGTCTGACGGTCAAGGGCAGAGCGCTCAGCAGCCAATCCCTTCTCGTAGTCAGCCTTGTTGCGCAGGAAGTCACCTGCCTGCAAACTCTTGGAGTAGGTCAGAGCGGTCAGGCTGTCCAAGTCTTCTCCCGGATAACCACCGGGGCTGGTCACCAAACCATTTTCACGGTAGTAGTCATACCAAGACGAAATACCTGCCTCGGCGATAATTACCTCAAGTCCGTCAACACCTGTTGTCGCAAGGGCATTGGACATGGTACCTAGGTAAGACAAGCCAGTCGTCGCAACCTTGCCATTGGCCCAATCAGCCTTGACCTGCACGGTGCGCGTGTGGTCTGTGTAGGCTTTGGTGCGACCGTTCAGCCAATCAATCACTGCCTTGTACCCCTCGACCTGCTGGTAATCACCAGACGTCATATAGCCTGTAGAACCCAGTGTGCCGACACCAGAGATGTGGAGGCTGGCAAAACCGCGTGATAGGAAGTAGTCATTGAGTGAATAAGAGCCGATATGTCCCAGTTTTTCAGTCGCTGAGCTCGTCGGCAAGTCACGCTGGTCTAGCTCAAGGGTCTTGTAGCTTGGTGTGCCCACCTCAATTTTGCCGGGAGTCTTTTTAGCCAGCTCTGTTTCCATTTTGTGAAGAGCCTTATCGCTTGCGACATCATTGGTTCCTTGGTGATAAGGGCTATTGGTAATGATAGCGGGAATGCCCCCCTCGTGGTGAGGACGTAAAATAGAAACCTTGACAATGTCCGTCTGCCCAGTTCCTGCTGTGTCCACAGGCGTTTCAACATAGACGACCTCGCGAATGAGATTCTTGGTCGAGAAGGTCGCAAGGGCTTTGCCATTGAAGAAATGATACGCATTATCTTCAGGAATCAAATCATCCGCTACCAGCTGGTCAATCAAGGTATTGCCTGACTTGGTGCGCGTATTGAGCAGCTGATAGAGATTTTCAATGATGTCGCCAAAGACAATTGGGAAATTGGTTTTCTCGGCAAAAGCTGCAACATCAGTATAGTCAAAGTTTGGTACAAAGCCTAGCAATTGAAAGGCTACTTGGTAGAAAACTTCCGCAGTGACTTGGCGGTCCGACTGAAAGAAGGTCAAGAGGTCTGTCTCCCAGTCTGCAATCATATTAGACAGGGCAAAGTCTGTGTTGGTTGTCAGAAAATGACAGGTTCTTACGAAGATTTCCAGGATTTCTTTTATTTCTGCTTGACTATCGACCGCAAAGCCGATAGAATGGAGTTCGTTTACAATGGTTTCCCGATTTTGTGGGATGTATGAAAATTGATTAAAACGCATAGGAGCTCCTTATTTTCTGAAATTATCTACCTTCCATTATAGCGGAAAAGGGGCAAATTTGTCTAAGAATAGTTAGAAATTCTGTAAGGAAAAATGTCGAAATCTACGGGAAATCATTTGTAAAATTAAGTAATATTCTATATAATATCTAGGAATGATATTAGGAGGGAAATGATTGTGTTAAGGGAAAATCAAGCCGTAGTACCTGTGCTGCGGGTCAATAATAGAAGTGTTAATCAAGCCTTCCTAGAAGATAATTTGGGGATGAAAACCAAGCTGGAAGACGGCCCATTTGCGGAATTTGCTGGTCATCAAGACAGCGAGATTAAGCTGGTTTTGCAGGAATCGCCAGGCAATCGTAGCCGGGCTATTCGTGGACTGAAGAAGCTCAATAAAATCATTATCAAGGTCGAGAAGGTTCACGAAATTGAGGCTCTGTTGGCTAATGGAACGGTTTACAGCAAGCTCTACAAGGGGCACAATGGCTATGGTTTTGAGGCAGTATCGCCTGAGGGGGATACTTTTTTGCTCCACAGTGAGGCAAGCATCGATGATTTAACAGCTATTCTGCCACCAGTTCCTTTTAAGGGGGATGCTGATTTCGCTGGTTTAAGTCATTTTGAGGTGGAGTCTGTTTGGATTAACAGCCCTCATCCAGTAGTTAGCCAGGATTTTTATGAGACTATCTTGCCCAACCAGGTCTTTTTGCGTTTTGTTGGGGCAGAGGGTGAGGATTTACTGACACCAGCAGAAGAAATCTGGGACTTGGACAGCCTCCGTTTTGCGGTAGAGAGTGATTATGATTGGTCTGATTTGGAGAGCAAGCTAGATGTTCCATTTTTCAAAGACAAGAAAGCGATCTTTATCCAAACAACAGACCCAAGCGGTATTGGATTGTGGTTTGAAAAATGAGACAAGCAATTTTAGACAAGGTTTCAGAGCAGATTGGGCAGGGGGTCTATCCTGGTGCCAGTCTGGCTCTTTTTTCTAAGGGTCAGTGGCAGGAGTATTATCTGGGGACCCAGGACCATGTGACCCCAGTAGTAGCGGGTCTGACCTATGATTTGGCCTCCGTTTCTAAGGTCGTCGGTGCTGGCACCTTGGCTATTTTTTTGGTCAATAGCGGAGCTTTGGAGTTGGATAGGAGCTTGCAGTCTTATCTGCCTGCTTTTGCGGATAGCCATGTGACCATTCGCCAATTGCTGACCCATACCAGTGGCATCGATCCCTTTATTCCCAATCGTGACAGTCTGACAGCTGACCAACTCAAGGAGGCTATTCTGAAGATTGGTGTGACAGAAGATAAGTCTTTTTTCTATACGGATATCAATTTTCTGCTCTTGGGATTTTTGCTGGAGGAAATGCTGGGGGACAGTCTGGACCAGCTCATTAAACGCCGTATCCTAGAGCCCTTTGGCATGTCCCAAACCAGCTACGGACCAGTTAGCGAGGCAGTGCCAACCCTTAAAGGCGTCAAGGCTGGGCTGGTGCACGATCCTAAGGCGCGTGTCTTGGGGCGACATGCTGGAAGTGCTGGTCTTTTTTCGACGGTCGAGGACCTAGAAATCTTTTTGGACCAGTATTTGACGGCGGATTTTGCAGGTCAATTGACCCAAGATTATGGCTTTGATGCCAATCGTAGCCGTTCACTGGCTTGGGATAAGAAGGGGGATTGGCTCAGTCATACGGGCTATACAGGCACCTTCATCATGTACAATCGTCCCTTGCAGCTGGCGGCTATTTTCCTGTCTAATCGGACTTACGATAAGGACGAGCGGGCTCAGTGGAAGTTGGACCGCAATCAGGTCATGAAATTGATAAAACAGGTTTTGGAGGAGGAAGTATCGTGAGATATGTCTTATTACTGCGGGGCATCAATGTTGGCGGACGCAATAAGGTAGTCATGGCGGAGCTCCGCCAGCAGGTAGAGGCCATGTGCTACACAGATGTTGAGACCTATATCAATTCTGGGAATTTATTTTTCTCGTCGACCCATAGCAGAGCGGATATCGTGGCGGACTTTGACCAGTTTTTTGCGGCGAATTATCCTTTTGTTGAGACCTTTGCTCTTCTGAGCGAAGAAGATTACGGGGCGGAGCTAGCCCAATTACCAGCTTGGTGGCAGGAAGATTATTTCCGAAAGAATGTTCTCTTCTTTACAGAGAAACTTGAGTTTGACAAATTGAAAAACTATTTGGCAGACCTTGTGCTTGGAGCTGAGATTTTCCAGCTGACGGACCGGGCTATTTATTGGGCGGTGACTTCTGAGGAAGGCTACCATGGTACGGCCTATCATAAAAAATTAGCTGGTTCTCCCTTTTACAAGCAATTGACCATCCGAAATGATAAGACTTTTGAGAAATTGGGGCCTTATCTGAATCAGTAATGCATACAATTAGTTGACAGCTAGTCGCTTTTTTAGTAGACTAGTAAAAATTGTTAATAGCTTTAACTGTGTCCTGTGAGGCATAAAAGTGAATCAATGAGAGATGGAAAGGGTGTTTTTTCCACATTATTTTAATGCACTTTTAAGAGCAGGGACGGTAGTTCCTGTTTTTGTTTGAGCTTTTCTCAATTTTTAATAAAGGTGGTCTGTGAGCCACCATTAAAAAGGAGAATTATCTATGTTGGGTTTGAAACTCGATAAAAATAATCAGCGTGCCTTAGCGGCGGCCATTGTGGCTTCTGGAACAGACGATTTAAATGTCATGTTCCTGTCATTTTCTATGGCTAATATCATAGCAGAGCTGGGCATTTCTGGAGCCCAGGCTGGCTGGATTGCGACCATCACCAATCTGGGTATGCTACTGGGTGGATTAGTATTCGGTGTCCTTGCTGACCGCTACAATAAATTTAAGGTTTTCAAGTGGACCATTGTCATCTTTGCAGTTGCCACGGGACTCATCTACTTTACCAATAGCCTGCCTTACCTTTACCTCATGCGTTTTATTGCCGGCATCGGGGTCGGTGGTGAGTATGGTGTTGCTATTGCTATTATGGCAGGTATTGTCCCCAAGGAAAAGATGGGACGAATTTCTTCCCTCAATGGTATAGCGGGCCAGATTGGTTCTATCAGCTCGGCTCTCTTGGCAGGCTGGTTGGCTCCAAGTTTAGGTTGGAAGGGGCTCTTCCTCTTTGGACTCTTGCCTCTCCTTCTGGTCTTATGGATGCAAGTGGCTATAAAAGATGATGCTATCTTAGACCATTCTCCAGGCCAGGACAAGGAAGATACGGCAGTCGCTCATGTTAGTCAATTGTTCAAAACGCCTGCTTTGACAGCCCAGACACTGGCATTGATGGTTATGACAACGGTGCAAATCGCAGGCTACTTCGGTATGATGAATTGGTTGCCGACCATTATTCAAACCAGTCTAAATATTAGTGTCAAAGATTCTTCTTTGTGGATGGTTACTACCATTCTTGGCATGTGTATCGGTATGCTGGTTTTCGGCCATATCCTGGATAAATTTGGTCCTCGGCCAGTCTACAGTGCCTTTCTCCTTGCCTCGGCCGTCTGTGTCTATCTCTTCCAGTTTGCCAATTCCCAAGTGAATATGATTCTGGGTGGTATGATTGTTGGTTTCTTTGTAAATGGGATGTTCGCAGGCTATGGGGCTATGATTACCCGACTTTATCCACATCACATCCGCTCTACAGCCAATAACGTTATCCTAAACGTCGGTCGGGCAGTAGGAGGCTTCTCCTCTGTCATTATCGGTATGATTCTGGATGCTTCCAGCCCAGCCACTGTCATGGTCTTCTTATCTAGTCTTTACCTGATTAGCTTTGTAGCCATGCTCTCCATTCAAAATTTGAAGAAAGAACGGTATAGCCAATTTCAGTAGATGAAGAGAATTTGGTTGCTGAATGTGATTGATTTTTAGAATTACTATTCTACCGATTTCAGTCTGATTTTGACGATCTGTTATTCTATCAAAGTTGTTATGTTATCCATATCCTTCCGAAAATCCTCTCCCTATCCTTCCGTTTTTCACCTATCCTTCCGCCCCTCCGTGAGACAGGTATGGTCTTGCGCGGTTTGACCATTGACCAGAAACCTTTGAAAGGTCACCTTGAAGCCATTGGTCACAGGGAAGCTTTTGAGTATGTGCAGACCCTGGTGGCAGAGGGTGCACCCTTGACGGAGCAGGTCGTGAAGGATATTCACTCTCTGGTATTATCGGATAAAAAAGACGATAGGGGCGTCTATCGAAAAGTGCCGGTACGTATCATGGGAGCTGCAAATAAAACTGCCCAGCCTTTTATGGAGCAATGGCTGGTGGACTATGCTCAAAGTCAGGAAGACATCGTGACTAAGATGGCTCGTTTTAACATCGCCTTTGAAAGTATCCATCCCTTTATTGGATATAAAATTCTCAGATCGACTAGCTTACTACAAGGCCTTTGATGACTTTCATGCCAAAGGAAGTTTGTCAGCAATGGAAGATGTGTTTGTCCGTTATTTGAATGAGAGATTAGATATGTATTTATCTATCCTATCTCTTGATCATGTGGAATAGTTGCTAGAAAAAATATGGAGTGCCTATGGCTCGGTAGTATCTTCTTAATGATGCGGTGACGGAAACGAATAATTAACAAGGGAGCCCGTTGTTTCTTCAAAAGAAAAATTCTTATACAGCAAAAAGGACCTGCATTGCAAGTCCTTTTCAGTTTGTTTTGATTAAGCATTCACACCTGAAACTTCAGCTGCGTGGTCGTCCATTGAGAGAACTTCGTGGAAGACACGTTGGGTCAATTCCATTTTTTGCTCTTTAGTGAGGTATTTAGTGTTTACGCAGTATCCAGAGATACGAACGATAACGTCCTCACCAGCCATGATTTTCTCATAAACGTCGTTCAAGTCCATAACGTTCAAGTTAACGTGCTGACCCCCTTGTTCGAAGTAACCGTCAAGGATTGTCACCAAGTTTGTTACTTGCTCATCGAAGGTCTTACCAAGCGCTTTTGGAGAAACCTGAGTTGTCAATGAGATACCGTCGTTGGCATGGTTGAAGTCCAATTTAGAAAGGGTATTCAAGTTTTGCAACCAACCACCACGAGCTTTAGAAGTTGGGTTCGCACCTGGTGGGAAGAATTCTACTTTAGAAGTGTTGACTGAGCCATCTTCGTTGAGGAATACCCCACGGTGAACTGGTGAGTTACCAGTTTGCTTAGAGTAGGCAACGTTTGAAGTGATAGTCAAGATAGACACGGCAGCTTCCGCATTCTTATAGAGTTTCTTGCTTGCAAGACGAGTATAGAATGCTTCCATGAGCCATTTAGCAATATCATCTACACGGTCATCGTCCTCACCGTAGCGTGGGAAATCACCGATTACTTCATAGTCATAGATAAAGCCATCTTCGTCACGGATTGGTTTAACTTGTGCATATTTGATTGCTGACAATGAGTCGACTGTATTAGCAAATCCACAGATACCGAAGCCCATGTTTGCACGAAGGTGAGTTGGCAAGAAGGCCATTTGAACAGCTTCGTAGTTGTACTTGTCTGTCATGAAGTGGATAATATTCATGGCATCTACATAAGTATCTGTCAACCAGTCAAGGGCAGTTTCAAAGTCTTTGATGACACGGTCGTAGGTGAAGATTTCTTCTTGGTTTGGCTCAACACCGTCAAATACCTTGTATTCTTTGTGGACATCATCGTAACCAGCGTTCCAGCTTGAAAGAAGACCTTTCAAAACGTTGACACGAGCACCGAAGTACTGGATGTTGTGGCGTTTGTCTTCGCTTTCTGGGTCAAGTGGTGACACACAGCAAGAGATACAAGACATTTCGCCGTAGCCGTCTTTGGCCATGGTTGTTACACCTTCGTATTGGATAGAAGAGTGCTTGTGGCTCATAGCCATACAGTAGCGACGGAAGGCATACGGCAATTTGTCAGACCAGAGAACGGTCAAGTTTGGTTCTGGTGAGTTGCCGATATTGTCAAGCGTGTTGAGGAAACGGTAGTCCATCTTGGTAACACGGTGGCGACCGTCATTACCCATACCTGCCATAGAAGTGGTCAAGAAGGTAGGGTCACCAGAGTAGATTTCGTCGAATGATTTTGTACGAGCAAACTTAACGGTACGAAGTTTCAATACGAAATCGTCAACAAATTCTTGGATTTCTGATTCTGTAAATGTTCCGCGAGCCAAGTCACGTTCTGCATAGATATCAAGAACGATTGGTACACGACCGAGGGAAGTTGCAGCACCGTTGATGACACGACATACTGCCATGAAGGCGATGTTGGTCCACTGGATAGCTTCCTTGGTGTTCATGGCTGGTTTACGGACGTCAACGCCGTAGTGGTCACCCAAGCGAACAACTTGTTGGAGAGCTTGATACTGCATGTTGACTTCTTCGCGGAGACGGATGGATTCTTCATCAATCTCAGTGATAGCATTCCAGTCGGCTACCTTTTCTTCCATGAGGTAGTCAGCCCCGTAAAGTGCCAAACGTGCGTACATACCGATGATGCGACCACGAGAATAAGCATCTGGCAGACCAGAAACGTGGTGTGAGTGGCGGGCGCGGCGGATGTTAGCTGTATAGGCACGGAAGATACCGTCGTTTACAGTGGTTGCGTGTTTGGTGTAAATTTCATGCAAGAGTGGATCTGGAGTGTAGCCGTTTTCGATGAGAGTAGTCTCAGCCATACGGATACCGCCTTTTGGCATGAAGTTAAGCTTGAAGAGTTCATCATTTTGGATACCAAAGATGAGCTCATTTTCTTTATCGATGAAGCCAGGGCCAATATCAGCGATAGAAGTTGCACGGTCGATATCCATAGGGAAACGAGTGTCTTCGTAGCCTGCTTTTGTCTCCTCGATAATTTTTTTAATATGTAGTGAACGCTCAGTTGGGCCTGCAAGGAAGCTTTCATCACCATCATATGGCGTGTAGTTGGCTTGTACGAAACGAGTTACACTAGCCTTATCTTGCCAGTCGGTACCTTTGAAGCCTTCCCAGGCTTGGGCGAAAATGTCTTCAGTAACGTTTTTAGTTTTTACTTTTGTTGACATGAGGGTTCTCCTTTAGGATAGTTTTGTTTTTCACATATTTTAGTATATCATATGTAAGCACTTTCTGCAAGGTCAAAATACTTGAAAATAATTGAAAAATGTGGTAAATGGTTACAAAAAATGTGAAAAAATTATTAAACTTTCATAGAAAAAGATTTTTATCAAAAAAAAAAAACAAAAACAAAAACATGTTAACATATTGACATTGTGTAAGCGTTTTTGTAAAATAAAGCTGTATAAACCAATTTTCTCAACATATCATAAGGAGGTAAACAATGAGAAATTATTCGAAAGATTTGTTTTCTAAGAAAAATCACTACTCAATTAGAAAACTAACCGTTGGTGCAGCATCGGTCATTGTTGGAATGAGCCTGTTTTCTGGTGCTCAAATCAAGGCTGATGAAATAACTGTAGCAGAAGGTGCTACCAGAGAAGCTGTTCTGGCCCCTACGGAGGAAGCTGCGGCTGAAGAGGAGGTCGAAGAGAGAGCTGCGACAGAAACTGCAGAGGCAGCAGTAACTCCAGAACTCAACCTTGCGCCAGCAACAAACACAACGGAAGAAGTTGCAGCGGAGTGGACAGCTAGCTCCAATCCAGCAGGTACTGTTGAAGTTCGTGAAGAAGATGGTGTTCGTTACAACCGTTTGTCTTCTGTTAGTGGCCAAGATAACGGTGCTTCAACAGGTACATTTACTAGCCCTGATTTGAAAATGAATGCAGATGGTAGCGCGGCTATTTCTCTAGATCTTATTGAACGTTCAGATGCTGAAAAAGGTCGCTTCGGTGTCTATTTGAACCATACTGATGCTTCTAAACATATTTTAGTTGGCTATGATAATTTGGGATGGTTCTGGGAGTACAAGTCTCCTGCGGCAGCTAATGGCGGAACCTGGTATAGTGGAACTCGTGTCAATGAACCAGCAAAAGATACTGCTTATCGACTCAATGTCAACTTGACAACAGGAGGACAATTGTCTGCTTCGATCGTGTCTGCAGAGAATCAAGAAACAGCACTTTTCAATGCCATTCAAATTCCGGCAGAAGTATTGGCAGATCTTCGGACTAGCAATGCAGCCAAACTCAAAGTAACAAGCTATGGTGCAGATCGGACTATAGTAGATGTTAAGGCAACTAACCAGACTGGTCTCAATAGCGATGAAGCAAATACTGATGAACAACCGGTTGAAGAAACCCCAACACCAGCTGATATCCAGCCAGACTGGACATCTACTTCTGCCATCAAAGGAACTGTAGCCATCAAGGAAGAAGGCGGGGTTCGTTACAATGCACTTTCTTCAACGGCACAAAACAATAATGGAGATAGCATTGCCATCTTTGAAAAAGCTGGATTGGAAGCAAGCCCAGAAGGCAATGTCAATGTAAATTTGGAATTTGTAGAGCGTTCCGAAGACAACCAAGGCCGTTTTGGAGTCTTTGTCAAATACAAAGATGTTAACAACTTCCTCTTTGTTGGATATGATAATTTAGGATGGTTCTGGGAGTACAAGGTTAACGGTACAGGAAACTGGCTACGTGAACGGACAGTCACTACATCTCCTGTAAAAGATAGTAAAAATACTCTATCGATTTCATACAAATCAGATGGGCAGTTGAATGCTACTAACAATGATGTACAGTTGTTTGATACACTAAACTTGGAAACAGCTGTGAAAGAAGCCTTGTCAGCTGAAAAACGAGTTGCTTTGAAATTAGGTACATTTGGTCAGCAATTAACCAAGGTTGATATAAAAGCAGATGATCAAACAGGTGTGACCCCTGCAGATGAAAAAGAAGAAACACCTACAACAGCTTTTGTTGTCAATGATGCGGCAGTTGCCTATGATGAACTCAATTCAGGTGAATTGACTGCCAAGATTGACCAGGCCTTCCCACGTGTTAGAGAATATACTTTCAACGGGAACAAGGTATTTGGACAGGTTCATTCCCTCAATTCACTACGCATCAACAATGTGAAAGTGACGCCAACCGTTACCTATAACAAAGTTGACGACAAGACCGCTCACTATGTTTTGGATGTTGTGGATGAAGCTAACAAAATCAACGCTTCTATCAAGGTTCAAATCAAGGTAGAGGGTAAAGAACTTCACTTTGATGTTTTGGAAGTTAATAACCGCAACCAAGTGACCTATGGAGCAGAGATTGATGATGTTGCCAAGTTGATCCAAACCATTGCTTTTGATGAAAATAATTTGGTTTCAGTCGCTAGCCATCAAACCGATGCAAAATTTGATGGAAGCCGCATGTCGACCCACACCCATCGTACAGGTGATGAACATATTCAATTGCAAGATGGTGTGAATTACCAACGTCAAGGATACATGTATGGCTTTGTTTCAACAGATCAATTTGCGGCAGCAGTTTGGAGTAATTCACAAAATAGCTATGGTGGTGGTGCAAGTGACTTTACACGCTTGACAACAAATAGCCATCGATATACTGTTGATGGTGAAACTGGTGTTCATCTAGGAATTGCTTCCTCTCCATGGAGATGGGAGGGAGCCCACAACGGTGTCGTTTATCCAGAATATACTCTCGAATTGCCAAGTGCAAAAGTAGTTTTTGCAGCTGATGTAAACAATGATAATAAGGTAGACTGGCAAGATGGGGCTATAGCTTACCGTGACATCATGAACAATCCAAAAGGGCATGAATATGTACCGGAACTGGTAGCTTATCGTATTGCTATGAACTTTGGATCACAGGCTCAAAACCCATTCTTGATGACCTTGGATGGTATTAAGAAAATTGCCCTTCATACAGATGGCTTGGGACAAAGTATCCTCTTGAAAGGTTATGGTAGTGAAGGTCATGACTCTGGACACTTGAATTATGCAGATATTGGTAAACGTATCGGTGGCACAGAAGACTTCAAGACCTTGATTGAAAAATCACAACCATATGGTGCAAAACTAGGTATTCACGTCAATGCATCTGAAACCTATCCAGAATCCCAATACTTCTCTGAAGAGATTCTTCGTCGTCAGGCAAATGGGGACTACGCCTATGGTTGGAACTGGATTGATCAAGGTATCAATATCAGTGGTCATTATGATTTGGCCCACAACCGTTTGAAACGTTGGGAAGATTTGAAGAAAGAACTGGGTGACGGATTAGACTTTATCTATGTCGATGTGTGGGGTAATGGTCAGTCTGGTGGCGAAAATGCTTGGGAAACTCATGTTCTTGCCAAAGAAATCAATATGCAAGGTTGGAGAAATGCCTTTGAATGGGGTTATGCAGGTGAGTATGACTCGACCTTCCAGCACTGGGCAGCAGATTTGACCTATGGTGGCTTTACTCTGAAAGGTATCAACTCTAATATCGCCCGCTTCATTCGTAACCACCAAAAAGATTCATGGGTTGGTGATTATCCTGCATATGGTGGTGCTGCAAACTATCCACTACTTGGCGGCTACGATATGAAAGATTTCGAAGGATGGCAATACCTTGGTCTTGACCCGTAAGTCAAATGATGTTAACAATGCTGGCTACCGTCAACGGACAGTAACCTTGAATGGTCGTACGATTCAAGATGGAGCAGCTTACTTGGCGCCTTGGAACTGGGATGCGAATGGTAATGACCTGACTAGTGACAAACACAAAATGTACTACTTCAACGAAGAAGCAGGTGTCACAACTTGGACCCTTCCTTCAGATTGGACTGGTAATAAGGTTTATCTCTACAAACTTACTGAGCTAGGTAAGACAGATGTTCAAGAATTGGCAGTAACCAATGGTCAAATTACCATTCAAGCGGATGCAAATGTGCCGTATGTCCTCTATAAATCTCCACAGACAAATCCAGAGATGTCCTGGAGTGACGGCATGCATATCTATGACCAAGGCTTTAACTCTGGTAAGCTAGACCATTGGACAATTGATGGTGATACTAGCAAGGCTACTTTGGTCAAATCCCAAGGTGCCAACGATATGCTCCGTATCCAAGGCAATACATCCAAAGTTAGTCTCAGTCAAAAATTGACTGGTCTGAAACCAAATACCAGCTATGCAGCTTATGTAGGGGTAGACAACCGTAGTACTGCAAAAGCTAGCATTACGGTCAATACAGGCAGTTCAGAAGTTACAAACTATACAAATGAGTCTATTGCTCTGAACTATGTAAAAGCCTATGCTCATAATACATTGCCACAAAATGCAACGGTTGAGGATACAAGTTACTTCCAAAACATGTATGTATTCTTCACAACTGGAGACAATGTGGATAATGTACGTTTGACCCTATCTCGCGATGCAGATGATGCAGCAACCTATTTCGATGAAATTCGTGTCTTTGAAAATGACTCAACGATGTTTGCAGGAGGTCACAATACAACTGCTGGTACCTTCAAGCAAAACTTTGAGAGTGTTCCACAAGGTATTTTCCCATTTGTTATCGGTGGTATTGAAGGAGTTGAGGACAACCGTACCCACCTTGCAGAAAAACATGCTCCATACACTCAACGTGGCTGGAATGGTAAGAAGGTGGACGATGTCATTGAAGGCACTTGGTCACTCAAGACAAATGGTCTGACAGCTCGCAATAGCATTGTTTACCAAACTATTCCACAAAACTTCCGCTTTGAAGCTGGCAAGGCCTATCGTGTAAGCTTTGATTATGAAGCTGGTTCCAATGGAACTTATGCCTTTGCTATCGGTGAAGGACGTTATAACAATGATGCCGGTAGCCTAACACTGAATCCATTGAACAATTCATGGGAAGATAGTGATAAGGCTAAGAAAGCAAGTTTCTTAGTTACAGGTGCAGAGTCTGGCAATACTTGGGTTGGTATCTTCTCAACTCGCCGTGGTGGTGATACTAAGGGAGATACTGGTGGAAATGCCAACTTCCGAGGCTACAATGACTTTATGCTAGATAATCTGGTGATCGAAGAAGTTACCTTGACTGGTCACTTGTTGACAACAGATTACTATAACTTAAATACCCCAGTCTTGAATGAAAACTATACTCAAGCAAGTTTGGCGCCGTACAAAGAAGCTTTGTTAGCAGTGTCTGCAGCTCCTGAGGATATTAGTATCGAAGACGCTCGTACCTTGATTGCTACTGCCAATACAGCCCGTCAAAATCTTCAAGTGAAGAAAACAGCAATCACAAATGAAGATATTGGCTTGGCTCAGGCTAACGCTCAAGAAGGTGAAGAACTAGCTAAAGCCTTTGACGGCAATCCGTCTACTATCTGGCACACACCATGGAATGGCCGTCATATTAATGAGCCAGCGACAGTGAACCTTAGTAGACCAGTTGACATTCAACGTTTTGAATATGTGCCGAGACAATCAGGCCACAACGGTATCTTGAAAGCATTGACATTGGTAATTACTGATGATCAAAACGTGGAACATACCTTTACTGGTGCGGATTGGCCAGCAACAAGTGCTACTAAGACAATTGATTTCGGTAAGACAATTAAGGCTAAGAAGATTGTGATTACAGGTACTGCCTCATACGGTGATACTGCAGATCAATTTATGTCTGCTGCTGAATTCCGTTTCTTGACACCTGTTCAGGAAGAAGCCACCCTTGATAAGTCAGCATATGAAGCAGCACTTACTGCAGCACGTTCAGCAGGTAAGACAGCTCTTGTCAAAGAAGTGGAAGACTTTATGGCTTCTGTCGAAGCTGCAAATCTTTTGACAGCAAATATCTTAGATGCTATAGTTGCTCGCTTGAATGCTACCGAAACGCCAGCAAATCCAGGCACAGTTGATGAGCCAGTCAAACAAGATGAGGACATCGTCACTGCAAAAGGAGAAAGTACCAAAGCAGATCCTCTTCCGTTAGGGGAATTGCCACCGCTTGTGATTGCAAAAGGTGATAGTGTTAAAGCAGAACCATTACCTGCTTTCGATGGAGGCTTAGTTCCTAACTATGTTCCTACAGTAGCTGCTCTTCCAAGTATTGATCCTGCAAGCTTGGCGAAAGAAGCTGCTAGTCCAGGCACAGTTGATGAGCCAGTCAAACAAGATGAGGACATCGTCACTGCAAAAGGAGAAAGTACCAAAGCAGATCCTCTTCCGCTAGGAGAATTGCCACCGCTTGTGATTGCAAAAGGTGATAGTGTTAAAGCAGAACCATTACCTGCTTTCGATGGAGGCTTAGTTCCTAACTATGTTCCTACAGTAGCTGCTCTTCCAAGTATTGATCCTGCAAGCTTGGCGAAAGAAGCTGCTAGTCCAAAACCAGCCAAAGCTACTTCAGCTACTTTACCGCAAACAGGTGAAACAACTGAACAAGGCTTGCTCCTAGCAGCTGGTTTAGTAGGTCTAATGGCTATGGCGGCTCGAAGAAGACGATTTGAGTAGTCATTTCAGAAAAAAATAATTAGCTTGTTCTCCAAATACATTAGAGGTAGGTATCGGACCTGCCTCTTTTGTATGTACGACGGGCATGTCGTACATCTGAGGTGAAAGTCCTCCGTGGACACCCGCTACCGGTGAACCCCAAAGCGACTCCCAAGCCTGACTATCGTGAGGTAGCGGGGAGAGGAAGGGATAGCGAAATCGTGGCTCTACGAACAGAAACGTGATAACAAGGCGTATATAGGGGATGAGGGGGCATACAACTCTAAAGTCCAAAAAGGTAGTCGTAACCTATAGACGTAAATCACGAGAGTAAACGAGGAAAGATGTACGACTTATCCCGTGAGGTCTCATGAGCGTCAAAGACGTAGTAACAACGAATCATGAGAAGTCAGCCGAGGCCATAGTAGCGATGAAACTTCTGTAATAGAGGTGGAGCGAAGGGCTGAATATTTCAACAGTCAGGGGAGTGACTGTTGAAAGTTTGACATTGAAAATAAAGGCTGTCAAACCGAAGTATACCTACTTCACTTGTGTCTGTAAAACTAGCGGTCTGATAGAACTGGGTGCGGTCACGTATTGACTAGAGGAAAGTTCACCAATATAAGACGTCCCTCAGACACCGAAACAAGAAAGGAATACGCACATGTCACAGTTACTAGATAATATCCTATCTCGGTCCAATATGCTTGAAGCCTACAATCAAGTTAGAGCCAATAAAGGTTCAGCAGGAATTGACGGCGTAACTATTGACGAAATAGATGACTATCTCCGCAAACACTGGCGTTCAACTAAAGAACTCATAAAGCAGAGGAAGTACAAACCTCAGCCAGTCTTACGAGTTGAAATTCCCAAACCTAACGGCGGAGACCGTCAGTTAGGTATCCCAACGGTCATGGATAGAATGATACAACAAGCTATTGTCCAAGTCATTAGTCCTATTTGTGAGCCCTATTTCTCTGAGAGGAGTTACGGATTCAGACCCAATCGGTCATGCGAACAAGCTATTATCCAGTTATTAGAATACCTTAATGACGGTTATGAGTGGATAGTAGACATAGACCTGGAGAAGTTCTTTGATACCGTTCCTCAAGATAGACTGATGTCGCTTGTTCATAACATTATCCAAGATGGAGATACAGAATCTTTAATTCGTAAGTACCTTCATTCCGGTGTAGTCATCAACGGACAACGGTATAAAACACTAGTTGGAACTCCACAGGAGGAAACCTATCACCGCTCCTGTCCAATATCATGCTTAATGAGCTAGATAAAGAGTTGGAAAATCGTGGACTTCGCTTCGTTCGCTACGCAGATGACTGCGTCATCACAGTCGGTAGTGATGCGGCGGCTAAACGTGTGATGCATTCAATTTGTCGTTATATTGAAAAACGATTAGGTTTGAAAGTCAACATGACCAAGACCAAGATTGTGAGACCGAGCAAATTAAAGTACCTAGGATTTGGGTTCTGGAAATCATCTGAGGGCTGGAAAAGTCGTCCGCATCAGGATAGCGTACAGAGTTTCAAGAGAAAACTCAAGAAACTAACGGCCCGTAAGTGGAGTATTGACTTAGACAGCCGAATTGAGCGACTAAACTGGGTCATCCGAGGTTGGATAAACTACTTTTCTATGACGAACATGAAATCAGTCATGGAAAGCATTGATGAACGACTAAGAACTCGAATAAGAGTTATTATCTGGAAACAATGGAAGAAGAAATCTAGGCGATTATGGGGACTTCTCAAATTAGGAGTACCGAAGTGGATAGCGGATAAAGTATCTGGCTGGGGAGACCATTATCAATTAGTGGCTCAGAGGTCTGTACTGAAACGTGCCATATCAAAACCAGTCCTCGCTAAACGTGGACTGGTTTCTTGCCTAGATTATTATCTAAAACGACATGCGTTAAAAGTTAGTTGAACCGCCGTGTGCCGAACGGCACGCACGGTGGTGTGAGAGGGACTAGAAATTAGTCCCTACTCGATTGTTTATCGAAGCTTTTCGCAAACTTATAGCAAAATGGAATTAGAAACAGGACACGTCTAAGTTTATACATTTGAAAATTCTACTATCTAAAAATGCGAAGTAGTGGTGCTCTATCTGCATATGCGTCGCCTAGTCTGATTTTGAATTTCATTGAGTACTAATTGCCTGTCAATGTTCGCTTTATGAAAAAATTTGTTAGATAGGCTATAATATGTCTAGTAGGAAGGAGCAGAAAGGAGTGTTCATGTTAATTTTTCCTCTAATCAATGATTTATCTAGAAAAATTATTCATGTAGACATGGATGCTTTTTTTGCTGCTATTGAGGTGCGGGACAATCCCAGTCTCAAGGGAAAGCCTGTTATTATTGGAGCGGACCCTAGGCTGTCTGGCGGAAGAGGCGTTGTGTCGACCTGTAATTATGAGGCGCGTGCCTTTGGAATTCATTCGGCCATGTCTTCCAAAGAAGCCTATGAACGTTGTCCGCAGGCTATTTTCATTTCAGGAAACTATGACAAATACCAGGAGGTCGGTCTCCAGGTCCGCGAAATTTTCCACCGCTATACGGATTTAGTCGAGCCCATGTCCATCGATGAGGCCTATCTGGATGTGACAGAAAATAAGCTGGGCATCACTTCGGCTATCAAGATTGCCAAACTCATCCAGTACGATATCTGGAAGGAGCTACACCTGACGGCATCAGCTGGCGTCTCCTATAATAAATTTCTGGCTAAAATCGCCTCGGACATGGAAAAGCCGCATGGACTGACCCTGATTAAGCCGGAGGATGCGGTGCCGGTTTTGGCCAGTCTCCCTGTCGAGAAATTTCACGGAGTTGGTAAGAAGACCGTCGAAAAACTGCATCAGATGGGAGTCTATACTGGGGCAGATTTGTTAGATGTATCGGAGATGACTTTGATTGACACTTTCGGTCGTTTCGGTTTTGATCTCTACCGCAAGGCCAGGGGTATTTCCAATTCACCCGTAAAAACCAATCGCATCCGCAAGTCTATCGGTAAGGAGCGGACCTACCGCAAGTTGCTCTATCGCGAAGAGGATGCTCTGCAAGAGTTGGGCAAGCTCTGTCAGAAGGTGGCGGTTAGTCTGACCAAGCACCAGAAAAAAGGACGGACCATTGTCCTCAAAATCCGCTACGGAGATTTTTCGACCCTGACCAAGCGCCATAGTTTTTCGGAGGCGACTGACCAAGCCGATAGGATTGAGAAGGAAGTCCGCCAAATCTTTGAAGAAGTCGGCCAGCCAGAAAAGGGCATTCGTTTGCTGGGTGTGACCGTTACCAATTTCAAATAGGGAAATCAGAAAATTTCTGGTTTCTTTTTATAATTTTTTCAACCATATATCAATATATCTGTTATAATAATCATAGAACATCACATAAAAAAAGGAGATTGCTATGATTCATCTTGTCTGTCCCAACCCTGCTCTTGACCGAACCCTCTTGGTTGAGGCTATTGAGAAAAATATTCCCCTACGTCCCTTTGAAGTCCGGGATTATCCAGGTGGCAAGAGTTTCAATGTGGCCTATGCCCTCAAGGAAAACGGCCAGACAGACTATGTTATCCATACTATTTTAGGTGGAGCGATTGGTCGCTACATCGAGGAGCTCAATGCTGACAAGGGCAATGCCCTCAAGGTGGTTCAGTCTGGGCAAAACACCCGCACCTGCAATATCTACGTTGAAACATCGACAGGGGATGTGGTTCTCTTCTATGAAAAAGGCCTGGAATTGACTGCAGAACTCCTGGATCAATTTACTAAGCAAATCGAGGAAAGCCTGCAACCAGGTGATACCTTGGTCTTTTCAGGCAGTCTGATGAAGGGGATGCCGGATGATTATATCCAGCAGTTTATTGAAAAATTCCCTGCGGTCCGCACCATTGTGGATACCAGTGGTGCAGCCCTTCGTGCCGCTTACGAGGCTCGTCCAGCCCTGATTAAAATTAACAATGAGGAGCTCAAGGACATCTATCCAGAGTTGGATGAACATGACCCAGAAGATGTACTGCGCATCCTCAAAGAAGTGACTCCTCACGAAAATCTTATCGTGACCCTGGGCAGCAAGGGAAGTCTAGCCAAAATTGGTCAACGCTTTTTCCGTATCCAATCCCCTAAGAAAGAGGCTAAAAATCCAATTGCAGCTGGGGATTTCTATCTGGGTCTCCTTGTAAAGGGGATCAGCCAAAACCAAGAGCCAGAAATCTTCCTCAAGGAGGCTGCTGCCTATGCAACTGCCAACTGCCTCAATTATTTCCCAGAAGTTGCGCCAGAGCAATTTGCAGAAATCTTAGCAGAAGTTCGATTTGAAGAATTAGTCTAGTCATTCCTTATCGCATCCTCGGAAACGGGGATATTTTGCTTTATGTTAAAAATTTTCAAAAAAAAATAAAATTTCTTATATCAGCTCTTTTCCAATGATAAATGCTTGTTTTGACCAAGTAAATCAGCTATACTAGTAGAGTTATGACAAGAGAGAATGAGCAAAGAAAATCTCGGCGACAGGTTTGGACCAAGCCTGCCAAGAGAAAATATCCCCGAAGAGTTCCATCTAAGAGAAATCGTGGTCATATTCATCAGCGTTTTCCGAGAACAGTTGCGCTAGATCAGTCTAGAGAGAAGCGGATTGTACCAGGAAGACTTGCAGAAAAGCGTCTTCTTCCAACCACAGACAGGATTAAGGGAGTTGTCAAACCGACTGTGGATAAATTTCTTTCATTTTGGAAATTGCCAAAAAGAAGTAAAAAACGTGGGTCGCGGCATGGTAAAAAGCAGGTTTGGACAGACCATATTCCTATCGTTCTAGGTTTACTAGTCCTCCTTACGCTTGTTATGGTTGCCCTTTTCAATCTGGATTCGACCAAGAAAGGGATAGGCAAAGCCGATTCTTCCAACCAAGCAGCGGCGAGTGGATCGAAGGAAACAGAAACCAAAAAAGAAGTGGTCAAGCCTGTTCATAAGTCTCAGGAGGCCAAAGACTTGGTCATGCAGGAAGATTTGGCTTACATGAACAGTCTCTATCTCTATTATGATTATCCTAATCTGAGTTTAGAAGATACGGTTAAGGCCTATCTCTTGGAGCAGGGATTGGACCCATCACAGGTGGCCTTTACCTATAAGAATCTCAAAACCAATGAAGTCTTCTCCATGAACGATACCCAGCCTATGACAGCTGGCTCAACCTATAAGTTACCCCTCAATATGTTGGTGGTAGATGCGGTGGAAAAAGGTGAAGTTTCAGCGACAGAGGCTTACGATATTACCGGCACAACTTATGAATACAAGCCTGAGCATGACGCCTATGTTGCCAATTATAATGGGATGATGACGATCGCAGATATGCAATACGGCTCCATTGTAGTATCTGAAAATACTCCAGCCTATGCCTTGGCGGAGCGCATCGGTGGTATGGACAAGGCCTACACCATGTTTGGCCGCTATGGTAAATCGAAAAATCCTGACTTGCCAACTATTTCTGCTAATGGCAATCAGACGACAACGAGCTACTATTCGCAGGTCTTGGATTACCTTTATCAGCGTCAGGACAAATACGCAGACCTGATGAAGTACCTAGATGATGCCTTTCCGGGAACTTGGTTTGAAGAGTATGTTCACGGGGTGACCATCTACCAAAAATCCGGCTATGTCCGTGAAGCCCTCAATCTGGATGCCATTGTCATGGAGGAAACACCTTACAGCATTGCCCTTTATACAGCTCATTTTGGTGGTGCATCTGAGGACGATACCGAAATCGATCCTATGGGTTACAATCAAGTGGTCGCCCTCGCCTACGTCATCAACGAGTGGCACAGGGTCAATATGAATCCGGCCAAAGAAGTCCCGGCGCCAGAGGCAACAGAAACTTCCGAAGAAGCAAGCAATGGAAACTAGGTTTAGGCCTAGTTTTTTGATAGAAAAAAGCTCGACGGTTGTCGTCGAGCTAGGTTGATGATATTACTGGGTCTTGTCAAGGGTTACCATAGACTGAAAAGGTGCTGTCAAATCAATAGTTGTTTGAGAGGCATCTATTGCAACACCTTGCATAATAACCTTGTATTGTCCATTTTCTAGAATGAAGCCTGGCAAGAGTTGAAATCCAGCACCACCAATGCCTGTTACACCAGGAAGTAAAGCTACTCCGTCTCCTGTAGACTTGCGAACTAGGTAATGGTTTGGTTTAGGTGAAATCAAGTCTGTAATGACAGCAGTCCGGTGTTGAACATTCCAGTCGGTTACTTCCTCATCTTCGCTTTGACGGAAGTCCTGAGTAACAGTGAAAGTCCCATCAGCTGCGACGGTCACCTCGACCATACGTGCTTGTGGACTAGTGCCTGTCCAAGTACCGACAAGTTCTGTCGGAAGAGCCACTGATGGCAAGGCCAATAGCTGGTCTCCTGTCATAGTTGTTGAGCTAGGCTGGCTAGCAGTTTCTTCTTGCTTGGTCTGGCTTGAAGATGAGCTACTTTCTGCTTGAGACGAAGTAGTTGTTGCAGCATTAGATTCGGTTGCTTGGCTAGAGCTTGTATCAGTTTCTTTCTTAGTGGAATTGTCTGTAGCTTTTTTACTAGAGCTGGTTTGTTCTGTTTTCTCACTGGTCTTAATGGATGTAGCTGGGGTAGTTTCTTTTCCACAGGCTGTTAATAAAATAGCTGCAGATAAGAGTAGAATACCGTTTGTTATTTTCTTTTTCATATAAAAATCCTCCTGTTTGATTTTAGTATAGCAAAACAGAAGGATGGTGTCAACACGATTTTGTAACATTTGTAATATTTTTGTAACAAAAGTCGGTTTATTTGAAAAATAGAACAATATCTTCATCGGTCAGGCCAATCATGGGGTCGATGGTGAGGATATTTTTTTCGGTCAGAATGTAGCTAGTGGGCTGGATGGGGGTGTTTTCCACAGGTTCTTGGTCCAGTAGGGAAAGTTGGCTGGGTCCAGATACAGTTTTTTCCACAGGCACTTTGGTTGGTGCGGGCTGTTCAGACGAGATAGACTGGGCAGATTTTGTAGGCTGATTTGGTGAAATCTGCTCTGGCCGCTCTGCCCTTTCTTCAAGATCCCCTTGGAAACGGGGAACCAGATAGGTTTTGCGCAGGGTACCGGCATTCTTGACCGCGTAGTCAAAGGCGGAGATTTCACCCAGCAGGATGAGCTTGCTCTTAGAGCGGGTGATGGCCGTGTAGACCAGATTGCGCTGAAGCATGCGGTGGCTGGTGCGGGTGATGGGCAGAATGACCACCTGAAACTCACTCCCCTGAGATTTGTGGATGGACATGGCATAGGCAAGAGTGATTTTGTACCACTCATTGCGGGGGTAGGTCACTTCGCTACCGTCAAAATTGATGGAAATCTCGTCCTGCTTGCTGTCGGTATACTTGGCAGGCAGGAGGTCGGTGATGTAGCCCAAGTCGCCATTAAAAACATTGCTCTCAGCGTCGTTGACCAAGTGAATGACCCGGTCGCCTTGACGGAAAAGTTGGTCGTTGTGGGCAAATTCCAATTGACCCTCGCTTTTTGGGTTGAGCAGGTTTTGGGTCATGATATTGAGCTGGTCAATACCTGCTGCTCCTCGGTACATGGGTGCCAAAATTTGCACTTCCTGACTTGGGATGCCCGACTTGATGGCGGCACCGATAATGCGTTCAATCAGGGAAGGGATTTGTTCGTTTTGCACCTCGAAATAAGACCGGTCTGCCTTTTTCTCACGGAAATCAGCTGGAAGGCTGCCTTGCCGAATTTGACTGGCAAGTGTGACAATGGTCGAGTCGTCGGACTGGCGGTAGATTTTCTCCAGCGTTAGGCTGGGCAATTTTTTTATCTTGAGCAGGTCGGCCAGGACCTGACCGGGGCTGACCGATGGCAATTGCTCCGCATCTCCGACAATGAGGACCTGCGTCTGAGAGGAAATATTCTGGAAGAGCTGGTTGGCCAACCAAGTATCGACCATAGAAAATTCATCGATGATGATAAATTCCGCATCCAGATAATCATCGCGGTAGGATTCTTCTTGACCTTCAACCAAGCCCAGATGGCGGTGGATGGTCGCAGCCGGCAGGCCGGTCAATTCATTCATCCGACGGGCGGCTCGGCCGGTTGGAGCGGCTAAGAGGACAGGACATTCGTCACGGCTTTTTGTCAAATCAATCTTGTGCAAGATAGCGTAGACCGCGATGATACCGTTGATGACTGTGGTCTTACCTGTGCCGGGTCCGCCAGTTAGGATAAAGAGCGGATTGGTAATAGCTCGGACAATAGCCTCTTTCTGAATAGCATCGTAGGTCAGTGATGACATGCTTTCCAGCTCTGCAATAGCAGTCTCGACGTCCTTGCGTGGGAAGGGCTTGAAACCATTTTTGCCCATGAGGCGGCTGAGGTTCTTGTGAATGCCTTCCTCAGCAAAGTAGAGACTGTTGTCAAAAATTTTGGTGCCTGCCTGCTGGACCTTGCCGTCATTGATGAGACCGGTCAATTCCTGCGCTACGGCAGCCGGGTCCAACTCGACATGGCGGGATTTTTCCAGCACGTCAATGCTGGCCTCTAGCAAATCACGCGCCTCGACATAAGTGTCGCCCGTCTCCATAGAGCGCTGGAGCAGGCAATAGAGCATGCCGGCTCGGAAACGCTGTGGTGAGTCGCTCTCGATGCCCAGATTTTCAGCGATTTTATCGGCAATGGTAAAGCCCATTCCTTGGACATCTTCGACCAGTTGATAGGGATTTTCTTCAATAATCTGAAGTGTTTTTTCCTTATACTGGTCTTGGATTTGAAAGGCGAGTTTGTTGGGAATGCCGTATTCGGCTAGTTTGGACAAAATCATCTCTGTGCCGTAGTTGAGGCGGAGTTTTTCCACAAAAGCCTGCCGATTTTTGCTGGACAATCCTGTAATCTGGGTCAATTTTTCAGGTTCGGCTAGGATTTTATCAATGGTATCCTCGCCGTAGAGCTGGACTATTTTCTCAGCCGTCTTGCGGCCGATACCCTTGAAATGGTCGCTGGAAAAATACTTGACCAGTCCAGAAGCAGTTGGTCTACTGCGTTCGTAGCGGGAGATTTGCAGCTGCTGACCGTATTTGGGATGGGTAACCAAGTTGCCGTAAAAGCGGTAATCTTCGCCTTCAATAACGTCTGCGATGGTGCCGGTCACGATAATTTCGTAGTCGTCATAATCCGCATTGGTCTCCTCGATTTCCAAGAGCAGGATTTTATAAAAATTGCTGGGATTTTCAAAAATAATCCGGTCGATAGTTCCGGTGAAAGATACTTCTTGCATGATTTTTCCTTATCAAAAGGGAGTGGGACAGCTGTCTCACTCCTAATTAGTTTATTTTACGGTACCAATGCGGTTGAGGGGCCACATGCGGAAAACGACTTCTCCCTTGATATTGGCCTTGGTGAATGGACCAACATTACGGCTATCTAGAGAAACCAGGCGGTCGTCTCCCATGAGGAAGTAGTGTCCTTCGGGTACGACATAAGACAGGCTTGGGTAGCCATTGGCATCCAGTGTGAAGGCAGTAGAAGCTGCCGCACGGTTTTGGAAGCTCTTATTATAGGAGTAGATGGACTGGAGTTTATCCTCTTTAAAGGCTGCCAGGTACTCTGCTAAATAAGGCTCATCCACCACCTCTTCATTGATATAGAGAACATCATTCTCAAAGCGGATGGAGTCACCAGGCATACCGATAACCCGCTTGACAATCAGCTTCTCCTTGCCTTGCGAGTCCACTTCGCTGGCCACGACAATGTCAAAACGGTCAATGGTCGTCGTGCGCGCCATGATCAAGCGCTCCTTGTCATGAAGGGTTGGATCCATAGAATGTCCATCGACAGAAACAGGCTGCCAGATAAAGAGCCGTGAGAGCAAGAATCCGATAATAATCAGAGAGAAGATGCCCCACTCAGCTAGGAAGCGAGCAAGGGAATTTTTTTTAGTTGAACGCATGTGGTTTCCTCTTATTTCAATAATTTTTCTGCTTTTTGTGTGTTGGCAAAGTGGAGTTTGACGGCCTGGCTGAGCCCCGCCATTCCGTATCTCTGCAAAATCTTGGCTGCGACCTGGTCGGACTTGCTACCGGCACCGGATGGCAGATTCATGCCTAGTTGCTCCCCTAGTTGAGCCAAATTTTCCAAGAACATGGCGCGTGCGATAATGGATGATACGGCGACGGCCAGGTATTTGCCCTCAGCCTTTTCTTCCAAGGTGACAGGGTTGGCAAAGTGATTGGCCTCTTTTTTGAGATATTTCTGGTAATTTTGGCTAGATGTAAAAGCGTCAATGACGATTTTCTCCGGCTGTACCCCTTTTTGGAGTAGCAGGTAGATGGCCTGATTGTGGAGTGCCACCTTGACTGATACGGCATTGTAGCCTTGCTCGATGACCTCGTTGTATTTTTTCGGGGACAATAGCAGAGCTTGGTGGGGGATTTTCTCTTTTAGGAGAGGGGCGATTTGGCAGATTTTTTGGTCTGTCATTTTTTTAGAGTCATCAACGCCCTGCAACTTGAGAAAGGCATGGTCAGCAGGTGTGACGTAGCTAGCCACGACAGCCAGACCGCCAAAATAAGACCCGTTACCCACCTCGTCCGTCCCAATCATGGGCAGGTTCTGCCCGGAGATGGTCTGATCAGTCTGAGCCTGCTCATAGCCCCAACGACTGGCTTCCTGCTCTGCCATTTCTCCTTGGAAAACGACTTTTCCAGAAGTGTAGATGGAAAGGCTGGC
Source organism: Streptococcus nasisuis (assembly GCF_040836615.1). NCBI lineage: Bacteria > Bacillati > Bacillota > Bacilli > Lactobacillales > Streptococcaceae > Streptococcus > Streptococcus nasisuis. The sequence goes on along the minus strand of NZ_CP162268.1, from coordinate 2,384,896 downwards.
GCCAGGAAGTTTGAAAAATGCTTCGATGTAAGGATTTTTACTGGCCTGCTGGTAGCGGGCGTAGTGGTGGAGCATCTGTGCCTTATCTGAGGCAGTCACTTTAAGTACAGCGGTCGTCATGTTCTTATTGTATCATAAATGCGACTTGGAGTGTGTGGAAAAGAGTAGAATCTACTATAATAGTTTTAGAACCTATATGCACAGTAAGAAACTTGACTGTGCATAGGAAAGTGAGGTTAAGATGGAAAATCAAGTTCAATATAAGTGGGCAACTCTGGGAACGGGTGTTATCGCCAATGAATTGGCCCAAGCTCTACAAGCAATGGGAGGGAATATCTACTCCGTTGCCAATCGTACCTATGAAAAAGGGGTCGATTTTGCAAAAAAATATGGCATAGAGAAGGTCTATGAGGACATTGATCAGGTGTTTGAGGATCCTGAGGTGGACATTATCTATATTTCTACCCCCCACAACACCCATATCAATTACCTGCGTAAGGCCTTGGCTGGGGGTAAGCATGTTCTCTGTGAAAAGTCCATCACGCTAAATAAGGATGAGTTGGCAGAAGCGATTAACCTTGCGGAGAAACACCATGTTATCCTAGCGGAGGCCATGACTATTTTCCACATGCCTATCTATCGTCAATTGAATGAAGTCATCGCATCTGGCAAGCTTGGGTCGCTCAAGATGATCCAGATGAATTTTGGTTCCTATAAAGAATACGACATGACCAACCGCTTTTTCAATAAGAACTTAGCTGGAGGTGCCCTTTTGGACATCGGTGTCTATGCCCTGTCCTTTGTTCGCTGGTTCATGACTGAAAAACCAAATCAAGTCGCTTCGCAGGTCAAATTGGCTCCAACGGGTGTCGATGAACAGGTCGGTATTCTCCTGTCCAATGATGCGGGTGAGATGGCTACGATTGCCCTCAGTCTCCATGCCAAACAGCCTAAGCGTGGGACCATTGCCTATGATAAGGGCTATATCGAACTCTATGAATACCCTCGCGGGCAGAAGGCGGTTATTACCTATACAGAGGATGGTCGGCAGGAAATGATTGAGGCTGGTGACACTGCTAAAGCTCTTTCTTATGAAGTAGCCGACATGGAGCGCGCCGTCTCTGGTCTCGAAAATAAGATGTATCTGGCCTACACGACCGATGTCATGGACATCATGACTCAACTGCGTGAGGAGTGGGGCTTGGTGTATCCGGAGGAGATGTAGTTAGTCTAGGTTTTGAGAGGTTGGAGAAGTCCAACCTTTTTTCTTTATGACAGGAGATAGTCAGTCTTGGTGCCACATATCAGGTCACTATGACAATCTTGTGACAAATATAATGCTCAAGTGACAATCAATTTGGTTTGTTTACAGCTTGTTTAAAAGCCTGGGAAAGGCTTGTTTTGCAAAAAAAATTCCGCTATCATAGGTCTATCTCAAAAGAAAGAAGGAATGTTTTGTGAAACGTAAACAGACAAACAAACCGATTTATATGAAAAGAAAGAGAAAAAGTTCTGTACTGAAAGAGAATAAGAAAATGTTCTACGCATCCTCTGTAGCCTTGTCACTCTTGTCAACTGGCCTGGCAGCTCCGACAATTTCCGCCTTGGAATGGACACCACGCAATGTCTCTGAGATTAGCACTGAATTGGTCAATCAAGGGGGCCAACTCACTTACACCATCAAGTATGGCGATACCTTGAGTGCCATTGCTGATGCCATGAATCTGGATATGGAAATCCTAGCCAAGGTCAATCAAATTACAGATGTCAACCTGATTTTCCCAGATACGGTATTGACCACGACAGTTGACCAAAATAACCAAGTGACCCAAATCGAAATTGAAGCACCTGCCCAGACAGCCAATCAAGAGCCTGTTCAAGCGACGGTGGATTTGCAGACAAACCAGGCGACCATCGACGATACAGTTGTTCATCTCGACGAGGTAGAAGTCCCTGCCGATATTCCAGCCGAGGTAGCTACAGTAGAAGTGCCCCAAGTTTCTATACCCGAAACAACAGAAGCGGTGGCAGCTCCAGCAGCAGAACAGGTTGCTCCAGTTGAAGCACCAGTGGCAGAGCCAGTAGCTGAAACTCCAGTAGTGGAGTCAGCAAGTGAGTCTGTTGTAGCAGCAGAGCCGGTGGTAGAGACTCCAGTGGTTGAAACAGCAGCACCAGTTGCTACGGTAGTTTATGACAATAGTGGTCTCCAGCCCCAGGTTGCAGCCTTCAAGGAAGATGTTGCCAATGCTTTTGGTATCACATCATTCTCTGGTTTCCGTCCGGGTGACCCTCAGGACCACGGCAAGGGATTGGCTATTGATTTCATGGTGCCAGTGAGCTCAGCCCTCGGTGACCAGGTTGCTGACTATGCCATTGCCAATATTGGTGCAAAGAATATCTCGTACATCATTTGGAAACAGCGTTTCTACTCTCCATACCCAAGCATTTACGGTCCCGCCTATACTTGGAACTTGATGCCAGACCGTGGAAGTGTAACAGAAAACCACTATGACCATGTCCACGTGTCATTTAATCCATAGTATGTAAAAACCAAACTCATTTACGAGTTTGGTTTTTAAAGGTATTCGTGCGATACAAGTAAAAGCTATTTATCTCCAAAACTTGTCATAGCCCTTCTTCTCGTCCATGTTAAAGGCGATGATAGTGCGGAGCAGGTCCCAGTTGACCTCTTGGTCTTCCTTAATTTTGAAGAGGTTGGAAGTCGCCTCGTAGCCCGCCTCCTTGATGTCCTGGGCAAAGGTTTCCATAGTAACCGTTTCAGGTGCGATGGAAATATGGGCCTTGGCAGTGGAGAAGCCGATAATAAAGGTTCCGTCCATGATAAACATGGGCTGATTCCGTTTGATTTCTGTGGTTAGACTTGGAAATTCCTGCTGGATTTGATTGAAAATGCCTTCTAGTTTGTCCTTCAGGACAGGATTCTTGACCTTGTTCAAAAATTCTTGGAGCATGATGTTTCCTTTTCTTTTTTATTTCATTGTATCACAAAAGAGGAGCGGGCTCCTCTTTTCTTGATTATTTCACTATAATCGCCAAAGCTTGATACGGCTTAAGGGTAATTTTCTTACCGAGTTTACTTTCAGGGTAATTGCTTATCAGGACTTGTCCCTGAGCATATTCATCAGTAAGATCTAGATTAACTTCTTCTGCAAAGAAATTGTTGAGGACCAAGAGTTTTTGACCGTCGTGGAGACGCTCAAAGGCGTAAACCTTGTCGCTGTCCTTGTAGGCAGCCTTGTAATCCCCTTCAGACACGATTGGTAATTCCTTACGAAGTCGAATCAAGTCCTGGTAGAAGGTGAAGATTGGGCCTGTTTTTTCGGTCTCAACGTTTATGGTCTTGTACGATTTACCAGCTTTTAGCCAAGGAGTACCTGTTGAGAAACCGGCATTTTCAGAAGCATCCCACTGCATGGGTGTGCGGGAATTGTCACGCGACTTGGCTTGGATAATCTTGAAGGCCACATCAGGTGTATTTCCCTGTTCCAAGAGCATGTCGTAGGCATTAAGGCTCTCGACATCGACATAATCATCCATACTATCGTAGTCTGGGTCAATCATGCCGATTTCTTCTCCCATGTAAATGTAAGGTGTACCACGAGACAGGTGGATAGAGGCCGCCAGCATGGTCGCCCCTTCATTGCGGAAGTTTTTAATGTCCACAAAGCGGTTGAGGGCGCGTGGCTGGTCGTGGTTGTTGTAGAAGAGGGCATTCCAGCCATTTCCGACGGACATTTCTTCACCCCAAGTGTGGAAGAGGTGTTTGAGTTCTTCAAAGTCAAAGTCCATGATGGTCCATTTTTGTCCATCCTTGTAATCCACCTTGAGGTGGTGGAAATTAAAGGCCATGGACAATTCTTCACGTTCAGGAGCTGTGTAGAGAATGCAGTTTTCAATGGTGGTGGCAGACATTTCGCCAACGGTCATAAAACCTTCTTCCCTTCCAAAGGTGGCATTGTTCATCATGCGGAGGTAGTCGTGGGTGATAGGGCGGTCGGTATAGGCAGGTTTGCCGTCGTTAAACGGGCAGTCAACCAAAACCTCGTCCTTACCAATCAAGTTAATCACGTCAAAGCGGAAACCCTTGACGCCCTTGTCTTTCCAGAAGTTGACAACCTTGAAGAGTTCCTCGCGGACATGGGGATTGCGCCAGTTGAGGTCGGCCTGGGTCACGTCAAAAAGGTGGAGATAGTATTTGCCTGTGTCGCCAAAGGGAGCCCAGGCGTTGCCGCCAAATTTAGATACCCAGTCAGTTGGCTCATCGCGCAGGATAAAGAAATCTTGGTAGAATTCGTCACCTGCCAATGCCTTTTGGAACCATTCGTGGTCAGTCGAGCAATGGTTGAGCACCATGTCCAGCATAAATTCAATGCCGTAGCTCTTTCCGACAGCGACCATTTCCTCAAAATCAGCCATGGTTCCGAAGTCAGGATTGACAGCTGTATAATCAGAAATATCGTAACCGTTGTCCCGTTGCGGACTTGGGTAGAAAGGATTGAGCCAGATCATGTCAATGCCCAATTCTCTCAGATAAGGAAGTTTTTCGATGATGCCTCGCAAATCTCCCACACCAGAACCAGTCGTGTCCTTGTAGGATTTAGGGTAGATTTGGTAGACGACCTTGCGTTTGTCAATTGTCATTTGTATCTTCTTTCTAAATTGTGCTGTCAATAACATAGGAGGAGCAGGTAGACCTGCCTCCTCCCATCTCATCTTAAATTTTTCTTGCAGTTAGGATAGCTTCACCTTGTGCGATTTCACGTGGAAGGCTTCCTACACTTCTGACGTCAAAGTCTGTATGGTTAGTGATAATCACTGGCGTTTCAGCGACCAAACCAGCATCTTTAATGACTTGCAAATCAAAGCTAATCAATTTGTCACCAGCCTTGACGATTTGACCTTGTTTGACGTGGGCTGTGAAACCTTTGCCTTCAAGATTAACAGTGTCCATACCGATGTGCATGAGGAGTTCAACACCGTCTTTTGATGTGATGCCAACTGCATGGTGGGTTGGGAATAGGACAGAGATTTCTCCGTCAACTGGAGCGACCAGTTCACCCTTGCTTGGCTCGATAAGAACACCTTGTCCCATAACACCAGATGCAAAGACAGGGTCAGTTGCTTGAGCTAGTTCCTTTACTTGACCAGTCAATGGGCTAATCAATTCAGTAGTAGTTGCCACAGAGGTTGTAGTTGGAGCAACTGCGACAGGGCTAGTCGCTACAGCAGCTTGTGCAGCCAATTTTTCGTCTTCTGCTTTGGTTAAAATACCTGCCTTGCGGAAGAAGAATGTTAATACAAATGGAACAGCAATCGCCACAGCCATTGCAAAAGTAAATGGTAACCAGTAAGGACCTTGGATTGAAAGGATGCCAGGAAGTCCCCCAACACCAATTGCGTTTGCTTGGACATTGAAAGTAACTGAAACTAGAGCCGCAAGACCGGAACCAATCATACCAGCGACAAAAGGATATACATATTTAACGTTTACACCAAAGAGAGCAGGTTCGGTTACACCGAGGTAGGCAGAAATAGTTGCTGGTAGAGAAATCTCTGCTTCACGTTCATTTTTACGATTTCTCCAATAGTAAGCGAGAACCGCAGAACCTTGTGTAATGTTTGAAAGAGCAATCATTGGCCAAAGACCAGTACCGCCAGTATCAGCTACCAATTGAGTGTCAATAGCATTCGTCATGTGGTGGAGTCCAGTGATAACCAATGGAGCATAAAGAGTACCAAAAATTAAACCAAAGAGCCATTTTACAGGACCAGTCAATCCAGCTAAAACAATTGTTGAAATCCATTGACCAATTGTCCAGCCAATTGGTCCTAGGACAGTATGTGCTAGAATAATTGCAGGAATGAGAGAAAGGAACGGCACCAGAATCATAGATACAACTTCTGGAATGCGTTTACGCCAGAAAATTTCTAGATAAGAGAGTGATAGACCTGCAAGTAAGGCTGGAATAACTTGAGCTTGGTAACCGATACGATTGATCGTGAAACTACCAAAATTCCATACCCAATCACTAGCGATAGTTGCTGCATCTGTACTTGGTACAGCGTAAGCATTTAGTAATTGAGGAGAAACCAAACAGATACCAAGTACAATACCGAGAATTTGAGTTGTTCCCATTTTACGAGAAACAGACCAAGTAATTCCTACAGGTAAGAAGTGGAAGATTGCTTCACCAGGTAACCATAAGAAATGATTGACACCACTCCAAAATTGAGAAACATCTACAATCGTATTATAACGTGGAGAACCGTCCGGCATGAATTGCTTGACTCCATCAATAACTTGTTGGCCCAACCATTCCATTTGAACGCCTTCTAAGAGGTTACGGAAACCAAGGATAAGACCACCTACGATAATAGCTGGAATAATCGGTGTGAAGATTTCCGCCAACATAGTCATAACGCGCTGAACAGGGTTTTGGTTGCTTTTTGCAGCAGCCTTAGCAGCTTCTTTTGACACGCCTTCGATACCAGAAACGGCTGTGAAATCATTGTAGAAGACAGGAACGTCGTTACCGATGATAACCTGGAATTGACCAGCATTGGTAAAGGTACCTTTTACAGTCGGCAGGTTTTCAATGGCTTGGATGTTGGCCTTGCTTTCATCTGACAAGACAAACCGCATACGTGTCGCACAGTGGGTTACTGCGTTGACGTTATCTTTTCCACCAATGGCTTGCAAGAGCTCTTTGGCTTCATCTTGATATTTTCCCATAAAATCTCCTTCTAGATGGTCAATGGGCTACCATCAATCCTATATTTTTGAAAATTTGTACGAACAAATTTTGTTTACAAAGACCATTGTATCCGATTTCAAAAAATATTGCAAGCGTTTTTAACATTTTTTAATAATATTTTATAAAATTTCTGTTATACTAGAGTAGTTGTATGATAAAGTGGCTACAAATTAAGGAGATATCATGAAGAAATACCAGGAAATTTACAATGACTTAAAGGAAAAAATCCGTACAAATACCTACCCTGCTGAAACCAGTCTGCCGACCGAGCAGCGTCTGCAAGAAATTTACGGTGTCAGTCGTGATACTGTCCGCAAGGCCCTGTCTATGTTGACAGAAAGAGGTATGATTCAGAAAGTTCAGGGCCGAGGTTCCCTAGTTCTCAAGCAAGAAATGCTGAATTTTCCTGTTTCTGGTCTGACTTCCTACCAGGAATTGGCTGAGTCTTTGCAGCTGGAGACCAAGACAGAAGTAGTCAGTCTGGATCAGATTGTTATCAGCAGCAACTTGGCGAATTTGACTGGGTTTGAACCTCATAGCAAGGTCTGGAAAGTTGTCCGTACACGTTATATTGATGGCAAGGTGTCAGTTGTGGATACTGACTACCTGTCTGCGGATATTGTGCCGAGTATTACCAAGGAAATTGCGGCATCTTCCATTTACAATTATCTTGAGAAGACCCTCAAGCTGGATATTGCCTATGCCCAAAAGGAAATTACTGTTGAGCCGACCAGTCGTGAGGAGCGAGAGCTCATGAAAAATGAAGATGATTATCTGGTTCTCATCAAATCCCGCGTCTATCTGGGAGATACCAAGCAATTCCAATACACTGAAAGCAAGCACAAAATCGACAAATTCCGCTTTGTAGACTTTGCGCGTAGAAAACACTCTATATAGTGGGAATTGGCGAAAATAGCCATTTTGAGGTATAATAGGAAGCGAGGTGTACTATGGCAAATCTGAATCGATATAAATTTACATTTGGTGAAAAACAATTAACCCTGACGACCGAGCATGACAATCGTTTTATGACGGAAGTGGAGAAGCTAGCCAAGGAAAAATACCAGGCCATCAAGGAGAAAATGCCCAAGGCAGACCCTGAAACCCTGGCCTTGCTGTTGGCTATCAATTCCCTCTCAGTCCAGCTGAGCCGCGAGATGGCCTTTGAAAAGACAGAGGCAGAATTGGCGGCCATGAAAGAAAAGGTCTTAAAAAAGAACGTGACCCTGCTGGACCTAGATGAGCTTGAGGAGTAGACATGGTATCAATTGCAATTCTTATCCTCCTAGCCTGGAGTTTTTATATCGGCTACAGTCGAGGACTGGTCCTTCAAGGCTTTTACGGTGTTTCTAGTCTCTTTGCTATCTTGGTGGCGGCCTTGACCTATAAGAAGTTGTCAGGGATTCTCTATCTATGGGTACCCTTTGCCAATGCAACCCAGGGTAGCTTTAACTATTATTTTGATGAAAAATACCTGTTTGATTTGGACCAGGTCTTCTATGCAGGCTTGGCCTTTCTAACAGTCTATCTCCTGGTCTATGCCATCATGCGTTTTGTTGGAATCTTTGTCCACCTCTTGGAAGCCTACAATCCTGATACAATCCAATCAAACCTTATCAGTGGTGCCATTGCGGTAGTGGTGGCCTTGCTTTCTCTGCAGATGGTCTTGGTCCTGGTGGCGACTATTCCTGTGGACCTGGTACAGGAGCAACTCCAGAAAAGTTTCCTAGCAAATCTGCTAATCCAGTACATTCCGACGGCTCATTTTTTCAAGGCTGTCTGGCTAAGTAATATTACAGGGTAGGGCAACCTACTCTTTTTCTAAGTAGGAAAGTATGAATCATAAAATTATTGAAACTCTTGAATTTCACAAGGTAAGACGAAAAATTGAGCCCTATCTGCTGACAGACCAGGGCTTGGACGAATTACGGCAACTGGAGCCCATGGTGGACATCAACCGTATCCAGCAGGCTTTTGATGAATTGACAGACATGGAGCAGATTTTTGTGGAAAATCCCTATTTCAGCCTGTCTGCTACTACAGACATCAATCCAGCCATGCGTCGTTTGGAGTTGGATACGGACCTCAATATCACGGAGCTCTTAGCTGTCAAAAAAGTCCTGGAGGTGTCCAAATCCCTCTTGGATTTTTATGGCAATCTGGAAAATATCCAGCTGAGCCAGTTGGACAAGCATTTTGAGAAAATCGAGCTCTTTCCGCATTTGCAAGGTTCTTTGCAATCGGTCAACGACGCTGGCTTTATCGAGGATTTTGCCTCTGAAAAATTGGCCCGCGTCCGTAGGAAAATCCGCGAGGCAGAGGATCAGGTTCGCCAGGTCATGCAGGATTTGCTTAAAAATAAGGCAGATATACTGTCGGATGCCATCCTTGCCAGCCGGAATGGACGCAATGTCCTTCCTGTTAAAAATACCTTCCGCAATAAGATTGCAGGTGTGGTCCATGATATTTCCGCATCAGGTTCGACCGTTTATATCGAGCCGCGGGCTGTGGTGACCTTGAATGAAGACATCAGCCATCTACGGGCTGAGGAGCGCCATGAGCTCAATCGGATTTTGGAGGAGTTGTCTGACATGCTCCGTCCTCATGCGGGTATTATCCGTAACAATGCCTGGGTGATTGGTCATTTGGACTTTGTCCGTGCCAAGCATCTTTTTGCCCGTGACCATGAGGCGGTTGTGCCCCTCTTGTCTGAGCGGCAGGATGTTGCCCTGCTCAATGTCCGCCATCCTCTGATTGTCCAGCCTGTACCGAATGACCTTTATTTTGGTAGTCAGTTGACAGCCATCGTGATTACAGGTCCCAACACGGGTGGTAAGACTATCATGCTCAAGACCTTGGGTTTGACCCATCTCATGGCTCAGTCGGGTTTACCAATCTTGGCAGACAAGGGTAGTCGGGTAGCGATTTTCAAGGAAATCTTTGCGGATATTGGTGATGAACAGTCCATCGAGCAGAGCTTGTCAACCTTCTCCAGTCACATGACCCACACGGTGGAGATTTTAAGAGCAGCTGATCAAGATTCTCTCATTCTATTTGACGAGCTGGGGGCTGGTACGGATCCGCAAGAGGGGGCCTCTCTGGCCATGGCTATTTTGGACGACCTGCGTCTGCGAGGTATCAAGACCATGGCAACTACTCACTATCCGGAACTCAAGGCCTACGGGATTGAAACCTCTGGGATTGAAAATGCCAGTATGGAGTTTGATACCAATAGCCTACGGCCAACTTATAAGTTTATGCAGGGTGTTCCTGGTCGCTCCAATGCCTTTGAAATTGCTCGTCGTCTGGGCTTATCGGACATCATCATCCAGTCAGCCCAAAATTGGACCAATACGGACAGCGATGTCAATCTGATTATCGAAAAATTGGAGCAACAGACTATTGAAAGCCGCCGTCGTCTGGATAATATCCGTGATGTGGAGCAGGAGAATTTCAAGATGAACCGGGCCCTGCGCAAGCTCTATGACGAACTCAATCGCGAGCGGGAAAATGAGCTCAATAAGGCCCGTTTGGAAGCTAGGGAAATTGTTGACTTGGCTCTGGCAGAGAGCGAGGACATTCTCAAAAATCTCCATGCCGCAGCCAGTCTCAAGCCGCACCAGATTATCGAAGCCAAGGCAGAATTGAAAAAACTGGCACCTGAAGTGGTGGATTTGTCTAAAAACAAGGTCCTGAAAAAAGCCAAAATCCAGCGTGCTGCCAAGGTGGGTGATGATATTGTCGTCACAGCCTATGGACAACGTGGTACCTTAACCAATCAGCTCAAGGATGGGCGTTGGGAAGCCCAGGTCGGCTTGATTAAGATGACCTTGACCAAGGAGGAGTTTGAACTGGTCAAGACGGATAAGGCAGAGCAGCCTAAGAAGCGTCAGGTCCATACTGTTCAACGTGCCCATGTGCGTGGTCCGAAAGCTCGACTAGACCTCCGTGGCAAACGCTACGAAGAGGCTATGATGGAGCTGGATGAATTTATTGACCAGGCCTTGCTCAACAACTTGGCTCAAGTCGATATTGTTCACGGTATTGGTACAGGGGTTATCCGAGAGGGCGTGACAAAATACCTTCGCCGCAACAAGCAAGTCAAGGAGTTCGGCTACGCCCCACAAAATGCTGGTGGATCAGGCTGTACCATTGTGACCTTTAAGTAAGGAGCTATGAGTAACATTATGATTATCAGAAACTATCAAACCAGTGATGAAAAGGGCTGGGTCTATTGCAAGGCACTCAGCTACCTCTTCTCTCCATTCTTTGATGATAGAGAAACAGAGAAGCCCGAACTAATGACAGACGTTTATGACTACCGTGTGGAATGGGTGGCTGAAGTAGATGGACAAATTGTTGGTCTAATCGACATCGATATTTACACGGAAGAGTGCAGCCGATCTTATATTTACGCACCAAGTAAGCGAACAGCTTATTTTACTAACCTAGCAGTCCACCCTGATTTTCAAGGGCAGGGCATTGCCCAGGCACTTTTTGAAAAAGCAGAGCAGGAGTTGAGAGAGCAAGGTGTAGAGAAACTAGCCATCTTTACCAGAGAGGGAGATGTAGCCAATCATTTGTATAGAAAATGGGAAGGACAGCTAGTGTGTTCAGATTACCTAGTCATCGGTACACCCAAAGACACACCTTATATCCGTTTTGGTGTTGACCTTCCCAATGCTAAATTGGCCTTTACAGATGAAACAGGTCAGCCAGCACCCTACTATCTTCGCGAAGGTGTCTATGTAGTTAGTGAAGAAACCGACTTGGAGCTCTTTGACATCGAAGATGTTTACCAAGAATTGACCTACGTGGTGGATTTAAAATAAAAAAGTTGAAACATTTTCAACTTTTTTATTTTGGCAACGAACCTGGCAAGTCAAAAGGCTGATTCATAATTATGCAGATCCCAAAGACCCTGTCAGTATGGTTGGGCGTGACCTAGACAAAGGAAGTTTAGATTCCGTTGGGATGGTTCACTTCGTGGAAAGTAAGGATATCGATCTTGGCAATCAGCACATGACCTATGGCTATCAGTTAGACTCTTCTGGCAATATTAAGGTCCTACAGACTTCTTCCACTTAATATATTTAAACCACTAAATTTATGCTATACTATGAGGTAAGAAATGCTCTTACTTGATAGGATTTCATAAAGGAGGTCTAGGATGAAAAAAGTAATGAAAGTTATTATCGGAATTTTGTTAGTAATCGGGATTGGAATAGGAGGAATTAAGCTGATGCAAAAAATTGAGCACGACCAGATGGTAGAGATTGTGAAGAGTGAGGAAGTGAGGGAGATCGTAGAAGAACAACTTAAATATCTAGATAATGAAGCTCTTTCAGAGGAAGGACTGATAAAAACATATGAAATCGATGATTCTTCTATCATTCATAGTCCGATGGGAGGGATAAGTTTTAATGTTTTCTTGAATTCAGATAGAAAGTTAAGAGTGGTGTTCGAATTAGAAAAGGATTCTAATACAGGAAAAATTGAATACTCCGGGGGAGGGTATTCTTCTGAAGTGAAAAAAATAGTCGGAGAAATAAACAATGACTGAAAAGTATGCTTTCAAATCACAATTGTTTAAGCATGTCTATCTCATTTCTCTTCCGTAGCAAATATTCGCATTCTCTTTTCTTTTGGTGTAGAATGAAAATAGAAAAACAGAAAAGGAGACGAATATGGTACAAGTAGTAACAGATGCAAACTTTGAAGTTGAAACACAAGAAGGCGTAGTCCTTGTTGACTTTTGGGCACCATGGTGTGGTCCTTGTCGTATGCAAGCACCAATCTTGGAACAATTAGCAGGCGAAGTGGATGAAGATGAATTGCGCATCTACAAAATGGATGTTGATGAGAATCCAAACACAGCTCGTCAATTCGGTATTATGTCAATCCCAACCCTTTTGTTCAAAAAAGATGGACAGGTTGTGAAACAAGTTGCTGGTGTTCACACCAAAGACCAAATCAAAGCTATCTTGGCAGAGATTAGTTAGATAAAAATACAAACAATAAATATAATATAGTAGGATTACAATATAATTTCTAAGAGTGGAGACTATGAAAAATAAGTATTTTTCAACAATGGAATACCGTAATAAGTTGTTTGACGAGTTAGACTTACAAACTCGTGATATATTTATCTTAATGTGTGCAATTTTTATTGCATCTGTAGGCTTAAATATGAATGCTATGGCAGTTGTTATAGGTGCTATGTTAATTTCCCCCTTGATGACTCCGATAGTTGGTCTTGGTTTAGGTTTAGCAATCTATGACTTGTCATTGATGAAAAAAGCCTTGAAGTTATTGACCGTCGAAGTTATCATCAGCCTATTTGTTTCGAGTTTGTACTTCTATCTTTCACCCATTACAGTGGCTAGTTCTGAGTTAACTTCTCGAATTTCTCCCACTGTTTGGGATATTTTGATTGCAATTGCTGGGGGTATAGCAGGTGTGATTGGTAGTCGGAAAAAAGAAGCAAATAATATCGTTCCAGGTGTTGCCATTGCAACAGCCCTAATGCCTCCAATTTGTACTGCTGGTTTCGGTTTAGCTCATGGGAATACTCAATATCTTTTTGGTGCTCTATACCTATTTTTGATTAACTGTATCTTCATCATGTTGACCACTTTTTTTGGGTCACGCTTTTTGATGAGACGGACGAAGGCAGTTGAGTTAAGTGATCTGAATCCTAAATTGAGATATGGAATGACTGCACTTGTTATTGCTTTAACTCTACCAAGTTTACTATCAGCGGGAAATTTGGTTGTAGATTATTCTCGTAGAGAGGCTATGAATCAATATATTAGTGAAAACTTTTCTTCATATACTATACTAAGTCGAACATATCTCAAGTCTAAAAATCAGTTGGAACTTACTATTATTGGACAGGAAATAACGCATCAGGAATTGGAAAGATTAGTACAAGAAAAATCAGGTTATGGTCTTGAAACATTATCGGTTAAAGTAAACCAAGTGGCTAGTTTATCCCAATCAGATGCTGAGGAGGTATATCAGTACATTGATCAGTATATTGAGCAAAAACTTTCCAAGGCAGATTCAGGAAGTGAGATAATTCAAGACGAGATAGAAATCGTGGATGAATAAATGTTGTAGGTGTTACTTGTGTCGACAATTAATATTGTGAGCTTTTCAAAAACGACATTGTGAAGGTTGACACAAGATGTTATAATAACCTTATCATTGTCATTCTAGAAAGGTTAGATATGTCAACTATTAGTTACAAACCATTAAATCTCTATCGTTTGAAGAAAATCTCCTGCCAGAAGATGTCATTCAATACATGACCCATACTTCAGGGACGACAGGTGTTCCAAAACTAATCTGCCACACAGCACAGACCATGGGCTGGCGAGTAGCTTGGCAACAGACTATTTTTGACAAGATGACGGAGAGAGGCTTGCTGGCCTTCCATATCTCTCCTGTTCATTCGCGCTATAATATCGGCGTGTCGTCGGCGATTGGGCTAGGATTCCCCCTCTACCCGCTTTCTTCTGCAAGAAAAGATGAAGTTGAACGGGCGCTTGCTCTTCATCGTCCAAGTGCTCTGGAAACTCATCCTAATAACTTTGTGCAATGGGCAAGATTGGCCAAGGAAAAACCAGAGGTCTTTAGCAGCATTCGTTATTACCATTCAACCTTTGATGCTATCAATATTGGTACGCTTCGCGCCTTCTTGGAGGCTTCTAAAGAGCAATATCCAGTCTTTATGCAGGTTTATGGTCAAAGTGAATGTGGTCCAATGATTTTACGGTACCATCGTTTGGAAAATCTAGGAACAGTTAGCGGACGTGATATGGGGCTTGGTCTGGAAGGTTTCACAGAAGCACGCATCACAGATGCCCAAGGGAATCCTCTCCCAGCTGAAGAAAACGGCCATATCCAGTTCCTGTCAAAAGGCCGTGCTGTGACTTACTACAAAGAAGATGCCCGCTTCCAAGATAATGTGTACGGTGCTTGGTGGGATAGTGGTGACTACGGCTGCATGACTCCAGAGGGGACGCTTCTTCTAAAAGACCGTCAGGTTGACCTCATTGAGCACATCGACAGTAACCTTGCCTTGGAAGATTTATTGCTGGATAAATTGGACTTTTTATCAGAAGTCGTGATTATCCGCGATGTCAATGGTGCACCGCAGCCGATTATCGCTCTGGCAGAAGATGCTGAGATGAACTAGGAAGTTTGGTGGGCCATGGTTGCAGACCTACCGCTATTGAAAGAGCCTATCTTGATGGCTTATGACGACATTCCACGTACTGCGACCATGAAGGTTCAACGCCTCAAAATGGAAGCAGAAATGAAAGAAAAAAATCTGTAAGAGTGATGAAATCACGCTTGCAGACAAGAAGGAGTTCACATGAAAGAAATCTACCTAGCAGGCGGTTGTTTCTGGGGCATGGAAGGTTACTTTTCCCAGATCGATGGTATTCTTGACACTAGCGTTGGCTATGCCAATGGACAGGTGGAGACGACCAGTTATCAACTCCTCAAACAAACAGACCACGCAGAAACTGTGTATCTAGCCTATGACCCGACCCGTATCAGTTTGCGGGAGATTCTCCTCTATTATTTCCGAGTCATTGATCCCTTCTCTGTCAATCAGCAGGGACCTGACAAGGGGCGCCAGTATCGGACTGGTATCTATTACACGGATGAGGCTGATTTTCCGACCATCGAGCAGGTCATGACGGAGCAGTCCCAGCTCTTTGGTGGACGTCCCCTAGCCGTTGAAGTGGAGCCGCTCGCACATTACATCCCCGCCGAAGACTACCATCAGGATTATCTCAAGAAAAATCCCCAAGGGTACTGCCATATCGATCTTGGGCAGGCAAAAATCCCTCTGATTGATGTTGCAGACTACCAAAAGCCAGACCAGCAAGTCTTAAAAGACAGCTTGACCGACCTTCAGTATCAAGTCACTCAAGAAGCTGCGACGGAAAGGCCCTTCGAAAATGAGTTTTGGAATAGTGACCAAGCTGGCATCTATGTCGATATTACGACTGGCGAGCCCCTCTTTCTCTCAACGGACAAATTCGACTCAGGCTGCGGCTGGCCCTCCTTTACCAAGCCAATCAGCAAGGAAGTCGCGACTTATTTCCAAGATCTTTCCCACGGCATGAACCGTATTGAAGTCCGAAGTCGGGCTGGACATGCTCATCTTGGCCACGTCTTTGATGACGGACCGCGTGACAAAGGTGGATTACGTTACTGTATCAACTCAGCAGCCCTTCGTTTCATACCGAGAGAGGAAATGGAAGCAGCAGGATTTGGCCTGTTTTTGGACTTATTGGGATAATTTTTTTGAAAATATTCTTGATTTTTTCTAAAAAATAACCTAAAATAGAGCGAGATAAAACTGAATAACCGGTTGATAGTGGGCAGAAAGGCAACTGACTGTCCAAAGGACGGAACTCTGGAGAGACCATAAGGCACCGAAGGGGCAAGGCAAGTCTATTTACAAAATCCTAGATTTTATAGATAGATGTGCTGAAACTCTCAGGTAAAAGGACAGAGCGAAATCAAAGCGGGGTTAGCCTGTATTTTCGCGTTCCAGAAGTTGATTTCGTCTTTCTATTATGTTTATTGTGGTGTCAAGTTTCCTTGCCTCCTTCTAAACGTAAAATAGAAGACGAAGATTCGATTTCTGGTTTTTTATTTTCCAGCTGTTTTATCAGGAAAAAACCGGAGGATTCTATGTTAGAACTATTTAAGGGCATCAATGATATTGTCTGGGGGCCGCCCTTGCTCATGCTTTTGGTTGGAACGGGTGTATATTTTACCCTTCGTTTGGGAGTGTTTCAGGTCAGCAAGTTACCGACGGCCTTTCGTTTGATTTTCTCCAGTGACCAGTCTGGTCAGGGAGATGTGTCCAGTTTTGCGGCTCTGTGTACGGCCCTTGCGGCAACGGTTGGTACGGGAAATATCGTTGGGGTGGCGACTGCCATTACTACAGGTGGTCCAGGAGCTCTTTTCTGGATGTGGGTGGCAGCCTTCTTTGGTATGGCAACCAAGTATGCGGAAGGATTTCTAGCAATCAAGTACAGAACCAGGGATGCTGATGGTCATGCGGCAGGTGGACCAATGCATTATATCACCATTGGTATGGGACAGAAATGGAAACCCCTAGCAATCTTCTTTGCCATTTCTGGTGTTTTGGTTGCTCTTTTGGGGATAGGGACATTTTCACAGGTCAATTCTATCACTTCTTCATTAGAAGCGAGTTTTGGATTGTCTCCGCAACTTATTAGTGTCCTCCTGGCCATTCTAGTGGCTGTCATCATTTTTGGTGGCATTGAGACGATTTCCCAAGTATCAACCAAAGTCGTTCCATTCATGGCCGTTCTCTACATTTTAGCAACAATTGTGATTTTAATAACACATGCAGATCAGTTGATTCCTGCGTTGAAATTAGTAGTTAGTTCAGCACTGACTCCTTCTGCAGCTGTTGGTGGTTTTGCTGGGACAACAGTAAAAGAAGCAATCCAGAGAGGAATTGCTCGTGGTGTATTTTCTAATGAATCTGGTTTAGGTTCTGCTCCCATTGCCGCAGCTGCAGCCAAATCAGACAATGCCGTTGAGCAAGGTTTGATTTCTATGACCGGTACTTTCATTGATACCATTATTATCTGTAGTTTAACAGGTTTATCTATTTTGGTGACTGGTCAGTGGACGGTGGAAGGACTTGAGGGTGCTCCGCTGACTCAGGCAGCATTTGCAACTGTTTTTGGTAATCCAGGGACAATTGCCTTGACTATTAGCTTGGTTCTCTTTGCATTTACAACGATTCTGGGTTGGTCATATTATGGTGAGCGCTGTATTGAATTTCTTTTCGGAACAAAGTCCATCTTACCTTATCGTCTAGTCTTCATATTGATGGTAGCTCTCGGTGGTTTCCTGAAGTTGGATTTGATTTGGACGATTGCAGATATTGTCAATGGTCTCATGGCCTTACCGAACCTGATTGCCTTACTGGCCCTATCTCCAATCATTATCAAGGAAACGCGGGAATATTTTAAAGAGAAGAAATAGAGAAAAAGACAGTTCGGCTGTCTTTTCTGCTATAATAGTGTCATGAATGATTTTATCAACAAATACTTATCCCAATTTAATCTAGAAGATCTATTGACCAAGGGGCTCAATAAGGTCCTGTCCCTGGTTCTACTTTTCCTGGCCTTCCTGGTCATCAAAAAGATTGCCAAGGGCTCAGTCAAGCGGATTTTGATTCCCTCGCTCAAGGTTTCTACCCAGGATATTGGTCGTCAAAAGACCATTAGTCGCCTGGTTGAGAGTATGCTTAGCTATCTGCTTTATTTTATCCTGATTTACTGTATTTTGAGTATTCTCGGTCTGCCAGTAACCAGCCTTCTAGCTGGAGCTGGGATTGCTGGTGTGGCTGTAGGTATGGGGGCGCAAGGCTTTCTATCGGACCTAGTCAATGGATTTTTTATTCTAGTGGAGCGTCAATTTGATGTGGGAGATGTGGTTAAGCTGACCAACGGACCGATTACCATTACTGGAACGGTTGTTAGTATGGGCATTCGGACCAGCCAGGTACGGGATGCGGACGGGACCCTGCATTTCATTCCCAACCGAAATATCCTAGTCGTCAGCAATCAGTCTCGTGGTGACATGCGGGCCCAGGTGGACATTCCACTCAAGTTTAATACGGATTTGGACCGGGTTGCCCAGGTCATCGAAGAGGTCAATCGTCGCGAACTGGGCAAGAATGACCAGATTACAGGTATCACGGTTCTAGGACCGCAGAATACAGCTACTGGACAATTTGTCTACCGGATCAACCTCTTTGTGGCCAATGGTCAGCAGAGCAAGGTCTATCATCAATTTTTAGGATTTTATCAAGATGCCCTACGCCAGGCAGGCATCGACCTGCCTACAGCCAGCTTGAAATAAGGAGTTCCTATGCAGCAGAAAGATTTCGTCGTCGAAGACGGCTATATGTACTATCCTAAGAAAGCTCTCTACAAACAGCCCCTCTTTTGGACCACCATAATTGGCGCTGTAGCCAGTCTTGTGCTGGGGGTGATTTGCTTGTTACTCATCATTGGTCTTGGCTTTAGCGAGCTTTCTCTGGACCAGCCTTCTACGGAATTTGATAGCACCAGGACCTATCGAGAGCACGAGGTCGGAGAAAGTGTTGACTTTGCGGATGGCCTGCGCGTGACGGTGAAATCCATGGGACAAGACGACAGCGTGGATCTGGTGGATGATTATTACCCTTCGGCCTATGTGGTAGATTTGGAAGTGGAAAATCCTGGTCAGGAAGATATTTACTTTGACGAATATTATTTTAACCTGATTGACCTTTCAACGGACTTCCCTTTGCCCCTGGACTTACGGATCTATGATGTCAATCTGGCTGAGAAAATAAAGGCCGGTGAGAAGATATCTGTCCGTCTTATCTATGGTTTGGACGGTGAGACCAATCTTGGTTTTGTCTATGATGATGTCATGTGGACGGAGCAGCTGATTGGCCAGGGGATTTGATACTCTTCGAAAATCATCTTATCCGTTATCAAGAGCCTTGGTGAGTGAAAAGATCCGGGGGAGGTTTTCAGCCTGTCGACTTGAAACGAGAGAGCGACAGAGTTCTACCTTCGGCGTTTTTGAGGCGAACAAGTTCGCTCTATTTCCAGCCTTCAACTGTTCCCCAAACAGTTGAAGCTGGGCTAGATTGATTTTCATTGAGTATGAGTAAAGTGGGTAATTGACATAAAATTATATGCAAACTAAAAAGCTGAAACTTCAGCTTTTTTTCAACACTTTTTCAAAACTGTCCGACTGTGCCTCGACACTGATTGTTTCAAGGGTCAGTGGGTGGGTCAGGCTGAGGCGGGCTGCGTGGAGCATGAGGCGGGGAGCGCTGACTTTGCTATAGAGTGGGTCGCCAATAAGGGCATGACCGTGGTGGGCTAGGTGGACGCGGATTTGGTGGGTGCGTCCAGTTTCTAAGCGACAGGAAATTAGGCTGTTCTTGCCGACTTTTTCCAGTTGTTTGACATGAGTGACAGCCTCTTGACCCTTGCGGTGATCGACCAATCGTTTCCTGCGATCATGACGGTCGCGCCCGATTTTGTCTGTAATGGTCCAACTCTCCTGCTTGAGATGACCTTGGCAGAGGGCTAGGTAGTCACGGTAGATGACTTTGTCTTCCAAGAGCCGATTGAGAATGGGCAGGATAAAGGGATTTTTGGCAAAAAGAATGGCTCCGCTGGTCTCCATATCCAGCCTGTGGACCACATAGCAGGTTTGACCGACATAAGCTGATACATGGTTGAGCAAGGCGATTTCCGTCGGCTCATTGCCGTGGGTTTTCATTCCTTCGGGCTTGTTAACGATAATCAGATGCTCATCTTGATAGAGCTCTTCGACCAAGTCTGCCTGCCCCATAGGAATCGTCTTTTCCGGATAATCTTCCTCATCAAAGGTCAATTCTAGCAGGTCACCGGGAGCAATGGAACTCTGCCAGTTAACGGTTTGCCCATTGACGGTGACGTGTTTTTTGGTGCGGAGGAAGTGGCGGATTTTTCTGGGAATGAGAAAATAATCTTCCAAGACTTCCTTGACGGTCAATTCTGGAAAGGCTTGGGGAATGCGAATGTCAATTTTCATCATAGGCTGGTTGAGTGTTTTGGTTGTACTTTTTCGTTTGGATTGATGTAGTTCATGGCATTGTTGACGGCAGTCGGAGCCTCGCCAAAGCCTGTAGCAATCAGGTCAACCTTGCCTTCGTAGTAGCAACAATCTCCGATAGCATAGACGCCGGCCTGCGAGGTTTCCTGTTTGCTGTTGACTAAAATGCGGTGACGATGCAGGTCCAATCCCCATTCTTTCAGGGTTCCGACCGATGATTTGAAACCGTAGTTGACAAAGAGGTGGTCGAAGTTCAGGGTGAGCTGGTCCTCGCTCTTGACCTTGTCGAAACGAATAGCAGTAGCTCTGCCATTTTCCCCAGAAAGTTCCTTAGGAACATAGGGAGTGTGGATGGCGACGCTAGACTTTTTCAGGTCCTCGACGCTGTGCTCTAGGGCACGGAAATTGTCGCGTCGGTGGACGATGCTGGTGGTTTTGGCGATTTTTTCAAAGGCCAGAGACCAGTCAACAGCGGAGTCGCCACCACCCAAGACAACGACGTCCTTGTCTGCGTACTGCTGGATATTGGACACATGGTAATGGACGTTTTCATAGCTGTCAGCTCCGTCAATCTCCAGAGGACGGGGCTTGAAGGCGCCACCACCCATTGCGATGATGACCGACTTGGTTTGGTGGGTGTCCTTGTTGGTTGTCAAAGTGATGACTTCACCCGGTTGGATAGCTGTCAGGGTTTCATTGAGGCAAATAGTGGTGTCAAATGGGGCTAATTGGGCAAGCAGGTTGTCCGTCAATTCTTGACCAGTCAGGCTTGGGAAGGCAGGAATGTCCAGGATGGATTTTTCAGGGTAGAGGATGGCGGGTTGTCCACCGAGTTGGGGCAGCGAATCAATCACTTTGACCTTGGCCTGGCGCAGATGGGCGTAGAAGGCAGCAAAGAGCCCAACAGGACCACCGCCGATAATGGTAATGTCGTAGATTTCAGTCATAGTCTTTTCCTTATCAATAGAGAATAGTCCTATTCTACCATATTTTCAGTCCTGAGACCGATTTTATGGGCTGTCACAGTTCAACCAAAGGATTGGTAGCTGAAAAATTTGGGCCGATATAGTATAATAGTCCAAAACTAGAGAAAGAGGAGGGGGCATGGACAAGGACGATTTGCAGTTTGATCCCATTGAAGTGCCAGAGGATTTCGAGTCTCTGGACCAGACCAAGGCCTATACTAGCGACCAATTTACAAGCGCAGAGTCTGACATGGGAGAAACGAAAAACATAGACCTGCCAGGTTTAGAAAGTGGGAAAAAAACCAGATTTAGCCGTCGCTCAGCCCGGGGCGGTCGTGACAGGTCCGATAAACCTAAAAAGGAAAGTCGGATTCCAGAGCCTGTTCGCAAATTTTGGCGCCGTTACCAGCTGACTAAAATTCTGCTGATTATCCTGGGGGTTCTGATACTGACGGTGGGAGGCTATCTCTTCTTCCTAGCCAAGACCGCAAATGTTGGCGATTTGCAGGAGGCCCTCAAGGCCAAGACGGTTATCTATGACAAGGACGGTGTGGAAGCTGGTACCCTGTCGGGGCAGAAAGGAACCTATGTGGAGCTGGATGCCATTTCGGATAATCTGGAAAATGCCGTCATCGCTACGGAAGACAGGACTTTTTATGAAAATTCTGGTATCAACTACAAGCGGACCCTGCTGGCCTTCCTTACCTTGGGCCGGTCTGGCGGTGGTTCGACCATTACCCAGCAGTTGGCCAAAAATGCCTTCCTGACTCAGGACCAGACCATTAGCCGGAAGGCTAGGGAGTATTTTCTGGCTCTTGAAATCAATAAAAAATATAGCAAGCAGGAAATCCTGACCATGTACCTCAACAATGCCTATTTTGGCAACGGGGTCTGGGGGGTTCAGGATGCTAGTCTCAAGTATTTTGGGGTTAATGCTAGCGATTTGAGTCTGGAGCAATCGGCTGTTTTAGCCGGCATGCTCAAGGGCCCTGAGATTTACAATCCTTATTATTCCATTGAAAATGCGACCAACCGCCGTAATACTATTTTGCAGGTCATGGTGGATGCCCAGTTTATTGATCAGGCAACTGCTGATGCAGGAATGCAGGTGGACGTGGGCAGTCAGCTCTACGATGCCTATGCGGGCAAGGCTAGCAACTATGCCTATCCCTCTTATTTTGATGCGGTTATTGCAGAGGCTATTGACCGATATGGATTGAAAGAAAGTGACATTATCAACAACGGCTACCGGATTTATACGGAGATGGATCAGACCTCTCAGGCCAATCTCCAGGTGATTTTTAATGACGAGAGTCTCTTCCCGCAGTCTGCCTATGATAGTTCCTATGCACAGGGGGCAAGCGTGGCCCTGGATCCGTCTACAGGTGGCGTTCGAGCGCTGGTTGGGCGGGTTAATTCATCCGAAGATTATGCCTTCCGTAACTTCAATTTCGCGACCCAGGCCAAGAGAAGTCCGGGTTCGACCATCAAGCCCTTGGTTGCTTATGCTCCGGCAGTGTCGGCAGGCTGGGAAATTGATAAAGAGCTGGACAACCACACGACGACCTACGGGACCTATACCTTGCAGAATAATGACCTGTCTACATCGGAATCTATTCCCATGTACCAAGCCTTAGCCCTGTCTTACAATTTGCCTGTGGTATCCATTGTCGACACCTTGGGGATTGACACCGCCTTTGAATACGGGAAAAAATTTGGCCTGAACATGAATAAGGTTGAAAAGGTACTGGGAGTGGCTATAGGATCTGGTGTGGAGACCAATGCCCTGCAAATGGCCCAGGCCTATGGCGCCTTTGCCAACCATGGGACCATGAAGGATGCTCATCTGATTAGCCGTATTGAAACGGCCAATGGCAAGGTCATCGTGGACCACCGTTCTCAGTCGACCAAGGTGATCGATAAGTCAGTGGCAGACAAGATGACCTCTATGATGCTGGGAACTTTTACCAACGGTACAGGGGTCAATGCGGATGTCCACGGCTACAATCTAGCCGGAAAGACGGGGACGACCGAGACCAACTTTGATGTCTCTCTTATCAATGACCAGTGGATTATCGCCTATACACCTGACTTGGTTATCAGCCAGTGGGTTGGTTTTGAAAAGACTGACGAGACCCACTATATCGATGCCAATAATTCCTGGAAAGCGCCTGTGCTCTTCCAAACAGTTGCGGCCAATCTCTTGAGTCAGACCAGCGGGACACCATTTACAGTGGACAATGCTTACGCCATGAATGGCATTGTGCCTATCAATCAAGTGGAGACAGTACCGACAGAGCCGGTCATCAGCCCAGAGCAAATCCAGGAAATCAGTGACCGAGCAAGACAGCTTCTAGAAGAAACCAAGCAACAAATCATTGATGCCCAGCTACCTGAGCGAGCACGCACCCTCATAGACAATATAAGAAGTTGGTTTGAGTAGTTGTCAAATGAGCTAAAACATGATAAAATAAGGTTAATTGGAGGGCTATATGGCACTAAAAAAAGCAAGCCTAGCCTGTACAGTTTGTGGATCTCGTAACTATTCTATTTCCCTATCGAGCAATCCCAAGCCAACACGGTTAGAAGTAAATAAATTTTGTAAACACTGTGGTCAGTACACGGTCCACAAGGAAACTAGATAGGAGTAGCAGGTGAAATTCGTCGCAGATATTTTCCGTATTTTAAAAGACACTGTCTGGCCAACGCGCAAGCAGAGTTGGAAAGATTTCTTCTCAGTCGTAGAATACACAGCCTTCTTCGTGGTACTTGTGTATATATTTGACCTCATTTTGTCCAAGGGCTTGATGAGCTTGATTAATCTTTTCTAGTAAAATACTTGCCATTTGTAAAATGGAAGTGGTATAATAAAGAAAAGCGAAAGCCTTCGGGCTTTTTTTTAGCGTCTTCAATACAGCTTTCAAAAGAAAGGAACGACTATGTACGATAGTTTTGACAAAGGCTGGTTTGTCCTACAAACCTATTCAGGATACGAGAACAAGGTAAAAGAAAACCTTCTCCAACGTGCGCATACCTACAATATGTTGGAAAACATCTTGCGCGTGGAAATCCCAACCCAGACGGTTCAGGTAGAAAAGAACGGCGAGAAGAAAGAAGTGGAAGAAAACCGCTTCCCAGGTTATGTCTTGGTAGAGATGGTCATGACTGACGAGGCTTGGTTCGTGGTTCGTAATACGCCAAACGTTACAGGTTTCGTGGGTTCTCACGGTAACCGTTCCAAACCAACTCCACTCTTGGAAGAAGAAATTCGCCAAATCCTGGTATCTATGGGACAAACAGTCCAAGGAGATATCGATGTCAAGGTGGGCGACACAGTCCGCATCATTGACGGTGCCTTCACAGACTACACTGGTAAAATCACTGAAATCGATAATAACAAGGTTAAGATGGTTATCTCCATGTTTGGTAATGATACCATTGCAGAAGTGAATTTGAGCCAGATTGCAGAATTATAATATCCATCAGACAGAACAGTCAACAACTGTTTTGTCTTTTTTTATCAAAAAATACTTGACCAGTTAACCATTTTTGTGTTATAGTTAACTGGTTAACAAAAATACAAGGAGAAATTTAATGAAGTGGATGAAATATCTCTTTTTATCACTCATGCTACTAGTCCTCTCGGCCTGTGGCCAGCAGAGCCAGTCTAGCCAAGTCCAATCTGGCCTGCGGATTGTGACTTCCTTTTACCCAATTTATTCACTGGTTAAGGAAATTTCTGGTGACTACAATGACGTCCGTATGATTGGCTCCAGAAATGGGATCCATTCCTATGAGCCCTCGCCAGCAGATGTCAAGGGAATATACGACGCAGATATCTTTATCTACCATTCTAAGATTTTGGAGTCCTGGGCCGGTCGCCTGGAGCCGAATGTGCAAGGTTCTAAGGTCAAGGTCCTGGAGGCCTCCAGTGGTTTAGAGCTACAGCGAGTTCCTGGTCTGGAGGATGTGGAGGTGACAGAGGGCATGGACGAGGCCAGTCTCTACGACCCCCATACCTGGTTGGACCCAGTTCTGGTGGGGCAGGAGGCGGTCTTGATTGGTAATTTACTGGCTGAGGCAGACCCTGAACGAGCTAGTTACTACAACGAAAATGCCAGCAAGCTCCAGCAGCAATACCAGGATTTGGCAGACAAGTACAAGCCTATCTTTGAAAAAACAAGATCCAAGACCTTTGTCACCCAGCACACAGCCTTTTCCTATACGGCTAAGCGCTACGGCCTCCAGCAACTGGGCATAGCTGGTGTGTCAGAGGAAGAGCCTAATCCACGACAATTGGCAGAAATCAAGGAATTTGTCGATACCTACGATGTCAAAACAATTTTTGTGGAAAAGGGCAAGTCAGACAAGCTGGCCCAGACCTTGAAGAGCTCCACAGGTGTTGACCTGAAAATCTTGGACCCGCTTGAGGCAGACCCAGAAAACAATCTAACCTATCTGGAAAATCTAGATGCCGTCTTAGACACCCTCGCCAAGGAATTACAGTAAAGGAGAAAACATGAAAAACAAGAAATTAGTTGGTTCAGTAGCCGCCCTGGTTCTGGGCATGAGCATTTGTAGCTACCAGCTGGGACGTTACCAAGCCACGGAAGACAGCAAGAACCGAGTAGCCTACATCGAAGACAGCCAGACAGAAAAGAGTATGCTGGCTGAACAGTTGACGCCAGAGGAAGTTTCTGCCAAGGAAAATATCGACGCCGAGCAGATTGTGGTCAAAATCACCGACCAGGGCTATGTGACTTCCCACGGTGACCATTTCCATTACTACAATGGCAAGGTGCCCTTCGACGCGATTTTCAGCGAAGAGCTGATTATGACCGACCCAGCCTATGTCCTTCAAGACAGCCACATTGTCAATGAAGTCCAGGACGGCTATGTGATTAAGGTGGATGGCCAGTATTACCTCTATCTCAAAGATAAAAAGCAGCAGAAAAATGTGCGGACCAAGGAGGAAGTTCAGAGACAGAAGGGTGTATCCTCTTCGGACAAGGCCTATCAGGAGGCTGGTGGCGGCCGGACAGCAGATGGTCGCTATAAGACCGATGACGGCTATGTCTTCAACCCTACTGATGTGATTGAGGACACGGGAGACGGCTTCATCGTGCCTCACGGTAGCCACTTCCATTTTATTCCTAAGAAGGACCTGTCTCCGTCCGAGTTACAGGCAGCCCAGGCCCATATTGACGGCAAGTCCCCAAACAAGGGTCAGTCGACCAAGGCCACTTACCCGTCTCAGGGCCAGACTGGCTCGGCCGTCCTTTCAAGCCACTCAGGTCAAGATTTGAACAGCCTCTTGGCCCAGCTGGATGCTACACCGCTCTCCCAGCGCCATGTAGAGGCCGACGGTCTGGTCTTTGACCCACGCATGATTAGCAAAAAGACCGCTGCCGGCGTCATCATCCCCCACGGCGACCACTATCATTTCATCCCTTACAGCCAGATGTCGCCACTGGAGGCTCAGATTGCTCGGATGATTGGGGAAAATAGCAGAGCAGGCTCAGGGCATACATCTGACCAGCCGACGCGGACTGACTATCCGACAGGCACAACCCAGCCAGCCACACCAGCCAAGCCCCCTCATCAAGCCCAGCCAAGTCCTGCACCAAAACCAGGTCCTACTGATTCCCAAGCCACTAACCAGCCATTTGTTACCTATCTAGGTCGCCGCATCCCTGCCTACGGCAAGGGATTGGATGGCAAGGTCTATTTCACCAGCGACGGCTACACCTTCAGCAAGGCCAGCATCACATCTGTTGATGACCAGGGCTTGATTGGTAGCCACGGCGACCATTTCCACTATGTCGGCTTTGGCGAATTAGAAGACTTTGAAATCAAGCAAGTCGAAGAATGGGTTCGTGAAAAGCAAGGCTTGACAGGAAATACTAAGCCTGCTAATAAACCAGCCACTCCAAAACCAAGTCAGCCGACAGCGCCGACACTTCCAGTCCTGCCAAGCCAACCAGCTCTTCCTGAACAACCGACTCAACCAAGTCCAGTTGATACGAGCGTAAACAAACCAGTCTTTGATCCGCAAGCCGTGATTGGCAAGCAGCTTGAGGCAGGCAAGGTCTTCTACCAAGTTCAGCTGGACGGCAAAAGCTACCGTTACAGCCGAGATGAATTGGACCTGATGAAGATTTCCTTTGCAGAATTGCGCCTGATGGAACTGGACAAGGACTACCGCTTTGACACGGCTCCACAGGTTGCTGGAGATTTGGCACCAGCTATGCACGTCAGCATCGACAAGATCCCAATGAAGGGAGCCAATGCGACCTACGATACAGGCGAGTCCTTTGTCATTCCCCATATCGACCATATCCACATCCTGCCTTATAGCTGGCTGAGCAAGGAGCAGATTGCGACCATTCGCTATATTATGCAGCACCCAGAGGTTCGTCCTGCAGCTTGGACCACAGCAGGTCATGGCGATGATGTCATGGATCCAAATGCCCTGACACCGATTGCCAATGCGACCGACCAGGCTCAGCGTACCGGCCTGAAAAACTGGCAGATTATCCACACAGCTGAGGAAGTGGCAGCAGCACGTGCCCAGGGCCGCTTTGCTACCAACGACGGCTATATCTTTACCCCAGAGGACGTCCTGGATCCGGCCAGTTTTATCTTCAGCGACGCCTTCAGCCTGCCACGGGCGACCGGTGGTTCCCTCCGATCTATCACCAAAAAAGAGCTGTCAGACAAGGAGTTGGCGGCAGTCCAGGCTCTCTTGGACCAGCGTGATGGAGAAATCCTGGCTAAAAATGTTACACCGATTGAAAAACGTGAAGGGTTGAAAAACTGGCAGATTGTTCACTCTGCAACAGAACTGGCTGAAGCTAAGTCTGCAGGGAAATACACAACAAAAGATGGCTATATTTTTGATCCAGCAGACCTATTAGATCCAGCTGTCAGAATTGGTGAGGACAATTACCGGATTCCTCGGGTCACTGAAACCGGCTACCGCCGTATCAATAAGTCAGACCTCAATTACTTCAGAGAGCTGATTGCGGCAGAGGCCATGGTTGCCAAGCGTGAGACGGCTGGACCAGAGACTGAAAAACCAGCAGTAACTCCAGCTGCCAAACCAGCAGACAAACCTGCAAGCGCTGAAACAGCGGCTGCTATTTATGGTCGAGTGGCAGCGCAGAAGACTGTTCCGTTTGAACTCCTGCCGTTTAACCTTGGCTACGCACACCGTGTCGAGGATGGCCGTTTTGTGGTGCCTCATAAGGACCACAACCACTATTATGCCTTTGTCTCCTTTGATGAAGGGCATTACCAGGCACCGCAAGGCTACAGCCTGGAAGACCTCTTTGCCACTATCAAGTACTACCTGCACCATCCAGAAGAAAGACCCCAATCTAGCGATGGCTGGGGACGTCTGGAAGTGGCACAAGTGACAGCAGAAACACCTGCGTACAAAGTAAACTCTACTGAGACAGTTGGAAAGGTAGTGGAGGGCAAGGCAGCAGCTACTACTGAAAGTGAGGAGACGGCTAGCCAGGCTCTCCCAGTCCTTTCAGAAACTACTCCTAGCTCTGCAGAAGCATCCTCAGTTTCTCCAGCACCTGAACAGCCGGTAGCAGAGACGGCACCTATCTCCTCTGAACCTACAAGAGACAAGGCAGATAATCTGGTTCAAGAGTGAAAAAACATTCTAGAAGTTGGACTTTGATTAACAAAATCATATGACGCAGGGGTTGATTGGCTTTCACAGTTTAGGGAACTGTGAAAGGTTGGAAATAAGGGGTGCGTAGCAAGCCTCATTTCGTTCGCGTTTTACGATCCGAACCAGTCCTAACGAATGATACGAACTCCGTTCGTTCAATTTCCAAGCTCCAACAGTCACTCCTCTGACTATTGGAGCTGTGCGGGGACGAGAAGACGAACTCTCTTTTTCATTAGTCAAGTTCTTTCCCGCTCCCTTCTTTTAAAATCTTGTTCATTCCTTTGACTATTTGGTTAATTTAGCGTAAAATAGAAAGGAAAGACAAAAAAGGAGAAGAGCCTTGGAACTTAATGTATTTGCAGGACAAGAAAAAAGCGAACTTTCCATGATTGAAGTAGCGCGTGCTATTTTGGAAGAACGTGGACGTGACAATGAAATGTATTTCAATGACTTGGTCAATGAAATTCAGAATTATTTAGAAAAATCAAACAGTGAGATTCGTGCAGCCTTGCCAACTTTCTATTCTGACTTGAATGTGGACGGTAGTTTCATTCCGCTAGGCGAAAACAAATGGGGTCTTCGTTCATGGTATGCGATCGATGAGATTGATGAGGAAGTTATTACTCTCGAAGAAGATGATGAAGATGCGCCAAAACGTCAGAAAAAACGTGTCAATGCCTTCATGGATGGTGATGAGGATGCTATCGATTATGGCAACGATGATCCAGAAGATGAAGATGGTTACGAAGACAAGCCTGGTTCAGAATACGATGATGAAAATCCAGATGATGAGAAGGATGAAGTAGAATCATACGACTCAGAAATCAATGAAATTATCCTCGATGATGAATTGACGGATGATGAAGAAGTTGATGTCGGTGAAGAAGATGACGACTATTCTGACGACGAGTCGACAGAAGACTAAGTTCAAGATTGACAAACGCATCGAATTGAGTTAGTATATTATCGGGCACCTCTTTTGAGGTCAGGGCTCCCTAGTTGATAGGGAGCTATTTTTGTTTTTCTTCATGTTGCTTACCCCCCATGCGACATGAGCAGAGGAAAGGAGTTTGCATGACAAAATATATTTTTGTAACTGGTGGTGTGGTTTCGTCGATTGGTAAAGGGATTGTGGCGGCAAGTCTGGGTCGTTTGTTGAAAAATCGTGGTCTCAAGGTGACCATTCAGAAATTTGACCCCTATATCAATATTGACCCAGGGACGATGAGCCCTTACCAGCATGGTGAAGTGTTTGTTACGGATGACGGTGCGGAAACGGACTTGGATTTGGGACATTATGAGCGGTTTATTGACATCAATCTTAATAAATATTCCAACGTGACAACAGGGAAAATTTACAGCGAAGTCCTTCGAAAAGAACGCAAGGGCGAATACCTTGGGGCTACTGTGCAGGTTATTCCACATATCACGGATGCTTTGAAGGATAAGATTAAACGCGCTGCTCGGACAACAGATGCCGATGTGATTATTACAGAAGTCGGTGGAACTGTCGGTGATATTGAAAGTCTGCCTTTCCTTGAGGCTCTGCGTCAGATGAAAGCAGACGTGGGCGCGGACAATGTCATGTATATTCACACGACGCTCTTGCCCTATCTCAAGGCGGCTGGGGAAATGAAAACCAAGCCGACCCAACATTCGGTTAAAGAATTGCGCGGATTGGGCATTCAGCCCAACATGTTGGTCATTCGTACAGAAGCGCCAGCCGGCCAAGGGATTAAAAATAAATTAGCCCAGTTCTGCGATGTGGCACCGGAGGCGGTTATTGAGTCACTCGATGTGGAGCATCTTTATCAAATTCCGCTCAATTTACAGGCCCAGAATATGGATCAGATTGTCTGCGAACATTTGAAATTGGATACACCGCCAGCGGATATGACAGAGTGGTCAGCTATGGTTGACAAGGTACTCAACCTCAAGAAAACCGTTAAGATTGCCTTGGTCGGCAAGTATGTTGAGCTACAAGATGCTTATATTTCTGTTGTTGAGGCGCTCAAGCATTCAGGCTACGCCCACGATGCGGCCATTGATTTTGATTGGGTCAATGCCAATGATGTGACTGCTGAAAATGTCGCTGACTTGTTGGGAAATGCGGATGGCATCATTGTTCCGGGTGGATTTGGTCAACGCGGTACCGAGGGGAAAATTGAGGCTATTCGTTATGCGCGTGAACAGGATGTGCCTATGCTCGGTGTCTGTCTGGGCATGCAGTTGACCTGTGTCGAATTTGCCCGTAACGTTCTAGGCTTGGAAGGTGCCAATAGTTTTGAATTGGACCCAGAAACCAAGTATCCAGTCATTGACATTATGCGCGACCAGATTGGCGTTGAAGATTTGGGTGGAACCCTGCGTTTGGGTTTGTATTCAAGCAAGCTTAAGCGTGGTTCAAAAGCTGCTGCAGCCTATGATAACCAAGAAGTCGTGCAACGTCGCCACCGTCACCGTTACGAATTTAACAATGAATACCGTGAACAATTTGAGCAGGCAGGATTTGTCTTTTCTGGCGTCTCACCGGATAATCGTCTGGTGGAAATTGTTGAAATTCCAGACAATAAATTCTTCGTGGCTTGTCAATACCATCCAGAATTGCAGTCGCGTCCAAATCGTCCAGAGGGCCTCTATACAGCCTTTGTCAAGGCAGCGCTTGAGGACTAAAATATGTTCGTTTGGGTGCATTTCTTGAAAGTCTGATGTTTGACTAGGTTGGGGTGGCTAACTTCATTATAGAACTTTCGATTGTAACGGCTACACCTTGAAATAAATATTTTTCAAAAAAGTGTTGACAAGGTTCCGTCCTCGTGATATACTATTTCTTGTGTTAAGCGGGGATGGCGGAATTGGCAGACGCGCAGGACTAAGGATCCTGTGACCGCTTTAGGTCGTGTGGGTTCAAGTCCCACTCTCCGCATGGTAGTCGAGTGGTGTTCACTCGACTTTTTTTTAGGCTCTTTGTCAACTGTAGTGGGTAGATGAAAAGCTAACACCTAGAGAGGACGAACTTCGTTCTCTCTTTCTTTATGTTCAAAGCAATCAAAATTCGTTTTTTAAAGTTTTCAAAGTTCCTGAAACCAAAGGCATTTCTCTTAATGACTTTGATGAGATTATTGGTAGCTTCCAGTTTGGCGTTGGAATAAGGCAATTCTAGGGCATTCAAAACCTTGTCTTTATCCTTTAGAAATGTCTTAAATACCGTCTGGAAAATAGGATTAACAGTGGCTATTTCCTGTTCGATGAGACTGAAGAAATGATCTGAGTTTTTCTCTTGGAAATGGAACAAGAGAAATTGATAGAGTTGATAGTGTTGTCGTAGTTCCTCTGAAAAAGACAGTAGTTTTTCTAGGATTTCCTTATTAGTCAAATGCATGCGAAACATAGGGCGATAAAATCGTTTATCATTGATTTTACGGCTATCTTGTTGTATCAATTTCCAGTAGCGTTTCAAAGCACGGTATTCGTGCGATTTTCTGTCGAATTGATTCATAATTTGAATACGGACACGGTTCATAGCACGGCTAAGGTGTTGTACGATATGAAAGCGATCAAGGACGATTTTGGCATGCGGAAAAAGCTGTTTAGCCAATTGGTAGTATGGGCTATACATGTCCATAGTGATGACTTTAACGCGGTTTCTAACCTTTCTAGGATAGCGTAGAAAGTGGTTTCGGATGGTTGCTTGAGTTCTTCCGTCAAGGATAGTAATGACGTTTAGGGAGTTGAAATCTTGTGCGATAAAGCTCATCTTCCCCTTCTTAAAGCCATATTCATCCCAGCTCATCACCTCAGGTAAGATATTCCAATCTGTTTCAAACTTGAACTCATTAAGCTTTCGACTAACTGATGATGTTGAGATAGATAGCCTGTGTGCAATATGTGTCATTGCTTGATTTTCGATGAGTAACTGGGCGATTTTCTGGTTAACAGCGACAGAGATTTGGTGGTTCTTCTTGACAAGAGGAGTTTCAGCGACAGCCATTTTTCCGCAATCTTTACACTTGAACCGACGCTTTTTAAGGCGGATGAGGAGTGGATAACCAGCAGTTTCTAGGTAGGGGATTTTGGAGGCTTTTTGGAAATCGTATTTAGCCATTTGTCCCTTACAAGAAGGACATTTAGGGGCTGTGTAATCCAAGTGACCATGTAGTTCTAAGTGAGTTCCCATATCATATTCATCAGTGATAAGGATATTTTTGTCTTTAATTCTGAGAAAATTTGTGATAAAATTTAGTTGTTCCATATGAGCCTTTCTAATGTGAGTTTGGTTGCTTTTCATTATAGGTCATATGGGACTTTTTGTATATACTTAAAAAGCTCCATAATCTCCACGGTGGTTTTACCCACTACAGAAATTATAGAGCCTTTTTTTACTTCTGATTTTTGAAAGTTGTTACATGTCTGATAAATGAATCTAGCTGAGGAGGTCTCTTATGTTAATGATACTCTTGTTCCAACGGCTTGGCATCATCATGATTTTAGCCTTTCTTTTGGTCAATAATAGCTATTTCAGGCAGTTGATTGTTGCCAGGTCCAAGCGTGAAAAAGTGCTTTTGGTAGTGATTCTCGGTATCTTCGTTATCATTTCAAATATCACGGGTATCGAGATTTCAAATGACGGCGACTTGGTGGAGCGCCCGATTTTGACCAGTATTTCCCAGTCGGATTCCTTGGCTAATACGCGAACGCTTGTGATTACAACAGCCAGTTTGGTCGGTGGACCCATTGTCGGGGCTATGGTTGGACTTGTCGGGGGATTCATCGATTCTTTCAAGGAAATTTTTCAGGAGCCTTTTATATTATCAGTTCTCCCTTGGTGGGTTACATCAGTGGCTATATTGGTGACAAATGGAAAACCGAAGGGCTCTATCCATCCCGCACGCAAGTAATCGCCATCAGTATTCTTGTCGAATGTATCCAAATGCTGTTTGTCGGTATCTTTACGAGCTGGCAGATGGTTGAGTGGATTTTTCTGCCTATGATTTTGCTCAACAGCCTTGGTTCGACCATCTTCTTAGAGATTTTGAAAACCTATCTCTCCCACGAGCGCCAATTGCGGGCGGTGCAGACAAAGGACGTACTGGATTTGACTCAACAACCCCGGTTGGGATTTGATTTATTGGTTCCTCAATCCTGCCACCATCGCCTTTGCTGTCCCACTTTATAAGAAAAATAAGGAAGTTAAAAAGTACTGGAAAGAAATTATCAGCGGTTTGGTTGCTGGAATGGTTGTTTCCTTGTTCGTGATTATTGCTATTTCAAGGATGGTTGGTCTGAGCCAATTGAGTGCGGCTTCTATGCTGTCCCAGGCGGCTACCACAGCCATTGCCCTGCCAGTCACTCACGCTCTTGGCGGCAATCCGGGACTGACTGCGATGGCTTGTATCTTGAATGCCGTGATTATCTATGCCTTGGGTGGCAAGTTGGTCAATTGCTTCAAGCTTAATAAGAGTGAGGTTGGGGTTGGTCTCGGCTTGGGAACTTCTGGGCATACTATCGGTGTAGCCTATGCGCTGGAATTAGGTGAATTGCAGGGAGCCATGGCTGCGATTGCTGTAGTCGTCATCGGTCTAGTCATTGTTTTTGTCGCTCCGCTCTTTATCCCTGTTTTGGCAGCTATGTATTAAAGCGAAAAATGTTCTTTGAAAGTTTCATGAAAGGATATGTGAAAATTTTCTCAAAACTATACGGTTTCAGCTAGCATTTTCAAAATAAAAGTGGTAGAATAGAGAGGTATGAGGTCTAACCTCAAAAAATATTAGGAGGCTATCGAAATGCCATTAGTTTCAGCAGAAAAATTTGTCCAAGCAGCGCGTGACAACGGTTATGCAGTTGGTGGATTTAACACAAACAACCTTGAGTGGACTCAAGCTATCTTGCGTGCAGCAGAAGCAAAACAAGCTCCAGTTCTTATCCAAACTTCTATGGGTGCAGCTAAGTACATGGGTGGTTACAAAGTAGCTCGCAACTTGATCGCAAACTTGATCGAGTCAATGAACATCACAGTTCCAGTTGCTATTCACCTTGACCACGGTCACTACGAAGATGCACTTGAGTGTATCGAAGTTGGTTACACTTCTATCATGTTTGACGGTTCACACCTTCCAGTAGAAGAAAACCTTGCAAAAGCAAAAGAAGTTGTAGAATTGGCACACGCTAAAGGTATCTCAGTTGAAGCTGAAGTTGGTACTATCGGTGGTGAAGAAGACGGTATCGTTGGTACTGGTGAATTGGCTCCAATCGAAGATGCAGTAGCAATGGTTGCAACTGGTATTGACTTCTTGGCAGCTGGTATCGGTAATATCCATGGTCCATACCCAGAAAACTGGGAAGGTCTTGACCTAGATCACTTGCGTAAATTGACTGAAGCTGTACCAGGTTTCCCAATCGTATTGCACGGTGGTTCAGGTATTCCAGATGCACAAATCCAAGAAGCAATCAAATTGGGTGTTGCTAAAGTTAACGTAAACACTGAGTGCCAAATCGCATTTGCAAACGCAACTCGTAAATTTGCAGCAGCTTATGAAGCAAACGAAGCAGAATACGATAAGAAAAAACTCTTTGACCCACGTAAATTCTTGGCAGACGGCGTGAAAGCTATCCAAGATTCTGTTGAAGAACGTATTGACGTATTTGGTTCAGCGAATAAAGCTTAATGTTATATAAGTAATGCTATCTAAACCAACCGCAAGGTTGGTTTTTTGAGTTTTATCTAATCTATAGCACAATGAAACAAAAACAGTACATTTGTGGTATAATGTACTTATGGCATATTCATTAGATTTTCGTAAAAAAGTTCTCGCATACTGTCAGAAAACCGGCAGTATTACTGAAGCATCTGTTGTTTTCGATATTTCACGCAACACCATCTATCAATGGCTAAAATTAATGGAGACTACTGGCGAGCTTCATCACCAAGTTAAGGGAACCAAACCAAGAAAAGTTGATAGAGAAAAATTAAAGAACTATCTTGAAGCTCATCCAGATGCTTTTTTGACTGAAATAGCTTCTGAATTTGGCTGTCATCCAACAGCTATTCATTACGCTCTCAAAGCTATGGGATATACTCGAAAAAAAGAGCTGTACCTACTATGAACAAGACCCTGAGAAAGTAAATCAGTTCCTTAAAGAATTTAATAACTTAAGTCACTTGACACCTGTTTATATTGACGAGACAGGGTTTGAGACATATTTTCATCGAGAATATGGTCGATCTTTGAAAGGTCAGTTGATCACAGGTCAGGTCTCTGGAAGAAGATTCCAGCGGCTATCTTTAGTCGCAGGTCTTATAAACGGTGAGATTATAGCCCCAATGACCTACAGAGAAACCATGACGAGTGACTTTTTCGAAGCTTGGTTTAAAACATTCTTACTACCCACTTTAGATAGACCATCTGTTATCATTATGGACAATGCAAGGTTTCATCGGATGAGTAAGCTAAAAGAGTTATGCAAGGAGCAGGGTCATAGACTTTTACCACTTCCTCCTTACTCACCTGAGTATAATCCCATTGAGAAAACATGGGCTCAAATGAAAAAACACCTCAGAAAAGTATTGCCAAATTGTGATACTTTTCTTGAGGCACTTTTGTCCTGCTCTTGTTTCAATTGACTATACTGTTTCAAACAGTCCTATTCTGTGAAGCAATCTCCGATTGCGAACAAGGAAATCCTTTTTTCAATGGCTTGTCCTTACAAGATTTGAAACAAGCTTGGTCAAATGTCCATTCTGTCTGATAGACAGGCTTCAATATTCTTGGAGAACTGTCGAAAGAAAAAAATAAAAATAATCCTTGCCAAGTCAGCTGTTTTTTGATAGACTAGTATGGTATGTGGTGCTAGCACATCCGATATATTTGATCAAATGAGGAGGAAGATACAATGGCTAAAGTATGTTATTTCACTGGTCGTAAGACTGTATCAGGTAACAACCGTTCACACGCAATGAACCAAACTAAACGCGCAGTTAAACCAAACCTTCAAAAAGTTACTGTTCTGATCGACGGTAAACCTAAAAAAGTTTGGGCTTCAGCTCGTGCCCTTAAATCAGGTAAAGTAGAACGCGTTTAAGAAATGACCCTTTTGGGTTATTTTTTTTTTGCCAAAGAAACCTAGTCTTCCGTCTGCTGTCACAAGCTTGTTTTTTACAGAATGGCTAAAGTATGGTAAAATGGAGTGATAAAACTATTTGAGGTAAAGTAATATGACTGTTAAAATCAATACAAAAGACGGCCAAATTGAATTGACTGACGACGTGATTGCCACAGTTGTCGGTGGAGCTACGACCGAGATTTTTGGTGTGGTCGGCATGGCTAGCAAATCCGCCATCAAAGACAATTTCCAGGCTCTTTTGAGAAAGGAAAACTATGCCAAGGGCGTTGTCATCAAGACCTTGGAAGATGGTCGTATTGCAGTTGATGTCCACACTGTTATGAGCTACGGTGTAAAAATCAGTGAAGTATCTCGCAATATCCAAGAACGTGTCAAGTTCAACTTGGAAAATCAACTGGGTATCTCTGTGGATACCGTTAATGTTTTCATCCAAAATATTAAAGTCGTAGGAGAATAATTGTGTCTAAAATTACTACTAGTTTATTTCAAGAAATGGTGCAAGCAGCATCTACTCGATTGAATAAACAAGCTGAATATGTCAACTCATTAAACGTATTTCCAGTACCAGATGGCGATACTGGAACCAACATGGGCATGACCATCACCAATGGTGCCAAAGAAGTGGCAGACAAGCCAGCAAACACAGTTGGTGAAGTCGCTCAAATCTTGTCAAAAGGTTTGCTTATGGGTGCTCGCGGGAACTCTGGTGTGATTACGTCACAATTGTTCCGTGGTTTCGGTCAGTCTGTCAAGGGCAAGGATGAATTGGACGGTAAAGACTTGGCACAGGCCTTCCAACATGGTGTAGAAGTGGCTTATAAGGCCGTTATGAAGCCGGTTGAGGGGACCATTTTGACCGTTTCTCGTGGTGCAGCGACGGCTGCCCTTAAAAAAGCAGAAGAAACAGATGATGCCATTGAAGTCATGCGTGCAACCCTTGAAGGAGCCAATCGTGCCCTCAAGAAAACCCCTGAAATGTTGCCAGTCTTGAAAGAGGTTGGGGTTGTCGATTCGGGTGGTCAGGGTCTGGTTTACATCTACGAAGGTTTCTTGTCAGCTTTGACTGGTGAGTACATTGCTTCTGAGGATTTTGAAGCAACTCCAGCAGTCATGACAGAAATGATCAATGCAGAGCATCACAAGTCTGTAGCTGGCCATGTAGCGACAGAAGACATTACCTTCGGTTACTGTACGGAAATCATGGTGGCTCTTCGTCAAGGTCCTACTTATGTGAAAGACTTTGATTATGAAGAATTCCGTAACTACCTCAACGACCTAGGGGATTCTCTCCTTGTAGTGAATGACGATGAAATCGTCAAAGTCCATGTCCATACTGAAGATCCTGGCTTAGTCATGCAGGCAGGTCTTCAATATGGTAGCTTGGTCAAGGTAAAAGTGGACAACATGCGTGAACAACACGAAGCGCAGGTTGAAAAAGAAGAAGCCTACCAAAAACCAGCTGAGCAAAAAGAATACGGTATTATTGCCGTTGCAGCTGGTGAAGGATTGACAGAAATCTTCAAATCACAAGGGGTTGACTATGTGATTTCAGGTGGTCAGACCATGAACCCTTCAACAGAAGATTTTGTTAATGCCATTGAATTGGTTAATGCCCGTAATGTCATCTTGCTTCCAAACAACAAGAATATTTTGATGGCGGCTCAAACGGCTGCTGAGGTGGCAGAAGTGGCGGTTAAGGTTGTGGAAACCAAGACCCTACCACAAGGCTTTACTAGCTTGCTTGCCTTTGACCCAAGTCGTGATTTGGACAGCAACTTTGAGGCTATGACGGCATCTCTTACAGAGGTGAAAAGTGGTAGTGTAACAACTGCAGTCCGCGATACAACAATTGACGGTCTTGAAATTCATGAAAATGACAACCTTGGGATGGTTGATGGCAAGATTGTTGTATCAAATCCTGATATGATGGAAACCCTTGTTGCAACATTTGAGAAAATGTTGGATGAAGATAGTGAAATCGTGACTATTTATATTGGTGAGGATGGTGACGAGGATACAGCACAAGCCCTTGCTGACCAATTGGAAGAGAAATTTGAAGATGTCGAGGTTGAAATCCATCAAGGAAACCAACCAGTCTATCCATATCTATTTAGTGTAGAATAATCCATGAGAAGAGCAGTCTGACTGTTCTTTTCTTGTGTATTTTGTGGATGTTTTGCTTGCTATTTAGTCCAAATATGATATAATAGTTTCTTGTGAGTATCCCTCACTTCCCACAGGCTAGGACCTGGGGGCATTAGACCAAAAGGAGGAACATATCAATGGCTAAATACGAAATTCTTTATATTATTCGTCCAAACATTGAAGAAGAAGCTAAAAACGCTTTGGTAGCACGCTTTGACTCTATCTTGACTGACAACGGTGCAACAATCGTTGAATCAAAAGCATGGGAAAAACGTCGCCTTGCCTACGAAATCCAAGATTTCCGTGAAGGTTTGTACCACATCGTTAACGTTGAAGCGACTAACGACGAAGCTCTTAAAGAGTTTGACCGTTTGTCAAAAATCAACGGCGACATTCTTCGTCACATGATTGTGAAACTTGACGCGTAAGAAGGTTTTATATGATAAATAATGTAGTATTGGTTGGTCGCATGACCCGCGATGCAGAACTTCGTTACACTCCGTCAAACCAAGCTGTTGCGACTTTTACACTTGCGGTTAACCGTAATTTTAAAAATCAAAATGGCGAGCGTGAAGCGGACTTTATCAACGTAGTTATCTGGCGTCAACAAGCTGAAAATTTGGCGAATTGGGCTAAGAAAGGTGCTCTCATTGGCGTGACTGGTCGCATTCAGACCCGTAGTTACGACAATCAGCAAGGGCAACGCGTTTATGTAACTGAGGTAGTTGCAGAAAGTTTCCAACTCTTGGAAAGCCGTACTGCCCGTGAAGGTCAAGGTGGCGGATATTCTGCTGGCAATTCATTTGCTGGTGGCAATGATTACAATTCACCTTATCAAGCACCTGCACAATCTACACCGAACTTCGCTCGAGAAGAAAGTCCATTTGGTGCATCAAACCCAATGGATATTTCAGACGATGACCTACCATTTTAGGTCGATACTAAATATATAAAGGAGAAAAACACATGGCTCAACAACGTCGTGGCGGTTTCAAACGCCGTAAAAAAGTTGACTATATCGCAGCTAACAAAATTGAATATGTTGATTACAAAGATACTGAGCTTCTTAGCCGTTTCATTTCAGAACGTGGAAAAATCCTTCCACGTCGTGTAACTGGAACTTCAGCTAAAAACCAACGTAAAGTAACAACAGCTATCAAACGTGCTCGCGTTATGGCCTTGCTACCATTCGTAAACGAAGATTAAAAAAATGACCCCAACGGGTCATTTTTTCTTGCGCTCTAGAAATGTGTAAAGCGCAATGACAGAATGGACCATTTTTTCATGAGCTCGGAAATCAAAAGGCGAATTGAGACCCTGATGGGTCCTTTTAGCTTGCGCTCCGAAAATATAAGAAGCGCAACAGCCCTATGTGGCGATTTTTTTGAATTAAATAAATAGGAAAAGATCAGAAAACGACCCAATACTTAGGTCGTTTGAGGTCTATTGCTGCATAGGTGTCATGGCGTTGCGGATATTGTATTTCTTTTTCAAGAGATAGCGGATTCCGAAGGCAATAGCACAGATTAAGATAGTGAGAATTGGATGAGGAATTGGGTTGAGGTTGGCTGGAACTAGGGCAGCCAGGAAGAAGACTACAGACCAGGCCAAAGTTGCCACACCCAGGAACAGAATAGCCTTGAGCAGATTTGGTCGTTTACCGGTTTTAGCTTGCTCTCTGTAAACAAAGTGGTACATGAAGTACATACCTGCACCCACACCGAATCCGATAACCAGCAGGGTCACCAAACCATACTGAGCGCCTTGATTAAAGAGATTCATCAGACCGTTGATACCGGCAATGATGGCCAACATAAAGAGACTAGAGTCCAGCCACATGAGCCATGGATTTTCATTGTATTCGACCGTTTCTTGCTTTTCTTGGCTGGGAGCAGCAGATTTGCTTGCGGCCCACTCACTAGGTGCACCAAAAAGACTACGGGCAGTTTGGCCTGTTTTTTGCTTTTCGATGATGGTCGGCAGGATTTCTTCCAAAAGCCCCTTGATTTCGGCATCCGTCTTGCCATCCTTGATCAATTGGTTGGTGGCAATGTGGATAAATTCCTGGTTTTTCTTAGTTAATTCTTTAAATTCTGTAAATGACATAGCAATCTCCTTGGATTAGAACCATTTCTTTTTTATGAAATAGAAGGTTAGCGATAAGCTGATAGCAAAGGCAAAGAGGATAATCCACCAGAAGGCATGGGGAATATCGTTGAAGGGAATAATATTGTCCTTGAAGTTCATGCCGTAAGCCGAGAAGACCATGGTCGGTATGGACATGACGATGGTCATGAGGGCCAGGGTTTTCATAATGGTATTCTGGTTGTTGGAAATGATCGAGGCAAAGGCATGGGTCATGGAGTTCAGGATAGAACCATAGATGTCCGCCATCTCAATAGCCTGTTGGGTTTCGACCAGGGTATCTTCCAGCAAGTCCTCATCCTCCTCGTATTTGCGGAGGAGGCGGGTGGAGCTGGCCAGTTTTTTGACCAGGCGTTCATTGGTTTTGAGAGAGGCCTTGAAGTAGACGATAGTTTTTTCCAATTCCATGAGGACAATCAGTTCTTCATTTCGGGTAGCCTCGTGGAGCTGTTTCTCGATTTCCTCGCTCTTTCGGTCAATGGTCCGCAGGGCAGACAGGTAGAGCTGGGCATTTCGATAGAGAATTTGGAAAACGAAGCGTGACTTCATAAAGGTAAAGAAGTTGCGCAGGCGTCTGTGGATAAATTGATCAAAGAGCGGCAGTGGCTCTAAACAGGTCGTGATAATGGCGTCATCTGTCAGGATAATACCAAGCGGAATGGTGATATAGTAGGTCTTGTTATTCCGCTCTTCCAAGATGGGAACGTCGACGACGATCAAGGTGTAGTCATCTTCGACCGTAATACGAGAAGTTTCTTCTGCATCGAGCGGTGCCCTCAGGTCGGCGATATCAATCTTGTAATGCTCGGACACTTCCATGGACTCACTCTGGGAGGGGTTGACCAAGTTGATCCAAGCGCCTGGTTCAAAGGTTTGGATTTCTTCTAAATCAGTCATCGTTGATAGAAAAATCTGTTTCATATCAGTGCCCTCCTTTTCATTCTTGCATGTAAACGTACCCTTTATTATACCAAAAAATGCAGGAATACGGAATGATTTTTTTGAAGTGTGATATAATGGGATATATTTTATGCTGGATAGGATGCTTGCCTATTTATAGCTGATTTTGAAAGGAACTGAACACGGGCTAAATGCAGTGTCAAAAAGTACTAGTTTCTTCATGTTTAAGCATGTGGAACTGGCTTCTGCGTCGTAGACATCTGTGCTTTCTTCGGTTTTCGACTTGTGAAAGCACTAGTTGTCTTGACGGGGGTGCGTCTTCGAAATCACAGATTTCGGACTTGCCGCCTATTTTGATGGTGCATTTTACGCCCTTTGTATCTTAGAAAGGATTCGAATGCGTGCTAAAAGCGTCGAGAAAAAGATACATAGATGTTTCAACTTTAGTTGATTACAGCTGTGGATACTGTAAAGTACAAAATGCTTGGTCACTGATGTGACGTCACATTTTCCTATTTTCTTCTCGCTTTCTTAACGCACTTATATCTAGAAAGGAATTGAACACGCCCTAAACGCTGTGTGAAAAAAGTGATGCTTCTTCGTGTTCAAACATGGAGAACAGGTTTCTGCGTCGTAGACATCTGTGCTTTCTTTGGTTTTCAACCTGTGAAAGTACTAGTTGTCTTGACGGGGGTGCGTCTTCGAAATCACAGATTTCGGACTTACCGCCTATTTTCACCGTGCGTTTTACGGGCTCTGTATCTTAGAAAGGATTCGAATGCGTGCTAAAAACCTAGCAAA
The DNA here is from genome assembly GCF_040836615.1 of Streptococcus nasisuis. Taxonomy (NCBI): domain Bacteria; kingdom Bacillati; phylum Bacillota; class Bacilli; order Lactobacillales; family Streptococcaceae; genus Streptococcus; species Streptococcus nasisuis. The sequence continues at coordinate 2,341,679 of NZ_CP162268.1, read as the reverse complement.
AAAGATAAATCTTCTCGTGTGTTTGGCACACTTCGCAGATTTCCTATTTTTGTACGGTTTTCTTAACGCACTTATATCATGTTATGCAAGAAAATATTGTGATTCATGGGGCGCGCGCCCATAATTTGAAAAATATTGATGTGACCATTCCGCGTGAGAAGTTGGTGGTGGTGACTGGTTTGTCGGGGTCTGGTAAGTCGAGTTTGGCTTTTGATACTCTGTATGCCGAAGGCCAACGTCGTTATGTGGAGTCTTTGTCTGCCTATGCTCGTCAATTCTTGGGCAACATGGACAAGCCAGATGTGGATTCCATAGAGGGTCTCAGCCCTGCTATTTCCATTGACCAGAAAACAACCTCGCGTAACCCACGATCGACAGTCGGGACGGCAACGGAAATCAATGATTATCTCCGTTTGCTCTATGCGCGTGTTGGGGTACCTTACTGTATCAACGGCCACGGGGCGATTGCTGCATCTTCGGTGGAGCAGATTGTTGATGAGGTCTTGGAATTGCCAGAACGCCAGCGGTTACAAATCTTGGCGCCGATTGTGCGAAAGAAAAAGGGGCAACATAAGACAATTTTTGAAAAAATTCAGAAGGATGGCTATGTTCGGGTCCGTGTCAATGGAGATGTCTATGATGTGTCGGAAGTGCCTGAGTTGTCCAAGAGCAAGGCTCACAACATCGAGGTTGTGGTCGATCGGATTGTCATCAAAGAGGGCATTCGTTCGCGGCTCTTTGACTCGATTGAGGCGGCACTTCGAATTGCGGACGGCTATGTTATCATCGATACCATGGACGACAAGGAAATGCTATTCTCCGAATACTATGCCTGTCCAGTTTGTGGTTTTACGGTGCCAGAGTTAGAACCACGTCTTTTCTCCTTCAATGCGCCTTTTGGGTCTTGTAGTGATTGTGATGGACTTGGCATGAAGCTCGAAGTGGATACAGATTTGATAGTCCCAGATGCCAGCAAGACCTTGCGTGAAGGTGCCTTAGCCCCTTGGAATCCAATTTCATCGAATTATTATCCTCAAATGTTGGAACAGGCCATGAATCACTTTGGTGTGGATATGGACAAGCCTTTCGAGGAATTGACGGAAGAGGAGAAGAACCTGATTTTCAACGGCTCTGATGGGAAGGAATTCCATTTCCACTATGAAAATGAATTTGGTGGGGTGCGGGATATTGACATTCCATTCGAGGGCTTGATTACGAATATAAACCGCCGCTACCGTGAAACCAATAGTGATTATACACGGACAGTCATGAAGACTTACATGAATGAGCTGACCTGTGGAACTTGCCACGGCTATCGCCTCAATGACCAAGCCCTGTCTGTCAAAGTTGGTGGCGAAAAGGGACTGCATATCGGACAATTATCAGACTTGTCCGTGGCGGATCATTTGCAAGTGATTGAACATCTGACCTTGTCTGAAAATGAAGCGACGATTGCGACGCCCATTGTCAAGGAAATCAAGGATCGCCTGTCCTTCCTTAATAATGTAGGTCTCAACTACCTGACCCTTTCACGAGCAGCGGGGACGCTTTCTGGTGGTGAAAGCCAGCGGATTCGTCTGGCGACTCAGATTGGCTCGAACCTGTCTGGTGTTCTTTACATCTTGGATGAGCCATCGATTGGTCTGCACCAGCGGGACAATGACCGCCTGATTGCCAGTCTCAAAAAGATGCGGGACTTGGGCAATACCTTGATTGTGGTGGAGCATGACGAGGACACCATGCGGGAGGCGGACTGGTTGATTGATATCGGTCCAGGTGCGGGTGTCTTTGGCGGAGAAATCGTGGCCTCTGGAACGCCTGCCCAAGTGGCTAAGAACAAGAAATCCATTACAGGCCAGTACCTATCTGGTAAACGTGAAATCCCAGTTCCTCTAGAACGCCGTGTTGGAAATGGTCGGTTCTTAGAGGTAACAGGAGCCAAAGAAAACAACCTGCAAGATGTGACTGTTCGTTTCCCGCTCGGAAAATTTGTGGCGGTGACAGGGGTGTCTGGCTCTGGTAAGTCAACTCTGGTCAATTCCATTTTGAAAAAGGCAATTGCCCAGAAACTCAATCGTAATTCGGACAAGCCAGGCAAGTTCAAGTCCATTTCAGGAATTGAACACTTGGACCGCCTGATTGACATTGACCAAAGTCCAATTGGACGGACACCGCGTTCCAACCCAGCTACCTACACAGGTGTCTTTGACGATATTCGGGATTTGTTTGCCCAGACCAATGAAGCCAAAATCCGTGGCTACAAGAAGGGGCGTTTCTCCTTTAACGTCAAAGGTGGTCGTTGTGAGGCTTGTTCTGGTGATGGTATCATCAAGATTGAAATGCACTTCCTGCCAGATGTCTTTGTACCTTGTGAAGTCTGTCATGGACACCGCTACAACTCTGAAACCTTGGAAGTACATTACAAGGAGAAAAATATCGCCCAAGTCCTTGATATGACGGTCAATGACGCGGTCGAGTTCTTCAAACACATTCCGAAAATTGAGCGGAAACTCCGCACCATTCAAGATGTAGGTTTGGGCTATGTTACTCTAGGTCAGCCAGCAACGACCCTATCAGGTGGGGAAGCCCAGCGGATGAAACTGGCTTCGGAACTCCATAAGCGGTCAACTGGTAAATCCTTGTATATCTTGGATGAGCCGACGACAGGTCTGCATACGGAGGACATTGCCCAGTTGCTCAAGGTCTTGGCTCGTTTTGTTGATGATGGCAATACCGTGCTGGTCATCGAGCACAATCTGGATGTTATCAAGACAGCCGACCACATTATCGACATGGGGCCAGAAGGCGGTGTTGGCGGTGGTACCGTTGTCGCGACAGGAACGCCAGAAGAAGTGGCGGAGAACCCGGCCAGCTTTACAGGCCAGTATTTGAAAACTAAGTTGAAGTAAGCAAGTAAAAAAGAGCCATCGGCTCTTTTTTACTGTTCTTTATCCATATTATTCAAGGCATAGTCACAAGCCTGAATGACAAAGCTTGAGAAACTGACATCTTTTTTGACGATTGCTTCCTCAATTCTATCTACCAACTCTGACGGAAATCGAATAGTTTTGATTTCTGTTTCTTTTTTATCTGATTTTAATTTAAATGCCATTTATTTGCTCCTTGTTACAAGTGTATAGCGAAATAAATGAATATGAAATATTACAGATTGTATTACTAAATGTATTGCAAAAATAAAAATTGTATAGTAAAATATTTTGGAAGACTATTTCATAAAAGGGAGAATTATATGGTTTATAGTAGAACTCAGCGCATCCAAGAAGAAAAGAAGCAGCGTTTACGATATGGGATTCGTAAATTTACAGGCTTAGGAGCCGCATCTGCTCTATTAGGAGTAGGTTTACTAACAAGTTTATCGGTTCATGCACAGACTAAGACGGCAGAGGTTCGTTATGATTATGTAACGACTGAGGAATTGACTGAGGCAGAGAAAAAGGCGATTTTTACAGAGCTTCCAGCTCAGGTGACAGAAGATGTGAACTACTATCTTGTGTATAGAAAAGTAGGGTCTTCAATTTTGCCACAGACAGGAGAAAGCACAGGTGTATTAGCTGGAGCTATTGGGGCAGGCTTGCTACTGGTTGGTATAACTGTTGGTCGGAAAAATCAACGGATGGTTCGCTCAGCAATGACCTTGACCTTGGTAGGAGGAAGTCTGGTTTTCACCTCTGTATCTGCCGTGACGGTTGCCCAGCTGGCTCAGTATGGTCAAACCCAAACATTGACAGTAGGATCAGCACTCCCAGATGGAAAGATTTCAATTGCAGGTTATGAGTTTGTAGGTTATTTGGAAGGGAAAAAGCAGAGCAGAGAGACAAGTTCAGCACTGCCTATGGGTTCAATAGATAAGGCAGAAGAAAATGAGAATCTACTTGTCCAACCAACCCAACCAGCAGATGAGAACAAATCAGACATCCCAACAGAATCAATTCCGTCAGAGGACAAGGTAACAGACATCCCAGCAGAATCAACTCCGTCAGAGGACAAGGCAACAGACGCTTCGGCAGAACAGAAACCATCTGAAGACAAGGTTGAAGAAGTCCCAGCAGAAAGTAAGCCAGCGGAGAAACCTGTTGAAGAAACAGGAGGTGGTCAGGTTATCGGTACAGAAGACAAGGTTATTTCCGAAACGGAGAAATCAGTCCAACCAGAAATACCTGCGTCGGTGGAAAAACCAGCTGTACCAGGGGAAACGGAAACGACTGTTACACCTGGTGAGGAGAAACCTGTTAGTCCAGAACTCCCAACTAATCCAGCAGAACCAGATCGACCTGTTGATACAGTTCGAACAGATGTAGAGAAACAGGTAACGGTCATCAAGTATGGAACTAGCTATGTGAAAGATACAAGTTTGCCAGCTGGAGAAAGCAAGGTTCTTACACAAGGTGTGGATGGAAAGCAAACAGTCACCACTAAAGTAACCTATACCAATAATGTAGAGACCGCTCGTGAGATCGTTGCGACTGAAACAATTGAACCTGTTACAGAAGTAATCGCCTATAATGATGAGATTTCTAAAAATCGAGAAGAGCTTGTCGAGAGCTTGACGACTATTTCATTTGCTACAGAGCGTCGTGCCAATGCTGATCTGGAAGTAGGTTCCGAACGTGTACTGGTAGCAGGAGTTAATGGACAAACCAAGACCCTTACAAAGAAAGTCTATGATTCTACAGGTGCAGTCATTAGTGAAGAAGTGGTCAGCACGGAAGTTATTGCTCAACCAGTTACGCAAGTCATTGAATACGGTACTAAGCCAAAGTCTGTTGTTGAAACAACAGAGGAAACCAAGGTAACAGAGCTTGACTACACTGTTGAAACTCGTCAAAATCCAGACTTAGAAAAAGGTCAAACTCGTACACTTACAAAAGGAAGAAAGGGAACACTAACCCAAACCTACCGCATTACTAAGACAAACGGTAATGAAACGGCGCGCGAACTAGTAAAAGAAGAGCGTGTCGAGCCGGTAAATGAGATTATTGAAGTCGGTACAAAGGCTGTTGTTCGTTACCAAACTCGCCAAGAAACAAGTGTCATTCCATTTACTACAGAAACTCGTCAGGTGGATAGCTTATTTGAAGGTGAAAGTCGTGAGTTGGTAGCAGGAGTGGACGGTCAGCAAATACAGACCTATAAGGATACCTATGTGGACGGCGTCAAGGTTGCCTCTGAAATGGTGGGTCAACCAGAGGTTATTCAGCCAATTAAGCGTATAGTAGAAGTTGGTATCAAGAAAGAAGAGACGAGTCAAGTTCTGACAGAAACGGAGGTGCTTGCCTATACTTCAATCAAAGAAGAAGATCCGAATCTCCCAGAAGGTGAAACAAAAATCAAAGTTCAGGGAGTAAACGGGGAGCGTAAGGTCCGTATCACACGGGTCACCAATAACCGTACTGGTCAAGTAAGCGAAACCCGCGAGGTCATCTCTGAGACTGCACCAGTCAATGAGGTCCTTGTGGTCGGCACTAAACCTGCCAGCACTAGCCTACTCGACAAGAAGACGCTAACGCTGGATGAGTTCATGAGCCTCACCGAGGAGCAGCAGGACGCCTTCATCGCTAAGAAAGGAACCGTGCCTGGCACGACCATCCGAACTGGCGCAACCAAGGACACCCTTGAGAAGGTGGAGCAGCTTATCAACCTCGACAAGCTCAACGCTGAGTTCGTCAGCCTGCTTAACGCAGCCCGTGCGGCAGAAGGCCTATCGGCTGTAACATACGCAGGTCAGGGCTCAGACGCTCAAAACGCGGCGACTGCCCGTGCCAACGAAATGGCGGACCACGGTAGTCTTCGCTATCAAGGTACCGCCGACGGCGCTCACAAGCGCCCAGACGGCTCTAAGTGGACCACCATCTACACGGCAGAGCAGACCGCTCGACAAGGCTGGCGCGGCGAAAACGCACTCCAGCTAGGCTCAGCTCTTAGCGCATACAGCGCCATCGACGAGAGCAGCATCGCAAACAGCCTCTTCAACGAGTGGATGAACTCCGCAGGACACAAGGCTGTCATGATGAAGAACCTGGACAACCTCCAGGTGGCAGTCGGCATCGGACTCAACGACAAGGCTATCGAGACCACCTTCCGAAATGGTGTGACCGTGGCCATGCTGGAATTGGTTGAGCCAAAACCGTAGAGGAACTGAGAAAAATTGTCGAAATTGCATGGATGGTATTATACTATAGGAGAACATATGAAAAAGAATTTTTTAAAATTGTTGGTGGCAATATCAACGTTAAGTCTAGTAGCTTGTGGTCAGACGGATCAGACTGGTCAAGTGAACCAAGAAACCTCTAGTAGTACACAAAAGGTAATGGAAAGCTCAAGTACAACGAAGAGTGAGAAAGTAGTCAACAGCCCAGATGATTTTCCTCGTGTAGATGAACATACTGAAATCGATGCTGAAGTAAAGCAAGCTGTAAAAGACTATGTAGGATTTTATTCAGGAGTAGTTGAAATTCCGTCAGCTGAAACAAGTCATGCTCCCGATGATAATTTGACCGTATTTTATAAGATTGATTTTGCAATCAACGAAGATGGTAGTTATGAATTGTATCTAGAGCGAGATGTTCCGGGAAGTCAAATAGGGCATTTGTATGTTACCAAGGACAATCAAATGGATGCTAAACTAAAGGTTGGTGAACTTCATCAAGGTAAGTTCGAACTAGAATATGGACAGCTGTTGCTTTTAGAAGGTCCTAGCCTAACTCAAGGTTTTCTTGGAGAAGATGGAGAATTATTGCCAATGTATGGCTTTTATGGCAGTGATACACCAACAAACTATCTTGGTGTAACAGATAATGATGAAATTGTTGTAAAAGACGGTAAAGTACAGGCTACCTTTTATTTATCTGCTTATACCGACAAAGCAACTGTTATTGACCTTGAAAAACAAACAACAAGACCAACATCATTGAAGTATAGTACAGAACAGATTAGCCAATATTCAGCGGAACATTACAAAGAATTGGGGATGGCGTCTGAAGTGACCTATCAGTACAATACAGTAAATGAGTTTCTACAGGCACTCAGATTGCGTCATACGACAGAGAAAAAAACGTTAGAAAAAATAAAAGTTGTTGATGGTAGTAGTCTGACTAACTATTATACTTCTGATAATAAGGAAATTAAAAATATCAAATTTGCGATATTCGATGGGCTATCTAACTCTTACTATGTTTATACAGGAGATAAGGTTTATCAACTCGAAAATGAACATGAAGCCAAAGAAATAAAAGTTATACCAGAACTCATTGATTACATTAGTTACTCTGTAGGTTAAAAGGAGAGTAGGATGAAAAAATTATTAACCCTTATTTTAACGAGCGTAACCGTATTATTCTTAGTTGCTTGCGGAGCTAAAAATGATAATGGGACCTATACCTATTCAAGGGAAAAAGACGGAACTACTTACACAGTAATTATCAAAATTGAAAATAATACTGGAACTCTTACGTTTGAAGAAAAAGGGGAAGATGGTCAAACCCAGTCTGAAGAACAGGGACTGACTGTCGATCAAGAAAGAAAAACGCTAACAGCAGAAAATGATAATTCGACCGTGGATTATAAAATTGTTGATGGAGTCCTAACATTAGACACTCTTGATTCAACTTTAGCAAATGCAGAGTTTACCAAAGAATAAACGTAAATACTCTGTTCCATTTGTCAGAAAAGTCGCTCTAGCGGCTTTTTTGTCTGATTTTTTCTAGGCTTGATAAGCTAGTACAAATCAGATATAATATAAAAAATAAATTTCTTAACAAGGAGACCTTCATGCAATCGGAATACGTTTTATTGTGCAGTCCATACAGATACAGTTCAGTTTTTGCCAATTCAGTCAATAGACAATTTATCGAAAAAGAACTAATGAGTGTCGTCATGCCAGGTGTCAATATAATGACCAGAGGCCTGTTGCGAACCATGTTAGAAACAAACTATGGCATTACAGATTATTCAAGTTTAAAAGAAGAAATTGATAAGCTTGAAGATGGTCGTTATCATGCTTTAGAAGATGTTTCTTCATTTATTGATGGAATAGGCACTCCTGATGTAAAAGACTTTTACCTTTCTTTAAATTCATTAACAGGTTCTCAACTAATCAAAGGCTTTGACGACTGCCGTATAATTGATGTCTTGACGAAATCGTATGCTACTCGCTTGATTACTAAAGAAGAATTTGAGGAACTGTTTACCAAACAAACAGAGCGTATCAAAAATAGTTATCAGACTTGGGAACAATACCTAGCATCTTGTGTAATGGGAAAATTACTTCAGTATGTTCCTAGCTCAGAAACGATTACAAGCGTTGAGGAATATGTGGTAGATGTTTATTCTTTTTGTATTACACCGACGAATGTCTTTTCTTATGGTACTTTTTGGGCAAATCATGAGTTAGCCAACTTGACAGCCTTTTTAGAAAACTTCTTACCTGAAGAAATTGTTAAAGAGTTAAAATCAAGGCAAGATCGTGTGGATTATAAGGGTGAGATTCCAGGACTTACTGCGCCTTCAAATGATTTGCTTGCTTCCCTAGAAGGAACCTCTATAGACCCAACTTTTATCGATTATGAACGCTATCAGTACCTGAGCGAACTTGCAGATTACGTTTTTTGGACTCCCCTTATTGAGAATAATCTTGAATGGATGATTACAGAAAAAAACTTGCAAGAACAAGATACAATTCTTTTACCAAAGGAGTATGCAAGTCTTTATTCGGCTAGAGTATTTTGGTATCATTATCCAAGCTACAAGGAGTTGCATGAAGAACATATTTTTGCCATGTTTGAAGGAACTCTAAGTTTAAATCTTATCTTTACAGAGGAAGCTGTCTATACCTTTAAGAAGAAATTATTCGGCAAACCAGCACTTGTCAGAATCCCTTGGGAACAAGTTGAGTTAAGCTCCTCACTTAATTTATGGATGGAAGAAAGTAAAATTCATTTTGGCAAAAAGACAATCTCTAATGTCAGTCCAGTTTTAAGCGAAATCGGCCTAAATAGTAAGGCTATTGACGACCTAGATTCTCAAGAAAGGAAAGCTCTTGAAAATGAATGGCAACAAAAAATGAATCAATTTTTAGAGGGTATTCCTCAACGGATTCGTGAATTTAAAGGGAGATGATAAACAACTCTTAATGCTGTTTTGAAAAGTCGCTCTAGCGGCTTTTTTGTCTGCTGAAAATAATTGGTAAATCCTAGTATTTCTGCTATAATAGTTAAAAAATCATTGGAGGAATAGGATGCAAAAAAGACTTGAAAAATTTGAAGCAAAATTAGCTCAATTAACTGTTGATGGAATCTTGGTGACTGGTCAAAACAATATTTACTACCTGACAGGTTTTTGGGGGACAGAGGCGACTGTCTTCATCAGTGGCAAGCGTCGCTTGTTTGTGACTGATTCGCGTTATACCTTGATAGCCAAGGCATCAGTAAAAGGTTTTGATATTATCGAGAGCCGTTTTGCCCTTGAAGAGATTGCAAAGGTGATTAAGGAAGATGGGATTGAAAAAATTGGTTTTGATAGCGAGGTGACCTATGGTTTCTATCAAAATCTGACCAGTATTTTTGAGGGCTATCAACTGGTTGCTATGTCAAACTTTATCGAAGACTTGCGCATGATTAAGGATGAGAAAGAAATTGCGACCATCCGCCGTGCATGTCAAATTTCGGATCAGGCTTTTATTGATGTTCTTGACTTTATCAAACCAGGTCAGACGACTGAGATGGACGTCAATCATTTCCTAGATCACCGCATGCGTCAACTCGGTGCCGAAGGGGCGTCATTTGAGTTTATCGTGGCATCTGGCTACCGCTCTGCCATGCCCCATGGAAGAGCGTCTGAAAAGGTTATCCAAGCTGGTGAAACGCTGACCTTGGACTTTGGCTGCTACTACCAACATTATGTCAGCGATATGACGCGTACCATTCATATCGGTCATGTGACAGATCAAGAGCGTGAGATTTACGATGTGGTCTTGCGTGCCAATAAGGCTTTGATTGAGCAGGCCAAGGAAGGTGTCACCTACCGCGAGTTTGACGCTATTCCTCGTGAGATTATCAATGCGGCGGGTTACGGAGCCAACTTTACACACGGCATCGGTCACGGTATCGGTTTGGATATTCATGAATATCCGTACTTTGGAAAATCTGACGAGACTATCAAGGCTGGTATGGTCTTGACGGATGAGCCTGGTATTTATTTGGATGATAAGTATGGTGTCCGTATCGAAGACGATCTACTGATTACGGAAACGGGTTGTAAGGTGTTAACTTTGGCACCCAAAGAATTGATTGTCCTATAGTTTTCAGTTTATCTTGTATCACGTCATCACTTTCGTCTTGCCTAGCTCCAGTGATGTCTGCGTCACAGTTCCTAGTCTGAAAGTGATTGAAGAGACCGGATTAAAGTTATAGAAGATTTGAGATTTTTATCCCTTTGTGGTAAAATAAAACGAATAAATTATTTTTTATGAGGTATAAATTCACATGATTGAAGCAAGTAAACTTAGAGCTGGTATGACCTTCGAAGCAGAAGGTAAGTTGATTAAGGTTTTGGATGCGAGCCACCACAAACCAGGTAAGGGCAACACCATCATGCGTATGAAGTTGCGTGATGTGCGTACAGGTTCAACTTTTGATACGACCTATCGTCCAGATGAGAAGTTTGAGCAAGCTATTATCGAAACCGTTCCAGCTCAATACCTTTATCAAATGGATGACACAGCTTTCTTCATGAACACGGAAACCTACGACCAGTATGAAATTCCAGTAGCAACTATTCAAGAAGAATTGCTCTACATCTTGGAAAACTCAGATGTGAAAATCCAATTCTACGGAACAGAAGTAATCGGTGTGACCGTGCCAACAACTGTTGAATTGGTCGTTGCTGAAACACAACCATCTATCAAAGGTGCGACTGTAACAGGTTCTGGTAAGCCAGCGACAATGGAAACAGGCCTTGTGGTCAACGTGCCAGACTTTATCGAAGCGGGTCAAAAACTCGTTATCAACACAGCAGAGGGAACTTACGTATCACGCGCTTAATTGCCCCCTCTTAGAAAAGGAGAGCCTATGACAACAGAATACCAAGGCGAAATCGTTATTGCGCCACGCGTTCTTGAAGTAATTACAGGCATTGCAGCAGCAAAAGTTGAGGGGGTCCATTCTCTTCAGAACAAGCGGGTTGCAGATAGCCTGTCAAAATCATCTCTCAACAAGGGTGTCTACCTTCATACAGATGAGGAAGGGCAAGTGACGGCTGATATTTACGTTTACCTGGAGTATGGCGTCAATGTCCCTGCTGTATCAATGGATATCCAGCGAGCTGTCAAGACTGCTGTCTTTAACTATGCAGAGGTGGAGTTGGCTGCGGTTAATATCCACGTCAACGGCATCGTTCCAGATAAGACACCAAAACCAGCCCTGAAAGACTTGTTCGGAGAGGATTTCCTCGATGAAGAATAATAGACATGCCCTGCGGAAGTGCGCTTTGCAGGCGATTGTATCCCTAGAATTTGGCCAAGAGCCTGTCCAGGCTGCTCAATTTTCTTACCTCTATGACCGTGAGGAAGAGACAGAAGGTGTGGAAATTCCTCTCTTTCTCCTCAACTTGGTCAATGGTGTGGCAGCCTATCGAGAAGAATTGGACAAGGAATTGTCTAACCGATTAAAAGCAGGTTGGACTTTAGACCGATTGACCTTGATTGATAAAAATATCATGCGTTTGGGCTTATTTGAAATTCAATATTTCCAAGAAACACCAGACCGCGTCGCAGTCAATGAGGCTATCGAGCTAGCCAAGGAATTTTCAGACGAGTCATCCGCTAAATTCGTAAACGGCGTATTAAGCCAATTTATCCAAGAAGAAGCCTAATCAGGTTTCTTTTTTTCGTTTCTTTTTGAGTTGGGAAAGGGAGATTACTCTCAGAAAGAATTCAGCCCACCTGACTTAATAAACGCTCAGTTTCGGAAGGATGCCATGAAATGTTCAGAGTTGACTAGTTTGGCTGTTTATGGGATGATACAGGAGAAGTAGAATTTAATATATTTGTATGAATAAAAAAGACAAGCATTACACAATACTTGTCTTATATACTAGCTCCGGCGGATAGGCTGACTGGCAAAATGTAGTTCCGTTTATCCAGTTCCTTGCCTTCGATTTTATCAATCAACAAATCCACCATCAATTTGGCGATGTCAGCCAATGGCTGCTTAATGGTTGTCAGCTGTGGGTAATAATTTTCAATGAAATAAGTCCCATCGTAGCCAATCAATTTGAGGTCTTGCGGAATAGTCAAATTGAGCGATTGGGCAACGTTCCAGACCAGCATAGCTGTCAAATCGTCTGACACAAAGATGCCGTCGGGGGCGTGCTTTTCCAGAATGGACTTGATTTCCATTTCCTTGCGAATGGGTGTAAAGTCGCTGGCAACGTGATAGACGGTTTCATCTGGTAAGACGGAGAGGAAACCAGACCGGCGCAGACCAGTAGGGGAGTCGGAATTATCATTCCCCGAAATCATGATAGGTCGTTTGCAGCCTGCCTTTTTCAGGGTTTGGGCCGCCAAGACTCCTCCTCCGTGGTTATCAGAAGAGACAACGGGAATAGTAGGAGAGAGATTGCGGTCAAAGGCAATAATTGGGGCGGAAACCCGGTCATAGTCCTTGATGCCCAGGTTGTGACTGCCCGAGATGATGCCGTCAACCTGATTGGCCGCTAACATCTCTAGATACTCTCTTTCCTTGTCCGATTCATGCTGGCTGTTGCAAATAATGGTCTTATAACCTCGGTTGAAGAGTTGGCTTTCCAGGTGTCCAATCAGCTCGGCATAGAAAATATTATTGATAGTAGGGAAGATGAGTCCGACTAGCTTGGCCGATTTTCCCTGCAAGCTCCTCGCCAAATTGTTGGGCTTGTAGCCCAATTCCCGCATGGCATCCTGGACTTTTTTGACAGTTTTTTCTGACAAGTAGCCTTTTTTATTGATGACGCGGGACACGGTTGTGGGACTGACGCCGGCTAGGGCAGCAACATCAGTTAGTTTTGCGACCATAATCTAAATGGTAGTAAGTTCCGGTTGGATTGCCACTGGTAATGGCAATGCCATTTTGATCAGCATCAGGGAAGACGCGACCAGAAAATACTTTTTCTCCTTTATTGATGAAAATTTCAAAGACAGACTTGTCTATGAAAATATTGGCAGTCAAAGCTCCAGACCCAATGTCACAAGTTCTGCTTGTTCCATATTCAAGGGCAAACGGCTGACCACAATGTTCGCGGTCCAAGCTAATATGTCCCTTTTCTGTATCAACTGTCAGCACCAAGCCTTTTTGGTCTGCATTGGCAAAGAGGACGATTTCATGCTTACCATTGGCAGCAAAGTCCAGCTCCAATTCGTAGACATTGTTGGTTTCTTTTTTAGCTGAAAATGGCAGAGCTTCTTGGCGGAGGCTAGTAATGGCTTCGACCGGGTACTGGTAGAGCTTGCCGTCCTTGATAGTCAATTCCTTGACCAGGGACAAGCAGCCCTGGTAATCATAAGCATCCGTAGGATATTCCACATCTGGCAGGGCCAACCAGCTGACAGACAAGGTACGACCTTCTGGTGCGTTAAATGCCTGTGTTGCATAGCACTCAAAACCGTAGTCAAGGTTGATTAACTCACTCGGTTCTACAATTTTTCCTGTTTCAGGGTCAAATGCCTGGCCAATCTTGTACATATTTGGATAGATGTTGCCGTAGTCCAGAACAGACTTGTCCAGACCCTGTGGGCAGTAGAGCAGGACGGGCTGGTCACCGACGAAGGCAATGTTTGGACATTCCATCATGTAGGCCGTCAGGTCATTTTCAAAATCCAAATCCGCCACATAGGTCCAATTGAGGTAGTCGTTGTTTTCAGCCTTGTAGAGCTTAACAATCCCCTTCAAATCCAGATTTTGTCCACCGACGATGGCGTAATATTGTCCCTTGTAGTTGAAAATCTGTGGGTCACGGAAATGGTCTGTCGTGTCCTCTGGCTGTTCAATCAAGACCTTGTCAATCTTCTCGATCTTGCCATCCTTGTCCATGAGGGCGCCAATCTGATAGGTGTGGCGTTGCCAATTTTCATCGCGGACATTTCCTGTGTAAAAGAGGAAGAGTTTGTCATCAAACTGCATGGCAGAGCCAGAATAAGCTCCGTGGCTGTCCAGAGGAGTATCTGGATAAAGAACAGTACCTGTTTCTTCAAAATGAACCAGATCGGTTGATTCAGTATGGACCCAAGATTTGAGACCGTGGGCTGCACCAAAAGGAAAATATTGATAAAATAATGTCCATTTTCCATTGAAATAAGAGAACCCATTGGGATCGTTCAAGAGTCCATGTGGTGTTTCGATGTGGAAGTTAGTTCTCCAAGGTGAGCTTGCAGTATTTTGTTTAATTTTTTCAATGTATTCTGGCGTCCAGTCAGCATAGGCTCTGTAACGCTCTTCAGTTGTAAAGGCCATATTTTCTCCAAAAATCTATACTATTTCATCCTATATAGTAAACGTTTCCTGCTTAAAAATCAAGTTTTTACCGTTATTTTGGCTGAATTTATAAAAAAATATGACAAACGTTTGACATATTTCTCAAAAGTGATATAATAAAAACACTGAAAGGTTTGAAAACACTTTCAAAAAATAAAAAAATAAGGAGATTTTGCAAGATGAATAACACACAAATTGCAAAAGAAGTCATCGAAGCCCTCGGTGGACGTGAAAACGTACGTAGCGTAGCTCACTGTGCGACACGCCTCCGTGTTATGGTCGTTGACGAAGGAAAAATTGATAAGGATAAGGCTGAGAACATTGAAAAAGTTCAAGGTGCCTTCTTTAACTCAGGTCAATACCAAATCATCTTTGGTACTGGTACTGTAAATAAAATCTACGATGAAGTCGTAGCACTTGGCTTGCCAACAGCAACAACTGGTGAGCAAAAAGCAGAAGCAGCGAAACAAGGAAATGGTTTCCAACGTGCTATCCGTACTTTCGGTGACGTATTCGTTCCAATCATCCCTGCCATCGTAGCGACTGGTCTCTTCATGGGTCTCCGTGGATTGTTGGCTGCATTTGGCTACACTTTGCCAGAAGATTTGAACGTTTACTCACAAATCTTGACAGATACAGCCTTCATCGTATTGCCAGCCTTGGTAGTATGGTCTACCTTCCGCGTATTCGGTGGTAACCAAACCATCGGTATCGTTCTTGGTATGATGCTGATCGCTGGTCAATTGCCAAACGCTTGGGTGGTTGCTAACGGTGGTGATGTTGTACCTCTGAAATTCTTTGGTTTCATCCCAGTTGTTGGTTTGCAAGGTTCTGTTTTGCCAGCCTTCATCATCGGTTTGGTCGGTGCTAAATTTGAAAAAGCAGTCCGTAAGGTTGTTCCAGACGTTCTTGACCTCTTGGTAACGCCATTCATTACCCTCTTTGTAATGTCAATCCTCGGTTTGTTTGTCATTGGTCCAGTCTTCCACGTAGTTGAAAACTACATCTTGGCTGGTACTCAAGCAATCTTGCACTTGCCATTTGGTCTTGGTGGTCTCCTTATCGGTGGTGTTCACCAAGTTATCGTCGTATCTGGTGTTCACCATATCTTCAACTTCTTGGAAGCTCAATTGGTAGCAAACACTGGTGCTAACCCATTTAACGCGATCATCACAGCAGCTATGACAGCACAAGGTGCTGCAACAGTAGCGGTTGGTGTGAAAACAAAAAATCCTAAATTGAAAGCTCTTGCTTTCCCAGCAGCTCTTTCTGCCTTCCTTGGTATTACTGAGCCAGCTATCTTCGGTGTTAACTTGCGTTACCGCAAACCATTCCTTCTTTCATTGATTGCAGGTGCAATCGGTGGTGCCTTTGCCTCCTTCCTTGGACTTGCTGGTAACGGTATGGGTGTAACCATCATTCCTGGTGCGACACTTTATGTTGGTAACGGCCAATTGTTCCAATACATCCTTATGGTAGCTGTATCGTTTGCTCTTGGTTTTGCATTGACTTACCTCTTCGGATTCGAGGATGAGACTCCAGCACAAGCTGTTGAGACTTCTACTTTGAAAAACGAAGCATCAACAGGTGCAGTTGCGCCAGCAGCGGACCTTGCTGAAGAAACTCTTGTTTCTCCATTGTCAGGTGACGTTGTAGCTCTTGAAAATGTGAACGACCCAGTATTCTCATCAGGTGCTATGGGTAAAGGTTTGGCAGTTAAGCCAACTGAAGGTGTTGTCTATGCTCCGGCGGATGCTGAAGTAACCATCGCTTTTGAAACAGGCCATGCCTACGGTTTGAAAACAGCTTCTGGTGCTGAAATTCTTATCCACATTGGTATTGACACTGTTTCAATGAACGGTAACGGATTTGAAAAATTAGTAGCAGCTGGTGATAAAGTAAAAGCTGGTACTCCAATCGCTAAATTCGATGCTGCGAAAATTGCTGAAGCAGGTCTAGATGATACAACGATGGTAATCGTAACGAATACAGCAGACTTTGCTGAAGTTTCACCACTTGCTGAAGGAACAATTGCTCACGGAGCAGACTTCTTGAAAGTTGTTAAATAATCCGTAAAATAAGCACAGAAAAAGGCGGTAAGCCTTTTTCTTCTATTTCTTTCTATGGTATAATAGATTGATAAAAATAATGGAGAAATCAGATGACAAAATTATACGGTAGCTTGGAAGCTGGTGGTACAAAGTTTGTTTGTGCGGTCGGTGATGAAGATTTCCAAGTCATTGAAAAGACACAGTTTCCGACAACAACGCCCTATGAAACCATTGAGCGTACGGTAGAATTTTTCAAACGCTACGAAGATCGTTTGGCTGGGATTGCTATTGGTTCGTTTGGTCCGATTGATATTGACCAAAACTCACAAACCTATGGCTATATCACTTCAACACCAAAACCTCATTGGTCAAATATTGACTTGCTGGGCTTGATTGCAAAAGAATTTAACATTCCTTTCTACTTTACGACAGATGTAAACTCTTCTGCTTTTGGTGAGACCTTGGTGCGCAAGGGTGTGAAGAGCCTGGTTTATTATACGATTGGTACAGGTATCGGTGCTGGGGCTATTCAAAATGGTGAGTTTATCGGTGGTCTCGGCCATACCGAAGCAGGCCATACTTACGTTGCACTCCACCCTTACGATGTAAAAAATGAATTCAACGGCGTTTGTCCTTTCCACAATGGCTGTTTGGAAGGTCTGGCTGCTGGTCCTTCCTTGGAAGGTCGTACAGGCATCCGCGGTGAGTTGATTGAGCTCAACTCTGATGTCTGGGATGTACAGGCTTACTATATTGCCCAGGCCGCAGTGCAGGCAACACTTTTGTATCGTCCGCAAGTCATCGTTTTCGGTGGTGGTGTGATGGCGCAGGAGCACATGCTTAACCGTGTCCGTGAGAAATTTACAGGCCTCATGAATGACTATCTGCCAACGCCAGATGTCAAGGACTACATCGTGACACCTGCTGTTGCGGAAAATGGTTCTGCGACACTCGGAAACTTTGCTTTAGCCAAAAAAGTAGCTGAAAAATAAGTCTGACATAAGAGAGAAGCTTGGCTCTGCCAGGCTTTTCTGTGGCTCTTCATTGGCATTTATCGGGAAATTTGATAAGATTGGGCTAGAAGAATTGAGAAGGAGACAATTATGGCACAACCATTATTTTTAAACTCTGTCATGCAGGAAAAAATCTGGGGTGGGAATCGTTTAGAGACCGAATTCGGTTATGAAATTCCCAGCCAGACGACCGGTGAATTTTGGGCCATTTCGGCTCATCCCAACGGCGTTTCCGTCGTAGCCAATGGCGATTACAAGGGTACTCCCTTGGACAAGTTATATGCTGAGCGTCGTGATTTATTTGGCGACAGTGACAGTCCAGTTTTTCCGCTTTTGACCAAAATTCTGGATGCCAATGATTGGTTGTCTGTTCAGGTTCATCCGGACGATAGCTATGCCTTAGAGCATGAGGGCGAATTGGGAAAGACTGAGTGCTGGTATGTGATTGCGGCGAATGAGGGAGCTGAGATTATCTACGGTCACGAGGCCAAGAGCCGTCAAGAATTGGCCCAGATGATTGAGGAAAAGGAGTGGGACAAATTGTTGACCCATGTGCCGGTCAAGGCAGGTGACTTTTTCTATGTACCAAGCGGGACCATGCACGCTATCGGCAAGGGAATTATGATTTTGGAAACCCAGCAGTCCAGCGACACGACCTATCGGGTCTATGATTTCGACCGCAAGGATGATGTTGGCAACCTCCGTGACCTCCATATCCAGCAGTCTATTGATGTCCTGACCATTGGTGAGCCAGCAAACAGCCACCCCGATACTATTGAAGCTGGGGCGTTGAGAGCCACAACTTATGTCAGCAATGAATTTTTCACGGTTTACAAGTGGGAAATCGAAGGTGCGGTCATTTTCAAAAAACAAGCTCCCTACTATCTAGTCAGCGTCCTTGATGGTGTAGGCCAATTGCAGATTGATGGTCAAGTCTACGAGATTGAAAAAGGTAGCCACTTTATTTTGCCAAGCAATGTGCTGGAATGGGAATTTTCAGGGCAATTGGAAATGATAGTTAGTCATCCATAGAATCTGGAAGGCAGTCCTGCTAAGGGGCTGTTTTCTTTGTGAAAAGCGTGTTTGAGAGTTGTTCCAACCTTGAAAAAAACCAAATCTTGTGCTAGAATATATTATTGAACTATGTCACCTGGCCTGGAATTTTTAGGTTCTTGTCAAATGGTTGTCAGCTATTGATGGATGTAGCTTACCCAAAGACGGAAGGGTATCCTTGTGACAGGTCAGACAAGCAAAATCAAGTTAAGTAGGAAGTACAGAATGGTTAGAAATATGCTCCGCTCCATTATTGAAAATGATAAGGGTGAGCAAAGAAAATTAGAAAAAATGGCGGACAAGGTTTTCTCTTACGCAGATGCCATGGAAGCCTTGACGGATGAGCAGTTGCAGGCCAAGACGCAGGAGTTTAGGGACCGCCTTGCCAAAGGTGAAACCTTGGATGAACTCCTCTATGAAGCCTTTGCCGTTGTTCGTGAGGGTGCGCGTCGTGTCCTGGGCCTCTATCCTTATAAGGTTCAGGTCATGGGTGGTATCGTTCTCCACAATGGTGACGTTCCAGAGATGCGTACTGGTGAAGGGAAGACCTTGACGGCGACCATGCCGGTTTACCTCAATGCCCTGACAGGTGAAGGGGTACACGTAGTAACGGTCAATGAGTACCTTTCTACTCGTGATGCGACTGAGATGGGTGAGCTTTATTCATGGTTGGGTCTGTCGGTTGGGATCAACTTGGCAGCCAAATCACCTTTTGAAAAGCGTGAAGCCTATAACTGCGATATCACTTACTCCACCAACTCGGAGATTGGTTTCGACTACCTTCGTGATAACATGGTGGTGCGTGCAGAAGATATGGTACAGCGCCCGCTCAACTATGCCTTGGTCGATGAAGTTGACTCAATCCTGATCGACGAGGCCCGTACACCTTTGATCGTTTCAGGTCCTCAAGGCTCAGAAACCAACCAGCTCTATTTCTTAGCGGATAAGTTGGTCAAATCTTTGGATCGCGACGACTATATCATCGATGTACCGTCTAAAACCATTGGTTTGGCGGATTCAGGGATTGACAAGGCTGAGAAATTCTTCAAGCTGGACAACCTCTATGATATTGAGAACGTGGCTATTACCCACTTCTTGGACAATGCCCTCCGTGCCAACTATATCATGACCTACGATGTTGACTATCTGGTCAATGAAGAGCAGGAAGTCATGATCATCGATCCATTTACAGGTCGGACCATGGAAGGACGTCGCTATTCTGACGGTCTGCACCAGGCTATTGAAGCAAAAGAAGGTGTACCTGTCCAGAATGAATCCAAGACGTCTGCCTCTATCACCTATCAGAACCTCTTCCGTATGTATAAGAAATTGTCTGGTATGACGGGTACTGGTAAGACAGAAGAGGAAGAATTCCGAGAAATTTACAATATCCGCATCATTCCTATTCCAACCAACCGTCCAATTCAACGTATCGACCATGAAGACTTGCTCTATCCAAACTTGGAATACAAGTTTAATGCTGTAGTGCGTGATGTCAAAGAACGTTACCAAAAAGGTCAACCAGTTCTTGTCGGTACCGTTGCGGTTGAGACCTCTGACTTGATTTCTCAAAAATTGGTGGCTGCAGGGGTTCCGCACGAGGTTCTTAATGCTAAGAACCACTACCGTGAAGCCCAAATTATCATGAACGCTGGTCAGCGTGGTGCTGTTACCATTGCCACCAACATGGCCGGTCGTGGTACGGATATCAAGTTGGGTCCTGGTGTGCGTGAACTTGGCGGTCTTTGCGTTATCGGTACGGAGCGCCATGAGAGCCGCCGTATCGATAATCAGCTCCGCGGACGTTCCGGTCGTCAAGGGGATCCAGGTGAATCACAATTCTACCTATCCTTGGAAGATGATTTGATGAAACGCTTTGGTTCAGAGCGAATCAAGGCCTTCATGGAGCGGATGAACTTGTCTGAAGAAGAGTCTGTCATCAAGTCTGGCATGTTGACCCGTCAGGTTGAGGCGGCGCAGAAGCGTGTTGAAGGAAACAACTACGATTCTCGTAAACAGGTCCTTCAGTATGATGATGTTATGCGTGAACAGCGCGAGATTATCTACAGCCAACGCCATGATGTGATTACTGCTGAACGCGATTTGGGTCCTGAAATTCGCTCTATGATTCAGCGGACAATTGAGCGCCTGATTGACTCCCATAAGAGCTTCAGTCGTGAAGAGGCCTTGGATTCAATTCTCAAATTTGCTCATGCCAATTTGGTTGACGAGGAGAGTTTGCGCCTATCTGATTTGGAAGGCCTCAGCTATGGGGAAATTGCAGATGAATTGTACGACAGAGCCATTGCGGTTTATGATTCACAGATTGCCAAATTAAAAGATGAGGACCGTATTCGCGAGTTCCAAAAAGTCTTGATTTTGCGTGTAGTGGATAATAAATGGACAGATCATATCGATGCTCTGGATCAATTGCGAAATGCAGTTAGTCTGCGTGGTTATGCTCAGAACAATCCGATTGTCGAGTACCAGTCAGAAGCCTTTACCATGTTCAATGACATGATTGGTTCGATTGAGTTTGATGTGACGCGTTTGATGATGAAGGCTCAGATTCACGACAATATTGAACGTGAACGTGCAGCCCATGAGGCGCATACAACAGCAGTTAAGAATATCATCCCACCGACTCGTGCAGTTTCGAAAGAGGCCTTTGAGGGTGTCGATCGCAATGCACCATGTCCATGTGCTTCAGGGAAGAAATTTAAAAACTGTCACGGAAGACAGTGACAGCTTTTCGAATCGATAAAGAATAAACAGAACAGGAGCGTGGTGGGGCAGGAATGAGTAGCCTCCCCGCTCTATTTTTTAGGTGAAAATGATTATTGGTCACGGTATAGATTTACAGGAAATCGCAGCAATTGCGGCAGCAATGGAGAGCAAGCCCCGTTTTGTAGAAAAGGTGCTGACTGAATCAGAGAGAGAACGGTTTTCGAGCCTGTCTGGGCGCAGACAAGTTGAATTTTTGGCTGGTCGTTGGGCGGCAAAAGAAGCCTTTGTCAAGGCCCTGGGAACGGGGATTGGAAAAATCGGTTTTCAGGATTTGGAGATTTTGCCGGATGAGAAGGGGCGTCCAGTGGTCACAAAATCGCCTGTAGCCTGTAAAGTTTGGCTGAGTATCAGTCATTCAGGGAATTTTGTCCAGGCCAGTGTCATTTTGGAGGAAGAGGATGAAAGCTAGCATACATCGGCCCACAGTAGCTAAGGTGAAGGTGGGCAATATTGGTCACAACTTTGATAGGCTGACAGAGAATCTGCCAGCTCGAACGAAGAAGTTTGCGGTTGTTAAGGCCGGTGCCTATGGCCATGGGGCTGTGGAAGTGGCGCGTGAATTGTCATCCAAGGCAGATGGCTTCTGTGTTTCCAATATGGACGAGGCCTTGGAGCTCCGCCAGGCCGGTCTGGAACATCCAATTTTGATTCTTGGTGTGGTCCCAATCGACTGCATTCCTCTGGCCCGCCAGACAAATATTAGTCTGACACTGTCTAGTCTGGATTGGTGGCACTTGGTGCAGGAGGCAGGATTGGAACTGGACGGCCTGTCTGTCCATATCAAGGTGGATACAGGTATGGGGCGTCTGGGTTTTCGGAATGTTGAGGAAATCACTGAACTGATTGAAGAATTGGCAGCTGCTGATGTAGATTTTGAAGGTATCTTTACCCATTTTGCGGCTGCAGACCAGGCGGACGATTGCTATTATCAGGAACAGTTGCAAAATTTCCGGAGCATTCTGGACCAATTGACAAGCCTGCCGGATTTGATTCATGCTAGTAATTCTGCGGCCAGTATCTGGCATCCAGATGCTGTTTTCAATATGATTCGCCTGGGGGATGCTCTCTATGGCCTCAACCCAAGCGGTCGGGAGTTAGAACTGCCCTATGCTCTTCTGCCGGCCCTGAGCTTGGAGTCCCAATTGGTACAGACGAAGCTCTTGGACGCGGGCCAAAAGATAGGTTATGGTATGACCTACGAGAGCCAGGGGGACGAGTATATCGGGACGGTGCCAATTGGCTATGCAGATGGCCTGTTGCGGGCTATGCAGGGATTCTCAGTTCTTGTTGATGGGGAGCCTTGTCCGATTGTTGGTCGTGTCTCCATGGATCAGATTACCATTCGTCTACCAAAACCTTATCCCCTGGGGACCAAGGTGACCTTGATTGGTCAGGATGGGGACCGAGAAATCACCGTCCAAGACTGGGCAGATTATGTGGGGACTATCAATTATGAGGTGGTTTGTCTGCTGTCTTCACGCATTTATCGACAATATATAGAATAGTTAGATGGGCTGGGAATATTCTCAGCTCTTTTTGCTTGTTGAAGAAATTTGGGAAAGAATGATCAATCTTTCGGTTTCTACTTGACAAGTGAAGCATTATACAATATAATAATAAGTGGATATAACCAGTTTAATAGGAGGAATAGCATGCCAACCTATATTAAAGCAAAATCAATTATTCTTGCTGAACAAGAAATAGAAAATGCTTACTTAGAAATTACAGAAAACGGTCAGTTCGGTCAAATCTTGACAGAAGAGCCGACGGGCGGTCAAATCATTGACCATTCAGCTTATCACCTTGCACCGGGATTGGTCGATACGCATATTCACGGCTACGCTTCTCACGATGTCATGGACAATGACTTTGAGGGGATTAAGACCATTTCAGAAGGTCTGCTGGCTTGCGGTGTGACCTCATGGCTGCCAACGACCTTGACGGATTCGGTTGAAAATTTGGATGCGGTCTGTGAAACCATTGGTCAACATGCTGGTGAGGAGACCGGTGCGAAAATTCAAGGAATCTTCCTCGAAGGGCCATTTTTCACTGAAAAATACAAGGGTGCCCAAAATCCAAAATATATGAGCGACCCTTCGATTGAGAAATTGGACAAGTGGTACAGTCTTTCCAATGGCTTGGTCAATAAGATTGCCATTGCACCAGAGCGCGAGGGCGTTAAGGAATTTATCGAATTTGCCAACAGCAAGCAAATCCATACAGCGCTGGCGCATTCGGATGCGACTTTTGCACAAGCGCAGGCAGCAGTTGATGCAGGTGCCAATATCTTTGTCCATGTCTACAACGGGATGAGCGGTCTTCATCATCGTGAACCGGGTATGGTGGGCGCTGCGCTTAGTCTCAAAGATGTCTACGCAGAAATGATCTGTGACGGCCATCATGTCCACCCTGCAGCAGCTGAAATTGTTGTCAAAGCCAGAGGAGCGCGGGAAACGGTCTTGATTACGGACTGTATGCGGGCAGGTGGTATGGGCGAGGGCGAGTCTCGTCTGGGTGAATTTGAAGTCGTGGTCAAAGACGGCACAGCTCGCCTCAAAGACAGCGGTAGCTTGGCTGGTTCTATCTTGGAGCTTATCCAAGCGGTGCAAAATGTGGTCGAGTGGGGCTTGGTCAGCTTGCCTGATGCCTTGAGAATGGCCTCTCTTGCCCCAGCACGGTCTGTCAACATTGACCATGTCTGCGGTCAAATCGCTCCAGGTCGCGCAGCAGATTTCATTGTCGTGGATGATCAAGGTCAGCTCAAAGCAACCTATCTGGACGGTGTGAAGCGCTTCGGCTAAATTTCGTCATTTCGTTTATCTTTTATTGCTTTGTTATTAACTTGTTAGGCACTAGGCTAGCCTACTTAACTCTGTTTATCTCATTTTCCTAAGGAGGATTCTAATGACAAAACTACAACTTTCGCAAGCTAAGTTTGATCATATGACACGTTTGTCAAACAGTGATCAAGTCATTGCGGCTCTTGCTATTGACCAACGCGGTGCTTTGAAACGCCTTTTGGCGGCAGCTGCTGGTGGTGGTGAATTCGGCGACGATATTTTGATTGATTTCAAAAAAGTGATTTCAAGTGACCTGACACCTTATGCCAGCTCTATCCTTTTGGATGCAGAATTTGGTGTACCTGCGTCAGAATTGCGCCATGCGGACTGTGGCTTTATCGCTGCCTATGAAAAAACTGGTTATGATGCCTCAACTCCGGGTCGTTTGCCAGATTTATTGCCAAACTGGTCAGCGAAACGGATCAAGGAATTGGGCGCAGATGCCGTGAAAATCTTGCTCTACTATGATGTGGATGACAAGCCAGAAATCAACGACATCAAACACGCTTGGGTTGAACGCATCGGTAGCGAGTGTTTGGCAGAAGATATTCCTTACTTCGTGGAAATCTTGACTTACGATGCAAGCGATATGGACGTGACTTCTCGCGAATATGCTGCCCTCAAACCGCACAAGGTCAACGGCGCTATGCGTGAATTCAGTAAGGCGCGCTATAACGCTGACGTTCTCAAGGTGGAAGTACCTGTCAACATGAACTTTGTGGAAGGCTACACAACAGAAGAGCCAGTCTACACTGCAGAAGAAGCAAAAGCCTACTTCAAAGAGCAGTCTGAAAGCACGCATTTGCCATATATCTACCTCAGTGCGGGTGTATCTGCAAAACTCTTCCAAGAAACGCTTGTTTTTGCCAAAGAGGCAGGTTCAGACTTCAACGGTGTTCTCTGCGGACGTGCAACTTGGAAAGATGCTGTGGCAATCTTTGCCAAAGAAGGTGAAGAGGCTGCTAAGGCATGGTTGGCAGACCAAGGTCGTCGTAACGTGGAAGAACTCAATGGAGTTCTAGCTACAACAGCCCGTCCTTGGACAGAAAAAGTAGAAGTGAAATAATCGTGAATTACTAAGAGCCTGGGTTCAAGCCTAGGCTCTCTTTTTTTAGTTCGTGTTAACATCTTAGCGCAGGGTTGATTGGCTTTCACAATTTGGGGAACTGAGAAAGGTGGGAAATTGGGATTGTGAAACAATCCTCAGCACTTCGCGTTTAACGCTCCAAACCTATCCTAACGAATGATACGAACTCCGTTCGTTCAATTTCCAACCTCCAAAGGTTTCCCAAACCTTTCTGATGCGAACAATGTTCGCCTTATCTCCAACCTCCAACAGTCACTACTCTGACTTAACGACTGATGAGAACAGAGTTCGCTATATCTCCAGCCTCCAAAGGTTCCCCGAACCTTTGGAGCTATGCGGGGGCGGGAGTTTAAAAGGTCTCCCAGACCTTTTAAAGTGGGAGATATAAGCTGACGGCAGTCAGCTCACATAAATTGAAGTCTGGGGATAGATCGTTTTAGGTCAACAAAAAGAAATAAAGACTTGTTGACGAACTCTTTTTAGCTTTGTCGAGTTGAGCCCATTCCCTTTTTAAGTGGTTGAAAGCTCTAAAAATCTCGATAGGATCACTAAGTTAGGCTTAACAATAAATCTATTTTTTGCTATAATCAAGGTATAGAATCCGTTTTCAAGAGGTGTCATCATGGAACTAAAAGAAGTCATGCAATTGTTGGAAGAGATGAAGTTGGGGGTTTTTGCGAGCTTGGATCAAGATGGAAATCCGCATGCCCGTCACATTCATATCACAGCGGCCACTGAGGAGGGGATTTTCTTCATGACCAGTCCCGAAACTCATTTTTATAAGCAATTAATGGGGGATCCGCGTATCGCTTTGACAGCCATGTCAGAAGATGGTTATCTGCTTCAGGTCGTGCGGATTGAAGGCTTGGTTCGTCCGGTGGAAAATGATTATTTGAAGACCATTTTTGCGGACAATCCTTATTACCAGCATGTTTACAAGGATGAGGATAGCAATGACATGCAGGTCTTTCAATTGTATGAGGGGAAAGGCTTTTACCATAGTTTGACCCAGGGACATAAGTATGTCTTTTCAATTGGTAAGGGTGCATCTGGCACCATTCGGACCTTGTAAACTAAACTAGCCAAGAGGTGTAGATTTCTTAAAATTGTGGTAGAATAACAGTTATACTATCTAAACAATGGGGGAAGACTTGTGAGAGAGGATATTAAACTCAACGAGAGAGCCGAGGTGCTGTCTGAGCAGCTAATTGCTGTTTTGGAAACCATTTATGATCCGGAAATTGAATTGGACATCTACAATCTTGGTTTGGTCTATGAAATCACTGTGGATGAGGCTGGTCTATGCAAGGTCATCATGACCTTCACGGATGCAGGTTGCTCCTGTGCAGATACCATGCCGGGTGAATTGATTGCGGCCCTAAAAACCATTGACGGAATCGAAGATGCCCAGGTGGAAATCGTTTGGTCACCGGCCTGGAAAATGACCCGTATCAGCCGTTTGGGACGCATTACACTGGGGATTAGCCCGAGATAAAGGAAAAAAGTTGAAGATGGAGTGTCTTCAACTTTTCTTTGTACGACGGGCATGTCGTACATCTGAGGTGGAAGTCCTCTGTGGGCACCCGCTACCGGTGAACCCAATAGCGACTCCCAAGTCTGACGCTGGAAACCAAGACAGTCAGAGGAAGGGATAGCGAAATCGTGGCACTACGAACAGAAACGTGATACAAAGACTTACTTTTGTTATTATTTTCTAATATAGCCTTTTGTAACTGTCCAATAACAAGGTATTGATGGTAGCTTTCGGTGGTTTCCTGAAGTTGGATTTGATTTGGATGATTGTAGATATTGTCAATGGTCTCATGGGCTTACCAAACTTAATTGCTTTACTAGCCTTATCACCAGTTATTATCAAGGAAACACGGCAGTATTTTTCAAAAGATAAAAAATTGTAATGGATGGTATAATACGACTACTTGTTAATCGAGGTCAATAATCTCGATTGGGAGTGGGAAATTACTCGACCGAGATAAAACATACTAAGATTAGTAGTGAGGAAATCTCCGACGGGAGAAAGTACTCACTACTTTTTCTTTATGATAAAGTAGAGGTGTCTTGTTAAGTCGAGAACTCTTTTGACGCTAGACGTCGCATCAAAAACTGGCAAGGCACCTGTTTTAGAAAGAATGTTATCAAAGTATGTGGGACGCCAGACGTCGAGTATTGAAAATGACATCACTAAAACAAGGAATCATTCAAGACAAAGAGGTAATATCATGCGAGTAGTATTTGGGATTGACGTGAGTAAGGTAAGTTCAGAAGTAGCCATTCTAGTCAACGGCGAGAAGGTTCATAACTACACCATGTCCAATGATGCCATTGGCTTTTCTCGGCTACTTGGCGATTTGAAAACCGTCCACAAGCCAGAAATCATCTTTGAAGCAACAGGCGTCTATTCTCGTCGTCTTCAAGCTTTTCTGGATGAACATAGCTACGCTTATACACGACTCAATCCCTTAGAAGCCAAGAAGCAACTGGATAGCTTGCGTGTGAGAAAAACAGATCAAATTGACGCCGAAAAACTAGCTCAATCTCAGTTTGTACTGAATCGTAAATCGACGTATGTCCAAGAAGAAGTCTACCAAAACTTGCGGGATCTCAGTCGATTCTATCAGAACTTAACTGAGGACATCGTTCGAGCTAAAAACCGCCTGCACAAGGTCTTACAGGTCACTTTCCCTGAATTGGAAACTATCTTGTCAACACCAACTGGGGAACAATACTGGAACTTAGTTATAGCTTTTCCTTGCAAGGACTTCGTGCTTGAGTTAAGCAAGGATGAACTCTCAAAGAGCATCCGTCTGTCCACTTCAAAACGGATTTCTGACAAGCGTGTGGCTTACTTAGTTGAGAAGCTGACAGCACTAGCTAATCAATCTTATTGTGCCGTTAAGAAAACCTCTCCGATCATGGAAGAGGTGCGTTACTATGCAAAAGAATTGCTTAGACTTTCTGAACAGAGACAAACTGTCTTAGACGAAATGGTGGAACTAGCTCAGCCATTACCAGAATATGAGATTCTGCTTTCTATTCCTGGTATCGCTGAGACGACTGCAACAAGTATTATTGGCGAACTGGGAGATATTCGCCGTTTTCAGTCTGCCAATCAAATCAATGCCTTTATCGGTATTGACCTAAGACACTATGAATCTGGAAGCTTCCTCGCTAAGGAGCACATTACCAAGCGTGGCAATCCCTACGCTAGAAAGATTCTGTTCAAGTGCATTCACAATATCGCTTCAGCTAGTCACACTAATCCTTGCCATATCGCAGACTTTTATGAGAAACGAAAAAGACAATCGCAAACGACTTCAACCAAGCCACACACGATTGCCTCCATACATCGACTCATTCGGACAATGTATTACCTCATTATGCATAACAAACTTTACGATTACGCTTCAACCCAAAATCGATAAAACTGTTTATGCTCTATCATTGTAACACCTTATCAAAAAATTTCAACATAAGGTGTTGGTTTTGTATACACTTTTTTCACTAAACTTTAGTCCAAAAGAAAACAATTTCCTTATTTTGACTATTGAACTCAAAATATTTTTCGTCAAATACCTTGATGGACTTGACAAATGGTAGAAAAAGAGTTCATCAACAAGTCTTTATTTCTAGTTGTTGAGCTGAAACAGTCTATCCCCAGACTTCAATTTATGTGAGCTGACTGCCGTCAGCTTATATCTCCCACTTTAAAAGGTCTCCCAGACCTTTTAAACTCCCGCCCCCGCATAGCTCCAAAGGTTCGGGGAACCTTTGGAGGCTGGAGATATAGCGAACAAAGTTCGCATCAGTCGTTAAGTCAGAGTAGTGACAGTTTGAGGTTGGAGATGAAGCGAACTCTGTTCGCATCAGTCGTAGAGGTTAGATTTGGAGTGTAAAATACGAACTGATGAGATTTGCTGTGCAAATCTTATCTCCAACCTTTAACAGTCCACTGGACTGTTAAACCCAATCAACCACTGCGCTGAGATGTTGACACGAACTCTGAAAAGTGGTGCTAGGCTTTTTTGACCAGTCCCTACTCGATTACCATCCACCGCGACCTGCAGGTGCGCCGCCCCTTGCGCCGGGACCGGTTTGGACAATGTCAGTTTGTTTCTCACCGTTGACCGTGACGTCACCGCCTGTAAAGGAGACGGAACCGTCAAAGTCAAAGGCTGATGTAGGAGCAGTTATGTCAATGGTGCCACCAGAAATGATCAAATCGCCATTGGAATCAAAGGCATCCGTATTGCCATTTCCGACTGCAACGGTCAAATCGCCTCCGGTGACCTTGATGAAGATATCAGTAGCTGTATCGCTTGCGGCATTGATGGCATCATCAGAACCATAAACATCCAAGGTTCCACCATTGATAGTGATATTGCTTCCTTCCAAGGCCTCGGTTGACTCAGTTACTTTAATCGAACCATCTTCAATGGTCAAGGCAGATTCGGCTTTGATACCGTCGTCACCTGCAGTGACAGTGATGGTTCCGCCCGTGATAGTAGTATTTCCTTTCGTAGTATCCTCGTCGTTTGTCGCCTTGATACCATCGCCACCTGCTGTCACATCAATAGTACCGCCTGCGATGGTCAATGAATCCTTACCACGAATACCATCATCTTGAGAGTTTACGGTGATAGATCCAGACTCAATGGTCAGGTCATCGGTAGAGACAATCCCGTCTTGGAAATTGCCTTCAACGGTCAGTTTACCATTGCCAGTGATAACTAAATCCGACTCCGAATGAATGGCCCCTTCAATATCTGCATCGGAATGAGTGCTAGTGTCTGAGACAGTATTTTCGGTGCCATCTTGCAAGTTAATTTCAAGATTATCAGCAGATAGGACATTGATAGCTGCGGTATCTGTGCTAGAAATGGTAGCTCCAGCCAAAATCAAACGCACATTTTCCTGAGTGTCAATGGTTACACCTTTTGTCGTCGAACCGCTTAGAATATAGGTTCCGCCTTCAGTGATGGTCAAGCCCTCGTCAGACAAGGTAACTTCTTGACTAGGGAGTGACGACCAATCAATGCTAGAAGTGCTTGCGGTGTTACTCGTGCTTGAATTGGTCGTCGTTACTTGGCTGTTGGCAATCGTCTTGTTGGTTTGGGTCTGTCCTTGGGCAGAAGAACAAGCAGCTAACGTTGCGATAGTGAGGAGGGCAATGCCAGAGGTGAGTAGTTTTTTCGTCTTAGTTTTCATCATAATGATTTCCTTCTTTCTTTATAAATATTTCTTTTTCGGTGTCTGTTTATTGACAATAAAGTTGAGTGGTTGGGCGTTTACAATGGTTTCTGTCAAGACTTGGTCTGAAATGCTTAGCTCCAGAACCAGTGAATATTCGAGGACCAGAGCCTGTTTTTTCTTTTTGTAGCTAATGGATAGGATTTCTTCCTCCTTACAAGCTGCTTTGAAGACCTTCTTGAAAAAATGATGGTAATCAAAATCCAAGGGAACAGTTAGGAGAATGTGTCGTCTCCTGTGATCGGTTTGACCAAAATTCACCGTTTCAAAGAAGAGCATGGCGCCGCAGATGACGAGCGTCAGGAGGCTGGCCAGTCCCAGATAACCGGTTCCTGTTGCTAATCCGATGGCCATAGCCAGTAGGACTGCCAGCATTTCTTTGGAAGAGCCAGAGGCAGAGCGGAAGCGAATGAGACTAAAGGTCCCAGCGACTGCTAAGCTAGTCCCCAGACTGCCGTTGACCAAGAAGATGATAAAGGCAATCAGGGTTGGCATCAGGGTCAAAGTTATGACAAATTCCTTGCTGTAGCTGGATTTGTGCTTGTAGGTCATTGCCAGTAGATAACCCAGCACCAAGCTGATCCCCATAATTAAACTGATTTGCAGGGCGATGGAGCTGGTGGTAGATAAGATACTATCGAATAGGTGCATAGGCTATCAACTCCTTTTCTGGGCTAGTCGCGAGGCGGTAAGCCGTTCCGTATTTGGAGAAGGATTTTCTCTCAATGGCGTGCTTTTCAAGGAGCGCGGATAGCCAATCTGGAATCGTCTCAGCTGCTTTGATTTCCATAATCATTAGGTCAGGGTCCAGCAGGACCTTTTCTTTTGCAGCTGATTTAAGCGCCGGATGTTTGTCTGAATAGATAACGTTTTGGTCAATGGTCAAGCGGAGTTTTGGATCCTCTAGCCCCTTGAAGGACTGGCGTTCATAGCGAATGAGAATTTTCGGATAGAGATTGCCATACCGTTTCCGAAGCGATTGAATTTCTTGGCAGACAGGTTGGTCTGGTAGGCTGCTGTCGCGCAAACCTGTACGGAGGAAATATTGAATAATGTGCGGTGTTGATTCCAGTCGGTACTTGTAACCAATGCCATCGATTTTTTTCTTGATTTCCAAAAAGGCGGTGCTGTTGGCATGAGGCTGGGCATCGTAGATCCGAATCCGAACCTTTTCACGCTGATGCTTTTTGGCTAAGGCATCCTGGACCATGTCAAAATCCTCATTATCAAAATAAATGCTGGTAATGGTTGAATGAGCGTAGTCATCTGCAAGGAGATGGGGCTGGGCATCGCGGAGGAAGAGTCTCCAGGTCGCTTTACTGAGGATGTATTTAGTTTCCTTACGTTTGAATTGTTTTTGGCTGATAGTGGTTTTCATGTAAGACCTCTTTCTAATGGACTGTTTATGTTTCTAAGTATAAAGGTCAAATATTAAACCAAACTTAAAGTTCTGTTTTGAGGAGCAAAAAAATCCCCCATCACGAGGATAGGGGGAAAAATGGAGTAAATAGGTTATTTTCCTGAACGGTCGACTTTCCAGAAATCTGTAACAGCTCCTTTGGAGGCAGAAGACACGGTGTGGGCGTATTTGCCGAGAACACCACGAGAGTAAAGTGGAGGAATGATCGTCGTTTTCTTGCGTTCTTCGATTTCTTGGTCAGAAACGTGCATGGTGATTTCTTTAGTATCTTGGTCAACGGTCACCAAATCTCCAGTGCGGAGGTAGGCAATTGGTCCTCCATCCTGGGCTTCAGGAGCGATGTGGCCGACAACCAGACCATAGGTACCGCCGGAGAAACGACCGTCTGTCAAGAGGGCAACCTTGTCACCCTGTCCCTTACCGACAATCATAGATGAAAGCGACAGCATTTCAGGCATTCCCGGACCGCCTTTTGGTCCAACATAGCGGACAACGACTACATCGCCGTCTACAATTTCGTCAGTCAAGACTGCTTCGATAGCTTCTTCTTCAGAATCAAAGACTTTGGCTGGACCTGTATGGCTGCGGACTTTCACACCAGAAACCTTGGCTACGGCACCTTCAGGAGCAAGGTTACCTTTGAGGATGATGAGTGGGCCATCTGCACGTTTTGGATTTTCAAGTGGCATGATGACATCTTGACCTGGAGTCAAGTCTGCAAAATTTTCCAAGTTTTCCGCAACGGTTTTTCCTGTACAGGTGATACGATCGCCATGCAGGAAGCCATTTTTCAGCAAGTATTTCATAACTGCTGGTACACCGCCGACATTGTAGAGGTCTTGGAAGACGTATTTTCCTGATGGTTTCAGGTCAGCCAAGTGAGGTACTTTCTCTTGGAAATCATTGAAATCTTCCAAGGTCAAGTCAACGTTGGCAGCATGGGCCATGGCCAGCAAGTGGAGAGTGGCATTGGTTGACCCCCCGAGCGCCATGGTGACTGTAATGGCATCTTCAAAGGCTTCACGAGTCATAATGTCAGATGGTTTGATGCCAAGTTCTAGCATGCGGACAACCGCACGTCCGGCTTCTTCGATATCCGCTTTTTTCTCAGGAGATTCGGCAGGATGTGAAGATGAGCCTGGGATAGACATACCTAAGACTTCAATGGCAGAGGCCATGGTATTGGCTGTGTACATACCACCACATCCACCAGGTCCAGGGCAGGCATTACACTCCAAGCGACGGACATCTTCTTCGGTCATATCGCCGTTGTTCCATTTTCCGATTCCTTCAAACACTGAAACCAGGTCAATGTCCTTGCCGTCCAGATTACCTGGCGCAATGGTTCCGCCGTAGGCGAAGATAGCAGGAATATCCATATTGGCGATGGCAATCATGGAACCCGGCATGTTCTTATCACAGCCTCCGATAGCGACAAAGGCATCCACGTTGTGCCCTCCCATAGCAGCTTCGATAGAATCTGCTATGATATCGCGAGAGGTCAATGAATAGCGCATCCCCGGCGTTCCCATGGCAATTCCATCTGCTACCGTAATGGTTCCATACTGTACAGGCCAAGCACCGGCGTCCTTAACACCTTCTTTGGCTAATTTCCCAAAATCATGCAGGTGGATGTTACAGGGTGTATTTTCAGCCCAAGTCGAAATAACCCCAACGATCGGTTTTTCAAAGCTATCGTCGGTCATGCCTGTGGCACGTAACATAGCACGGTTGGGCGATTTAACCATAGAATCGTAAACAGAACTACGATGACGGAGGTTTTTTGTATTTGATTGTTCAGTCATATCTCTTCTCCTCTTGAATTTTTTCTATTATACCATAGTTTTCCCGCATAGAGTTAGTCATTTGATAAATAATGTGAAATTTCTGACAATTTGTTCATTTAGCGCTTCAAAAAAACAAGAGGTTTCCCACTTGTTTTAGGTTGATATTTTTTGTTTTTTTTCTTCAAAAATGAATAGATGAAGCAAGGCCAGAGCTAGAAAGCCAGCACCTATATACCAATAAGGTTGGTCCAAAGA
The DNA here is from genome assembly GCF_040836615.1 of Streptococcus nasisuis. Taxonomy (NCBI): domain Bacteria; kingdom Bacillati; phylum Bacillota; class Bacilli; order Lactobacillales; family Streptococcaceae; genus Streptococcus; species Streptococcus nasisuis. Next base: position 2,307,599 of record NZ_CP162268.1, on the reverse strand, counting down.
GGTCGAACGACCTGAGAGATTGATAATGCCACGGAGCAGAAAGCCAGCCGTGATAGTCGCAATGCCGGAATTCCAGAGGTTGTAGGCCGTTCGCGATAGACTTGGCTTGAATAGGAGCAGCCCCGTGAGCAAAATGCCGCCAATCAGAGGGATGCAGAAGAGATAGTTCATAAAGAAGGAGACTTCTCCGTAGCCCAATGCTTGATAGATTCTGCTAAATATGAAGAGGAAGATGCTGCCGGTCAGGTAGCTGATCAGTGTGCGCGAAGTACGACTAGATTTAGTAACCGATGTAAACAATATCGCTCACCGCCCTTTCTGAGATAGTGTTGCCATTTGTTGTAGGCTGATTGATGACTTGACCGTTGAAATAGAGGGTAGAAGATCCGCCACCGTCCAGGTTGTAGGCGGTTTTGGCACCATATTCCTGCATCACTTGTGCCAGTTGATAGAGGGAGAGACCCTCACTTTCAGAAGTTCGTCCGTCTGCCACCACGATGATATAGTGATTTTCATCAATGATACCAATAGCTGTGCGAGGGTTGTAGGCCATTGCACGACCGACTTCTGTGGAAGTATCGACGACGATTTCTCCGTTTTCGACCAAGGAAGGTCCGAAGGCTAATAAGTTGACAACACCCTGGTCCACCAATTCCTGAGCGGAAATCTCATCTTCATAGACGATACCAAATGAACCGTCAGCATAGATAGCCAAATCTCCGTAGGAGGCATTGTCTCGGACAGTATCTCGGTAGACGGTTCCATTTTTGATTACATAGCCGGTCGCATTCGCTCCGTAATAATCGCCGTTGACTGCTAAAATGGCATTGTTGGCTGCTGCAGTTTCAGAAGTTTTGGCCGTTACATTGGTTCCGTAGGTATTTTGCGCCAAGGCAGTTTGCAGGTATTCTGGCGAGCTGACCTGAATATCTGCCACGTACACCGTCGTGTTATCTTTGCTTATGGTTTGGAGCTGGATTTGAATATTATCATCTGAGTAGCTATTTTCTGTCACGTCGGCTGAAGTTGGTGCCGCTGTGGATGATGTCGTAGTCGTATTACTACTGGCGACTGTCGCAATGGTTTCTGACAGGACAAAGGTCTTGAGCATGGAGTAGGTAAATCCGCTGGTCAAAAGGAGACCAAAGACGGAGGCGTAGGCAAAGGGTTTTTTAAGCCATTTCATGGGAAAATGAGTTCCTTTCATTGAAAATAATATGTTTTTGAATATACCAAGAGAAGAAAAAGAGGGAGAGGCCAACTGTGATTTTCACCAAATAAAGATTCAAGCCAAACAGTTGGTAGAAAATATAAATCAGAGAGGTGTCGCAGATGAAGAGGGCCAAAGCTAGGGTCAAATAACCGAGGCTAGTAGTTTGGACGCTCTGCTCGCTTTGAAAGACCAACTTTTTATTGAGGTAATAATTGGATAGAGAGCTGATAACACGAGCCAAGCCATTGGCAATGAGGATATGAATACCCGAGGGCAGAGCAGTCAAACTTGCGATAAGCAGGGCATAGGCACCGTAGTCTACCAGAAAGCCGCCCAGTGAGGCCAGGGCAAATTTGAAGAGGTTTTTGTAGATGAGTAAGCCGTCCTTGATAGGTCGGAAATGCGAGCTAGCATTATCATCTATATAAATGGTCTGAATGGGAACCTCGGTAATGGGGAACGCTTGGCTAGCTTGAGTCAGCATATTCATTTCGTACTCATAACGTTGGCCTTCGATTTTCAGCATAAAGGGCAGGAGCTTGGAATGAAAGGCGCGTAGACCAGTCTGGGTATCGCTAACCTTGACACCAGTTTGAAGTCGGAAGAGCAGACGGGTCAGCTTATTACCAAAACGACTGCGGAAAGGCACATCATTGCTAAATTGACGGACTCCCAGAACCAAGTGATTGGGCAAATTCATAGCAGCCCGGGCCACTCTATCCATATCGTTGACGGAGTGCTGGCCGTCCGCATCAGCTGTTAAGATGACAGAATTGGAGTCACGTTCTTGAATATATTGAAAAGCAGTTTTTAAGGCCTGCCCTTTTCCTAAATTACGCTCGTGGTGAAGAACGGTTGCGTAGGAACTAGCTTGCTCGATGATGGCTTTCGAAGCTTCAGTGCTTCCGTCGTTAACTACAATAATCTTGCAATTGAGCCGATGCTTTAAAGCGTTCAATAGCTCCAGTAATTTCTGATCTGGCTGATAGGCGGGGATGATGACATAATACATGGGAATACCTCGTTTCGTTTTTTGCTATACACCCACTATAGAGGAGTTTTCTGAAAGAAATCTGAAAATAACCTACATCTTGATTTGACTTAAGTTTGGTTTAAGATTTCGGCTTGAAATAAGGAAAACGAACAAATGTAGGAATTTTCAGAATATTCCTTGACATTTAAGTTCCATGTGTTATGATAGTAGATACAACATTGCAGAGAGGAGGAATACATGTGCAAGAAATCCAATTAGATCAACCGCGTTCAGGTTCCTATTTAATCTTAGATAGCTTGCATCAATTGGGTGTGGACCTGGTCTTTGGCTATCCAGGTGGGGCAGTCCTCCCCTTATATGATGCTATCTATCAATACGAGGGGATTCAGCACGTCTTGGCTCGTCACGAACAAGGAGCGGTCCACGAGGCGGAAGGCTATGCCAAATCATCAGGAAAGGTGGGCGTAGCCATCGTCACATCTGGACCAGGGGCAACTAATGCCATTACAGGGATAGCGGATGCCATGGGCGACAGCGTGCCTCTTCTGGTCTTCACAGGACAGGTTGCGACGCGCGGTATCGGTAAGGATGCCTTCCAGGAGGCCGATGTCATTGGTATGACCATGCCGATCACCAAATACAATTACCAAATTCGGGACACAGCAGATATTCCTCGAGTGATTACAGAAGCCTATCATATTGCGACCACAGGCCGTCCAGGTCCAGTAGTCATAGATGTGCCAAAGGATATCCAGGAAAGAATTGTTGAAGCCTATCACGATCCGACGGTTCATTTGCCAAGCTACCAACCAACGGTAGAGCCAAATGGTTTGCAGGTCAAGAAAATTCTCCAGCAGCTCAGTCGGGCCAAAAAGCCAGTGATTTTGGCTGGTGGTGGGGTTAACTATGCAGAAGCCCAGGAAGAATTGATTGCTTTTGCAGAGAAATACCGCTTGCCTGTTGTTTCAACCCTGCTTGGGTTAGGAGCCATGCCGATTGAACACGAATTAGCCCTAGCTATGGGTGGCATGCACGGAACTTACTCAGCCAATATGGCCATGAATGATGCGGATTATATTATCAACATCGGTGCCCGCTTTGATGATCGCCTGACGGGAAATCCGACAACCTATGCGCCTAATGCGACTATTGCGCACGTGGACATTGACCCAGCAGAGATTGGCAAGGTCATGAAGACAGCAATTCCAGTAGTCGGAGATGCCAAAGCGACTTTACAAGCCCTGTTGAAATGCGAAACCGTTGAGACAGACTATGCTGACTGGACGGAGCAGGTCTTTAACAACAAGCGTCGAGCACCTTTCTGGTATGAGGAAGATGCCAACTTTATCAAGCCACAAGCAGCTATCGAGCTGATTGGTCAATTGACAAATGGCGATGCTATCATCGTGACAGATGTGGGACAACACCAGATGTGGGCGGCTCAATTCTATCCTTACAAGCACCAGCGCCAGCTGATTACTTCGGGCGGCATGGGGACTATGGGATTCGGAATTCCAGCAGCAATCGGCGCTAAACTAGCCAATCCAGACAAGGAAGTTGTAGTCTTTGTCGGTGACGGTGGTTTCCAGATGACCAACCAGGAATTGGCTATCCTCAATGGCTATGGTGTGCCCATCAAGGTTGTCTTGATTAATAACCATTCCCTGGGTATGGTTCGTCAGTGGCAAGAATCCTTCTATGAAGAACGTCGCAGTCAGTCAGTCTTTGATGCAGAGCCAAACTTCCAGCTCCTAGCGGAAGCCTATGGTATCAGCCATTACAGTTTTGACAATCCGGCGACCTTGGCAGAAGATATGAAGGTCATCTTGGAAAACAAACCAATGCTGATCGAGGTCCATATCTCCAAAGCTGAACATGTGGTACCAATGGTACCGGCCGGCAAGAGCAATGCGGAAATGTTGGGGGTGAAGTTCAATGCGTAGAATGTTAACAGCAAAATTACGAAATTCTTCAGGTGTCCTCAACCGCTTTACAGGTGTCCTATCCCGGCGCCAAATCAATATTGAATCCATTTCAGTCGGCCCGACTGAAGTTGCAGGTATTTCTCGGGTAACGGTCATCGTTGATGTTGCGACCATGGACGAAGTGGAGCAAATCATCAAACAGCTCAATCGCTTGATTGATGTGGTCCGTGTGCGAGATATTACTGATATTCCGCATTTGGAACGGGAAGTTCTCCTTGTCAAGATTGTCGCTCCGCCTGCTAAACGGGCAGAAATCTTGGCCATTATCCAACCCTTCCGTGCCAGCGTCGTTGACGTAGCACCCCACTCTATCACCATTCAAATGACTGGTGATGGCGATAAAATTGAAGCCCTCCTGCGCGTTATTCAGCCCTATGGGATTAAGAATATTGCAAGGACGGGGGCGACTGGTTTCAGTCGTGACTAACCTAGTCACTCACTTGTCTTTTACTTCGTCGTTAGCTCGGCTTGGCATACCTCAGTATAGCCTTCGCCTCACTGCCTAGAATTAAAAGAAAGTTGAGCAACTAAGGATGCACATGATAGACAAAATTACAGAATGTTCATTATCTTTGAACATCCGAATTTATAAATAAAAAAATAGAAAAGAGATTAACAAATGGCAGTAGCAATGCAATATGAAAAAGATGTAACAGTTCCAGCACTTGACGGTAAACGTATCGCCGTTATCGGTTATGGTTCACAGGGCCATGCCCATGCGCAAAACTTGCGTGATACAGGGCACGATGTTATCATCGGCGTGCGTGCTGGTAAGTCATTTGACAAGGCTAAAGAAGACGGTTTTGAGACCTTTGAGGTAGCTGAAGCAGCTAAACAAGCTGATGTTATCATGATTTTGGCTCCAGACGAAATCCAAGCAGACCTTTACAATGAAGAAATCGCTCCAAACTTGGAAGCGGGAAATGCCCTTGGTTTTGCCCACGGTTTCAACGTTCATTTTGAATTTATCAAGGTACCAGCAGATGTGGATGTCTTCATGTGTGCACCGAAAGGACCAGGTCACTTGGTTCGCCGTACCTTTGAAGAAGGCTTCGGTGTGCCAGCTCTTTACGCTGTCTATCAAGACGCTACTGGTAATGCTAAACACATCGCTATGGACTGGGCAAAAGGTGTTGGTTCAGCCCGTGTTGGACTTTTGGAAACAACCTTTAAAGAAGAAACAGAAGAAGACTTGTTTGGTGAGCAAGCAGTGCTCTGCGGTGGTTTGACAGCTCTTATGCAAGCAGGTTTTGAAGTCTTGACTGAAGCTGGCTATGCACCAGAATTGGCTTACTTTGAAGTATTGCACGAAATGAAACTCATCGTTGACCTTGTTTACGAGGGTGGTTTCAAGAAAATGCGTCAGTCTATCTCAAACACTGCTGAATACGGTGACTACGTATCAGGTCCACGCGTGATTACTGACCAAGTTAAAGAAAACATGAAAGCTGTATTGGCAGACATCCAGTCTGGTAAATTTGCTAACGACTTCGTCAACGACTACAAGGCTGGTCGCCCACAAATGGAAGCCTTCCGTAAAGAAGCTGAAAACCTTGAAATCGAAAAAGTCGGTGCAGAACTCCGTAAAGCAATGCCATTCGTAGGCCGCAACGACGACGATGCGTTTAAGATTTATAATTAAAATAGTCCGGGGGACTATTTTAACCCGAGCTTGACAACAAGAGAGCGAGGTTAGCCTACGGATAGGCTATTCTAGCCCTCGCTTAGAAACTAGAAAGCGAGGACAGGGGAAGTTTGTCTACCGACAAACCCTATCTCCAACCTTCAACAGTTCCCCAAACTGTTGAAGCTCAATCTCGAAATCGTAGAGTTAGGTAACTCTACTTGAATTAGAAGTTTCGGGATTCTGTTCAAAGAATAGTAAAGAGCTGGCTTGCCAGCTCTTTTGACCATTCTGAAAAAATAAAAAATATTTGTGAATTTTGATTATAAATCCTATGTTTATTTCAGGATTTTTGGTACAATATTTATAATAGAAAGAAATAAGTGCAATATGATTTCAGCAAAGAATATCGAGCAGGCCTATTCTGTTCTCAAAAATGTGGTGGTTAAGACACCGCTAGATTATAATCGTTACCTGTCAGAGCGTTATGGAGCCGATATTTATATCAAACGGGAAAACGAGCAGCGGGTCCGTTCCTTCAAGATTCGAGGGGCTTATTACGCTATTTCCCAATTGACGGATGCGGAAAAAGAGCGAGGGGTTGTCTGTGCTTCAGCGGGCAACCATGCCCAGGGAGTAGCCTATACCTGCCAGGAAATGCAGATTCCTGCTACAATTTTCATGCCCATTACAACGCCGCAGCAGAAGATCGGTCAGGTCAAGTTCTTTGGTGGGGAATTTGTGGACATTCGCTTGGTGGGTGATACTTTTGATGAATCGGCTCAGGCTGCTCAAGACTATACCCAGGAAAGTGGAAAAACCTTCATCGATCCCTTTGATGATGATAATGTTCAGGCAGGTCAGGGGACTGTTGCCTACGAAATCTTGGACGAGGCCCAGGAACAATCGATTGATTTTGATCAGATTTTGGTTCCCGTTGGTGGTGGTGGTCTGATTGCAGGTGTTTCGGCTTATTTGAAGGAACAGGCACCAGGCATCAAGATTGTAGGTGTTGAGGCTAGCGGAGCACGTTCGATGAAGGCTGCTTTTGATAAGGGAAGACCTGTTAAGCTGGCTGAAATTGACAAGTTTGCGGACGGAATTGCTGTTCAAAAGGTCGGTGCAAGCACCTACGAAGTTGCTCGTAAACATGTAGATAAGCTGATTGGTGTTGATGAGGGGTGGATTTCAGAAACCATTCTGGACCTCTATTCTAAATTGGGAATTGTCGCTGAACCGGCTGGTGCTGCGACAATTGCTGCACTTGAGGTTGTCAAGGACCAAATCAAGGGGCAGACCATCTGTTGTATCATTTCAGGTGGTAACAATGACATCAACCGCATGCCAGAAATGGAAGAGCGAGCTCTGATTTACGAGGGAATCAAGCATTATTTCGTCGTCAATTTCCCCCAACGGCCGGGTGCCCTGCGCGAATTTGTAAACCATATTCTCGGACCGAATGATGACATTACACGGTTTGAGTATATCAAGCGGGCCAATAAGGGAACAGGTCCAGTTCTCATCGGGATTGCTTTGGGCGATAAGAATGACTATGCGGACTTTATTCAGCGCTTGGAAGATTTTGACCCACAATATATCAATTTGCACGAAAATGATTCACTCTATAAAATGTTGGTGTAAGATGCTAGCTTAGGAGGTTATTATGGCACCTATATTGTTTATGTTTACTCTCTTATTCGTCCTGCTTCTGGTCTTGATTTTGATTATTTCTGGCCTCTATGTGGTCAAGCAGCAGACGGTGGCTATTGTCGAGCGGTTTGGTAAGTACCAAAAAACGTCTACCTCAGGGATTAACTTTAAAATTCCTTTCGGTGTGGATGTCATTGCAGCTCGTATTCAGCTTCGGATGTTGCAAAGTGAAATCGTGGTTGAGACAAAGACCCAGGATAACGTATTTGTGACTATGAATGTGGCGACCCAATACCGGGTCAATGAAAATAACGTCACAGATGCCTACTACAAGCTCATGCACCCAGAGGCTCAAATCAAGTCCTATATTGAGGATGCCCTGCGCTCATCTGTGCCTAAATTGACTCTGGATGAATTGTTTGAGAAAAAAGATGAGATCGCCCTGGAAGTGCAGAAGCAGGTGGCAGAAGAGATGTCCACCTACGGCTACGTCATTGTCAAGACCCTGATTACCAAGGTTGAGCCAGATGCAGAGGTCAAGCAATCCATGAACGAAATCAACGCAGCCCAGCGGAAACGGGTTGCGGCACAAGAATTGGCAGAGGCAGACAAGATAAAAATTGTCACTGCTGCAGAGGCAGAAGCTGAAAAAGACCGCCTGCACGGTGTGGGTATTGCCCAACAGCGTAAGGCTATTGTTGACGGCTTGGCAGATTCTATCCGTGAATTGAAAGATTCCAACGTCAGTATGTCAGAAGAGCAGATTATGTCTATCTTGTTGACCAACCAATACTTGGATACCTTAAATAATTTTGCACAAGGAGGTAATAATACAATCTTCTTACCGGGCAATCCGGAGGGTGTTGAAGACATTCGCACTCAAATATTGTCAGCTCTTTCTGTCAAATAATTGGTAAAAACCGAATACTTTACTTGACAAAATGAGCATAGCTGTATTATACTTAATTGCACGAATAAAAAGGAAAGGGGTTTCTCATGACTAGTTACGAAAAAGTTGCCGCAGTTGTAAACTGGGTACGTGAAAAGAAAATCACTGGTTACCGTATCAGTAAAGAGACCAACGCTCGTGAAATGTCAGTTATCGCTCTTGCACAAGGACGTGCAAAAATCGACAACATCTCATTCGCGACAGCTTTGGGCTTGATTGATTTTTACGACAAAAACCATAAAAAATTTGAAAACTAATCTAGGTAAACTTACCTAGACAAACAAGGGAGAGAGGTCTATGCCTCTCTTTTTTATTTGAAAAGCAGTAAAAAAGCGCAAAAAATCACCACCTGTACTATACTGTTATTGAAATTTTTAAAGTTTAGGTGCTAGAACTGTTGCCTCAGTCCTAGCGCCTTTTCTTTTTGATTTTAGTTGAGTATAATACCGCAATCGGAGGAGTAGAGTAGGATGGAAAAAGTGGGTCAACAAGATGTGCCCTGAAGGCAGTGACTCCCAGGCTTCATACTGTGGCAACAGGGGCCTGGTTTGCTTTTGAAGTGTATAGAGCCCAAAAAAAAATACCAGCTAGAGCTGGTATAAAGGTTTAACCGAGGAAACGTTTCAAGAATTCTTTGGTTCGTTCTTCTTTTGGATTTTCGAAGATTTGTTGAGGTGTGCCTTCTTCGGCGATGACGCCCTTGTCCATGAAGATGACACGGTCTGAAACGTCGCGGGCAAATTCCATTTCGTGGGTCACGATGACCATGGTCAAGCCAGACTCGGCCAATTCTTTCATGGTTTTGAGAACTTCACCCACCATTTCTGGGTCAAGGGCAGAAGTTGGTTCGTCGAAGAGAATAACTTCTGGATCGACTGACAGGGCGCGTGCAATGGCTACCCGTTGCTTTTGTCCACCAGAGAGCTGGCTTGGTTTAGCGGCCCAGTATTGCTCAGTCATGCCGACCTTGTTGAGGTTGGCTTTGGCAATTTTCTCTGCTTCAGCGCGGTCACGTTTGAGAACGGTCGTTTGGGCCACGATAGCATTTTCCAAAACATTGAGGTTGTTGAAGAGATTAAAGGATTGGAAAACCATGCCTAATTTCTCACGGTAGGTGGTCAGGTCATAGCCCTTGGCCAAAACGTCTTGACCGTGGTAGAGGATGGTGCCTTCCGTCGGTGTTTCCAAAAGGTTGATAGAACGGAGGAAGGTTGATTTTCCAGAACCGGAAGAGCCGATAATGGAGATAACCTCGCCTTTTTCAACGGTTACTGAAATGTCCTTGAGGACTTGGTTTTGACCGTAGGATTTTTTCAGATTCTTGATTTCCAGGATGGTATTAGACATGTGGAACCTCCTCTATTTGCATTTGGTTGGCACCTGTCGTGTAATTGTCCATATCGAAACGTTTTTCAACAGAACGCAGGATGCGGGTTACAGTGAAGGTCAAGATGAAGTAGATAATGGCAATCACAGTAAAGGTTTGGAAATATTGGTAAGTCTGGGTCGCGACAGTATTTCCTGAAAAATAAAGCTCAACCACAGAGATAACGTTGAGGACAGATGTATCCTTGATATTGATGACAAATTCGTTACCAGTAGCTGGGAGAATGTTGCGGATAACCTGTGGCAAGACAATCTTACGCATGGTTTGGTTGTGGGTAAATCCAAGCGCAGTTGCTGCTTCAAATTGCCCCTTGTCAACAGCGAAGATACCACCGCGGACAATCTCACTCATGTAGGCACCAGTGTTGATAGAAACGATGAAAATAGCTGCCAGAGTGCGGTCTAGGTTAAGCCCAAAGGCCTGGGCGGTACCGTAGTAGATAACCATAGATTGTACAATCATTGGGGTACCACGGAATACCTCGATGTAGATATTAATCAGCCAACCGAGAACTTTTTGTCCCATAGCAGCGACCTTGTTTTCAGCTTTTGGAGCAGTGCGGAAAACACCAATCAAAAGACCAATCAGCGTACCGATGATGGTACCCAAGATGGAAATCAAGAGGGTCATACCAGTTCCGCGTAGGAGTTGTTGCCAGTTGTTGACGATGATGTTCCAGACCTGTGTAAAGAAGCTTGGTTGCGCGTCGGTTGCTTCTTCGACCGGCTGATTTTCAATCATATTGTCCATCAATGCAACTTGGTCGTCTTCAGAAATGGTCGCAAGGACTTGGTTGACCTGTGCAATTCGTGCATCATCCTTACGCATACCGACTGCAATGGTCACGTCCTCGGCATTGGTTTCAAAACCTTCTGAAAGCTCGACCATCTTGAAAGCCTTATTAGCAGCCTCAGCGGTACGGCCTTCCGGACGCTCAGACACGTAGGCATCAATAATACCAGCCTCCAGAGCCTGACGAATTTGCGAGAAATCCCCCATGGCTGTCTGCTTGTTTGCGCCTTCGATCTGGTCAATCAGGTCGTAGAGGTAGACACCTTGTTGCGCAGTGATTTTTGCACCTGCAAAGTCAGCCAGTTTGCTGGCTGTTGCATATTGACTATCTGCACGAACGACCAATGTCGGAGTGGAAGTGTAGTAGCTGTCAGAAAAGGCGATTTCTTTCTTGCGCTCTTCTGTTGGGCTCATCCCGGCGATGATCATGTCAATCTTACCAGAAGTCAATGCTGGAACCAGACCTTCCCACTTGGTTTTGACGACCAAGAGTTCCTTGTCCATGGATTCTGCAATCTTTTTGGCGATTTGCACGTCGTATCCGTTAGCGTATTGGTTGGTCCCTTCGATAGGAGCAGCACCGTTACTGTCGTCTTCCTGGGTCCAGTTGAAAGGTGCATAGGCAGCTTCCATCCCGACACGCAGGTATTCATCTGCACGAACGCCTGTAGTGACTGAAAAAACAGCCAGCAGGGTCAGCAGGAAAATACTGAGTTTATGTTTCATAATATCTCCTTATAAAATGTATTGTACCATTGTATAAAAAATTCTGAAAAATTTCAATACGATTGCTTTTTTATTCACAATTATTGTATAAATGTTCTTTGAGCGATAGCATCAAACTATATTTGGCTCTTTATTTCTCTCATCTTTCGTGGTATAATGTCTAAAGTATTTAGAGCATGATTGGTTTTAAAAAATTAAAAGTATCTTTTATAAAAAAGTCCCTGGCGAGCAAGTTATCTCTTTCCTACGGTATCACTCGCTGGTCAATGCAGGTTATTAAAAGGAGTATCCAATGTTTATCGAATTATTGAAAGCCATTTTTTTAGGCATTGTTGAAGGAATTACGGAATGGTTGCCAGTTTCCTCTACTGGTCATTTGATTTTGGTCCAGGAATTTATTAAGTTCAACCAGTCGGATAGCTTTGTGGAGATGTTCAACATTGTTATCCAGTTGGGGGCGATTTTGGCTGTTATGACCATCTATTTCAATCGCCTTAATCCTTTTCAGCCTGGCAAAAGCAAGCGTGAGATTCAGTTAACCTGGCAGCTATGGGCCAAGGTTGTCATTGCTTGTATTCCATCCATCTTGGTGGCCCTGCCCTTTGATAGCTGGTTTGAGGCCCACTTCAACTTTATGGTGCCCATCGCCATTGCCTTGATTGTCTATGGTATTGCCTTTATCTGGATTGAAGAGCGTAATAAGAGAGTCCAGCCTACAGTGACGGACTTGGCGTCCCTGCCTTATAAGACGGCTCTGTTTATCGGTCTCTTCCAGGTTTTGGCCATTATTCCAGGGACTAGCCGTTCTGGGGCGACGATTTTGGGGGCCATTATTCTTGGGACCAGTCGTTCGGTGGCGGCCGACTTTACCTTCTTCTTGGCTATTCCCACCATGTTTGGCTATAGCGGGCTCAAGGCGGTCAAATATTTTATCGACGGCAATACGCTCAACTTTGAACAGGTCTTGATTCTCTTGGTCGCATCGGTAACGGCCTATCTTGTTTCTGTCGTTGTCATCCAGATGCTGACAGATTATGTGAAGAAACATGATTTTACAGTGTTTGGTTACTATCGGATTATCCTGGGGGCCATTCTATTGGTTTATTCTTTCTTGAAGTTTATTTCCTAAAAGCAGGCTGTCCTGCTTTTCTTTTGTTTTTCCGACGGCAATTTAGTATAATGGTGAGAGATTTGTATGAGAATGTGGCCTATTTGTTGGAAAATCTAGGCAGATGTATGAGGTAAGTATGAAAGTAAAACAAATTAGTGATTCGACCTTGAAAATCACTATTCTATTAGATGATTTGGAAGAAAGAGGCATGGAGATTGCGGATTTTCTTATGCCTCATGAGAAGACGGAGGAATTCTTTTATTCTGTTTTAGATGAATTGGAGTTGCCCCTGACATTTCGAGAAAGTGGCATGCTCAGTTTTCGCGTAACGCCCAAGCCTGACAAGGTCGATATTTTTGTAACCAAGTCAGAGATTGATAAGCACATCAACTTTGAGGACTTGGCTGACTTTGACAATCTCGATGAGGTCAGTCAGATGACGCCGGCGGATTTTCTTCAGTCTTTGGAGAAAAACCTGAAAGATAAGAGCGCCTATGACAAGGATGCGGTACGGCGTCTGGCAGATATAGAGGCTGAAGAAGAGGCAGAACCCTATATCTACTACGTTCTGCACTTTGATCATTTGCACGAAGTGGTTCAATTCGCCCAGGCCATCGATGTGGATTTTGAAGAATCAGAGCTCTACAAGATGAACGATGACTACTTTATGACTGTCCTCTTGGATGTGAGTAACCGTTCCGCAGATTATCCAGATTACCTCCTGTCTAGAATGTTGGAGTACACGGACGACTCTACCGTGACCCGTCCTGTTCTGCAGGAGCATGGCCAGGTCTTGTTGTCTCTGGCCGCTGTTGAGGAATTGAAGAAGGTAAGTCTTGCATGATGCCTTTTGCTTTGAAATATGTCCTCATCCTGATTGGAACCTTGATTACCTCGGTCATTCTGACGCCTTTGATCCGTTTTCTGGCTTTTAAAATTGGGGCGGTGGACCATCCAAATGCCCGCAGAATTAATAAGGTACCCATGCCAACGGCTGGTGGCCTAGCTATTTTTATCACCTTTTCGGCTGCGGTTCTCTTCTTTCTACCGCAAATCGTTACCTATGTGAGCTATAAGGGAACCTATTTTGACTACGTTCTTCCTCTTGTTCTTGCAAGTGGTATGGTGGTGGTGACAGGGTTAGTGGATGATATCAAGGAGCTCAGTCCTTTGCCTAAATTCCTTGGGATAACAGCTGCGGCCCTGGTCATTTGGTTCTTCACGGATTTTCATTTTGATGCTTTTAAATTGCCTTTCGGTGGCCCCTATATTGAGTTTCCGATCTGGTTGTCCTTTTTCCTCACCGTGCTCTGGATTGTAGCCATTACCAATGCGGTCAATTTGATTGACGGCTTGGACGGGCTGGTTTCAGGGGTATCGATTATTTCGCTGACTACCATGGGCCTGGTCTCCTATTTCTTCCTAGTGGAAAGCGAGATTTATTTGACCTTGACCTTGTTTGTCTTGGTTGTCGCGATTGTCGGGTTTCTGCCCTATAATTACAATCCGGCCATTATCTATCTTGGTGATACGGGAGCCCTCTTTATTGGCTTCATGATTGGTGTTTTGTCCCTCCAAGGTCTGAAAAATTCGACCGCAGTAGCTGTTGTGACGCCTATGATTATTCTGGGAGTACCGATTACAGATACGGTTGTGGCCATTATTCGTCGAACCCTGTCGGGCAAGAAAATTTATGAAGCAGACCGGATGCATCTCCACCATCGCCTCCTGTCCCTGGGCTTGACCCATCGGGGAACAGTCTTGGTTATCTATGGGATTTCCTTTTTATTCTCATTGATTTCCCTCTTGTTCAATGTATCCAGTCGTGTCGGCGGTGTATTGTTGATTTTATCTGCAGGATTTGGCCTGGTTCTCTTTTGTGAACTCATCGGTATTTTCGGTGAAAATCGAACACCCCTCCTCAATCTTCTGCGCTTTATTGGCAACAGTGGTTATCGACAGGAACGGGTGGCTGACTGGAAAGAAAAACGAATTATTCGGAGAAATCAGAAGAAAGATTAAGTCTAGGAACATGGAAAGAGCCGATTGGCTCTTTTTTTGATATACTAGGATAGATACTGTTCATTAAAATTTCCAGACAATGAGATTTTAAATGCGTCAAGGGGGGCTGCTAGGGCAGTTTTTCTCAGCATGTATAAGGGACAGGACAGAAAAATAAAGGAGCATACCATGTCAGTATTAGAAATCAAAGACCTTCATGTGGAAATTGAAGGCAAAGAAATCCTCAAGGGTGTAAATTTGACCCTCAAAACAGGTGAAATTGCAGCCATCATGGGACCAAACGGTACCGGTAAATCAACCCTTTCAGCAGCCATCATGGGCAATCCAAGCTACGAAGTGACGCAAGGGGAAGTCCTCTTTGATGGTGTCAATATCTTGGAATTGGAAGTGGATGAGCGCGCTCGTATGGGTCTTTTCTTGGCCATGCAGTACCCATCTGAAATTCCGGGTATTACCAATGCAGAATTCCTCCGTGCAGCTATGAATGCTGGCAAGGAAGACGAGGACAAAATCAACGTCCGCGACTTCATCACCAAGTTGGATGAGAAAATGGAGCTCCTCAATATGAAAGAGGAAATGGCTGAGCGTTACCTCAACGAAGGTTTCTCTGGTGGTGAGAAAAAACGCAATGAAATCCTGCAATTGCTCATGTTGGAGCCAACTTTTGCCCTTCTGGACGAAATTGACTCAGGTTTGGATATTGACGCCCTCAAGGTCGTATCAAAAGGCATCAACGCTATGCGTGGCGAAGGTTTTGGTGCCATGATTATCACCCACTACCAACGCCTGCTTAACTATATCACTCCTGATGTGGTCCATGTCATGATGGAAGGTCGTGTCGTCCTGTCAGGCGGCCCTGAATTGGCGCAACGCTTGGAAAAAGAAGGCTATGTTAAGGTAGCTGCTGAGCTTGGCATCGACTACAAAGAAGATGACATTTAAGTCTTTGGAGGAACCTATGACCAAAGAATTGATACAAGAATTTTCACTCCAACAGGCAGAGCCAACATGGTTGACAGACCTACGTTTGGCGGCTTTTGGGAAAATAGCAGAGCTGGACTTGCCAGTTATCGAGCGGGTAAAATTTCACCGTTGGAATTTGGGTGACGGCAGTTTAGCCATCAACGATGCAGTCGGAAACGTACCGGATTTCACAGCTCTAGGTGATAATCCTATGCTGGTGCAAGTCGGTAGCCAGACGCTTTTGGAACAATTACCAGCAGACCTTGTCGAAAAAGGAGTAGTCTTTACAGACTTCACTTCGGCTTTGGAAGTCATTCCGGATGTCATCGAGAAATACTTGGGCTCAGCAGTAGCCTACGACGAGCACAAATTGGCTGCCTACAATACAGCCTATTTCAACTCGACAGCCGTTCTTTACATTCCGGATAATGTTGAAATTGACCAGCCTGTCGAAGGTATTTTCTACCAAGACGCGACAAGTGGCGTGGCTTTTAACAAGCGCGTACTGATTATCGCAGGCAAGAACACCAAGCTCAATTATTTAGAACGATTTGAGAGCCTTGGCGACGACGCGGTGAAAACCTCTGCCAACATTGTGGTCGAAGTGATTGCCCAGGCAGGAAGCCAGATTAAGTTCTCAGCCATTGACCGCTTGGGGCAGCACCTGGATACCTATTTGACTCGCCGTGCGACCATTGGCAACGATGCCAGCGTGGACTGGGCCATTGGCCTCCTTAACAAAGGAAATGTCGTCGCTGACTTGGATGCAGACCTCAAGGGAAATGGTAGCCATGCTAATCTCAAGGTGGTCGGCCTGTCAGCTGGCCGTCAGGTTCAGGGTGTCGATACCCGCGTGACTAACTACGGCAATAATTCGGTCGGTCATATCCTGCAACACGGGGTTATTTTGGAAAGTGGTACTCTTACCTTCAACGGTATTGGACACATTATTCGTGGTGCCAAGGGAGCAGATGCCCAGCAGGAAAGCCGAGTCCTTATGCTGTCTGACAAGGCGCGTTCCGACGCTAACCCAATCCTTCTCATTGATGAGAATGAAGTCACGGCCGGTCACGCAGCTTCTATCGGTCAGGTGGACCCAGAGGATATGTATTATCTCATGAGCCGTGGTTTGGATCGCGCGACAGCCGAGCGTCTGGTCATCCGTGGGTTCTTGGGAGCTGTTATCACAGAAATCCCAGTCAAGGAAGTCCGCGACCAGATGATTGCTGTGATTGAAGATAGCTTGTCAAAACGCTAAGATGAAACAAGGAAAGATTCAAGTTACATTAGAACTCCTTGCCAAGTCGGATTGGGATGCGTTTATCCTGGCAAATCAAGTATCGTTTAACTTCGGAGCTTTGGAAGAATTTGGAGAACGCCATGCCTTCTTCGAGGAGGAAGGCCAGGTCATAGCGCGTGAAACAGTTCTCATGTCTTTGGAACATGGACAAGCCTACTGGATAGTACTGGAAAATCAGCGAGTAGGCGGCCTTGTTCTCATCTTAGATGGTGAACAGGGAGAACTAGAAACCCTGTTTACTTCACCAGAAGTCCATGGCCGAGGTATTGGATTTGCGGCCTGGCAAGCGGTGGAAGCGACCTTTCCACAGGTCAAGGTTTGGCAAACCATCACACCTTACTATGACCAATGCAATATCCATTTCTATATCAATCGATGCGATTTTCGCATTGTTGAATACTTCAATGCCTTCCATAAAGTGATGTTTTTGGAAGGGAAAGGGGATCAGGATATGCTGGAACAATTTCCACAGGGAGTTTTTCGCTTTGAAAAAGGATAAGGAAGTGAGGGATAGTCATGTTAGAAGAGTGTAAATTAGATTTTCCCATTTTAGACCAAATTGTTAATGATGAGCCGCTGGTTTATCTGGATAATGCCGCAACGACGCAAAAGCCGCAGCAGGTATTGGATGTCTTGGCAGACTATTACCAGAAGGACAATGCCAATGTCCACCGCGGAGTGCATACCTTATCTGAGCGCTCGACGGCCCGTTATGAGGCGGCACGCCAGACGGTAGCTGATTTTATCCGTGCCAAGTCTAGCAAGGAAATCCTCTTTACCCGAGGAACGACGACGGGGATCAATTGGGTGGCTCAGTTTGCTAGAGATCTTCTCCAAGCAGACGACGAGGTCATCATTTCGGTTCAGGAGCACCATTCCAATATCATTCCTTGGCAGCAGGCCTGTCAGAAAACAGGGGCCAAGCTCCGCTATGTTACCTTGAAAAATGGCGAGCTCGACATGGACGTCCTGAAGGAAGTCCTGTCTGAAAAGACCAAGTTTGTCTCTCTAGCTCATATTTCCAATGTTTTGGGCTCAGTTGCGCCCATTAAGGAAATAGCAGAGCTGGTGCACGCGGTCGGTGCCTACTTGGTAGTGGACGGTGCCCAATCAACTCCGCATATGGCTATTGATGTGCAGGATTTGGACGTAGATTTCTTTGCCTTCTCAGGGCACAAGATGTTGGGACCAACTGGTGTTGGCGTCCTCTATGGCAAGCAAGAACTGCTAGAACAAATGTCTCCTGTTGAATTCGGGGGTGAAATGATTGAATTTGTCTATGAACAATCTGCAACTTGGAAGGAACTGCCTTGGAAATTCGAAGCGGGGACACCTAATATTGCGGGTGCTATCGGACTTGCAGCTGCCATTGATTACTTAAATGACATCGGCATGGAGCATGTCCAGCAGCACGAGGAAGAATTGATTGCTTACATCTGGCCAAAATTGCAGGCCATTCCCGGCTTGACCATTTACGGTAGCCAGGACGTCAGTAAGCGGACAGGTTTGATTGCCTTTAATCTGGATGATTTGCACCCACACGATGTGGCGACCGCCTTGGATTATGAAGGCGTTGCTGTTCGAGCAGGTCATCATTGTGCCCAACCGCTTCTCAGTTATCTGCAGGTGCCGGCGACTGTTCGGGCAAGTTTCTATATTTACAATACCAAGGCTGACTGCGACAAGCTGGTCGATGCCTTGCTCAAAACAAAGGAGTTTTTCAATGGCCCTATCTAGGTTAGACTCGCTCTATATGGCCGTTGTGTCAGAGCATTCCAAATCTCCTCGCCATCATGGTAGCCTCTCAGGAGTCGAAAAGCTTGAATTGCACAATCCCACCTGCGGCGATGTCATTGAATTGTCTGTCAAAATCGAGGATAATGTCATCACAGACATTGCCTTTGATGGTGTTGGCTGTACCATTTCCACAGCCTCGGCCTCTATGATGACAGAGGCCGTTCTCGGAAAGAGTCTGGACCAAGCCCAAGAACTGGCGGAAGTCTTTTCTCAAATGGTCCAAGGTCAGCAAAACGACAAGCAAAAAGAATTGGGAGATGCCGCGCTTCTAGCGGGTGTTGCCAAATTCCCACAGCGAATTAAATGTGCGACCCTATCCTGGAATGCCCTCAAAAAGGCAATGGATAGACATGTCAGCTAAGAATAAACAAATAATACAGAAAGGATTGTTTGGTTTAGTTAAGTAAACTAAACTGAACAGGCCCAAGATTTATAGGGCTGAGTATCTTAATTATGTCAGAAGAAAGAATTGAACCAACCCCGATTGATCTTGGGGAATACAAATTTGGTTTCCACGATGAAAACGTTGAGCTGGTTGCCTCGACTGGTAAGGGGTTGAGCGAAGAAGTCATTCGCGAAATGTCTCGTATCAAGGGCGAGCCAGAATGGATGCTGGAATTCCGTCTCAAGTCCTATGAGACCTTCAAGAAAATGCCTATGCAGACCTGGGGTGCAGACCTATCTGAACTGGATTTTGATGACATTGTTTATTATCAAAAACCATCGGACAAGCCAGCCCGCAGCTGGGATGATGTACCGGACAAAATCAAGGAAACCTTTGAACGCATCGGTATTCCTGAGGCTGAACGTGCCTACCTGGCTGGTGCTTCTGCCCAGTATGAGTCTGAGGTTGTCTACCACAACATGAAGGAAGAATATGACAAGCACGGCATCATCTTTACCGATACCGATACTGCTTTGAAGGAGCATCCAGAGCTCTTCAAAAAATACTTTGGAAAACTTGTCCCGCCTTCAGACAACAAATTGGCTGCCCTTAACTCTGCCGTTTGGTCAGGTGGTACCTTTATCTACGTACCAAAAGGCGTCAAGTTAGATATTCCACTTCAAACCTATTTCCGTATCAACAACGAAGGAACAGGTCAGTTTGAACGCACCCTCATCATCGTGGATGAAGGAGCAAGTGTTCACTACGTCGAAGGCTGTACAGCGCCGACCTATTCGACGGCTAGCCTGCACGCTGCCATCGTGGAAATCATTGCCCATGAAGGTGCCTACATGCGCTACACGACCATCCAGAACTGGTCTGACAATGTCTATAACCTCGTAACCAAGCGTGCTCGTGCAGAGAAAAATGCTACGGTCGAGTGGATTGACGGAAACCTCGGTGCCAAGACGACCATGAAATATCCGGCCGTTTATCTGGAAGGCGAAGGTGCGCGTGGTACTATGTTGTCCATTGCCTTTGCCAACAAGGGTCAGGTCCAAGACACGGGTGCCAAGATGATTCATAATGCTCCACGCACTTCATCATCTATCGTGTCTAAATCCATCGCCCGCGGTGGCGGTGAGGTTAACTATCGCGGTCAGGTCACATTTGCCAAAAACTCGGCAAAATCTATCAGCCACATCGAGTGTGATACCATCATCATGGACGACATTTCCAAGTCGGACACTATCCCGTTCAACGAAATCCACAACTCACAAGTGGCCCTGGAACACGAAGCCAAAGTCTCAAAAATCTCAGAGGAACAACTCTATTACCTCATGAGCCGCGGCCTCTCCGAATCCGAAGCCACCGAAATGATTGTCATGGGCTTTGTCGAACCATTCACCAAAGAACTCCCAATGGAATACGCAGTCGAACTCAACAGACTGATTGCCTATGAGATGGAGGGGAGCGTTGGCTAATTTGTGTAGCTCCACATAGCTAAGAAGCTATTTGGAGCACACAAATGCCAACGCTCGTTGGAAATAGAGAGCGACGGCAGTCGCTCTTCTTTGTAATCTTATAACAATTCCATTCCTTCCACGCTCGTCGTTTTCTGTAAGAAAACGATATGTAGCTAGAAGTTTCGTAGAAACTCTCTCCAACTGAAGTTGGAAATAAGGACTTGTGGTAGCGAGTCCACATTATAATAGAGTATACAACACATACAAAGTAGCTTTAGGGCTACTTTTTGCATTGGTCCTCCCACCAAGGATTCTTAAAATAGGGAATCCTATCTAGCAATCATTAAAATTCAAAAAGCGAACAAGTTAGTATTCTGATAGTCAGAAAATCTAATCTTGATCGCTTTTTATTCTATATATGATTGAGACAGGCTCTTTTTCAGCCGAGATTTGCCAATAATTATAAATTTATAATCTCTTCTTCTGGAATTCCGTAGTCTTCTAGCATCTGCAGCATCTTCTCGAAGCCCAGTTGAAAATGTTCCAAGACATGACCGTCGGAGCCGAGTGAATAGCGGTGGCAACCTAGTTCTTTGACCAATTGAAGAGCATAACGGTACAGTTCTTCGTGGTGATAGAGGTAGATGCTCTTGGCATTGAGTTCAAAGGCTAAATCATGCGCTATCATTTTCTTGAAAATGCGGATGAGCTGGGGCTCAAAAGTCTCTAGTTCTTGAACAGTCACATCAAAGAGGCGGAAACCGTAGTCAAAATGCGCCAAGACGTCAGCTGGAACCCGTCCAACGGCATATTCCAAGCGGTCCAAATAATCGGTCATGACCGCCATCTTGTCCATATCTGCCACTTCTTCGTCTAGATAATCGTTAACTCCGTTGTGATGGACGGATAATAATTTGAGGTCGAAGTCTTTGTCTGCTAAGTAGGCTAGAATATCGGTTTCCCGCGGTTGGAAATAGCCGATTTCAATGCCTTTCTTGATGCGCTTACCATAGTCTTCATTAAGCACAGCAATTTCTTGGGAATAGGCCTCATAATCAGGAATGTCATCCTGCTTGCTGTAGGGATTGGACAAATCAAAATGCTCCGTCGTCACGATTTCGCCGCTATAATGCTCAAGATAATCTTGAAATCGCGCTTTAGAATCATAGGAGTAGTGAGTATGCAAGTGGTTGTCTCTCATGGTAATTCTCCTTTCTTTCTATTGTAACAAAATCGCTTTTGAGCGACAAGTTCGGAAATCAAGGGAAATGGAATAAAAAAATCTGATAATTCTTGCAATTTATCAAAAATTTGGTAAAATAGTACAAAATAAAAAGCGATGAGAGAAACAATCTCAGACCATTTTTCAGAGAGTATCTAGTTGCTGAAAGGATACATCGGTTTGGGCACACATTCTTGAGTGCAATTGCCAACGGTGTTGAACCTAGTAGTGATTGACGTCTGTCTACGTTACGGACTGAAGTCTTTGACTTCCTGAGGGATATACGGCGACGTATGTCTGAATGAAGGTGGAACCACGTGTAAGCGTCCTGAAACAAGGATCTTGCGCGTGTTTTTTTATCGTTTGAGAGGTAATGACATGGAAATAAAAGGGCTTAGAAAGATTATGCCTTATGTGGCTGGAGCGCAACCACAGGTGGCCAATATGATTAAACTCAATACCAACGAGAATGCCTATGGACCAAGTCCAGCGGTAGTTGCGGCTTTGGCTGATTTTGATGCGACAAACCTACGTCGCTATTCGAGTCTGGATCAGGCGGAACTTCGTCAGGCCTTGGCGGAGCAACATGGTTTGGAGGCAGACCAATTTGTCATTGGCAATGGTTCGGATGACGTCTTGTCTATGGCTTTTCTGTCCTTCTTTCAAACGGAGCAACCGATTTTGTTTCCAGATTTGACCTACGGCTTTTACAAGGTCTGGGCTGATTTGTATCAGGTGCCTTTTAAAGAGATACCGCTGGCGGAGGATTTTAGCTGGCGAGTGGCAGATTATCAGAGAGAATGTGGGGGAGTGATTTTGACCAATCCCAACGCTCCGACGGGATGCTTCCAGTCTCTGGGCGATATTGAGGAGGTTCTGAAGGCTAATCCGCAGGTCGTTGTCATCGTTGATGAGGCATATGTCAATTTCGGCGGGCAGACAGCTGTTCCGCTTTTGGATAAATACCCCAATCTCTTCATTACACGGACCTTCTCCAAGGATGCATCACTAGCGGGTTTGCGTGTCGGATACGGCATAGGTTCCAAAGAGCTGATAGGCGTTATTCAAGCGGTGCGCAATGCCATCAATCCTTACAATGTGGATGCCATTTCGGAAGCTTTGGCTTTGGCCGCGGTCAAGGATTGGGCCTATTACGAAGAAACCTGCCGGAAGATTATGGCAACGCGCGATTGGTTTGCGGAAGAATTGACCAGACTTGGCTTTGATGTTTTGCCGTCAGCAACCAATTTCCTCCTAGTGCGACCATCTCGTGTTAGTGCGGGAGAACTGTTCAAGCACTTGGAAGAGGAGCAGATTTATGTCCGGTATTTTCCAAACCAAGAACGCATAAAAGATAGACTACGCATCTCCATCGGCACACAAGAGGAGATGGAGCAGGTCTTAGCAAGGATAAAGGAAGGGTGCCTATGAACAATCGAACATTGCCACAAGGACTGCACGACAAGCTTTTCAAACGCGCCCGTGCTACTTATGAAATTGAGCGGACGGTCAGCGATCTCCTGATAGAGTGCGGTTTTCACCGGATTGAAACGCCGACCTTAGAGCATTTTGAAGTCTTTTCAGATACGATTGATACCAATAATTACCAACTCTTTGACAAGAGAGGCCATCTTCTGAGCTTGCGGCCGGATATTACCAGTCAAGTAGCGCGTGTCATTTCATCAACTCGGGTGCAGACGCCTATTAAATTTTCTTATTCGGGCAAGGTCTTTCGCAGTCAAGAAGCCATGCGGGGCTTGGAAAATGAGCGTACTCAAGCTGGTATTGAAATCATTGGCTATCCTGTACAAGAGGCCTATGCTGAAGCCATTTCTAGTGCCAAACAAGCCTTGGAACGTTCGGGTTTGAAAGACTACACATTTGAGTTTTCGCATGCAGCCATCCTCAAGACGATTTTTCAGCAATTGGAGTTGACATCGGAGGTGGCGGATGATTTGTCTCTCCATATTCGGGATAAAAATATTACCAAGCTCCACGAATTTACCAAGCAGCATCCGAGTGAATTTGATGGTTTCATCAGTCGTTTGCCTTACTTGTTTGGAGAGGCAGAGGCGGTCTTGGCAGCAGCCCGGCAGGTGTCGCAGAACGCGCAATTATTGCAGGCTTTTGACCAATTAGAAGCATTTATCGCCATGGCAGAAACTGATTTGGGACCTGTCACAGTGGATTTGGCGCAACTTCCGACGGTCCCTTACTATACAGGCATGATGTTTAAGGTTTTTGACCAGCAATTGCCGGACGCCTTTTTATCAGGTGGGCGGTATGACAAGCTCTTTGAGCGGTTTGGAGCCAAGGAGCTGACGGCTATCGGTTGGGCCTTGGAAATTGATGCCATTTACCAAGCCATTCGACAGGATTTAGACTATCAAGGAGGGAAGTAAATGGGTGAGCAGATTACCATTGCCTTGACCAAGGGGCGGATTGAGAAGGAAACCTTGGCTCTTCTGGAAAAGTCAGGCTTTGATATGTCTTTCATGGCAGATAAGGGGCGGAATTTGATTTTTGAAAGTCCTGATGGGCAATTTCGCTTTTTGCTGGTTAAGGCACCGGATGTGACAACCTACGTTCGCCACGGGGTGGCAGATATGGGGGTTGTCGGCAAGGATGTCTTGATTGAGCATCCTGCAGGATTTTTAGAAATGCTGGATTTGAACTTTGGCTTGTGTAAATTCTCAGTTGCCTCTGTTCCGACTTACAATCCTAGCGACCACAAGCGGAAACGGATTGCGACCAAGTATCCAAGAGTTGCTATGGAACATTTTAAGCAAAAGGGCGAGGATGTTGAGATTATCTCCATTCAAGGTAGTGTGGAAATTGCTCCTGTTTTGGGGCTGGCCGATGCCATTGTCGATATTGTGGAGACAGGAAATACCTTGGTAGCCAATGGTTTAGTGGTCTTTGAAGATATTTGTCGGATTTCCTCGCGTTTGATTGTCAATAAAGCCAGCATCAAGAATAAGCCTCAAGTGCTGACCTTTATCAAGAAATTAGAAGACATTGTCGGAAATGAGGAGGTACCTTTTAGATGAAACGCTTAAGTGGAACAAGTCAAGACATTGCGGCCTTGCTCTATCAAGAACAAGTGGCGCTGAATGCAGAAACGGTCTCCGTAGAAGAGACCGTCAAGGAAATCATGGCACAGGTCGCTCGTGAAGGAGATGCAGCTCTGAAAGCCTACAATCTCCAGTTTGATGGCATTGGGATCGATAACTTAGAAGTCAGCCAAGCGCAAATAAATGCAGCTTTTGAGCAGATTGATCCAGACATTCTCTCAGCCTTAGAAGGTGCCAAAGCCAATATTGCTTCCTACCACCAGCAACAGGTGGAAGAGGGTTTTGAGGACCAACCGTCTGAAGGCGTCCTTCGTGGGCAACTCATTCGTCCCTTAGAACGAGTGGGCGTCTATGTTCCGGGAGGAACAGCCGCCTATCCTTCGTCGGTCTTGATGAATGTTATCCCCGCAAAAATTGCTGGTGTGGAGGAAATCATCATGATTACCCCGCCACAGGAGACTTACAATCCAGCGATTTTGGTGGCAGCAAGATTGGCTGGAGTGGATAAGATTTATCAGGTTGGCGGAGCCCACGGGATTGCGGCGCTAGCTTATGGAACGCAGACCATTCCCAAGGTGGATAAAATTACCGGGCCGGGCAATATTTATGTCGCAACGGCCAAGAAATTGGTCTATGGCTTGGTTGGAATTGATATGATTGCCGGTCCATCTGAGATTGGTGTTATCGCAGACGAGACGGCAAATCCTGTTTTTGTAGCGGCGGATTTGTTGTCACAGGCGGAGCACGATCGCTTGGCGCGTGCGATTTTGGTAACCAATTCGGAAGTCTTGGCTGAGCAAGTCGAGCTAGAAATCGAGCGGCAATTGCAGACCTTGCCGCGTGAGGAAATTGCGCGGGCATCCATTGAACAGAACGGACGCATTATCGTGACAGACACGATAGAAGCCATGTTTGACTTGATGAATTTGGTGGCACCTGAGCATTTGGAAATTGCTATGGAAGATGCCTATGATTATCTTCCCTTGGTCAAGCATACGGGGTCCATTTTCTTGGGTCATTATACCAGTGAGCCGATTGGGGATTATTATGCAGGAACCAACCATGTTCTGCCAACTTCAGGCACCAGCCGTTTTTATTCGGCACTGGGTGTCCATGATTTTATCAAACGAATACAATACACACAATATAGTAAGAAAGCCGTGCAAGAGGCTAGTCAGGCCATTACGAATTTGGCCTATTCAGAAGGATTGGCTGCCCATGCACGGGCCATTGAGGTGAGAAATGAAGGAAGTTAAGGGATTATTGGTCATGGATGTGGACAGCACCTTGATCATGGAAGAAGGCATTGACCTGCTGGGCGAAGAAGCTGGTCTCGGTCAGCGAGTTGCGGACATTACCGAGCGCGCCATGCGGGGGGAATTGGATTTTAAAGAAGCCTTGCGTGAACGCGTTGGTTTGCTGGCGGGCTTACCCGAAACGGTTTTGGACCGCATTTTAGGGCGCATTCATTTCACACCGGGAGCAGAAGAATTGGTGGCAGAACTCCACAAGCGTGGCTATAAGGTAGCCGTCGTGTCGGGTGGTTTTCATCAGACGGTCAATGTGTTGGCGGAACGGCTCAATTTGGACTATGTTAAGGCCAATATGCTAGAAATTGTCAATGGTGTTTTGACAGGACGTGTGACCGGGGACATTGTGACCAAGGATGTTAAGGAAACCATGCTCAGAACTTGGGCGGCGGAAAATGGTCTCGACATGCAAGATACGATTGCAGTGGGCGATGGTGCCAACGATCTGCCTATGATTCAGGCAGCTGGTATCGGCATCGCCTTTTGCGCCAAACCCATTGTGCAGGAACAGGCTCCTTATCAAATCAATGAGAAAAATTTGTATCAGGTCATTGAGATTTTGGATAGAGTGAAGAAATAAGAGACAGTATTCACACGACAGGTACCGATCTGCGAATACAGCTTCTAATATAGTAAAGAAAGAAGAACATCATGAGAACAGCAAGCATTGAACGCAATACCTTTGAAACAAAAATTAAGTTGACGGTTAATTTGGATGTGCAGGATCCGGTTGAGATTGTGACGGGTGTAGGCTTTTTTGACCACATGTTGACCCTTTTTGCCCGCCACAGCCGCATGTCTCTAGTTGTCCATGTAGACGGCGATACGTGGGTGGACAGTCATCATACGGTTGAGGATGTCGGGATTGTTCTTGGACAAGCCATCAAGGAGGCTCTGGGCGACAAGGTCGGTATCAATCGTTACGGGACTTCTTTTGTGCCTATGGATGAGACGCTGGGAATGTCTAGTCTAGACTTGTCTGGACGCTCTTATTTGGTCTTCGATGCGACTTTTGACAATCCAAAATTGGGCGATTTTGATACGGAATTGGTCGAAGAATTCTTCCAAGCCTTGGCTTTCAACCTGCAGATGAATCTGCATTTGAAGATTTTACACGGGAAAAATAGTCATCATAAGGCTGAAAGTCTTTTCAAGGCAACGGGTCGAGCTCTTCGCGAAGCCATTACCATCAACCCTGACATTAAGGGTGTTAATTCAACAAAAGGACTCTTGTAATATGATACGAGTGATTGATTACGATGCGGGAAATACAGCTAATGTTCTGCGGGCTTTGGAAAAAATCGGTGTAGCTGCGGAATTGACGGCGGATCCTGAGAAAATTTTGTCGGCTACAGGTTTGATTTTACCAGGAGTCGGTGCCTTTCCGTCGGCTATGGCTGAATTAGAAAAACGCCAACTGCTACCAGCTATTCAGACAGCTGTGGCCGCTGGCAAGCCTTTTTTGGGCATTTGCTTAGGTATGCATTTGCTCTTGGACCAAGGTTTGGAACACCAGCCGACCAAGGGTTTGTGTCTCATTCCCGGTGTTTGTCGTCCTATTCCAGCTAAAGACGGATATCCTGTGCCCCACATGGGCTGGAATCAGTTGGAAGTCAAGCAGAAAAATCCACTGACAGATGGACTTGATGACCAGTCGGTTTACTTTGTTCACAGTTATTTTACCGATGTAGAACCTGAATATATCGACGCGACAGCAGATTATAGCAGGGAAATTCCGGCCATGATTTCAAAAGGAAAAGTCTTTGGGGCGCAGTTTCACCCTGAAAAATCAGGTCAGGTTGGGCTAGGCATTTTGACAAAGTTTGCGGCATTATGTCAGAAATAGTGAGGGAAGATATGCAGATTTATCCAGCGATTGATATTCGAAATGGGAAGGCAGTGCGTCTCTTTAAAGGAGACTTTAATCAGGAGACCGTTGTTAACCCAGATGTATTAGACCAAGCCAAAACATTTGCGGCTGCGGGAATTGACTTTATTCACGTGGTGGATTTGGACGGTGCTTTAGTGGGACGTGCGACTAATAGGGATTTGATTGCTAGTTTGAAAAGTAAGACCGGCCTCCGCATTCAAGTTGGGGGCGGTATTCGCACTTTGGACCAGATTGAGGACTATCTGGCTGCCGGCATTGACCGTGTCATTATTGGGTCTATGGCTGTTAAAAACCCAGATTTTGTCAAGCAAGCCTTGGAGCGTTTTGGAAGTCAGGCCATTGTCGTGGGCATCGATGCCAAAAATGGCTTTGTCGCAACAGAAGGCTGGCTAGAGACCAGTCAAGTAGACTATCTGAGCTTGGCCAAGGAGATGGAAAAAATTGGTGTGCGCCTCTTTGTTTACACTGATGTGGACCGCGACGGTACCCTGACAGGTCCTAATTTTGACCATTATAGAAAATTGAAGGCGACCTTGACAGAGGCAGATGTCATTGCTTCTGGTGGTATCCATTCCATGAGCGACTTAGTGGAGCTGGCGCAAATCGGTGTTTCTGGAACCATTGTCGGCAAGGCTTATTACAGCGGCAAGGTCAGCTTGGACGAATTGCAGCAATTTGGAGGTTGAACATGTTAGCAAAACGCATTATTCCCTGTCTGGACGTCAAGAACGGTCGGGTAGTCAAGGGGGTCAATTTTGTCAACTTGACGGATGTGGGAGACCCTGTGGACACAGCAAAAGCCTACTACGAGGCAGGCTGTGATGAATTGGTTTTTCTTGATATTACGGCGACGCATGAAGAACGCGAAACGACTGTGGACATGGTGCGGCGCGTGGCAGACCAAGTCTTTATTCCTTTTACCGTTGGCGGTGGCATTCGTTCCGTCGATGATATGAACAAGATGCTCAAGGCAGGGGCTGACAAGGTATCGGTCAATTCATCGGCGGTGGCCAATCCATCCTTGATCAAAGAATGTGCTGAAAAATTCGGCAGCCAATGCGTTGTGGTTGCTATTGATGCGCGCAAGGAGGTAGATGGAACTTGGCATGTCTACGTGGCTGGCGGTCGCAAGGATACCGGTCTAGATTTATTAGATTGGGCTAAGAAGGTCGTCGAGCTCGGAGCTGGCGAAATCCTTTTGACCAGCATGGACAAAGACGGGACTAAGTCTGGCTTTGATGTGGACATGCTCAATGCTGTGGCGAGCGTGGTGACGGTTCCCATCATTGCATCGGGTGGCGCTGGTAATACGAACCATATCCTTGAGGTATTTGAACAGACACCGGCGACTGGAGCACTGGCAGCATCCATCTTTCATTATGGCCAAGTCAGCATTGCTGAAACCAAATCAGCTATGCGCCAGAATGGAATTGAGGTACGATGAAATGATTAGTATTGATTTTGCCAAGCAAGATGGATTGGTGCCTGTGATTGTCACTGACCATGAGACAGGTCTGGTCTTGATGCTGGCTTATATGAATGAAGAATCCTATCAAAGGACCTTGGAAACCAAGCAGATGCATTACTGGAGCCGGTCGCGTCAGGAATTGTGGCACAAGGGTGCAACCAGTGGGCATTTTCAGACGGTTAAATCTATCAAAACAGATTGTGACCGCGACACCCTGCTCATTTCCGTCGAGCAAGTAGGGGCTGCCTGTCATACGGGCGCCTATAGTTGCTTTTTTGAAAACATACTCTAAGAAAGGAACAGGATATGCTAGAAACCTTGTATTATGAGGCCCTGAACCGTAAGCGTAATCCAAAAGAAGGGTCCTATACTAACTACTTGTACGGCAAAGGCTTGGATAAAATTCTCAAGAAAGTTGGGGAAGAGGCAACAGAAGTCGTGATTGCAGCTAAAAATGCCGACAAGAAAGAAATTGCTAATGAAACAGCTGATTTGCTCTATCATCTGGCTGTTCTCTTGGTAGAAACGGGCGTGAGTTTAGAAAAAATCGAAGATATTCTACAGGCCCGCCAAGGAAAAGTCAGTAAAACCAGCGACCGCAGAGAAATTAGTGACTACTAAAAAAGCTCATCACGAGCTTTTTAGTTTGTGAAAAAATCCGAAAAAAATATCTACCCCAACAAATCTCCCAGTTCTTCCACCGTTTGGACAATGTGGCTGGCACCAGCAGTTGTCAATTCCTCTCGGTCACCATAGCCATACAGGACACCGATACTGTCGAGCTGGTGTTGCTTGGCACCGATGACATCATGTTTACGGTCACCAATCATGACAGCTTTGCCATTGATTTTTTCCAGTTGGTCCAGCGCATAGGCAATAATCTGCCCCTTCTTGATGCGCGTGTCATCCAAACTTGCGCCTGCAATTACTGTAAAATAGCGGTCCAATTCAAAATGGGTCAATATTTGTTTGGCAAAGATTTCTGGTTTTGAAGTGGCGATGTGGAGTGTTTTCCCTTGCTCTTGCAATTTGCCCAACAATTCCGGAATACCGGGATAGGGATGGTTTTCAAACATTCCCTTGCTGGTAAAATATTCCCGAAAATAATCGACTGCCTGCTGGGTTTCTGCCGCATTCAGTCCATAAAACTGGGCAAACGATTCGTAGAGAGGTGGCCCGATAAAGCGAGACAAGTGACTGGAATTGTCATCAGCAATGCCCATTTTTTCCAAGGCATAGGCAGCCGAATGGATAATGCCGGGACCAGAATCGGTCAATGTTCCGTCTAAGTCGAAGAGAAGCGTTTGGTACATAGGAACCTCCATTTTTATTGGTCCGTAAGACAAGTGTTACCCCTGTATATAGTCAGCCAATTCCTGATCCTTCAGACCTGCATTTAAGGCAATCAAGAGCTTGATTCTGGCTTTTTGAGCATTCAGCTCCTTGACAAAGAGGATACCTTCTTGCTCTAGTTGGATGCCGCCTCCCTGGTAGGCGTAGACAGGCTCGGCAATACCGTTAAAGCAACGAGAAACCAGCACAATCGGAATTCCTGCTGCCAGCAAGCGGTGAATCGCTAGCAAGATAGATGGAGGCAGATTTCCAGCTCCCAGGGCCTCAATCACAAGCCCGGAAAGTTTACCAGGGTCTAGAGAATCAAGGAGAATGGTCTCCATATCTGCATAAGCTTTGATGATAGGAATGGTTCCTGCAATCTCTGACAAATCAAAGCGAACACGTGGCTCAGCAGTTTTGAAAAAGAGAATTTCCCGCTTGGTTACAAGCCCCAGAGGACCGTGGGTCGGAGTCTGGAAAGTAGAAACATTTGTCGTATGGGTCTTGGTCACATATTTTGCGGCATGGATTTCATCGTTCATGACCAGCAAAACCCCCTTATCTGCCGCCTTTTCATCTGCGGCGACACGCAGGGCTGTAAGATAATTATAGACACCATCACTACCCAAATCATTGGAGGAGCGCATGGCCCCTGTGATAACAATCGGCTTTTGAGGAATGGCCATGGTATCTAAGAAATAGGCTGTCTCTTCCAAGGTATCGGTGCCATGAGTGATGACAAAGCCGTCAAATTCATCTGCCTGGCGCTTGATTTCTTGGTAGAGCTCCATCATGTGTTCCAATCGAATATGGGGGCTTGGCAGGTTCAAAAAATCAATAGACACTACCTGAATAGTGTCTAAGGGAGTAGAAAGACTGGCCATAGGATTGTGGGAACTAGAAGAGACGCTCCCCTGATTGTCGGTCCGCATAGAAATGGTTCCTCCAGTGTGGAGGGCTAGAATTTTTTTCATAAGTTTTCAGTTTCTTTCAAATCTGTGATATACTAATTGTAACATAATTCCAGGGAAGTAGGTGAGCTAGATGGCGGTAAAGGCAGTGTTTTTTGATATTGACGGAACCCTTCTGACCGATAATCGAACAGTCAGCAAATCCACCATCCAGGCCATCAATGCCCTCAAGAAAAATGGCATTCTCGTGGGCTTGGCAACAGGCAGAGACCCCAACTTTGTCCTGAAATACATGGCCGGCCTATCGCTGGATCTGGCCATCACCTACAATGGCCAATATATTTTTTCAAGAGACCAGGTCCACTTTGCCCAAGCCTTGGATAGGGGAACATTGGAGACCTTTCTTGATTTGGTGGAGAGCAATCATTGGGACTATTCACTTGGGTTGGGGACAGGAGTTGTAGGCAGTGGTATTATGAACGTAGGCACTGGTCACCTGGTCTACAGATTGACACGCATGATACCGAGCGCCTGGGCTGGTGGCATCAACTTCCTGATTAACCGCCTGGTTCGCAAGTTCCGTCCTAAGGATACAGATAAGATTCGTTCCTATCTGGATCAACCGGTTTATCAAGTCTTATTGTTGGCTACTGAGTCAGTGACCCAGCGCCTGGCCCTTCAATTCCCAACTCTTGGTTTTACCAGGTCCAGTGTCTATGCGGCAGATGTCATCAGCAAGGGCAATTCCAAACTGCAAGGCATCCAAAAATTGGGAGAAATCTATGGCTTTAATACGGAAGAAGTGATGGTTTTTGGGGATTCAAACAATGATTTGGAAATGTTAGCCGGTGTTCAGTATGCCATTGCCATGGGAAATGCTACCCAACAGGCCAAAGGGACGGCGACCTATGTGACAGATACCAATAATAAGGATGGTATTTATAAGGCCTTGGTGCACTTTGGTCTCGTGGAGGAGAAGAATGTTGACTAGTAAGGATGCCAATGTTAATGCTGTTCGTGACTTTCACAAGGCTATGGATGGCACACTTCAGGAAATTCCCCAGGCATTTGATGGGAATACGGCCTTTTACAGGGCTAGTTTCAAGTTGGAGGAGCTGGTCGAATTTTTACAGGCAGCCTCATCGGACCAGGCAGATTTTGACCGTAAGGTCCAGGGCCTGCACCAGCAACTCGACAAGGCAATGGCAAAAGTTACCAGTAAAGGCAGTCCAGGTCTCTCCTTGGTTGGTCAGGTCGATGCCCTGATGGACTTGCTCTATTTTACTTACGGTTCCTTTGTTTTGGTAGGAGTTGACCCCAAACCCATTTTCGATATTGTCCACCAGGCTAATATGGGTAAGTATTTTCCGGATGGTAAGGCCCATTACGACCCTGTTTCCCACAAAATATTGAAGCCAGAGGGCTGGGAGGAGCGTTTTGCACCAGAAGGGAAAATTCAAGACGAATTAGACAGACAAAAAGGCAGAAAATCCTAATGCGATTCTCTGCCTTTCAATTTATCTAGATGTTTATAGACTTTTTTCTGGATTGCGCACAATCAAGATGTCAATGTCTGTGTGGCGCATGATGTATTCAGAAGAAGAGCCGATGAGCAGGCGCTCGAAGGTGTTGAGACCAGTCGCTCCCAGTAGCATCAAATCGGCACCAGCCTCATGTGGAATGTCTGTGGAGAGCAAGGTCTTGGGATTGCCAAACTCAACGATAGTGGCAATGTCTGTCAAGCCTGCATCGGTAGCCCACTTTTTATAATTTCCTAAAAGAGTTTCAGCTTCTTTTTCAAGAGATTCGTAGATGGATGCGTCAAAAGCCACGACATTATGTAGGGCTCTGGTGTCGATGACATGGGCAATGGTCAATTTTGCCTGATTGCGCTTAGCAACTTGAATGGCTTTTTGCAAAGCAATTTCGGCATTTGTTGAACCATCAACAGCAACTAAAATAGATTGATAGGTTTGTGACATGATCCTTACCTCCTTTTAGACAATTTTTATAAGGGAATATTCTACATTTATATTATAAGGTGTTTTACAAAAAATGTAAAGTATTTATTGATAGATGGAGAAAAA
Organism: Streptococcus nasisuis; assembly: GCF_040836615.1. NCBI lineage: Bacteria > Bacillati > Bacillota > Bacilli > Lactobacillales > Streptococcaceae > Streptococcus > Streptococcus nasisuis. Next base: position 2,273,937 of record NZ_CP162268.1, on the reverse strand, counting down.
TAATATAAGCAACCGTAAATGATAGTCAGATTGCAGTGTCCAGAGACAGATAGAGTGTTCATGTCATTCTAGTAGTATCATTTCCCTACATTTCCTGCTATTTATAACATTTAGTGATATATTTGCTATGAAAATGATTGCTAAAATGACCAAATTCCATTATGATAGTAGTATTCATAGACTCAAGAAAGTTGAGGAGGTATAGTCATGAGACAATTTGAAAAGTCAACAAAGCTCGAACATGTTGCATACGATATCCGTGGTCCAGTATTGGAGGAAGCTATGCGCATGCGGGCAAATGGTGAGAAGATTCTCCGCTTGAACACAGGAAATCCAGCTGAATTTGGTTTTACGGCGCCAGATGAGGTTATTCACGACTTGATTCACAATGCCCGTAAATCAGAAGGCTATTCCGACAGTAAGGGGATTTTTTCTGCCCGTAAGGCCATCATGCAGTATTGCCAGGTCAAGAAGTTTCCAAATGTTGACATCGATGACATTTACATCGGAAATGGAGTTAGTGAACTGATTACCATGTCTATGCAGGGCTTGCTAGACAATGGAGACCAGGTCCTGGTGCCAATGCCCGACTATCCACTTTGGACAGCGGCAGTTAGCCTGGCAGGTGGCGATGCGGTCCATTATCTCTGTGACGAGGGGGCAGATTGGTATCCAGATTTGGACGATATTCGTTCAAAAATCACCAGCCGCACCAAGGCGATTGTCCTGATTAACCCCAATAACCCAACAGGTGCCCTTTATCCAAAAGAATTATTGTTGGAGATTGTAGAGATTGCCCGCCAGCATGAGCTCATCATTTTCTCGGATGAAATATATGACCGCATGGTTTTTGACGGCGCAGTCCATATCCCAATCGCTTCATTGGCACCAGATGTCTTTGTCGTGACTATGAATGGTCTGTCCAAATCCCATCGTATCTGTGGCTTCCGTGTGGGCTGGATGGTCCTATCAGGTCCTAAAAAGCATGTGAAAGGCTATATCGAGGGTCTCAATATGTTGTCCAACATGCGGCTCTGTTCCAATGTCCTGGCCCAGCAAGTTGTCCAAACTTCGCTTGGAGGTTACCAATCAGTCGATGAATTGTTGGTACCTGGTGGCCGACTTTATGAGCAGAGAGAATTCATCACCAAGGCTATCCAAGATATTCCAGGGCTTTCAGCTGTCAAGCCTAAGGCAGGCCTCTATATCTTCCCAAAAATTGACCGTGAAATGTACCAGATTGATGATGACGAGCAGTTTGTATTGGACTTCCTCAAGCAAGAAAAGGTTCTCTTGGTCCATGGTCGTGGATTTAACTGGAAGGACCCAGACCACTTCCGTATTGTCTACCTTCCACGTGTAGACGAACTAGCAGAAATCCAAGAAAAAATGACCCGCTTCTTGGCCCAATATCGTAGATAAAAAATAAGCTCAAACCGTTTAGGTGAGAGCTTATTTTTATGGGATGATGTGAGAGGGATTAGGTAGAATCCTTGCGGCGACTAAAATAAATTTGATTCATACACTACCTGTTTCATTTGTATATCCAGTATGGAACTGAAAAAACTTATTTACCCTCAAAAAATGCTGTGTAAAGTGCCTGTAGGGCCTGCTCTTTTTGTTCTGTTTTGACAACAAACATGACAGAAACTTCGCTGGCACCTTGTGAAATCATGGCCAGGTTGACATTCTGGTTAGATAGGGCAGTCGTTGCTGCGGCTGTTACACCGACGTGGCTCTTCATGTTCTCACCAACAATCATGATGGTGGATAGGCCACGCTCAATTTCAGCCTTATCAACCTCCAGCTGCGTTTTGAGCTGGCGAAGGATTTCAGCTTCCTTGATAGGGGTCAATTCGCGGCCACGGAGTACGATGGACAGGTCGTCGATACCAGTCGGCATGTGCTCGAAACGAATATTCAAGTCTTCTAAAATTTGCAGGACCTTGCGACCAAAACCAACCTCACGGTTCATCAGGTACTTGGAAATGTTGATACTTGCGAAATCATCATCTGCTGCAATTCCGACAACAGGCAGGGTCTGGTCAGTATGCTCCAGGACGATTTGGGTGCCTGGGTGGCTAGGGTTATTTGTATTTTTGATAACCAAAGGAATGCGTCCACGGTAGGCAGGTAGGAGGGCTTCGTCATGAAGGACAGAGAAACCTGCATAGGCCAATTCACGCATCTCACGGTAAGTTAATTCCTTGATAGAATGTGGATTTTTGATGATACCAGGATGGGCAGCAAAAATGCCGTCAACATCGGTAAAGTTCTCGTAGAGGTCAGCTTTGACACCGGCCGCTACGATAGAGCCTGTAATGTCCGAACCACCACGGGAGAAGGTACAGATTTGATTGTCTATGGTCACACCGAAAAAGCCAGGGATAATCAAGACCTCATCCGCATCGCGCAATTCTTCAATCTTATCATAGCTAGACGGTAGGATACGGGCATTTCCAGGTTCTGAGCTGACAATGATACCAGCTTTCTTAGGGTGGACATAGCGGGCAGGCAGTCCTTTTTGGGTAAAATATTCTGCAATCAGCTTGGCATTGTTGTCCTCGCCGGCCGCTAGGAATGCGTCGTAAAGAAATTCATTATTTTCAATCGGCAGGGTCGCCAGGGCCTTGATGCTGTCAGCAATCTTCGTCATGCTTTTAGCTGTAAAACCAAGCTCGTCAACCATAGCCTTGTAACGATTGATAATCCATTCTTGGCTGGCTGTCACATCCTTGCCACTTGTATATTCCTTGTAGTATTTAATCAGAGCGTCTGTCACTTTCGTATCTTCGGCATTGCGTTTACCTGGTGCTGATACGACAACAAAACGGCGCTCAGGGTCCGATTGAACGATGCTAAATACTTTTTCTAATTGGCTGGCAGACGCGAGCGAGCTACCTCCAAATTTGGTTACTTTCATAAGAATCTCCTCAGATATTTTTTACTATTATAGCAGAAGATGGGGGCTTTGTCAGTATTTTCTGGGAAATTTTCAGAATTTATTGAAAATTAAATTCATGAAACTTTCTGGGAATTGTGGTAAACTGGTGGAAAGAGGAGAAAGCATGGCAAAAGCAATTATTTTTGATATGGATGGAGTCCTGTTTGATACAGAGACCTTTTATTTCCAGAGACGCATCGATTTTTTATCGACCAAGGGACTGTCGGTCGATCACCTGGACCCAAGTATTTTTGTGGGTGGCAGGGCCAGTCAAATGTGGCGTCGGATTTTGGCGAATGACTTTGACAAGTGGGATGTGCCTGCCTTGGAAAAGGAGTACCGTATCTATAAGGAAAACCGGCCGACACCCTATGGTCAGCGGCTTTTTCCTGATGTCAAACAAGTCTTGCAGGCTTTGACAGACAAGAGCTTACCTCTGGTATTGGCCTCCAATACGGACAGGGAAGAAATCGAACGTGCCTTGGAAGAAGCTGGAATTAGACCTTATTTTAAACAGGTCTTTTCAGCCATGGAATGCGGAGCGCCCAAGCCAGCTCCGGATGTCTACAATCTCGCAGCCCAGGCGACTGGGGTGGACAAATCAGAGATTGTGGTCTTTGAAGACAGCGCAAAAGGCATCGCGGCAGCAAAAGCAGCAGGCTTGACTGTCTGGGCCATCCGAGACCAGCATTATGGCATTGACCAGAGTCAAGCAGATCGCTTGGTGGACAATTTGAGCCAAGGATTGAGAGAATTGGACAAGATGTAAGAGGGTTGGCGAGAGCCAGCCTTTTTCCGATGTCACACTTCTTTTCTGGTAAGGACGTGACAAAATGATTTTCTGTGCTAGAATGGATAACAAGAAAGATGTGGTTTGCTTTTCAAACTATTTCATCTTCAAATGAAGTGGAGCAGGCGATGACCTATCAAACAATTACCTATGATGTTCGGGACGGAATAGCCCTTCTGACCCTCAATCGTCCAGATGTGGCCAATGGCTTTAACATTCCCATGTGTGAGGAAATTTTGGCAGCGATTGACGCAGTTGATCGAGATGCTACTGTGAAAATCCTGCAAATTCAGGCCCAGGGCTCTGTTTTCTCGGTCGGTGGCGACTTGGTCGAGATGAAGCGGGCAGTGGATGAGGATGATATTCCTTCTCTTGTAAAAATAGCAGAGCTGGTCAATGACATCTCATTCGCTATCAAGAAATTGCCCAAGATTGTCATTATGGTGACCGATGGAGCTGTCGCTGGTGCAGCGGCCAACATGTCAGTAGCAGCAGATTTCGTGATTGCCTCTACTAAAACAAAATTTATCCAGGCCTTTGTCGGAGTGGGTCTGGCACCTGATGCCGGTGGGCTCTTTCTCCTCAGTCGGGCAATTGGTGCCAATCGGGCTAGCCAATTAGCCATGACAGGCCAAGGCTTGTCTGCTGATAAGGCCCTGGACTACGGCATCGTTTACAAATTGTCCGAACCTGAAAAGCTGGAAAAAACAGTCGCTCAGGTCATCAAAAAACTGTTACGAGGCTCTGTTAACTCTTACGCCGCCATCAAGCAGCTGGTCTGGGAAAGCCAGTTCAAGGACTGGGAAACCTATCGCAAGTTAGAATTGCAGTTGCAGGAGGAATTGGCCTTCAAGGAAGATTTCAAGGAAGGTGTCCGAGCCCATGCCGAACGCCGAAGACCAGTATTTACCGGTCAATGAGCTAAAATTTATTACCGAATACGTCTATTTGTTTTCTTTTAGTACTAGGTAACGAGCCAAAGGCGTAACTGAAGTTAGGCGAGGTGAGCTCAAATAATATTGATTGTTTGAGGTTCGAAATTCAGAAACGAAGTTTCCTCGGTCGTCGAAGCAATAAAAGAAAAACAAAATGACAAAAAATATTTGACAATCAAAGTTTTTTGCTCTATACTTTGACTATCAAAGTTAAGGAGGCCTGTTTTGGAAGATCAAAAAGTAAATGATTACCTAACAGCTATATTTAATAATGTACTGGTGATTGAAGAAACAAGTCTACGGGGGAGCCGATTTAAGGATATTTCTATCAAGGAGATGCACACCATTGATGTGATTGGAAGTAAACCGGATGCGACACCCACAGATGTCTCCCGCGCTTTGATGGTGACCTTGGGAACTGTCACAACCAGTCTGAATAATCTGGAGCGAAAGGGCTACGTGGAGCGTGTGCGTTCGACCAGAGACAGGCGGATCATTCATCTCTACTTAACCAAAAAGGGACGCTTGGTCTATCGGCTGCATCAGCGTTTCCACAATGAAATGGTCAAGCAGATTACGGATGGCATGGATGAGACGGAATACCAGGTCATGAAGAAAGGGCTCATGAAACTCTATCACTTTTTGGAGGATTTGAAATGAGAACCCATGCTAAAATAAGTCAGGTGGCACACTATCTTCCAGAAAAGATTGTGACCAATGACGATTTGGCTCAGATAATGGATACCACTGACGACTGGGTCCACAGTCGGACAGGAATTGGTCAACGACATGTTGTCACAGACCAGACGACAAGTGATTTGGCCACTGCCGTGGCGGAGGACTTGCTGGAGAAGGCGCAGATTGGTGCGGAGGAGATTGATTTTATCATCCTGGCCACCATGACACCCGATTCGGTGATGCCATCCACAGCAGCTTTGGTTCAAGCTAAAATCGGAGCGACCAAGGCTTTTGCCTACGACTTGGTGGCGGCCTGTTCGGGCTTTGTCTATGCCTTGTCGACAGCAGAAAAGTTGATTGCATCGGGCCGTTATCAGAAAGGGATGGTCATCGGTGCGGAGACCTTGTCGCGCGTGGTCGATTGGACGGACCGCTCGACAGCAGTGCTCTTTGGAGACGGTGCCGGCGGCGTCTTACTTGAAGCTTGCGTTCAGCCTAGCTTTCTGGGGGAAATTCTCCGGACTGATGGCAGTCGTGGAGCGAGTTTGACTGCAGGTATTGACCAGAAATGCACCCCATTTTCTGATGCTACTTGTTCCCAACCCTACATCCAGATGGAGGGGCGCGCGATTTTTGAATTTGCGACTCGGGATGTGACGGGAACCATAGCAGAGCTGCTCAGTCAGCAAGGTCTGCTAGCAGACCGGATTGATTTCTACCTGCTTCACCAAGCCAATAGCCGAATCTTGGATAAGATGGCTAGAAAGCTGGGTGTGGCATCGGAAAAGTTCCCAGCCAATATGGACAAATATGGCAATACCAGTGCAGCCAGCATTCCTATTCTCCTATCGGAGTGTGTGGAGGCAGGTACTCTGCGGTTGGACGGTAGCCAGACAGTCTTGATGGCCGGATTTGGCGGAGGTCTCACTTGGGGAGCCCTTCTACTTAAAATTTAGTTAATCCCTTGCCTTTGGCAAGATTAAAAAAATATTTATTTAAATAAAGGAGACACATATCATGGCAGTATTTGAAAAAGTACAAGAAATTATCGTTGAGGAATTGGGTAAGGACGCTGAGGAAGTAACCCTTACAACAACTTTTGAAGATTTGGACGCAGATTCATTGGATCTTTTCCAAGTTATCTCTGAAATCGAAGATGCGTTTGACATCCAAATCGACACAGAAGAAGGTTTGACTACAGTAGCTGATTTGGTTGCTTACGTTGAAGAAAAAACAAAATAAATGTTATTAGAAAGATGCGATAAGCATTTTTCTTAGAGTCAATACTTTGATAATCAAAACATTGAACTGTCAAAGTAATTTATGTGAGGGAGAAGTCCCTCTCTTGTTTAGGTGATTGTTTGAAGGTCAAAGGATGACCTAAGCAATGTAGGAAGAGGAAATGATGAAAACTAAAATTACAGAATTACTCAATATTCAATATCCGATTTTCCAAGGTGGTATGGCTTGGGTAGCGGACGGTGATTTGGCTGGCGCAGTGTCAAATGCTGGTGGTCTGGGCATCATCGGCGGAGGAAATGCTCCCAAGGAAGTTGTCAAGGCAAACATTGATAGAGTCAAGTCCATCACAGACAAGCCTTTCGGTGTCAATATCATGCTCCTATCGCCTTTTGCAGATGACATTGTTGACCTAGTTATCGAAGAAGGTGTCAAAGTGGTGACGACAGGTGCGGGGAACCCTGGTAAATACATGGAGCGTCTGCATGCGGCTGGTATCACGATTATCCCCGTTGTCCCTAGCGTGGCTCTGGCCAAGCGGATGGAAAAATTGGGTGTGGATGCCGTTATCGCAGAGGGAATGGAAGCAGGTGGTCACATCGGTAAATTGACTACCATGACCCTGGTTCGTCAGGTTGTTGATGCCGTATCTATTCCTGTGATCGCAGCAGGAGGTATCGCAGACGGTGCAGGTGCTGCCGCGGCATTTATGTTGGGAGCAGAGGCGATTCAGGTAGGAACGCGTTTTGTTGTAGCCAGGGAGTCAAATGCCCACCCAGCCTACAAGGAAAAGGTTCTCAAGGCCAAGGATATTGACACAACCGTATCGGCATCCGTTGTAGGACACTCGGTGCGTGCGATTAAGAACAAGCTTTCGACAGCCTATGCGGCTGCGGAAAAAGACTTCTTAGCTGGGAAAATTTCTGCAGAATCCATTGAGAAATTGGGTGCAGGCGCCCTTCGCAATGCCGTTGTAGATGGTGATGTGGTCAATGGTTCGGTCATGGCAGGTCAGATTGCTGGCTTGGTGACCAAGGAAGAAACCTGTGAAGAAATTTTGAAAGATTTATATTTCGGAGCTGCTAAGGTAATTCGTGAAGAGGCGAATCGCTGGGCCTCTGTTGGAGAATAAGATGACAAAAACAGCCTTTCTATTTGCAGGTCAAGGGGCTCAGACACTCGGTATGGCCCGTGACCTCTATGATACCTATCCCATTGTCAAGGAAACTTACGACCAGGCTAGTCAGATTCTGGGATATGATGTGCGGGACTTGATTGACCACCAAGAAGACAAGCTCAACCAGACCCGCTATACCCAGCCTGCGATTTTGACAACTTCCCTTGCCATTTATCGTTTGTTGGCTGAAAAAGGAATTGAGCCAGACATGGTGGCTGGTTTGTCCTTGGGAGAATACGCTGCCTTGGTTGCCTCAGGTGCTCTGGCCTTTGAAGATGCGATTGCCTTGATTGCCAAACGAGGTGAGTTTATGGAAACGGCTGCACCAGCAGGGACTGGTAAGATGGTCGCTGTCCTCAATGCAGATGCCAGCTTAATCGAAGAGGTCTGTTCGTCAGTTACCTCTGGGATTGTTTCCCCAGCCAACTACAACACACCAGCCCAAATCGTTATCGGTGGTGAGGTGATAGCTGTTGATGAGGCGGTGGAAGCCTTGAAGGCGGCGGGTGTCAAACGCATGATTCCCCTCAATGTGTCGGGGCCTTTCCATACGGCTCTCTTGCGTCCAGCTTCGGAGCAATTGGCTCAGGCTCTGAAAGAGGTGGAGTTCGCAGACTTCCAAGTAGAATTAGTTGGCAATACGGAAGCCAAGGTCATGAAACAAGAGGACATCAAGTCTCTCTTGCCCCGTCAGGTCATGGAGCCTGTTCGCTTTTACGAGTCCATTGCAACCATGCAGGCGGCTGGTGTGACCAAGTTTATCGAAATTGGTCCAGGCAAGGTCTTGGCAGGCTTTATCAAGAAAATTGATAAGACAGCCGAGGTGGTGACAGTAGAAGATGTGGCTAGTCTAGCCGACTTGTCGACTAGTCAATAAGGAGAAATCATGGAACTTACCAATAAAAATGTTTTTGTAACGGGTTCAAGTCGTGGAATTGGCTTGGCCATTGCCCATAAGTTTGCTAGCCTTGGTGCCAATGTGGTGTTGAATGGTCGTGGTCAGCTGGGGCAGGACTTGCTAGACAGCTTTTCAAGCTACGGTGTCAAAGTGGTGGCGATTTCAGGCGATATTTCCAGCTCGGCAGATGCTAAACGGATGGTGGCTGAGGCAGTTGAGGCTCTTGGTAGCGTCGATATCTTAGTCAACAATGCAGGGATTACCAAAGACGGTATGGCCTTGCGAATGACGGAAGAGGATTTCGAGAGCGTTTTGAGTATCAATCTAACAGGTACCTTTAACATGACCCAGGCTGTTTTGAAACCAATGACCAAGGCACGTGAAGGGGCTATTATCAACCTTTCCAGTGTGGTCGGTTTGACAGGAAATGCTGGTCAGGCCAACTATGCCGCTTCTAAGGCAGGTGTTATCGGTTTTACAAAATCCATTGCCCGTGAAGTCGCTGGTCGCAATGTCCGTGTCAATGCTATCGCACCAGGCTTTATCCAGTCAGATATGACAGATGTTCTGTCTGATAAAATCAAGGATGCCATGTTGGGACAAATTCCTATGAAACGCTTTGGATTGACAGAAGAAGTAGCGGATGTAGCAGTGTTTTTGGCTAAGCAAGAATATCTAACTGGACAAGTGATTGCGGTTGACGGCGGCTTGACCATGCAGTAATCCAGTCTTCCAGTTTATCTTTTATTACTTCGTTAATTCGCTTTGCCGTACTCCAGTACTGTCTGCAGCTCGTTGCCTAGTACTAAAAGCAAACTGAAAGACTGCAATGACGCACTTTGAATTCAATATTGTTTTGTGTGTTGTTTTAAGAGAGGTTTGAAAATGACAAAATTAAATCGTGTAGTAGTTACAGGCTACGGTCTGACATCTCCAATTGGAAATACGCCAGAAGAATTCTGGGATAGCTTGGTCAATGGCAAGATTGGTATCGGAAAGATTACCAAGTTTGACACTAGTGAATACACTGTCCATAATGCAGCGGAAATCAAGGATTTTCCTTTTGACAAATACTTTGTTAAAAAAGATACCAACCGTTATGACAACTACTCCCTCTATGCTCTCTATGCAGCTCGTGAGGCAGTAACTAATGCTGGTCTGGATACAGAAGCGGTTGATAGTGATCGTTTTGGTGTTATCTTGTCAACTGGTATCGGTGGGATTTTGGAAATTGAAGAACAAGTTGCTCGCATGAACGAAAAAGGACCAAAACGGATTCGTCCGATGGCACTTCCGAAGGCTTTGCCCAACATGGCGGCTGGAAATATTGCCATGCAGGTCGGTGCCAATGGTGTCTGCAAGTGTGTCATCACAGCCTGTGCTTCGTCAAATGATGCCTTGGGTGAAGCCTTCCGTGAAATCAAGTTTGGCTTCCAAGATGTCATGCTGGCAGGTGGCTCAGAAGCAGCTATTACGCCATTTGCAATTGGTGGTTTCCAGGCTTTGACAGCTATGTCGACGACTGAGGAACCAGAACGAGCTTCCATTCCATTTGATAAGGACCGCAATGGTTTTGTCATGGGAGAGGGTGCTGCGGTCTTGGTCTTGGAAAGTTTGGAACACGCAGAAGCACGTGGGGCAACGATTTTGGCAGAGATTGTTGGTTACGGAAATACCTGCGATGCCCACCACATGACTTCTCCACACCCAGAAGGTTTGGGTGCGATTAAAGCTATGAAGTTGGCGATTTCTGAAGCAGGTTTGGAGCCAGCTGATATTGACTACATCAATGCCCATGGAACTTCGACACCGGCTAATGAAAAAGGGGAAAGTCAAGCTATCGTATCCGTCTTCGGCAAGAACACGCCAGTTTCTTCCACCAAGTCCTTCACGGGTCACTTGTTGGGGGCGGCGGGTGCCGTTGAAGCAGCAGCTGTTATTGAGGCGATGCGTCATTCTCATGCACCTAAGACAGCTGGTACGACAGAATTGTCTGACTACATTGAGGTGGATGTCATCTACGGTCAAGGTCGTGACATGGAAATCCGTCATGCCATTTCAAATACATTTGGCTTTGGAGGTCACAACTCGGTGATTGCCTTCAAGCGTTGGGAGGCTTAAGTGAATATTACAGAAATAAAGGACTTGATGAGTCAGTTTGACCAGTCAAGTTTGCGAGAATTTTCATATAGCAATGCTGGGGAGACCTTGTATTTTAGTAAAAACCAGCAGGCGATAGCATCTCCGAGTCCAATCGTAGAAGCTCCGCTTGCTCCAGTAACTCCAGCACCTGTGCCAGCTGTTGAAACCAGTGAGCCAGCTCCAGTAGAAGCCAGCTCAGCCCCTGCGGCAGAAGGTGCGGTAGTGGAAAGTCCACTTGTTGGTGTGGCCTATTTGTCACCAGCTCCAGACAAACCAGCCTTTGTAGCAGTTGGCGATACGGTTAAAAAAGGGCAAACCCTCATGATTATCGAAGCCATGAAGGTCATGAACGAAGTGCCAGCAGACCGTGACGGTGTGGTCACAGAAATTTTGGTGGCCAACCAAGATGTTGTAGAATTTGGACAAGGATTGGTACGCATCAAATGATTGATATTTTGAAAATTAAAGAGGCTCTTCCTCATCGCTATCCTATGCTCTTGGTCGATCGTGTCCTTGAAGTATCAGAAGATGAGATTGTCGCCCTTAAAAATGTGACCATAAACGAGCCCTTCTTCAACGGGCATTTCCCAGACTATCCTGTTATGCCAGGTGTTCTCATCATGGAGGCTTTGGCTCAAACCGCAGGTGTCTTGGAGTTATCCAAAGAAGAAAACAGGGGCAAGCTGGTTTTTTATGCTGGCATGGATAAGGTCAAATTTAAGAAGCAAGTTGTACCTGGTGACCAGTTGATCATGACCGCTACATTTGTCAAACGCCGTGGAACCATTGCGGTTGTTGAGGCAAAGGCAGAGGTGGACGACAAACTGGCTGCGTCGGGGGTGTTGACTTTTGCTATTGGAAAATAATACTCTTCGAAAATCAAACTCAGCCGTTGTTAACTTGATTTGATGAGTGTCAAGCTCCAGTGGAGCTTGACAGCCTGCTACCATAAGATAAGAAAGTAGCAGGAGTATATCTGCTCTTGGAGAAACGAACTTCGTTCGCTCTATCTCCAACCTCCAAAGGTTTCCCAAACCTTTGGAGCAAGCACTAAAAGTAAAATGAAGAACTGCTATTGATAACCGTTATTTAATATTCTCACCTTGAGATTGTTATAACAATTACTCTATGTTAAAAAGGAGATAGGATTCATCATGTTTGAGAAGATTTTGATTGCCAATCGTGGTGAGATTGCGGTGCGGATTATTCGTGCGGCCAGAGAGTTGGGGATTGCGACGGTGGCTGTCTATTCAGAGGCGGACAAGGAAGCTCTCCATACCATGTTGGCAGATGAGGCTGTCTGTATCGGCCCGGCCCGTTCGACAGACTCCTATCTCAATATGCAGGCGGTCATCTCGGCGGCTGTTGTGACAGGTGCCCAGGCTATTCACCCAGGTTTTGGTTTTTTGAGTGAAAACTCTAAGTTCGCTACCCTCTGTGAAGAGGTCGGTATCAAATTTATCGGGCCTTCTGGAGCGGTCATGGATACAATGGGCGATAAAATCAATGCTCGGGCAGAGATGATGAAGGCTCAAGTGCCTGTTATTCCAGGATCAGACGGTGAAGTCTTAACAAGCCAAGAAGCCCTTGAAATCGCTGAGAAGATTGGCTACCCCGTCATGCTCAAGGCATCGGCAGGTGGTGGCGGTAAGGGGATTCGTAAGGTGGAAAAAGCCGAAGACCTAGTGCCTGCCTTTGAATCAGCTTCCAGCGAAGCCAAGGCAGCTTTTGGCAACGGAGCCATGTATATGGAACGTGTTGTCTATCCAGCCCGGCATATCGAGGTACAGATTTTAGCGGACCAGCATGGTCATGTCATCCATCTGGGAGAACGGGATTGTTCCCTTCAACGCAATAACCAAAAAGTTTTAGAAGAAGCTCCGTCTATTGCTATCGGTAAGACCATGCGGGAACGTATCGGTCAAGCAGCAGTGCGGGCTGCCCAGTCAGTCGGCTATGAAAATGCAGGAACCATTGAGTTCCTTTTGGACGAAGCCAAGGGCGAATTCTACTTCATGGAAATGAACACACGGGTGCAGGTGGAACATCCTGTTACCGAATTTGTCACTGGTGTGGATATTGTCAAGGAGCAGATCAAGATTGCGGCTGGGCAGGAACTCAGTGTCCGCCAAGAAGATGTGAAGATTACTGGTCATGCTATTGAATGCCGCATCAATGCTGAAAATCCAGCCTTCAACTTCGCCCCAAGTCCAGGTAAGATTTCCAATCTCTACCTACCAAGCGGAGGGGTCGGTCTGCGTGTAGATTCAGCTGTTTACCCAGGCTACACCATTCCGCCATACTATGATTCGATGATAGCCAAGGTCATCGTGCACGGGGAAAATCGTTTTGAAGCCCTGATGAAGATGCAGCGGGCTCTCTATGAATTAGAAATTGAAGGAGTGGTAACCAATACGGACTTCCAGCTGGACTTGATTTCCGACAAGCGAGTGGTGGCTGGTGATTACGACACTGCCTACCTGATGGAAGAATTTTTACCCCGCTATCAGGAAGAATTAAGAAAGTAAACTAGGAGAATGCTATGGCTTTGTTTCGCAAAAAGGACAAATATATCCGCATCAATCCCAATCGTTCGCGGATAGAGTCGGCACCTCAAGCAAAGCCAGAGGTGCCAGATGAACTCTTTTCCAAATGTCCTGCTTGTAAGGTCATCCTTTACAAAAATGATTTGGGATTAGAGAAAACCTGTCAGCACTGTTCCTATAATTTTCGGATTACAGCTCAGGAACGCCTGGCTTTGACAGTCGATGACAGTTCGTTTGAGGAATTGTTTACAGGGATTAAAACCAAAAATCCCTTGGACTTCCCCAATTATTTAGAGAAATTAGCAGCTATCCGTCAAAAAACGGGCTTGGATGAAGCTGTTTTGACAGGCAAGGCAACCATCGGCGGTCAGCCAGCTGCCATTGGCATCATGGATTCGCACTTTATCATGGCCTCTATGGGAACGGTAGTTGGTGAGAAAATCACCCGCCTCTTTGAGTTGGCGATTCAAGAGCGTTTGCCAGTTGTCCTCTTTACTGCTTCTGGAGGTGCTCGCATGCAGGAAGGTATTATGAGCCTGATGCAAATGGCCAAGATTTCAGCGGCAGTGAAACGCCATTCCAATGCTGGTCTCTTTTACCTGACGGTCTTGACGGACCCCACAACAGGAGGTGTGACAGCTAGTTTTGCTATGGAAGGAGATATTATCCTAGCTGAACCGCAGACCTTGGTTGGTTTTGCAGGACGACGGGTTATTGAGTCAACCGTTCGGGAAAATCTGCCTGACGATTTCCAGAAGGCTGAATTTTTACAGGAACACGGCTTTGTCGATGCTATTGTCAAACGCCAAGACCTGCCAGCGACCATTAGTCGCTTGCTGAGAATGCATGGAGGTGTCAGATGACCAGTGATGTAGCACGTATGATCCGTTTGGCACGTGACCAGGCTCGCCTGACGACCTTGGACTATGCCAATCAACTCTTTGATGACTTTATGGAATTGCATGGTGATCGGAATTTCCGCGATGACGGAGCGGTTGTCGGTGGTATCGGCTTTTTAGCAGGTCAGCCTGTGACAGTTATCGGTATCCAAAAAGGCAAGAACCTCCAGGACAATCTCAAGCGTAACTTCGGTCAACCCCACCCAGAAGGCTACCGAAAGGCCCTTCGCCTTATGAAGCAGGCTGAAAAGTTTGGTCGCCCCGTTGTCACCTTCATCAATACTGCTGGAGCCTATCCCGGTGTCGGTGCCGAGGAGCGAGGACAGGGTGAGGCCATTGCCCGTAACCTTATGGAGATGAGTGACCTCAAGGTACCCATTATCGCTATTATCATCGGCGAGGGAGGATCTGGTGGAGCTCTGGCTCTAGCAGTTGCAGACCAGGTCTGGATGCTGGAAAACTCCATGTACGCCGTCCTCAGTCCCGAAGGGTTCGCCTCTATCCTCTGGAAAGACGGCAGTCGGGCCATGGAAGCGGCAGAACTCATGAAGATCACTTCTTATGAGTTGGAGAAGCTCCAAGTGGTCGATCGGGTGGTTTTGGAAAATGGCAGAGCGACCAAGGAAGTTTTGGCTGACATCAAGGAAAACTTGGTCAGCCAGTTGGCTCAACTACAAGCCTTGCCACTTGAACAACTACTCGAAAACCGCTATCAACGCTTTAGAAAATACTAGGAAGACCTAGTATTTTTTTGCTAGATTTGATACAATGGATAAAATAAGGCTCTTTGTCAACTGTAGTGGGTAGATGAAAAGCTAACACCTAGAGAGGACGAACTTCGTTCTCTCTTTCTTTATGTTCAAAGCAATCAAAATGCGTTTTTTAAAGTTCTCAAAGTTCCTGAAACCAAAGGCATTTCTTTTAATGACTTTGATGAGATTATTGGTAGCTTCCAGTTTGGCGTTGGAATAAGGCAATTCTAGGGCATTCAAAACCTTGTCTTTATCCTTTAGAAATGTCTTAAATACCGTCTGGAAAATAGGATTAACAGTGGTTATTTCTTGTTCAATTAGGTCAAAGAAATGGTCTGAGTTCTTCTCTTGGAAATGGAATAAGAGAAGCTGATAGAGTTCATAGTGCTGTCGTAGTTCCTCAGAGAAAGACAAGAGTTTTTCCAGGATTTCCTTGTTAGTCAAATGCATTCGAAACATAGGGCGATAAAATCGTTTATCATTGATTTTACGGCTATCTTGTTGTATCAATTTCCAGTAGCGTTTCAAAGCACGGTATTCCTGCGATTTTCTGTCGAATTGATTCATGATTTGAATACGGACACGGTTCATAGCACGGCTAAGGTGTTGAACAATATGAAAGCGGTCGAGTACAATTTTTGCATTCGGAAAAAGCTGTTTAGCAAGTTGATAATAGGGACTAAACATATCCATGGTAATCACTTTGACTCGATTTCTAACCTTTCTAGGATAGCGTAGAAAGTGGTTTCGGATGGTTGCTTGAGTTCTTCCGTCGAGAATGGTGATGACATTTAGGGAGTCGAAATCTTGAGCGATGAAGCTCATTTTCCCCTTCTTGAAGGCATACTCGTCCCAACTCATCACCTCAGGTAGGGTATTCCAATCCGTTTCAAACTTGAACTCATTGAGCTTTCTCATAACTGATGATGTTGAGATAGCTAGCCTGTGTGCAATATGTGTCATTGCTTGATTTTCGATGAGTAACTGGGCGATCTTCTGACTAACAGCGACAGATATTTGATGGTTTTTCTTAACAAGAGGAGTTTCAGCGACAGCCATTTTCCCACATTCTTTACACTTGAAACGACGCTTTTTAAGGCGGATAAGGAGTGGGTAACCAGCAGTTTCTAGGTAAGGGATTTTTGATGCTTTCTGGTAGTCGTACTTAGCCATTTGTCCCTTGCATTCTGGACATTTAGGAGCCATGTAATCCAAGTAACCGTGGAGTTCTAAGTGAGTTCCCATATCATATTCATCAGTGATAGTAATATTTTTGTCTTTAATTCTGAGAAAATTAGTGATAAGATTTAGTTGTTCCATATGAGTCTTTCTAAAATGATAGTTTGAGCACTTTTCATTATAGGTCATATGGGACTTTTTGTATATACTCAAAAAGGCTCCATAATTTCCATGGTGGTTTTACCCACTACAGAAATTATAGAGCCTAAAATAATTTCAGGAGGTTTTCCATGTTATAGCACAATGAAACAAAAACAGTACATTTGTGGTATAATGTACTTATGGCATATTCATTAGATTTTCGTAAAAAAGTTCTCGCATACTGTCAGAAAACCGGCAGTATTACTGAAGCATCTGTTGTTTTCGATATTTCACGCAACACCATCTATCAATGGCTAAAATTAATGGAGACTACTGGCGAGCTTCATCACCAAGTTAAGGGAACCAAACCAAGAAAAGTTGATAGAGAAAAATTAAAGAACTATCTTGAAGCTCATCCAGATGCTTTTTTGACTGAAATAGCTTCTGAATTTGGCTGTCATCCAACAGCTATTCATTACGCTCTCAAAGCTATGGGATATACTCGAAAAAAAGAGCTGTACCTACTATGAACAAGACCCTGAGAAAGTAAATCAGTTCCTTAAAGAATTTAATAACTTAAGTCACTTGACACCTGTTTATATTGACGAGACAGGGTTTGAGACATATTTTCATCGAGAATATGGTCGATCTTTGAAAGGTCAGTTGATCACAGGTCAGGTCTCTGGAAGAAGATTCCAGCGGCTATCTTTAGTCGCAGGTCTTATAAACGGTGAGATTATAGCCCCAATGACCTACAGAGAAACCATGACGAGTGACTTTTTCGAAGCTTGGTTTAAAACATTCTTACTACCCACTTTAGATAGACCATCTGTTATCATTATGGACAATGCAAGGTTTCATCGGATGAGTAAGCTAAAAGAGTTATGCAAGGAGCAGGGTCATAGACTTTTACCACTTCCTCCTTACTCACCTGAGTATAATCCCATTGAGAAAACATGGGCTCAAATGAAAAAACACCTCAGAAAAGTATTGCCAAATTGTGATACTTTTCTTGAGGCACTTTTGTCCTGCTCTTGTTTCAATTGACTATAGTAAAGGCAGATATATCAAACGCAGAAGAATTGCTGCCCGTTCAGCACCGATCCTTTGTAGCTCTCTATGAAACCTATCAGGACCAGTACAACCCTGCCATTGAAACTATGGACTATTTCCAATCACGCTTTGCACGACCAAATTGCACCTACTACAAGATTGTTGAGGAAGGGCACGCAGTCAGTTTAGTGCGAACAACGGTCGCTGAAGATGCAGACCGGGGCTGGGTAGGATTGATTGGCATTGATCCAGACTACAGAGGAAAAGGCTATGGTCATAAGGCTATGCTAGAATTAGAAAGTCTTTATCCGACAGTTAACCGTTGGCTACTCTGTACCGTTTTGCAGGAGCCTAGATTGGTCGCTTTCTATGAAAAACTTGGCTATAAGGCCATCAAAACAGAGCCTGAGCAGGAAGGCATGGATATGGTCTATTTGGAGAAAAGGTTAGGAGATTCAGATGCTTGAACAGTGTCGCAGATACCTGGATTATCAAGGGGTTCATTATTGCAAGCCTGAAAAAGCAGGAGCTTTGGCAGGCGATATGATAGCCTTAAGAAATGTAGCACAGGCAGCACGCAAGGAGTTTCAGACATTAAGTTTAGTCTTAGCTGAGCACGTCAGTCCCTTTGTGCCTGAGAGGGTCAGTCAATGGATGAATCAAGCCCAAATTTGCAGACCACATTTTTGGACCTATTACCGTTTGCCCTCTGCCAGTCTAACGGACTCAGCTCTAGCTATTCGCCTGTATGGTAAGGGAGTTGAGGCAGGGATTTCAGTAGAAGTCAGTTTTATTGAGCGAAAGAAAGTGGAGACCTCTCTGCTTCAGCAAAATCGCGTTCTGAACTGCTCGATTGCGGCACCGCTTTATTATTGGGTGCAAGAGGGACAGGTATTTTATCGCCTGGATGGAACGGAGGAGAATAGACAGAGCCTATTACAAGCCGTTGAAGCAGGACGGATTCGTAAAGTATTGGTCAAGTATGATGTACCGTTTAGAACCGTTGCCTCCGAGGAGGAACTGCTGGAACGCTTGATTCAGGGTTTTTCTCTACTAGAACCCTACTTGAAGATGACACACCCCGCTGGATAATCAGTGGGGTGATGGCAACAAACATCGTAAGGGTATTTGTTTTTTTAGTGTATATTGACAAATTCATTGAATTTTTGTAAAATTGCATTACAACAACAGAACAGATTGATTGACATTGCGTGAAATCCTATAATAGATTGAAGGCACTCTATATGATGGAGCAGAAGAGGAGAAGAGTATGGAGAAACTGGGTCAAGGTTTGGAATGGATTGGTCGGAAGATTTGGGTTTTGCTGCGAGTTTTTATATTTTTGGTATTTTGTGTGATTCCAGATATGATTTTGGAAGAGTCCAAGTCACAAACTGCCTTGGTAATGGCTGGACTGGTGACACTGGGTCTTCTGGTCTTCTTCTGGTGGCGGGCTGAGAAAAATAATCTACCTATCTGGGACAAAAACGTTCTTTCTTGGGACGGTCTGGCAATAGTCATACTAGCCTTTGCTACCATGCAACTGACAGACATGCTTGTTTTCTATTTGTTGGAATTGCAGGGGGCTACGACGACAGCTAACGACGCCTTCATTATCGAATCTTTGAAGGGAGTTCCTTTTGGGCTGGCACTCTTGACAACAGCATTTTTGCCAGCAATTGCAGAAGAGGTTATATTGCGGGGTTATTTCTTTAAGAAATTGTTTGGGTCGCAAGCAGTTGTTGGAATCATTGTTTCAAGCTTGCTTTTCGGAGCCCTTCATGGACCGACCGATCTTGCCTCTTGGCTGATTTATGGGGGAGGTGGCCTCATCTTTTGTATCCTCTATCATAAGACAGGCTACTTGATTTATCCTATTGCTGTTCATTTTATCAACAATGCTTGGTCGGTAGTGGCACTCTACTATTTTCAATAAGCAACAGAAAAGACGATTCCAAGTGGAGTCGTCTTTTGCAATGACCAGTACAAGCCTTGTCACGATAGAGATAGGAATGTCAACAAAGTCCTGACAGTGACCGCATAATTAAATCAACATCTTGGTTTTCCAACTCACGAATGATATGAAGATAGGTTTTCTGGGTCGTTGTTATGCTTGCATGACCAAGTCGTCTAGCAACACTTGCGATAGAGACTTCGGCAAATAATAAAATAGATGCATGGGTGTGTCGCAGGGCGTGAATGGTGACGACAGGAAGATTTGCACTTAGGCAACGCTTTTCAAGAATGGCATTGATGGTAGAGTTGTAAATCCGCTCTTTCTTCACGAAAAGTAGGTCATCGGGTTAGGCGTGCTGCAATAAGTTGGCGAATTGGGTACTGGTTTGCCAGTCGAGTTGGATTTTTCGAATTGAAGATTTATTTTTTGTAGGTAAAAATCCGCCGTCTCCTTTATAATTCCATGTTTTATCAATGGTCAATAGCTGTCGGTGAAAATCAAAATCTTGAGTAGTGAGAGCAAGGGTTTGGAAAAATCAGATACTAGCTTCTCTGTTTACGATCCAACCATGGGTTCAGGATCTTTGCTGTTAACGGTGCGTAATCAACTACCTCAGGGCCAGCATATCAAATTCTATGGTCAAGAAATGAACACAACTACTTATAACCTGGCACGGATGAACCTGATGATGCATCAAGTTGGCTACAGCAATATGATTTTGAATAATGCTGATACCTTAGAAAGTGACTGGCCGGACGGGGTCGATGAAATTGGAATCGATCAGCCACGTAGTTTTGATGCAGTCGTCGCAAACCCACCCTACTCTGCTAAATGGGACAATCGTGAGTCCAAATTGAAGGATCCACGGTTTATGGAATACGGTAAGCTAGCACCAGCCTCTAAAGCGGACTTTGCCTTTATCTTGCATAGTCTTTATCATCTGAATAATACAGGGACCATGGCCATTGTTTTACCACACGGAGTGCTCTTTAGGGGAGCAGCAGAAGGTCATATTCGCAAACTGATTATTGAGAAAAATTACCTGGATGCAGTTATTGGCTTGCCAGCTAACCTGTTTTATGGCACAGGCATTCCAACGACTATCCTTGTCTTCAAAAAAAATCGTCAGACCAAGGATGTCCTCTTTATCGATGCGAGCAAGGAGTTCGAAAAAGGGAAGAACCAGAATCACCTTTCCGATGATATGGTAGAAAAAATTGTAGAGACCTATCATAATCGTCAGTCTGTTGACAAATATGCTCATTTGGCTTCAATAGAAGAAATTATAGAAAATGATTACAATCTAAATATTCCTCGCTATGTCGATACCTTTGAGGAAGAGGAAGAGATTGATCTTGGGCAAGTAACGCAGCAACTAGAACAAGATAGACTAGAGATTCGGGCTCTAGAAGATAAGATTCGTCAACAATTAAAGACTTTGGGAGTGGATTTTTAGATAAACGAAAAGAGCGAGTAGGGTCACTACTTGCTTTTTGAATATTCATAATTGCAATATAAATATAAAATTTGCTTCAACCTGTTGATAGTTTCTATGGTTGTTCCGAATATAAAAAAACGCATAAAATCAAGTTTTTACCACATGATTTTATGCGTTTCTGATTTTGAAGTCTATATCCAACCACTGTTTATTGGCTTTAATTAACTTCGGATTTATCAGGTAATAGCAAAGCCAAAATAACATAAGCAATAAAGAAGGGAAAATTTGTGACAATCGCCAAGAAAACAACAGCCCAGCGAACGTTTTCTAATTTCCAACCATAGTTTTCATATAGGTCAAAATAATCATAAAGCCCAGCAATGACACCAGCAAATTCCTTGCGGCTCTTATCTTTATACAATTTCTTTTTCATACTCTTGTCCTCCAGATGCTAAGGTTTGATAACTTCTACTCCACCCATGTATGGACGGAGAACTTCTGGAATAGTCACTGAACCGTCTTCATTTTGGTAGTTTTCAAGGATAGCCGCAACAGTACGACCAACTGCTAGGCCAGAACCGTTGAGGGTGTGGAGCAATTTGACTTTACCGTCAGCAGCATCGCGGTAGCGGATTTGGGCACGGCGAGCTTGGAAATCTTCAGTGTTTGAACAGCTTGAGATTTCACAGTAGGCATTTTGGGCAGGAATCCAAACTTCCAAGTCATAGGTCTTAGCGGCAGAGAAGCCCATGTCCCCTGTACAGAGAGCCAAAACGCGGTAAGGCAAGCCTAATTTTTGAAGGATATTTTCTGCGTTTGCTGTCATTTTTTCCAATTCATCATAAGATTGCTCTGGTGAGGCAAATTTGACCATTTCAACCTTGTGGAATTGGTGGAGGCGGATAAGACCACGGGTATCACGACCAGCAGAACCTGCTTCGGAACGGAAAGATGGACTCATGGCTGTGAAGTAGATTGGCAAGTCTTTTTCTTCCAAAATCTCGTTGCGGTAGTAGTTGGTTAATGGCACTTCCGCAGTTGGGATGAGGACGAAGTTGGTATCAGCCAACTCAAAAGTATCTTCCTTGAATTTCGGATATTGTCCAGTACCAAACATAGAGTCATGGTTGACCATGTAAGGTGTGATGATTTCCTGGTAGCCTTCTGCGATATGCTCGTCCAGCATGAAGTTGTAGAGGGCACGTTCTAAGCGAGCACCTAAGTTCTTATAGAAGAGGAAGCGTGCACCAGTTACTTTTGCGCCACGTTCCCAGTCCAGAATATCTAGGTCTTCGCCCAAATCCCAGTGAGCTTTTGGCTCGAAAGTGAACTCACGAGGTATTCCCCAACGGCGAACCTCCACGTTTTCTTCTTCATCTGCACCAACAGGGACAGAATCGTGCGGCGTATTTGGAAGAACTGTAAGAATGGCATTTAGTTTTTCATCAATTTCTAAGAGTTCAGCATCCAAGTTTTTTACATCGGTAGACAGTTTTTGCATGGCAGCAATCTTGTCGTCAGCATTTTCCTTGTTGCGTTTTGCTTGGGCAATCTCTGCTGAAACCGTATTGCGCTCAGCCTTGAGCTCCTCAACCGTCACCAAAATCTGACGACGTTTTGCATCCAATTCCTTGATTTCCTCAAGACTGTCAGCAGCCACACCACGTGTCGCCAATTTGGCAGCCACTCCGTCAAAATCAGTACGAATACGTTTGATATCTAGCATAGATGTCTCCTTTAGAATAAAAAACACAGAATGAGAGATGCTGGAGCGATATTTACCGCGGTTCCATCCAGCTTCACATTCTGTGCACTTGATTGTATGTTGATAATTTCATAACGGTAGAATTTCACAACTTTTTCCTATCTGCTCACAGCGACCGCAGACTTTCTGGAAGGAGCCAGATGCTACTTATCCGTTGCTACTATTATACTTGAATTTTTATTTTTTGGCAAATAGATTAGAAATTTTTCTTCCAATTGTTTGAATGAGGGTTGGTAATTTGACGACTTTCTCATTACCGATATGCTCACGAGCAATTTTCAAAATAGCCCCTGAATCCTTGGAAGCAAAGAGAAACTTACCTTTGTTAGTATAGACTTCAAAGTGGCGACTGATTTTTTTACCCGAGACATTGGCTCCGATGGAATCAATCGTTTCCCAGGGAATTTGGACATAGTTTTCAACGTTATTGTCAGCGTAAAATTCCAAAGCATTGTCGCCCAGTAGGAATTTTCCAACCGTGCTACCAGCAAGACTGAGATAGGAAACGCCTGTTGTAGATAATTCTACGCTTGTATTGAGAGAGTGTGCCATAGATACCTCATTTCTTGCTTTATTATACCATATTTCCAGTCAGATTGGAGGACTAGAAAACCCCGCAAGAGCGGGGTCATTTTCAAGAGAATTACATAATTCCAAAGACACGAGCAAGGATACCAAAGGCAAACAAACCAACGATGATGGTGATTGGAGAAACTTTTTTCTTCAGCAACCACATAC
The DNA here is from genome assembly GCF_040836615.1 of Streptococcus nasisuis. Taxonomy (NCBI): domain Bacteria; kingdom Bacillati; phylum Bacillota; class Bacilli; order Lactobacillales; family Streptococcaceae; genus Streptococcus; species Streptococcus nasisuis. The sequence continues at coordinate 2,250,666 of NZ_CP162268.1, read as the reverse complement.
ATAGGAAGGTAAGGAGCAAGCTCATGAATCCTGGAATCAGGCCGTCCAAGTTTTGTTGGAAGGTTGTAACCTTAGTAGGTGTTTGTGACAAACCTTGACCTACTAATTCAAAGGCTTTTTGAATACCTTCGTAGCCTTCTGGGAGTTTGTCCCACTCGATGTAAGCACCTTCTGAAAGAGGAACTTCAGAAACGTTGAAGTTGAATCCGATGGATACCCAGCGTTGTGCAAGGACCGCTAGGATGAACATACCGAGGATAGAAGCACCTTTGGTAATGTCTTGGAGGATACCACCAGACATATCTTTGGTGATTTCTTTACCAGACTTGTAACCAAATTCTTGTGTGTACCATAGGAAGCCCATACGGATAGCGTTCCATAGTCCGAAGAAGAGGATTGGACCAAGGATGTTGCCTGAAACGGCCAGTGATGCACCAAGGGCACCAAGAATCGGACGAACAGTAAACCAGAAGACTGGGTCACCGATACCGGCAAGAGGTCCCATCATACCAATTTTCACACCTTGGATAGCAGCGTCATCGATGTCAGCACCGTTAGCACGCTCTTCTTCAAGGGCAAGGGTTACCCCAACGATTGGTGCGGCAACGTATGGGTGCGTGTTGAAGAATTCCATATGGCGTTTGAGGGCCGCAATTTGGTCTTCTTTTTTAGTGTAGAGTTTTTTGATAGCTGGGACCATGGTATAAGCCCAACCCAAGTTTTGCATCCGTTCAAAGTTCCAAGAAGCTTGAAGGAAGGTTGAACGCCAGCAGATTGCCTTGCGATCTTTTACTGAAAGTTGAATTTTCTCTGTCATGATTGTCGTCTTCCTTTCTTCTTAATAATCTTCTAGTATGTCGCCGATTGGATCATTGGATCCACCACCGCCATTTCCACCTTTTTTAGAAAGGTTAAGGTAGATGAAGGCGATTGCGACACCAATGGTACCAAGTGCAATCAGTGTCAATTCGCTGACAGCAGCAAGGGCAAAACCGATTGCGAAGAATGGCCATACTTCGCGGGTAGCCATCATGTTGATAACCATAGCGAAACCTACGGCAACAACCATGCCACCACCGACGTTCATACCGCCTACCAACCAAGCTGGCATTGCTTCAAGAGCAGAGCGAACAGCTTCTGTAGGGATGGCAAGAAGGGCAGCAGCAGGAATAGCGATACGCAAACCTTGAAGTGAGAGAGCAATCAAGTGATAGCGTTCAAGAGCAGCAAAGTTTCCTTTGGCAGCCGCAGCGTCTGCACCGTGTACAAGGGCAACAGAAGCGGTACGAACCAGCATGGTCAAGAAGAGACCAGCAACGGCAAGCGGAATCGCAAGACCTTGAGCAACGGCAATAGCATCTGTTGAGAAATCGCCACCCTTAATCAAGATAATAGCAGCCGCTACAGAAGCAAGAGCCGCATCGGGAGCGATAGCTGCACCGATGTTTGACCAACCCAGTGCGACAAGTTGGAGAGTACCACCAAGCATAACACCAGCAGTCAAGTTACCAGTCACAAGACCGATCAGGGTACAAGCAACGATTGGTTGATGGAATTGGAATTGGTCCAAGACCCCTTCCATACCTGCAAGGAAGGCTACTACGATAACCAAAATTGCAGAGATAATTGTAATTTCTGTCATGAGGATAATCCTTTCATATTTTATCTATCACACATAGAGAATCTATTTGATGTCGACTTTTTTAATCAACTCAAACAAGTCTTTCTTAGAATCATTTGGAACTTTACGTACGTCGAATGCAACACCCAAGTCACGCAAACGTTCGAATGTTGCAACATCGTCCTTGTCCATTGACAATACGTTATTGACCATGGTTTTCCCTGTTGAGTGAGCCATAGAACCGACGTTGAGTTCCTTGATTTCCACACCACCTTCGATAGCTTCAAGAGCTTCTTGTGGTGTTTCAAAGAGAATCAAGGCATGTGTGTTACCGAAGCGAGGATCTTTTGCAGCCTCAATCAATTTCTTGATTGGTACAACGTTGGCCTTGACATTACCTGGTGCAGCTTGCTTGATCAATTGTTTGCGAAGGTCATCTTGTGCAACAGTGTCAGACGCAACGATAATACGGTCTGCTTTGGAAGCAGGTGTCCATGCAGTAGCAACTTGTCCATGCAAGAGACGGGTATCGATACGGGCCAGGTTGATTTTCAACTTGCCGTCACCGATAACTGTACCTGGTGGGATAGCACCTTGAGGAGCAGCAGGAGCGGGAGTGGTAAGAGGTGCAGCTTCAGCAGGTTGCAATTCCTCAGGAAGGACTTTCACGCCATCCTTGGCTTCCTTGATGATATTTGCGGCAACTTCTTCAACACCTGCACCAGCGTTAATCAAACGCTCTGTGTAGGCTTGAATCAGCATTGGCAAATTGAGACCGGTGATGATGGCTACTTTGCGCTCTGGATGTTCCCCAGCTAAGCGGCTAGCTTGGTTAAATGGCGAACCACTCCAAAGGTCAGCCAGCACCAAGATTTCATCATCTGCGTCGAACGCGTCAAGGGCGTTATTGAGCTTGGCATAGAGATCATCTGGACCTTCACTTGGCATAAAAGTAACAACTTGTACTTTTTCTTGTTCGCCAAAGATCATGGAGCCAGACTGATGGATGCCAGCTGCAAATTCGCCATGACTTGCAATAATGATTCCAATACTCATTATTGTACCCCCTAAAATTTTTCTTGTTCTATGGTAGCGATTGGAAAAGGCTTTCATAGAAATAACTTACTTATTATAAATCGCTTTCATTGCTTTGTCAAGTAATCTTGTGATAATTTTTGCGATCTTTCTGAAAAGTTACACATTATTTCTTGTATATTATAATGATATAAAATTGATAAAACTTGCTTCATACAAGGAATAAAAGAAAAAGGATTAGAAATATAAACTTTTCAAACCTTTTTATCCTTATAAAAATAATTTTTCCAATTCTCTGGCAACACCGTCTTCAAAATTAGCGAATTCGGTCAATCGATCGGCATGGGGGCGTAGTGTGTCGCTGGCATTTTTCATGGCGTAGGCCGTTCCGGCCAAGTCCAGCATCTCTATGTCATTGTGTTCATCACCAAAGGCAACCAAATCTCTTGGACTGGCCTGCATCTGGTCGAGCAGATAGGTTAGGGCAGTGGCCTTGTTTACTCCCTTGGCACAGGTTTCTAGGATATTGAGCGGACCGCCCCAGGTATTGATTTCTAGTTCGTTATGGAAGTGGGCCTTCATTTCCTTGGCCAGTTGATATTTGTCAGCTGCCCTAGTCTGCATGAGGATAGAGTGGGGGTCGCTGGTAATCAACTCTGGCCTAATCAGGGTTTCAGGGGTGATTTGCTCAACTCCCATTAAAGCTGGGTCAATCTTGTCCAGATGATCCTGGGTAATAAAGAATTTATTCTTGTATTCGCCTGCGATGAAGTCCGCCTCAAAGGTAGACTCTTCCTTTAAAAATTCCAATAGGTATTTTTTATCAATCAGAATATTCTTTTCCCAAGCCCATTTTTTCTCCGGAATATGGATGAGGGAACCATTGAAGTTAATCATGGGTGTATCCAGCTTGAGCTGATGGTAAAATTGGTCAGCCATACGGTAAGGGCGACCTGTTGCGATGATGACGATATGGCCAGCTTGGCGTACTTTTTGGATGGTCGCAATGGTGTAGTCAGATAGCTGACTTTCCTTGTTTAAGAGCGTTCCATCCAAGTCCAGAGCGATGATTTTTTTGGTCATACCGGCCACTTCCTTCTAGCATAAAATAGGTACTGTTCAGTATAACAGAATCAGGAACTATTTGCAAAAATACTTATCTTTTAGATGAGACAGGATTATACCGCTTAGAATGTTCGTTATTTGCGAATGAATAACTGTAATTTTACAAAAAATAACGCTTTCAACATTAAAATTCTTGAATTGTGAATATTTTTTGTTTATAATTCAAGTATCGTTCGTAAATAAAAAGGAGAGAAACGAAAAAATGGATAAATTTTTCAAACTTAAAGATCATGGGACGACTGTTTCAACTGAAATCATGGCAGGTCTTACGACATTCTTCGCTATGTCTTATATCTTGTTTGTGAACCCTAGCATCCTCAGTGTTGCAGGTATGCCTTCTCAGGCAGTTTTCTTGGCAACCATTATCGCTAGTGCGGTGTCAACTTTGGTTATGGGTCTCTTTGCTAATGTACCTTATGCCTTGGCGCCAGGTATGGGTCTCAATGCCTTCTTTACTTAGTACTGTTGTTATTGGACTTGGTTTCACCTGGCAGGAAGCTTTGGCAATGGTATTCCTTTGCGGACTCTTCAACGTCTTTATCACAGTGACCAAGGTTCGTAAGAGCATCATCAAGGCTATTCCAATTAGCTTACAACATGCTATCGGTGGTGGTATCGGGGTTTTCGTAGCCTACCTTGGCTTCAAAAATTCAAACCTGATTACCTTCCTGACGTCAGCTTCGGATATCATCACAGTTAATGGTGTTGCTCCTGCTGATGCGACAGCTGAAACCTTCTCAAACGGGGTCTTCTCCGTGTTTGCAGGTGGTGGCGTTGTTCCAGCCATCTCAACCTTTACAGATCCAAGCGTTCTATTGACTGTTTTTGGTCTTCTCTTGACTGCTGTCTTGGTCATTAAAAATGTTCGCGGTGCGATTTTGATTGGTATCATTGCTACGACTCTTGCGGGGATTCCAGCTGGTGTGGTTGATATTTCTGCTATTGATTTTGCCAACAATAATATTGGTTCTGCCTTTGCTGAGCTTGGAACAACCTTTTTAGCAGCCTTTGATGGCATGGCTTCACTCTTTGCGGACTCTAGCCGTTTGCCACTAGTATTGATGACCATTTTTGCTTTTAGCTTGTCAGATACTTTTGATACCTTGGGAACCTTCATCGGTACTGGCCGTAAGACAGGCATCTTCTCTGAGGAAGATGAAAAGGCGCTTGAAAATAGTACAGGCTTTAACTCTAAAATGGACCGTGCTCTCTTTGCAGATGCTATCGGTACGTCAATTGGTGCGATTTTTGGTACATCAAATACGACAACTTACGTGGAGTCTGCGGCTGGTATTTCTGCAGGCGGACGTACTGGTTTGACAGCTGTGACAACTGCAGTTCTCTTACTATTATCTATCCTCATTTTGCCATTCGTTGGTATCGTGCCAGCAGCGGCAACTTCACCAGCTTTGATTATCGTCGGTGTGATGATGGTATCCAGCTTCCTTGATGTGGATTGGCAAAAATTTGAAGATGCGCTTCCTGCTTTCTTCGCTGCATTCTTCATGGCCCTTTGCTTCTCTATCTCTTACGGTATTGCGGCAGCCTTTATCTTCTATTGCTTGGTAAAAGTTTCGACTGGTAAGGCAAATGAGATTCACCCAATCCTCTGGGGTTCAACAGCACTCTTTATCTTGAACTTCATTATCCTAGCGATTATCTAAAGCAACTTTGAAACTGGGGAGACCCAGTTTTTTTGTTGGGTAGGACCATGACAAACTAGGGAAGCTATGCTATAATGCTAGATATGTATAGTCAAAATGAACAAGAATTACAAGCTATTGGAAGAAAACTAGGAGAATTGCTTAGGGCAGGGGATGTCCTTGTTTTATCAGGTCAGCTAGGTGCTGGGAAAACGACCTTGACCAAGGGAATTGCTCTGGGACTGAATATTGAGCAAATGATAAAAAGCCCAACCTATACCATTGTAAGAGAGTATGAGGGTCGTCTGCCACTCTATCATTTAGATGTCTATCGGATTGGTGATGATCCGGATTCCATTGACCTTGATGATTTTTTGTATGGCGATGGGGTGACCGTGATTGAATGGGGAGAGTTGTTAGATGCCGATCTCTTGGACGATGTCTTGACAGTTCGTATTGCCATCGAAAAGGACGGTCGGAGGTTGGAGTTTAATGCGTCAGGACCGCGTAGTGCCCAATTGAAAGAGTTGTTAGATGATTGTTGAGAAGGAAATTTATTTTCAGGAAGCAGAACCAGCTGATGCCCAATCCTTTATTGACTTTATGAACCAGGTCGCAGGCGAAACCGATTTTCTTGTCATGGATGAGACGGGGTTTAGGCTTGGTGTCCAAGATATCGAAGATATTTTTACGGCTTGCATAGAAAATCCTCGGGAGCTGCAGTTACTGGCCAAGTTAGACGATGAAGTCATCGGAGTAGTGTCGGTCAAGTCCTCCAGTCAGTTTCGTATTAGTCATATCGGAACTATTTTTATTGCGGTTAAAAAAGCCTACTGGGGACAGGGACTGGGTTCCATCTTGCTGGAGGAAGTGATTCATTGGGCTGAGGAAATGGATTTGCTCAAGCGTTTAGAATTGACGGTTCAGGTCCGCAACCAAAGAGCAGTGGCTTTGTATGAAAAATTGGGCTTCAAGATTGAAGGGACTCTGGCAAGGGGAGCTAGAACAGATGAGGGAGATTGGCTAGATTTGTATTCTATGGCCAAGTTAATAGGTGAATAATGAAAATAGGAACTAAAATTTTATTGATGTTCTTGTCCATTCTAGTATTGACAATCGGGGCAGGAGCAATCTATACCGCGACTTTTTTGAATTACTCAACCGGGGAGATTGCAAAGACTTTTCGCTCTATCGGTAACCGAGAAGATGAAGGGATTATCGAGGCTACTGAGCCCTTGACTATTCTTTTGATGGGGGTGGATACCGACCAGGCAACTCGGGGTCTGGACTGGGAAGGAGGGCGGAGTGACTCCATGATTTTGGTGACGGTCAATCCTCTAACTAAAAAAACAACCATGATGAGCTTGACACGTGACATCATGGTAGAGATAGCCAATAAGAATGGTCGTTCTAGTGATAAGATTGAGAAATTGAATCACTCCTATGCCTATGGTCAGGCGGCCATGTCCATTGCGACCATTGAGAAGATGATGGATATTACCATCAATCGCTATGTCGAAATCAATATGGATGGCCTGGTGGAGCTGGTTGATGCCATTGGTGGTATCAAGGTCAACAATACCTTGGGCTTCCCGATTACTATCGATGAGTATGAACCTGCCTACACAGCTGTCGTTCCACCTGGGGAGCAATTGGTCAATGGAGACCAGGCCTTGGTCTATGCCCGGATGCGTTACGATGATCCGGAGGGAGATATTGGTCGGCAGAAGCGGCAGCGTGAGGTTATCCAGGCCCTGGTGACTAAGCTCTTGCAATTGGATGGATTTACGCAGTATAAAAAGATTTTGAAAGCTGTCTCTAAGCACATGCGGACGGATTTTGTGATTTCAAATTCAACCATTCCTAGTCTTCTGGGCTATAAGGATGCTCTGAACCAGGTTGAATCCTACCAATTGGGTGGTGAAGGTCACACAATTGACGAGTTGTCCTACCAGATTCCGACGGCGGCCCATGTTTTGGAAATGCAAAATGTCCTCAAGGAATCCTTGGGCTTGCCAAAAGTTTCTAAAATCAAGACCAACATCAAGGTTTTGGAATATCTCTTTGAACAATCCAGTCCAATCGAGGTCATCAATGCCTATACTAATGATATCGAAGTTGAAGCCAACGGTGAAATCTACGAACCGGAAACAGCGCCAACCTACGATAATGACTATAGCCAAACAGAGACCTCTAAGTCAAGAGATTCGGAGTCCAGTCAGGTTGAAACCTCTTCTAGCTCAGCAGAAGATGGCCAGTGATAGACAATCTCGAGTTTGTACATAGAAAGAAGCCTAGGCAAAAAGTCTAGGCTTCTTTCTTTAGTTCATGTCAACATATCAGCGCAGTGGTTGATTGGCTTTCACAGTGTAGGGAACTGTGAAAGGTTGGAAATAAGGGTTGCGTAGCAAGTCTCATTTCGTTCGCGTCCTAGGCTCTGAACCAGTCCACCACTAATGATGCGAACAAGTTCGCTTTATTTCCAACTTCCAACAGTCTCTCCCCAGACTGTTTTTTGATACGAACAGAGTTCGCTCAATTTCCAACCTCCAAAGTTTCCCCGAACCTTTGAAGCTATGCGGGGTGGAGTTAAAGGCTCCTGTGGAGGTTTTAATCCCGAGCCAAGAAATAGGAATGCTAGACGGTCTGGGGATAGACCGTTTTAGGTCAACAACAAGAAATAGAGACTTGTTGTTGAACTCTTCTTAGCTTTGACGAGTTCATTCCCGCTCCCAATGTTGTGAATCTTCTGTTTTATATTTATCAGTAAATTTTTGGATTTCAGTCAGGTTGCCTGCGATACTCTGCTGGTAAACCTTTAGTTGGTACTGTAAATCCTTGCTGAGCTCCTGGACAGGCGCCTTGAATGAATTGAGCAGGGCTAGCTGGTCTGTTATTTTCTGCTTATCTGCCTGGATACGTTGGACCAGTTCTTTGGTTTCTTTAGCCTCTGCAGCGATTTCCTTGCGGTGTTTTACAGCCTGGTAGGCCAAATGAGCAGCTCCGACGGCTAGCAGTAGGTGGCGAAGTTTCATGATTATTCTCCTATGTAGAGGTCTTGGGCTAGTTGGGCTAGGGCTGGGAAATCAGGTTCATTTGTTGCAAATCGGATATCCAGGCCATCTTGTCCCTCAAATCGAGGCAGTAGATGGATATGGGTATGAAAGACCGTTTGACCAGCAACTTCCTCATTATTATTGACAATATTGAGTCCGCTTGCTCCCAGTTTGTCTTTCAAGTGGCTAGCGATAGCTGGAATGGCTGAAAATAGTTGGATGGCTGTTTCCTGGTCCAAGTCCAAGACATTACGAAAATGTTTTTTAGGGATGACCAAGGTATGGCCTTTAGTTACCTGGGTAATGTCCAAAAAGGCAAGAATATGTTGGTCTTCATAGACCTTGGAAGAAGGGATTTCTCCTGAGACAATTTTACAAAAAATACAATCTGACATAATGCAACCTCTTTCTAGGATTTTTGGTATAATAATTATATCAAATAATAGGACGAAATGTATGTTAGAAGTAAAAAATATAACAGGTGGCTACGCCAATATTCCTGTTTTACATGATGTAGATTTTAAGGTGAAGGATGGGGAGCTAGTCGGCTTGATTGGCTTGAATGGTGCCGGGAAATCGACTACTATTAAAGAAATCATCGGTCTCCTAAGCCCTTACAAAGGAGAAATTCTAATTGATGGGCAGGGCATCAACGAAGACATGGCTACCTATCGAAAAAAAATTGGTTTTATACCTGAAACGCCTAGTCTCTATGAGGAACTGACCCTGAAAGAGCATATCGAGTTAGTGATGATGGCCTATGATTTGGAAGCTGAATCTGCCTGGGCGCGTGTTCAAGAACTATTGGCTATTTTTAGGCTGGAAGACCGTTTGGACTGGTTCCCTGTGAATTTTTCAAAAGGCATGAAACAAAAGGTCATGATTATTTGCGCCCTTATGGTTGAACCGAGTTTGCTGATTGTCGATGAACCTTTCTTGGGTCTGGATCCGATTGCGATTGCGGATTTAATTAACTTGCTTAATCAAGCAAAGGCTCAGGGAAGCTCCATTTTGATGTCCACCCATGTTCTCGATTCCGCTGAAAAAATGTGTGATCGGTTCGTTATCCTACATAAGGGTCGGGTCAAGGCTACGGGCAATCTGACTGACCTACGCCAGGAATTTGCCATGCAGGATGCTAGCCTTAACGAGATTTATCTTAGTTTGACCCAAGAAGGAGGGCAGGGATGAAGGCGCTCTTTGGTCAACGAAAAAATCTATTTTTAAGGCAGTGTGCAACCTATCTTCGTTATGTACTGAATGACCACTTTGTTTTGGTTGTTTTGGTACTTTTTGGCTTTCTGGCGTTACAGTATCGGCAGTTGCTAGAAAACCTGCCCAGTCAGTCCTGGTTGCTGTACGTTATTTTGGCCCTGGTCAGCTTGCTGCTATTCTTGGCAGGCAATGTTGCCACCTACGTAGAGGAGGCTGATAAGATATTCCTGCTATCAAAAGAAGCTGAAATGCCTGAAATCTTCTTTGCTGCCAATCGCAGGGCCTTTTTGGTATGGGCTAGCCTCCAACTTGTTGGTCAATTGATTCTACTCCCGCTCTACCTCAAATTAAAACTTCCTATTCTACTTTTTATTTCATTGATGTTCATGCTAACCATTGCCAAATATTTCTATTTTCGATGGAAACTCCTGACCTTTATGGACGAAGAAAGGGTGGACTGGGAACAGGCTCTTCAATATGAGAGCAAGAGAAAAACGTCGATATTGAAATTTTTCTCCCTCTTTACCAATGTTAAGGGGCTGACTAGCTTTGTCAAACGTCGTTCCTATTTGGATGGGCTACTGGGGCATATTAAAAAAGAAACTGGCTTTACCTGGGACTATCTTTTCATGAGGGCCTTTTTGCGCAGTGGGGACTACCTTTCACTGGCTCTTAGACTGGTAATCTTATCCATTGTATTTTTTGTTACGGTGAGGGAATCCTGGCTCTCAGTAGGATTAGCCAGTTTATTTCATTATTTGCTCTTGTTCCAATTGCTCCCGCTCTATCACGCCTATGATTATCAACTGATGGCCGAGCTTTTGCCAGTCGGTCCAGACAAACGACTGATTAGCTTTAAACGAGTCCTGCGACAGATTTTGTATCTTTCCTTGATTTTGCAGTCTGTGCTAGGCCTATTGCTGCTGGAGGAAAAGCAGTATTTGCTGGTCTTTATTGGAATCGGAATTCTTTTAAATCAGCTCTACCTGGATAGTAAAGCGAAAAAATTGATTGACTAAATGGCCTAAAACTAGTAAAATGGTAAGGAATTTTTAAAGGAGGAATGGCATGCAGATTGATACCAGCGGGCTACAGTTGCAGTCTATTGCAGGAAACAGCGGAAAAGCATACAAAGGCTTGCGACCAGATGGTACGCCTGTTTTTGTCAAGTATGAAATGCCACCGATTGTCAATGCTCTGGCTCGGGAACAAATCACTCCGCCCATCTTAAGTAGCGATAGGGATTTGGGTGTGGGAGACCGAGCTGTTCAGGAATGGTTGAATGGTCGGACTCTTAATCGTCACGATATGTCTGGGAAACAGGTCCAGCAAATTTTGGTCAGAATGCACTTTTCACGCATTCTGCTCAATCAGGCTCTCCAATTAAGTTATACCTATTTGGAGCCGGCGGAGTTGGTGAAGAAGTGGCAAAAAGAAGCGCCCAAGCAATTAGCTGGTAATTCCTACCTGCAATCTATCTGCAGAGAATTGTTGCAGACCACACCGCGTTTCAGACAGGATTTGGCAACCTTTGTCCATGGGGATCTCCACCATAAAAACTGGGTGGAGACGACAAGTGGACTGATTTATTTGACGGACTGGGAAACAGCCTGTGTGACCGATCGGATGTTAGATGTCGCCTTTATATTGACCCATTACATTCCTAGACAGGAATGGGAAGAGTGGCTCAAGGGCTATGGCTACAAGTACAACAGTACAGTTATCAGTAAGATTTATTGGTATGGCCAACTAGGCTTCCTTAACCAAATTTCTAAACAACTTGAAAGCAACAATACCGAGGCGGCGAATCTAGAAATCTATGCCCTGCGGTTATTTAGACAGAATTTTTATAAGTATCAATGAGAGTAAGAAATCGTAAAGGTGCTAGTGAGCTCCTAGCCAATAATCCCCAGTATGTTATCTCCAATCCGGAAGAGTGCAAGGGGAAGTGGGCTGAAATTTTTGGAAACAGCAACCCTATCCACATTGAAGTTGGTTCAGGGAAAGGGCGTTTCGTAACAGGCATGGCCGCTCAAAATCCGGATATCAACTATATTGGGATTGACATTCAGATGACGGTCTTGAGCTACGCCTTGGACCGTGTTATTGAGGCTGGTTTGCCCAATATTAAATTGCTTCAGGTAGATGGATCTAGTTTGACTAACTATTTTGCACCAGCAGAAATTGACCAATTGTATCTGAATTTCTCAGATCCATGGCCTAAAAAACGTCATGAAAAACGTCGCTTGACCTACAAGTCCTTCTTAGATACCTATAAGGAAATACTGCCTGAAAAGGGAGAGATTCATTTTAAAACGGACAATCGTGGTTTATTTGAATATAGCTTGGCCAGCTTTTCTCAATATGGCATGACACTCAAACAGGTCTGGTTGGACCTCCATGCGGATGGTTTAGAAGGCAATGTCATGACCGAGTATGAAGAGAAATTCTCGAACAAAGGACAAGTTATCTACCGCGTAGAGGCACAGTTTTAAACAATCAAAGAGGAGGCAGTTCGTACAGGCTGCCTTTTCGCATCGTTTTTCTTGCTATTTTCTCTGGCATGTGCTAGAATGATAGGAGTAAATAAGAAGTAAAGGGGGTTGGCGCAAGTCAACCCTTTACCTGTACCTTAATATAACGAAGGAGGTGTCTATGTCATCGATTGTTGATTTGGTCACAGAGGCGATTGCTCCCACCATCCAGCCCCCTTATGAGCTGGTTGATGTGGAATATGGCAAGATGGGTGGAGAGTATGTCCTGTCCATTTTTGTGGATAAGGAGGGTGGCATTTCCCTGCAAGATACGGCAGACTTATCAGAGGTCATCAGCCCGCTCCTGGATGGGATTAAACCAGACCCATTTCCAGACCAATACATGTTGGAAGTGACTAGTCCTGGTTTGGAGCGTCCTTTGAAAACGGCGGCAGCTGTTGAGCAGGCGGTTGGAAAATACATCAATGTCAAGCTCTATCAGGCTATTGACAAGGTAAAAGTTTTTGAGGGGACCCTCTTGTCTTTTAATGGGACTGATTTGGTTCTAGAATACATGGACAAGACCCGTAAAAAAGAAGTAACCATTCCTTATCAGACTGTTGCCAAAGCCCGTTTGGCTGTTAAGATTTAATAGATTGATTTTTTAAGAAAGGACCTTTTGAAGTCAAAAGGAAAACAAGATGAGTAAAGAAATGCTAGAAGCCTTCCGAATTTTAGAGGAAGACATGGGGATTAACAAGGTTGATATTATCGAAGCAGTGACAGAGTCGCTCCGCTCAGCCTACAAGCGTCGCTATGGCCAATCAGAATCAGCTGTTATTGAGTTTGACGAGAAGAAGGGCGATTTCCACGTATTTACGGTTCGTGAAGTCGTAGATGAAGTCTTTGATAGCCGTTTGGAAATCAGCCTCAAGGATGCCTTGGCGATTTCATCTGCCTACGAAATGGGCGATAAAATCAAATTCCCAGAAGATCCTGCTGAATTCGGTCGTGTGGCGGCCCAGTCAGCCAAACAGACCATCATGGAAAAAATGCGCAAGCAAAAGCGTGCTATTACCTACAATACCTACAAGGAACATGAAAATGAAATCATGTCTGGTACGGTGGAACGGTTCGACAACCGCTTCATCTATGTCAACTTGGGAACTATCGAGGCACAATTGTCCAAGCAGGACCAGATTCCTGGTGAGGTTTTCCAATCCCACGACCGCATTGAAGTTTATGTTTATAAGGTCGAGGACAATGGTCGCGGTGTCAACGTTTTTGTGAGCCGTAGTCATCCAGAAATGATCAAACGCCTGATGGAGCAGGAGATTCCTGAAGTCTACGATGGTACCGTTGAAATCATGAGCGTGTCTCGTGAGGCAGGTGACCGGACCAAGGTTGCTGTTCGTAGCCACAATCCAAACGTGGACGCTATCGGTACAATCGTTGGTCGTGGTGGTTCAAATATCAAGAAAATTACGAGCAAGTTCCACCCAGCTCGCTACGATGCTAAGAACGACCGTATGGTGCCTGTTGAGGAAAACATCGACGTTATCGAGTGGGTGCCAGATGAGGCAGAATTTATCTACAATGCTCTCGCGCCAGCTGAAGTAGACCAAGTTCTCTTTGACACAGAAGATGGTAAGCACGCGACAGTCGTTGTACCAGATGATAAATTGTCACTTGCAATCGGTCGTCGTGGTCAAAACGTCCGCCTGGCGGCTCACCTGACTGGTTTCCGTATTGATATCAAGTCAGCTTCAGAGTATGAAGCTATTGAAGCAGCCCAATATGCAGCGGCAGAATTTGAAACAGAAATTGTCGAAGAAACGTCTGAAGAAGTAGAATAAGATTCAAGGAGCAACCATGGCAAAAGCTAGAAAAATACCCTTGCGCAAGTCTGTGGTGTCCGGTGAAATCATCGACAAACGGGATTTGCTCCGCATTGTAAAAAATAAAGAAGGCCAGGTTTTCATTGACCCGACTGGTAAGGCAAATGGCCGTGGTGCCTACATCAAGCTGGATAATGATGAGGCGGCCCAGGCTAAGAAACGTCAGGTTTTCAACCGTTCCTTCAGCATGGAAGTGTCAGAAGAATTTTATGATGAATTGATTGCCTATGTCGACCACAAGGTCAAGAGGAGAGAGCTTGGACTCGAATAAGAAGCAAAAAATCTTAAATTTACTGGGCTTGGCCCAACGGGCAGGTCGCCTGATTTCAGGGGAAGAATTGGTCGTTGATGCCATTCGCAAGCAGCAGGCAAAATTGGTCTTTTTAGCCAATGATGCTGCCGGAAATTTAAGCAAAAAAGTAACAGATAAAAGTCACACCTATCAAGTAGAAGTTGTAACCGCGTTTTCAACGCTGGAATTGAGTGCAGCTGTCGGCAAGGCTAGAAAGGTGCTTGCAGTGACAGACGCTGGATTTACAAAGAAGATGAGGTCTATTATGGAATAGAACAGGAGGACAAGGCATTGTCTAAGAAGAGATTGAATGAAATCGCCCGAGAATTGGGTGTAAGCAGTAAGGAAGTAGTGTCCAAGGCTCAAGAATTGGGTTTTGATGTCAAAAGCCATGCTTCGAGTGTTGATGAAGCGGGAGCTAAGCGAATTGCAGATAGTTTTTCAGCTAAAAAGCCGGAGGCGCCCAAACCAGCTCCCGTACAGGCTGAGAAAGTTGTAGAAAAGCCAAAGGTGGCAGAACAAAAGGTGGAGACACCGAAAGCTGAAAAGCCAGTTGAAGCAAAACCTGTCAGCCAGGAGGTTAGCAAGCCAGCCCAACCGGTTCATCGTCCACAGAGCCGTAACTTCAAGGCAGAACGTGAGGCGCGTGCCAAGGAGCAAGCGGCCAAACGTGCCCAAGGTGGACAAGGGAAAGGCCGTCGTGACAACCGTCAAAATGGCCAAGCTGGTCAAGGCAACAACCGCAACGACCGCCGTGATTTCCGTGGCAACCAAGGGGGCAATGACCGTAAGGAAAACCGCTTTGGAGACCGTCGCGACAATCGTGACAACCGCCGACAAGACAATCGCGGAGGAAATGGTAGCTTTAATCGCAGCGACCGTCGTCAGGAGGAAGTGGTTCGTCCAGCTGCTCCTAAGATTGATTTCAAGGCCCGTGCAGCAGCTTTGAAAGCTGAGCAGAACGCAGAATACGCTAAGACAAGCGAGGAACGCTTCTTGCAGGCTAAAGCAGCTAAAAATCAGCTTAAGAAGCCCAAGGAAATCAAATTTGAAGAGCAGGTTGTGGAAACAAAACCAATCGCTGAAACCAAACCTGCTTCAGTCCCAACTGCGGTAGCGGAAAGTACAGTCGATACGCGTCGTAAAAAACAAACTCGACCAGATAAGAAGCGTGACTTTAATAGTGACGATGAAGATGGTCCACGTAAACAACAAAGAAATCGAAATAGTCAAAATCAAGTGAGAAATCAAAGAACAAGTAACTGGAATAACAACAAGAAAAATAAAAAAGGTAAGAACAATCAGACTGCCAAACCTGTCACAGAGCGTAAATTCCATGAATTGCCAACAGAGTTTGAGTATACAGCTGGTATGACCGTAGCAGAAATTGCGAAACGGATCAAGCGCGAGCCTGCTGAGATTGTTAAAAAGCTCTTCCTTATGGGGGTTATGGCAACTCAAAACCAATCTCTTGACGGAGATACCATCGAACTCCTCATGGTGGATTATGGTATTGAAGCCAAGGAAAAGGTTGAAGTGGACAATGCAGACATCGAGCGTTTCTTTGTAGAAGAGGGCTACCTAAATGAAGAGGAAATGGTTGAACGTCCGCCTGTTGTTACCATCATGGGTCACGTTGACCACGGTAAAACAACGCTTTTGGATACCTTGCGTAATTCTCGTGTGGCGACAGGCGAGGCTGGTGGTATCACCCAGCATATCGGTGCCTACCAGATTGAGGATGCTGGCAAGAAAATTACCTTCTTGGATACGCCAGGACACGCGGCCTTTACCTCTATGCGTGCGCGTGGTGCTTCTGTTACCGACTTGACCATTCTTGTAGTAGCGGCGGACGACGGTGTTATGCCACAGACCATCGAGGCAATCAACCACTCTAAGGCTGCCAATGTCCCAATTATTGTTGCTATCAACAAGATTGATAAACCAGGTGCCAATCCAGAGCGTGTAATCGGTGAATTGGCAGAGCATGGTGTTATCTCAACAGCTTGGGGCGGCGAGTCTGAATTTGTTGAAATCTCAGCCAAGTTCAACCAAAACATCGACGAACTCTTGGAAACGGTGCTTCTTGTAGCTGAAATACAAGAACTCAAGGCAGATCCTTCTGTGCGTGCCATTGGTACCGTTATCGAGGCTCACCTGGACAAAGGAAAAGGTGCGGTTGCAACCCTCCTTGTTCAACAGGGAACTCTAAATGTTCAAGACCCTATCGTTGTCGGTAATACCTTTGGACGAGTTCGCGCAATGACCAATGACCTTGGCCGTCGTGTCAAGGTTGCTGGTCCTTCTACACCAGTTTCCATTACTGGTTTGAACGAAGCACCGATGGCTGGTGATCATTTCGCGGTTTATGAAGATGAAAAATCTGCCCGTGCAGCTGGTGAAGAGCGTGCCAAACGTGCCCTTCTCAAACAGCGTCAGGCAACCCAACGTGTCAGCCTTGAAAACCTCTTTGATACCCTCAAAGCAGGTGAAGTCAAGTCTGTTAACGTCATCATCAAGGCTGATGTACAAGGTTCCGTTGAGGCTCTTGCTTCTTCGCTTCAAAAAATAGAAGTGGAAGGTGTCCGTGTCAATATCGTTCACTCAGCAGTTGGTGCTATCAATGAGTCTGATGTGACCCTCGCAACAGCGTCGAATGCTTTGATTGTCGGTTTCAACGTTCGTCCAACGGCAGAAGCGCGCCAGCAGGCAGAAACTGACGATGTTGAAGTGCGTCTCCACAGTATTATCTACAAGGTTATCGAGGAAATGGAAGATGCCATGAAGGGTATGCTGGATCCTGAGTACGAAGAAAAAATCATTGGTGAAGCAGTTATCCGTGAGACCTTCAAGGTATCCAAAGTTGGTACCATCGGTGGATTTATGGTTATCCGTGGTAAGGTTACCCGTGATTCAAGCGTCCGCGTTATCCGTGATGGTGTCGTTGTCTTCGACGGTAAATTGTCTAGCTTGAAACATTACAAGGACGATGTCAAGGAAGTCGGAAATGCCCAAGAGGGTGGTCTTATGATTGAAAACTTCAATGACATCAAGGTAGATGATACCATCGAAGCTTACATTATGGAAGAAATTAAGAAATAATAAGCAAGTAAGAGGTTGGAAAGGCAACCTCTTCGCTTTATAAGGAAATAGAAAGGAGTTCCTATGGCAAATCATTTTCGTACAGATCGCGTAGGGATGGAAATCAAGCGCGAAGTCAATGAGATTTTGCAAAAGAAAGTCCGTGATCCACGTGTGCAGGGCGTGACCATTACAGATGTACAGATGGTCGGTGACTTGTCCATGGCCAAGGTTTACTACACCATTATGAGTAATCTGGCTTCGGACAATCAAAAGGCTCAAACTGGTCTGCAAAAAGCGACAGGAACCATCAAACGGGAATTGGGGCGTAAGTTGACCCTCTACAAGATTCCTGATTTGGTCTTCGAAAAGGACCAATCCATTGAATACGGCAACAAGATTGATGAGATGTTGCGAGCTTTGGATAAGAAAGATTAAGCTAATTCCCTATATTCACAGTTTGGTACCTGAGAGAAGGCTAGTTTTTCTCGAAATACAGTCAGTATTCCATCTCAACCGACCTTGAGTAGGAAAAAAACTGTTTCTTGTCTAAAGGGACCTTACTTGTGAATACAGTTTCTAGAATCGGGTAGAAATACCTGATTTTTTCTTTTAAATGGCTATAAAAACCTAAAAAAATATATACTTTTCTAAAAATAGTAAATTTTCTGATAATTGTTGAAATTTGGCAAACAATTCGGTATAATAAATATAATTACAGTGTAAAGAGGAATTTATGGCAACATTATTAGAAAAAACACGGAATATTACGTCGATTTTAAAGCGTTCCGAAGAACAATTGGCAGAAGAACTGCCTTATAACGCGATTGCAGACCACCTGTCTGCAATTATCGACTGTAATACCTGTATTATCAATGCGGAAGGAGAAATCCTTGGCTACCACATGAACTACAAAACCAATAATGATCGTGTGGAAGAATTTTATGTCAATAAGCAATATCCGGAAGAGTATGTTAAGGCCATTGCGCAAGTTTATGACACGCAGGTCAACTTGCCAGTGGAGAGTGAATTGACAGCTATTCCGGTTGAGTCTCGTTCGACCTATCCAAATGGTTTGACGACCATTGCACCAATTCACGTGACGGGTATTCGTTTTGGTTCGTTGATTATTTGGCGCAATGATGAGCAGTTCCACGATGATGATTTGATTTTGGTGGAGATTGCGGCGACGGTGGTTGGTATCCAGTTGCTCAACTTCCAGCGGGAAGAGGATGAGAAGAATATTCGTCGTCGGGCAGCGGTCAATATGGCGGTCAATACGCTTTCTTACTCAGAAATGAAGGCTGTAGCTGCGATTTTGGGTGAGTTGGATGGCAATGAAGGTCAGTTGACGGCCTCTGTCATTGCAGACCGTATCGGTATTACTCGTTCGGTGATTGTCAATGCTCTTCGTAAGCTGGAGAGTGCTGGTATTATTGAAAGCCGTTCTTTGGGTATGAAGGGGACTTATTTGAAAGTTCTGATTCCTGCTATTTTTGATGAGATTAAAAAACGTGACTACTAAGATGACAAAAGCACTGATTTCGATTGATTATACGGTTGATTTTGTAGCGGACGATGGCAAATTGACAGCTGGTAAGCCTGCTCAAGCTATTTCAGATCGAATTGTGCAAGTGACTCAAGAAGCCTTTGACCGTGGGGACTATATTGTCTTTGCCATTGATGGGCATGAGGTGGATGACGATTTGCATCCAGAAAGCAAGCTCTTCCCACCGCATAATATTATGGGCACCAGTGGTCGTGATTTGTATGGTCCCTTGGCGAATTTTTATGCTGAATATCAGAACCATGCGCGTGTGCGTTGGATGGACAAACGCCATTATTCAACCTTTTCTGGAACGGATTTGGATGTTCGTTTGCGGGAGCGGAAGATTGATACAGTCGTTTTGACGGGTGTTTTATCCGATATTTGTGTGCTCCATACCGCCATTGATGCTTATAATAAAGGTTATAAGATTGAAGTCATTTCTTCAGCAATTGCGGCTTTGACGGAGGAAAATCATCAATTCGCCCTCAACCATCTGCAGCATGTGCTCGGTGCGACCATTATTGACTAGTGATTCTGACCAGCCAATCAGGCTGGTTTTTCCATGCCTAAAAGCTGACAAATGAGGTTATTTGGTTCTTTGTCCTCTGTCTAAAGTATGGTATAATGAGAAGATGAATTTCCAATAGGAGGAAGGTAAGTATGAAGATTTCTGAGGCTGAGGTGCGTCACGTTGCCAAGCTGTCTAAGCTGGAATTTACAGACCAGGAAACGGCGGAATTTGCGACGACCTTGAGCAAGATTGTTGACATGGTTGAGTTGTTAAATGAGGTGGATACGACAGGTGTGCCAGTGACGACCACCATGGCAGACCGGAAAAATGTCTTGCGTGCCGATGTGGCAGAGCAGGGTGAAAGTCGTGAGGACTTGTTCAAAAATGTACCTGAAAGTAAAGATTTCTACATCAAGGTACCAGCTATTTTAGACGGGGGAGGAGATGCCTAATGACATGGAATAATAAAACAGTTGATGAATTGCACGACCTCCTGGTCAAAAAAGAGATTTCTGCGGTCGAGTTGACCAAGGCGACGATTGAAGATATTCAGAGCCGAGAAGCTGTTGTGGATGCGTTTTTGAGTATCAATGAAGACAAGGCTTTGGCACAGGCAGCTGCCCTCGACCAAAAAGGGATTGATGCGGACAATGTCATGGCTGGTATTCCTTTGGCGGTTAAGGATAATATTTCAACCAAGGGTATTTTGACAACGGCTGCGTCAAAAATGCTCTACAATTATGAACCGATTTTTGATGCGACGGCTGTTGCTCAGGCCTATGCCAAGGATATGATTGTCATCGGTAAGACCAACATGGATGAATTTGCCATGGGTGGTTCCAATGAAAATTCTGCCTTCAAGCCGACGAAAAATGCCTGGGACCAGACAAAAGTGCCGGGTGGTTCATCAGGTGGTTCTGCGGCAGCTGTTGCGGCTGGTCAAGTTCGCCTGTCCTTGGGTTCAGATACAGGTGGTTCTATTCGCCAGCCTGCGGCCTTTAACGGAATTGTCGGTATTAAGCCAACTTATGGAACGGTTTCTCGTTTTGGTTTGATTGCCTTCGGTAGCTCCCTGGATCAGATTGGTCCTTTCTCTCAGACGGTCACGGAAAATGCCCAGTTGCTCAACGTCATTGCTGGCCATGATAAGCGTGATGCGACCTCGACAGCTCATGAGATTGCTGACTTTACCAGCAAGATTGGTCAGGACATCAAGGGCATGAAAATCGCTCTTCCAAAAGAATACATGGGCGAAGGAATTGACCCGCAGGTCAAGGAAGTTATTCTTAAGGCGGCCAAGCATTTGGAAAGCTTGGGAGCTATTATCGAGGAAGTCAGCCTGCCTCACTCTAAGTATGGGGTTGCGGTTTATTACATTATCGCGTCGTCTGAGGCATCTTCAAACATACAACGCTTTGATGGTATTCGCTACGGTTTCCGCGCTGAGGATGCGACCAATTTGGATGAGATTTACGTGAAAACGCGTAGCCAAGGTTTTGGTGAAGAGGTTAAGCGCCGGATTATGTTGGGAACTTTCAGCCTGTCATCTGGTTACTACGATGCCTACTTCAAGAAGGCTGGCCAGGTGCGGACCTTGATTATCCAAGATTTTGAGAAGGTCTTTGCAGATTATGATTTGATTTTGGGACCAACGGCACCGAGGGTGGCTTATGGTCTGGGAACCCAGAACCATGATCCGGTGGCCATGTACTTGGCGGATCTTTTGACTATTCCTGTCAACTTGGCGGGTCTGCCGGGGATTTCGATTCCTGCTGGATTTGTGGAAGGTTTGCCAGTTGGTTTGCAGTTGATTGGTCCAAAATACAGTGAAGAGACTGTTTATCAAGTGGCTGCGGCCTTTGAAGCAACGACGGATTATCACAAGCAACAACCAGTGATTTTTGGAGGTGACAAGTAATGAACTTTGAAACGATTATTGGTCTGGAAGTCCATGTGGAGCTCAATACCAATTCTAAAATTTTCTCACCTTCCAATGCTCATTTTGGTGAGGACGCCAATGCCAACACCAACATTATTGACTGGTCATTTCCGGGTGTTCTTCCGGTATTGAATAAGGGCGTTGTTGATGCGGGGATTAAGGCGGCCTTGGCGCTGAATATGGATATTCACAAGGATATGCACTTTGACCGCAAGAATTATTTCTATCCTGATAACCCCAAGGCCTACCAGATTTCTCAGTTTGACGAGCCAATCGGTTACAATGGTTGGATTGAGATTGAGCTAGAAGACGGATCAACCAAGAAAATTCGTATCGAGCGTGCCCACTTGGAAGAGGATGCTGGGAAAAATACCCACGGCACTGATGGTTATTCTTATGTTGACCTCAATCGTCAGGGCGTGCCTTTGATTGAGATTGTATCTGAGGCGGATATGCGTTCGCCAGAGGAGGCTTATGCCTATCTGACAGCGCTCAAAGAAATTATCCAGTACACCGGCATTTCAGATGTGAAGATGGAAGAAGGTTCCATGCGGGTTGATGCCAACATTTCTCTCCGTCCTTATGGTCAGGAAGAATTCGGTACCAAGACCGAGCTGAAAAACCTCAATTCCTTTAACTACGTGCGCAAGGGACTCCAGCACGAGGTGGAACGTCAGGCAAAAGTTTTGCGTAGTGGGGGTCAAATCCAGCAGGAAACCCGTCGTTACGATGAGGCAACGGGCGAAACCATTCTCATGCGGGTCAAGGAAGGTTCGGCGGATTACCGTTATTTCCCAGAGCCAGACCTACCGCTCTATGAGATTGATGATGCTTGGATTGAGGAAATCCGTGCCGAGTTGCCAGCCTTCCCACAAGAACGTCGGGCCAACTATATCCAACAGTTGGGCCTGTCAGCCTACGATGCGGGTCAGTTGACTGCGACAAAAGCCTTGTCAGATTTCTTTGAGGCAGCCGTAGCAATCGGTGGCGATGCCAAGCAAGTGTCTAACTGGTTGCAGGGTGAAGTGGCACAATTCCTCAATGCAGAAGGCAAGACCTTGGACCAAATCGGTCTGACACCTGAAAACTTGGTGGAAATGATTGCTCTGATTGCAGACGGCACCATTTCATCTAAGATTGCCAAGAAAGTCTTTGTGCATCTAGCTAAAGAAGGTGGCTCAGCCAAGGAATATGTGGAAAAAGCTGGTTTGGTGCAGATTTCAGACCCAGAAGTTCTTATTCCGATTATTCACCAAGTCTTTGCGAATAACGAGGCAGCCGTTGCTGACTTCAAGTCCGGCAAACGCAATGCGGACAAGGCCTTTACAGGTTTCCTTATGAAGGCAACAAAAGGTCAGGCCAATCCACAAGTTGCTCAACAATTACTAGCCCAAGAATTGCAGAAGTTGTTGGATTAAATGAAACAATGAAGAGACTGAAACGGATGTTTTGGTCTTTTTTAATGGCGATAGATATGAAGCTTTGAATTTTTCGATGCCCATCCGTCCTTTTTGCTTGTCATTCTAATAAATGGTATAATGAAAGGAATCAGAAAAAGAGGACATTATGAAATTTACAGATATGAAACTTAAGCCGTCCATCCAGGAGGCTTTGAAAGAGATTAACTTTGTCACGCCGACAGAGGTCCAGGAAAAATTGATTCCTGTGGTGCTATCTGGTCGTGACTTGATTGGAGAATCCAAGACTGGTTCGGGCAAGACCCATACCTTTTTAATTCCGATTTTCCAAAAATTGGACGAAGAGCTGGACCAGGTGCAGGCTGTTATCACAGCTCCGTCGCGTGAATTGGCGACCCAGATTTATCAAGCAGCCAAGCAGATGGCAGGGCATTTTCAACCTGAAGTCCGTGTGTCTAACTATGTCGGTGGGACGGATAAAAATCGTCAGATTGACAAATTGCAGGCTGGTCAGCCCCATATCGTTGTCGGAACGCCGGGTCGGATTTACGACTTGGTTCAATCGGGTGATTTGGCTATTCACAGGGCCAAGACCTTTGTCGTTGATGAGGCGGATATGACCTTGGACATGGGCTTTTTGGAGACGGTGGATAAAATTGCTGGGAGCCTGCCGAAAGATTTGCAATTCATGGTCTTTTCCGCGACCATTCCGCAAAAGCTCCAGCCTTTCTTGAAAAAATACCTGTCCAATCCTGTCATGGAACAAATCAAGACCCAGACAGTCATTTCGGATACCATTGAAAACTGGTTGATTTCAACAAAAGGGCGCGACCGCAATGCTCAAATTTTGGAAGCAACCAGGCTCATGCAGCCCTATTTAGCCATGATTTTTGTAAATACCAAGACTCGGGCGGATGAATTGCACAGCTACTTGCTTTCGAATGGATTGCGCGTGGCTAAAATTCACGGAGATATTCCACCTCGTGAACGCAAGCGTATCATGAACCAAGTTAAGAATTTGGATTATCAGTATATCGTAGCGACAGACTTGGCGGCTCGTGGGATTGATATTGAAGGAGTCAGCCATGTCATCAACGATGCCATTCCGCAGGACTTGTCCTTCTTTGTTCACCGGGTCGGTCGGACAGGACGCAATGGTTTGTCAGGTATTGCCATTACCCTTTATCAACCGAGCGACGATGCTGATATTCGTGAGTTGGAAAAACTCAATATCAAGTTCTTGCCCAAAGAAATGAAGGACGGCGAATTTGTCGATACCTATGACCGTGATCGTCGTGTTCAACGTGAAAAGACACGTGAGAAATTGGACATTGAGATGATTGGTCTGGTCAAGAAGAAGAAAAAGAAAATCAAGCCGGGCTATAAGAAGAAAATCCAGTGGGCGGTGGACGAAAAACGTCGTAAGACCAAGCGAGTGGAAGCGCGTGCTAAGGGGCGTGCAGAACGCAAAGCTAAGCGTCAAACCTTTTAAGAGTTAGCAGAGGGAGACCGATGTTACAATCAATATTAAGTAACTATTTGCAAGGACTACTCATTGCCACAATTATTGTGGTATTGCTGAGCTTGATTTGGTTTCTAATTCGAGCTTTAAAAAATCGAGATAAGACCTATCAAGAACGCCAAGAATTTTTATATGATTTATTGCTCATTAACATTATGACCATCCCTATTTTAGCTTTTGGAATCGTGGCCATTTTGTTAATGCTGAAGGCATAGAAGGAAGAAAGAATGTACGATACAATTGTTATTGGTGCAGGTCCTGCAGGCATGACCGCTGCACTTTATGCAGGACGGAGCAATCTCAAGGTTGCCCTCCTAGAACGCGGTATTTATGGTGGCCAGATGAACAACACCGCTGAGATTGAAAACTATCCAGGCTACGACCATATTTCTGGACCAGCCCTGGCTGAAAAAATGTTTGAGCCCCTGGAAAAATTCGGTGTGGACCATATTTTCGGGACCCTCATCCGCATTGAAGAAGATGGACCTGTTAAAAAAGTGATTACCGAAGATGGCGTTTTGGAGACCAAGACGGTTGTCCTAGCCATGGGTGCCAAACACCGTCTGCTGGGAGTTCCAGGTGAAGATACCTACAACAGCCGAGGGGTTTCCTACTGCGCGGTCTGTGACGGAGCCTTCTTCCGACAGCAAAAACTTTTGGTTGTCGGAGGGGGAGATTCTGCCGTGGAAGAGGCGCTTTTCCTGACCCAATTTGCAGAGTCTGTGACCATCGTTCACCGCAGAGATCAGCTACGTGCCCAAAAAGTTATCCAAGACCGAGCTTTTGCCAATGAAAAAATCAACTTCATCTGGGACAGTGTCGTCGAGGAAATCAAAGGAGATGACCTGCGCGTGCAAAGCGTGATTATCAAGAATGTCAAGACTGAAGAATTGTCAGAGCTTGAATTTGGCGGAGTCTTTGTCTATGTAGGGTTGGATCCGATGACTGAAAGCGTTGCGGATTTGGGTATTACCGATGAGGCTGGCTGGGTTGTGACCAATGAAAAAATGGAAACCAGCAAGTATGGCATCTATGCCATCGGCGACATTCGCCAAAATCAGCTCCGTCAGATTGCGACGGCTGTTGGAAATGGTGCAGTAGCTGGACAGGAAGTCTACAACTACATTACAGAACACGCTGAATAGGAGAGCCTATGTTTCACATTTACGATATTCAGAAAAATCCAGACGGTATTTCTTTTGAGAAAACACTGGATTTGACCCAGGAAATTCAGGGGCGTTCCGGCGAGGTTTTGGACCTATCGCCTGTCCAGGTGTCTGGTCGTGTCCATTTTGAGGCGGGGATCTTTTTCCTAGATTACCAGATGACCTACGACATTACCCTGGCTTCTAGCCGTTCGCTCCAGCCGGTGGTCTTACGTCGTGAGGAGCAGGTCAACGAACTCTTTGTGGCCAATGAAGCTGCTCTCAAGGACCAGGATTTGATTGACGAAGATATGGTTTTTGTGGTGGAAGAGGACTGCATTGTCCTAGAAGAAAGTGTCGCTGACAACATTATTCTCAACATTCCGATCAAGGTTTTGACGCCAGAAGAAGAGGCTGGGCAGGATTTGCCGTCGGGCCAATCTTGGACCCTGATGACCGAGGATGATTTCCAACAGGAAGCCCAGGAAAAGAAAGAGGCTAATAGCCCATTTGCTCAATTGCAGGGCTTGTTCGATGAGTGAAAAAGCTAGTGAAAGATTCAGAAAAATGTCGGAAGGTTAAATTATCAGAAAATTCTTGCCACTAGACTCTTTTCGGTGTATAATAGAAGATAGTAATTATAGGAGTTAGTATACATGACAAAAGCAAACTTTGGTGTAATAGGGATGGCCGTTATGGGTCGTAACCTTGCTCTTAATGTTGAATCACGTGGTTACACAGTAGCCATTTACAACCGCTCTGCTGATAAGACAGAAGATGTGGTAGCTAGCAACCCAGGCAAAAACTTGGTACCAAGCTATGATGTGGAAAGTTTTGTCGCATCTATCGAAAAACCACGCCGTATCATGCTCATGGTTCAAGCAGGGCCTGGTACAGATGCAACTATTCAATCTCTCTTGCCACACTTGGATGAAGGCGACATTTTGATTGATGGCGGAAATACCTTCTACGAAGATACCATTCGCCGTTCAAAAGAATTGGCAAATTCAGGCATCAATTTCATCGGTACAGGTGTGTCCGGTGGTGAAAAAGGTGCCCTTGAAGGTCCGTCTATCATGCCTGGTGGTCAAAAAGAAGCCTACGAATTGGTAGCGGATGTCTTGGAAGAAATTTCTGCAAAAGCTCCAGAGGACGGCGCTCCATGTGTGACTTATATCGGCCCAGATGGCGCTGGTCACTATGTAAAAATGGTCCACAACGGTATCGAGTATGGCGACATGCAGTTGATTGCTGAGTCTTATGACCTCATGCAACACTTGTTGGGCTTGTCAGTTGACGAAATGGCTGACATCTTTACTGAGTGGAACAAGGGTGAATTGGACAGCTACCTGATTGAAATCACTGCGGATATTTTGCAACGTAAGGATGATGAAGGTCAAGAAGGACCAATTGTTGACTATATCATGGATGCGGCTGGTAATAAGGGTACTGGTAAATGGACTAGCCAATCATCACTTGATTTGGGTGTGCCATTGTCACTCATCACAGAATCTGTATTTGCTCGCTATATCTCAACGTACAAAGAAGAGCGTGTAGCAGCTAGCAAGGTTCTTCCAAAACCAGCACCATTTGCTTACGAGGGTGATAAGGGTGAATTGGTGGAGAAAATCCGTCAAGCCCTTTACTTCTCAAAAATCATGTCTTATGCACAAGGTTTTGCGCAATTGCGCGTAGCGTCTAAAGAAAATAACTGGAACTTGCCATTTGGCGAAATCGCTAAAATCTGGCGTGCAGGTTGTATCATCCGTGCTCGTTTCTTGCAAAAGATTACCGATGCTTATGGACGTGATCAAGATTTGGCAAACTTGCTCTTGGATGAATACTTCCTTGACGTAACAGCTAAGTACCAACAAGCTGTCCGTGACGTTGTTGCCTTGGCAGTTCAAGCAGGTGTGCCTGTGCCAACCTTCTCAGCAGCTATTACTTACTTTGACAGCTACCGCGCTGAGAACTTGCCAGCAAACTTGATTCAAGCACAACGCGACTATTTTGGTGCCCACACTTACAACCGTAAGGACAAAGAGGGTGTCTTCCACTATGACTGGTATAGCGAAAAATAAATAATAGAAGTAGGGCGTGCAAGCGCCCTTCTTTCTGACTGAAATGGTCTTGAAACTTTCGATTAGATAAGGATATTATGGCTAAGAAAATTTTGATTGCAGGTCGTGAGCGCAATCTCTCGCATTTTGTTTCCATGGAATTGCAGAAGAAGGACTATTTGGTGGACTATGCTTCTACTGGCCAGGAGGCTTTGTCCTTGGCGCATGAGACGGATTTTGATTTGATTCTCATGAGTTTTCAGCTGTCAGATATGTCCAGTAAGGAATTGTCCACGCAGTTATTAGCTATCAAACCTGCATCCGTCCTGATTGTGGCTATTGATTCGGCAGATGTGGATGAGCATGGCGAGGAAGTCTTGTCCTATGCGGTTTCCTATGTGGTCAAGCCCTTTGTCATCAGCGAATTGGTCGAGCAGATTTCAGCTATTTTCCGTGGTCGGGATTTTATTGACAATCATTGTACTCAGGTTCCCTTGCAGGCTGCTTATCGAGATTTGAAAATCGATTTTCAAAATCGCACGGTATCCCGTGGAGATGAGCTGATTAACCTGACTCGTCGAGAGTACGATCTCCTGGCGACCCTGATGAATAGTCCTGAGCCTGTCACTCGCGAACAATTGTTAGAGCGGGTTTGGAAATACGAGGCGACATCATCGGAAACCAATGTGGTGGATGTCTATATCCGCTATCTGCGTGGGAAATTGGATGTAGCTGGAAAACCGTCCTATATCAAGACAGTTCGCGGTGTTGGATATGCCATGCGTGACTAAGTAAGGAAGGCTTGTCCTTTCTTGAATTTGTAGACAGAGTTTTTTTCGGACTTTCCTGAGGTGATGTCGGACGGTAGCGACTTCCTTCGGAATTTCATACCTAGCCATTGAGCCTAAGGTCTCCATGGCTCCGAATGCTTGAAATTACAACGTTTCAAGCATTTTCATCACAACGGAAAGCCTCGGTTTAGGCTCGCTCCGCTCGCAAAATAAATCAAATTTTTATTTTTCTTAGCAGAGCTACTCAGTTTATTTTACCTAGAGCATAGTTTGTCTACATTCTGAAGAAAGGCTTGTCCTTTCTTTTTTGCTGGGCTTGTGTTAGTATTGTTAGTAAGAAATCTAAGGAGTAATTATGAATTCGTCATTTAAAGAAAAGGCCTTGCTAATTTTATTGGCGGGTGCAATCCTCTTAGCTGTCCTTAATTGGTCGGCCTTGTACGCTATTATTAAGCTTGTCCTAGCAAGTATGAACTCTCTCTTCATTGGAGCAATCATTGCTTTCATCTTGAATGTACCTATGAAAAAGCTGGAAGAACAGCTTGAAAAGGTTGCTTTTTTGAAAAAATCCAGCCGTAGTTTGGCCATTGTAGGGGTCCTCATTGCCTTTGTGATGATTGTGACAGGTTTGGTTCTGATTGTCTTGCCAACCCTGACCAAGACAGTTTCAGAGCTAGTAACCGTCAGCCGGACGGCTATTCCAAAATCGGTCACAGCCCTTACGGATTTTCTGGAGTCCAACGGTTTCTTGTCTGGCCAGATTGGTGACCAGATTGCAGGTTTTATTGAACAATTTAGGAATCTAGACTTTATTTCTAGTATTGTCACTCCGGTTCTGTCTCATCTGGTATCCAATGTTACAGGCATTTTTTCCAACACAATGACCCTGGTTATGGCCTTTTTCTTCACTTTGGCTATCCTGGGAAGCAAGGAACATCTGCAGTCCATGACGGGGAAACTCTTGCAGGCTACTCTGCCACAGAAAGCAGTTCGTCTGATCAACTACGTCGGGGAAGTTGTGATAGATACCTATGATAAATTCTTGATGAGCCAAATTGTAGAGGCCGTTATTATTGGGGTCCTGGTCTTTGTCAGCTATGGACTTTCTGGCATCCCCTATGCTAGCATGGCCGGTATTTTGGCAGGGGTCCTATCCTTTGTTCCCTATATCGGTCCATTTACAGCCTGCCTGATTAGTGCCCTCTTTGTGGCGGTACAAAATCCTTTGTTGGCTCTGTGGTCTATTGTTCTCTTCCAAATCATTCAATTGATTGAGGGAAATGTCATCTATCCGCGCGTAGTTGGACAGTCGGTTGGTCTGCCAACCCTCTTCACCCTGGCTGCAGCCCTGATTGGTGGAAATTTGTTTGGCCTTCTAGGAATGGTCTTCTTCACACCAATTTTTGCGGTCATTTACCGTCTGGTCAGGGAATGGGTTCACCATCGCTTGGATGACCAGATTGAAGGTGCTTAGGAAAGCGTGCTTATCGCTTTCTTTTATTTTTGACTATTTTATGCTATACTGAAGTGATAAAAGCAAAGTAGGAGAAAGAGTATGCGTTGTCCAAAGTGTCAGAGTTTGAAGTCAAGTGTTGTTGATAGTCGCCAGGCAGAAGATGGGAATACCATCCGTCGTCGCCGTTCCTGTGACCAATGTGGTCAGCGTTTTACCACCTATGAGCGAATTGAGGAAAAAACACTAGTAGTTGTTAAAAAAGACGGCACCCGTGAGCAATTTTCGAGAGAGAAAATTTTTAATGGCATCATTCGTTCGGCTCAGAAACGTCCAGTATCAACCGGTGATATTGATCAGGTGGTCAATCGAATTGAACAAAAGGTTCGCGCCCAAAATGATAGCGAAGTAGAAAGTGACTTTATCGGCAATTTGGTCATGGAAGAATTAGTTGAACTAGATGAAATCACTTATGTACGCTTTGCCTCTGTCTATCGTTCTTTCAAAGATGTTGGTGAGTTAGAAAACTTGCTCAAGCAGATGATTTCTAAGGGGTCAAAAGTGAAACCAGGTGTCAAAGATGAAACCAAATGATCCCTTTACCTATCTGAAAGCTGGAAATTTTGCACCTGATGTAATCAGCCTGAGCAAATGTTACCAGCCCATCATCGGTTTGGATGCGCTAGCGCTGTATTACTATTTATATAGTTTTGGTGACTCGGGGCAGGGGCGTTACCAATGGACTAGCATTCTAAATCACATGAATGTTGGCTTTCATCGCTTGCAGCAGGCGCTGGATATTCTGTCAGCAGTGGGTCTGTTGAAGATTTATCAGCTTGACGAGACTAGGGGCCTAGAGCTAGTACCTCCTTTAAGCGTCGGAGAATTTTTAGGCAAGCCCTT
The DNA here is from genome assembly GCF_040836615.1 of Streptococcus nasisuis. Taxonomy (NCBI): domain Bacteria; kingdom Bacillati; phylum Bacillota; class Bacilli; order Lactobacillales; family Streptococcaceae; genus Streptococcus; species Streptococcus nasisuis. The sequence continues at coordinate 2,219,935 of NZ_CP162268.1, read as the reverse complement.
GTATAGGCATCTTCTTGAGCAAAGAATTGGCGAGGTTTCTGTGGAGAATCTCATACCCGCTAGCCCTAGCCAGGATAAGAATGTTTCCAAATCTTTCTCAGACGTTTTCGATGTGGAAGGACAGATTTCTCCTGTAGTTAAGAGTAAGAGGGACTTTGACTGGTCAGCCTTCAAGGCTATGATGGCCAAGGACCAGCTACGATTTCAGGATGAGACGAACGATGTGATTGCTCTTAGTCACATAGCAGAGCGGTCAGGCTGGACCTGGTTGGAAACCTATCGCAAGGCCAAGGAAACGGCTATCGGCCAGGTTATTTCGACCAAACGACTGTCACAGTCAGACCAAGCCTTCTCTAAACAAACGAGTGGGCTCACAGACCAGGAAAAAATCATCGTTCGTGAGGCCAGGTCCAAGTCTAGTCTGGAATTTTTGGTCTTCATTAAGGAACAAAGAAAGGCAGCAGTGACCCAGTCGGAGCGCAAGTGCCTGACAGATTTGGCTCAAATTGGTCTCTTGGATGAAGTTATCAATGTCCTTGTTCTTTACACTTTTAATAAGGTGGATTCGGCCAATCTCAATGAAAAATACGCCCTCAAGTTGGGCAATGATTTTTCCTATAAGGGGATTGGAAATGCAGAGGCAGCTGTCCTTTATCTGAGGGAATTGAAAGCAGGAAACAACAAGAAGGCAAGCGCCCAGAACAAGCAAGTATCAGCAACTAATGTTCCGGACTGGAGCAAGGAAGAAGTTAAGCAAGAGCAAACGAGAGAAGGACAGGCCCAACTAGCCGCCCTCTATCGCGAATTGGAAGAAATGGAAACACAAGGAGGTGGCTGATGAAATCAGTGCAAGACAGGCTGTCACAAACAGCCAACCCTAGTCGCAAGTCCTATCAAGAACTCTACCAGGAGATTGTAGCGGATACAGATGTGGCTGACTTTATAAAAAAACAAGGTCTGACACAGCAGGAAATTACCTTGTCTATTTCCAAATTTTTGGAATATATCAGCCAGCGCGACCAGTTTCTCAAGCAAGACAAAAGTTATATGGCCAAGGGCTACCAGCCTGTTCTCATCATGAATGAGGGCTATGCGGACGTGTCCTATTTGGAAACGGCAGAATTGGTCGATTATCGTCGTCTGGAAGCTATCAAAAATCGCATTCAGCTCATCAATATGCCAGCCAGTCTGAAAAATGTGACGGTGGCGGACATTGATAAGAACGATGAAAATCGGGTGGAAGTCATGTTGGCCATTGCTGATTTTGTCAAACGCTTTGATGAAAAGCCCAAAGGACTCTATATTTACGGTCATTTTGGCATTGGCAAGTCCTATCTCATGGCTTATTTGGCTAATCTCTTGTCTAAAACGCATTTGCAGTCGACCACCATGCTCCATTATCCGACTTTTGTGGTGGATATAAAAAATGCCATCAAAGACGGTTCAGTTAAGGAGCGAATTGACGAAATCAAGATGGCTCAAGTCTTGGTATTAGACGATATCGGAGCGGAGCAACATAGTCCGTGGGTGCGTGATGATGTTTTACAGGTCATTCTTCAGTACCGTATGCAGGAAAATCTGCCGACCTTCTTTACTTCCAATTTCTCCTTTGATGATTTGGAACGTCATTTTGCATCCGGCAAGTCTGGTGATGAGACCTGGCAGGCCAAACGGGTTATGGAGCGGATTCGTTATTTAGCACGTGATTTACATTTGAAAGGAAATAACCGCCGATGAATGAAACGATTGATTTAATGTTGAAACATAGCTCTGTTCGTCGTTTTACGGAGGAGCCTCTTGTATCAGAAGATCTTGAAGCAATCATCGCAGCTGGGCGAGCTGCCTCTAGCTGGAAAAATTTTCAGTCCTATTCCATTGTTGTCGTCCAAACAGAAGCGAAAAAACAAGCACTATATGACTTGGTACCACAGCCTGCCATTCTTCAAGCTCAGGCAATTCTTGTTTTTGTTGGGGACCATAATCGTGCCAGCAAGGCGGCGGAGCTTCATGGTTCAGACTTTGATGCCAAAGGACCAGAGAATCTCTTGATTTCATCAGTTGATGCTTCTTTGGCCGGTCAGAATACCTTATTAGCGGCAGAAAGCTTGGGCTACGGCGGAGTGTTTATTGGACTGATTCGCCATAAGGCTTTAGCAATAGCGGAGCTGTTCAATTTGCCGGATTATACCTATCCCATTTTCTGTATTGCTCTAGGGCGCCTGCTCAACATCATCCAGTTAAACCACGTTTGGCGACAGAGGCAATTGTCTTTGAGGAAGAGTATGTTGAGCAGGATATTGAAATCATCAAATCCTACGATCAGATCCAGACAGTATACGCTGGAGACCGCCAGACTGAATTGTGGTCAGAACGGATTGTAGCCCAATTTAGCCAGGCAGAACAAGCTGAAACCAAGGCTATTTTAGAAAAAAATAAATTATTGTAAGAGAAGAGGAGGAGCTATGGCTCTACCAACTATTGCCATCGTGGGACGTCCCAACGTTGGTAAATCAACATTATTTAACCGGATTGCGGGGGAACGCATTTCTATCGTCGAGGATGTGGAAGGTGTGACCCGCGACCGTATCTATGCGACTGCTGAATGGCTCAATCGCAAGTTCTCCATCATTGATACTGGAGGAATTGACGATGTAGACGCCCCCTTTATGGAGCAAATCAAGCACCAGGCTGATATTGCTATGAGCGAGGCTGATGTCATTGTCTTTGTCGTGTCTGGAAAAGAGGGCGTGACCGATGCGGATGAGTATGTATCTCGCGTCCTTTACAAGACCAACAAGCCAGTCATTTTGGTGGTCAACAAGGTCGACAACCCAGAGATGCGTAATGAGATTTATGATTTTTATTCGCTTGGACTAGGTGATCCCTATCCTGTGTCATCTGTCCACGGGATTGGTACGGGGGATGTCTTGGATGCAATCATTGAAAACCTACCAAATGAAGAGATTGAAGAAAATCCAAACATTATCAAGTTCAGCTTAATTGGTCGACCAAATGTCGGTAAGTCCAGTTTGATTAACGCCATTTTAGGCGAGGAGCGCGTGATTGCATCGCCTGTAGCTGGTACGACCCGCGATGCCATTGACACGCATTTCACGGATCCTGACGGTCAGGAATTTACCATGATTGATACGGCAGGGATGCGTAAGTCTGGTAAGGTTTATGAAAATACCGAGAAATATTCAGTTATGCGTGCCATGCGTGCCATCGACCGTTCAGATGTGGTCCTCATGGTCATCAATGCCGAAGAAGGTATTCGTGAATACGACAAGCGGATTGCTGGCTTTGCCCATGAGGCTGGTAAGGGAATCATCATCGTGGTCAACAAGTGGGATACGCTTGAAAAAGACAACCATACGATGAAACAATGGGAAGATGATATTCGCGACCAATTCCAGTACCTGTCCTATGCACCGATTATCTTTGTGTCGGCCTTGACCAAGCAACGCTTGCACAAGTTGCCAGAAATGATTAAGGCTATCAGCGAGAGCCAAAATATGCGGATTTCTTCGTCTGTCCTCAACGATGTCATCATGGATGCCATTGCCATCAACCCGACACCGACAGACAAGGGCAAACGCTTGAAAATTTTCTATGCGACCCAAGTTGCGACCAAGCCACCAACTTTCGTGGTCTTTGTTAATGAAGAAGAGCTCATGCACTTTTCATACATGCGTTTCTTGGAGAATCAAATTCGCAAGGCCTTCGTCTTTGAAGGAACACCGATTCATTTGATTGCACGGAAACGGAAGTAACACACATGAGAAGACCCTTGGTCTTCTTTTTTGCTTAAAACCCAATTTTCTTTATTGACAATTGACCCTTTAGCTGATAGAATAATCAAGCTATCATTTGAAGCCTTTGTTGATCTGGCTTTTAGAACCTAGCCGATGAAAAAATTAAAAATTTTTGAAAAAAGTTATTGACAGTATTCGTAATAGATGATAGAATAATGAAGTTGTCTCGCGCGGGACTATTGATGCAGGAGAAACGAAAAAAAGTTTCAAAAAGCAGTTGACAGGAAATCGTGGATGTGATATACTGATATAGTTGTCGCGATAGACGACAAGACCTTTGAAAATTAAAGAAGACGAACCAAACGTGCAGGGTGATTTATAGAAATATAAATCGTCAATGACAAAAAAACAATAAACGGATAAGCCAGAGTGCTTAGTCGGACAAACTAATTTTAATGAGAGTTTGATCCTGGCTCAGGACGAACGCTGGCGGCGTGCCTAATACATGCAAGTAGAACGCTGAAGGAGGGAGCTTGCTTCTTCCGGATGAGTTGCGAACGGGTGAGTAACGCGTAGGTAACCTGCCTCATAGCGGGGGATAACTATTGGAAACGATAGCTAATACCGCATAACAGTATTTACCGCATGGTAGATGCTTGAAAGGAGCAACTGCTTCACTATGAGATGGACCTGCGTTGTATTAGCTAGTTGGTGGGGTAATGGCCCACCAAGGCAACGATACATAGCCGACCTGAGAGGGTGATCGGCCACACTGGGACTGAGACACGGCCCAGACTCCTACGGGAGGCAGCAGTAGGGAATCTTCGGCAATGGGGGCAACCCTGACCGAGCAACGCCGCGTGAGTGAAGAAGGTTTTCGGATCATAAAGCTCTGTTGTAAGAGAAGAACTGTGAGAAGAGTGGAAAGTTTCTCACTTGACGGTATCTTACCAGAAAGGGACGGCTAACTACGTGCCAGCAGCCGCGGTAATACGTAGGTCCCGAGCGTTGTCCGGATTTATTGGGCGTAAAGCGAGCGCAGGCGGTTTGATAAGTCTGAAGTAAAAGGCTGTGGCTTAACCATAGTACGCTTTGGAAACTGTCAAACTTGAGTGCAGAAGGGGAGAGTGGAATTCCATGTGTAGCGGTGAAATGCGTAGATATATGGAGGAACACCGGTGGCGAAAGCGGCTCTCTGGTCTGTAACTGACGCTGAGGCTCGAAAGCGTGGGGAGCGAACAGGATTAGATACCCTGGTAGTCCACGCCGTAAACGATGAGTGCTAGGCGTTGGGTCCTTTCCGGGACTCAGTGCCGCAGCTAACGCATTAAGCACTCCGCCTGGGGAGTACGACCGCAAGGTTGAAACTCAAAGGAATTGACGGGGGCCCGCACAAGCGGTGGAGCATGTGGTTTAATTCGAAGCAACGCGAAGAACCTTACCAGGTCTTGACATCCCAGTGACCGTCCTAGAGATAGGATTTTTCTTCGGAACACTGGTGACAGGTGGTGCATGGTTGTCGTCAGCTCGTGTCGTGAGATGTTGGGTTAAGTCCCGCAACGAGCGCAACCCCTATTGTTAGTTGCCATCATTAAGTTGGGCACTCTAGCGAGACTGCCGGTAATAAACCGGAGGAAGGTGGGGATGACGTCAAATCATCATGCCCCTTATGACCTGGGCTACACACGTGCTACAATGGCTGGTACAACGAGTCGCAAGTCGGTGACGGCAAGCTAATCTCTTAAAGCCAGTCTCAGTTCGGATTGTAGGCTGCAACTCGCCTACATGAAGTCGGAATCGCTAGTAATCGCGGATCAGCACGCCGCGGTGAATACGTTCCCGGGCCTTGTACACACCGCCCGTCACACCACGAGAGTTTGTAACACCCGAAGTCGGTGAGGTAACCATTTGGAGCCAGCCGCCTAAGGTGGGATAGATGATTGGGGTGAAGTCGTAACAAGGTAGCCGTATCGGAAGGTGCGGCTGGATCACCTCCTTTCTAAGGATAAGGAACCTGTACGTTAGTCTTCTTTAATTTTGAGAGGTTTTGTTAAAAACCTACCCAAGACACATAAAGTGTACGGGGCCTTAGCTCAGCTGGGAGAGCGCCTGCTTTGCACGCAGGAGGTCAGCGGTTCGATCCCGCTAGGCTCCATTAGGATAGAAATCCTACAAAACTGAATAACAGTGAAGTTGAATTCACGACTAACTTCTGTAGAAGCGACCGTCGTTCCTATCCTAAACTTGTCCATTGAAAATTGAATATCTATCAAACATTCCTTTATGTATGAAAGTACATATAGAAATAGTAACAAGAAAATAAACCGAAACGCTGTGAATATTTAATGAGTTTAATTAAGTTACGAAGACGTTAAAGAAAACGTATGATTTTAGGAAATCATCGCAGTAGTCTTAGGACTACAAGAGGATTTATCTAAATCACTAGTTTTCTAGTCTGAGTACAATTTCTAATTTTTGAAAAAATTAGGTTAATAAGGTTAAGTTAATAAGGGCGCACGGTGGATGCCTTGGCACTAGAAGCCGATGAAGGACGTGACAAACGACGAAATGCTTTGGGGAGCTGTAAGTGAGCGTAGATCCAGAGATGTCCGAATGGGGGAACCCGGCAGGTTGATGCCTGTCACTCACTACTGTTAAGGTAGTGTAGAGGAAGACGCAGTGAACTGAAACATCTAAGTAGCTGCAGGAAGAGAAAGCAAAAGCGATTGCCTTAGTAGCGGCGAGCGAAACGGCAGGAGGGCAAACCGAAGAGTTTACTCTTCGGGGTTGTAGGACTGCAATGTGGACTTAAAGAGTATAGAAGAACTACCTGGGAAGGTAGGCCAAAGAGAGTAATAGCCTCGTATTTGAAATAGTCTTTATACCTAGCAGTATCCTGAGTACGGCGAGACACGCGAAATCTCGTCGGAATCTGGGAGGACCATCTCCCAACCCTAAATACTCTCTAGTGACCGATAGTGAACCAGTACCGTGAGGGAAAGGTGAAAAGCACCCCGGAAGGGGAGTGAAATAGAACCTGAAACCGTGTGCCTACAACAAGTTCGAGCCCGTTAATGGGTGAGAGCGTGCCTTTTGTAGAATGAACCGGCGAGTTACGTTATGATGCGAGGTTAAGTTGAAGAGACGGAGCCGTAGGGAAACCGAGTCTTAATAGGGCGGATTAGTATTATGACGTAGACCCGAAACCATGTGACCTACCCATGAGCAGGTTGAAGGTGCGGTAAGACGCACTGGAGGACCGAACCAGGGCACGTTGAAAAGTGCTTGGATGACTTGTGGGTAGCGGAGAAATTCCAAACGAACTTGGAGATAGCTGGTTCTCTCCGAAATAGCTTTAGGGCTAGCGTCGACATTAAGAATCTTGGAGGTAGAGCACTGTTTGGATGAGGGGGCCATCTCGGTTTACTGATTTCAGATAAACTCCGAATGCCAATGATTTATGGTCGGCAGTCAGACTGCGAGTGCTAAGATCCGTAGTCGAAAGGGAAACAGCCCAGACCACCAGCTAAGGTCCCAAAATATATGTTAAGTGGAAAAGGATGTGGGGTTGCACAGACAACTAGGATGTTAGCTTAGAAGCAGCTATTCATTCAAAGAGTGCGTAATAGCTCACTAGTCGAGTGACCCTGCGCCGAAAATGTACCGGGGCTAAAACATATTACCGAAGCTGTGGATACCACAATGTGGTATGGTAGGAGAGCGTTCTATAGGCGATGAAGGTGTACCGTGAGGAGCGCTGGAGCGTATAGAAGTGAGAATGCCGGTATGAGTAGCGCAAGATGGGTGAGAATCCCATCCACCGTAAGACTAAGGTTTCCAGGGGAAGGCTCGTCCGCCCTGGGTTAGTCGGGACCTAAGGAGAGACCGAAAGGTGTATCCGATGGACAACAGGTTGATATTCCTGTACTAGAGTATGAAGTGATGGAGGGACGCAGTAGGCTAACTAAAGCGGGCGATTGGAAGTGCCCGTCTAAGCAGTGAGGTGTGATATGAGTCAAATGCTTGTATCTGTAACATTGAGCTGTGATGGGGAGCGAAGTTTAGTAGCGAAGTTAGTGACGTCACACTGCCGAGAAAATCTTCTAGCGTTGTATCATACTCTACCCGTACCGCAAACCGACACAGGTAGTCGAGGCGAGTAGCCTCAGGTGAGCGAGAGAACTCTCGTTAAGGAACTCGGCAAAATGACCCCGTAACTTCGGGAGAAGGGGTGCTGTCTTAAAGGCAGCCGCAGTGAATAGGCCCAAGCAACTGTTTATCAAAAACACAGCTCTCTGCTAAATCATAAGATGATGTATAGGGGGTGACGCCTGCCCGGTGCTGGAAGGTTAAGAGGAGGGTTTAGCGTAAGCGAAGATCTGAATTGAAGCCCCAGTAAACGGCGGCCGTAACTATAACGGTCCTAAGGTAGCGAAATTCCTTGTCGGGTAAGTTCCGACCCGCACGAAAGGCGTAATGATTTGGGCACTGTCTCAACGAGAGACTCGGTGAAATTTTAGTACCTGTGAAGATGCAGGTTACCCGCGACAGGACGGAAAGACCCCATGGAGCTTTACTGCAGTTTGATATTGAGTATCTGTACCACATGTACAGGATAGGTAGGAGCCTATGATACCGGAACGCCAGTTTCGGAGGAGGCGCTGTTGGGATACTACCCTTGTGTTATGGCTACTCTAACCCGGATAGGTTATCCCTATCGGAGACAGTGTCTGACGGGCAGTTTGACTGGGGCGGTCGCCTCCTAAAAGGTAACGGAGGCGCCCAAAGGTTCCCTCAGAATGGTTGGAAATCATTCGCAGAGTGTAAAGGTATAAGGGAGCTTGACTGCGAGAGCTACAACTCGAGCAGGGACGAAAGTCGGGCTTAGTGATCCGGTGGTTCCGTATGGAAGGGCCATCGCTCAACGGATAAAAGCTACCCTGGGGATAACAGGCTTATCTCCCCCAAGAGTTCACATCGACGGGGAGGTTTGGCACCTCGATGTCGGCTCGTCGCATCCTGGGGCTGTAGTCGGTCCCAAGGGTTGGGCTGTTCGCCCATTAAAGCGGCACGCGAGCTGGGTTCAGAACGTCGTGAGACAGTTCGGTCCCTATCCGTCGCGGGCGTAGGAAATTTGAGAGGATCTGCTCCTAGTACGAGAGGACCAGAGTGGACTTACCGCTGGTGTACCAGTTGTCTCGCCAGAGGCATCGCTGGGTAGCTATGTAGGGAAGGGATAAACGCTGAAAGCATCTAAGTGTGAAACCCACCTCAAGATGAGATTTCCCATGACTTTATGTCAGTAAGAGCCCTGAGAGAAGATCAGGTAGATAGGTTGGAAGTGGAAGTGTGGCGACACATGTAGCGGACCAATACTAATCGCTCGAGGACTTATCCAAAGTAAGTAATGAGGACGTTAAGAAAAGCGTATGGTTTTAGGAAATCAACGCGGAAGTCGGATAGACTTCAAGTGGATTTATCTAAATCACTAGCTTTTTAGTTCGAATACAATTACAGTAAAATTCAACGAAGTCAATATTGACAGCGTGGTTGTTTCTTGTTAGAATATAGATATTCAATTTTGAGTGGATAAAGTGAAGTAACGAGGGCGTTACGAAATCCGTAAGAAAATAGGAAACTGACGCAGAGTCTGCAGACTCTAGGAAGTTTATCTTTTTCACTAGGATTTTAGTCCGAGTACAATTCCATTCAACAGTAGTTAAGTGACGATAGCCTAGGAGATACACCTGTACCCATGCCGAACACAGCAGTTAAGCCCTAGAACGCCTGAAGTAGTTGGGGGTTGCCCCCTGTTAGATACGGTAGTCGCTTAGCGCATAGGAATCAGATGATTCCATTTGGGAGTTTAGCTCACTGGGAGAGCTGAAACAATCTAGTGATTGTTTCAGGTTGTGGATGAGGAAAGCGTAGCTTTCCACACTACAGATGCTCGACCGTTGAGTTAAATGACCAGAAGGGGAGTTTAGCTCAGCTGGGAGAGCATCTGCCTTACAAGCAGAGGGTCAGCGGTTCGATCCCGTTAACTCCCATAGGTCCCGTAGTGTAGCGGTTATCACGTCGCCCTGTCACGGCGAAGATCGCGGGTTCGATTCCCGTCGGGACCGTTTTAACATCCCATGAATAGGCTGTTAAAAGTTGGAAATAAAACAAACGTAGTTTGTGTCATATTTTGAGACTCGTTAGCTCAGTTGGTAGAGCAATTGACTTTTAATCAATGGGTCGCTGGTTCGAGCCCAGCACGAGTCATATGCGGGTTTGGCGGAATTGGCAGACGCACCAGATTTAGGATCTGGCGCTTTCGGGCGTGGGGGTTCAAGTCCCTTAACCCGCATAAGAATAATAGTAAGCCGGCTTAGCTCAGTTGGTAGAGCATCTGATTTGTAATCAGAGGGTCGCGTGTTCAAGTCATGTAGCCGGCATTAACTGAATAGGTTGCGAACGTAGTTCAGTGGTAGAACACCACCTTGCCAAGGTGGGGGTCGCGGGTTCGAATCCCGTCGTTCGCTTTGAGAGGCCGGGGTGGCGGAACAGGCAGACGCACAGGACTTAAAATCCTGCGATGGCAACATCGTACCGGTTCGATTCCGGTCCTCGGCATGGCCGTATTATAGGAAGCACCCTTAGCTCAACTGGATAGAGTACCTGACTACGAATCAGGCGGTTAGAGGTTCGAATCCTCTAGGGTGCATGACTCGCTTAATGCTTCATTAGGGGAGCTTTATTTTTAGTGATAACGGGAAGTAGCTCAGCTTGGTAGAGTACTTGGTTTGGGACCAAGGTGTCGCAGGTTCGAATCCTGTCTTCCCGATGTTAGAAATCAAAGAGTGCTCATTGGGCATTCTTTTTTCTTTTACTGTTCATAAAATTTATTGAGACTAAGAAGCAAGGAGTACTTGTTTAGGGTACTCTGTGTTTTTTAAGGCTCTATAAGACTGTAGTGGGTAAATTCCCTCTGGAGATGATAGTGTAGAAAAAAAGTCCCATATGACCTATAATGAAAAGCGACAAAATCATCATTAGAAAGAATCATATGGAATAGATAAACAGTCAGGGAAGTGACTGTTTATCTCCGAGCCAAGAAATAGTAAAGCGTGGATAGTATCACAAATTTTCTCGGAATAAAAGACAAAAATATTATTATCACTAATGAATACGATATGGAACGCACAAAGAGCTTCATGGTCATTTGGACTATCCAGCGCCTAAATACCACAATTGTTACAGTCAAATGACCAAATACGACTTCCAGAAAGCCTCTAAAATCCCTTATCTGGAGTGTGCAGGCTATAAAATTCTCATCCGTTTGAAAAGCGCCGTTTCCGCTGTAAAAATTGCGGAAAAATGGCTGTCGCAGAAACCTCTCTGGTCAAGAAAAACACCAAATCTCAATCATTGTTCACCAGAAAATCGCCCAATTGCTCATTGAAAAACAGTCTATGACCGACATCGCTAAGCGTCTTGCCGTCTCTACCTCAACCGTCATTCGCAAGCTAAATGAGTTCCAATTTAAAACGGATTGGAGTTGGCTTCCTGAAAATATGAGCTGGCTTCAAGAAAGGGAAAATGAGTTTCATCGCTCAGGATTTTGACTCGCTAAAGGTCATCACAATCCTGGACGGACACACACAAGCCACAATCAGAAATCATTTCTTGCGCTATTCCAGACAAGCTAGAAATCGCGTCAAAGTCATCACTATTGACGTGTTTAGCCCATGTTATCAGCTGTCTAAACCCTTCGCTTTCTAATTTCCAAGCTCAGGCTGAAATAGTCTCCCAGACTATTTCACTCCCGTATGCCAAAATCGTTCTTGATTGCTTTCATATTGTGCAGCACCTTAGCCGTGTTATGAACCGCGTTCGCATCCAAATTATGAACCAATTGGACCGTCAATCACATGAATATCGTTCCCTGATACGCTACTGGGAACTGATACAACAAGACAGTCGCAAACTCAATGTTAAACGCTTATATCGTACGACTTTTCGTGTGCACTTGACCAACAAGGAAATTTTAGAGAAGCTGCTTTCCTACTCAGATGAGCTAAGACAGCACTACGAACTCTATCAGTTACTCCTCTTTCATTTCTAAGAGAGGAACTCAGACCGTTTCTTTGGGCTCATCGAAGAAACGATTTCCAGCGTACACCCTATCTTTCAAACAGTTTTTAAGACCTTTTTGAAAGATAAAGATAAGATTATCAATACCTTCGAACTGCCCTATTCAAACGCAAAACTTGAGGCAACTAATAATCTCATCAAGGTCATTAAGTGAAATGCCTTTGGCTTCAGAAAGATGAAAACTTTATGAAACGGATTTTGATGGCAGTAAACATCAAAAAAGAGAAGACCAAACTGATCCTCTCGAGAATATAGCTTTTCGCCCACCTATAGCTGTTGACAAAGAGCCTTTTTAATATGAACTTTCTCTAATGGTCAATGTCGTTCTGAGTTTGATTTTTCGTGGGTGGTGGGTGTTTGGATTTGCAATGATGCGGTCCAAGAGTTGCATAGCTTCAAGGCCCATTTCCTCCGTGAAAACGCTGATAGAGGAGAGTGCCGGATAGACTTGACGAGTGATGGCGGTGTCGTTGAAGGTGATGATTTGAACACGATCAGGAACCTCAATTTGCCGTTCTTGTAGGGCTCGCAAAGCACCGACAGCCAGCGTATCGTTGGCCATGAAGAAGGCTGGTGGCAGGTCGTCGCCCAATTCTTGGATTGCACGGGTCATCAGTTCGTAGCCTGACTGGGTGGAAAATTTACCGATATAGCAGTAATTTTCTTTGTAGATACCCAAGGTGGACAGATAGTCACGATAGCTGAACAAGCGGGGGTCGGCAGGCAGGTCTTGTCCGTCGGAGGTCTTTTCCTGCCCGACTAGCAGTCCGATGTCAGCGATACCTTGACTGCGAAAATGATTGATGACGGTTTGAACCGAGTGGTTAAAATCAGTGGTTACACAGGAGAACCCTTCGGTCAGAGTATCACTGTCCACAAAGACCAGATGAGGAGACAAGCTGGTCAGCTCTGCTATTTGCCCAGAAGAAAATTTGCCCACTGCGATGATGCCGTCAACCTCGGCCAGGAGCGGATTGCTCAGGTCGTTGAAGGAGAGGATGAGCTGATAGCCCAGTCGGCTAGCCTCGCGCTCGATGCTGACACGGATAGAGTAATAGTAGAGGTCAGCCAATTCCTCGCTTTCTGTGTACCATTGGACAAGTCCGATGGTGCCTTTTTGTTGGGGCGCCTGCTTTTTTAAATGTTTGGTATAGCCCATTTCTTGAGCCAAGTCTAGGATGCGTTCGCGAGTTTCTGGACTGACGGATAGGCTGTTATCTCCATTGAGTACTCTGGAAATAGTGGCGGATGAGAGCTGTGCTCTAACTGCAATTTCTTTGATAGTGACCATGGCTTTCCCCTTTCTTTTTCTTTGATTATAGCATAATAGAAAAGATTAGTAAATTTTTAGTAAATTCTTGACAAGGTCTTTTTTTAGATATAAAATAAAAGAAATCGATTACAATTCAAGGAGGTTCTTATGAACAAGGAACAAATCACACAAGCCTTTCAGGATGTATTTGGTCAAGAAGCGGACGCGGCATTCTTCTCGCCAGGTCGAATTAACCTGATTGGTGAGCACACGGACTACAACGGCGGTCATGTTTTCCCAGCTGCCATTACTTTGGGGACCTATGGTGCAGCCCGCAAGCGTGATGACCAAGTCCTGCGCTTTTACTCTGCCAATTTTGAGGAATTGGGCATTATTGAGGTGGATTTGGGCAATTTAGTTTACGACAAGGCCCATAACTGGACCAACTACGCCAAGGGCGTACTCAAGTTCTTGCAGGAGGCCGGACATACGATTGACTCGGGTATGGACGTCTATATCTATGGCAATATTCCAAATGGGTCTGGCCTGTCCTCATCAGCCTCTTTGGAACTGCTGATTGGGATTATTGCAGAGGAGCTATACAAGTTAGACTTGACTCGCCTTGATTTGGTTAAAATCGGAAAATTGACGGAAAATCAGTTCATCGGGGTTAATTCAGGAATCATGGACCAATTTGCTATCGGTATGGGTGCGGACAATAAGGCGATTTACCTAGATACCAATACGTTGGAATATGACTTGGTGCCGCTGGATTTGGGCGACCATGTCATTGTTATCATGAATACCAACAAGCGTCGTGAATTGGCAGATTCTAAGTACAATGAGCGCCGTGCGGAATGTGAAAAAGCGGTGGAAGAGCTCAATTCTGTCCTCTCTATCGAGACCTTGGGTGAGTTGGACGAATGGACTTTCGACGAATATGCTTACTTGATTAAGGACGAAAACCGTCTCAAACGGGCGCGCCATGCCGTTCTGGAAAATCAACGGACCTTGCAGGCTCGGGCAGCGCTTGAAGCTGGTGATTTGGCAAAATTCGGTCGTCTGGTCAATGCCTCACATGTGTCCTTGGAGCATGATTATGAAGTGACCGGTCTGGAATTGGATACGTTGGCCCACACTGCTTGGCAACAAGAGGGCGTTCTCGGGGCGAGGATGACGGGAGCAGGATTTGGTGGCTGTGGCATTGCCATTGTCCACAAGGATAAGGTAGAGGCCTTTAAGGAAAATGTTGGTAAGACCTACACAGAAGTGGTTGGCTATGCACCTAGCTTTTATGTGGCGGAAATTGCTGGCGGTTCAACCGTTTTGTAAGATGTGAAATGATGAAGGAGAGACGATGGCAAATCTGGTAGATACATTTGTGGAGCAAGCGATTGTTCATAGTGACTTTGAGGAGATGGACCATCTCTATCTGCGCAATCGGGTTTTGGCTTTGGTTGGCGAGCAGGTCTTGGACATTGAGACGGAGCTGACGGATATGATTGCCCTCAAAGATGCCTTGTTGGCATCGGCTCTTGAGGCTGGTCAAGTTGGGGAACTCTTGGAGGAGCAGGACATGGTTGGGGCTAGTCTGATGGACTTGGTGACACCGGCTCCTAGTCAGGTCAACCGTCAATTTTGGGCGACCTATGAAAATAGTCCGGAGCAGGCTATTGCGGATTTCTATGACCTCAGCAAGCGCAATGATTATATCAAGCTAGCAGCTGTTGCCAAAAATATCTATTACCAAGTACCGACAGATTATGGCAATCTGGAAATCACCATCAACTTGTCCAAACCAGAGAAGGATCAGAAAGCCATTGCGGCGGCCAAATTAGCAGAAGCAAGTAATTATCCTAAATGCCTGCTCTGTATGGAAAATGAGGGCTATCAGGGGCGGATCAATCATCCTGCTCGTGCCAATCACCGGATTATTCGTCTTCAGTTGGGGCAGGAGAACTGGGGCTTTCAGTATTCGCCCTATGCTTATTTTAATGAGCATGCCATTTTCCTCAATGCTGAGCATGTGCCAATGGCCATTACGCCACAGACCTTTGAGCAACTCTTGGATTTGATTGACCTTTTGCCGGGCTATTTCGTCGGTTCCAACTCGGATTTGCCGATTTCAGGCGGCTCTATCTTGACCCATAACCACTATCAGGGCGGTCGCCATATCTTCCCTATGGATGAGGCGCCGATTGAGCAGGAGCTGACGTTTGCAGGCTTTGAAGGCGTACAGGCTGGACTTGTCAAGTGGCCCATGTCGGTCATCCGTTTGACCTCCAGCGATCGGACGGCGCTGCTTGGTTTGGCGACTAAGATTTTGGAAAAATGGCGGAGCTACTCAGATGACCTGGTTGGAATTAAGGCTGAGACGAATGGAGTACCGCATCATACCATTACACCAATCGTGCGTAAGCGTGACGGTCGTTATGAGCTGGACTTGGTCCTCCGCGACAATCAGACTTCGGAGGAATTTCCAGACGGTATTTACCATCCCCATCCAGATGTTCAGCATATCAAGAAAGAAAATATCGGCTTGATTGAAGTCATGGGCTTGGCCATCTTGCCACCACGCCTTAAGGCGGAGTTGGCCGAGGTGGAGAAATTCCTGCTGGGGCAGGACAGTCAAGTGGCAGCCTATCACCAAGACTGGGCAGACCGCTTGAAGGCCGCTCACAGCTCAATTACCGCTGAAAATGTCCAAGAGATTGTCCGCACGTCCGTGGGACAAATCTTTGCCCGTGTACTTGAAGATGCCGGCGTCTACAAACGCACACCAGAAGGCCAAGCTGCCTTTAGAAGATTTGTCGAGTTTGTGGGGGTTGTATAATAACTTTCGAAGGGTAGGCAGACGCCTGCTCTTTTTGTTATAATAGTAAAAGTTATCAAAGGAGTGGATATGAAAAATTCAAAAATAGGGACTGTCATTACACTTGTGGCAGGTATTGCTTGGGGTTTGTCGGGAGTCAGTGGGCAATATTTGATGACGCGTGGGGTGACGGTTGAGATGATTACGACCCTACGTTTGGTGATTTCGGGTGTGGTTCTGTTGGGCGTGGCCTATTTGACCAGTAGGGACCAGTTGATGGCTGTTTTGAAAAATAAAAAGGCCCTGCTTGGGATTTTCCTTTTTGCCATGCTGGGCTTGGTGCTCAATCAAATCGCTTATCTACAAGCCATTTACTATACAAATGCCGGTACGGCAACGGTTTTGCAATACCTCTGTCCTATTTTGGTCTTGGGTTATACCTGTCTGCGGGACCGACAAAAGCCGACAGCGGTTGAATTGATGTCGATTGCTCTTGCTGTAGTAGGTACATTTCTGATTGCGACACATGGGCAATTGGACAAGCTGGCGGTGACACCGGTTGGTCTGGCATGGGGGATTTTCTCAGCCTTCACTTACGCCCTCTATATCATCCTGCCTAGTCGCTATATTCGCCAATATGGAAGTATGGTGGTCATTGGGATTGGCATGCTGATGGGTGGTTTGGTGGCAGTGCTTGCCTTTAGGACCTGGGGGCAGAGCCTTCCCGTGGACGGTGGCAGTCTTTTGGGTATATTGGGAATTGTTGGTGTGGGTACCATTTTTGCCTATACAGCCTTTCTCAAGGGCGTCAGCATGGTCGGTCCGGTCAAGGGCAGTCTGTTGGCTTCGATTGAGCCGGTCGCATCGGTCTTTTTTGCCGTTTGGCTAGTTAATGAACAATTTTATTCCATTGATTTTTTGGGGATGGTGCTGATTTTGGCGGCTGTTCTAATGATTTCCCTGAAAGATTTAGTGATTTCAAGAAAGAGTATTGGTTAAGATGCTCTTTTTTGTTATACTAAAAGAAAAGGCTTACAAAGGAGAAAAGATGCTTAGAGAATTTTGTTCGGAGAACCATATTGACGTAGCGCGTGCCCTTTCTTTAGGGGCGCAACGAGTGGAGTTGTGCGATAATTTGGCAGTCGGTGGAACGACACCTAGCTATGCGGTGATTGATTACGTCTGTCAACTGGCCCATGAAAATGATGCGGCGGTCATGACCATGATTCGCCCCCGTGGCGGGAATTTCTGCTATGATGAGGTGGAAGTGGACATGATGGTAGAAGATTGCAAGGTGGCCAAGAAACTGGGTTCGGACGGTCTGGTTTATGGTCTGTTGACCGAGGAAAATTGGCTGGACGAGGTCGCTTTGGAGAAATTATTGGCCATGTCTGAAGGGTGCGAAATTGTTTTTCACATGGCCTTTGACCAAATACCACGCGGGAGACAATTTGAGGCCATTGATTGGCTGGCAGCACACGGTGTGACGCGGATTTTAACGCGGGGTAATCTGTCTGGTTGTGCTTTGGAAAACATTGACTGGCTAAACGAGATTGTGACTTATGCCAAGGGAAAAATCCAAATCCTTATTGGTGGTGGATTGACGGTGAATAACGTTCCAGAATTGGTTAACAAGCTACCGATTGACCAAGTCCATGGAACAAAATTGTTTTGGTAAGAAAACTTTAAGTTTTCTTTAAGGAAGTTTCAGTATACTCTATTTATTCTTTTTCATATAATCTCCTGAAGGCGCCCGGCATTTGTCGGGTGTTTTCTTTCTTTTTTATATTTTATCGGGGATGGAGCGAGAACTATGAGCATTGAACTATCTGTAGATTGGAGACAAAGAATGCTGTTACTATTGAGCTAGTTTGAAAGGGGTGACTGACTTCAGATAAGCTGATTGAAATGTTATGAGAGTCAGGGGTTATTCGTTCTGGCTCTCTAAATCCTATACAAGCCTCAGAATATTTGTTATACTAAGAACAGAAAGAACATTTGGAGGTTTCTATGAAGAGGGTAAAATATCTTGGCCTGCTCTTGGGGGCTATGACATTTCTAGCTGCTTGTCAGCCAGCAGATTTGCAGTCCACTACTACTGAGACAGAAACGTCTACTCAAACTTCTGCTCCAACGGAATCAGAAGAGATATCGGTTGGTTCAAGTGAGCAAGAGGCGGGGTCTTCTGCTCAGCAAGGTTTTTCCTTACCAGTAATTTATCAGGATGTTATAGGAAATTACCAAGCTAGTCTTGCCCAACCAGAAGCTATCAATCCCGAACAGGTCAGCACCCAATTAGTCTTGGTTCATCAGCCGGAAATCTATGCTGGCGCTTTCTATAGCCTGTATGATTTTAACCAAGATGGGGTTGAAGATTTGATCATTGCTCTCAAAAAATCAGATAGTTATGTGCTGATTGACCTCTATACTCTGTATGGTGGAGGGGACCTCTTACGCCTGGTTGACAGTTTCCGTCATATCGGTCCTGAAATAGGTGAGGAGGCCATTCTCCGTCCCCTACAAGATGGTAGCTATCTTTATGAGGTTGCTGGTCAATCCAAGCTCTATCAATATGACGAACATATTCCGGGATTGGGTCCTGTTCCTGAGATAGAAGCAGAATCATCAGTTTTTGATTTGAACAGTTTGACCTGGATTCAGATAGAAGCACAATAGTAAAAGGCTTGAGTTGATGCTCAGGCCTTTGGTTTTCTATCCATGTTGGGAAGATTGATTTTGTATTTGATGACTAGCAGTCGGATAATCAAAGAGATGATAAATATAGTAATAAAGGTAGGAATTTGAGGTAGTTGCCAATTGACCACACAGATATGGTAAATTATACCGGAAAATAGGGCCAAGACAGCATAAACGTCCTCTCGAAGGACAATAGGGGTCTCATTGACCAATAAGTCTCGGACAATACCACCACCAACTCCAGTCAGGGTCGCAAGAATACCTGTTGTCACAGCATTTAGCTGTAACTCTATGCCAGTGTTGGCCCCGATTAGGGCGAAAATCGCCAGACCTACCGAGTCGAAGATGAGGTTGGTTTGGGCAAGGAGAATCAGGGCCGGCTTGTCAAGAGGTGTATCCTGTCGGATATGGATGGCGCAAAGATAGAGTAGAATGGCCACGACAACGGATAAGTAGATGGCTGAAGGGTCCGTCAGAGCAGTTGGAATACGATTGGCCATGATATCTCGAATAATACCACCTCCCACAGCTGTCATCAGACTGAGTAGAGAAATTCCAAATATATCTAGTTTTTTTCTGAAACCTTTAATGGCGCCTGAAACAGCAAAAGCGATTGTCCCTATGTAGTTACAAATGATAAGAAATAGCTCAAAATCCATACCTACCTCCACCTCTAGTTTACCATAGAAACAATTGGAAATTCAAGGGAAAAAAGTTTGTGATAAAAAGAACTTTATCAGGTGTGTCCTTGTCGACATTTTTGTGAAAAAGTGAACGAAATCAAGGATTTCAGAAAGTTTACAAGAAAATGGAAAACGGTTCAAAAATTTGCCATTTGTGAAAAAATGGTCTATCATGGTAAGGAAAGAGAAAAAACCTTTGGAGGAAATTATGGTATCTATTTCAAAAGAGCAACATTTGGATATGTTCTTGAAAATGCAGCAAATTCGTGATGTTGACATGAAGTTGAACAAATTAGTGCGTCGTGGCTTTGTACAAGGTATGACTCACTTCTCAGTTGGTGAAGAAGCAGCAGCGGTAGGTCCGATTGCTAGCTTGACAGACCAAGATATTATCTTCTCTCACCACCGTGGTCACGGTCACGTTATTGCAAAAGGTATTGATATCAATGGTATGATGGCAGAGCTTGCTGGTAAGGCAACTGGTACATCTAAAGGCCGTGGTGGTTCCATGCACTTGGCCAACGTTGAAAAAGGGAACTTCGGTTCTAACGGTATCGTAGGTGGTGGTTATGCCCTGGCTGTTGGTGCGGCTTTGACCCAACAATACCTTGGTACAGATAATATCGTTATCGCCTTCTCAGGTGACTCAGCAACTAACGAAGGTTCTTTCCATGAGTCAATGAACTTGGCAGCTGTTTGGAATTTGCCAGTTATCTTCTTTATCACAAACAACCGCTACGGTATCTCAACTGATATTTCTTACTCAACCAAGATTCCTCACCTTTACCTTCGTGCAGCGGCTTATGGTATGCCAGGTCACTATATCGAAGATGGTAACGATGTGGTTGCTGTTTACGAGAAAATGCAAGAAGTTATCGAATATGTTCGTGCAGGTAACGGTCCAGCCATGGTTGAGGTTGAATCTTATCGTTGGTTTGGTCACTCAACAGCCGATGCTGGTGTTTACCGTACAAAAGAAGAAGTAAATGAGTGGAAAGCAAAAGATCCGCTTAAGAAATACCGCAAGTATTTGACTGAAAACAAAATTGCTGCCGACGAAGAATTGGATGCAATCGAAGCACAAGTTGCTGAACAAGTTGAGGCAGCTGTGAAATTCGCACAAGAAAGCCCAGATCCAGATATCTCAATCGCCTACGAAGACGTATTTGTGGATTAAGTAATAAGGGCGTTAAAAGGACACAGCAAAAATAGGAAATCAGCCAAGGAAATTGGGGTTTTCTGCTGATTTATCTTTTTTGCACAGTCCTTAGCTCGAGCACTATTGATTAATGTAAGAAGTTTGACTAAGCTCTAAAAAGTAAGTCAAACTAGGGCAGCTACTAGGGTGGTCTGCTACCTACCACATAATCTTTCTAGCGATATAATAATACAATCATTTTACAGTTCTGAACAATTAGAAGAAAGGAATTGAACCTGACCGGAAAGCTCGAAATTTAGATAGTTCTTCTCGGATGCCAGACATCCATCGGTGAACTCCTAAAAGATGTTGCTTTCTGTACGGTCTTGGTATCTTAAATTATGACTGAAACAAAAGTAATGGCCTTGCGTGAAGCGATTAACTTGGCTCAAAGCGAAGAAATGCGTAAGGATGAAAAAGTATTCTTGATGGGTGAAGACGTCGGTATCTACGGCGGTGACTTCGGTACATCTGTTGGTATGTTGGACGAATTTGGTCCAAAACGCGTTCGCGACACGCCTATCTCTGAGGCTGCGATTGCAGGTTCTGCGGTTGGTGCGGCTCAAACAGGTCTCCGCCCAATCGTTGACTTGACTTTCATGGACTTCGTAACCATTGCCCTTGATGCGATTGTTAACCAAGCTGCTAAAACCAACTACATGTTTGGTGGTGGTTTGAAAACACCTGTAACCTTCCGTGTGGCATCTGGTTCTGGTATCGGTTCTGCCGCTCAGCACTCACAATCTCTTGAAGCTTGGTTGACTCACATCCCAGGTATCAAGGTGGTTGCACCTGGTACAGCCAACGATGCCAAAGGTCTTTTGAAATCATCAATCCTTGACAACAACCCAGTTATCTTCTTGGAGCCAAAAGCTCTCTACGGTAAAAAAGAAGAAGTTAACTTGGACCCAGATTTCTATATTCCACTTGGTAAAGGGGACATCAAGCGCGAAGGTACAGATGTGACTATCATCTCCTACGGACGTATGCTTGAGCGTGCAATCCAAGCTGCTGATGAAGTGGCTGCAGAAGGCATCAGCGTTGAAGTGGTTGACCCACGTACCCTTATCCCATTGGATAAAGAATTGATTATTGAATCTGTTAAGAAAACTGGTAAGGTTATCTTGGTCAACGATGCCTACAAGACAGGTGGTTTCATCGGTGAAATCGCATCAATCATCACTGAAAGCGAAGCATTCGATTACCTTGATGCACCAATCATCCGTATCGCTTCAGACGACGTACCAGTTCCTTACGCAAACGTTCTTGAGAATGCAGTATTGCCAAACGTAGAGAAAATCAAAGCGGCAATCTACAAACAAGTTAACAAGGGTTAAGAGAAAATCTTGTTATAAACAAGAATGAAACGTAAGAAACTGAAAGAAAGGAATTGAACCCGGCCGGAGAGTTGGGAAATCAGGAATTTTTAGGAATTTCTCATTTCCAGTCACTCTCTGTTGGGCCCTGGTATCTTAAATATGGCAATTGAAATTATTATGCCTAAGCTCGGTGTGGACATGCAAGAAGGTGAAATCATCGAGTGGAAAAAACAGGAAGGCGATTTCGTCAATGAAGGCGACGTCATCTTGGAAATGATGTCTGATAAAACCAGCATGGAATTGGAAGCTGAAGAGTCAGGCGTTCTCTTGAAAATTGTGCATGGAAATGGTGCGACAGTTCCGGTAACGGAAGTCATTGCCTATCTCGGTGCAGAAGGTGAAACAGTGGAAGCGGCTGGTAGCTCTGCTCCAGCGGTTGAGCCAGCAGCAGCTATCGAAGAAGTTCCTGCTAGCCGTACACCGGTTATTGTAACTCCAGCAGTGGCTGCGAAACCGCAAGGTGGTGGTAAGGTTCGTGCAACTCCAGCAGCTCGTAAATTAGCGCGTGATTTGGGTATCGACCTTGGTTTAGTACCTGGTACGGGTGCCAATGGTCGTGTCCACAAGTCTGACGTTGAAGACTTCAAGGGTGCGGCTCCTAAGGCTACTCCACTTGCAGCTCGTATTGCAGCTGACCTGGGTGTTGATTTGACAACTGTGACAGGAACAGGTGTCAACGGTAAGATCAAGAAAGAAGACGTTCTTGCCCTTGTTGCACCAGCTCCAGCGGTTGAAGCAGCAGCTAGTCCTAAAGCAGAAGAAAAATCAGTCAAAGAATTGCCAGAAGGCGTTGAAATCATCAAGATGAGTCCAATGCGTAAGGCTATTTCGAAAGGTATGGTTAACTCTTACTTGACTGCACCAACCTTCACGTTGAACTACGACATTGACATGACCAACCTCATGGCACTTCGTAAGCAGGTTCTTGAACCAATCATGAACAAGACAGGTCTTAAAGTAACCTTCACGGACTTGATCGGTCTTGCAGTTGTTCGTACGCTTATGAAAGAAGAACACCGTTACATGAATGCGTCTCTCATCAACGATGCGCAAGAAATCGAATTGCACAAGTTCGTTAACCTTGGTATCGCTGTTGGTTTGGATGAAGGTCTGGTTGTACCAGTTGTTCACGGCGCAGATAAGATGAGCTTGTCTGAATTTGTGGTTGCATCCAAAGATGTCATCAAGAAAGCGCAATCTGGTAAGTTGAAGGGTGCTGAAATGTCTGGTTCGACATTCTCTATCACAAACTTGGGTATGTTTGGAACTAAGACCTTTAACCCAATCATCAACCAACCAAACTCTGCTATCCTTGGTGTGGCGTCAACGGTTCAAACACCGGTTGTCATCGACGGTGAAATCAAAATCCGTCCAATCATGGCACTCTGCTTGACCATTGACCACCGTATTGTTGATGGTATGAACGGCGCGAAATTCATGGTTGACCTCAAGAACTTGTTGGAAAACCCACTTGAATTGTTGATCTGATAAGATCTCCATTGGTTTAAACTAGAGAATTAGAAAACAAAGAAAGGATGTAGAACGGGTTCGTGACATTTGAACACGAACTAAATGCTCGGAATTTAGATAGTCCGCCTTGGATGTGAGCATCCTGCGTTGGACTACCAAAATTCAGTCGCATTTGGACGTTCTTTGTATCATAATTATGGCAATTGAAATTATTATGCCGAAACTCGGTGTGGACATGCAAGAAGGTGAAATCATCGAGTGGAAAAAAGCTGAAGGTGATTTCGTCAATGAAGGCGATGTGATTTTGGAAATGATGTCTGACAAGACTAGCATGGAGCTAGAAGCTGAAGATTCAGGTGTTCTTTTGAAAATCGTTCATGGTAACGGTGCGACTGTTCCTGTAACAGAAGTTATCGCTTACCTTGGTGCAGAAGGTGAAACAGTTGAGGCAGGTAGCGGTGCTGCTTCAGCAGCGGCTGAAGTTGCTCAAGCAACTGCTGATTTGAAAGCAGCTGGTTTGGAAGTTCCTGCAGCACCTGCTGCAGCTGCTCCACAAGCTCCTAAGGCAGAATTGGCTGCTGATGAGTACGACATGGTCGTAGTCGGTGGTGGTCCTGCTGGTTACTACGCGGCTATCCGTGGTGCTCAATTGGGCGGTAAAATCGCTATCGTTGAGAAGTCTGAATTTGGTGGTACTTGCTTGAACAAGGGTTGTATACCAACTAAGACTTACCTCAAAAATGCTGAAATCCTTGACGGCTTGAAAATCGCTGCTGAGCGTGGTATCAACTTGGCATCAACCAACTATACCGTTGATATGGATAAGACAGTTGATTTCAAGAACAAGGTTGTGAAGACTTTGACTGGTGGTGTAGCGGGTCTCTTGAAAGCCAACAAGGTTGAAATCTTCAACGGTCTTGGTCAAGTAAACCCAGATAAGACAGTTGTTATCGGCGAGAAAGTCATCAAAGGTCGCTCTGTTGTCTTGGCTACTGGTTCAAAAGTTTCTCGCATCAATATCCCAGGTATTGATTCTAAATTGGTATTGACATCGGATGATATCCTTGACCTTCGTGAAATTCCTAAGTCACTCACTGTTATGGGTGGTGGCGTAGTCGGTGTGGAACTTGGTTTGGTTTACGCATCATACGGTACTGAAGTAACGGTTGTTGAAATGGCAGACCGTATCATCCCAGGTATGGACCGCGAAGTGTCTGTTGAATTGCAAAAAGTTCTTTCTAAGAAAGGCATGAAATTCTTGACATCTGTTGGTGTATCTGAGATTGTTGAAGCTAACAACCAATTGACTATCAAGCTTAACGACGGTTCAGAAATCGTTTCTGAAAAAGCCCTTCTTTCTATCGGTCGTGTACCACAGTTGGCAGGTCTTGAGAACCTCAACCTTGAGTTGGATCGTGGCCGTATCAAGGTTAACGAGTACCAAGAAACATCTATCCCAGGCATCTATGCTCCAGGTGATGTCAACGGTACGAAGATGCTTGCACACGCTGCTTACCGTATGGGTGAAGTGGCAGCTGAAAATGCTATCCTTGGTAACCACCACAAAGCTCATTTGGACTTCACACCAGCTGCGGTCTACACACACCCAGAAATCGCGATGGTTGGTTTGACAGAAGACCAAGCTATCGAGAAATACGGTAAAGATAACATCCTTATCGGTCGCAACAGCTTTACTGGTAACGGTCGTGCCATTGCATCTAACGAAGCCCATGGTTTCGTAAAAGTTATTGCTGATAAGAAATACCATGAAGTGCTTGGTGTCCATATCATCGGTCCAGTTGCTGCAGAAATGATCAATGAAGCAGCGACTATCATGGAATCTGAGTTGACAGTTGACGACGTGGCAGCATCTATTCACGGTCACCCAACCTTCTCAGAAGTTATGTACGAAGCCTTCCTTGATGTTCTTGGCGTGGCAATCCACAACCCACCAAAACGTAAATAATCATCACACAGGATTGGACCTTGTCCAGTCCTTTTTTGTGTAGAGTTGAAAATCCGAATATCCGAATATTTTAAAAAAATTCTGAAAAAAAGATTGACATATAGAAATAATAGTGTAAAATAAAAGCAATCAGAAGAAGTAGACTTCAGGTTTGTTTCCAGAAAACTGGCGGTTGTTGCGAGCCAGTAGCAGACGAAGTTGAAATGGGCTGATGGAAAATAAGAGAAGGTAAACAATATCCTTCCGGTTGGCACCCCTTACCGTGCGGCTCCTTGTTGGAGGAGCTTGAGATGACAAGGGCTTTTTGGCTACTCTTGTCAATGGAGGTGGCACCGCGCTAGCTATGATTAGACGCCCTCGCACAGATTTTTTCTGTGCGAGGTTTTTTGTGTTTGCGAGAGGAGTTCTATATGAAAACAAGTTTATCGGCAGATATTTTAACCCCGATTTTAGCCTATATGCGCCTAGAGGGACAGCACAAGATGATTTTGGAGTCTATTCCCAGAGACAAGGAAAATGCTCGTTTTTCCATTGTGGCTTATAACCCGGTTTATGAGATTAAATTTGAAAATGGCATCTTGACGCGGAATGGCGAAGTTATTGATGCCGACCCACTGGATTATCTACAGGAATTGACGGGTAAACATCCAGTAGTGGATGCCGGTCCCTTTAGCGGTGGCGCCATTGGTTTCCTTGGTTATGACATGATTAGCCTCTATGAAAACATTGGCGACATTCCGGTTGATCCGATTGGCACGCCAGATATGCACTTTTTCATCTATGAGTCCTATTTGGTCTTTGACCATAAAAAAGAGACCATTTCCATACATGAGGACAATATCTACAGCGGTCGAAATGAACAGGAAATGGCTAGCGCTTTGAAGCAAGTCTTGCAGTCGCTTAAGCAGGCGCATCCGGCTGAATTTGCACCGCATGACCTTCATTCCTTGTCTTTCCGCAATCATCTGGAAAAAGAAGAATTTGAGGAGATGGTGACAAAAGCCAAGGAGCTCATTCGTCAGGGGGATATGTTCCAATGTGTTCTTAGTCAGCGGTTCTCGGCACCAATTTCTGGCAAGCCACTGGATTATTACCGGAATTTGCGGGTGACCAATCCTTCAAATTACCTCTACTTTTATGATTTTGGGGACTATCAGATTATCGGAGCTAGTCCAGAAAGTTTGGTTTCTGTCAAGGATGGTCTGGTGACGACCAATCCCATTGCGGGGACACGTCCGCGTGGTCTGGATGAAGAAGCAGATAAGGCATTGGCGGCGGATTTGTTAGCTGATCAGAAAGAGGTGGCGGAGCACCGGATGTTGGTTGATTTGGGGCGAAATGATTTGGGGCGGATTGCTCAAATCGGCAGTGTTCGAGTGACCAAGTACATGGAGGTGGAGCTCTTTCGCTATGTCATGCACTTAACCAGTATTGTCAAAGGGCAGCTATTACCAGAACTCAGTCCACTGGACGCTCTCAAATCGACCTTGCCAGCAGGTACGGTATCAGGCGCACCGAAAATTCGTGCCATGCAACGGATTTACCAACTGGAAAAGGAAAAGCGCGGTGTTTATGCAGGTGCCATCGGTTATCTATCTGCCTCTGGTGATATGGATTTTGCCATTGCCATTCGGACTATGATTATCAAAAATCAGATGGCCTATGTTCAAGCCGGCGCAGGAATTGTCTACGACAGCATTCCGGGAAATGAATACCAAGAGACGGTCAACAAGGCCAAGGCCATGACTAGAATAGGAGATTTGCCATGATTCTCATTATTGATAACTACGATTCCTTTACCTATAATTTGGCCCAATATGTGGGAGCTTTTACAGAGATTAAGGTCTTGCGAAATGATGACCAGCAACTCTTTGTAGAGGCCGAAAAGGCAGATGGTCTGGTCTTTTCTCCGGGACCGGGTTGGCCAGCAGACGCGGGTAAAATGGAAGAGATGATTGCAGCCTTTGCTGGGAAGAGACCGATTTTGGGGATTTGTCTAGGTCATCAGGCTATTGCAGAGGTTTTTGGCGGTCAGCTTGGTCTGGCGCGACAGGTCATGCATGGCAAGCAGAGCCAGATGAACTTGGAGGCATCGTCGCCCTTGTTTGCAGGTTTGGAAAAGGAAGTGACCATCATGCGCTACCATTCCATTGTCGTGACGGAGATGCCAAAGGATTTTCAGGTAACGGCGCGCACGCTAGACGATGGGGAAATTATGGCCATCCAGCATGTGACTTTACCCATTTATGGTCTGCAATATCATCCAGAAAGTATCGGTACGCCAGATGGGATCAAGATGATTGAAGCGTTTGTGAAAGAGGTAATCAGATGAAAGCAATTTACGAAAAAATAGCAGCCAGACAGGATTTACAGCAGTCAGAAGTGGAAGGGGTCTTTGCTCAAATACTAGAGGGGGAATTGTCGGAAAGTCAGATTGCAGCGCTCTTGCTGGGATTTAAGACCAAGGGGGAAACGGTCGAGGAGATTGCAGGTGTGGTCAAATCGCTCAAGGCCCACGCCATTCAGCTGCCAGAGACCTTTACCGATGCCATGTGCAATTGTGGTACAGGCGGGGACCAGTCTTATAGCTTTAACGTGTCAACAACAGCAGGATTTATCCTAGCGGCGGGCGGTGTCCGTCTGGCCAAGGGAGGTAACCGTTCCGTATCCTCCAAGTCTGGTTCAGCAGACGTTCTGGAAGAATTAGGCATCAACATTGCAGCTAGTCCAGAAAATTTGGCTCGTGCCTTGTCAGAAGTCGGATTGGCCTTCGTCTTTGCCCAGTCCATGCACCCAGCCATGCGCTATATCGGTCCGGCTCGTAAGGCTTTGGGTATCCCGACCATTATGAATATTGTAGGTCCGTTGGCCAATCCGTTATCTCTGGATACCCAATTGATGGGCGTTTTCCGAAGCGATTTGCACTTGGAATTGGCTCAGGTCATGAAAAGTCTGGGCCTGCGTCGAGGTGTGATTGTGACCGGTCCTGATAATATGGACGAGGCGGCCTTGTATGGCACCAATCATTACACGCTCTTGTCCGATGGGCAGATTAGCCAAGGCAGTTTTTCCTACAAGGATTTGGGTATGCAACGCGTGGAGCCAGCAGATATTCGCGGGGGCGATGCCAAGGAAAATGCAAACATTCTCGTTTCCGTCTTGCGCAACCAAGCCAGTCCCTATCTGGAAACAACGGTGCTCAATGCTGGTTTGGGCTTTTTTGCCAATGGTAAGGTAGACAGTATCAAGGATGGCATTACCCTAGCCCGTCAATTGCTGGCGGATGGTTCAGCCCTTGCCAAATTAGAGTCACTCCGAGAGGTACAGGTATGATAAAAGCATTTTTACCAACCATTTTAGAGCAGAAAGAAAAAGAAGTGGCTAGATTTGTTTTGGAGGAAGTTCAGCCGCTTCGCCAGGCCTATTCTTTCTACGACTATGTCAAGGAGCATTCTGAGTGCCTACAGATTATTGCCGAGATCAAAAAAGCCAGCCCTAGTTTGGGCACCATTAATCTGGATGTTGATATTCTAGCTCAGGCGCGGACCTATCAAGAGGCGGGTGCGGCCATGATTTCGGTCTTGACGGATGAGGTTTTCTTCAAAGGCAAGATTGACTATCTCCGTCAGATTTCAGAGGCCGTATCTATTCCAACCTTGGCCAAGGATTTTATCATTGATGAAAAGCAGATTGTTCGTGCACGAAATGCTGGGGCTACGGTGATTTTATTGATTGTTGCGGCTTTACCGGAAAATCGTTTGCAGGAACTCTATGATTTTGCCAGCAAACTGGGATTGGAAGTCTTGGTGGAAATCCATAACCTGGTAGAATTAGAGATTGCTCATCGCATCGGTGCCAAGATTATCGGGGTGAACAACCGCAATTTGACGACTTTTGAAACGGATTTGCAAACTAGTTT
Source organism: Streptococcus nasisuis (assembly GCF_040836615.1). Classification (NCBI taxonomy): domain Bacteria; kingdom Bacillati; phylum Bacillota; class Bacilli; order Lactobacillales; family Streptococcaceae; genus Streptococcus; species Streptococcus nasisuis. The sequence goes on along the minus strand of NZ_CP162268.1, from coordinate 2,190,665 downwards.
GGACTTGAACAAGCATTTTCAAGACCAAGCCGTCTATGTATCTGAATCGGCTATTTTCAGTGGGGCAGATGCGGCTTTACTGGCACCTCATTTTCAAGCTATTTTGGTGGGGACTGCCCTCATGCAGGCAGAGGATGTTCAGCAGAAGGTAAAGGAGTTGGCCATTGACAAAGGTTAAAATCTGTGGCTTATCCACTGAAGAGGCTGTGCGAGCGGCTGTCGAGGGCGGTGCGGATTATCTGGGATTTGTCTTTGCCCCCAGCAGGCGGCAGGTCAGCCTAGAAAGAGCGCATCAATTGGCGACGCTCATCCCGGAAAAGATGCAAATCGTTGGTGTCTTTGTTAGTCCGACCACGACAGAATTGCAGTTGGCCATTGGTCAAGTGCCTTTGGATATTGTGCAAATTCACGGCGATTGGGATGAAAGTTATGTCCAGCAAGTCCCTGTTCCTGTTATTAGGGCCATTCAGTTGGATAAGGCTGACGATATCAGTGAGACACAGGCGACTTATCTGCTTTTCGATGCGCCTATAGCGGGCTCAGGGCAGACATTTGACTGGGAATTATTGACCGGCAAGCAATTCAGACAGCCGATTTTCATCGCAGGTGGCTTGACCGTAGACAATGTTGCCACGGCACAAGACTTGTTTTCGCCCTATGCTGTGGACGTTTCTTCTGGAGTAGAGACGGATGGACACAAGGACCCTGTCAAAATTAAAGCATTTATAGAAAGAGTGAAAAAATGACCTATCAACAACCCAATAAAGATGGCTTTTTTGGCCAATATGGCGGCCGTTTCGTGCCGGAAACCTTGATGACAGCTGTTTTGGAGCTAGAAGAAACCTACCGTTCAGCTAAGGAGGACCCTGCTTTTCAAGCGGAATTTGACCACTTGCTCCGCCAGTATGTAGGTAGAGAAAATCCCCTCTATTTCGCCAAACGTTTGACCGATTATTGTGGTGGGGCCAAGATTTACCTCAAACGAGAAGATCTCAACCACACGGGTGCCCACAAGATTAACAATTCTTTGGGGCAGGTACTCTTGGCCAAACGCATGGGCAAGAAGAAAATTATTGCTGAAACGGGTGCAGGTCAGCACGGTGTAGCAACTGCGACAGCAGCAGCCCTCTTTGATATGGAGTGTACCATTTACATGGGCGAGGAAGATGTCAAACGTCAGGCGCTCAATGTCTTTCGGATGGAGTTGCTGGGTGCTAAGGTGCATGCAGTGACCGATGGCTCGCGTGTGCTAAAAGATGCGGTCAATGCCGCTCTGCGCGCTTGGGTGGCTCAAGTTGAAGATACCCATTATGTCATGGGCTCCGTGTTGGGGCCAGCGCCCTTTCCAGAAATCGTCCGCGACTTCCAAAGCGTGATTGGACGCGAGGCCAAGCAGCAATTTTCAGATCTTTCTGGTGGACAATTGCCCGATGCCCTCTTGGCCTGTATCGGCGGTGGCTCTAATGCCATGGGGCTCTTTTACCCCTTTGTCGATGACGAGTCCGTTGCCATGTATGGCGTAGAGGCGGCTGGACTGGGTCTGGACACAGAGCATCATGCGGCGACTTTTGCAAAAGGGAAACCGGGAGTTTTACACGGCGCGCTTATGGACGTCTTACAGGATGAAAATGGGCAAATCATGGAGGCATTCTCCATTTCTGCCGGCTTGGATTACCCGGGGATTGGGCCGGAGCACAGCTATTTCAATGCTATCGAACGGGCGACCTACGTGTCTGTCACTGATGAAGAGGCCTTGGAAGGATTCCAACTCTTGTCGCGCTTGGAAGGGATTATTCCAGCCTTGGAATCTAGCCATGCCATCGCCTACCTGCCACGCTTAGCCAAGGAATTGGGACCAGACAAATCCATCATCGTCGGCCTATCAGGTCGCGGTGACAAGGACGTTGCCCAAGTCAAGGAACGCTTAGCTGCCCAAAGAAAGGACCAAGAACAATGACAAAAATACTAGAAAAACACTTGCGGAAAATTAAGGAAAATGGCAAGGGCATTTTCCTTCCCTACATCATGGCCGGTGACCATGAAAAGGGTTTAGATGGACTATTTGAAACCATTGATTTTCTAGAGCAGGCAGGCGTTTCAGCTATTGAAATCGGTGTTCCTTTCTCGGACCCTGTTGCGGACGGTCCTGTGATTGAGGAGGCGGGGCAACGCAGTTTGGCCAAGGGTGTCCATCTGTCGGACATTATCAAGCAGTTGCAAGGGCAAGCCAGTCAGGTGCCACTCATCATGATGACTTATTTTAATCCTGTCTTTCAATATGGCTTGGACCAGTTTTTCCGCGATTTGGAGACGACTTCTGTCAAAGGCTTGATTATTCCTGACCTACCTTACGAACATGAGGATATCCTGCGTCCCTATCTGGAAAAGAGTGATTTCTGCCTCATTCGCTTGGTTAGTTTGACAACAGGGACTGACCGGCAGCAAGAATTGGTGCAGGATGCGGAAGGGTTTGTTTACGCCGTTGCCATCAATGGCGTGACCGGCAAGAGCAACCAGTACCGTGAGGACTTGGATGGTCACCTGAAACGCTTAAGGGCTTTGTCTCCTGTCCCAGTATTAACAGGATTTGGCGTTTCCAGCCAAGAGGATATTCTCCGATTTAACCGCGTATCGGACGGCGTGATTATGGGCTCGAAAATCGTCAAAGGTCTGCATGAAGGCGAAATAGAAGAAATTCGTCAACTCGTGGCATTTGGCAGTCGAGTGGAGAAATAGAATGAAGTCTGGAATAATCAAGGACTCATGTCGTTGACCAATAATATGCTCAGAAAGGATGCGACCTAGTTGGTCCTTTTTTGATGGGATGCGGAAATGATCGTTCCTCTTGTTATTCGCTTTTTTGGCGAAAAAATGCTATAATTATCTGATTATATTTTTTGGAGAAATTAGTGAGTTTAGAGAATTACATGCCAGATTTTGCCTTGGAAAAGGCTTATGATGTGACGGTGGACAGTTTGAAAAAGCATGGGATTAAGGTGGTGTTTGTCGATTTAGATAATACCTTAATTGCTTGGAATAATCCTGACGGAACGCCTGAGATGCGCCAGTGGTTGCATGATTTGCGGGACGCAGGTATTCCGGTTGTCGTCGTTTCCAATAATAAATATGAGCGGGTCAAGCGCGCGGTCGAGAAATTCGAGATTGACTTTGAATCTTATGCGCTCAAGCCCTTCACTATCGGCATTAACCGCGCTCTCAAACGCTTTGATGTCAAGCCTAGCGAGGTCATTATGATTGGTGACCAGCTGATGACAGATATTCGGGCGGCCAAGCGGGCAGGACTCAAGTCGGCACTGGTCAAACCGCTGATTAAGACAGATTCGATTAACACACAGATTAACCGTTGGCGTGAGCGACGGACTATGAAGAAAATCATCGCCAAATATGGAGCAATAGACTACAAGAGGGAGATGTAAGTGGAAGAATTATTTTGTATTGGTTGTGGTGTTCAAATTCAGACGACAGATAAAGAAGTTGCAGGATTTACTCCTCAATCAGCCTTAGAAAAAGGTTTAGAAACTGGTCAATTATACTGCCAACGTTGTTTCCGTTTGCGTCATTACAATGAAATCTCTGATGTCAATATTTCCGATGATGATTTCTTGAAACTTCTCCATAGTGTGGGAGAAAGTGATGCCTTGGTGGTCAATGTCATTGATATTTTTGATTTTAATGGTTCAATCATTCCTGGTTTGCCTCGCTTTATTTCAGGAAATGATGTGCTTTTGGTCGGCAACAAGCAGGATATTTTACCCAAGTCTGTAAAGACAGGCAAGGTCACTCAGTGGTTGACCGAGCGGGCACATGAAATCGGTATGCGACCAGTTGATGTGGTCTTGACTTCAGCCCAAAACAATCAGGCTATCAAGGATTTGATTGAAAAGATTGAACAATATCGCAAAGGTCGGGATGTCTATGTAGTCGGCGTGACCAATGTCGGCAAATCAACCTTGATCAATGCTATTATCCAAGAAATCACAGGGGACAAGGATGTTATCACAACTTCACGATTCCCAGGGACAACTTTAGATAAGATTGAGATTCCTCTGGATGATGGTTCTTTCATTTACGATACGCCAGGAATTATTCACCGTCATCAGATGGCACATTACCTGACGGCTAAAAATCTCAAATATATCAGCCCTCGGAAGGAAATCAAGCCAAAGACCTACCAGCTCAATCCAGAACAAACCTTGTTCTTGGCAGGTCTTGGACGATTTGACTTTGTGTCTGGCGAACGACAAGGTTTCACAGCGTTTTTTGACAATGAACTTCAACTCCATCGGACCAAGTTACAGGGTGCTAGTGATTTTTACCAGAAACATGCGGGAACTTTGTTAGTTCCGCCAACCAGTAAGGAACTAAAAGAGTTTCCAGAGTTGGTCCGCCATGAATTTACCATCACCGAGAAGACGGATGTGGTCTTCTCAGGACTTGGTTGGATTCGTGTCAACGAAAAAGCCAAGATTGCTGCCTGGGCGCCTAAGGGTGTGGATGTGGTCATCCGCAAGGCCATTATTTAATGAAGTCTAAAATGGAGTCACTTATGAAAAAAGTAGTTGGTATGCTGGCCATTGTTGGTTTGTGTGTTCTGGCCTATTGGTTTTGGCCAGGGGAAGAACCAAATCTTCCAAAACCCAGTGAGGTCCGGGAAATTCGTTTGGTCCAAGGTCAAGAAGTAGTCCAAATCGACCAGTCAGAAGAGATAGCGGTCTTTTTGGCAGAACTAGGAAATGCAAAAAAGACCCATCAAGATAGTGTTCACGACGCACCGTTGGTTTCACCCCATGTGCGGATTGCTTTTGTCATGGCAGAAGGTGAAACCACAGCATTTGCCTATGAGGGAATACTTAACAGCTATCTGGAGTTTCCCTACACTGGTATCTACAAGCTGAAAGAGTCTCCTCAAGTGATTCAGAAAATGTTAGCAGACTAGATCTGCTTAGTTTAGTAAAGAAAAGAGAAATTATGTCATTAACTTCAAAACAACGTGCCTATTTGAACAGTCAGGCACACAGTCTCAAACCCATTATTCAGATTGGGAAAAATGGTCTCAATGACCAGATTAAAACCAGCGTTCGTCAGGCGCTAGATGCGCGTGAATTGATCAAGGTAACCTTGCTACAAAATACGGATGAAAACATCCACGAGGTAGCTGAAATCTTGGAAGAAGAAATCGGTGTGGATACGGTCCAAAAAATCGGCCGCATCTTGATTTTATTCAAACAATCTAGCAAGAAAGAGAATCGTAAAATTTCCAAACAGGTCAAAGAAATCTAAGAAGGAGAGCCTATGGCTATTGAACTCTTAACACCCTTTACCAAGGTTGAATTAGAGGTTGAGAAGAAAGAAACCAATCGCAAACAAGTGGGAATTCTGGGTGGGAATTTCAACCCTGTCCACAATGCTCATTTGATTGTGGCAGACCAGGTCCGTCAACAGTTGAAGCTGGATGAAGTCTTGCTTATGCCAGAATTCATTCCGCCTCATGTGGATAAAAAAGAAACCATTGACGAATACCATCGTTATTCTATGCTTCAAATGGCTATTGCCGGTATTGAGGGATTAGGCATTGAAACCATTGAACTGGAGCGACGTGGTGTCAGCTATACCTACGACACCATGAAATTGCTGAAGGAAAAAAATCCTGATACGGATTATTACTTCATCATCGGTGCGGATATGGTAGACTACCTGCCAAAATGGCACAGGATTGATGAATTGGTCCAGATGGTGCAGTTTGTTGGTGTCCAGCGTCCTCGTTACAAGGCAGGGACGTCCTATCCGGTTATCTGGGTAGATGTGCCCTTGATGGACATTTCCTCCAGCATGGTGCGGAGTTTTATCAAGCAAGGACGGGTGCCGAATTTTATGGTGCCTCATGAAGTTCTGGACTACATTGAAGAAAAAGGACTATATCAATGATTGCAGCAGATTTGACCTTTGACCGTCAGGCTCTTTTGGAAAAAATTCGTGTAGCCATGAAGCCAGCGCGCTTCCAACATGTCTTGGGTGTGGAAGAGGCGGCGCTTGCCTTGGCAGACCAATACGGCTGTGATCCTAAAAAAGCCAGTCTGGCTGCGCTCTTGCATGACTATGCCAAGGAAGTGGAAGACCCAGTTTTTTTGGACTTGATTGCCAAGTATTATTTGGACAAGGATCTGCTCAACTGGGATAATAACATCTGGCACGGTGTGGTTGGCGCCTATAAAATTGCAGAAGATTTTGGCTTGAAAGATGAGGAAATTTTTCAAGCCATTCAACGACACACCATTGGGGCGAGGCAGATGACCTTGCTGGACAAGGTACTCTATGTGGCGGACTACATCGAACCCAATCGGGATTTCCCCGGGGTGGACGAGGCGCGTCGTATCGCAAAAGAGTCCTTGGACAAGGCAGTAGCCTATGAAACTGCCCAAACCATTACTTACTTAGCCAAGAAGGGAATTCCCATTTATCCACAAACCTTGGAAACCTATAATAGCTATGTTGCGTATTTGAAGGAGTAGGGATGATTGTATTAAAACCTGTGGATGAAAGCTCCTATCAAGCAGTATTAGACTTGACAGTAGGTGAGGCAAATAAGGACTTCGTGGCTCCAAACGTGCGTTCCTTGGCGGATGCCTGGTTATATAGAGAGAACGGGGATGTTTTCCCCTATGCCATCTGGGCAGATGAGCAGGTTGTTGGTTTTTCCTTGATTGATATTGATGAGGACATCCAGCAGTATATGCTCTGGCGGTTTATGATTGGTCAAGAATTTCAGGGGAAGGGCTATGGTCAGGCTGCTTTGGAGGTCGTAATAGCAATGGCTCAATCACATCCTGTCTGCGACCATTTGATTGTAGCATATGTTAAGGGCAATCAGAAGATGGCTCATCTCTTGGAGAAAAATGGTTTTGTCTTGGATCTTGAAGAAGAAAGGGAATTGGTCTTCCGTTTGGAAACGCCTGGTGTTAAGCTATGAAATCTGCATTGTTAGTCATTGACATTCAGAATATGCTAGTAGCGGAGCAACCCTATGCAATTGAAGAACGACTGGCTCTTTGGCAAGATAGCCTTACTCAAGCTCGTCAAGCGGGGCTAGAAGTCATCCATGTCCGCCATCATGACCAGGAATTTGCCACAGGCAGTCATGGTTGGGGCGTCCATCCAGCAGTAGCTCCTTTGGTTGGCGAGAAGATTATTGATAAGAGCTACAGTTCTGCCTTCAAGGATACGAACTTGCAAGCCTATCTTGATGAGCAAGGGATTGAGCGATTGGTTGTCATGGGCATGTCAACTAATTTCTGTATTGATACAACTATCAAGGTGGCCTTTGAATTGGGCTACACCGTGGCGGTCATCAAAGATGGAACTACTACTCCCTATACAGCAGATCTTCCAGCAAAGGAACTGATTGGTCAATATGAAACTATCTGGTCCTGGAGTTTTGCCCAGGTAGATAGATTAGAAAATATAATTAGAGGATAAGATGAAAGAACTAGATTTAGTAAAAGTTGTGGTTCAGGCTGCTGATGACAAGCGAGCTGAGGACCTTGTTGTAATTGATGTTCAAGGCGTGACCAGCCTGACAGACTACTTTGTGATTGCCAGTTCTATGAACAATCGGCAGTTGGAGGCTATTGCGGAAAACATTCGTGAAAAGGTAGCGGAAGTAGGAATCAAGGGTAGCCGTGTAGAAGGTGATAGTAACGGTGGCTGGGTCCTTTTGGACCTTGGAGGCGTTGTCGTTCATATCTTCTCAGAAGAAATGCGTGACCTCTACAACCTCGAAAAATTATGGCACGAAGGCAACTTCTTGGAAGTCGCAGACTTTTTAGATGAGTAGTAGTGGAAGCGGGAGAGAACTCGACTAGTCAAAAAGAGTTTGTTAACAACTCAAAACTATGACTTCTTGAACACAGCATGAGTTAATGAAGCAGTCGATTGGCTGCTTTTTATGAAAGGAAAAATATGGCAACTTATGAAACCTTTGCGGCGGTTTATGATGAAATCATGGATGACAGCTTGTATGATAAATGGACAGATTTTAGCTTGCGGAACTTGCCACAAGACACCAAAACTATCTTAGAATTAGCTTGTGGAACGGGCATTCAGGCTGTACGTTTTGCTCAAAAGGGTTATGAGGTGACAGGGCTTGACCTGTCCTATGAAATGTTGGAATTGGCCAAGAAAAAAGCAGAAGCTGCTGGCGTCATGATGGAGTTAGCCCAGGCAGATATGATGGCTCTGGAAGGTGTTGGAGATTTTGATGCTGTGACTTGTTACTCAGATAGTCTGTGCTACATGTCGGACCAAGAAGCTGTTTTGCGGGTCTTTGAAGGCGTTCACTCTGTTCTCAATCCAGGTGGTACCTTCCTTTTTGACGTTCACTCCATCTATCAAATGGAGGAAGTATTTGCAGGATATAGCTATCATGAAAACTACGAGGATTTTGCCTTTGTCTGGGACACCTATGAGGGAGAGCATGAGCATTCCATCGTTCATGAATTGACCTTCTTTGTCAAAGATGAGGACAGTCAAGAGGAGAGGTTTATTCGTCGGGATGAAGTTCACGAAGAGCGGACCTATCCGATTGAAACCTATGTGGAATGTTTGAAACAAGCTGGTTTCAAGTCTGTGGAAGTTTTTGCGGATTTTGAAGACGAAGCTCCAACAGAAACAAGCCAGCGGTGGTTTTTCAAGGCGGTCAAGGCATGATTTCAGGGATAATAGCAGAATACAATCCATTTCACACGGGACATAAATACCTGTTGGAACAGGCGGAAGGCTTGAAAATTGTGGTTATGTCTGGCAATTTTATGCAACGGGGCGAGCCAGCTATTGTGGATAAGTGGACACGGGCTCAGATGGCTTTGGAACACGGGGCAGATCTTGTTGTTGAGATGCCCTTTTTAGTGTCCGTCCAGTCAGCTGATCATTTCGCCAAGGGAGCAATTAGCATTTTACACAGACTAGGTGTGGAAAAACTGATTTTCGGTACAGAAGAAATGCTGGGTTACCAGAAAATTGCGGATATCTATGTGGATAAGTCGGAAGAAATGGAAAATTTTGTGAAAAACTTGCCAGACAATCTCTCTTATCCACAGAAGACCCAGGCCATGTGGCAGGAGTTTGCTGGCCTTACCTTCACAGGTGATACGCCCAACCATATTCTGGGCTTGGCTTATGCTAAGGCGGTGGCTGGGACAGGCATTCAGCTCAGCCCTGTTCAACGGCAGGGAGCTGGTTTTCACTCGGAAGAGGTGGAAACGACCTACGCCTCGGCGACGGCTATCCGAAAGGGGGCTGACCAGTTGGACTTGGTGCGTGACTTTTTACCGTCTGCCAGTCTCTTTGAAGAGGCGACCAAGGTAAGCTGGAGAAACTATTTTCCTCTGCTCCGCTACCAGATTGCGACCCGCCCAGATCTCAGTCAGGTCTTTCAGGTCAACGAAGAACTAGCCAGTCGTATCCGCTCTGCTATTGGGAGCGCAGCGACCGTGGAGGAGTTGGTGGATGCCGTTGCGACCAAGCGCTACACCAAGGCGCGGGTGCGGCGGGTGCTGACCTACATATTGGTCAATGCGGTGGAAACTCCCTTGCCAGAGGCGGTCCATGTATTGGGATTTTCAGCTCGAGGCCAAGCCTATCTCAAGATCGTCAAGGAGCGGGTGGACCTGGTGACGCGGATCGGCAAAGAGCCCTGGGACAGCCTGAGCCAGCAGGCGGATGCGGTCTATCAACTGGGCGCTGACGCAATGGCAGAGCAGACCTATGGGCGTGTGCCGGTGAGGGTGGAGTGAGATGAGGGAAAAATTATTTTGTATTCTAGAAAATGATAACGATAGTTTATTGTCACGTTGCTATAACTTAATAATGTTATTTGCAATAGTGGTTAGTTTGATTCCTTTGATGTCTAAGCATACGAATTCTTTTCATTTGTTAATGGATTATATTTCGACTGCTATTTTTTGATTGGATTATCTTTTTAGAATACTAACAGCTGATTTCAAATTGCAAAAAGGAAAACTATCATTTCTGTTCTACCCATTTAGCCTATTAGCCATAGTGGATTTATTGTCCATTTTACCGACTTTTTTATACTTTAATAACAGTCTTCGATTATTGAAAATTGTACGAATGGGGCGAGTACTTCGAGTTTTCAAAGTTATCCGCTATTCAAAAAACATTCAGATTTTGACGAACGTTTTGCAAAATCAAAAAGAGTTATTATTGCTAGTAGCAAGCCTGGCTGTTGGTTATATTTTCTTTACTGCTTTGTTGATATTTTCTGTTGAACCAGATACATTTGAAACATTTTTTGATGCGATTTACTGGGCAACAATTTCATTGACGACAGTTGGGTATGGTGACATATTTGCTACTTCAATAATGGGGAAGGTGGTAACAATGGTATCTTCCATTGTAGGAATTGCAATTGTTGCCCTTCCTGCAGGGATTATTACCGCTGGTTATATGAATGAAATTACTAAAAAAGACTAGAAATTTTGTATTTCCCCTTGACCCTCACCTTACGTTATCCCTTATACTGATCATAGAGAGGAGGTTTCCATGTCAGAAAAATGGACAGTTAAGCAGGTCAGTCAGTTGACAGGATTGACGGTGAGGACCTTGCACCACTATGACCAGATTGATTTGCTCAAACCAGCATTTGTGGCTGAAAATGGTTATCGCTACTATAATCAGGAGAATTTGGCTCGTCTGCAAGAAATTTTATTATTTCGTGAGTTGGAATTTCCTCTCAAAGACATTCAGCAACTTCTGGATGTGACGGAAGTCAATCGTCAGCAGGTCTTGCGGGACCATATCACCCTTTTAGAACTCAAAAGGGAACGTCTGGACCGCATCATCAATCACGCCAGATTGCTCACAGAAAAAGGAGGAGAAATAATGGATTTTCATGCATTTGACAGCAGTCAACTAAAAGCTTATAAGTCGGAGGCCAAGGAACGGTGGGGGAATACTTCGGCCTATGCCGAGTTTGAAGAAGGCTATGATGCCAGCAAGGACAAAGTATTTGCCCAAGAGATGGAGGCGATTTTTGAAGCTTTTGGAAAAATGCAGAGCTTGGAAGTTAGTCATCCTGATGTGCAGGCTCAGGTAGCGAACTTGCAGTCTTATATCACAGAAAACTTCTACACCTGCACCAAGGAAATCTTGCAGGGGCTAGGTCTTATGTACGTTGAAGATGAGCGATTTTCAGCCAACATTGACCGAGCAGGTGGACCAGGCACAGCAGCCTTTGTCAGTCAGGCAATTGCAGTCTACTGTCAAGAATAAGCGAAAGAAGTCTAGTGAAAACTAGGCTTTTTTTGGTATACTAGATGAAGCTAGAGTATAAGGAGACACCCCATGATTCAACCTATTATGAAAGATATTTTCTTCCTGCAGCAGAAGTCTGAACCGGCGACTCAGCTAGATGTGCAGGTAGGTCAAGACTTACAGGATACTTTGGTAGCCAACGCTCACGCCTGCGTGGGTATGGCGGCCAACATGATTGGCGCCAAAAAGCGGATTATCATCGTCAACATGGGCTTCACAAATCTGGTCATGTACAATCCCGTCCTCATCAGCAAGGCCAAGCCCTATCAGACAGAGGAAGGCTGCCTGTCGCTAGTAGGTACTCGCCTGACCACTCGCTATCAGGAAATTGAAGTAGAGTTTTTTGATGCTTATTGGAAAAAGCGGAGCCTGAAACTGACTGACTTCCAAGCCCAGATTGTTCAGCATGAACTAGATCATTTGGAAGGGATTATCATCTAGTAGCTACCAAATCTACCGTCAGGTAGATTTTTTTATCAAAAAGTCAAAAAAGGTCAAACAAAACTATTGACTTTTACTGACCAATGGTGTAGAATAAGATTCGTAAGGTAAAGGACCTTACGAATTCTTTGGACAAAAGGTCAGTTTAGGTCAAACGAGAACGGTTTGACTTACTCTTGAACCTATTGGTCAGTAAAAGGCAAACTTCTGAGGAGGTTAAAATGAAGGACAGGATTATACCCTACTAGAAATTTTTTTAAAATAAAGGTCAGTAAAAGTCAAAAGAAATAGAATTTATAAACGAGGTAGAACTATGAACAACAATTTCAATAACTTTAACAATATGGACGATATTTTCAATCAACTCATGGGCAACATGGGTGGCTACAGCACAGAACGTCGCCGTTATTCTATCAATGGGCGTGAAGTGACACCAGAAGAATTCGCTATATACCGTCAAACTGGTCGCCTGCCACAGACAGAAGAAGTGGCTCAAACACAGGAAAAAGGTCAGATAAAGTCAGATGGAATACTAGCAAAACTGGGTCGCAATTTGACCCAAGATGCGCGTGAAGGTAAGTTGGATCCAGTCATTGGACGAAACAAGGAAATCCAAGAAACCTCTGAAATCCTAGCTCGTCGGACTAAGAATAATCCTGTTCTGGTCGGTGATGCAGGTGTTGGTAAAACAGCGGTAGTGGAAGGTTTGGCTCAAGCTATTGTCAATGGTGATGTGCCAGCGGCCATTAAGAACAAGGAAATCATCTCCATCGACATTTCAGGATTGGAAGCTGGGACTCAGTATCGTGGAGCTTTTGAGGAAAATGTGCAAAACCTAGTTGATGAAGTCAAAAAAGCTGGAAATATCATCCTCTTCTTTGATGAAATTCATCAGATTTTGGGAGCTGGTAGCACTGGTGGAGACTCAGGTTCTAAGGGCTTAGCAGATATTCTCAAACCAGCTTTATCCCGTGGGGAATTGACGGTTATCGGTGCCACTACGCAGGACGAATACCGCAATACCATTCACAAGAACGCTGCTCTGGCTCGTCGTTTCAATGAAGTCAAGGTTAATGCTCCGTCCGCAGAAGACACCTACCAGATTTTGAAAGGGATTAAGCCGCTTTATGAAGCTCACCACAATATCGCCTTGCCTGACGAAGTCTTACGAGCTGCGGTTGATTATTCTGTCCAATATATTCCACAACGTAGCTTGCCTGATAAGGCCATTGACCTAGTCGATGTGACCGCTGCTCACTTGGCTGCACAACATCCTGTGACAGATATTCAGACCCTGGAAGCAGAAATGGCTGAGGCAAAACAGTTACAGTTGGAAGCTGCTGAGAAAGAGGATTATGAAAAAGCCTTGAATGAAAAGGTCCGTATTGATAAGCTACAAAAACAGATTGAAAATCATACGGAGCAACAGAAAGTAGTGGCGACCGTCAATGATGTGGCTCAGGCGGTTGAACGAATGACAGGCATCCCAGTCTCACAAATGGGGGCTTCAGATATTGAGCGTCTAAAAGGACTCAAAAATCGTTTAGCTACAAACGTTATTGGTCAAGACGATGCGGTGGAAGCTGTATCTCGTGCGATTCGTCGTAATCGTGCTGGCTTTGACGATGGCAATCGCCCAATTGGTTCCTTCCTTTTTGTCGGACCAACTGGTGTCGGCAAGACCGAGTTGGCCAAACAGCTGGCACTAGACTTGTTTGGTAACAAGGATGCCATTATTCGTTTGGATATGTCCGAGTACAGCGACCGCACAGCTGTTTCCAAATTAATCGGTACCACAGCTGGTTACGTTGGTTATGATGACAATTCCCATACTCTTACCGAGCGCGTCCGCCGCAATCCTTACTCCATTGTTCTCTTGGATGAGATTGAAAAAGCAGATCCACAAGTAATTACCCTCCTCTTGCAAGTGCTGGATGATGGGCATTTGACTGATGGACAGGGAAACCAAGTCAACTTTAAAAATACTATTATCATCGCTACCTCTAATGCAGGTTTTGGTTACGGTATGGAAGAAGGTCAAGAAGAAGAGCCAGACATCATGGACCGCATTGCACCATTCTTTCGTCCGGAGTTCCTCAACCGTTTCAATGCAGTTATAGAATTTAAACATCTGGACAAGGAAAATCTAAAAGCTATTGTTGATTTGATGTTAGCCCAGGTCAATAAGACCCTAGCTAAAAAAGGTATTCACTTAGAAGTGACTGAGGCAGCAAAAGAGTTGTTGATGGAAGCAGGCTATGACAAGGCCATGGGTGCTCGACCACTCCGCCGTGTCATCGAAAATCAAATCCGTGATCAAGTAACGGACTATTATTTGGACCATATTGATGCCAAAGAATTGGTCGCAGATCTGATCGACCAGAAAATCCAAATCAGCGAGCAAAGGTTTGCCTAAAATATGTCAAAATTGAGAGAAAGTTGGAGAAAAAACTCTGACTTTCTTTTTATTTTCTGTCTTGGAAAATCTGATAAAATCGGCTTTTTTGATAAAATCTCAATTTTTTTCGGAAAATCCTTGACAGATGCAAACGTTTGCGTTAAACTAGTACTCGTAACCGACAGAAAGGAAAACGCTTTTATGACAAATCGTACCAGTGGAATATTGATGCATATTACCTCACTTCCAGGCAAGTTTGGTATTGGTACTTTCGGTCAATCTGCCTATGATTTTGTAGATTTCTTGGTAGAAACTAAACAGACCTACTGGCAGATTTTGCCACTTACAACTACAAGTTATGGAGATTCTCCATACCAATCATTCTCAGCCATTGCTGGAAATACCCACCTGATTGACTTTGATCTCTTGGCCAAGGATGACCTTCTTGCCAACTTTGATTACCAAGATGTCAACTTTGGGGATAATCCAGAAAAAGTAGACTATGCCCTCTTGTATCAGGTGCGTCGTCCGATTTTGGAAACAGCCGTTAAAAATTTCCTTAGCGATGACAAGCGCAAGCTCTTGTTCCAAGAATTTGAGAAAGCCAACTCATCATGGTTGAGCGATTACGCTGAATTCATGGCTATCAAGGAATATTTCGGTAACAAAGCCCTACAAGAATGGGATGACAAGAAAGCTGTTGCCCGCAACGAAGAAGCTCTGGAGAAATACCGTCAGGAATTGGCAGACCAGATTGATTATTACAAGGTCACACAATATTTCTTCTTTAAGCAATGGAAAGACTTGAAAGAATACGCCAACAAAAACCACATCAAGATTATCGGAGATATGCCAATTTACGTGTCTGCCGATAGTGTGGAAGTTTGGACCAAGCCTCAGTTGTTCAAATTGGACAGCGAACGCAAACCGCTCTTCGTAGCTGGTGTGCCAGCTGATAACTTCTCAGCAGACGGTCAGCTTTGGGGGAATCCGATTTACGATTGGCCTGAGCATGAAAAAACTGGCTACAACTGGTGGATTTACCGCATTCACGAAAGTTTCAAACTCTACGATGTACTCCGTATTGACCATTTCAAAGGTTTCTCAGATTTCTGGCAGGTTGCTGGAGATGCCAAGGTTGCCAAGGTTGGTACATGGGAACCAGGTCCAGGCTACGCCCTCTTCAAAGCAGTCAAAGAAACCTTGGGTGACTTGCCAATCATTGCGGAGGACCTTGGAAACATTGATGCCAAAGCCCGTAAATTGCTGGCCGACTGTGGCTATCCAGGCATGAAAATTTTGGAATTTGGCTTCTACGACGTGACTGGTAAGAGCATTGATGCGCCTCACCGTTGCATTCCAAATTCAGTTTCTTACACAGGAACTCACGATAATGAAGTGGTCAATGGTTGGTACGACAACTTAGAACCTGAACAACAAGAATATGTGGATGCCTACAGCAACCGCAAGCCGATTGAAAAGGTGAGCCAGGCTATGCTCAGGATGCTCTTTGCAACAGTCAGCGATACAGCTATTGCCACCATGCAGGATGTCCTTGACTTGGGCGAAGATAGCCGAATGAACATGCCGTCTACCATCGGTGGAAACTGGGAATGGCGCATGAAAGCAGAAGATTTGACACAAGAACACAAAGATTTCTTGACAAAGATGACACTATTATATCAACGAGGGAATGAACAACATGACTAAATTTACAACATTTGCGGAAAGCAATACAGCGAAAAAATTAGCCGATTTGACCAACGAAGAAATCTATCTTCAATTGCTCAACTATGTTAAAGAAGAGGCAGCTACTAAGCCAAAAAACACTGGTAAACGCAAGGTTTACTACATCTCAGCGGAGTTTCTTATCGGTAAACTCTTGTCGAACAACTTGATCAACTTGGGTGTCTACAAAGACATTCAGGCAGAATTGGCAGCAGCTGGTAAGTCTTTGGCACAGGTTGAAGACGTTGAACCAGAACCATCACTAGGTAACGGTGGTCTTGGTCGTTTGGCATCTTGCTTTGTAGATTCGATGTCAACGCTTGGTATCAACGGTGAGGGTGTCGGACTTAACTACCACTGTGGTCTCTTCCGCCAAGTATTCAAAGATAACCAACAAGAGGCAGAGCCAAACTTCTGGATTGAAAATGATTCATGGTTGATCCCAACCAACATCAGCTATGAAGTGCCATTCAAAAACTTCACCTTGACTTCAAAATTGGACCGTCTGGATATTCTTGGTTACAAGAAAGAGACCAAGAACTACCTCAACCTTTTCGATATTGAGGCTGTTAACTACGACTTGATTACAGATGGTATTTCATTTGACAAGACAGATATCAAAGAAAACTTGACCCTCTTCTTGTACCCAGATGATTCTGACAAGAATGGTGAATTGCTCCGTATTTACCAACAATATTTCATGGTATCAAACGCTGCTCAACTCTTGATTGACGAAGCGATTGAACGCGGTTCAAACTTGCATGACTTGGCTGACTACGCTTATGTGCAAATCAACGATACGCACCCATCCATGGTTATTCCTGAGCTTATTCGTCTCTTGACTGAAAAACACGGTCTTGATTTTGCGGAGGCAGTAGCTATCGTCAAAAACATGACTGGTTACACCAACCACACTATCCTAGCAGAAGCCCTTGAAAAATGGCCATTGGAATTCCTTGAAGAAGTCGTGCCACACTTGGTACCAATCATCAAAGAATTGGATGCTTTGGTTGCCCAAGAAGTGCCTGATGTCGCTCTCCACATCATCGACGAGTCAGGTCGTGTCCACATGGCTCACATGGATATCCACTTCTCAAACTCAGTCAACGGGGTAGCCGCTCTCCATACAGAAATCTTGAAAAACTCTGAGTTGAAAGGCTTCTACGAGCTTTACCCAGAGAAATTCAACAATAAAACAAACGGGATTACCTTCCGCCGTTGGTTGGAATTTGCTAACCAAGACCTTGCTGATTACATCAAGGAATTGATTGGTGACGACTACTTGACAGATGCGACTAAGCTTGAGAAATTGCTTGCTTTTGCAGATGACAAGGATGTTCACGCTAAGTTGGCTGAAATCAAATTTAACAATAAATTGGCTCTCAAACGTTACCTCAAAGACAACAAGGGCATCGAGCTGGACGAAAACTCCATCATTGATACTCAAATCAAACGTTTCCACGAGTACAAACGCCAACAAATGAACGCTTTGTACGTTATCCACAAGTACCTTGAAATCAAGAACGGTAACTTGCCAAAACGTAAAATCACCGTTATCTTCGGTGGTAAAGCAGCTCCTGCCTACATCATTGCCCAAGATATTATTCACCTTATCCTTTGCTTGTCAGAGTTGATCAATAACGACCCTGAAGTCAGCAAATACCTCAACGTTCACTTGGTAGAAAACTACAACGTAACCGTTGCGGAAAAACTGATTCCTGCGACAGATATTTCTGAGCAAATCTCATTGGCTTCTAAAGAAGCATCAGGTACTGGTAACATGAAATTCATGCTCAACGGTGCGTTGACACTTGGTACCATGGACGGTGCCAACGTTGAGATTGCAGAGTTGGCTGGTATGGACAACATCTACACATTTGGTAAGGATTCAGATACCATTATCGACCTGTACGACAAAGCGGGCTATGTTTCAGCAGATTACTATAATGGCGATGCTAACATCAAACGCGCTGTAGACTTTATCGTTAGCGACGAAGTGAAAGCACTTGGTAATGAAGAACGCCTGAGCCGTCTCCACCATGAACTCATCTCTAAAGACTGGTTCATGACCTTGATTGACTTGGCAGAATACATCGAAGTCAAAGAGCAAGTCTTTGCTGATTACGAAGACCAAGATTCATGGAACAAAAAAGTTGTTCACAACATCGCTAAAGCAGGATTCTTCTCATCTGACCGTACAATCGAGCAGTACAACGAAGACATCTGGCACAGCAAGTAATACTTACATAAAAGACAAATCACTTCGGTGGTTTGTTTTTTTACTCTTTCACCAGAGTTTAAGCCTTGTAGATACGGCGTTTGAGGGTATTTTTGATAGTCTGTTTGAAAATGATGTGAAAACTTTTTCCTTGACAATGGGCTTCACTTGCTTTAAGATAGAGTTTATAAAAAGTGACAACACTTAAATTTTATAATGTAGCCACTTACAAGAAAGGAGTTCATGTGACATTACTAGAAGTGAAAAATTTGACCAAAGTATTTGGTAAAAAGCAGAAGGCTGCCCTTGAAATGGTCAAACAGGGAAAATCAAAAACAGAAATTTTGAAGAAAACAGGTGCCACCGTTGGGGTCTACGATGCTAATTTTTCAATCCAAGAGGGCGAAATTTTTGTCATCATGGGTCTGTCGGGCTCAGGGAAATCAACTTTGGTGCGGATGCTCAATCGTTTGATAGAACCATCATCTGGTAGCATTGTCTTGGATGGTCAAGATATTTCAAAAATGAACACTGAAGAGCTGCGGCAGGTGCGTCGCCACGATATGAACATGGTTTTCCAAAGTTTTGCCTTATTTCCACATAAGACGATTTTGGAAAACACAGAGTTCGGTCTGGAATTGCGTGGGGTATCAAAAGAAGAACGTCAGGCAGCGGCTGAGAAGGCATTGGAAAATGCAGGTTTGTTGGCCTTCAAGGATCAATACCCAGACCAACTATCTGGTGGGATGCAACAGCGTGTCGGCTTGGCCAGAGCCTTGGCCAACAAACCGAAAATTCTCTTGATGGATGAGGCTTTTTCAGCCTTGGACCCGCTTATTCGTCGTGAAATGCAGGATGAGCTCTTGGATTTGCAAGCTAGCAATCAGCAAACCATCATCTTTATCAGTCACGACCTCAACGAGGCCTTGCGTATTGGGGATCGTATTGCCCTGATGAGGGACGGGAAAATCATGCAAATCGGTACTGGTGAGGAAATTTTGACTAATCCAGCCAATGATTTTGTTCGTGAATTTATGGAAGATGTCGATCGTTCCAAGGTCTTGACGGCACAAAATATTATGATTAAGCCGATTACGGCAACGGTTGAATTGGACGGGCCGCAAGTTGCTCTGATGCGCATGCGTACAGAGGAGGTTTCTATGTTGATGGCAACCAATCGTCGTCGGGAATTGGTGGGAGCCTTGACCGCAGATGCTGTTATCGAGGCGCGTCGTAAGGGCTTGCCACTGTCTGATGTCATTGATAAGGACGTTCTGACGGTTTCAAAAGATACAGTGATTACAGATATTATGCCTCTGATTTATGATTCGTCGGCGCCGATTGCCGTGACGGACGAGCACAATAAGCTCCTTGGGGTTATTATTCGCGGGCGCGTGATTGAAGCCTTGGCCAATATTCCAGATGATGGCACTGCGTCAGAAA
This sequence comes from Streptococcus nasisuis, assembly GCF_040836615.1. Lineage (NCBI taxonomy): Bacteria > Bacillati > Bacillota > Bacilli > Lactobacillales > Streptococcaceae > Streptococcus > Streptococcus nasisuis. The sequence continues at coordinate 2,171,088 of NZ_CP162268.1, read as the reverse complement.
CAGAGGAAAACTAGAGAAAGAGGTTAGATATTTTGGATTTATTGCAAGAAAAACTACCAGTGGCAGAGCTGGTAGAGGCCTTGACCAGTTGGTTGACCACGACCTTCGCAGGGCTGTTTGATATACTACAAGACATCGGGAGCACCTTGATGGACTGGATGACCAACACCTTATTGTTCATTCATCCGCTCCTATTTATCGGATTAGCAACTGTAGCTGTATGGTTTTTGGTACGAAAAAAATGGCCCCTGCCAGTCATGACTTTCTTGGGCCTGCTCTTTATTTACAACCAAGGGTTGTGGGATGAATTGATCAACACCTTGACTCTGGTCATCGTAGCCAGCCTGATCTCGATTGTTATCGGGGTTCCTCTGGGGATTTGGATGGCCAAGAACAATACGGTCAAGAAAATTGTCAATCCGATTTTGGACTTTATGCAGACCATGCCGGCCTTTGTTTATCTGATTCCGGCGGTAGCCTTCTTCGGGATTGGCATGGTGCCAGGTGTCTTTGCATCAGTGATTTTCGCCCTACCGCCGACAGTTCGGTTTACCAATTTGGCGATCCGTGAAATTTCGACAGAGTTGGTTGAGGCAGCGGATGCTTTTGGTTCAACGTCGGCTCAGAAATTGTTTAAGGTTGAATTGCCCTTGGCTAAAAATACCATTATGGCTGGTGTCAATCAGACCATGATGTTAGCCCTGTCCATGGTGGTTACTGGTTCTATGATCGGGGCGCCAGGCCTGGGTCGTGAAGTTCTGTCTGCCCTTCAGAAGGCGGACATCGGGAATGGATTTGTATCTGGTATTTCCTTGGTTATCTTGGCGATTATCCTTGACCGTGTCACTCAGGCTTTCAATGCCAAGCGTGAAAATGGACAAAAATCGTCAACCAACAAGCGCATCGCTCTAGCGGCCATGCTAGTATTTGTCGGAGCAGCTTTGGGACGAAGCTTCCTAGCCTTGACTTCTGGAAATACAGAGCAGGGACAGACAGTGACCATTTCCCATACTCAGTGGGATACTGAGGTGGCGTCGACAACTGTCATTGCCAAGGTCTTGGAAGAGGCGGGCTACCACGTAAAAATGGTACCGCTGGATAATGCCGTCATGTGGCAGTCAGTTGCAAACGGGGACTCGGATTTCTCAGTCAGTCCTTGGTTGCCGGTCACACAGGCGTCGCTCTATGACAAACATAAGGACCAATTAGATGATTTGGGACCAAATATGGAAGGAACTAAGCTCGGATTGGTTGTCCCAGCCTATATGGATGTGACTAGCATTGCGGACCTGTCTAATCAGGCGGCCACAACTATCACAGGGATTGAGCCCGGTGCTGGAATTATGGAGGCGGCTGAAAATGCCCTGCAAGACTATGGAAACTTGTCTGGTTGGGAATTGACCAAGGCCTCTACAGGTGCCATGACAACCGCTTTAGAAAAAGCGATTGCCAACCAAGACGAAATCATCGTAACGGGCTGGTCTCCGCACTGGATGTTCTCCAAATATGACTTGAAATACTTGGACGACCCAGAAGGTTCATTTGGTTCGACAGAAAATATCCATACGATTGCACGGAAAGGTCTACAAGAGGATATGCCTCAATTGTACCAAATTGTGGATAATTTCCACTGGACCTCTGAGGATATGGAGTCCATTCTCTTGGATATGAACGAGGGAATGTCTCCTGACGATGCCGCTCAAAAATGGATTGATGCCAACCGCGAAACGGTTGACCAATGGTTGAATGAGTAAGAGAAGTCTATAGTGATAAAATCAGTTGTTTGTATTTGTACAACTGGTTTTTCATTTTGTCGAATGGAGAAAAAAAACTAGTAGAGAATGTCAATAGTCAGGTGGTAAGCGTTTACAGGTAGCGGATGTTTTTGTATAATAATATAAAAAACAAAAAATGGAGGTAACTATGAAAAAGCATAGCTATTTGTACTTAGCAGGTCTTGCGCTTGCTATGGCGACAAGTCCATGGGCTACAGTCAAGGCCAATACGGAACCTGTTTCACCAGAAACAGGCACCAGTCTTGAAGCTGTGAATGCACCGACTGCCAGTTCCACTGACTTATCTGCAACTCCAGCTAATGAGGAGCTTAACACTGGTGAACAAGCTGTAGATGCAGAGACGCAAATCACTAGTATGATTGACGACATGTCTACACGGCAAAAAATCACGCAGATGTTGATGCCGGATTTTCGTAAGTGGCAGACGGAAGGTAGCAAAGCGGTGAGCGACCTGACGGTTGTTAATGAAGAAATTGCAGAAGCGATTGATGGGTACGATTTTGGTGGCGTTATCCTCTTTGCGGAAAACGTTAAGGAAACGGAACAAACCCTCAATCTTACACAGGATATGCAAGCAGCTGCAGTTGGAAATAAGGCTCAGAATGGGAATATCCCTCTCTTGATTGCTATTGACCAGGAAGGGGGAATTGTTTATCGTCTGGGTTCAGGAACGGCCCTACCAGGGAATATGGCATTGGGTGCCACCCGTGATCCAGAGTTAGCTAGACAGGCTGGTGAGATTATCGGTAGGGAATTATCTGCTTTGGGTATCAATGTGGATTTTGCGCCGGTATTGGATACAAATAATAATCCTCAAAATCCTGTTATCGGTCTGCGTTCCTTCTCATCTGATCCTGAACTTGTTTCCTCCCTAGGAATTCCTTTGATGCAGGGAATTCAGGCCCATAATGTGGCTGTAGCAGCTAAGCATTTCCCAGGCCATGGGGACACCGCAACCGACTCTCATACAGGTCTTCCTCTGGTAGATAAGTCAATGGAAGAATTGGCAGCCTTAGAATTAGCCCCGTTTAAAGCTGCTATGGATGGCGGAGTGGACATGATTATGACAGCTCATATCCAATACCCACAGATTGAGAAAGATACCTATGTTTCTAAAAAATCTGGCGAAGAAATTCATATTCCTGCTACCCTGTCTGATGATATTTTGACAGGCATTGTTCGCAATCAGTATGGCTATGATGGAATTATTGTTACGGATGCTATGGGTATGGACGCCATTTCTCAAAACTTTGGGGAATCCGAAGCGGCGATCATGGCCATACAAGCAGGTGTGGATATTGTCTTGATGCCAACAGTTTTGAGAAACAAGCTTGATTTAGCTAAAATCGATGCTATTATTGATGACATCGAAGCTGCAGTGGCGCAGGGACACATTACAGAAGGCATGCTGGATGATTCTGTTCGACGGATTTTACGTTTGAAAGCAAAACGCGGCGTATTGGACTTTGACTTGGCAGCAAGAACTGCAGAGGCAGCCAACCAGGCGGTAGGATCTGATTTGAATAGAGACCTGGAAAGACAAATTGCCGCCAGCGCGGTAACGGTGGTTAAGAACGATGATACTATCTTGCCATTTAAGGTAACTGCTGGTGACCATGTCTTATTATTGGGTGCCTATAATAACGAACTTCCTGGCCTTGATTTGGGAATGAGACGCTTGCAGGCGGATGGTGTTATACCAGCAGATGTTACATTTGAAACTGTCAGATACAATGCGGAATCTAGTTCGGAAAGCTTGAAAGAAAGTTTAGACAAAGCGAGTCATATTATCCTTGTGTCGGAAATTGGACGTGAATCACATTTGGCTAGTGACCATTGGTTGACCAGGGTTCCTACTGAGGTTGTAGATTACGCTAATAGCCAAGATAAGCTAGTTGTTGTCATGAGTATTTCCAAACCTTATGATGTTGCTAACTATCCAGCTGCTAAGGCAATTGTAGCAGTCTATGGTAACAAGGGAATGGATCCAACGGAGGCTCTCCGACCAGATAATGCGTTCGGTCCAAATATTCCGGCTGGGGTAGAAGTTATCTTTGCCGGACTACCACACAAGGGTAGCTTGCCTGTAGACATACCTCTGATTAAGGATGGGTTGCTCAGTACAGACCAGGTTGCCTACCCAATTGGTTTTGGATTGAGTTATGATGAGCCTGCCAAAGGCATTTTAGCCATTCTGCCGGAAGCAGCTAAAATTGGTCAGGAATTCCCTGTGACACTAGAGTTGGGTGACCTCAAAGGCATTGAAAAAGGTACTTACCAAATTCGTTTACACTTTGATTCGGCTCTAGTAGATGGAGTACTTACAGAGGGAATCAAGCTTGAAGGGAATACCTTTGTGGTTGAAAAAGAAGCTGGTGATTTATCATCTATTGCATTGAGTCTCAAGGCTAAGACAAGTGGGTCAGTTGCACCGATTCTATTTGTGGAGCTGGTTGACCAGCTTGGACGAATCTTTAGCCTGGGGCAAGCAGCTTATCAAGGGCTGACGGTTTTAGTTACTTCTGATAGCAAGGTGGTTACAACGACTCCGATAGATAAAGTCGTTAAGGACCAGACGGCCGAATCTAACAAGGACTCAAACAAGGATGAGGTTTCTACTGAGTCTACTGTTTCTGCTGAGGAAGAAAGCAAGAAAATGGAAACTACAACAACTCAACCAGTCCTGCCAAATACTGGTGATAGTCAAAATATTTCCTTCTTGTTGCTAGGCTTGACCGGCTTGGCATCCTTGGCTGCTTTGAAAAAGAAAAGAAGCTGAGCTTATCAGAAAGGCAGTGAAGTCTGATATCACTCCTTGAAAGTAAAATGCTCAAGGTGTAATAAGGACAAACATCGTTTCGGTGTTTGTCTTTTTTAGCGCTCACGACACAAGAAAACCCAGTGCCTATACACTGGGTTGAATAGAGAGAATGGGTTGTTCACCGTTTAGCCATAGTAACAAAGCTGACCTTGTCTGGCCGATAGCTGATGGTACCATATTGGAAGGGGCGACCGTCTGTCAAGTAGGCGATAGAGGTCACGACCGCTACCATATCGTATGATCCCAAGTCCATGTATTGCCGCTCTTCCTCGGTCGCAAACCGGAAGGTAATTTCTCGGCGAGAGTGGGAGATAAGCAGGTGGAGTTCTTCCTCCAAATAGCGATAGATAGAGGTTTCAGTGATTTGCTTATTGAGATAAGGAACGATGCGGCGGTCAAAATAGCTTGTCTCAAATTCCAACCGTTCCCCATCGATCGTCCGAATACGACTAGCCTTGTAGAAATCAACCTTTTCATCAACATCAAAAATAGCCATCAAGTCCTCTTGACCTTGGACGATATAGAGGGCAACCACCTCTGTTTTCATCTCATGCTGGGCCTTGCGATTGAGCTCGCCAGCGGTCTTGATTTCAGACAGAAATTGCTCCTTCATCAAACCGTGCTCCACGACAACCGAGGTCTTGCCCTGCCGTTTTTGGATATAGCCGTCCATCTCTAGGAGGGACAGGGCCTTGCGAATGGTGTCCTTGGAGTAGGAGTAGAGCTCCATTAGCTCGTTTTCTGTCGGCAGCGCCTGGCCCGCTGGCCAGGTCTCCTCTTCGATTTTCTGCTTAATGTCCTGATAAACCTGTTTGTATTTGCTCAGAACCTTACCATCTTTCTGTCCTTATTTTATCATATTTTTTTGGGAAATAGCAGAGCAGACAGACTGTTCTTTCTATCTTTTACGTAAAGGTCGAAAATATTACGGAAATCCTCTTGACTTATGCAAACGTTTACGTTATACTGTATCTATCATAAGAAAAGGTTACGCATTTTAGAGAAAGGAGCCTCATGAAATTACTGACAGTCAATGTTCATGCCTGGTTGGAGGACCAGCAGGAGGAAAAGCTAGATATTCTGGCCCAAACCATTGCCCAAAAGCGGTATGAGGTCATTGCCCTGCAAGAGGTCAATCAGCTGATTAGCAGTCCCTTGATTACTAGGGAATTGCGGGCGGACAACTATGGTTTGGTCCTGCTAGACAAATTGAGAAAACTGGGTGTGGCAGATTACTCGTATTATTGGAGCCATTCTCATATCGGCTATGACAAGTACGAGGAGGGCATTGCCTTTCTGACTCGCTTGCCCGTCTATGAGGTGGACAGCTTTTATTGTAGTAAGAGCCAGACGGTTGAATCTATCTTGTCACGCAAAATTATAGGAGTGACACTTACTTACAAAGACCAGTTGATTGATGTCTATTCTTGTCATATTAATCTTCCTGACAGTAAAGAAGAAAATCAGTTGGAGAATATTCGCTCGATTGTGGAGCGGACAAGTTCGGAGCGTTTGAAAATTCTAATGGGAGATTTCAATACGGATGCCCTGTCAAATCCACAAGCCTATCAAGCAATCAAGGACTTAGGTTTATATGATAGTTATGATTTGGCTGAGAAAAAGGATAGGGGAATCACCGTTGAAAAAGCTATTGATGGGTGGGCAGGTCATAGTCAGGAAAAACGTCTGGACTATGTGTTCTTAAATCAGAAAAGACAGGTTCAATCCAGTCGTGTGATTTTCAATGGGGACAATCTTCCCGTCATTTCAGATCACTTTGGTCTGGAAGTTGAATTAGGTTTATAAAAAAATTAGGAGATAGGTATGAAAAAATTTCTAAGTTTTGAATTTTGGCAAAAATTCGGTAAATGTTTGATGGTCGTGATCGCCGTTATGCCGGCGGCAGGTCTTATGGTTTCTATCGGAAACTCGATTCCACTAATCAGTCCTGAATCAGAATTGCTCATTCGTATTGGGAATATCATTGCCCAAATCGGTTGGGGAATTATCGGTAACCTCCACTTGCTCTTTGCCTTGGCAATCGGTGGTAGCTGGGCTAAGGAGAAGGCTGGTGGTGCTTTCTCGGCAGGTCTTGCCTTCATTCTTATTAACTTGATTACTGGTCACTTCTTCGGTGTAACGACTGATATGTTGGCAGATGCGACTGCGACTGCGACTGTTAGCACAGTCTTTGGGACAGAAATTCCAGTATCTGGCTACTTTGTCAATATCCTTGGTCAGCCTGCTTTGAACATGGGGGTCTTCGTTGGTATCATTGCTGGTTTTGTTGGGGCGACTGCTTACAACAAATACTACAACTATCGCAAGTTGCCAGATGTATTGACCTTCTTTAACGGCAAACGCTTTGTGCCATTCGTGGTTATCTACCGTTCTGTTTTGGTCGCACTCGGACTAGCGATTTTCTGGCCAGTGGTTCAGACAGGTATCAATAGTTTTGGTAAATGGATTGCGACATCGCAGGATACGGCGCCAGTCTTGGCACCATTTGTCTATGGTACGCTGGAGCGTCTTCTCTTGCCGTTTGGTCTCCACCACATGTTGACCATTCCAATGAACTATACATCACTTGGTGGTACCTATGACATCTTGACAGGTGCACAAGCAGGTACACAAGTATTTGGACAAGATCCGCTCTGGTTGGCTTGGATTACAGACTTAATCAACCTCAAAGACGCTGGCGATATGGCTCAGTACAATGACTTGCTTGCTAATGTAACGCCTGCTCGCTTTAAAGTAGGTCAAATGATTGGTTCCTCTGGTATTCTCATGGGCTTGACCCTGGCAATGTACCGCAATGTGGATGCGGATAAGAAACACAAGTACAAGGGGATGTTCCTCTCGTCTGCGGCAGCTGTTTTCTTGACAGGGGTGACAGAGCCGATAGAGTTCATGTTCATGTTTGCGGCCATGCCACTCTATGTTGTCTACGCCTTTGTTCAAGGTGCAGCCTTTGCAGCGGCAGACTTGGTTAACTTGCGCGTGCACTCATTTGGTAATATCGAATTTCTCACTCGTACCCCTATGGCGATTAAAGCTGGTATTGGTATGGACGTTTTCAACTTTATCTGGGTAACAGCCCTCTTTGCAGTTGCAATGTACTTCATTGCCAACTTCATGATTCAAAAATTCAACCTAGCAACAGCTGGACGCAATGGTAACTATGACACAGAAACAACAGATGTGGTTTCAAATTCAAACGTAGATACAGCGGATGCTAATTCACAAGTGGTACAAATCATCAACTTGCTTGGTGGTCGTGATAATATCGCAGATGTTGATGCTTGTATGACTCGTCTTCGCGTAAGTGTCAAAGATGTGGCACAGGTTGGAGATGAAAATGCTTGGAAACAGGCTGGTGCTATGGGCTTGATTATCAAAGACTCAGGTGTTCAAGCAGTCTATGGACCAAAAGCAGATGTTCTCAAATCAGACATTCAAGACTTACTAGAATCTGGCGTAGCCATCCCTCGTACGGAAATTGTTGCGACTGAAACAGTAGTTGAGGAAGCACAATTCAAGGGTGTGACAGAGGCAGTTTATGCTGTTGCTGAAGGGCAAGCCATTGCTATTACAGATGTGAAAGATCCAGTCTTCTCACAAAAAATGATGGGTGACGGCTATGCAGTTGAGCCTAGCTCCGGCAATGTTTACGCACCAGTTTCAGGTATTGTAACCAGTGTCTTCCCAACAAAACATGCTGTCGGTATTTTGTCTGACAAAGGTGTAGAAGTCTTGATACATGTAGGTTTAGATACAGTAGCGCTAAATGGGGCTCCATTTTCAACTAAGGTAACAGATGGTCAACGTGTTGAAGCAGGGGACTTGCTCCTTGTTGCAGATTTGGATGCTATCCGTTCAGCAGGACGTGAAACAACCATCGTGGTTGCCTTCACAAACACTGCTGAAATCAAATCTGTCAGCCTTGGAAATCTTGGACAAGTAAGTAAAGATAGTCAAGTTGCGACAGTTGAGTTGTAAAAAGTAAAAAGATTGAAAAGATGATTGCAGTCAACTCTTTTCAATCTTTTTCTTTTGGATAGTATGCCATCAGTATTTTTCTAATTTATTCGCTTCTTTTTTACCTTTTTCAGCGATATGGAGGAAATAAATAGACCAAGCAAGGAAAAATAAGGTAATAATGCCACTTCTAAACAATGCGAATGGGGTTTCAAAGAGAAAACCAAACCAAAAACTGGTACCAGTTCGTTCCCATAGTCCTGGAGTTAGATACCAGGATTTAGGATTCCAAAGTATGTATCCATTTTGGAGTCCAGCTTGGTAATGGATAAAAAATAAAGTCAGAAATAATCCGAAATAGGAGTAGGCATAGTTTTGGTAGCGTGAACAGAATGCTTTTTTCGATTCGGTATCAAAAAAATTTCTGTGCTTGAAGCTTTGATTGTTTGTTGAAAATAATGGATGCCACATCTACGACTACCTTGTATAGGTTGTCAACCACAGTCTTCAAATAGAGAGAGGTAATTTGAATATTCTCCTTTTGCAATATGTTCATGAGAATCAAGGCGTACGGGATGAGGGATTCGACTACATTTTTCAAAATGATAGGCTGCTGTCCACGGAGTTACTTTGACAAGCTGATAACCTTCGGATTGAATGGAATTGATCCAATGTTCTTCCTCTTGTAAACTGGTGAATAATTTGTGTCTTATCATGGCTTCCTCCTTAAAAACCTAATTCTTTGGCAATATGATGTAGTTTTTGAATACGCTGTGTCTCCGGTTTAATAATCTCTTGTTCCGTTGCTGTTACTTGATAGACTTTTCTTCTTTTATCGGAACTTGGAACGGAACAAATCCATTTTAGTTTCAAAAGATTCTCAATCGCTCCATACATGGTTCCTGCAGAGATTTTTAAATCACCATCACTCATATCCTCTACTTTTTGCATGATATGGTAGCCATGGGTAGGTTCCAAGAGGGCTAATAGAATATAGTAGGTTGTCTCCGTTAAGGGGAGGTGCTTGTTCCTTTTCATTTGGCTTCTCCTATATAGTTCAAATGTACAGTTGTACTATATGTTATATATAGGGAAATTATACATGTCAACTGTATAGTGAATAAGATTTTAAAAATCTTCTCAATCCTTGCTATTTATGGTATAATAAAGCGATTTTATAAAATGTAGGAGGTTCCCCATGGGACGTAAATGGGCCAATATTGTAGCCAAGAAAACCGCAAAAGACGGTGCTAACTCAAAAGTTTACGCCAAATTTGGTGTTGAAATCTATGTAGCAGCGAAAAAGGGTGACCCAGATCCAGAAACAAACTCAGCGCTAAAATTCGTTATCGACCGTGCTAAGCAGGCACAGGTGCCAAAACACATCATTGACAAGGCCATCGACAAGGCAAAAGGGAACACAGACGAGACCTTCGTAGAAGGTCGTTACGAAGGCTTTGGGCCAAATGGTTCTATGATTATCGTAGATACCTTGACTTCAAATGTGAATCGTACAGCTGCCAATGTTCGTGCCGCTTTTGGTAAAAATGGCGGTAACATGGGTGCTTCAGGGTCAGTATCGTTCATGTTTGATAAAAAAGGTGTTCTTGTCTTTGCTGGCGATGATGCGGATGCCATTTTTGAATTGCTCCTAGAGGCAGATGTAGAAGTGGAAGATGTTGAAGGACATGAAGGGACAATCACTGTTTACACAGCCCCAACCGACCTTCACAAGGCTATTGTAGCCCTCAAAGAATCAGGTATCGAAGAATTCCAAGTGACCGAATTAGAAATGATTCCCCAATCAGAAGTATCACTCGCTGGCGATGATCTAGTAACCTTTGAAAAACTCTACGACGTCCTAGAAGACGACGAAGACGTACAGAAAATCTACACGAATGTAGATGGCTTCTAGGACGCGGGGCGTCCTAGAAGGTTGGAAATGGGGCTCTTTGTCAACTGTAGTGGGTAGATGAAAAGCTAACACCTAGAGAGGACGAAATTCGTTCTCTCATTTTTGATGTTTAAAGCAATATATATCTTGGTTTTAAAGTTCGTAAAGTTCCTAAAGCCAAACGCTTGCCTCTTAATGTCTTTGATGAGTTTATTGGTCGCTTCCAGTTTAGCGTTGGAATATGGAAGCTCCATGGCGTTCGTGATGTAAGTTTTATATTTTAGAAATGTCTTAAAAACAGTCCTAAAGGTTGAATTGACAAGATTCAGATTGTCCTCTAGAAGTTCGAAGAAATGTTTCGAGTTCTTCTCTTGGAAATGGAAGAGAAGGACCTGGTAGAGTTCGTAATAGAATTTCAGTTCCACAGAGAAATTCAATGTCTTCTGGACAACCTCTTTCGGTGTTACTGTTTGCCCGAAAGTGCGAGAAAAGAAGCGATTCAGAGACAGTTTACGACTATCTTTTTGGAGAATACGCCAGTGATTTTTCATGGATCGATAAGGTAGGGAACGCGTATCGAAAGTCTTCATAATATCAATTCTAGTCGTCATCATAGCACGGCTCAGGTGTTGGATAATGTGAAATCTATCAAGAACAATTTTCGCATTTGGAAATAACTGTTTGATGATAGGAATATAGCTACCCGACATGTCCACTGTTACGACCTCGACAGTTTCTCTGACCGCCCTAGGATACTTGTAGAAATAGTTCTTGATGGTGGTTTGGCGGTTGTTGTCAAGAATGGTCACAATCGATCTCGTCTCAAAATCCTGAGCAATAAAGGCGAGTTTTCCCTTGTTCCGACTAAATTCATCCCAGCTCAAGACTTTTGGTAATTTCATAAAATCATGCTCAAATTGAAATTGAGCCAGTTTCCTCTGGACAACTGACACGGAGATATGTAGTCTCCTAGCGATGGCTATATTGGTCATGTTTTCTGTATGGAGTTGTGTGATTTTCTCCCAAATAGGTTGGGAAATCTGACAGTTTTTCTTGACTAGAGGTGTCTCAGATACAGTCACTTTTTGGCAAGATTTGCATTGAAACCGTCGTTTCTTAAGCAAGAGGAGGGTCGGAAAGCCCTGACAATCCAAAATCGGAATCTTTGACGACTTTTGAAAATCGTACTTGATACACTTCCCTTGGCAATGAGGACAGCTAGGGCTGTCATAATCCAGCCTTGCTCGAATTTCCAGATGGGTCTGATGTTTTAAAACGAAGAGAATTTTGATGTTTTTGTCTTTGATTCCGATTAGTTCTGTGGTATGATGAAGTAGTTCCATATGAGTCTTTCTAATGTGAGTGTGGTTGCTTTTCATTATAGGTCATATGGGATTTTTTGTATACACTCAAAAAGGCTACATAATCTCTACAGTGGATTTACCCACTACAGAAATTATAGAGCCGGAAATGGGAACCGCTGGCAAGCGGTTTTCTTTGTGTTTAGCTGTCCTTAGGGACAATTTTGGACTTAAAAAGTTGGAAATTAGGATTGCTGGCAGGCAATCCTTTCTTTATCATTTCATGGTATGTGGGACATATAAAATGACTAGGAAGTTGGAGATGCGAACCGCTGAAAAGCAGTTTTCTTTGTCACTTCATAGTCCGGGGGACAGTCATTTTTTGTTAAAAGGTTAGAAATTGGAATTGTCTAGAGGCAGTTCTTTTTCTGCCCTTGTTTTTTCAAAAAGAAAATCCCGCCTTCTTAGAAATAAGGCATGCCTATTTCCATTGGGCCAGGATTTGTTTGTGGTAATGGTGGAGCGGTCCGACCTTTTCTAGTAGGTAGGTCGCAGCAAGGCCGACCAGTAGACCAGACAGGATGCCGGTAATTGATAAAATCGGCAGGTAGTTTAAAACGTAGAAGGAACGAGCGATGCTGGCAAAGATAAGCAGTTGTCCCAGATTGTGGAGCATGCCCCCCAGTATGGAGATGCCGATAGGGCTGACCCGTTTAGGTCCCAGTTGCTTTGAGGCGAGCATACCAAGATAGCTTAGGGTGACTCCAGCAAAACTATAGAGAAAGGTAGAAAAAGTGCCACCTAGAAAGGTAGCAATCATCAGGCGAAGGCCCACAACCTTTAAGCTGTCTTTGGTAGGAAGGGTGAAAATGGCAATCAGGCTAATGAGATTTCCCAGCCCTAGCTTCGCACCCGGCGCAAAGGCAAAAGGAGGAGTGATCAAGCGCTCAATGAGCGAAATGACCACAGCCTGAGCTGCCAGCATGGTGATAAAATTTAAGGTTTGTTGCTTCCGGTTCACCAGTTCTCGCCTCCTTTCAACCGATTGACTTGTGTCTATTCTTATCATTCTATCTTACTTTTTTTTTCTCAATCTGGCAAGCTTCCTCATAGATATTACTAGTTATTGAAATAGAGGCTTGAATTTTCTTCAATAAAAGTATATAATAATATCATGTAAATCGTTTCTATTTTCACAAGGAGGACACACTGTGACGAAAAATATTGTGATTGTTGGTGCTGGTTATGCAGGGATTGCAGCAGCACGTTTGCTCGGAAAGACATTTAAAAAGGATTCGGATGTAACCGTTACCCTGATTGATAAGAATTCCTTCCATACCTATATGACAGAGCTCCATGAGGTGGCTGCTGGTCGTGTAGAACCTAATGCGATTAAGTATGATTTGCAACGCATTTTTGCCAAGTATCCTAAGGTTGACTTGGTAACTGATAAGGTTTTGGAAATCGACTATGATAAGAAACAGGTCATTGCTGAGCACCAGACCTTGGACTTTGATTACCTCTTACTGGCTATGGGGGGCGAGGCCAATGACTTCGGTGTTAAAGGTGTTAAAGAGCATGGATTCACCCTCTGGTCAATTGAAGCGGCAGAGCGCTTGCACGATCATATGGTGGATGCCTGCTACCGTGCCATGCGTGAGCATGATGAGGCAAAACGTCGCGCCCTCTTGACCTTCACTGTTATCGGTGCAGGTTTCACTGGTATTGAAATGATTGGTGAGCTTATTGACTGGGTACCGATTCTGGCACGTGAGTTCAAGCTTGATCCAAAAGAATTCTCGCTCAAGGTTGTTGAGGCAATGCCAAATATCTTGGCTATGGTGACTGAGAAAGAACAAGTTAAGGCTAAGAAATACCTTGAGAAAAAAGGTGTTGAATTGGTTCTCGGTGACGGTGTTGCTAGCGTACAAGAAGACAGCCTGACCCTGTCATCAGGTCGCCAAATTCCGACCTACACTTCTATCTGGACAGCCGGTGTTCAAGCCAACACAGACGCTGCAGAGTTCGGAATTGAACGTGCGCGTGCAGGACGTCTGGTTGCCAACGAGTACATGGAAGCAAAAGGCCGTGAGAACGTCTATGTTGCCGGTGACTTGGTTTACTTTGAAGAAAGCGAAGGCAAGCCAACACCGCAAATCGTACAGGCTGCTGAGCAGACAGGTCACACAGCTGCAAGCAATATCGTTGCAGCCATTAAGGGTGGCGAAAAACATGCCTACAAAGGCAAATACGACGGCTTCATGGTATCTATCGGTGCCCGTTATGGCGTAGCCTTCTTGATGGACAAGTACCACATGTCAGGTTTCCTGGCTATGGCTGTCAAACACATGGTCAACTTGCTCTACTTCTTTACCATCCGTAGCTTCTTCTACATGGGTGCCTATGTTCGTCATGAATTCTTTGATATTCAGAACAAGCGCAATATCTTCGGTGGCCATACTTCTGGTAAGGGCAATCTCCTTTGGTCTCTACCAATGCGCCTGCTCTACGGTTCAGTTTGGCTTTATGAGGGTGTGAAAAAGGCCTTTGGTCTTTTCGGTACGACTTCATGGTTCGGTGACCAAGTTGTCTTCCCATTCCCATGGTTGGCAGATCCTGTTTCTGGGGCATCGGCTGCAGAAGCTGTATCTGGAGCGTCTGAGGCAGTAGCAGAAATGGCAGATCCAATCTTTGGTCTCAGCTATGCTTATGGTGAAACACCGATGACGGTCTTGGAATCAATGCCAGATTGGTTTGCGTCAATTATGGAATTTATGATGCCTAACCAAGAAGTTGCTCTCTTCATGCAGAAATTCATGACCATCACCGAAATCGGTATCGGTTTGGCTTTGATTGGTGGTGCCTTTGTATGGTTGGTATCTGCCATCACAGTTATGTTCGTTATCATGTTTAGCTTGTCTGGTATGTTCTACTGGGTTAACATCTGGTTCATTCCGGCGGCAATCTCGCTCATGAACGGTGCCGGTCGTGCCTTTGGTTTGGACTACTGGATTATGCCATGGTTGGGTCGCTTCCTTGATAAGCTCGTCTATGGTAGACCCAAGCATATTTATCGTAAGAATGACAAAAAATAAAGGACTAATAAGAACTAGTGGTACATGAAATTTGGAAGACCTATCCTGAGGTTGAAGCTGGATTAGAGCAGGTCAAGGCTATCATCAAATCTGAGATGGTAGTCTTGCACCCTGATGTAAAAGAGAAAATTGATCAGTACATCGATGCTCCTGGTAAATACCTCAGGGCAGGTCTTTGCCTTTTTTTAGCCAGGGAGACAGAAGGCCAGATAGTTCCTGCCAAGCTCTATTTTGCTGCTCATCTGGAGGTTCTGCATTTGGCGACTCTCATTCATGATGATGTGATTGACCAGGCTGACTACCGTAGAGGTATCCAGGCTGCCCACATTCAATTTTCCAATCGTATTGCTATTTATGCAGGAGATTATCTCTTGGCCTATGCAGGTCGTCTCTTGGCCCAGGGGCTCCGGCAATTGGACCTTGAAGAAAAAGACGTTCACCTGCCTCACCATAAAATCGTCGAATGGATTTTGAGGGGGGAGCTGGAGCAACTCCTGAATGCCTATAATGTGAACATGACGCCAAGGGCTTATTTAAAGCAAATTCAAGGGAAAACAGCTAGTTTATTCGGCTATGCCTATCAATTGGGCCTCTTCTATCCTGGACAGTCCTTGCGTCATGCGCGCCAGGCCTATCGAGCAGGCCGTGATTTGGGAATGGCCTTTCAAATTCGTGATGATTTGATTGACTACAAACTAGATTTGTCAGAGTCTGGCAAGCCAGGCTTGCAGGATGTCCAAAATGGTATTTATACCCTTCCCCTGTTGCTAGCTTTACAAGACAATGAAGACCTGGCTGCTGATTTCGAGGAGTTGGTCAATGAATCTAGTCCTGAAAAGTTGACAGACTTGCACCAAAAAATTCTAGCTACGTCTGCTCTTGAGCGGACGGAGATAATCCTAAACCAGTATCTGGACAGGTCCTCTAGGCATTTGAGGAAGCTTTCTCCACAGGCTGCAGACTCGGTAAACGCTTTTTTGGGTGATTTCTTTCACAAATATTTCTAAAAACACTAGACATTTTTGAAAAAAAATTATATTATAATATAAGAAAAACAAATAATTCCAAAGGAGTATTTATATGAAATCAACAAAATGGATGTTGAAAAGTGTCTTAGTTCTTGGTGCAGCCCTTACTTTGGTAGCATGTGGTGCTAAAGAAGAAGCAGCAACAACAGCTTCTTCTGCTGAAACTGCAGCTTCTGAAGCAACTGCAACAGCAACTTGGAAAGATGGTACTTACAAAGCTGAGTCTGATTTCGATGAGCGCGGTTGGAAGTTTGTACATGAAATTACTATCAAGGATGGTAAAATCACTGCTTCAACAGCTGACTATGAAAATGCTGACGGTGCTTTGAAGTCTGAAGACGAAGAGTACAACAAAAACATGGAAGCAAAATCAGGTATCTCATCTAAAGATGCAACTGACAAGCTTGACGAAGAACTTCTGGCAGCTCAAAGCGCAGATGTAGAAGTTGTATCTGGTGCGACTCATACTTCTGAAAACTTCAAGAAATCAGTTGAAGAGCTCTTGAAAGCTGCTGAAGAAGGAAATACTGAAACAGTAAAATTGACATTTGAATAATCTATTCAAAAACAAGAGGGAAACACGGTAGCCAGCCTACTGTGTTTTCTGTTTAGAGAGGATAATCTATGAAAAAAGCGCTAAGATGGCTCTGTTTGAGTCTTGTGCTGATTCTATTAGTCGCTTGTGGCAAGAAAGAAGAGGCTCTGCCTGTCATCAAAAGTCCCTTGACCCGTAGCGAGAGTCTGCTCCACACCGTGGTCCAGCTCAGTATCTACCATGAAGGTCAGGAAGAGGTCATGGATCGGGCTGTTGCCTATATCAAGGAAATGGAAGGTCTACTATCAACCAACCTTGAGGGATCAGATGTCTACCGTATCAATCAAGCGGCTGGGAAAGAGTCGGTTGTCGTTGATGAGAGGACCTTTGAGGTTCTGGAAACTGCTCTTGAGATGGGCAAGGAAAGCGACGGCCTCTTCGATGTATCTATTGGTGCCGTCAGCAATCTCTGGAAAATCGGAGATCCAGATGCCCGCAAGCCTTCGGACGAGGAAATCAAAGCAGCTCTGCCATTTATTGACTATAAAAAGATCCAGCTAGACAAGGAGAAAAAGACAGTCTTTATTGAGGAGGGGATGACCCTGGAGCTGGGGGCTATTTCCAAGGGCTATATCGCCGATAAAGTACGGGAACTCTTTGCCAGCAAAGCTATCACGACGGCTATCATCAATCTGGGTGGCAACGTAGTGGTTATGGGGGATTCTCCTTCTAGTCAAGATGGCTGGAATGTCGGCGTGCAAGACCCTGATGAAGTGCGTGGAGCTACCGTGGGCTCTGTCCCTGGCACTCACGATTCTGTCGTGACGTCCGGTATCTATGAGCGCTATGTCGAGGTGGACGGGGTCAAATACCACCATATCCTTGATCCCAAGACCGGTTATCCTGTGGAAAATGACATCTCTGGTGTTACAGTCTTTTCGCAATCGTCTATGCAGGGTGATGCCCTATCGACAACCCTCTTTCTTTTAGGAGTGGAAAAGGGGCTTGATTTTATCAATCAACAGGAAGGTGTCGAGGCTGTTTTCATTGATAAAGACCAGGGAGTTCATGTCAGTGATGGTTTAAAAGATTCATTTGAACTAAGCAACGAGGAGTATCATCTTGTCAACTAATAGTAAAAAAGGGCTAACCTTGCCCGTATTCCTAGAATTTGTAGAGCTCAAAACTAAGGTTGCCAGTGTCTTTCCTATGACCATCGGCATTCTTTGGGCTTTCTACCGCTACCAGACCTTCAATTGGCTCAACACCCTGCTCTTTGTCTTGGCTGTCCTTAGCTTTGACATGTGCACAACTGCTATTAACAACAGCATGGATTTTCACAAGGCCAAGGACGAGGTCTATCGTCAAGAGAGCAATGTTATCGGAAAGTTTGCCCTTGATTTCAAGCAGATGATTGGAATCGTCCTCGGTCTGCTGGTCTTTTCAAGCCTGGTTTCCCTTATCTTAGTTTGGCAGACCAGCTGGTTGCTCCTGCCTATGGGGGCTGTTTGTTTTTTGATTGGGATTTTCTACACCTTCGGTCCCATTCCGCTTTCCCGCATGCCACTGGGCGAGGTGTTTTCTGGAGTGACCATGGGGTTGGGGATTTTCTTCCTAGCTGTCTTTATTCAGTCGCCTGATAGTCTTCTGCTTGCTCGTTTGGATGGGCAATGGCTGAGCTTGCAAGTTGATTGGATTAAGGTTTTGGAAATTCTATTCATGTCCTTGCCCTTGGTGACCTTGATTGCCAATGTCATGCTGGCCAATAACACCTGCGACCTGGAAGAGGATATCCGCAATCATCGCTATACCTTGGTCTATTACATCGGAAAGAAACATGCGCTCCAACTTTATTTTACTCTTGCTAGTCTGCCCTGGTTGCTCTGGTTGATTTATTGCCTGACAGGATTTTTGCCAATCTGGGCCTTGCTCGGTCTACTTGGAATCATTCCTGCCTACAAGAGTTTGAAGAGATTCCTGAAAAAGCAGGTGAAGGGAGAAACCTTTATCGAAGCTGTGAAAAGCTTTGTCCTCTTTGCAGCTATCTATGTCTTGTTTTTAGTAGTAGCCATTATCTTTTGGAACTGGAAATAGTAAATGATAGAATCAGTCTTCGGGCGGATTCTTTTCTGCTTTTATATGCTATACTAGAAGAGAATTGAGGTGGATGGAATGTCACGAACACAAGAAGAACGCTTGATAGAACTATATGAAAAGGGAGTGCTAACCAAGGCAGAAGTACGGGCTCTGTTTCTGGAATTAGACCAACAGCCGGAATTTCTCTTGGAGGATGAAAAAGCTAAATTGAGCTTTAGTCTGCCCAATCTCAAGGTGTTTTCTTCCAATAAGCGCAAGCAAGAATATAGCTTTGACGGAATCGAATCTCTTTTTCTCAATATCCTAGCAGGGCGTTTGACCGTGACCCAATCCAAGACGGACCAAGTGGGCCTTGAGATTATCTATCAAGAAAATGCATCTGAGGAAAAACTCCCCCAGCTCTATGTGGAGAAAAAGGGTCTCTATTTTTCTAGTAGTCTGCCTTGCAAACTGACTATTAGCTTGCCTCAGCGCTGGATGTCGGTCTTTGACCTGGACCTGGGTCAGGCAGATGCCCGCTTGGATTACCTGCCTTTTGAAGACATTTCCATCCGAAGTTCGAAGGATAAAAAACAACAGGATATCCGTTTGAACACATGTGGTGGTTATGCCCAACATCTCTATGTCCAGCTGGAACAAGCACCCTTGATATTGCAGGCTGGAAAGGGGCAAGGAATTCAAGGAAAAATTGAATCGGAGACTGGACAAATTCGAGTCAATCGCCGGAAAAAAATCAGTCCCTACCGATTTGAGAAATCAGGCGATGATGTGCTCTATATCCGTGCTCAGACTGGTCAAAGTGCCTTTTATGTGAAAGGAATAAAGGATGTCGATTGAATTATATAAATGCAAACAGGAGAAAGTCTTAGCTGGTGTACTGGCTGGCCTAGCCCACAAGCTGGGCTGGGAAGTCTGGCTGGTTCGTGGCTTATTCTTAGCCAGTCTATTGATTGGTAGAGCCTCCTTGCTAACCTTGGTCCTCTATATAGCAGGTGCCTATTTTCTTCCCTATAAGGAAGAGCAGGATGCTGAGCGTTATGGAATGGGCCCACGAAAAATCAAGGATGCTGAAAAAATTCGGAAAAACTGGTTTTAAGAACAGGGTTTGGGAGCTTTCTTCCAAACTTTTTCTTATTTGTTACCAATTAGTGTTGCTTATGGTATAATATATTGAGAACCGTATCCACAGCTCGGTACCTGAGATAAGGCTTGTTTTTCTCGAAATACAGTCAGTATTGCAATAAAAACGGCTTTGATGTGAAAAAACGATTTCTTATTTAAAGGTACCGTACTTGTGGATACAATTTCAGAAGCGAAAGAGAGGGATTGCATGACAGTATATGTAAAAGATTTGGTGGATAATCTGCGGATTGAGCCTGCGTATAGTACAGAAGAGTTGTTGCGCAAGGAAATTACAACAGCTGATATTACGCGTCCAGGCTTGGAGATGACAGGCTATTTTGACTATTACGCTCCAGAGCGGATTCAGCTCATGGGGATGAAGGAGTGGTCTTATATGATGGCCATGACAGCCCATAACCGCTATCAGGTCCTGTCGCAGATGTTTCAGCCGGAAACGCCGGTGCTTATCGTAGCCCGTGATTTGGAAATTCCTGAGGAGATGTACAAGGCGGCCAAGGAAAAGAAAATTGCGATCTGCCGTAGCAAGACAGCGACCAGTCGTTTGTCTGGGGAATTATCTTCTTTCCTAGATAGTCGTTTGGCCCAACGGACCAGTGTTCACGGAGTTCTCATGGATATTTATGGCATGGGTGTTCTCATCCAGGGAGATTCTGGTATCGGTAAGAGTGAAACTGGTTTGGAATTGGTTAAGCGTGGTCATCGCCTGGTAGCGGATGACCGTGTGGATATTTTTGCTAAGGATGATGTGACTCTGTGGGGTGAGCCAGCAGAAATTCTGCGCCACCTATTGGAAATCCGAGGGGTCGGTATCATTGATATCATGAGTCTCTATGGTGCGAGTGCCGTTAAGGATTCATCAGAGGTTCAGTTGGCGGTTTATCTGGAAAATTATGAAACAGGCAAGGTCTTTGACCGTCTGGGCAATTCAGGCGACACCATTGAGATTGCAGGTGTTGAAATTCCGCAAATCCGTATCCCTGTCAAAACTGGTCGAAACATCTCTGTCGTGATTGAAGCAGCTGCTATGAACTACCGTGCCAAGCAGATGGGCTTTGATGCGACCAAGATGTTTGAAGAACGCTTGACCAACTTGATTGAAACAAACAAGGAAGAGGTCTAGTATGGGGCCAATTGCTATTCAATTAGGACCTCTGGAGATCCGCTGGTATGCAATCTGTATTTTGACAGGCTTGATTCTAGGTGTTTATTTGGCATCGAAAGAGGCACCTAGAAAGAAAATTTCTTCAGATGATATCCTGGATTTTATCCTCTGGGCTTTTCCTATTTCAATCATCGGGGCTCGCATTTACTATGTCGTCTTTTCCTGGGACCAGTATAAGGACAACCTGCTGGATGTCTTTGCCATTTGGAATGGTGGGATTGCTATCTATGGTGGTCTGATAACCGGTGCCTTGGTCCTCTATTTCTTTACCAGATACCGGTTTATCGAGACCCTGGACTTCCTGGATGTGGTATCACCGTCGGTTATGCTAGCACAGGCTATTGGCCGCTGGGGCAATTTCTTTAACCAGGAGGCCTATGGTGCAGAGGTAGCCAACTTGGACTACCTACCAAGCTTTATCCGAGACCAGATGTTTATCGATGGTGCCTACCGCCAGCCGGCCTTCCTCTTTGAATCTGTCTGGAATATCCTTGGTTTTGCTCTCATCTGTGTCTTGCGCAGAAGACCGAAATTCCTCAAGCAGGGAGAAATCACCGCCTTTTACCTGATCTGGTATGGCTGCGGTCGTCTCTTGATTGAAGGCATGCGGACAGATAGTCTCATGTTCTTGGGCATTCGAGTGTCCCAATGGCTGTCGGGACTACTTATCCTAGTCGGTATCAGCATGGTCCTGGTGCGGAGAAGAAAATCCACAGTTCCCTATTATCAATCATAAAAAGGAGAATATATGTTAATCGAAATTTCAGTATTGATCATTGCCTTGTCCATTGCGGCAGTGGCTATCTACCTGGTCCTGCTCTTGCAAAAAGTCGGCAAGGTGACAGATGAGGCCCAGCAAACCATTAAGGTCTTGACCAGTGATGTCAATGTGACCCTCTTTCAGGCCAATGAAATCCTAGCCAAGACCAATGTCCTGGTCGACGATGTCAATGGCAAGGTGTCAACTCTCGACCCACTCTTTGTGGCAGTGGCAGACTTGTCGACTTCAGTGTCCGACCTCAATGCCTCGGCGCGTGATTTGACAGTCAAGGCCAAGTCAGCGGGCAAATCAACGGCTAAAGCAGGCGGAGCCCTCTCTGCCCTTACAACAGTATCATCTCTCTTAGGAAAGAAAGGAGCAAAAAATGGTAAAAAAATCTAGTATCGTCACAAGCCTCTTGCTGGGTGCAGCAGGTGGAGCGGCAGCGGCAGCTTTTCTGGCCACCAAAACAGGGAAGGCAGTAAAGGATAAGGTGGTTTCTTTTGCTAATGACTACAAGGAAAACCATGAAGAAATCAATGCCGACCTAGTCTCTAAGGCTCAGGATTTGGGCAAGCAAGCCACGGATAAATTTACAGAGGTCAAGTCTCAACTGGAAACAGGTGAATTGACGGTCGAGGACCTGGTGCAGACAGGCAAGGAGAAGTCTAAGGATTTGTTTGAATCAATCAAGTCTAAGACAGTCCATGCGCCAACAGTTGATGAAGAAGATGTCGAAGATGCAGTGATTGTGTCTGAAGATATTGAAATGGACATTGCGGACGTCGTAATAGAATCAGTTGTCGAATCAGTTGAAGAAGACCAGACTTCGGAAACAGAACTCTAATCATAACATGAAAAATTGGGTAGAGCAGTCTATCCAATTTTTTTGTATAGGTTGAAGCATCAGAGTAGACAAAAACACCATGGAAAACCATGGTGTTTGCTGATTTTTAGCGCTTGTTGGCAGAAATTTCGATCTTATAGTATTTCCAGTGTTTATAAGTCTCTACATATTCAATCACTTCATTGCTGCCACTCTTATGTGTAGTGCGGATTTGAAGAATGCTTGGTTCTTTTGCCTGAAGCTTCAACTGTTCCTTGACATCCTTAGGTGAAGGGAAAACAATTTCATTGGTTTCCACATAAGGTTCCTCAGACATGTGGATATTGAAGTCTAGCTTAAATCGTTGATAGAGCGATTGGAAATGCGAGAGATCTGCTTGAGGCTGTTGAATATAGCGAGCAGGGATGTAAGACTGGTGGTAAATATAAGGTTGACCATCTGTTGTACGCACGCGAGAAATCTTGTAATAGAAGTCATTGCTATCCAATTGAAGCTTTTCAAGAATATGAGCTTCATTTCCTTTTTCACAACCCAGCACTGTGACAGTGTCGTTGCCGATAGGGAAAATCTCGATATCAGAAAACTCAACAAGCTTTCCTTTGCGAGAACGAGAAACGAAGGTTCCTTTACCCTGTTGGCGAACGAGGTAGCCGTCCTTAACCAATTCATTGACTGCACGGATAACAGTGATAGAACTTACGTTAAATAGCTTGGTTAACTCAGCTTCGGTGTAAAACTTATCGCCATTCTCAAATTTTCCTGAAATAATTTGCTGACGAAGATCGTTTTGAACTAATTGATACTTAGGTACTTTCATAGTAGGTTTCCTTTCTTTTTCCTAATACTTCCCTTTAACTTTCATTATACTAAATATCTTTAAAATTGAAAACTAGAAATGCTCAAAAATGCACAAATTTCTTTCAAAAATAGGCTTTGAAAAAAATTTAAAAAATTTTACATTTTTTCAAAAAACTACTGGACATAACCAGTAATTTGTGTTAATATATTGATAGCAAAGGGATACAGCGACATCGGAGGCAAAAAAATGCAGAAATTTGAAATAAAGGATCAGTTCTATTTGGATCAGAAGTCTTTCAAAATTCTTTCTGGTGCAATTCATTATTTTCGGGTTCACCCTGATGATTGGTATCACTCTTTGTACAATTTAAAGGCCCTGGGTTTTAATACAGTTGAAACCTACGTCCCCTGGAACTTGCACGAGCCTCAGAAAGGACAGTTCAACTACGAAGGAATCTTAGATATCGAACGATTTCTAAGCATTGCTCAGGATTTAGGGCTATATGCTATTGTTCGTCCTTCCCCCTATATTTGTGCAGAGTGGGAATGGGGAGGTCTCCCCGCTTGGTTGATGACGGAGGAGCTTCGGATACGTTCGCACGATGCAGCTTATCTGAGGCATCTAGATGAATATTACGCTTCTCTTCTTCCGAAATTGGCCAAGCACCAACTCTCACAAGGTGGAAACATTCTCATGTTCCAAGTGGAAAATGAATATGGTTCCTACGGTGAGGACAAGGAATACCTGAGAGCAGTAGCAGATTTGATGAGAAAGCATGGCCTGACAGCTCCCTTGTTCACATCGGATGGTCCATGGAGAGCCACTCTGAGAGCTGGTACCCTGATAGATGATGATATTTTGGTCACAGGAAACTTTGGTTCCAAGGCTGCAGAAAACTTTGCTATGATGCAAGATTTCTTCGATGAATACGATAAGAAGTGGCCACTCATGTGTATGGAATTTTGGGATGGATGGTTCAATCGCTGGGGAGATGAGATTATTCGCCGGGACCCAGATGAGCTTGCCCAGTCTGTCATGGATTGTATCCGGCTTGGGTCTATCAATCTTTACATGTTCCATGGAGGTACTAACTTCGGCTTTATGAACGGCTGTTCGGCCCGGGGTCAGATTGATTTACCACAGGTAACTTCCTATGACTACGATGCCATCTTGGATGAGGCGGGGAATCCTACTAAGAAATTCTATGCTATCCAATCCTTGATGAAGGAAGCCTATCCAGAATTGAGCTATGCTGATCCACTCATTAAAGCGGCCAAAGCCTATCCATCGGTGGAATTAGAGGCAAAAGTTAGTCTTTTTGGGACACTAGAAAATGTAAGCGGTTCCCTATCTAGCTTCTATCCACAAAATATGGAAGAGTTGGGTCAGAATACAGGCTACATTCTCTACCAGACTACCATTGAAAAGGATAAGGATGAGGCGGAACGGTTTAGAGTGATTGATGCGCGTGACAGGATACAGGTCTATGCAGATGGCCATCTGGTCACAATCCAGTATCAGACGGAAATCGGTGAGGATATTGAGCTGGATTTGCAGAATCAGCACACCGACATTTCAATCCTGGTCGAAAATATGGGACGTGTCAATTATGGTCACAAGCTAACCGCACCAACCCAGTCCAAAGGTATTGGTCGGGGCGCGATAGCTGATCTTCACTTTATCGGCAATTGGCAAACCTATCCTCTCCCCCTAGAATCTCTGGAAACGGTAGATTTTACCAAGGAGTGGAAGGAAGGGCAACCAGCCTTTTACCGCTACCGATTTGAAGTGGATGAACTGGCAGACACTTACTTGGACATGACAGGTTTTGGTAAGGGTGTTGTATTTGTTAATAATGTAAATATCGGACGTTTCTGGGAAAAAGGTCCAATCCTCTATCTCTATCTTCCAAAAGGATACTTAAAGAAAGGAGAAAATGAAATCGTCGTCTTCGAGACGGAAGGAAGATATAGAGAGAAGATAAGCTTTTCACAAGAACCCATTTATAAAGAACTTTAGAAAAAAGGAGATTTAGTATGGCAATCATTGCTACACGTATTGATGGTCGTTTGATCCACGGTCAGGTTGCTAACCTATGGACTACCAAATTAAATATCGGTCGTATCATGGTTATTGACGATGCTGTTGCTCAAAACGACATTGAAAAACAAGGATTGAAATTAGCTTGCCCACCTGGTGTAAAATTATCCATTTTACCTATCGAAAAAGCAGCTAACAACATCAAGGAAGGTAAGTACGATAGCCAACGTCTCTTGATTGTGGCACGTCGCCCTGAAAACTTCCTGCGCTTGGTTGAATATGGTGTAGAAATTCCTGAATTGAACGTAGGGAACATGTCTCAAACACCTGAAACGCGTTCAGTGACTCGTTCTATCAACGTGGTTGATAAGGATATCGCTGATTTTGATGCCTTGGTTGCCAAGGGAGTAAAATTGATTGCTCAAATGGTACCAGGTGATACACCTAAAGACTTTATGCCTTTGTTGGATAAAGTTCGTTAACATTCGGATATTTTTGAAAAATTTTAAAGGAGGAACACTATTATGCAATTCTGGCAAATAGTACTTTTAACGCTCTACTCTGCTTATCAGATTTGTGATGAGTTGACTATCGTATCGTCAGCAGGTTCACCAGTCTTTGCAGGGTTCATCTCAGGCTTGATCATGGGTGATATGGCCACTGGTCTTGCTATCGGTGCATCTCTTCAATTGATGGTACTCGGTGTTGGTACCTTCGGTGGTGCATCTCGTATCGACGCAACTTCAGGTGCGGTTCTTGCGACAGCTTTCTCTGTTTCACAAGGTATCGATCCAGAACTTGCGGTATCAACTATCGCGGTACCAGTAGCGGCACTTCTTGTTTATACTGATATTGCAGGTCGTTTCTCAACTACTTACTTCGCACACCGTGTGGATGCTGCGGTTGAAAAATTCGACTACAAAGCAATCGAGCGTAACTACCTTCTTGGTGCGATTCCATGGGCACTCTCTCGTGCACTTCCAGTCTTCTTGGCTCTCACTTTCGGTGGTGGCTTCGTTGAATCAATGGTTAACACTATCCAACAATACCAATGGGTTGCTGATGGTTTGACTCTCGCTGCTCGTATGCTTCCAGGTCTTGGATTTGCAATCTTGCTCCACTACCTTCCACTTAAACGTAACCTTCACTACTTGGCAATCGGTTTTGCCCTTACAGCTATGTTGACTGTTCTTTACGGTAACGTATCTGCTTTGGGTGGTGCTGTTGCAGGCATCGTTGGAACTCTTCCAGAAGATGCAGGTGTATCATTTGTAAACAACTTCAAAGGTTTGTCAATGATCGGTATTGCGATTATCGGTGCATTCCTTTCAGTATTGCACTACATCAATAGCCAAAAAGTAGCAGTGGTTGCTCCAGCAAATTCAGAAAGTGGGGAAAT
Source organism: Streptococcus nasisuis (assembly GCF_040836615.1). NCBI lineage: Bacteria > Bacillati > Bacillota > Bacilli > Lactobacillales > Streptococcaceae > Streptococcus > Streptococcus nasisuis. The sequence continues at coordinate 2,144,393 of NZ_CP162268.1, read as the reverse complement.
TGACGATGACGAAATCTAATTACAAATTAACAAAGGAAGATTTTAATCAAATCAACAAACGTAGCTTGTTCACTTTTCAATTGGGTTGGAACTATGAGCGGATGCAGGGTTCTGGTTACCTCTACATGATTTTGCCTCAATTGCGTAAAATGTATGGAGATGGAACTCCTGAATTGAAAGAAATGATGAAATTGCATACGCAATTCTTCAATACTTCTCCATTCTTCCACACCATCATTACAGGTATTGACTTGGCATTGGAAGAAAGCGACGGTGTTGCTTCTAAAGACGCGGTTAACGGTATCAAGACTGGTTTGATGGGTCCATTTGCACCGATTGGTGACTCAATCTTTGGTTCATTGGTTCCAGCAATCATGGGTACTATTGCAGCAACTTTAGCTTCTGATGGGAACCCACTCGGTATCTTCCTTTGGATAGCAGTTGCAGTAGCATATGACATCTTCCGTTGGAAACAGTTGGAAATTGCCTACAAAGAAGGTACTAAACTCATCACAACTATGCGTGATAAGTTGACTGCCCTTGTTGATGCAGCATCTGTAATGGGTGTCTTCATGATGGGTGCCTTGATTGCAACTATGATCAACTTTGAAGTATCTTGGACTCCAGCAATCGGTGAGAAAACAATTGATATCCAAGACTTGTTGAACTCAATCTTCCCACGTTTGGTTCCTGCAATCTTCACAGGCTTTGTCTTCTGGTTGTTGGGCCGCAAGGGTATGACTTCAACTAAGGCTATCTTGATTATCATTGTATTGGCACTTGTCTTCTCAGCGCTTGGTCGCTTCGCATTTGGTATGGGTGCTTAATATGACAAAGAGCTTGGTGTTAGTAAGTCATGGAACATTCTGTCAGGAACTCAAAAAATCCACTGAGATGATTATGGGGCCACAGGACAATATCTTTACTGTGTCACTCCTTCCTGAAGAAGGTCCAGAAGACTTCCAGAAAAAATTTGAAGAAACAATTGCAGATTTAGACGACTTTGTTGTCTTCGCAGATTTACTTGGTGGAACACCTGCTAACGTGGTTTCTCGTAAATTGATTGACGGTGGACAGTTTGACCTCTATGCAGGTATGAACATGCCGATGGTCATCGGTTTCTTGAATGGTGTTCTCCTAGGTGAGGACGTTGACTACGTCGAATTTGGTTCAACCAATATTCAACACATCAACAAACTCCTCACATCTAGCGATGATGAGGATGAGTGAAAAACTCCAGTGGAGTTTTTCAGCCCGAGCCCAGAAATAGGAAAACGAGGGAAGTTCAAGTGACTGTTTCAGCCCGAGCCTGAAAATGCGAAAGCGAGGACAGTCAGGGAAGCGACTAGTTTATTCCTAGCTTAGAAATAAGAGAGCGAGGGTTATTCCAAAGTATTATAGCAAGTTAATACTAGCTTTAAATAGGCTTTAAGTATCCTGAGGGGAAGCAAGTTGATTGCCTCCCCTCATTTGATTTTGTGAGGAAAAGCGATGATTGAAGTAAAAGATTTTGGTGCACAAGCGAAACTTTATTGCTTGAAAAATAAAAATGGTATGCAGGTCACTCTGACGGATTTTGGTGCCAGAGTGGTGGAAGTGCTCTTGCCAGTAGAGGAAAATGGTGGTTTTCGCAATGTCAGTTTGGCTGCTGGGGCGGATGCTGATTACCGTAAGACAGACTTGTACCCTGGTTCAAGCATTGTCCCTGTAGCGGGACGTATTTCAGGCGCCCAGGCTGAGATAAAGGGAACCACTTATCAGTTCACAGAAAATGAGCCAGGTCGCACCTTGCATGGTGGGATTAACACGGCAAATGAACAGTACTGGGATGTTGCTCTTGACCATGAAAAAAATCAAGTTACCTTTGGGATTGTCCTAAAAGATGGTTTCAATGGTTTTCCTGGAGATGTGAGGGTTGAGGCGATTTATGGTCTAACAGACCAGAATGAGTTGACAGTTGTCTATCAGGCTATATCAGAAAAGGATACGATTTTCAATCCAACCAACCATATCTATTTCAACTTGACGGGAGATTTTCTGCAGTCTGTGGCTGAGCATAAGATTCGGATTGCGGCCAATCGCTATGCTCAGCTTGGTGAGGATAATCTGCCAACCGGTGTCTTAGAGGATGTGACGGGAACGCCGTTTGATTTTAGAGAATTGGCTCCATTTGCTCAGGGCTTTGACAGCCAACACCCACAGAATGTGTTGGTGAAAGGCTACGACCATCCGTGGTTATTGGAAGAGGTGGAGATTCCGGTAGAAGTTTTGAGTCCAGATGGGAAAATGAGTCTGCGCGTGCGAACCAATCAACCATCAGTGGTCATCTACACCTACAATTATCCTGTTGAAACTTTGGCTACCTACCATGGTGCCTTTAGCTTGGAATGCCAGGCTCTGCCAAATGCTTGCAACCTAGATGGCTTTGGCTCTATTGTGCTGGAAAAAGATGAGGAATTCTTGTCCCAGACTGTTTATCAATTTTCATGGTAAGAATGAGAAGCTCTAACTGTTGTACAGATAGGGCTTCTTGTCTGTACGACGGGCATGTCGTACATCTGAGGTGAAAGTCCTCCGTGGACACCCGCTACCGGTGAACCCCAAAGCGACTCCCAAGCCTGACTATCGTGAGGTAGCGGGGAGAGGAAGGGATAGCGAAATCGTGGCTCTACGAACAGAAACGTGATAACAAGGCGTATATAGGGGATGAGGGGGCATACAACTCTAAAGTCCAAAAAGGTAGTCGTAACCTATAGACGTAAATCACGAGAGTAAACGAGGAAAGATGTACGACTTATCCCGTGAGGTCTCATGAGCGTCAAAGACGTAGTAACAACGAATCATGAGAAGTCAGCCGAGGCCATAGTAGCGATGAAACTTCTGTAATAGAGGTGGAGCGAAGGGCTGAACAATTAACCGAAGTATACCTACTTCACTTGTGTCTGTAAAACTAGCGGTCTGATAGAACTGGGTGCGGTCACGTATTGACTAGAGGAAAGTTCACCAATATAAGACGTCCCTCAGACACCGAAACAAGAAAGGAATACGCACATGTCACAGTTACTAGATAATATCCTATCTCGGTCCAATATGCTTGAAGCCTACAATCAAGTTAGAGCCAATAAAGGTTCAGCAGGAATTGACGGCGTAACTATTGACGAAATAGATGACTATCTCCGCAAACACTGGCGTTCAACTAAAGAACTCATAAAGCAGAGGAAGTACAAACCTCAGCCAGTCTTACGAGTTGAAATTCCCAAACCTAACGGCGGAGACCGTCAGTTAGGTATCCCAACGGTCATGGATAGAATGATACAACAAGCTATTGTCCAAGTCATTAGTCCTATTTGTGAGCCCTATTTCTCTGAGAGGAGTTACGGATTCAGACCCAATCGGTCATGCGAACAAGCTATTATCCAGTTATTAGAATACCTTAATGACGGTTATGAGTGGATAGTAGACATAGACCTGGAGAAGTTCTTTGATACCGTTCCTCAAGATAGACTGATGTCGCTTGTTCATAACATTATCCAAGATGGAGATACAGAATCTTTAATTCGTAAGTACCTTCATTCCGGTGTAGTCATCAACGGACAACGGTATAAAACACTAGTTGGAACTCCACAGGAGGAAACCTATCACCGCTCCTGTCCAATATCATGTTTAATGAGCTAGATAAAGAGTTGGAAAATCGTGGACTTCGCTTCGTTCGCTACGCAGATGACTGCGTCATCACAGTTGGTAGTGAGGCGGCGGCTAAACGTGTGATGCATTCAATTAGTCGTTATATTGAAAAACGATTAGGTTTGAAAGTCAACATGACCAAGACCAAGATTGTGAGACCGAGCAAATTAAAGTACCTAGGATTTGGGTTCTGGAAATCATCTGAGGGCTGGAAAAGTCGTCCGCATCAGGATAGCGTACAGAGTTTCAAGAGAAAACTCAAGAAACTAACGGCCCGTAAGTGGAGTATTGACTTAGACAGCCGAATTGAGCGACTAAACTGGGTCATCCGAGGTTGGATAAACTACTTTTCTATGACGAACATGAAATCAGTCATGGAAAGCATTGATGAACGACTAAGAACTCGAATAAGAGTTATTATCTGGAAACAATGGAAGAAGAAATCTAGGCGATTATGGGGACTTCTCAAATTAGGAGTACCGAAGTGGATAGCGGATAAAGTATCTGGCTGGGGAGACCATTATCAATTAGTGGCTCAGAGGTCTGTACTGAAACGTGCCATATCAAAACCAGTCCTCGCTAAACGTGGACTGGTTTCTTGCCTAGATTATTATCTAAAACGACATGCGTTAAAAGTTAGTTGAACCGCCGTGTGCCGAACGGCACGCACGGTGGTGTGAGAGGGACTAGAAATTAGTCCCTACTCGATTTTTTGGAAAATGTGGTATAATAAATCGGTGTGTTTCGATTGAAGCAGACGAAAGAGGAAAAAAATGACGAAAGAACAAGAATTTTTAAAAGAATTTGAGGCCTGGGTCAATACACAGGTTATGGTAAATGAGATGGCGGTAGAAGAAAGCCGTCGTGTATTGGAAGAGGATAAGGATGAGCGTGCAGCGGATGCCTACATCCGTTACGAAAGTAAGCTAGATGCTTATCGCTTTATCCAAGGAAAATTTGCTAACTATCATGCAGGCAAAGATTTCCATGATTTACCAGATGGCTTATTTGGCCAAAAACATTATTAAAGAGAGGATAAAAATCTTGGCAAAGAAAAATATAAATCGTAAAAAATTATTGAAAAAACAATTAGCAGACTTGAAACGTGCAGGTCGTGTAGGTCTTGAAAGAGCTGCAGAGGTAGTAGAGACAGTTGCTCACAAGGCTGAGGCTGTAGTAGAGCATGCTGTGGAACAAGTGAAAGAAGTTGTAGCAGAGGTGACTTCTTCAGCGGCTTCATTGGAAGACTTTTTGGCACTTCCTGAGTTGGAAGACATTGCGACAGCACGTTTGGAAACTTTCTATGAAGCTGGGATTCAATCTGTGGCTGATTTTGCAAATCATACTGAAAAAGAACTCTTGGCACTTAAAGGTATCGGGCCTGCAACTATCAAGCAGTTGAAGGAAAAAGGGATTGAATTGAAAGCTTAAAAAGCACCGTCCCTGGAATCAAGTAGCAATAATCTACTGGGTAATTAATAAATAAGACATGAATCAACAAAATTTTATCAAACAATTTAAAAAAGTTCATGGGCGCAATCCCTCTCCAGTTGAATTGCATCAAGCGATTCAAGAGGGACGTGTGAGAGTAACATCTCGTACACCATTTTCTAAACGACTTTTTTTAGTACTTGGGATAGCTGTTTTAGGAGTAGGTGGCTATTGTTTGAAACAGGCTTTGCAAGATACTGGGCAAGTAAAGGTTGTCAAAACAACTCCTTCTAAACAGAAAGAAGCAACAAATGCCTCAAAAGCCACATCCACTAGCTCCACTTCAAGTTCAAGCTCTACATCAACATCCGCTAATATCACAGAGACGACCTCCAATAAAATGGATATAGAAGCGCTTTATAAGAGAGATTTAAGGAGTGTCCAGGGGGAGTGGACTAATGGTCAGGAAACCCTGAAGTTGACGGATAAGCTGATGGGGGATGTGGAGGTGATGCAGCATGAAGATGGTTATGTTGAATACATCGTAACAGAAACTGGTGTGAGAACAAGCCGCATAGCTTACTTCTTTTTTCCTGCTGGCACTCCAACCATTGATTTAACTGGTGCACTGATTTCAAATCAGGATGATACAACTAAGGATCGTGTTCTTGTGATGTTTGAAATGTACGGTTCATTTTATTACAGGGCTGATGAAAAAAGCGACAAGCAAGATGCATCAGTAGAAGATGTGCAGGCTCAGATAGTAGAGCGGGTAAATCAGTACCGTAAGGATATCAATCGCTCATTGGTAACACGTACAGATGCGATTGCTGAAAATTTTGTAAAGGGATCTGAAAGTCATCGTATTACAGCTGATTGGGTAGTCAATCATTCGGAAAATGAGGGAATAGCGCACTATGACTCAACAACTGATAGTATTTCCAATATCCAAGTTTCAGGAAATACTGTCACTTGCGATATTTCCTATACCACTATCACTTCCTATACTGATGGTCGTTTACCAGCAACAGGTCACTCCAATCGACATTACGTTTTTGAAAAAACTGCAACAGGCTTGTTGATAAAGGATTTTGGTGGTTTGATAGAGTAAGGACTTACAGGTTGGTTTAATGTAGGTTAGGGAGTTAGAGAAATCCAGTAAATTTCTTGCACTTGTCTGTCTTATTTGTTACAATAAAGCTATTCAGAGGTGTTTTGAGCCCCATTTGTCACAGGAAGCGGTGGTATTGAGAAATCCGCACAAATGTCAAAACTGGTTGCTGATGATGTGAATCGAATAAGTAAAGTGCAGATCGTTATAGTCTATCTGAACAAGGGTGGTACCGCGGAATAATTTCGTCCCTGTCTAGCAAGTCTAGGCGGGGATTTTCATTTGGAAAGGAGAAATATGCTACATCATGTTGAAATCTATGTTTCAAACCTTGAAACCTCGCGTGCATTTTACGACTTTCTTCTGACCAAGCTGGGCTACTCGCTCTATCAGGAGTGGGAGGAAGGCCTATCTTATAAAAAAGCAGAGCAGTACCTGGTCTTTGTCCAAACGCCACAGGATTTTCTAGAGGCAGGTTATCACCGCTGTCGCATTGGTCTCAATCATCTAGCCTTTCATGCGGGAACACCGGATGACATTGACCAATGGCGGAAGGAATTTTTGACCAGACGAGTCAAACTACTCTACGATGACCGCTATCCCCACGCTGGAGGACCAGATCACTATGCCCTCTATTTGGAAGACCCAGATGGGATTAAGATAGAGTTGGTGGGGGAAACGAAATAGCTTTAATGAAGAAATTGTAGATAAAACTAACTAGAATCCATTCAAGTTAGGAATTCTGACGTGGATGATTAGGAATATTGGAAGAAAGGTGAAGTAGGTGGGAAATTTATCCATTGATACTCTACTGACGATTGGTATTTCACTAGCAACGGCAGTGGGTCTGATTTTTGGTCCTCTTTTTCTGGAGAGGTATAAAATTTTAAAGGCTAGTGAAGAAGCTTATCGATCTGTTCATAGGCAGACGGTGGAGGGTCAAAAGGATTTGGTGGCCCAATATATTGATGCTGTAACCAAGTATGTGGAATGTATCGAATCAGACAATGATGCTGCAGAACGCAGTAGGCTCATCCTTCAACAAAAGTATGAAACCATTCATATTAAGCATCGCTTGGTTACTGAGTTTAACTCGATTTTGCATTGGCAAATTTTCGATGAGTTCGAGGATTACAAAGAGTTGATGATGGCTGTCAAACACCAAATCGTGCAAGAGGAAAATCTGGAGTCCATTTTGCTCAATCTCATTGAGTTGGAGCAAAAGTTAATTGAGAAAAGTTCGGATGAAAATGGTTCTTCCATAGAGGAAATCAAAATTTTCAAGGATTTGATTCCTATGTTTATGTCCGATTATATCCATCTCAACCAGTTATCAAATGCGACCATAGAAAATTTATTCAATCGGATCGATAATTATGTGGAAGAGGTTAGTCGTGAAGAAGCTCTCTATGATAGTATCGAAAAGGATAGTAGTTTTGATTTTGAAATCGGTGATGAATCTGTCAGCGACTATTACAAGAGGGTCTTTAGTTATCTTTCTGAAACTATAGATGGTCTTGGTGATAAGTTAGAAGACTATTCTGGACGTCTTTCTCTTTCTACTGAGGTGACCTGGCGAAACAAGGTGACCATTCCAATTGGTCCCCATTCTAAAACTGTCACGCTTAATACCAACATCAAACGTAATGTGGCCGAGGACTTTATTACAGAAGTGCTAGAAGATATCACAGAGATGAAAGGATGAATCTTGTAATTATCGGTGTCCAGGCATCGGGCAAGATGATTATTCTACAAATGAAGTTGCCAACTAATTATCCAAAAAATGGAGGAACTTGAGCAAGTACAAACGAAATAGCCAGCCCAAGAGACTGACTATTTCTAGGAGATTATATGAAAAAGAATTGGGCTATTTCTAGCTTGAAGATAGTATAAACCAATTTTCTTAAAGAATACTAAAGGAGAAAAAATAATGTCAAAAGAATTATCACCAAAATACAATCCAGCCGAGGTTGAGGCTGGTCGTTACCAGACTTGGTTGGACCAAGATGTCTTTAAGCCGTCAGGCGATGCGGAGGCCAAGCCTTATTCTATTGTCATTCCGCCGCCAAACGTAACAGGTAAATTGCACTTGGGACACGCTTGGGATACCACCCTTCAAGATATTATTATCCGCCAGAAACGCATGCAGGGCTTTGATACCCTCTGGTTGCCAGGTATGGACCATGCGGGGATTGCCACACAGGCTAAGGTTGAGGAACGCTTGCGGGAGCAAGGCGTGACCCGTTATGACTTGGGTCGGGAATCTTTCTTGACGAAGGTTTGGGAATGGAAAGATGAATATGCTACAACCATCAAGGAGCAATGGGGTAAACTAGGTTTATCTGTGGATTATTCACGTGAACGTTTCACACTTGATGAAGGCTTGTCAAAAGCTGTTCGCAAGGTCTTTGTAGAACTCTACAAAAAAGGCTGGATCTACCGTGGCGAATTTATCATCAACTGGGACCCTGCTGCTCGCACAGCTCTTTCTGATATCGAAGTTATCCACAAAGATGTTGAAGGTGCCTTCTACCACATGAATTACATGTTGGAAGAAGGTTCTCGTGCCCTTCAAGTTGCGACAACTCGTCCTGAAACCATGTTCGGTGACGTTGCGGTGGCCGTTAACCCAGAAGACCCACGTTACAAGGACTTGATTGGCAAAAATGTTATCCTGCCAATCGTTAACAAGCCAATCCCAATCGTTGCGGATGAACACGCAGACCCAGAATTTGGTACGGGGGTTGTGAAAATCACTCCTGCCCACGATCCGAATGACTTCCTTGTCGGTCAACGCCACAATCTGCCACAAGTCAATGTTATGAACGACGACGGGACCATGAATGAGCTCGCAGGCGAATTTGCAGGTATGGACCGCTTTGAAGCTCGTAAGGCAACGGTTGCCAAGTTGCAAGAACTGGGAGCCCTTGTGGAAATCGAAAACCGTGTGCATTCCGTTGGTCACTCTGAGCGTACAGGTGTTGTAGTTGAGCCACGCTTGTCAACCCAATGGTTTGTTAAGATGGACCAGTTGGCTAAGAATGCCATTGCCAACCAAGACACAGCTGATAAGGTAGAATTTTACCCACCACGTTTCAACGATACTTTCCTTCAATGGATGGAAAATGTACACGACTGGGTCATCTCGCGTCAGCTTTGGTGGGGTCATCAGATTCCAGCATGGTATAACGAATCTGGCGAAATGTACGTCGGAGAAGAGGCCCCAGCAGGTGACGGTTGGGTACAGGATGAGGATGTCCTAGACACCTGGTTCAGCTCTGCCCTTTGGCCATTCTCAACCATGGGCTGGCCTGACGAAAACGCGGCGGACTTCCAGCGTTACTTCCCAACCTCAACCTTGGTAACAGGCTACGACATCATCTTCTTCTGGGTGTCACGCATGATTTTCCAATCGCTTGAGTTCACAGGTCGTCAGCCCTTCAAGAATGTGCTGATCCACGGTTTGATCCGTGACGAAGAAGGTCGTAAGATGTCTAAGTCGCTCGGAAATGGAATTGACCCAATGGATGTCATCGAGAAATACGGTGCGGACGCTTTGCGTTGGTTCTTGTCAAACGGCTCTGCTCCTGGTCAAGATGTTCGCTTCTCTTATGAGAAGATGGACGCGTCTTGGAACTTCATTAACAAGATTTGGAACATTTCTCGTTATATCCTTATGAACAATGAAGGCTTGACCTTGGATGCGGCGCGTGAGAATATCGCAAAAGTCACAGCTGGTGAGGCGGGCAATGTGACGGACCGCTGGATTCTCCACAACCTCAACGAAACCATTGCCAAGGTCACTGAAAACTTCGACAAGTTCGAGTTCGGTGTGGCTGGTCATATTCTCTACAACTTCATCTGGGAAGAGTTTGCCAACTGGTATGTAGAGCTGACCAAGGAAGTTCTTTACAGCGACAACGAGGCTGAGAAAGTCATGACCCGCTCTGTCCTTCTCTACACGCTAGACCAAATCCTTCGCCTCCTCCACCCTATCATGCCGTTTGTGACGGAAGAAATCTTCGCCCAGTATGCAGAGGGCTCTATCGTGGTGGCAGCTTACCCTGTTGTCAACCCAGCCTTTGAAAACGCTGAAGCCCACAAGGGAGTGGAAAGCCTCAAGGATTTGATTCGTTCGGTGCGAAATAGCAGAGCAGAGGTCAATGTTGCGCCATCTAAGCCGATTACCATCTTGGTTAAGACAGCAGATGCTGAGCTTGAAACCTTCTTCAAAGCCAACGAAAACTATATCCGACGCTTTACAAACCCAGAGCATCTGGAAATCAGCTCAAGCATTGCCGCACCAGAATTAGCCATGTCAGCTGTTATCACCGGTGCTGAAATCTTCTTGCCACTAGCCGACCTCCTCAACGTAGAAGAGGAGTTGGCTCGTCTGGACAAAGAACTTGCCAAATGGCAAAAAGAACTAGACATGGTCGGCAAAAAACTCAGCAACGAACGCTTCGTTGCCAACGCCAAACCAGAAGTCGTTGAAAAAGAAAAACAAAAACAAGCCGACTACCAAGCAAAATATGATGCGACAGTAGGACGGATTGAAGAGATGAAAAAGTTGGTTAAGTAGTTTAGTATCAAGATTAGAGATTGGAGTAGCACTATGGCTAAAGAAGAATATGTGTGTAACGAATGTGGTTCATCTTTCCTAGCTAGAGAAATTGATTGGGAATTGTCAGATAAAGAATATGGTGACTATTATTGTAAGTATTGTGGTGATTTTCTAAACCAAGCCGGAATAGATGCTATGGATCCTGATGGTAATGGATACGACGAGTATGGCATATGGGACGAAGGCAGATTGGGATTTTAAGTTGAATTTTCTAAAAGGAGAAAAATCTCCTGCCCATTCAATCAGGGTTATTGTTCACTCTATAACTCAAGGAAAAAGTTAACTATATTAGAGTTTCATAAACAAATGCCCAGCCTAAGAAGGCTGGGTTTTGTGGTATAATGGGGCTAGAAAATTGGGGCAGGTATAAGTTATGAGCAAACACAAACATTATTATTTGTTAAATCTAATTGGCTATGGTTTAGCAAAGTTTGATACCAAGTTGATAGAGCAATTTGGGTTCAAGACAAAGACGGATTTTTATAACTATTTCGTTGAGATTGGGTTGGCGGAAACGACAGGTGTTATCAAACAGCGGATGGACTTGTTTGATCCTTATTTTGACAATGGTCGTCGTGGTTGGTGGCAGAAGAAAGAAGTCTATGAACATCGGAAATTATTTATTGATAGCCTGTTTGGAAATGCTGATGTGGTAGAATTTTCGGAAATACTAAAAATGAGTTTGAAGGAAGCAGGATTTCTGAATGAACTTGTGTTTGTAGATCGTCCTCTGGTTCAAACACGATTTAGAAAGTTGCAGGAAACAGGCTTGGAGGCTGAACAGTATTTCCTGCATAATTTTCAGTCACAAGACTTGTTTAAGGACGGTCAGATTGAAGATGCTCGTTTGTATGGTGATGGCTATGATTTTCAGATTACGACGGACAAGCAGATTTTCTTATCTGAGGTCAAAGGAATTCGTGCCAATCGTGGACGTTTTAGGCTGACTGAGAAGGAGTATCGGAAAGCTCAGGAATATCCCAATCAGTTTGTTCTCTCTTTGGTTCTAAATTTGGATGACCTACCTAGAATTGTAACCATTGAAAACCCTTTGAAGGAGCTTAAATTCAAGGAAAAAATTGTGAGTGCAAAGTCAGTTAAGGAATACCATACCATAGAAGATATTTATTAGTGGAGGAAATCGAATTGTGAATCATTCAAAATGGACTCCCAATCTCCCCTCCCTCATTCCTTTCGGTTTCATCTTTGCCAACAATCGCTACACCTACCGTGAGGTCTTCATGGAGGGGCAGTTTGAGGCGGTGGTGGAGGTTGATGAGGCTGGTCAGCTGTCGTCCTATGTCTGGGATTGTGAGATGGAGGAGGTCTATACCGCCCATCTGGTGACTGCGCCAGCAGGGGCTTTTGTGGGGCAGGTACGTGAGGCTTATCAGTCCATTTTGGATCGGGTAGAGAAAGTCTGTTGTGTCGCTCTGCCATTTACCAAAGACCAAAGCAACCGCATAGCCCAGCTCATCAAGGAGAAGTGGGGGGGGCTTCCTGACTATCCCTTTGCCAAGTTGCCGACCTATGGGGCTTTTCGCCACCCCAACAATAACAAGTGGTACGCCCTGGTCAGTCATATTCCGAGGGACAAGCTGGATGGGAGCGGTTCTCAAGAAGAGGTGGAGATTGTTAATCTCAAGGTCGATGGTCGGGAAATAGCAGAGCTGCTAAGTCAGTCGGGCATTTTCCCAGCTTATCACATGTCTAAGAAGTCTTGGGTGTCGGTCTTGCTGGATGAGACTGTGGAGGACCAGGCGATTTTGGCCCTCCTTGAGAAAAGCCGCTATCTGGTGGGACCAAAATCTTACAAGGCGGAGCAAGGGCCTGATTACTGGGTCATTCCTGCCAATCCAAAGGTCTATGATATTGATACCGAGTTTGCGGAAAATAAGGTAGTCTATTGGCCACAAAAATCAACCATTCAAGCTGGAGATATTGTAGCCATCTATGTGACGGCGCCTATACAGGCCATCCGCTATGTCTGTCGCTGTCTGGCGGCCAATCTGGCTAATCAAGGGGAGTCTGATATTCCGACCGAGAAAAGGCTCATGAAGGTGGAGCTGCTAGCCCAGTTGCCAGATGACATCTTGCCTCGTCAAAGGATGATGGATCTGGGTGTCAAGGCAGTCCGAGGACCAAGACGGTTGACCAAGGAGGCTATTGAGTACTTGAAATGTCAGCTGAAAGAATGAAGTAGGTTTGATAGCAGTTTTAAAATTAGGAGGTCCCTATGTCTTTCTACATTGAAAAATCAAGGGGCAGGGAGGCTAGGCATCTTGCTCGTTTTCCTTATTATGCTAGTGAAAAATTCTTGAATTTGTTGCAATATCAGTGGACTCAAGAGCATTTTCTCATCAGCGACCAGCGGTAGTCAACCTACTTTGAGCAAGTAAAAATTAGGTTGACTACGGCTGAGAAACTGGAGCTCTATTTTTCTCTCTTCAAGGGACGGAGGGATGTCTATGCCAGGTCCTATCTTGTTGAAATTGCTATCCAAGCTGGCGCAGCAGGTATTTGGGTCTCCAATCATGGTGGTCGCCAATTAAACGGCGGTCCTGCTTCCTTTGATGTCTCGCGCGCCATCGCCGATAGGGTCAATAAACGTGTGCCAATCGTATTTGATAGCGGTGTTCGACGTGGGTCTCATGTCTTTAAAGTCTTGGCTAACGGTGCCGATATTGTGGCGCTCGGTCGTCCCATTGTCTATGGTATTGCGCTAGGCGGTGCTCAAGGAACACAAAGTGTTGTCGAGCATTTGAACAAAGAGTTCAAGATTGTCAGGCAACTTGCTGGTACTCAAACCATAGAGGACATCAAGCGTGCGCCTCTCATTCGTCAGAACCCAATCAATGATTCTTTTTTGGCTGTAGAGAGTGGAAAATAATTTCCGGAGAGATTTTCTCAAATAGAAGTGCTATAATAGAGCTAGAATACTACTTAGCTAAGCGAAGGAGGAATGTTTATGAAACTGTATTATGCACCGGGTACTTGTGCTCTTGCCTGTTGGATTTCCTTGGAGTGGTCCGGTTTAGATTATGAGGTTGAGCGAGTTAAGCTGGGTTCGGAAGAGTATCTGAAAGTCAATCCTTTGGGAATGGTGCCGGCCTTGGACGTACCAGATTATAAGATTGTGACTCAGGCCAATGCTGTTTTGAATTATATTGCTGCAAGCAGTCCAGAAAGTCAGTTGGGACCAGATGCAGACCTGCAAGCTCAGACAGAATTTAATGAAATTATGGCCTTCTTGACAGGAGATTTTCATCCATCCTTCTGGCCGATTTTTAGTCCCAACCGCTACACGGTTTCTAAAAAAGCAGATGAACTTGACGCTGTTGTCCAAGCAGCCTATCAACGGGTTGACCGTTCCATGACCTTCCTTGATGGCTTAATTGGCGATACAGACCATGTGTATCGCAACCAACGTACTGTCGCCGACCCCTATGCCTTTGTTATGGCGACTTGGTCGGTCAAAACACCAAAACCGTGGACAGAATACCCAAATCTGGCTCGTTTCATGAAAGCAATGAAAGAGGATGAAGCAGTAGCAAAGGTTTTACAACTATCAAAATAAGTAGATGTGTAAGGGGCTCTCAAATTCCCTTATGAGTTTGTAGACAAAGCCTCTTTTAGGACTTTCCTGAGGTGATGCCGGACGGTAGTAAACTTTCTTGTTTCTGGGTTTACTCCTCAAACAGTCTCCCAGACTGTTTGAGCTACCTACGGAATTCCATACCTAGCCATTGAGCCTAAGGTTTCAATAGCTCCGAATGCTTGAGACGACAACGTCTCAAGCATTTTCATCACAGCGGAAAGTCTCGATGTAGGCCCGCTTCGCTCGCAAAATGAGACTAATTTTTTAATTTTTCTAGCAGAGCTACTCAGTTTATTTTTTCAAAGTATAGTTTGTATACATTAGGGTATGGGAAACTAAAATTATTCCCTTATTTTTTATCCCTAAGTTGTTAAAAAATCAGAACATTCAGAAGTTTTTAGTAATTCTAGCCGATTTTCAGTCATCTTTTTGGTATAATAGGTACTATGGAAAAACTCATTGAATTCAAGGATTTTAGCTTTCAATACAAGGCCCAGCAGGAGCCGACATTGAGGGATATCAACTTAAGTATATATAAAGGTGAGAAAGTCTTGATTGTTGGACCTTCGGGCTCTGGTAAGTCAACACTGGGTCAATGTCTTAACGGCATTATTCCCAATATTTACCAAGGTAGTCATAGTGGCCAGCTCTTGATAGATGGTCAGGAGTCTTTTGACCTATCTATTTACGAAAAATCCCTGCTAGTATCGACTGTTTTGCAGGATACGGACGGTCAGTTTATCGGTCTGTCTGTGGCAGAGGATTTGGCCTTTGCCTTGGAAAATGACATGGAAATTCAAGAACTGATGCAGCAAAAAGTGGCTGATTGGTCCAATCGTTTGGAATTAAACCAGCTTCTCAACCACCGTCCCCAGGACCTGTCTGGTGGACAGAAGCAACGGGTCAGTCTGGCAGGTGTCCTGATTGATGAAAGTCCGATTTTGCTCTTTGATGAACCTCTGGCCAATCTGGATCCCAAGTCTGGACAGGACACCATTGACTTGATTGATCGCCTGCACCAGCAGGAGGGAGCGACCACCATTATCATCGAGCATCGCTTGGAAGATGTTCTTTATAGACAGGTGGACCGCATCGTTCTCATCAATGAGGGACAAATCCTATTCAACGGTCAGCCGGATCAACTCTTGCAGACCAAGCTCTTGGTGGAAAATGGCATCCGCGAGCCACTCTATTTGGCAACCCTACGGGCGATGGGCTACTCTCTGGAGCAGGAAAATTCTTTATCAAGCCTGTCTGGTCTTGATTTGACAGGACTTCAATCAGTGGATTTGCTCTTAGACCGAGAAGAGGTCCTTGCCAAGCCGAGCTTGCTAGAGGTTAAAAACCTGAACTTCTCCTATCCGCAGAAACAGGCCCTCAAGGACATCCATTTCACCCTCTACAAGGGGGAACGTCTGGCTATCGTCGGGAAAAATGGAGCCGGAAAATCGACCCTAGCCAAGGCTCTCTGTGGTTTTCTGGATGTGGAAGGAGACTTTATCTGGCAGGGGCAATCCATCAAGGACGATTCGGTCAAAGAACGGGCCGAGCGGATTGGCTATGTCCTGCAAAATCCCAATCAGATGATCAGCCAGACCATGATTTTTGATGAAGTGGCTCTCGGTTTGAGAATGCGTGGAGTGGGTCAAGAAGAAATCGAAAAGCGGGTGCACAAGGCTCTGGAAGTTTGTGGTCTCTATTCATTCCGTAAGTGGCCGATTTCAGCCCTATCCTACGGTCAGAAGAAGCGGGTGACCATTGCCTCCATTTTGGTGCTGGAGCCGGAAATTATTCTGCTGGATGAGCCAACAGCTGGGCAGGATGAGCGACATTACCGTGAGATGATGGATTTCTTAGACGAGCTCAATCGACAAGGTCATACCATTGTCATGATTACCCACGATATGCAGCTGATGCTGGATTATTCGGACCGGGCCCTGGTTGTGGTGGATGGTCAGATTATTGCGGACCAGTCCCCAGCGGAAATCCTTTCGGATGCCACTATCATTGACCAGGCTAATTTGAAAGAGACCTCTATTTTCCATTTGGCTCAGAGAATGGGAGTGGACCCTCTAACCTTGACCAACTACTACATGCAGGAAGAAAGGAGAAAGCTATGAGCCAGCAAGCACTTATCGGCTACCAGCAGGGACGGGGCTTTATTTATGAACTATCTGCTGTCAGCAAGCTCCTCTTTTTCTTGATTGTGTCCATCTTGGCCATGATTACCTACGATACGCGTCTGATTATTTTCATCGCCCTCTTTTCCCTCAGTCTTTTCAAGCTATCGGGCATTGATTACAGGAAGGTGTCTTTCGTTCTGATTTTCACGACCATTTTTGCCCTCCTGAATGCGACCATGGTCTATGTCTTTGCGCCTAAGTATGGGGTCGAACTCTATGGGGCGGAGACTGTCCTTTTCAAAGGTTTGGGGCAATACTCCGTGACTAGCCAGGAATTGTTTTACTTGCTGAATTTGTTGCTCAAGTACTTTTGTACAGTTCCTCTAGCCATTATCTTTTTGATGACAACCCACCCTAGTCAATTTGCCTCCAGCTTGAATACAATCGGGGTGCCCTATAAGGTTGCCTACTCTGTCAGTCTGACCATGCGCTACATACCAGATATTCAGGAAGAATTTTATGCCATTCGCATGTCTCAAGAAGCGCGTGGCCTGGAATTGTCCAAGAAAGCCAAATTGATGGACCGGATCAAGGGTAATCTGGCCTTGGTTATCCCTTTGATTTTCAGCTCACTTGGTCGGATTGATACCATTTCAACTGCCATGGAATTGCGCCGTTTCGGAAAAAATAAAAAGCGGACCTGGTATACCTACCAGCCCCTGAAAAAAATGGACTATCTGGTCCTATTCATCATCGCTCTACTGGTTCTAGTAACGATTAGCCTATTCTTTATCAATGATGGTAGGTTTTACAACCCTTGGGCATAAGATAAGAAAAAACGAGTTTCGATTGCGAAACTCGTTTTTAAAATTATATTCACAAGTAAGGTACATGTAGATAAGTACTCAGGCACCGAGCTGTGAATACCGGTTCTTAAAGTGGTCGTTTATTGGGCATGCCTGCCTTGCGTGGAAACTTGTTCGGGGTTTCCTTTTTCTTTTCGACAATGGTCAGGGTACGCGGGTCGCCATTGGGCAGCTCATAATCATGATTCTCCAATACCTTTGCGAACAAGAGGTTGAGAGCATTTTTGGCCTGGGCCAATTCGTCCTCGGCACTGGATGCTTTGAGGGCAATCAGCTTGCCATTGATCTTGAGATAGGGGATGGTCAATTCTGATAGGATTTGCATGCGGGCTACTGCGCGAGCGGTCACAATATCAAATTGGGCCCGGAATTGCTTGTCCTGGGCAAAATCCTCTGCTCGTCCATGGTAGAAATGGACCTTGTCCAATCCCAGCTCCTCAGCCAGAAGGTTCAGGAAATTGATTCGTTTGTTGAGGGAGTCAATGATGGTCACTTCCAGTTCAGGATAGATAATTTTCATGGGCAGGCTAGGAAAACCTGCACCAGCCCCGATGTCCAAGAGTTTGAGTGCTTGATTTTGAATATGACCCTGCAGGATTGGTGCAATAGAATCATAAAAGTGCTTGAGATAAACGTCCTCTTCCTGGGTAATAGCTGTCAGGTTGATTTTTTCGTTCCATTCTACTAGGAGTTCAAAGTAGCGGTGGAATTGGTTTTTCTGCTGGTCTGTTAATTGGATTCCTTGGTCTGCCAAGGTCTTGTAAAATACTTCGGGTTTCATAGTCCTATCTTATCATAATTTTCAACAAAAGAAAAACCTTGGAAGGCGATAGTTGCCTTTCAAGGTTGAGTCTTACTGACCTTGTGAGTCAGCAGATGGAGTGGTTGGTTGTTCAGAAGAATTGCCTGTTTCGGAACCAGTTTCTGTTGATTGAGCATCGCTAGAATTTTCAGTACTCGTATCCTCACTAGTTGTAGGTTCCGTTGAGGACTCTTCGCTCGTCTCACTGGTTGTCCTGCTATAGCTATAGTAGTTATAAACTGGACCAGTATAGCCGTTTATGTAGACGTTGTTTCCATAACGGTAGAGACCGTCAGGTATTTCCCAATCTGCAGTTCCAACAGGATTTAGATAAGTCATCATATTCCGATAGACATCGGTTGCGACACGCATGCCACTATCCAATACTGGAATCTTACGATTGCTGTATCCTGTCCAGACAGCCATAGAGTATTTAGTAGAGAAGCCAACAAAGTTCTCGTCAGGAGCAACTACACTACTATAACTTGCTCCAGGAGTAGAGGCAATGATTTCCTTCATCTCATCGTCTGGGTAGTTGGAAGTACCGGTTTTACCAGCTTGAGGAATGCCATAGATGGCAGCATTAGTACCTGGGCCAGATGTCAATACGCTCTTCAACATATCGACCATCATGTAGGCTGTTTCAGGGCTCATTGCACGACTGCCTTCAGGTTCAAACTCAGTAGTTGTTCCGTCGGTGTAGACAATCTTGTTGACATACTGTGGTTTGTAGTAGGTACCACCGTTAGCAAAGGCGGCATAGGCTGCGGCCATTTTTTCACTACTAGCACCGTATTTTTTATCAGGATTGGTTGTGTTGCTGGAAATAGCATTAGAATAGAACATTTCTGGGTAGTCGATACCGAGCTTGTTCAAGAATTTTAATGAATTTTCTAAACCAACAGCCTGTAGTGCCTTGATGGCCGTGATATTACGAGAAGATTGGATGGCTGTTTTGAGGGTCACATTGCCGAAGTAAGCATTGTCCCAGTTATAGACTGGAGTGGTAGTGCCGGGATAATTATAAGGCGCATCCAATATAGTGTCAGCAGTCGATTTATAAATACCCTCTTCAATAGCAGGTGCGTAGTCTGTAATTGGCTTCATGGTAGAACCAAAGTCGCGGTTGGTTTCAACGGCTTGGTTGGTACCGAATGAAGAATTACTGTTTTGATTACGCCCGCCGAGCTGGGCAACGACGTGTCCGTTGGTAACATCGATAACAGTTGAAGCTACCTGGAAGGTTGGATCTGGATAGGCCACGTACATGTCTGTGTTATAGATATTCCAGAGCTGTTGTTGGGCAGCTGAGTCAACGTTGGTGTAGACCTCCATACCTGTGGTTAAGAGATTGTAGCCGGTTTTTTCTTCGACTTCATTGATAACCTCTTTCAGGTAGTTGTCCATGTAGGCTGGATAGGCGGGTGCATTTGACAGGGGCTGGAGGCCGTCTGTCACCGGTGATAGGACTGCCTGCTCGTGCTGTTCAGCCGTAATGTATTTTTCTTCTAACATTTCTCCTAGAACCAGGTCCCGACGTGCTTTTGCAGTTTCTGGCTGAGTGTAGGGGTCGTATTGGTTAGGAGCCTGGGGCATACCTGCCAGTAGAGCCAATTGAGGAAGGGTCAATTGATTGAGTTCTTTTCCGTAGAAGGTCTTGGCAGCCGTCTTCATACCATAGTTTCCGTTTGACATATACACTTTATTGATGTAGTACGTCAAAATTTCCTGCTTGGTATTTCGTCTTTCCAACTGTAGGGCCAGCCAGGCTTCTTGGATTTTCCGCTTAATATTTTGGTCCTGGGCAGATGTTGAGAAGTAGGTCAACTTAATCAACTGCTGATCCAGTGTCGATCCCCCTTGAAGACGTCCTCCTCGTAGATTATTGAGGAAGGAACCAGCGATACGAATGACGTCTACACCGCGGTGGCTGAAGTAACGCTGGTCTTCAATGGCTACGATCGCGTTGACCAAGTCGGTCGGAATTTCAGCAGTAGTAGCATTGGAACGTTTTTCTGCCCCCAAGTCCGCAATTAGAGCCCCGTCCTTGTCATAAATCTTACTCGACACGGTCGCAGTAAGAGAGTCTTCTGTCAGTTTAGGAGCTGTAAAGATAAGGAATAGGGTCACAAGACCACCGATAATTACCGTTGTTAAGAATGCGATAATTCCGACGTTTGTGATAAGCAAGAGTGCTTTCTTAAGGGTTGGATTTTTCAACTGAGTCACCACCTAATAGTTTTTCTTCGACAATGGTCAGATAGGGGACGCTGGGATGGGTCCCTAACTGAAAGGCATAGCCATGCTCGCGAACATAGTGCAAGGGCATGGATTTATTGCCCTGAACAGCTTGATAGTAATCTATCAGCTCTTTTGCCGGGAGTAAGTAAGATTCTTTTAATTCTGAAAAGTGTAGAAGGACAAAGCAGATACCGCCTTGCTTGACAACTTCCTGCATATGTTCCAACTGGTGGGCATGAAAGTTTTTCATGGGCATGGAGGTCTTCTGACGGGTTTCCTTGGCTTCAAAGTCAATGTAATGTCCCTTGAAAACGCCGGAATAGTCCGTTGTTGAGGCCTGTCTGAAATAAGCTTCGACAATTTTGGCCCGACTTCGTTTTGGGTAGTCTACCTTGACAATCTGGACAGGGGTCGGTTTCTTATGGATGACCGCAATTCCATGGGAAAGGTAGTAAGCATTGCTCTCATTGATAGCGGCTTCAAAGGACATCCCACGATTGGCAAAATTAACCGTTTCCTTTGCAGAATCTTTTTTTGTTCTAGTGATTTTCCTATTTATCTGATGAGGATAATTGACCATAGAACTCCTTACTGATAAAATAATATCAGCATATTATACCATAATTAGGGAAAAGAGTACAAGAAATGCACATCAAGAGCCTTTTAGTAACAGGCTATCGTCATACTGATTTGGGAATTTTTTCAGATAAGGATACAAAATTAGTCATCATCAAAGAGGCTATTCGCAGAGACCTGATCAAGTTTTTAGAAAATGATGGGGTAGAGTGGTTTATTCTGACTGGAAATCTGGGCTTTGAGTATTGGTGTTTGGAAGTTTTGTTGGATTTGAGGCAGGAAGGCTATGACTTTCAGATGGCTACCATTTTTTCCTTTGAAAGCCATGGAGAGAATTGGAACGAAACTAACCAAGTCAAGCTAGCCCGATTTAAGCAGGTGGATTTTGTTAAATACCTCTATGTTCGCTATGAAAATCCTGGGCAATTTAAGCTGATTAACCAGTTCTTGTTGGACCATACGGAGGGAGCCTATTTATTCTATGATCCTGAAAATGAAACAAACTTGAAATATCTCTATACTTCAATCGTAAACAAAGAAGATTATACTGTTAAGGTACTGAGTTTTGACGATTTAAATGAAGTAGCGGAAAATTTTTCTAATTCTGAGTGATTTGGCTTGATTTTTCCTTATTTTTTTTAATATAATAGAAGTAGTGATGTTTAAAGAAAAGGATGAGACAGATGGCGAGTATTAAGTTGACGACAAAGGATATCTTTGAGCAGGATTTTAAGATTGGTTTTCGTGGTTATGATCAAGACGAGGTCAATGATTTTCTTGATGAAATCATGAAGGATTACGATGCCTATGAAGCCATTGTAAAGGAATTGAAGGGCGAGATCGCTAGGCTTAAAGCCCAGCTGGCAAATGCTTCTCGTCAACCAGCCCCTGTTGCAGAGGAGCCAGAAGCTTTCCGTGCAGAGCGGATGAGTTCAGCTACAAACTTTGATATTCTCCGTCGCATCAATCGTCTGGAGAAAGAAGTCTTTGGTAAACAGATTGCCCAAGAGTAGTAGATAGACATGTGTAATTTTCGGATAATCGCGTGGTAGTAATCTACCATGAGGAAAGTCCATGCTAGCACCAGCTGCAATGCTGGTAGTGTTTGTGCTAGGCGAACCAATAAGCCTAGGGACGTCTTTGACGTTACGGCGGTTAAAATGGCTACGTCCTTGGATATGCCAGAGTAGGCCTGAAAGTGCCACAGTGACGAAGTTTTTATGGAAACGTAAAAAATGGAACGCGGTAAACCCCTCAAGCTAGCAACCCAAACTTTGGTCGGGGCATGGGATGGATGGAACGGTACTCCCAGAGTAGAACAGAAATCCTGACTGCGTAAGCGGTAGACAGATGATTATCGAAGGTGGTAGGACCTAGTACCACTGGAACAAAACATGGCTTATAGAAAATTGCATAATAGGTGGCTAGCTTTGCTAGCTTTTATTATAGAGGAAAAAGATGAAAAAACAATTTGAATTAATTGCGACAGCGGCAGCTGGTTTAGAGGCGGTCGTTGGTCGTGAAATTCGAGAACTGGGCTACGACTGTCAAGTTGAAAATGGGCGCGTGCGTTTCCAAGGGGATGTCAAATCTATCATTGAAACCAACCTTTGGTTGCGTTCGGCAGACCGGATTAAAATTGTCGTGGGGAGTTTTCCAGCACGCACCTTTGAGGAACTCTTCCAGGGGGTCTTTGCCTTGGACTGGGAAAACTATCTACCCTTGGGCAGTAAATTTCCGATTTCAAAAGCCAAATGTGTCAAATCCAAGCTCCACAATGAGCCGAGTGTACAGGCCATTTCTAAAAAGGCTGTCGTAAAAAAGTTGCAAAAGCATTTTTCGCGTCCAGAAGGCGTTCCCTTGCAGGAAGTTGGGGCAGAGTTTAAGATTGAAGTCTCCATCCTGAAAGATGTGGCCACGGTATTGATTGACACGACGGGTTCCAGCCTCTTCAAACGTGGCTACCGCGTTGAAAAAGGTGGCGCGCCCATTAAGGAAAATATGGCGGCAGCCATTTTACAGCTGTCTAACTGGTACCCAGACAAGCCTTTGATCGATCCGACCTGTGGTTCGGGCACTTTCTGTATTGAGGCGGCCATGTTGGCTAAGAATATGGCTCCGGGGCTCAAACGCAGTTTTGCCTTTGAAGAATGGCCTTGGGTTGATGAGGAGCTGGTTGCACAAGCTCGCAAAAATGCGCAGGCAGCGGTCAAATCTGACCTAGTCTTGGATATTGCCGGTTCAGACATCGATGCCCGTATGGTCGAAATGGCCAAGAAAAATGCCTTTGCGGCCGAAGTAGACCAAGATATTGTCTTTAAGCAAATGCGCTTGCAGGACTTGCATACAGACAAGATAAATGGAGTTATTATTTCAAACCCACCTTACGGTGAGCGTTTGTTGGATGATGAGGCCATTATCAAGCTCTACCAAGAAATGGGGCAGACCTTTGAGCCTTTGAAAACATGGTCTAAATTTATCTTGACCAGCGACGAGCAATTTGAGCAGCGGTTTGGAAAACAAGCAGATAAAAAACGGAAATTATACAATGGTACGCTGAAGGTTGACTTGTATCAATTCTTTGGTCAACGAGTAAAACGTTCATAGAATAAAGTGAGGTAGATATGTCAAAGAAACATGAGAAGGCACAAGCAGAGCCAGTTAAGGACGAGCAGTTTCTGGACTTTGAAGCAGCAAAAGATATGACTATTGGTCAGGCAGCACAAAAACAGCAGGAAATTGAGGCTGGCATTACCGATACGGATGGCCTTTTAGACCGCTATATCAAGCAACACCGAGATGAGATTGAATCTCAAAAATTTGAGACAAGAACAATCCCTGTCATCAAGGATTCGACTGTTATTCCGGTGGTTGAATCAGCTAACTTGACTTCGGATGAGTTGGAAACGGCAGCTGCGGCAGCACATTCACAAGAAGAACCGAAGCCAGTTGAGTCAAGCCCTGTTGTTGAGCCTCTAAAAACTCCTGCAGAAGAAGTCGCTTATTTTGATTTGACAGATGGATCCGAAGAAAAGCCCAAGAAAAAAGGATTCTGGATTTTTGGAACCCTCTTGGCGGCATTGGTTGCTATTTTGGCTTCCCTCTTTTTCTGGATGAACCAAAATAATGCAGATCAGACAGCTTCTAGCTCTTCGTCATCAAGTTCGACCAAACAGTCTTCTAGTACAACCTCATCAAGCTCAACTCCATCCGAGTTTACAGACTTTACCAAGCTGTACGAGAGCTTCTTTACGGATTCGAGCTTGTCTAAATTGAAGAATTCAGAATTTGGTAAATTAGAGGAATTAAAGGCACTCTTGGACAAGATTGATCCAGACAGTGATGCTTATAAGGAAGCCAAGGCCAACTATGATAAATTAGAAAAAGCTATCGCAGCTGTCAACGGCATCAATGAACAATTTGATAAGCCGATTCTTGTTGATGGCGAATTGGATACCACGGCGACTGTTAAGGCTGGAGCAACTCTAGAAGCGGTAGCGACTGGAATCAGCGGTGTTGATGCGACGATCACTTCAGCTGTTAACTTTGCTCGATCACAAGAGGAAAACCAACAGGCTATTGCTGGAGCGGT
Source organism: Streptococcus nasisuis (assembly GCF_040836615.1). Lineage (NCBI taxonomy): Bacteria > Bacillati > Bacillota > Bacilli > Lactobacillales > Streptococcaceae > Streptococcus > Streptococcus nasisuis. Next base: position 2,119,745 of record NZ_CP162268.1, on the reverse strand, counting down.
CGTACCGGCTGAACAAGCAGCGCCAGCTGCCCAGGCTGGAACCCCAGCACCAGCTCCCGCAGAATCAAGTGCAGCATCAGCGCTTGCCAGCGCGTCAACAAGTCCTGCCGAAGTGCAAAATGCAGCATCCCAATTCGGGATTCCAGTTCCTCCTGGTGTGACCTTGCAACGTCACTTGAGCCGCGTGCCTTATAACCAAGCCATGATTGATGACGTTAACAATCCCGCTTGGACCTTTAACCCAGGTATTTTGGAAAAAATTGTCGAAACATCTCAAAAACGTGGCTATATCACAGGTAATCAGTATATCTTGGAGAAGGTCAATATCATCAACGGTAATGGCTACTACAATATGTTTAAACCAGATGGCACCTATCTCTTTTCTATCAATGCTAAGACCGGTTACTTTGTCGGAAATGCGCGTGGAAATGCAGATGCTTTAGATTATTAGGAACATAAGAAAAAAGCGGGAGACCGCTTTTTTTGATGTTATGGTGTGGTTTCAATTTCATCTACAGACAAAACTGCCTGGCTGGAATGGACGAGATAGGTCGTTCCGTCTTCAAAGCGAATTTGCAATTGGTCGCCATCGCTGTAATCAGTCCACTCTTTAACCTTACCAGTCTTGATGCTTCCATCGGGAAGTTTGACCTAGGCGTAATTGAAGGTGTAGTTGGTGTCAAAAAATGTCTTGTTACCGCAAGCTGACAGCATCATCAGGCTAGCCAGTGCCAGAGTAGAAAGAAGGATTTTCTTCATACCAAGCTCCTTAAATGGGTTTTCGTTCAAAGGCATCTGTCGAAATGCCCTGAGAAAGGATTAGTTTGGCCCATTCTTTGGCAGAATGGAGGCTGTGGTCCTTGTAGTTACCACAAGACTCGATGGTTGTCCCAGGAACATCTTCCCAGCTAATGCCGTCTGCGATTTCTTCCAAACTAGATTTAATGACTTCAGCGATTTGGACAGAATCTTGCTTGCCCCACATAATCATGTGAAAACCGGTTCGGCAACCGAAAGGTGAGCAGTCGATGAGTCCGTCAATCCGTTGGCGAATCAGCTTAGCCAGCAGGTGTTCAATGGTGTGCAACCCCGCTGTATCCATGGCATTTTCATTGGGTTGGATGAGGCGAATATCAAAGTTGGTGATGACATCACCCTTTGGTCCGATCTCCTCAGAAATCAAGCGGATATACGGGGCTTTGACGATAGTGTGGTCCAGTTCAAAACTTTCTACAATAACTTCTTTGGTCATAATTTCCTCCATTTGGGTTGATGAAAACATTATACCATATTTGTCAATTTGCAATTGTGAAATCGTTTAAATTATGGTAAAATAGATTCAGATTTTGTGTAATGCAAAATAAAATTGAAAGAGGTAGGAAGATGGATATCATTACACTTGTAGTGACCTTGATTTCTGCTCTCATTGGTTTAGTAATTGGTTACTTTGCCATTTCTTTGAAGATGAAAGCTGCAAAAGAAACTGCAGAATTGACACTTTTGAATGCTGAACAAGAAGCAAGTAATGTTCGTGGTCGTGCGGAAGATCAAGCTGAAGCTATTTTAAAAACAGCTGAGCGTGATCGCCAAACCTTGAAAAAAGAATTACTCTTGGAGGCCAAGGAAGAGGCTCGTAAATATCGAGAAGAAGTAGCAAATGAATTTAAGTCAGAACGACAAGAATTAAAGCAAATTGAGTCACGATTGACTGAACGTGCTAGTAGCTTAGATCGTAAAGATGATAATTTGACAAACAAAGAGAAGGCTTTGGAGCAAAAAGAACAAAGCCTGACGGATAAAACTAAACATATTGATGAGCGTGAGCAAGAAGTCGCGAAATTAGAAGAGCAGAAAGCTCTTGAGTTGGAACGTGTTGCTTCGCTGAGCCAGGAAGAAGCCAAAGAGCAGATTCTTGCAGCGACTCGTGATAAATTGACCCACGAGATTGCAACCCGTATCAAGGAGGCTGAGCGAGAGGTCAAAGAGCGGTCTGATAAGATGGCCAAAGACCTTCTAGCGCAGGCCATGCAGCGAATTTCGGGTGAATATGTTGCGGAACAAACTATTACCTCGGTTCATCTGCCGGATGATACCATGAAGGGCCGAATTATCGGTCGCGAAGGTCGCAACATCCGCACCTTTGAAAGCTTGACAGGGATTGACGTTATCATTGATGATACGCCTGAGGTAGTTGTTCTTTCCGGTTTTGACCCGATTCGCCGGGAGATTGCGCGGATGACCATGGAGACCCTGCTCCAGGATGGTCGTATCCACCCGGCTCGTATCGAGGAGTTGGTGGAGAAATACCGTGTTGAGATGGATAACCGCATACGTGAATATGGTGAAGCGGCTGCCTATGAAGTAGGCGCTCCTAACCTGCATCCTGACTTGATTAAGATTATGGGACGTCTGCATTTCCGTACCTCCTACGGTCAGAATGTGCTCCGTCACTCGATTGAGGTGGCCAAGTTGTCAGGTATTTTGGCTGCAGAGTTGGGTGAGAATGTTAATTTGGCCCGCCGTGCTGGATTCTTGCATGACGTCGGTAAGGCGATTGACCGCGAGGTGGACGGTAGCCACGTTGAGATTGGTACAGAATTGACCAAGAAATACAAGGAACATCCAGTGGTTGTCAATACGGTTGCCAGCCACCACGGTGATGTGGAAGCGACCAGCACCATTGCAGTAATCGTTGCTGCAGCGGATGCCCTCAGTGCAGCCCGTCCAGGTTCCCGTCGTGAATCGATGGAGGCCTATATCAAGCGTCTCCAAGACCTGGAAGAAATTGCCCATAGCTTTGACGGCATCAAGCAGGCTTATGCTATCCAGGCAGGTCGTGAGATTCGGATTATCGTTCATCCAAATAGAATCAGTGATGATAAGATTACGATTCTGGCTCATGATGTCCGTGAGAAAATTGAAAATAATCTGGATTATCCAGGAAATATCAAGATTACGGTCATCCGTGAGACACGAGCAACTGACATTGCAAAATAAGACAGAAGGAGCTTCGGCTCTTTTTGTTGTTCTTCAAGAGCCGGAAAAATCTGGTTTACAGATTTAAAATCAGTTGATATTTGCTGAGAATTTTGCTACACTAGAATGAAAGATTTAAAGGAGATAACATGCAGGAAAGAGGCTTACTCATCGTATTTTCCGGTCCTTCTGGTGTAGGGAAAGGAACAGTTCGGCAGGAAATTTTTAGCCATTCAGGTAATAAATTTGAGTATTCGGTGTCTATGACGACCCGGGCTCAGCGTCCAGGTGAGGTGGACGGGGTTGATTATCATTTCCGGAGCCGAGAGGAGTTTGAGGAGTTGATTCGTCAGGGACAAATGCTGGAATACGCTGAGTATGTTGGCAACTACTACGGTACACCCTTGACCTATGTCAATGAAACCCTGGACAAGGGAATTGATGTCTTTCTTGAGATTGAGGTTCAGGGTGCCCTCCAGGTCAAGAAAAAAGTGCCAGATGCAGTTTTTATTTTCCTAACTCCGCCAGATTTGGAAGAGCTCAAAGACCGTTTGGTCGGTCGTGGGACAGACTCGGAAGAGGTTATTGCCCAGCGGATTGAGCGTGCCAAGGAAGAGATTGCTCTCATGCGTGAGTATGACTATGCCATTGTCAATGACGAGGTGCCAAAGGCAGCGGAATTGGTCAAGCGCGTGATTGAGGCGGAACATTTCCGTGTGGACCGTGTGATTGGCAAGTACAACGACATGATTAAAAATATTTAAGTTAGAAAAGAGAATAAGTCCTATGATGTTAAAACCGTCTATTGATACCTTGTTGGACAAGGTACCATCTAAGTATTCATTGGTTATTTTAGAGGCTAAGCGCGCTCACGAATTGGAGGCAGGCGCTAAGCCAACGCAAGAATTTACTTCTGTAAAATCAACCCTCCGTGCCTTGGAAGAAATTGAGGCAGGCAATGTGGTCATCCATCCAGACCCAGAAGCGAAACGTGAGGCTGTTCGTCGCAAGGCTGAAGAAGCAAAACGCTTGGCTGAAGAAGAAGAGCGCAAAATTAAAGAACAAATCGCCAAAGAAAAAGAAGACGGCGAGAAAATCTAAATTCAAAACTCGGCTGGGGGACCATCCGGGTTTCTTTTCCATTTGACAGTCTTTTGAAGTATTTATTGAACCATTGATAAGAGAGTAAAACCTATCCAAACCATCACGAAAGGAGGACCTATGTACGCACAGATTATCGTAGACGTGCCGCTCATGCAGACGGACCAAGCCTATACCTATCTAGTGTCTAAAGAATTTGAGGCGGGAATTGTACCTGGTATCCGAGTCCATGTGCCCTTTGGAAAGGGTAATCGGCTGATTCAGGGCATCGTGGTCGGCTTGACTGAGGAATTGCCAGAGAGGCCCCAGGACATCAAGCCCATTGTGGAAGTGCTGGACTATTCGCCAGTCCTCAACCAGGAGCAATTTTGGCTGGCAGACCAGATGCGCAAGACGGTATTTGCCTACAAAATCACCCTGCTCAAGGCCATGCTACCCAGCCTCCTCAACTCGACCTATGACAAAATTCTCCGTCCTGGGCTTGGTTTGGAAATAGCAGAGCAGGAAAGCCTGTTTGGTGGTAGGGACCAGGTCCGTTTTTCAGACCTGGATGTGTCTGAGCAGGCCCGCATCATGCGGCTTGCCCAGGCAGGCAAAATCTTGGTCGACTATGTGGCCAAGGACAAAAAGCAAATCAAGACTGAAAAATGGTACCGGGTAAATCGGGACCAGCTCATGCAAGCAGAGATACCCGCCCGTGCCAAGAAACGGCTGGCTTTGAAGGACTACTTACTGGAACATTCTGATGAACAGCCTCTAGCCAGCTTGAAAAAGGACTTTTCAGCTGATACGCTCCGCTATTTCCAAGAAAATGCCTATATAGAAGTCTGGGAGGAGGAGGTCTCGCGGACCCAAGCTCTCTTTGATAAGGTAGGGGTCAGCCAGGCGCTTTCCCTCAATCCAGAGCAGGCCATAGCGGTCAAGGAAATCCTGTCCAAGGTCGGGCAAGAGAGCCAGACCTATCTGCTGCAGGGGGTGACAGGCTCTGGCAAGACAGAGGTCTATCTGCAGGTCATTGACCAGGTCCTCAAGATGGGCAAGACGGCTATCATGCTGGTGCCGGAGATTTCGCTGACGCCCCAGATGACCAATCGTTTTATCGCGCGTTTCGGCCAGCAGGTGGCCATCCTGCACTCAGGCCTGTCAGACGGGGAGAAGTACGACGAGTGGCGTAAGATTGAGCGGGGGGAGGCCCAGGTGGTGGTCGGTGCCAGGTCGGCGATTTTTGCTCCCTTGAAAAATCTAGGAGCCATTATCATAGATGAGGAGCATGAGGCGACCTATAAGCAGGACTCCAATCCTCGCTACCATGCCAGAGACGTGGCAAAGCTGCGGGCGGACTACAATCAGGCTATCCTGGTTTTGGGGTCGGCTACGCCAAGCCTAGAAACTCGTGCCCGTGCCAGTCGCGGTCTTTACGGTAGGCTGGTCCTCAATCAGCGGGCCAATCCGCAGGCCAGGATACCAGAGGTCCAGGTCATTGATTTCAGAGATTATATCGGCCAACATGATGCTAGAAATTTTACACCGGTTTTGATAGAAAAAATCCAGGAAAAGCTGGCTCGTAAGGAGCAGGTGGTCCTCATGCTCAATCGCCGTGGCTATTCTTCCTTTGTCATGTGTCGGGATTGTGGGACGGTGGACCAGTGTCCAAACTGTGATATTTCTTTGACCCTGCACATGGACAGCCGGTCAATGAACTGCCACTATTGCAATTTTCAAAAGCCCATTCCCCAGGTCTGTCCTAACTGTCAAAGTCGGGCCATTCGCTACTACGGTACGGGGACCCAGAAGGCCTATGATGAGTTGCAGGAATTGCTGCCGAATGCTCGTATCCTTCGGATGGATGTGGACACGACCAAGAAAAAAGGTGCCCATGAGGCCCTTTTGGAGAAATTTGGTCGGCAGGAGGCAGATATCTTGCTGGGGACCCAGATGATTGCCAAGGGACTGGACTTTCCAAATGTGACCTTGGTAGGGGTGCTCAATGCGGATACGGCGCTGAATTTACCAGACTTTAGGTCATCCGAGCGGACCTTCCAATTATTGACCCAGGTGGCTGGTCGAGCAGGTCGGGCAGACAAGGAGGGGGAGGTCATTATACAGACCTATAATCCCAATCATTATGCCATTGCCTTTGCCAAGAACCAGGACTACGAGGGCTTTTATCAGTATGAGATGGGCATTCGGAAAAGTCTGGGCTATCCGCCTTACTATTTCACGGTGGGCTTGACCTTTTCTCATAAGTCGGAGGATCTTGTCATCAAAAAGGCCTATGAGACGGTACAGCTCTTGCGGGAGAACTTGACGGAGCAGATTCAGATTTTGGGGCCGACGCCCAAGCCTATCGCCCGTACCCATAATCTTTACCATTATCAAATCATTCTCAAGTACCGGCGGGAGGAACAGCTGGAGCAGGTCCTCAATCGGATTTTGGACTGGACCCAGGAGCGGGACAACCAGGACTTGCGCCTGGTGATTGATAATGAACCGCAAAATATGATGTGATACTCTTTGAACATCGACAGTATCCGTTCTTGAGGTACAATATATGAGGTTGGACAGGTGTGTCCAGCCTTTTTGCTATCTAGATTGCAAGTCCCAGTTAAGGCAATTATCCATAAAAATGGTATAATTAAGGGATACTAATAGAGGATGAAGGAGCAGAGATGACAAAATTGATTTTTATGGGAACGCCTGAGTTTTCAGCGACTGTTTTGAAAGGTATTTTGGCAGAGGGCTCCTATGAGGTTTTGGCGGTGGTGACCCAGCCTGATCGAGCGGTTGGGCGCAAGAAAACCATCCAAATGACACCGGTCAAGCAGGTGGCCTTGGAGTACGACTTGCCTGTTTACCAGCCGGAAAAATTATCAGGCAGTCAGGAAATGGCGGACATTATGGAATTGGGAGCGGACGGAATTGTGACAGCGGCCTTTGGTCAATTTTTACCGACCAAGCTGCTGGACTCTGTTGACTTTGCGGTCAATGTCCACGCCTCGCTCTTGCCCAAGTACCGCGGTGGCGCGCCCATTCATTATGCCCTAATCAACGGAGATGAGCGTGTCGGAGTGACTATTATGGAAATGGTCAAGGAAATGGATGCGGGCGACATGATTTCAAGCGACAGCATTGCCATTGAAGAGACAGATAATGTCGGCACCCTTTTTGAAAAACTAGCGGTGGTCGGTCGCGACCTGCTCTTGAAAACCTTGCCGGGTTATATGGCTGGCGACATCAAGCCGGTGGCACAAGACCCTGAACAGGTGACCTTCTCGCCCAATATTCAGCCTGAGGAGGAAGTTTTGGACTGGGCCAAGTCTGCGCGCCAGATTTTTAATCAGATTCGTGGTATGTATCCTTGGCCGGTTGCCCATACCTATTGGCAGGGAGGGCGCTTTAAAATTCAGGAGGCTTTGGAAGTGAAAGGGTCTGGCAGACCAGGTCAGGTCATTGAAAAGACTAAGAAAACACTGGTCATTGCCTGTGGTAGCTCTGCTATTTCCCTAAAAACCGTTCAGCCAGCGGGCAAGCCCAAGATGACGATTGCGGACTTTTTGAATGGGGCTGGCCGTGAGATTGAGGTAGGAGATGTCTTTGGTGAACAATAAGCAAACAGCGCGTGGACTGGCTCTGGCGGTCTTGACAGAGGTCTTTGAACAGGGAGCCTACTCCAATATCGCCCTCAACAAGGCCTTGGAAGGAACCAACCTGTCAGCCCAGGACAAGGGGCTGGCTACGGAATTGATCTATGGTACGGTGTCACGAAAAATTACGCTGGAATGGTATCTGGCCCACTTTATCGATGACCGGGACAAGCTGGACAGCTGGGTCTATTACTTGCTCATGCTGAGCTTGTACCAGCTGCTTTACTTGGACAAATTGCCTGTCCATGCCGTGGTCAATGAGGCGGTGGAGTTAGCCAAGCGTAGCAAGGGAACGGACAAATTTGTCAATGCCATCTTGCGGAAAATCAGCCAGGCGGCCCTGCCTGACCCAGCTAGTATTAAGCGGAAGAACAAGCGTTTGTCAGTTCAATATTCTGTCCCAGTCTGGCTGGTTCAGACCTTGGTTGCGGAATATGGTGATGAGAGGGCGGAGAAGATTTTTGCTAGCCTGCACCAGCGTAATAAGGCTAGTGTCCGTGTGACAGATACTAGCTGTCTGGATGATTTGCAGGCAGCATTGGGAGCGGAGCGGTCGCACTTGTCTCCTGTTGGCCTAGTCAAGTCCAATGGACATTTTGCTGGGACGGAGGCTTTCAAGTCCGGTCTTTTGACCATTCAGGACGAGACCAGCCAGCTGGTGGCTCCGACCTTGCAACTTGAGGGCTATGAAGTCGTACTGGATGCTTGTGCGGCACCTGGTGGTAAGACCTGCCACATGGCGTCTTACCTGGATAGTGGGAAAGTGGTGGCCTTGGATCTATATGACCACAAGCTGGCTCTTATCCAGGAAAATGCGGACCGCCTGGGCCTTTCCGATAAGATTGAAACTCAAAAATTGGATGCCAGTCGGGTGCATGAAGTCTTTGGTCCAGATAGTTTTGACAAGATTTTGGTGGATGCTCCCTGCTCCGGCATCGGGCTTATCCGTCGTAAGCCAGACATTCGCTATAATAAGGCTGGTCAGGATTTTGAAGCATTGAAAAAAATCCAGCTGCAGATACTGGACAGCGTTTGCCAAACCATTAAAAAAGGTGGTATAATAACCTATAGCACATGTACCATTATTGCAAAAGAAAATCAGGAAGTTCTTCGAGAATTTTTAGACAGTCATCCTGATTTTGAACAAGTTGCATTAACACATCCAGAATCATCAATTGTGACAGATGGAATGATACTGATTACCCCTGAACTTTTTCAGACAGATGGCTTTTTCATTGGTCAGCTGAGAAGACGATTCTAGAAAAGGAGGCTGTTGCTTAGCAACAAGAAACTTATGGAAATTGCATTACTTACAGATGTTGGACAAAAACGCTCAAATAACCAGGATTATGTCAATCGTTATGTCAACCGAGCAGGAATTGATTTGATTATTCTAGCAGATGGACTAGGAGGTCATCGCGCAGGCCATATTGCTAGTGAAATGACAGCCACAGACCTTGGTACTGCCTGGGTAGATACTCAAATTATGACCCTCAACGAAGTCCGTGAATGGATGGTTGACATCATTGAGCAGGAAAATCAAAAGATTTATCAATTGGGTCAGACCGAAGAATACAAGGGCATGGGAACCACCTTAGAAGCGGTTGTGGTTATTGACAATCAGATGATTTATGCCCATATCGGGGACTCTAGAATCGGTATCGTTCATAATGAAGAATATGAACGCTTGACCAGTGACCATTCCTTGGTTGGAGCTCTTATGCGAGCGGGTCAATTGACAGAAGAAGAGGCGCAGAACCATCCTCAGAAGAATATTGTGACCCAGTCCATTGGTCAGGCGGACCCGGTTGAACCAGATATTGCCTTGAAGACCTTGGAAGTTGGGGATTACGTGTTAATCAACAGTGATGGCTTGACCAATATGGTCTCGACAGAGGATATTCGCGATATCCTCTTGAGTGATGTTTCGCTGGAAAGCAAGGCAGAGACCCTGGTTCGTTTCGCTAATAATGCTGGCGGTTTGGACAATATCACGGTTGCTATCCTTCATATCACGGAGGAGGCCAACTAATGATCCAAATCGGTAAGATTTTTGCCGGTCGGTATTGGGTCATTCGGCAGATAGGCCGAGGAGGAATGGCCGATGTCTACCTGGCAAAGGATCTGATTTTGGATGGTGAGGAGGTTGCTGTAAAAGTTCTCCGGACCAATTACCAGACAGATCAAATTGCAGTTCAACGTTTTCAGCGTGAAGCCAGAGCCATGGCTGATCTCAATCACCCAAATATCGTACGGATTACGGATATTGGTGAGGAAGATGGTCAGCAATACCTGGCCATGGAATATGTCAATGGCCTGGACTTGAAGCGCTATATCCAGGAAAATTCACCCTTGGATAATGATGATGCGGTCCGTATCATGGGGCAAATCTTGCTGGCTATCCGTATGGCCCACACCCGCGGTATTATCCATAGGGATTTGAAACCTCAGAACGTCCTTCTAACGCAAGATGGCGTGGCCAAGGTAACGGATTTCGGGATTGCGGTTGCCTTTGCAGAGACCAGTTTGACCCAGACCAATTCGATGTTGGGCTCGGTTCACTATCTCTCGCCAGAACAGGCGCGGGGATCCAAGGCTACAGTGCAAAGCGATATTTATGCCATGGGGGTCATTCTCTTTGAAATGCTGACAGGACGAATTCCTTTTGATGGCGATAGCGCTGTAACCATTGCTCTCCAGCATTTCCAAAAGCCCATGCCATCTGTCCGCGAGGCCAATCCAAACGTACCGCAGGCTCTGGAAAATGTTGTCTTAAAAGCAACAGCCAAGAAATTGACAGACCGCTACAAGTCCATTGCGGAAATGTACACGGATATGGCTTCAGCCTTGTCCTACAATCGCCGCAATGAGCCGCGGGTGGTGTTGGATGAAAACAAGGTGGATTCAAAAACCCTGCCTAAATTATCCCAGGTTGCTTCAGAGAAAAAAGTAGATACACCAGTGGAGTCTTCACCAGCTCCAGCAGCAGTTTCTCCAAAAACTAAGCCGACGTCATCAGCCAAGAAGCCCAAGGCAAAAAAGAGGATTCGTACCCGCTATAAGGTATTGATGATTGCTATTGGCCTTCTCTTGGCGGCCTTCTTGGCCATTCTTTTTAACACTCCAGCCACAGTAACAGTGCCAGATGTTGTGGGGCAAACCTTGGAAGTTGCAACGGAGGAGATTGAGACAGCCGGATTGCGCGTGGGTACGGTGACCAATGAAGCTTCGACGGAAGTCGCAGAAGGTCAAGTTATTCGGACAACACCTGCTGCTAATTCCAAGCGCAAAGAAGGTTCCCGTGTCAATATTGTCATTGCCATGGAAGAAGGTGTCAACATTCCTGATTTGTCTGGTGATGAATTGGCGAAAGCCCAGGAAAAACTAGAGGCTCTTGGCTTCAAAGTGGAAGTGGAAGAAGAGTATAGCGAGAAGGTCAAACAGGGCCGGGTGATTCGGACCAAGCCAGAATGGGAGACCAGTCAGCCAAAAGGTTCAACCGTTGTCTTGGTTGTTTCCAAAGGGGCTGAGCCAGTCGATGTACCGGATGTATCTGGACGTAGTGTGAATGATGCTACCCATGCCCTAGAAGCAGTCGGTTTGAAGGTTTCTTCGACCAAGGAAGAATACAGCGACTACTTAGAAGCTGGTCAGGTAATCGGAACAGATCCTGCAGCCAATACCAGTGTTTCTAAGGGTTCTAGCCTGGTTCTCATTGTTTCCAAAGGTCAACGGCCACTCATGCCAGATTTTGGTATCTTGACGACTTCCTACTCAGATGCTAGAAAACAGCTGGAAGCTTTGGGAATTAAAAGTATTGAGCGCGTGGAAGATTCGAGTTATTCGACTAGTGAGCGAAATCTGGTCGTAGGCCAAAGTCCTCTGCCAGGTCAACCTATTACTGACTCTGTCACAATTTATGTATCTATTCCTACGGTGACACCAGAGTCCAGCAGTAGCAGCACTAGCTCGACAGAAGAATCAACGACGACTAGTACGTCTTCATCAAATAATTCAGACTAAGAGGGGCATTGTCCTCTCTTTTTTCTTAAAATTCCTACCCGGGTAGGAGACAAATCCTGCTAAAATCTGTTAGAATATTGGGAGAGGATCCTTACATGAAAAAAATCCAATTTTTTATACTGATAGAGAGTATTTTGTTTACGCTGGCCTTTTTTGATACCCTGGCCAGTGAGACGGCACGGACTCTTCTCCTAATCGCAGTGATACTAATTCTATTCTGGTATATCACAGGCAGAAAGGGGCTTAATGCCCTACTAACAACGGCCCTTTCTCTCATATTTTTAGTCTTTTTCCTCAATATTTATTTCATTATCGGTGTTTTGCTGATGGTGGTCTATATTTTGGTTAATTTCTTTTCACGCTATGAGAAGCAGTACCAGTATTCCCAGATAGTTCTGGGGGACCAGCATATTCAATCTCAGCATCAAAAGTCCCAGTGGTTTGGTCATAAAGATCATTCCCAGGACCAGTATGGTTTTGAGGATATCAATATTATCCGCCTGTTTGGCAATGACGTTGTTGACCTGGATCAGACGGTTCTAATTGGTCGGGATAATGTGGTTGTTATCCGTAAGACTTTTGGTAAGACTAAAATTATCATTCCTGTTGATGTCGAGCTATCCCTGTCTGCCTCTAGTCTGTATGGACGTGTCTATTTTTTAGGTGATGCACATTGGGATTTGCGAAATGAGAGTTTTTCGATTGCGACCCCTGACTATCCTTCTGCCAATAAGCGGGTCAAGGTTGTCATCAATAGCTTCTATGGCGATGTGGAGGTCGTGCGGGTATGATGAAGAAAGGAACGCTATTTTTTCTCATTTGGTATGCCGGGCTGATTGTTATCGTCATCCTTGCCTCAGTCCTTCCCTTGTTGGGCTATTCCTTATTTGATATGTCCTTTTGGATGACCAATGACCAGCTCTATGTGACCTTGATTTCGCTCCTGGTACTCTTGACAATCTTTCTATCTATCTTAGTTCAGACGGTCAGTTTCCTATCCACGCAGACCATGAGAATGAAGATTAAGCAAATCAGCAATCACCAGCCCATTAGGGTTGATAGCGACGAGGACCAATTGCTCCTAAACCTATCTGAGAAAATGCGCAGTTTGACCAGGCAGGTCCAATTGATTGACAACCAGGACCTAGTCAAACGGGAAGAAATTGTCGAGGGGGAGCGCAAGCGAATTGCCCGTGACCTGCATGATACGGTCAGCCAGGAACTCTTTGCGACCAGCATGATTTTATCAGGTCTGGCATCAAATCTGCCCACCATACCGAAAGAAACCCTGCAAGAGCAGCTGGTCTTGGTCAAGGACATGATTGAGTCGGCCCAGCGGGATTTGCGGATTTTGCTCCTGCACTTACGACCTAGTGAGCTGGAAGGTAAGACCCTGGTTGAAGGTTTTGATGTGATTCTGCGGGAAGTCAGCGACAAGAGTAGTATCCAGGTCCACTTCCAGCATGAAGTGGAAGAATTGCCTAAGCTGATAGAAGAGCACCTCTTCCGCATTGCCCAGGAGATTATTTCCAATACCTTGCGCCATGCCAAGGCCAAGCAACTGGATGTCTACTTGATTCAGAAGGAGACAGAATTACAGCTCAAAATGACAGATGATGGCATTGGTTTCCAGCAGGAAGATGATGGGGAGCTCAGCTATGGCCTCCAAAACATCCGCGAGCGGGTGGAAGATATGGCAGGGACTATCAAGATTCGGACGGCTCCCAACAAGGGGGTTGCCATTGACATTCGTATCCCAATACTGAAAGGAAAAGAAGATGAAGACGATTCGAGTGATGCTGGTTGATGACCACGAGATGGTCCGACTAGGATTGAAAAGTTATTTAAATTTACAGGCTGATGTGGAGGTTGTCGCAGAAGCCAGCGATGGCGAGGAAGGCTTGGCTAAGGCACTGGATTTGCGTCCAGATGTGGTTGTTATGGACCTGGTCATGCCCAAGATGACAGGGGTAGAGGCGACTCTGGCCCTCTTGAAGGAATGGCCGGATGTCAAGATTGTGATTTTGACTTCTTATTTGGACAATGAAAAAATCTATCCAGTTCTTGAGGCTGGTGCCAAGGGCTATATGCTCAAAACCTCTAGTGCAGACGAGATTCTCTCTGCCATTCGCAAGGTGGCGCGTGGGGAATTTGCCATTGAAACAGAAGTGGAGAAGAAGGTCGAGCACCACAAGCGTTATCCAGACCTGCATGATGATTTGACCGTACGTGAACGGGAGATTTTGGCCCTGCTTGCCAAGGGCTATGATAACCAGCGGATTGCGGATGAATCCTTCATTTCCCTCAAAACGGTGAAAACCCATGTTTCCAATATTCTGTCTAAACTAGCTGTCAGCGACCGGACCCAGGCTGTCGTCTATGCCTTTCAACATGGACTGGTGGCACAGGATGAAGATTAGTGATATAATGGTAAGCAGTCATATTCAATGAAAAACAAAAGTGGGGGAGAATAGATGGACGCAAAATTAAAATACAAAGCCAAGAAGGTTAAGTTGGTATTTTTCGATATTGATGATACCTTGCGTTTGGTGGAGACTGGATTTATTCCGGACACTATTCCGACGGTCTTTGCATCACTGAAAGCAAAAGGCGTCCTGACAGGGATTGCCTCTGGTCGGGCCAAATATGGTGTTGTGCCAGAAATCCAGGCCTTGCAGCCGGATTACTTTGCTATGATAAACGGCTCTTATGTAGAAGATGCCAAAGGCAATGTCATTCGTAAGGCTCCGATTGCACCTGATTTGATTGAGAAATATATTGCTTGGACCAAGCAAGTGGGGATTGACTATGGGGTTATGAGCGCTGAAAAAGCCACTCTGTCCTTCCGTGACCAGCGGATTAGTCAGGCCATTGACCCCATTTATGATAATCTGGAGACAGACCCTGATTTTTACAAGGGCCAGGATATTTACCAAATGTGGACCTTTGAGCAGGAAGGTCAGGAAGTGGTCTTACCGGAGGAATTGCAGAGCGACTTACGCAGTGTCCGTTGGCATGCCATTTCATCAGACATTGTCCTCAAGTCTGCCTCTAAGGCAGCAGGGGTAGCCGCAATCGTTGAAAAGCTTGGTCTCAAACCAGAAAATGTCTTGGTCTTTGGCGATGGTCTTAATGACATCGAGCTCTTCCAATATGCTGGCATCAGTATTGCCATGGGATATTCCCACCCAGAACTGCAAAAATATGCAGATTATATTACAAAAACAGTAGAAGAAGACGGCATTTTTGATGCCTTGGAGAAATTAGGTTTGGTAGAAAAAGAAAAATACTTCCCACAATTAGACTTGGAAAATGTAGAGGGACCAGTTGCCCGCATCAAGACCAATCACGGTAGCATGACCATCAAGCTTTTCCCAGAAATTGCACCAAAAACAGTGGCGAACTTTGTTGCCCTGTCAAAAGATGGTTACTATGACGGCATTATTTTCCATCGTATTATCGAGGATTTCATGATTCAAGGTGGCGACCCGACTGGTACAGGTATGGGCGGTGAGTCTATCTACGGTGAGTCCTTTGAGGATGAATTTTCTATGGAGGCCTTCAACCTGCGTGGTGCTCTTTCTATGGCCAATGCAGGTCCCAATACCAACGGCAGTCAATTTTTCATCGTGCAGAACCAGAATTTCCCTTACAATGCCAAGGAATTGGAGCGCGGTGGCTGGCCTAAGGAAATTGCGGCTCTTTATGCTGAAAATGGTGGAACACCGCACCTGGATCAACGCCACACGGTCTTTGGACATTTGATGGACCAAGAATCTTATAGGGTATTGGATACCATTGCGGCTGTAGAGACAGATGGTTCAGACCGTCCGCATGAAGATGTTGTCATCGAAAGTATTGAAATCGAGGACTAAGATGAATATTGGTGATAAAGTCAAAGGAAAAGTGACGGGCATTCAGCCCTACGGTGCCTTTGTTGAATTAGAGAACGGTCAGATTGGGCTTATCCATATTTCTGAAATCAAGACAGGCTTTGTTGATAATATCCACCATTTTATTAAAATGGGCCAGGAAGTTCTGGTCCAAGTCGTTGACTATGATGAATATTCGCACAAGGCTAGTCTATCTATGCGGACCTTGGAAGAAGAACGCCAAAAAATCCCAAGACACCACCGCTTTACCAACGACCGCTATAAGATTGGCTTTGAGCCTCTGGCCAAGGCCCTCCCAACCTGGATTGCCGAATCCAAGGAGTATTTGAAGGAAATGAAACAAGGAAAGGTCTAGACTAGTTGCTAGTCTAGACCTTTCCAATAGTAAAAGGAGCTTGGAAATCCAGGCTCTTTTGGTATATTAGTTTTCAAACTCATAGAGGGTAGTTGACAGGTAGCGTTCACCGTTGTCAGCCAGGATAGCCAAGACTTTTTTGCCAGCTCCTAGTTCCTTAGCGACTTCAATCGCAGCATGAATAGCAGCGCCAGATGAAATACCGACCAGGAAACCTTCCTGCCCACCGATAGCGCGGCCGGTTGCCAGAGCATCATCTGATTTGACGCGGACAATGCCATCGTAGGCAGCGGTATCCAGGGTGTCTGGGATGAAGCCAGCTGAAATTCCTTGAATCTTGTGCGGACCAGGTGCTTCACCAGAGAGAACGGCAGACTCATCTGCTTCCACAGCGTAAATTTTTACATCGGGATTGGCTGCCTTGAGGACATGAGAGACACCGCTGACGGTACCACCAGTACCCACGCCTGACACAAATGCATCCAGACCAGTTGGGCCAAAGTCCTCCAAAATTTCTTGTCCTGTTGTATCTTCATGAACTTTTGGATTGGACGGGTTGGCAAATTGGAAAGGTACCCAGCCATTTTGTGCTTCAGCGATTTCATTGGCCTTGGCAATGGCACCCTTCATCCCCTCGCTACCTGGTGTGAGAACGAGCTCAGCTCCGTAGGCTTGGATAATTTTACGACGCTCAATGCTCATGGTTTCAGGCATGACGATGATGACCTTGTAACCTTTTGCAGCTCCAACCCAAGCCAAACCGATACCAGTATTTCCGCTAGTAGGCTCAACAATCGTATCACCAGGCTTGATAGTGCCGGCCTTTTCAGCATCTTCAATCATTGCCAGAGCAATGCGGTCTTTGACAGAAGAACCAGGGTTGAAGGCCTCCAGTTTGACATAGACATCCGCAGCACCTTCAGGGACAATGTTATTGAGTTTGATAATCGGTGTTTTTCCGACAAGTTCTGTAATCGATTGATAAATAGCCATTGCTAATACCTCCAAATATAGTTACTTCTAGTATATACCAAGTCCCAGTCAATGTATAATATAAAAAAACTATCGTCTGTACTGACCCCCAAAAGTTGGACAAATAATTATTGAAAGGATTTAGTTCTGTATTGGACAGGACTAAGTCCTTTTAATTTTGCTTTGATGCGTTTGTTGTTGTAGTAAAAAATATAGTCTGTAATGGCTTGCTCAAGCTCATCAAGCGACTGGTAAGATGTCTCAAATCCATAGAACATCTCTGATTTGAGTATCCCAAAGAAGGATTCCATCATGCCATTATCTGGACTATTTCCCTTGCGGGACATGGACGGACGAATGCCTTTGGTTTCCAAAAAGTAATGGTAAGATTGGTGCTGGTATTGCCAACCTTGATCGCTGTGAAGAATAGTCCCACTGTATAAATCTGCTGGAAAAGCCTTCGCAAGCATGGTTTGAACCTGTTTCAAGTCAGGTGACCGAGACAAGGTAAAATCAATAATCTCACTATTATAGCCATCAAGAACAGGTGATAAGTAAAGTTTACCCTCCGGCAAAGCAAACTCCGTCACATCGGTATAACACTTTTCATAAGGCTTAGAGCCTTCAAACTGACGTTTAATCAGATTATCAGCCTTCTTACCAACCTCACCTTTGTAAGAAGCATACTTGCGTTTACGACGAATACGAGCGGTCAAGCCCAACTCTTTCATCAAGCGCTGCACCTTCTTGTGGTTGATGATGAAACCACGATTTCGTAATTCTAAATGAATCCGACGATAGCCATAATTACCTTTATGGTAATCATAAATGGCTTGAATTTCAGCCTTAATTGCTTTGTTCTTGTCGGGTTTATCCAGTTGCTTGACTTGATAATAGTAAGTTGAGCGAGGCATTTTAGCTGTCGCAAGTAGGAGGTCTAGTCGGAATCCTCCTTGGACCATATCTCTAATTGTTTCTGCTGTTCGCGCACGAGTGTTTCGTCCCTCAAGCGAAGTTCTCTCAACTTTTTTAGGAAGGCCACCTCAGTTCGAAGACGTTCATTTTCCTCTTGAAGGCGCTCTAATTCCGTCATCTCTTCCCAGGTTTTCTTGCGTTTACGTCCCATCTTGCTCGGTCTCCCTCTTGGTTTTTCAAGAATAGTATACCCGTTTTTCTTGTATTGTGCTATCCAATTGGGAAGCATTCCTCGATTTGAAAGAGCATAATCAAGGGAAACTGAGAGTTGAGAACACCCATGAATCAAGACCTTATCCATTATTTCTTGCTTTAGTTCAGGTGAATAATACCTATTTTTACCTTTTTTAACGATTTCCACGCCATATCGATCCATGAGATTTATCATGTAGGTGAGATTGGCAATAGTGACCTTGTATATCTGGCTAAGGTTGACCCACGACACGCCACTCTTTCTCAGCTCATATATTTCTAGTTTATCTTCATAACTTAATTTCATAAGAAAAACACCCCAATCGTTAGATTTTGTGTCTAACTTTTGGGGTGCAGTTCAGTCATGATAGCTTTTTTTAATGAACAGGAACTTCGACAATTCTTGGCTCAGTCTCTTGGCTTGTGACCTTGCCATGGTAAAATTCGGTCAGACTGGTCTGAGTCGGTGCAACCAGTTCCTTGTCAACATAGATCATGGTTTGAACTTCCGTTGTAAATTGGGTATCGTGTTCTTCCAGTCCCAACTCAGCCCGCCAGTTGGCAAATTCCTGGTACTGGGCATAGGAAAGGGTGATAGAAATGCCTTTTTGCTCCTTGACTTCAACAACGCCGATTTCCTTGACGGCCTTGGACACGGCTCCAGCATAAGCCCGAATCAGCCCACCGGCACCCAACTTGATACCTCCGAAATAGCGGGTCACAACCGCTGCGACATTGGTCAGTTCATGATTTTCCAGCACTGTCAGCATGGGAACACCTGCTGTACCAGAAGGCTCGCCGTCGTCCGACGATCGCTTGATTTCCATATTTTCGCCAAGGATAAAGGCAGAGCAGTTATGGCTGGCCTTGTAGTGCTCTTTCTTAATACCGTTGATAAATTCCCTGGCCTCTTCCTCGGTTGTCACCCGTTTCATAAAGCAAATAAAGCGGGATTTCTTAATCTCTTCTTCGACAATACCGTCTTCTTTAATGGTTTTAAATTCTTTCATACCAAAATTATACACGTTTTTCCAAAAACTGACAAAAATTTCCGAATAAATAAGTGATGAAAGAACTAGAAAATTATTATGGACGACTGTTTACCAAGTATCAATTGACGGCTGAAGAGCGCCAAGCAGCTCAGACCTTACCTAGCATGACAGAGGGGGGCGCTTGTTTTCGTTGTTCGACTGCATTTTCGGACCGCCATTGTTTGCCAAACGGGGCCTACTATTGCCGGGAATGTATCCTGCTAGGCAGGGTGCGGTCAGATGAGGAACTCTATTATTTTCCCCAGCAGGATTTCCCAGAAAATGCCTGTCTCAAGTGGTCTGGTCAGCTGACTGATTGGCAGCAGAAGATTTCAAACGGGCTCTGTGCCAATATTGAAAAACGGCGCCCGACCCTGGTTCATGCCGTGACGGGGGCTGGAAAGACGGAGATGATTTACCATGCAGTAGCGCAAGTCATTGACCATGGCGGGGCAGTTTGTCTGGCCAGTCCCAGAATTGATGTCTGTATTGAGCTTTATAAGCGGCTACAACAAGATTTCGCTGTTCCCATCAGCCTCCTTCATGGCCAGTCGGATCCTTATTTTCGGACGCCGCTTGTGGTCGCTACCACCCACCAGTTGCTCAAGTTTTACCAGGCCTTTGATTTGGTCTTAATCGATGAGGTGGATGCCTTTCCCTATGCGGACAATCCCATGCTCTACCGGGCAGTAGACAATGCCGTCAAAGCAGACGGGCTCCAGGTTTTCCTGACAGCGACCTCGACGGATGAGCTGGATAGGAAGGTCAAATCCAGCCAATTGGAACGGCTCAGTTTGCCCAGACGCTTTCACGGCAATCCCTTGATTGTGCCAGAAAAGGTCTGGTTCAGCCAATTTGACCAGAGCCTGAAAAAGGACAAGCTGGTTGTCAAGCTCAAGCAAGCTATCAGAAACCAGCGAAAAACAAGTTTTCCCTTGCTGATTTTTCTGCCAGAAATTTCCAAAGGCCAGGAATTTGTAGCGATTTTGGAGCGAGAATTTCCTGATGAGAAAATCGGTTTTGTATCCAGTCAGATGGAAAATCGACTGGAGATTGTTCAAGGTTTTCGCGACCGCACCATTACTATCCTGGTTTCAACAACGATTCTGGAGCGAGGTGTGACCTTTCCCATGGTTGATGTCATGGTGGTCCAGGCCAACCACTATCTCTATACATCGTCCAGTTTAGTGCAAATTGGAGGCCGAGTCGGGCGGTCCATGGATCGTCCAACAGGCTTGCTCCTCTTTTTTCACGAGGGTTCGACCCGTGCCATTGAAAAAGCAATCGCTGAAATCAAATTTATGAACAAGGAGGCCGGCTATGTCTAACTGCCTACTCTGTGCGGAAAGTCTGCGAACCCGCACCACATTTAGCTCTATCCTCTTTTTCCAGCAGGAAAAGCTAGGGATTTGTTCCAGCTGTCAGGCTTCTTTTAAGGAAATAGCAGAGCTCCACTGTCCGTCTTGTTATAAGTCAGGAACTTCCGATATCTGCAGTGATTGTCGGCACTGGCAGGCCAAGGGCAAACACATTGACCACAGGGCCATTTTCCAATACAATCCAGCTATGGCAGATTATTTCAGCAAGTACAAGTTTCAAGGGGACTATCTGCTCAGACAGGTCTTTGCCCAGCAAATCAAGGCTGCCCTGTCAGCTTATTCGGACTATACCTTGGTTCCCATTCCCCTTAGTCCAGAGAGGTTGGAGGAGCGAGGCTTCAATCAGGTGACGGGGCTACTTGATGCGGCTGGTCTTCCATATAAAGAGCTATTGGGTAAAATTGATAGCCAGAAACAGTCTTCAAAAAGTCGGGAGGAGCGTCTTGATGCGGAACAGGTCTTTTATTTGTTGGAGGAAGATGAGCTTCCAGAAAAAATAATTTTAGTTGACGATATTTACACAACAGGTGCCACAATCCAGCTTGCCGTGGGACTTTTCATGAAAACTGGTCAGAAAGAAATCAAAACATTTTCACTTTCACGTTGAGAAAACGGTTGCAATATTTTATAAATGTGTTATAATAATAGTGAAGAAAGGCGAAAGCCAAGAAAGAGGTACTAATATGATTAAATTCAGTATTCGTGGAGAAAACCTTGAAGTTACAGATGCACTCCGTGCCTATGTAGAAGAGAAAGTTGCTAAGATTGAGAAGTACTTTAGTGCAGACCAAGAGTTGAATGCCAAGGTAAACTTGAAGGTTTACCGTGACAAGCGTGCTAAGGTTGAAGTGACCATCCCTGTTGGTGGTGTGACCCTGCGTGCAGAAGACATTTCACAAGAAATGTATGGCTCAATCGACCTTGTCGTAGACAAGATTGAACGTCAAATCCGTCGTAACAAGACAAAAATCGAGCGCAAACACCGTCAAAAAGTGGCTACTGGTCAAGTCTTTACAGACGAGTTGGTAGAGCAAGCTGAAGAAGAAGTAAAAGTAGTTCGTACTAAGCAGGTAGACTTGAAACCAATGGATATGGAAGAGGCCGTTCTTCAATTGGAATTGCTTGGACATGACTTCTTTATCTACACAGATGCCAATGATGGTACTACCAATGTCCTTTACAAACGTGAAGATGGCGATTTGGGACTCTTGGAAGTGCGTCAGTAATTCTCGGAACCTGTATTCACAGTTCAGTATCTTTAGCTAAGGCTAGTTTTCTGCCACTCATCGTTCGTTTTTCTCGAAATACAGTCAGTATTCCATCAAAAAACGGTCTTGATTTGCAAAAAAACTATCTCTCATCTAAATCTACCTTACTTATAAATACTGTTTCTTATATAAACGAAGAGGAGAGGAGGGAAACCTTCTCTCTTTTACTATGAGAGGTGACGAAAGGACTAGCTTTCAGTTTTGAGCAGAATTGATTGGAGAGTGGGTCTTGGAATTGCCAGATTTTGAACCAGAAAAACAGGCGCCCTTTAGAAGTTGTTACTTGTTGGGCTGGCTCGGAATCTTGTTTCCTCTGCTCCTGATAGGCATGCTTGGCTATATTAGTTTCTTTAGCTTGATGAAGACGTTGGAAAGCTTTCATCTGGGCTATATGGTACTCACTGTGCTTCTCCTTTGCTTGCGCTCTTTTCGCTTTGGCGACTTGGCAAATACCTGGTCAGGATGTGTCGCGCAACCAACTATTATTGGAAGAGGAAATAGAAAGCATCAGCTTGAGCTGGTGTTTTTTTGATGCCTGGGGAGGGAAATTCGGTTTCAATTATGCTATAATAGAGAGATAATATTTGTTAGGAATGAATGTTGAATAGGAGCATGGATGAGTAGGATGATGCCGGGGCGGACTCGCCAGGAAGGAATTGATTTATACGAATCGGGTCAGTTGACAGTCGTTGAGAGCGAGCTGGGAAAGATGACGCTGGAAATTGCTGGGGAGTTGTTTTCCTATAGTGATGACGATAGTGAGCTTAATTGTAGCTGTCTGCTATTTCAAAACAAGGGCTACTGTCAGCATTTGGCTGCTACGGAGTATTTTTTGAAGAATGATAAGGCTGGTCAGACCCTCAAGGAGGAGGGTAGCCATCAGAAGGAGACCGCTAGGCGAACCTACTTTGGCGGCTTGTTTTTGGATGAAATTTTACCGCCTACGCTTGATTTGGGTATCCAATACCAATTGGCTGTGGAGGGGCAGTTATTGGCCTATGACCGCCAGATTGACTGGACCCTCAAAATCGGTCGTTTGCCAGACCAACGTTACTATATTATTCGCGATATTGGGGCCTTTTTGAAGGTGGTCAAAACCAATGGCCAGTATCAAATCGGTAAAAAATACTTTGAGCATGTGTCCTTTGATCATTTTGACCCGGCAAGTCAGGCTCTTCTGGAATTTTTATGGGTCCTGGTGCCTGAAAAAGCCCGCCTGGACTCGGAAGTCTTGGTTCATTTCGGTCGTCATTTCCGCCTGCCCCAGTCTCACTTTGAGGAGGGGCTGGAGTTGCTGGGGGACTTGGATGAATTTCAACTGACCTACCAGCAGACTAGCTACTCACAGTTGACCATTAAACACCTAACGCCAGAAGACGGTCTATTTTGTTTTGAAGTAACGGTTCATATGGATATGATTGAAATGGTGATTCATGAAGAGCCTGTCCGCCAGCTCTTTTATGGAAGTTACCTGCTCAAACATGGCACTATCTATAGCCTGGATCGCCAGCAGGAAAATCTGCTGGTGCGGATCAATGATCTGGTTCCGACTGAATCAGGCCTACGCAAGGTTCAAGTGGATTTTCAGGATCAGGGCAAATTGGCCCTCAGTTTATTGGAACTGCAAAAATTGGGGAAAGTCAAGGCACCCAAACGCTTTGCCATTGAGGATTTTCAGCCGGAATTCCATCTGGGCATGGAGGCAAGTGGTCGCTTGACCCTGCAGCTGGTCTTGGATTTTTCAGGTCGCAAGGTTGCCTCGCAAGAGGAGCTGGACTTACTACCTTTTACAAGTCATTTTCAACATCTGGAAGCTGTCCACCAGGCGATCAAGCTAGCAGGCTTTCATGGGAAATTCCTGGCCTACCGCCAGCCCTTGCTCCAGACCGAATGGTATACCTTCTACAAGGAACATCTAGCCCTGTTGGAAAAAATGGGTAAGGTTTACCTGGACCAGCAGTTAGAAAATAATCTTATTCAGGTCAAGCCAAGTCTTGAAATCGTGAAAAATGGTTCCTTGTTGGACATTTCCTTTGACTTGACAGGTATTGATCAATCCGAGGTGGACCAGGCCATCCAGGCCCTCTTAAACCAGGAGGACCACTATACCAGCCCAAGTGGCAAGTTGCTGATCTTCGACGAAGAGGCCTTGCGCATCAGCCAGACTCTGACCAATCTCAGGGCTAAATTTGGAAAGGGGCAGACCCTTCATTTGGATGCCTTGAATGGTTTCCGACTGGCTCAGCAATTGTCAGGCTTGGACCAGGTTCATTTTTCGGAAGAATTTCAAACCATGGCGGCTCATTTGGCGGCACCAGATATCTTTCCTCTTCCCCAACAGCCCCTGAATCAGCAACTACGGGATTACCAAGAGACAGGCGTCAAATGGCTTTCCATGCTCAACCATTATGGTTTCGGGGGCATTTTGGCAGATGATATGGGTCTAGGGAAGACCCTGCAAACTATTGCCTTCCTGTCAGGCCATCTGAAGTCAAGTTCCAAGGTTTTGATTTTGGCTCCTTCTAGTTTGATTTATAACTGGCAGGAAGAATGTGCCAAATTTGCGCCGGACTTGGAAGTGGCAGTGGTCTATGGCAATAAGGACCACCGGGAAATGCTTATCAATGAGGACCATCAGGTCTATGTGACTTCCTATCCATCCTTCAGACAGGATTTTGACCTCTATAAAGAAGAGCAATTTGATTATTTGATTTTGGATGAAGCCCAGGTCATGAAAAATTCCCAGTCAAAAATTGCCCAGCTTCTGAGAGAGTTTGAGGTAGGGAACTGTTTTGCCCTGTCTGGTACGCCTATTGAAAATCACCTGACTGAGCTTTGGTCTATTTTCCAGATTGTCCTACCAGGCCTCCTGCCAGGTAAGCAGGAATTTAGCAAAATGAGTTCCCAGGAAATTGCCCGTATGATCCAGCCCTTTGTCCTAAGGCGGCATAAGGAAGAGGTTCTGGATGAACTGCCTGATTTAATCGAGGTCAATGTCTTAAATGAATTGACGGATGAGCAAAAGGTCATCTATCTGGGGCAACTCCAGCAAATGCAGTCCAAGGTGTTGGGAGCAGATGATGCCCAGATTAACCGCAATAAGATTGAAATCCTGTCGGGCATTACCCGTCTCCGTCAAATTTGTGACACTCCCAGCCTCTTTATGGATGATTTTACCGGAGAAAGTGGTAAGCTCAATAGCCTGAGTGAGCTCCTGCAACAGCTTAAAGAGGGTGAGCATCGGGTATTGATTTTTTCACAGTTTAGAACAATGCTGGATAAGATTGAGCAGCAGCTGGATGAGTTGGGCCTGACCTCTTACAAATTGACCGGCTCGACCCCTGCTAGTCAGCGCCAAGAGATGACCCAGGCCTTTAACGCAGGTAGCCGTGATGCCTTCCTCATTTCCCTCAAGGCAGGTGGCGTGGGGCTCAATCTGACCGGTGCCGATACAGTCATTTTGGTTGACCTCTGGTGGAATCCTGCGGTGGAATCCCAGGCCATTAGTAGGGCCCACCGAATGGGGCAAACAGAAACGGTCGAATGCTATCGATTGATTACCAGGGGAACGATTGAAGAAAAAATCCTTGCCCTGCAGGAAAGTAAGAAAAATATGGTCAAGACGGTGCTGGACGGCGAAGAAAGTCGCTCAAGTCTGACGGTTGAAGATATTCGTGACATTCTTGGTATCACAGAATAAGGCTGACAATCTGAAGCAGACTTCCTCTTGTGTGGTAAAACCCTGTGCCTTTATGATATAATGAGTAGTTGAAAGGAATGTGCTATGATAAGAGAAGATACTCGATTTCCCATCATTTCAGACAATGAGCCCCTGATTGAGGCCAGCCCTCAGATGCTTCTCTATGAGGAGAGCGATTTGATTTCAAATATTAAGGGACCTTATCAGGACAAGGTGTTTGAAGCCAGTGGCAGTCCGGAACCAGCGGTGAAACCTGTTCCAGAGCAGACGGAAGACGAGCTCTTGCCCCCTTTATTTGCTACCAAGAGGTCGCATTATTCCAGACGGGACCGAAATCTTCACAGACCGGTCCAGCATGCGGAGCGGAAGACCCAGGGGCAGTTAGCCAGGGAAGTAGCCAAAGAAGATATTAAAAAGAAACGTTCAGCTAGCTATTTGAAGGATGATTTTATCGGAAGCAAGCCTAAAAAAGTTCCAACTGTCCATCCTACTCCTCACAAGGAAGTGACTGGCGATCTTCTGGCCAATCTAGCTGACCGTTTGCGCCAAGAAAGCTATATTTTAGCAGATTTGCCAGAAGTCTATTCTTTGAAAAAAGAGGACCGGGTGCAGGAAAAAACATCAAGCAACCAGTCCTTTGATTTCCTCAAGAGAAGTCAGGTCTATAATTATCCGGAAAGACGTGCCTTTCGTGATAAGCAGGTTGCACAAGAACTCAATTTGACACAGATAGAAGAGGATTAAGATGACAAAAACCTATCATTTTATTGGTATTAAGGGTTCGGGCATGAGTGCGCTGGCTCTTATGCTCCACCAAATGGGCCACAAGGTTCAAGGAAGTGATGTAGATAAGTATTACTTTACCCAGCGTGGGCTGGAGCAAGCTGGAATTCCTATCCTGCCCTTCGATGAAAAAAATATTACTGCCGATGTGGAGCTGATTGCTGGTAATGCCTTCCGTCCAGACAATAACCTGGAAATCGCCTATGCGGATGCGAATGGCTACAGCTACAAGCGTTACCACGAGTTCCTGGGCCAATTCATGAAGGAATTTACTAGCCTAGGTGTGGCTGGTGCCCACGGTAAGACGTCAACTACAGGTCTCTTGGCCCATGTTTTGCGCAATATCACGGATACCTCATTCTTAATCGGTGATGGTACAGGTCGTGGTTCTGCCAATGCCCAATACTTTGTTTTTGAGTCAGATGAGTATGAGCGTCATTTTGCTCCATATTACCCAGAGTACAGCATTATCACCAACATTGACTTTGACCATCCGGACTATTTCACAAGCCTTGAGGATGTCTTCAATGCCTTCAATGACTATGCCAAGCAGGTTAAAAAAGGTCTTTTCCTCTATGGTGAGGATGAGGAATTGCGTAAGATTACAGCCAATGCGCCGATTTACTACTATGGTTTCGGTGATGAGAATGACTTTGTAGCCTATGATTTGCGTCCGTCAACCACAGGTTCGCAGTTCAAGGTTCGCTATAAGGAAAAAGAATTGGGTGAGTTTCAAATTCCAACCTTTGGTAAGCATAATGTTATGAATGCGACAGCGGTTATTGCCAATCTCCATATTGCTGGTTTTGATTTGAGCTTGGTAGCTCAACACCTCAAGACCTTTGCTGGTGTCAAGCGTCGCTTTACTGAGAAAATAGTTAATGATACGGTTATCATTGATGACTTCGCTCATCATCCTACGGAAATCATTGCGACTATTGATGCCGCCCGTCAAAAGTACCCAAGCAAAGAGTTGGTTGCTATTTTCCAACCCCACACCTTTACGCGTACAATTGCGCTCCTGGATGAATTTGCAGAGGCTTTGAATGGGGCTGATGCGGTTTATTTGGCACAAATCTATGGATCAGCGCGTGAGACTGATAATGGAGAGGTCAAAGTAGAGAATCTGGCAGCTAAAATAAAGAAAAAAGGTGGACAGGTAACGGTTGAAAACACTTCGCCGCTCTTGGATCATGACAATGCAGTCTATGTCTTTATGGGGGCAGGGGATATTCAGTCCTATGAATACTCTTTTGAGCGTCTCTTGTCAAATTTGACACATAATGTACAATAAGAAAAGGGACAGCGGTCCCTTTTCTGATACTGGGGGAAATAATATGGAAATTCGTTTTGCGCAGCCGGGTGACTTGCCTGGTATTTTGCGGCTGGAGCAGGAAAATTTTATTCCTGAGGAGCAGATTTCAGAGCCTGTTTTGGCGGCTTATGCTGCAAATTGTAGCCAGTCCAGTCTCGTTATGATTCACGAGGGAGAAGTAGCGGCTTATTTGTTAGCCTGTCCCGCAGAAGAGAAGCTGGTGACGGATGCTATTTTTGAGCTGACAAACTCTGCTGACTTGAAAGGACGATACTTGCACATTGCTAGCCTGTCAGTGGACAATGCCTACAAGGGTCAGGGGCTTGGTACCCTACTCACGGCTGCCTTGAAAGAAGTCGCAAGGTCAAGAGATATGGAGGGGATTGCTTTAACTTGTAAGGAATATTTGCTCAACTATTATGAGCGTAATGGCTTTGAGGATATGGGACTATCCCAGTCACAGTTTGGCGGCGGCCAGTGGTTTGACATGTATTGGTCTGTGCCATAACAGGGGGGGATCCAATGCGACTTTGGCATCAAGGCTTAATCTCTGTACTTCCGCGCCAGCAATTGTTGGGACAGCATAGAGAATGTTGTGCCTTGCGAGGCGCAGGTTGGGGATGTCCTCATGCGACGGTCAACTATGTCTTTACCCATTCTCCGGCTAAATTGTTTCAATATTATAAGATGATCATGCAGGAGATGGAGAAAAGAGGTTACAAGCTGTCGGCCGAATGGCAGGAGTCGACCTATCGTGGGAAGAAGGAAGCGTATTATAGTGAGGTTGAAGAAATTCCACTGACCAGTCCTATTTATTCAGAGCATGACGTATTTTACTTGGAAGAATGTCTGGTCAATTTGCGGGACAAGGGGATTTTTCTGTAAATCATCCGTTAAACACAAAAAATCAGCCCAGAGGACTGACTTTTAGGGCTCTATAATTTCTGTAGTGGGTAAAACCACCATGGAAATTATGGAGCCTTTTTGAGTATATACAAAAAGTCCCATATGACCTATAATGAAAAGTGCTCAAACTATCATTTTAGAAAGACTCATATGGAACAACTAAATCTTATCACTAATTTTCTCAGAATTAAAGACAAAAATATTACTATCACTGATGAATATGATATGGGAACTCACTTAGAACTCCACGGTTACTTGGATTACATGGCTCCTAAATGTCCAGAATGCAAGGGACAAATGGCTAAGTACGACTACCAGAAAGCATCAAAAATCCCTTACCTAGAAACTGCTGGTTACCCACTCCTTATCCGCCTTAAAAAGCGTCGTTTCAAGTGTAAAGAATGTGGGAAAATGGCTGTCGCTGAAACTCCTCTTGTTAAGAAAAACCATCAAATATCTGTCGCTGTTAGTCAGAAGATCGCCCAGTTACTCATCGAAAATCAAGCAATGACACATATTGCACACAGGCTAGCTATCTCAACATCATCAGTTATGAGAAAGCTCAATGAGTTCAAGTTTGAAACGGATTGGAATACCCTACCTGAGGTGATGAGTTGGGACGAGTATGCCTTCAAGAAGGGAAAATGAGCTTCATCGCTCAAGATTTCGACTCCCTAAATGTCATCACCATTCTCGACGGAAGAACTCAAGCAACCATCCGAAACCACTTTCTACGCTATCCTAGAAAGGTTAGAAATCGAGTCAAAGTGATTACCATGGATATGTTTAGTCCCTATTATCAACTTGCTAAACAGCTTTTTCCGAATGCAAAAATTGTACTCGACCGCTTTCATATTGTTCAACACCTTAGCCGTGCTATGAACCGTGTCCGTATTCAAATCATGAATCAATTCGACAGAAAATCGCAGGAATACCGTGCTTTGAAACGCTACTGGAAATTGATACAACAAGATAGCCGTAAAATCAATGATAAACGATTTTATCGCCCTATGTTTCGAATGCATTTGACTAACAAGGAAATCCTGGAAAAACTCTTGTCTTTCTCTGAGGAACTACGACAGCACTATGAACTCTATCAGCTTCTCTTATTCCATTTCCAAGAGAAGAACTCAGACCATTTCTTTGACCTAATTGAACAAGAAATAACCACTGTTAATCCTATTTTCCAGACGGTATTTAAGACATTTCTAAAGGATAAAGACAAGGTTTTGAATGCCCTAGAATTGCCTTATTCCAACGCCAAACTGGAAGCTACCAATAATCTCATCAAAGTCATTAAAAGAAATGCCTTTGGTTTCAGGAACTTTGAGAACTTTAAAAAACGCATTTTGATTGCTTTGAACATAAAGAAAGAGAGAACGAAGTTCGTCCTCTCTAGGTGTTAGCTTTTCATCTACCCACTACAGTTGACAAAGAGCCACTTTTAGGAGATTTATGAAAAATTTTAGGATACACTTATAGTATAAAGGAATTTTCAGAATATTCATCGGTCTTAGGACCGATTTGTATTATTTTTTTTGAAGGAGGAAAATGATGATTAGACCAGCTCAGTTACAAGACATTCCAGCACTGGAAAGCCTGCTTGAGGAGATTTTACAGGTTCATCATGTGGGGAGACCCGATATTTTTAGGGAAAGTGGGCAAAAATATTCGCAGGCAGACTTGACTTCCATGATTGGAAATCCAGACCAGCTAATTTTTGTCTATGAAACGGCGGGACAGGTAGTTGGGCATCTCTTTTGCCAAATTCAAGAGGCCCAGAGTCAGGTATTACAGCCTGTAAAAACGCTCTTCATAGATGATTTGTGTGTGTCATCGCAGGTTCGCGGTCAGGGAATTGGTAAGGAACTCTATGCTTTTGCTCTTTCTTATGCCAAGGAAAGTGGTTGCTACAATATAACGTTGGATGTTTGGGCGGATAATACGAAGTCAGTCGCATTTTATGAGCAACTAGGGTTGAAACAGCAGAAGATACGGATGGAGGAAGTATTATAAAAGAACTCAACTATTTCAGTCGAGTTCTTTTATAAATTCTCCGATTTTTTTAACGATTTCTGTTACTAAGGCATTACCCATGAAAAACATTCGCATTTTATCAGAAACGCAACAATAGTTCCGTCAGAAAGTTTTTTCTTAGCTGTCCAATCGTCTGGAAAGTCTTGCAGTCTTTCTGCTTCAATAGGTGTAATGAGGCGGTAACGCCCATTGACTTTTAAGAAGTGGGTAGAGCGATTGACAGTCCCCTCTGATGTTAGCATAAAAAATACCCTGATTAGTCAGGGTGTAAAAATCGCACATGCAACCTTGGAACAATATCTGAACAGCCTTACAGATAGTCTGCTCTTTTACGCAGTTCCTCGGTTTGATGTAAAAAGGCGTAGTCTCTTACAGCGTCTAGAAAAATACTACACAGTAGACCTTGGTTTTAGAAACCTATTGCTCCCAGATCATCAGGAAGATATTGGACATATGATTGAAAATATTGTATTTCTGGAGCTATGTCGACGTTATAGCAAGGTCTATGTTGGCAATGCCGATAAGTACGAGGTGGAGTTCATTGCCGTCACGGAGCAGGGGTATTTTGCCTACTACCAAGTCAGTGAAACAACTCTTGCGCCTGAAACGCTTGAAAGGGAATTGCGTCCGCTGCAGAAGATTTCAGACAACTACCCCAAGTATGTACTGACTATGGATACTATTCAACCCTATGCAAATTATGGCGGTATCGAGAAGATGAGCCTGCTAGACTGGTTAGTGGAGGCTTAAAAAAGAGGACCCCTCTTTTTTTTAGTTTCTTCTCATTTCTTCTAACAATTTCTGTGCTGTCTCCAGATTGCTGTGTTTTTTTTGGCGCAGGAGGTGGGCTAGGTGATCGACCTCCTTTTCGTGGGCGCCGGCTAGCAGGGCCAGGGATTTGGCATGAAGTTTCATGTGTCCCTGTTGGATACCAGTTGTGACCAAGGCGCGCAGAGCAGCGAAGTTCTGGCTGAGACCGACAGCGGCTATGATAGAGGCTAGTTGCCGCGCCTGTGGATGTCCCAAAATAGCAAAAGCTGCCTGAACCTTAGGATTGAGGCCAATCGAACCACCGACGGTAGCGATAGGCAGGGGCAGTGTGATGGAACCCACCAGCTCCTCGCCTTGGATAGTCCATGTCGATAGACCGCGATACTGTCCGTCGCGACTGGCATAGGCGTGAGCGCCTGCCTCAACCGCCCGCCAGTCATTTCCCGTCGCAATTACAAGGGCGTCAAGGCCGTTAAAAATCCCCTTATTGTGGGTGGCTGCCCGATAAGGGTCTACCTGAGCCAGTTTGCTGGCAAGGCTTATTTTTTTTGCCGTTTCTTGGGCAATGGCAGAGCTGATTGCTAGACTTGAGATGGCTATCCGACATTCTGCGGTTACTAGGGACTCCGTTGCATAGTTGGACAGAATCCCCATCAAGGCCTGACCTTGCGATAGAGTTTCCAAATGTTCTTTTATCCCTTCCAACATATTATTTAACATATTGGCGCCCATGGCCTCTTGGACGTCGACCTGCAAGTAAACAATCAGAAATTCATCCTTTTGCTCGACGGTAATCTTTCTAGCGCCACCGCCTCGTTTGACAATAGATGGATGTGCGTCGTTGGCTAGTTGGAGCAGTTCTTCTTCCGCCTGACCAATGAGCTGACTGGCTCTGTCCATGTCAGGAACGTCGTAGAGTGCGACTTGACCAATCATAAGGCGGTTGTGGATAGTGGTGGAAAAACCGCCCGATTTGGCAATCATTTTTCCACCTAGCGAGCAAGCGGCAACGACAGAGGGTTCTTCCGTGACCATGGGAATGCTGTATCTGACACCGTCAACCAGCAATTCTGGTACGACCGAGAACGGCAAGGAGAAGGTTCCAAGGTGGTTCTCAGCCATTTTTCCTGCAACGGTTTCTGGGAGATTATCATCTTGCTGGAGAATGGTAATGGTTTTCTCATCTAGCTGACGAGCTTGAGCTAGCAAGTCTATGCGTTCAAGCCGCGTTTTTTTGTAATATCCTGAGAAATGGGACATGATTTCCTCTTTCTATATGAGAAAAGCACCCTGGCTTGGCCAAGGGTGCCAGTTACTAACTAGTTTTTGATATAGATTCGTCTGTGGTCTTGGATTTTAGCTAGAGCAAATGGACTTTGGTCAGCAGGCAAGTCAGCAGAAGTGCCTGTTTCGTCCAATTCAATTTCTTCAAAGAAGATTTGTTCGTATTGGTCCATGCTCAAGCGTGTCCGCTGGTTGAGCTTGTCTAGGCGGTCCAGTTCCAAGTGCTCTTGGTAGCCTTCGACTAGGCGGCCGCTAAAGATTTCACAGACAGCTCCGCTACCATAGCTATAAAAGAGGACTTGGTCATCTGCCTTGAGCGCTCTGCTATTTTCCAAAAGGGAAAGGAGAGAAAGGAAAATCGAGCCAGTATAGATGTTGCCGACCACCTTGTTGTAAACGATGGCCTCTCGGAAGCGGTCAGAGAGGCGGGTCAGGGTTTCCTCGTCCTTGGCAATGGCTTGGAGGCCCTTGAGCCCCTGCTTTGAGAATGGGATATGGAGGCACATAGCCGCGAAGTCGCTGAGCTGTTGCCCAGTTTTCTCTTGGTAGTGGTCGAAGGTAGTAGTCAAGCAGTCAGTGTATTGTTCGGTTGAAAATTTGCCGTCAACACGCGGATATTTGTCATAGTTGGGACGCCAGAAGTCGTAGATGTCGCGGGTTTGGCAGACATTGTCATTGTTGAGGACCATGATGCGTGGGTCAGCAGTGACCAGCATGGCAACAGCGCCCGCACCTTGAGTTGGTTCACCGCCTGATGCGATACCGTATTTGGCAATATCGCTGGCGATGACCAGAACTTTGGAGTCAGGGAATTGGTTGATGTGGCTTTTGGCTAGGCTGAGTCCGGCAGTTGCACCGTAGCAGGCCTCTTTCATTTCGATAGACCGTGCAAAGGGTTGAATACCGAGGAGTCCATGAATAGCCACGGCTGCAGCCTTACTCTGGTCAACACTTGATTCGGTACCAACGATGACCATGTCAATAGTTGCTTTATCTTCTTCGGTCAAGATGCTAGCCGCAGCCTGTGCCCCCAAGGTCACGATGTCTTGAGTCACAGGAGCCACAGCCATTTCAGACTGGAGCAATCCGATTTTAAATTTATTAGGATCAACAGAGCGGGCTTGGGCTAAGTCAGCCAAATCTAATACAAAATCAGGTGCCGCAAAACCGATTTTATCAATACCAATATTCATAAAAATTCCTTTGTTTACAAGTGATTTATCTTGTGGTCGCCTTGGAAATGATGAGGGAAATTCCCTGACCGCCTCCGATACAGAGTGAGCAGAGGCCTAGATTTCCATTGCGTTTTTCTAGTTCGTGGATCAGCGTCACCAGGATGCGGCTACCGCTGGCACCGATAGGGTGTCCGAGTGCGATTGCACCTCCGTTGACGTTGACCTTATCTGCTGGGATGCCCAATTCCTTGACAACAGGAATGGACTGGGCAGCGAAGGCCTCATTGATTTCAAACAAATCAATGTCGTCCACTGTTTTTCCGAGTTTTTGTAGAGCTTTCTGGCTAGCTGGAATTGGTCCCAAGCCCATGTAGGCTGGGTCCAATCCGCTAGTCGCATAGGCCTCGATGAAGGCTAGAGGCTGGACATTCAACTCCTTAGCCTTCTCTTCTGACATGAGAACGAGAACTGCACAGCCGTCATTGATACCTGAGGCATTGGCAGCAGTCACCGTACCATCCTTTTTGAAAGAAGGGCGGAGCGTTGCTAATTTTTCGAGAGGTGTCAATCGTGGGTATTCATCTGTGTCAAATATGACTTCTCCCTTGCGGGTTTGAAGGCTAATTGGGACAATTTCATCTGCGAATGTGCCTTGGGCGATAGCCTGAGCAGCTTTTTCTTGGCTGGCAAAGGTGAAGGCGTCCTGTTCTTCACGAGTGACCTGATACCGCTCTGCAACATTTTCAGCGGTAATGCCCATGTGGTAGCCCTCAAAAGCATCCGTCAGACCGTCGGTCAGCATAGAATCTTTTAATTCCAAGTGTCCGAATTTAGCACCGAATCGGCTGTGCTTCGACAGGTAGGGTGCTTGACTCATGATTTCAATACCACCTGCAACGACGACGTCATTGTCGCCTAGCATGATAGACTGGGCTGCGAGCAAGACGGATTTGAGACCGGAACCGCAGACCTTATTAACCGAATAAGCAGAAGTTTCTTGCGGAAGTCCTACTTTGACAGCAATTTGGCGGGCAATATTTTGCCCCTGACCAGCAGAAAGGACATTGCCAAAGATGACCTCGTCAATGCTCTCCGCTGGGATATTCTTTTTCTCTAGCGCCTGCTTGAGAACCTGGGCTCCCAAGTCGGCGATTTCTATATCTTTTAGACTACCTCCGAAACTGCCAATGGCAGAGCGGTAGGCAGACACGATAGCTACTTT
This sequence comes from Streptococcus nasisuis, assembly GCF_040836615.1. Lineage (NCBI taxonomy): Bacteria > Bacillati > Bacillota > Bacilli > Lactobacillales > Streptococcaceae > Streptococcus > Streptococcus nasisuis. Next base: position 2,084,743 of record NZ_CP162268.1, on the reverse strand, counting down.
ATTCATGAGTACTCCGTGTTCATTATTATTGTTCAGTTCGCAAAGGATAAAAAAGTCCGGCATTTCTAGAGTACGGAATATCCTCTTGGATCTGTCGTGTTCAGCCTAACTATTATATCATGTTTTTGACATAATGGATAAGAAGAAGGATAGGTCTGAGGGCTGAATTTTCAAGAAAGAAAAATGTAAGCGTAAACAGCTTGTGGAAAAACTAGCATTTTTTACGCAATTCGTGTAAAATAGAGAAGTATAAGAGGGGAACCTCAAAATTTAAAGGAGAATCCATATAATGGTAAAATTGGTTTTTGCTCGCCATGGTGAGTCTGAATGGAACAAAGCTAACCTTTTCACTGGTTGGGCTGACGTTGATTTGTCTGACAAAGGTACACAACAAGCGATCGACGCTGGTAAATTAATCAAAGAAGCAGGTATCGAATTTGACCTTGCTTATACATCTGTTTTGAAACGTGCTATCAAGACTACAAACTTGGCTCTTGAAGCTGCAGATCAATTATGGGTACCAGTTGAAAAATCATGGCGTTTGAACGAACGTCACTACGGTGGTTTGACAGGTTTAAACAAAGCTGAAGCAGCTGCTGAATTTGGTGATGAGCAAGTGCACATCTGGCGTCGTTCTTATGATACTTTGCCACCAGAAATGGCCAAAGATCATGAGCATTCAGCACACACTGACCGTCGCTATGCCCACCTTGATGACTCAGTTATCCCAGATGCTGAAAACTTGAAAGTAACGCTTGAGCGTGCCCTTCCATTCTGGGAAGACAAGATTGCTCCAGCCTTGAAAGATGGCAAAAATGTCTTCGTAGGTGCACACGGTAACTCTATCCGTGCCCTTGTAAAACACATCAAACAATTGTCTGATGACGAAATCATGGATGTGGAAATTCCAAACTTCCCACCACTTGTATTCGAATTGGATGAAAACCTCAACATCGTGGAAGAGTACTACTTGGAAGCGTAATTGGTTGGACACCTGGACTTCGGTCTGGGTGTTTTTTGATGCTCGGATAAAATTATCACGCTTATAACTATGTTTGTACAACAACTGAATTCGTATATCAATAAATTATCAAGTGGATATATCCACAAAATGATTGCAATTAAAATCATTCTATGAAAGACTCCTTTTGTAAGTGTTCCAATATGGATGATGTAGGTTTAGGAGGATGCATCAAAAGTGAACACAATATAATTAATATAATAAGAAAGAGAGGTCTATGTTAAATGAATAAATTTTCAAAGCAACTATTTGATAAGCGGCAACGTTTTTCTATTCGACGTTTTACTGTCGGTATGGCTTCGGTTGCAATTGGTCGGACAGAAAATGCTCACTTTGATATGCACAATTTTTTGCCAACCACAAGTTATCGATTCCGTGTGACAGCCCGTAATCCACTAGGTTCTTCAGAAGCATATGGGGTTCTCGAAACCAATACAATTGCTAAAAATCCAAGCTTGAAAGTAGCAATTGTCAATGTAACTGCAAGCACGGCTGAACAAGCAAATGAACCATTAACCAATCTTTACGATGGTGATGATAACACACTTTACCATAGTTATTGGAAGAATAATCGTGCTGTTCAGTCAAGTCTAGTTATTGATTTGGGAGAAAGTACAGCTCTCGATCACCTAATTTATCGTCCTCGTGATAACGCTGGTAATGGAAATATTACTGGATTGAGCCTTGAAATTAGTCAAGATGGTGAGACATGGCAAGCAGTCGGTGAACCAACAACCTGGCTTCGAATGCTAACGAAAAAGCTGCTCTTCTACCAGAGGGGACCGTTACTCGCTACATCAAGATTAACTGGCAATCAAGTGTGGGTGGCTATTTATCTGGTAATGAGTTGACTGTCATGGCGTCAGCAGTAGTCGTTGAAGAAGAATTGGTGACTGATAAGCTTGAGCCAGCCTACCATGAAGTTCCTGCCTTTGATCTAACAGCCGATGATGATCAAGATGGATTCAGCAATGAAGCAGAACTTCTAGCAGGTATAGACTATGCAGATCCAGCTTCTTACCCAGTCGTTGAAGAAGAATTGGTGACTGATAAGCTTGAGCCAGCCTACCATGAAGTTCCTGCCTTTGATCTAACAGCCGATGATGATCAAGATGGATTCAGCAATGAAGCAGAACTTCTAGCAGGCACAAACTATGCAGATCCAGCTTCTTACCCAGTCGTTGAAGAAGAATTGGTGACTGATAAGCTTGAGCCAGCCTACCATGAAGTTCCTGCCTTTGATCTAACAGCCGATGATGATCAAGATGGATTCAGCAATGAAGCAGAACTTCTAGCAGGTACAGACTATGCAGATCCAGCTTCTTACCTAGTCGTTGAAGAAGAATTAGTGACTGATAAGCTTGAGCCAGCCTACCATGAAGTTCCTGCCTTTGATCTAACAGCCGATGATGATCAAGATGGATTCAGCAATGAAGCAGAACTTCTAGCAGGTACAGACTATGCAGATCCAGCTTCTTACCCAGTCGTTGAAGAAGAATTGGTAACGGAAAAAGGGGAACCGGCTTATCACTATTTGCCAGCCTTTGAGTTCAAAGTACCAGCTGCACCTGTTACTACTTCAACAGTAGCTAGTCCAGAACCGGTTTCAACTTCTGAACTCTCAGTTCCAACTGGGTCAGTAAGTCCAGCTTCAGCAACTCAATCAGAATCTGCTAGCTTGCCAAATACCGGAGATAGTCAATCAGGCCTTGCTCTTATTGGTCTGACAGGTCTGGGTCTTCTAGGATTTGCAGCTCGCAAAAGAAAACATAGTTGATAGGGAGTGTTCATGACCATTGGTCTCAGGGGCAATAGGAATTGAGCATCAACTATATAAGGTGGACCGTCCTTGTGATGGTCCACTTTTCATATCAGATATCAGATTTTTCATGTATTTTATGATAGAATTTAAGTATCAAATAAAAGGAGTCTAACATGGCAAGTAAAAAAATGTTGCACGCTTGTTTGCGTGTTGAAAACTTAGAAGCTTCTCAAAAGTTCTACGAAGAAGCCTTTGGATTTAAGGAAACCCGTCGTAAGGATTATCCGGACCACAAGTTTACCTTGGTGTATTTGGCACTTCCAGGTGATGAGTTTGAGATTGAATTGACTTATAATTACGATCACGGTCCTTATGTGGTTGGGGATGGTTTTTCACACCTGGCTCTCTCTTCCGATGATTTGGAAGGGGACAATGCTAAGCACAAGGCGCTTGGCTATCCAACGACAGACCTCAGTGGATTACCAGGCAATCCAGGACGTTACTATTTTGTAACGGACCCAGATGGCTACCGTGTGGAAGTTATTCGCGCAGACTAAGAGATGAAAAGGAGTCGAAAAGGTTAGGCTCTTTTTTGTTTTATGTAACTGTTTTCAGAAACCGAATATTGATTGAAAAAAAGTCGTTTTTATACTATGATAGTTATATATCTATGAAAGAGATTTGCTTATATGAAAAAACAAAATGTTGCGCTGTTGGTTGTCAATAGCATTCTTTTTTTAGTGTGCCTTGGTATGTTGGTCTTTGCTTATGGAAAATACCAGGAACAGGCCTTGAGAGATGACGTCAAACAGCTAAAATTGAACTATTCTAAGGAAAGCAATGTTTATCGACAGGCTGGGAAAATCGGTTCAGAATTTGTTCAAGTTGCCATTCCAGAAGATGAAGCTGGGAAACCGATTTCGGTGATTCAGAAGGAGGTCCTAGCACTGGTGAAAAAGCAATTTGGCCAGGAAGGGCCTCAATCTAGAACGACAGGACTGCATTTTTTCAGTGTGGATAAGGAAAACTCTGAGTACAAAGACATCATAGCTTATCGGATTCGAACAAGGCCTTACAAGGTACGGGGAACCAAGTTGGTTTCTCAGAAAAAACAGGATGTGGAGCAGATTTTACTGACAGCGGAGCAAGAGGTCTTTAGTTTGAAACATTTGGTTGAGGACCAGGGAGTTTTTCGTGCCATTGTCTCATCTCACCTGCAGAGAGAATTGGCTAGTCAAGGCATAGAGCAGGCAGAAATCGACCAGCTTCTCCAGAAATTTGGCCAGGAAGATGTGGAAAATCTATCCTTCAGCTACCGAGAGAGTCAGTTTCTGTTAAAACTGCCAGAAGGCTATCAAGTGGAGACCCTAGTCATTTCCATCTCAGAGCTCTATGATTGCTTGTCCGGTCATCATTTGACAGTCACAGATCAGGAAAACTACGACAAGTACCAAAAGGAAAAAGAAGAATTGGCCAATCAAAAACGGATTGCTCTGACCTTTGACGACGGTCCCAACCGCCAGACGACACCAAAGATTTTGGATATTTTGAAGAAATACAATGTCAAAGCAACCTTCTTTATTTTAGGGAAAAATATTGCTGGCAATGAGGATATTATCCAGCGAATGGTGGCCGAAGGTCATGAAATTGGTAACCATACCTGGAACCATCCGAAGTTAACGGGCATCAGTCCAGAGGCTGTTCAGTCTGAAGTTGGTGACACCCAGGCTGCTCTGGAAAAGATCCTGGGCTACAAGCCCAAGCTCATGCGGCCGCCGTACGGAGCAGTCAATCAAGCGACCATGAATGTCATTAATATGCCCATTATCTATTGGTCAGTGGATTCCAATGACTGGTCCAGCCGGAATCCTGCGGTCATTTTGGAAACCATTAAGGCCAATACGATTCCTGGCTCTATCGTTTTGCTCCACGATATCCACCCTACCAGTGTAGAAAGTGTCGAACCAACGCTCCAGTATTTTGCGAGCCAAGGCTTCAAGTTGGTGACTTCTAGTGAATTACTGGGGCAAGAACTCAATCCTCAATTGATTTATTACAATCAATTTGATGCCGGACCCGGCGCTTAAATAAGATTATATCTAACCTATGTTCACCATGAGCATAGGTTTTTCTTTGCCCAGAACCCAAGGATTTTCCGTAGGGAAAAGGAAAAGTTTGGTCTTGGAAACCGTTTACAAATCCAGTATGTTAAGAGTATACTTTTAGTAATAGTAAAATGGAGGATAATGCCTATGGTCAAACTCGTAACAATAGGTGGTGGCTCAAGCTATACACCGGAACTGGTAGAAGGAATGATTCTAAGACATACCGAAGTACCTATCAAAGAATGGTGGTTTGTGGACATCGAAGATGGCCGAGAAAAATTGGAAATCGTGGTAGAACTTGCCAAACGCATGGTCAAAAAAGCTGGTCTTGACTGGGAAATTCATGCGACCTTGGATAGGAGAAGCGCTCTGAAAAATGCAGATTTTGTGACCTCTCAATTTCGGGTAGGTCAATTGCAGGCGCGATACTTGGATGAAACCATTCCTCTCAGTCATGGATTTTTAGGTCAAGAGACTAATGGAGCTGGAGGTATTTTTAAGGCTCTGCGGACCATTCAAGCCTATAAGAACATCATTGCTGAAATGAAAGAGCTCTGTCCAGATGCCTGGCTGATTAACTTTACGAATCCTGCTGGCATGGTGACGGAGGCTATTGTCAATTACCTGGGGTGGGAAAAGGTGATAGGTCTATGCAATATTCCGATTGGGCAAAAGAAGGCTGCCGCAGAGGTGCTTGGTCTTCAGGAATCTGAGGCTATGACCCGCCATATCGGTTTGAATCATTTTCATTTTCATCAGGTTTGGGACCGTTTTGGAAAAAATCGGACCATGGAAGTGATGGAGAAACTCTATGGGAATCAGGCAAGCCGTCCAGCAGATGCGGTGAAAAATATCAGTAATTTGGAATTTTCAATTGACTTACTTCGGACAATTGGCCTGCTGCCGTGTGACTATCACCGCTATTATTTTTTGGAAAAGGAGATGTTGGATGATGCCCTCCAGCAATACCAGGCTGGGCGGGTGCGTGCCGCAGTGGTCCAAGAGGTAGAAAAGGAACTGTTCCAGCTCTACGCCGACCCTCATTTACAAGAAAAGCCCAAGCAGTTGGAGAAACGGGGCGGAGCTTATTACAGCGACATTGCCTGCCAGTTGATTGTGGCCATTTACAATGACAGCCACCAGGAGTTAACCGTTTCGACGGTCAATCGGGGTGTGATTCCCTATCTACCAGAAAATTGTGTTGTGGAGGTGACTGCTATTATTACAGCTCATGGGGCTATTCCGCTCGGCTGTCCGCCAAGTCCACCTCTGGTGACTGCTTATTTGAAGCTGATGAAGGAGATGGAATTAGCAACGGTAGAAGCTGCGGTGACAGGTGATTATGACTTGCTCTTGCAAGCCTTCTATCTCAATCCCTTGATTGCCAACGGGCCTAAAGCAGAAGAACTATTAAAAGACCTATTGCTTGCACATGCGGATTATTTACCGCAATTTGCATCCAGCATTGAAGCCATCCAAGCAGAAAGGAAAGTATAATGACAGAACAAAGGACATTTTATCAATTTCCAGAAGGATTTCTCTGGGGTTCATCCACCTCTGGTCCACAGAGTGAGGGGATAGAGCCAGGTGACGGAAAGGGCTTGAACAACTGGGACTACTGGTTTGGAATTGAGCCGGAGCGTTTCCATGGGCAGATTGGTCCGGATGTGACCTCCACTTTTTATAAAAACTATCAGAACGATATTGAGCTTTTGAAAGAAACGGGGCATACGATTTTTCGGCCATCTATCCAGTGGTCACGTTTAATCCCGGACGGTGTCGGTCAGGTCAATCCAAGGGCTGTGGAATTTTACCGGGATGTTTTTCAGCAGGTCAATGCCTTAGGTATCAAGTTGCTGGTCAATCTCTATCATTTTGACCTACCTTATGCTTTGCAGGAAAAAGGTGGATGGGAATCCAAGGAAACGGTTTGGGCCTATGAAGCCTACGCTCGGAAATGTTTTGAATTATTTGGAGATTTGGTGGAACACTGGGTGACCTTCAATGAGCCGATTGTGCCGGTAGAGTGTGGCTATCTGGGCTCCTACCATTATCCCTGTAAAGTTGATGCCAAGGCTGCAGTAGCGGTGGCTTACCATACTCAATTAGCCAGCTCCTTGGCAGTTAAGGCCTGTCATGAATTGCATCCAGACCATCAGATTTCTATTGTGCTCAATCTGACTCCTGCCTACCCAAGGAGTGACAGTCCTGAAGACCAGAAAGCTGCCCGCATTGCCGAACTTTTCCAGACTAAGAGCTTTTTGGATCCGTCTGTATTGGGGGCCTACCCAGAAGAATTGGTAGCCATTATCGATGAATACGGGCTCAGACCAGATGTTACAGAAGAGGAACTTGCTATCATCAGGGAAAATACGGTTGATTTCCTTGGGGTCAACTACTATCAGCCTCTCCGAGTACAGGCTCCGAAAGTAATCTTTGAGGAGGGTGACTTGTTGACGACGGAACATTTCTTTGCCTCTTATGATATGCCTGGCAAGAAAATCAACCCTCACCGTGGCTGGGAAATCTATGAACGCGGCCTTTATGACATTGCCATGAATTTGAAAAAGGACTATGGCAATATCGTTTGGCTGGTCACGGAAAACGGCATGGGCGTGGAAGGAGAAGAGGCCTTCAAAGAGGACGGCTATATTCAGGATGATTATCGGATTGAATTTATTCAAGACCATTTGATTGAGCTACATCGAGCCATTCAAGAAGGCGCCAATTGTAAGGGTTACATGCTTTGGACCTTTATTGACTGCTGGTCTTGGTTAAATGCTTATAAAAATAGATATGGCTTGGTTGAGCTGGATTTGAGCACTCAAAAAAGAATCATCAAAAAATCAGGTTATTGGTTTAAGGAAGTCAGTCAAGCCAACGGCTTTAGTAGGTAGGAGGGGGAATATGACAAACTTTGGATTTTCAATCTATCCGGAGCGACATGGCTTGGAGAAATGTCAGAGCTACATTGATTTGATGGAACGATATGGTGCAAGGAGGGTTTTTATCAGCTTGCTCCAGATTGGGCCAGATAATTCCGAGGTGTTTGACCTGTATCGTTCAGTTATTTCCTATGCCAATCAAAAGGGGATGCTAGTGATTGCAGATATCAGTCCAGGCTTCATTGAATCCTGTGGTTGGAAAGATTCCCTTATTGAAAAAGCGCATGCATTCGGAGTTGCAGGGATTCGCTTGGATGAAGCTCTACCCTTGGAAGAAATTGTTTCTCTGACTCAAAATCCTTATCAGCTGAAAATTGAGTTGAACATGAGTACAGATAAAAGATTATTGACAGACCTCTTGCAAGCAGGAGCTAATAGAGAGAATATAATTGCCTGTCATAATTTTTATCCCCATGAATATACGGCACTTTCGGAAGATTACTTTCTCGAAATGTCAGAGTTTTATAGACAAGAGGGGATTACATCGGCAGCCTTTGTCTCCTCGCAGACTGCAACAGAGGGCCCATGGCCCTTGTCTGAAGGGTTACCAACTCTAGAAGAACACCGTCATCAAGAATTAGCTCGTCAAATTGCGTGGATAAAAGCGACTGGTTTGATTGATTGGGTATTGATTTCCAATCAGTTCGTGATAGAAGAAGAATTAGAGTCTATTCAAGAGGTGCTCGATGAAGATGTTCTGACTTTCAGAGTGCAATTGGCAGAACACGTGACCGATATTGAGAGAGAGATTATTGATTTTAGTCACAATTATCGTGGGGATATCTCTGCTTATGTTATTCGTTCAACCATGCCACGAGTTGTATATAAAGATACATCTATTCCTGCTCAGACAGATGGATATCGCAAGGTAGAAGCCGGGACTGTCATCATTGATAATGACCTCTACGGTCGCTACAAAGGAGAACTCCACATTGTCATTAAGGAACTGGAGCTATCCCCTAAGGCAAATATCGTTGGAACCATACATCCTGAGGATTGGCCGTTGGTTTCCTTTTTGAAGCCATGGCAGGCCTTTCACTTAAAAGTAGTTTAGTCGCAATCTTTCATCAATGCTAAGGAAAAAAGAAGAATAGTCAATTTCTTGTGTGTATGTTATTATAAATCTATAGGGCTACAGGGACTTTGAATACAGATTTTAAGTTTGGAAAGGAGGGAGAAATGCTATCAAAAAAGGAGATTCGATTATTAGAATTTCTAATCGACCATCCAGATGATTACGTTTCTAGTTTGGAAATTGCTCAGCAGCTGCATATTAGCGACCGTACGGCTAGAACCTATCTGAAGCAGTTAACGGCTTCGCTACAAAATAGCGGGAGTCAATTGCTATCAAAGCCTGGTCTCGGTTATCATCTGCAAGTAGATGATTCTCGTGCATTTGAAACCTTTTGGCAATCCTCCCTTTCTTCCAAAAGGCAGCTGACCAATCTTCATTCGGTGGAAGAAGCTGTGGACAGGCAGCGATTTGTGCTCAATAAGCTCTTGTTTGAAGGACAGTCGCCAACATTGGCGGAATTGGAAAGGGACTTATTTATCAGTAAAACAACCCTCCACTCGGTGATTGTTGATATCCGAAACCTATTGTCATCCTACGATATGGAATTAAATATGACAAAAGCAGGTTTAGAAATCACTGGTAAAGAGACGGCGATTCGGCATTTTATCATGGATTATTTTTTCAGCGAACAGCTAGGGAAAACCTTATATGGACTCGTTGAGAATAACCTCCTTCCATCCATCAATTTCACAGAAATTATGAGGATTGTGATTGATGAATGTCGAGATGCAAGTCTGCGTCTATCAGATTTTGTATTGCAAAATTTGGTCCTTCATATCGCCCTGATGTTGCAGCGGATGCGGGCTGGCTCTGCTATTGAACGTTTTCCCATTTCAGAACAAATTAGTCGCTCTAAGGAATATCAGGTTGCCCAAAAAATTCTCAGGAAAATTGAAGGAGCCTTTGACCTATTGATTCCTGAGGAAGAAGCAAATTATATTGCCCTTCATTTGAAGGTTAAGCTGACGGAAAATCTGGCCAAAATAGACCAGGCAGAAGTGGCCTTGAGACAGCAAATTCAAGATAGTTTGCTCCAATTGTCTCGTAAGATCGGTTTAGAACTTTCTGCCGATCAGCAGTTGTTTAAAGGAATTCTAGCCCACATGTTGCCCCTAAAAATCCGACTGGAAAATGGGATTGTCTTGGATAATCCATTGACGGAGGAGATTCGTAGGGATTATGCGGAAGTCTTTGACCTCACAAAGGAGGTCTTTGGACAAATGCCCCTCTTTCAAGGTTATAAAGTTTCAGATGATGAATGGGCTTATCTTTCCCTGCACTTGATGGCGGCAGTTGAACGGTACAATCCACAGCGAAAGACAAAGGTATTGGTCGTTTGCTCAACAGGTGTCGGTAGTGCCTTGATGTTGAAAAATCGGCTGGAGAAAGAATTTTCTTCAAGTATAGAAATTGTAGATGTGGTCAGCTATTACGAGGTGACCGAGGAGCGATTGTCTGATGTTGAGTTGATTATCTCATCTGTCAGTCTATCCAATCTTATCTTTATGACACCGGTTATCACGGTTTCCGTTTTTCTATCCGGAGAGGATGTCGCAAAGATAAAGCAACATTTGCAGCAAGGTTTGACCTTTTCTATGGGTGAGGAACATGGGGAAAATATGGACCATGCTCAAGCGCGTCAGATTGCTGAGGCGGTCTTTGGGCCGAGTCGGATTGTGGTAGTCGATGAAAATAGGGAACGAATGTCCCTGTTGGAAGAGTTGACAATGAAGCTGAATGAATCTAGTCAGCCAGGTTTTGTAGAAACATTTTTAGACCAGGTTCATCTGCGGGAGACCTATAGCTCTGTAGTATTTGAAGAAACGTTGGCCTTCCCTCATCCTGCGGTAGCAATGAGCTATTCAGAACAGATTGTAGTAGGCATTGCTAAAGAAGGTATCCGTTGGGGTGAGGAGGGAATCGTTCATTTTGTATTTTTACTATCCCCTTCAAAGGGGCGAAATTCTCACATAAAATATATATCCCCCTGTCTGGTCGAGTTTGTCAAAGACAAAGACCTACAAAAACGGTTGTTGAACAATCCAACCTATGATGAATTAGTAACTATTTTTATTCCCTTAATACAAAAACAGAAATAGGAGGAAAAGATAATGAAAAACATTATGTTAGTATGTAATGCAGGTATGTCAACAAGTATGTTGGTAACTAAGATGCAAAAAGCAGCAGAGGAAAAAGGTCTTGAAGCTACTATTTGGGCGGTTCCTGTTTCTGAAGCTGACTCCGAAGTGGCTCAAAAGGAAATTGATGTTCTCTTATTAGGACCACAGGTCAAATTCCTCTTGAATGAATATAAAGGAAAATTTGAGCCAGGTATCAAGGTGGATTCCATCAATATGATGGACTATGGTGTTATGAATGGTGCTAATGTTTTAGATGCCGCGCTAAAGTTAATGGGAGAATAATATGAATTCTTCAGGCAATTTAGAATCCATAATGGGTTTAATCATGTATGGTGGTGATGCCAAAGGCTTGGCTGTCCAAGCCATTCAGGCTGCTAAAAAAGGCGAATTTGCCGATGCGCATGCAAAGCTTGAACAGGCCAATGATTCCTTGAATATTGCCCACAAGTCACAAACAAGCCTGTTGGCTCAAGAAGCAGGTGGACAATCTGTTGAGGTATCCTTGCTCATGGTGCATGGTCAGGACCATCTGATGAATGCCATTACCTTCATTGATATGGCCAAAGAGATTGTTAGTTTGTACGAACGATTGGACAGCTAAACAATGCTATAGAGCCATCTGTGGGTATATAGAAAGGAGGAGGAATGGAAATCACAAAAACTTATCCGGTTTCTATTGATCGACTTTTCGAGGCGATAGTGACGTCCTTAAAAGAAGATTATCGGCAAAATACTGGTGAGGAGCCGGCGGAAGTTGACTTGGTAGCTGGCTTAACCTACCAAAAACGATTTGGCGAGAAACATCAGCATAGTGTCCAAGTCACCCTGCTGGAGTTGACCAGTCCATCCCTCTATTCTGTCCGATTCTCATCTAATCGAGGCAAGGAAACGATGACCTATCAATTGACTCCTGTAGATGAGGGACATACCGGTATTCAGTATTCCTATGGAGTGGAAGCTGCGGATTTTTTTACCAAGGCTAATTATTTCCTGATGGAAAAATTGATGGCAAAAAGTTTAGAACGGCAGACAGAGGCACAATTAGATGCCTTGGTTCGTTATGCCACACAAGAAGCCGGATAATATTTTTCAGAAATCAAATCATTTGCCCACTAGTTTCATAGAGGTACGTTTTCTGCAAAAGACTATGTTTAGGAATGAATCATGATTTGATTTTCTTTGTCTACAAATTTGTCACAAAACCGTTTAAAGCGGAAGAAAAAAATAAAAAGGAGACAGATTATGTCAAATATTTCTGATAAGTTTATGGAAATATCTGGGAAAATCGGCTCGCAAAGGCATTTAGTTGCGATTCGAGATTCCTTTATTTCTATGATGCCAGTTACCATGGCCGGTTCAGTAGCAGTCTTGCTCAATGTTTTTCTGAGGGACATCCCAAATAATATGGGGTGGACTGGCTTGGCAGAGGCTATGCAACCACTGATAAATGTCAATGGTTATGTCTATTTTGGTACCATTGGTATAATGGCCCTCGTTTTCTCATTTGCCCTGGGCTACAATTTGTCGAATATGCACAAGGTCAACCCTTTAGCAGGTGGTTTGATTTCCTTTGCTTCTTTTATTTCTACTATGCCACAGAGCTTGACAATCTCCACAGCTCTCGATGGACTAGATAATTCAGTTATAACAGCTTTGAAAGACTTGGGGCTGACAATAGCAACAAATGATGGTGCATCTGTACTTGAAACAAGTGAATGGGGAGCCATTGCTTTGAAATATGCGGGAGCTACTGGTCTTTTCACCGCCCTCTTCATTGGCTTCCTATCAACATTTGTCTATGCCAGCCTGGTAAAACGGAATATTACTATCAAGTTACCAGATACAGTACCGCCTGCGGTAAACAAGGCCTTTGTAGCCATCATCCCTGGTACAGCAGCTATTTACGCATCTTCAATCTTGGCTTATGCAGTCTACGCTGCGACTGGTCAAGCCTTGAGTGATGTGATTTCAACCTATATCCAGATGCCATTGATGGGGCTATCTCAAGGTATTGGCTCAGTTATTTTGCTTACCTTCTTGGTTCAGCTTTTCTGGTTCTTTGGCTTACATGGTCACAACGTTTTGGCACCAGTTATGGATGGTATCTACGGGGTTGCCCTCAATGAGAATACTGCCGTTTATGAAGCGACAAGAAGCGCGGCAGACTTACCATGGTTATGGACTCGTGGTTCCTTTGATGCCTACGCTCAAATGGGTGGTTCAGGGGTTACATTGGCGCTCATCATTGCCATCTTCATTTTCTCTAAACGAGAAGAATATAAAACAGTAGCTCGTCTTTCAACACCAATGGGAATCTTTAATATCAACGAACCAATCACCTTTGGTATTCCGATGGTACTGAACCCACTCTTTGTTATTCCATGGTTGATTGTACCGCCTGTTTGTGCAACAATTGCTTATCTAGCGACCTCTATGGGCTTGATTCCGCCTGTCTTCTTAGCGGTTCCATGGATTACACCTCCAGGCTTGTATGCTTACTTGGCAACTGGTGGTAATGTGATGGCAGCCCTTGTATCACTCTTCAACCTCTTCATTGCCTTCCTGATCTGGACACCATTTGTTATTTCAGCAAACAAGGTGAAGGCTGCAACAGAGTAATGTTTAAGAAAAATAAACATCCATTTTTGCTCTCGGTTGGTTTCTTTCTCATTGCAGTGAGTCCACTGTATGGCAATCTCTATCTGAACATCGTTGCAGGATTAAGCCTGATTTTAATCAGCATTCTATGGAAATAACCAAAACTCCCTAGCTTCAATCTGGCTAGGGAGTATCTGTTTATTATAGCTTAGTTCTTAGACCTTATACAATTCCTGTTGTTTTAGGATGACTTCTTGCACTTGGGCGAATTTTTTCAACTGTTTGAGCTCGCTTGGGCTGGATACCAGGGTGATAACCAAGCCCTCCTTGCCCATACGACCGGTACGACCTGCGCGGTGGGTATAGGCCTCCTGGTCAAAGGGAACCTCGAAGTTAAGGACGCATTCCAGATTATCGATGTCAATCCCACGCGCTAGCATATCTGTAGCCAGCAAGAGGTTGATTTCATGGTTTTTGAACCGCTCGATGATAACCTTGCGGAACTTGACGTTGACATCAGATGCCAGCGAGACAGCATTGGCACCGTTGTAGAGCAACTTATCCTCGCTAGCGCCCAGGTCGGATAGGCTGTTGAAGAAGGCAAGGGCTCGGAAATCAGGGATATTGGCAAACTTGCGAAGGACTTCTAGACGATTTCGCTTGTCCACCATCATGTAGCAATGCTGGATATTGTCCAATTTCTTCTCGGACAGGTCCAAGGTCAGCACATCAGGACCAATCTTTTCCTGGTCAAACTTGGCTGTCGCACTCATATAGACCAACTGGTGGTCCCGAGGGACGTAGTTGATAATTTTTTCCACGAAATGGTACTGGGAATCGCTAAAAAGCTGGTCAAATTCATCCAGGATAATGGTGTTAACATTCATTATCTTGATTTTTCTCAGCTTGATGAGCTCAAAAATCCGACCGGGCGTACCGATAAGGATTTCAGGTCCTTTTTTCAGTCGCTCAATCTGGCGCTTTTGACTGGAGCCAGACAAAAAGAGCTGGGCAGTGAGGCCGATCGTCTCCGACCAGGTCTTGCAGACATCAAAAATTTGTCCAGCTAGTTCTGTATTTGGTGCTAAAATCAGCAATTGTTGGGCTTTTTTGGGCGTCAAGGCCAGCAAACTAGGCCAGAGATAGGCCAGGGTCTTGCCGGTGCCTGTTGGGCTGACAGCCAGCAGGGACTGTCCATTTTTGATAGGCTCGAAAGCCTGGGTTTGAACCGGAGTGAAGTCTTCAAATCCGGCCTGTGTCAGCTGGTCCAGCCAGCTAGTTGGAAAGTTGGTTTTCATATCGTATCCGCCTTAAAGGTGATTCCTGCGTCCTTGCGCATGGTGTAAAGGGTTTGGTGGACGGCCTGGGCCACATCCAGCCACTGGTCCGCCAGTTCATGGTTTTGCTCCCGGATGACCCGAGCAAAGTTGACCGCCTCCTCCAGCATGGGGTGCGGAGCTACTTGTACAGGCAGGGCAATTTGGCTACCGTCGTGTTTTTTGAAAATAGCAGAGCTGATCCGTTGGCAACCATCCATGACCAAGGTACCATCGGCTGTATAGATTTCGCTTGGCAGGTCACTGGTCACATTTTTTCCAGCCTGAATGGTCACGAAGAAGTCATCATAAATGAGTTGTCCACTACCGTTCAAATCCAAGCTGGATGGCAATTGCTGGGCTGTGTAGCGAGCAGACTTGGGAGTGCCAATCAAGCCGATAGCCGCATAGAGAGTATAGACACCTAAATCCATGAGGGCCCCACCTGAAAAATCTGTCGAGAAGATATTGGGTGTCTGGTCAGCCAGCAACTCAGGCATTTTTGATGAATACTTGGCATAGCCAAAGTAGCCACCCAAAATAGTCTGATCAGCCAGGAAGTCACGAATAATGGCAAATGCCTCTTCCTGGTAATTACGGGCCGCTTCAAAGAGAAAGATACCTTTTTCCTTGGCTATTTGTCTCAGCCTAGCCAATTCATCAGGCCGTGATACCATGGTTTTTTCGACAATGGCATGTTTACCAGCCTCCAGCACGGCCTTGGCCTGTTCAAAATGAAGGGAATTGGGACTGGCGATATAAACCAGGTCCAAGTCCGATGCCAGAAACTCTTGCATACCTGTGTATAAAATTACATTTTCATAAGGAGCAGAAAAATTTCTGGCGGTCTCGATATTTCTAGACAGGACGGCGCTTAGTTGATAGGCTTGACTTTTTTGAGCCGCTTTAATAAATTCATGAGAAATGGATGAAGTTCCAATAATTCCAAATTTAAGCATAAAATCTCATTTCTTTATGTGTTATTCTTTCCATTATAGCACATTTCGTGTTAAAATAGTATTGATAAGAGAAGGAGTTGATATGACACAGAAACCGATTATTATTGGCGTAACAGGTGGATCGGGCGGCGGCAAGACCAGTGTGTCTCGCGCGATCTTGGATAATTTTCCTGATGCACGAATTTCAATGATTGAACATGATTCTTACTATAAGAATCAATCTCACCTGACATTTGAAGAACGTATCTTAACCAATTACGACCATCCACTGGCTTTTGACACAGATCTCATGATTTATCATATAGGAGAACTGTTAGCAGGTCGAGCAGTGGACATTCCGATTTATGACTATACCCAACACACTCGTTCTGACAAAACCTATCGTCAAGACCCTCAAGATGTCTTTATTGTAGAAGGAATCTTGGTGCTTGAGGATCAGCGTCTTCGCGATTTGATGGATATTAAAATTTTTGTGGATACAGACGATGACATTCGCATTATTCGTCGGATCAAGAGAGACATGTTAGAACGCGGGCGAAGTTTGGATAGTATTATTGACCAATACACCTCGGTAGTGAAACCTATGTATCACCAATTTATCGAGCCAACCAAACGTTATGCGGACATTGTCATCCCTGAGGGGGTTTCCAATGTCGTGGCTATTGACTTGATAAATACCAAGGTGGAGAGTATTTTGAGAGAGCGTGGTTAAGATGCCGAAGCAGAGAGTGTTGCCCAATATCATTTTAGGGATTATGGCTTCCAGTGATAGTATGGTAACAGGAAAACAAATAACAGAGTTCGTCCAGCGTGATTTGGGAGAATTTTGGCAAGTAGCCCATAGTCAAGTCTATCCAGAGTTGAAGCGGATGACCAGCGACCAATGGATTACCTGTCATCCAGTACCTGGTAACGATAAGGAAAAGCAGTATGCGATGACTGAAGAGGGAATGAAAATCTTAGATGAGTGGTTGTCTGTCCCAAATGAAGACACACCACAGCAGAAAGATATTTTCTCTTTGAAATTGTTCTTCATTCGCAACCGCAATGATAAACGGATTCCAGTTTTATTGGAAGGCCAGATTGAGCTGGTTGACAAGCATTTGCGCCATCTAGAAGATCGGAAAAATCACCTGTTTTCTGATAAGGAAGCGATTCGCGAGAATTTCGGAAGATACTTGATTCTAAATCGAGCAATTGCTAGAAATCGTGCCCAACTGAATTGGTTGCAGGATACTTTAGACGATATCTAAAAGACGGTTCAGATTTTTTGAATCGTTTTTTTCTTGTCTCTATCAGGATAGTATGGTAAAGTTGAAGTAGTGATGCTCTGTGAAAATCATCTTCGATGTCAATCCAACTCGATGAATAAGAGCTTGGGCAGGATTGACCGTCGGCCAGATTGAATTTTATTGAGCGAAAGTAGAAAGAGAGAAAAATGGACAGTAAACAAGTTGTGGCCATGCTGTTGTTAGTGTGGAACCTGGTGGTCTTTCTGACTTACGGTATGGACAAGGGCAAGGCCAGAAAGGGTGCCTATCGGATTTCTGAAAAGACTCTGCTCTTGATGTCTTACCTGGGCGGTGGTCTGGGTGCCTGGGCAGGCGGCAATCGTTTCCGTCACAAGACCCAAAAATGGTATTTTAAATTGGCTTGGACAGTTGGGGTCCTGATTGACCTAGCTATCCTCTTGTGGGTGATGAAGTAGGCGCAAGCCTTTTTCTTTTTTACTTGGAACTATAAATGTTCTTCATTCTGTGCTATAATAATTCTATGAAAAATCAAGAAAAAATCGCACAGTATCAACTCTTGCTGGCTCAATTTGAAGCCCTCCTCGACGGAGAAACCAATGCGCTAGCTAATTTGTCCAATGCCTCGGCTCTGCTCAATCAAGCTTTGCCTCAATCTGTCTTTACAGGTTTTTACTTGTATGATGGGCAGGAATTGATTTTGGGGCCATTTCAGGGTGGCGTATCCTGCGTTCACATTGCCCTTGGAAAGGGTGTCTGTGGGGAATCGGCAGAGAAACGTCAGACCATTATCGTAGACGATGTCCGGACCCACGCTAACTACATCTCCTGCGATGCGGCAGCCATGTCCGAAATCGTGGTGCCTATGGTGAAAAACAGTCAGCTCTTGGGCGTTCTGGACTTGGATTCCAGACTGGTTGCGGATTATGATGCCATTGACCAAGAATACCTTGAGAAATTTGTCGCCCTCCTAGTGGACAAGACAAATTGGAATTTTGCTATGTTTGGAGAAAAGCGCTAATGTATCAAGCCTTATATCGGAAATACCGGAGCCAGACCTTTGAGGAAATGGTTGGGCAGGAAGTTGTGGCGACCACGCTCAAGCAGGCCATCGAACAGGAAAAAATCAGCCATGCCTACCTTTTCTCAGGCCCTCGGGGAACAGGAAAAACCTCCGCTGCTAAAATTTTTGCCAAGGCCATGAACTGTCCCAACCAAGTCAATGGCGAGCCCTGCAATGACTGCTATATCTGTCGGGCCATTACCGAAGGAAGTCTGGAGGATGTGATTGAGATTGACGCGGCATCCAATAATGGTGTCGATGAAATTCGTGATATTCGGGACAAATCGACCTACGCACCTAGCCTTGCGACCTATAAGGTCTATATCATCGACGAGGTGCACATGCTGTCGACTGGAGCCTTTAATGCCCTCTTGAAAACCTTGGAAGAACCGACCGAAAATGTGGTCTTTATCCTTGCAACGACGGAGTTGCACAAAATTCCAGCGACCATTTTGTCCCGGGTTCAACGGTTTGAATTTAAGTCTATCAAGGTGACCGACATTCAGGCGCATCTGGCGGCAATTTTGACCAAGGAAGGTCTTGCCTTTGACAGCCAAGCTCTGACTGTCATTGCCCGTCGGGCAGAAGGTGGGATGCGGGATGCCCTGTCAATCCTCGATCAGGCTCTCAGTCTCAGTCCCAATCAAGAAATCACCCTGGCTATCGCTGAGGAAATCACAGGCTCTATCAGTTTGAAGGCGTTGGATGATTATGTGACCAGCCTTCGTCAAGCAGATAGCCTAGAGGCCCTTAGTCACTTACAGACCTTGTTTGACCAAGGCAAGAGCATGAGCCGGTTCGCGACGGACTTGCTCCATTATCTGCGGGACATGCTCGTGGTTCAGACCGGTGGCGAGGATACGCACTTAACCGTAGGTTTTACGGAAAATTTGGCCCTGCCTCAAGCGCGGATTTTTGCCATGATTGAGCAGGTGACTAAGGGCTTGAGCGACATTAAGACCAGTCCCCAGCCCAAGATTTACGCAGAGATGATGACCATTCGCTTGGCTGAGGATAGTTCGTCTTTTTGGGAAATGGCAGAGCTACCAGACGATTTGGCCCAGCAATTGACCAAGCTCCAGCAGCAGGTGGCAGACTTGCAGCAACAATTGGCTAATTTATCTAGTCAGCCTGTCCAAGTCAAGTCGGTTTCCCGCAAGTCACAGGCACCTAAGAAATACAAATTAGACACCAGTAAGGTTCATGCTATTTTGCAAGAGGCCATGGAAAATCCAGCTCAGGCGCGTGAAAATTTGACCCGCCTACAAAATGCCTGGGGCGAGATTATCGAGAGTTTGTCCGGTGCAGACCGTGCCTTGCTAGTCGGTTCACAGCCGGTTGCGGCCAATGAAAATCACGCAATTTTAGCCTTTGAGTCCCCGCTTAATGCTGAACAAACCATGAAACGGGACAATCTCAATACCATGTTTGGCAATATTCTCAGCAAGGCTGCCGGATTTTCACCGCAAATCTTGGCCATCGCCCACGAAGATTGGTTGTCCATTCGGGCGGAATTTTCAGCCAAGGCCAAAGGAGCCAAGGCGCAAACTGTTGAGAAAGAAGAAAGCCCCGTGCCAGAGGAATTTGGATTTTTGGCAGACACAGTGGAAATTGTGGAGGATTAGAACTTCTCTGCTATATAAAAAAAATCAATCAAGGCAGTCTATCATTTTGTTGCCGTGATTGATTTTTGTTTCTTCTTACGATTTGGTTTTTACAAGTTTATCGTTTTCCATGATAAAGAGCTGAGAAGTTTCTTGGTTGTATAATTAATTGAAACAAGAGCAGGACAAAAGTGCCTCAAAAAAAGTATCGCAATTTGGCAATACTTTTCTGAGGTGTTTTTTAATTTGAGCCCATGTTTTCTCAATGGGATTATACTCAGGTGAGTAAGGAGGAGAGGAAGTGGTAAAAGTCTATGCCCCTGCTCCTTGCATTGTCCATAATGATAATAGATAGTCTATCTAAAGTGGGTAGTAAAAATGTTTTAAACCAAGCTTCGAAAAAGTCACTAGTCATGGTTTCTTTGTAGGTCATCGAGGCTATCATCTCACCGTTTATTAGACCTGCAACTAAAGATAGCAGCTGGAATCTTCTTCCAGAGACCTGACCAGTGATTAACTGACCTTTCAAAGATCAACCATATTCTCGATGAAAATATATCTCAAACCCCGTTTCATCAATATAAACAGGTGTCAAGTGACTTAAGTTATTAAATTCTTTAAGGAACTGATTTACTTTCTCAGGGTCTTGTTCATAGTAGGTACAGCTCTTTTTTTTCGAGTATATCCCATAGCTTTGATAGCGTAATGAATAGCTGTTGGATGACAGCCGAATTCAGAAGCTATTTCAGTCAAAAAAGCATCTGGATGAGCTTCAAGATAGTTCTTTAATTTTTCTCTATCAACTTTTCTTGGTTTGGTTCCCTTAACTTGGTGATGAAGCTCGCCTGTACTCTCCATTAATTTTAGCCATTGATAGATGGTGTTGCGTGAAATATCGAAAACAACAGATGCTTCAGTAATACTGCCAGTTTTCTGACAGTATGCGAGAACTTTTTTACGAAAATCTAATGAATATGCCATAAGTACATTATACCACAGATGTACTGTTTTTGTTTCATTGTGCTATAAAAATTCAATGTCGGGCTGTGCAAATTGGAGATTTTTGACATGAAAGATGTTTGTGACACAAAAATCAGCCATTGTCTGAATTTTTTGCTATAATCTATTGTATGAAACTATCACATTTTCTATTTTTAGCATTGACTACGATTTTAGCGACTTATTTTATGAATGCCTCGATTTTGGCTGGGGATTTTTTGATTGCGGGCATCTATGCCTTTATCGTCATCCGCAACCTTCATTTTGCCTATAAGGTTACGCAATTCATACGCCTCTTTAATGGTCCGTCCAAGAAGAAAGGCTGATTTCTCCGCTAGAAATCATTTTGGCCTTGCCATTGTCCAGTTGAATGACCAGGTTTCCAGTATCGGTAACGGCGATGGCTGTGCCCTTGAAAGTCACATTATTTTCGACAAAGCTCACTTGTTGGCCAACGACAAGTGATTTTTCTTTATAGAGGGCAATCAATTCCCGCTCATCTGTGTGGAAGAAGGCCTGCCAGATGGCTGTGATGAGTTGATTTCGGGTAAAGGGTGGTTGGTCCTCAAAGAGATTTCCTGCTGTTTCTTTCAACTCTTTTGGAAAATCATCAATATGCACGTTGATGCCAACGCCGATGATGACGTCTGTAATGGTCTGACTTTCCATGGAAGAAATGGCTTCTGTCAGGATGCCAGCGACTTTTTTCTTGCCCAGGTAAATATCATTGACCCACTTGATTTGTACGTCCAAGTCGCTCAATTCTTGGATAGCTTTTACAACCGCGGCTGCCACCAAGATGGTGTAGGGCTTGAATTCCAAGAAGGGAACATTGGGCGATAGTCTGAGAGACATATAGATGCCACCGGATTTTGAGGCGTAAAATGGGCGCCCGAACCGACCCTTGGCCTTGTTTTGATGGGGAGCCAGATAGAGGGCAGGGATGGGGTGACCGTTTTCGATACCTTGTTTGGCGTCCAATTGGGTAGAGTCGCTATCGGCCTTGATGTAGACAGGAATCTGCAAGGTCTCAGCAATCACATCCGGCAAGAGCAAATCGCCTTCCACCAGCTTGTAACCTCGATTGCGGGCAGCCTCGATGGTCAATCCATGCATTTCCAGCTGGCGGATCGCTTTCCAAACCGAAGTCCGAGAGACCCCCAATTCTTGAGCAATTTCTTCACCGCTGATATAATCCTGTCGCTCGACCAAAAGAAGATAAATTTTTTGATAGGTTTTCATGCTTTCATTATAGCAAAATAAATGGCTAAAAGTGGTATAATAGCCTTACAAACAGGAGGTTTCCATGCAAACAGTAGATTATATTGTAAAATTAACCAATACACCGTCGCCAACGGGCTTTACGACGGACATTATGAACTATATCAAGAGCGAGGTCGAGTCCTTCGGCTATCAAGCGACCAAGACTGCTAAAGGCGGCATTCTGGTTTCGGTGCTGGGGGAAAGTGACCAGCAACACCGCATTGTCACTGCTCATCTGGACACACTCGGAGCAATGGTTCGGGCTATTAAACCAGACGGTCGGATTAAAATGGATTTGGTGGGAGGATTTGGCTACCCTTCTATTGAAGGTGAAAACTGCCTGATTCACTGTGCGAAAAACGGCAAGTTCTTTACGGGGACCATTCTCATGCACCAGACTTCTGTCCATGTCTACCGCGATGCCAATACCGCCGAGCGCAATCAGACCAATATGGAAATCCGATTGGACGAAAAAGTAAGCTCTGCGGATGAGACGCGCGCTTTGGGTATTGAAGTCGGAGATTTCATTTCCTTTGATCCGCGTACGGTGGTTACAGAGACTGGCTTTATCAAGAGCCGCCATTTGGATGACAAGGTTTCGGCAGCCATTCTCATCAACCTGCTCAAGACCTACAAGGAAGAGGGTATCACCCTGCCTTACACCACCCATTTTTATTTTTCAAATAATGAAGAAATCGGCTACGGTGCTAATTCTAGCCTACCAGATAAGGTTGTAGAGTACCTAGCGGTTGATATGGGAGCGATGGGAGACGACCAGCAGACGGATGAATACACGGTTTCTATCTGTGTCAAAGATGGCTCCGGTCCTTATCATTATGAACTGCGTCAGCACCTCGTTTCCTTGGCTGAGAAGGAAAACATTCCTTACAAATTAGACATTTATCCTTACTATGGTTCAGATGCTTCTGCGGCTATGCGAGCAGGTGCAGATGTTAAACACGCCCTTCTGGGTGCAGGAATTGAGTCTAGCCATTCCTACGAGCGTACCCATTTGGACTCTGTGCAGGCGACTGAGCGTATGGTCGATGCCTATCTCAAGTCGCACATGGTAGACTAACATGAGTGAAACACGTTTTTTACAGCTCTTTAATGACTTGGATAAAATCTTGCGCAAGGTCTGCAAGGTTCCAGATGGTGAATACGCCGACGTAGCATCCATGCTTGCCAAGGCCAAGGAACTCAGCCCTCACAATCCAGTCGAGGCCAACTGGGACAAGCTTTATGTAGCTCGTCAGCTCCGTAATCTCTTGGTCCATGAAAATCGCACCAATTTGCAGGAGGTGGCCCAGCCTTCGCAGGAGTTGATTGCGGTTTTGGAAAAGGTCATCGCCCAGTACCAAGAACCCATGACGATTGGTAACTTTTTGCGCCAGATTGAGAAAGTCAAGCCTGTTACCTTTGAAGGCTCTGACAAGCTGATTAAGGCCTTGGAAGTAGTGGACAGGGAGCATTTTTCAAAATTTCCTATCTTCGCTCAAAATACCTATCAAGGCTTGGTTTCGGACAAGGGATTGACCAACTGGCTTGCCAAGGCTAGCAAGGAGACGGGCTCTATCCGAGAAAAATTGGAGCGGGCCAGCCTAGCGGATGTCCTAGCCTGTGAAGATGACAGTATTCGCGTGGTGCAAGTCTCTGCCAAAACCAGCCTTTATGAAGTGATGAGCCATTTTGAAAGCCGCAAGCGGACGACCATCTTGGTCAGTCGCCAAGGTCATGGCAATATTCAGTCTCCAGAAGATCTGATTGGCATTATCACGGCGCAGGATTTGGCGGAAATTTACCGGCTGTTGGATGAATAGAAAGGATATGTTATGTCAACAAATCGTCTAGCTTGGGATGAATATTTTGCGGCGCAGGCGCTTTTGATTGCCAATCGTGCTACCTGCAAGCGTGCCAAGGTCGGTGCGGTCTTGGTCAAGGACAATAAAGTAATTGCGACAGGCTATAATGGTTCGGTTTCTGGTACAGAGCATTGTTTGGAACAAGAATGCCTGATGATAGACGGTCACTGTGCCCGAACCCTCCACGCAGAAGTCAATGCGATTTTGCAAGGAGCAGAGCGAGGTATCCCCAAAGGATTTACTGCCTATGTGACACATTTCCCCTGCCTGAATTGCTCCAAACAGCTCCTGCAAGTGGGCTGCAAACGAGTGGTTTATATCAATGAGTACCGTATGGACGACTATGCCCACTATCTCTACAAGGAGAAGGGCTGTGAACTGGTTCATCTGCCACTAGAAGATGTCAAACAGGCCATTCAAGATGCAGAATTTATATAGAAGAGGAAGAGTTTGTAGACAAAGTCTCCTTTCGGACTTTCCTGAGGTGATGTCGGACGGTAGTAAACTTTCTTGTTTCTGGGTTTACTCCTCAAACAGTCTCCCAGACTGTTTGAGCTACCTTCAGAATTCCATACCTAGCATTTGAGCCTAAGGTCTCAAATACTCTGAGCAGTGAGAAAGTTTCACTTTCTTGATTTCCCACCTTAGACAGTCTCCCAGACTGTCTAAGCACAGCGGAAAGTCTCGGTTTAGACTCGCTCAGCTCGCAAAATAAATCAAATTTAATTTTTTCTTAGCAGAGCTACTCAGTTTATTTACTTAGAGTATAGTCTGTCTACGTTCTGAGAGTTGTAAGGATGCAACTCTTTTTTTACGATTTATTTGTTAAAAAGGTCATGTTTCGGTAAGAAATGTGCTATACTAGAGGGGTTATTAAGTCCCGAAAAGGCAGTCTGAACACTGGTCAATGATTTGTAGAAATGTAAATCATCTTCCTTGCCCGATTTCAAAGAAATCTCGCAAAGAACCAGTCGTAAACGACTGGTTCTTTGTAACTTTTTAACCCGCTAAGAAAATTTCTGTCGCAAGCTCCGTATTTTCTACGGAAACCACTATCCTGCGGTCTTCCTAAGCGGCTTACTAACTTTTCCAAGAAAATAATATCGATTTTCTCGGATTCGTGTCGTAACCCGCTAAGGAAATTTCGTTGAATATGCGACGAAGTCGCAAGGGGATAGTTTCCGCCGTGGTGAAAGTCATAGAATGTTTACATCCTATGACTAGGGCTTGGCAAGACTTAGGTTTGCCAAAAAGAAATGGAACTCCGCAGGAGATCGCTTTCGGCCTGCACCGCTTTAGGAAACTATCGGAAAACAGAAATTCTTAGCAAACAAGATTTATTTAAAAGGGGGACATTTTTATGTCAGAACGTAAGTTGTTTACGTCTGAGTCAGTTTCGGAGGGGCATCCGGATAAGATTGCTGACCAGATTTCAGATGCTATTTTGGATGCTATTTTAGCCCAGGATCCAGATGCCCACGTGGCAGCAGAGACAGCTGTTTACACAGGTTCTGTCCATGTGTTTGGCGAAATTTCGACCACAGCCTATGTGGACATTAACCGCGTGGTGCGCGATACCATTGCTGAGATTGGCTATACCAAGGGCGAATACGGTTTTGCTGCAGAATCAGTCGGGGTGCACCCGTCATTGGTGGAGCAATCACCGGATATTGCGCAAGGGGTTAATGAAGCCTTGGAGGCACGTCAAGATGCCAGTCAAGATCCACTCGATTTGATTGGGGCAGGTGACCAAGGGCTCATGTTTGGTTTTGCGGTAGATGAAACGCCGGAACTCATGCCTTTGCCAATTTCACTGAGTCATCAGTTGGTTCGTCGCTTGGCAGAGTTGAGAAAATCAGGCGAAATTGCTTATCTTCGTCCAGATGCCAAGTCTCAAGTAACTGTTGAGTATGATGAAAATAATCAGCCTGTTCGTGTTGATACAGTAGTTATTTCGACCCAGCACGACCCAGAAATCAGTCAAGAACAAATTCGTCAAGATGTGATTGAGCAGGTCGTTAAAACGATTATTCCGGCAAAT
Source organism: Streptococcus nasisuis (assembly GCF_040836615.1). Taxonomy (NCBI): domain Bacteria; kingdom Bacillati; phylum Bacillota; class Bacilli; order Lactobacillales; family Streptococcaceae; genus Streptococcus; species Streptococcus nasisuis. The sequence goes on along the minus strand of NZ_CP162268.1, from coordinate 2,058,739 downwards.
TATCTGGATGATCAAACTAAGTTCTTTATCAATCCTACAGGGCGCTTTGTGATCGGTGGTCCGCAAGGTGACTCTGGTTTGACTGGTCGTAAAATCATTGTGGATACCTATGGCGGTTATGCTCGTCATGGTGGAGGTGCCTTTTCTGGTAAAGATGCGACCAAGGTTGACCGTTCAGCATCCTATGCAGCCCGTTATATTGCCAAAAATATTGTCGCGGCAGGATTTGCCAAGAAGGCAGAAGTCCAGCTAGCCTATGCTATCGGTGTGGCCCAGCCTGTTTCTGTCCGTATTGATACCTTTGGCACCAGCACTGTTTCTGAAAGCAAATTAGAGGCGGCTGTGCGTCAGATTTTCGACCTGCGCCCAGCGGGAATTATCCAAATGTTAGACCTAAAGCGTCCGATTTATAAGCAGACGGCGGCTTATGGACACATGGGACGGACAGACATTGACCTTCCGTGGGAACGACTGGATAAGGTGGATGCTTTGAAAGAGGCTTTGGCCTAGTTGATAGGGAGGTCTTGTGATGAAAAAAGCCCTGATTGTATTTGCTCATCCTCGAAAAGAAAGTTTTACCATGTCTTGGTGGCGCGGGTTGAGCAGGCTTTACGCAAAAATGGGATAGAAGTGACTGTGCGTGATTTGTATGCGCTGGGTTTTGATCCTGTATTGCGTGGAGAGGATGCCATCCATATTGAAAATGGTCAGTTTGTTCGCGATGCAGCTGCCTATCCAGCTGATGTTCAAGTTGAGATGGACTTGATTGCGGAGAGTGATTTGCTGGTTTACATTTTTCCGTCTTGGTGGAATGGGATGCCGGCTATCATGAAAGGCTACGTTGACCGTGTTTTTCAGCATGGATTTGCCTACAGCTTTGAATCCGATGAACTGCGCCAGCTATTTTCCACGAAAAAAGCCATGTTCTTTACTCCAACAGGGCAACCGCAGAATGCAGATGGCAGCTTGACACCGATTGACCAAGCCATGAAGTTTTTGACCTCTGATTGGCTCTTCAATAGCAATGACGCCCAAGTTCTTGGCCATGTTTTTTATGGCCGTGTGCCTTATTTGACACGGGATGAATTGGAAGTCTACTTGCAAGATGCAGAAGAGCGTATCCAGAGAATATTCGATTAAAGCAAAGGGGGCCTGCAAGGGCTACCCTTTTCATTTCAAATAACTAGCATTTTCACTAAGCTTGTGGTAAAATAAAACGTATGCCTTTTTGGGCAAAGTTAGAAATGAGAAATTCTAGTATGAGAAAAATTGTAATTCAGGGCGGGAAACCTTTAAAAGGGACTGTTACAGTCAGTGGTGCTAAGAACTCTGTTGTAGCATTGATTCCAGCCATTATTTTATCGGATGGGATTGTAACTCTGGATGGTGTGCCAGCTATTTCCGATGTAGATAGTTTGATTGATATAATGGAGACTATGGGAGCAACGGTCAAACGTGACGGCGAAACTCTTGAGATTGACCCGCGTGGTGTGCAGGATATGCCCATGCCTTTCGGGAAAATCAATAGTCTGCGGGCCTCTTATTATTTCTACGGTTCGCTGTTAGGTCGTTTTGGACGGGCAGTGGTTGGTCTACCAGGTGGTTGTGACCTGGGGCCCCGTCCCATTGATTTGCATCTGAAAGCATTTGCTGCTATGGGCGCTGAAACGACCTACGAGGGCGAATATATGCGTTTGGCGACGGATGGTTCTCGTATCCGTGGGGCTCATATCTTTATGGATGTTGTCAGTGTTGGCGCGACTATCAATACCATTTTGGCGGCTGTCAAGGCTGAAGGGCGGACAGTTATCGAAAATGCGGCGCGTGAGCCAGAAATCATTGATGTAGCAACTCTTTTGAACAACATGGGGGCCCATATTCGCGGTGCTGGTACAGACATCATTACCATCGAAGGTGTTGACCGCTTGAATGGTACCCGTCACCAAGTCATTCCTGATCGGATTGAAGCAGGTTCCTATATTGCACTTGCAGCAGCAGTTGGTGCAGGTATCCGCATTGACAATGTGCTCTACGAACATTTGGAAAGTTTCATTGCCAAATTGGAGGAAATGGGCGTTCGGATGACTGTTTCTGAGGATAGCATCTTTGTTGAAAAACAGGAGCAGCTTAAGGCAGTTAGCATAAAAACAGCGTCTTACCCAGGCTTTGCGACGGATTTGCAGCAACCCATTACCCCACTCTTGCTCAAGGCAAAGGGGACTGGGACAATTACCGATACAATCTACGAAAAACGTGTCGGACATGTTCAGGAATTGTCAAATATGGGTGCCAAAATCATGACCCGCAGCAATCACATTGCCTTTGAAGGTCCAAACAATTTGGTTGGAGCGCCTGTTAAAGCAACGGATTTACGTGCAGGTGCGGCCATGGTCATCGCTGGTTTGATGGCACAAGGGCGGACAGAGATCACCAATATTGAATTTATCCTTCGGGGCTATTCCAATATTATCGAAAAACTAACAGAACTGGGTGCGGACATCCAGCTAGTAGAAGAATAAAAGAAGGAGGCTGGAAGTCATTCCAGCCTCTCAAGATAGATGATGACTATATGGATGGGCTTGGCAGCGACTGCCAGATTTGAAACAGAACGCCTCATCTTACGGCCTTTTCGCTACGAAGATGGGGATGATTTTTACCAGATGGTTTCTAAGCCAGCAAACATGCCTTTCATTTTTCCGGCTTTGCCCGACAAGAACTTGGCAGTAGCGACCATGGTGGAGAAATTCATGCGCCAACCCTTGGGCAACTGGGCTTTGGTGGACAAGGTTTCCCAGCAGCTAATCGGTGCGCTCTGTTTTGAAAAAATGGACGAGAGCAAGCTGACTGCGGAGCTCAGCTATTTCCTTAAAAAAGAAAAATGGAGGCAGGGTCTGATGACAGAGGCCGTGCGCAACCTAGTCTTTTTGGCCTTTTATGAATTGGGCTTGCGTGAGCTGACCATCATCACCCATCTGGAAAATGCTGCTAGTCAGGCTGTGGCCAGAAAGGCTGGCTTTGTGCAGGTTGACCACTATCGCGGGAGTGACCGTTATAGTCACAAGACGCGGGACTACCTGAAATTTAGCTTGAAAAAAGCAGACTTTAGATTAGAATTCAATGAGGAGAACCAATGATTACCATTAAATCACAGCGTGAAATTGATGCCATGAATCGTGCAGGAGACGTCTTGGCTGGAGTGCATATCGGCTTGCGTGAGCTGATTAAGCCAGGCGTTGACATGTGGGAAGTAGAAGAATATGTCCGAAAGACTTGTAAGGAAAAGAATGTTTTGCCCCTTCAAATCGGTGTAGATGGCGAAATCATGGACTATCCTTATGCCACTTGTTGTGGTCTTAATGACGAGGTGGCTCATGCCTTTCCGCGTCATTACAAGCTCAAAGAAGGCGATTTGCTCAAGGTGGACATGGTTCTGAGTGAGCCATTGGACAAATCAGTTGTCGATGTGTCAAAGCTCAATTTTAACGATGTAGCAGCCATGAAGAAAATCACCCAAAGCTATCGCGGTGGTGTGGCGGATTCTTGCTGGGCTTACGCAGTTGGTCAGGTGTCCGAAGAAGTGTCTAAGCTGATGGAAGTGACTAAAGAATGTCTCTATCGTGGAATGGAGCAGGCTGTTGTTGGCAATCGGATTGGTGATATTGGCGCAGCGATTCAAGAATATGCCGAAGGTCTCGGCTACGGTGTAGTCCGTGACTTGGTTGGTCACGGGGTTGGTCCAACCTTCCACGAAGAACCAATGGTGCCTCACTACGGAACAAAAGGTCGTGGACTTCGCTTGCGTGAAGGTATGGTTTTGACTATCGAGCCTATGATCAATATAGGTACTTGGGAAATTGACACCGATATGAAAACAGGTTGGGCTCATAAAACTTTGGATGGCGGTTTATCTTGTCAATATGAGCATCAATTTGTGATTACAAAAGATGGTCCACTTATCTTGACTAGTCAAGGTGAAGAAGGAACTTATTAAACAGACTCATGCTATAAAAAAGGAGGAAAGAAGATGAAGAAGGAAACACTTTTTGAAAAGGTCAAGTCCTTTTTCGGGTCCTTCTTTGCTTTTTATCGATCAGCAGAGGTGGATTTGACCAGCGTGGCAGTGGCCTATTATTTGCTGATTTCAGGCTTTCCCATTTTGCTGACTCTGGCTAATCTTCTGCCCTACTTTCCCTTTGATGTGGAAGAAATCCTGGCCATTCTCAAAGAATTTATTCCAAGTCAGTTTTCTGGGACAGTTTTGCCAACGGTGCGGTTGCTCCTGACCCAACGTTCCTCTTCTTGGTTGGGAATTTCAATTATGACAACGCTCTGGACGGTCTCTAAGAGCATGATGATTTTGCAAAAGGCGGTCAACAAGGCCTACGGTGTCACAGACCACCGCAATGTGATTCTTGCACGGATTGTAGGTGTCTTGATGGGGCTTGGTCTCCAAACCATTCTCATTTTGTCCATTACGCTCTTGACCTTTGGCCAAGCCGTTGTCCAATTTATCCGGTCCAATCTGGGTATTGACAATGATTGGTTGCTGGGGATTTTTAGCCAGGTCCAGTGGATTGCTTATCTAGCCCTGGCGGTTAGTTTGATTATGTTTTACTATGTTTTACCCAATGTAAAAATTCCCAAGCTACGCTATGTTTTGCCAGGACCTGCTTTTGTTCTGGGAGTCTTTATTGGTCTAGGGAATATATTGGTGACCTATGTTCAGCGTTCGGCAGATAAGATGGTCGATGTCCGCCTGGTGACTAGTTTGGTCTTTCTGGTTGTCATGATTTGGTTCATTCTCTTGAGCCATCTTCTCATAGTGGGAGCAGTTCTCAATGCCACTGTCCAGAGCAGACAGGAGGGCGAATTTGAACAGCGGTCGGGAGATATGAAAGAAACCTGGAAGGCCCTGAAAAGATTTTTTACAAGAAAGCAGAGTACATGACCAGCGAGAGTTGGTCTTTTTTGGTGCGTTTTTCTGGATTTTATGAATAATTAGTGATATAGTTATAAAAAAGTTGGATACAGGAGGTTGATATGAAATTTAGCCGAATTTTATTTTTATCCTTGTTCAGTTTGATTCTTGTAGCCTGCGGGCTTAGTCAAGGTCAGAATTCTGCTCAATCATCAGATTCTGAAGCTGCTGTTACTGGGACTTCAAGCAGTGGAGCAGCTGAAACTTCTAGTCAATTGCCTTCAAAGCAAGCATTAGAGGCTGACCCCGCACCCTTGGATATTGCGAGTGTAGTCAATCCTACAAATTTGGGTCAGAATCTGTCAGACGGAGGCTATGTTTTTGTTTTTCGCTATACAGGGGCTGGCGGAGAGCTGACAGCAGTTCCGGAGAATCTACAAGGTCAGGTTATCGATGATGGCCAGCGGATTTCTGATTCTAGCGTAGAAAAGATGGGACTCTATGGGCAAAAATACCGGGATTTAGGGGTAGAAGCTGACCATATCCTTACTTCTGAATATTACTTCGTCTGGCAGCATGCCCAGGCTGCATTCGGGGATAATTTGGAAATCAATCGAGATTTGACAGGGTCCTTGAATTTTTCTGACGATCAGGAATTGGAGCAATCCTTACAAAACTTGCGGAATCGGACCATTCAAGTCCCTGAAGCTGGAAAATCAACGATTTTATTTACCCACCAGGGCAAGTTTGACAAGGCCTATGGCTACTATATTCCAGCAGGGACGACCCTGGTATTCAAGCCGGATGGCAGCAACCAACCCAAGCTCATTGCTGTTTTGACTTTTGAAGAGTTTTTGAATGTATAAATTAGATACTTAAAGCAAATAGGTTTGGACCCGCCAAACCTATTTTGTATGTACGACGGGCATGTCGTACATCTGAGGTGAAAGTCCTCCGTGGACACCCGCTACCGGTGAACCCCAAAGCGACTCCCAAGCCTGACTATCGTGAGGTAGCGGGGAGAGGAAGGGATAGCGAAATCGTGGCTCTACGAACAGAAACGTGATAACAAGGCGTATATAGGGGATGAGGGGGCATACAACTCTAAAGTCCAAAAAGGTAGTCGTAACCTATAGACGTAAATCACGAGAGTAAACGAGGAAAGATGTACGACTTATCCCGTGAGGTCTCATGAGCGTCAAAGACGTAGTAACAACGAATCATGAGAAGTCAGCCGAGGCCATAGTAGCGATGAAACTTCTGTAATAGAGGTGGAGCGAAGGGCTGAACAATTAACCGAAGTATACCTACTTCACTTGTGTCTGTAAAACTAGCGGTCTGATAGAACTGGGTGCGGTCACGTATTGACTAGAGGAAAGTTCACCAATATAAGACGTCCCTCAGACACCGAAACAAGAAAGGAATACGCACATGTCACAGTTACTAGATAATATCCTATCTCGGTCCAATATGCTTGAAGCCTACAATCAAGTTAGAGCCAATAAAGGTTCAGCAGGAATTGACGGCGTAACTATTGACGAAATAGATGACTATCTCCGCAAACACTGGCGTTCAACTAAAGAACTCATAAAGCAGAGGAAGTACAAACCTCAGCCAGTCTTACGAGTTGAAATTCCCAAACCTAACGGCGGAGACCGTCAGTTAGGTATCCCAACGGTCATGGATAGAATGATACAACAAGCTATTGTCCAAGTCATTAGTCCTATTTGTGAACCCTATTTCTCTGAGAGGAGTTACGGATTCAGACCCAATCGGTCATGCGAACAAGCTATTATCCAGTTATTAGAATACCTTAATGACGGTTATGAGTGGATAGTAGACATAGACCTGGAGAAGTTCTTTGATACCGTTCCTCAAGATAGACTGATGTCGCTTGTTCATAACATTATCCAAGATGGAGATACAGAATCTTTAATTCGTAAGTACCTTCATTCAGGTGTAGTCATCAACGGACAACGGTATAAAACACTAGTTGGAACTCCACAAGGAGGAAACCTATCACCGCTCCTGTCCAATATCATGCTTAATGAGCTAGATAAAGAGTTGGAAAATCGTGGACTTCGCTTCGTTCGCTACGCAGATGACTGCGTCATCACAGTCGGTAGTGATGCGGCGGCTAAACGTGTGATGCATTCAATTTGTCGTTATATTGAAAAACGATTAGGTTTGAAAGTCAACATGACCAAGACCAAGATTGTGAGACCGAGCAAATTAAAGTACCTAGGATTTGGGTTCTGGAAATCATCTGAGGGCTGGAAAAGTCGTCCGCATCAGGATAGCGCACAGAGTTTCAAGAGAAAACTCAAGAAACTAACGGCCCGTAAGTGGAGTATTGACTTAGACAGCCGAATTGAGCGACTAAACTGGGTCATCCGAGGTTGGATAAACTACTTTTCTATGACGAACATGAAATCAGTCATGGAAAGCATTGATGAACGACTAAGAACTCGAATAAGAGTTATTATCTGGAAACAATGGAAGAAGAAATCTAGGCGATTATGGGGACTTCTCAAATTAGGAGTACCGAAGTGGATAGCGGATAAAGTATCTGGCTGGGGAGACCATTATCAATTAGTGGCTCAGAGGTCTGTACTGAAACGTGCCATATCAAAACCAGTCCTCGCTAAACGTGGACTGGTTTATTGCCTAGATTATTATCTAAAACGACATGCGTTAAAAGTTAGTTGAACCGCCGTGTGCCGAACGGCACGCACGGTGGTGTGAGAGGGACTAGAAATTAGTCCCTACTCGATTTTTAAAAATAAATAATTTACTAAGGACATAGTTGAGGACGACGACCAAGACCTGCGAAAGAGCAGTTGCGATAGCATTGACTTTTTGAATGTCCTGTTGAACAAATTGGCCGATGATGTGAGGGAATTTTTCGACCAGGAAATAGGCTAGAGCCATATCGAGGGCCAGGGTAGAAATACGGGTACCGATAAATTTGACCAGCCGTCCCTGCCAACCATTTCTTTCCTGCTTGAAGACATAGCGGTCATTGGGCCAAAAGGCAAAGAGAATGGCAACTGTGTTGGCAATCAGAGTGACCATTAAAATCTTGGGCCAGATGTAAAAGAGGCTGGTTCGCGTGATGATATAGACCAGGGTTGCGGCGACGCCTGCGATTAGATAGAGGATGACTTCATTTTCTAAGAATGTTTTTACTAGTTTTTTCATAAGAACTAGTCTATCATTTTTTTGAAAATTATGCTATACTGGAAAATGTTGTAAATACAACCCTTGGGACTTGCTCACTTTACCCAAGCATATTTCAGGCGGTCAACCCGCTAAAGGAGAATTTTTTATGAAGACATCTACCTTTTCTGTCAGAGATCTGGCAGAGATTGCTATCGTTGCGGCCATTTATGTGGCTCTGACCCTCACACCACCCTTGAATGCTATATCCTTCGGTGCTGTTCAATTTCGGATTTCAGAAATGCTGAATTTTCTAGCCTTTTACAATCCTAAATACATCATCGGAGTGACTATCGGTTGCATGATTGCCAATCTGATTGGCTTTGGGGTCATTGATCTATTTGTTGGTGGTTTTTCAACTCTTATCTTCGTGACACTTGGTGTGAAATTATTTTCAAAATACAAGGACCAATATCTTTTCAATGGTTTGATCAATAAGGCTTTCCTCTATTTTTCCTTGTTTTTCTCATTTACCATGTTTACCATTGCTTTAGAGCTAAAGTTCTTGTACGATTTACCATTTTTCCTTACCTGGTTGACAACAGCGGCTGGGGAATTGCTTTCGCTCTTGGTCGGGGCAGTCATTATGGATAAATTGGCTAAGCGATTGAATTTGTAACAGAACGAGTTAATGTGAGCAGGGTCTGGACTGAAGTCCAGGCTCTTTTTGGATGTAAGATAGAATGAGCTCATTCAGTTAATTAAAGACAATACGATTTTCTGGACTATAGCAATAAAAATTGCTCCGCAGACCGAATCTTTGACTCTCTTTTTGAGCTGGTCATGCCTTTTTTCATGGTATAATAGAGCTTATGGAAGAAAAATACATGAAGATTGCCCAAGAATTGGGTGTAAGTTTGAAACAGATTGATACGGTATTGACCCTGACAGCTGAGGGCAATACCATCCCCTTCATCGCTCGTTACCGCAAGGAAGCAACGGGTAATTTGGACGAGGTTCTTATCAAGGCCATTATTGACCGAGATAAGGCTTTGACGGCTTTGGCTGACCGCAAGGCGTCGGTTCTGACCAAGATTGAAGAGCAGGGCAAGCTGACTGACCAGCTCCGTCAGGCCATTGAAGAGGCTGAAAAGTTGGCGGACGTCGAAGAGTTGTACCTGCCATATAAGGAAAAACGTCGGACCAAGGCGACGGTGGCGCGTGAGGCTGGTCTCTTTCCACTGGCACGCTTGATTTTGCAGTATGGTGCAGACTTAGAAACTCAGGCGGCAAGCTTTGTCACTGAAGGCTTCGATACGCCGACCGCTTGCTTGGTCGGTGCAGTGGACATTCTCGTGGAAGCTCTGGCTGAGGACGCCAAACTCCGTGCTTGGGTCTACCATGAAATCCTGACCAATTCCATACTTATATCAGAAGTCAAGGACCAGGACAGCGATGAGAAGGCTGTCTTTGAAATCTACTATGAATTTGCCGAGAAAATTGCGAAGATGCAAGGCTATCAGACTCTTGCCATCAACCGCGGTGAAAAATTAGGCATTCTCAAGGTCGGTTTCCAGCACAATCTGGACAAGATGATCCGCTTTTTTGAATTGCGCTTTCCGCAGCAAAATGCCTATATTCAAGAAGTTATCAGTCAGGCCCTGAAAAAGAAGATTATCCCAGCTATGGAGCGCCGTATTCGTACGGAATTGACTGAGCAGGCGGAAGAAGGGGCCATCCAACTCTTCTCGAAAAACCTCCGCAACCTGCTTTTGGTTTCACCCCTGAAGGGCAAGGTAGTCCTCGGCTTTGACCCTGCCTTTCGTACAGGGGCAAAACTAGCGGTCGTTGACCAGACAGGAAAACTCCTGACGACGCAGGTTATTCACCCCGTCAAGCCAGCCTCACAGGCTCAGATTGCCCAAGCCAAGAAGGATTTGGCGAATCTGATTGGTCAATACCAAGTCGAAATCATTGCCATCGGAAACGGTACGGCCAGCCGCGAATCAGAAAGCTTCGTTGCTGATTTGCTTAAGGACTTCCCACAGGTCTCCTACGTCATCGTCAATGAAAGCGGAGCCTCAGTCTACTCTGCCTCTGAACTGGCCCGTCAGGAATTTCCAGACCTAACTGTCGAAAAACGCTCTGCTATTTCCATCGCCCGCAGGCTCCAAGACCCGCTGGCTGAGCTGGTCAAGATTGACCCGAAGTCCATCGGTGTCGGCCAGTACCAGCACGATGTTAATCAGAAACTTCTGTCCGAGAGTCTGGATTTTGTCGTCGATACGGTGGTCAACCAAGTCGGTGTAAATGTCAATACGGCTAGTCCCGCCCTCCTTGCCCATGTGGCTGGTCTCAACAGGACCATTTCGGAGAATATCGTCAAGTACCGCGAGGAGCATGGCGCTCTGACCACCCGTCAAGAGCTCAAAAAGGTGCCGCGTTTGGGCGATAAGGCTTTCGAGCAGGCGGCTGGCTTCTTGCGTATTCCTAACGGCACTAATCTTTTGGATAATACTGGCGTGCATCCCGAGTCTTACAAGGCTGTCGAGAACTTGCTTGCACATCTAGCTATCGACTACTTTGACTCTGCTGCGCAGGAAAAATTAGCGACGGTGTCAGTTGCGGACATGGCTGAAACCTTGGGCATCGGTCAGGAAACTCTGAAAGATATTATCGCAGACTTGCTCAAACCGGGTCGGGATTTACGGGATGATTTCGAGGCCCCTGTTTTGCGTCAGGATGTCTTGGATGTCAAAGACTTGAAAGTCGGTCAAGAATTGCAGGGAACGGTCCGTAACATTGTGGATTTCGGTGCCTTTGTCGATATTGGTGTCCATGAAGATGGGCTTATTCACATTTCCCGCATGGTCAAACGTAAGCGTGACGGCAAAGGTCGTCTTATGGCGCAACCTCACCCGAGTGAAATCCTTGCGGTTGGTGAAATTGTCACTGTCTGGGTGACAGAAGTAGATATAAAACGCAACCGCATCGGTCTGAGCCTCTTGAAACCTCATGGACTTGACTAAGTACGTAGAGCTGGTGTCCAGAGAGGACTTCGGCAAGGAATTTCATCATGTAGCCATCTGGAATCGCCGTCTGCGCTCGACAGGCGGACGCTTTTTCCCGCAGGATGGGCACTTGGACTTCAATCCCAAGCATCTGGAAAAGTTTGGTTTAGAGGTCTTTCGGCAGATTGTCCGCCACGAGCTCTGCCATTACCATCTCTATTTTGAGAAAAAGGGCTATCGCCACGGGGATAGGGATTTTCAAGAACTCTTACAGGTTGTCGATGGACTTCGTTATGCACCTAAATTAGCACAAGCACAGAAACCAAATCCCCGCTACAGTTGCACGGCCTGTGGTCAAGTCTACATGAGAAAGCGCAGGATTGACCTCAAGAAATACAGGTGCGGCAAGTGCAGGGGGATGCTAAAACAGCTAAAAAACGAATCATGATAGTTTCGTCATCACGATTCGTTTTTCTTTTTATAGGGGTAAAATCAATTCTTCCTCTTCCTCTGTAGGTTCGCCCCCAACGGCCTTGATTTCAATCATGAGATTGTGGGGCAGGCAGACGGAGAGTTGACCGGGTTTGCTAATCCAGCCTGTCATGACGGCAATCTGGTCCGGGCTATTGTCTTCCTTGACCCGGATACTCTGACCGTCGACTTCGATGATATTGTATTGGCCAGGATTGGGATAATAGGTGATTTCCTGATGTTTGGTATCGGCAGCTAGTTCAAATTCATCCACGACCTCTCCGTTGATGCGGACATAAGCAATGATTTTTGCTTCTTGTCCCTGCTCTGATAGCTCTGCATAGGTGAGGATAGCAGGTGTGAAGGACAGAACCAGGGCCAGTCCGATGAGCAGGTAGTCGAATAGTTTTAGCTGCTTGAGAATAGTCTTGAACATCATAGCTCTATTGTATAGAAAAAATCCAGCTTTGTAAATTGCTGGATTGATTTTATTCTGGGGACAGCTTTATAACTGAGTAGCTGAATTGATGATACCTAATCCAACTCATTTTTCATATCCAGGTTTTGGGCCAGGATACTCCAGCTTGGGTTTTCTTGCCAGTTGGCTTCAGCGGTAATTTGGCTAGCCAGGCGCCTAGCTTCTTCTAGGATAGGATAGTCATCAATGATATTGGCAACCTGAAATTCTGGCAGACCGGATTGGCGGGTACCAAAGATTTCACCAGAGCCCCGCATTTTCAGGTCTGCTTCGGATAGGACAAATCCGTCCGTGGTTTCTGTCATCAGTTTCATCCGTTCCTTGCCGGACTCGGTTTTGGGATTGGCGACCAGGATGGCGTAGGATTGCTTGTCTCCCCGACCCACCCGGCCCCTCAGCTGGTGGAGCTGGCTGAGACCAAAACGATCCGCATCCATGATAACCATAATGCTGGCATTGGGAACATTGACACCAACCTCGATAACCGTTGTTGAGACCAGGATATCTGTTTTTCTTTCCTTGAAAGTCTGCATGATACTATCCTTTTCCTCGGAGGACATCTTACCATGTAGGAGGTCAATCGTGGCCTTCGAGCCGAAATAGTCCCTCAATTCCTCCGTTAAGGCAACCGCATTTTTCAAGTCCAGGGCTTCGGATTCCTCAATCAAGGGAGAAACGAAGTAGACCTGGCTTTCTTTTTTTAGCTCCTTTGTCATCCAATCCAGTACAACTGGTAGCTGCTGGTGTTTGACCCAGCGTGTGATAATGGGTTTTCGTCCGGCTGGAAGTTGGTTGATGATGGAGACGTCCATATCGCCAAAGGCTGTGATGGCTAATGTCCTTGGAATCGGTGTAGCCGTCATCATGAGAACATCTGGATTGCTCCCTTTTTGACGGAGGAGTTTTCGTTGCTTGACCCCAAACCGGTGTTGTTCGTCTGTGATGACTAAGCCTAATTTATGATAAGTGACTGCATCCTGAATCAAAGCATGGGTCCCGACGATCAAGTCGACCTGATTTTCCTCGATAGCCTTGAGCGCGGCCCGTCTAGGGGCAGCCTTCATTTTACCGGTTAACAGGGCTATGGACAAGTTGGGAAAGAGCCCCTGTAGGCTTTGATAATGTTGCTCGGCTAGAATTTCCGTTGGAACCATGAGGGCAGATTGAAAGCCAGCTGTGTGAGTGGCGTAGATGGCCAAGCCTGCCACAACCGTTTTTCCGGAACCGACATCACCTTGCAGTAGCCGATTCATATGGCGACTGGATTTCATATCTTCTAAGATATCCTCCAGGACCTGATTCTGAGCCTGGGTCAGAGAGAAGGGGAGGGCCTGGATGGCTTGCTGGACAGCTGGTTGGTTAAATGGAATGGCTAGTCCCTTAGATTGGTCACGGTTTTGCGCCTTGAGTTGCTGGAGCTGTAGCTGGAAATAGAAGAGTTCTTCAAATTTAATACGGCGCAGGGCTTGTCTATACTGGTCTAAGTCTTCTGGGAAATGCATGGCCCGAACAGCGTCGACCCGTCCCATGAGCTTGTAGCGTTCCAGTATAGGGCTGGGGAGATTCTCAGTCAGGAGGTCTAAATAGCCTAGGTCCACGGCGGACTTGACCAGTTTGACCAGCTGGGTCTGACTAATTCCTTGGGCGACATGATAGACAGGCTGCAAATCATCTGCTTGCTGGGACAAGATTTTCATTCCCGTCAAGCTAGCCTTGGCTTTATCCCATTTACCCCAAATGACTATATCTTGTCCTACTTCCACCTTGTCGGCCAGATAGGGTTGATTGAAAAAAGAAACGGCTACCACCACCTGGTCCTGCTTGATAGAAAAACGAAGGCGGTTGCGTTTGAAGCCATAATATTGCACATTGGCTGGAGTGACGACCTGCCCCATAATCACGGCCTTTTCGCCGTCCATAAGCTCTAAGATGGACTTTGTCTCGTAATCTTCGTAGCGGAAGGGATAGTAGCACAGGACATCTTCCACGCTATAGAGGTCTAGTTTTGTAAATTTCTCTGCTGACTTGGGCCCAACTCCAGGCAAGACAGACAGTGGATCCTTCAATTGTTTCATGCTTGTATTATAGCAAAAGTTTGACCAATTTCCCAAAACAAAAACACCCAGTGTCGAACTAGGTGTTTGCCATGGCTTGTTTAAGCCGTTTTCTGTAAATCAGGCTACTAGGTATGAGGACGAGAATGCTGCCAATCCAGGCTGCAGGATTAGCGGCCGCAACGCCGTTGAAGCCGAAATAGTGGAGGCCAACAATGGCCACGAGAGCCCGCATAATCAATTCTCCGAAACCAGCCAGCATAGGTACGGCACCATTTCCCAGCCCCTGGATGAAGCTCCTAAGGATAAAGAGGCTGGCCACAATCCAATAACAGGAGGCATTGATGATGTAGTAGGCCAGTGCCAAGTCAAGAACTGTCTCGCTGGCGTCTGCGATGAAGAGACCTGAGAAGAACCGATTTCCCCAGATAAGAACAAGGGCGAACAAGATAGACCAGGCCAAACTGATGTAGAGGGTCTTTTTGACCCCTTCCAAAATGCGGTCATATAGTTTAGCACCATAGTTTTGGGCCGTAAAGGTTGAGATAGCCAGTCCCAGATTCACCATGGGCAACATGGCCAATTGGTCCGTCCGTAGGGCAATAGATTGGGCAGCGATGGCATCGGTTCCCAACTGGTTCATCATGACCTGGAAGGTCAAGGCGCCAATTGCAATAACGCTGGCCTGTAATCCCATTGGAAAGCCAATATTGGCATGTTTGATTAACTCCTCTTTTTCAAGCTTCAAATCGCCTGGTTTTAAGTGGTAATGGGGAATTTTTCTCTTGATGTAAATGATGAGGAATATAACGGAGAAGGCCTGGGCCAAGACTGTTGCAAAGCCAGCTCCGAAGACGCCCCATTTCATGGTTAAAATAAAGAAAAAGTCAAGGCCGATATTGATGATGCAGGCGATGATGAGGGCGATAAGCGGAGTTCGCGAATCTCCCAGACTACGGATGGCACTGGACAAATAGTTATAAAAGATGGTAAAGGTCATTCCGCCATAGATAGCTAGAAGGAAGTCGTTGGCGTGCTCGATGATATCAGCAGGCGTCTGCATGAGTTCCAGGGTTGGGCGGAGAAAGAGAAGGGAGACCGTCGTCAGTACCAAACTAACGATGGCAGCATAGAAAAGTCCGTGAACAAAGCTTTTCTTGAGGCCAATCAAGTCCCCTGCACCAAAGCGTTGGGCACTAATAATGGTGAGGCCATTAGTTAAGCCTTGGGCAAAGCCTAGAATCAAAAATGTCAGTCCAACAGTGGCTCCTACACTTGCAAAGGCCGTGGTCCCAAGGGTATGGCCAACAATCATGCTATCAGCAAAATTGTAGGTTAATTGGAAAAAGGAGCCGATCAAGAGAGGGATAGCAAATTGTAAAATAACAGTTAAGGGTTTCCCCTTGGTCAAATCGTTCATATAATCTCCTTAAAATATGAATGATAAATCAGTCAAAATTTGTCACCTTATCCTGTGAACTCTTCAAAATGATCGACCGTGTTGTGATCCGTTACAGCCATAATGACCTCGTCTTCATTGAAAACATAGTCAGGCGATAACTGGATATTGAGTTCCTTGGTGGTTTTGAGGCGGTAGCCGATAATGTTCATCTTGTAGTTCTGACGCAGTTGCAACTCTGCCAAAGTCTTGCCCAGCCATTTTTTCGGCGGGTGAAACTCAACAATGGACACGTTGCCATCCAGCTGGACTAGGTCCGTCGTATTGCGGTGGAGGAGGTGCTTGGCCAGGGAAACTCCTGTTTCTCTTTCTGGTGAAATAATCTTATCAGCACCAATTTTTAAGAGGACCTCTTTAGCGTTCTTGCTCTTCACCTTTGCGATGACCTTTGGAACACCCAGTGCCTTACAGTGGAGGACGGCTAGGACGCTAGACTCCAGATTGTCACCTGTTGCGACGACGACGGTATCACAGCTGTCAATACCTGCGGCCCGCAAGAGGGATTTATCAGTGATATCTCCGACAATACCGCGGGACAGGATGGGCTCCAAATGGTTGATTTGATTTTCATGATTATCGACGGCGATAATATTGCAGTTGTAGGGATGTAGAGTCTTAGCGATAGTGGTGCCAAAAACGCCTAGACCTAAAATACCGATAGTAAATGATGACATGGATTCTCCTTTAAACAATCATGGTTGATTTTGCATATTGTAAATTATCCTTCTTGTCAGGTCTGTGACTAGATAGACTGACTAGAATGGAGATAGGGCCGATTCTGCCAAAGAACATCAGGAACATGATGATAACTTTTCCAGCCAAACTGAGGAAGGGGGTTAAATTGGCTGTCACACCGACCGTTGCCAGGGCTGACATGACCTCAAACATGAGGAAAATCAAAGGTTGCTTAGCATCTGTCACACTGAGTCCAGCCAAGCCTAAGATAAAGACAGACATAAAGACGATGAAGGTTGCAAATGCCTTGCGGATGGTCAGATGGTCAATGGTATGGTGGTTGAAATTAGTATGGGGAAGCCCCAGAATTTCGCTGCGTGCATAGAGTAAAAGCGTCAGGAAGGCTGTGATTTTAACACCTCCTGCCGTACCACCAGGGGCTCCTCCCAGCATCATCTGGAAGATATAGAGGAGGAGGGTGATAGGTTCGGCCTTGGTATAATCAATACTAGCAAAGCCTGCTGTCCGCATGGTCACCGTTTGGAAAAAGCTGGTCAATAGTTTGTTGCCCAGCGACATGGAGCCAATAGTGGCGGGATTATTGTATTCTGTGATAAAGGTTAAGACTGTCCCCGCTGCAAGAATGAGTACAGTCAGAGCCAGCACTACCTTGGTATGGAAATGGAGTTTTCTGTGGTGGAATTTCTTGCCTATTTGAGAACGTAAGTCAAACCAGACGGAAAATCCCAATCCGCCCATGATAATCAGAGCAGCCAAGGTTAGATTGATGAGGGAATTTTCAGCGTACTGGACGATGCTGCTGGCCCCTAAATTATCAAAACCAGCATTACAGAAGGCAGAGACAGCCACAAAGACAGAAGAAAATAGACCGTCCTTCCAGCCGTATTCTGGAACAAATTGAAAGGCCAGGAAGAAGGCGCCCAGGGCCTCGCTGGCAAAGGTAAAGGCAAAGACAGATTTGATAAAGCTGGAAAAATGCTTGGTGTCCGTTCGCGACAGGGCCTCCTGTAAGGTAGAAGCATTGACAAAACTCAATTTCCGTCCTCCTCGAAGGGAGAAGAGACCGATAAAACTAATTAAGCTCAATCCGCCGATTTGAATCAGGACCATACAAATCAATTGTCCAAACATGTTGTAGGTTTCAGCCACAGGCTTGGTAAATAACCCCGTCACGCAGACCATGGATACCGTAGTAAACAAATGGTCCAGGTAGCTAGCAGTAGAGCTAGCCTTTTGAGCAATTGGTAAACTGAGCAAAAATGAGCCAACCAGAATTACAGCTAGGAAACTGGCGATAATCCGTTGACTAGGTGAAAATTTCATTTTCAAAGCCCCATTCTATTCTATAAAATATGAAGCCATTTTAGCATAATTTTTCCAAAAAGTAAGGAAAGAAGTGGCGAGAAAGCAGAAGAACCAGCATTTTGGAAGAAATAATTCATTAAATTTTCAGAATATTTAATAAAATCCTTTACAAGTCCATGAAAATGGGTATAATAGGGAGTATAGAAAAAATTAGGAGGTTTAGGTATGAAGAAAAGTTTCATTCAGCAGCAAGAGGAGATTTCTTTCGTCAAGAATACATTTACCCAGTATTTGAAAGACAAGCTAGAAATCGTTGAAGTGCAGGGACCGATTTTGAGTCGTGTCGGGGATGGTATGCAGGATAATTTGTCTGGCGTGGAAAATGCCGTTACCGTTAATGTCAAATTGATTCCAGATGCGACCTACGAGGTAGTGCATTCCCTTGCAAAATGGAAGCGTCATACCTTGGCTCGTTTCGGTTTCAATGAAGGCGAGGGACTCTTTGTCCACATGAAGGCCCTCCGCCCGGATGAAGAAGATTTGGATGCCATCCACTCGGTCTATGTAGACCAGTGGGATTGGGAAAAGGTTATTCCAGCTGGTCGGAGAAATCTGGCTTATCTGAAGGAAACAGTTGAGCAGATTTACAAGGCCATCCGCCTGACGGAGTTGGCAGTTGAGGCGCGTTACGATATTGAGTCTGTCCTGCCCAAGAAAATCACCTTTATCCACACAGAAGATTTGGTCAAAAATTTCCCTGATTTGACACCTAAGGAACGTGAGAATGTTGTTGCCAAAGAATACGGCGCTGTTTTCCTCATCGGTATCGGTGGTGAATTGGCCGATGGCAAGCCACATGATGGTCGCGCACCTGACTACGATGACTGGACGACACCGTCAGAAGGTTCTTACAAGGGTCTCAACGGAGATATTTTGGTCTGGAATGAAGCTCTAGGTTCTGCCTTTGAATTGTCCTCAATGGGCATTCGGGTGGACCAAGATGCTCTCAAACGCCAAGTAGCTATTACCGGCGATGAGGCTCGTTTGGCCTATGATTGGCACCGTGCTCTCTTGGACGGCCAGTTTCCGCTATCTATCGGTGGTGGTATTGGACAATCGCGTCTGGCCATGTTTCTCCTTCGTAAAAAACATATCGGTGAGGTTCAATCCAGCGTCTGGCCACAAGAAGTCCGAGATAGATTTGAAAATATTTTGTAAGAGATTGGTGACAATCTCTTTTCTTTCGCTTTCATTGACTCATTGAAAACATTTACAACATGATTATCTGTGATTTTTGCGCCAAACTGTGATATACTTTTTTAGTTACATTAAATGATTTAGAGGATAATATGACAAAACTTAGAGAAGACATCCGTAACGTTGCTATTATTGCCCACGTTGACCACGGAAAAACAACCCTCGTTGATGAGCTTTTGAAGCAGTCACAAACCCTTGATGAACGTACGCAGTTGGATGAGCGTGCCATGGACTCAAACGATATCGAAAAAGAGCGTGGTATTACTATCCTTGCTAAAAACACTGCCGTAGCTTATAACGGTACTCGTATCAACATCATGGACACACCAGGACACGCGGACTTTGGTGGTGAGGTTGAGCGAATCATGAAAATGGTTGACGGTGTTGTCCTTGTCGTAGATGCCTACGAAGGGACCATGCCACAGACCCGTTTCGTATTGAAAAAAGCCCTTGAGCAAAACTTGACACCAATCGTGGTTGTGAACAAAATCGATAAACCATCTGCTCGTCCTGAAGAAGTGGTGGATGAAGTACTTGAACTCTTCATCGAACTCGGGGCAGACGACGATCAATTGGAATTCCCTGTTGTTTACGCGTCAGCGATTAATGGTACTTCTTCAATGTCTGACAATCCAGATGACCAAGAAGAAACAATGGCACCAATCTTTGATACCATCATCGAGCATATCCCTGCACCAGTCGATAACTCAGATGAGCCTTTGCAGTTCCAAGTATCCCTTTTGGACTACAATGAATTCGTAGGTCGTATTGGTATCGGTCGTGTCTTCCGTGGTACTGTTAAAGTTGGCGACCAAGTTACCCTTTCTAAACTAGATGGCACAACGAAAAACTTCCGCGTTACAAAACTCTTTGGTTTCTTCGGTCTTGAGCGTAAAGAAATCCAAGAAGCCAAAGCTGGTGATTTGATTGCCGTTTCTGGTATGGAAGACATCTTCGTAGGTGAGACAGTGACACCGACAGATGCAGTTGAGGCACTTCCAGTTCTTCGTATCGATGAGCCTACTCTTCAAATGACTTTCTTGGTGAACAACTCACCATTTGCGGGTCGTGAAGGGAAATGGGTAACTTCACGTAAGATTGAAGAGCGTCTCTTGGCTGAATTGCAGACAGACGTTTCTCTCCGTGTAGAAGCGACTGATTCACCTGACAAATGGACTGTTTCAGGTCGCGGTGAATTGCACTTGTCCATCTTGATTGAAACCATGCGTCGTGAAGGCTATGAACTTCAAGTTTCACGTCCAGAAGTTATCATCAAGGAAATCGATGGCGTGAAGATGGAGCCATTTGAGCGCGTGCAAATTGACACACCAGAAGAATACCAAGGTTCTGTTATCCAGTCCCTTTCAGAGCGTAAGGGCGATATGCTGGATATGATTTCAACTGGTAACGGTCAAACTCGATTGGTCTTCCTTGTACCAGCCCGTGGTTTGATTGGTTACTCTACAGAATTCCTTTCTATGACTCGTGGTTACGGCATCATGAACCATACTTTTGACCAATACTTGCCAGTTGTCCAAGGTGAAATTGGTGGTCGTCACCGTGGTGCCCTTGTTTCTATCGATCAAGGTAAGGCAACTACTTACTCTATCATGCGTATTGAAGAACGTGGTACCATCTTTGTCAACCCAGGTACTGAAGTGTACGAAGGAATGATTATCGGTGAAAACTCACGTGAAAATGACTTGACCGTTAACATCACGACCGCTAAACAGATGACAAACGTTCGTTCAGCTACCAAAGACCAAACGTCTGTAATTAAGACACCACGTATCTTGACCCTTGAAGAATCTCTTGAATTCTTGAATGACGATGAGTACATGGAAGTAACACCAGAATCTATCCGTTTGCGTAAGCAAGTTCTCAATAAGGCAGAACGTGATAAGGCTGCCAAGAAGAAAAAATTAGCAACTGAAGAATAGAAATCTCAAAGGGGATGGTCATGTTTTATCTGATACTAGCAATATTATTGGTGCTCTTTTATATCTTTTTAGCCCCCAATAATGTACGAGGGACTATCAACCTCATGGTAGCAGTTGTTGCCGTTGTAGCCCTCTTCATCTTTTTAATGCTAGCCTTCCTAAAAATCTTGCAGGTATCTTCAGATATTTGGGTAGGATTTATCGTCATCTTCATCGGCCTATGGGCCATGAGAGACATCTATTATTTAGATAAACCGAGTCGAAAAACAGTGAGAAAATAAGAAGAAGCAGGATTGGAAAGAGTCCTGCTTTTTTGTTATATTAAAAGCCCGACTTACTGTCGAGCTAAGATATTATTCTTTATCAATTTTCTTTTCTAATTTTTCCAATTGTTTGGCTGCGAAGTCACGACCACCGAGACCGAAGGCCAGGGCAAAGGCAACAGCCAAGGCTCCCAGAACAATCGTGAAGGTCGATTGAACGATATTCTGTGCGAATTTCAATTGGTCAAGAGCCATGAAGGCTGCAAAGACAATGAGGCCATAGCGGACAAGGCCAGCTAGGAAGGCATTGTTGGTCACCTTGCTCAAGAAACCAGATAGAATGTTGCCACCAATGACTGCCAAAACAAGAATGGCAATGGCACTAATCAGGGACGGAAGGTAGGCAAGAATGGCTGTACCAACAGCGTTAAAGACTTGCAGGTTAAGAACTTGGATAGCTTGAACAAAGAAGAATACAATAATGATGCCACGAACCAATTGAGCCAGGATAGAGGAAAGTTGGAAGTTGGCATCTTCTTTGTTTGTCAAATACTTAGAGTAGGCATTGATACCAGCAGTTTCAAGAAGATTTTCCAAGAGGTTGCCCAAGAGCTTGGCAATGAAGCTACCAAGAGCGACTAGGACAAGGGCTACCAGGATATTTGGAAGGAAGCCAATGACCTGGTTGAGAATGGTGACGATTGGTTGAGAAATGCTGGTGATACCCAGAGTTTCCAAGGCCAAGGTCAAGATTGGAATGAAGATAAGAACGTAAACGACTGTTGCTAAGACAGTGATGAGTTGTTTAGTGTCAAATGGCAATTTTTCTTGGCCAGTAAACTTGGTGTACCATTTGTCAATTTCCAGACGCTCCAAGAAGGCTTTCAGAAGACCCTTAATGAAGTTACAGAAGAAGGTTCCTACAAAGAGAATCAATCCAGCTGCAATCAAATTAGGAATGAAGGCAAAGAATTTTTGGAACATGCTCGAAATCGGGTCAACAGTACTGCTGATATTCAAGCCCGAAAGGATAAAAGGCAGGAAGAAGAGAATGACCAAGAAATAAACCAGTTGACCAAGGTTTTTAATGATGGTCTGTCCATTATCTTCCGGCTTGAGGACACCCCATTTTTGCAATTTTTGAGCAAATTGAATCTTGTTCAAACCAGCCAGGGTTAATTTACGCAGGAGACCTGCAAGGACAAAGGCAATGATCAAGAGAACGATCATGCGGACAACTCCTGGCAAGGCCGAAACCAAGGGCAGGAAGAGTGTATCGAAAATATTAGACATATAGATACTCCTTTAAAATATATTTCTATTTTAGTCTAACATTTTTATAGGTAGGGTGCAAAGAAAACGCTTTACAGTCTGCTTTTTGTGGGATAAAAGGTAGTATAGGAGGCGTTAGCTTGTTGCTATGGCTTGAAAAAGCTGGGCTTTCAAGGTAAAATAAAGTGTTAGAAAGTTGAGAGATAGGAATTGTAAGATGAAACAAATTGATAGTGTCAAAAATAAAAAGGTCCTGGTTCTGGGACTGGCTAAGTCAGGCGAGTCGGCAGCTCGCTTGCTCCACCAGCTCGGTGCCATTGTTACAGTCAATGACGGCAAGCCGTTTGAGGATAATCCCACAGCTCAATCTCTCCTGGAAGAGGGGATTCGTGTCATCTGTGGCAGCCACCCCCTAGAATTATTGGATGAAGAATTTGCCCTCATGGTGAAAAACCCAGGCATTCATTATCAAAATCCTATGGTAGAGAAGGCCTTGAAAAAAGGGATTCCAGTTTGGACAGAGGTGGAGCTGGCCTATTTGATTTCAGAAGCGTCGATAGTGGGTATCACAGGTTCAAATGGCAAGACCACGACTACGACCATGATTGCGGAAGTTCTCAATGCTGGCGATACATCTGCTAAACTGTGTGGGAATATCGGTTATCCAGCCTCATCAGTGGCTCAAACAGCGACAGAAGAGGACACCTTGGTCATGGAATTGTCTTCCTTCCAGCTCATGGGGACGGAGTCCTTCCGACCACACATTGCTGTGATTACCAACTTGATTGCCAGCCATATTGATTACCATGGGACCTTTGATGCTTATGTTGCTGCAAAATGGATGATTCAGCGTCAGATGACGGCTGACGATTTTATTGTGCTGAATTTTAATCAGCAGGAAGCCAAGGATTTGGCTGCTCAGACTTTAGCGACCGTGGTGCCTTTTTCTACGCTAGAGGTGGTTGATGGTGCTTATTTGGCAGAAGGCAAGCTGTATTTCAAGGGTGAATATATCATGGATGCTGATCAGATTGGTGTTCCCGGATCGCACAATGTTGAAAATGCCCTGGCGACGATTGCGGTTGCCAAGTTACTGGGAGTGGCGAATCAGGCTATCCAGGAAAGTTTGGCTGCCTTTGGTGGTGTCAAACATCGCTTGCAATTTGTAGGAACGATCAACGATATTTCCTTCTACAATGATAGTAAATCTACCAATATATTAGCCACCCAAAAAGCTCTATCAGGTTTTGACAATAGCAAAGTCATTTTGATTGCCGGTGGTTTGGATCGTGGCAATGAATTTGATGACTTGGTGCCAGATTTAGTTGGATTGAAACAGATAGTGATTCTCGGTCAATCTGCTGAGAGAGTCCAGCGGGCTGCAGACAAAGCGGGAGTGGATACCATTTCAGCGACAGATATTGCTGATGCCACTCGCAAGGCCTTTGAATTGGCTCAAGCAGGAGACGTCGTTCTCCTTAGTCCTGCCAATGCAAGCTGGGATATGTATGCCAATTTTGAAGTTCGAGGGGATGTTTTCCTCGACACCTTTGAGGAGTTGAAAAACAAATGAAAAAAATCGTATTTACGGGTGGGGGAACAGTCGGTCATGTGACTCTCAACCTCCTCCTAATCCCGCGTTTTTTGGAAGAAGGCTGGGAAGTTCACTATATTGGAGATGAAAAAGGGATTGAGCATGAACAGATTAGCCAGTCTGGTCTGGACGTGACCTTCCATTCCATTGCCACAGGTAAACTGCGCCGTTACTTTAGCTGGCAGAATATGCTGGACGTCTTTAAGGTTGCCTGGGGGATTGTCCAATCCTTAGTGATTATTGGCAAAATCCGTCCTCAAGCCCTCTTTTCAAAAGGTGGTTTTGTATCCGTTCCGCCTGTCATTGCTGCCAAGGCTCTCGGCGTGCCAGTTTACATTCACGAATCAGATTTGTCTATGGGACTGGCCAATCGCATTGCCTATAAATTCGCTACAACCATGTATAGCACTTTTGAGCAACCACTGTCACTGACAAAGGTTAAACATGTGGGGGCAGTGACCAAGGTAGGTCAGACCAAGAAGAAAGTCACCCCTATTCAACTGCCGGAAATTCTGAAACAGTTTGATAAAGAGCTGCCAACTTTACTTTTTGTTGGTGGTTCGGGCGGTGCCAAGGTTTTTAATGACCTGATTAGTCAGCATAAATCGGCCTTGACCGAGCGTTTTAACATTATCAATCTGACTGGAGATAGCAGTCTCGACAGTCTGGAACAGCACCTCTATCGTGTGGACTATGTGACGGAGCTCTATCAGCCCTTAATGGATTTGGCGGATGTGGTAGTGACTCGTGGTGGCTCCAATACCCTCTTTGAGTTGATTGCTATGAAAAAGCTGCATCTGATTGTCCCGCTTGGATTAAAGGCCAGTCGAGGAGACCAGATTGAGAATGCCAATTATGCGGTCAATAAGGGCTATTCACGAAAATTGGATGAAGAATCTTTGACGCTGGAGTCACTTTTTGATGAAGTGGGTTATTTGTTGACCAATAAAGACCAATTTGTCACACAAATGGAAAACTCCAATGAAATTCAGTCGGTAGATAGTTTCTATGCTATTTTGATGTCAGATATTGAGGGTGGAGGTGCCAATGGATCACAAAGATGAACAACTGATTTCTGATGAAAACGAAGAACTTGTAGAGGGCCAAGAGATGGAGGAAACTGAAGACCAGGAGGTAGAATCTGAGTCCTTTTCAGAAGAACAAAGTGATATAGAGCGAGCTGATGAACATTCGCATGAAGAAGGCGATGAGGAAAGTTCTTTTGAGGACGAAGAGACCGATGCTGAACCTATAGCATCGGAAGACTTGGATCCAGATGAAGCAAGCGAATTTTTCAGGAACTGGAAGGAAAAGTTCAAAGAGCACCAACAAATCCAGGAAGAGGAAATCAAGCAGGCAGAAGACCAGACAGAGACTGAAGAAACACCCGTTTCAAAAAGGTCATTCTTTCCATTTGGACGAAAAAAAGCAGGAGAAAAGAGTAAGAAAACAGAAGCTAGAATTCCTAAGGATGTCCTCCTTAAATCTATTCCACTTTATTTGGCTGGGCTCCTCATCATTCTCTCTTCTGCCTATCTGATTAGCCCTTTTGGTAAATTGAAAGATATTCAGGTAATAGGAAATGAGCATATTTCGGAAGAATTGGTAAAAGAGTACAGTAATATCCATGAAAAGGACTATGTCCTATCTGTCCTTCTCAACCGAAAATCCTACGCCAAGAATATCGTCAATAGAAGTAATCTAATCAAGGACGTATCTGTTCAATTCCAGCTGCCTAATCGCTTTTTGCTAGAATTAGAAGAATATAAAGAGCTTGGTTTTATCACAGAGAATAATCAATTCTACTCTATCTTATCTAGTGGCGAGGTTTCAGAGGTTCCTACTGAGGAAGAAAATATGCCTCTGAATGCAACAATGGTTCACACAACTGACAGGGAATTGTTGAAAAAAATAGCTTTACAGCTAGCTGAAATTGATGAGAATATTCGCGCCAATATCCTGACTATCGATTTGACGCCTACTAAAGCAACCAAGGATTTGTTGACCTTGACCATGGCTGATGGCAACGTCGTCTTGGTGCCAGTATCAGAACTAGATATCAAGCTTCCCTACTATCCAAAAATTGCTCGCCAGCTCATTTTGCCGAGTATGATAGATATGGAAGTTGGAGTTTACAGTTATGCTTTATAAAGCAAGGAAATGAGAAAAAATCTTTTAGAAATAAGCATGAAAAATAGCCATTTTAGAATGTTATATGGTATAATTAAGGATGAATAATTCTATTTATCTAAAAAATGGATGCTTTTTTAAAATGAGATGAAAGTAAGAGAGGACTGACAGAATGGCTAGAAACGGCTTTTTCACGGGATTAGATATTGGTACAAGCTCCGTTAAAGTCTTGGTTGCGGAATATATTGATAATGAAATGAACGTTATTGGAGTAAGTAACGTTAAGAGTGCTGGGGTCAAGGACGGGATTATCGTTAACATTGATGTTGCAGCCGCAGCAATTAAAAAGGCCTTAGAACAGGCTGAAGAAAAATCTGGGATTCGCATCGATAAGGTAAACGTCGGTTTACCAGCAAACCTTTTGCAAATCGAGCCTACTCAAGGGATGATTCCAGTCACAACAGATTCCCAAGAAATTACAGACTTGGACGTTGAAAATGTTGTTAAATCAGCCTTGACCAAGAGCATCACACCAGAGAGAGAAGTGATTTCCTTTATTCCAGAGGAATTTGTGGTGGATGGCTTCCAGGGAATCAAAGATCCCCGTGGAATGATGGGAATCCGTCTAGAGATGCGGGGTATGCTCTACACAGGTCCAAGAACTATTTTGCACAATCTACGTAAAACCGTTGAGAGAGCTGGAATCCAAGTTGAACATGTTGTGATTTCTCCTCTGGCCCTAACAAGGTCCGTTCTCAATGAAGGTGAACGTGAATTTGGTGCTACTGTGATTGACCTCGGTGGTGGTCAGACAACTGTTGCAGTTATGCGTGGCCAAGAGCTCCAATACACGAATATCTACCAAGAAGGTGGCGACTACATCACCAAGGATATCTCTAAAGTCCTTACTACATCTCAAAGTATTGCTGAAAATCTTAAATACAACTACGGTATCGCTTATCCAGCAGATGCAACTGAAAAAGAAACATTCACTGTTGAAGTGATTGGAGAAAGCAAGCCTGTTGAAGTAACAGAATTGTACTTGTCAGAAGTGATTGCTGCTCGTCTTCGCCAGATTTTCAATAAAATCAAGCAAGATTTGGAAAGAACACGAGCATTGGAATTACCAGGCGGTATCGTTCTTGTCGGTGGTGGAGCAATTCTTCCAGGTGTTGAAGAATTAGCAGAAGAAGTTTTTGGTGTAACGACAAAAATCTTCGTACCAAATCAAATTGGTATCCGCAATCCATCCTTCGCACATGTGATTAGCCTAGTTGAGTATGTCGGTCACCTGAGTGAAGTGGAAAAAATTGCACAATATGCTGTAAACGGTGAGGCTCAGCTACGTATCAAACCAGTTGATATTCAACCAACAAGTCGAGTTCAGGTTCAACAGCCTGTAAGAGATTTTGAAGATGAAATCGCTGATGAACCGGTATATGATACAACCGTAAAACCATACGGACAAGAAGAATATGGTCAAAACGAGGAACCAAAAGTTAAGTTGACCGATCGTATCCGTGGTCTCTTTGGAAGTATGTTTGAATAATGAATGAAGGAAAAGGTAAATAATCTATGACAATTTCATTTGAAACGGCAAATACTGGTGCTGTAATTAAAGTTATTGGTGTCGGCGGTGGTGGCGGAAATGCTATCAACCGAATGATTGAAGAAGGTGTAGCTGGCGTAGAATTTATTGCGGCTAACACAGATGTTCAAGCTTTGAGCAGTTCAAAAGCTGAAACAGTTATCCAATTGGGACCTAAGTTAACTCGTGGTCTTGGTGCTGGAGGTCAACCTGAAGTTGGTCGTAAGGCTGCTGAGGAAAGCGAAGAAACTCTGAAAGAAGTTCTTTCAGGTGCAGATATGGTCTTTATTACAGCTGGTATGGGTGGAGGCTCTGGTACAGGTGCTGCACCAGTTATCGCCCGTATCGCCAAAGAGTTGGGTGCCCTTACTGTAGCAGTTGTAACTCGCCCATTTGGTTTCGAAGGAAACAAGCGTGGTAACTTTGCTATCGAAGGTATTGATGGTCTGCGTGAGCAAGTAGATACTCTCTTGATTATTTCAAACAACAACCTCCTTGAGATTGTTGATAAGAAAACTCCGCTTTTGGAAGCCTTGAGTGAAGCAGACAATGTCCTTCGTCAAGGTGTTCAAGGGATCACAGACCTCATTACTAACCCAGGTTTGATCAACTTGGACTTTGCGGATGTGAAGACTGTGATGGAAAATAAAGGCAACGCCCTTATGGGTATTGGTATCGGTACTGGTGAGGACCGTGTCATTGAGGCGGCTCGCAAGGCGATTTATTCACCATTATTGGAAACAACTATCGATGGTGCTGACGATGTCATTGTCAACGTGACCGGTGGTTACGATATGACCTTGACAGAGGCAGAAGAAGCTTCAGAAATCGTTCATCAGGCAGCCGGTCAAGGTGTTAACATTTGGTTGGGTACATCAATCGATGAATCTATGAAAGACGAAATCCGCGTAACCGTTGTTGCGACAGGTGTTCGTCAGGATGGACCTTCTGCTAAAACATCGCCATCAGGTACAACCAAACATCACCGTCCTGAGGTCGTTTCTGCAGCCCGTTCTGCGGCTCGCTTTGACTACGCATCAACACCGGCACCAACTCCTTCTTCTGTTCAACAAGCAGAAGTTCCAAAAGCTTCAGCATTTGGTGAATGGGATTTACGTCGCGAGAATTTGTTGAAATCTTCTGAGCTTGAAGCACGTCCTAGTATTTCGGTTGAGAAATTTACAGTCGAAGAAGATGAAGATGAGTTAGACACTCCACCATTCTTCAGAAATCGCTAGTATGACCATAAAAGAAAACGTTGCAAGGGTGGGCCAAGCAGTTGAACAAGCCTGTTTGGAAGCTGGTCGCCCATTAGAATCGGTAAAGGTAATAGCTGTCACAAAGTATGTTGACAGCTCTATTACTAGAGAATTGATTGAAGCTGGTGTGACAGATATTGGGGAAAATCGGGTGGACAAGTTTCTCGATAAGTACCATGCCCTGCAAGACCAGGCAGTCAGCTGGCATCTGATTGGCACCCTGCAAAGAAGAAAAGTCAAGGATGTTATCAATTTTGTTGATTACTTCCATGCCTTAGACTCTCATAAGTTAGCTGAGGAAATTCAAAAACGGGCAACGAAACCAATCAACTGTTTTTTACAGGTCAATGTTTCTAAAGAAGAATCAAAACATGGTTTTTACGAGGAAGAGATTGAACCGGCATTGGTTGAATTGGCTAGGTTAGATAAGGTAAGATTGGTCGGTCTCATGACCATGGCACCTATCAATGCTGATAAAGAACAGCTCAGTCACATTTTTCATCAAACAAACGCAATCAGAGAAAGATTAGCAAATTTGAATCTCCCTAATATGCCTTTTACGGAATTAAGTATGGGAATGAGTGGAGATTTCAAGGAAGCAATTGAGGCGGGCTCGACTTTTGTTCGCATTGGGACAGCATTTTTTAGTAAGGGAGAGTAAAAGTGGCATTCAGAGATACATTTAAAAATTTTTTCACCTACTTTGAAGTGGATGATAGTGCTGAATTAGAAGATTCAACCGGCCATCAAATGCCCAATGAACAGCCCAAATTACAAGTTGCTAAGAAAGAAGTTACAAGAGAGCAGGCTTTACCATTGGAAAAAAGAAGAGGAACTGGGAGTCATTCTTCGGAATCCATTGCCAATATTCAACGGTTAAATGAACGGCAGCAAGAATTGCTCGCGATCAATGGTCCTGAGAGAGAGAAGAAGACAACCATCGACATTAAGTTTCCTAAGCGATACGAAGATGCACCTGAGATTGTGAATCTATTGTTAGAAAATGCAAGTATTTTAATTGATTTCCAATTTATGACAGAGCAGCAAGCTAGGAGATGTTTGGATTATCTGGATGGGGCACGGTCAGTCTTGGCCGGAAATCTTAAAAAGGTTTCCAATTCTATGTGGCTATTGACTCCGGTTAATGTTCGGGTAAATATTGATGAGTTGAGAAATGTGAACTCTAGCCAACATTTGGACGGGCAGTTCGATTTCGATATGAAGCGGTAAGACATCATGTGGTTACTAGTACAAATCCTGCTAAAGGCTATTGATGTCTATGCAAGCATTTTATTGATTTATGCTCTCATGACTTGGTTTCCAGCTCTTGTCCAATCTAGGATTGGTCAACTAATCAGATGGCTTGTTGAGCCCATTTTGATACCATTCAGAAGATTGAACCTACAATTTGGTGGATTCGATTTCACTATCTTGGTGGCCTATCTGTCTCTTCAAATCTTATCGAGAATTCTAATAGGATTGGTAATTTTATGAAGGATAGGCAAGTCATCCTGCAACACTATCAAAAGTCAGAGCAAGATTTTGTTGAGCGGATTTATGAATTGTGTCAATTTGTAGATAGGACTTCCATCAACAGGTTGACAGATTTTCTTAATCCAAGACAGGTCATGATTACTGAATCAATTGCCGGGAAGTTTAATCTCTTTGCTCATTCGAGTGGGCATCATCTTCCGACGGAATATTGCAGGGTCATTATTTCAACAAGCGATCAATTGCCAGAGTTTGCTGGCTACGAAATTTCGATTTTAGAAGTTGATTTTAACAGAAAGTTTCATCAGCTTAGTCATTCGCAGATTTTAGGAACACTCTTAAATCGTTTGGGTATTCAGCGTAAATTTCTGGGAGATATTTTTATCAATGATCAGGAAATTCTCCTGTTTATTGATGAAAAATTTAGCACCATTCTCTTAATGGATGTTGAAAGGATTGCCAAGGTTCCTGTAAAATGGAAGATGCGGACAGCTGAATCAGTGAGCTTGGAGCACCATATCCAGGTTGACAAGAAGGTCATTCTGGCCTCCAGTTTGCGATTGGATAAATTAGTAGCTGCTGCCTTTCAACTATCTCGTTCAGCAGTTGTGAAGCTAATTGAGTCAAACAAGGTCAAGGTTGACTATGCTGAAATTAGTCAGGTCTCAAAAACTCTTGAAATAGGTCAATTGGTTAGTGTGCGTGGCTTCGGAAGATTCCGATTGGTAGAACTGCTCGGAACATCCAAGCAGGGGAAATTTAAAATAGAAATAGAAGTGACAAAAGTATAGGGGGAAATATGGCCTTAACAACACTTGAATTAAAAGATAAGACATTTGGGACAAAATTCAGAGGCTATAATGCTGATGAAGTTGATGAGTTTTTGGACATTGTCACCAGAGATTATGAGGAATTGGTTCGTCTGAAGCAAGAACACGAAGCAGAATTGAAAGCCTTGCGCGAACGCCTCACTTACTTCGATCAGATGAAGGAATCGTTGAGCCAATCTGTCTTGATTGCCCAGGATACAGCTGATCGTGTAAAAGCAGCAGCGGAAGAGCGCGCCTTTAATATTAAGCAACAGGCTGAATATGATGCGCACAATCTTCTCAACGAAGCCAAAGAGAAGGCAAATGAAATCCTTCGTTTGGCGACAGACAATGCTAAGAAGGTTGCAGTAGAGACTGAGGAGTTGAAGAACAAGACACGTGTTTTCCATCAACGTCTTCGCTCTACTTTGGAAAGCCAGCTTGCCCTTGTAAATAACGCTGAGTGGGAAGAAATTCTCCAACCAACGGCGTCTTATTTGCAGACAAGTGACGAAGCTTTCCGTGAGGTCCTGGTTAAAGCGATTGATGAAGATGTGGAGTTGGAAGTGTTAAACCTTGATTATACTCGCCAGCTTACAGCTGAAGAAATTGCTGAACTCAATCGCCAGGCAGCTGCTATTGAAGCAGAATTGGAACAATCAGCAGACTAATTGCATACTGATGAAGCAAAAACACAACGAATATTGATAGGTTTAGCGAGCAGGTGACGGTGGAAGACCTGTACTCACTCAATAGGAGTTATCATTTTGCGTATTTTTCCTTGAACTCAAGTAGGGGAAAACGTCTGTTCACGTTACGAACGTAGAGGGACAGGGAAAACTCTGTCTAAACTAAGGTGGTACCACGAACTTTCGTCCTTATTGGCGGGAGTTTTTTTGATGCTTATGATACGATTAGAAGAAGTAACGAAAGAAAATTTTGATGCCGTGCTAGATTTAAGTCTGGCAGAGGAAGATAAGCGTAAAGTGGCTCCGGTGGAGTATTCGCTTGCTCAAGCTTGGCTTTATCGAGAGGAAGAGAGGCTCTATTCCCTGGCTGTTCGTCTTGGCAAAAGGATTGTCGGTTTTGTCCTCCTTTCGGTAGATAAGGACAGGCAAACGGTCTTGCTCTGGCGCTTGCTGATTGATAAATCCTATCAAAACAAGGGCTACGGCCAGGAGGTTATTCGACAGGTAATGGTCCTAGCTAGGCAAACATTTTCTTGCCACCAGCTAGTCACTAGCTACGTCATCGGCAATCATAAGATGCGGTACATCTTAGAAAAACTTGGTTTCCAGTCAGCTGGAATGACTGGACATGAAATAAAAATGGTAATTACCCTATAAAAAAGGAGAAATGATGAAGTTAAAAGAAACCCTAAACCTAGGTAAAACGGATTTTCCCATGCGTGCAGGTCTTCCGACCAAGGAACCTCAATGGCAAGCAGCTTGGGATGAGGCAAAATTATATGAGAAACGTCAGGAATTGAACGCAGGCAAGCCAGCCTTCTATTTGCATGATGGTCCTCCATATGCCAACGGAAATATCCACGTTGGACATGCTCTGAATAAGATTTCAAAAGATATTATTGTCCGTTCTAAGTCCATGTCAGGTTTCCGTGCTCCATATGTACCAGGTTGGGATACGCATGGTCTTCCTATCGAACAAGTTTTGGCAAAACAAGGTGTTAAGCGCAAGGAAATGGATTTAGTTGAATACCTTGAAATGTGTCGTGATTATGCTCTCAGCCAGGTTGATAAGCAACGTGATGATTTCAAGCGTTTGGGTGTATCTGCAGACTGGGAAAATCCATACATCACCTTGACTAAAGACTACGAAGCAGCTCAAATCCGTGTCTTTGGTGCTATGGCAGACAAGGGTTATATCTACCGCGGTGCCAAGCCTGTTTACTGGTCTTGGTCATCAGAATCTGCCCTTGCAGAAGCTGAAATCGAATACCATGACATTGACTCAACATCTCTTTACTATGCCAACAAGGTTAAAGATGGCAAGGGACTCTTGGATACAGATAGCTACATCGTTGTCTGGACAACCACTCCATTTACGGTAACGGCTTCTCGTGGTTTGACCATGGGAGCGGATATTGACTATGTCTTGGTTCAACCTGCTGGCTCTGACCGTAAGTATGTCTTGGCAGAAGCCTTGGTTGATAGCTTGGCAGCCAAATTTGGTTGGAAAGAATTTGAGATCATCTCACGCTACAAGGGTGCTGAGTTTGAATACATTGTGACCGAACATCCGTGGGATATAGAAGTAGATGAGCTTGTTATCTTAGGTGATCATGTCACAACAGATTCTGGTACTGGTATCGTCCATACCGCACCAGGATTCGGTGAAGACGACTATCATGTTGGTGTTAAATATGATCTTGAGGTTGCGGTAACGGTTGACAGTCGAGGTCTAATGATGGAAAATGCTGGTCCTGATTTTGAAGGTCAGTTCTACGATAAGGTGGTGCCAACAGTTGTTGACAAGCTAGGCGACTTACTCTTGGCTAAAGAAGTTATCACTCACTCTTATCCATTTGACTGGCGGACCAAAAAACCAATCATCTGGCGTGCCGTTCCACAATGGTTTGCATCGGTTTCTAAATTCCGTCAAGAAATTTTGGATGAAATTGACAAAACGCAATTCATCCCGGGTTGGGGTAAAACTCGTCTTTACAATATGATTCGCGACCGTGGCGACTGGGTTATCTCACGCCAACGTGCTTGGGGCGTGCCATTGCCAATCTTCTATGCCGAAGACGGAACTGCCATCATGACCAAGGAAGTGACAGATCACGTTGCCAGCCTCTTTGAAGAACATGGTTCTATCATCTGGTGGAAAGCAGAAACTAAAGACCTCTTGCCAGCTGGTTTCACGCATCCGGGTTCTCCAAATGGCGAATTTACAAAAGAAACAGACATCATGGACGTGTGGTTTGACTCAGGTTCATCATGGAATGGTGTCATGAATGCGCGTGAAAACCTTGCCTATCCAGCAGACCTTTATCTTGAAGGATCTGACCAATACCGTGGTTGGTTTAACTCATCCTTGATTACCTCTGTTGCTGTAAATGGTCATGCACCATACAAGGCTGTCTTGTCACAGGGCTTTGTATTGGACGGTAAAGGCATGAAGATGTCTAAATCTCTAGGAAATACCATTCTACCAAGTGATGTTGAGAAACAATTTGGTGCAGAAATTTTGCGTTTGTGGGTGACTTCAGTTGATACGTCAAATGATGTCCGTGTATCAATGGAAATTCTTGGACAGGTTTCGGAAACCTACCGTAAAATCCGTAATACTCTGCGCTTCTTGATTGCCAATACATCCGATTTCAATCCAGCAAGCGATGCGGTAGCTTATGACGAGCTTCGTTCAGTTGACCAATACCTCTTGGTGAAATTCAACAAACTGGTAGCACAAATTCGTGATGCCTACGATAGCTATGATTTCATGGCCATATACAAGTCTGTGGTAAACTTTGTCACGCTTGACTTGTCAGCCTTCTACTTGGATTTTGCCAAGGACGTGGTCTACATTGATGGTGCCAAATCCTTGTCTCGCCGTCAGATGCAAACTGTTTTCTATGACATCTTGGTGAAAATTACCAAGCTCTTGACACCAATTTTGCCACACACAGCAGAGGAAATCTGGTCTTACTTGGAACATGAGGCAGAGGAATTTGTCCAATTAGCAGAAATGCCAGAGGTGGAAACATTTGCGGATGAAGAACAGTTGTTGGCAGACTGGGAAGTCTTTATGACCTTCCGTACTCAGGCTCAGAAGGCACTTGAAGAGGCTCGTAATGAAAAAATCATTGGTAAGTCGCTGGAAGCGCATTTGACTGCTTATGTTTCAGCTGAAACTAAGGTGTTCTTGGATAGCTTGCATACTGATTTGGCGCAATTGCTGATTGTCTCTGATTTGACAGTAACCACTGAAACGGTACCAACTACAGCTCTTACTGTGGATGAAGTTGCCTTTACAGTTGAACGCGCTAAGGGAGAAGTCTGCGACCGTTGCCGTCGGATTGATACCAGCGTAGTAGACCGTAGCTACAGCGCCCACATCTGTGACCACTGTGCCAGTGTGGTAGAAGAAAACTTCGCTGAAGCAGTTGCAACTGGATTTGAGGCATAATGATATGATAAAGTCTATCGAAAGATAGGCTTTTTCGTATAAAAAAAAGAAACCGTTCTGGTTTCTTAGATTTCGCTGATGATTGGGAAGGACATCTCAATCAATTTATCTGTGTGGATTGTGCGGATGGTTGCTTTGTTTATCTTCCGTTCATCAATCTTGCGATGAAGGAAAAAATCACGGATTTTTTCAATTTCTGACTGTTGGACAGAGCGGTATTTATTGCTGATGAGGAGTTCGTAGTGGCGGGGAGCCTGAGTGAAGATAACATCAGTATTTCCCGCAGAATAAGTCTCTACCAAAAATGCATCCGTATTGGCAAGTTGATTTTGAACCAACTGGCTATGGCTATTGGTTGTATTTATAATTTTCATGCAAAACCTCCTCTAACTCTATGGCTTCATTATAGCACTATCAGCAAGATTTGACTAGTCTTTTATAGTGTTTTTTTGATCTAAAATCCATTGTTGCACGCCCCATTTATGGCTACCTCGTTTTAATTTTTCAAGGGCTTCTTGGATGGGAAACCAGGCAAGATGATTAAAATCTTCTAGTGGTTGTCCGATTTGATGATAGCTCTTAACCTGGTAGATGTAGGCAGGGTTGTGGAAGTGGGTATCTCGGTGGCTGGAATAAAAATATTCATCCGCCTGGCCATAATAATGCCCAATTTCAGCTGTAAATCCCAGTTCTTCCATCAATTCTCTTTCCAGGGCAATGAGGTGGTTTTCGCCTTTTTCAATTTCTCCACCCGGTAAAAACCAGGCGCCATTTGGTGCTTGAACCAGGATAATCTTATCATTTTCTTCATTTGGAATAACAGCATAGACTCCCTGGCGTAATTGATAGTCGACTCCTGCTTGTTTTTCTCCAAATACTGCAATCTGTTCCATATTTTCCTCGCTTAATGTTTAAGAGCTTGAATTGTTAACATTATACCATTTTTTCATTATTTTTCCTTATGGAAGATGTTATCAAGTGTAATAATTTCCAGGCTCTATAATGTGCTATACTTAGATTATAGAAAACGATTACAAAAGGAGGGGCTCATGAAGGAAATCTATCCAAATATTTATACTTTTCCCATTGTCTTGCCCAATAGTCCATTGAGAGAAATCCATGTTTACGTGATAAAAAGTCCGGAAAGGTCGGTCCTGATTGACACGGGCTACAATCATCCAGAATCTTTTGAAGCTATGTTAGCAGGATTGGCTGAATTAGGATTGGAAATGAAGGATGTTGACCTGGTTTTGACCCATCTCCATGCTGATCACACAGGGCTAGCGACAGAGTTTTATCAGGCTGGCGCTAAAATTTATGCTGGTCGTGTGGATGGGATTTTGATGAATGAGATGGCAACGGGTCCTTATTGGGACAAGATGA
Source organism: Streptococcus nasisuis (assembly GCF_040836615.1). Lineage (NCBI taxonomy): Bacteria > Bacillati > Bacillota > Bacilli > Lactobacillales > Streptococcaceae > Streptococcus > Streptococcus nasisuis. The sequence continues at coordinate 2,022,053 of NZ_CP162268.1, read as the reverse complement.
ATGATTATCGTCAGCTATATGGTATCTCCAGGGATGAGATGGCTGTGGAGGACAACCCTGGTTTCAAGTTTCATCTACCTAGTCAGGTCCCTTTTGATATCCTTGAGATTGGCAAGTATTTCAAGGTTGGAGGCTTTAAATTTGAAATTATCAATCTCCAAGGCCATACACCAGGGCACATCGGTTTATTGGACCGTCAGAAACAGCTCTTAATTGGAGGAGATACAGTTCTGGATCCGATTACTCCTAATATTACCTTTTGGGGATGGGATTATCCCAATATCCTAGGAACCTATCTAGCAACCCTGGATAAATTAAGACGAACACCGCTGCGTTTAATCTTGCCTGGCCATCGTAAGCCTATTGAAAATCATTTGGAGCGGATTGGAGTTTTAGAAACCCATCATTTTGAACGTTTACAGGAAATTTTAGACAGCATTTCGGAGGGTGAAAAGGTCACTGTCAGGGATGTATCGGCACGGATTAGTTGGCGTATTAAGGCTGATAGTTGGGAGGCCTTTCCAAAGGCTCAGAAATGGTTTGCTAGCGGTGAGACCATGGCCCACCTGGATTATTTGGTGCATACGGAACATCTAACTATGACTATCGAAGATGGCGTTGCCCAGTTTGTCAAATTGCGTTCCAACATCACTCCTGTTGATTGATTTTTTCATCAGTTATAGGGTGGGCAAGGATGATTGGTTGCACATAGGCGCGCTTGCGATTATCTCGATGTTCGCGATGATTTAGTTTTTTCTCTTTCAAAACAGAACCTGTTCGTTTGAAACAGGCTCTGTTTTCTTTTTATAGATGAAACTAGACTGAGTATCCCTTTAGACTTCTTTGACTTTGGCGACGGTTTGCGCCTTAATCTGAATGTCTCCCTTGCTGGACATGACAGCGCGGAGATTTTTCTCCGTTGGATGTTCCAGATAGAAGTCCGTAATAGCATCTTCAATCTGGTCTTGAATGGTTCGGCGGAGCGGACGGGCACCCATTTTTGGATCATAGCCCAGGTCGACCAATTTTTCTTTGACCTTGTCTGTCACATGGAGGCTGATGCCGTTGGCAGACAAGCGCTTGTTGACATCTTCCAGCATGAGGCTGACAATTTCAAGCAGATTATCCTTACTAAGCGGCTGGAATTCGATGATACCGTCGAAACGGTTCATAAATTCTGGGCTGAAGAAGTTACCAAGCTGACCGAGGACTGATTGAGCCCGCCCTTCCATAGCAGCACCGAAACCGACAGAGGCCTCAACCTTGCCAGTACCGGCATTGGAGGTCATGATAATGATAGTATCTTTGAAGGAAACAGTCCGACCTTGACCGTCTGTCAAGCGACCGTCATCCAGGACCTGCAAGAACATGTGCATGACATCTGGATGGGCCTTTTCTACCTCATCCAGGAGAATGAGCGAGTAGGGATTGCGGCGCACTTTCTCAGTCAATTGCCCGGCCTCTTCATAGCCGACATAACCTGGAGGGGCACCGACCAATTTGGCAACGGCGTGTTTTTCCATGTACTCAGACATATCAAAGCGAATCATACTATCAGCTGAGCCGAAGAGCTCGATGGCCAGCTGTTTAGAAAGCTCGGTCTTACCGACACCGGTTGGACCAACGAAGAGGAAGGAACCGATTGGACGGTTGGGCGCACCCAATCCGACGCGATTGCGACGAATGGCCTTGGCAATCTTATCCACGGCATCGTCTTGGCCAATCACATGAGCCTTGAGGTCGCTAGCTAGGTTGATGAGTTGAGATTGTTCTTTCTCCTTCAAATCGCCGACAGGAATATTGGTTTTCTGCTCGATAATGGCCTCGATTTCCTTCTCAGTAATGAGTGGAATGTCCTCTTCACTGATTGTCGCCTGCTGCATTTCCTTGTATTTAGCAATCTGGTCGCGGAAGTAAGCAGCTTTTTCGTAGTCTTCATCACGAGTAGCTTGGGCTTTGCGATTTTCAGCATCGATCAGGCGTTGGTCAATCTCTTTCGGATCAATGAAATTGAGGGTCAGGTTCATCTTGGAACCCGCCTCATCCAAGAGGTCAATGGCCTTGTCAGGCAGGAATCGGTCCTGGATGTAGCGGTTGGAAAGGACAACTGCAGCTTCAATAGCCTGATCTGAATACTTAACGTGGTGGTAGTCCTGGTACTTAGCCTGGATGCCCTTGAGAATGGTAATGGTCTCTTCGACGCTTGGCTCCTCAACCTTGACAGGTTGCATGCGTCGTTCCAAGGCGGCGTCCTTCTCGATAATACGGTATTCATTGAGGGTGGTTGCTCCGACCAGTTGCATTTCGCCACGGGCAAGAGCTGGTTTGAGAATGTTGCCGGCATCCATGTTGCCGTCGCCAGCAGAACCTGCTCCGACAATTTCATGGATTTCGTCGATAAAGAGAATGACTTCCTTACGGTTGCGAATTTCCTCCATTAGTTTTTGCATGCGTTCTTCAAATTGTCCACGGATACCTGTTCCTTGCACTAAGCTAACAACGTCTAGGCGGATAACTTCCTTATTTTGGAGTTTATGTGGGACATCTCCGTCTACGATTTTCTGGGCCAGACCTTCGACAACGGCCGTTTTACCAACACCGGGCTCACCGATGAGGACGGGGTTGTTCTTGGTCCGGCGGTTGAGAATCTCAATTACGCGAGTGATTTCTTGGTCGCGTCCGATAACCGGGTCAATATCTCCACGACGAGCAATCTCGGTCACGTTAATACCAAATTCTTCCAAGAGGCCGTTTGGCTGTTGCGGTGCTTGCGGGATACCTCCGCCAGGCTGATTGGAGCGGCCGCCGCCTCGGTTCCCTCCTCCAGACTGGGTCGGAGGTGTCTGGTTGCGGTCACGTCCAGCTGGTGTGTTGTTAGGGTATCCTCCCAAATGATTGAAAAATTCACTGAAGGGATCCATGTTGTTAGGGTTGAAATCGCCTAGGCCACGGAGAATGGCGTTGTTGGGGTCAGTCTTCATGATTTGGTAGCAGTTGTGGCAGAGGTCGACCTGCTGTTGTTTGCCGTTGAGGTTGGTGTAGAGATGGATGGTTGCGTCATTGATGTTACAGTTTTTGCAGAGCATAATTCTACCTCTTTCTTTGAAAAAATGTGACCTTTGCTCGAATGGTCAATAAAGGTCAAATGTAATTTAATTATAACAAGTTTTAGGAAAAAAGCAAGAAATTGCTTTTTGCTAGTCTATTTGCAGAAAAATGTGCGGGTGTATGCAACAAAAATGTGTAAAAAAGAGACTTTTCAGTTACTTTGTGGTAAAATATACCTATACTAAGAAGAGGAGAAAGATTATGGAATCACACTTAGTGAGAATCATCAATCGTCTGGAAGCGATGGCGGGTGATGGTGGTACCCTCAAGCGTAATTTTGAGCGTGAAGGTGTTGTCGTTGCTGAAGTTGCCTACAGCTACGATGAAGAAAATGGTTCAGTATATACCTTGCGTGATGTTGCTGCTCGTGAAACCTATACGTTTGACAGCATCGACTTGATTGCAATGGAAATCTACGAATTGTTGTACTAATAAGTAGTAGAATGCACCTTCGGGTGCTTTTTAATTTAAATGATGAATATTTTAGATAGGGATGTTGCATATTTATTCACGACGTGGTATAGTAGTGAGTATATGAAAAAATGGAGTAGAGGATGAAATGAATTTTTCTTTTTTGAATGATTATATTGCTTATTTTAATTATGGGGCCTTGGTAACTCTCATCATTGCCAGCTTTGTCGTGCTTTTCGGGAGCATCATCGGTGTCTTGTTAGCCTTTGCCCAGCGGAGCAAGAATAAAATCTTGGCCTGGTTTGCCAATATCTATGTATGGATTTTCCGTGGTACGCCAATGGTAGTGCAGATTATGATTGGTTTTACCATGACCCACATTGCGGCACCGACCTTCCAGTTGGGGATTTTGTCTGTTGACTTGACCCGTCTTTTGCCAGGTATTATTATCCTATCGATGAACTCAGGTGCCTATGTGTCAGAGGTGGTTCGGGCAGGTATCAACGCGGTTCCTAAAGGGCAGCTGGAGGCGGCCTATTCTCTAGGGATTAGACCAAAACAGGCCATGCGTTATGTCATCATGCCACAGGCCATTAAGAATATCCTTCCAGCCTTGGGAAATGAGTTTGTGACCATTGTCAAAGATAGCTCACTCCTGTCTACGATTGGGGTTATGGAGCTTTGGAATGGGGCGACGACGGTTTCGTCTACGACCTATATTCCTTTGGAGCCACTGATTTTTGCAGCATTTTATTACTTGATTTTGACCAGCTTGCTGACGCTTGTCATCCAGCATTTTGAGAAGAAAATGAACAAGGGAGGCCATTAAGATGGCGGAAACAATTATTTCAATTAGAGATTTACACAAGTATTTCGGGGAAAATGAAGTTCTGAAAGGAATTGACTTGGATGTGGAGCAGGGAGAGGTAGTGGTAATTATCGGACCGTCAGGCTCTGGGAAATCGACTTTCTTGCGGACCATGAACCTACTTGAGGTACCAACCAAGGGGACGGTGACCTTTGAGGGCGTGGATATTACGGATAAGTCCAACGATATTTTCAAGATGCGAGAGAAGATGGGCATGGTCTTCCAGCAGTTTAATCTATTTCCCAATATGACTGTTCTGGAAAATATCACCCTTTCGCCTATTAAGACCAAGGGGATTGCTAAGGCAGAGGCTGAGAAAAAAGCCTTGGAATTGTTAGAAAAGGTTGGTTTGCCAGACAAGGCCCAGGCCTATCCACAAAGTCTCTCAGGTGGTCAGCAACAGCGGATTGCCATTGCGCGTGGTCTGGCTATGGACCCAGATGTGCTCCTCTTTGATGAGCCGACATCAGCCCTTGACCCTGAAATGGTTGGAGAGGTATTAGCGGTTATGAAGGATTTGGCCAAGGCTGGGATGACCATGGTTATCGTGACCCATGAGATGGGCTTTGCCAAGGAGGTCGCAGACCGAGTTATCTTCATGGATGGGGGCTATATCGTTGAGATGGGCAGTCCTGAAGCAGTCTTTGACCAGACCAAGGAAGAGCGAACCAAGGACTTCTTATCTAAGGTACTATAGACCAGTAACTCCGGCATTGTTCGGGGTTTTTCTTATTTTTTTGAAAAATAGCAGAGCAGGTTGGGAAATTGTCCCTGTTTTTTGTATAATGAAAGAAAACAATAAGGAGTTGGCATGACAATTATTGATGGTAAAGCCCTGGCGGCGAAATTGCAAACGGCCCTGGCAGACAAGGTCGCAGAAATGAAAGAAAAGACAGGCTTGGTTCCAGGTCTTGTGGTCATTTTGGTTGGTGAAGATCCTGCCAGCCAAGTCTATGTACGAAACAAGGAACGTTCGGCTTTGGCTGCTGGTTTTAAGAGTGACGTTGTTCGCCTTCCAGAGTCTATCTCAGAGAATGAATTATTGGACCTGATTGACAAGTACAATCAAGATGAGAATTGGCACGGTATCCTGGTCCAACTGCCTCTACCTATTCATATTGATGAAGAAAAGGTGCTCTTGGCTATTGATCCGGACAAGGATGTGGACGGGTTCCATCCGACCAATATGGGGAAACTCTGGTCTGGTCATGCAGTCATGATTCCTTCAACTCCTGCTGGAATTATGGAGATGTTTAAGGAATACCAGATTGACTTGGAAGGTAAATCAGCCCTAGTCATTGGCCGTTCAAATATTGTTGGTAAACCCATGGCCCAGCTCCTCTTGGATGCCAATGCGACTGTGACCATTGCCCATTCTCGGACCAAAAACTTGCCAGACTTGGCTCGTCAGGCGGATATTTTGGTGGTAGCTATCGGCCGTGGACATTTTGTCACTAAGGAATTTATCAAACCAGGTGCAGTTGTCATCGATGTGGGGATGAACCGTGATGAAAATGGCAAGCTGATTGGCGATGTCAAGTATGATGACGTTGCCGAACTTGCTAGTCATATTACCCCTGTTCCAGGTGGTGTCGGTCCGATGACCATTACCATGCTGATGGAGCAGACTTTTGAGGCTTTTAAGCGGTCATTATAGAGGATGGAAGGGCAGGTTATTCTGCTCTTTTATTACTGGTTAATATACATTTATAAATTCAGTCTCTAGACTGATTATAATTTATATGTAAAACATTACAATAAGGGTGTTCCTAGTAATAGGAACACCCTCTTACCCCAGGATTCAAGAATGCTTACAGTGGATTTCTTGAATTTTCCTAATCTCCTTTAGGTGTCGACTGAGGTCGGCACCTTTTCTGTCACAAAAAAGGGAGGGAGAAAGAACTCGACTAATGAAAAGAGAGTTCGTCAACAAGTCTTTATTTCTAGTTGTTGAGCTGAAACAGTCTATCCCCAGACTTCAATTTATGTGAGCTGACTGCCGTCAGCTTATATCTCCCACTTTAAAAGGTCTCCCAGACCTTTTAAACTCCCGCCCCCGCATAGCTCCAAAGGTTCGGGGAACCTTTGGAGGCTGGAGATATAGCGAACAAAGTTCGCATCAGTCGTTAAGTCAGAGCAGTGACTGTTGGAGCTTGGAAATTGAACGAACGGAGTTCGTATCATTCGTTAGGACTGGTTCGGAGCGTTAAACGCGAACGAAACTGCCAATCAACCCCTGCGTCAATATGTTTTTGCTAATCAAATAGCCAGAGGTTGGACTTTATGCCCAACCTTAACATCTTATGGATTTGGAACAGAGAAACTGTCAGCATGTGCCAGGTCTCCGTAGGTATAACCACGGTCAAACCAGCGTTTGCGCTGTTCGGATGTACCGTGAGTGAAACTGTCTGGGACAGTCCGGCCGTAGGCTTCTTTTTGCAGGGTATCGTCACCTACTGCATGGGCTGCCTGCATGGCCTCGTCGATGTCACCAGCATCTAGCATGCCTTGTCCATCGACAAATTTGGCCCAAGCACCAGCATAGTAGTCTGCCTGCAGTTCCAGACGAACATTGAGGGCGTTTCCTTCCTTGTCAGACAGACGGGCGCGCTCCTTATGGTAGGCACCGAGGACCTCTAGCTCGTTTTGAACATGGTGACCAACTTCGTGGGCAATGACGTAGGCCATGGCAAAGTCACCTTTAACCTTGTAGCGGTCCCCTAATTCTTGATAGAAAGAGGTATCGATATAAATTTTTCGGTCAGCAGAACAGTAGAAGGGACCGGCTTGGGCAGATCCCATTCCACATCCTGTGCTGGTTTGGTCAGTGTAGAAGACCAGAGTTGGAGCCTTGTAGGTCATGCCGTTTTTGTCAAATTCCTGGGTCCAGAAATCTTCTGTAGAGGCTAGGACCTTACTCATAAAGACAGCATCCTCATCGGAGACCTCAGTTCCTGCAGTTGATACCTGAGCGGATTGATAGGGATTGACTCCAGATGAACCGCCCAATAGACCTCCCAGTCCTGAACTACCACCAAAGAGTATGAGGACTAGGAAGAGGATGATTTTTCCCTTCCAGCCTAGTCGTGAAAAGAGTAGCCCCAAGAGCATGCCACCACCGGAAGAGCCACTTCGACTGGTTCCTCCAGGAAAGAAGGAGCCACCGTTGGACTGACCACGTCTGTCCTCTATATTTTTACTTTGTCGTTGATTGTCTAACTTCATATAAAACTCCTAAGTTTGTTCAAGTATATTATATAGTAAAATTTCTAAAAAGGCACAAGAAAGCAATTACAAATTTATTCTCTAATTCTGAATAATCTTGCGATTTTTGGTATAATGAAAGAGATATAGACAGAAGGAGCTGACATGGTTGACTATTTGTCGGTTAGTCATTTAACCAAGTATTTAAAATTAAAATTTGACCGTGATCCCTATCTAGAAAAGGTTTATTTGACAGGGCAGGTATCCAATTTCCGCAAGCGTCCGACCCACCAGTATTTTTCCCTCAAGGATGACAAGGCAGTTATCCAGGCGACCATGTGGGCAGGTATTTACAAAAATCTGGGCTTTGAGCTGGAAGAAGGTATGAAAATCAATGCGATTGGTCGGGTTCAGCTCTATGAGCCAAGTGGATCCTATTCGATCGTCATTGAAAAAGCTGAGCCAGACGGCATCGGAGCCTTGGCGATCAAGTTTGAGCAACTCAAGCAGTCCTTGACTGCAGAAGGCTTGTTCAAGCAGGAATTTAAGCAGCAACTGCCTCGCTTTACCCAGAAAATTGGTGTCATTACCAGTCCAAGCGGCGCGGTCATTCAGGACATTATCACGACAGTCAGTCGGCGTTTTCCTGGTGTGGAAATTGTTCTCTACCCGACCAAAGTGCAGGGTGAGGGAGCGGCTCAGGAAGTAGCTGCCAATATCCAGAAAGCCAATAGCAGGGAGGATTTGGATGTCTTGATTGTCGGTCGTGGTGGTGGGTCTATTGAGGACCTCTGGGCATTCAACGAGGAAATGGTGGTTCGAGCCATTTTTGAATCGCGAATTCCGATTATTTCTAGCGTAGGTCATGAGACGGACACGACCTTGGCGGATTTTGTGGCAGACAGACGGGCAGCGACCCCGACGGCAGCAGCAGAATTGGCGACACCGGTGACCAAGGCGGACCTCTTAGGCTATTTGAACCAGCAGGAAAACCGTTCCTACCAGGCTATGACCAATCGGATTAAGTTTCGGCAAAGCCAGCTGGACAAAATCAGTCAGTCGGTTATTTTCAGGCAGCCAGAACGGCTTTATGATGGCTATGTGCAAAAATTAGACCGGTTGACCAGCCAGCTACAGACTAGGATGAAAGAGATTTTCGGGGATAACAAGCAGGCCAGTGTCTTGCTCCAGCAACGCCTACAGGGCTTGCAATTGCTCCAGAAAGTCAGTCGTTATCAGGAGCAGGTCAGCCAGTTGCAACGCTTGCTCAAGAGCAATATGGCCAACATTTACGACAATAAAATGGCCAAGGCTGACAAGCTGATAGAGGCCATGACCATGCTGGATACCAGCCGCATCGTGGCGCGCGGTTATGCCATGCTGGAGCAGGCTGGTCGGGTCATTGATAGCGTAGAAAAGATTGAAAAAGATGAGCAGTTGACCATTGTCATGAAGGATGGTCGTGTGGATGTGGAGGTAAAGGATGTCCAAAAAAATGAAAACATTTGAAGAAAATTTAGCAGAACTTGAGGGAATTGTGACCCGCTTGGAGCAGGGAGATGTAGCCTTAGAAGAGGCTCTGGCTGAGTTCCAAAAGGGTATGGTCCTGTCCAAGGACTTGCAGAAAACCTTGGCTGATGCAGAAAAGACTCTGGTTAAGGTCATGCAGGCAGATGGTAGTGAAAGTGAGATGGTTTAAGTATGGATAAATTCATTCTCATAGGCTCAACCATTGAAAACTACTACAGAAACACCCACACCTGTGTTTCGGAAGAGTTGATTGAGTCGATTCTCTACTCAATAGAAGCAGGAGGGAAACGCCTTCGTCCCCTCATCTTGCTGGAGGTTTTGGAGGGATTTGGCAAGACAGTGACAGAAGCCCACTATCAAATTGCTGCTGCTTTGGAAATGATTCACACGGGAAGTCTTATACATGATGATTTACCTGCCATGGACAACGATGATTACCGTCGAGGTCGGTTGACGAACCACAAACAGTTTGACGAAGCTACAGCTATTTTGGCGGGGGATAGCCTTTTTCTGGATGCCTTTGATTTGGTAGCCCGTGCCGACTTACCATCACCCATTATTGTTCAGTTAGTTCAGTTCCTAGCCACTTCCTCAGGCACATTTGGTATGGTTGGGGGACAGATGTTGGATATGAAAGGGGAGGGGCAGATGCTGGAGGCTACGGAACTCTTCAAGATTCATGAGAACAAAACTGGTCGTCTCCTGACTTATCCTTTCTATGCAGCTGGTATTATCGCAGAGCAGTCAGAATATGTCCAAGGGAGATTGTGGCAATTGGGCTCGCTGATTGGGTATGCATTTCAGATTCGGGATGATATTTTGGATGTGACAGCAAGTTTTGAAGAATTAGGGAAAACGCCTAATAAGGATCTTGTGGCTGAGAAAGCAACTTTTCCAGCTTTGTTGGGCTTAGATGAATCTAAGAGTCTTCTTGAGGAAGCCTTGGATAAGTCTATAAAAATTCTTGAGGAATTGACTCAGGATTATGATTTCAAGCCTGATAATATCATTAAGATTATAGAAAGTTTACGAATCAATGAGTAAAGAACGAGTAGATGTGCTAGCCTACAAGCAGGGCCTTTTTGAGACTAGGGAGCAGGCCAAGCGAGGCGTCATGGCGGGCCTGGTGGTCAATGTCATCAATGGCGAGCGCTATGACAAACCGGGCGAGAAAATCGATGAAGGGACCGAGCTCAAGCTCAAGGGTGAGAAATTAAAATATGTCAGCCGTGGTGGCCTCAAATTAGAGAAGGCCTTACAGGTCTTTGGAATTTCTGTTGAAGAGCAGACAACCATTGATATTGGTGCTTCCACAGGCGGCTTTACGGATGTCATGCTCCAGTCTGGCGCCAAGCTGGTTTACGCCGTGGACGTTGGGACCAATCAATTGGCTTGGAAACTTCGGCAAGATGAGCGTGTAATTTCCATGGAGCAGTACAATTTCCGCTATGCTGAATTGGTTGATTTTGACCAGGGACAGCCAAGTTTTGCCTCTATTGATGTCAGCTTTATTTCGCTCAGTCTGATCTTGCCAGCCCTGCATAATATTTTGGCAGACGGCGGTCAGGTCGTAGCCCTGGTCAAGCCTCAGTTTGAAGCGGGACGGGAGCAGATTGGTAAAAATGGTATCGTTAAAGACAAGCAGGTTCATGTCAAAGTTTTGCAGGACGTGACCAAGATGGTCGTGGAGACTGGCTTTACCGTTAAGGCGCTCAGCTTTTCTCCGGTTCAGGGCGGTCAGGGCAATATCGAATTTTTGGCTCATTTGGAAAAATCTGACCAGCCAGAAAATATGGTTGTGGGTCAGATTGGTGACTTGGTTGAGCAAGCACACGAGGAATTTAAGAAAGATGAATAAACGAGAACGCTTAGAAGTAATAAAAGATTTGGTGGTCCGCTATCCGATCGATACCCAGGAAGAGATTGTGGAACGCTTGGAGGCTATGGGGGTCCATGCAACCCAGGCGACGGTTTCCCGGGATATCAAGGAGTTGGGTATCATCAAGGTGCCAGCAGCTGACAAGGGTTATATTTACGGTCTGCCTAAGGTGGGCCTGGCAAAGGTCCGCTCGAAAAATATCCTTGATTTTTCACATTCAGGTAACATGGTCAATATCAAACTGGTGCCTGGAAGTGCCATTGTTATCAAACGGCAGATTGTGGAACAATTTGAGGACCAGCTGTTCACCATCATTGCGGACGACGATAGTATCTTTTTAATCTTGAAGGACCAGGAAAAACTGCTTCAGTTGGAGCGCATGGTTAAAGGGTGGTAAGGGATGTTACTAGAAGTTTCGATTAAGAATTTTGCCATTATCGAGCAGGTCTCTCTTAACTTTGAAAAGGGTATGACCATTCTCTCTGGTGAGACGGGAGCTGGGAAGTCTATCATTATCGACGCCATGAACCTTATGCTGGGGGCGCGGGCGACTACTGATGTCATTCGCCACGGGGCTGTCAAGGCGGAGATTGAGGGGCTTTTCTCTTTTGAACATAGCAGAGCCTTGGAGCAGATTTTGGAGGAGCAGGGGATTGAAGTGGCTGACGAGCTGATTATCCGTCGGGAAATCCTGCAAAATGGTCGGTCGGTCAGCCGGGTCAACGGTCAAATGGTCAACCTGTCTGTCCTCAAGCAAATTGGTCAGCACTTGGTCGACATTCACGGTCAACATGACCAGGAAGAATTGATGAAGTCCCAGCACCATATCCGTCTGTTGGATAGCTTTGGAGAAGAGGATTTTTGGATCCTCAAGGACAACTACCAAGCGACTTTTGATGCCTACCGTAGCCTCCGCAAGCGCGTGCTTGAAAAGCAGAAAAACGAGCAGGAACACAAGGCTCGTATCGAGATGTTGGAGTATCAGATTGCGGAGATTGAATCCGCTGACCTCCAGCTTGGTGAGGATGTCCAGCTCAATCAGGAGCGGGATAAGCTACTCAATCATAAGCAGATTGCAGATACGCTGACCAATGCCTACGCCCTCCTGGACAATGAGGATTTCTCCAGCGTCAACAATATCCGCTCAGCCATGGGGGATTTGCAGAGTTTGGAAGAATTCGACCCAGAATACAAGGCCCTATCGACCAGCCTGACCGAGGCCTACTATGTGGTGGAGGATGTGGCCAAGCGTTTGGGTGATGTGGTGGACAATTTGGAGTTTGACGGCAACCGTCTCATGCAGCTGGAAAGTCGCTTAGACCTGCTCAACACCATGACCAAGAAATATGGTGGTTCGGTCGACGATGTCCTCGATTATTTGGCAAAAATCACTGAAGAGTACAATCTTTTGACCGGTAACGACCTGTCTGGTGATGACCTGGAAGTCCAGCTCAAGACCTTGGAGAAAGACTTGGTTAACTTGGCTGGTCAATTGAGTCAGGCTCGCCATGAGTTGGCCCAGATTTTAGAAGAGGTTATTCGCCAGGAATTGCAGGACTTGTATATGGAGAAAGCCAAGTTCCAGGTTCGATTTACTAAGGGTAAATTCAGCAAGGAGGGCCATGAAACGGTGGAATTTTATATTTCTGCCAATCCTGGAGAGGATTTCAAACCCCTGGTCAAGGTGGCATCAGGGGGGGAATTGTCTCGCCTCATGTTGGCCATTAAATCAGCCTTTGCCCGCAAGGAAGGCAAGACATCCATTGTATTTGATGAGGTGGACACGGGTGTATCTGGTCGCGTAGCCCAGGCCATTGCCCAGAAAATTTACAAAATCGGTCAATACGGTCAGGTCTTGGCGATTTCGCACCTGCCACAGGTGATTGCGATTGCGGATTACCAGTTTTTTATTGAGAAAGTATCGGACGAGCATTCGACCGTTTCTCGTGTGCGTCTCTTGACGACGGATGAACGGGTGGAAGAGATTGCCAAGATGTTGGCTGGTGACACAGTGACGGAGGCAGCCAGAACGCAGGCCAGAGAATTGGTGATGAAAGGCTGATGAGGGAGTGGTCAAACCTTAGCTGATTTAACAGGCTGGGACCAGTTTGAGGCTGTTATGAAATGTAGAATACAGCATATAAATCCTTTACAGAAAAACGGAAAACTGCTAAAATATATGGAAATAATTACTCTATATATAAAGTAGGTAGCTAGCATGAAACAGTATCTAGGTCGGTTTGTAGGTGTTTTATTGGTCTTGAGTTTATTCCTTCCCTTTGCCTTTACTCCCAATCTGAAGACTTTTGAGATTGTCACGATTTCTGGATGGGCCTATTTCAGCGGTAGTCTCTTTGCTCTCCCTTGTCTGGCTCTTGTGCTTGCCTTCTGTTTTAAGTTGGTGCTGTTTTCCAAGACCGTCAACCTGTTACTCTTTGCTGGTGCTGGGCTCACGACACTATATTTTTATAGTTTGCCGCTACAGGCAGTTGGCAGCTCATTTCTGACTCGATTGGATGAATTTCCTGTTGGCTACTTTCTCTGTGGTGTCTTCTTGGTACTTGGGCTTGGATTCACCTTTAAAGAATTGCTTTCTCAGTAAGTGTGACATATCTTACTTTTTATCAATAATGCTTGAAAGCAGTATAGGGCTAGGTTTTAGTGGTCTAGCCTTTTTTCGTTTCTAGCGTTTTATTTTTGAGGTGATTTTTGCTATAATAGTAGACATATTTGTAGAGAATTGTAGGATGAAATATGTCAAGGATTAAAATTGTAACAGATTCAAGCACCACTATCGAGCCACACTTGGTGGAAGAGCTGGGAATTACGGTTGTTCCTCTTTCGGTGATGATTGATGGAGTGGTCTATTCGGATAGCGACCTGACAGAGGGTCAATTTTTGCAACTGATGCGCAATGCTAAGAGCTTGCCGAAGACCAGCCAACCTCCAGTGGGGGTCTTTGCAGAAACCTTTACTGATTTGGCCAAGGACGGTAGTCAAGTGATTGCCATCGTCTTATCTCACGCTCTTTCGGGCACCGTTGAGGCTGCTCGTCAAGGGGCAACCCTGTCCGGCGTTGATGTGACGGTTATTGATTCAAGTTTCACAGACCAGGCTGCTAAATTCCAGGTGGTTGAGGCTGCTCGTCTGGCTCAAGCTGGGGCTAGCAAGGAGGAAATCTTGGCGGCCATCGAGCAGGTGCGAGAAAAAACAGAATTGTATATTGGCGTATCAACGCTTGAAAATCTGGTTAAGGGTGGCCGTATTGGTCGCGTTCAAGGGCTCTTAAGCAGCTTGCTCAATATCCGTGTCATTATGACCATGAAAAATCATCAGCTAGAGCCAATTGTGAAGGGCCGGGGCAATAAGACCTTCAAGAAATGGTTGGATGAGTTTATTGGTCAATTAGCCGATAAAAAGGTGGCTGAAATCGGCATTTCCTATTCAGGCGCAGCAGATTTTGCCCAGCAGATGAAAGAACAGTTACAGCCCTACCTAGCCAAGGATATCGCTGTTCTAGAAACCGGCTCTATCATCCAAACCCACACTGGTGAAGATGCCTGGGCTATCTTAGTACGCTATGAATAATCGAAAAGTTTTTCATGGGCTCTTTTATTTCTTTCTGTGCTTGATATTGGCTGTCTTTCTGTTTGACCGACTGATTCCAAAGGCTGCATCAAGGGTAACTCCTTCAGAAATCAGTCAGTCAGACGAGCGCCCCATCCTACACTATATTGCGATTGGTGATTCATTGACGGAAGGTGTGGGGGATACCACGGGCCAAGGTGGCTTTGTTCCGCTTCTGGCTCAAGATTTGGCCAACCAGCTCTCAGTGGATGTTGTCGATTCCAATTATGGCATTGCAGGCAATACCAGCAACCAGATTTTAAAAAGGATGAAGTCTGATAAGAAATTACAGGCAGATTTGAAGCGGGCGGATTTGATGACCTTGACGGTTGGTGGAAATGATTTGCGAAAGGTGATTATGAACAATATCACCGATTTAAAAGTATCTTCTTTCAATAAGCCATCCAAGGATTATGCCAAAAGACTGAAAGAGATTATTGACTACGCCCACAAGCAAAATAAGGATTTACCTATTTACGTTGTTGGTATTTACAATCCTTTCTTTTTAAGTTTTCCAGAGATGACCGAAATGCAGACTATCGTGGATAATTGGAATGAAGTGACTGCCAAGACGCTTGAAGAGCAAGACAAGGTTTACTTTGTTCCCATCAATGAATTGCTTTACAAGGGATTGGAAGAAGAGGTGGGTGTCAGTTCCACTGATGCAGGGACTAGAAATAATCTACTCTACAACGAAGATAGTTTTCATCCCAATAATACGGGCTATGAAATTATGAAGAAAGCAATCGTGGAGAAAATACATGAAACCCAAAGAGAATGGTAAGATAAAGATTTGGAAATGGTTGTTTTTGGCACTTCTAGCTTGTAATGTCGGTGCCTATATTGTCCTTATCAATCGTGTGCAGGATAAGCGTGAGGACTTGACGGTTTTCGTAAAAAATAATCCTGACGATGTCAAAATAGGGACATTTACGACCACAAGAGAACAGCTAAATCAGACACTTGAAAACTATCTCAAAGAATATCAAACCAAAGATTTTGAATATTCCATTGCCCTGACCAGCCAACAGATTGTTTTTGAGGGCAGTTACAAGTTATTTGGTGTGGAAATTCCCCTCTATCTCTATTTCCAGCCAAGCAAGATGAAGGATGGAAGTATCATGTTGCAAATAATGGAAGTTTCAGCAGGCAGTCTATCTTTACCCAAAGCAGAGGTTCTAAATTATTTGAAGAAAAATTATAAATTTCCAGACTATGTCCATGTGGATACGGAGGCATCTAGAGTGCAAGTCCAGCTCCAGGAAATGGAGAATAAGCTAGGGATTTATGCCAAAATGAATACGCTTGATTTATATAACGACCAATTTATTATTGATATTTACAAAGCAGAAATAAAATAACACTTTAAGCTTGACCAAAAGCTTAAAATTGGGTAAGATATTAGAGTGAGTAGTCACTCAGAAAATAATTGGAGGATTTAGCAAAATGGCTAATAAACAAGATTTGATCGCAAAAGTTGCAGAAGCAACTTCATTGACTAAAAAAGATTCTGCAGCAGCAGTTGATGCGGTATTCGCAGCAGTAGCTGACTACCTTGCAGCTGGTGAGAAAGTTCAATTGATTGGCTTCGGTAACTTCGAAGTGCGTGAGCGTTCAGCACGTACAGGTCGCAACCCTCAAACAGGTGCAGAAATCAAAATCGCAGCTTCTAAGGTTCCTGCTTTCAAAGCTGGTAAAGCACTCAAAGATGCTGTAAAATAATTTAGCATCAAAAAGCCCGTCATATCAAGCTTTCTAGCTTGTTCGACGGGCTTTTTTCTTGTTTAAGGGGCATTTTTGGGGCAAAAAATCAGTATTTCAGAACGTCGACAAACTGTATTCTGGATAAATAAACTGAGTAGCTTTGCTAAGAAAAAACGAAAATGTAGTTTATTTTGCGAGCGGAGCGAGCCCTAAGCCAGGACTTTCCGCTGTGATGAAAATGTGAAACGTTGTCGTCTCAAGCATTCGGAGTATTTAAGACCTTAGGCTCAAATACTGGTATGGAATTCCGAAGGTAGCTCAAACAGTCTGGGGGACTGTTTGAGGAGTAAACCTAGAAACAAGAAAGTTAACTACCGTCCGACATCACCTCAGGAAAGTCTGAAAAGAGACTTTGTCTACAAACTCAGGATTTTTCCTTAACTTTTGACTTCTAATCACAAATAAAACAACCACCTGCTTCAGATGGTTGTCTTCTTTCTATCTCGAACGTTGTTTACCAGCGTTGCGGTTTTTCTTTTTAGATGCTTTTTCTTCGATGATAGCTGATGCAGATGGGGTCACATCTTTGACCTTTCCTGGTGCAGCTTTCAAGGGTTTGTTCTTAAATTCTTCCTCTACCTGCTTGCGAATGCGTGGCTTGAGGATGAAGTTGGTGATGGCTTGTTGGATAAGACTAATCAGACCACCGACTACCCAGTAAAGGGTTACACCAGCAGGAGAGCCAAATGAGAACAACACAATCATGAGCGGATTCATCAGTGCCATGGTTTTCATTTGCTTTTTCTGTTCTTCATCCATACCGACCTGCATGAGGAGGGATTGTCCATAGTAGAGTACACCTGCAATAGCTGTTAAAAGCAGGCTGGATTTGCCCAGGTCGATACCGAGGAAACTAGCCTCAGCAATACCTGGAGTGTGGCGAGCCGCAAAGTAGATAGCCGAGAAGAAAGGCATCTGAATCAGGAGTGGTAAACAACCCATGCCTCCCAACATACTCACACCGTACTGTTTTTGCGTAGCGAAGTATTCTTGTTGGGCAGCCAGCTGTTCTTCCTGAGAACTTGCATTCTTCATACGTTCCTGGATTGGACCAAGAATTGGCTTGAGGTAGTTCATCTTTTCAGACTGGATAGCTGCCTTATAAGATTGGTAAATACCTAGTGGAAGGATAATCAAGCGGACAATCAGGGTCACGATGATAATGGCCAAACCATAGCCCAGTGCCTGGTTCTCAGCAAAGTATTCGATGAGATAAGACATTGGTTGCCCCAGATAGTTCCAGATGAAACCGGTCGGATTACCACTTTTATCTGTCTGCACACAGCCCGACAAGAAGAGTAGAGTTGCCAGTGACAAGCCTGACAATTTGATGAATCGTTTATTTTTCAATTTCAAACTTCCTTTTTTACAATATAGTCTCTATTGTACTTGTTTTGGTCAAAATTCTCAAGTCTTTCACTTACCAGCCTTAAAAATCCTTCTCAAGCCCTATCCATGATTGACTTTAAAATCGGTCATATCCGGGAAATTGGCCAAATTCACATCCAGATAGTTGACCCTGGCCATACGAGAAGGTCCTTTTCGTATTTCATGGATAAAATGGCTGAGCTTGTCAGCTTGATCCGACTGGGCCAGGATGGTGACTGTTCCATCGTCATTGTTCCAGACACGGCCGTAGACGTCACCGATTTCCAGAGCCAGAGCCTGGACTGACCAACGAAAACCAACTCCCTGGACACGACCAGAGGCAATCATTTTGACCTTTCTCATGGGGTTCTCCTTTTTGACAAGTAACTTACTTTATTATATCATGGACAATAAGAAATAAAAAGGAGCAGCTATGGACATTATCCGCTCAAAGGCCAATAATCTGGTCAAGCAAATCAAGAAATTGCAGCAGAAAAAATACCGGACCTCCTCCTATCTGATAGAGGGCTGGCACCTGCTAGAAGAGGCTGGTGCTGCTGGTGAGACTTTCGAGCATATCTTGGTCTTGGAAGAATACGCAGAGCGGGTTGCTGGTTTGCCCAATGTTAGTCTAGTGACACCTGACATCATGCGGGATCTGGCCGATTCCAAGTCTCCCCAGGGTGTCCTTGCCCAGCTGGCCCTTCCTAGACAAGACTTGCCAACAAGTCTTACCGGCAAATTCCTGGTCTTGGAAGATGTCCAGGACCCAGGCAATGTGGGCACCATGATTCGGACAGCAGACGCGGCTGGTTTTGACGGTATTTTTTTGACGGACAAGTCGGCTGATATTTACAATATTAAAGTTCTGCGGTCCATGCAGGGAAGTCATTTTCATCTGCCGATCTATCGTCTGCCTGTGGAGGAGCTTGTCAGATACCTACAGGCTCAAGGGTTGCCAATCTTAGCAACGACCCTGTCAAGCCAGTCGGTGGACTATAAGGACTTCCAACCTGGTCCTAGCTTTGCTATGGTTATGGGCAATGAAGGTCAAGGAATTTCAGCCTACATGGAGGAAGTGGCGGACCAGCTGGTCCACATCAGCATGCCGGGTCAGGCGGAAAGTCTTAATGTGGCCATAGCGGCCGGTATTCTTATGTTTAGTTTTATTTAAGGCTATCTTGGTAGATTATGCTATAATAGTCCTAGGAGGTCAAGATTTGACAGCTTACAAAAAAGATAAAGAGTATATGCGCTATGTGGGCCATCTGATTGCGACGCCCAAGGTGCAAAAATTGGGTACTATTCCCCACCATTACCATTCGACACGGCTGGAACATTCCATCAATGTGTCCTACACCAGCTATAAAATTGCCAAAAAATTTGGCTGGGATTCCAAATCGACAGCTAGAGGCGGTCTCTTGCATGATTTGTTTTTCTATGACTGGCGGGATACCAAATTTCAGAAGAGCCATGCCTGGGTCCACCCAAGGATTGCCAAGCGCAATGCCCAGAAATTGACCAAGCTCAATAAGGTCGAAGAGGATATTATCGTCAAACACATGTTCGGTGCCACCATTGCCCCTCCCCGCTACAAGGAATCTTGGATTGTCACCTGCGTGGACAAGTATTGGGCGGTTCGCGAATGGAGTCTGCCTTTGCAGTACAAGTGGAAGCATCGCAAAATTCTACGTTTTCAATAAATAAAGGAGTTTTCTATGAATAATGATTCAGTAGTTATCAACCAGGTGGACAATACCGCCCTCAACCGTTTCTTTGGTAGAGTTTACGGCGTTGTCGCTATGGGAATTGGCTTGTCGGCCTTGGTGTCGTTTTTGACAGTGACAGTTTTCAGAGACGCTTTATTCGCTCTCATGCGTGGCGGTTCCATGCTCATAATGATTATCATGATTGCCCAGATTGCCCTGGTCTTTGCGGCCTCAGCTATGGCGGCTAAAAATAGTCCGCTGGCTCTGCCTATGTTTTTGGGCTATTCAGTGACAAATGGTTTCACCCTGAGTGTCGTGCTGTTGGCCTATACAGGTGAAACAGTGGCCCTGGCCTTTGTATCAACTGCCCTCATGTTTGCGGTCATGGCTATTATCGGGATGACCACCAAGAAAAATCTGTCCGGCATGGCCCAGGCTCTTCGAGCAGCTCTCTGGGGAGTGATTATTGCCAGTGTTGTCAATATCTTTCTACGTAGCTCAGGTATCAGCTTCGCTATGTCTATCATCTCTGTCTTGATTTTCTCAGGTTTGATTGCCTATGATAATCAGCGCATCCGCACTGTTTTCGAGCAAACAGGCGGAAATGTCGGTCAAGGCTGGGTCGTTTCTATGGCCCTGCAGCTCTATCTTGACTTTATTAACTTGTTCCTGAACTTGCTCCGCATTTTCGGTAACTTAAATCGAGATTAAGACTTCCCACTCTCCGAGTGGGTTTTTCATTTTCTGAAAATGCCTTTCTATGCTATAATGGTTAGAAAATTGAGGAGAATGAGTTATGACCAAAATACCATTTATTGATAAGGAAACCCTTGCGACGATTACAGACCAATTTCCAACGCCTTTTCACTTGTACGATGAGAAGGGGATTCGTGAAAAAGCGCGTGCGCTCAATGCTGCCTTTGCTTGGAACCCAGGCTTTAAGGAATATTTTGCTGTTAAGGCGACACCGACACCAGCTATCTTGAAAATTTTGCAAGAAGAGGGCTGCGGTGTGGATTGTGCGACGGATGTGGAAGTGCTGATGAGTGCCAAAATGGGCTTTACGGACATTATGTTTACTTCCAATGATACCCAGGCGCAAGAATTTGTCTATGCACGCGAAGTTGGAGCGACCATTAACTTGGACGCCTATGAGCATATCGAGTTTTTGAAAAATGTAGCCGGTATTCCTGAGACAGTCTGCCTACGTTATAATCCGGGTGGCATCTTCTCGCTTGGTACAGACATCATGGACCATCCAGAAGAGTCCAAATTTGGCATGACCAAGGCCCAGCTCATGCAGGGTTACAAGGACTTGAAAGAATTGGGCGTTAAGGAATTTGGTATCCATGCCTTCTTGGCCTCCAACACTGTGACCAATGACTACTATCCAGAATTGGCGCGCCAGCTCTTCGAATTGGCCCTGGAAATCCGTGAGGAGACAGGTGTCACACTTGATTTTATCAACCTTTCAGGTGGTATTGGGGTCAATTACCGTCCAGACCAGGAGCCAAATGATATTGCCGTGATTGGCGAGGGTGTTCGCAAGGTTTACGAAGAAATTCTTACGCCTGCTGGCATGGGACATGTGAAAATCTTTACGGAGCTAGGACGCTTTATGCTGGCGCCACATGGGCATCTGATTACCAAGGTTCTCCACCGCAAGGAAACCTATCGGACTTATGTTGGTGTGGATGCCTCAGCAGCCAACCTAATGCGTCCAGCCTTCTATGGTGCCTACCACCATATCACCAATATCAGTCGACCAGACGCTCCGATTGAAGTAGTGGATGTGGCGGGCTCTCTCTGCGAAAACAACGATAAATTCGCAGTCAATCGTGAATTGCCACGCGCAGAAGTGGGGGACACCCTGGTCATCTATGATACGGGTGCTCACGGTTTCTCCATGGGCTATAACTACAACGGACGCCTGCGTTCAGCGGAGATTCTCTTGGAGGAAAATGGCGGAGCGCGTATGATTCGACGGGCTGAAACGCCAGAAGACTACTTTGCGACCTTGTACGGTTTCGAATTTGACAGGTAAGTCTTGGAAAAACAGTCTTAATTTGGTATAATAGTGTCAGTTGAGACAGGTTCTCGCTAAGTAGAAATGTATAAAGAAAAGTCAGGAGATTGACACATTATGTTAGTAAACATTGGAATTGTAATTTTATTGGTTGTCTTAGCACTTGCTGGTGGGGTTGCTCTCGGTATTTACCTATCACGCAAACAGGTTGAAAAAATGATTGCGGACAAGCCTATTTTGGATGAAAATGCTCTTCGTTTGATGATGAGCCAAATGGGTCAAAAACCAAGCGAGGCTAAGGTTCAGCAGGTATTGCGCCAAATCAAGAGCCAACAAAAAGTAGCAACTAACAAGAAAAAATAAGCAAGCACTGGGGCTGGGGATTCATTCCCAAGTCCTTTTGTTTGGAGAAAGTCCTAGGAAACTATATGGATAATCGACCAATCGGATTTTTAGATTCAGGTGTGGGTGGTCTGACGGTGGTTCGTGAACTCATGCGTCAACTACCCCACGAAGAAGTCGTCTATATCGGAGATTCGGCCAGGGCCCCTTACGGCCCAAGGCCAGCTCAACAAATCAGAGAGTATACCTGGCAGCTGGTCAATTTTCTCTTGACCAAGAATGTTAAAATGATTGTTTTCGCCTGCAATACAGCGACGGCTGTTGCCTGGGAAGAGGTTAAGGAAAAGTTGGATATTCCAGTTTTAGGTGTGATTTTGCCAGGGGCATCGGCTGCTATCAAGGCGACCCAGTCTGGCAAGGTGGGAGTGTTGGGCACAGCTATGACTATCCAGTCAGATATTTACCGGGAAAAAATTCAGGCCCTGTCGCCGGGAACTCAGGTTGAAAGCTTGGCATGCCCACGCTTTGTCCCTCTGGTGGAGTCCAATAGCCACCAGTCTAGCCTGGCCAAGAAGGTGGTCTACGAAACCCTCAAGCCCCTTATGGGGAGGGTGGATACCCTGGTGCTGGGCTGCACCCACTATCCCCTCCTGCGGGCTATCATTCAAAATGCCATGGGGCAGGATGTAAAACTGATTGACTCTGGGGCAGAAACAGCGCGGGATATCTCCGTTTTGCTCAATTATTTCCAGCTCAATCGCAGTCGGACGGAGGCCAATCTTCAACATCGATTTTATACAACAGCCAGCCCAGAGGCTTTTAAGGATATCGCAGAAAGCTGGTTGGGCATTGATATTCAAGTGGAGCATGTAGAACTATGACAGAAAAGATTTACGAATACAGGGACGAGCAGAATTGGTTTATTGGCAAGGCGAGCTTTGCCAATCTATTTGGGAGCTTTGGTGAGACTGGAAGAGAGCAGGAAATATATCAATTGGGGCATGCTTTCGATCAACTTATTGCCTCGAAATATGAAGATGACTACAACCAGTGCGTCCAGATTGAGATTATTCGATTGCATTCGGATTTCAAACTCATCCAGTTTGCTCTCGATGTCTTAAATGACCTCAATAACCGCCAATTCAAGGCTATCCAGCACCAGGGAGCTGTGCTGGTGACCGAAGGCGAAAAACTGCACCTGGTTTACTTGCCCAAGGAAGGGGTGTCCACAGAGGCTTTCTTTGGTCAGGAGCAAGGCTTGGCCGGTCTTGGAGACAGCATTCTGATTGCTACTAAAAATGAAGGCAAGACCAAGGAATTTCGTAAGTTCTTTGAGAAATTGGGCTATCAGGTCGAGAATCTCAACAACTATCCTGACCTGCCAGATTTGGCTGAGACGGGGACCACTTTTGAGGAGAATGCCCGGATCAAGGCGGAAACCATTGCAGAGCTGACAGGCAAGATGGTCCTGGCAGATGATTCGGGTCTCAAGGTAGATGTCCTCGGAGGTTTACCAGGAGTTTGGTCAGCTCGTTTTTCAGGTCCAGAGGCGACAGACAGCCGTAACAATGCCAAGTTGCTCCACGAATTAGCCATGGTTTTTGAGACCAAGGACCGCTCGGCCCAGTTCCATTGCACCTTGGTCATGGCAGCACCGGGTCGGGAAAGCCTGGTGGTTGAGGCAGATTGGGCAGGCTATATTGGCACAGAACCCAAGGGAGAAAATGGCTTTGGCTACGATCCGCTCTTTTTGGTCGGTGAGACTGGCAAGACGTCGGCTGAACTTAGTATAGAAGAGAAGAATAAGATTTCCCACCGGGCGCAAGCCTTAGAAAAATTGTTGGAGGCATTTCCAGTATGGCAGGAGCAAGCAAGACAATCCTAGTCATGAGTGATTCTCATGGAGACCGTAAGATTGTAGAGGAAATTAAGAACCGTTACCTTGGCAAGGTTGATGCAATCTTTCACAATGGAGATTCGGAGCTAGACAGCCAAGACCAGCTTTGGGAGGGAATGTACGTTGTCAATGGCAACTGTGACTACTTTGGTGGCTATCCAGATAGGCTGATTACCCAGTTGGAGGATGTGACCATTGCCCAGACCCACGGCCATCTATATGGCATAAATTATGGCTGGCAGCGGTTGGATTATTGGGCCCAAGAAGTGGAGGCGGATATCTGTCTCTACGGGCATCTCCATGTGCCCGATGCAGAGCTGCGGGGCAAGACCCTCTTTCTCAATCCTGGATCAGTCAGTCAGCCACGGGGCTTGGTCAGAGAGTGCCTCTATGCCCTGGTGACCATTACAGATAGTCACTTCCATGTTGAACATTACAATCGTCAGCACCAGATTTATCAGCCACTAACAAAGGACATTCCACGATGATTGCACGCGAATTTGAAGCATTTTTGCTGGCTCAAGAAGAGACTTTTTTGACTCCAGCTAATAAGCTGGCGGTCATTATTGATAGCCATAATATCGACCATGCCAAGCTCCTGCTCAGCCACATGTCCTATTCACGGGTACCTGTTGTGACCGAAGAAGGACAGTTTTTCGGCACCATTGGCCTGACGGAAATCAATCGTTACCAGGCTGAAAATGGCTTGAGCGATGATGAGCTTAATAGCGATATTTCCCTGATTGCAAAGACGGATGAGGAGACAGTTGGTCAAGATTACGACTTGACAGAAGTCATGCGAAAATTGGTAGACCAGTCCTTCCTTCCTGTCCTGGGTGAAAATGGGGAGTTCAAGGGGATTATTACTCGGAAATCCATTCTCAAGGCCATCAATGCCCTGCTCCACAACTTTCCCCTGCCGTCTAAAGAGGCAAAAAAATGAAAGATTGGATTGCAGCATTTATCAGGAGCAAGTCCATAAGCAGCAACAGTCAAAAGTCCTACACCTATGACCTACAGCAATTCATGGAGGTGACCCAGGGCCAGGTCAACCAGCAGACGATCTTAACCTACCAGCAGACGCTCTTGACTCTGAAGCCTGCTGCCCAGAAGCGCAAGTTGTCAGCAGTCAATCAGTTCCTCTATTTTCTCTACGAGGAGGGGCAGCTGGAGCGATTTTATAAGCTCAAGGCCCTGACCAGCCTTGCCTCTATCAAGCAGCGACCACAGGTGGAAGATTTGTCCCCCTTATGGATGGAGACAGCCTTTCTTGATGGGCAGACCATTGCTCTTTTGATTGGCTTTTTAGGGCTGACGCCTAGTGAAATAGCAGAGCTGACTGTGGATGACCTCAACCTAGATTTTCAGGTGTTGACTGTCCAGAAGGGTCAGACCAAGCGGGTCCTGGATATTCCTAAAGAAATCCTGCCCTACCTAGAAAATCGCTTGACCGGTGTCTATCTTTTTGACAAAAAAGGGCAACCCTATTCCCGCCAGTGGTTCTTTAATCGCTTGACTGAATTTGTTAGCTCCATTGGTCGGTCAGATTGGACCGCCCAGAAATTGAGAGAACAGTATATTCTGGGGCAAATCAAGCAAGGCAAGTCTCTGGACCAGCTGGTCAAACAATTGGGCTTGAAATCAAGCATGAGTTTGGAAAAATACAAGTAATGGATATTAAACTAAAAGATTTTGAAGGACCTCTGGACCTCTTGCTCCACCTGGTGTCCAAGTACCAGATGGACATCTACCAGGTGCCGATTACAGAGGTCATTGAGCAGTATCTAACCTATATTGCCACCTTGCAGGCCATGCGGCTGGAAGTGGCAGGTGAATACATGCTCATGGCCAGTCAGTTGGTGGTCATCAAGAGTCGGAGGCTCCTGCCCAAGGTAGTGGAGCAGACAGACCCAGAAGATGACCCAGAGCTGGAGCTCTTGGACCAATTGGAAGAGTACCGCAAATTCAAACTTCTCAGCGAGAAGCTGGGGGAGCAGCATGATGAGCGGGCCAAGAGTTTCTCCAAGCCCAAGGAAGAGCTGGTCTACGAAGATGTGCAACTAGTCCAGGACAAGACTGTTGTCGATTTGTTCCTGGCTTTTTCCAAAGTCATGGCTGAAAAGCAGGCCAGCCTGCGCCAATCGCATACGACCATTGCCAGAGATGAGTACAAGATTGAGGACATGATGGACCTGGTCCGTAGTCACTTTAAGGCTGGTTCGCGTCTGGAGTTGCGCCAGCTCTTTAAGGATAGTCAGGATATCAATGAGGTTATCACCATTTTCCTGGCCACTTTGGAGTTGGTCAAGGTCCATGAGATTAGCTTTGAACAAACGGAGGCTTTTGGGGACATTTACCTAGTAAGGAGGGAGCATGAGCCGATTAGCTGAAATAGAAGTCCTGCTATTTGTGGCAGGTGAGGAAGGCCTGACCTTGCGTAATCTAGCGGAGATGCTGGACATGCAGCCGACCGCCCTCATCCAGCAGTTGGAGAAATTATCTGAAAAGTACATGGCGGATAAGGATTCTGGTCTGGCACTCTTGGAATCATCCAACCGCTACAAGCTGGTAACCAAGAAGGAATTTGCCGAGCTCTTGCGGATTTATGCCAAGACACCGATAAACCAGACCATGTCCCGGGCCCTCTTGGAAACCCTGTCTATTGTTGCTTACAAGCAGCCCATTACACGGATAGAGGTGGATGACATACGTGGGGTCAATTCCAGCGGTGCTATTAGTAAGCTCCAGGCTTTTGATTTGATTCGGGAAAATGGCAAGAAGGAGGTGTTGGGCCGGCCAAATCTCTATGTGACCACTGATTATTTTTTGGACTACATGGGGATTAACAGCCTGGACCAATTGCCGGATGTATCAGATTTGGACCTGAAAGATGAGGAAACAGAGCTTTTCCTAGAAAGAAATGAGTTAGAAGATGAGAATTAACAAATATATTGCCCACGCAGGCATTGCCAGCCGACGCAAGGCTGAGGAATTGATCAAGCAGGGACTGGTGACTGTCAATGGTCAGGTGGTGCGTGAATTAGGAACTGTCATCAAGTCTGGTGACAGGGTTGAGGTAGAAGGCCAGCCTATTTACAATGAAGAGAAGGTCTATTACCTGCTCAATAAGCCTCGTGGAGTGATTTCCAGCGTATCGGACGACAAGGGTAGAAAGACGGTCGTAGACCTTTTGCCTACGGTCAAGGAACGGATTTATCCAGTGGGTCGTCTGGACTGGGATACATCAGGTGTCCTGATTTTGACCAACGATGGAGATTTCACAGACGAGATGATTCACCCGCGCAATGAGATTGATAAGGTCTATCTGGCGCGTGTCAAGGGGGTTGCCAATAAGGACGTTCTTCGTCCCTTGACCCGTGGAGTGGTCATTGACGGTAAGAAAACCAAGCCAGCTGTCTATGAGATTATCGAGGTGGACCCTGTCAAGAACCGTTCGGTGGTCGAATTGACTATCCATGAGGGGCGCAATCACCAGGTTAAGAAGATGTTTGAAGCGGTTGGTCTACAGGTGGACAAGCTGTCTCGGACTCGTTTTGGTAATCTAGACTTGACAGGTCTGCGTCCAGGTGAGTACCGTAAGCTCAATAAGAAGGACATCAGCAAGCTCCATACCATGGCTGTTACCAAGCCAGCTAAGAAGAAATGACCAGGCTCATCATCGGCCTGGTCCGGCTGTACCAACGATTTATCTCGCCCCTCTTTCCACCGTCTTGCCGTTATCGACCTACCTGCTCGGCCTATATGATTGTGGCCTTGCAGAAGCACGGCTCAAAGGGATTCTTGATGGGCCTGGCCCGTATTGGGCGCTGTCATCCCTTTGTGGAAGGTGGTGAAGATCCAGTACCTGACCATTTTAGCCTGAGAAGAAATAAAGTATGAAAAGGTGTAAAAAAATGGCGAAAAATGGTGATTTTTGGGAATAAATCCTTGACAGAGGCATCAACTGAGCGGTATAATAGTAACACGATTTCATTGATTTAACTCAAACCTGTTGTGAGTTAAGTGAATGAATCATCATTCACCATGCTGTTTGCTGAGCTTGACTCCGGGCAGTGTGGCATTTTTTTTACTTGAAATGAGATGAAAGATAATGAATATCGAAGAATTGCACTACAAAGAAGAAACAGCTAAAAACCATGTCGTTCTGTTTGAGCCACAAATTCCCCAGAATACGGGCAATATCGCCCGGACCTGTGCTGCGACCAACAGTCCTCTACACATTATAAAGCCCATGGGCTTCCCTATTGATGATAGCAAGATGAAACGAGCTGGTCTTGATTACTGGGACAAGCTGGACGTCCGTTTTTATGAAAATTTAGATGAATTTATGACCTACGCCAGCCAGCATGGCCAGGTACATCTGGTGTCAAAATTCGCTGATAAGACCTATTCCAACCAGTCCTATCAGGAGGGAATCCATTATTTTCTTTTTGGACGTGAGGACAAGGGCCTGCCAGAAGAATTCATGCGCCAGCATCCAGAAAAGGCTATCCGCATTCCCATGAACGATGAGCATGTCCGTAGCCTCAATGTATCCAATACAGTCTGCATGATTGTCTATGAAGCCCTGCGTCAGCAGGAATTTGCAGGCCTTGACCTGGTCCATACCTATGAAGGGGACAAACTCAAATAATGTGACATCATTACCAAAGTCTTGCAGAAGCAAGGCTTTTTTGGTATCATTAAATAGTCTTCAGGGCAGGGTGAAATTCCCGACCGGCAGTGATTTTATTAAGATAGTTTCTCTATTTTGAAAATTTTTCTTTGGGGGCGGCAGCAGGAGCGACCGACGGTCGCAAGTCCGACGCTTGTCGCCGTGGTGAAAGTCATCCTATTTTTGAATAGGATGACAGGGGATTTTCGAGACCTTAGGCTCGAAAATAAGTCATGAGACCGAAGGTTTGCTGACGTCCCCACCACCTTAGATAAGTGTCAAACAAGAAATTATCTAGTAAATAAGTCTGCGAGCGCAAGTTGATGTGGTGCAATTCCACAACCGACAGTACAGTCTGGATGGGAGAAGACGAAGTAGTTGGCCTCGGCCTGCTCTTTTGGCCTTCTTCAATTTTCAAAAATTGGAGGAACCTTTATGACAAACACACGCAAAATGACGATCATCGCCATTCTCTCAGCAGTATCTTTTCTGCTCATGTACTTGAAATTTCCGCTGATTCCAACAGCTAATTTCCTGGAAGTGGACTTTTCAATCGTACCCATTCTCTTTGGTCTCTTGATGCTGGATCTGAAATCAAGCTTTGCGATTCTTTTCATCCGGACCTTGCTCAAGTTGATTTTGAACAACCAAGGTGCATCGACCATTATTGGTCTGCCAATGAATATTGCAGCTATGTCAGTCTTCATTCTAGCTGTGGCCTATATTTGGAAAAAAGACCAGACAGTGAAAAATTATGTGAAAACAGCAGCTGTGGCAACTATTGCATCGACCTTGGTCATGCTGGTCATGAACTATGTTTATGCTGTGCCAGTCTATGCGACCTTTGCAGGCTTCGATATCAAACAAATTCTAGGACTTGGCAACTATCTCTTTGCCATGGTCCTTCCCTTCAACCTCTTGCAGGGAATCGTTCTGTCGCTGGCTTTCTATGTATGTTACAAGTCAGCTCAGCCAATTTTAAAGAAAGTTTAACCATTCTATGGTAAACTAAATACATGAAAAATAAACAAACACATTTACGAAACGCATCTTTTTTGGCCCTGGCCTTTGTTATTCTAGGCTATACGGTCAAATTTTATCCAGAGGTAGTCGCAGGCTTTGACACGACAATTCAGACACTTGTCCGTGGCAATCTACCTAGCACTGCCAGCCAGTTTTGGACCTCGATTACTGTTCTTGGAAATACAGTGATTATTCTGACTATTTCCTTGCTCCTTGTAGCTTTCTTCTATTTCTATAAAAAGTGGAAGATGGAGGCTTACTTGATTCTTGCTAGTTTTGCGGTTATGGGGGTGGCATCAACAGCCCTGAAATATGTCTACCAACGGCCGCGCCCTAGTATTGAATGGTTAATCGATACGATTGGTTATTCCTATCCTAGCTGGCACACGGCCTCGACCATGATGATTGCAGGAGCGGTGGTTATCATTATCCAGCAACGAATGAAGAAGGGAGCACTAAAGCTCTTGCTTCAAGCTGGTCTGCTCATTTTAGCGGCTCTAGTTGCGATTTCAAGGATTTACATCGGCGTTCATTTTCCAACAGACATTATCGGTGGTTGGCTGTTAGCAGGCTTTCTGCTGTCAGTCCTCTATCCTTTCTATGATCAAAAACGCTTCGAATGGCGTTTTCAGAGTAAACAAAAATAATAAGCGAGGCTCCTGCCTCGCTTATTTGCTTTCAACAATGGTCTTATTTATTCTTAATCGGTCCGTTTTCTGCTTCTTTTAGAGCTTCTTGAACCGTTTGGGCAAAGAGTTGTCCACCTTCATTGATGGTGCTTGGTTCGCTACCAAAATGAATATTATCTGTGCCGGCCCAAATCTGAGGATTTTGCTTGGCAACGGCATTCCAATCAGCCACGGTGATAAAGTCATAATCCTTGGCTAATTGACGAATGTAACGCGCATGTTTTTCAGCTATTGGGTCATCGTACGTAGCAGAGTTACCATCGTAGGGGGTCACTAGAATCAAGCGGTAACCATTCGGCAGGATATCAACCATTTTCTTCAGCTCTTCCTGGTAATTGGTGACCACATTG
The DNA here is from genome assembly GCF_040836615.1 of Streptococcus nasisuis. NCBI lineage: Bacteria > Bacillati > Bacillota > Bacilli > Lactobacillales > Streptococcaceae > Streptococcus > Streptococcus nasisuis. The sequence goes on along the minus strand of NZ_CP162268.1, from coordinate 1,991,583 downwards.
GCACCGGTTGCTACCACAACATTTTTCAAGAGTGTTCCATTGTCAATATTGGTCTGCAGGATTTCGTTAGCCTGGATGGTATTCCGGCTCTTCTCCGCATCAATCATAGCATCAGGCAGGGCTGCTTGTAGGTGCTCGCTTGCTCGAAGTGTCACAGAATCCCCGATAATGGTCACTCCGTCTGTGATATCAAAACGGCTGGCTTTTCCCTTTTCGGCAAAGTTTTTGGTCTGTGTCATGCGGGTATCTGCCTGCTTGAGGCTTTCCACCATAAGCGAATGGTCTAAATCACCGAGTTTTGGAACAAACAAACTAATGCCCAAGGTAAGCAAGCTGAGAACACCGAACGTTATAGTCAACCATTTGGTATAGGGAACTAAATCAATTTCCAGACCAAAGAGTTTTCCCGTCCTGCCTGCAATGTAAGGCTCTAGCACATAGTAGGATAGGCTAGCCATCAGCAGTGTCACAAGCAAGGTCAGTCCAAGGGTCAGAAGGTGGTTGGAAATCAGTTGATTGAAGATAATGTAAAGGGGCCAGTGGAAAAGATAGATACCGTAGGAAATATCCGCCAGAAACTGGATAGCTGCCGGCTCCTTCACGTTTGCTGTCTTTTCGTGTAAGATTCTAGCCGCAAGAATCATGGCACAGGTTGCCAGACTTGAGAGGAAGAAACCGAAAAGATAGGTGAAAATAGAATCAAACCGTAGGAAGAAGAGGAGGAGGGCTTCTAAGCCCAGACCACCTGAGAAAACCAATAGGGTCTTCCGTAAATCCCATTGTTGCACCATTTTCTGGAAACCGGTAGTAGTGTGCTTGATGCCTACGATGGTCGCAAGCAGGCTACCCAGAAAGAAGGGGAAGGAGTGAGCTAGGGTAGAGAAGTAAATCCTAGAATAGCTTGTGACAAAGAAGCTAGAAATAAACATTCCAAAGAAGCTAAGGACAAATAGGAGGCCTGAACTGAGGAAAATAGTTCCTCTAAGTTGTCCTACAGACCTGGCTTGCCGCGTTATCCACCAGAGGGCTAGCCCCCAGATGATGTAGAATTGGACTTCAATTGCAAGGGTCCAGGTGTGAACAAAGAGATGGGGGGTAAATTGATTTTCGTATCCACCACCGGCCAAAATTTCATAGATGTTGGTCATAAAGCCCAGAGCAGCTGTGATTTGCCGTCCGATATTGGCTGTAAAATCATTACGAATTAGGAGAGCTAGGGGTGTGACGGTCAGAACCAGCAGGACCAAAGGTGGGAAAATACGGTACAAGCGCCGTTTTAGAAAGGCCTTGAAATCGAACTCCTTGTCGGCATGAAATTGGTCAATAATCAGGGCAGTCGTCAGATAGCCGGATAGGGTGAAGAAGAGGTCAACTCCGACAAAGCCTCCAGAGAAGTATTTGATGTAAAAATGATAGAGCAGGACCATTACCAGTCCTAGCACTCGAATTGTTGAAAACCATTTAATCCTCATGTTGATAAATCCCCTGCTTAAACGTTCCTTCGTAGACTGATTTTGCCTTGGTTGTTAGCTTACCTTTTCCATCAGCCAGGCCATTGACAAATCGTCCTGAATAGCTCCAACCATCCTTTGAAGTGAAGGTTCCCTGACCATTGAAACTGCCATTTTTAAACTGTCCTTCATAGGTATCTCCATTTTCAAAGGTCAGCTTGCCCTTACCGTCCATTTTATTGGCCAAGACGGTGCCGCTATACTTGATTTTACCGTCATCTAGGGTCAAGGTTCGTTGGCTGGGAATGCGTCCGATAAAGACGGAAATCAGGCAGATCAGGATAAATAGGAGTGTCAACCGTTCGATATTTTGCCTTGTGAGGAAGGCCTTCCAATCTTCTGGAAGCGAATAATGCATGCTTTTCATGTCTTGTCCCTTACTAGAATAGATTCGCCTACTATTTTACCATTTTTTCTCATATATTACAAAAATGTTACGTAATTCCTCTGCTTATTTTAGCCGTTCCAACCAATCCTTGCAGCCCTGGCTGACCATTTGATAGGTTTCCTCGAAATCCCCTGTGTACCAGGGGTCGGGAACGGATCTATCGGCAAATTGGTAGATTTTATCTTGGGCAGAAGGAGGAGCCATCTTTTTTAAGTCACGGACATTATTGCTGTCCATGCCGATGATATAGTCAAATTCCTCAAAATCCGCTGCTGAAATCTGCTGAGATGTCTTGCTACTACTGTAGGGAATCTGGTATTTTTTGAAAATCTTCTGGGTTCCCGGATAGATAGGATTGCCGTGTTCCCAACCTGATGTGGCACGGCTTTCGATGTGGTAGTCGTCGGTCAAGTCTTTCATGATAAATTCAGCCATGGGACTGCGACAGATATTTCCAAGACAGACAAATGCAATTTTTTTCATGATTTTCCTTTCACTTCACAAGAAAAGGCAACCGAAGTTACCTTAGCATGTTTATTTTTCGTCCTTGTCAAAGGCGTTTTTGATACCGTTGACAGCACCTTCGAGGCCGTCTTTAGCATCTTCTACAAAGCCCTTGGCATCTTCGACCAACTCTTTAGCTTTGCCGAGCCCTTTTTCAACAAGACCTTCCGCTTCAAGCTCTTTATTACCTGTCAATTTGCCCAAGCCCTCTTTGACAGAACCAGTCAATTGATCTAATTTAGCACCGAATTTTTCTTCTGACATATGAACCTCCAATAGATGTTATAGGGAGTGATGGGAGAAATTCCCATGTGTTGACTATCTATAGAATACCTTAAATATCCTCATTTTGCAAGCGCTTTGCTTGTCTAAAAATGGACTTCTCACTAGATGGTAATTAGTTGCACATTTATTAAAATAACATTATAATAAATATAAATAAAAGAAAGAAGGTTCCTTTTATGAAAAAAGAAATATTGAAGCCATCAGCTGAAGCTCCTAGTCTGTCTCTGGGGAAATCTCTGAACTATCAGGATACCAAGGCTGTTCTCAATCAGGCTGTCGCAGACCTGTCAGTGGCTCATTCTATCTTGCATCAGGTTCATTGGTACATGCGTGGTGCCGGATTTATGATTTGGCATCCAAAAATGGATGAATACATGGATGAGTTGGATGGTTACCTAGATGAGATGAGTGAGCGTTTAATCACCTTAGGTGGGGCACCATTTTCTACCCTTACAGAGTTTAGTGAAAATAGTCAGCTCAAGGAAGTTCCGGGAAGCTACAGCTTGACCTTGGAACAGCAGTTAGCGCGTGTGGTAGAAGTGTTTCGTACATTGGCTACCCTCTTCCAGGAAGGTTTTGACATTAGCGACGAAGAAGGCGACAGCGTGACCAATGATATTTTCAACGTTGCCAAGGCCAGCCTTGATAAGCATATTTAGATGCTGCAGGCAGAATTGGGACAAGCACCAGGGATTTAAACTGATTTTACAACTATAAACATGACAGGTTGGACCTTGTGTCCAGCCTTTTTGTCTGTACGACGGGCATGTCGTACATCTGAGGTGAAAGTCCTCCGTGGACACCCGCTACCGGTGAACCCCAAAGCGACTCCCAAGCCTGACTATCGTGAGGTAGCGGGGAGAGGAAGGGATAGCGAAATCGTGGCTCTACGAACAGAAACGTGATAACAAGGCGTATATAGGGGATGAGGGGGCATACAACTCTAAAGTCCAAAAAGGTAGTCGTAACCTATAGACGTAAATCACGAGAGTAAACGAGGAAAGATGTACGACTTATCCCGTGAGGTCTCATGAGCGTCAAAGACGTAGTAACAACGAATCATGAGAAGTCAGCCGAGGCCATAGTAGCGATGAAACTTCTGTAATAGAGGTGGAGCGAAGGGCTGAACAATTAACCGAAGTATACCTACTTCACTTGTGTCTGTAAAACTAGCGGTCTGATAGAACTGGGTGCGGTCACGTATTGACTAGAGGAAAGTTCACCAATATAAGACGTCCCTCAGACACCGAAACAAGAAAGGAATACGCACATGTCACAGTTACTAGATAATATCCTATCTCGGTCCAATATGCTTGAAGCCTACAATCAAGTTAGAGCCAATAAAGGTTCAGCAGGAATTGACGGCGTAACTATTGACGAAATAGATGACTATCTCCGCAAACACTGGCGTTCAACTAAAGAACTCATAAAGCAGAGGAAGTACAAACCTCAGCCAGTCTTACGAGTTGAAATTCCCAAACCTAACGGCGGAGACCGTCAGTTAGGTATCCCAACGGTCATGGATAGAATGATACAACAAGCTATTGTCCAAGTCATTAGTCCTATTTGTGAGCCCTATTTCTCTGAGAGGAGTTACGGATTCAGACCCAATCGGTCATGCGAACAAGCTATTATCCAGTTATTAGAATACCTTAATGACGGTTATGAGTGGATAGTAGACATAGACCTGGAGAAGTTCTTTGATACCGTTCCTCAAGATAGACTGATGTCGCTTGTTCATAACATTATCCAAGATGGAGATACAGAATCTTTAATTCGTAAGTACCTTCATTCCGGTGTAGTCATCAACGGACAACGGTATAAAACACTAGTTGGAACTCCACAGGAGGAAACCTATCACCGCTCCTGTCCAATATCATGCTTAATGAGCTAGATAAAGAGTTGGAAAATCGTGGACTTCGCTTCGTTCGCTACGCAGATGACTGCGTCATCACAGTTGGTAGTGAGGCGGCGGCTAAACGTGTGATGCATTCAATTAGTCGTTATATTGAAAAACGATTAGGTTTGAAAGTCAACATGACCAAGACCAAGATTGTGAGACCGAGCAAATTAAAGTACCTAGGATTTGGGTTCTGGAAATCATCTGAGGGCTGGAAAAGTCGTCCGCATCAGGATAGCGTACAGAGTTTCAAGAGAAAACTCAAGAAACTAACGGCCCGTAAGTGGAGTATTGACTTAGACAGCCGAATTGAGCGACTAAACTGGGTCATCCGAGGTTGGATAAACTACTTTTCTATGACGAACATGAAATCAGTCATGGAAAGCATTGATGAACGACTAAGAACTCGAATAAGAGTTATTATCTGGAAACAATGGAAGAAGAAATCTAGGCGATTATGGGGACTTCTCAAATTAGGAGTACCGAAGTGGATAGCGGATAAAGTATCTGGCTGGGGAGACCATTATCAATTAGTGGCTCAGAGGTCTGTACTGAAACGTGCCATATCAAAACCAGTCCTCGCTAAACGTGGACTGGTTTCTTGCCTAGATTATTATCTAAAACGACATGCGTTAAAAGTTAGTTGAACCGCCGTGTGCCGAACGGCACGCACGGTGGTGTGAGAGGGACTAGAAATTAGTCCCTACTCGATACCAATGATGACATTTGTCATCTTAGCAGGTGACAAGCCATTCTATCCTTGAGGTTTAGAAAGATATAAAATAGAGACAAAGAGAAAGGAGACTAGTTATGATTCGGGCAGAGAATGTAGATAAACTCATCAAGGGGCGGACAATCTTGTCTGACATTTCCTTTGAGGTAGCAAGCGGTGATTGTGTGGCTTTGATTGGGCCAAATGGTGCTGGAAAAACCACGCTCATGTCCTGTTTGTTGGGGGATAGGAAGGCGACGAACGGCCAGGTTTTGTTGGACGGTCTGGCTCCACAGGCTCAGTCTAATAAGGAAAAGGTGGCAGTCTTACCACAAGAAAATGCCATTCCGACAGACCTAAAGGTTAAGGAATTGCTCCGCTTTTTCCAAGCCATCTACAAGGATAGTCTGACAGATGTGGAAATCGACAGTCTGCTCTGCTTTTCCCCAGAGCAAAAAAATCAACTAGCCGGCAAGCTATCGGGTGGTCAGAAGCGGCTCTTGGCCTTTGTCATCTGCCTGATAGGCAAGCCCAAGTTGCTTTTCTTGGACGAGCCGACGGCGGGTATGGATACTTCGACCCGCCAGCGTTTTTGGGAGATTGTCCATGAGCTTAAGGATCAGGGTGTGACTATTTTTTATACCAGCCACTATATCGAGGAAGTGGAGCATACGGCGGAGCGGATTTTGGTCTTGCACCAGGGGCGGTTACTACGAGATACCACACCATTTGCTATGCGGAGTGAGGAGCAAGAAAAAGAAGTGACTCTGCCGATTGCCTTTGCGGCGGCGGTGGAGAGCTTGGTTGAAATCAATGAAATCAGCTATAAACAAGACACGGTCAGCTTCAAGACCCGAGCTATTGAGCAGGTTTGGGCTAGTTTGCAGGAGGCAGGCTGTCGGATTTCAGACCTGGAAGTGCAGAATAAGACCCTGCTCAACAGCCTATTTGACAAGACGAGGGAGGAAGAATCATGAAAGCATTAGTTCAAGTAGAGGCGGTAAAATTATCCAGAAGTTTGGGAGTATTTCTCCTGTCTATCGGTATGCCCGTCATCTTTTTCCTGATCTTTTCATCAACGGTCCAGTTTGACGATGCAGCCATGCAAAAGGCCTTTATCCAGTCCTATATGCTGACTATGACAGGATTTTCCATGTCGGGCTTTGCCCTCTTCACCTTTCCCATGATGCTGGCAGAGGACAGGAAAAATAACTGGTTGACCTTTATCCAGCATTCGCCCCTGCCAATCTGGCATTACTACCTGTCCAAACTGGTGCGGGTCTTGCTCTGCTTTGTGTCTTCTATTGCCATTGTTTTTGCGGTGGGTGGCTTGGTCAAGGGAGTAGACTTGTCAGCTCAGGAATGGGTCGTGTCCGCACTCATACTCCTTGTAACCTCTATCGTATTTTTAGCTACCGGCTTGCTTTTGGTGCAAATCCAGTCTGAACAGGCCATGTCGGTGGTGGCAAACTTACTCTACTTTGTTCTGGCTATCATGGGAGGCTCTTGGATGCCCGTTTCCCTCTTTCCAGATTGGGTGCAGCGGATTTGTAAACTTATGCCTAGTTACCATGTCAACCAGCTGGTGACCACCTATGCCCAAGAGGGAGATTTTCTCTGGAAATCCTTGCTAATTGTCCTAGGCTATGCGATAATTTTCTTAGGAATTGCTCTGATACTGAATAGAAAATCGGAGCAGCAGTGAGGTGACAGATGATATTTGAAAAAAGAAAGGTACCACTCATGTTCTTCGTGGGCATGGTCTTTCTCTATTTTCCCTTTTACTATGCCCAGTATAGTCCCAATCCGACGGCAGTTGTCCTAGCGACCATTCTCTTTGCCGTGGTCTATTGTTCCCTCTTTTACACCGACCACAAGCTCTATTCCATGCTGGCTTGGTTTTACCTGATTGGCTATATCGCCGTCATGAGCTTTTGGGGCAATCTGCAATTTTCCCTCTTCATCTTTAACCTGTCCAATATGCTGGGCTGGTATTATAAAGAGAATCGACCGACCTATCGGACGGTGTCCTATGGGATCTTGTTGCTGGCTATTATTCTTTGGGCTCTGTTTGGTCCAGTTCCTTTTGAGATGAGAGCCTTTGCACTTGTTATCCACTTTTTCGGCTTGGCCTTGCTGATTTTCAGCTGGATTGAGACCAAGCGGGAAGCCCTTCAGCAACGGATTCAGGAGCAAAATGCGTCCATCAATCTCCTGCTGGCTGAGAATGAGCGCAACCGTATCGGTCAGGACTTGCACGATACGCTGGGTCATGTCTTTGCAATGCTGTCTGTCAAGGCTGAGCTGGTCCAGACACTTTTAGACCACGACCAGATTGACCAGGCCAAGAAGGAGGTGGCAGACCTTCAGACCTTGGCCAAGGACTCCATGCAGGAGGTCCGCCAGATTGTCCAGTCCCTCAAGCAGCACACAGTGACAGAGGAACTCCAGATTTTGCAGCAGATGTTAGACTTGGCAGGAGTGGATTTGGTCGTCTTGGGCGGGGAAATAGCAGAGCAGCTCAGCTTGCCCGTCCAGAACAAGCTGGCTATGGTGCTGAGAGAGTTGGCCAATAACCTACTCAAGCACAGCCAGGCTAGCAAGTGCCGCTTGATGTTTGAAAAAGACCAGCAAGAATTGGTCTTGCACTACGAAGACAACGGTGTGGGCTTTACCCAGTTAACTGGTCAGGAATTACATACTATAAAGGACAGGTTGGTAACGGTGAAAGGAAGTTTGGAATTTCTTTCTCTGGCCAAGCCCACCCGTCTGTCCATCCGAATTCCGTTTGAGGAGGTGGTAGAATGAGAATCTTAGTCGCAGAAGACCAGGCCATGCTGCGGGACGCCCTCTGTCAGCTCTTGGTTTTTCAAGATGCGGTTGAGGCTGTTTTACAGGCAGAAAATGGCAGTCAGGCCATTGCTCTTTTGGAAAAAGAGCCAGTAGATGTGGTGATACTAGATATAGAAATGCCTGAAAAGACAGGCCTAGATGTCTTGGAATGGGTGCGGGAGCAAGCCCTGCCTGTCAAAGTTGTCATCATGACCACCTTCAAGCGACCAGGCTATTTCGAGCGGGCGGTCAAGGCTGATGTGGATGCCTACGTACTCAAGGAACGCTCCATCGCAGACCTTATGCGGACCATTGAGACGGTCTTGGCGGGGCGGAAGGAGTACTCGCCAGAGTTAATGGATATTTTATTTACCCAGTCCAATCCCTTGACCTCACAAGAAGTACAGGTCCTGGGTCTAGTGGCAGAAGGTCTGTCCAATAAAGAGATTGCTGGTCAACTCCATTTCTCGGATGGGACGGTGCGAAATTATATGACGGTCATTTTGTCTAAGTTAGGCGCTGACAATCGAACGGCTGCTGTCAAAATTGCCCAGGAAAAGGGCTATATATAGCTAGAACCTCTATTCACAGGAAAAGGCTTGCACTCGGCAGGTCTTTTTCTAGTCGAATTTTGCTTTAACCTTCATTTCTCTATTGAAAATATCCCTATATTTTGCTAGAATTTTCTTATGAAACGACTTTACGATGTGCAGCAGTTACTCAAACGTTTTGGTATCATTGTGTATATGGGAAATCGTTTGTATGATATTGAAATGATGCAGATTGAGCTCAATCGGGTTTACCAGGCTGGAGTTCTGGATAGGCTGGAATACATGGAGGCTGAGTTGGTTTTACGCCGGGAACATCGTTTGGAATTAGAGTACCAGAGATTGAAGGAGAAGTAGATGGAAACCTTGTGGACACTTTTATTATTTGTAGCCCTATTGGGTGCCTGGATGGGCTTTAATTATTGGAGATTGCGCCGTGCAGCCCAGGTCATTGACAATGCGGAATTTGCGCAGAAAATCCATGGTGGTCAGCTGATTGACCTGCGCGAGCCAGGCGAGTATAACCGCAAGCACATTTTGGGTGCGCGGAATATTCCCTACCAGCAGCTCAAGCAAAGTACTAATGCCCTTCGCAAGGACAAGCCTGTTTTGATTTATGAAAATGACCGTGGTCAATTGGTTACCCCAGCAGCTCTTTATTTGAAAAAGCAAGGGTTTAATGACATCTATATCTTGAGCTATGGTTTGAATGGCTGGGATGGCAAGGTGAAGACCGCAAAATAAGTAGATTTTTCATTACGAGTGTAGAATGTTAGTATGAGGAAACGAAAATGAATCAAAAAGATGAAAAATTATCCTTGGATGAAATTGGCATGATTGCAGGTATCGTGTTGATTTTATCCATTAGTTTATTGGCAATTTGGTTCAATGGCTCAACTGCAACAAAAGAGACTAGGGCTGAGCAGTCTGAAACGGTTGATACCAGTCTCTCTTCGGCTGAAAAAGCTGTGAAAAAATTGGAAAATTCTTCCAGTGAGGCTGACTTGAAAGCTGCCCAGGCTGCTGTGGATAAGTTACAGGCTACGACTGCAAAAGAGAGCCTTCAGAAGCGAATCGATACGGTCAAGCAAGCGATTACTAAGCAGAAAGAAGCAGAAACACAGGCAAAATTAAAGGCTGAAAAGATTCGGGCAGAAGAAACCCGCAAATATGTTGAGGAGCACCAGAAAGACCAGGTGGTAGACAATCAAACCGAACCAAGCCAGGCTGAACCGGCTCCTTCACCAGAAGTAGTGGTAGAGGAATATTATGAAGTACCAGCGGTTGTAGAGGTTCCTGTGGAGCCTTCTGTAGCACCGCCGGCTGAACCAGCCCCAGAGGAAGTTGCACCTACAGCTCCTACAGCAGAGGTTCCAGCATCAGAAACACTGGCCACAGAAGGTCAGTAATTGAACTTAATTTGAAAGAGGAGGTTGGGCATAAAGTCCAACCTCTAGTTCTTTGATTAACAAAATTACATTAGCGCAGGGGTTGATTGTTCAAAAGGTTCGGGGAACTGTGAAAGGTGGGAAACAGGGATTGTGAAACAATCCTCGATAGTTCAAGTTTTACGCTCCAAACTAGACCTAACGAATGGTGCGAACTCCGTTCGCTCTATTTTCAATCTTTAACTGTCTTCTACAGCTTTTTGGATGAGTCTGGGCAGAAAGTCCAGCCTCGCTTCTCAGAGTTCGTGTCAACATCTCAGCGCAGTGGTTGATTGGGTTTAACAGTCCAGTGGACTGTTAAAGGTTGGAGATAAGATTTGCGAAGCAAATCTCAGCAATTCGTGTTTCACACTCCAAATCTCTGACCTATACGACTGATGCGAACAGAGTTCGCTTCATCTCCAAGCTCAAATTGTCTCCCAGACAGTTTGAGCTGTGCGGGGGTGGGAGTGAAACAGTCTGGGGATAGACTGTTTCAGCTCAACAACTAGAAATAAAGACTTGTTGACGAACTCTTTTTCTACCATTTGTCAAGTCCATCAAGGTATTTGACGAAAAATATTTTGAGTTCAATAGTCAAAATAAGGAAATTGTTTTCTTTTGGACTAAAGTTTAGTGAAAAAAGTGTATACAAAACCAACACCTTATGTTGAAATTTTTTGATAAGGTGTTACAATGATAGAGCATAAACAGTTTTATCGATTTTGGGTTGAAGCGTAATCGTAAAGTTTGTTATGCATAATGAGGTAATACATTGTCCGAATGAGTCGATGTATGGAGGCAATCGTGTGTGGCTTGGTTGAAGTCGTTTGCGATTGTCTTTTTCGTTTCTCATAAAAGTCTGCGATATGGCAAGGATTAGTGTGACTAGCTGAAGCGATATTGTGAATGCACTTGAACAGAATCTTTCTAGCGTAGGGATTGCCACGCTTGGTAATGTGCTCCTTAGCGAGGAAGCTTCCAGATTCATAGTGTCTTAGGTCAATACCGATAAAGGCATTGATTTGATTGGCAGACTGAAAACGGCGAATATCTCCCAGTTCGCCAATAATACTTGTTGCAGTCGTCTCAGCGATACCAGGAATAGAAAGCAGAATCTCATATTCTGGTAATGGCTGAGCTAGTTCCACCATTTCGTCTAAGACAGTTTGTCTCTGTTCAGAAAGTCTAAGCAATTCTTTTGCATAGTAACGCACCTCTTCCATGATCGGAGAGGTTTTCTTAACGGCACAATAAGATTGATTAGCTAGTGCTGTCAGCTTCTCAACTAAGTAAGCCACACGCTTGTCAGAAATCCGTTTTGAAGTGGACAGACGGATGCTCTTTGAGAGTTCATCCTTGCTTAACTCAAGCACGAAGTCCTTGCAAGGAAAAGCTATAACTAAGTTCCAGTATTGTTCCCCAGTTGGTGTTGACAAGATAGTTTCCAATTCAGGAAAGTGACCTGTAAGACCTTGTGCAGGCGGTTTTTAGCTCGAACGATGTCCTCAGTTAAGTTCTGATAGAATCGACTGAGATCCCGCAAGTTTTGGTAGACTTCTTCTTGGACATACGTCGATTTACGATTCAGTACAAACTGAGATTGAGCTAGTTTTTCGGCGTCAATTTGATCTGTTTTTCTCACACGCAAGCTATCCAGTTGCTTCTTGGCTTCTAAGGGATTGAGTCGTGTATAAGCGTAGCTATGTTCATCCAGAAAAGCTTGAAGACGACGAGAATAGACGCCTGTTGCTTCAAAGATGATTTCTGGCTTGTGGACGGTTTTCAAATCGCCAAGTAGCCGAGAAAAGCCAATGGCATCATTGGACATGGTGTAGTTATGAACCTTCTCGCCGTTGACTAGAATGGCTACTTCTGAACTTACCTTACTCACGTCAATCCCAAATACTACTCGCATGATATTACCTCTTTGTCTTGAATGATTCCTTGTTTTAGTGATGTCATTTTCAATACTCGACGTCTGGCGTCCCACATACTTTGATAACATTCTTTCTAAAACAGGTGCCTTGCCAGTTTTTGATGCGACGTCTAGCGTCAAAAGAGTTCTCGACTTAACAAGACACCTCTACTTTATCATAAAGAAAAAGTAGTGAGTACTTTCTCCCGTCGGAGATTTCCTCACTACTAATCTTAGTATGTTTTTAACTAGTCGAGTTCTTTCCCACTCCCTATCTATTCTATATTATTCCTTTCTAATGATGGTTTAGTTGCTTTTCATTTTAGGTCATATGGGACTTTTTTTCTACACTCAAAAAGGCTCCAACATCTTCAGAGGGGATTTACCCACTACAGTCTTATAGAGCCCAGTTTTGTGGGTGGTTTTTTGGTGTGTAGTAACGGGATGTCAATTTATTCATTCAGAAAATATAGAGCGTTTTCATTTTTTGTGATATAATAATCATAGTAAAAAGTGAGGAAAAGCCAATGACAGAGATTGATTATGGAAAAGTTACCGGTCTAGTTCATTCTACCGAAAGTTTTGGTTCAGTTGATGGACCTGGTGTTCGCTTTGTGGTCTTCATGCAAGGCTGTCACATGCGTTGCCAGTATTGTCACAATCCTGATACCTGGGATTTGGTTAACCCGGCAGCAACCGAGCGTACTGCTGAGGATGTCCTAAAAGAAGCTCTGCGTTTTCGGATGTTCTGGGGCAAGGAAGGTGGGATTACGGTGTCTGGTGGTGAAGCGACCATTCAGATTGATTTCTTGATTGCTCTCTTTACCCTTGCAAAAGAAAAAGGCATCCACACGACCCTGGATACCTGTGCTCTGACCTTCCGTTCTACCGAGCGGTATTTGGAAAAATACAATCGTTTGATGGCAGTAACAGACTTGGTGCTCTTAGATATCAAGGAAATCAATCCTGACCAGCATCGTATTGTTACAGGTCATAGTAATAAAACTATTTTAGAGTGTGCTCGTTACCTATCGGATATTGGAAAACCAGTTTGGATTCGTCATGTCTTGGTACCTGGATTGACAGACCGAGATGAGGACCTGGTTGAGTTGGGCAAATTTGTCAAATCCTTGAACAATGTCGAGCGCTTTGAAGTTCTGCCTTATCACAATTTAGGTGAATTTAAGTGGAGAGAGTTGGGAAGACCTTACCCGCTGGAGGGGACAAAACCGCCGACTAGGGCGCGTGTGGAAAATGCAAAGACCTTGATGGAGACGGAGTCTTATCAGGATTATTTGAATCGGATTAAAGGATGATTGAGAAAGATAGATTTATTCAGAACAAAGAAAACTTCGCTATATTTTCTGTGGTTAGCCTTCTTTTGATGATCTTGCTGAGTGGTTGGATTGTTTTTGATAAGATGGAATCCCCAGCTGTTGATAGCGGTCTGACACAGAAGCAGAGGACTATCAATCAAATGATGGAAGGTATGACCATAGAGGATAAGATTGGTCAATTATTTTTAGGGCATATTCCTGAGCAAGAGGCTGAACAGATTGTTGGGGCCTACTATCTAGGAGGTTATATGCTGGAATCCAAAGATGTAGAAGGAAAGTCGCTGAGTCAGCTAAAAAAAGACTTGGCAAGCTATCAAAAAGCCTCCAATATCCCCTTGCTTTTGGCTTCCAATGAGGAGGGAGGAGCTGTTAGTCAAATTAGTCCAATCTTGAAAGAACCTTTTGCATCACCGATGGAATTGTATGATGAGGGAGGTTTGGATGCTGTCCTGGAGGGAGCAAAATCCAAGGTTTCGATTCTAAAGGATTTAGGTATTTCAGCGGGCTTTTTCCCGATTGCTGATGTTGTAACCAATCCTAGTTCACCCATTTATGAACGGACACTAGGCCAGGATGCCATGACAACCTCTGACTACGTTCGTGAGGTCGTCACATTGCTCAAGGATGAAAATTTCCTATCTACCTTGAAGCATTTCCCTGGTTCGAGTGAGACGGGTGATGCGATAACGGGGCTGGTCTATGATGACCGTCCTGTAGATGAATTGAGAAAGCAGGATTTCTTACCGTTTGAGGCAGGGATTGAAGCAGGGGCGGACTCAGTCATGGTCAGTCACATTATTCTGACTGCTGTTTCGGACCAACCGTCCTCTATATCACCTGAGGTGATGGCTATTTTACGTCAGGAGCTGGGCTTTGAAGGGGTTATTTTGACAGATGATTTTGATAAATTGGGTTTGTCAGAATTTCCTGATCAAAATGAAGCAGCCCTTCAAGCAATCGAGGCGGGAGCGGATATGATTTTGTCTTCCAACTTTACGAGTCAGATTCCCTATCTTTTGGACCAGGTAAAAAGAGGAAAACTAAGCGAGGACCGCATTGAGCAATCAGTGGAACGGATTTTGGGGATGAAATACGATTTAGGTTTGGTAAAATAAAAGAGGTTAGGTATTGAACTGCACCCCAAAAGTTAGACACAAAATCTAACGATTGGGGTGTTTTTCTTATGAAATTAAGTTATGAAGATAAACTAGAAATATAGGCTCTTTGTCAACTGTAGTGGGTAGATGAAAAGCTAACACCTAGAGAGGACGAACTTCGTTCTCTCTTTCTTTATGTTCAAAGCAATCAAAATTCGTTTTTTAAAGTTTTCAAAGTTCCTGAAACCAAAGGCATTTCTCTTAATGACTTTGATGAGATTATTGGTAGCTTCCAGTTTGGCGTTGGAATAAGGCAATTCTAGGGCATTCAAAACCTTGTCTTTATCCTTTAGAAATGTCTTAAATACCGTCTGGAAAATAGGATTAACAGTGGCTATTTCCTGTTCGATGAGACTGAAGAAATGATCTGAGTTTTTCTCTTGGAAATGGAACAAGAGAAATTGATAGAGTTGATAGTGTTGTCGTAGTTCCTCTGAAAAAGACAGTAGTTTTTCTAGGATTTCCTTATTAGTCAAATGCATGCGAAACATAGGGCGATAAAATCGTTTATCATTGATTTTACGGCTATCTTGTTGTATCAATTTCCAGTAGCGTTTCAAAGCACGGTATTCGTGCGATTTTCTGTCGAATTGATTCATAATTTGAATACGGACACGGTTCATAGCACGGCTAAGGTGTTGTACGATATGAAAGCGATCAAGGACGATTTTGGCATGCGGAAAAAGCTGTTTAGCCAATTGGTAGTATGGGCTATACATGTCCATAGTGATGACTTTAACGCGGTTTCTAACCTTTCTAGGATAGCGTAGAAAGTGGTTTCGGATGGTTGCTTGAGTTCTTCCGTCAAGGATAGTAATGACGTTTAGGGAGTTGAAATCTTGTGCGATAAAGCTCATCTTCCCCTTCTTAAAGCCATATTCATCCCAGCTCATCACCTCAGGTAAGATATTCCAATCTGTTTCAAACTTGAACTCATTAAGCTTTCGACTAACTGATGATGTTGAGATAGATAGCCTGTGTGCAATATGTGTCATTGCTTGATTTTCGATGAGTAACTGGGCGATTTTCTGGTTAACAGCGACAGAGATTTGGTGGTTCTTCTTGACAAGAGGAGTTTCAGCGACAGCCATTTTTCCGCAATCTTTACACTTGAACCGACGCTTTTTAAGGCGGATGAGGAGTGGATAACCAGCAGTTTCTAGGTAGGGGATTTTGGAGGCTTTTTGGAAATCGTATTTAGCCATTTGTCCCTTACAAGAAGGACATTTAGGGGCTGTGTAATCCAAGTGACCATGTAGTTCTAAGTGAGTTCCCATATCATATTCATCAGTGATAAGGATATTTTTGTCTTTAATTCTGAGAAAATTTGTGATAAAATTTAGTTGTTCCATATGAGCCTTTCTAATGTGAGTTTGGTTGCTTTTCATTATAGGTCATATGGGACTTTTTGTATATACTTAAAAAGCTCCATAATCTCCACGGTGGTTTTACCCACTACAGAAATTATAGAGCCGAAATATATGAGTTGAGAAAGAGTGGTGTGTCGTGGGTCAACCTTAGCCAGATATACAAGGTTACTATTGCCAATCTCACATACATGATAAAACTCATGGATCGATATGGCGTGGAAATCGTTGAAAAAGGTAAAAATCGGTATTATTCACCTGAATTAAAACAGGAAATAATGGATAAGGTCTTGATTCATGGGTGTTCTCAACTCTCAGTTTCCCTTGATTATGCCTTGCCAAATCGAGGAATGCTTCCCAATTGGATAGCACAATACAAGAAAAACGGGTATACTATTCTTGAAAAACCAAGAGGGAGACCGAGCAAGATGGGACGTAAACGCAAGAAAACCTGGGAAGATATGACAGAAGTTGAACGTCTTCAGAAGGAATTAGAATACCTTAGAGCGGAGAATGCTGTGCTAAAAAAGCTGAGAGAATACCGCCTGAGGGACGAAGCAAAGCGCAAAGAGCAACAGAAATCATTCAAGCATTGACGCATCAGTTTTCCCTAGGGACTCTACTTGAAATCCTTGATTTATCACGCTCCACCTATTACTATCAAGTGAAGCGACTAGCTAAGCCAGATAAGGAGAAAACTATCAAGGATGAAATACAATCTATTTATGATTACCATAAAGGTAATTACGGCTATCGTCGGATTCATTTAGAATTACGAAATCGTGGTTTTATCATCAACCACAAGAAGGTGCAGCGTTTGATGAAAGAGTTGGGCTTGACCGCTCGTATTCGTCGTAAACGCAAGTATGCTTCTTACAAAGGTGAGGTTGGTAAGAAGGCTGATAATCTGATTAAACGTCAGTTTGAAGGCTCTAAGCCTTATGAAAAGTGTTATACCGATGTGACGGAGTTTGCTTTGCCGGAGGGTAAACTTTACTTATCACCTGTTCTTGATGGCTATAATAGTGAGATTATTGATTTTACCCTGTCTCGGTCACCTGACTTGAAACAGGTTCAAACCATGCTTGCGAAGGCTTTTCCAGCAGATTTATACAGTGGGACTATTCTCCACAGCGATCAAGGTTGGCAATACCAGCACCAGTCTTACCATTACTTTTTGGAAACCAAAGGCATTCGTCCGTCCATGTCCCGCAAGGGAAATAGTCCAGATAATGGCATGATGGAATCCTTCTTTGGGATACCCAAATCAGAGATGTTCTATGGATTTGAGACATCTTACCAGTCACTTGATGAGCTTGAGCAAGCCATTACAGACTATATTTTTTACTACAACAACAAACGCATCAAAGCAAAATTAAAAGGACTTAGTCCTGTCCAATACAGAACTAAATCCTTTCAATAATTATTTGTCCAACTTTTGGGGGTCAGTACATATCTGTCTAACCTCTTATTTCGTTTGGTAGACCAATCCGGTCCTGATGCCGTCCACATCGACAAAGGCGACTTCTTGGGTGGCAAGGTGCAGGTCAAGTCCTGCGGTCTGGGCACGTTTAATGGTGGCTTGGAAGGCTTGGATGTCTGTATAGACTAGAGTGTAGTAGGCTAGGCCCGGCATGCCTTCTTTTCGTGTGGCCAGCAGTTTTCTACTCCATTCGTTGACAGCTAGGTGATGGTGGTAGTCGCCTGAAGCTAGCCAAGTGGCGGAGGACATGGAAAATTTCTCCTTGACCTGTAAGATATCCTGGTAAAAGCGACTAGAAGCGGCGCTTTCTCGGACGGAAAGGTGGACATGACCCATGCGACTGCCAGTCGGCATCTGATAGACTGCGTCAGCTTTTTTCCCTAAAGCATAAATTGTCTCTGCATCCATAGGCTCGGTCTTGCCAATGATACGACCGTCAGAGCGGACATCCCAAGTGTCTTGCGGGAGGTCGCGGTAAATCTCGATACCATTGCCTTCGGTGTCAGCTAGGTAAATGGCTTCGCTGTAACCGTGGTCGCTAGCGCCTTGGAGGGGAACTTTGTTGTCGATAAAGTGGCGGAAAATGGCACCTAGATCTTCACGGCTAGGAAGGACAATGGCCAAGTGGTATAGCCCGTAGCTCTGGCTGACATCTCCGTCTTGTGCTGTTTGGATGAGGCGAACTAAGGTGGTCTGACCGACACCGAGGTCGATTTGGTTTTGACTTTCCGTCAAAATTTGCAGGCCCAGTACCTGTTGGTAAAATAGACTTTGAAGTTCGAGATTGCGGACGTTGAGGGCAACTAGGCCCAGTTCAAATTGGGAATTGTACATAGGAATACCTGGCTTTCTGATACAATTTATAGGAATTTTCGAGTTACTTAGTATCTTTTGGCGAAGTAATGTGTGACGAATAGACTTTTGAAAATTGATTTTTATCTCATAGCTTTCTCAACAAGTGCGCTATCTACGATTTGGATAAAGTGTGTAATTCTATTTTCAGCATTAAAATCGTAAATATGGACAAAGTCTGCTTGAAAGGATTTCTCAGTAAGGTTGTAGGTCCCCTTGTAGTAGCCATAAACCATGACACGGTTTCCTGAAAAGGCGTAATCAACAGGTGTGGCACTATAATTGGTCCATTCAGAACCTAGTCTTGCATGGACGTTTTCAATCACTGCATCTGGACCGATATAGGTACCAGCATAGGGAAAGCCTGCAGCTTCTGTCCAAGAGATATCAGTAGCCAAATGGCTTTTGAAATCTTCTATTCGACCTTGAGCAGTAGCTAGATAAGTCTCTTCTAAAATATTTTTATATAATTGATTTTTTGACATAGGTATTTTCTTTTCTATTGAGCAACTGCCTCTTGGAATTTTTTTTCCAAATCGTCTACTGTGCGAACTTGGTTAATAAGATTAAAGAAGTTCCCGTCTTTTTCAAGTAACAAGGTTGGGAAAGAGGTTACCCCCATTTCATAAGCCTTGATAAAGTCTGGGTGTAGACTTTCTGGTTGTTTCAAGTTGCTTGATAGTTCTTCCATAGCCTTTGTAGGTAACTGATAGCTACCGATTAGGCTGGTGTAACTATCTGCTTGATTGAGGTCTAATCCATCGTCAAAAAATAAGGCTTGAATATCTAATGTTAGCTGAGCATGGTTAGGTGTCTCAACATAGTTTTTCAAGACTGAGTAGGCTCTAGCAGGACCAAAGGAGTCCATGGTAAAGTCCTTATCCTTAAACAATTGATTGTAGTTATCGCCAAAAGACATTTGGTAATAGCTTTCGATTTGTTTGTTGATGGTCTGTGCCTGCTGGAAATCAACCATTTTCTTTTTATTATCGCCGGCAAACAATCCTCCGTTAATGACCTCTATTTCTATGTCAGGATGGACTTGCATGAATTTTGTGAAAATGTGGTTAAAGCCGTAGGTCCAACCACAATAAGCATCGATAATGTAATATAGTTTCATATTAATTTTCTTTCATCTTATTTTCTTGGTTTTTGATTAGAAATTACCATTGCAATTGGAAGTTTTGGAATCTTTTTCGATTGGCACAACAACATCCCAGAGTTCTGCAATTTTATCATCTTCAACTCGATAAAGGTTATAGACGGATGTATATTGACCTGTAGAATCTAAGCTTCTAACAAAGCTTGAGCTTGCGCTTGCATACCAGCGATGGCTTCTTCTGACAATACTAACTGTCCAGTTCCCCATGCTTCTGGGTTTACAGTTGTCCCTGTAAATTCACCAACCACTTGCATCCGAACAAACGGTAGAAGAGCATGGTAGCTAGCGAACATTTGGTCATATCCAGCATTGGCAACAGATGATACAGTAACAATTTTGTCTTGTAGTGCAGATGGGCCACGTGTTTCTGACAAGTCTAGGGCACGGCTGAGCCAGTCAATCAAGTTTTTCACTGTGCCTGGAATAGCAAAGTTGTAAACTGGTGAGAAAATCCAGATAGCATCTGCAGCTATAATCGCATCGCGTGCAGCTTGGACAGCTGGCAAGACTGGTGTTTCAAGGTCTTGGTTCATAAGCGGGATTTCTTTATAGTTAAGATAAGATACAGTTGCTTGACCTTCTAAGATGCTTTCAGCCTGTTTAGCCATTTGGTGGTTGAATGAACCTTCACGTAGTGAACCGACGATAAATAGAATGTTTTTCATGATGTTATACCTCTAAAAATTTTTTCTTTTCTGCTTTCGCAGTTTATGGTATTATTGTAACAGGTACTAAAAATATTACAAGTACGATTTTTTTGAATAGTCACTATCTTTTTGTGAAGTAATGTGTAATATCAAGGGAAAATAAAGGAGAAATTATGGCAACTTTCACACAACATACGGTTCCGGAGTGTCCTTATGTGACCACTCAGAGTGTCTTATCTGGGAAATGGAGTATCTTATTACTACATCATATCGAAGAAGGTCCCATTCGGTTTAATGAAATGCACCGTCGATTGACAGGGATTTCCCAAGCAACCCTTACGAAGCAGTTGCGTCAGCTGGAAGATGATGGTTTAATCACTCGGAAGGTTTATGCACAGGTTCCGCCAAAAGTGGAATATGAACTGAGCGAGATTGGTCAGGAGTTTAAGTTGGTTTTGGAGCAAATTGAAGTTTTTGGGGATAAGTACATCGAATTTGTCAAAGCAAAAAAATCTGAATGAGTTTGAATCTCATTCAGATTTTTGTCTTTTATAGTTCGTCATCCTTGACTGCATCTAACCAATCAGCAGCAGCCTTGGCTGTGCTTTCAAGGGCACCTTCTTTGAACGGTGATTGGAGGTTTGCAGCTTCGACCACCTGCAGGAAGGACTTGGTACCGCCCAAATCACAGATACGGATGTAGTCTTCCCAAGCTGTCTCATCGTGATCCACCTGCGTGCGTTTCCAGAATTGGAGGGCACAAACTTGGGCTAAGGTATAGTCGATGTAGTAGAATGGGCTAGCAAAGATATGACCTTGACGATACCAGAAGATACCGCGGTTGAGGGCTTCTGACTCGGAATAGTCACGGTCTGGCAAGTAGAGGTCTTGGAGTTTTTTCCAAGTTGCCTTGCGTTCTGCTGGTGTCATTTCTGGGTGTTCATAGACTTCGTGCTGGAAGTGATCTACCAAGACACCGTAAGGTAAGAAGAGAAGGGCACTTGCCAAGTGGGTAAATTTATATTTATCAACTTGTTCTTTGAAGAATCGGTCCATCCAAGGCCAGGTCATAAATTCCATAGACATGGAATGGATTTCACAGGTTTCGTAGGTCGGCCAGACCACCTCTGGACTTTGGATCCAGCGTGAGCGGAAAACCTGGAAGGCATGACCAGCCTCGTGGGTCAAGACATCAATGTCTGCGCTAGTGCCGTTGAAGTTTGAGAAGATAAATGGACTCTTGTAATCAGGAATGTAGGTACAGTAGCCACCGCTGTTTTTGCCTGGTTTTGCGACCAAATCTAAGAGTTCATGATCAATCATGAAGTCGAAGAACTCGCCTGTTTCTGCGGACAATTCGCGGTACATGTCTTGGGCCTGGCTGACGATAAAATCAGGGTCACCTTGTGGTACCGCATTTCCGTCCAAGAACTCAAGGTTGAGGTCGTAGTATTTCAGGCTTGGCACCTGCAAGCGATTGGCTTGGCGTTGACGTAGATCTTGCACAATCGGTACGATATGCTTGAGGATTTCCTCACGATAAACCTTGACCATGTCACGATTGTAATCGAAACGGTTCATCTTGAGGTAGCCGTATTCCACATAGTCTTTGAAGCCGAGTTTGTGGGCGATTTCCGTGCGGACCTTGACCAATTCATCGTAGACACGATCAAAATCAGCTTCCTTGCTTTCAAAGAAGGCAGTTGTGGCAGCAGAAGCAGCCTTGCGGACTTCACGGTCGGTTGATTGACCGAATGGCCCCATTTGGGCCAAGTTGTAGGTCTGACCTTGGAAATCAATCTCTGCACCTGCAATCAGTTTGCTGTATTCATCGGTCAATTCATTTTCCTTTTGGAATAAGGGAATGACAGCTGATGAGAAGGTTTTGAGCTTGTTTTCTGCCTGCATGAAGAATGTTTTAGGCAAGATGTCTGACAACTCTTCCTTGTAAGGTGTCTGGACAATGACACGGTAGTAGTTGGTGGTCAATTCTTCAAAAAGTGGCGAATATTCATTCCAAAACTTGGTTTCTTCATTGTAGAACTTATCGTTCATGTCGATAGTGTGACGGATCATCCAGAGATTGTACTGGGTGTCAACCAAGTTGAGCAATTTGGTAATGGCGGCAACCAGTGTGCGTGTGGTTTCGAGGCTACTTGCCTGAGCCAACTGGTCTGTCAGGTCAGAAAATTGAGCCTTGATAGCTTCATAATCTGGACGAACATAGGTATAGTCTGAAAATTTCATATCTTTCTCCTTTTGTATTGCTACCTTCTATCTTACTCTTTTTGAAAACGTTTGGCAAATCTAGTCAACGATTGTTTGTTTAAATATGCTTTCTTTTTTCTCTTGATCTATAGCATGAAAGTATGCGTAGAGAATATCTAACATGATCAGTAACGGGATTTGTGGTGAAATACGATTGCCATAATTTAGATTACGAACAGAGGCAACAGGGATTATCGTTTCAATTGGTGTTGTTTCAAATTTTCTAGTTGTTAGAAGAGCTGTCTGAATGCCACGACTTGCCGCCAAAGTCAAATGATTGATGATATCTTCTGTGTGACCCGACAAAGAAAGTCCGATGACAAGACAGTTGGGGTCTAAGATATTTGTCGTCCATATGAGATTATTGCGGTCAGTTATGGCATCACAGACAACACCAAGTCGCATAAAGCGAGATTTTATCTCCATAGCAACAAGACCTGAACTTCCAGTCCCATAAAAATAAACCCGCTTGCTTTGGTCAATCAGGTGGGCGATTTCTTGCAGTTTTTCCTCGTCCACCAGCTGGCTGGTTGCAGTTAGAATTTCGTCGTAATCCACCAGGACCTTCTTGGTCAGGTTGTTTTGGACATGTTCAAATTGCTTGTCTAGCTGTTGTTGCTGGTTTTGAAAGGCAAAGACAAATTCCCGATAGCCTGAAAATCCGCATTTCTTAGCAAAGCGGGTCAGGGCAGAAGGAGAAATATGCAGTTCCTGGGTGACGATTTCCAAGCTCAAATCCATGGTCTTGGAGTCCAGGCTTGTAAAGTAGGCCGCAATTTCCCTTTCCAGCTTGGTCATCTGTTCCAGATTGCTGTCGATGATGGCAATGATATTCTGTTCAGCTTTCATAGTAGTTCCCTGTAATAATATAGTGTATTTCTATTATACCATAAAAAAGAATCTTTCTGCCATTTGTGATATAATGTTAAGTAGTAAAGGGAATGTATGACCATGTATATTGAAATGATTGATGAAACAGGGCAGGTTTCTGCTCAGATGCAAGAGCAGATTACAGACTTACTCCAATTTGCGGCGGAGAAAATCGGCAAGCAAAACAAGGAAATGG
Source organism: Streptococcus nasisuis (assembly GCF_040836615.1). Taxonomy (NCBI): domain Bacteria; kingdom Bacillati; phylum Bacillota; class Bacilli; order Lactobacillales; family Streptococcaceae; genus Streptococcus; species Streptococcus nasisuis. Next base: position 1,968,219 of record NZ_CP162268.1, on the reverse strand, counting down.
CTGTGACCTTTGTGGACAATGCGCGTGTCCATGAAGTGAATTTAGAGTACCGGGGAATTGACCGTCCGACGGATGTAGTCAGCCTAGAGTACAAGCCGGAGCAGGAGATTGTCTTTGATGAGGAAGATTTGCTGGACAATCCTGAATTGGCTGAGATGATGGAAGATTTTGATGCCTACATCGGTGAGCTCTTTATTTCCATTGACAAGGCGCGTGAGCAGGCAGAGGACTACGGCCATAGTTTTGACCGCGAAATGGGCTTTTTGGCTGTGCACGGCTTCCTCCATATCAACGGCTATGATCACTACACGCCTGAGGAAGAGGCGGAGATGTTTGGTTTGCAAGAAGAGATTTTGACGGCTTATGGACTTACGAGAGAATAATTCAAAGAAACGCTGGAAGAATCAGAACCTGGTAGCCAGTATGGATTTTGCGGTTTCCGGCTTGATAACGGCCTTTAAGGAAGAGCGCAATATGAAAAAGCATGCGGCAACGGCCTTTTTGGTGGTCTTGGCCGGCTTGATTTTCCAGGTATCGGCTACAGAATGGCTCTTTCTCCTGCTCAGCATTAGCCTGGTGATTGCCTTTGAAATCATGAATTCGGCTATTGAAAGCGTGGTGGATTTGGCCTCGGACTATCATTTTCACATTTTGGCCAAGAATGCCAAGGATATGGCGGCAGGAGCGGTCCTTTTTGTCTCAGGCTTTGCCCTTTTGACAGGATTGATTATTTTTATCCCTAAGATTTGGGATTTGATTTTTTAGGAAAATAAGGAGAATTTATGACTTTCAAGTCAGGTTTTGTGGCGATTTTGGGTCGTCCAAATGTGGGGAAATCAACTTTTCTCAACTATGTAATGGGGCAAAAGATTGCCATCATGAGCGACAAGGCTCAGACAACCCGTAACAAGATTATGGGGATTTACACAACGGACGAGGAACAAATTGTCTTTATCGACACGCCAGGTATTCACAAGCCAAAGACGGCCTTGGGAGACTTCATGGTTGAGTCTGCTTACAGCACCTTGCGTGAGGTGGATACGGTCATCTTCATGGTGCCTGCCGATGAAAAACGGGGCAAGGGTGATGATATGATTATGGAGCGTCTGCGTCAGGCCAAGGTGCCGGTTATTTTGGTGGTCAACAAGATTGACAAGGTCCATCCGGACCAGCTTTTGGAACAGATTGATGATTTCCGCCAGCAGATGGATTTCAAGGAAATTGTGCCTATTTCTGCAACCCAAGGCAATAATGTCAATCGCTTGATGGAAATTCTCAAGGAAAATTTGGATGAAGGTTTCCAATATTTCCCAGCAGACCAGATTACCGATCATCCAGAGCGCTTCTTGGTGTCCGAGATGATTCGCGAGAAGGTCCTGCACCTAACTCGCGAGGAAATTCCGCATTCGGTGGCAGTGGTTATCGAGTCCATGAAACGGGATGAATTTACAGACAAGGTTCATATCCGCGCGACCATCATGGTCGAACGCGATAGCCAAAAAGGCATTATCATTGGCAAACAAGGAGCCATGCTCAAGAAAATCGGCTCTATGGCCCGACGCGATATTGAGCTCATGCTGGGGGACAAGGTCTTTCTGGAAACCTGGGTCAAAGTCAAGAAAAACTGGCGTGACAAAAAACTCGACCTCGCCGATTTTGGCTATAATGAGAAAGAGTATTAAAAACGTCCGGGGGACGTTTTTAACCCGAGCCAAGAAATTGGAGAGCGAGGAAGCCTGGGGATAGGCTCTATAGAAAACTTGCTCGCAAGTTCTCATTTCTAGCCTACAACAGTCTACTAGACTGTTGTAGCCTGCCAATCTTGAAACAAGAAAGAGGCGGAAAATGTTCAGTGGACGTGATAGACGTTTCTCACATCATTCGACCATAATGATGTAAAAAACTAGTAAGTCGCCTAGGCAATTCTGGGGGAGTGAAACAGTCTGGGAATAGACTGTTTCGGCTGGTCACCTAGAAAAATGAAAGCGACCATGTGAAAACCCAAGCTTGAAAACTAGAAAGCGAGATAAGTACGTTTATGACAAAAGAGATAGAATATAGGCGAATCAGCAAAAAACTTGAATGGTTATCAATAGCCTATCTTATTAGTCTGGTTGTATTTCTTTTTATGGTCTATCACTGGATGGGCGGCTTAATAATTTGGATCAGTATATACTTTTTTGGAATTCCACTAATGTATGTATTACTCCCATTCCTAGGTTTGTTAATGTTTATGTTGAGAAGCAAGGTACGAATTGTACTGAGTTTTTTGATAAGTTTGACACCACTTTATTATTTGATCCCTGCGTTACAATCCTTTCCATTCACTGTTCAAACTACTGCTGCTGGTCATATAGATTCAATATCAGTACCTTTAACCATAGGCATACTGTTCAGTGCATGCTTATTTTTCTTAATATCTATGATTTCTTTGTGGTATTGCCTAAAAGCATATCGTTTGAAAATTCATATCACTTAACTGCAGAGGCAGACACCATTTTCTTGAAAATCAATCAGAAGAGAAGGTGCCTCTTTTCTATTTTATCTAGAAAGGAAAGTCGATTAGGCGTTGTCTTGAACTCGCCTACGACTCTTTGAAAAAAGACAACCGTGACCTAGGTGCCGAAGCACCGTCGGTCAGGTTTCTATTTTTCTTTGAGTCGCTTAACGGCTTAGTATCTTAGTATGCCCGAACTTCCAGAGGTTGAGACGGTTCGTCGTGGGCTCAATCGTCTTGTCAAAGGTAAGAAAATTGAACGTGTCCGGGTGGACTATCCTCGTATGATTGTGACTGGTGCGGACAGCTTTCGTGAGCAGTTGGTTGGTCAAACCATCATGGAGGTGGACCGTCGGGGTAAATATTTGCTCCTCTATCTGACAGATTTTGTGCTGATTTCCCATCTGCGTATGGAGGGCAAGTACAATCTCTTCCATGATGTGGTGCCTATCAACAAGCACTTTCATGTCTTTTTTGCATTGTCAGATGGTTCTACCTTGGTTTACCAAGATGTCCGCAAGTTTGGCACCATGGAATTGTTGCAGGAAGTGGACTTGGATGCCTATTTCTTGTCTAAAAAATTAGGTCCTGAGCCGACGGAAGAAGACTTTGATGTGACTGTTTTTCAGACCAAATTAGCTAAGTCCAAAAAGCCAATCAAGTCGCACCTGCTGGACCAAACCCTAGTGGCTGGTCTGGGCAATATCTATGTCGATGAGGTGCTTTTCCGAGCACAGGTTCATCCTGCTCAGGGAAGTTCAACCTTGACAGCAGAACAGGTGGCGGGCCTTCGCCAAGCCATCATTGATGTTTTGGCTCTGGGAGTTGAAAAGGGCGGTTCGACCATTCGGACCTACAAAAATGCCTTAGGCATGGATGGGACCATGCAGGATTATTTACAAGTTTATGGAAAGCAGGGGCAGGCCTGTCCGCGTTGCCAGACGGAGATTGTCAAAATCCAGCTGGGCGGTCGGGGCACGCATTTCTGTCCCCAGTGTCAGGTGGAGCATGGCTAAGGTAATCGGATTAACAGGTGGTATCGCATCGGGCAAGTCAACAGTGACGGCTTTTTTACGAGAGAAGGGCTATCAGGTTATCGACGCGGACGCGGAGGTTCATGATTTGCAAAAAAAGGGCGGACGGCTCTATCAGGTCTTGCTGGAGGAGTTTGGTCCGGCAATTCTAGCAGCTGATGGTCAATTGGACCGAGTAAAATTGGGTCAGCAGGTCTTTGCGGATAGCCAGTTGCGGGCCCGCTTATCTGAACTGCAGGACCAGATTATTCGGCAAGAACTGTTGGCACGACGGGATTTGCTATCACAGACAGAAGAAGTGGTTTTCATGGATATTCCCCTGCTCTACGAGTTGGATTATAGCGGGGAGGTCGATGAGGTCTGGCTGGTCTATGTCGATGAGCGCCAGCAGTTGGCACGGCTCATGGCTCGCAACGGCTATAGCCTGCAGGAGGCGGAGAATCGCTTAGCAGCGCAGCTTTCTTTAGAAAAGAAAAAAGAACGGACAGATAAGGTGATTGATAACAGTGGGTCGCTGGAGGCGACCTTGGCGCAGGTAGCGTCTTTGGTGGAGGAGATTGGAAATGGACGAGGGTAGTAGTTACTGGAAGCCGAATTTGAAGGTGGCCTGGATTGGGAATTTTTTGACGGGGGTTAGTTTTACCTTGGTCATGCCTTTTATCTCGGTCTTTGTGGAGGAGTTGGGAGTGACTGGCAGTCAGGTGGAGTATTTTGCTGGTCTGGCTGTGTCGACCAATGCCCTGACGGCAGCTATTATGGCGCCGATTTGGGGGAGTTTAGCGGACCGTTATGGTCGCAAGCCCATGATGGTGCGGGCGGCTTTTGCTATGATTTTCACCATGGGTGGGATGGCTTTTGTGCCAAATGTTTTTTGGCTGATTGTCCTGCGTGTGCTGAATGGGATTTTTACCGGCTATATTCCCAATGCGACGGCTCTAGTGGCCAGTCAGGTGCCCAAGGACAAGACAGGCTATGCTCTGGGAACCTTGTCAACAGGGGCTGTGGCGGGTAACTTGATTGGCCCGACTCTGGGTGGTTTTTTGGCGGAAATAGTGGGGATTCACAATGTCTTTCTGCTGGTCGGTTTGCTCTATCTCTTGGTGGTGATTTTAACAGTTTTATATATTCGTGAAGATTTCAAGCCGATGAAAAAGGGGCAGCAGATGATGATTGCAGAGCTCTTTCATCAAATCAAGGACAAGCAGATGATGGTGGGGCTTTTTATCACTTCCATGATTATCATTGCGGCAGCTCAGGCTATCGTGCCGATTTTGACTCTTTATGTGCGGCATCTGGGTCAGACGGACAATCTGCTTTTTGTAGCAGGATTAATTATTTCCCTGCCGGGCATGGCCTCGCTGGTGACTTCAGGTCCTTTGGGGAAATTGGGGGACCGAATTGGCAATCACAGGTTGCTGCTCATGGCCTTGGCCTACAGTCTCTTGATCAATGTCCTCTGCGTCTTTGCCCAAAGTCCTTTCCAGCTAGGTGTACTGCGCTTTCTCTATGGTTTTGGTACGGGAGCTCTATTGCCGTCGGTCAATTCCCTCTTGACCAAGTTAACGCCCAAAGAAGGGATTTCGCGCATTTTCTCCTACAATCAGATTTTTAATAATCTAGGTTCGGTTGTGGGACCCATGATTGGGTCAACGACTGCTGCTCATCTAGGCTATGCTTGGGTGTTTTATGTGTCTAGCGCTCTGGTTTTGTTTAATCTGATTTGGTCCTTGGTGAATTTTAGAAACTACTTGAAAGTAAGGGAAGTCTAGTGAGAGTAAAAATCAATTTGCAATGTTCTGAATGTGGCAGTAAGAATTATTTGACTAGCAAGAATGCCAAGACCCATCCGGATAAAATCCAGGTCTTGAAATACTGCCCCAAGGAGAGAAAAGTAACCCTCCACCTTGAAACGAAATAGATTTTGTGGTATAATAGCAGGAGTTATTTAAGAAAGTGAAAAAAGTATGTATCAAGTATTATTAACCATTCTGTTGATTTTATCTGTTATTCTTGTGGCGGTGATTTTTATTCAGCCAGCTAAAAACCAATCAAGTAATGTCTTTGATGCTTCTAGTGGCGCTCTTTTTGAGCGGACAAAGGCGCGTGGGTTTGAGGCAGTGATGCAGCGTTTTACAGCCATTCTAGTTGCCCTTTGGTTGCTCAATGCGCTGGTTCTGGTTATCATTTCAAGTAATTAATAGAATCAAATGTAGACTGGGGCAATGCTCTTGGTCTATTTTTTTGGGAGTGGGACAGAACTTAACTAATCAAAAGAAGTTCAACTGAACTCTCGTGTTTCTAGGTTCAGGCTAAAACGGTCTATTCCCAGATCATTTTACTCACACCCTGTACAGTTGATTAGGAAATTTTGGAGCATAAAATGCGAACAAAATTTCCAATCAATCACTGCGCTGAAATGATGACGCAAATTTAGAAAAGTAGAGCTAGGGATATTCCTAGCACTTTGGTAAAGACAAATGAAAAATGATATTTTAAACTATATTACAGAAGCAGGTCCTGTGACCATGGACCAATTAGCGGACCACTTGCAGGCTAGTTCAGCCAAGGCGTTTACTGACTTGGTCAAGCTGGTTTCGAGCATGGAAGGCCGTCAGGAACTGGTCTTTGATCAGGCTGGACGGATTGCCCTCCCTGCTCCAAAAATCTCTAAAAACAAGGTGACCTTACAGGGTATTTTCCGTGCCCACAAGTCTGGTTTTGGCTTTGTGACCATTGACGAGGAAGAAGACGACCTCTTTGTCAGCCGTGACGATGTCAACTTCGCCATCGAGGGAGATCGAGTGGAAGTGGCCATTAAGAAAGTGGCGGACAGGCTCAAGGGAACGGCTGCGGAAGCGGAAGTCATTGATATTTTGGAACATAGCTTGAAAACAGCGGTGGGCTTGATTGTTTTTGACGAAGAAAAGCCAGAATATGCAGGCTATATCAAGTCTAAAAACCAGAAAATTGCTCAGAAGATTTACATTAAGAAGTCACCTCTGGTATTGACCGGAACGGAAATTCTCAAAGTTGATATCGAGGCTTATCCCAATAAGAAACGGGACCACTTTGTTGCGACCATTCGGGACGTGGTGGGTCACAAGGATGATGTGGGCATCGATGTCTTGGAAGTTTTGGAGTCCATGGATATCGTGTCGGAGTTTCCAGATGAAGTCTTGGCGGAGGCTAATCGAGTACCAGAAAGTCCGTCTGAGAAGGACTTTGAAGGACGCTTGGACCTGCGAGATGAAATCATCTTCACTATTGATGGTGCGGATGCCAAGGACCTGGATGATGCGGTCCACATCAGGCAACTCAAGAACGGCAATCTGGAGTTGGGTGTCCATATCGCTGATGTCAGCTACTATGTGACGGAAGGCTCAGCCTTGGATCAGGAAGCTGTCAAACGTGGAACCTCTGTCTATGTGACCGACCGTGTGGTGCCAATGTTGCCAGAACGTTTGTCAAATGGTATTTGTTCCCTTAATCCAAATGTGGATCGCCTAACCCAGTCGGCTATTATGGAAATTGACCGCAAGGGCAAGGTGGTCAAGCACTGGATTGGCCAGACAGTTATTAAAACCACCTTCCGCATGACCTATTCCGATGTCAATGACATGATTGCGGGCAATCAGGAAAAACTGGCTACATACAAGGCTATCGTGCCAAGTGTGGAGCTCATGGTCAAACTCCATGAAACCCTGGAAACCATGCGCTATAAGCGTGGGGCTCTCAACTTTGACACGACAGAAGCCAAAATCATCGTCAACAAGGACGGTCTGCCAGTCGATATCCAGCTGCGTCAACGGGGCATTGCCGAGCGGATGATTGAGTCCTTCATGCTAGCTGCCAACGAGTGCGTTGCCGAGCATTTTGCCAAGCTGGACCTGCCTTTCATCTATCGGATCCACGAGGAGCCTAAGTCAGACAAGTTGCAGAAGTTCATCGACTATGCGACCAGCTTTGGTCTGACGGTGTATGGTACGGCCAGCTCTATCAGCCAGGACGCCCTGCAGGACCTCATGGAGCGGGTCAAGGATCAGCCTTATGCCGATGTCCTCAACATGATGTTGCTTCGTTCCATGCAGCAGGCACGCTACTCGGAGCATAACCACGGCCACTATGGACTGGGTGCGGAGTTCTACACTCACTTCACCAGTCCTATCCGCCGCTATCCCGACCTGCTGGTTCACCGTATGGTACGGGACTATGGTCACAATCCTGCGGAAAAAGCAGAGCATTTTGAGCAGGTCATTCCTGAGCTTGCCAAGTCTTCGTCCAGTTTAGAACGCCGTGCCATTGAGGCAGAGCGGGAAGTCGAAGCCATGAAGAAGGCAGAATTCATGCAAGAATTTGTCGGGCAAGAGTTTGACGGTGTCGTGTCTAGTGTAGTCAAGTTTGGGCTTTTTGTCGAGTTACCAAACACAGTTGAAGGCTTGATCCATGTCACCAACCTCAACGAATACTACCAGTTCCACGAGCGGACTTTGACCTTACAGGGTGAGAAATCTGGTCGTGTCTTCCGTGTCGGTCAGCCAATCCGTATCAAGCTAACGCGGGCGGACAAGCTGACAGGGGAAATCGATTTTGCCCACGTGCCGTCCGAGCTGGATATCGTGGAAAAAGCTCTGAAAGCCAAGCGGAGAACTGCTAGCCATTCCAACCGTGACCGTGATGATCGGTCAGGGCGAGGACGGGGCAAGCACCACAAACAAGAAGCTGCTGGTCGCGACAGCAAACATCACAAGTCTGGGAAAGACCACAAGTCTAAGTCTGGCAAGCCAGACAAGAAAAAGAAACCATTTTACAAAGAAGTAGTGAAGAAAACTAAGAAAAGGAGATAGGCATGGCCAAGGGTGAGGGCAATGTGATTGCACAGAATAAAAAAGCCCGCCACGACTATACCATTGTCGATACAGTGGAGGCGGGGATGGTTCTGACGGGGACGGAGATTAAGTCCATTCGTGCAGGGCGGATCAACCTCAAGGACGGCTTTGCCCAAATCAAGCAGGGCGAGGCTTGGCTGGTCAATGTCCATATCGCTCCCTACGATGAGGGCAATATCTGGAACCAGGACCCAACACGGACCCGCAAGCTCCTCTTGCGGAAGAAGCAGATTGAATCTCTGGGTAATGAGGTCAAGGGAACAGGGATGACCCTGGTGCCGCTCAAGGTCTATATCAAGGACGGCTTTGCCAAGGTCCTGATAGGGCTTGCCAAAGGGAAGCACGACTACGACAAGCGGGAGTCGCTTAAACGCCGTGAGCAGGACCGTGATATCAAGCGGACCATGAAGGCTATCAATAGTCGCTAAGACTGGGAGAAATAGGCTCTTTGTCAACTGTAGTGGGTAGATGAAAAGCTAACACCTAGAGAGGACGAACTTCGTTCTCTCTTTCTTTATGTTCAAAGCAATCAAAATTCGTTTTTTAAAGTTTTCAAAGTTCCTGAAACCAAAGGCATTTCTCTTAATGACTTTGATGAGATTATTGGTAGCTTCCAGTTTGGCGTTGGAATAAGGCAATTCTAGGGCATTCAAAACCTTGTCTTTATCCTTTAGAAATGTCTTAAATACCGTCTGGAAAATAGGATTAACAGTGGCTATTTCCTGTTCGATGAGACTGAAGAAATGATCTGAGTTTTTCTCTTGGAAATGGAACAAGAGAAATTGATAGAGTTGATAGTGTTGTCGTAGTTCCTCTGAAAAAGACAGTAGTTTTTCTAGGATTTCCTTATTAGTCAAATGCATGCGAAACATAGGGCGATAAAATCGTTTATCATTGATTTTACGGCTATCTTGTTGTATCAATTTCCAGTAGCGTTTCAAAGCACGGTATTCGTGCGATTTTCTGTCGAATTGATTCATAATTTGAATACGGACACGGTTCATAGCACGGCTAAGGTGTTGTACGATATGAAAGCGATCAAGGACGATTTTGGCATGCGGAAAAAGCTGTTTAGCCAATTGGTAGTATGGGCTATACATGTCCATAGTGATGACTTTAACGCGGTTTCTAACCTTTCTAGGATAGCGTAGAAAGTGGTTTCGGATGGTTGCTTGAGTTCTTCCGTCAAGGATAGTAATGACGTTTAGGGAGTTGAAATCTTGTGCGATAAAGCTCATCTTCCCCTTCTTAAAGCCATATTCATCCCAGCTCATCACCTCAGGTAAGATATTCCAATCTGTTTCAAACTTGAACTCATTAAGCTTTCGACTAACTGATGATGTTGAGATAGATAGCCTGTGTGCAATATGTGTCATTGCTTGATTTTCGATGAGTAACTGGGCGATTTTCTGGTTAACAGCGACAGAGATTTGGTGGTTCTTCTTGACAAGAGGAGTTTCAGCGACAGCCATTTTTCCGCAATCTTTACACTTGAACCGACGCTTTTTAAGGCGGATGAGGAGTGGATAACCAGCAGTTTCTAGGTAGGGGATTTTGGAGGCTTTTTGGAAATCGTATTTAGCCATTTGTCCCTTACAAGAAGGACATTTAGGGGCTGTGTAATCCAAGTGACCATGTAGTTCTAAGTGAGTTCCCATATCATATTCATCAGTGATAAGGATATTTTTGTCTTTAATTCTGAGAAAATTTGTGATAAAATTTAGTTGTTCCATATGAGCCTTTCTAATGTGAGTTTGGTTGCTTTTCATTATAGGTCATATGGGACTTTTTGTATATACTTAAAAAGCTCCATAATCTCCACGGTGGTTTTACCCACTACAGAAATTATAGAGCCGAGAAATCCTGGTCTTTTTGTTTTAGGAAAATGAAATACAGACTGTGTGACCGTAATGTTCGGAGAAAAAATTGTGCGAATGTTGTTAATATTGATAAGGTGTGTAGCTTTTTTTATACTTCTAGTAAACATCCTGAAGATCTCTATTTGTGCTTTTTACACGACAAGTCAAGTTAACAAGGTAATACTGAACATTGTTGGACAGTAAGTTAGACAGCAATTTGTCAAATAAAAAACAAACTTGAAAAGTTCCAATAAAAAATAGCAAACATCCACTATGTTATTATAATACCCTGTTGTTTACTTATTTGTTTTGTGTTATAATTAATGTGTAATTTTGGTATTTACTATTTGAAAAAGCTAAGAATAAAAACTTTTATTTAATAGTTTGGGATTGGAAAAAGTATTTAATGATAATGTGATACCCTGTTTGTACTGTCTGCAAAAATTGGAGGAATACTGATGAAAAAAATATTTATTTCAATATTTCTAACATGCATGTTGACGATGCTCGGAGCATGTGTTTCAAATTCTGATTCAGATTACTATTATATAGATAGATTTTTTATAGAAGGCGATGAAACAAAATTACGATCTAGTGTAGATCAAATGTCTAAAGACATGTATAACTGGTATCAGAGCATTGAAGGCAAGGATGGAGTTTACATTTTAAACTCTGTTCATTATTCAACCAAGCTATTGAGAGAATGGCGTGATAGTCATTATAATATACATGCACCTGATATGGATTTATGGTATTTTACGGTATCACCAAATTATCTCATAGATACTGGGTTAGATTTACCTGAAAAACTGATAGATCAAGCAAAAAATGGAACTAGATTGTATTTACTACCGGATATATATAGTGAAGAAGATAAGAATAAGATAATAAGTTTTCTTACCACTGATGCATTAAATGGATTAGATGGAAATAATTTATTAGAAACAAGGTTTCAAAATGAACGAACAATTGTGTTTGAAACTTATCATTATGATGGTGGATTAGATTCGCTGACTCAAGGAGAAATAAAAAATCCAATAATATATGTTGCAACCACACAAAACATGAAATTTATTGAGTCTGAAAGTCTTATTGCAACTGGGATAGAAGATGGGTATATCAAATTAACAGAAGAAGCTTACACTAAATATGTTAGAAAACAATTCCCAGAGAATTTGAAGAAGAATCAAGTTACGTTTATTAAACACTAAGTCTTAAAAATAAATTTGTCAATAAGAACCACTGGTGAAAGAAACAAAACATGTAGCGTTACAATAGATGTGAGACTTCTAGAAGTCAAAAAGAAGATTCCCTGATATGATAAGAGTACCACCTACTCATCAAAAAGGAAATCTTCTCATGACTAGTATACCACAAAATCTTCGCTATTTGCCACACACTCTGGAAACACGCTACCACGCTGTTAAAACCTATCGAAATGGAGCTTCTGTCACCTTCATCTGTCGACGCTACAAGGTCTCAAAAGCCTCTCTCATGCGGTGGAACAAGCGATTCGACGGCACCAAAGAATCGCTGAAAGACCGGTCGCATCGACCTCTAACACCTCATCCAAAAGCTCATACCGAACAGGAGCTTACCTGGATTAAAAATTGCATCCGAAGAAATCCACAGGCAACCCTCATCGAAATATTCTACAAGCTCAAAACTAATAAGGGCTATGACCGCCATCCCTGCTCTCTCTTTCGAATCTTGAGAAAACTTGATTTCTTCAAATCCCCTAAAACTAAGCAGAAAACCTATGTGCCTAGGCCTTACCATACCCCAACTGAACTCGGTATCAAGTGGCAAATGGACGTCAAATATGTACCGACTCACTGCTACACAGGCAAGCTACCTGACAAATTCTATCAATATACCGTCATTGATGAGGCCAGCAGGGAACGTTTTATCTTCCCTTTCAAAGAGCAATCTTCTCACTCAACTGTTCAGTTTGTCAAAATGGCTATGAGATACTTTGGATACAAACCCAAAATTATTCAAACGGATAATGGTTTTGAGTTTACCCATTTCAAAGAGACCAAGCAAATTCACCCCCTAGACCTACTTTGTCAGGAACTTGGTATTGAGCACAAACTAATTCGTCCTCGAACACCCAGACATAATGGCAAGGTTGAGCGCAGTCATCGAAATGATAACCGACGTTTCTACCAGCACTTGACCTTTTACTCCTATGACGATCTGATCAAGCAGATGAAAACCTATCTTTATCGTTCTAATCGACTCCCTATGCAAACTTTAGGCTGGAAATCTCCTATCGATATCAGAAAAGCTTTACTAGAAGCTAGCTCCTAGTAAAGCTTAACAAATGGATAACTTCAAAATCACCTTTTTGGTCTCACATCATTGACAAAGGTACAAACCACTGGTGAAAGAAACAAAACAACATTCACAACCTATTTTACAATTGATACGCAGTCAAGATAGTTGTCTTGTTATTTATTGCCTAGTTCATTGCAAATGAATCTATTCGCCATGTCGTTTCTAGCAGATATTAGCTACCAATTTTTTCATAGCAACTGCTTTAATTTTTTTGTAGACAATGCTTTGAATGATTATTGTCATTTAGTTGAATTTAATTAATTTAATCAACTCAGTGAATATAAGGATTTGAAATATATAATAAAATAAAAGTAATTAATTTGTGAATCAACTGGATGCTCTATTGGAACAGGAATTCTGTTGCACATTATCGTTGCTCTGGTCATTGGCGCCAATATCTTGCAGCTTTCTACCATAATCAGTTTTCTAACACATTTTGCTAGTCGTATTACTTCAGGTTTCGACACAATGCCCGTTAGAAAAACTATATCCCAAAACCAGATCCAAAACTGAATCTAAGAGGTCTTTCAAAATACAATCCTTTTTAGAAATGACTGTGTTTTGAATAGATAATAATGATATTGAGTGGATTGATACAATCAGAGTGATAATCTGATATGTAGACTGCTTACACCTTTCTAGTAGTGGAAATGCCCTAATGATAGATAAACAAACCCTCACCACGATTTCTAGGTAGGTGAGGGATTTTACTTTTCTGTGTAATAAGTGATTCAAACTTGGAGATTATTACTAGATACTCTTGAATTTTTTAACCATGTTTGGCACCTTAATCCACCGTCACCATTGCTTTAATAGTTTTGCGGTTGGCCATGTCTTTGTAGGCTTGGTCGATATTGTCCAAGCTGTAGGTCTGAGTAAAGACACGGCCTGGGTTGATGTCGCCTTTGAGAACAGCATCTAGTAAGATGTCTTTGACATAGGTTGTCACGGAAGCTGCCCCGCCACCGATGATAATGTTGATCGAGAAGGTTGAGCCGAGGGCATGGTTGCTGTAATGCGGTACACCGACAAAGCCGATACGACCACCATTATGAAGGACACCGAGGGCTTGGTCAATGGAGGCTTCTGTTCCGACATATTCGAGGGCAGCACCAGCTCCACCACCTAGGATTTCACGGACCTTGGCAATACCTTCTTCACCCCGTTCCGCTACAATAGCAGTAGCACCAGATTCTAAAGCCATTTGCTGGCGGTCCGCATGGCGGCTCATCATGACAATTTGCGAAGCTCCGCGCATTTTTGCAGCAATGACGGCGCATTGGCCCACGGCTCCATCACCGATGACAACTACCTTGTTACCAGGCTTGACATCTGCTACGCGAGCCGCATGGTAGCCTGTAGGCATAACATCTGCCAAGGTCAAGAGGGATTTAATCATCTCTTCTGAATAATCGCTCGGCTGACCAGGCGCCTTGATCAAGGCCCAGTTTCTGTAATGGAAACGGATGTATTGTGACTGGTAATTAATTCCAAAATTTTGTAGACCTGGATGGTTGTCACAGGTACCATCGAAACCAGCACGGCAGGCATCACATTGTTCGCAACCGTGTGTAAAGGGTACAATTACGAAATCACCAGGAACAAGTGTCGTAATGTCCTCGCCAACTTCCTCTACAATCCCGATTGCCTCATGACCAGAGTTAGTATCACCATGTTCATGTGGTACATTTTCATCATACCGCCAGAGGTCTGACCCACAGACACAGGCCCGAACGACCTTGATAATCACATCATCCTTGGCTTTTCAATTTCTGCAACAGTCATCTTATCGGCTTTTTCATAAATAGCTGTTTTCATATTTACTATACACCTACATTTATTAGTAAGTAACCTTTCTAGTTTTCTATATAATACACCTTGGAGTTCACTCCAAGTTAAGAAAAAAACGGATTGAAGGGGAGATTTCTTTGTGATAAACTAGGTGTATTAGAAAGAGGGAGAAGTCATGACAGTTTTAGTTCCTTATAAACGCATGCCCATTTGGAATCAGGAGACCGTTCCTCAGCACTTTTTACAGCGACACAATACCAAGGTCGGAACTTGGGGGAAGATTAAGGTCTTGAAAGGTCAACTGAGATTTGAACTGATGGATGAAAGTGATTTAAGTATTGCGACTTTCGTCTATGGTCCGACAGATGATGTTCCTTTTGTAGAGCCACAGGTGTGGCATAAGGTGGCCTTGTTGACAGAGGATACGGAGTTTTTCTTGGAATTTTTCTGTCAGCCGGAGGATTATTTTGCAAAAAAATATGACTACACGCGGACGCATTCGGAGGTCTTGGAGGCCTTGAATACTATCAAACCTTGTACGGTCTTGGATTTGGGCTGTGGCCGTGGTAGGAACAGTCTTTACTTGGCCCAGCAGGGTTTTGAGGTGACGGCAGTTGATAAGCATGTGCCGAGCCTTCAGACACTCTTGCAGGTCAAGGAAGCGGAGGATTTGGATTTACAGGCTGGGACCTATGACATCAACTCAGCCGGTTTGGAGCAGGATTACGACTGGATTATCTCAACCGTGGTTTTCATGTTCTTGGAGCGTGACCGTGTACCCGCCATTATTCGTAATATGCAGGAGCAGACACGACCTGGAGGTTATAACTTGATTGTAGCAGCCATGGATACGGAAGATGCTCCTTGTCCTATGAATTTCTCCTTTACCTTTGGAGCAGGGGAGTTGAAGGAATACTATCGTGACTGGGAATTTGTCAAGTACAATGAAGATTTTGGTCAACTTCATGAGCGGGATGAGAATGGCAATTTCCTCAAAATGCGGTTTGCGACCATGTTGGCAAGAAAAAAGTCGTGATATCATATTTTGATTAGAACCAAGTTTACCAGAGAAAAGGCAGCACCATTTTTTCAAACTATGCTATAATAGAAGGGATAAAAAGGAGAATCTATGTTTTACGCTTATTTACGAACATTACTATCATTTTTACTCTGGGCTGTCAATGGCAATATTCACTACCATGATAAGGAAAATATCCTGCCCAAGGAAGAGAATTATATTCTGATTGCTCCTCACAAGACCTTCTGGGACCCTGTTTTCATGGGCTATGCGGCGGCACCAAAGCAATTTATCTTTATGGCCAAAAAGGAACTCTTCAAGGACCGTGGCTTTGGTTGGTGGATTCGCAAGTGTGGAGCCTTTCCTATTGACCGTGAAAATCCTGGTATGGCAGCCATCAAGTATCCAGTTAACATGTTAAAAAAAAGCGACCGCTCCCTGGTCATGTTCCCGTCTGGCAGCCGTCACTCGTCCGAGCTCAAGGGAGGGGTCGCGGTCATTGCCAAGTCGGCCAAGGTTAAACTTATGCCTGCGACCTATGTCGGTCCTCTGACCCTCAAGGGCTTGTTGGCTGGTGAGCGGATTGATGTGGCTTTTGGAAATCCTATCGATGTTTCAGACATCAAGCGCATGGACGATGCAGGTACAGCAGAAGTGACCCGTCGCATCGAGGTAGAATTCAAGCGTCTGGACGACTACGCTGGCTCTTTCCAAACCAAGAAAAAACCAAATGTCTTGACCTATATCTACCGTATTCCGATACTTTTGCTGGTGGCCTTGATTTTGGCACTGACCTATGTATTTAGCTACCTGGCTAGTTTCGTCTGGAATCCATCGGTTGAATTGGACAAGAAATAAGGAGATAAAAAACTCGCAAATTTTGTGAGTTTTTTCTGTTCTTTTACGCACTTACTAGTTGGAGGTAGTAAAATGAACAATATCCATTCTTATATCGAAATATTGAAAAACTATAAGTGGCAGATTGGTCTGCCGGCTGCGGCAGGGGTCATTTTGACCAGCTTTCTGCTCTTTAGCCAACCCGCCAAATCCGTTGACCAAACAGGTCTAGCTGACTTAACCAGGACAGAGCAGACAAGCTCTGCATCATCTGAGGACCAAACGAAAACAGCATCTAGCTCAACTGAAGTGAGCAGCCAGTTAGTGGTCGATGTCAAGGGAGCGGTGAAAAAGCCGGGGCTCTATACCCTTGAACATGGCAGCCGGGTCAACGATGCCCTGCTGGCTGCGGGTGGATTTTCCCAGGAGGCAGATCAGAAGTCGGTCAATCTGGCTCAGAAGCTGAGCGACGAAGCGGTGGTCTATGTGGCTAGTCAAGGTGAGAATATCTCGGTGGTGGCAAGCAGCAATCCCAGCTCTGCTATGTCCCAAAACCAAGACGACGAGCAAGGTCTAGTCAATCTCAATACGGCGACCGAGGCGGAGTTGCAGACCATTTCAGGCGTCGGGGCCAAGCGGGCGGCGGACATTATCGCCTATCGGGAGGCCAATGGTGGTTTCAAGAGCGTCGACGACCTCAATAATGTGTCAGGTATCGGCGACAAGACCCTGGAGAACATCCGGCCTTATGTCACGGTTTAAGCTCCCTTGCCAGCCTATCCACCTGGCCCTTTTAGTCGTCTCCCTATATTTTGTGGTTCATCGCTTTTCACTTTTGGCAATAGGCCTACTCAGTTTTCTCTTGGTAGTCTTCTGCTTGCAGCAGGGGCAGAAGGCTTTAATCAGACTGCTGGCGCTTTTAGGCCTATTTGGTCTCTTCTTCGGAATTCAGTTGTATCAATGGACCAGGGCAGACCAGTCAGCCCCTGAGCAGGTGACGACCCTACTGGTCATTCCAGATACCATTGACATCAACGGAGACAGCCTGTCCTTTCGCGGTCGGGCTGACGGGCGAGTTTACCAAGCCTTCTACAAATTGACCAGCCAAGAGGAGCAGGAAGCTTTTCAAAATCTGTCGGACCTGGTTGAGCTGACGGTAGAGGCTGAGGTGAGCCGGCCAGCCGGTCAGCGTAATTTCAATGGTTTTGATTATGCTGCCTATTTGCGGACTCAGGGCATTTATCGGACGGTCAAGGTTGCAGCTATTCATAAGGTTGACAAGGTTGTGAGCTGGCATCCTCTGGACTGGCTATCTAGCCTGCGCAGAAAGGCTCTGGTCTATGTGAAAACCAATTTCCCTACTCCCATGAGCCATTATATGACGGGGCTTTTGTTTGGGGAGTTGGATAGCGATTTTGACCAGATGAGTGAGCTCTATTCCAGTCTGGGCATTATCCACCTCTTTGCCCTGTCTGGTATGCAGGTTGGCTTTTTTGTGGACAAGTTTCGTTGGATTCTCCTGCGGCTGGGTCTGACCAAGGAGACGGTGGACAAGGTTCAAATTCCCTTTTCACTTGTTTATGCTGGTCTGACAGGCTGGTCGGTTTCTGTCGTCCGGTCTTTAGTACAGAAAATTCTAGGCAATTTGGGGTTTCGGAAGTTGGATAACTTTGCGGTGACGGTCTTTGTCTGCCTGCTCATTATGCCACGCTTTTTGCTGACAGCAGGAGGTGTCCTGACCTTTACCTACGCTTTCTTGCTGACAGTTTTTGACTTCGAGGACTTGGGCTGGTTTAAGAAAATTGCGGTGGAAAGTTTGGCTATTTCTGCTGGGATTTTACCTATTCTAATCGGCTATTTTTATTCTTTCCAGCCCCTGTCCATTCTGCTGACCTTTGCTTTTTCCTTTGTATTCGATGTCTTGCTCCTACCAGGTCTATCCTTGATTTTCCTGCTGTCACCCTTGGTCAAAATTACTTGGGTCAATGGATTTTTTGTCCTCTTGGAGAAAATCGTTGTCTGGGTGGCGGATTTGGGGTTGCGTCCGTGGATTTTTGGCAAGCCATCACCTCTGGTCTTGCTGGTTTTGCTGGTCGGTCTTTTCTTGCTCTATGATTTTCACAGGCGAAAAAAATGGCTGATTGGTCTCAGCCTGGTCCTCGCTCTGCTATTTTTCATGACAAAACATCCCCTGGAAAACGAAGTGACCATGGTGGACGTGGGGCAGGGAGATAGCCTTTTCCTGCGGGATTGGCGGGGGCGGACGGTGCTCATTGATGTGGGTGGGCGCGTGGATTTTGCAGCCAAGGAGGCCTGGCAGGAGCGGTCGCGCAAGGCCAATGCAGAGCAGACCTTGATTCCTTACCTTCATAGTCGAGGTGTGGGTAGGATTGACAGTTTGGTCTTGACCCATACCGATGCAGACCATGTGGGCGACCTCTTGGCTGTAGCCAAGGCTGTGGAGATTGGAACTATCTATGTGTCCCCGGGAAGTGTGACCGATGCGGACTTTGTGGAGAAGTTGAGGGCTGTCAATGCGCCTGTCAGAGTGGTGCAGGTTGGAGATAGATTGCCGATTTTTGATTCTCATCTGGAGGTGCTTTATCCCAAGCTCACAGGTGATGGTGGCAATGATGATTCTATCGTGCTTTACGGCAGGCTCTTGCAGGCCAATTTCCTCTTTACGGGGGATTTGGAGCAGAGTGAGCTGGAGCTGGTGGAGACCTATCCCACTCTGCCGGTCGATGTCTTAAAAGCGGGACATCATGGGTCCAAAGGCTCCTCTTATCCTGAATTTTTGGACCATATCAAGGCCAAGATTGCCCTGGTATCGGCTGGGGTAAATAACCGCTACAAGCACCCTCATCAAGAAACCTTGGAGCGATTTGCACATGAAAAAATGGATGTTTATCGGACGGACCAACAGGGAGCAGTGCGGTTTAGGGGCTGGCAGCAGTGGCGGATTGAAACGGTGAAATACGATGGGCTAAGCAGACCAAGATGTTTCAGTTTTGTCGTGAATATGAAGCGATTTCATGATATACTAATGATAGACAGATTTCGTTTATCCTAAGGAGGAGTATGTATGAAACGGCGTATTTTTCGGCTCATCCTTGGTATTCTGACGGTGATTTTCTTTTTCGGCAATGGGCCTGTGACCCTGGCCAATCAAGTGGACTACCAGGGCTTGCAATTACTTCCTTTTACAGGTCAGAAGCAGTTGGTTCTTGGAGAATTTGACCATCTCAGGCGTGCGACATTTGCCCATATTCAATTGCAGGATAAGGATGAACCCAAGAAGCAGAGGGAGCCTCGGATAAAATACAATCCTGTAGGCTGGCACAATTACAAACTGACCTATAACAAGGGTGGGAAGAAGGCCTATCTCTTCAATCGTGGCCACCTAATCGGCTACCAGTTTAGCGGCTTGACCGACCAGGGTGAAAATTTGGTTCCTCTGACTGCCTGGACCAATAGTGGTCATTACAAAGGGACCAAGGATACCAACATTGAAGGCATGCTTTTTTATGAAAATCGGCTGGATTCTTGGCTGGCAACCCATCCTAACTATTGGTTGGATTATCGGGTAACTCCGATTTATAGAGGCGATGAATTGGTGCCACGCCAGATTGAGCTCCAATACGTAGGCATAGATCAGGCTGGGAATCTACTGGAGATTCGGCTGGGTAGTGAAAAAGAGATAGTCGATGCCTATGGCATTACGCGGGTCGTTTTGGAGAATTATTCTAAGAATGCGGAGATTGACTACTTGACGGGGACAGCCAAGCCTATTCTGGTACCAACTGAAATGGCAAGTAGCTCGACGACAGCATCTGCATCCAGCCAGCAAGCGACTAATCCAAGCACGGAAGCAAGTCAGGAATTGGCTCCGGTCGTCTATATTGCCCGTAATGGAAAGGCGGATGTTTATTGGTATTCCAAGGATAATATGCCTAAGAATACCAATTGGTCAAAAGTGATTAGCATGTCGGAGCAAGAAGCTAAGGACCTTGGCAAGCGACATACGAGTAAGGAAGAATGATAACGAATGACAGCAGGCTTGTTGATGATAAGCCTGCTTTTTGTTTGCTCAAACCCAGCAAAATTCACTCTAACCATTCTGAAAGAGGGGGAGACCTCTAGAGAAAATCTTTGGAAATCTCTAGAGGCGAATAGACATCTTAGCTAGGTTTTAATAAAAACAATCTTATATATGTTTTTGTCTATTAAGAAAACGAACCTATATCCACTCTTTTTGAATTTGACTGAGTATAGAAAGCTAACTGTGAGCGCCGTATTATTTTTATGTATTAGTTGGCCTACTAGTTGCTATAAAAAACTCTAAGTTGCATTTAGAGCATGACAGCTTGAAATCGAAAACTCTCTATAATAAGATAAGAATTGTAGGTAGACTGTCCCACTTGTCTAACCTGACGGTCCAGGAATTGACCGAATTCTTATAAGGAGGAATCTTATGTCCCAATACGATATGATCAATCAGTGGTTTGAGGCTCAAAAGAAAATGGCTGAGCAGTGGCAAAGTCTGATACCAAAACAGGCTGAAGATGGCCCAAAAGGTATGGCAGATATTTTGACCGCCCAGCAGCAATTCTTCACTGACTATCTCAAATCCTTGAATCCGACCAATGGATTTACCATGCCCTTCCAAACTGGGATGACCAATCCTGCCCTGGATTCTTGGAACAAACTTCAGTCTAACTGGATAGAACAGATTCAAAAGGCCTACCAAGAAGGACCTCTGGGCAACTACATTTCCCAATTTCCAGATATGAATACCTATTTGGAATTTTACCGCAACCAGTTCAATCCATCCCGTCTCTATGATGCCCTTGATTCGGATTCTTATGCAACCTTGGTCAAAATGATGGATGCCAACAAGCATTTTGTTAGTTTTTATCGCTATTTTGACAACCTTCGTGACCTCTATTCGAAGCCATTTGAAGAAGATGGTAAGGAATGGGTCAACAAGTGGATGTCAGATGGCCAGCAATTTTATGCTGATTTTGTCCAACCCTATATTCCTGCCCAGCTGCGCTCAATCCTAGAAGCGCCTTATAAGCTGACCGGCGCGCTCAAGGATAACTGGTCTCAATTCTTGGGGCCGTGGGCTGAATCCTTCTTTGACCTCAGTCGTCTCTATGTCGAGGGTGCCAACGGAGATCCAGACAAGCTGGCTGGTTTCTTTGACCAGTGGAAGAGCCAGTATGAGCAGACAGTAGCGCCGCTCTTGCGCATTCCGGGCATGGGCAACAATACGGAAAAGATAGAGGCTCAGAATGCCTTTATTGACAATAGTATTCAGTTAATCCTAACAAGTGTAGAGTTCCAGCAAAAACTAACCCAAGTAACCAAAAATCGGGCTAAAACTTTAATGGAAGAATTTGCTGAATTGGTTAAAAAGGGTGAGCAACCGCAAACATACAAGGAATTTTATCATCATTGGTCTAATGAAGTAGAAAAAACCTTACAAGAATATTTCTACTCAGATGAATTTTCTCAACTCTTGGCCAAATTTGGTACCGCCAATGCGCAGTTTGTCATTGCTCGCAATAAACTCTTGGAATTAGTCCTGAAAGGCCTGCCGATTGTCCTAGAAAGTGATGCGCGCAGCCTGTATAAAAAGGTTCAAGAGTTGAAACGCGAAGTGACCAAGCTCAAGCGCGAACTCAAGGACATCAAGCAAGGCGCAGAGGCCAAGCCTGCCAAGACCAAGCCCAGCAAGAAAGCTGACAGCAAATAAGTAAGAAGGGAGATGGCCTATGTTTGAGGAATTATTTACCATACCGAAGAAAAATATCCAGGATGCCCTGGAATCCCAACAACGCTTGATTAAGGGCATTGAAACCTTGACCAAGCTGGAACGACCAAAAGGTGGCGTATCGGAAAAAGAAGTCATCTACGCAGAGGATAAGTTGGTCCTCTATCATTTCAAACCAAAAGTAAAACGACCGCTCAAGACGCCGACCCTGATTTCTTATGCCCTGGTCAATAAATACTACATGCTAGACCTGCAGGAGGGCAATAGCTTTGTGGAAGATATGCTCAATGCGGGGGCGGATCTCTATGTCATCGACTGGGGGTATCCGACCAAGGATGACATGTATATCACTATGGAAGACTATATCCAGGGCTATATGCGCAACTGTGTGGAGGCTGTTTTGGACCATTCTGGTGCCGATAAAATCAACTTTTTCGGCATTTGCCAGGGAGCCAATTTCGCGACTATCTTTACAGCCCTCAATCCTGACTTGGTCAAGAATCTGGTGACTGTTGTGGCGCCGATTGATTTCTCTCCGTGTGATAAGTTGCTCTTCCAGTGGGGCAAATATATGGATGCAGACAGTATGGTCGAAGCCTATGGCAACCTGTCTGGAGAAGTCATGAACAACGGTTTCTTGCTCTTATCGCCTATCAAATTAACCACCAATAAATATTTGGATTTAATTGATAAATTGGACAATGAAAAAGCCATGACCAATTTCTTGGCCCTAGAAAGCTGGATTTTTGATAGCCCTGCCCAGGCTGGAGCGACCATTCGTCAGTTTACCAATGACATGTACCATGATAATAAGCTGGTCAAGGGCGAACTCAAAATCGGTGATGAAACGGTCAATCTCAAGAATATCAAGCAGCCATTGCTCAATATCATTGCCAATCGGGATGACCAAGTGCCGACTCTGGCTTCTGAACCATTACCGAAATTGGTTGGCTCAAAAGATACGGAGACTGTCTATTATGATTCCGGCCATATCGGCCTCTTTGTCAGCAAGAGGTCCCGCCAACAAGTAATACCAAAACTCATGGATTTCTATAAAACCCATGATGAGTAAAAAGGGCTGGGCTTAAGCCCAGCTCCTTGTCTATAATAGGGAAAGTTACCAATGTGGCTTGTTCGCTAGAGGAGATGTTTTCTTAGAATGTCTGCTAGCTGATTAGGTTGGTCTGTCTGGATAGAGTGACCAGCATCCATGACATAGAGCTGGGCCTGTTGCTTCAAGGTCTGATAGGTCAGAAGAGCAGAGTCCATACGAACAACCTTGTCCTTGTCCCCGTGGATAATGATGACCGGACAGGTGACATCTTGAATCCGGTTGGTTCCGGCGACCAGGCCGTTTGTCTGATTGGTCATATTGAAGGTGAAGAGGTTGATAAAGATGTCAGAGTAGTTTTGCTGCTGGCACATGGCATCCATATAGGTCTGGTAATCCTGCTCAGAAATCGGGTAGAGTTGGTAGAGGGGATCCATTATTTTCTTGAGGATACGCTGGTCACGGTTTTGTAAGGCCAACTCGACCTTCTGCAGGACGGGATTCCACTTGGCCATGGCCCGATTGGTCTGGATGAGGAGCGGCAGCAGGCCTAATTGAGGTCGATTGATATCGCTAGGAGACAGGTAGCCCTGTATGCCGATGGATGCGAGGAGAAATACCTGCTCAACGGCTTGTGGTTTTAGCGCAGCCATTTCCAAGGCAACCCCACCGCCTGTGGACCAACCAAGGATAGCATAGCTAGGGATTGCCAGCGCATCCATGAGCTCCACCAAGTCCAGAGCCAATTCCTGCAGGGAATGGACAGGCTGCTGGTAGCTGGAATGCCCGAAGCCACGCATGTCTGGAAGAATTAGCTGAAAGTCTCCCTCCAGAGCCTCTGCCAGCTGGTAGAAATGAACCGACGAACTCAGGTTGCCATGCAGGAGAATCAAGGTTGGGCCAGTAGTCCCAGTTCTTGAATAGGCTAGGCGCTCACCATTTTTCAGTGTATGGTAGTGGATAGGATATGATTTCATATAATAACCCTTTCTTTGACCCCATTATAGTAAAAAATAATAAAAAATCAACTAATACTCTTCGAAAATCAAAACCATCCCTTGTCAAGAGCCTTTCAGCCTGTCGCCTTGAAATAAGTTAGTGATAGAGTTCTGCTGGTGGCTAGATTGATTTTCATTGAGGATAAATAAAATGACGAAAAGGAGTAGTACAATGACAAAAGTATTTGAAATTGGGCAGACGGGTCAGTTTGCTAAGACCATTACAGAGGCAGATGTGATCCTTTTTGCAGGGATTTCAGGTGATTTGAATCCTGCCCATGTCAACGAAGTTGAGGCTTCACAGGGCATGTTCAAGAAGCGGATTGCCCATGGCATGTTGGGTGCTTCCTTGATTTCAACCGTCTTGGGCATGTATCTGCCTGGTCCTGGCACCATCTATCTGGGGCAGGAGTTGAAATTCCTCAAACCCGTTGGAATCGGGGATACCTTGACTGCGACCGCAACCATTACAGCCATTGATGACAAGGGCTGGTTGACCTTGGAGACTATCGTGACCAATCAGGATGGTGTCAAGGTCATAGCTGGTCAGGCCAATGTTATCCCGCCAAAATAGGCTAGTCCAGACACATTACAATTTGTTATGGTTGACATAAGATTTTGTAATAGAAGAAGGATTGAAAAGGGTTTCAATATTTGGTATGATTGTGACAAAGATAACGAAACAGGAGGAACATGCAAGATGAATCGTGTTACAGAATTGTTGGGTATCCAGTATCCCGTTTTCCAAGGAGCCATGGCTCAGATTTCTCGTCACCAATTGGTCAGCGCTGTCTCAAACGCTGGTGGTCTGGGTATTCTTGCCTCAGGTGGCATGACGGCAGATGAGGTCCGAGAGGAAATTCGGAAGACCAAGGCCCTGACGGATAAGCCGTTTGCGGTCAATCTGATGTTGATGATGGACAATGTGGCAGAGATTGTGGAAGTCCTGATTGAAGAAGGGGTTAAGGTCGTGACCACAGGTGCAGGTACACCGAAACCCTATATGCCTCGTCTCAAGGAAGCTGGCATCAAGGTGGTCCCAGTTATTCCAAGTGTCAAGCTGGCCCTCAAAATGCAGGAATTGGGCTGTGATGCTGTAGTGGCTGAAGGGATGGAAGCAGGTGGTCACATCGGCGAAATGGCTTCCATGCCCCTGACGAGACAGGTGGCTGCTGCTCTAGATATTCCTGTGATTTGTGCAGGTGGTGTGGCAGATGGCCATGGTGTGGTCGCTGCCTTTGCCCTGGGAGCAGAAGGGGTGCAGATGGGGACCGTATTCCTCGCGGCAGAAGAATGCCCGATACCAGATAGCTACAAGCAGGCTGTGCTGGATGCGGTAGACACTTCAACTGTCGTGACTGGTCGCAAATTTAAGGCGCCGGTACGCTGTATCCGCAATGCTATGACAGACAAATATCTGGAAATAGAGGCTCAAGCTACTTCCCGTCATGATCTGGAAGAAATCACCATGGGGGCTCTTGCCAAGGCAGTCAAGGAGGGAGATGCTGAAAACGGCTCTCTCATGGCTGGACAAATTGCTGGTCTGGTCAATGACATCAAGCCTGCCAAGGCCATTATCGAGACAATCTTTACAGAAGCAGAGCATGTCTTGAAGAAACTCCACCTCTAATTTTTAAGACACTGCCAATTTCCTCTTTGGCAGGCTGGATTCAGAATCCGGTCTGCTTTTTTCTTCACAAACTTTCCGTTCTTCCTATTTTTATGCTTTCCAAAGTTAGCAATGGTAAGGATTCTTGTGTTTTCCTACTTTGTGAAATTCTATAATCTTCACTTATAGTCGTATTAATTTTTATTAAGTAGATTTTTATGTAATTTCGTTATATTATAATGTTGTCAACAAAATGTAAACGCTTTACACAAAGCAAAAAATACAAAAAGGAGTCTATTACCATGTCAGTTAAAGAATTAGCTAGAGAGTTGTACCCAGAAGATTTGTTCGGTTATGCCGAAAAATTGACGGAGGGTGAACTGAAAGTCTTGCAACACTTGCGCCAAGAATTAGAAGCACGTGTTCGTCCAGTCTTGATTGACAGCTATGAAAAAGCCCTGCTTCCACGTGAAGAAATCCTGGGAGCATTTGCAGCAGCCAAAATTATGACTCACCCAGATTTGTTCGTTGGTCGCGAAGGATCTTGGAAGGCTGGTGAGCTTTACAACGCCTTCCTCTACCTGGAAATGGCTCGCTTCGATCCGTCTGTTGCAACCTTCTACACAGTGCATGGCGGACTTGGTTACAATACGATTCTCATTGGTGGTAGCCAGGAGCAGATTGAGCGCTTTGGTACACCAGTTCGTAATTTTGAAGCACAGACCTGTTTCGGTTTGACAGAGCCTGACCATGGTTCTGACATTGCAGGTGGTCTTGCAACAACAGCTGAGCGTAAGGGTGATGTCTGGGTATTGAACGGCGAAAAACGCTGGATTGGTGGTGCTAAGACAGCAGACTTTATTCCAATCTTTGCCCGCGATGTGGAAACCAAGAAAATCAAATGTTTCATGGTGAAACAAGGTAGCCCAGGTCTTTCTGTGGAAAACGTGGAGCACAAGATTTCCCTCCGTATCGTAAACAATGGTCACATTACACTCAAAGATGTGGAAGTTCCTGAAGCAGACCGTCTTGTCAATATCAACGGCTATGGCGATGTAGCGAAAATCTTCGTTCGCACACGCGCAGACGTTGCTTACATTGCCATGGGTACAGCGGCTGGTGCCTTCAATGCAGCTCTGCGCTTGACCACAACTCGTGAACAATTTGGCCGCAAACTCGGTGGCTTCCAATTGGTACAGGAAAAATTGGCTCGTATGCAGGCAAATGTGCAGGCAGCCATTGCTTACTCCGCACGAATTGCCGAAATCCAAGAATCTGGCACAGAAGAAATGCTCAACTCTTCACTGGCTAAGCTCCACAACTCTCTCCGCATGAGAGAAACAGTAGCCCTGGCTCGTGAAGTCTGCGGCGGTAACGGTATTACCTACGAAACAGAAGTTGCTCGCTTCTTCACAGATGCGGAAGCTATTTACACCTATGAAGGAACACACGAAATCAATGCCATGATTGTGGCGCGTGAATTGACTGGAATCGGTGCCTTCGTCTAAAACTCACTGAAAATCCATCTCTCAGCTCAAGGCGACAAGCCGCAAACCTCCACTGGAGATTTGCTGGTCAAGGCATTTGAAAAGAGAAATGATTTTCTAAGTGTAAGCAATTTATCCGGGAGTGGGGAATCTCCTGCTCCCAGGATATTGGCTCTAGGGCGAAAGGAAAGGAAAAAGTATAATGGAAATTAAAAATGTTATGGTCATTGGGTCTGGTCAAATGGGCAGCGGGATTGCTCAGGTTTTTGCCCAATCAGGCTTCACTGTCTATCTCAATGATATTAAATTAGAATTTGTTGAACGTGGTCTAGCAGGTATTAAGAAACAATTTGATCGTGCTGTTGGAAAAGAAAAAATGACCCAAGAAGAAGCAGACGCAGCCTATGCACGATTGATCCCGTCGACAGATTACCAGGATGCCAAACATGTGCAATTGGTGGTGGAAGCAGCGACTGAAAACCGCGATATCAAGCTGAGCATCTTTAAACAATTAAACGAGATTACAGCTCCAGAAACCATCCTGGCATCCAATACCTCCTCCCTGTCTGTGACCGATATTGCTGCCGCTTCAGGTCGTCCGGACAAGGTGCTAGGTATGCACTTCTTTAACCCAGCTCCTCTTATGAAATTGGTCGAAGTTATTCGTGCCATTCAAACCTCTCCAGAAACAGCTGCTGCGGTAGAAGAAGTCACTGCAAAAATCAATAAAACAGCAGTGCGCGTGGCGGATTCCTATGGCTTTGTGGTCAACCGTATCCTGATTCCAATGATCAACGAAGCAATCTTTGTCTTGGGAGAAGGCGTTGCCAGTGCAGAAGAAATTGACACAGCCATGAAACTGGGTGCCAACCATCCGATTGGACCGCTTGCCTTGGCAGATTTGATTGGTCTGGATGTGGTGCTGGCTATTATGAATGTCTTGAGCAATGGCTTCGCGGATCCAAAATACCGTCCAGCTCCACTTCTTAAAAAAATGGTGGAATCTGGTAAACTTGGTCGTAAGACTGGTCAAGGATTCTTTACGTATTAGGAAGGGAGAAAAAAATGAGAGAAGCAGTAATTGTAGCAGCTGTTCGAACACCAATTGGCAGTTACGGTGGAAGTTTAAAAGATATATCTGCTGTTGATTTGGGAGTAACTGCTGTCAAAGGCGCACTCGAAAAAATTAACCTTGATCCTACTTTGGTGGATGAAGTGATTTTTGGTAATGTACTTGGTGCAGGTCTTGGACAAAACGTCGCACGTCAAGTTAGTATCAAATCTGGCTTGCCTGTAACGACTCCTTCCTTCACCATTAATAAGGTCTGCGGTTCTGGTCTGAAAACCATCAGCCTAGCAGCTCAAGCTATCCTTTTGGGAGATGCAGATGTTGTCATTGCAGGTGGTACGGAAAATATGAGCCAGACGCCGTATGTTATTCAAAATCAGCGCTGGGGTTCCCGCATGGGTGATAGCAAAGTGATTGATACCATGCTAAAAGATGGACTTACGGATGCCTTCGAGCCAATCCATATGGGGATTACTGCGGAGAATGTCGCAGACAAGTACAATATTACCCGTGAAGATCAGGATAGCTTTGCGGTTCGTTCCCAGGAAAAGGCTGTCGCTGCTATCAAGGCAGGTAAATTCAAAGACGAAATCGTACCAGTCCTGATTCCGCAACGCAAGGGCGATCCACTCGTCTTTGACACAGACGAATATCCACGTGAAAATGCCAGCATGGAAGGCATGGCTAAATTGCGCCCAGCATTCAAGAATGACGGTACTGTTACTGCCGGAAATGCCTCTGGTATCAATGACGGAGCAGCGGCTATCATTATGATGAGCAGTGAAAAAGCTGCACAATTGGGTCTGCCAGTCCTTGCTACTATCAAATCTTATGCAAGTGCAGGTCTAGATCCAACTATTATGGGTTGCGGTCCTATCTACGCATCCCGTAAGGCCCTGGATAAGGCAGGCTTGTCTGTCAGTGACCTAGATTTGGTTGAAGCCAACGAAGCCTTTGCGTCCCAAGCCTGCGCAGTCAATCGTGAACTAGGACTCAATCCAGATATTGTCAATGTAAACGGTGGTGCCATTGCCCTCGGTCACCCAATCGGAGCGTCAGGCGCCCGTATCTTTGTCACACTTCTACATGAAATGCAAAAACGTGATGCCAAATGCGGTTTAGCAACTCTCTGTATCGGTGGTGGTATGGGGATAGCCGTTATCGTGAGCAGATAGTACTCTTCGAAAATCAAACGCAGACGTTGTTGACTCGACTTGATATGTGAAAAGCTCAGGGTGTGCTTTTCAGCCCGTCGCCATAAAACCATAAGCGTCAGAGTTCTCCGCGTCTTCCTGATTTTCATTGAGTAACTTTCACCATTTGTAGATTATGTGAGGAAAGATTATGAAAAAAACACCAAATCGTTGGGTCATTTTGGCGGCGGCCATCTTGACCAACCTCTCCTTGGGAGCGGGCTATGCCTGGTCCGTTTTCCAAAAAGCTCTCTTGGAAGCCAATGCCGACCAAGGATGGGTACAGGCCCAGACCTCACTGGCCTTTAGTATCTCCTTTGCCATGGTTCCGGTCGGAATGATTATTTTCGGCCCCAAGGTTGATGCCCTCGGTCCTAAGAAATTTGTATTCTTAGGTGGTATCCTCTTTGGTTTAGGCATGTTTGCCACAGGCTTTGCAACCAGCTTGCCGGTTCTCTATCTGACCTACGGTGTCATCCTGGGTCTAGGTATCGGGTCTGCCTACGGTGCTGCCACTTCGGTCGCTTCCAAATGGTTCCCTGATAAAAAAGGTCTGGCTGGTGGTTTGACAGCGGCAGGCTTTGGTCTTGGTCCCCTGATTATCGGGCCAGTTGCTAAAGGCATGATTGGCGCCATGGGTGTTTACCGGACCTTCAATGTACTGGGTATTGCCCTCTTGGTGGTTATCTGTGCGTCTTCCCTGGTCATGGAAAAGGCTCCAGCAGCTGCTCCGACACCAGGTGCTGCAGCTCCGACTGGTAAGACCCATAAGGAAATGTTGCGTGAAGGCAATTTCTGGCTACTCTGGTTGATTTACATCCTCGGTGCGACCGGTGGTATGATGATTATCGGTGGTGCCGCATCCATCTCTGACCAATACAAGCTGGTCAGTGAAGCGACATTCTTTGTCATGCTGGTTTCCATCGCCAATACCTTTGGCCGGATTTTCTGGGGAGCCGTGTCTGATAAAATTGGTCGCTACCCGACCGTTGTTGCCATGTTTGCCGCAGTAGCAGGAGGGCTCTTCCTGACAGCGACCTTTAAAGGTGAAGGCAGTGTCCTGGCTATCATCGGTGTCATGCTGGTTGCCCTGTCCTTCGGTGGTTTCCTCGGTTCCTTCCCAGGTATCACGGCTGATAACTGGGGTGTGGCCAATGTAGGTACCAACTACGGCTGGATGTTTACGGCTTACGGTGTGGCTGCTATTGCAGGACCACAGCTGGGTGCTCGTCTGGCTCAAGCCAACAATGGAGACTACTCTATGGCCTTCTATATCGTCATCGGCATGGCCGTGGTCGGAATCTTGCTCCAGCTTTACTACATTGCTAAATCTAAAAAAGCTTCCTAACCTCTAGTGCCCGGAGAAATCTGGGTGCTTTTTTACTTTTTGGGAAAGCGTTCTTGATTACTTTTTGATGGTTGAACAACCTCAATAAATAAGTTAGTTTTCGCACAATTTCTATAAGTCCACCTAATACGACTATTAAAATTTCTTAAGTAGACGAATATGTAAATAGTTGATAAACTAATAATGTAAGCGTTTTACATTTTGTCAATAGATTGGTTGCATTGTTGACCCTAGGTGACCAATCACATCACACATTAGGAGAATGTTTATGAACAAAACTGTATTGTTGGACGTCAAAGATGGCATCGGTTATATCACCATCAATCGTCCAGAAGCATTGAATGCCCTCAGCTCACAAGTCTTGAAAGACTTGAATGAAGTATTGGATGTAGTGGAAACCAGTACAGAAATTGGTGTAGTCATCGTTACAGGTGCAGGTGAGAAATCATTTGTAGCCGGCGCAGACATCAAGGAAATGGATAAGATGACGCCGACACAAGCCTTCGAATACATGACCTATGCCAATGATACTTTCTCCAGACTAGAACATCTTCGCCAGCCATCCATCGCAGCAATTAACGGATATGCTTTGGGAGGTGGTATGGAATTGGCTCTGTCAACAGACATTCGTCTGGGCCATGAGAAAGTGTTGTTGGGCTTCCCTGAAGTGACACTTGGAATTATACCAGGATTTGCAGGAACCCAACGGATGCCACGCCTCATCGGCATCAGCAAGGCCAAGGAACTCATTTTCACGGCTCGAAATGTAAAAGGACCAGAAGCAGTCGAACTCGGCATACTCAATCGCCTGGTCCCAGCAGAGGAATTGATGCAGGAAGCTGAAAATCTAGCAAAATCTATTTTGAAGAATGCTCCGTTGGCTGTCGAAAAAGCCAAACATGTCATCAGCGTGGGAACAGAATTACCACTGCAAAGTGCCATCCGCTTGGAAACAGAAGCAGAAGCACTCCTCTTCTCAACAGAGGATAAAAAAGAAGGCATGGGCGCTTTTGTTGAAAAACGAAAAGCAGTCTTTACACGGAAATAAGTAGCTTTGACGAGGAGAAAAAAATGGCAAAAATTGTAACGCTCAAAGAAGCAGTATCGCTGGTACAACCGGGACACATCGTGGGAATCTCAGGCTTCCTCGGTGTCGGTGAACCCTTTGAATTGATCGATGGCTTGGTGGAACAAGGCACAAAAAACCTGACTCTGACATCTGTCGTAACCTCCCATCCTGGTAAGGAAGTCGGAGTAGGTCGCCTCTGCGAAAACCACCAAGTATCCAAATACATAGCAGCCCACGTCGGAACCTCACCAGGTGCCCAAAAAGCCTACTTCAGCGGTGAGATGGAAGTTGAATTCACACCGATGGGTACAGTGGTTGAACGCCTCCACGCTGCAGGTGCAGGTCTAGGTGCCGTATTGACACCGACAGGCGTTGGAACCATCCTAGAAGAAAAACAAGAAAAAGTTGTCCGCAACGGCCGTGAGTACCTAGTCTATGATCCATTGAAAATTGACGTAGCCCTAATCAAGGCCAGCAAGGCAGACAAGTACGGAAACCTTTACATTGAAGGAACCACTAAAAACATTTCATTGCAACTGGCCCTGGCTGCCGACACAGTCATCGTTGAGACCAATGAGGTGGTAGAAATCGGAGAAATCAAGCCGGATGATGTCTATATTCCTGGTATTTTAGTAGATTATGTCGTCCAAGGTTTGACAGCACAAGAACACCATGAAATGATGGGTGCTCTCTGGACAGAAACGAAGAAACTAGCAGGGGTGTAAAAATATGAAAGCAAAAGAAGTTATTGCACGTCGTGTCGCTTTAGAATTCCATGACGGAGACGTTGTCAACCTGGGATTCGGTATTCCAAACGCATCTGCTGACTATATCCCAGCTGGAGTGAGCGTTATTCTCCAAGCTGAAAATGGAGCCCTTCGTTTCGGTGAAACCCCAGGCAAGGACAACTACCATCCAAATATTGCCAACTCAGGTGGTGCTCCCATCACCCTTATGCCAGGAGCTTCAACCTTTGATATCCAAACATCCTTTGCCATCATCCGTGGTGGTCACGTGGATGCGACTGTGCTTGGAGCCCTTGAAGTTAGCCAGGACGCCAGCATTGCCAACTGGATTATTCCAGGAAAATTCGCGCCAGGCATGGGCGGCGCCATGGACCTCTTGGTTGGTGCCAAGCGCGTGATTGTGGCCCTGCAACATGTCGATAAAAACGGTGAATCCAAGATCCTCAAAGAATGCACCCTGCCACTGTCTGCCAAAGGAGTGGTATCCATGGTCATCACCGAATTAGCCGTATTTGAATTCCAAGATGGCAAATACCTGCTCAAGGAAGTAGCTCCTGGAGTGACGGTAGAAGAAGTCCTAGAAAAAACAGCAGGTGATGTGGTCGTTGCTGACAATGTCATCACCATGCCAATCTAGGAAAGCATTTCCGCAAACCTGACTTTACTAGCTACACTTACTAGCAACAAGACAATGGGACGGTTCTTGAGGTCGGTTTGATAGATGTTAAGTACAAGAAATATCCCAGTAGTCAATTTGCTGGGATTTATTTGTGAAATTCGAGCAGATTTATTTAAAAATATTCAGTAACATGATATAATAAATCGAGGAATTTATCGTTGTCTACTAAAAAACACATTGAAACTTTAGTTACCAGATTTTTTAGGGCAAAACGATAAACAAAACATGAAAAAACATCACCTAGCTATCAGTTCAGATAGGTGAGACAAGATTATATGAAAAACGCTTGTCCAAAAGGACAAAGGAGGATATGCTATGGGAATGGATATTGTTCAAATGGGGTATTTTATCAATATTGTTGAGAACAACTGTAATCTATCTCTAGCCGCTAAGAAGATTCATATCAGCCAGTCAGCTCTCAGCCAGTTCATCACCCAGTTTGAGACCAATGAAGGGCTCCAGCTCTTCCATCGGAAAAATGGTCGCCTGGAAAAACTGACCGAGGCAGGTGAGCGTGTCTACCGCTTTGCCACCGAAATTGTCGAGAAATACGAAGATATGCAAAGCATGATTCAGACCGAGTCTACCAAGCAGAAGGGCACCATCCGTCTGGGTATTCCGTCTTTGATATTGCGGGTCTATTTTGCCAATATCCTGCCGGACTTCCTGCTCAAACACCCAAATATTGATATCCAGATTACCGAAGGAGGAGGAGTGGACCTCAACCGCATGTTCCTGGCTGAGGACCTCAACTTTGTCGTGGTCATTGAGCCGACCTCCCTGGATAGCCAAAAATACGAGCAGCACATCATCCAGATGGACGAATACGTGGCTTTTATGGACAAGAATCATCCCTTGGCCAGCAAGGACCTGCTTGAGTGGAAGGACATTGAACCCTATCAAGTCGCCACCTTTAACAAGTCCTACACCACCTACCACCTCCTCAAGGACAAGTTCAAAAAAGAAAAAATCAAGCCTAAGCTCAGCTTCCTAGCCTACTCTTGGGACTACCTAATCGAAGTCACATCTGGCAATAATATCATCACCCTCCTGCCCCGGCCAATCGAAGATTTGGTGGACAAGGACAAGCACACCATGGTCCGCTTCAGAGACTTTTTACCTTTTAATATCTGGTTCTGCCGACCGTACAAGTCCAAGACCAATGAAATCGAGTCCTTTGTCTACGAAGAATTCCTGAAATTATACTACACGCCTGTCGAATAAAGTAGGTGAATCATGCAATACGACCAAGAAAAGTTAGACCAGATTAGCGACTATATCCAGGCTGAGATAGTTGGCCAAGCAGCCCACTATGATGAGCACAAGCTCTTTCCGCTCCTCTTTATCAATCGGCTGGTCACAGACCACAAGATTTTCCACCTGCTCCACCAAACTGTGGACAGAGACAGCGGGCTCAGGACCTTTCTAGAGGTCATTCGCCTCCTGTCCATCGAGTTTTCCTCCTTGGCAGCCATCCTCATGACCCAGGCCTTCTATGCCATCTGGCTCTTGGAGCATTTTGGCAGTCCTGAGCAGAAGGAGCGCTATCTGGATGATTTGCTCAACTTCAAAAAAATCGGTGCCTTTGCCTTTTCCGAGGAAGATATCAATCTGGACAAGCAATTTCCCGAAACCATGGCCAGACAGACCGACAAGGGCTGGATTATCAACGGTCGCAAGCAGATGGTCTCCAATGCGCCTATGGCAGATGTCCTCTTTGTCCTCTGCCAGACCGTGGACCAGTACGGCAAGAAGGACATGGCTATCTTTGTCCTCGACAGCAAGACTCCCGGTGTCCAGGTTGGTCCCAACATTGACAAGGTCGGTGTCCGCTCTATGCCGCTGGCGCCTATTAGTTTTGAAAATGTCCAGCTGACCACCGACCAGCTGTTGGGCCACCAGATTGCCGGCAAGCAACAGTACACCCAGTCTATGATTAAGATGCGGCTGGCCATCAGTGCTCAATCCCTGGGCATTGCAGAAGGTGCCTTCAAGAAAGGTCTGGCCTATTCACAGATTCGCCGGGGCTTTGGCAAGCGTCCTATCGACGTGTCTATCAATCAACTCCGCATCGTCGACCTGAAAACGACCCTGGTTGCCTGCGAAGCCTATTACCATGACTACCTGCGGACCGATATGTCAGACGAACGGGAGGTCTCCATGCTGAAAATCATCACCTCCAGACTGTCCTCGACCATTTCTGAGGAAGTAGTTCGTATAACTGGAGCTTATAGCTTCATCGGAAACGATGATATCGAGCGTTATGTTCACGATGCAAATATTACCAAGGAATACGGCGGAAAAACAGACCGACTCAAGAAAAAAATTGCAGAAATGTGGCTGTAAAACTCAAGTGAAATGAGGAGAATATGAAAATATGAAACTACAAACCTACCAATTTGGCCAGATGACCCTGACCTGGCTGAGAGGGGCAGACAAGTACACGGATGCAGGAACCATCTTCGGACCTGTGCCCAAGGCTGTCTGGTCCCGCTATTACCCGACCAATGAACAGGGGCTTATCCATGACCTGACAGACCCCATCCTCATCAGCTACCAGGGCAAGCATTACCTTATTGATACCAGCCTGGGAACGGAAAAGCTCAGTGACAAACTCCGGAGAAATCTCGGCGTCATCTCAGAAAACCGTGTCCTAGAAAGCCTGGACCAGCTGGGCCTCAGCCCTGAGGATATCGATGTGGTCCTCATGACCCACATGCACAATGACCATGCCGGTGGCCTGACCAGGCTAGTCGATGGCGAGCTGGTTCCCACCTTCCCAAATGCCACCATCTACATCAATGACATCGAGTGGGAAGAAGTGCGCTATCCCAATCCCCGTACCAGGGCTACCTACCTGCCTGAAAACTGGCAGGCCATCCAAGACCAAGTCCAGACCTTTGGCTCAGAGCTCAAGCTGGTCGACGGCATTGAGATGCACCACACAGGCGGTCACAGCCGTGGCCACAGCATCATCCTGCTCAAGCAAGAAGGGGAGACCCTGATACACATGGCCGACACCCTCCTGACCCATGCCCACTTCAATCCCCTCTGGGTGGCAGCAGTAGACGACTACCCCATGGACAGCATCAAGGCCAAGGAAAAGTGGATCAAGCAAGCCTACAGTCAAGGCTACACCTTCCTCTTTTACCATGACCCTTACTATACCCTGCTCAAGTTTAACCAGGATGGTAGCCAAGTGGTCTCCTGCCTGGAAAGACTGCGCCCACCAGTCCTGCCCTTTACGGACAAGGAGGACAAGCGCCTGGTCGTAGCGGAGGAAACCAAGCTACCGATCACATACTAATACATATATATAATTCTATCTTATCAATAATATTTGTGTAAATTTCATAAACTAGTCATTGTCCCTTGCAAAAATGATATACTCCCCATATAGTGGACAGTGAAAAAACAAAAATTTTCACTAGAAACTAAGACCTGGAACTATTCCTGTCTACCCACATTCAAATAACCCTGAACAAACCATTCCATTGGAACCAAGTCCAGATGGAGGTTATGAGCTTCCGCCTGTACCAAGCAAGCCAGGTGAAGACACTGTTATCAAGTACATTCCACAAGACGCTAGCGTGACCGTTCGCTATGTGGATGACAAGGGAAATGATTTGATTCCAAGCAAGTCCATTCCAGGTCAGGTTGGTGATGATTACACGACCACCCCTGAGATCATCAAGGGCTATCTGCTCAAGGAAATACCAAGCAATGCTTCTGGTAAGATTGCAGCAGGCGGTACAAGTGTTGTCTACACTTATGTACCAATTGGAAGCTATGTGCCAAACATTCCAGGTCAGCCATCCACTCCGATTCCATATCCGAATCATCCGACTGACCCAGGCAAACCAGGTACAGATCTACCATCAATTCCGTATGTTCCGGGTTATATCCCTGTCGGCCCAGGAGGAGTACCATTGCAGCCAGCAGATCCAAGTGATCCAACCAAGGGCTATATTGCGCCTCCTATCCCAGGAAATCCAAGTCAAGATACACCAATCAACTACATT
Organism: Streptococcus nasisuis; assembly: GCF_040836615.1. Taxonomy (NCBI): domain Bacteria; kingdom Bacillati; phylum Bacillota; class Bacilli; order Lactobacillales; family Streptococcaceae; genus Streptococcus; species Streptococcus nasisuis. The sequence goes on along the minus strand of NZ_CP162268.1, from coordinate 1,930,907 downwards.
CCGAGCCCACCAGCTCGACCAAGTAGACCGATTGTTGTGACACCTGTCAAGCCTGAGACTCCAGTTGAGCCAGAAGTTCCAACAACTCCAGCTCAACCGAGACCAGCAGGACCCGCACAACCAGCTAGCCCTGGTACGGCTCAATTGCCAAATACTGGTACCAGCGATTCACATGCAGTGACTGCAACTGGTGCTAGCCTCTTCCTAGCTGCCCTTGCCATAGCAGGCACAGCTCGCAGAAGAGAAGAGTAATCCTTATGCTTTCCAACTATCCTACATGGTCTTTATCTGGACCTACATTCCCACCACAAGTCGAATGATTGGTTTATATTGCATCTTCCCAACTCCCATTTGTAGGCCAGATAGCAGACCTGTTTGGTAGTAGAAAATAGATAGGCACCCAGAATCTGGGTGCCTTGTCTATTCTTATAACTAGGAAATCGGGTTGTTTTACGAATAATTAAGTGAGGGCTCTTGCCTATAACTTATTTAGGAGGAAATATGACCAGAAGACGTCAGAAAACCAGTTCGACGGCGGATATTGTCGCAAAAAATCTGGGTTCGTCCAAATTCAAGCACACAAAATCTATTCAGATAAAAGCAGCAGTCCTAGGTATTCAAGAACCTAGGACTTTTTGAGTAAAAAAAGCCTATCTCCTGAGAAATAGACTTAGAACCTGTATTTGCAGCTCAGCATATTTAGCTTGTGAATACAGGTTCTTGTTGTAGGGAGACTTGCGAATTAGTTAATTGCAGCGAGAACTGCGTCAACTTGTTTAGCCAATTGTTCTTCATCAACTGGAGCGCCGTTTGTTGCAAGTGTCAATTCATCTACGAAGTTTGTGCGGATGAATGGAAGAAGTGCACGGTATTGAACAGCTGCATCTTCTTGGTGTGCAAATGAAGTGATAGATACTGTTGCCACTTTTTCATGAAGAGCAGAAGCACCACGTGGATCTGACAAATCAAGTGCACGACTGAGCCAATCGAGAACGTTTTTCACTGAACCAGGGATAGCAGCGTTGTAAACTGGTGAGAAAATCCAGATAGCGTCAGCAGCAACAACTGCTTCACGCGCAGCTTTTACAGATGCAGGAGCATCAGCTTCCAAATCTTGTGAGAATACAGGAATTTCTTTCCAATCAAGGTAAGATACAGTTGCTTTACCTTCAAGTGCATTTTCAGCAGCTTGAGCCAATTGAGCAGTGAATGAACCTTCACGAAGAGAACCCAACTAAAAATAAAATGTTTGACATAATGTTACTCCTTAATTACTTGATGTGACTATCATAACACATAAATCACTAATTAGCAACATTTTTATCCATAAATTTGAATCTTTTTAGTAAATCGGCCAATAAATCCTGTTCTTCCTGGCTCAAAACAGAGAAAATTTTTCCAACATGAGCATAGTGTTCCGGCAAAACCTTCTCAATCGTTTCCCGACCGAAAGGAGTCAAACCAATCAAGGAAGCCCGCTTATCACTTTCATCCTGGGTCTTGAAGATATAGCCATCACGGACCATATTCCGAATGACCACCGTCATGTTGCCAGAAGTGCTGAGCAGCTTATCAATCAAATCCTGGATGCGCAAATTCCCCTTATTGTAAAGTGCTTCCATCACGCCGAATTGGCCAACGGTTAACCCATGTTTTCTGATGATATCTGTCTCCTGTCTGCTAATAGTATTGGCAGCGCGACGAAAGACAACTAAACTATGTAGGGCATGCTGATTTTCTTTTAGAGAGTTTTCTACTTTATTCATAAGTATATTTTATCAATAACTAGTTCCTTTGGCAAGAAATTTGATGGTTGAAAAAGCTGATTCTGACAAGATTTTGAGCGCATTTTCCCATATCGAATTTTAGCTGAAGTTTTTTTGCAGAATTTTCGGATTCAATTAGCAATATGTGGCAACTTATAGTATAATATTCCTATTATGGCGAAAACATCACGTGAACCTTGGATTAGCCTGACCTTAGGTCAACAATTCTTGATTGGTTCAGCAGTTATCCTGACGGTTTTGACATTTTCTATACTCCTGATTTTGGAAATGGCCAGCAGTCCCTATGCCCAGGCAAGTGAGAGGGCGGAGAATCTGGCCCGTCAAGCAGTCCAGTTGGAAACCATTGAAAAGATTAGTTCCTACCGAGGTGTGGATGACTTTCATACCGTCTTAGGGGCGGATTCTGATGGACAAGAGCTGGCAATCCTAGTGTCAGACCAAACCTCCCAAGTTTATGTTTACAAACTATCTGACGGCGTTACCCAAGCCCAGGCTGAGGCCATTGCCCAAGAGCAGGGAGCCGGCCAGATTGACCGAGCGATTATCGGCATGCGGGAGGGCAAGCCTATTTGGGAAATCAAGTCAGGGACGGCTTATTATAACATTGATTTTAAAACTGGAGACTTTATCAAAAAGGAGGGCTTATGAGTAAGCTATCAAACCGCGTTTTGGAAATGGAAGAAAGTGTGACCTTGGCTGCTGGTGCCCGTGCCAAGGCCTTGAAAGCGCAGGGACGCGATATTTTGGAGTTGACCTTGGGAGAGCCAGATTTTTTCACTCCTAAGAATATCCAAGAGGCTGCGATTTCTTCTATTGAAAATGGCAAGGCTAGCTTTTATACGGTGGCATCTGGTTTGCCAGAGTTGAAAGATGCGGTCAATACGTATTTTGAGCGATTTTACGGCTACTCCATTGAGCGCAATCAGGTTGTGCTGGGAACGGGTGCTAAGTTTATCCTCTATGCCTTTTTTGCGGCGGTTATCAATCCGGGTGATGAGGTTCTGATTCCAACGCCTTATTGGGTGTCTTATGCTGACCAGATCAAGATGAACGAAGGAGTGCCAGTCTTTGTCACTGCGACGGAAGAACACAATTTCAAGGTGGCAGTTGACCAGCTAGAAGCAGCTCGGACAGACAAGACCAAGATTCTCTTGCTCAACAGTCCGTCCAATCCGACAGGTATGATTTACAGTCGTGAGGAGTTGGAAGCCATTGGAAACTGGGCTGTGGAGCACGATATTCTTATCTTGGCAGACGATATTTACGGTCGCCTGGTCTATAATGGCAATACCTTTACACCGATTTCCAGTATTTCAGAAAGCATTCGCCAGCAGACTATTGTGGTCAATGGTGTGGCCAAGGCCTATGCTATGACAGGCTGGCGAGTTGGCTTTGCGGTTGGCAATCCTGAGATTATTGCGGCTATGAGTAAGATTATCGGACAAACGACCTCAAACTTAACAACCGTTGCTCAGTATGCGGCCATTGAAGCCTTTACAGGTCCGCAAGATACGGTCGAAACCATGCGTCAGGCTTTTGAAGAGCGGCTTAATACCATCCATCCCTTACTAGCAGAAGTACCAGGTTTTGAGGTCATTAAGCCAGAAGGAGCCTTCTATCTCTTCCCTAATGTTAAAAAAGCTATGGAAATGAAGGGCTACACAGATGTAACTGAATTTACCACAGCCATTTTGGAAGAAGTCGGCGTGGCCTTAGTGACCGGTGCAGGTTTTGGAGCTCCTGAGAATATCCGCCTCAGCTATGCGACGGACATGGATACGCTCAAAGAAGCGGTGGCTCGACTACACACATTTATGAAAAAATAAAAAGAGGAACAATAATGTCTAGAAAATTGATTACGATTAACCAAGTGAAAGATTATGTCGGTCAAGAAGTGACCATCGGTGCCTGGGTTGCCAACAAATCAGGCAAGGGCAAGTTGGCTTTCCTGCAATTGCGTGACGGAACAGCCTTCTTCCAAGCAGTAGCCTTCAAACCAAACTTCATCGAAAAATTCGGTGAAGAAGCTGGTACAGAAAAATTTGATGTAGCAAAACGTCTCAGTCAAGAAACTTCAGTCTATGTGACAGGGATTGTCAAGGAAGACGAGCGTTCTAAGTTTGGTTATGAGTTGGATGTAACAGACCTTGAAGTGATCGGTGAGTCTCAAGATTATCCAATTAGGCCTAAAGAACATGGTACAGACTTCCTTATGGATAACCGTCACCTTTGGTTGCGTTCTCGTAAACAGGTTGCTATCCAGCAAATCCGTAATGCCATCATCTATGTAACCTATGAATTCTTTGAAAAAAATGGCTTTATCAAATTTGATAGCCCAATCTTGTCAGGAAATGCGGCAGAAGATTCGACAGAATTGTTTGAAACAGACTACTTTGGTCAACCTGCTTACTTGAGCCAATCAGGCCAGCTTTACCTTGAAGCTGGTGCCATGGCTCTTGGTCGTGTCTTTGACTTTGGTCCTGTTTTCCGTGCAGAAAAATCAAAAACTCGCCGTCACTTGACAGAATTCTGGATGATGGATGCGGAATACTCATTCCTATCACACGATGAATCGCTTGATTTGCAAGAGGCCTATGTTAAGTTCTTGATTCAAGGTGTAATTGACCGTGCGCCACAGGCTCTTGAAACGCTGGAGCGTGATGTGGATGCTCTCAAACGCTACATTGCAGAGCCCTTTAAACGTGTGGCTTACGACGATGCTATCTCGCTCTTGCAAGAACATGAGGCTGATGAAGATACGGACTACGAACACATCGAACACGGGGATGACTTCGGATCACCTCATGAAACTTGGATTTCAAACTACTTTGGCGTACCGACCTTTGTGGTCAACTATCCAGCAAGCTTCAAGGCTTTCTACATGAAACCAGTTCCTGGAAATCCTGAGCGCGTGCTCTGTGCGGACTTGTTGGCTCCAGAGGGCTACGGGGAAATCATCGGTGGCTCTATGCGTGAGGATGACTACGATGCCTTGGTAGCTAAGATGGACGAACTCGGTATGGACAAGTCAGAATACGAATTCTACCTTGACCTGCGTAAATACGGTTCAGTGCCACACGGTGGTTTCGGTATCGGTATCGAGCGGATGGTGACCTTCGTGGCAGGTACCAAGCATATTCGCGAAGCCATTCCATTCCCACGTATGTTGCACCGCTTGCACCCGTAATGAAGATGAGAAGTTGACTTTGTGTTAGCTTCTTTTTTTCAGTATAATCATTTCAAAAGGAGGCGATAGTGATGATTATTAAACCCATGCAGACGGACGAGGAAAAGATGGGCAAGGCCTATGTTCATTGGAAGGCTTGGCAGGAGGCATATGCAGACCTATTGCCGCAGGATTTTCTGCAAAATACCTATTCGCTGGAACACCGTCAAGACTTTGCTTTTCGCTATCCGGAGAGGATTTTTGTGGCTCTTGAAAATGACCAGGTAGTAGGCTTTTCCTGCTATGGTCAGTCCATGTCGGAGGATTTGGAAAATGCTGGCGAACTATACGCCCTCTATGTGCTGGCGGATGTCTACGGTCAGAAAGTCGGCTACCGACTGCTCCAAGCTGCGCTGGAAAAAATGCAAGACTACGATAGAGTTTGCCTCTGGGTGCTGGAAGGAAATGCGCGTGCTATTTCTTTCTATGAAAAAGTCGGCTTTCGCTTTGATGGGGTGAGCAAACAGGTCCATCTAGGCCAAGAACGGACAGAATATCGGATGATTTTGGAAAAGTAGGGTAGGCTATTGTTTTAGGTGTATACTTAATATATAATTATGTTATAAAATATTCACGGAGGTTCTTATGATCTACCTTACCAATCATCGCCTGCGAGTGGAGATTGCTGAGCCTGGCGAGCGGCCCAATGATACTTTTCGCTTTGACCGAGCTGGTTTCATCTCTAATGTCATTTTGGACGGAGATACGCATTTCTGTGCCAATGAACCCATGAACCTGAGACACTTGTCATCGGGCGGCCGCGGTCTGTGTTGTGAGTTTTCGGGTGATTTTTCACAAGGTGCTGCAGTCGGAAACTATTTTCCAAAGCTAGGAGTGGGTCTGATCAAGCAAGACAGCGACCTGGGCTACCTGTTTGAACACAAGTATGAGGAGGTTGTGCCCTATCCTGTGACTTTTAGCCATACGGAGACCAGTGCGGACTTTGTGACGGATGCGGTGCCTTGTTTGGGCATTGCGGCTCAGGTGCGTAAGACCATTCGGATAGAGGACAATCACCTGATTTTGGAGGCGACCATCACTAATGTTGGCGAGCGGGAGATTGTGACTGAGGAATATTGCCATAATTTCCTCAGTATCGATGGGATGGCTATTTCGCCTGACTACCGCCTGGAGCTGCCGGACATGTATGATTTGGGCGACCAGCGCCTGGAGGGATTTGGTGGCTACGAGCATAATAATTTTATAGCAAACGGCAAGGCTATTGCCTTTGACAAGTGTGAGACCGATGTGTCTTTGAGTGTGCTTTCTACGGAAAATGCTCCGCTCCGAGATGAGTTTTCATGGAAACTCTTGCACAAGGGTGCTAAGGCTAGCGTGACTGGGACGGACAGCGTCACTCCAACCAGTCTCCTCCTATGGGCAACGGACCATATCGTCAGCCCAGAAATCATCCAAACCATTTCTATCCAGCCAGGTCAGAGCCATTCCTGGACCCGAAAATGGACCTTTGAAGCAGAACCACGTTGGTAAGAAATTAACAAAGCCGAGGGATTTCCTTGGCTTTTGTGGTATAATGAGGGATATATTATAAAAGGAGTGAACTATGTCCCGTAAGCAAACCGTTACCCTGACCAATATGTGCCTCATTGAAGACAAGGATGGAAATGTGGTGGTACAAATCCGCGACCCCGATCGTTATCGTTGGTCCGGCGTTGCATTCCCAGGGGGCCACATTGAGGAAAATGAGCCATTTTATGATTCGGTCGTCCGTGAGGTCTATGAAGAAACCGGTCTGACAATTCAGAATGCCCAGCTGGTTGGGACCAAGCACTGGCCTGATAAGGAGGGGCATCGTTACATTGTCTTTCTCTACAAGGCGACAGCATTTACCGGTCAACTCCACTCGACGGAAGAAGGAGAAGTTCGTTGGGTTAAAAAATCGGATTTACCCCAAATGGATTTGGCCTATGACTTGCTGGAAATTCTCAAGGTCATGGATGATCCAAATCTGTCTGAATTTTTCTATACAAGGAAAGACCAGGACGGAGAATGGGATAGAAATTATAGATAGGAGCAAAGTTGAACAAGGATGTTCGGCTTTTTTTCCTGTTTATCATTGAATATTTTCTTGAATAGTAATATAATAATAATTAGTGATAATTGTGATAAAGGAGGAGAAGTATGTATAAGATACTACTAGGCTATGTTGGTAACTATAAGCGACCCTCGATTTTGGCATCCTTGGCGATGACGATTGAAGTGCTGTTCGAGCTATCCATTCCCTTTTTGATGGCGGCGATTATCGATCAAGGGATCAATCGGAGCGACTTGAACAGTATTCTGATTTACGGTAGTATGATGCTGGTCAGTGCCCTCTGTTCCTTGTTTTTGGGGCGGGCCTCTAGTAAATTCGCCGGTATTGCATCGGCTGGATTTGCCAAAAATCTCCGCAAGGCCATGTTTGAGAAAATACAGGGCTTTTCATTTGAGAATATTGACCAATTTTCATCTGCCAGTCTGGTGACTCGGATGATGACGGATGTGACCAATGTGCAGAATGCCTACCAGATGATTATTCGTGTCTGTGTCCGGGCACCGCTCAATCTGATTGTCGCCATTTCCATTGCATTTTTTATTAACAGGGAAATTGCCTCTATCTTCGTCTATGTGGCCCTATTCCTGGGCATTGTCCTATTCTTAGCCCTACGCTATGGTCATCCAACTTTTAGAAAGGTCTTCCGGGCCTATGATGGATTGACAGCGGCCATTCAAGAAAATATTACCAATATCCGGGTGGTTAAGTCCTATGTCAAGGAGGAGCATGAGATTGCCAAGTTCAACCGTGCGACCCAGAAAATTTACGATCTGTTTCTGAAAGCGATTCGGATTATCCTGGTCAATAACCCAGCCATGATGCTGTCCATGTACGCATCCATTATTGGGATTTCCTGGCTGGGAGCAAGGCTGATTGTCGCAGGAGAATTTACGACTGGTGAGTTGACGTCTATGTTCTCCTACACCATGACGATTCTCATGTCTCTCATGATGTTTACCACGATTTTTGTCATGCTTAGCCTGTCCATTGCTTCGGTTGAGCGGATTGTGGAGGTTTTGGAGACGGAGTCCAGCATCCATTCACCGGAAAATCCTGTGCTAGAAGTAGCGGACGGTTCTATTCAATACAAAAATGTCACTTTTGGCTATCAATCAGCTGAAGACGGTGCAGTATTGAAAGACATCAATCTTACCATTGAAGCTGGGCAAATGATTGGGATTATCGGTGGAACTGGCTCAGGCAAATCCAGTCTTATCCAGCTTTTACCACGAATGTACGACGTTCAGTCTGGTCAAGTCCTGGTCGGCGGAGTCAACGTCAAAGACTATGATTTGGACATTCTTCGTCGGAATGTTGCCATGGTCTTGCAGACCAATACCCTATTTTCTGGTAGCATAAGTGAAAATCTCCGCTGGGGCAATAAAGATGCCAGCATGGAAGAGCTGATTGGAGCGGCTAAAATTGCCCAGGCCCATTACTTTATCTCTGAGTTTGAAAAAGGCTACGATACCATGCTTGAGCGTGGGGGAGCCAATCTATCTGGCGGACAAAAACAACGTCTCTGCATTGCCAGAGCCCTGTTGACCAAGCCAAAAATCTTGATTTTAGACGATTCCACATCAGCTGTTGATACCAAGACAGATGCCTATATTCGCAAAGGCTTGGCTGAGAATTTGGAAGGAGTGACTACGCTCATCATTTCCCAACGGATTTCCTCCATACAAGATGCGGATAAGATTATTGTCTTGGATGATGGACAGATTTCTGGTTTTGGTAGCCACCAAGAACTCTTAGTCAGCAATGCCATCTATCAAGATATTTACCAAAGCCAAACCAAGGGAGGTAGTGACCATGTCTAAGTCAGGAAAAAAAGCCAGCTGGTCATCCATCAGCAGAATTTTGGCTTATATTTGGAAGAATCATCCCTTAAAATTGAGCCTGGCCCTGGTCTTGATTGTGGCTGCTTCTCTGGTGACCGTCTACATTACGTCCTCTATCCGAGTCTTAATTGACCAATTCATCCTGCCCCTATTGGCAGCGGAGGAAAAAGATTTCGGTCCTCTGGCCAGTTTCTTGCTCAATCTCGGTTTGATTGGGATTTTTGGTGCGTTTGCCAACTATCTCTTCAATTTCATGTTGGCTATTATTTCCCAGGATACCCTACGGGGTCTGCGCAATCAGGTATTTGCCAAAATGCAGGGGCTTCCGGTCAAGTATTTTGACAGCCATGCCCATGGGGACATCATGTCCGTCTATACCAATGATATTGACAGCTTGCGACAGGCTATTGAGCAATCCATTCCGCAGTTTTTGGTCTCTATCATTACCATTAGCGGTGTGACCGTGTCCATGCTGCGTATCAGTCCTCAACTCTTTCTTCTGGTCTTTCTGATGTTGGTCATCATGTTCTTCACTGCCCGCGCCATTACCAAGAAGGCCAAAGTTTACTTTAAGAATCAGCAGGCCAATCTTGGTGCGGAAAATGGTTATATCGAGGAAATGATTGCTGGGCAAAAGGTGGTTAAGGCCTTCGTTCATGAAGAAGAAGTCATGACAGACTTTGAGCGTTATAACCAGGCCCTGTTTGAATCCTCATCCAAGGCCAATTCTTACGGAAATATTCTCTTCCCAACGATTGGGAATCTGGGAAATGTCTCCTATGTCCTGATTGCGGTTCTGGGTGGTTATTTTAGCGTAACAGGTATGGCTGGTATTACCATCGGAGGCTTGGTGACCTTCCTCCAACTCAATCGTTCATTGGTCCAACCCATTGCCAATGTGACCCAGCAACTCAACTTTGTCCTCATGGCCTTGGCCGGTGGGGATCGGATATTTGACCTGCTGGACCAAGAAGATGAAGTCAATGAAGGCCAGGTGACTCTTGTCAATTATAAACAAGTAGACCAGCAGCTGGTCGAAACCACTGAGAAAACTGGGCTCTGGGCCTGGAAACACCCTCAAACAGATGGTAGCTTTAGCTTGATTCCTCTGGTGGGGAAAGTTGTGTTTGAAAATGTTAATTTTGCCTATGATGCGGACCACCAGGTGCTGTTTGATATTGATCTCTATGCTGAGCAGGGGCAGAAGATTGCCTTTGTTGGAGCGACAGGAGCTGGGAAAACGACTATTACCAATCTCATTAACCGTTTTTACGAGATCCAGTCAGGCATGATTACCTACGACGGCATTGACATTCGTTTGATTGATAAGGCTTCTCTGAGGAAATCCCTGGGCATTGTCTTGCAGGATACCCACCTCTTTACAGGGACCATTGCGGAAAATATCGCCTATGGCAATGAAGCTGCCAGTCGAGATGAGATACTGGCTGCGGCAAAATTATCTAATGTTGACCGCTTTGTCAAACATTTGGAAAATGGCTACGACGCCCAGATTAGCGGTGATGGGGCTGGCTTGTCAAATGGTCAACGTCAGCTGATTGCTATTGCCAGGGCAGCCCTAGCCAATGCTCCGGTCCTGATTTTAGATGAGGCGACTTCCTCTATCGACTCCTTGACCGAGAAAATGGTCCAAGAGGGTATGGACAAGCTCATGCAGGGCCGGACCGTCTTTGTCATAGCCCACCGCTTGTCAACGATTGTCAACTCTGATGTCATTATGGTTATGGACCATGGACGCATTGTCGAACGTGGTAACCACGCAGAGCTCATGGAGAAAAAAGGCGTCTACTACAGACTGTATACAGGCGGCTTAGAAATTGATTAAAACTGATATCTGGAACACTCTGGCAACAGGGTGTTTTTTCAACATTTTTCATTTTTTCAAGAAAGTGTATAAAAATTCGTATTTTATGGTTGACAATTGCATAATTATGGTATAAAATAGCATAAACATACGAAATGTATGGTATAAAAATAGTGTCTATTGCATAAAAAGGAGATTATCATGAAATTAAAAAAAGTTTATACATTTGCGACAGTTTGCTTTGCTAGTTTTGCTTTGGCTGCATGTGGTTCATCAAACAGCGACCAAACCACACTTGAAAAAATCGAAGACAAGGGGACCCTGGTCGTTGCCCTCAACCCAGAATTCCCGCCCTTTGAATACAAGCAATTGATTGACGGTAAGGATACCATCGTAGGGGCAGATATCGAGTTGGCCAAGGCCATCGGTGAAGAATTGGGCGTGGAAGTAGAGTTCTCACCAATGAGCTTCTCTAACGTATTGGCAAGTGTCCAAAAAGGTACGGCGGACGTTGGTATTTCAGGGATTTCTGCCACAGAAGAACGCGCCAAAACCTACGACTTCTCAGAAGCCTACTACCAGTCGGTCAATAAGATGATTGTCAAAAAGGATGACGCAGCTAAATACAGCAAGGCTAAAGATTTCGCATCAGTAACCATCGGTACCCAGAAAGGTTCTATCCAAGAATCCGTTGCCAAGGAGGCTTTTGCTGACTCCTCCATCCTCAGTCTTGAGAAGAATGGCGACCTGATCCAGCAATTAAAATCTGGCCAATTGGACGGCGTAATCTTTGAAGAACCGATTGCTAAGGCTTATGTGGGTAGCAACCCAGACCTGCAAATTGTGGACATGGACATTGAGACAACCATCTCGGACTCTTATGCTGTTGCCATGCCAAAAGGAAGCGCAGAGCTGAAAGCTAAGATTGACAAGGTCGTGAAAGAGCTGGTTGAGTCAGGCAAGATGTCAGACTTTGTTGAAGAAGCCTACCAACAGTCAATCAGTAAATAAAGAATAAATATTCAAAGCACTCCCGTTGACAAATGAATAAAAATGCCATATAATAGGTCATATTGTTTCAGAATATCTGAAAACATAAGCAATAAAGAAGGAAATTATCATGAAATTTAACAAAATTTTAACTCTTGCAGCAACTGTTGTAGCTGGTCTTACCTTGGCAGCTTGTTCATCGTCAACGACGGAGTCAAGCAAGTCAACTTTGGATGCTATCAAGGAAAAAGGTACCTTGGTCGCAGCTACTAGCCCAGACTATGCACCTTTTGAATTCCAAGCACTTGTAGACGGCAAAAACGAAGTCGTTGGTGCGGACATCATGTTGGCACAGAAAATTGCTGATGAATTGGGCGTAAAATTGGAAATCTCTCCAATGAACTTTGACAACGTCTTGACCAGCGTGCAAAATGGCAAGGCAGATATCGCCATTGCGGGTATTTCTTACTCAGAAGAACGTGCAAAAACATTTGATTTCTCTGAAGAATATTACCTGATTTCAGATGTTCTCTTGGTCAACAAGGACAAGGCAGAGCAGATTAAAGATACCGACGCTCTTGCAGGTCTTAACTTGGCCGTTCAAAAAGGTTCTACTCAAGAAACGTATGCTAAAGAAAACTTGAGCAGCGCTAAGATTGTTTCTCTCACTTTGATGGGCGAAGCGGTCAACGAATTGAAGGCTGGTAAGGTTGATGCAGTCTTGATGGACTCGCCAGTGGCAGCAGGTTATGTTTCACAAAATGCTGACTTGGCAATCGCCAAAGCTGAGTTCCCAAAAATTGATGAAAATTCAAAAGTCATTGCTCTTCCAAAAGGCAGCGCAGACCTCAAGGCAGAAATCGACAAGGTTATCGCTGATGTCAAAGCAAAAGGTGAATTTGACGCCTTCCTTGAGAAAGCAGCAACTTACACAGCAGTTGAATAGAATACATAGGTCAGTCATCTAAACGGTGGCTGGCTTTTTTGTGTGGAATTTTTCCTCAAATGCACAGAAAAAAATCTTGCACCAAAGGCACAAGATTTTATCGCTATTTCACTCGCTCCAGATAGAAGGACGTCAACCTTGGAACGGTAATCTTGGCTCCATTTTCATCCGGATAGAGGCTGAAGGATTCCATTGGAATGGCATTGGATGAGAAGACCAGTTTGTATTCAGAATCTGTTGGCAGGGCCAGGTGCACATCGAAGACCTCCTGATCATTGAAGTTATGAACAGTTAGAATTTCCTGGTTATCACTCTTGCGGACAAAGGCGTAGACGCTGGCCTCTTCATCGATTGTTATCCAATCAAAGCCCTTTTCATAGGCTTGATGGTCGTATTTCCAAAAGGCATCATTGTCCCGATAGAAGTTAGACAGGGTTTTCATCATCTGGTAGAAGGACTCGTGGTTTGGATAAAGGCGCAATCCCCAGTCCATCTCTGTATATTCATGCCATTCGCGGATGTGGCCCCATTCATTGCCCATAAAGAGAAGTTTTTTGCCAGGATGGGCATAGTAGAAGCTGTAGTAAACACGGGCCAGGTGGAATTTATCCTCATAGTCTCCATTCATCTTATCAATGATAGAGTGTTTCCCATGGACAACTTCGTCGTGGGACAGGGGTAGAAGGAAGCGCTCATTTTGATTGTAATACATGCCAAAGGTGATTTCCTTGGAATGGTATTTACGACACACAGCCGGACGCTCGACAAATTTCAGGGTATCATTCATCCAGCCCAAGTCCCATTTGAGGTCAAAGCCAATACCGCCGTCTTCCAGTGCATGGGTGACTTTTGGATAGCTTGAGGAATCCTCGGCAATCATGAGAACGCCCTTGTAATCGGTGTGAACCATGGCATTGACCCGCTTGATAAAGTCAATTGCGGCATGGTTGATTTTGTCCTCTTCGGTTTCTCCGCGCCAATAGAGGAGATAGGAGAGGGCATCGACCCGAATGCCGTCAAAATGGAAGTTGTCTAGCCAGTATTTAAGGTTAGAGAGGAGGAAGGACCGCGTAATGCCCTTACCCAGGTCAAAGTTAGCCGTACCCCACTGTCTATTTTCACGGTCATTTTCATGGAAATATTCATAGAGCCAGGAGCCGTCAAACTGATAGAGACCATGGGCATCCTTACAGAAGTGGAGGGGAACCCAGTCCAAGATGACTCCAATCCCAGCCTGGTGGCACTGGTCTACCAGGTATTTTAATTCATCAGGCTTGCCATAGCGGCTGGTCGGACTGTAATAGCCAGTGACCTGATAGCCCCAAGAGGCGTCCAGAGGATGCTCGGTGATGGGCATCAGCTCGATGTGGGTGAATTTGTTTTCCTTGACATAGTCAATCAAGAGAGGGGCGATTTCCTTATAGGAATAGAAGGATTCAAGCGGGGCGCCAGCCTGGTTTTGATTGACAACCTTTTGTTTCCAAGAACCCAGATGAACCTCGTAAATGGACACAGGTTCTTCCTTGAAATCGTAAGAAACCCGGTCATACATCCAGATATTGTCCTTAAACTTATAGCGACTGTTATAGGTCGTGGAGGCAGTATTGGGCCGGACCTGGCTGAAAAAGGCATAGGGGTCCGCCTTATAAATTTCCCGACCGTCGTGGCTGATAATCAGGTACTTGTAGTCTTCCAGTGATTTCAAATCAGGCACATAGAGCTCAAAGACCCCGTCAATTTCCCGATTCATGGGATGACTGCGATCCCAGTTATTGAAATCACCAACTAAAAAGATTTCTCTCGCATTTGGAGCATAGACACGAAATTGGGTGCCAAGAATTTTATTACGCTCCTTGATGATATGAGCCCCCATCTTCTCATAGAGAGTGGTATGCTCACCAGATTTCATATAATATAAATCTAATTCTGTAAATTCTGTCATTGCAATCTCCATTTGTGAAAAGGGAGTGGATCAGGTTCCACTCCCGCTATTGTTTTACAGTTTCTACATTTAGCCTGCAATTTCCCGATAGAGCCAGATGTATTTCTCTGCTGAAGAGGTCCAGCTGAAGTCTTCTTCCATGGCTTGCTTGACCATGGCATTCCAGTCTTCTGGTCGGTCGTAGTAGGTCTGTAGGGCCAGGTCATAGACCTGTTTCATACTGTAGGCATCACGGCCGCCGAAGCTAAAGCCAGTTCCTTGAGCTGTTTCGATGTGGTATGGCTTGACGGTGTCCACCAATCCCCCTGTCTCACGGACAAGCGGCAGGGTCCCATAGTGCATGGAAATCAGCTGGCTAATACCACAGGGCTCAAACATGGATGGCATGAGGAAAAGGTCACTGGCTGCATAAATTTGGTGGGCCAACGGTTCATTATAGCCGCGATAGAAGGCAAATTTTTCCGGATAGGCATGCTTGAAATGGTTGAAGGCATTTTCGATATCTGCTTCGCCATTGCCCAGGATAATAAATTGGACATGGGCTTGGAGCAGGTGGCCCAAGACCTCCGTCAGCAGGTAAAATCCTTTCTGCCATGTTAGGCGAGATACGATACCTACCATGATGACATTCTCATCCTGCGGCAAGCCAAATTGAGCTTGGAGGGTAAGTTTATTGGCCTTTTTATCAGCAAGAGTGTCGAATGAATAATTTTTCACCAAGTATGGGTCTGTCTGGCTATCCCAGCTATCATAGTCGATGCCGTTGACAATGCCTGTCAAATCATGCTTGCGCAGTTCTAAGACATGCTGCATATTCTCACCAAATTCTTCAGTAAGGATTTCTCTGGCGTAGGTATCAGAAACAGTCGTTACTTTGTCAGCATAGAGTATACCTAGCTTCATAAAGCTGATACACTCGTCGTGGAAACGTGCAATACCATCCAGATAGTAGCTGTAGTCCATCCCCAGGGCAGACCAGAGGGCTTGCTTGTTGAAAATCCCTTGGAAAGCCAGGTTATGAATGGTAAAGACATGCTTGATATTACGGAATTCCTCCCGGTAGCTGTAGAAGGTCCGACAGAGGAAGGGCATGACCGCCGCATGCCAGTCGTGGGAATGAATGACATCTGGGAAGAAGTTGAGAGCCTCAAGCAGACGGCAGGTCGCATGCTGGAAGAACCCAAACCGCATGGAGTCATCATCGTAGCCATAGAGCTCGTCGCGCTCAAAGAAATCACGATGTTCGATGAAGTAGAAGGTCACACCATCGACGATCTGGCTGTAGACATTGGCCATGGACTGGATATCGCCTGCTCGCACATCGTAGCTGGATACATAATCAAAATCAGCATGGTTGTTGATGGCGATTTTCTTGTAAAGTGGCAGCACCACCCGAACATCCATCCCCTGTTTGACCAATTCTTTTGGCAGAGAGCCGATAACATCGGCCAAGCCGCCAGTTTTGATGAATGGAAGTCCCTCAGATGCTACAAAGAGTACAGATTTTTTTGTCATGTTTACTCCTAGATGATTTGATGTGCCTTGATATAGGCTGGATTACTTGCTGTTCCTTTAATATCCGTAGAATGAACAATCTTGGTCGCCTTATCGATAATGGCATTTTCAATAGTGACACCGTTGCGCACCGTTACGCCATTTAAAATAATAGAGTTCTTAATGGTCACCCCGTCTTCGATAATGACATCTCGGTCAATAATAGAATTTTCAACCTGACCATTGATATTGGCACCGTTGGCAATCAGGCAGCGTTTGACATCTGCCAGCGGTCCGTAAAGAGTAGGAGATGAATCGCTGGTCTGGGTATGGATAGGCCAGTCATTTTTGAAGAGCAATTTGCGCGTATCACGCTGCAAGAGGTCCAGCTGAGTATTGAAATAGCTATCAATGCTGTTGATGCAGGCAACGAAGTCACGGTGGGCGTAGCCACGGATGACATACTGGTCAGCCACATCGCGCAGGATATCCTTGAGCCAGTAGAGCGAGGAAACCTTGTTGGCACGGCGGATGAGCTCGATAAAGGTGGTCCGCTTCATGATGTAGGCTTCAAGTGAAACAGGACGATTCTTGTATTTACCGTGGTTTTCTTCAAAGGCCACGACCCGCTTGTCATCATCGAATTTCAAGGTTTGGCAGCCGATAAAATGCTCCTTGGCGTCCATAACATTTTTGTAGAGAACGGTGATGTCAGCTCCAGTTTCCTGATGCTCTGCTATGACCTTTGTGAAATCTTGGCTGTAGAGGAAGTAAGATGGCGCAATCAGCACATATTCCTTGGTCGAACTTTCAATGTAATGAAGGTTTTCTGAAAAGGCATTGATGTCATGCTGGTAGACAGAATTAGGGTCGGTCACGCCGTTCAAGAGACGGAGCGAACCACGCTTACTGTTAATGTTGTAGTGCTTACCAGTTCCGACGTGCTGGATGGTTGAGCGCATCTTGGCAGGCATGTAGACCTGAAATTCCGTAATGCCAGAGTTGGACATATTGGACAAGACAAAGTCAATCAAGCGGTAGCGGCCAAGGAAACCAAAGGCTTGCACACCACGGTGGTCCATGACATTACCGAAGTGAACATTATTCCCTTCAATATTTACAATTCCTAGAGTATTTCTTAACATAATCGACCTTTCTTACTTGTTCACATTCTTATCAATCAAGAGGATATTGTCTGGTTCGCCAGCTAATTTGACACCGTCCGCAATCTTGACATTTTCAGCCACGATAACATAGTCCAATTCAACGCCCTCACCGATGACAGCACCAGGCAGGAGGACAGAATTTTTGACAACAGCATCGACATTAACTTGCACATCATTTGAGATAACAGAGTGCTCGATAGCACCATCAATAATGGCTCCCTTGTCGATATAGGCAGACTTGACAGAGGCAGTAGCACTGATTACTTGAGCAGGAGAGCCCTTGTCTTCAGAGTAGATTCTCCATGAACGGTCAGACAGGTCTAGCTCATCCGCATGGTCAATCAGGTCCATGTTAGATTCCCAGAGACTATTAACCGTACCCACGTCCTTCCAGTAGCCACGGAATGGATGTGCGATCAGAGTGCGACCGTCTGCCAGGTATTTTGGAATGATATCGTGGCCGAAGTCGTGTGATGAGGTTTCTGATTTGTCGTCTTCCAGGAGGTATTTCTTGAGCGTTTTCCATGTAAAAATATAGATACCCATTGAGGCAAGATTGCTCTTAGGATTGGCTGGTTTTTCCTCAAATTCTTCGATGCGGTACTCATCATCTGTGTTCATGATACCAAAGCGCGACGCTTCCTTGATAGGCACTTCGATAACCGCAATAGTCGCATCAGCCTTCTTAGAAATGTGGGTATCCAAGAGCTTGTCATAATTCATCTTGTAGATGTGGTCACCAGACAGGATGAGGACATACTCAGGCTCGTTCAAATCAATGAAGTCGATATTTTGAGTGATGGCGTCAGCCGTGCCCTTATAGAGACCAAAACCTTCGATTTTCTCACTTGGTGGCAGGACAAAAATACCAGAACCTTGGACATCCAACCCCCAACGCTGTGATTGGGCAACGTATGAGTTGAGCAAGACCGGTTCGTACTGGGTCAAGACACCGACAATATCGATACCAGAGTTGGCACAGTTACTGAGAGGGAAATCGATGATTCGGTATTTTCCACCGAAGGCAACGGCAGGTTTGGCCACCTTTTTTGTTAAACCTTCAAGACGGGTTCCCCGTCCACCTGCAAGAATCATAGCTAACATTTTATTTTGAGCCATCTCATCACTCCTTAAAATTTATTATAGAAGTATTATAGCATAAAAAACAAAAAAATGAAAGCGGTTCCCGTGGTTTTGTTGAAATATTTCCAACATCACTTTCAACTGCTTTCATGATAGCATTACAACATATATTGATAGAAAAAATCTATTTAAATATATCATTATTTTTTATCGAATTTTACTTCATCCAGGAGATAGGCAATGAATTTTTCCCCCATGTCGGATAGGACAGCTTTCTCATGTTTGATGTAGATGAGCTCGATTTCATCGTCATAATCCAGCGGGATGGAGACGATATTGTCCCCATTTAGGTTGGAGTTCAAGATACCAGTCGCAACCGTATAGCCGTTTAGCCCAATCAGGAGATTGAAGAGGGTGGCCCTATCGGATACGACGATGGATTTCTTGTGGTGGACTTGGGAGAGAATTTCCTCGGCAAAGTAGAAGGAATTGTGAATTCCTTGCTCATAGCTGAGGTAGGGATAGTCAGCTAAGTCGTCTAGGCTAATACTTTTCTTTTGTGCCAGTGGATTGGTCTTGCTGACGAAAACATGAGGCTTGGCAGTGAAAAGATGCGTATGGGAGAGCCTGTGGTCATCCAGCAACTTGAGCAGGACTTCACGGTTGTAGTTATTAAGGAAGAGGACGCCGATTTCTGAGCGGAAATTATTGACGTCATCGATGATTTCCCAGGTCCGGGTTTCCCGCAGGAAGAGCTCGTAGTCTTCCATTTCAGTCTCCTTGAGCAGGGAGACAAAGGCATTGACCACAAAGGCGTAGTGCTGGGAGGATACGCTGAAGAGTTGGCGCTTGGCATTGGGATTTTTATAGCGGCCTTCCAGCAGCTCAGTCTGCTCGACAATCTGGCGGGCATAGGATAGAAACTCAATCCCGTCCTTGGTCAGGGTAATGCCTTTGGGATTACGAAAAAAAATCTTGATATTGAGCTCTTTTTCCAGGTCGCGGATAGCATTGGACAGGCTTGGTTGGGTAATGAAAAGCTGTTTTGCAGCCTCGTTCATACTCCCTGTTTCTGCAATTTTTATAACATAATATAATTGTTGGATTCTCATAGCTCTATTGTATCATGAAATAGGAAAGAAATGAAGAAAAGTCTATTTTTGAGGGTGGGAAAGCAGCGGAACTTATGAAATTGTTGAATGTTTTTATTTGTGTCTTCTTAGTTTTGAGAGTTTAAAAATTGTATCCTATTTACAAATATCAAACTAAAAACTTGTTGCAAAAATTATAATGAGGATATATACTTATATCAAGAGGTAGCGTTGCTTATGTTGGATGATAAAACAACGATTGTTTACTGATATTTTGTCATAGGTTCCTCCTTATTTTTCAGGGAATAGTTTCTTTGGAAAATGAAAAAAATTGAGAATAGGCAGGTGTTTCATTTGATTCATCTGCCTATTTATATGTAAAAAAATAAAGCAGTAATTTCTGAAAATATTCCTATACAATTCCCAATCCCCCTTCCTTGTCACGATTCCTGTTTTATGATAGACTGACAGATGAAAGAGGTGTTATATGAAGAAAAAACTATCCCTAATCGGCTTACTGGTTATTATCGTTCTGATGGTGGTCTTGTCTTTGGCTAACCAACAGGTTGTCAAGGTCAATTATATCTTTGGTTATTTCCGTCTGCCCTTGATTTTGGTCATTCTCGGCTCTGTATTTCTTGGCTTGGTCATCCAATATTTGCTTGGAATGGCAAAAAATATGGGCTTGAAGAGTGAGATTAAGAGTCTGAAAAAGCAGGCGCGTGAGCAGGCTGAGTTGGAGGAAGGGAGACTGGCCCAGGCAGCCGACAAATCACTAGAAGGTTAGGAATTCATTCTTGCAATTTGAACCATATCTTGCTATGATTAGCAATATCGTTTTAGAAAGAGGATAACAGATGTTTAATAAAGAATTGGGCCTTATGCTCTATGTAGATGATGTGGCGGCAGAAAAAAGTTTTTGGTCAGCGGCAGGTTTTGTCATTGAAAATGAAGCGAAGATGATGGGCTTTGAGACCTTTGACATGAAGTCTCATGCGGATGCGACGACTACGATTACGGTTTATGCCAAGGAATTTATCGCTCAAGTATCGCCAGAGGTGTTGGACAATGTACCGAGCGTCTTGTTTGAAACATCCGATATTGCAGGCCTTCAGGAGCGTATCGCTGGTTTGACAGATACCTGCAGCCCAGTCAATGAACAGCCCTTCCCTAACTTTAACTTTGCCTGCCCAAGCGGGATCTATTTCGCAGTTAAGGGTGTATAATTTTAGAACCTGTATTCACAATTCGGCACCTGAGCTAAGGCAAGTTTCGTTCGTTTTTTCTCGAAATACAGTCCGTATTCCATTAAAAAACTTAAAGTACCTTACTTGTGAATCTAGTTTCTAACAAATCAGTGGTCGTTGATCACTGATTTTCATTTCTTTTCATAAGATATTGAAATCGTTTTCGTTTTTTGCTATAATAGGTGTAGAAAATATCGAGGAGGAAGTTCCATGTCCGTTAAAGATTTTATGACCCGTAAGGTTGTTTACATTTCACCAGATACAACGATCGCCCATGCTGCAGACATCATGCGTGAGCAGGATTTGCACCGCTTGCCGGTCATTGAAAATGATAAATTGGTCGGTTTGGTGACAGAAGGTACCATAGCAGAAGCTAGTCCGTCAAAGGCGACCAGCCTGTCTATCTACGAAATGAACTACCTGCTCAACAAGACCAAGGTCAAGGATGTCATGATTAAGGACGTCATCACAGTTTCAGGCTATGCCAGCTTGGAGGATGCGGTCTACCTCATGTATAAAAACAAGGTCGGCATCCTGCCGGTTGTGGACAATGGTCAGCTCTACGGTGTCATCACAGACCGCGATATCTTTGCTGCCTTCCTCCACGTTTCAGGCTATGGAGAAGAGGGCGTGCGGGCTCGTTTCCTAGTTGAAAATAAGGCTGGTGAGCTTGCGAAGATTATCAAGATTATTTCTGACAAGGGCTACAATATCATTAGCACCGTTCAATTACAGACTAAAAAAGGCAATGTGGTCATCGAGGTTCAAATCGAAGGCCGCATCGCTGTAGAGGAATTGGAGAACCTGTTTGCCACCTCTGGCATTTCCATTGACAGCATCCAAGCAACCCAGGCCAAGGCCTTCTAAAAAGTTGGGGAAACCCGGCTTTTTTCTTTGGTAAATTTTTCATAGATGAGGAGGAATATGATATAATATAATGGAAAAATGAGGAAAACGTATGGGTAAAAAACGCTATAAAAAAGATGATGGTTGGGGCTCTATCCTTGCCCTGTTCATAGTCTTGGGGATTTTGATAAATTTTTGGTATATTATTTTGCCTCTGGGACTGGTTTATCTCTATGTAAAGAATCGTCCTGCGGTTCATCGGATGCTCAACCGTTCATCTATCCAGCGCTTGGAAAATCTGGTATGGTCCATCAGTGCGGGATTTTCCAAGCACCAGCAGCTCTTGGCTGAAAATGGGGAGGACAAGGCGGTTCTGCAATTGCGGGGACGCTTGCTGGCAGAACTCTTTGAGCTGGACCAAGTCTATCAAAAGGTTGGTAAGTACCTGGATGCCTATAAGAGTAAGGAAGTCGTGGACACCCTCCAGCTCAAGTATCAGCTCAAACTTCCTGAAAAGTCAGCAGAGCCTGTCAAGGAGGCAGAGCCTTTCGTTCAAGCCAAGCAGGAGCTGACGGAGCAGGAGTGGATTGCGGACCTGACGCCGGAAATTCTTGAGACCTACTGCAATATCCAACGGGATCATCTAGTTATTTTAGAGAAATTAGAGGCGACAACGGATAAGAAGGAAGAGCTGACGGCCATTCATGAGGCCAATATGCAGCGTTTCCAGGATATATTGCAGGGGTATATGAAAATCAAGCAGTCTCCCAAGGATTATTTCAATGCGGAAGAACGTTTGGCCCAGGCAAAATCTGCCATGGAGACCTTTGATAGTGACTTGGATAATACCATTCGCCAGTTTAACGAAGCCGATATGCAGGATTTTGAAGTCAGCCTGCGTATGATGAAACGTGACAAGAAAGTAGAGGAATAAGATGTCAGGATTTAATTTTGATATAGATGCCATTGCCAGCAACGGCTTGAACCAGAAGGACAAGACAACGGAAATCATCCAGGCTACGCCCATTGGTGACAGTCAGAAAGTATCCTTCCTTGCCCAATTGACACCTGAACAGCAGGCCGGGATCCAGGCCAAGGCACCGCAGTTGGTGGATAATTTTGTATCTAACCAGAACGCCCTCCTGGACTTTGGCAAGGAGGCGGTTGAGGAGGTCAATGCAACAGTCAACCACATCTTGAGTGAGCAGAAGAAGATTGAAATTCCGCAGGTGGATGAGCTTTTGGCCAATACCAACCGTGAACTTAACGGCTTTGTGGCCAAGTATAAGGACATTTCAAGCACGGCTGAATTGGAGAAGAAACCTGGTTTCTTCCAGCGTCTTTTCAAGCAGACCAAGAACGACTTGCAGGAATTTTACTTCGATTCCCAGACCATCGAAAAGAAAATGGACACTATGGCAGCTAGCGTGGTCAAGCAGGAAGAAGTACTCTCGCGCAATATCGTTTCTGCCGAGCTCTTGATTGAAAACAATACCAAGTCTATCGAGAATCTGGTCGGTGTCATTGCCTTTATCGAGGCGACAGGTCAAGAGGCCGCTCAGCGAGCAAGAGCAGAGCAGGAAAGACTGGCTAGCCTAGTTCCGACCACTGTTGACTATCAGGTAGCCTCTGAAAAGCTGGCGCGGATCACAGAAGTGGCCAATATTTTAGAGCAGCAGCATTCTGAATACCTGAACCGTCTCTATGTGGCCTGGACAACGACACCGCAGATGCGGAATCTGGTCAAGGTATCGTCCGATATGAAACAGCGTTTGAGCATGCTCCGTCGCAATACCATTCCGACCATGAAGTTATCCATCGCACAGTTAGGTATTTTGCAACAATCTATCAAGTCCAGCCAGACGGCTGATGCCATCGTCAATGCCAATAATGCTGCTCTTCAGATGCTGGCAGATACGTCTAAGGAAGCCATTCCGATGATGGAACGCACCGCTCAAAATCCGACCCTGGCTGTTCAGTCGGTGACAAAATTGGCTGAAAGTCTGGTAGCCCAGAACAACGGCATCATCGCCGCTATTGATGAAGGGCGTCAGAAACGCCGTGAGTTGGAGGCGGCTATTATCCACTCAGCTGAGACCATCAACGATTCCGTCAAACTGCGTGACCAGAAGATTATTGCAGCTCTCCTTGATGAAGGCAAGCAGGCTCAATATCAAGCAGAGCAACCAGTATCAGAATAACTTAAAACCTGCAGGTCAGCTGACTTGCAGGTTTTGAGCTGTTTATCACTCATAAAAATCCACTGAGTAGTCTAGTAAGTTATCTCCGTCATAGCGGAAACAGGCGGAGAAGAAGGGCTTGTTTTCTAAGAGCCATTCTTGGAAATGCCGATCGCCTTCCCAGGTGGGCTTGGATAGGACCTGGTCATAGGGAACCCACTCCAAATCTCCTTCGTTACAGTCGATTAGGTTGCCTTCAAACTCGGTAATCTTGAAGACATAGGTGTACCAATCCATATTGGGGGTGAAGTCAGGGAAGGTAATAATGCCTTTCAGAGCCAACTTGGTGGCCGTAAGGCCTGTCTCTTCCAAGACTTCACGGGCTGCGCAGGCCTGAGGGGTTTCACCGGCTTCTAATTTTCCGCCGACGCCAATCCACTTGCCGCGATGCACATCATTTTCTTTCTTGTTGCGGTGAAGTAATAAAAATTCCTTGCCATTGTCAATATAGCAAATCGTCGCTAACTGGACGGGTTTCTTGGTCATGTGGCGCTCTCCTTACAATTCTTTGTTTTATTATATCACAAAGGGGAGTAAGACTTTTCCTAGGAGTCTTTTTAGGGTATAATAAGAACATTAAACAAGGGGATGTATTATGTCAAAGCAAGAGAAAATTGAACAAACCATTTACCAATTGTTGGAATTATTGGGCGAGGACCCTAACCGTGAGGGACTACTGGATACGCCTAAGCGTGTGGCCAAGATGTACCAGGAGATGTTTTCTGGTCTCAATGAAGCCCCTAAGGATCAGTTTACGGCGGTCTTTTCGGAGGGGCATGAGGAAGTGGTCTTGGTCAAGGATATTCCCTTTCACTCCATGTGTGAGCATCATTTGGTGCCTTTTTATGGGGTGGCGCATGTGGCCTATCTACCTAGCAAGGGTCGTGTGACAGGCCTCAGCAAATTGGCGCGTGCGGTGGAAGTGGCTAGTCGCCGTCCACAATTGCAGGAGCGCTTGACTCACCAGGTAGCCCATGCCCTGCAGGACGCCTTGGAGCCAGAAGGCGTCTATGTTATGGTGGAGGCGGAACACATGTGTATGAGTATGCGTGGTGTTCGCAAGCCAGGCAGCAAGACAGTGACCACAGTTGCTCTTGGAAAATACAAGGAAGATGCTGTTTTGCGTCGTGAATTGCTGTCCATGATTCACAAATAGGAGGAGCTATGTCGATTGACAACTTACACCAGCAAGTGTCCATCATGGGCATTCTCAATGTCACGCCGGATTCTTTTTCTGACGGTGGAAAATTTAATGAAGTAGAGGCTGCCCTAGCTCAGGCTGAAGAGCTTTTGGCAGCAGGTGCCCAGGTCATCGATGTTGGTGGCGAGTCTACCCGACCGGGGGCGGAATTTGTTTCCCAAGAGGAGGAAATCGCCCGTGTGGTACCGATTATTCGTGCTATAAAGGAGCGTTTTGACTGCCTAGTTTCTATCGACACCTATAAAACTGGGACAGCGCGTGCGGCTCTGGAGGCTGGTGCAGACATTCTCAATGATGTCTGGGCAGGTCTCTATGACGGAGAAATGCTGGCCCTGGCAGCGGAGTATCAGGTACCCATTATCCTCATGCACAATCAAACAGAGGAAGTCTACGAGGATATTGTGCAAGAAGTGCGAGATTTTCTAGCGGAGCGGGCTCAGGCAGCCCTAGCAGCTGGTATTTCGGCTGACAAGATTTGGCTGGATCCTGGGTTTGGATTTGCCAAAAATGCCCAGCACAATCTGGATCTTCTCCAAGGCTTGGAGCAGATTACTGGGCTTGGTTATCCAGTTCTTTTTGGGATTTCCCGTAAGCGGGTGGTTGACCATCTTTTGGGTGGCAATACCTTGGCAACTGACCGGGATCAGGCAACGGCAGCCCTGTCTGCTTGGGCTATTTCCAAGGGCTGTAAAATGGTCCGAGTCCACAATGTCCAAGCCAATCGAGATCTGGTTACTGTCTGGGACCAATTAGTGAATGGGAGCAAGAATGGATAAGATTTCACTCAAACAATGCAAATTTTACGGCTACCACGGCGCCTTCAAGGAAGAGCAGACCCTGGGGCAAATTTTTACGGTGGACTGCGATTTGTTTCTGGATTTAACCGCTGCCTCTTTGTCGGATAATTTGGAAGATACAGTTCATTATGGCCTTGTTTTCGAGGCTATGAAAAAAGTGGTCGAAGGCAAACCCTATATTCTGATTGAAAAAGTGGCAGGGCTGATTTGTCAGGAGATTTTTGACCAATTTCCCAAAGTAGAGAAGATCAGGCTGGCCATCCACAAGGAAAATCCGCCTATCGCTGGCCACTATGATTCAGTTGGTATTGAGTTGGAGCGTGAACGCCCATGAAACACACAGCTTATCTGAGCATTGGTGGCAATATGGGGGACCGTGAGGCCTATTTGCAGGCTGCCTTGGAGAGTTTGGATAATCATCCTGCCTGTCAGCTGGGAGCCGTATCAGCTCTTTATGAGACACCAGCTTGGGGCAAGACGGACCAGGCTGACTTTCTCAATCTAGCCTGTCGGGTCTTTACAGATTTGGAGCCTCTGGCATTTTTGGAAATCTGTCAAAAAATCGAACTGGACTTGGACCGTGTGCGTATTGAAAAATGGGGACAGAGGACCATTGACCTGGATATTATTTTCTGGGACCAGGAAATCATCCAGTCCGAACGGCTGACGGTGCCCCATCCCTATGCCCATAAGCGGGCCTTTGTCCTACAGCCTCTGGCTGATATTGCGGCTGATTATGTCCATCCAATTCTAGAGCAGACAGTGGTCCAGCTGCTGGCAAAGGTTCAAGGGAAAGAGGACATTCGGCAGTATAGGTAAAAATTCAGAGGGAGCAATCCCTCTTTTCATTAAAGGAGAACTATGACAATTTTAGGAGTAGTAGGGGTATTTTTGGCGATTGTGGCCATTATCTATTGGACCACAAAGAATCTAAACGTGATGGTTGCGGCCCCCTTGGCGAGCTTGATCGTGGCTTTGACCAATCAAATGCCTATTTTAGAGACCATGTTGGGCAAGGAGCAGTCTTATATGACTGGCCTGGCTGGTTTTTTAATCAATAACTTTGCGATTTTTATGCTGGGCTCCATACTGGCCAAGTATATGGAAGCAAGTGGTGCTACCCAGACCATTGCTAATAGTATTTTGCGAGTGGTTGGTAAGGAAAGCCCTTATAAGGTATTGCTGGCTATTGCCCTGATTGCCTCCTTGTTGACCTATGGGGGTGTCAGCCTTTTTGTGGTTATTTTCACCCTCTTGCCCTTGTCGAGACCGCTCTTTAAGGAGCTGAATATCAATTGGGAACTATTTCCAATTCCAGTTTTTTTAGGTGTCAGCACCCTGACCATGTCCAGTTTGCCAGGGACGCCGTCCATTCATAATGCGGTTCCAACCAAGGTTTTGGGGACTACTTTGACCGCCGCACCGCTCTTGAGCCTGGTTTCAAGCTTAATTTTAGTCGTTTTTGGTTTGACCTATATGCGGTTTGCCTTGAAGAAAAGTATGGCGAGAAATGAGGGGTATACTGAGCGTGATGAGGAAATTGTGACTACAGATAACGCAAATCTTCCTAATCTAGTTTTGGCAAGCCTGCCCATGTTGAGCTTGGTTGCAACTATTTACATCTTTCAGAAAACGCCTTATATCTTGGTTGTGGGGCTAACGGTGGCCATACTGGTGTCAGGTCTTCTCTTCCGTAAGAATCTGGTCAATCAGCAAACTCTCTTAAATGAAGGGACAACGGCATCTGTTCTACCTGCATTTGCGACTTCTAGCACAGTGGCTTTCGGAACGGTCTTGGCCATGTCCTCAGGCTTCTTGCTTATCCAAGACTGGATTGGACAGATTTCTGGTTCGCCCCTGATTAGTCTTTCGGTGTCGACTGCCCTAATCGGTGGTATCATTGGCTCTTCGTCTGGTGCGGTAGGGATTGCTGCCAGCAATTTCTTGCCTGCCTACCTTGATTCGGGTATCGATCCCCAGGTCTTACACAGGGTGACGGTTATTGCCTCGGCGGTGCTGACAGTTGTTCCCCAATCGGGAGTTATGATTACCTTCCATAATCTGGCCAAATTGAGCATGAAGCGGGGCTTGAAGCATTCCTTTATCGTTGTCAATATTGGTCATCTGCTGGCCCTGATTGCGGTTTTGATTTTGGCACAATTACTTTATTAGATAGACAAACAACCCTGAAGCTTGAGTTTCAGGGTCGTTTTGTGCGTCAGGTGATTTTGAACATGAGAAAACCACCAGCAATGCTGATGGATCCTTGATTTACTTCTTTATTCAGCCCAGAATTTGGCTGCAATGTCTTGACCTTGTTTGATTTTCGCCCATTGTTGTGGGATAGCAAGCTCATTGCCAGAGTCACATGATGCAAAACCGCACTGATGTGACAGATAGAGGCGTTCTTTTGGAATGATTTTGCTGGCCTCTTCTAGGAGTTTGTAAACACGCTCTTCGTCGTCGAGTTCAGAAGTCTTACTTGAAAGCAGACCCAGAACAATTTCGACATCCGAATCTTTCAAGCTTTCCAAAGCTTTCAAATCGCCGGCACGCTCATCATCCCATTCCAGGAAGAAACGGCTGTAACGCTGGTTTTTCAAGAATTTCTCAGCGATAGCCTCGTAAGTACCACCAGCTGCAGAGCGGCTTTCATAGTTACCACGGCAGTTGTGGGTCCAGACTGTCAAGCCAATTTCATGACCGTAGTCAGCAACGGCATTGTTGATAGCGATAAATTCATCTGCAAGAGCAGCCAAAGCTTCTGGGTCATCCTGCGGCAAGAATGGCACAGGATTTGATGGGTCGAAGAGTTCCCAGAGACAGTCGTCAAATTGAACAATCTGACCACCAGCAGCCTTATACTGGTCCAAGAATTCCTTGTAGGCAGCAATGAGGCCTTCTTTCAAGTCTTCACGGGTCTTGTAGACTTGATCTGGTCCAACCTGACCGTTGAAAATAATCAATTCATTGAAGGCATGAGCTGGTCCGTAGATAGTCTGCTTGGTTGTCGTGTCCCCAGCTAATTCCTTTACTTGCTTGTAAATATCGATGAAGTGGTGATTTTTAGAAGAAAGTGGAGCGGTAATGCGAAGACCGATGTCCTTACGAGTTTCATAAGGCTGGCCATCGTGGTCTTTAAATGGATAGCCGTGATCAGAAATGTAACGCTCGATACCCTCAAAGCCCCAGAGGAAGTCCAGGTGCCACATAGAGCGACCAAATTCGCCATCAGTCACGATGTCGAGACCATTTTCTTTTTGTTCCGCAACGATTTTCTCGATGAGTTCAGTTTCAGTCTCCTTGTAGCCGTCGAAGGCATCGTAAAATGGGTACTTTATGTCATCACGCGCTTCGATTTGGCGCTTGTATTCTCCAAGGGCTGAAGGGCGGAGGAGGGAGCCAACTAGTTGGAATCTTGATTGTGTCATGTTAAATTTTCTCGCTTTCGTTTGGTATGTTTGTATTCTAACGCAAATTTTCCCATTTGAAAAATAGTTATTTAATGGGAAATGATATAGCTTAAAACTATAACCAGAAATAAAACAGAATCACTTTCTATCATTTGTCAAGTATGGTATAATCATACATGCTGAAATCCGAACGTTTGAGAAAGGATAACTATCACGATATGAAAAAACAATCGCTATTTATGGTAGCTGGCATTATTATGCTGGGTGTGGTTATGCGGGCTCCCTTTACAGCTCTGCCTGCCATTTTGACGGACATCGCAACTGGCTTGGGGGTACAAGTCAGCTCGCTGGGGGTTCTGACCTCTATTCCGCTGATTATGTTTGCCCTCTGCTCATCCTTGGCACCGCGCTTGGCTGGCAAGCTAGGCTTGGAAAAGTTGATGGCGCTGGTGCTCTTCATCATGACTATTGGCTCAGGAATGCGGGCTAGCGGTCTAGTGGGCTTGTTTGCAGGAACCGTTTTGCTGGGCGGGACCATTGCCTTTATCAATGTCCTGCTGCCAAGTATTGTGACAGCCAATTTTCCTAAGAAAATCGGGCTTTATACCACTATTTATGTGACCCTGATGGGGGTGGCTGGAACTACGGCCTCTATGGCAGCAGTACCTGTGGTTACGGCGACTTCATGGCAGACCTTTATCTATCTGGTCACGGCCGTAATCTTTTTGGCCCTTTTGATTTGGCTGCCAAATGTCCGCCACAATCATCGTTTTGAAAGTAATCAGGAAAAGTCATCTGGTCAATTCCTTTGGAAAAATAAGGCTGCGCTTGCCTTTCTGATTTTCGGTGGTCTCCAGTCGGTGCTCTTCTATACAGAGATTACCTGGCTCCCAACAATTGCTCAGTCCATTGGCTTTAGCAAGGCTGAGGCTGGGTTCATGTCCGGCATGTACAATCTCATTGCCATTCCCATGTCTATGGTGACACCGGCTATTCTTTCTCGTCAGACCAAGGATGGGCGTAAGAGGATAATGTTAATCATCTCCGCTGTTTCTCTAGTTGGTCTCGCTCTCATGGCCTTAGCGCCTGTAAATCTTGCCATTTGGACCGCCATTCATTTAATTTTGAGCTTTACCAATAGTGCATTGTTCCCTTATATGATGCTGGGCTTTACCCTGAAAACCAGCAACCCACAGGCGACTGCCCAATTATCCGGTATGGTGCAGACGGGCGGCTATCTGATTGCTGCCTTTGGTCCAGGTCTCCTGGGCTATAGTTTTCCAGTATTTGGGTCATGGCTACCGCTTATTTTGGCACTAGCAGTGGTGACCCTGGTCATGATGTGGACCATTGTCTTGATTGAGAAGGAAGAGATTATTTTGTAGGAAAATGCTGAAGTCAACAGTCCGTTTTGGGCTGTTTTTCTGTTGCTGCCAAAAGAAAAAAGCTGGACGTTCATCCAACTTTTCCTTAGCGTGACACGCGACGGCGTGCTGCTTTTTTACGATTTTCTTCAATGAAGGCTTCTTTCTTTTCTTCTGGTTCGATAATTGTTTTATGAACGGTGAAGATAGCACCTGCTGCCACAGCAACGGTAGAAAGAACTCCTGTCAAGAAACCTTTGCCAAAACCTTTAGCCATAGTGAATTCTCCTTTACTTGTGTTATAATAGATTTTAGCGAAAAAACAAAAAATTTTCAAGGAAAAAGATGAAAACTAAGGTAATTGTGGTCTTGGGACCGACAGCGGTAGGAAAAACAGCGCTGGGAATTGAGCTGGCCAAGCGCTATAAGGGCGAAATTATCAGCGGAGACAGCCAACAGGTCTACCGCAAGCTGGATATTGGGACAGCCAAGGCCAGTCCAGAGGAGCAGGCGGCAGCAGTTCATCATTTGATTGATGTCCGAGAGGTGACCGAGGGCTATTCGGCTTATGAATTTGTAGATGAAGCCAAAGTTCTCATTACAGAAATCCAGAAGCGTGGAAAGTTGCCTATTATCGTTGGAGGAACTGGACTTTACATTCAAAGTCTGCTAGAGGGTTACCATCTGGGCGGGCAGGTTGACCAGGAGCAAGTTCTTGCTTATCGGGCAGAACTCGATAGCTTGTCTGACGAGGTTTTGGAAACAATGGCAGAGCAGGTAGGTTTGACAATCGAGGGAAACAGCCGACGTAGAATCATTCGTGGGTTAGAGTTGAAAAAATTTGGCAAAAATTTGGAAAATAATGAGTCAGACTATGAGCCTCTTTACATTTGCTTGACGGATGACAGACAGGTTCTTTATGACCGCATCAATCAGCGAGTGGATGAGATGATGGCAGCGGGCTTACTGGATGAAGTTAGCTGGCTCTACCAAGAACATCCTCAAGCCCAAGCCGCCATGGGCATCGGCTATAAGGAGTTTTTCCCCTATCTGGCTGGTGAGATTTCGCTGGAAGAGGCTATCGATAAGGTTAAGCAGAACAGTCGCCGCTTTGCCAAGCGCCAGTTGACTTGGTTCAGAAATCGCATGCAGGTTCCCTTTTATTCAGTTGGCGAGTCAGATTACAAGTCACAGATTTTCACCGCCGTGGAGGAATTTTTAAATGATTGAAACGCAGAAAGAACAAGAACGCGCCCTCCTAGTGGGGGTCGAATTGCAGCAGACGGAAAACTTTGATATGTCCATGGAGGAGTTGGCAAGCCTTGCTAAGACGGCTGGCGCTCTGGTCAAGGGCATCTACACCCAAAAACGGGAAAAATACGACAGTAAGACCTTCGTTGGCTCTGGTAAGTTGGACGAGATTGCGCAAATGGTCGAAGCTGATGAGATTGATACCGTCATTGTCAATAACCGGCTGACACCCCGTCAGAATGTCAACTTAGAAGAAATTCTCGGTGTAAAGGTCATCGACCGGATGCAGTTGATTTTGGACATTTTTGCTATGCGGGCTAGGAGCCACGAGGGGAAATTGCAGGTTCATCTGGCCCAGTTAAAATACATGTTGCCCCGTCTAGTTGGTCAGGGGATTATGCTCAGCCGTCAGGCAGGGGGAATTGGTTCTCGCGGTCCGGGTGAAAGCCAGTTGGAGCTCAATCGCCGGAGCATCCGCAATCAAATTCATGACATTGAGCGCCAGCTTAAAGTTGTGGAGAAAAACCGAGCGACAGTCCGTGAACGTCGCTTGCAGTCGGGTATTTTTAAAATCGGTCTGATTGGCTATACCAATGCTGGTAAGTCCACCATTATGAATGCCATGACCGACAAGAGACAGTACGAGGCAGATGAACTTTTTGCCACACTTGATGCCACGACTAAGCAGATTAACTTGGCGGACAAATTTAATGTTACCTTGACCGATACGGTTGGTTTCATTCAGGATCTGCCGACCGAGTTGATTTCCGCCTTCAAATCCACCTTGGAGGAGTCCATGAACGTGGACCTCTTGCTCCATGTCATCGACGCCTCTGACCCTAATCACAGTGATCAGGAGCAGGTGGTCTTAGACATTCTCAAGGACTTGGATATGCTGGACATTCCCCGTCTGGCTCTCTATAACAAGCTGGACAAGACCGATGATAGCTTTACTCCAAGTCAGTTTCCTCATGTCATGTTGTCCGCTAAGGATGAAAATGCCAAAGGCCATATTCAGATGATGGTCTTGGCTAAGATTAAGACCATGTTTGAACGATTTGAGGTCAGGGTACCACTTGCTGAATCTTATAAATTGCATGATTTAGCAACTCTTGCCCTGATTGAACATCGGATCTACGAAGAGGATGTGGAAGTGGTATCAGGCTATATCGCTTCCAGCAATAAATGGAAGTTGGAAGAATTTTATGACAGATTATCTTGATTTGGCAATCAAATACGGTGGCTTTACCAGTCTGGACAAGGTCTATCTGGCTAAGAAATTAGCTGGTTTGACGGACCAACAAAAACTAGATTTCATCACGCCACCACCTTCGGTCATCAATGCCTATTTTGCGGAAATCTACCAAAAAAAAGGACCAGAAGAGGCGACTGCTTATTATTTGGAACTGTCTCAGCAGCTCAGCCTATTTTCCAAAGAACCTAGCTTTGCGGAAGAAAAGCCCTTTGTCCGCTTGAATTTATCAGGCAAGGCTTTCGGTTTTGCCTATGTGGATGGGACCGGACTGGCGCAGGTCTTTGCCGAGCAGGACGTTGAGGTTGCAGAGAATTTGCTGTTTGAGATTGCGCAAATTTTCCCTCACTATGTAGTCTTTGAGCAAGCAGGCAAGGTATGGATGAAAGGCAATGATTTTGATGAGACTATCTTGGTGGCAGAAGAGACAGAATTTCTTCTGACGGATGTGGCTGTTAGCGACCAATTTGTCAAAATAAGTGGTCTCAATCAAGAAGAAGTCCTGCAAGCGGCAGAAAAGTATGACGGTCAACGGTATGTTGCTTGGTCAGGTCGCACTGCAATTTTATATATAAAAGATTAGAAAGTAAATAATGCAAATTCAATTTTTAGGTACGGGGGCGGGTCAGCCCTCCAAGGCAAGAAACGTGTCCAGCTTGGCCTTGAAACTCTTGGACGAAATCAATGAGGTCTGGCTCTTTGATTGTGGCGAAGGAACGCAAAATCAAATCCTTGAAACAACCATTCGTCCGCGCAAGGTGGCTAAGATTTTCATTACTCACCTGCATGGCGATCATATTTTTGGTTTGCCCGGGTTCTTGTCCAGCCGTTCTTTCCAATCTAGTGAGGAGCAGACGGATATTGAAATTTATGGTCCGACGGGCATTCGTTCCTTTGTCTTGGCCAGTCTGAAAGTGTCAGGTTCCCGCTTGCCTTACCGCATTCATTTTCATGAGTTTGACGTAGAGACAGTTGGTAAGGTTCTTGAGACGGACAAATTCACGGTATTCGCAGACAAGCTGGATCACACGGTGCCATGTGTCGGCTACCGCGTCATGCAAAAGGATTTGGAGGGAACGCTGGATGCGGATGCTCTCCGTGCGGCCGGTGTACCCTTTGGTCCCCTCTTTGGAAAAATCAAAAATGGCGAGAACGTTACCCTAGAGGACGGTCGTGAAATCATTGCCAGTGATTATCTATCGCCACCACGTCCGGGTAAGGTTGTGACAATCTTGGGAGACACACGCAAATGCCATACCAGTGTGCGACTTGCGGTCAATGCGGATGTCTTGGTCCATGAGGCGACCTATGGTAAGGGCGATGAAAAGATGGCGCGTCGGCATGGACATTCGACCAATATGGAGGCGGCAGAAGTGGCGCGTGAGGCGGGAGCCAAGCGACTTTTGCTCAATCATATCAGTCCGCGTTTCTTGGCCAAGGATGTTAGTCAGCTACGACGCGATGCTAAGACCATTTTTGAAGAAGTTCATGTGGTCAAGGACTTGGAGGAAATTGAACTATGAGAACCATTTTGATAACAGGCGCATCAGGTGGTTTGGTGCAGGAAATGGTTCCCCTCTTGGCAGATGATTTTCTGATTCTGCTGGGTCGCGACGTGGACAAAATCGAACAACTTTACGCCTATCATGAGAAAAAGGCTGTGTTTGATGTGGATATTCGTGACGAGGCGACTCTGACAGCTTTCTTTGAGGAGCTAGATAGCCAGTATGGGCAAATTGATATTCTGGTCAATAATGCTGGCTATGCGATTTACGATGATTTTGAGAATTTCTCTAGCCAGCAGGTCCAAGCTATGTTTGACATCAATACCTTTGCCCTCATGACTCTCTGTCGACTGGTTGGCAAGCGGATGAAGGCTAGAAAGTCTGGTCAGATCATCAATATTGTCTCCATGTCTGGTCTAGTAGCAACGGCCAAATCATCCGTTTATTCAGCAACCAAGTTTGCCGCTATTGGTTTTTCAAATACGATACGGCTAGAGTTAGCCAAGTATGGCGTTGCGGTGACGACAGTCAATCCAGGTCCTATTGCGACAGGCTTTTTTGACCAGGCGGACCCGGATGGTTCTTATCAGGAGAGTGTCAAGGCCTTTCTCCTGCAACCCGATTACGTTGCCAAGAAAATTGTCGCGGCTATGGGAACCAAGAAACGTGAGGTCAACCTGCCTTGGTCGCTAGCTCTCGCTCATAAACTTTATACCCTTTTTCCATGTCTGTCGGATTACTTAGCTAGTACTGTTTTTAATTTGAAATGAGCAGATTTTGATAAACTGTATAACCTAGTTGGATTCACTCCCATTCTAGTTTTTTTTGATTTAATCGGTTGACATTTTGTGACTACAAGTGTAAACTATAATTATAAATCGATTACAAATGTAGACAAAAAATAGGAGTTGCCTTATGAACCATTCAAAAGAAACTAAGCAGGAACACCAGCATGCGATGCATTCTGAGGAAGTTGGTCAGACCAGCCATCATTCTCATCAGCAGGAGCATCCTCATGAAGAGGGGGTTCACGCCAATCATCATTCTGACCATCACGTCCATCACGACCATCACGACCATCATCATGTAGGGGCTCTGACGTCAGTCATCATTCTCATCATACTCATGATGCTCATCAGCATCACCAAGGGCATGACCATGACATGATGGAGCATGGTGGGCACATGATGCACATGGGGGATATGAATACAAAACTCAAAGTCGCAGTGGCAGTCATGATTCCCCTACTGGCCATTTCTCCCATTGCAGGTTTCACTCTCTTACGTTTTCCGGGTGTTGAACTTGTCCAGCTGATATTAGGCTCTATTATTTTCTTCTACTCAGGTACGCCTTTCTTTAACGGAGCTAGAGGGGAGTTGCAAGCTAAAAAACCTGCAATGATGACCCTGATTTCCATGGGGATTATTGTTTCCTATCTTTACTCCGTTTATGCAACAATTTTAGCGCTATTGGGACAAGAAAGCATGAACTTTTGGTTTGAGTTGTCTACGCTGATTGTCATTATGCTGATTGGGCATATCATTGAAATGAAGGCGGTTATGGGAGCAGGGGATGCCCTGAAAGACTTGGCCTCTCTCATTCCGAAAAAAGCCCATCTCAAGGATGGGACAGATGTTGCGATAGAGGACTTGCAGATTGGGGATTTCCTCCTAGTCAAGGAAAATGAAAAAATTCCGGCTGACGGTAAGATTTTGAGTGTTGCTCATATTGATGAATCCATGATTACTGGAGAATCTCGAGCCGTTAAAAAAGAGGCGGGAGATAGGGTATTCGGCGGTTCGCTCAATCAAAACACGCCCTTTGAAATGGAAGTGACCAGTCTTGGTAAGGACAGCTTTTTGGCGCAGGTGACCGAAATGGTCCGTCAAGCGCAAAACCAGAAATCCAAGCTTGAAAATATGGCTGACCGTGTAGCTTCTTGGCTCTTCTATGCAGCTTTAATTGTGGGGATTTTGGCCTTTATTTATTGGACCATGACGGCCAATCTTGCTTTTGCCTTGATGATGGCAGTTTCTGTCTTTGTCATTGCCTGTCCGCACGCCCTTGGTTTAGCCATTCCTCTTGTTGTGGCGCGCTTGACCACGATTTCTTCTAAAAACGGCCTTTTGGTTCAGAACCGAACAGCTCTTGAACAGGTTAACCAGATTCGGTTTGCTTTGATGGATAAGACCGGAACCTTGACCGACGGAAAATTTCAAGTTCGCCACAGCCAAGATTTGGTTGAGGGAGCGGATGCGCTGGTCAAAATGGCAGCCCTAGAAGTCCATTCAACCCACCCCATTGCCCTTTCCATTGTGGAGGCTGCAGGTCAACATTCCTATCAAGCAGAGCAGGTTGAGAATGTCCCTGGTAGTGGGATTCGAGGCGTCTTGGATGGAAGGGTTTATGAAATCATGTCCTACAAAGGTCTGCAGGAAATAGGTTTGTCAGTGGATCAGCACGTAATTGCTCCCTATCTTGATTTGGGTCTTACCTTGAGTTTTTTGGTGGCTGATCGTGTAGTCTTGGGATTTGTAGCCTTGGGAGACCAGATAAAAGAAGATGCTAAAGATTTTGTAGCAGGCTTGAAAGCGTGGGGTATTAGTCCTGTCATGTTAACGGGCGATAACCCAGCTACCGCACAAAAAGTGGCCAGTCAGTTGGGCATAGAGGATTACCGAGCTGAACTTAAACCAGAGGATAAGGCAAAGCTGGTCAAGGACTATCAGGCGCGTGGGGCAGTTCTTTTCATCGGCGATGGGGTCAATGATTCGCCTGCTCTAGCGACGGCAGATTTAGGCTTTGCCATTGGCGCAGGGACCTCTGTTGCCATCCACTCTGCAGATGTAGTCTTGGTTCAATCCAATCCATCAGCGGTCTTGGATATGTTGAGCATTGCCAAGACAACCATCCGCAAAATGAGGCAAAATCTCTGGTTTGGGGCAGGTTACAACATCATTGCCATTCCTTTAGCTGCTGGAATCCTTTATCCAAGCATGGGCATTATGGTGGATCCTTTATTGGCGGCTGTGCTCATGAGTCTATCGACGGTTATTGTCGCTATCAATGCTATGGGTTTACGTTACAAAGGTGACAGAGAGTAGCTTGATACAGCCTGTTCTTGGTATACATTACATGAAGTCAATTTTCTTGACAGGTTTTGTGTAAGGATTTACAATTCAAAGTATATAAGCTTCAGGAGGAAAAGTCATGCGAAAATATTTATTTCTTGTTTTCTGTTTGTTCCTCGTCTTTTTAGCAGCCTGTCAGGCAGAAAAAAGCCAAGAGGTGAACCTGGAACAGTACAAAACAGACTATGTTGGTGACAATAGCAAGATCATTCAGTTAGCTGCTTTACAGGATTATCCTGAAGGTTATACTTATGATCATATCGAAATCCAATCAGACAAGGTACCCTATCAATTAACAGTATTTTTGAAGGTAGAAAAAGCCTCTGACAAAGTGGCAGAGGAGCTCCAATCAAACAGTCAGTCCCTATTTGACCTGATTGGTAATCTAGAGCAGGTGGCTTTTGTAGATGCGATCAGCCAAGAAGAAATTGCTCATTTTACTAGGAAAGATTGATCAGTTAAGCTGGTCAATTTTTTTATGAAATTTTTTCAATTTCTTTCTTGACAAGTTGTAGATGAAGTTATATAATTATAACAATTCTAAATAAACTTTAGAATGATTACAATTTGAGAGGTATATAAGATGACAACGAAAGATTTTGGTAAAGCACCATTTGTAACAAATATTGAAGACGCAACCTTGGAAAATACAAACTACCGGACAGCCCTTTGGACTGGGGAACTCTTGCAGGTGACCCTCATGTCGATTCCAGTTGGTGGGGATATTGGCGCGGAAGTGCATGCTGAAAATGATCAATTCTTGCGCGTGGAGCAAGGGAAGGGACGGGTTATCATGGGAACAGATGCGGATAACATTACCCTTGATACAGAAGTAGTTCCAGAATTTGCCATTTTCATTCCAAAAGATACCTACCACAATGTTATCAACATTGGCGATGAGGACTTGAAACTCTATTCTATCTATGGTCCTGCTCACCATGCGCATGGCACTATTCACGAGACTCAGGCTATTGCAATGGCTGCGGAAGAGGCAGAGGAGGCAGGTCGCTAATGCCGATTTTTCAGCTAAATCACGTCGGCTTAGTTCATGCAGACACGACCATTTTGGAGGATGTGACGCTCAGTATAGATGCTGGTCAGCGCCTGACCTTGGTTGGTCCGTCCGGGTCGGGTAAGAGTTCGATTTTAAAACTGCTGGCAGGGTTGACTTCTCCAAGTCAAGGACAAGTCCTCTACCAGTCTCAGGATTTGGCACAGATGGATATGCCTCTCTACCGCAGAGAGGTTTCCTATTGTTTCCAGCAGCCAGTTCTCTTTGGGCAAACGGTGCGGGACAATCTTGCTTTTCCCTTTAACATTCGTCAGCTGGATGTTGATGAAGAACGCGTGGTTCAAGCCCTTGCCAAGGTGGATTTACCAGCGACATTTTTAGACAAGAAAATCTCTGAACTGTCGGGCGGTGAAAAACAGCGCGTGGCTCTGGTCCGCAATCTTCTCTTTGAGCCCCATGTGCTTTTACTGGACGAAGTGACGGCGGGATTAGACGCGACAACCAAAGCCTTGGTGCATGAATTGATTGCCGATTACCACAAGGCAGGACACACCATTGTCGAAGTCACGCATGATGTGGAGGAAATAGCAGCAGCCAGCACCATTATCCAGGTAGAGAAGGGGAGGATTGTCCAATGAACCAAGTAAATGTAAGCAATCTTTCTCTGGCCTTGGTCTTTGGTCTGGTCTTGATTGCGCTTAGCATCAGCCAAAAGGAAAAACTGGGAATTACCAAAGACATTGTGATGGCTGTCTTGCGGACGGTGGTCCAACTCTTTTTGGTCGGCTATGTCTTGAAGTTTGTCTTTCAAGTATCTAATGGCTGGTTGAGCTTGGTCATGGTCCTAGTCATTCTCTACAATGCTAGTCGTCAGGCCAATAAGCGTAACCCTGTCGTCAACAAGTCCTTCTGGCATCCCTTCTTTGCCCTTCTGATTTCTACTGGATTGACCTTGAGCATTTTGATTTGGTCGGGGGCTATTAAGTTCATTCCCTCGCAGGTCATTCCTATTTCTGGTATGCTAGCTAGCAATGCCATGTCAGCCATCGGTCTGTCCTATCGGGCTATGTATCGTCTCTTTACGGATAATCGCCAGCAGGTCTTGGAGAAATTGAGTTTGGGCGCGTCTGCCAAATTGGCTTCGCAGGACATTTTGCGCGAAAGTATCAAAACGGGAATGCAACCGACCATTGACTCAGCCAAGACAGTTGGTCTGGTCAGCCTGCCCGGCATGATGTCTGGTCTGATTTTTGCAGGTGTTGACCCTGTAGCTGCCATTCGTTACCAGATTATGGTCATGTTCATGCTCCTGTCGGCTACCAGTCTGGCCTCTGTTATCGCATCATACGCAGCCTACAAGTCTTATTTTACGGACAAGACGCAATTGGAATTTGAATAAGAATAAACTGATCTTGGAAAAGGTCAGTTTTTTTTAGGCTCTTTGTCAACTGTAGTGGGTAGATGAAAAGCTAACACCTAGAGAGGACGAACTTCGTTCTCTCTTTCTTTATGTTCAAAGCAATCAAAATGCGTTTTTTAAAGTTCTCAAAGTTCCTGAAACCAAAGGCATTTCTTTTAATGACTTTGATGAGATTATTGGTAGCTTCCAGTTTGGCGTTGGAATAAGGCAATTCTAGGGCATTCAAAACCTTGTCTTTATCCTTTAGAAATGTCTTAAATACCGTCTGGAAAATAGGATTAACAGTGGTTATTTCTTGTTCAATTAGGTCAAAGAAATGGTCTGAGTTCTTCTCTTGGAAATGGAATAAGAGAAGCTGATAGAGTTCATAGTGCTGTCGTAGTTCCTCAGAGAAAGACAAGAGTTTTTCCAGGATTTCCTTGTTAGTCAAATGCATTCGAAACATAGGGCGATAAAATCGTTTATCATTGATTTTACGGCTATCTTGTTGTATCAATTTCCAGTAGCGTTTCAAAGCACGGTATTCCTGCGATTTTCTGTCGAATTGATTCATGATTTGAATACGGACACGGTTCATAGCACGGCTAAGGTGTTGAACAATATGAAAGCGGTCGAGTACAATTTTTGCATTCGGAAAAAGCTGTTTAGCAAGTTGATAATAGGGACTAAACATATCCATGGTAATCACTTTGACTCGATTTCTAACCTTTCTAGGATAGCGTAGAAAGTGGTTTCGGATGGTTGCTTGAGTTCTTCCGTCGAGAATGGTGATGACATTTAGGGAGTCGAAATCTTGAGCGATGAAGCTCATTTTCCCCTTCTTGAAGGCATACTCGTCCCAACTCATCACCTCAGGTAGGGTATTCCAATCCGTTTCAAACTTGAACTCATTGAGCTTTCTCATAACTGATGATGTTGAGATAGCTAGCCTGTGTGCAATATGTGTCATTGCTTGATTTTCGATGAGTAACTGGGCGATCTTCTGACTAACAGCGACAGATATTTGATGGTTTTTCTTAACAAGAGGAGTTTCAGCGACAGCCATTTTCCCACATTCTTTACACTTGAAACGACGCTTTTTAAGGCGGATAAGGAGTGGGTAACCAGCAGTTTCTAGGTAAGGGATTTTTGATGCTTTCTGGTAGTCGTACTTAGCCATTTGTCCCTTGCATTCTGGACATTTAGGAGCCATGTAATCCAAGTAACCGTGGAGTTCTAAGTGAGTTCCCATATCATATTCATCAGTGATAGTAATATTTTTGTCTTTAATTCTGAGAAAATTAGTGATAAGATTTAGTTGTTCCATATGAGTCTTTCTAAAATGATAGTTTGAGCACTTTTCATTATAGGTCATATGGGACTTTTTGTATATACTCAAAAAGGCTCCATAATTTCCATGGTGGTTTTACCCACTACAGAAATTATAGAGCCTTTTTTTATATCTGCATGATAAATTATGATAAAATAGACTTACATTTACATTGCAAAGGAGACAGTATGACAATCAATTTTAGAGCAGAAGTAGACAAACGCAAGGATGAATTCATGGCGGATTTATTCGACCTCTTGCGCATCAATTCGGAGCGCGACGATAGCCAAGCGGATGCCCAGCACCCATTCGGACCGGGTCCTGTCCGTGCCTTGGATAAATTTCTAGAAATTGCTGAGCGTGACGGCTATCCGACCAAAAATGTTGACAATTATGCTGGACATTTTGAGTTCGGTGAAGGCGATGAGGTGCTTGGTATCTTCGGGCATTTGGATGTAGTTCCTGCTGGTAGTGGCTGGAATACAGACCCCTACGAGCCACAAATCATCGATGGGAAGCTCTTTGCGCGCGGTTCGTCCGACGACAAGGGGCCGACTATGGCTTGCTACTACGGTTTGAAAATCATCAAAGAATTGGGCTTGCCAATCTCTAAGAAAGTCCGCTTCATCGTAGGTACCGACGAAGAGTCGGGTTGGGCGGACATGGATTATTACTTCGCAAACGTTGGTCTCCCTCTGCCAGATTTCGGATTTTCTCCTGATGCCGAGTTCCCGATTATCAACGGCGAAAAGGGCAACATCACAGCTTATTTGCATTTTGCTGGGGAAAATAGCGGGGCTGCTCAGTTGCATAGCTTTACAGGCGGTCTCCGTGAGAACATGGTACCTGAGTCCGCGACAGCAGTCATCTCAGGTCAGTTAGATAGTCTTGAGGATAAATTGGCAGCCTTCTCAGCGGAATACGGCGTGTCAGCTAGCGCGGAAAACCTGTCTGACGGTCGTGTCCAAGTGACCATCATCGGAAAATCAGCCCACGGTGCCCACCCAGAAAATGGGGTCAATGGGGCGACCTACTTGGCTAAATTCCTCAACCAGTTTGCCTTTGAAGGTGCAGCCAAGGCTTATTTGGAACTTGCCGGAGAAACTCTATTTGAGGACCACGATGCGAAAAAATTAGGCGTAGCTATCTACGATCAGCAAATGGGTGCCCTGTCCATGAACGCTGGTGTCTTCAAGTTTGATGCAGGCGCAGCAGACAACACCATTGCCCTCAATTTCCGCTATCCAAAAAACACCAGTCCTGAAGTCATCAAGGCTGGCTTGGAGAAATTTGAGGTAGAAAGCGTCAGCCTGTCAGACCACGGTCACACACCGCATTATTGCCCAATTGACGACCCAATGGTAGCCGTTCTCCTGTCTGTTTATGAGAAACACACAGGACTGAAAGGTCACGAGCAAGTCATCGGTGGCGGAACCTTTGGTCGCCTGCTAGAGCGTGGTGTTGCCTATGGAGCTATGTTCCCAGGCTACACAGATACCATGCACCAGGCCAATGAATTTGCGGATGTAGAAGACCTCTACCGCGCCGCGGCAATTTACGCAGAGGCCATTTACGAGTTGATTAAATAAGAGATGAAAAGACGGGATTTCCGTCTTTTTTAGGAGACACAATATGCAGCTATCCTCCATTCGTCGGGCTATTATGTCTGACCCTGCCAATCAAGTTTTTACACGTCAAGGGATTGAACCGCTCTTTCAGGCGCCTGAGACTGCTCGCATTCTGATTATCGGGCAGGCGCCGGGTTTGAAAACACAAGAAAAAGGTCAACTTTTTGATGATGCTAGTGGCGATAATCTTCGAAATTGGTTGGGGGTGGACCGAGAAACCTTTTATGACTCAGGTTTGTTTGCTATTCTTCCTATGGATTTTTATTATCCTGGTAAGGGGAAGACAGGTGATTTGCCACCGCGCAAGGACTTCGCTAACAAGTGGCATCCGCTCATCTTGCAACATTTGCCTCATATTGATTTGACGCTTTTAGTTGGGAGCTATGCTCAGGAAGCTATTTTTGGGAAATCCCAGAGGAACT
Organism: Streptococcus nasisuis; assembly: GCF_040836615.1. Taxonomy (NCBI): domain Bacteria; kingdom Bacillati; phylum Bacillota; class Bacilli; order Lactobacillales; family Streptococcaceae; genus Streptococcus; species Streptococcus nasisuis. The sequence continues at coordinate 1,887,425 of NZ_CP162268.1, read as the reverse complement.
TGACCGAAAGGGTCCGACATTTTGAGGATTATTTGCCCAGTTATTTTCCTCTGCCCCATCCTTCTCCTAGAAATAATATCTGGAAGGCCAAGCATCCCTGGTTCAAGGAACGTGTCTTACCCAGATTGCAGAGGGACATAAAAAATATTGTTCAACAGTACACAATATGATATAATTGTATATAGAAAATAGATGATTTCTTGTCTTTTTGTGCCGAAGGAGGTGTTGAGATGAGAAAGTATGTGGTATGGCTAGGAGGAATCTTGGTCAGTCTCCTAGTTTTGCTGGCCTTATTTCCGCCAATTGTTAGAGCGGACCAGTTGCCAGATCGACCGCTGGATACGACGGTAGTAGACCAACAAGGCTACCTATCAGCTGATACGATCGCCAGTATTGACCAAAAGAATCAAGAATGGGAGCGTACCGGTCAAAAATTGCAGGTGGGGGTCTATGTGACGGACCATTTGAATGATGACTTAGAAAGTTTTTCCAATGAGCTCTTTCGTCACTGGCAGGTGGGATTTTCCGGGACGGATAACGGGATTTTGCTGGTCATTGCCATAGATGATAGGCAGTTTCGGATAGAGACCTCGGACAATGCAGCCACCGTCATCACGGATATAGAGGCCAAAGATATTTTAGATTCCTCCAGGGAGTTTTTTCGCCAGGAGGACTATGATGCTGGTGTCACCTACATTGTCAATTCCATCGGCGACCGCTTTTACGGGACTGACCTGGGAGCCCAGCAGCTGGCTAGCTTAGAAAGTCAAGAAACTTATAGTGACGATGATGTCGGTTCATTTTTCATCCTCATTATTGTTCTGGCTATTATTTTTATCATTATTGATAAGTCCAGTCGTGGTGGCCGCGGAGGCGGTCCAGGTAGCCTTCTTTGGATGTGGGTCGACGATTATCATTACCATCATCACCATCATTCTGACCATTCCTCATCTAGCTTTGGCGGCGGAGGTGGTTGGTCCGGTGGCGGAGGCGGCGGAGGCGGCGCCTCATCTGGTTGGTAAGAAAAAGAAAGGAAATAGTATGAATAAAAAATGGTTAACCTTCCTCATCCCCCTAGTAGCTTTGCTAGTTTTGGGAATAGGAGCCATCGGTCAGTACAATGGTCTGGTGGACAGCCACGCCGAAGTGGAGAACGCCCAGGCCAATGTCCAGACCCAGCTCCAGCGACGTTATGATCTGATTCCCAACGTTGTATCGGCCGTCAAGGGGGCCATGGAGCATGAGAAGGATATTTTTACAGCTATCGCGGATGCGCGTGCCAAGATTGGTTCCAGCCAGCAAGGTTCCGCAGAGTACAATCAGGCTCAGACTCAGCTAGATTCAGCAGTTTCTCGCCTTTTGGTAGTGGCGGAAAATTATCCACAAATCACAGCCAACCAGCAGGTATCGGACTTAATTACCGAGCTTGAAGGCACAGAAAATCGGATTTTAGTGGCCCGCAAGGATTATAATACGGTGGCAACAGCCTACAATAAAAAAATCGGGAAGTTCCCGACTTCTATCTACGCCAATCTTTTTGGCTATGAGAAAGTTGACCTCTTCCAAGCGACTAACGATGCCACAACAACAGTACCAAGCGTTGATCTACAAGATAAAGAATAGAAGTGAAAAGGAACTCGAGCGAGTTCCTTTTTCTTAGGGGGTAAGCCAGACACCAGCTACATATTCAGATGGCAGGCTTGTCTGCTTGAGAATTTCAGAATGTTTGAAATTATAAATGATGACTTGATTATCCTTTGTGAACAGTAATCGTTCTTGATCCAACAGTTGAATATGTTTGATTGGGCTGTCGCTATCAGATAAGTTAGGAAAGGCATGGTAGCTCTCTTCTTGAGTTTCTAAGTTATAGAGGGTGAAATGAGGATATTTGCTAATATAACTATTATGTTCAATCAATAGGAGATGCTTGTCTCCCAGATTGTGAATGGTAGAGGGATGCGGATGAGAAAGCTGGATTTTTCCGATTTCTTTTGTTTTAGGATTGAAGGTCTGCACATCATAAGAGGTTTCCTGTTGCCCATCACCATGATAATAGGTCAAAATCGGGTGATAGACAAGACCATTTTTCAGGATGCCTTGGCGGACTTGATGACTAAGTGGTACCTCAATCTCGTCTACAATTTTCTCAGATTTCTTGTCAAAAATCAGATAGTAAGCACGGGTTTCTTCAGGTTTATCAATTACATACCTGTGACCGTACAGAACAAGCAAATCGCCAGAATCGGTCATGATGCTAGTCAGGGTAGAAAAATCTTCAGGCAGAGTAAGTTGTCCAGCCTCTTTGCCACTCGTATCAAACCAAGTCAGGTGCCTTCCAGCCATATAAAGATGGTGCTCGTCGCTCCCTGCAATGTAATCATGAAACTTGGTGGCTTTCTGGGAAATCGTACCTGTTTGAAAATCCAGCGAAGTGACATTTTCTGCGTAGGATTTTGGGGCGCTGCTTGAGAGCATCAGATAACGATTTTGGAGCTTGTGGCTATTTCCGAGAGGGAAATCAATGCCTCCCATCTCTTGTCGATTCAAGAGCTTGAGGTCATTTCCTTCTAGTTGATAGGCCTCAATCTGATTAGGATAAATAATATACATTGAAGCTGAATCTTGGAGTTCAAACTTGGCATGACCAGAGGCTAATAGTTTCCAGCTGATGACACCTAGCACAAGGAGAAAAACGGTAGATAGCAGAATGATAATTTTTTTCATGACCAGCCCTCATTTATGACATTATTATAACAAATATTTTGTAAAAAAACAATCAAAACAAAAATGAAAAAAGCAAGAATAAAAAAGAAAAATCCATGTAAATAATTTGCATTACATGAATAGGGATTACTTGCTTATTTGCCTGAATAAATGCCACTAGACTGCTGTTTAGTCAAGCATTTTTCTAGGATGAGCGTTGTGAAAGTGCCATGGAAGCCTTTCAGCTCTTCAGTAAGCACGATCTCCACACCTAAATTTCCTTACTTTCCTAGACAGAATTGGCTGAAGAGTTGGGTGATGAGTTCGTCTGGAGCGGCATCACCTGTGATTTCTCCCAATATTTGCCAGCAGCGGGTCAAGTCAACCTGTAGCAGATCAACAGGCATGCCCATTTCCAATCCGTCTTTGACAGCCTGGAGACTCTGGACTGCTTTTTCAATCAAAGAAATGTGGCGAGAGTTTGATAGGTAGGTGGCATCTTGCTCTACTAGACCAGCATTTTCAAAGAAGAGCTGGTTGATTTTCTCTTCGATTTGGTCGATGTTCTGGTTTTGCAAGACGGAAATACGAATGACATCCTCAGGCAGTTGGTCTGCCTCAATTTGTTCTTCCAGGTCTGTCTTGTTGAGCAGGATGATGCGGTTGGCGTTTTCTGATACAGCAAGCAGAGTTCTATCTTGCTCGGTCAGGGGCTCAGATGCGTTGAGGACAAGCAGGACCAAGTCGGCCTCTTCAAGGGCTTTCTTGGAGCGTTCGACACCGATTTTTTCAACGATGTCATCCGTTTCACGGATACCGGCAGTATCAATCAGCTTAAGGGGGACGCCTTTGATGTTAACATATTCCTCGATGATGTCGCGAGTGGTTCCCTCAATGTCGGTTACGATGGCTTTTTCCTCGCGGAGGAGGTTATTGAGTAGGCTGGATTTGCCGACATTTGGTCGGCCAATGATAGCTGTCGCAATTCCTTCTCGCAAAATCTTACCTCTGCGAGCAGTGGCTAGGAGATTTTCCAGCAAGGCCTGGAATTGGAGAGTCTTTTCACGGACTAACTCGGTGGTTGCCTCCTCGACATCGTCATACTCAGGATAATCGATGTTGACCTCGACCTGGGCTAGAGTTGTCAGGATTTCCTGGCGGGTGTCATTGATGAGCTGCGAGAGGGAGCCGTCCAGCTGGCGGACAGCATTGTGCATGGCCTTGTCGGTCTTGGCCCGAATCACGTCCATGACTGCCTCGGCCTGGGTCAAGTCCACTCGACCGTTGAGAAAGGCCCGCTTGGTAAATTCACCCGGATCGGCCATTCGAGCCCCCTGGCGGATGAGGAGCTGGAGGATTTCATTGGTAACGGCGATGCCACCGTGGGTATTGATTTCGATGACATCCTCACGAGTAAAGGTGCGGGGAGAACGCATAGCGCCAACCATGACCTCGTCCAAGACCTGGTCAGTATCAGGGTCGATGATGTGACCGTAGTTGAGGGTGTGGCTGGCAACGGAGCCTAAGTCCTTGCCCTTGAAAACCTTGCTGGCGATAGCAAAAGCTTCGGTTCCTGATAGGCGGACAATGCCGATAGCGCCCTCACCCAAGGGAGTCGATATGGCGGTAATGGTGTCAAATTCTTTTGTAATCATAATCTTTACTTTCTAAGAAACTGTATTCACAAGTAAGGTGAACTTATATAAAAGTGCCAAGCTCTGAATGCAGCTTCTAACATTTCTTATGTATCAGTTTATCATGGAAAGCAAAAAATCGCACGAAATTGGAACATCTATCCGATTTCTAGTGTAACATAAAGTAGACAATGGCGATATACTGCAGGGTTGAGGCTAGGAGAATAAACAAGTGCCAAATCATGTGAAAATAGGGTCGTTTCTTGGCATAAAAGAGAGCACCGATTGAATAAGACAATCCCCCTGCCAACATGAGGAGCCCGAAAGTCAGATTGGTCTGTTGGAAAATGGCCGGCAGGATAAAAATGATGAACCAGCCCATAATCAGATAGAGTGCCAAACTAAATTTTTCATTGATTTCTTTGGCAAATATTTTGTAGAGAATGCCGAAAATCGTAATGCCCCACTGCAAGCTGATAATCAGATAGCCCAACCAACCACCGACTAAGGAGAGAGCAACAGGTGTGTAGCTGCCCGCAATGGCGATGTAAATCATACTATGGTCAATCATCCGCAAAACATACTTATGGACCGAAGTATAGGGCATGGAATGATAGATAGAAGAAGAGAGGAACATCAGGAACAGACTGCTGACAAAAATGGACATTCCAACCACAGCAGTGACATTGTAATCCTTAAAGGCATGCACAGCGGTAATGGGCAGTAGAGCCAGCATCAGAAGGGCACCAATAGCATGCGTGACGCTGTTAGCGACTTCTTCGCCGAATGTTAGGGGAATACTGAGTTTCATTTTGTAATCCATGACTAGCCTCTTTCTAATTCTAAAGCCAACTGATGCGTCTTGTGGTAGAGTTTCAAGGTCTGGCAAGCATAACGAATGATTTCAGGAGCTGTCTCCATCTCATTTTCGTTCATACAATCCACAAAATAATTGTAGAGCCTATCTGAAGAGTAGTGGGATTGTAAGATATTCAGGGTCTGGCTGATTTCTTGGATGGAAAATACATTCTTCAAATAAGTCAGCGCAATCAGTCGAGCCAATTGGTGTTTCTGGTATTTCTTTTTGATAGGCTTTTCCAAATGCTTGTGTTTGACATAATTGTTCACCATAGATGCAGTCAGACCCTTGTCCTCCTTAGACGGTGAAAACTGCGTCGCCTGATGGACATAGAGCAAGACCTGATCTAGATACAAATCAATCTCTGGCAAGTCTTCCCAATAGGGCAATTGATGATCGCTTTCGTTTTTGTATAATCTAGTATTCATAACTAGATTATATAATCATAGAAATAGTTTGTCAATTGAAAAGATAAAAATTCCTCCAGAACCATCTAGTCTGGAGGGATAATCTAGTTTAAGATAGCGTTAGGTCGCACCATTTTATAGAGAAAATAGGCACCGTCTAAGTTCTTTACATCGAAACCATGTTGTTTTAACAAACGTTCAGCAATATAAGAACGGAGACCGCTATGACAGCTGACGATGTAGCGCTCATTTTTATCTAATTCATTCATTCGGTTACGGAGTTGATCGAGTGGAATATGTATATAATCTTTAAAGTGACCTTTTCGCACTTCATTATGATTCCGGACATCCAATAAAATAGCACCATTTTCCAATTCTAGCTCTAATTGATGCCACTGGATATTCTCACTCAATCCTTCTGCGATATTGAGGGCTGCGTAGCCAATCATGTTGACCGGATCTTTAGCCGAGCCAAATGGAGGTGCGTAGGTCAACTCAAGTTCTGGTAAGTCAAAAATTGTCAAACCAGCCTTAATAGCTGTCGCAATTACATCAATGCGTTTATCAACCCCTTTTTGACCAACAGCCTGCGCCCCATAAATTTTGCCATCAACTGGTGAAAAAATCAACTTGAGGACAATATCGGTTGCACCCGGATAGTAACCGGCATGATCCTTGCCTGTTGTATGTACGACCGCATGGTTAAATCCAAGCGTCTGAACCGATCGTTCGTTTAGACCAGTGGATGCTGCGACTAAGTCAAATATTTTAACGATGGCTGTCCCGATAGACCCTTTATTGATACGTTTTAAACCAGCAATGACATCAGCAACTTGTCTACCTTGTCGATTGGCAGGAGAGGCTAGAGAAATCAAAGCGTCTTGCCCGGTTATCTCTTGCTTAACCACGATAGCATCACCTACCGCATAAATATTTGGTAGATTGGTCTGATAATTTTCATCAACCAAAATACCACCGCGAAGTCCCACTGCGATTCCTGCATCAGCAGCTAATGTTGAATCTGGCTGTACCCCGACAGATAAGATTGTCAAGTCAGAAGAAATTGTTTCCCCATTTGCTAAAGATAATACTTGTCCATTGTGGCTGAAACCTGTCACAGACTGACCCGTGAGGACACGAATTCCTTTCGATATTAGTTCAGCCTCAATAAAGCTAGCCATTTCTTCATCCAAAGGCGGCAAGACATGAGGAGCTTGTTCAATCAGTGTGACGTCCAGTCCCTTGAGTGCCAAATTTTCAGCCATTTCCAAACCAATAAAACCAGCACCGATGACAACTGCTTTCCCATTTTCTACTTTCTTCAGATGTGTCATGATGTTTTCCAAATCAGGTACATTTCGTAAAGTAAACAAATTGGTTGCATTTTCTATACCCTCTAGTGTAGGAATAAAGGGCTTTGCCCCTGGCGATACAATCAATTTATCATAAGTTTCTTCGACCTGCCCATTTGGAGTTTGGACAGTGACCGTTTGTTTGTCAGGGTGGATGTTAATGACTTCGTGAAAAGGCCGAACATCCAGATTAAATCGCTCTTGTAAACTTTCAGGTGTTTGGAGTAATAGACTACTTTGATCTGCAATTTCTCCAGAAACGTGATAGGGAAGTCCGCAATTAGCGAAGGAGACGTATGGACCTTTTTCAAATACGATAATTTCGGCATCCTCCATCAGACGACGGAGACGAGTAGCAGCGGACATTCCTCCCGCAACACCACCAATAATTAGAATTTTCATTTATTGATCTCCTTTGATAGGACCGCTCCAGGCATTCATTCCGCCACGAACATTCAGTGCATGGTATCCAAGACTAGTCAAATACTCAGTAGCTCGTTGACTGCGCATGCCTGATTGACAAATGACGAGATACTGTTTCGTTTTATCGCCTTTGAAGTTTTCAAGTTGACTCAGTGGGCTATTGATTGCTTGTGCAATATGTCCAGAATTAAATTCATTGACTTCTCTGACATCCAATAAGATAGTATTGAGTTCTTGTAAGGCTTGTTGCAGTTCTGCCACAGTAAGACTCTCGGAAGATGAAAAGATTCCTGATAAGATTTGTTTAAACATGTGTTCTTCTCCTATATACCCTATGGGGTATTTTAAATATAACAAAGATGAGGATAACTTGTCAAGTTTTTGAATTGACTTTTTTACAAACAATCGGTACCATATAGAATATGAAGATGGATAAAAAAGATATGATGAACCGATTAAAACGCGCAGAAGGTCAACTTCGCGGTATTCAAAAAATGGTTGAAGAAGAACAAGAATGTATAGATATTGTAACGCAGCTTAGTGCAGTCCGATCCAGTATTAATAGTATGATGGGAATTGCCATTGCACAAAAAGTTCAATCCTGTATTGAACATCCTTCTGATGACCCAGAGGAGCAAGAGAGACGATTGCAAGAGGCAATCAAATTGATTATTAAAAAATAGGAACAATAGAATAATCTAACAATATTTCAGAGAATTTCTTAAGAATTTGTTAGTCTCAGAATAAAAATGTTTCAAAATTTTCTATGAATTTCTTCGGAGATTTATTTTTTTTTACGAACAAATCAGGTAGAGAGGTAATTAATATGAATAATTTTGATATTTTTAAGTTGAAAAAGGCTGGTCTGACCAATCTCAATATTCACAAAATCTTGGTTTACCAAGAAAAGTACGATAAAAAGCTATCCTTGCGCAACATGGCTGTCGTATCTGAATGCAAAAATCCCATTCTCTTCATGGAAAATTATAAAAATTTGGACATCAAGGCCTGCCGTGAGGAGTTTAATCGCTTTCCATCCTTTTCGATTTTGGATGACATTTATCCCTTGGCCCTCAAGGAAATTTACAATCCGCCAGTCTTGCTCTTTTACCAAGGAGACCTTGACTTGCTAGATAAACCAAAGTTGGGCGTGGTTGGTACGCGAAATGCCAGTAAAAACGGCATCCAGTCAGTCCAGAAGATTATTAAGGAACTTCAGAATCGCTATGTCATTGTCAGCGGCCTGGCGCGTGGAATTGACACGGCGGCCCATATCGCCAGCCTAAAAAATGGTGGACAGACCATTGCGGTCATCGGTACAGGCTTGGATGTGCAGTATCCCAAGGAAAATAAAGATTTGCAGTCCTATATAGGCAAGCATCATCTGGTCTTAACAGAGTACGGGCCTGGTGAACAGCCGCTCAAGTTTCATTTCCCAGAGCGTAATAGGATTATCGCTGGTTTGGTCGGCGGACTGGTGGTCTGCGAGGCAAAAATGCGGTCGGGTAGCCTGATTACTTGTGAGCGTGCCCTGGAAGAAGGGCGGGAAATATTTGCCATTCCAGGCTCCATTTTAGACGGAAAATCTGACGGATGTCATCATTTGATTCAAGAGGGCGCAAAGTGCGTCACATCGGGCTTGGACATCATTTCTGACTATCAATTTTAAAATAAGTTTTCCTATAGGAAAATAAAAATCTTGACACTAGCTGAAAAATAGTATATTCTTTGTGAGTTAAAAATATTTGTAAGGAACGAGAATGTCTACAAAAACAGTTAGTAAGAAAAAAACAGCAAACAAGAAAAATCTGGTTATCGTAGAGTCGCCTGCCAAGGCCAAGACCATTGAGAAATATCTTGGTAAAAATTACAAGGTAGTTGCCTCGGTCGGACATATCCGTGATTTGAAAAAATCCAGCATGTCCATTGACTTTGACAATAACTACGCACCAGAATACATCAATATCCGTGGTAAAGGGCCGCTCATCAATTCTTTGAAAAAAGAGGCCAAGAATGCCAAACAAGTCTATCTGGCGAGTGACCCGGACCGGGAAGGAGAGGCGATTTCCTGGCATTTGGCCCACATTTTGGGCTTGGATGAGCAGGACAAAAACCGTGTGGTATTCAATGAAATCACCAAGGATGCGGTAAAAAATGCCTTCAAGGAGCCTCGTGCTATCAACCATGACTTGGTCGATGCCCAGCAGGCCCGTAGGGTCTTGGACCGTATCGTAGGGTATTCGATTTCGCCAATCTTATGGAAAAAGGTCAAGAAAGGCTTGTCGGCAGGGCGCGTGCAATCCGTTGCCCTCAAGCTCATCATTGACCGAGAAAATGAAATCAACAATTTCAAGCCGGAAGAATACTGGACCATTGACGCTACCTTCAAAAAAGGAACGAAAAAATTCCAGGCATCATTTTATGGCATGGACGGCAAGAAAGTCAAAATCGAAAACAATGACCAAGTCAAGGAAGTCTTGGATAGGCTAAAGGGTGATGATTTCTTGGTGGAGCAAGTCGAACGCAAGGAGCGGAGACGCAATGCGCCATTACCGTACACCACTTCCACCATGCAAATGGATGCGGCCAATAAAATCAATTTCCGTACGCGGAAGACCATGATGATTGCCCAGCAGCTTTACGAAGGGGTCAGTCTTGGAACAGGGGGAACGCAGGGTCTTATTACCTACATGCGTACCGATTCGACGCGGATTAGTCCAGTGGCCCAGGAGCAGGCTGCTGCCTTTATCACAGAGCGGTTTGGTCAAAACTATTCTAAGAATGGCAGCAAGGTCAAAAATACCAGTGGTGCCCAAGATGCCCACGAGGCTATTCGTCCGTCCAATGTCAATCTGACCCCAGAATCCATTGCCAAATATCTGGATAAGGACCAGCTCCGTCTTTATACACTGATTTGGAATCGTTTTGTAGCCAGCCAAATGGCTGCGGCTGTATTCGACACCATGAGCGTTCGTCTAGGGAAAAATGGCGTTCTTTTTGCGGCTAATGGTAGCCAAGTCAAGTTTGACGGTTATATGGCGGTTTACAACGACTCAGACAAGAATAAAATGTTGCCGGATATGGAGCAAGGAGATACGGTTACTCGGACCGCTACCAATCCTGAGCAGCACTTTACGCAGCCACCAGCTCGCTATTCTGAGGCGACACTAATCAAGACCTTGGAAGAAAATGGTGTTGGTCGTCCATCTACCTATGCACCGACCATTGAGACCATCCAAAAACGCTATTATGTTAAACTGGCTGCCAAGCGATTTGAGCCGACGGAGCTGGGTGAGATTGTCAATAAATTGATTGTTGAATTTTTCCCAGACATCGTTAATGTCAAATTTACAGCCGAAATGGAGCAGAAATTGGACGACGTTGAGGTTGGAAAAGAGCAGTGGCAGAAGATTATCGATAGCTTCTATCAGCCTTTCAAGATTGAGTTGACCAAGGCTGAGGAGCAAATGGAGAAAATCCAAATCAAGGATGAGCCAGCCGGATTTGACTGTGACGTTTGTGGTCATCCCATGGTCATCAAACTGGGTCGATTTGGTAAATTCTACGCATGTAGCAATTTCCCAGATTGCCGCAATACCAAGCAAATCACCAAGGAAATCGGCGTGACTTGTCCAGTCTGTCATCAGGGGCAGGTCATTGAGCGCAAGAGCAAACGCAATCGTCTTTTCTACGGTTGTGACCGTTATCCAGAATGTGAATTTACATCTTGGGATAAGCCGGTCGGTCGCGCCTGTCCAAAATGTGACCATTATCTAGTTGAGAAGAAGGTTCGTGGTGGAGGCAAGCAAGTCGTCTGCCCGAACGGTGATTATGAAGAAGAAAAGATTAAGTAAACTTTTGTAGAAATCAAATGGATGAGCCTGTCGACTTGGTGGTGAAAAGTCTCAAGCCAAGTCTGCATTTTGGTCGTCTATTCAAAGATAAAGCAAAAATCCTGTAGTTTTGATGATATACTCCCCATATAGTGGACAGTGAAAAAACAAAAATTTTCACTAGAAACTATGAGGGGAGTTTTATTATGTCCAAAAGAAGTCCAAAATCTATATCTGAGAAACTAGAAATTGTTCTACTTCACTTGGAAGAAGGGAAGTCACTTAATTAGTTAACTAGAAACCAAGGTATTTCTAAAGACACCCTATCGAACTGGGTGCGGAAGTACAAAGAAGCTGGTGTTAAAGGGCTAGAGGAAAGTCGTCAATGGAAGAAGTATAGTAAGGAACTAAAGGAACAAGCTGTTTCCGACTATCTTAATGGCTTGGGAAGTCTCAAAACTCTGACCACAAAATATGGAATTTCTGACCCTTATGTTCTCAGATTATGGATAAAACGTTATACTAGTGGTAAAGAACTGCAAGCTACTAGTAAAGGAATGAGACACATGGAACAAGGACGCAAGACAACATTTGACGAACGGGTTGAGATTGTGAATTTTACTCTTGCCCACGAGAAAGACTACCAAGGGGCTGTTGAGAAGTGATGGTCAGGACATTCGAAATATTTCCCGTCAATCCTACCGTAGTCAATTTGGTATGGTCTTGCAGGATGCTTGGCTCTACGAAGGGACCATCAAGGAAAAACTGCGTTTTGGTCGTCTGGATGCGACAGATGAGGAAATTGTGGAAGCTGCCAAAGCAGCAAACGTTGACCACTTTATTCGCACGCTTCCTGGAGGGTACAATATGGAAATGAACCAGGAATCCAGCAATATTTCCCAAGGTCAGAAGCAACTATTGACCATTGCGCGTGCCTTGTTGGCAGCCCCAGCTACTCTGATTCTTGATGAAGCGACTTCTTCAGTCGATACCCGTTTGGAACTCTTGATTCAAAAAGCCATGAAGCGATTGATGAAGGGTCGGACAAGTTTTGTCATCGCTCACCGTCTATCAACTATTCAAGAAGCTGATAAGATTTTGGTCTTGAAAGATGGACAGATTATCGAACAAGGTAATCATGACAGCCTTTTGGCAGACAAAGGTTTCTATTATAATCTGTATCAAAGCCAATTTAGTCAATCCAAATAAAATAACTCCCTTGTCAGTGAAGACAGGGGAGTTTAGTGTTTATACTCTTCAAAAATAAAAAGCAGACCTTGTTGATTAGATTTTATGGGTGAGAAGAGTCAAAGGATTTTTTAGTTCATATTTCCGAGAAGAAATTTCATCAAAAATATCGTTTCTGCTTTTTGTTCTGCTTTTCTTTTCAAGACGACAAAGGCAGTGAATCATAGTAACCGAAATCTAGCAAGGTGTGACTTTTTAAGCTGAAATTGAAAGAATTGATGTCATTAGATAATGTAAATGGGGAAATAAGAGCATTGCCAGGGGACCAAGTCAATATGAAGGATTTGTTAGAAGGCTAAAGTAGTTTATGGAAGTCTATAATTCAAATATAGTAATTGAATAAACAGTAGATGATTATTTAAAAATAGCAGAGTAAATCAGGTAAAAATTCACATAGTTATAGTTACTTGAATTGTATTTATAATAGTGATAATATATTTACATGAATAGATAATTAGGAGAACCCAAATGACAATGTTAGCAACTCGTTTAAAAAGTAGAAGATTAGAATTAGGTTTATCTCAGGCAGAGCTTGCTGAAGGAATTTGTGAACAAGGACAAATTAGTAGAATTGAAAAAGGGAAATATAATCCAGGAGCTGAATTACTATATAAATTATCACTGAAATTGAGTGTTCCAATGAATTATTTTTTTGATGAAAGTATTGTAAAAGAGGATAGTACAATTCAGAATTTTAGGATACTCTCTAATAAATTATTAGCTAATAGGGACTATGAATCGTTAAAGTATCTGTATGAATTAGAAATTGATAAGAAGCAAAAACTTCCTCTTTCTGATCAATTATTCTTGTCATGGATTGAATCTATTATTCTTTTTCATCAAGAAGATAAAAAAGATAAAGCTATTAAGAAATTAGAATCTGTCATTAGTAACGTGTCACAAAATGACAGTGATTATTTTAAGTTCATGAATAGTTTAAGTAACTTCTACTCACAAAATGGCAATAAATCTAGCAGTGAAGAATTGTATGATATTATTATTTCCAAAATTAGTACATCTAATATTAATAATATTGATAATCTAGAATTACTAATAAAAGTCAGATATAATCATTGTCGTTACCTATGGTTAGAGAATCGGACAGACGATGCGGTCTCCGAAATTATAGAGACTATTGGCATTTGTAAAACATTTAATCACACTTATTTATTAGCAGATTTATATTGTCTATTGGGTAATGTTTGTGAAAGTTTTTCTGAAAAGGAAGAAGTTAAAGAATATTTTTCATATTCTAAATTTCTCTATGATATATTTGATAATGAAAAAATGTCGTTAGTCATAGAGAACTACATAAAAAGGAATTTTTGAGAATTTTAAAAGAAAAACTTGTATGTTTATAAAAAGTTTAGATGAGGCTGGGTAAAACTAGTCTCTTTTAATAGGCATTAAGATCATTCAACAACAAATCACTATAATAAATAAAAATAAAATAGATAAAAAAAAACATTTTATTATTGACAAATAATCTTTTAAGTGATATATTTAAAACAAGAAAATGAAAGGGATTTCAGTAGTGAAAAAATTATTAAAACTTTGTTTTGTTGTCGTAGGTTTGATAGTTGTTACAGGGAGCTCAATAATTACTAGACCGAAGAGTAATGGAATAGATCCGGGGGTGGTCCATAGAGTCAAATGAGTTAAAAGGTTTTCTTGTTATAATTGGAAAATGTAAAAAGGACTTATATAATGTTTATATGTGTAAGGCGGAATATTTTACATTAAGCATAAAATATTTTATTTGGAGGTTTATTATGAAAATAAGAATCAAAATAAAGCATTAGTTTTACTAGCAACAAGTTTGTTAGTGTTTGGGCTATCTACTATACCTAGTGTCGTTAATGCAGAAGTTGCACATCCAGCTCCATCTCCAATAATAGATGAATGGCATTATGGTGTAAATGGTAACTATGGCTATTCTAATTATCTTGTTTATACTGAAAATATTGGCTCAAAATCTTCAGTAACTAATTTTTGGGGAACGGTTAAGGCTCATAGTTCTCAAAAATATGGATGGGCATTGTCAAGTGCAACAAAAAGCTGGAATGATGTTCGATTAAATGCACATTGGAATTACTTTTATTTTTAAAAATAGTTTATGAATTTTAGAGGCCCAAAAAATTGTATAGGGCCTTTATTATATAGGGGGGCGCTTATGAAATTAAAATTATGCGTTGTTGGATTCTTCTTTTGTTTAATTGCTGCCATTGGTCTGGTTAGCATTAGTGATACTCAAAAACCAATCCCCTTACCAATAGATGGTGCCTTCTCCATTCAAGGCAAAAGTAATCTGTCAAATGAAGAAGTGTATCAAACGATTAGTGACCTAGCCCAAGAACAAAATGTTACCATTTACAAGCCGATCGTTCAGGATTCAGGGAAGTTGATTTATATAAATTTCGATGATACCAGTTATGAACAATTAAAGTCTGCACCAATAACTGGGATGTATTATACCTTAGGGAATATAGGTTCAAATAGTTTAAAATCACTTATATCTACAGGTCTTCAAGCCGTATATATGGCTTACCCTTGGCAGATAGGGGGCATGATTCAATTTACTGGTCCGTTGAGATTATTACTAATGATTTCAATTTACTTAACTTTATTAGTTGTTCTATTTGTTGTTAGATCAAGGCATATAAAAGAAGGTGTGATAAGACGTTCTTTAGGGTTACCTGTATATAATATTAAAAAAGAATATTTTATTTCAGTTATTTTTGAGCTGATACTCGTAGCTGTATTGATGATGTTATACGGTTCTTTTTTGGGTAATGGCCTCTCTACATATAGTTCTAAGCTATTTTTCTCTCTACTTTTAACTAATTTTATTATTTTTCAAATAATTGACATCATTACTTTTGCGCTATTTTATCTGACAATCAAGGTTGAAAAACCTATTGAAATTATTAAAAATAAGGTCAAAAATAGTTTCATTTTTATAGTATGGCTTGCGGTTATTTCCAGCATAATAGTTGTTTCAGGAGTCTTATTACGAGAAACAAAGACAAGCCAATCAGAGATAGACATGCAGATAAAGCATTTAGAACCATGGAGTACAGTAAAAGATTGGAAAAGACCAGAGTTTTTGGGTATTGAAAATAAAACTGTTACGAACGGAGAAGAGATAAATGACTCTGGGGCTAAGTACATCGAGATTGCTAAAGCATTAAAAAAACTGGATTTTATATATATCAAATCATCTTCGGTTTATATTCCAGAATTTATGGCAGCTTCTGATGAAGCAGCAGTTTTTTCTAAGCAATTAAAAAGTGATGGGATAACGAACCCAGAGATTAATAAGGAACTGGTTTATATCAATCAAACAGGTGCTAAGGTACAAAACAAAGTTAGTGGAACGAACTATCAATCATTAGATAATAAAATAGCAACTATCTATATTCCAAATAAATTTAAAGAGAATAAAGCATCAATTGAGAATACAGTTGTAGCGGAACAATTTACTGGTACAAACTATACTAAAGATGACCTTACGGTGCAAGTTATTCCTGATGGGCAAGAATTTTTTTACTTCAACGAAAACGGTAATAGTGTTCATGATAATAAAGAAAATTTACCTTTGGAAAGTTTGACAGACAGTAACAGTAATATAGTGGTTGTATTAGATACGGATAAAATGGTAGAAAATAACGATGTTATTTTAGCAAGCAATATCCTATATAACTCACTTTTTAGTCCGGCAGCGATTAAAAAAATCAACGATTTGAGTGAAAGTTTGAATTTTTCAATCAATCCAGTTGAGGTTTACCAAACTGTGAAACTGAATATTCAATCCTTGGAACATCAAATCTTCCTTTCAAAAATACTGCAGATGATTATTTACGGTATTGTTTTTCTACTCATTTATCAATATGCTCAAATGTTTATTGCGCTAAAGCAGCATGATTTTGTCAAAAAAATAATTTTAGGTTTATCGAAAACAGGTATAGCAATTTCAAGTCTAAAGTATTTTATAATAACGATTACAATGGTTATTATCAGTACATTTATGATGACCAGACAGATAGAACTACTATATGTCGGTATTGCTTCTTTTACGGTTTTATTTGTTTCAACAATAGTGAGTTTTAAAAAACTATCTGAAAAATATACTCAAATTCTAAAGGGGGATGAATAATGGCAATTGAAATGTTGAATGTTACCAAACAATTCGGCTCCAAAAAGATATTTACAGATTTGAATTTAACTTTTGAAGCTGGGAAAAGCTACGCCTTGATTGGAGGATCAGGCTCAGGTAAAAGTACCTTGCTAAACATTATAGGAAGACTGGAAAAAATTGACAGTGGAAATGTTTTAGTTGATGAACAGGATATCTGGAAAATCAAAGAAAGAGCCTATTTTAAAAATATTATAGGCTATGTTTTCCAGAATTATTCTCTGATAGAAAACAAAACAGTCTATGATAACTTAAAACTCCTCAATAAAGACAAAAAGATCCTATCTGAAGCACTTGAAAAAGTAGGTCTTTCCAATGACTATTTAAATCATAAAATATATGAATTGTCCGGGGGACAGGCCCAGCGGATATCTATTGCAAGAATGCTGATGAAACCACGTAAAATTATTTTAGCAGATGAACCTACAGGTGCTTTGGATAGTGAGATTGGAAATGACATTATTAATTTATTATTAAATGAAGCAACAGAAAATAAATATGTCATAATAGCAACACATGACCCAGCTGTATATAGTAAAGTTGATGTTATCATTGATATAAAGGATATCGGGAGTCAGGCATGAAAAAGAAATTTCATATTACGTTGATTTTAGTCGCTGGAATACTGGCAATTTTCTTCATAGGAAAACAACTAATAAAAAATGATAGTCCAATTAAGCCTACAGTAGATTTCACCGTCTATACTAGATTTTCTGACGATACAGAAAGATGGAATCAAGTAAGACAAGTTGAAACAGTAGAAGCGATATATAATATAAGAGTAAAAGAAGTGGAATCTTCAGAAGCAATCTTTTCAAATTTAATTGAAGATGGTGTTGCTATAGGTTTTGGAGTAAGTGAAGACGAAGTGAATCAATTTAATAATAATTTAGGAACTACTGTGGAAGATAGTAAAAATAATAAATTGATTGGGATGGAATTTCTCACTTTCTCTACTGGTGATGAGGGAATTGTATTTGCAAATTTTGATTACGGTAAAAAGGAGATTAACGATCAGAAAAAAGGGGCGGAAGAGCTCTATAAAAAACTATACGAAGCGTTTAAAAAATAGACTATAATAGTTTTGTAAAAGTTTTAGATATGTAGTTGGTCAGTTTAATGATAATGAGTTGGTGTTAGAGACACTTCGTAAAGCCCGAAAAGCTAATCCTGATGCGACACCATTGATTCACAGCGACCGAGGCTCGTAGTATACTTCGAAAGAATATTACCGTTTAACTACCCAGTATTAGATGACCCGCTCCATGTCTCGTGTTGGTAAGTGTATTGACAATGCACCAATTGAGAGTTTCTTTGGGCACTTTAAGACGGAGTGCTATGATTTGAAGAAGTATAAGACTTTTGAGGAGCTAGTTTCAGATATTGATGCCTACATCTATTTTTACAATCATCAACGTTTTCGAGCGCAACAACGGCCTTGCCCCTCTTGAAATGAGGAACAAGGCCGTCGTCTAATATTTTATTATTTCATTGTCTACTTGACAGGGAGCTGTTCATGAGAACCACAGGATTTTTCATTTTATTCAGGAGAATAAATTTGGACGAGTTGACCAATTGGTCTGATGTCGTCGTCCTCAGACAAGGGGATATCATCATAGTCGGGATTAAGGGATTCGAGATAGGTTCCCTTATTTTTTTTGACAAAATTTTCGCCGTTGACCGAAAAAATACCTACAGTATTGAGCTCGACTTGGTGAGAGAGACGGATAAAGAGATAGTCACCGTTGGCAATGTAGGGCGCCATTGAATCTCCGACCACCTCAGCAATAGCATCGTACTCCTGTGGAGCAGGAATAGTATCAGCAGAAAAAGTGACTAGGTTATCAAAGTCGCTGTCCTGCCAATAACCGCTACCAGCAGACACCTTGCCTTGGACAGGAAGTTGGACGGTCTCTAAGTAGTCAGACAGCTTGATAACCTCGCCTGACGGTGCATCTGAATCTGCCATGTTAGCTACCTGCTCAAAGCCAAAGTGAATCCATTTATCACGGTAGTCACCTACCAATATTTGGTCTAGTTCTTGCACCTGATTTGACATTTTGTAATGGAATTGGGCAAATTGTCCAGGTGTCAGGGTCAGGGCAATATTCTGGTCCTGATCCAATTGGGCAATCAGTTCATGCACTGGGATGCCCATCCCAATCGCAATCTTTTCCAGAGTTTCCATGGTTGGTAGAAGGGGTTTCTTAGTCTTTGGATGCTGATTTTTTTCCAGCATAGAAATGTAACCCTTGGTTAGGCCGGATTTTTCCGCAAATTTATCCATTGATAGTTTTTCGTTTGTCCGGTAGTTTTTTAAAACGTCACCTAGAATCATGGCTTTCCTCCTTGATTGTTTAACTTATTTTACCATATCTTGAAAAAAATATCAATTTTTATGTTTAACGTGTTTGACAAAATTCAAAAATGATGGTAAGATAATGAAAACAGAAGGATTGGAGGATAGACAAATGGAAGTTCGGAGGACTGAGATTCAGTGGGAAACCTTGTATCGGGAGTGGGAGAATTATGCTGAGCATTTTGGACTAGATGCGGGTGATGTGTGTGTTGACAGCTTGTCTGAGGGTACAGCTGGTCTCATGACCATGCGCTTGCTGGCTAAATACCAGGGGAATCCAGAGGTGAGGGCTGCGATTTGGTTAGCTTCCTTTTGCCGAGATGTAATGCAGGATTATTCCTATTTGTTAAATAGCAGAGCCTATCAGTTAGTCAATCAGATATATTTTCTTGCCTTTGATTTATTCAAAGAGGATGGGCTTGCCTGGAGCAGTCATCTGAGTCGCTTGCAGCCAAAATTATTTATATCTTATCGGATATTAGAAGGGCTTGATTTGACAAACTACCAGTCAATTGTGGAGTTGGCCATGTTGCAGGCCAGTTTAACCAATCAATTTTACAATCGTTCTCTGTTGAGTCGTGTATAAGGAGAAATCAAATGAAACATCAGACTGAGTACCAGTGGGTATTGAAAAGCATGGTTGAGTATGAGAGGCGCTATGGTATTACTATCTTGCAGGAGCTGTGGTCTATGGGAGTTCGAGATGGTGAGGAAGTCAGTCGTTTGGTGGATGGTGTCATGGAAGCAACTCGAACTAAGGAAATGGTTTTGGATGTATCAGCCTTGGTCGGGCAATTTCGCTTGCAGATTGAACGGATGCGCTATCTTTATCAGACCAATCTTGGGCAGGAGGAAAGATTGGCAAGCTAGTTGGATATAAAAAGCACCTGAGAGTGCGTCCTCAAGTGCCTTGTAGGTGAATCCTATTCTGCCAGGAATCTATTTTCTTTTCTGTCAAATTTGTGCCCGCAGTACCGACAGTAGTAGTAGGTTCGGTCAGCTTCGTAGAGGGTAGCAAACCAAGCTCCTTGACTACCATTCAATAGATGTCCCATCATAGCGGCAATTCGAGAGTAGCGCTTTCTAGCCGGCTTGTAGGCTTGAATAGATGTGGACGAACATTCTGGACATCGGTTGGGCAGGTGGTGCTTATCATCTTCTGTCGTCGGGTGGAGCCTCCTGTATATACTGTAGGCAATGATTAGGGTAATAAGTCCAATAGGACCAATGTATTCTAGGATATTTTTCATGTATCTTAAAATGTCTTTCTAGGATTAGATTTGGCTGGGTGGTCATTCTAAGTGCGCAACTGCCTTAAATATTGGTCATACTTTTCCAGAAGCACTACACCTAAGAGGCAGAGTGTTCCAATTAAGATTCCATGAAGCAGTTGCTGCTGGTCTCCTTTGGACAGCCAAACAGTGACCAATGCCGCTAACAATAGCAGAGGAAGGGAGAGGAGTTTTCGCCAAGGCTTTAGTTGAAAGAATGTTGGAGGAGGAGTATCTTTTTTAGAGAAACGGACACCGTAACCAATTAAGATTCCTAAACTAATTGAGATGGAAATATACAATGAGTAGGGCATTAAGTAGATGGCTATGAAACTGTGCACTAGAAAAAGGAATAGGAGCTGACTCCAAATAGGTATGGTCAGCAATAATTTTTTCATAGTTACCCGTCCTTCCATAATGATTGACCATCACATTTTGTGTAGAAATATGTCATAGTTTTATATGATAGTGACATTGTTTAAGAGGGTTCAAGTATAAACAAGGCTGATAGGTTATCCAGTCTTGAAATTGACTATATCATTCTCCAGAATTATTAGTTATTTGCCTTTTTGTAGGCATGAAAATGTGGGTTTCACTAAGATAAGTATAGCAAAAAAATGCTTGTTTTTCAAGGTAAATCTGGTCGAATCTCCTTTGAGGATTTAGTATAAAACCATAAGAAATTGTTATAGGATTATATGTCGTTTACCAGACATTTTTTTAGATTTATGTTAATATAGATTTGGAAGAGGATGTTATGCAAAGATGATATTCTTTTGCAAAATATAGAAAGGGGGCAAAATATGAGCAATCGTAAAGAACAAGAGGAACTCAAGTACCTCGAATCTAAGAAAGTTCTATTAGAGGCCCAGCTAGAGAACCTTCGTGACCGTAAAGGTCAGGTGGGTAAAGAAATTTCTCTGGTCTCTTCCAAACTTAATTCAGTCAATCAGAGGATCCAGGCATTGAAAGGCCGAAGCGATTTGATTGTTTCGGAACATGCAATGCTGCGTTATTTGGAGCGAGTTGAGCAGCTTGATGTCGCTATCTTGAATCGAATAATAGCTGAAGATGAGGAATTACAGAGCGTTGTAAAAACCCTTGGAAATGGGATTTTCCCAGTCAAGGGTAGGGGATTTAAACTTGTCATACAAGACAACGTAGTTGAAACAATTACCCTTGATGATTAGTTGACTGAAATAGGTATTACCCGATAATCCATGATTATTGGGTATTTTTTCTTGTTTCTTTGAATGATATAGTCTATAACTATAGCCTTGGATTAAAAATTTCTATTGGTCAAGCCTGTGAAAATAGAGTACAATGTTCAAAAAGAACAAAGGAGATCCCTTATGACTAGAGAATTTTCGTTTGAGACCTTGCAATTGCATGCGGGGCAGGAAGTAGATGCGGCTTCAAAATCTCGTGCTGTACCAATCTATCAAACAACCTCTTATGTATTTGATGATGCCCAGGAGGCGGAAGACTTATTTGCTCTTCGCAAATTGGGAAATATCTATACTCGAATTACTAACCCTACAGTAGCAACCTTTGAGAATCGGATTGCAGCGCTAGAAGGTGGTGTTGGAGCTCTGGCTACTTCATCTGGTATGGCGGCTATCACCTATACTATCTTAGCTTTGGCTCATGCTGGTGATCATATCGTAGCAGCAACAACTCTCTATGGTGGTACCTTTAATCTTTTCAAAGAAACCTTGCCACGCTATGGAATCACAACCACCTTTGTTGATATTGATGACTTCGAGGCAGTAGAAGCAGCTATTCAAGATAACACCAAACTAGTTTTTATTGAGACCTTGGGTAATCCGGTTATCAATGTTCCTGACCTTGAAAAATTGGCGGACATTGCACATAGAAATCAGATTCCATTGGTATCGGATAATACGTTTGCAACGCCTTATCTCATCAATGTCTTCTCACATGGTGTAGATATTGCAGTACATTCAGCGACTAAATTTATCGGTGGACATGGTACAACAATTGGTGGTGTCATTGTTGACTCTGGTAAATTTGACTGGGCAGCATCTGGGAAGTTCCCGCAATTTGTTGAGGAAGATCCTAGCTATCACAATATCAGCTATACCCGTGATTTGGGTGCAGCAGCCTTCATTGTGGCGGTTCGTGTTCAATTGCTCCGTGACACGGGTGCAGCCCTAGCTCCATTCAACGCCTTCTTGTTGTTGCAAGGGTTAGAAACTCTTTCTCTTCGCGTTGAGCGTCATGTGTCCAATGCAGAAAAAGTCGTTGATTTCTTGCTCAATCATCCTAAGGTAGAATCCGTCAATTATCCTTCGCTGGACAATAGCCCTTACAAGGCACTGGCGGATAAGTATTTGCCAAAAGGAGTGGGGTCCATCTTCTCCTTCCAGGTAAAAGGCGGAGCCGAAGAAGCGCGTAAAGTCATTGATAGTTTGGAAATCTTCTCTAATTTGGCGAACGTTGCTGATGCTAAATCTTTGGTGGTCCACCCAGCTACTACCACACATGCTCAATTGCCAGAAGAAGCTCAGCTCGCAGCAGGTGTCACGCCAAATCAAATCCGTCTTTCAATTGGTCTCGAGAATGTAAACGACTTGATTGAAGACTTGAAGATAGCCCTAGACAGCTTATCATAAAATAGAATCGACTTGGACAATGGTTCAAGTCTTTTTTCGTAGCAAAATTCTGCCAAAATGCTTTCTTTTTGCTAGAATAAAGACAAGTAAATAATGTTTAGGAGTAATCTAGTGGAACAATTTGATTTGTTAGTTATCGGTTTTGGAAAGGCGGGTAAGACCTTGGCAGGTAAGCTGTCAGCAGCTGGGAAGTAGGTTGCCTTGGTTGAGGAAAATCCTGCTATGTTTGGTAGAACCTGTATCAATATCGGTTGTATTCCAACCATAAACCTCTTGGTAGCAGTGGATAAAAACTGGACCTTTGAGTATGTCATGGAGCAAAAAGAAACTGTGACCACTCGCTTGCAGAATAAAAATGAAGTGGTCTTGAAAGTCAGTGGTGCCCATCTTAATCAAGGACACGCACGTTTTGTAGCTGACAAGGTTGTGGAGGTAGTTGCTGGAGAAGAAAGCCTCCAGTTAACTGCGGAAATCATTATCATTAACACAGGTGCCAAGTCACGTATTCTTCCAATTCCAGGTTTGTTGGATACGCCAAACGTTTATAACAGTACAGGCATTCCGAACTTGGAGGTTCGTCCTGGCAAGTAGGCAATTAACGGCGTTGGTTTATTCTAATCAGATTGAACAGAAAAAATCCGCTCGCTTGGGCGGATTTTTTCTGTTACTCTGTTAACTGATCAACTGTTCGATAGGCAAGAAGTCCCAGCAAGACACTAGCCATCGGAAGCAGGGTTGTCAAAATACCCGTATGCAATGGGGAGTTGAAGAAGAAGTGCAGACCGATACTCGCTGCAATCCAAAATAGACCTTGAACTTTTGATATAGCTGCTTGTTTGGTAAAAAGTGCCACCATGCCAATAGCAAAGAGCATGGTAAATACCCAGTGGGTCCAACCAGCCTGTCCAACACGACCGATAATGGTCTCAAACCCATCTAGTTTACCAATAAACATATCACGGAAGGTGAACATGATATCTTCAACGATTTGGAAACTAAGACCAGCTATGATACCACTGACCAAGGCATGTTTGAGAGTCATTTTTCTTGCAATTAGTAAAACTAAGACAACAACCAGAGCCTTGCCAAATTCTTCTGCAAACGGGCCAGAAACAGCAGCCCCCCAGTCATAACGAAAATCATCGCTGACCTTGACAATCTCCAGCAAAAAGTAGCCAATAGCTGTGTGTCCATAGTCTGAAAAAGCTACTCCGGCAGTCAGGCCCAAAATCCAACTTAAATGACTGACTTTTTTGGAAATAGCATAGCTGTTTTCCAAGTAGCGGATTAAATAGACCAGGGGAATGATATAAAGGGCAGCAACAGAGATAGTTAGTAAAAACAAGGGATACTTGGCTTCCATGCCATTTGGTTTGGCCAATTCTTCAAAGATAATCTGACAGCCTTTTACAAAGCCAAAGCTGGCGAGAATAAGGGCAAACTGACTTTTATAGGTATTCCATAGGTGTTTCATAAGATTCCTTTCGTATGCTTAGTAAAGAAGATAAGACAAGACTGTCAGACCGATGACATCAGCCAGACTATGAGCAAAAAAGAAGGGCAGTAGATTACGGGGCTGGCGTTTTTGATAGAGAAAATGAAAGAGAAGCCCCACAACCAAGCCAAGACCAATTCCAGCCACCAGACCTTGATAGGTGTGAAAACTAGCCCGAACCAGGAGCGAGAAGGGAAGAATCCACTTACTCTCCTCGGGTTTGATCATAAAACATAGCCCCAGAAAAAAGATTTCCTCGTAAAAGCCATTGAGGAGGGAGTAGGCTAGCAGGGTGATGTCAATGTGTGGCAGAAGGTTGAACATGGAGGGCATGACTGGACTTGTCAACTGATAGGTCAACAAGTGAAAAATATCCATACAGAAGGCCGTCAATCCGAAAATCAGCAGAGCTTGTAAGGGAACCCAAGGTGTCCAGAATATTCGTTTTGCCAACTGAAAAATATCCACCTTCCGCCAGATAAGATAGGCGAGAGCTAAGCTGAGCCAGACCAACTGGATCAGCAAGGCCTTGATATTGTCTAAAGCCGTAAAGGTCAAATTTTCCGCTAGGCTGGTTTGCTGAGTGAAGAGGCCGATACATTGTAAGGTCGAGTTGAAGATTCCCTCACCGAATAAAATAACAGCCACAACTAGCAAATCCACGGAGGAAATATACTTCTTCTTTTCTTTTAACATAAGTATCCTTTCTAGTTTCTATCCCCAGTTTAGCAAATCCAACTATTCTCACCCTACCTGTCATCTGTTTTTTATCTGTTTTTTTGTAGCGATTGTCAAAAATTAGTTGAGCCCTCGTACAAATAAGCCTATAATGGAGAGAGAAGAGAAAGGAAAGTGAGCGACTATGGCACGCATTTTGGTACTGGAAGACGACCCTGTTATCAACCAGGTTGTCTGTGAATTTTTGAAGGAAGAGGGGCACGAAGTCCTGAGTTTTGTCAATGGCAGAGCAGCTTATCAAGCTAGTCAGGAAAGCCGGTTTGACCTCCTTATTCTAGACATCATGGTCCCTGAGATGACCGGCTTGGAAGTCTTGCAGGAAGTTCGGAAAACCTCCGATATGCCTGTGCTCATGCTGACAGCCTTGGGGGACGAATGCACTCAGCTCCTGTCTTTTAATCAGCAGATTAGCGACTATGTTACCAAGCCCTTTTATCCACTTATCCTGATGAAACGGGTTGAGAATATTCTCCGTCAGGAATGTCAAACGGATCAACTGGTGGTTGGAACCATCAGCCTATCTGAAAAAACAGGTATGGTTTATGACCAGGGCAAGCTAGTTTCCTTGACCCAGAAGGAGTATGGCATTCTACACTATCTGATCAAGCACAAGGGCCAGATTGTCAGTCGAGACGGTATGATGTTGGATATCTGGGGCTATACAGAATTGGATAGTCGCATTCTTGACAACCACATCAAAAATCTGAGAAAGAAATTACCAGACCTTCCCCTAAAAACGGTCATTGGCCGTGGTTATCAGTTGGAGACCTAAGATGAAACTAGCCAAAAAACAATTCCTCATCGTAACTCTAATGGTCAGCCTGACCTCACTTATCTTGCTTGGTCTACTCTACCATGCCATGCCTATCTATTACAATCAGGCCAAGAAAGACCAACTCAAGCAGGAATATAACCAAGTTCTTAGTACCCTAGAGGGTCAGGATCAGGGAAGTATTCTCGCCAGTTTGACCGCCTACGACCAAGATTCCCCCGACCTACTTTTGACCCTCCATTCTGCCGATCAGGAGATTATCTATCCTTCGCAGGAAGAGAGCAGTCAGGAGCGGGGAAGTAGTTATCTGGAGCAAGGTCAGTACGATGAGATCGGCTCTTGGTCGGCTCTTGTCACTACAAAAGAAGGCAAGGAGTTGGTTCTCACAGCCGAATATGGCTTCTATACCCTATCAGGAGTCAGTCAAACTCTCTTGACCTTCTATCCCTTTGTGCTCCTCTTGATTATTGCCCTATCCGTGACCTCGGCCTTTATTTATAGCCGCTTCTCAACTCGTAGGATCACCCATCTCTCTGTGACGACACGGCAAATGCAGAGTTTACAAGCAGGTCTGGTCTGTCAAGTGACGGGGCGTGATGAGATTGCTACTTTGGCTCAGGATATTAACCATCTTTATGGAAAATTGCAGAGCAGCATAGAAGAGTTGCGGGAAGAAAACGAGCGTAGCCTAGTGCGTGAGAAGGAGAAATCTGACTTTCTCCGTATGACCTCACATGAACTCAAAACGCCCATTGCCAGCATGACCGGTCTGGTCGAGGGCATGCTTTATAATGTCGGGGAGTTCAAGGACCATCAGACCTACCTAGCTAAGTGTCGTGATATCCTAGCTGAGCAAGCAGCCCTCGTTCAGTCTATCTTAGAAGCTACCACAGTGGATATGGCTATAAAAAACAAGGGAGAAGAAATAGCCCTTCACAGCCTGCTTGAAGAAATCCTACCTTCCTATGTTGACTGGGCATTGTTAGAAGGCTATCCGTTTCAAACTGACTTGGAAGAAGTCTTTATTCATGGGAATCCGATCTATCTAACCAAGGCTCTAAAAAATATCCTGGACAATGCCTTTCGTTATACCAGCCCGCAGGCAAGCATCAAACTCAAACTCCAGGCCAATCAGCTTTTGATAGATAATCAGGTTTCTCATTTGCTCAGCCAGGAAGAACTTGACCAAGTCTTTCAGCCTTTCTACCGACCAGATTACAGTCGTAGCAAGGAGGACGGAGGGACAGGTATTGGACTCTACCTGGTCAAGCAGATTTTGGACAGTCACCAGTTTTCTTATGAATTTTTCCCGCTTGATCATCATACCATGCGGTTCGTCATTCGGTTTTAAGACATGAAATCCCTTATTTTTCAAGGGATTTTTTGTTATCCGTAGCAAAATTCTGCCAAAATGCTTTTTTTTTTTGCTAGAATGAAGATAAGTAAATAATGTTAGGAGTGATCTCGTGGAACAATTTGATTTGTTGGTTATCGGATTTGGTAAGGCAGGTAAGACCCTGGCTGGGAAGATGGCCTCACTTGGTAAAAAGGTAGCTCTTGTCGAGGAAAATCCTGCCATGTTTGGTGGAACCTGTATCAATATTGGCTGCATCCCAACCAAGACCCTCTTGGTAGCAGCAGACAAGAACTGGACTTTTGACCAGGTCATGGAGCAGAAGGAAACTATCACAACTCGTCTGCGCAATAAGAACGAGATGGTGCTGAAAGGCAGCGGTACGACTCTTATCCAAGGTTCTGCGCGTTTTACGGCTGATAAGGTGGTTGAGGTTGTGGCTGGTGATGAGCGTTTGGAAGTGACAGCTGAGACTATTGTCATTAATACTGGTGCAACATCACGTGTCCTTCCAATTCCTGGTTTGACGGAAACTGCCCATGTCTACGATAGTACGGGCATCCAGAATCTGGAAACTCGTCCTGAAACCTTGGCAGTAATCGGCGGTGGCAACATCGGTCTGGAATTTGCAGGGCTTTACAACAAACTGGGCTCCAGCGTGACGGTATTTGAAGCTGGCTCTGCTATTCTTTCAAGAGATGAGGAAGGGGTGGCAACTATGGCCAAGGGCTACATGGAAGAGGCAGGCATCCGCTTTATGTTGGACGCAAAAATCGAGCAGGTAGCTAGCCAGGGCGAGCAAGTGGCTCTCACGGTCAACGGTGAAACCCAGGTCTTTGATGCGGTTCTCTATGCGACAGGGCGCGTGCCAAATACGGCTGATCTGGGCTTGGAAAATACGGCCATTGAGACCTTGCCAAATGGTGCTGTCAAGGTGGATGACTTCTGTGAAACTACGGTTCCCGGTGTCTATGCCGTGGGCGATGTCAATGGCGGTCCACAATTCACTTACACTTCGCTAGACGACTTCCGTATCGTCTTTGGCAAGTTGACAGGGACTGGCACCTACAGCCTCAGTCAGCGCAAGTCAGTACCGACTAGCATCTTTATCGACCCAGTCCTTTCGCGTGTCGGTCTGACGGAGAAGGAGGCTCTGGCAGCAGGTTTTGAAGTGGTTGCCAATGAATTGCCAGTAGCCAATATGCCACGTGGCCACGTCAATAACGACCTCAAAGGTATCTTCAAGGTTATCGTGGATAAGGAAAGTAAGCTTGTTCTGGGGGCGACTCTCTTTGGTCGCAACTCAGAGGAGCTGATTAACTTGATTGCTATGGCGATTGACAATAATATTCCTTATACCTACTTCAAAACACAAATCTTCACTCACCCGACTATGGCTGAGAATTTGAATGATGTCTTTAATTTTTAATAGAGTACTGACCGTCCGACAGGGCGGTTTTTTGTCGGTAAGCACTTGCAAATATGGTATAATGAATGGTAAGAATAGACTAGGAGAGCATGTATGATAAGAAAGGAACACAATGAGTTTACGAGGGTGCAAATACCTGCTGCTTTACATTTGACCAGACTCGGTTATGACTATCTTTCGGCTACTAGTAAAGAAGTTAAAGAACGAGATCCGGATACAAATATCTTACTATCCATTTTTAAACAACAGTTCCTTAAATTGAACAATTATGCAAGTGAAGCTGATTTTGAACAAGAATTTGAAAATATTCGCCTGGAATTAGAACAAGATGATTTGGGACGAAGTTTCTTCAAACGTATTCATGCTGATTCTGGCTATACCTATATCAATTGGAAGAATCTTGAGGCAAATACATTTCATATAGCTTTGGAAGTCACTTGTCAAAATGGTGAGGACGAGTTCCGACCAGATATTACGATATTTATAAATGGTTTGCCACTTAGTTATATAGAAGTCAAACAACCAAATGCTATTCGAGATGGGAAGACAGGTATTCAGTCTGAAAAGGATCGGACCAAGTTTCGATTTGAAAATAAAAAGTTCAGACGGTTTAACAATATCGCACAGTTGATTGCTTTTTCAGACAATCTTCCCTATGATGATAGCCAAGGACAACAGTTGCAAGGTTCTTATTACTGCACCAATGCTTCATCTGGTACCAAATTTAACTCATTCAAGGAAGAAGAACCAGAGCAATTAGTTCTATCTCCATTGGAAGAAGAAATGATTGATTTGGTTCTTACAGATGTTAATCGTTTTGCCCTCAAGTCGCAAGTTGAATTCCGAACCAACTTGGATCCTGCAAGTCCTTGCAATTCCTTTTTAACTTCCCTTTATCAGAAAGAACGGCTCTTTTTCATGCTCCGCTATGGTCTAGTCTATGTGGAAGAACGAGATGAGCATGACCAGATTCAACTACAAAAACACGCCATGCGTTATCCCCAATATTTTGCGACCAAGGCAATTGAAAGAGGATTGAAAAATGGTTTGAAGAAAGGTGTCGTTTGGCATACACAAGGCTCCGGTAAAACAGCTCTTGCTTTCTTCAATATCCGCTATTTGCGTGACTATTATGCTGATAAGGGTATGGTGCCAAGTTTTTATTTTTTGGTAGATCGGTTGGATTTGGCTGATCAGGCCTTTAAAGAATTTAGCAAACGTGGTCTAACAGTTAATCGAATAAATAAGCCCAGTGAGTTAAATCAAGTCCCAGCCAAGTGTCACGTTTCGGTGGTTAATATTCAAAAATTTAAGGATACATCCGACTTGACGGACCATTCTGGTTATAACTTAAATCGGCAGAATATCTATTTTATCGATGAAGCCCATCGTTCCTACAACGAAAAAGGGTCCTATCTACCAAATCTGTATAATGCTGATAAGCAAGCTATCAAGATTGCGCTGACAGGTACTCCATTGATTGCTCCGAAAGCAGATGGTAAATCCAAGGAAACGGCTATAACCACTCGTGATATTTTTGGAGACTATATTCATAAGTACTACTATAATCAATCCATTGCGGATGGTTTTACGTTGAGACTAATGCGTGAGGATATCGAAACATCCTATAAAGAGAACCTGAAAGCCATACATGAAGAGATTCAAAAAGGTTCGATTGATAAAAAAGAAATTTTTGCTCACCCTCGTTATGTCAGTCCTATGTTGGATTTCATTTTAGAAGATTTTACAAGAGCTCGAAATATACTGTTTGATGATCAATCCATTGGAGGAATGATTGTCTGTGATTCTTCCGAACAAGCTCGGGAATTGCATAAGCAATTAGAAGAACGGCGACTAGCAGGTCATACAAGTTTCACCTCTACCTTGATTTTGCATGATGCAGGAGATAAGGATTACAAGAAAGAAGAAGTAGAAAAGTTTAAGAAAGGTCAAACTGACTTTGTTATCGTCTACTCTATGCTCTTGACAGGTTTTGATGCACCACGTTTGAAACGACTCTATCTTGGACGGAAAATCAAGGCTCATAACCTCTTACAAACCCTGACCCGTGTCAATCGTCCATACAAGGATTATACATTTGGCTATGTAGTTGATTTTGCGGATATTTCTAAAGAATTCGACAAGACCAATAAAGCCTACTTGGAAGAACTCAATCGCGAATACCAATCAGCTTTAACTGATGAGGATGGGGAAAATCCGTTTGGAGCTATATTTGTCACACCAGAAGAAGTCAAAGACCAGTTAGAAAAATCGCAAGGGGTTTTGATGAACTATCCAACAGATAACTTGGAATATTTTGAAAAAGCAATTGACCAAGTGAAGGATAGGAAGGAATTAATCCAACTGAGGAAGTCGCTTGAGACCATTCGGCAGTACTACAACATGGCGCGCCTCCATGGCTATCACGAAGTCATCGAGCAGGTCAATATGGGAGAAATAGCCAGCCTATTAAATATGTTATCTCGCCGACTATTGACCTTGAGTTTGATTGATAAACCAGATAGTTTTTCTAGCCAACAACTCTTAAATCTTGCCATGTCTGAAACTAGCTTTAGCTTTACAAAGATCAAAGAAGAGGAGTTGCGCCTTGCGGCCAATGATCTAGATGACATCCGTCGTCGTGTGGCCAGTGGTATCAATCTACGCAGGGACGAGAAAGATCCAGAGTGGGTGAGCCTATTTGAAGAGTTCCAACGTGTTCTAAACAAACACATGACACAGGAAGTTGAAGGATATAGCTTGGAACGTATCAAGGAGACCAAACAGGCCTACCAAAGCTTGTTCGACTCTGTAGAGGATTACAAATCACGGATGAATCGTTTGGCTATGAACTTTGGTGGGGATAGCATGTCAGCCCGTACTTTTAAACGAGTTACTCAATCCACGGTAGTGAGTGATTATCCAGCTATTTATCAAGTATTAAAAGGTGCCAAGCCGTTGATTGACTATCAAATCGGACTCAACCAAGGAATCCTTGACAACGAAGCCTATTTGGAAGGGGAGATCAAGCGCCTAGCCCGTGAAGAAATGAAGAAAACAGAAGTAGGGAAGCAACTCAAACGAGTCGATTATGATAAGTTGATTCGTTCCCTGATGGAAGTCTATGAAGGAGAATACTAACCAAATGGAAGACAATTATATCGTACAGGTACAAAGCCAAGTAAAAGGCTTGGTAGATGAACTCAATGCAGTATTAACCAATGCAGGATTATGGGGTGAAGCAGGAGGGTATAAACTCTTGACCCAGTCCTTCCTATATAAGTTTTTAAATGATAAGTTTCTCTACGAAGCCTTAGTCGTTGGCAATAACTATGATTATCAAGGTCTTTTGGACCTTTCTGAAGAGGATTATGACTGGTTTTTAGACGATATTGGGACTAAAACTGCTCATCTAAAACCTGAACAATTGATTGAAAGCTTACACCGTCAACAGAACCAAGCAGATTTTTCTGAGATTTTTGAACAAACGCTCAATCAGATTGCCATTGACAACAATGCTATTTTCTCAGTTCATACGGATGGTGGAACAGATATTCGCCTCTTTGATCAACGCTTGATTACGGATACCATTTCTGATGCCAGCAAGCGAAATGAAGTGGCGGCTTCTATTATCAATCTCTTGGCGCGTGTTAAATTTGACCAGCAGATTTTTTCACAGGGCTTTGACTTTTTCTCCACCTTGTTTGAGTACATAATTAAGGACTACAACAAGGATAGTGGAAAGTATGCGGAATACTACACACCTCACTCTGTTGCCAAAATCATCGCGGCCATTTTGGTGGGCAATGACCAACCTAGTAATGTCAAAATCTATGATCCTTCTGCTGGTTCGGGGACTCTCTTGATGAACCTGGCCAGTCAGATTGGAACTGACCGTACCAGTGTGTACAGTCAAGATATTTCACAAAAGTCTTCAAATCTCTTGCGTCTGAACTTGATTCTCAATGGCTTGCAGCATTCCATTCACAATATCGTGCAGGGAAATACAATTCTCAACAATCGCCATGTGGAGAAGATGGACTATATCGTGTCCAATCCTCCTTTCAAACTTGATTTTTCTGAGTGGCGAGATCAGGTAGAAAGCCTACCAAATAGCAGTGAACGATTTTTTGCTGGTGTGCCAAAGATTCCCAACAAGAAAAAAGATAGTATGGCCATTTACCAACTCTTTATCCAGCATATTATCTATAGTTTGAAGGAAGATGGTCAGGCAGCCATTGTCTTGCCGACAGGATTTATCACAGCTCAGTCAGGTATTGACAAGAAAATCCGTCAGCACCTGGTCGATGAGAAGATGTTGGCAGGTGTTGTCTCCATGCCGTCCAATATCTTTGCGACAACAGGAACCAACGTCTCTATCCTCTTTATTGATAAGAAAAATAAGGATGATGTGGTCTTGATTGACGCTTCTAATCTTGGCACCAAGGTCAAGGAAGGCAAGAACCAAAAGACAGTCCTTAGTCCTGATGAAGAAAGCCAAATCATTCAGACCTTTATTAACAAAGAAGTTGTCGAAGACTTCTCTGTCAAGGTTAGCTATGAAGAGATTAAGGATAAGAACTACTCCCTCAGTGCAGGTCAGTACTTTGACATCAAGATTGACTACGTTGATATTAGCCCAGAAGAATTTGAAGAAAAAATGCAAGGCTACCAAGACCGCCTAGCCCACCTCTTTGCCCAATCGCATGAATTGGAAAAGGAAATAGCGGAGCAGCTGAGGAGGGTGAGATATGAGTGAGGTGAAATTAGGAGACATTGGAAAAATTTCAATGTGTAAGCGGATATTAAAATCTCAAACTAATGAAGTATCAGGTATTCCTTTTTATAAAATTTCAACTTTTGGTGGAATTGCAGATGTTTTTATTGATGAAGCTATTTTTCATGAATATAAGTCAAAGTATTCCTATCCTAAAAAGGGTGACATCCTAATTTCAGCAGCTGGTACAGTTGGTAAGACTGTAATATATACTGGAGAGGATGCGTATTTTCAGGATTCAAATATTGTATGGATTGATAACAATGAAAAGATTGTAACTAATCAATATTTATACTATTTTTATCAAACTAATCCATTTGTTTCGACGAATGGTAGCACAATAAAAAGGCTTTATAATGATAATATTAGAGAAACTAAGATAAAAAATGTTCCTTCAATTGAAGCTCAAAATAAAGTTACAAAAGTTCTTGAATATTTAGACCAAAAAATTGCTCTCAATAACCAAATCAACGAAGAGTTGGAGGCGATGGCTAAGACGCTTTATGATTATTGGTTTGTGCAGTTTGATTTCCCTGATGAAAATGGTAAGCCCTACAAGTCCTCTGGTGGTAAAATGGTCTATAATGACCAACTCAAACGAGAAATCCCAGAAGGGTGGGGAGTGAAACAGTTGGGGGAGGTATCTATCTGTCATGATTCTAGGAGAGTCCCTTTATCTAGTAAAGATAGAGAAAATAAAAATGGTATCATTCCTTACTATGGTGCGACGGGTATCATGGATTATATTGATGATTTTATTTTTGAAGGTGATTATATTTTAATGGCAGAAGATGGCTCTGTTATGACAAGCGAAGGAAAACCAATCTTACAGCGTATTACAGGAAAAACATGGGTAAATAATCATGCTCATGTATTAGAACCCACTAATGAATATAGCTGTAAATTACTATTACTTTCTTTGAAAGATATTTCGGTCTTACAGATTAAAACAGGCTCTATTCAAATGAAAATTACTCAAGAAAATATGAACAAAATTTTATTGCCAGACATTGGTAGAGATTTATTGTCGAAAATCAATGAAGTATTATTGCCAATTGATGAAAAACAATTAAAATTACTTAAACAAAACCAAGAACTGACCCAACTGCGTGATTGGCTCTTGCCAATGCTGATGAATGGACAGGTGAGGGTGGAATGATATTTAAGATGGAGGAATAGATGAAAGAGAAGTTGATTGAAGGAGTAAAGAATTTAGTTGATAAGGTTAATCAAATTAGCATCATTTCGTATACATCAAATGATTCTGAAATATTCGAAAGTTTAAAAAGTAATTTTAATCAAATATGTTCTAATTTTATGTACGAAATTGAAGATAGCAATATTGATTTCTTTTATAATGGTGAACAAATAAACGTTTACTTTGAAGAAGTTTATAATGAAATTAATTCATCTCTTCAAAATTCACTTGAACATTTGAATAGTTACAACTTTCCTGATTCCGTAGGTGATTTAGTTACATTTAAGTCGATAATAGACCAGGCGAGCAGTATTTTCGAGAACATTCGATATACTTTATTGAAATATGAAAACATACCTTTGCTCAACGAACTAATTAGCGAATCACAAACCGTTATATTGGTTGGGAAGAATGGAGTTGGAAAATCAACACTTATTGATGATTTAAAAACCGATAAATTTCATAACCTTTTTTGTATTCCTGCTCAAAAATACCTTTATGTTACAGATTTGTCCAATGTGAGAGTAGATAACATTGATGGGATTCATCAATTATTTACTAACAGCCCCCTAAAAGTAAAAACAACTTTTTCCTACATCGGAGCAGTTGGAGATCCCTATAAAATCTTTAGTTTAATTCTCAATTTTGTCATGCGAGAGCATCAAATGTCTAAATCAGATTACAATTCTCCTACAAAATCAAAATTAGATACAATTATTTCTTTATTTTCATCAATTTTTGAAAATATTAGCTTACGAACGGACTCAATGAATGGAACCATTGAAGCAGAGAAATTTAGCAGGTATAGTATCAATTCTCTGAGTGATGGCGAAAAAAGTGCTCTTTTCTATATTTCATGTGCCGTTCTTGCAAAAGAAAACACGGTTTTTGTGATTGATGAGCCAGAAACCCATTTAAACATTGCAATTTGTAACAAACTGTGGGATTTGATTTTAGATTATCGCCATGATTGCAAGTTTGTTTTTGTTTCTCACAATAGTGATTTTATTTCCGGTCGAGTAAATCCGCGAATTGTTTGGTGCAAAAAATATGTAAATAATACTGATTTTGATTTACAACCATTAAATTACTTAGAGGTAGATTTTAGCAGACAGCTATTGATCGAACTAGTCGGTAGCCGTAAACCAATCTTATTTTGCGAAGGAACTATCGAAAGTATAGACTATCAACTGTTCAATATTCTATACTCAGATCGTTATTTGATAAAGCCTGTCGGAGGACACTTTGATGTTGTTAATAATGTAAGGGCACTAAATAAATTGACGCCACAGGGCATTGAGGGAATTGGAGTAATTGATCGTGATTTTCATACTGTTGAAAAATTGGAAAAATATAAAAATGAGAAAATTTTTTCTATTCCTGTCAATGAAATAGAAATGTTATTGATGCATGAGTCCGTTGTTAGAGCTGTACTGGATGATGCCAATACTGATATGACTTTTGAAGATGTTAAGAAGGCTTTGAAAAACAAACTATCTAGTAGACTTGATTTTATAACAGGTATTTCAATAAAAAATAAATTGGAGGAAATATTATCTATTGAAAATATAAAGAATAAAGAGGATGGGGAGGTTCAGATTAAACTTCTTATTAAAAAACTTTCCCCAATTGTGCAAGAATTTGATACAGAAAAAGAAAAAAATCAACAAATTCTTGATTCCGGAGATTATGCTAAATGGCTTTCTATCTGTAATTTGAAGAGTGAAGTAACAATTGGTTTAATGAATAGTTTTGAAAGTGACTATCAATTCAGAGCATTAAATAAGATAAAGAAGAATAATGATCTTCAACAAATACTAAAAGATTTCATTGCCTTACCAGAAATTGAGAAAACAGACTAGCAACCTCATTTTAATTTCGGCATTTTGAATTGTAAAATTTGAAAATTTGGTTTCCTGCTAAAAATTCCCCTAATCAAACGACTAGGGGGAATTTTTCTATCTTGTCTCCAACTCTTTTCCTTGTG
Source organism: Streptococcus nasisuis (assembly GCF_040836615.1). NCBI lineage: Bacteria > Bacillati > Bacillota > Bacilli > Lactobacillales > Streptococcaceae > Streptococcus > Streptococcus nasisuis. Next base: position 1,850,755 of record NZ_CP162268.1, on the reverse strand, counting down.
GTAGACTTGTCACGATGTTTATGGAAGCAGTATTTGTTCCTGTTTGATTTTTCTGTCGCGTTCTTTCTGAAAAATCTTGACGAATGTCATTTAAGACTTGCAGGATAACTTTCTCTGGTGCCGTTGGGTCATAGCTTATTTTATTGACCAAGTGACTATAAAGTAGGGTGTACAGATTGAAGGCTGTTTTTCGGACTTCCAAGCTGTTTATCCTTTCGCGAGTGCTGGTGTCCTGACTTCTTTTCAGATAGAGACGATAAGTGCTTTCATGGCTTTCACGGAGATTGGCAACAGCTTCTTCTAACATCAGTAGGCTAACATCTTCTGAGTAGGGTGGCTTAGCCAGTCGGGCTAGCAAAGAATCAATCAAAGCAGATGATTCTTGCATATTGGTAGACCTTGTATTTTTGTAGAGTTTGATGAGCTCTTGTAGGCGGTGATAGGCTTGCAATTTCTCTGGTGTTCGAGTATTTTTAAAGAGTTTGAGTCCGTTGACGAAGGCAGAGTAGTCAGCCTTTCGATTTTTTAGAGCCTTGTTTAAGTCACTCGTCATGTCTGAGCCACGTTTTTGTTTGAGACTTTTTTTCAGTAAGGGCAAGGATTCTTCAAGCTGTTTGATTAAGTCCGTTACCATGGGGTCATTGGTGGATGAACTGTATTGTTTCAAGGTATCAACACTAGTGGTGATGAGTTGTGTAAATTCTGCTTGATTCAGATGTTGTGCATATAATGGAATTCGGATTTTCATTTGTGTACCTCACTATCTTTTTTTCCGGTCATCTATTTATTCGCAAATAGGTAGAAGAAAATAGAATTATTTAAAAAATTTTTTAAAACTTATCAAAACAGTACATTTACCTATAATAAAATTTTGTTTTTAAGGAATCGCATCAAAACACAAAGATATAAATGCACAAAAGTAGCAATCAAGTTTGTTTTGCTTATTTAAAAATTGTTTTTGCAATGAAATGATTGGTTTGGCTTGTTTTCAAATTGAAATGACATGATTTCAATTTGTTGTGAATGATAATGTTTTGCACTTTTTTGGTTTAGCTATTTGCTGGTAAGATAAGGAAAGATAATTTGGAAGTCTTACTTTGAAATGAACTAATCAGAAACATTAGAAGATAATTCGCTCATTTTGAGTGAGCGAATTATTAAGCGAAAAAGAGTAAGCTGTGCTTGAAAAGGTTTCTCAGATATTACATTACTGATTTTCATGGTACAATAAGGTATCAACCATTGGAGGTTTTATATGAAATGGAATAAAAAAATAGCACTCAGTGCCGTCTTAGTCGCAAGTTTGTTTACTTTATCAGCCTGTCAGTCGATTTCAAATTGGTGGAAAAATACCAAGGAAGAATGGATTGGCTTGGAAATGACAGTTCGGACATTTGATGAGAATTCTCAGCTAATAGATGAAATGTCTGGTAAGTCCTTATCGATTTCGCGGAATGAAGAATTCGACTCAGTGGATGCTGAAGGCTTTTCTAATGCGGATTCGTCTGTTTTGAAGGTGACACTAGGTAATTATGAAATTGACCACGTAGGCTCATCTTTGATTGCAGCAGAAGAAGGTTTGGAAGACTTGTATGCGAAGTATCAGACCACAGTAGATATTGCAAATTACGATCGTGCAATTCCGCTTGTTAACCGTATGGTATCTAGTCTCAAAAATGATTTTACAGGTAAGGCAAAGGTGGTTTTGATTCGTTCGCAAAATGGAACACCATTAGCGACCTATGTTGGTGATAAGGTATCCCTTTATGCTTCTGATGCGCCAAAAACATCTGAGCTCTTGATTGATGGTAAGCGTTTGATTATCTACCGTTGTGACTATACTATTTATGACAGAGAATTGTTGGAGAACTAGATGATAAACATTCGGTCAGCACAGATAGAGGATGCTGCAGATTTGGTGGCTATCTACGCTCCTTATGTTGAAACTACAGCCATTACTTTTGAGACAGAAGTGCCGACTGTGGCAGACTTTGTTAGTCGGATAAAAAAGACCTTGGAGAAATTTCCCTATCTTGTCGCAGAAGAAGAAGGTCGGGTTGTGGGATATGCGTATGCATCGACCTACTATGCCCGTGCTGCTTACGATTGGACAGTTGAGTTGTCTGTTTATGTCAGTAGAAAGGCACGTGGAAAAGGAATCGGAAGTCTCTTGTATGATGCCTTGGAAGAAGAATTGACGGCGCGTGGCTTTAAAAATTTTTTAGCCTGCATTGCTCTTCCTAATCCAGCTTCGCTTGCTCTTCATAAGAAGAGAGGGTATGAACAGGTAGCACATTTCAAAAACGTTGGTTATAAATTTGATACCTGGCACGATATTGTCTGGCTTCAGAAATCTCTTGTAGGTAAGCAAAATGAAGATTGACGAATTAGAAAAACGTTTGTTGGCTGTGGCGGATGCCAGTCAGGCCCAGCCTATGAAGACTTATATGAAAAACAATTTTGACTTTCTGGGTGTGCGAACTCCTGACCGCCGAAAAGTTGCTAGGCAATTTTTCAAAGAATCTAAGGCTCAGGGAATTGACTGGGAATTTGTTGAGGCTTGCTGGTCTAAGCCCTACCGTGAATTTCAATATATCGCCATTGATTATCTGGTTACCAAGAAAAAAGACTTGGTTCTAGCTGATTTACCCCGTTTGAAAAAACTGGCTCAAAGTAAGTCTTGGTGGGATAGTATTGATGGATTAGATAAACTAGTCGGTAAGATTGTTTTGGACAATCCAGAGGCCAAGCAGACAATCTTGGAATGGAGTTTGGATGATGATTTCTGGTTGAGACGGATTGCCATTGACCACCAGCTTCTCCAAAAAGAAAAGACGGATACGGAACTTCTTGAGAAGATTTTGGTCAACAATCTCAATCAGATTGAATTTTTCATTAACAAGGCGATTGGCTGGAGTTTGCGAGATTATTCCAAGACCAATCCTGACTGGGTACGGGCTTTTCTAAAAAAGTACAGTTCCCAAATGGCAGGATTATCCATTCGTGAAGCTAGTAAGTACATTATGGATATCTTATCTGAACTGCTGCACTTATCTTAAAATTTAAGCAGAATATGTGCATGGAAGTTTCTCTAAAAAATACTAGGTAATACTATTTTAAGATATATACATACCCGTGGTGCTAGTTAATTTCAAAATACAATAAAAAGCCCAAAAGGACTATACTGTAAGTGATGAAACATACAGGAGGTTAGTCCAAATGAGCCACTTACAGTATACAGCTAAATCTCATCATTTGCAATGGAATGTACGCCAATTATCACAAATTTGTCATCACTTCTACCAAAACTATTGTCCAGCTTCCTTCAAACATCGGCGGAATGTTGGCTTAGCCAAAGTTTCAGATGAATCGCTCCTTGTCTTGCTTTTGTTACAAGCTGAACTAGGAATGACATCACAACGCCATTTCTACAAGATCTGCCACCTCTTTCCTTGTGGTCAGTTACTAGAAAGAAGTCGTTTCAATCGTCGGTCAAAACAATTGATTTGGCTCGTCCAATTCATCCGAAAAGCTATGAGTGACATGCTTCCATCTGATAGAGTTGCCATTATAGATAGTTTTCCTTTGCCACTTTGTCAACCTGTTCGCAATCACAGAGTTGCCATTTTTAAAGGGTTAGCTGATATTGGCTATAACGCCTCTAAACATCTTTGCTTCTACGGTTTCAAGGTTCATATGTTAGTGACCTTATCTGGTTATATTCTGAACTATGTTGTCACGCCAGCCTCTGTCCACGATATCAAGGTGGTTTATGAGCTATTAGAAGGCTGTAAGCAATCGGTTATCCTAGGTGATTTAGGCTACCTGAGCAGTGAACTCAAAAAGGACTTGAAACGGGAAGGCTACCATCTATGGACGCCATTTCGACAAAATATGGCAGGGGCTAAAGAACATAACGATTGGAAAGTGATGGCCATGAGACGAACTATTGAAACACGTTTTTCTGAACTGTGTCGTCTTTTTGACATCGAACATACATTAGCTAGAGGTCTAGCCGGAATACAATTACGAATTGAACAAATTATTCTAGCTCATAACTTACGCTATTTTGAAATGAACTAGCACCACGGGTATATACATATATTTAATTAATAAATAAATAAATAAAAAATCAATGTAAACTATTTATCAAGAGATTGTGAAATATCTAATAGAAACTTGATGCAACTGAAATAAAATATCACAAGACATCAAACTATTTTATGTTTGTTTTTATAAAAAAAGGGCATTTTCAAAGTAGAAATGCTTTTTTTTTTAGCAACTGTGTTATAATTTTCTTAGGATTTTCCTAAAATAATTAGAAAGGAGTTTATTGAAAAAGATGGTATATTTCAAAACCGGATTTTTTGGTTATTCCCGCCGTCCAGTAGATGAGCATGTTAATCAACTGGAAAAACGGCTGGAGGAGACCAATCGTCGAAATCGTGAACAAGAAGACACGATTCGAGAATTGAAGGATACAGTTCGTAGTTTTCAACAGAGGCAGGGGCTTATCAGCGATGTCATGATGGACGCTCGTTTGATGTCTAAGAGTATCCTTTCTGAGACTCAAGAGAATGCCCAAGAAAAGGCGCAGGCTATCTTGGAAGAGGCGGAGGAGCGAATCGCTCAGATGGAAGAAACCATCCGTCATTACCAAGAGCTAGAGCGTCGCTTCACTCAGTTTGAGCAGACGATGAAGTCTGAGCTTAGAAAACAACTTGAAGGCTATCTACTTCAAATCGACAGCTTGACTTTCCCAGAGAGTCAGAAGATGAAAAAGGAGATAGTAGAAGAGATTCAGCAGGTGTCCCGCGAGATGGAATTGACAAAAAACATCGTCACATTCCCAAAAGCTCAGCCTCAAAAGATAGGTGGTGATATTCCAGTTTATGTTGTTCAATAATACGAGGGAGGAGTCTTATGAATACTGTCAATGCAGCTTTTCAGTCTCTGCTGAAGGAGAAAAAGTTTGCGATGAAGGCCACCGAGAAAGAACAGGAATGGATCTATCAAGGCCGACTGGCTCTTAGCGATGTTCATCTAGCACGCTTTTCAGTCTCACTCAGTAAAGACCCCCGCTATGCTATCGGGCAAATCACCTACCAGCAGATCGCCTATATGAAGTCCAGCGATGACCCTACTCAATGGTATGAGCTTGTCAATCAACTCAACCGTGATTTCGGGGTATTCTACTATTTTTGTCTGGATGAGGATGGTAGTCTCTTTGCCCGCTATGTTAGCGAAGTCTCACAGGACCTGGCTTACTTTTATCATATTCTAGTCCAAGGTCCCGCTCTTATAAAAGAAGTCATGCCACTTATCGAAGAGCGTTTCGGTAAGTTTGTCGTGCTTCATTAAATTAGATAGTAGGAAGGAAATAAGCGATGTCACAACGACACTTATCACTCAATCGCGAAAAGAAGGAAATCTTCTCTTTTCGGAAATTTAAGGCCTATGGTACTGCCTCAGCCCTCCTCGGCTCTGTCTCCCTGCTTGCAGGGGCACCAGCCGTTTTGGCAGAAGCGGCACCTCTGCCAGAGGCAGATACAGATAATGCTATAGGTCAGACCGAAGAGGCAGCCCCTATTGAGGAGCCAGCTACTTTTGCGGTCAATGAAGAAGAAACGACCATTGTCGATACCAGCCTGCCAGAGCCAAGCCCTGTCCTTGAGCCGGCAGCAGATGAAACTGCTCCTCCCGTAGAAGGGGTTGAAAGTCCAGCCCCTTCTGCAGTTGAAGAAGCACCAGCTCCCCTGCAAACGGAGCTACTGACTAGTCTCATCCAGCAAGCTCGTGCAACTGATCTCCTCCATAAGACAACTTCAACAGCTCAAACCTTATTGGATGCGATCAGTCAAGCCGAGGCTGCCCTAACCGACCCTGCAAGCAGTCAGGAACTGATAGACAGTCGGGCTCAAGCTCTCCAAGTCGCCCTCCAAGGCCTTGAAGACAAGGTAGTGGAAACTGAAACCAATCAAGAAACCAGCCCAAATCCTCTAGCAGAGGAAGAAATAGCTCCTAGTAATCCGGAAGCAAATCCTCTGGAGGAAGTTAAAACTGAACTAAGTGAAGAGACTAGCCAACCTGAAAAAATAGAGGAAAAGATAGATAGCCAAGTAGCAGAAGTCCTGCCAGAAACAGAACTTACTGCAGAAGAGCCTGTTGATCTGAAGACAGAAGAAGCTCCTGCTTTAACACCGTTCCCTATCGCCTATAAGGTCCAGTACATCGACCAAGAGACAGGAGAAGTCGTCACCAATGAGCATAAGCTGGAAGTCGTGGAAGCAAGCAGCGGCCCTGTCAGCACAGCAATCACCGTATGGGCAAAAGACTTGAAGAACTACGAGCTAGCCCAAGGTCAGTCTGCCTACCTGACCCAGACCATCTCCTCAGACACCAAAAACCTCATCAGCTTCTATGTCGTCAAGAAAAAAGAGCTAGAAGGGCAGGGCAGTGTGGAGATAGAAGGATATACCAGCACACGTAATCTTCCTGCGACTAAGTTTACAATATTTAGTGATCAGAGTGTTACTGTTCAGTATGATCCTGCTACGGATAGGACAGAGTGGCATTTTACAATGCCTGAAACAAAGATAGAGGATTTAAAATCTCCTACTATAATAGAAGACTCCATATATGAAGGATATAGAGATGTCGTTTTAAGATCTGAGTCCCCAGAACCGCATAATATCCAATTCATTGACAAGGCATGGCGGCGCTTACCATACGGCTCAAAAATTGGAGACTCACCATATGGTTATATGATTGGTACTCCTGATTATGAATTCTATGTAATTGATATTCCTGTTACATTTAAAAGAGTTTTTGATAGGATTGGTGTTGGAGCCAGAATTACTGATATTGAGTATGTCTATAGTCAGTACTACAGTGTCAATACTACCCTATACAGCTCAGGAAACATACTGAAGCAATCAGTAGGAATGGATCCATTCTATCATTTTAAGTTTGGACCGTTAATACCTAGTAAAACACCCATAAATAGAGAAAAAACTGTTCTTTACCATAATACCGTGAGTAATGTGTGGTTTAACTCACCATTGATTAACAATCCTGCTCGAGGACAAGATATTACTACTGATCAGGGAGTCCTACCTAATGCACGTTCTGGTATCTCTAATGCTGACTCAATGCCATCTGGTACTACTTTTGCTTGGGCGGTGACTCCTGATGTGAACTCCCCAGGTGTGAAACCTGCTAAAGTACGTGTTACTTATCCTGGTGGTATCTATGATGATATTCCAATTAATGTGACTGTTATTTCCACAGTTCAACAGGCTACTATCCGTTTTGTCAATAGCTCTAAGAATAATGCTGTTCTTGAGACTATTAACCTGACGGGGCGGACGGGGCAGACTTTTGGACGGGATATCGCTCCAGAAATCACTAAGTACACTAACCAAGGCTACGTTGTAGTGACAAATACCTATAACAAAGACAGAGTGTATAGTGCTAGCACTACAGATAACGAAGTCTTTACTGTAACACTGCGTGAAGGCACTACCACAGTTACCAACGATACCCAGTGGCCTACTGGCGTAACACGCGGTCCTCTGTCAGAGAGCGTTACGCGGACTATTAACTACCGTTATGCTAACGGTAGTCAAGCAGCAGCTCCACATACGGAAACACTCCGCTTTACTCGTACGGCTACGGTTAACAATGTTACCAAGGCAGTAACCTACAGTAACTGGGTAGCGGCCAACAATGATACGACCTTCGATGCTCGTACTTCACCAGCCATCGTTGGCTACACACCAAGTCAGGCAACTGTTCCAGCGGTAACAGGAGTTGTTGCGACAGCGCAAGATAGTACGGTAACCGTTACCTACAATCCTGTCGACCAGAAAGCTGTTATCAACTTCGTCAACTCTTCTAAGAATAATACCGTCCTTCATACCATCAACTTGACTGGTAAGACAGGTCAGGCATTCGGTACAGATATTGCCGCTAAGATTAAAGAGTATACCGATCTTGGATATGTGTTGGTAACAAATACCTATAACAAAGCTAACATCTATACTCCAAATCCTGCAGACACTGAAACATTTACCGTCACACTGCGTGAGGGTACAACAACTGTGACGACGGATACCCAATGGCCTCCAGGTGTGACACGTGGTCCTCTGTCAGAAAGTGTAACGCGGACTATTAACTATCGCTACGCTAATGGTACACAAGCTGCGGCACCGCACGCAGAAACACTCCGCTTCACCCGTACGGCTACGGTCAATAATGTTACCAAGGCAGTAACCTACAGTAACTGGGTAGCGGCCAACAATGATACGACCTTCGATGCTCGTACTTCACCAGCCATCGTTGGCTACACACCAAGTCAGGCAACTGTTCCAGCGGTAACAGGAGTTGTTGCGACAGCGCAAGATAGTACGGTAACCGTTACCTACAATCCTGTCGACCAGAAAGCTGTTATCAACTTCGTCAACTCTTCTAAGAATAATACCGTCCTTCATACCATCAACTTGACTGGTAAGACAGGTCAGGCATTCGGTACAGATATTGCCGCTAAGATTAAAGAGTATACCGATCTTGGATATGTGTTGGTAACAAATACCTATAACAAAGCTAACATCTATACTCCAAATCCTGCAGACACTGAAACATTTACCGTCACACTGCGTGAGGGTACAACAACTGTGACGACGGATACCCAATGGCCTCCAGGTGTGACACGTGGTCCTCTGTCAGAAAGTGTAACGCGGACTATTAACTATCGCTACGCTAATGGTACACAAGCTGCGGCACCGCACGCAGAAACACTCCGCTTCACCCGTACGGCTACGGTCAATAATGTTACCAAGGCAGTGACCTACAGTAACTGGGTTGCGACTAATAACGACACAACCTTCGATGCTCGTACTTCACCATCTATCGTTGGTTACACACCAAGTCAGGCGACAGTACCAGCGGTGACAGGAGTAGTTGCGACAGCGCAAGATAGTACGGTAACCGTTACCTACAATCCTGTCGACCAGAAAGCTGTTATCAACTTCGTCAACTCTTCTAAGAATAATGCCGTCCTTCATACCATCAACTTGACTGGTAAGACAGGTCAGGCATTCGGTACAGATATTGCCGCTAAGATTAAAGAGTATACCGATCTTGGATATGTGTTGGTAACAAATACCTATAACAAAGCTAACATCTATACTCCAAATCCTGCAGACACTGAAACATTTACCGTCACACTGCGTGAGGGTACAACAACTGTGACGACGGATACCCAATGGCCTCCAGGTGTGACACGTGGTCCTCTGTCAGAAAGTGTAACGCGGACTATTAACTATCGCTACGCTAATGGTACACAAGCTGCGGCACCGCACGCAGAAACACTCCGCTTCACCCGTACGGCTACGGTCAATAATGTTACCAAGGCAGTAACCTACAGTAACTGGGTAGCGGCCAACAATGATACGACCTTCGATGCTCGTACTTCACCAGCCATCGTTGGCTACACACCAAGTCAGGCAACTGTTCCAGCGGTAACAGGAGTTGTTGCGACAGCGCAAGATAGTACGGTAACCGTTACCTACAATCCTGTCGACCAGAAAGCTGTTATCAACTTCGTCAACTCTTCTAAGAATAATACCGTCCTTCATACCATCAACTTGACTGGTAAGACAGGTCAGGCATTCGGTACAGATATTGCCGCTAAGATTAAAGAGTATACCGATCTTGGATATGTGTTGGTAACAAATACCTATAACAAAGCTAACATCTATACTCCAAATCCTGCAGACACTGAAACATTTACCGTCACACTGCGTGAGGGTACAACAACTGTGACGACGGATACCCAATGGCCTCCAGGTGTGACACGTGGTCCTCTGTCAGAAAGTGTAACGCGGACTATTAACTATCGCTACGCTAATGGTACACAAGCTGCGGCACCGCACGCAGAAACACTCCGCTTCACCCGTACGGCTACGGTCAATAATGTTACCAAGGCAGTGACCTACAGTAACTGGGTTGCGACTAATAACGACACAACCTTCGATGCTCGTACTTCACCATCTATCGTTGGTTACACACCAAGTCAGGCGACAGTACCAGCGGTGACAGGAGTAGTTGCGACAGCGCAAGATAGTACGGTAACCGTTACCTACAATCCTGTCGACCAGAAAGCTGTTATCAACTTCGTCAACTCTTCTAAGAATAATGCCGTCCTTCATACCATCAACTTGACCGGTAAGACAGGTCAGGCATTCGGTACAGATATTGCCGCTAAGATTAAAGAGTATACCGATCAAGGCTATGTATTAGTATCCAATACATACAATAAAGCTAATATCTATACTCCAGATCCAGCTGATACCGAAACCTTTACAGTAACACTGCGTGAGGGTACAACTGGCACCACCGGTGATACCGGCACTACGGGTACAACAGGTACAACAGGTACAACAGGTGATACTGGCACTACAGGTACTACTGGAACAACCGGTGACACTGGCACAACTGGTACAACTGGTACAACCGGAACAACAGGTGATACCGGAACTACAGGTGACACAGGCACCACCGGCGACACCGGAACCACCGGTGATACCGGCACTACGGGTACAACCGGTGATACCGGAACTACAGGTACCACAGGAACAACTGGCGACACAGGAACAACCGGTGATACCGGCACTACGGGTACAACCGGTGATACTGGTACAACTGGTACCACTGGAACTACCGGCACGACGGGTACAACTGGTACCACTGGAACTACTGGCGATACAGGTACGACAGGAGACACCGGAACCACCGGTACTACCGGTACTACTGGTACAACCGGTGACACTGGAACTACTGGTACTACAGGTACCACAGGTACAACCGGAACTACAGGTGACACCGGCACAACCGGCGATACAGGAACTACTGGCGACACTGGCACAACCGGCGATACCGGAACTACTGGCGACACTGGCACAACCGGCGACACTGGAACTACTGGTGATACCGGCACCACTGGCGACACCGGTACAACTGGCGATACTGGAACTACAGGTGACACAGGTACCACAGGTGATACTGGAACTACAGGTGACACCGGAACTACCGGCGATACTGGAACAACTGGCGACACCGGTACCACAGGCGACACCGGTACAACTGGTGACACCGGAACTACAGGTGACACAGGTACAACCGGCGACACTGGAACTACCGGTGACACAGGAACAACCGGCGATACCGGCACAACCGGCGACACCGGCACAACCGGCGACACCGGCACAACCGGTGATACAGGCACCACAGGTACCACAGGCGATACCGGCACAACCGGTGATACAGGTACAACTGGTACAACTGGCACAACCGGTGATACAGGTACAACCGGAACTACCGGTGATACTGGCACGACGGGTACCACAGGCGACACCGGCACAACCGGCGATACTGGAACTACCGGTGACACAGGAACAACCGGCGATACCGGCACCACCGGCGACACAGGTACCACAGGTGACACAGGAACAACCGGCGATACAGGTACAACAGGTACTACCGGAACTACTGGCGATACAGGAACAACAGGTGACACCGGAACTACCGGTGATACAGGTACAACTGGTACAACTGGCACAACCGGTGATACAGGTACAACCGGAACTACCGGTGATACTGGCACGACGGGTACCACAGGCGACACCGGCACAACCGGCGATACAGGAACTACCGGTGACACAGGAACAACCGGCGATACCGGCACCACCGGCGACACAGGTACCACAGGTGACACAGGAACAACCGGTGATACTGGAACTACAGGTGACACCGGCACCACAGGTGACACAGGTACCACAGGTGATACCGGCACCACAGGTGACACAGGTACCACAGGTGACACCGGAGCTACCGGCGATACCGGCACAACTGGCGACACCGGCACAACTGGTGATACAGGTACAACCGGAACTACCGGTGATACTGGCACGACGGGTACCACAGGCGACACCGGCACAACCGGCGATACTGGAACTACCGGTGACACAGGTACCACAGGCGATACAGGCACCACCGGAACTACTGGTGATACAGGAACTACAGGTGACACCGGCACAACCGGCGACACTGGAACTACTGGTGATACCGGCACCACAGGTGACACCGGAACTACAGGTGACACAGGCACCACAGGCGATACAGGCACCACAGGTGACACCGGAACCACAGGCGATACCGGCACAACCGGCGATACCGGAACTACTGGCGACACTGGCACAACCGGCGACACTGGAACTACTGGTGATACCGGCACCACTGGCGACACCGGTACAACTGGCGATACTGGAACTACAGGTGACACAGGTACCACAGGTGATACTGGAACTACAGGTGACACCGGAACTACCGGCGATACTGGAACAACTGGCGACACCGGTACCACAGGCGACACCGGTACAACTGGTGACACCGGAACTACAGGTGACACAGGTACAACCGGCGACACTGGAACTACCGGTGACACAGGAACAACCGGCGATACCGGCACAACCGGCGACACCGGCACAACCGGAACTACCGGTGATACAGGTACAACTGGCGATACCGGCACAACTGGTACAACCGGTACGACAGGAGACACCGGCACAACCGGTGATACTGGTACCACAGGCGATACCGGAACTACAGGTGACACAGGCACAACAGGTACAACCGGAACTACTGGAACTACTGGTACAACTGGCGACACCGGAACAACCGGTGATACCGGCACTACGGGTACAACCGGTGATACCGGAACTACAGGTACCACAGGAACAACTGGCGACACAGGAACAACCGGTGATACCGGCACTACGGGTACAACCGGTGATACTGGTACAACTGGTACCACTGGAACTACCGGCACGACGGGTACAACTGGTACCACTGGAACTACTGGCGATACAGGTACGACAGGAGACACCGGAACCACCGGTACTACCGGTACTACTGGTACAACCGGTGACACTGGAACTACTGGTACTACAGGTACCACAGGTACAACCGGAACTACAGGTGACACCGGCACAACCGGCGATACAGGAACTACTGGCGACACTGGCACAACCGGCGATACAGGAACTACTGGCGACACTGGCACAACCGGCGACACTGGAACTACTGGTGATACCGGCACCATCGGTGATACCGGCACAACTGGCGATACTGGAACTACAGGTGATACCGGCACAACTGGTGACACTGGCACAACTGGTGACACCGGAACTACCGGTGATACAGGAACTACAGGTGACACCGGAACTACTGGTGATACAGGAACTACAGGTGACACCGGCACAACCGGCGACACTGGAACTACTGGTGATACCGGCACCACAGGTGACACCGGAACTACAGGTGACACAGGCACCACAGGCGATACAGGCACCACAGGTGACACCGGAACCACAGGCGATACCGGCACAACCGGCGATACCGGAACTACTGGCGACACTGGCACAACCGGCGACACTGGAACTACTGGTGATACCGGCACCACTGGCGACACCGGTACAACTGGCGATACTGGAACTACAGGTGACACAGGTACCACAGGTGATACTGGAACTACAGGTGACACCGGAACTACCGGCGATACTGGAACAACTGGCGACACCGGTACCACAGGCGACACCGGTACAACTGGTGACACCGGAACTACAGGTGATACCGGCACAACTGGCGATACTGGAACTACAGGTGATACCGGCACAACTGGTGACACTGGCACAACTGGTGACACCGGAACTACCGGTGATACAGGAACTACAGGTGACACCGGAACTACTGGTGATACAGGAACTACAGGTGACACCGGCACAACCGGCGACACTGGAACTACTGGTGATACCGGCACCACAGGTGACACCGGAACTACAGGTGACACAGGCACCACAGGCGATACAGGCACCACAGGTGACACCGGAACCACAGGCGATACCGGCACAACCGGCGATACCGGAACTACTGGCGACACTGGCACAACCGGCGACACTGGAACTACTGGTGATACCGGCACCACTGGCGACACCGGTACAACTGGCGATACTGGAACTACAGGTGACACAGGTACCACAGGTGATACTGGAACTACAGGTGACACCGGAACTACCGGCGATACTGGAACAACTGGCGACACCGGTACCACAGGCGACACCGGTACAACTGGTGACACCGGAACTACAGGTGACACAGGTACAACCGGCGACACTGGAACTACCGGTGACACAGGAACAACCGGCGATACCGGCACAACCGGCGACACCGGCACAACCGGCGACACCGGCACAACCGGTGATACAGGCACCACAGGTGACACAGGTACCACAGGCGATACCGGCACCACAGGTGACACCGGCACAACTGGTGACACCGGCACAACCGGCGATACTGGAACTACAGGTGATACCGGCACAACTGGTGACACCGGAACTACAGGTGACACCGGAACTACCGGTGACACAGGAACAACCGGCGATACAGGTACAACAGGTACTACCGGAACTACTGGCGATACAGGAACAACAGGTGACACCGGAACTACCGGTGATACAGGTACAACTGGTACAACTGGCACAACCGGTGATACAGGTACAACTGGTACAACTGGCACAACCGGTGATACAGGTACAACCGGAACTACCGGTGATACTGGCACGACGGGTACCACAGGCGACACCGGCACAACCGGCGATACTGGAACTACCGGTGACACAGGAACAACCGGCGATACCGGCACCACCGGCGACACAGGTACCACAGGTGACACAGGAACAACCGGCGATACAGGTACAACAGGTACTACCGGAACTACTGGCGATACAGGAACAACAGGTGACACCGGAACTACCGGTGATACAGGTACAACTGGTACAACTGGCACAACCGGTGATACAGGTACAACCGGAACTACCGGTGATACTGGCACGACGGGTACCACAGGCGACACCGGCACAACCGGCGATACAGGAACTACCGGTGACACAGGAACAACCGGCGATACCGGCACCACCGGCGACACAGGTACCACAGGTGACACAGGAACAACCGGTGATACTGGAACTACAGGTGACACCGGCACCACAGGTGACACAGGTACCACAGGTGATACCGGCACCACAGGTGACACAGGTACCACAGGTGACACCGGAGCTACCGGCGATACCGGCACAACTGGCGACACCGGCACAACTGGTGATACAGGTACAACCGGAACTACCGGTGATACTGGCACGACGGGTACCACAGGCGACACCGGCACAACCGGCGATACTGGAACTACCGGTGACACAGGTACCACAGGCGATACAGGCACCACCGGAACTACAGGTGACACTGGCACAACTGGTACCACAGGTACAACTGGTACTACAGGTACTACTGGTACAACCGGTGACACTGGCACCACAGGTGACATAGGTACCACAGGCGACACCGGCACAACCGGTGATACTGGCACCACAGGTACTACCGGAACTACTGGCGATACAGGCACCACAGGTGACACCGGCACCACAGGTGACACCGGCACAACCGGTGATACTGGTACAACTGGCACAACCGGTGATACAGGTACAACCGGAACTACCGGTGATACAGGTACAACTGGCGATACCGGCACAACTGGTACAACCGGTACGACAGGAGACACCGGCACAACCGGTGATACTGGTACCACAGGCGATACCGGAACTACAGGTGACACAGGCACAACAGGTACAACCGGAACTACTGGAACTACTGGTACAACTGGCGATACAGGAACAACAGGAACAACAGGTACAACAGGTACAACCGGTGATACTGGTACCACAGGTACAACCGGTGATACAGGCACAACAGGTACAACCGGAACTACAGGTGATACAGGCACGACGGGTACCACAGGTACCACACCGAATCCAGACAATACAAGTACACCACCGACCATCAACCCAGTCAAACCGGGTGATACGACAATCGGTGGAGGTGGTACACCAGGTGGAAGCGTCACTGTAACCCTGCCAGATGGTACTGTCATCACAACCCCGGTTAAACCAGATGGAACATGGAATGTACCGTTACCAAATCCAGCTAAACCAGGTGATACCTTCACTGGCACTCAGAAAGAACCAGGCAAGGATCCAAGTCGTCCAGTCACAACAACTGTACCAGGTACACAGGCGGATGGACACACTCCTATCGGACAGGATGTACCGACAACAGTTGGTAAGACACCGGATGCCAAAGATGGTATTAAGAATAAAGACGATTTACCACCGGGTACTGACTATACTTGGAAAGACCGCCCAGATACCTCTACACCGGGTGACAAGCCAGCTACTATCATAGTGACTTATCCAGATGGCTCGACCGATGAAGTACCAGTAACTGTGAAGGTGACTAATCCGGATGATAAGGTAAGTACTCCACCTACTATCAAGCCTGTCAAACCAGGCGATACGTCAATCGGTGGAGGCGGCACACCGGGCGGAAGCGTGACTGTTACTCTCCCAGATGGTACTGTCATCACAACCCCAGTCAAACCAGATGGAACATGGAATGTCCCATTACCAAATCCAGCTAAACCTGGCGACACATTTACCGGCACGCAGACAGAGCCCGGTAAGGATCCAAGTCGTCCAGTCACAACAACTGTACCGGGTACCCAGGCAGATGGGCATACCCCTATCGGACAGGATGTACCGACAACAGTTGGTAAGACACCGGATGCCAAAGATGGTATCAAGAATAAAGACGATCTTCCAGATGGTACTAGCATCACATGGAAAGACCGTCCAGATACCTCTACACCGGGTGATAAGCCTGCTACTATTCTAGTAACTTATCCAGACGGCTCGACCGATGAGGTCCCAGTAACTGTGAAGGTGACTAATCCGGATGATAAGGTAAGTAATTCGCCAAGCATCACTCCAATCAAACCAGGTGATACAACAATAGGTGGAGTTGGTACACCAGGTGGAAGCGTCACTGTTACCCTACCAGATGGTACTGTCATCACAACCCCAGTCAAACCAGATGGAACATGGAATGTCCCATTACCAAATCCAGCTAAACCGGGCGACACCTTCACCAGCACTCAGAAAGAACCTGGTAAGGACCCGAGCGCTCCAGTCAAAACAACTGTACCTGGTACCCAGGCAGATGAGCATACCCCTATCGGACAGGATGTACCGACAACAGTTGGTAAGACACCGGATGCCAAAGATGGTATCAAGAATAAAGACGATCTTCCAGATGGTACTAGCATCACATGGAAAGACCGTCCAGATACCTCTACACCGGGTGACAATCCTGCTACTATTCTAGTAACTTATCCAGACGGCTCGACCGATGAAGTCCCAGTAACTGTGAAGGTGACTAATCCAGCTACTCAAGCGGATCAATTCCCACCGAAAGTGATTCCAGAAATCATCAATAAAGGTGGTACTGTTGATTTGACAGACAATATTGCTAATCTGCCAGAACTTCCTAAAGGAACCAAGGTAGAGGATGTAACGCCTGTAGGTAGCATTGATCCAAATAAACCTGGTACACAGACTGGACGAATCAAAGTGACTTATCCAGATGGTTCAAGTGTAATTGTAGATGTTCCAGTTGTCGTAGTAGACAACGATAGCTTGACACCGATTACCCCAGCGAAGAAATCACCGGATAATTTCTTGCCGAGAGAATCCTTCGATGCCCGTCCATCAACTCTCAGCGTTGCAGGCGGTGGAGGAAGCTACACTCCTACCTATAGCGGTGGTATGTCAAGTAGCAGTCCAACTGGCAAGTCATTACCAAATACAGGTAGTGAAGCGGGTCATCAATTCCTCGGCTTGGCCGGTATCTTGTTGCTATCAGCAAGTGGCCTCCTGCTGAAGAAAAAAGAAGACCGCGATGAACTATGAGAGTAGTCTATAGGTAAGCGATAGATCATCTTATCTATGGCGTAAGAATAGAGGCTCTTTGTCAACTGTAGTGGGTAGATGAAAAGCTAACACCTAGAGAGGACGAAATTCGTTCTCTCATTTTTGATGTTTAAAGCAATATATATCTTGGTTTTAAAGTTCGTAAAGTTCCTAAAGCCAAACGCTTGCCTCTTAATGTCTTTGATGAGTTTATTGGTCGCTTCCAGTTTAGCGTTGGAATATGGAAGCTCCATGGCGTTCGTGATGTAAGTTTTATATTTTAGAAATGTCTTAAAAACAGTCCTAAAGGTTGAATTGACAAGATTCAGATTGTCCTCTAGAAGTTCGAAGAAATGTTTCGAGTTCTTCTCTTGGAAATGGAAGAGAAGGACCTGGTAGAGTTCGTAATAGAATTTCAGTTCCACAGAGAAATTCAATGTCTTCTGGACAACCTCTTTCGGTGTTACTGTTTGCCCGAAAGTGCGAGAAAAGAAGCGATTCAGAGACAGTTTACGACTATCTTTTTGGAGAATACGCCAGTGATTTTTCATGGATCGATAAGGTAGGGAACGCGTATCGAAAGTCTTCATAATATCAATTCTAGTCGTCATCATAGCACGGCTCAGGTGTTGGATAATGTGAAATCTATCAAGAACAATTTTCGCATTTGGAAATAACTGTTTGATGATAGGAATATAGCTACCCGACATGTCCACTGTTACGACCTCGACAGTTTCTCTGACCGCCCTAGGATACTTGTAGAAATAGTTCTTGATGGTGGTTTGGCGGTTGTTGTCAAGAATGGTCACAATCGATCTCGTCTCAAAATCCTGAGCAATAAAGGCGAGTTTTCCCTTGTTCCGACTAAATTCATCCCAGCTCAAGACTTTTGGTAATTTCATAAAATCATGCTCAAATTGAAATTGAGCCAGTTTCCTCTGGACAACTGACACGGAGATATGTAGTCTCCTAGCGATGGCTATATTGGTCATGTTTTCTGTATGGAGTTGTGTGATTTTCTCCCAAATAGGTTGGGAAATCTGACAGTTTTTCTTGACTAGAGGTGTCTCAGATACAGTCACTTTTTGGCAAGATTTGCATTGAAACCGTCGTTTCTTAAGCAAGAGGAGGGTCGGAAAGCCCTGACAATCCAAAATCGGAATCTTTGACGACTTTTGAAAATCGTACTTGATACACTTCCCTTGGCAATGAGGACAGCTAGGGCTGTCATAATCCAGCCTTGCTCGAATTTCCAGATGGGTCTGATGTTTTAAAACGAAGAGAATTTTGATGTTTTTGTCTTTGATTCCGATTAGTTCTGTGGTATGATGAAGTAGTTCCATATGAGTCTTTCTAATGTGAGTGTGGTTGCTTTTCATTATAGGTCATATGGGATTTTTTGTATACACTCAAAAAGGCTACATAATCTCTACAGTGGATTTACCCACTACAGAAATTATAGAGCCAGAATAGAGAGATTCCGAAAGGAGTCTCTCTTATTCGTTTTATTTGTTGTTCTTTTGTCAACCGTAGGCAACGGATGAAAAGCTGGCCTTCTATTTAACGTTTTTCCTTTTCCGTGTTACAATAAGGTATAACATTTTGGAGGTTTATTATGAAATGGAATAAAAAGATAGCAGTTGTTGTTGTTTTATTGGTTAGTTTGGTAAGTCTGTCAGCCTGTCAGTCGATTTCCAACTGGTGGAAGAATACAAAGGAAGAATGGATTGGCTTAGAGATGACTGTACGGACTTTTGATGAGAATTCACAGTTAATTGATGAGATGTCTGGGAAATCTCTATCCATTGAGCGTAATAGAGAATTTGACTCCGTTGATGCCGAAGGCTATTCGAATGCGGATTCGTCTGTTTTGAAGGTGACACTTGGTGATTATGAGATTGACCATGTTGGGTCCTCTTTGATTGCATCGGAAGAAGGGCTAGAGGATCTCTATGCCAAGTACCAGACCACTGTCGATATCACTAACTATGACCGCTCAATTCCCTTAGTCAATCGAATGGTGTCAGGGCTTAAGAATGATTTTACAGGTAAGGCAAAAGTAGTCTTGATACGTTCACAAAACGGGACACCACTT
The DNA here is from genome assembly GCF_040836615.1 of Streptococcus nasisuis. Lineage (NCBI taxonomy): Bacteria > Bacillati > Bacillota > Bacilli > Lactobacillales > Streptococcaceae > Streptococcus > Streptococcus nasisuis. Next base: position 1,830,745 of record NZ_CP162268.1, on the reverse strand, counting down.
GCGACCTACGTGGGGGATAAGGTATCCCTTTATGCTTCGGATGCTCCTAAGACTTCTGAACTCTTGATTGACGGTAAGCGATTGATTATTTACCGCTGTGATTATACGATTTATGACAGAGAATTATTGGAGAACTAGATGATAGAGATTCGTTCAGCACAGCTAGAAGATGCGGCAGACTTGGTGGCTATCTACGCTCCTTATGTTGAAAATACGGCTATTACCTTTGAAACAGAAGTGCCGTCAGTCGCGGACTTTATCAGTCGGATTGAAAATACTTTGGAGAAATTTCCTTTTCTAGTCGCAGTAGAAGAGGGGAAGGTTGTGGGGTATGCTTACGCTTCCACCTACTATGCCCGTGCTGCTTACGATTGGACAGTTGAATTGTCTGTTTATATCAGTAAAGAGATGCGTGGTAAAGGGATTGGAAGTCTCTTGTATGCTGCCTTGGAAGAGGAGTTGACGGTGCGTGGCTTTAAGAACTTTTTAGCCTGTATTGCCCTGCCTAATCCAGCCTCGCTTGCTCTCCATGAGAAGAGGGGCTATAAACAGGTGGCTCATTTCAAGAAAGTTGGCTACAAATTCGGTACCTGGCATGATATTGTCTGGCTCCAAAAATCTCTGGTAGGTGAGAATGATGAAGATTGAAGAATTAGAACAGCGACTCTTGGCTGTAGCTGATGCTAGTCAAGCCCAACCTATGAAGGCTTATATGAAGAATCACTTTGACTTTCTTGGAGTTCGTACACCAGATCGCCGAAAAGTTGCTAAACAATTTTTCAAAGATTTTAAGGTTCAAGGGATTGACTGGGATTTTATAGAGGCTTGTTGGGCCAAACCCTATCGCGAGTTTCAATACATTGCTATTGATTACTTGGTTACCAAGAAAAAAGACTTGGTTTTAGCTGACCTGCCCCACTTGAAAAAACTGGCTCAGACAAAGTCATGGTGGGATAGCATTGATGGCTTGGACAAGCTGGTTGGGAAGATTGTTTTGGACAATCCAGAGGCCAAGCAGACCATTTTGGAATGGAGTGTAGATGACGATTTCTGGCTGAGACGAATTGCCATTGACCACCAACTCTTGCAAAAAGAAAAGACAGACACAGAGTTGCTGGAGAAAATCTTGGTCAATAATCTCAATCAGACTGAATTTTTCATCAATAAGGCGATTGGCTGGAGCCTGCGAGATTATTCTAAGACCAATCCTGAATGGGTACGGACTTTTCTTGGCAAGTACAGCTCACAAATGGCAGGTCTGTCTATTCGTGAAGCCAGTAAATATATTTAGGTGGATTTATGATGGCAAAGCTATATAAATTTGAAGAAGTCATTCATCCAGTACCAGATAAAGGCGGAGCCTACGTTATTTTTCCCTATGACATTCGTCAGGAATTTGGAAAGGGAAGAGTAAAGGTAGAGGCTACTTTTGATGGCCTTGTTTATCATGGCTCTATTGTCAATATGGGAATCAAGGACGAACTGGGTAATGTCTGTTACATTATCGGTGTTCAGAAAGCTATTCGAGCTGCCATTGGAAAGCAAGCAGGAGACAGGGTTCAAGTCACAGTTCAGGAACGCTTGGAGTAGTTTTACTTGCAAATTATTCAAATTGTGGTAGAATGGGTTCATGCGATGAGCCGAGTAGTGGGTGGTGATTAAGGTTCAGCACACTTCTAAGAGTTCGTGTCAACATCTCAGCGCAGTGGTTGATTGGCAGATTTGTTCGTGTTGCACACTCCAAATCTGACCTAATCAACTGTGCGGGGGTGGGAAGACGAACTCTTGGTTGATTGGTTGAGTTCTTTCCCACTCCCTTCGACGCTAGGGAGGTCTTCATTGAATTGAAACGCAGGAGCGGACCTTGAATAGTTGTGTGAACCTTCTATTCTGGCTCTTTGTCAACTGTAGTGGGTAGATGAAAAGCTAACACCTAGAGAGGACGAACTTCGTTCTCTCTTTCTTTATGTTCAAAGCAATCAAAATGCGTTTTTTAAAGTTCTCAAAGTTCCTGAAACCAAAGGCATTTCTTTTAATGACTTTGATGAGATTATTGGTAGCTTCCAGTTTGGCGTTGGAATAAGGCAATTCTAGGGCATTCAAAACCTTGTCTTTATCCTTTAGAAATGTCTTAAATACCGTCTGGAAAATAGGATTAACAGTGGTTATTTCTTGTTCAATTAGGTCAAAGAAATGGTCTGAGTTCTTCTCTTGGAAATGGAATAAGAGAAGCTGATAGAGTTCATAGTGCTGTCGTAGTTCCTCAGAGAAAGACAAGAGTTTTTCCAGGATTTCCTTGTTAGTCAAATGCATTCGAAACATAGGGCGATAAAATCGTTTATCATTGATTTTACGGCTATCTTGTTGTATCAATTTCCAGTAGCGTTTCAAAGCACGGTATTCCTGCGATTTTCTGTCGAATTGATTCATGATTTGAATACGGACACGGTTCATAGCACGGCTAAGGTGTTGAACAATATGAAAGCGGTCGAGTACAATTTTTGCATTCGGAAAAAGCTGTTTAGCAAGTTGATAATAGGGACTAAACATATCCATGGTAATCACTTTGACTCGATTTCTAACCTTTCTAGGATAGCGTAGAAAGTGGTTTCGGATGGTTGCTTGAGTTCTTCCGTCGAGAATGGTGATGACATTTAGGGAGTCGAAATCTTGAGCGATGAAGCTCATTTTCCCCTTCTTGAAGGCATACTCGTCCCAACTCATCACCTCAGGTAGGGTATTCCAATCCGTTTCAAACTTGAACTCATTGAGCTTTCTCATAACTGATGATGTTGAGATAGCTAGCCTGTGTGCAATATGTGTCATTGCTTGATTTTCGATGAGTAACTGGGCGATCTTCTGACTAACAGCGACAGATATTTGATGGTTTTTCTTAACAAGAGGAGTTTCAGCGACAGCCATTTTCCCACATTCTTTACACTTGAAACGACGCTTTTTAAGGCGGATAAGGAGTGGGTAACCAGCAGTTTCTAGGTAAGGGATTTTTGATGCTTTCTGGTAGTCGTACTTAGCCATTTGTCCCTTGCATTCTGGACATTTAGGAGCCATGTAATCCAAGTAACCGTGGAGTTCTAAGTGAGTTCCCATATCATATTCATCAGTGATAGTAATATTTTTGTCTTTAATTCTGAGAAAATTAGTGATAAGATTTAGTTGTTCCATATGAGTCTTTCTAAAATGATAGTTTGAGCACTTTTCATTATAGGTCATATGGGACTTTTTGTATATACTCAAAAAGGCTCCATAATTTCCATGGTGGTTTTACCCACTACAGAAATTATAGAGCCTCTATTCTCATCGGAAACGATGCCCTTGCCCACCCTTGAGGTGGGCTTTTTTTGGTATAATGGAAAAAGAACCTGTATTCACAGTTCGGCACTTTTAGCTAAGGCTAGTTTTCTACTACTCATCGTTAGTTTTTTAGAAATACAGTCAGTATTTTTTCAAAAAACGGTCCTAATTATCAAAAAACTATCGCTTACCTAAATGTACCTTACTTGTGAGTCCAGATTGTAAAGAATAGTTCTTAGACGCCAGAATTGTGTGAGGAAACCATGAAGTTATATTATTCAGACATCAGCAACGATATTACCAAGAAGTTGACCGCTTTAGCACTGGAAGAGTCCCAGCGGGTTCAACGGGTATTTTACATTGCGCCCAACTCCTTGTCCTTTGAAAAGGAAAAAAAGGTCCTATCCTACCTGCCGAGAAAGGCTAGTTTATCAATCCTGGTGACCCGCTTTGCGCAAATGGCCCGTTATTTTATCTACCATGAAGAGAACAGCAAAAAAGCGTTGGATGATTTGGGCTTGTCCATGATGGTCTATCGAGTTTTAGCACAGTTTGAAGATGGTGATTTGCAGGTCTATGGCCGCTTGAAGAAGGACCCGGCATTTATTGAGCAGGTGGTCAATCTTTACAAGGAATTGCAAACCTCCAACATGCCCCTTTCTGCCTTGGAAAATCTGGAGACTTCTGCCAAGCAGGCAGATATTATCAAGATTTTGTCAGCCTTGCAGGACGTTCTCATGGACGAGGATTATGAAAATGAGACCAAGTTGGCGCAATTCAGACGGAAAGTAGAGTCAGGTCAATTGGATGACCAGCTCAGACAGGTGGTCCTGATTGTGGACGGTTTTACGCGTTTTTCAGCTGAAGAGGAAGCCCTAATTGCCAGCCTTCATGGGCGTGTATCGGAAATACACATTGCCAGCTATGCCAGCAAAAAAGCCTACCAGGAAACTCATCTTGAGGGGAATGTTTTTCAAGCCAGTGTTGAATTTCTCCGTCACTTGGCTTTTAGCTACCAGACCAAGCCTATTTTCATGGACGGAGTTGATCAAGGCAAGTTGACAAGGGATGGTGGCGATGTTACGAGGCCATCCCTTGCAAAACTCTCCAAAAATATTGAAAGCCAGTTTGATTATTCCAAACCTGCCTATGAGCTGACTGAAGAGGATTTGTCAGCTATTGAAATCTGGGAGGCTACCAATCAAAAGGAGGAGGTTGAAGCGGTTGCTCGTTCCATTCGTAAAAGATTGTTTGAGGGGACTCGCTATAAGGATATCCTAGTCCTGCTAGGTGATATGGATAGCTACCAACTTCAGATTGGCAAGATTTTTGATAAATATGAAATCCCCCACTATTTTGGCAGGGCTGAGGAAATGAGTCACCATCCGCTGGTGCATTTTGTGGAGTCCCTGGAGCGTCTGAAACGCTATAATTTTCGGGCGGAGGACCTGATTAACTTGCTGACATCTGGTCTCTATGGCCAGCTGGAGCAGGGGCAACTGGACCGCTTCCACGCTTATATTACCTTTGCGGATCTCAAGGGCCAGGCTAAGTTTTCTCGTGATTTTACGGTCAATAGCAGAGCGAATTATGATTTGGAGGTTTTGAACCAGCTACGAGAGAGCATTATGGCACCTCTGACACAGTTTTTCAAGGCTCGTCCGCAGTCAGGCCAATCCCTCCTAGAAAAATTCATGGAGTTTGCCCGTTGCATCAACTTGGCTGAAAATATGGCTGCCTTGTCAGAAGGACTGAGCCAGCTGCAAATTGAAAAAGAGGAAGAGGTTTGGAAGGCTTTCTGCCATATTCTGGAAGTTTTTCAACACTTGTTTGCCAAGGAAACCCTGTCGGTCGAGGATTTCCTTTCCCTACTCAAGGCGGGTATGCAATCTAGTCATTACCGGACCGTGCCAGCAACGGTGGATGTAGTGTCTGTCAAGTCCTATGATTTGATTGAACCGCATACGGCCAAGTATGTCTATGCCCTGGGGTTGAGCCAGTCGAATTTCCCAAAAGTTGCCAAGAATACAGGTATTTTGACAGACGAGGAGAAGGCCAGGATGAATGAACGTTCGGACTCCCTAGCCCAGTTCCACATTCCTAGTCGGGAAAATGGCAAGAAAAACCATGCTACCTTTATGTCCTTGCTGCATTCGGCGACTGAGCATCTGGTCTTATCAGCTCCGCAATTGTACAATGAAGGTCAGGAATTAGTCTCTCCTTATCTGAAGCTATTGACGGGCTTGGGTGTGAAATCCATTGAAAAAGGTCGGAGGACGACCCTGCTGCCAACGGATGTCGGGCATTTTAATGGTCTCCTGTCCCAAGTTATTCAGCTCAATCCTGAGGAATTGGCTACAGAAGAGGATACTGATATCAAGAACTTTTGGTCGGCGGCTGTCCGTTATCTTGATAAGAAGTTAAAGCAAAAGGGCGTTACCATTCCGACAATTTCCAGCCAATTGCACAGTCAGAAGCTGGCCAAGAAAACTCTGGCAACCCTCTATCCAGTTGACCAGCCCTTGAGGTTGTCGGTGTCTAGCTTGACGGACTTCTACAAGAATGAATACCTCTTTTTCATTAAGCATGTCTTGCGTTTGCAGGAGCAGGATTCTATTCGACCGGATGCTCGTAGCCATGGGAATTTCCTCCATCGGATTTTTGAGCGCGTGACCATGGACCACAGCAGTGCCTTCTTCGATGAAAAGTTGGAGCAGGCCATTGCAGCAACCCGTCAGGAAAAGGATTTCCAGGCCCTATACGGTGAGAATGCCGATAGTCGTTATTCGGAGCAAATTTTGCTGGACGTAGCGCGTGCAAGTTCCCTCGTTTTACGAGGCGATAGTCCTGTGCGAGTTTTGGCCAATGAAGCAGTGTTTGGTCAGAACGAGCAAGCCCATTTAGAACTAGAAGGTGGTCGTAAGCTACAAATTATCGGTAAGATTGACCGCCTGGATCAGCTGCTATCTGACCAGGCTTTGGGTGTCGTTGACTACAAGTCCAGTGCCAATAGCTTTAAGATTGACAGATTTTACAATGGCCTTAGTCCTCAGCTCATTACCTATCTGTCGGCTGTTAGTCAGATGAAGGTTGCTGGGCAGACAGATAAGGTATTTGGGGCCATGTATCTGCATTTGCTGGATCCCATTGTCAAATTGGCCGATACTAAGGGGCAGGACCAGGTTCTTGCCGAAGCATACAAATCCTTGGTTTATAAGGGCTTATTTATCGAAGAGGAGAGCAATCGTCTCAACCAACTCTATCATAAGACCAAGGCCAGTCTTTATAGTCGCAAGGAATTAGGGCTTCTAATGGCCCATAATGAGAAATTGTACCGCCAGGCAGCCAGCCGCATTTTAGAGGGAGAATTTGCCATCAATCCCTATACAGAAGATGGACGTTCCGTTGCAGGTGACCAGCTCAAGGCCATTACCGGATTTGAAGCAGACCGGCATCTGAGCCAGGCTCGTGTCTTGGTCAAGGGTGGTAGGCGAGAAGACTGGTTAGAGCGAATGAAAGGAGGGAGCCAATCGTGAGCTTTCAAGCATTTTTAACCGAAGAAGAAATCAAAGAGATTCAGGCCCAGGAACTGGCTTCCGAAAAAGACCAGAAGCGAACTCCAGAGCAGATTGAGGCCATTTACAGCCATGGGCAGAATATTTTGGTGTCCGCATCAGCGGGCTCAGGAAAAACCTTTGTCATGGTCGAGCGGATTTTGGACAAGCTCAAACGGGGTGTCCATATTGACCAGCTCTTTATCTCCACCTTCACGGTCAAGGCGGCCGGTGAATTGAAGGAGCGGATTGAGAAAAGGCTCAACACGGAAATCAAGGAGACGGTGGATGAGGACATCCGCAGGCATTTGACGGCTCAATTGGCTGAATTGGGCAATGCGGATATCGGAACCATGGACTCTTTTACCCAGAAATTGGTCACGACCTATGGCTATGAGCTGGGCGTGGCGCCCAATTTCCGTATCATGACAGATAAGAATGAGCAGGATTTGCTGAAAAATGAAGTGTTCGGTGATCTCTTTGCAGATTATCTGTCTGGAAAAGATGGCAAGTCGTTTGAGCAATTGGTTCGGAATTTCTCCGGCAACCGTAAGGATAATAAGAATTTTCGGGAATTGGTCTACCAGATCTATGACTTTAGCCAGGCAACTAGCGCACCAGACAAGTGGCTGCGACAAAATTTGCTCAAGGGCTATCAAGTTTATATGGACTGGGAGAGCCTGCCTAGCTCTAACCTAACAGGTTTGCTAGCAGCCATGTTTCAGGCCGCTGATGACTTGCAGGACTTGACTGATTTGCCGGATTACAAGCAAAAAACAGCCAAGGGAGAGGATACGGCGGCCTACAAGAAGCACCAATTGATTTTCCAAAGTCTGCGCGAATGGGCCCAGGAATTTGATAGGCATATGGAAGCGGGCCGCCTACCGGAATTGACTGGCAAATTAGTGGACATCCTCCCTTCGTCCAGCGATGTCACAGTGGCTGGGGTCAAGTACCCTGTCTTTAAGCAGCTCAAATCCCACTTGCAGAATCTCCAGTTTTTAGAGACCATTTTTGCCTACCAGCCCCAGGTCTTGCCACTTTTGAGGATTTTGCAGGAATTTGTTTGCGATTTCTCTTATCAATATTTACAGGCCAAGATGCAGGAAAATGCTTTTGAGTTTTCTGATATCAGCCATTTAGCCATCGGTATTTTAGAAAGCAATGCGCAGATTCGCCAGCATTTCCAAGAAAAGTACCATGAGGTCATGGTGGACGAGTATCAGGATAACAACCACACCCAGGAGCGGATGCTGGATCTCTTGTCAAATGGGCACAATCGCTTTATGGTGGGAGATATCAAACAGTCCATCTACCGTTTCCGTCAGGCGGATCCTCAGATTTTCCAAGATAAGTTCGAGCTCTACCAGGCCAATCCAGAGGCTGGCAAACTGATCCTGCTCAAGGAAAATTTCCGTAGCCGGGTAGAGGTCATCGATGCGACCAATGCTATTTTCACGCGCCTCATGGACAAGGAAGTGGGGCAAATCAAGTATGATGAGACCCATAGCCTGGTTGCTGGTAGTGAGAAGCAAGGGAAACAAGAACTCATCCTGCCCAATAATGAGATGGAGTATTTGATTTACAATACGGATATATCTGACGAGGAGCAGGAGGAGCAATCCTTTACAGCTGGCGAGGTGGAGCTGGTGGCCAAGGAAATCATTCGCCTGCATAAGCAGGAAGGAGTAGCTTTTTCAAAGATTACGCTACTGGTGCCAAGTCGGACCCGCAACGATGCTATCTTGACCAGTTTTGAAAAGCATGGTATCCCCTTGGTAGCGGATGGTGGTATGGCTTCCTATCTCAAGTCGCTGGAGGTCATGGTCATGCTGGACACCCTGCGGACCATTAACCAGCCACTCAATGATTACGCCCTGGTAGCCCTGCTCAAATCCCCTATGTTCGCTTTTGATGAGGACCAGTTGGCTCGTCTGGCTCTCCAGACAGAGACTGGATTTTTCTTCGACAAGATTCAGCTGGCTCTATCGGGTCAATCGGAGAATGCAGACTTGATTGAGCAGGATTTACTGGAAAAAGTTCAGAAGTTTGATGCCGTCTTGTCAGACTGGAGAAAATTTGCCAAGCTTCATTCCATTCACGACCTGATTTGGAAGATTTTCAATGATCGCTTTTACTATGATTATGTGGGCGCTCTGCCCAATGGTCAGAAGCGGCAGGCCAATCTTTATGCCCTGGGCTTGCGGGCCAATCAGTTTGAAAAGACAGGATTTAAGGGCTTGTCACGCTTCATCAGCATGATTGATAAGGTTCTAGCCAGCGATAATGACCTGGCCGAGGTAGAGGTGGCTGTTCCCAAGGATGCTGTCCAGCTCATGACGGTCCATAAGTCCAAGGGCTTGGAGTTCCAGTATGTCTTTCTCATGAATATGGACAAGAAGTTCAATGCCATGGAAAGTCGGGCGCCTTATATTCTCAGTCGGGAAAATGGCCTGGGCATCCAGTTTATAGCAGATATGAAGGACCAGTTTGATACGCCGCTCCCGCATGTGCGCGTGCAAATGGACACCCTTCCCTATCAGATAAATGGCCAGGAGCTGAAAATTGCTAACCTATCGGAACAAATGCGCTTGCTCTATGTAGCCATGACCCGTGCGGAGAAAAAGCTCTATCTAGTGGGCAAGGGCAGTCAGGAAAAATTAGCTACTCGCTACGATGGCAAGCGTCAAGATGGCGTTCTTGCAAGGGCCAGCAGAGAGAGCATGACCTCTTTCCAAGACTGGGTGCTAGCCATTGAGGCGGCCTTTCCAGACCAAGACCTGCATTTCAAGAAGCGCTTTATCCAAGACACTGATTTGGTATTTACTGATGAGGATAAATTGGAAATGCCTGACAAGCAGACCAATCCAGGGGGCAAAGACCAGCGACAGTCTAAAGCTATTTCAGATACTATCAAGCAACTAAATGGTGTCGAAGAGCTCAATCAGCGTTACAAGCCAGCTATTGATTTGCCGACCTTGCGGACGCCAAGTCAGATTAAAAAACTCTATGAGCCGGTCTTATCTGATGAGGCCCTAGATGTGATTGAAACGAGACAGACAGAGCATTCCTTTAGCTTACCGAATTTCACTAAACACAAGCAGGTGACGGGTGCTGATATGGGGTCTGCTATCCATGAGCTCATGCAGGCTATTGATTTGTCATGGCTGGTGACAGAGGATACGGTTAAAGAAGCTCTTGCCCGTGTGCAGACTAATCAGGCTGTCAAGGACAGGATTGATACTCAGAAGATTTTGGACTTTTTTGATACAGATTTGGGACGGGAAATCTTGTCCAATACTGACAAGCTACACCGCGAGGCACCTTTTGCCAGTATCCAAAAAGATGCAACTTCTAAAGAGGAATTTGTCCTGCGTGGAATTATAGACGGCTACATCCTTTATGAGGACCATATCGTTCTGTTTGATTACAAGACCGATAAATACAAGCATCCGGAACAATTACGAGAACGTTACCAGCAACAAATGGCCCTCTACGCTGCCAGCTTGAGACAGGCCTATGCGATTGACCGAGTGGATTCATACTTAATTCTTTTAGGCGGAAATCAGATTGAGGTTTTGTCCCTCTGACACCTGTAAAATGGAGGAAATTTATGGAACGTACATTTTTCATTATTAAACCAGACGCTGTCCAGCGTGGGCTGGTAGGGCAGATTATTTCCCGCATCGAGCACCGTGGCTTTACCATTTCTGATTTGAAAATGATGACGGCGACGGAAGACTTGATTGCCGCCCACTATGACCATTTGACGGACAAACCATTTTTCCCGCAGTTGGTGGACTATATGACTAGTGGACCGCTGATTGCTGGTATTTTGAACGGACCAGAAGTTGTGACATCATGGCGGGCCATGATGGGGGCGACCAATCCTGTCAATGCACTTCCAGGCACCATTCGAGGCGATTTGGCAACAGCGCCCCTGGATGGAAATGTCAAAAATGCTGTGCATGGTTCTGACTGTGCAGAGGCTGCTGAACGTGAAATCCGCCTCTGGTTGGGTGACAAGTAAGTCGGTGGACACCTGTATCTTATCATAATTTTTAGCACCCGAGCGGTGCTGGCTTGTCTTCATTTTCTTTATGTAATACAATGGTGTTACCGATAGATGAGGAGAAAATGTTATGACTACGATTACCTTGAAGGTGTCTGAGGCAGATAAAAACTTTATGAAAGCAATGGCTAAGTTTGAGGGGATTTCCCCTTTCGGAGCTTATTCGTACCAAGACATTGGAGGCTTTGGAAGATGAATATGATGCTCGTGTGGGGGAACTAGCTTATCAGGAGTACCTAGATGATGTAGCTAAGGGCTATCAGCCATTGACCATCGAAGAAATGGCAGAGGAGCTTGGCATTGATGGGGTTGCTAGTTCGATTGTGCGATACATCTATAAAAATGTTGATGGTTCAGCTAATCCACGAGAAAAAGGTAAAGGATTGACCGCTAATCGTGCTGGTCAGTGGCTTACCGCGTAGGAGACTACCGGGTTATTTGTGACATTATTGATGATGAATTGGTTGTACTTGCGATGACTGTTGGCCATCGTCGTGATGTTCATTAAGCATTCGAGTATTCGAGTGCTTTTCTTGTACCCAAAATAGAAAGGAGTAGGGTTATGAACAAGCATAGCACAAAGAAATACTAGCAGAAGTTGAGCAAATGCTCTATTCTTTGCCTGTTTTAGAGCATATCGGAGCTATTCACCAAAGCTGGTACTTTAGGCTTGAAGACAGTAGCTTTCTTGCCAAAACTATAATGAATTGATATAATGAAGAGTATTACCCTTAAAGGATGAATGATGAATTTAGAAGATTTGAAAAAACGACAGGAGAAGATTCGTAACTTCTCTATCATTGCCCATATTGACCATGGGAAATCAACGCTGGCTGACCGTATTTTGGAAAAAACAGAGACAGTTTCTAGCCGTGAAATGCAGGCCCAGCTCCTAGACAGCATGGATTTGGAGCGTGAGCGTGGCATTACCATCAAGCTCAATGCTGTCCAGCTCAACTACAAGGCCAAGGATGGTGAGACCTATACCTTCCACCTGATTGACACACCGGGGCACGTTGACTTTACCTATGAAGTTTCTCGGTCTTTGGCAGCCTGCGAAGGTGCGATTTTGGTAGTCGATGCTGCTCAAGGTATTGAGGCTCAGACCTTGGCCAACGTTTATCTGGCCCTGGACAATGATTTGGAAATCCTGCCCATTATCAACAAGATTGACTTGCCAGCGGCTGACCCAGAACGTGTCCGTCATGAAATCGAAGATGTAATCGGACTGGACGCCTCAGAGGCTGTCTTGACGTCCGCAAAAGCGGGTATTGGCATCGAGGAAATCCTTGAGCAAATCGTTGAAAAAGTGCCTGCACCAACTGGTGATGTCGAGGCGCCCCTTCAAGCATTGATTTTCGACTCTGTTTACGACCCATACCGCGGTGTTATTTTGCAGGTCCGCATTGTCAATGGTGTGGTCAAGCCCGGCGATACCATTCAAATGATGTCCAATGGCAAGACCTTTGACGTGACAGAAGTGGGAATTTTCACACCCAAAGCCATGGGACGTGACTACCTGGCAACGGGTGACGTAGGTTATATTGCGGCCTCCATCAAGACGGTTGCGGATACCCGTGTCGGTGATACGGTGACCTTGGCTGACAATCCTGCCTCTGAACCCTTGGCTGGCTATAAACAGATGAACCCAATGGTCTTTGCTGGTATCTATCCGATTGATTCCAACAAATACAATGACTTGCGCGAGGCCTTGGAAAAACTCCAGCTCAATGATGCGAGTCTGCAATTTGAGCCTGAAACTTCGCAGGCCCTTGGATTTGGTTTCCGCTGTGGTTTCTTGGGACTGCTCCACATGGACGTTATTCAAGAACGGATTGAGCGGGAATTCAACATTGACCTGATCATGACAGCGCCGTCGGTGGTTTACCATGTCAATATGACAGACGGTGAGTCGATCGATGTGGCCAACCCATCTGAGTTTCCAGATCCGACCAAGATTGCCACTATCGAAGAACCTTACGTCAAGGCCCAAATCATGGTACCGCAGGAATATGTCGGTGCGGTGATGGAATTGGCCCAGCGCAAGCGTGGCGACTTCGTGACCATGGATTATATTGATGACAATCGTGTCAATGTCATTTACCAAATCCCGCTGGCTGAAATTGTCTTTGATTTCTTTGACAAGCTTAAGTCCTCAACCCGCGGCTATGCGAGCTTTGACTACGAGATTTCTGAATACCGCTCATCTAAACTGGTGAAAATGGATATTCTCCTCAATGGCGACAAGGTCGATGCCCTCAGCTTTATCGTCCACAAGGAATTTGCCTACGAACGTGGGAAAATCATCGTGGACAAGCTCAAGAAAATCATTCCACGTCAACAATTTGAGGTGCCAATCCAAGCCGCTATCGGTCAAAAAATCGTGGCCCGTAGCGACATTAAGGCCCTTCGGAAAAACGTTTTGGCCAAGTGTTATGGTGGTGACGTTTCCCGTAAACGTAAACTTCTGGAAAAACAAAAGGCCGGTAAAAAACGGATGAAGGCCATCGGTTCCGTCGAAGTACCGCAGGAAGCCTTTCTCAGCGTCCTCTCAATGGATGAAGATGATAAAAAATAAGTCAGGAAGGGCTGGGCAGATGCCTAGCCCCTTTCCTATAGGTTGAACAATGAAAACAATTTTCGATTACCAAAGTCAAGGCCAAGCAGGACAAATTGACTCCTATGTCCTGCTCAGCAACTCGCCCCGCAGAAAAGAGCTTTTGCAGTTTTTAGCGCCAGAAATCCAGTCGGTAGAAGTTGATGAACGCAGGATTGAAGAACAGTTTATGGCTGAATTCGCTGCGGATGATTTTCTGACCCGGGCCGCCAAGACCTGTTGTGAAATTTCCAAGGCCAAGTCTGACCTGCCTCTGGAGCCGGGTAAGCTCTACATTTCAGCGGACACCATTGTGGTGGCGGACGACCGAATTTTTAATAAACCGCTTGATTTGGCGGAGGCTGAGGCCATGTTGCGCTCTTACTTCGGCAAGACCCATCAGGTTGTGACCTCGGTCTGCCTGCGCACTGCGGATTCATTGGATGTCTTTTACACTGTGGCAGAGATTGACTTTGTCGACTATTACCCAGCGCTTGAGGAGCCTATTCAGACCTACATCCATGACAAGCAGCCCCTGGACAAGGCTGGTGTCTACGGTATTCAGGAGCTGGACCCACGCTTTGTGGCCGGGATTTCAGGTGACATTCATACCATCATTGGCCTGCCCGTCGCTGAGGTTTCCCGTAGGATTTTTTCTACAAAGGCTTTGGAAAAGAGCAGAGCACTTTAGACCATTGAGAAAAGGAAGTTTATGAGCTTAGATATTGAGAAGTACCGGCAGCTGGCCCTGCAAAAACAGGGAGAGCACCGCAAATTTTTGGCTAGCTTGAAGAAAAAGCCACCGAAAAATTTAGATAAAATTGTCAAGGAATTGCACGACGAGGTCTTCCAAGAAATTGACTGCACCCAGTGTGCCAATTGTTGCAAGGATTTAGGACCAGACTTGACGGAGGCGGATATTACCCGCATGGCCAAGCTCTTTCGGATGAAATTGTCGACCTTTGAGTCCACCTATCTGCGGGTGGATGAGGATGGCGACAAGGTCTTCCAGTCCATGCCCTGTCCATTTCTGGGTCCTGACAATCTCTGTGACGTCTATGACGCCCGTCCCAAGGCCTGCGCAGCCTTTCCCCATACCGACCGAAAGCGTTTCTATCAGATTAACCATCTGACCTTGAAAAATACGCTCATTTGCCCAGCAGCCTATCTTTTTGTAGAGCGGTTGAAGGAGAGAGTGTAAGAAAGAATTCACCGAAAGGAAATACTATGGAAAAATTTTGTCAGTCTTGTGCTATGCCTTTGAATTTACATGGCCTAGATGTTCGTGGAAGTGAGAAAGATGGGACGAAATCGTCTATCTATTGCTCTTATTGTTATGTTAACGGTCGTTTTGTAGAGCCAGACATCAGTTTTGAAGAAATGTTAGTTAAGGGCAAAACTGCCATTTCAAATGGTCAAGGAAATGCCTTTGTCAAATGGTTGATGAAGGCCAGCTATCCTATGATGCTCAAGAAAACCAAACGCTGGAAAGCTTAGTTGAGTCCTATGACAATAGTCAGAGGATTTTTCTGTCGACTTCATATTCTGATTTTTATTCTAATTAGTGCTATAATAGTATTTGTTGAGTTCAGGTAAGAGGAGGTAGTTATGTCATTATTATTGTCACCGGTTGAGATTGCTGGTTTGTCGCTCAAAAATCGTGTGGTCATGCCACCTATGTGTATGTACGAAGTCAAGACTGAAGATGGGTTGCCAACGGCCTTCCATCATGCCCACTATGGCGCGCGTGCTATCGGCGGAGTTGGCCTGATTATCCAAGAAGCAACGGCTGTAGAACCAGATGGTCGGTTATCTAAGCATGACTTGGGTATTTGGACAGATGAACAGGCACAGGCCTTAGCCAAATTAGTTTCGGAATTGAAGGCTTTCGGAAGTAAGGTCGGTATCCAGCTCAGTCATGGTGGCCGTAAGGCCAAGGATGCGGAACTGCCCCTTGCTCCGACTGCTCTTGCCTTTAACCAAGATTACAAGGTACCGCAGGAAATGACCCTTGAAGACATTGAGCGTGTTCAGTCTGCTTTTGTGGCGGCTGCGGCACGTGCAGCTCAGGCTGGCTACGACATGATTGAAATTCACGGGGCGCATGGCTATTTGGTCAATCAATTTCTGGAACCCTTGACCAATCAACGGACGGATGCCTACGGTGGTAGTCTAGAAAATCGATTCCGTTTTTTGAAAGAAATTATCGAAGGTGTCAAAGCTGTCTTTACTGGTCCAGTTTGGGTGCGCTTGTCAGTGACCGCCTACGATGAGACTGGCCAGCAAAATACACTCCAAGATTACCAACAAATTGCCAAATGGTTGGAAGAACGGGGCGTGGCTTGCCTGGATATCTCAACTGGCGGTGTCATGGATACGCGACCAAATATTCCAATCTATGGTGGTTATCAGGCTGGTTTTTCTGCCAAAATCAAAGAAGCTGTCAGTATTCCAGTTACAGCTGTTGGTTTGCTTAATAGTCCAGAGATGGGCGAATATATCTTGCAAAATGGCCAGGCTGATTTGATCCAAGTCGGTCGTGGTCTCATTCGTAATGTCAATTGGTTGGCAGAGGCGGCCGAGGTCCTGCACGACCATGATTTTCAAGTCTACAATGCCTCTTACCAACGTGGTCAAGTCAAGTAGGGGCTTGCTGGGAATGATACAGTTGAATTCACAGGCTATTTTTCAAAAAAAAATAAACCTCAGACTTGACTTAAAGTAGGTTTAAGTTGATACAATAGTGATGGAGGCAGCTATGTCCACGATTAAAGAAATTTCGGAGTTGCTGGGGATTTCAGCGCCGACCATCCGTTTTTATGAGAAAGAGGGAATGGTGGAGATTCCTAGAAATGAGCGGGGTATCCGTCAGTTTGATGAGCGGAGCATTGACCGGATCAAGGCCATTGTCCACTATCGCCGTGTGGGAATGCCCTTGGAGGATATCCAGAAGATTTTGGCGGAGTTCCACAATCATGCCCTGTCGTCGGACTTGCTCAAGAAAACGCAGGCCCAGCTGGAGGCTCAGATTGCAGCCTTGCAGGAGACTCATGCCTATCTGGTCAAGAAAATCGAGATCCATCAGCAGTTAGCCCAGCTAGAAGCTCAGAGAATTTCGGCAAATGAGTGGACAGATGCCTACAACGATATACGAAGAAAGGACGCAGAGTCCTAGTGTTTCAAAAAGGAGGAAACATGGAAAACTATACACTTTCAAATGGTGTCAAGATTCCAAAGATTGGTTTTGGCACTTGGCAGATTAAAGAAGGCGATGCTGCCTACAAGAGTGTGGCGCACGCCCTCAAGGTTGGCTACACGCATGTTGATACGGCGCAGATTTATGGAAATGAGCGCAGTGTTGGTCGTGCCATCGCAGATAGTGACCTGGCGCGTGGGGACATTTTCCTGACGACAAAGGTCTGGAACGACAAGCACGATTATGAGCTTGCTAAGGCGTCGATTGAGGAATCGCTGGAAAAATTAGGCGTTGACTATCTTGACTTGCTCTTGATTCACTGGCCAAATCCAAAGGCGCTCCGTGAGAATGATGCCTGGAAGGCTGGAAATGCTGGTGCCTGGAAGGCCATGGAGGAAGCCTACAAGGCAGGCAAGGTCCGCGCTATCGGTGTATCCAATTTTATGATCCATCACCTGGAAGCCTTGTTTGAAACAGCTGAAATCAAGCCACAGGTCAACCAAGTTCTCTTGGCACCGGGTTGCCCGCAGGAAGAATTAGCAGCCTTCTGCCGTGAGCACGACATTCTTCTGGAAGCCTACAGTCCACTGGGAACAGGCAGCATCTTCAAGAATAAAGTAGTACAAGAAATTGCTGAAAAGACTGGCAAATCTGTTGCCCAAGTGGCATTACGTTGGAGCCTGCAAAAAGGATTCTTACCTCTACCAAAATCTGTCACTCCAGCCAACATTGAAAGCAATTTGAACATCTTTGACTTTGAATTGTCGGCAGATGATGTGGCGACCTTGGATAGTGTTGAAGGCGTCAGCGTCCAATCTGATCCAGACAATGTGAATTTTTAAGAAACTCAACAGCTGACGAAAGTTGGCTGTTTTTTGTGCGAGCACGGTCTGTATACCAATCCAAGGAGAATGCGCGTGACCGACCTATTTTTGGAAAAGGGGAGAAGTTGATTGATATAGTCAATTGAAACAAGAGCAGGACAAAAGTGCCTCAAGAAAAGTATCACAATTTGGCAATACTTTTCTGAGGTGTTTTTTCATTTGAGCCCATGTTTTCTCAATGGGATTATACTCAGGTGAGTAAGGAGGAAGTGGTAAAAGTCTATGACCCTGCTCCTTGCATAACTCTTTTAGCTTACTCATCCGATGAAACCTTGCATTGTCCATAATGATAACAGATGGTCTATCTAAAGTGGGTAGTAAGAATGTTTTAAACCAAGCTTCGAAAAAGTCACTAGTCATGGTTTCTCTGTAGGTCATTGGGGCTATAATCTCACCGTTTATAAGACCTGCGACTAAAGATAGCCGCTGGAATCTTCTTCCAGAGACCTGACCTGTGATCAACTGACCTTTCAAAGATCGACCATATTCTCGATGAAAATATGTCTCAAACCCTGTCTCGTCAATATAAACAGGTGTCAAGTGACTTAAGTTATTAAATTCTTTAAGGAACTGATTTACTTTCTCAGGGTCTTGTTCATAGTAGGTACAGCTCTTTTTTTCGAGTATATCCCATAGCTTTGAGAGCGTAATGAATAGCTGTTGGATGACAGCCAAATTCAGAAGCTATTTCAGTCAAAAAAGCATCTGGATGAGCTTCAAGATAGTTCTTTAATTTTACTCTATCAACTTTTCTTGGTTTGGTTCCCTTAACTTGGTGATGAAGCTCGCCAGTAGTCTCCATTAATTTTAGCCATTGATAGATGGTGTTGCGTGAAATATCGAAAACAACAGATGCTTCAGTAATACTGCCGGTTTTCTGACAGTATGCGAGAACTTTTTTACGAAAATCTAATGAATATGCCATAAGTACATTATACCACAAATGTACTGTTTTTGTTTCATTGTGCTATACAACTATAGAATGAAAAGCCCTTGAAGTCTTTGATTTGGAGGGCTTGTTTGCATTTTGGAGATGAATCAACCAAATTCTTGTACCTAAAACTAAATTCCGCTACAGTATGATAAAATATAAATACAAATTAGGATAAACAGGACAGAGGTTAGATCAAATGAAAAGAAGCCGATTACTTATCAGTATTTTAGCAACAATAGCAATTTTAATTTTATGAGGGTGTGGCATGACTGAGGGGAAAGAAACATTGAAGGAAGAGAGACAAATTGCACAAAAGATAGCTAAAGATTTTTCGTAAAAATATTTGGCGCCAGATAAAAATGAAATCACAACGATTACCTTTTATCAGGAACCGGTCGTTTCAAACGATGCAACTGGAAATGTTACATATAAATTTTACATAAATGATAATAGTGAATGGAAAGTCGGAGCTTCTGTTAAGGAACAGACCGGTGAGATATGGGCTTATGGAAGTGATTATATTGACCTTGTCCATTCTGAACAAATTCTTCAAAATGATGATTTGACTATTAAACTTTGGGAGCAAAAGTAAATGTTAACAACAACTCAAGACAGTAAGATTCTATCAAATGTTTCCTATTGGATAGATACGAATAAATCTGACAAACCGTTTACCCCTTTAAAAGGTGAGATATTAGATACTAGAGATATCAGAGGATTATCACAGAACTTCCAAGTCCTCCAAGTTGAAGACAACACCGCCAACGGCATGCAGGCAATGGCAGTTGCTCCAGTGATTAACTGTGATTAGGAGATATAAAATGAAAAAACGAAGAATTTTTATTAGTTTAGTAGTCGCAATGACAATTTTAATATTAGGAGGATGTGGAATGGCTAAGAGCAATAAAGAAGTGAAGTATAAAGAAGAGCAGGATAGAATGGTGGAGTATTTAGCTCAGAATTATGAAGGTGTTGAAAAAATTGAGTTTATAAATTTTGAAAAGAATAATACTACAGGTACATGGAGTAGTGATGCGATTGTTAATGACATTTATTATATAACTTTTAGCCTTAATGGATTCGGGGGAGAAATAGATGTAACTGAACATATTTCTAGAAGTAAAGGAAAAGAGTTACATCTGAAAAATGGGGAGGAAGATATAAATACTTCAAAAATACAGAAAGTTTATTTTGAGGAATAGAGAATGATAACACATAAAGATTATAATAGGATTGCTGACAAGGTTTATGCGGTAGATAGTGGCAAAGAGGCTTTTCCAATTGAAAAAGGAGATAAAATTTTAGGGAAAAAATTCCAAGTCCTCGCTGTAGAAGACAACACCACCAACGGCATGCAGGCAATGGCTGTAGCGCCAGTGGTTAACTGTGATTAGGAGATATAAAATGAAGAAACGAAGAATTTTTATTAGTTTAGTAGTCGCAATTACCATTTTAATATTAGGAGGGTGTGGTATGACTGAGAGCAATAAAGAAGTGAAGTATAAAGAAGAGCAGGATAGAATGGTGGAGTATTTGGCTCAGAATTATGAGGACATTAAGAAAGTTGAGTTTACAGAAATTGAGCATAATAAAATAACAGGAACATACTCATTTTATGCCACAATAAATAATCAAATTCAAATCGATTTTACACTGAGAGGATTAAATGGCGAAATCTATGTGAATGAGCTTTCTTCTAGAAATCATGGGCATTTTCTTAAAAAGTCAGACACATCTAATGAGAAACCAGATGTAGATGTGGTATATTTAGGAGAATAGTATAATCGTCTTGGGAATGATAGTGACTTTGTACTCATTGTTTCGTAATAAACGGAGAGGAAAGCAGTAAGATGAAAAAGTATCGATTATTTATCAGTATTTTAGCAACAATAGCAATTTTAATTTTAGGAGGGTGTGGCATGACTTCGCAGAAAGAAACATTGACCAGAGAGCAACAGGATAATGTGGTTAGATGGATTGCTAGGGGGTATGAGATAGAGTCGGTGGAATTTACAAACTTTGGGAAAAACGAAGCAACTGGAACATATATGTTAAGCATAAAAATTAATAATAATGACAATTTGGGTACTGTATATTCTACATCTAGTTTAATAAAATTTGATAAAAATACTGGTTCTATTGGATTAGATCCTATTGATGAATTTGCTTCTTTGGAGAAAACAAATCCTATTAATGATAATGATGAAGTAAATATAAGTTCAATAAAAATTAAGTATTTGGGAGAATAGTTATGTCATTGGAAGATAAAAATATCGATATTTGTCAGATCAATCTTATTGGTTAGATATAAGCAGAACAGATGTCAATCACAAACGAACAGTATATATATTATAAATAAGGATAAAAATATGAAAGAAGAGTACATTAGAAAATTATTATATGAGATACCAGAAGGGGCGGATTATGCCATAGATGCTTCTGAGCTAGAACAAGAGGATATCTCATCTACTAGAGTAAGACAATTGGAGGAGTTATTGCAAAAAGGCGAGTATGTCTTTGATCTCTATGTTATTAACTGCTTGGGGATACGATAGTGGTTTCAATTGCTTAACAGAACTTTTTGATAAAGGTTTACTCAGAGGTTTTATAGTCAATAGATTATATGGATATGATGAAACCTATAAACATATCTTGGATAACTTGATATTATTTTGGATAAATAAGGGCGCAGGAGAGGATAAAGAGATAGAAGTCAAAGTTAATCTATATATAAAAAAAATTATTCAGGATTCATTCCTAGAGATGTATGATTTAGATCCTTTGATTACATTTTTACAACTTTCTAGTACACGTCAAGAGCTTATAGAATTGATAAAACAAAATCTCGAAAAAATAACTTTGGAGCAAGAGAATTTCTTATGGAGAATAAAAAGTGATTTGAAGATCATAAACCTTTATGATAAAGATTTTGTAGACAATTTTATAAATAAATATTCTTTAGACCGAGATGATGTTTTATAATTTGATAAAATAAGTATGGAAAATATTAAATTTTATAAAATCAATGAACCTTTTGGTGAATTTTAGAATTTTGCTCCTTTTGGTTTGTTTGATGTTTCTGGTTTATATTGGCCGACAAGTGAGCACTATTTCCGAGCTAAAAAATTTGAGCAAAAGGAGCTTAGGGAAAAAATTAGATTACTTTCTAATCCAAAGGCTGCTGCTTTGGATGATGCCTATGATGCCGTTAGGAATGGACTAGGTAAAGCAGTGAAAGGTACTTGGAATATGGTGGCAAGTTGGTTTAGAGGAGGTTTAAAACATGCGTAATAAAGGACTCTTATCCGCAACGTTCGAACAGTCAAAAAAGGTTGTAAAAAAATCAGAAATCATGCGGTACAGTAATGATTTAGTATCTTCAATGAGTTTGTTAAAGAGGTTCATCCTAATTTTACCTGTTGCATTTCTGATAGGCTTGTTTTACATGTTAGGAGTAGCTCTACCGACATACGTCACCTCAGTTGATTCAATCAGTCTGGGTGAGTATACAATCAGAACTATTCACCAAATGGATTTAATCCTATCTCCTTGGATAAAAAAGTTTATTATTTTGGAAGGCTTCATGCTTATAATAAATTTATTTCCAAAATCAGACTATGCATTTCAGTTACTATTTGGAGTCATGATTTCAATAGTTGTTACATTGATTGGTGTGTTAGGAATGCTTCCTATGTCAGTTGGTCTTACAGTAGGTGCCTTTGGATGGATTGGTTTTTTACTTCAACTGTTAGTATGTGTATATCTGTGGAAGACTCTAGTAATCTCAAATGTAGAACAGCTTAAAAAACAACTTTATAAGGGGGAACCAGCTAATAAAGACTGGGGAGAGAGCCTAATGGCATTTATCAAGAAGTATGGAGGTGTTCTATTACTTCTAGCTATTGTCAATCGTTGGACCTTCAATTTTGGGGAAGCGATCAAAACGCGACCAGACATTTTCAGTTTCTTGTATGGTTGGGCTTTCTTATTAGTTGCGGCTCTCATGATTTTTACTACGGGCATGACCCTGAAAAATTTTGTAGCTGCATTTTACTTTTTCAAGTACCAAAAAGAATATCGCCAGTTCTTTAAAATCTCAAATGAGCAATGGTATGGCAAATGGCGTGGAAAAATGATAGATAAGAAGAAACAAAAAGAGAAATAAAATTGACAAATGAATTATTACCATTAGGAAGTATTATCTACTTAGAGGAAGCGATAACAAAGTTGATGATTGTAGGAAGAGGTCCTATTTTTGAATCAGATGGGGAGAATGTGTATAGTGATTATGTAGGAGTAATTTATCCAGAAGGGATCAATCCAGAAGATGCCATTTTCTTCAACCACGAAAATATTGAAAAGGTTGTATTTGAAGGCTATAAAGATGATGAAGAAAAACGCTTTATGGAAGTGTATGAAAGTTGGGAATCTGTGTTAGAAGTAAAGAAAGTAAAAATGTAGGCAAAAGTGCTATAGCTAAATATGTAAAATCAAATAAGTCAATATCCGAGTGAGCTTGAATTACTACTATATTCATTTTTAATTAATGAGGTTATCGAAAAAGGAAACGATATTACGATTAAAATGACATTTCTGAAATAGATAGGGAGAAACAATGAGGTTACATGAAAAATGGATAGAAGACTCTAGACAAATGGGCTTACTTGCTGTGAAAGAACAGCTACAGGCGGTTATCTATGGCTTAGCTATTGGTGATGCTTTAGGTGTTCCAGTTGAGTTCAAAGAAAGAGGGACCTATAGTATTACGGATATGATTGGTCATGGAACTTATAACCAACCTTTGGGAACTTGGTCTGATGATACCTCTTTATCCTTGTCATTAATGGAACATCTTTCAGAGTGTTCTGATTTACCAGCATTAATGGATAAATTTGCGGCTTATCGCAATGGCTATTTGACCCCATACGGTGATTGTTTTGATATTGGAATTGGAACTAATCAGGCTATTGAACGCTACTTGTCAGGTGTTTTCCCTGAAGAAGCAGGTGGACAATCTGAAATGGATAACGGAAACGGGGCTCTGATGAGGCTTTCCCCTTTAGCGATTCTATTGCAAGAAGAATTTGATTTTCCTAAGAAAGTAAAAATAATTGAAAGATATACAAAAATTACCCATAGACATCCAAGAACTGTAGTTGCATCAATCTTATATATTCAAATACTTATTGGCTTGTTATTGAATAATAATCTAGAAAATACAATAAAAGGAACAAAAAAAATATTTCCCCGCGTTGTAAAATGAAGTGCAACAAAAAAGACATGTTCGTCTGATATACTAGAATTCCCCAACTCAGTATAGAAAGCAGATGAACATGTCCAACACTCATTCTACCAGAAACTCATCCTATTCTCATCTCTCAGCCACAGAACGTGGTGAAATTGCAGCTTATCTTAAAATGGGAAAGAAACCAATTGAAATCGCTCGGCTTCTGGGTCGTCACCGGTCTACAATCTGTCGAGAAATCAAACGTGGTTCAGTAGATCAGGTACAGGATAAAAATGGGAAACGAACTTATTTCAGCGCCTATTTCGCTGATAGTGGACAACGTGTCTATGAGACCAATCGCCGAAAGTGTTCTTATCTCAAGTTGAATGATTGCTCCGCTAGGTTCATTGAACAATTAGGAGATGCCTTGAAGGCTAACGTTCGTCTCCATAGCGTAGATAGTTTTGTTCAGACTTATAAAGCAAGCCATTCTGAAGAAGTCGTACCCTCTACCAAAACGATTTATCGTTATATCAAAGAGGGGCTGTTAGCTATTAAACCAATCGATCTGCCTAAGATGGTTAGTATCAGAAAACGTTCTAAGAAAGTCACGAAGATGAATCGGAAGACTTTAGGTAAGTCTATCGAAGAGCGTCCAGAGTGTATCAATGACCGTTCTGAATTTGGGCATTGGGAGATTGATTTAGTTCTTGGCAAGAAAACCAAAGGTGAAGCAGTTATTTTGACCTTGGTAGAGCGCCAGACACGCTATGCACTGGGCATTAAGCTAGAAGACAAACAGTCCCACACCATTAATAGTGCTGTAAGGCATCTCACCAGTCTGTATCCTATTGCATCCATCACAGCAGATAATGGTGCGGAGTTTAGTTTACTCTCAGACCTGGAAGCCGTTGATGTTTACTTTGCACATCCTTATTCTTCACATGAGAGAGGAACAAACGAGAACTTCAATGGTCTCCTCAGAGAATATATCCCTAAAGGAGTCTCACTTAATTCACTAACCTCTGAAGAACTGGACAAGTATATCACTGCCATCAATGAGCGCCCCAGACGACTTCTTCAATATCAATCCTCGAAATTTCTGTTTGGGCTAGCCCAGACAGCTTAACCTCTGGATCTCTAGTTATCAATGAACTTGTTGCACTTGACTTGACAATATTCGAAAAAAATATTTCTAGAATCTTTCGATCAATCTCACCCTTACAGGAAAGAGTTTGAAGAATACTATGCAGACTTATTCAATAAAGAATTTTTAGAATTACCATCTTCTGAAATAGCTTCTACAGGCTATGTTGTAGATACACTAAAAGCTGTAATTTGGTGTGTAGGCACGACAGATAGTTTTAAATCAGCTATTCTAAAAGCGGTAAACCTAGGTGGTGATACTGATACAATCGGAGCGATAACTGGAACACTAGCTAGTGCTCTGTATAAAATTGAAAGTATACCAGAAGAATGGATAAATAATATCGCGAATAAACTATTAATTGATAAAAAAATAAGAGGCTTTCTACACTATTTTGAAGAATTAGAGTATCAAAAGAAAGGACTCAAAGCACATTTTCGAAATAGGATAAGGTAAATATGGTAAGAAATAACTTCTATGGTATAATAGTTTCATTAACCTTTGATAAAATAATTCGCCTCTGAAAGGAAAAACATCGTGACCTACAAATTTCTATTTTTCGACCTTGACCATACTTTGTTGGATTTTGCGACTGGTGAGGAGATTGCCCTCACTCAGTTTCTGGAATTTATGGAAGTGGAGGACATTCAGGCCTTTAAAGATGTCTATCGTCCGCTCAATCAGGGCATGTGGAAGGACTTGGAAAAGGGTTTGATTACCAAGAAGGAGCTGGTCAATACTCGATTTTCGCGGGCCTTTGCCCATTTCGGACGGCAGGAAGACGGAGCTGAGTTGGCCCTTCGTTACCAAGAATTTATCGGTCGTCAAGGACAGATTTTTGAGGGAGCGGATGATTTGCTTGAGACCTTGACGGAGCGTGGCTACCAGATTTATGGCGCGACCAACGGCATCACCTACATCCAGGAAAATCGTCTCAAACACTCACCTATTGGCAGCTATTTCAAGCAAGTATTTATCTCTGAGCAGATGGGGACCCAGAAGCCGGAGCTTGATTTTTATGAAAAAATAGCAGAGCAGATTACCGATTTTGACCTGTTCAGAGCGCTCATGATTGGTGACAGCCTGACGGCAGACATCCAAGGCGGTATCAACGCTGGCATGGATACAGTCTGGTACAATCCAGCTGGCCTAGAAAATACAAGCCATCTCACACCAACCTACACCATCAGCAACTACCAGCAATTAATAGATATCTTATAAGCAGCGAGACCATTGCTTGCTTTTTTCATTTTTTCAAATCTTAAAATTCTTGTAACAATCTTGTATAAATAGTTTTAAAAAATGCAATAAATATGCTATGCTAAACTAGTGTATTCTGCACAATCTATCAAAACAAAAGGAGAAACAATATGAAAAAGATTGATTGGATTGAATATTTTGAAGCTATCAATGGTCGTTCGCCAGAAGCTCATGAGATTGAAGCTGCTCTTGCCGCTGGAGAATTTTAAGAGGATGGCCATCAAAATATACCTACAGAAGAAGTTGTTCAAGAAGAAAAAGTTGATGCAGAGTCCACTGTAGAGTCTGTTTCAGCTCCAGTAGACATTCCTGCCCAGCAACCAGTTCAGGAACCAGCTCAAGCCTTCGCTCAGCAAACCAATGCTCAAGCGCAACAAGTACAGCCACAGCCAACGGTACAGCAGGTAAATCCGCAGGCCTTACAACAAGCGCCAGCTGCACCATCAGCATTCGGTCTCTTCTTCAAGCAGTTTAGAGAGTGGATTGTGTCTGCTTGGAAGAAACCAACTTCAATTGCCAGCCATACCCACAAATACAACGGTTTGACCTCTCTCTTGCTCATCGCCTTTTTCGCAGCCCTGACTATTTATTTCCCAATGGTTAAGACGGCAAACAGTGTCAATAGCTTTACAAATAGTCTGACTTCAGAACTCGGTGGTCTGTTTGAGGGCGCTAATGGCTACGATGCTTATGGTTCTTCCGCATCTGCAGTAAGTGTTGGACTGGATATCTTGTTTAAGACCTTTATCGGAATTGCTCTGATTATTTTTTCAATTGTCCTGGCAGGATTTGTGGTGAAACGTTTTATCTACAAAGAACAGCAATATACATTTGCCTACACTCTTGAATATTATGGTCGTTTGTTTGCGGTAAACGTATTGCTTTATGCAATTGCGGCCTTGTCAGCTGTTTTGGGAATTTTCTCTCTGGTTGGTGTTGCGACCTCTTTAGCCCTCTTTGCTGTGGGTTCAGCCAGCGTCTATGCCCTTGCTAACTTTACTAATTCATCACAGTTGGACTCCTTGTATCGCTACTTTATTGCTATTTTGGTAAATGGTCTGATTATCTTTGTATCAGGAATTATTGCAGCCTCTATCGTAGGACAAATGTTCTGGTCAAGCCTCTTTTAATCAAATAGGAGTTGAAATATGGCAACGAAAGAAAAATGGATCGATTTATTTGAAAAGGTTATTGGTAGAAAGCCAACCCCTGCTGAATTTGTTAAGGCCAAGGAAGTTGACTTTGACTTAAAGCAAATCAAGGCCATAGCAGGATTGGACAGCGACCAACAAGTAGCTGCAGAAAATGTGGCTGAGACTAGTGCAGAGACTGTGGCAGAAGCAGTTCAAGCAACCCAGCCTGTACAGCCAGTAGCGGAAGCAGTACCTGTAGCGCCAGCCCAGCCTGTTCAAGAGGTGGAGCAGGTCCTTGTGGAGCAACCTGTCTTTACCACTTATCAAACCAAGCCACAGAGCAAGAAAAAGAAGATTCTCTTTGGCTTGGGTGCGGTGGCCCTACTTGCACTCGGCGCGGGCTACTACTATATGGATTCTGTGACTGGAATGGACATCGCTGTTGATGAATTCCAAACAGCAGTTGACAGCAATGATTACGACCAGATTGCGACCCTCCTATCTTCTAATGATGACAAGTGGACCAAGTCAGAGGCTAAGGATTTTATCCAATATTTGAACTCTGAAGGCGTCGATATCAAGAGTGAGCTAGATGCCATTGAAGCATCTGGCGGAAAAAATACTTTTTACGACCAACGTGGAAATAAGTTGCTCGGATTACGTGAAAAAGGACGTAAATTGGGTCTTTTTCCAGAATACCAAGTGACCAGTTATCCGGTTGAAATTCTTGTCAACAGTGACCTGTCTGAATTATCTATTGATGACCAAAAGATTGAAGCCAACAAAGAAACATCTTTGGGTGAACATCATTTTGCCAATAAAGAATTCAAGGCTAAGGGCAAAACCAAATCTGGAGACTTTGAAACCAGCTTGCAGCCGAATCTCAGTCAAGCTGAAGAAAACAGGATTGTCATGACCCTATCGCCTGTTCAGAAAACGCTCAACCTACACCTGCCGGTCGATAACGGCTCTATCAAGGACATCAAGGTCTTCTCTGGTGATAAGGAAATTGCCAAATCACTGTCAGAAAGCGTTGAAGTTCTAGACAATCAACATCTTGATTTGAAGGTTAGCTTTAATTTTGAGGGCGCAACATTTACAACGGAATCTACCAAGGTTCTGGTCGATCCAGCAGTTGGCGAAATTTATGCGGATTTGACCATGTCTTCTGAGGAAAGCAAGAAGTTGATGGACGCTCAAAAAGCTAAGGAAAGCAAGGAAGCTCAGGCCAAAGAGGAGCAGGAAACCAAGGAAAAAATCCAGACCTTCATGAATGACTATATCGAGTCAATGCGGTCTTCTATTACCCACCGTACCGTTCAGTTTGACAGATATTTCGATACTGCAAGTGAGGTCTATCGTATATATGTAAACTATATTGAGGGTGGCGGTGTTGCCAGAGCCAATATCGATTACCAAACGACGATTGATTATACTGTGACGGATGTCAAGAAAGATGGAGACAACTACGTCGTGACCGTTCATAATCAATTTAGAGAAGTTTATCTCAATGGTAAATCGAGTACCTTGACGAAAAAACAAGTCTTTAATCTGAGACAAAACGGTGATTCTTTCTTGATTTATGGAGTAAGTGAAACGTGAGGCAAATAATGATGAATAAAAAAAGCTTGAGTTTTCTCATGCTCTCCGCTCTGCTCTTAACAGCATGTGGCCAATCAGAAAGTACGGTAGAATCAAGTAAATCAAATGACACCAGTCATTCAAGCAAGACAGCGCAAACCAAGACTGAAGTGTCATCAGAAACCAGCGAAACTGCTGAAGGGTCAGAAAACAGTAGCGATATTAGTTCGTCGTCTGAACAGGCCGAGGAGACCATTGCTACAGATGCAAACTACAACGGCTCTTATTACAGTGTCCAAGGGAAATACGGACCAGTTGTCATTGCCAATAAAAAGCATCCTCTGGCAGCTTCCTACGCTCCAGGTGAGGACCCGCAAGCTTTGGCAGCCTTCCAGAGCCTGATTGCAGACATGCAGGCACAAGGATTCGCTGTATCGCATTCCTATAGTGGTTTCCGTTCTTACGAGACCCAGGCTGGGCTCTATCAGTCCTATGTCAATCGTGATGGTCAGGTTGCTGCCGATACCTATTCAGCCCGTCCAGGCTATAGTGAGCATCAGACAGGCTTAGCATTTGACCTCATGGACAGCGCTGGCAATCTCTTAGAAGAGCCGACCGCAGCCAACTGGGTAGCTAAAAACGCCCACAACTATGGCTTTATCGTTCGGTATCAGCCTGGAAAAGAAGCCATCACAGGCTACATGGCTGAAGCCTGGCACCTGCGTTATATTGGCCAAGAAGCGACTGACATTTACAATTCTGGTCTGACCCTGGAAGAGTATTTCGGCGTTGCTGGCGGCGGTTATCAATAATAGAAAAAAGTACTTGACCATACAAATCAGATGTGATATGATGGTTTATCTTATAAAGTCGTTTAGTTTACTTCTAGTACTGGCTTCAACAGTCTGGGAGACTGTTGAAGGGTATAATGATTCAGCAGATGTATTCTGCGTCAATAGTCGCAGGCATAACTGAAGTTAGGCAAGACGAGTTAACGAAGTAATAAAAGATAAACCATATGACGATAATTGGAGGAACATAATGTTTAAAGCAATGGAAGTATATTTGGTAACCAATGGTAACGGATTGGAAGCCATCGAATTTTACAAAAACGCCCTCGGTGCAACAGTTGAGCAAGTAAATTTGTTCAAGGATTTCTTGCCGGATTGTCCAGCTGAATTGGAAAATCATGTGATGAATGCACAATTCCGCTTGCCAAACGGTCAACGTTTCATGCTTTCTGATAACAACCCAGAAATGCCTTACTCAGTAGGCGACAACATCACCGTTGCCCTTATCACTGATGATGCTGAAACAGCTAAGGATTTCTACGACAAATTGTCAGTAGATGCTAAAGCCATCAACATGGAGTTGCAGGCAGTGCCATGGTCACCAGCCTACGGAAATGTTACGGACAAATTCGGCATCACGTGGCAATTCAACGCAGAAGTTGAAGGCTATGGGGCGGAATATTACGCAGAAGAAAACTAAACACACAAAAAGTTCGGAGCAAATGTTCTGAACTTTTTTACAAGGGTCAATTGAACAAGGAAAAAGAGTTTGGAACTGTTTTCCAAACTCTTTACTTTTATATCATAATTTCGGCTCTATAATTTCTGTAGTGGGTAAATCCACTGTAGAGATTATGTAGCCTTTTTGAGTGTATACAAAAAATCCCATATGACCTATAATGAAAAGCAACCACACTCACATTAGAAAGACTCATATGGAACTACTTCATCATACCACAGAACTAATCGGAATCAAAGACAAAAACATCAAAATTCTCTTCGTTTTAAAACATCAGACCCATCTGGAAATTCGAGCAAGGCTGGATTATGACAGCCCTAGCTGTCCTCATTGCCAAGGGAAGTGTATCAAGTACGATTTTCAAAAGTCGTCAAAGATTCCGATTTTGGATTGTCAGGGCTTTCCGACCCTCCTCTTGCTTAAGAAACGACGGTTTCAATGCAAATCTTGCCAAAAAGTGACTGTATCTGAGACACCTCTAGTCAAGAAAAACTGTCAGATTTCCCAACCTATTTGGGAGAAAATCACACAACTCCATACAGAAAACATGACCAATATAGCCATCGCTAGGAGACTACATATCTCCGTGTCAGTTGTCCAGAGGAAACTGGCTCAATTTCAATTTGAGCATGATTTTATGAAATTACCAAAAGTCTTGAGCTGGGATGAATTTAGTCGGAACAAGGGAAAACTCGCCTTTATTGCTCAGGATTTTGAGACGAGATCGATTGTGACCATTCTTGACAACAACCGCCAAACCACCATCAAGAACTATTTCTACAAGTATCCTAGGGCGGTCAGAGAAACTGTCGAGGTCGTAACAGTGGACATGTCGGGTAGCTATATTCCTATCATCAAACAGTTATTTCCAAATGCGAAAATTGTTCTTGATAGATTTCACATTATCCAACACCTGAGCCGTGCTATGATGACGACTAGAATTGATATTATGAAGACTTTCGATACGCGTTCCCTACCTTATCGATCCATGAAAAATCACTGGCGTATTCTCCAAAAAGATAGTCGTAAACTGTCTCTGAATCGCTTCTTTTCTCGCACTTTCGGGCAAACAGTAACACCGAAAGAGGTTGTCCAGAAGACATTGAATTTCTCTGTGGAACTGAAATTCTATTACGAACTCTACCAGGTCCTTCTCTTCCATTTCCAAGAGAAGAACTCGAAACATTTCTTCGAACTTCTAGAGGACAATCTGAATCTTGTCAATTCAACCTTTAGGACTGTTTTTAAGACATTTCTAAAATATAAAACTTACATCACGAACGCCATGGAGCTTCCATATTCCAACGCTAAACTGGAAGCGACCAATAAACTCATCAAAGACATTAAGAGGCAAGCGTTTGGCTTTAGGAACTTTACGAACTTTAAAACCAAGATATATATTGCTTTAAACATCAAAAATGAGAGAACGAATTTCGTCCTCTCTAGGTGTTAGCTTTTCATCTACCCACTACAGTTGACAAAGAGCCATAATTTCTTCCAGTAGACCTTATAGAGGTAATACTGCAAGCCAGTAGCTAAGACCAGAACGAGTGTGGATATTCCTGAGCTAACATAGATTGGACCGATAGTGTTCGTCAGGATTGTTGCAATCACAAAGAGAATGGTTCCCAGAATCATGGTTGCAAAAATTGAGCCTGCAATCAACCACTGGCCAGCGCCGCGACCGAAGAGCTGATTAGAATTTTGCCAGTTAAGCATGAGGAGTCGCTGATCCCGCCAGTAGAAAATCTGTCCAACTAAAATTGCTGTTACTAGGTTACCAATTGTAAAGGCGAGGGCCAAAATTGGGTTTACCTTGAGCAATGCGATTGCCAGGACCAAATAGAGCAAGGCTGGTGGCAGAAATTGGACTGCCGAGACAACCCAGAATTTCTGAATAGTAAACTGCTTAAAGTTGATAGGTAGTGTCTTGATAAAGTGATAATTTTCCTTTTCCAGCGACATGGCCACCCCAATAAAGGTTGTAGCCCCTGCAAACATACTGCCCAGAATAGCTCCAGCCAGCAGAAAAATACCGAAATAATCTACTCCGAATTGACTAAAGGAATCACCATCCATAAATTGTGAGAAACTTGGAAAGAGGGCCACACCCATGATAATTGGCTGCAGGAAGGATTGAACCAGGAGATTGCTGTCGTTAAGCGTAGCCAGGTGGTGTTTGATCAGGGCCTGCTTGAGATTGCTAGGAAGTTTGCCAGATTTTTTCCTGCTCTTCTTGCTGGAAATGCTATCAATGGCCAGCATTTGATTGAAATAATTAGGAATAACTGTCTTGGTCGCATAGTAAATCAGACCGATCATGACCAAGATTGGAAGAGCAAAATGTAGGAGCGTAGCCAGCGACAAGGTCTTGCTGACTAGATAGTGGAAACCAACAAAGACCGGAATGGTCGGAAATTCCACAAAGCCACCTGTATCAAACGACCGTACTTGTTGGCTTTGGATGTACATCATGGCCCCAACAGAAATCAGGGACGCTCCAGTTGTCAAGATGGTTGAAATCAAGGTCTTACGAGGACTTTTTGTCAGAATAGTTCCGATAAAATGTACCATGATTAGGTTGACCACATTGACCAGGAGCCAGAGGATGGCAAAGGAAAGCAGGGCAAGTGGCAGCAGGGTCAGTCCTCCGATTTGATAATAGGTCACACCCAGTAGAGTCAGGTTGGGCATGAGAAAGGGCAGAACCATTCCTTGAGCCGACAGAACCTTGGCTACAAAAACCTCACTGGCTTTGACAGGTAGGGCCAGATAGAGTTTTGTGTCCTTGCTGTCATAGAAGACGGAGAAAAATCCTGTAAATCCATATAGGATAGCCATGACCGTAAAGATTCCCAGCTGCATGGAGAAGAAACCAACCGAGCGACTATAGTCAATTCCAAGGAAAAAGACAGTGTAGAGGACGGCAAAGCCCACTACCATAAATCCCTGTTGCCAGAGGATACTCTTGTAGGCTGAAAAGGAGGCATCCTTGCGCTTGCTTTGCTTTTTCTTGACCTGGGCCAGCAATTGCGGATTGGAGTTGAGGATATTGATTTTCACCAATTCCCAGATGACAGACTTGTTCATGCCTCCTCACCTACCTTTTCCTGCTGGCGGCCAGCCAATTCCAGGTAGATAGTTTCCAGGTCCTTATCAGGATACTGGGATTTTAATTCTTCCAGGCTACCTACGAAAATCAGACGACCCTTTCTCAGAATGCCAATGCGGTCACACAGTTGCTCAGCAACGGACAAAACGTGCGTTGAAAAGAGAACCGTATTGCCACCTCTGGCATGTTCCTTCATCATCTGCTTGAGATCAAAGGAGGCTTGCGGATCCAGTCCAGTCAAGGGCTCATCCAAAATCCAAATATCTGGATTGGGTATCAGAGCGCCGATAATAATGGTCTTCTGCCGCATACCATGGGAGAAACTATCGATAGGCTCGTGCTGGCGGGCGGTCATGTCGAAAAGAGTTGACAGGGTCCCGATACGCTGGTCTACGTCCTCCTTCGGCACATCATAGACCTTGCCGAGGAAGTGCCAGTATTCAAATGCTGTCAGATTGAGGAAGATATCTGGCGAGTCTGGAACGTAGGCAATCCGCTTTTTAATCTCATCCCGATGCTCAGCCAGAGTGAGATTGTCCACCAAAATATGACCTTCCGTCGCCTCAATAATGGAGGTCAGAAGGCTAATGGTCGTGGTTTTTCCAGCACCGTTGTGGCCAATCAGCCCAAAAATCTCACCCGATTCAATGGTCAAATTCAAGTCATCCAAGGCAAGATTGTCACCGTAAGCCTTGGTAATGTGGTCGAATGTAATCATAAGTTCCTCCTTAATTGTTCAAATGATATATAGACTTATTATACTACTATCTTAGGACAAAAACAAGAGTTTCTAGAGAGAAAATGTAAAAAAATCACATTTTTTCTTTATGAAATTTTTGATCAAAACTGCTATACTAGACCTATGAACGATACCATTAAACACAAGTTGGAGCTGCTGCCGGATAGTCCAGGTTGCTATCTCCATAAAAACAGATACGGAAAGATTATCTATGTGGGCAAGGCCAAAAATCTGCGCAATCGGGTTCGGTCTTATTTTCGTGGTGCCCATGATACCAAGACAGAGGCTCTCGTAGCGGAAATTGCTGACTTCGAGTTCATCGTGACCGATTCCAATATTGAGGCGCTCCTGCTGGAAATCAATCTGATACAAGAAAACAAGCCTCGCTATAATATCATGCTCAAGGATGATAAGTCCTATCCTTTCATCAAAATCACCAAGGAACGGCATCCACGCTTGATGATTACTCGTCAGATTAAGAAGGACGGAGGTCAGTATTTTGGTCCCTATCCTGATGTCGGAGCTGCCAATCAGACCCTCAAGTTGTTGGATCGACTCTATCCATTTCGCAAGTGTAAATTACCTGAAAATCAGTTCTGTCTCTATTATCATTTGGGACAATGTTTGGCGCATGGAGACAATATGCCCAGTATTGCTGACTATGATAGGATGGCCAAGGAAGTAGCCCAGTTCTTGACAGGGCATGATGATAAGATTGTCACTGATTTGCAGGAAAAGATGAAGGTGGCGGCTGGCAATCTGGAATTCGAGCGGGCTGCAGAATACCGTGATCTCCTCCAATCCATTGCCACCTTGCGGACCAAGCAACGGGTCATGGCCCATGACCTGCAAAACCGTGATGTCTTTGGTTATTATGTGGACAAGGGCTGGATGTGTGTGCAGGTATTCTTCGTTCGTCAGGGGAAACTGATTGAGCGGAATGTCAATCTCTTTCCTTACTATAATGATGCGGATGAGGATTTCTTGACCTATATCGGCCAGTTTTACAGGGACCAGCAACATTTAATACCGTCTGAGGTTTTGATACCGCAGGACATTGACCAAGAAGCAGTCGAAGCTTTGGTCGCCACAAAGGTCATCAAGCCCCAGCGTGGTGAGAAGAAGCAGCTGGTGAATTTGGCGACGAAAAATGCGCGTGTCAGTCTGGAGCAGAAATTTAATCTTTTGGAGAAAAATCTGGAGAAAACCTACGGTGCTATTGAAAATATTGGCCAGCTCTTGGGGATTCCGACGCCGGTTCGTATTGAGGCTTTTGATAACTCCAATATCATGGGAACCAGTCCCGTGTCGGCCATGGTCGTTTTTGAAAATGGGGTGCCCAATAAGAAGGAGTACCGCAAGTACAAGATTAAGACAGTTGAGGGGCCGGATGATTATGCCTCTATGCGGGAAGTTTTGCGCCGCCGTTATAGTCGCGTCCTCAGAGAAGGCTTGGTGCCACCCGATTTGATTATCATTGACGGTGGCCAGGGACAGGTCAATGTGGCCAAGGAGATTATCGAGCGTGAGTTGGGTATGACCATTCCGATTGCGGGCTTGCAGAAGAATGACAAGCACCAGACCCACGAATTGCTGCTTGGAAATCCGCTTGAAGTGGTTGAACTGCCTCGTAACTCGCAAGAATTTTTCCTCCTGCAACGCATTCAGGACGAGGTACACCGCTTTGCCATTGAGTTTCACCGTCAGGTTCGTTCGAAAAATTCTTTCTCTTCAAAATTGGATGGTATTGAGGGTTTAGGACCAAAGCGCAAGCAGGCTCTGATGAAACATTTCAAATCCATTGGCAATATCCAAGCAGCAAACATACAAGAAATCGCCGAAGCAGGTGTGCCTTATAAGGTAGCGGAGAAGGTCAAGGAGAAGTTGAACAATGAAAATTGAACGCTCTGCCATTTTATGGTAAAATAAAAGATAATGACTGTAGAAGGAGAAAGCAATGGCTTTTGGAGAAGAAAAACACAAGAAAACTTTATTTGAACGCTTTACATTATTGATTGTTATTATTATGGTGGTTGCCACGATCGCTGGTTTAATTTTCCCTGCAATCAATGCATTAATGAACTAAAAGGCGCTTTTTAGCGTCTTTTTCAGAGAAAGATTAGGTAGATTATGAGTATGTTTTTAGATACTGCCAAGATTAAGGTCAAGGCAGGTAAGGGTGGCGACGGGATGGTTGCCTTCCGTCGTGAAAAATACGTTCCCAACGGAGGTCCGTGGGGTGGTGACGGTGGTCATGGCGGTCACGTTATTTTCAAGGTAGACGAAGGCTTGCGTACCCTCATGGATTTTCGTTACAACCGCATTTTCAAGGCGGATGCCGGTGAAAAAGGTATGACCAAGGGCATGCACGGTCGTGGTGCGGAAGATTTGATTGTGCGCGTGCCACAGGGAACAACCGTTCGTGATGCGGAGACTGGCAAGGTTATCACCGACTTGGTGGAGCATGGTCAGGAGTTCGTCATTGCCCACGGTGGTCGTGGTGGCCGTGGAAATATCCGCTTTGCCACGCCGAAAAATCCTGCGCCTGAAATTGCTGAGAATGGTGAACCAGGTGAGGAACGCAATCTGGAATTAGAACTAAAAGTTCTGGCGGACGTTGGTCTGGTTGGTTTCCCATCTGTTGGGAAATCCACTCTCCTCAGTGTTATTACAGCTGCCAAGCCAAAAATTGGTGCCTACCATTTTACAACCATTGTACCGAATTTGGGAATGGTGCGAACTAAATCAGGCGAATCCTTTGCGGTTGCCGATCTGCCAGGCTTGATTGAGGGAGCTAGTCAAGGTGTCGGCCTGGGAACGCAATTCCTCCGTCATATTGAACGGACGCGTGTTATCTTGCACGTTCTGGACATGTCAGCCAGCGAAGGCCGTGATCCCTATGAGGACTATGTGGCCATTAACAATGAATTGGAAACCTACAATCTTCGTCTCATGGAACGTCCGCAGATTATTGTTGCCAATAAGATGGACATGCCAGATGCGGAAGAGAATTTGAAAGAATTCAAGAAGAAATTGGCCGCTAACTATGATGAGTTTGACGAACTGCCACAGATTTTCCCGATTTCCGGTATTGCTCATCAAGGATTGGAAAACTTGCTGGAGGCGACAGCAGAATTGCTTGAGAAAACGCCAGAATTCTTGCTGTATGAAGATTCTGATTTCCAAGAGGAAGAAGCTTACTATGGTTTCAATCCAGATGAACCTGAATTTGACATCAGCCGTGCGGATGATGCCAGCTGGATCTTGTCTGGCGATAAGCTAGAAAAACTCTTTACCATGACCAACTTTGACCGCGACGAATCTGTCATGAAATTCGCCCGTCAGTTGCGTGGAATGGGTGTTGATGAAGCCCTCCGTGCGCGCGGTGCCAAGGACGGTGACACTGTCCGCATCGGCAAATTTGAATTTGAATTTGTTGATTAGTGAAAAAGTCCAGTGGACTGTTTCAGCTGGTCTCCCAGAAACTGGAAGGCGACCATAAGACTGAGTGTCCCGCTATTATTCAACAATCATCAACCTGAGCTTGTGTTTCAGGACTACATTTTATTCCTCAAGGAGGTATGCAATGGGTGATAAACCAATATCCTTCAAGGATAAGGATGGAAATTTTGTTTCGGCAGCCGATGTTTGGAATGCTGAAAAATTAGAAGAGCTTTTCAATAAACTCAACCCCAATCGTAAACTTCGTTTGGAACGCGAGCGATTGGCCAAGGAAACTACGGAATCATAAAATATTACCTGCCAATATCTATTGGCAGGTTGTTTCTTACTTCTATTTTTGTAAATTTTCTTGAAAATACTCCAACATATAAAGAAAACTTATAGGATATTTTCATGGTTTCGTTTTACATTTTCTATGTCGTGTGATACTATTGGTTCATTCCAATGGAAAGTTAAGGTATAAACAATGACATCAACATTCAATCAAATCTCTGAAACTAATCGTTCAGAATTTATCCAACGTCTATTTGACACAAATATGACAAATGAAGAAGTTGCGCCTCTTTTGTCTCTGACTGAGGAAGAAGTTGCTGTTTTGCGTTTGCAAACTGCATAAGAAATATTAAAATCATACCTTACATAGCTTTTATCAATTTTATTGGAAAAAGATGATATAATGATGAAAAATTATGCAGTTCTCTATTGACAAAAGTCTTGAAAACAGGTATGATAGTTACAAAATAAACAGTGAAAGGAAACAAGCTATGCTGAAAAAGGGTCGCATGACTATGCTTGCTCATACTTATTTCTACGGCTATTTTAGATAGTGTTTGTAGACATGGTAGACATGGATGCAAACACAAAATCGTAAGGTTTGTATCTATGTGGCTGTAGTTGTTTTGACCTGTGCCCATAGATGATACATCTAAACGGCACGCAGCATTCATCTTGTTTTCTAAATGCAGTTGAATAGTGGGGACCGTTTAGAGTGATTCTAGGCGGTCTTTTTCTGGTTTGATTGCTTCATTGTATAATTATTAAAAGGAGATAAATCATGAGATTTAAAAAGTTTATTCTTAGTTCAGTGGCAGTTTTATCTGCCGTAACTCTTGCTGCTTGTAGCGCACATGGTTCAGATGACCAGACGACAAAAGTCGGCATTATTCAATACGCAGAGCATGAGGCTTTGACCGGTGCACGTAAGGGCTTTGTGGAGGCACTTGCTGCAGCGGGTTATAAGGAAGGTGAAAACCTGACCATTGACCTGCAAAATTCGCAAGGTGACCAAGCTAACTTGCAGACCATGGTCGAGCAATTGGCTGGGAATAATGACCTCAACTTTGCTATTGCAACACCAGCAGCTCAGGCTATGTTGAATGCTGATAGTGAGACTCCGAGCGTCTTTACAGCTGTTACAGATCCTGTTGAGGCAGGTTTGGTTGAGTCGCTTGATGCACCCGGTGGAAGTATGACGGGTTCGATTGACGCGACGGACGTAGAAGGGCAGATTGAAATGTTGCTCAAAGTCGTACCGTCAGCGAAAACAGTTGGTATTTTTTACAATTCAAGCGAAGTGAATTCAGAAGTACAGGCTAAGCAAGCTAAGAAAGCTTTGGAGGCCAAGGGGGTTAAGGTTGAAGTCGCAACTGTTACGACAACCAATGATGTGCAACAGGCTATTACTTCATTAGCTGGTAAGGTCGATGCCATTTACCTGCCGACGGATAATACTGTAGCGTCAACTGCGTCAACTATTGGTGAGGTGCTCAAGGTGGCAAAAGTTCCGTCTATCGGAAGTGATGCTGCTTACTTGGAAGGGGTTCTCTTCACTTACGGTGTGGATTACCATGCAATCGGTGTTCAGGCAGGTGAATTGGCTGCCAAAATCTTGGACGGAGAAAAACCGGCTGATTTGCCTGTTCAAAAACCACAAACTGCAGCTATCGCTATCAACGAAGAAATGGCTGTAGCAGTAGGGATTGACCCAGAAACCATTAAAGCATTAGAAAAGTAAAAACGTGTAAGGTAGGGAAGAAAGAATGAAATTAGTAAAAAAATTGACAAGTATAACCTTGGTGGGTGCAGGCTTGTTGGCTTTGGCAGCTTGTTCATCTGGCTCGGAGGAAAAATCGACAGAAGGTGCCGTTAAGGTGGGTGTCCTTCAGTACATGGAACATGAATCTTTGACGGCGGCACGCGAAGGATTTGTGGCAGAACTGGCTGATAATGGCTACAAAGAGGGTGACAAATTGGTCTTGGATTACCAAAATGCTCAGGGTGATCAGGCCAACTTGCAAACTATTTCAGAGCAATTGATTGACGGTAATGACCTTGTCTTGGCCATTGCAACACCCGCAGCGCAAAGTTTGGCAACGGTATCGACTGAAACACCGATTTTATTTACCGCGGTGACGGATCCGATTTCAGCAGACTTGGTGGAAAGCCTTGAAAAGCCGGGTGGATTGTTGACAGGAACTTCTGATCAGGCTCCAATTGATAAGCAGGTTGAATTGTTGGGCCAAGCAGTTCCCGATGCTAAAACAGTCGGTATTCTGTACACGACGAGCGAACGCAATTCGGAAGTCCAAGTAGAACAAGCTGAGAAATTGCTCAAGGAGGCTGGCTACAAGGTTGTACTGAAAGGAATTACCAGCTCCAACGAAGTACAAGATGCGACAACGAGCTTGATGAAGGATGTGGATGCTGTATTTGTGCCAACGGACAATACTGTTGCTGCAACCATGTCTATGATTGGTGAATTGTCAGCTGAGCACAAGGTTCCAGTTATCGGTGGTTCAACAGACATGGTTGACCAAGGTGGTCTTTTGACATACGGTACCAACTATGAGGCGCTTGGACGTCAGACAGCCAAGATGGCCATCAAGATTATCGAAGGCGAGAAAGTTTCCGAGGTTCCTGTAGAATATCCAGAAGCGGTCAATCTTCATCTCAATGAAGAAATGGCGCAAAAACTGGGAATTGACACCTCAAAACTATCCGTTTCTGAGTAAAAAATGGGAGCATGACAGGACCTAGCATCGCTAGTCCGTTGTCATGCCCCCGCACAGTTGATTAGGGCAGGTTCGGAGCGCAAATCGCCTGTTGTTATGGCTTGCTAAGCAATCCTTATCTCCAACCTTTCACAGTTCCCCAAACTGTGAAAGCCAATCAACCACTGCGCTGAGATGTTGTATGAATAGCAGTGGATGCTCAGCGCTTATTTAACATGAAACTTTTAAGGAGAAAATTGTGGATATAATTTTATCAAGTATATCGCAAGGGCTACTGTGGTCCATTATGGCGATAGGTGTTTACTTGACGTTTAGAATTTTAGATATTGCTGATTTGACGGCAGAAGGTGCCTATCCTCTGGGTGCTGCAGTTTGTGCGACAGGGATTGTCAATGGGCTAAATCCTCTTGTATCGACCTTCCTTGCCTTGTTTGCAGGTATGATTGCAGGCTTGGTTTCTGGGCTCTTGCATACTAAAATGAAAATTCCAGCCCTGTTGACAGGTATCGTGACCTTGACAGGTTTGTATTCGATTAACCTGAAAATCCTCGGCAAAGCCAACGTTGCTCTCTTGAAACAAGTGACCTTGGTGACGCAATTGCAGGACTTAGGCTTGTCTAAGATAAATGCGGTTCTCTTGATTGGTGCGGTCTTTGTTATGGCAGTCATTCTGCTGTTGACGCTCTTGTTCAACACGCAAATTGGTCTGGCCATTCGTTCGACAGGGGACAATATTCCCATGAGTGAAGCCAACGGTATCAATGTGGACAAGATGAAGATTTACGGATACATGTTGTCCAATGGTCTGATAGCACTCTGTGGTGCGCTTTTGACCCAAAACAATGGCTATGCGGATTTGAACTCTGGAACAGGAACCATTGTTATCGGATTGGCATCGGTGATTATCGCAGAAGTTGTTTTGCGGAACTTGCGTTTGGGATGGCGTCTGGCATCTGTGGCTCTGGGTTCGGTTATCTATCGCTTGATTATCCTTGCGATTTTGGAAATTCCGGGCATGGATGCGGACCTTGTCAAACTCTTCTCAGCGATTTTGTTGGCAGTTGTCCTGTATGTGCCAGAATTGCAGAAGAAGCTCAATATTCGCCGTCCAAAATTAAACGGAACTGCATAGGAGGTTCAGATGAGTACAATTTTATCAATACAAAATATTCATAAGACCTTCGAGGCGGGTACAGTCAATGAGAACCATGTTCTGCGTGGTCTGTCTCTTGATGTTCAAGAAGGTGATTTTATTTCCATTATCGGTGGTAATGGAGCAGGGAAGTCAACGTTCATGAATTCACTTGCTGGTGCTTTGACGGTGGATTCTGGCGACATTTTGCTGGAAGGCAAGTCCATTAAGCATGTGCCAGCAGCTAAGCGTTCAAAAGACATTAGTCGTGTTTTTCAAGATCCGAAAATGGGAACTGCTTCTCGTTTGACCATTGAGGAAAATATGGCCATTGCCTACCGTCGTGGATTGTCTCGTGGCCTGGGTTGGGGTGTCAAAGAAAGTGAACGCGCTATCTTTAAAGAAGCTCTCAAAGAACTTGGTCTTGGACTTGAAAACCGGATGAAGGTAGACACGCAATTCCTATCGGGTGGTCAACGTCAAGCCTTGACACTCATGATGGCATCGCTGGTTAAGCCCAAAGTCCTACTTTTGGATGAGCATACGGCGGCCCTCGATCCTAAGACCAGTGATATGGTGATGGACTTGACCAAGAAAATTGTTGAAGGTCAAAAATTGACAGCCCTCATGATTACCCACAATATGGAAAATGCCATCCAGTACGGAAATCGTCTGGTCATGCTCCATCGGGGACAGATTGTTGTCGATGTCCAAGGTGAAGAGAAGAAGACCCTGACCGTGCAGCACCTCATGGACCTCTTCTATAAAAACAGCGGTGAAAAGATTGCTGACGACGAAATGATTTTGTAAAGACAGAAAAATGAGGTTGGGCATAAAGTCCAACCTCATTTTTCTGATTATATGACTTTTAGTCCGTCACGCTCCGTAAGGTACGTGACAAATAAACCACCCGCTATGCGGGTGCGCGACGAAGGTTATACCAAAAAACTCCAAACGCGATACAATAAAGGTGTTCAAGCCTATTGTAAAGCGAAAGGAGAAAAATATGGCGCAGAAGGCACATAGTTTATCACATACAAAGTGGCTATGTTCTACCACATTGTCTTCACCCCTAAGTATAGACGAAAAATTATCTACAATCAATATCGAAGTAGTCTTGGAGAGATATTTCGACGATTGTGTAGTTATAAAGGTGTTGAAATTATCGAAGGTCATCTGATGCCAGACCATGTTCATATGCTTGTCTTGATACCCCCAAAACTTGCAATTTCCGATTTTATGGGATATTTGAAAAGTAAAAGTGCTCTAATGGTATTTGATAAACACGCTAATTTGAAATATAAGTACGGGAATCGTAAGTTTTGGGCTAGAGGCTACTATGTTAGTACGGTTGGGCTGAACGAAAAGACAGTTGCGAAATACATTCGCGAGCAAACAACTAATCTGGGAGATTAGTTGTTCAATGACATTGCACTTGATTCTTGAGTGTCAAAGAGTATGAAGCTCCATTTTCAGATGGCAGTTTTAGAACAAGATAAAAGCCCGTTGTTACGGGCATTAGTCAAGTAATTATAGCACTAACCTGAACGAAGTTCAGCGAACGTCTTTAGACGTCGCTGGAGAGAAACAGCTTATAGCCGGTGTACAAGCCACCCGTTCTCACGGGTGGTTATGACTTTTTATAAATGTGAATAAATATCAAAATATTAATAATTGAAAATAAATAATCGTAGTGATATAATTTGGGGTATGAGAATAGACTTTATTTAGAGTAGGGGAATCAATATGGGTAAATTATTAGCAACTCGAATGCGTAGTCGGAGAAAAGAGTTAGGCTTATCTCAGGTTGAGTTGGCTTCCGGAATTTGTGAGCAGGGACAGATTAGTAAAATCGAACGCGACATAGACTATAGTCCTGGAGCTGATGTGGTATATGCCCTAGCTAAAAAGTTGAATGTAACAATGGATTACTTTTTTGATGAGGAAATTCATGTTGAGTCAGACTTTTTGACTCAATTTCGTAGCGTGTCTAAAAAGTTTTTAGAGAGACGAGATTTTGAGTCGTTAAAATATATCTATGAGTTGGAAACTGCAAAGATGGTGAAACTACCGCTCTCAGATCAGTTATATCTTCAATGGATTGAAGCTATTGTTCTGTTTAATTATGATCACAAGCAGGATGAAGCCATAAAAAAACTTGAAACTATCTTGTCGAAATACAGTGAATATGATTGGGAATACTTGAATATTTCAAATAGTTTGTTGCATTTCTACTTCAAAACAGCCAATAACTCAAAATTTGAAGAAGTTTATAGTCATATGACTTCACTTTTTAAAAGTGTTAAGGCCCGAACGATTGAGCAGTTAGAGATATTGATTAAATGTCGGTATAACTTTTGTCGATACCTATGGTTAAACAAACAAGCAGAGAGAGCGATAAGTGAAACACTTGAAACAATTGATATTTGTCTCAAGAACAATAGTTTCTATTGTTTAGCTAATCTTTACTGCTTACTTGGAAATGTTAGTGAA
This sequence comes from Streptococcus nasisuis, assembly GCF_040836615.1. Lineage (NCBI taxonomy): Bacteria > Bacillati > Bacillota > Bacilli > Lactobacillales > Streptococcaceae > Streptococcus > Streptococcus nasisuis. The sequence continues at coordinate 1,786,370 of NZ_CP162268.1, read as the reverse complement.
GGTTTTTCAAGGACTGATAAAGTAAAAGAATACTTTGTGACCGCTCAAAATATATATCAACTTGAGAGAAATGATAAGATGGCTTTAGAAATTGAACGATTCATTAGCGAGACCTTTCAATGATATATAAAATAAAATTGTCCAAGCAACTCAGTGTTCAACGGGTTGCTTTTCTTGTACAGTCATTATAGGGTATAACACCTTTTAATTCAATCATATTTTATTCGTTTAAAAATAAAAAACAGAAAATATAAAAATATTTATAAAAATAGTTGACGAATAATATATTCAAATGATAAAATATAATCAAGAAAAAGGAAAGGGGTTGCAGATTATGAAAAAGGCAACTAAAAAGTTTATTGTCGCAGTTTTATTGGTGGGTTTATTGGTTATTGTTGGTAAACCATCTGGTAATACCACTCCAGCCCCTTTAGGCTTTGATCCAGGTGAATTATATACTGTAAATATTTAAAATAAGGATTGTACAATTTTAAATAAAGTCGACAAATATTGTCGTTGAAAGAATGGAGAGATTCTAATGTACTAATCGAGATATTTTTGGATACTTTAAATTGTTATGTGGCTTTGTTAGAGAAATGAGGTAATCAAAATGGTTTTAAGTATTTTTGATAATATTTATCTATACTTGTCTGATAAGTATAATAAAATAGTTCGTAATCATGCACTTGTTTGGATTTTTGTCCTTTTAATCGTCCTATACTTTGCATATGCATTTTACTGCACTAGTCGAGGCTATACATTCTCTGGAATGGCTAACTTCTTTAATGGTGGTGTTAGTATTGGTTGCTACAAATAAATCTTGATGTTTGATTTTCTAGATTGTAGTTTAATTAGACAGTGAGGCGGATAAACTATGTTCTAGAGAAGAATATAGTTTATCCGCTTTTAACTTTTAGAGAGTCCAGTTCTAATTCTTCAAATTGTTAGTCATCATTTTTGGAGGTAGTATGCTTGAAGTAAAAGAATTATGTAAATCATTTGGTAGCCATTGTGTTTTAGATAGCCTATCGATAACATTTGGAAAAACAGGTATCACAGTTATTGTAGGTTTAAATGGCTCTGGAAAGACTGTTTTTCTAAATTCGGTATCAGGAATTATTCAGTACGATAGTGGTGAGGTGTTATTGGATGGTAATTCTAATGGAAGTGATACTTTCAAAAAGAACATTTTTTACATTCCTTCTGACTCCTATCTACCAGAATATTTAACTGGCAATGAATATGCAGATTTTGTCCAGTCACGATATGAAAACTCAAGTAAGTCCATCTTTTCTGAGATATCTTGCCTTTTAGATATGACTGAAGCGTTGGAAAAAGCAATAGAGTCTTACTCATTTGGTATGAAAAAGAAACTTCAAATTGCTTTGGGACTTTCATTGAATGTGGGGTATCTTCTTGCTGATGAAGTTTTTAGTGGACTAGATTTAGAAACAGTTATTCTTACCCAAGAGTTATTTGGACTGTATGCCAAGAAACACAAGGTCTTGCTCGTTTCTCATGAGCGGAATATTATAAACCAATTTTCCAATGATATCTTATTAATGAGGAAAGGGAAACTAACGGAGTTTAAGGGTACAGCAGATGAACTTTCTGAATACATCTATCAGCAAGGGAAAATTGCTGAAAAACTTCAAAAAATTAAAGAACTCATTTGATCTGGTGTCATTTTATTATAATGATGCTTTAAAAGGTTTTTTGAACAGGCCATTTTTCAAAAAAAAGAGAAATCAATTCCTCGTAGCCATTATTGGTTTTGTCCTATATTTTTGGTATTTCTTATCTAATGTCCGTGAGATTGGACGTTTAGGTGAGGGTGCTAGAGGGTTGGATTTAGAAACATTTACAGAACTAACTCGTATAACAATTATGAGTTATGTCAATATGTGCATCATTCTATCAGTTGCTCTGTTTGTTTTTGTAAATTCAATCATAACATTAACTAAAAGCTCAGTCTATATAACGAATATACTCCCTTACAGTAGAAGAGAGATATTAGTTGCTCAAAAATTATTCAAAATAGGAGTAGCACTAGTAGGTTATGAGTCGATTTTGCTCTTAGTATTCCCACTATTTGGACAATTACCTATTATCAAAGTAAGTGATCAATTGATGTTGCTATTATTGTTTCATAGTATTTTTGTAGCTATTTTTTCAATAATGGATGCATTGTATGCTATTTTTGCAAAGGTAGCGACAAAATTCGCTAAATTTTCAGTTGCTTCAGTGTTATTTGTTTTAGACATATTTTTTACATTATTTTGTGCAACATATCTGGTATATTTCAAAATAGGTATAGACACATATGTAGGAAGAATCTCAATTGCCCTTACAGATCTAATTGTGATCATGCTTTTAATAGCTCTTATTATTCTCATTATTGTGATGTTTTTGAGTTATAAATTTACTTTAAATATTCAAGAGTATAAGAAGTTGTCCTATGGTTTGATTAGATTGCCAATGATTAAACTTAATTTGAGTACAACTTTTCCAGCTATTTATCGACATAAAAGTTTTATTCATTCATTAACATTAATCACAATTTTTTCACTTATTATTACTTACCAATTAGGTTTAAGAAGCGGATTAGAGACACTCGCTAATTTAAATTCCCTTCTGGTATTCTCTGCTATAAGCTATGCGGATGCAACAGCTAGAATTAGAAAATACTATGATTTTTATAGGGTTGGTCTGATTGAAGAAGTAATTTCATTGGTGTTGGGAGGAATAATACTATCTGCGGCGCCTTTAGTTATCGCAGTTTACCTGAAAGGATCGATGTTACCATTTTTCATGTCCATGGCAATTTATTTATGCGCTTTGATAGCGGGGCTTCTTTTTCCAACTACTCAGGGTAATCTTAACGAGACAGCATCAACAACTACCACAGTCTTTCTATCCATAGTACTCTATCTTGTTTTAAGGAATGATAATGTTTATCTTTCATCGGCTATATTAGTAGTGTTATTACTCATACTGAGTGTATTTCTAGCAAAAGAAAGAAGGTATTGAAATGAACAAAAAATTACTCAATTACTTCAAATGGGGAAATATCGCTTATCTATTTTTAGTGGCTATTGATTTAATTGTAGAACTTTTTCAAATTAATGAAAGTGGAACAGTTTTGACACTTTTTGGAGTAAAAATTATTAGTAGAATTACTCCAAGTGAATTAAATACGACTTTTTTACTACACCATAGATTGATTATCTCCTATATTGTGACTATGGCAGTATTCTTACTAACAGGCTATCTCTTAAATAAAAGAAAATTAAGAGAGAATCCAGTATGACAGTTTGGGAAATCATAGTACAACTTCCACTAGTTTTACTAACCGTGGTCGTTCATGAGCTATTACACTACTTGACTGCGTATTTTCTTGGATATAATCCTAAATTTGAATTTGAAAAATTTCTTGTTCCCTCAGTGAAGTTTTTAAATAAGGGCAGAGATATTGATAATTTTATGATAGCATTAGTTGCTCCTGTTGGTATGGTACTGATTGGACTTCTAATACCAGATAATAATGCTTTTTTGGCTTTAGCAAGAATAGTTTGTTTCTTGAATGTTTTACACATTTTTCCGTTTTGTACAGATGGGCAAGTTATTCTATTATCATTACTGAATATAGTGAGAAAAGGAGGAAAGGCATGAAGAGATTCTTTAAAATTATGCTAGTTGGTGTTGCAGTGTTAGTGTGCTTCATAGTAGGATATCAATGGGCTATAGGTGCTGATAAGGCTCCTGAATATAATACGAATACAGCACAATTTATTCATGAAGAACCAGAGAGTGTAATCAATAAAATCGAAGATGGAGAAGAAGGGATTTATTACTTTGGTTTTGCAGCATGTCCTTGGTGCGTAGAATTAATTCCGATTCTAGATGATGCGTTGGTGACAACTAATCAGAAGGCTTATGTTGTAGATACAAGGAGTAAAGGTTTCACAGATACTCTTCGTAGTCGATTGAAAAAAGTATATGAGAAACATCATGATGATGAACTATCTGTCCCATTTTTAGTAGTTATTGCAGAGGATGGTTCAGTTCAAACACACGTAGGAACAGTAGAAAACCATGATGCTCACAAGGAAAAACTAACGGACGGGCAGAAAAAGGAGTTAAAACAATTATTAGTGGGCATGCTTCAATGAACGTATATTTGATTATCATGTTGCAATTGTTAATTTTAGTATAAAATGAAATGAAGACTTTGTTATGACGAAAAGCATTAAAAAGATTACTGGAATTGTAGGAAAACGCCTATGATATACAAAACCATCCATTTCATAAGAAAACTGTCCCTATCCCACATTGTTTTAAAGACGAGACGGTGACGTGGCATTAGTTTGAATTTCAGGATTTTAGAACTTGTCTGACTCAATGATTCAGCATGGAGTTCACTAAAATATAAGAAAAAATACATTGAGGTCATGCTCGATGTATTTTTGGGCTCTTTGTCACTGTAGTGGGTTGATGTCAGCTAACACCTAGAGAGGACGAACTTCGTTCTCTCTTTCTTTATGTTCAAAGCAATCAAAATCCGTTTTTTAAAGTTTTCATCTTCCTGAAACCAAAGGCATTTCTCTTAATGACTTTGATGAGATTGTTAGTAGCTTTCAGTTTGGCGTTGGAATAAGGCAATTCTAGGGCATTCAAAACCTTGTCTTTATCCTTTAGAAATGTCTTAACTACCGTCTGGAAAATAGGATTAACAGTGGCTATTTCCTGTTCGATAAGGTCAAAGAAATGAACTGAGTTTTTCTCTTGGAAATGGAATAAGAGAAATTGATAGAGTTCATGGTGCTGTCAGAGTTCCTCGGAGTAAGACAGGAGTTTTTCCAGTATTTCCTTGTTAGTCAAATGCATGCGAAACATAGGGCGATAAAATCGTTTATCGCTGAGTTTACGGCTATCTTGTTGTATCAATTTCCAGTAGCGTTTCAAGGCTCGGTATTCCTGCGATTTTCTATCGAGTTGATTCATGATTTGAATGCGAAGCGGTTTATAGCACGACTAAGGTGCTGCACGATATGAAAGCGGTCAAGTACTATCTTGGCATTTGGGAGTGAAACAGTCTGGGAATAGACTGTTTCGGCCTGAGCCTAGAAATTGGAGAGCGAAGGGTTTAGCCACTACAGAAATTATAGAGCCAAAAATAGACTACTGATTTCATGCAAGTCAGTAGTCTTTTTTCTTATGGTTGTAAAAATTCTAGCATTTCTTCCATCGGAATTTGGTGAATAGCTGCCTGTCCTAATGTTGGGACAATAACCAGCTTGATGGATTTGCCACGAGCTTTCTTGTCGCGAGTCAAGGCTGCGTAGAGCGCGTCACTGTTCCAAGGTTGATGGCTGGTCGGCAGTCCAAATTTTTGGCACATAGCGATAATTTGGTCGGTAATGCCAGCAGGCATGAGGCCTTTTTCTTCAGCAACGCGCGATAGCTGGACCATTCCGATAGCAACAGCCTCGCCGTGCATGACTTGACCGTAACCAGCAGTAGCTTCGATAGCGTGACCAATGGTATGACCAAAGTTCAGATAGAGGCGGACGCCATTATCCAATTCATCCTCGACAACGACCTTGCGCTTAACGTTACAAGAACGGTAGATGATGGTTTCAGCATTGGCCAAAATACTCTCGGTAGAACCATCCATGTCTGACAAGAGGTCCCAGAGTTCGATATCATCAATCAAACCGTATTTGACAACCTCACCCATGCCCTCAATCAATTCGCGTGTGCCCAAGGTTTCTAGGGTGTTGGGATCAATGAGAACACCATCAGGTTGGCAGAAGGTACCGACCATGTTTTTGGCAAAGGGCGTGTTGACCCCCGTTTTGCCGCCGATGGACGAATCAACCTGAGCGGTCAGGCTAGTTGGGACTTGGAGGAAATGAATGCCCCGCATATAGGTTGAGGCCACAAAGCCAGCCAAATCACCTACGACACCGCCACCAAGGGCTAAGATACCGTCACTTCGGGTCATGCCTTCTTGAACAAGAAATTCATAGGCTTGATTGACCGTGTCCAGATTTTTGGATGCTTCACCTTCTGGAAAGGCAAATGCGATGGTTTCAAAACCAGCTGTTTCAAGACTAGCTCTGACCGTTTCCAGATAGAGTGAGGCAACATGGTCATCCGTAATAATCGCAATTTTTTGTGGCTTCCAGAGCGAGCTTGCCCAAGCACCGACCTGCGCTAAGCTTCCTTTTTCGATGAGAATATCGTAGGGATTTTGGGGAAGATTGACAGTTAGTTTCATGCTGTGTCCTCTCTAGTTGATGTCATATTTTTCGACTAATTGTTTCCAAATCAAGTCCGTCGGCATTTCTTTGCCTGTCCAAGACTCAAAAGCCTCAGCAGCTTGAAAGAGTAACATACCTAGACCATTGATGCTTGGAATGCCTTGTTCCTTGGCGAGTTTGAGTAAGGGCGTCTCAAAAGGTTGGTAAATCACATCTGCCACTAAACTGTTTTTTGGAAATGCAATGGTTTCCTGAATTGGCAGAGACTGACCATCCATGCCGACGCTGGTTCCGTTGACGAGCAAGTCAGACTTTGTAACATGCTCCTGAACCAAGTCCTGGTTGTCAATCGGCAATACCTGAATGGAGCAACAGGTTGCTTGGGCAATACGGTTAGCAGTAGCCTGCGTTCTGTCCAGACTTTGTTGGCGACAGAAAATTGTGATTCCCTTGGCACCATCCAAAGCAGCCTGGGCAATGATAGCTGTAGCAGCACCGCCTCCGCCCAGAATAGTCAGTCTTTTATCTGCTACATGGAAGTTCAGTTGTTTTTCCAAACTCTTGAAAAATCCGATGCCGTCCGTATTGTGCCCAATCAATTGGCCATGGCGGTGAATGACCGTATTGACCGCGCCGATTAAGCGAGCAGACTCTGTTAATTCGTCTAGGTAGGGAATAACCGCCTGCTTGTAGGGCATGGAGAGATTGATACCAAACATGTCGTAGCGCTTAATGTTGTCAAGTGTGACTGGTAGGTCTTGCTCTGCTATTTCCCAAGCCACGTAGACCCCATTGACCCCAGTCTCTTCAAAGGCAAGATTGTGAATGAAGGGAGAAATGGAGTGTTTAATGGGTTTGGCTACCACAGCAGCCAGACGCGTATAGCCGTCAATCGTCATGTGAGACCTCTCAAATGTATCAGCAGATTAGATGGTTTCGTGGATTTCACGAATCAGTGCTTCAGTTTTATCCCAACCAAGGCAAGGGTCGGTAATGGATTTACCAAAGGTTTCTGGGCTATCCTGACGACCATCTTCTAAGTAGGATTCAATCATAAAGCCACGAACATACTTGCGAATATCGTCGTTCCAATCGCGGTTAATCAGGGTTTGGCGGACGATACGGATTTGTTCCAGATAATTTTTACCAGAATTGTCATGGTTGGTGTCGATGACGATAAAAGGATTTTTGAGACCAAAGTTCTGGTATTGTTTGATAGTTTTTAAGAGAATATCGTAGTAGTAGTTCGGTTCGTTGATGCCTTGTTCTGTGCTAGCACCACGAAGAATAGCATGGGCCAGCGGATTGCCGTCTGTATCGACTTCCGCATCGCGGTAGATGAAATTCTGCTTGTTTTGCGCTGCGTAAATGGCGTTGAACATAACGGTCAGATTACCAGAAGTAGGATTTTTCATCCCGGTCGGCATGTCAATACCAGAGGCGACAAAGCGGTGCTCCTGATCTTCGACCGAACGGGCACCGATAGCATGGTAGGACACCAAGTCCTCAACCAAGGGGAAATTAGCCGAGTAAAGCATTTCATCCGCAGTGGTCAAGCCTGTTTCTGTGATGACACGGTAGTGTAAATTGCGCACGGCCGCGATACCGTTAATCAAATCAGGCAATTTTGAGGTATCTGGCTGGTGAACCAGTCCCTTGTAGCCTTCGCCATTGGTACGGGGCTTAGCCGTATAAACCCGCATGACCATGAAAATCTTATCTTTGACCTCGTCTTGCAATTTAGACAGACGACGGGCATATTCCAAAACGGCCTCTTCGTTATCCGAAGAACATGGGCCGATGACCAGTAAGAGGCGGTCATCCTCACCGCGGATGACTTTTTTTAGTTCCTCGTCACGCTTTTCTTTAGCAACTAGGAAGTCTCCTTCTAGTTTAGATAATTCTTTTACTTGTTCAATGTTGATGCGTGTGCTGCGCTGATGAATTCCCATAGCTTGTTTCCTATCTGTTTATCTGTTGTAAATTTCTCGAATGAGTTCCTCAGTTTTATCCCAACCAAGGCAAGGGTCGGTAATGGATTTTCCGTAAACTTCGGCGTTGTCCTGACGTCCATCTTCCAGATAGGACTCAATCATGAAACCGCGGACGTAGTCACGGATTTCTTGGTTCCAATCACGGTTAATCAGGGTTTGACGAACAATGCGGATTTGCTCCAAATAATTTTTACCGGAGTTATCGTGGTTGGTATCAATGATAATAAATGGATTTGCCAAACTAAATTGCTTGTAGAGGCCAATGGTTTCCAAGAGATTATCGTAGTAGTAGTTTGGCAGGTATTTGCCACTTTCTGTCACCGCACCACGCAGGATAACGTGAGCCAGCGGATTTCCAGATGTTTCAACCTCTGTGTTATTGAAGAGGAAGGACTGCTTTTTCTGAGCCGCGAAAATACCGTTAAACATGACCTTGAGGTTACCAGATGTCGGGTTTTTCAAGCCAGTCGGCACATCAATTCCAGACGCCACAAAACGGTGTTGCTGATTTTCAACCGAACGGGCACCAACGGCAATGTAAGATACCAAATCATCAACAAGTGGCAGGTTTTCGGGATAAAGCATCTCGTCGGCCGTCGTCAAACCAGTCTCTGTGATGACACGGTAGTGGAGATTGCGGACAGCCTTGATACCGTTGATGAGACTAGGTGCTGCATCGGTCTTTGGTTGGTGCATGAGTCCCTTGTAGCCGTCGCCATTGGTACGAGGCTTAGCCGTGTAGACCAGCATGACCATAAAAATTTTGTCTTTGACTTCTTCTTGTAACTTAGCCAAACGATGGGCATAGTCCAGAACCGCCTCTTCATTATCAGAAGAGCAAGGCCCGATGACCAAGAGCAGACGGTCGTCCTCGCCTTTTAAAATCGCCTCTAACTCACGGTCGCGCGCCTCTTTTTTGGATAAGGTTTCTGGGGATAATTTTGAATGGTCTCTTACATCCTGAATATCAATTTTTTCGCTAATTGGTGTAAACACTAGATAATCTCCTTGATTGATAGAATTTCTTTTTATTATACCATGAAAGCAGCTATTATTAAAACCATATCTATGTTTTTCGAAAAATTTACAGTAAATTCTGAAAATTATATCAAATATAGGTATTTTCAAAGATAAAATGGCATAAAAATCTGAAAATATTCTGCAAATGTGGTAGAATGAAAGGGAAACTATGTGAGGTATGGAAATGAAATTAAGAACAAATGCAAGAGCCTTAGAAGGTACGATACGCGTTCCGGGTGATAAATCCATCAGCCACCGTTCCATTATTTTTGGATCCTTGGCAAAAGGCGTAACTCGTGTTCATGATATTTTGCGTGGTGAGGATGTCCTCTCGACCATGCAGGTTTTTCGTGATTTAGGCGTGACGATTGAGGATAATGGGGATGTTGTCGAGGTTCACGGTGTTGGTTTTGATGGACTGCAAGCTCCTAAAAATGACCTAGATATGGGAAATTCAGGGACATCCATTCGTTTGATTTCGGGTGTCTTAGCTGGTCAAGACTTTGAGGCTACCATGTTTGGTGATGATTCGCTGTCAAAACGTCCTATGGATCGTGTGACGGTACCGCTCAGCCAAATGGGTGTAACCGTTTCTGGTCAGACAGACCGTGATTTGCCACCTTTGACCATCAAAGGTACCAAGTCCCTCAAGCCGATTTCCTATCAATTGCCAGTAGCATCTGCTCAGGTAAAATCAGCCCTCTTATTTGCAGCCCTGCAGGCAGAAGGCGAGTCGGTTATTATCGAAAAAGAAATCACTCGTAATCACACGGAGGACATGATTGTCCAATTTGGTGGACATTTGTCTGTTGATGGCAAGGAAATCCGCATCACGGGTGGGCAGGAATTTATAGCGCAAGAGATTGTTGTGCCGGGTGATATTTCCAGTGCGGCCTTCTGGTTGGTGGCTGGACTGGTTGTGCCTGGTTCAAAAATTACCCTTGAAAACGTCGGCATCAATGAAACGCGGACGGGTATTCTGGATGTCATCAAGGCTATGGGTGGAAGGATGACCTTGTCCAATGTGGATGAGATTGCCAAATCAGCGACCATTACGGTCGAGTACTCTGGCTTGCAGGGAACGGAGATTGCTGGTGACCTGATTCCGCGCTTGATTGACGAATTGCCAATTATTGCTCTTTTGGCGACGCAAGCCCATGGCACAACCATTATTCGCGATGCTGAGGAGTTGAAGGTTAAGGAAACGGATCGCATTCAAGTGGTGGCAGATGCCTTGAATGCCATGGGAACCAAGATTGAGCCGACTGCAGATGGTATGATTATCGAGGGACCCACGCCATTGCACGGTGCAACAGTCAACACCTTTGGTGACCACCGTATTGGCATGATGACAGCTATCGCAGCCCTCTTGGCACAAGATGGCGAGGTTGTTCTTGAGCGCGCTGAGGCCATCAATACCAGCTACCCAGCCTTCTTTGACCACCTTGAAAGTCTAGTGAAATAAATTCAGTAAATAGGAGAAACAATGCCAATCGTATTACTTGGTTTTATGGGAGTTGGAAAGACCACGACCGCTAAACTCTTGGATATGCCACTCTATGACATGGACCAGATTATTGAGGAACGGATTAGCATGTCCATTGCGGATTTCTTCCAATCAGAGGGCGAAGATGCTTTTCGCCAGTTAGAAACCCAGGTCTTGGAAGAGCTGATGGACTTGCCAAATGATTACTTGGTTTCAACGGGCGGTGGTGTGGTTAAATCTGCCAAAAATAGGGAGATCTTGCTCAAAAATAAGCTCAACAATGTTCTCTTAACCGCCTCCTTTCCAGTAGCTTATGAGCGGATTAGCCGAGATCATCAGTCGCAACGTCCCTTATTCATACAGCACAGCCGAGAAGAATTTGAGACCATTTACCAAGAACGAATGGCTTTATATGAAGGACTGTCTGATCTGATCATTGACACAGACCAACTCAGTCCAGAACAAGTAGCAAGGAAGATTCTATGCAAGTAGCTTATTTGGGCCCTCGAGGGTCCTTTACCCATCAAGTTGCTCAGCAGGCCTTTCCGGAAGCGGATTTGCAGGCTTTTGGTACCATTACAGAGGTCGTCAAGGCCTATGAGACTGGTTTGGTGACCTATTCGGTCATTCCGGTTGAGAATTCTATCGAAGGTAGTGTTCACGAGACCATTGACTATCTTTTTCATCAGGCAGAAATCCATGCGGTGGCAGAAGTGGTTCAGCCCATCGCCCAGCAATTGTTAGCGACGGCGCCTCATAAAGAAATTGAGGTCATCTATTCCCATCCGCAGGCCATTGCTCAAGGGAAAAAATATGTGCAGGAACATTTTCCGAAGGCTCGTTTGGAGTTGACAGCAAGCACGGCCTACGCAGCCCGATTTGTTGCGGAGCATTCGGACCAGCCTTTTGCGGCCATTGCCCCTCACGCTGCGGCTGAAGAGTACGGTCTGCAGGTCATTGCCCAAGACATCCAAGAAATTGCCGAGAATTTTACCCGTTTTTGGATTTTGGGGCATACGGTGCCTCAATTGGCATTGCGGGAAACAGATCGGAAGGTTTCTTTGGCTCTTACCCTGCCAGATAATCTGCCAGGTGCACTCTATAAGGCTATGTCGGTCTTTTCGTGGAGAGGAATCGGTTTGACCAAGATTGAAAGTCGGCCGCTGAAAACGGCGCTGGGTGAGTATTTCTTTATTTTGGATATTGAGAATAATTCAGATGAATTAGTTGGCTATTCTTTGGAGGAATTGAAAAGTTTAGGGATTTTTTATAAGATTTTAGGAAATTATAAGGTTTATAGTGTGTAATAACTTTAGAAAGGAGTGAATATGGCGAAACATCCCTTATCACATCATGAAGAGCTACGCTTGGACTACCTGCGTAAAAATATTCACTACTTAAACGAGAAGGAAAAGACGGAGCTGGATTACTTAGAGTATCTTGAAAAGGGTAAGGAGCGAGTCATTGCGCCTTCGCCACTTGAGGAGGAGGCTTCTAATCTTCCAGAGTTTTCACTTGAAGATTCTTGGAGAGAGGTTGCGCCCCTTGTAGAGGAAGAGGATCTCTTACCAGCCTATCCGACCTTGAGTCGAAAAGAAAGGTTAAAAAAATCTAAGAAAGATAAGGCGACTTCAGTAACTGAAGATAGTAGTAGTCAGCCACCCAAGAAACCTTTTTTCAAACGACTTTTAAGCATTATCTTTTGGGGACTGCTGATATTGTTGCTTGCCTTGGGCGCTATGTTTGTTAAAGGGATGATTAGCGTGGATAACAAGCCTGCTACCGAACAATTTGCTGGTCAGGCGACACAGGATGGCATCAATATTTTAATCTTAGGAACAGATGGTCGAGTTGGACAAAGTACCGGTGAAACTCGAACGGATACTGTTATGGTCCTGAATGTCAATAATAGTAGCAATAAGATAAAACTAGTCAGCTTTATGCGGGATACGCTGGTTACTATCGGTGGAGAAGGTGACTACAAACTCAACTCTGCCTACACTTTTGGTGAGCAAAATGGTGGTCTTGGGGCTGAAAATGTTCGGCAGGTTTTGAAGGAAAATTTTGATATTGATATTCAATACTATGCCCTTGTTGATTTTGCGAGTTTTGCATCTGCTATTGATATGCTCTTTCCATCGGGTGTGACCATTGATGCTCAATTTTCAACGATTGATGGTGAAACGGTGTCTTCTGTTGAAGCACCCAACGACCTGCGTCTGGAGGAAAATGCACCAGCTTATCAAACCATTCAGGTCGGTCCACAGCAGATGGATGGAAAAACCTTGCTCAACTATGCTCGTTTTCGTTCGGATGATGAAGGTGATTTTGGACGGACAAGGCGGCAACAAGAGGTTTTGGATGCAATTATTAGCCAAGCTCAGAATCCGACCAAATTATTCTCTGGTGCTGAGGCGCTTGGAAAAATTTACTCTATGACCTCTACCAATGTCCCACTAGCCTTTCCGTTGCTTCGTGGTCCAGGTATTTTGCTGGATGCACCTAATGGAATTGAACGAGTAACCATACCAGAAAACCACGATTGGATTGATGAGTATGACAATTATGGTGGTATGGGACTAAAAATTGACTTCTATAAATACCAAGAAGTGCTGAGAGAACTGGGTCTAAGGTAAGAATGCGCCAGTTTTCTTGTGAAATATGCTATACTTAAAAGTGACTTCGGTCACTTTTTTCGTGACCAGATTTAGAAAGTAGTAAGATGATACAAAAGAACGATATTGTAGAAGTTGAGATTGTTGATTTGACCCACGAGGGGCAAGGTGTTGCAAAAATTGAAGGTTTTGTCTTTTTTGTGGACAATGCGCTACCGGGTGAGAAGATTACCATGCGGGTCTTAAAACTGAAGAAAAATGTTGGGTTTGGTAAGGTCGAGGAATTTTTAACCCAGTCGCCAGACCGTAATCAAGATCTAGATTTGACCTATCTACGGACAGGTATTGCTGACTTGGGGCATCTGGCTTATCCCGCCCAGCTTACTTTTAAGAAGAAACAGGTGAAAACGGCTCTGCGTAAGATTGCTGGGATTTCAGATATCGTGGTTGAGGATACGCTAGGCATGGACCATCCTCTGGCCTACCGCAATAAGGCTACGGTGCCCGTTCGTCGTGTCAATGGCCAATTAGAAACAGGTTTTTTCCGAAAAAATTCTCACGATTTAGTGCCAATTGAAGATTTTTATATTCAAAACAAGGAAATTGATGCCTTGATTGTGGCAACGCGCGATTTACTCCGTAAGCTAGACCTCAAACCCTACGACGAGAAGGAGCAAACTGGGCTCATTCGCAATATTGTCGTACGACGCGGTCATTATACTGGGCAGATGATGCTGGTTTTGGTGACAACTCGTCCGAAAATTTTCCGTGTGGAGACCTTGATTGAACGTTTGACAGAGGCTTTCCCAAATCTGATCTCTATTATTCAGAACATCAACGACCAGAATACCAATGCAATTTTCGGTCAAGAATTTCGCCTGCTTCACGGGTCGGAGACAATTGTTGACCGGATGTTGGACAATGAATTTGAAATCTCAGCGCCGTCTTTCTATCAGGTCAATACGGAAATGGCAGAGCTGCTCTACCAGACAGGGATTGAGTTTGCTGGTTTGTCAGCCGATGATGTCGTGATTGATGCCTATTCGGGAATTGGCACCATCGGTCTTTCCTTTGCCAAGCAGGTCAAGCATGTTTACGGTGTTGAAGTGGTAGAAAAAGCGGTGGCAGATAGCCAGAAAAATGCGACTCGAAATGGGATTAACAATGTGACCTACGTCTGCGATAGTGCTGAAAATGCCATGCAAAAATGGGTGGCTGAAGGCATTAAGCCGACTGTGATTTTCGTGGATCCGCCACGGAAGGGCTTGACCGAGAGCTTTATCAAGGCCTCGGTGTCCGTTGCTCCTGAGAAGATTGTTTACATATCTTGTAATGTGGCGACCATGGCGCGTGATGTTAAGCTTTATGAGGAATTGGGATATAAACTGATTAAGGTACGACCGGTGGATCTTTTTCCGAATACGCATCACGTGGAGTGCGTAGTGTTGCTACAACGAAGCAACGGGTAAAAATCCTTTATTTTAAGCACTTTTTCAAGCATTTTGTCTTTATTGAAAAGAGTGATTTTGACATAAAAAAGGTTCAAAAAAAGTACATTGATGTGAATGTCTGTTTGGATGTCGACTGCGTAGACAAAAAATAGATACGTCATAAAAAATAATAGTTCAGCGAGAACATTTTACTAAGTGTTCTCGTTTTTTTATTTTCAGGAGGAATTCATGAAAAAGAAGGAACAATCATCACGCCAAATCGTGATGTGTCATCTTGTGGCTATTTTAGGAGTTGATATTGTGAAAGCAACACAGCTAATTGATGAAATGGAACAACCAGGTTTAATCCGATTTGATGAATTTGGAAATGTTGGAATATTAGTCTTGGAGGGACAATCATGAAACGAATTACCGCTAATCAGTATCAGACATCAGAGCGTTATTATAAACTCCCTAAAATTTTGTTTGAGAGTGAACGTTATAAGGATATAAAGCTGGAGGTTAAGGTAGCCTACGCGGTTTTAAAAGATAGGTTGGAGCTGTCTTTGAGTAAGGGCTGGATTGATGAGGATGGGGCTATTTACTTGATTTATTCCAATTCAAATCTGATGGCACTTTTAGGCTGTTCAAAGTCAAAATTACTCTCTATCAAGAAAACCTTACGTAACTATGGCTTAATTGATGAAGTCCAACAGTCCTCTAGTGAAAAAGGTCGAATGGCAAATAAAATTTACTTGGGGTATTAGAACATGAAACTACCCCAGTCTTACATACTGACGGGGCTAGTGTTAAAAAAACACTAGGGGAGTCTCAAAGAAAGACGGGGCCGGTCTTAAATTCAGCCCCTAGTGAGACTGAAGGAAGTGAGACTAAATATAGTGAAACTGAAGGGAGTGATTTCCTTATTGAGGACGAGGAGGAGAGGCAGCTGGTAGATGAGAAACAAGAAGAGAACTTTACTTTAAAAGTTGATGGCGTGACCAAGTACGATCGAGATTATATTTGGGGTTTGGTTCATGACCAGTTAAGACAGTCGGGGCTATCTCAGTCAGCTAGTGACTATGCCATGATTTATTTTAGTGACCGTTATCAGTATGCTTTGGAACATATGCGATTTGCTCGGTCAGCGGAAGTAATAGCTGAATACGTATTTAATGGTGTGCTGTCAGAGTGGACCAAGCAACTGAGACGACAAGAAGTAAAGGGAGGTGATTAAGTTGATTTGGTGGATACTAGGTGGAATCTATCTGATTTCTATCATCATTTTGATTGTTGAAATCATCCGTGCACCAGAAATGGATGATCATATATAAGCAAGAGTTTTACAAATCGTAAGGCTCTTTTTATTTGGAAAGAGAGGAAAAATGAAATTTTTAGATTTATTTGCTGGGATAGGTGGTTTTAGGCTAGGCATGGAATCACAGGGCCATGAGTGTTTGGGTTTTTGTGAAATTGATAAATTCGCTAGAACATCCTACAAAGCCATGTTTAACACAGAAGGAGAAATAGAATACCATGACATTAAAGAGGTCACAGACCATGACTTTAGACAATTTAGAGGGCAAGTGGAGGTTATCTGCGGGGGATTTCCTTGCCAAGCTTTTTCACTCGCAGGAAGACGACTGGGATTTGAAGATACTCGAGGGACTCTCTTTTTTGAGATTGCTCGAGCGGCCAAACAAATCCAACCACGTTTTCTATTTTTGGAAAACGTCAAAGGCCTACTCAATCACGACGAGGGACGGACGTTCGCCACAATCCTCTCCACGTTGGATGAATTGGGGTATGATGTCGAATGGCAGGTGCTTAACAGTAAGGACTTCCAAGTCCCGCAAAACAGAGAACGGGTCTTTATTATCGGACATTCTAGAAGATACCGTTCCAGATTCCTATTTCCTCTCAGAAGAGAAAATAGCCCAGCTCATCTTGAAAGGTTAGGAAATATCAATCCCTCTAAACGTGGTTTGAATGGTGAAGTCTATCTGACGAGTGGACTTGCTCCTACACTAACGAGAGGTAAAGGAGAGGGGGCAAAAATCGCCATTCCAGTCTTAACACCAGATAGACTTGAAAAACGCCAACATGGGCGTCGCTTTAAGGATAATCAAGACCCTATGTTTACTTTGACCAGTCAAGATAGACATGGTGTTGTCGTCGCAGGAAATCTGCCGACTAGCTTTGACCAGACCGGTAGAGTATTTGACATTGCTGGTTTGTCACCAACCTTGACCACCATGCAAGGTGGAGATAAGGTGCCAAAGATACTGCTGAGGGAGGAGCTGCCATTTCTGAAAATCAAGGAAGCCACAAAAAGAGGGTACGCAAAGGCAACTCTTGGAGACTCTGTCAATCTGGCTTATCCAGACTCAACCAAACGTAGGGGACGAGTGGGAAAGGGAATATCCAATACCTTGACGACTTCAGACAATATGGGAGTGGTGGTCGCTGCTCTGGAATATCGACAGGATAAGTGGTATGAAGTCACAGGGATTGTCTTAGAGGGGAAACTTTATCGCCTGAGAATCAGACGACTGACACCAAGAGAGTGTTTCAGACTTCAAGGCTTTCCTGATTGGGCTTATGAAAGAGCAGAAAGTGTTTCCAGTAAGAGCCAACTATACAAACAGGCCGGTAATAGTGTGACTGTCACAGTTATTGAAGCCATTGCCAGAGAATTTAGAAGAATGGAAGAGGAAGAAATACATGAACCTACTACATAAGAAAAGTATCCTAGATTGTACTGAATTAGAGGAACGTATTCACCAAGTTGAAACCAATCAGTTACTGGAAAAGATTCTATCACTCCCCAATTTTGATTGTGACTTTGAGGTGACTTTTGAAGATGATTACCATAAAGAGATGAATGATCCCCTATTCTACGAATCCAATCTTCATCGGATTTCGGATTTTTTGGAAACTAGGGATATTAAAAATGGTGTAGATACTTTATTGACGAAAGACAATCACCTGGCCTTTCGTGCCTTTGGTGAAAATTATTCTGCTAGGGGAAAGGAGGGCATTTTAACGACTCTAGTGACGGTCAAGTGCTTTGGTGAAGGACGGATGCCCATTGATATGAGTCGCTATTTCTCAACTCCTGAACCAACAGTTGAAAATAACCTAACCCTATAAGGAGGTGCCTATGCTTGAGGTATATCTAGGAAATAATGCCAATACAAATCAAGATTTACTAACCATTTTGACGACCTATGGAGTGGCTTATCGTTGTACAAAAGCATGTGATGTAAACCGTGAAATCTTACTGTCACTCTTTGCCAAAACCACGGATTGTTTTGAGTTGCTGTCGCCACGATTTCTTCGCTTTAAGCGTCAATATTCGATAAGTTTGAATGAAATGATTCAGCTTATTCTCCAAAAACCAGACCAAAACCTTCGGCTGCCTCTCATTGTCTGTCAGAATCATGTCTATCCAGCTATTGGACTAGACGACGTGCGAACCTTTCTTCCCAGACAGGTAAAAGAAGAGCTGTTTCAGGCCAGCTTGATGAAACAAGTGACAGGGTAGGTGTGAAGATGAATGAACGATTTTGGGATAATTTAGAAATCATTCTGGCAGAAAAAGACCTCACTTGGGCAGAACTAGTTCGCAAAGTATTCAAAGGTCAATATGTTTATCCCAGTGAGTTTAATCGCCTCTATCAAAAATTGCGACATTACAAATCCAATCGCCTGATGCCACAAACAAGATGGGTTGAGCGAATCGTTCTAGTCTTAGACATTGATTACGAAGATTTATTCAAGAGGTGACAATGATAAGGATAGTGTTGTTTTATCTAGCCATACAGCTTAACGGTCTTCTTGTGAGTTTATACCTGCATGACTATATGACGATTAAGGTCTTAATCCTGCTACAAATGCTTCTTTTAGGTGTAGCTTGTCTAGAGATTACTCATCAAAAACATACTAAGATTAGTAGTGAGGAAATCTCCGACGGGAGAAAGTACTCACTACTTTTTCTTTATGATAAAGTAGAGGTGTCTTGTTAAGTCGAGAACTCTTTTGACGCTAGACGTCGCATCAAAAACTGGCAAGGCACCTGTTTTAGAAAGAATGTTATCAAAGTATGTGGGACGCCAGACGTCGAGTATTGAAAATGACATCACTAAAACAAGGAATCATTCAAGACAAAGAGGTAATATCATGCGAGTAGTATTTGGGATTGACGTGGTAAGGTAAGTTCAGAAGTAGCCATTCTAGTCAACGGCGAGAAGGTTCATAACTACACCATGTCCAATGATGCCATTGGCTTTTTCTCGGCTACTTGGCGATTTGAAAACCGTCCACAAGCCAGAAATCATCTTTGAAGCAACAGGCGTCTATTCTCGTCGTCTTCAAGCTTTTCTGGATGAACATAGCTACGCTTATACACGACTCAATCCCTTAGAAGCCAAGAAGCAACTGGATAGCTTGCGTGTGAGAAAAACAGATCAAATTGACGCCGAAAAACTAGCTCAATCTCAGTTTGTACTGAATCGTAAATCGACGTATGTCCAAGAAGAAGTCTACCAAACTTGCGGGATCTCAGTCGATTCTATCAGAACTTAACTGAGGACATCGTTCGAGCTAAAACCGCCTGCACAAGGTCTTACAGGTCACTTTCCTGAATTGGAAACTATCTTGTCAACACCAACTGGGGAACAATACTGGAACTTAGTTATAGCTTTTCCTTGCAAGGACTTCGTGCTTGAGTTAAGCAAGGATGAACTCTCAAAGAGCATCCGTCTGTCCACTTCAAAACGGATTTCTGACAAGCGTGTGGTTTACTTAGTTGAGAAGCTGACAGCACTAGCTAATCAATCTTATTGTGCCGTTAAGAAACCCTCTCCGATCATGGAAGAGGTGCGTTACTATGCAAAAGAATTGCTTAGACTTTCTCGAACAGAGACAAACCGTCTTAGACGAAATGGTGGAACTAGCTCAGCCATTACCAGAATATGAGATTCTGCTTTCTATTCCTGGTATCGCTGAGACGACTGCAACAAGTATTATTGGCGAACTGGGAGATATTCGCCGTTTTCAGTCTGCCAATCAAATCAATGCCTTTATCGGTATTGACCTAAGACACTATGAATCTGGAAGCTTCCTCGCTAAGGAGCACATTACCAAGCGTGGCAATCCCTACGCTAGAAAGATTCTGTTCAAGTGTATTCACAATATCGCTTCAGCTAGTCACACTAATCCTTGCCATATCGCAGACTTTTATGAGAAACGAAAAAGATAATCGCATAACGACTTCAATCAACCACTACACGATTGCCTCCATACATCGACTCATTCGACGAGGTATTACCTCATTATGCATAACAAACTTTACGATTACGCTTCAACCCAAAATCGATGAAACTGTTTATGCTCTATCATTGTAACACCTTATCGTAAAACAACATAAGTGTTGGTTTTGTATACACTTTTCACTAAACTTTAGTCCAAAAGAAAACAATTTCCTTATTTTGACTATTGAACTCAAAATATTTTTCGTCAAATACCTTGATGGACTTGACAAATGGTAGAAAAACTGTTCAATCAAAAAATATGACCTTGCAAAATCGCCTAAGATGGTTGCTTCTTGGCTTTGCGTGTATGGTTGCTTTTGCAGTCTTTATCAGTTTTCTATTTCCAGTTCAGACTAGGAATCAAGCGGAATTAGTAGAAGTAGGAAAGCAGGTTTCTCATGTTATCTTTTTATTGTTTCTGGTAAATGCAAGTGTCCTTGAAGAGATTGTTTATAGGCAGTTGCTGTGGGAAAAATTGACATTCCCTTTTGTACAAATAGGCGTGACCAGTTTTCTCTTTGCTCTAGCCCATAGTCCCATTCAGTTAGGGAGTTGGCTCATGTATAGCTGTCTTGGCTTGACCTTGGCTGTTGTTCGATTGAAAACAGATTGTAAGATGGCAATCGCCTTACATTTACTTTGGAATAGTTTGGTTTCTGTCTTAACCTTCTTGTGATACCAAAATCAAGAGTGCTTCCGTATTATGGAAGCACCTTATGTTTGATAGGGAATCCAAAGAAGAGGAGGGCACCATGTCTTCTGAACAACAAGAACGTCAAGCGATGCAATACGTGGAAAGAAGTAGTTTATTGACAGTTAGAACCCTCTTAAAGCTCTTAGAGTGGTCGGCTAGGCAAGCCTTAGCCCAAGACTCAGCTTATAAGATTGGGGTTCAAAAACTGGAAGAACTCCTTCAAAGCCCTTACGCCATTGAAGCGATTGATGTTAGTAAAGACATCCTAGATAAGCCAATTGATGTGGAGAAATTCAAGGAGCTAATGGAGTCAGAAAAACTGCCCCTTGCTATTAGTTGGCAAAAAGACTATCTCTACTTTTATGCCAAGGATAAGGCCTTGCTCGATCATCACTTAGATGAATTGTTGAAGAAACTGGTGTCTAATCCAGAGAAGTTAGAAGGTCTAACCTTTGATAAAACCTTGGACCAAGAGATAGAACTGGCCAAAGAGAAAATTAGAGTGACAGAACCTTCGGCAGTCAAAACCAAGGAGGTGACCTTGTAATGTATTCTAGGCAAAAAGCATTTGTCTTTGGACTCTTAGGTCTCGCCTTTGGCTATTTCTGCCATCGTCTAACCCTACTCTATGATAGTTTAACCAATGCCCCACCTATGGAACGTTTAGCCTACCTCTTAGGAGAGGGGTTAAATCAGGTTTTCAATCCTATATGGCTTTTTTCCTTTACTCAAAAATCTCTACTTGCCTTTATCCTTGGGGTTCTAACGATGACATTAGTCTATCTTTATGTATCGACAGGACAGAAAGTCTATTGAGAAGGGGAAGAATACGGTTCTGCACGATTTGGAAACAGTAAGGAAAAGCGGAACTTTTACAGTAAGAATCCTTTCAATGACACGATTATGGCTCGTGATGTTCGTCTAACCTTGTTGGAAAAGAAGAAACCCCAGTTTGACCGAAATAAAAATTTGATTGTCATTGGGGGTTCTGGGGCAGGTAAGACCTTTCGCTTTGTGAAACCCAACCTTATCCAACTTAATTGTTCCAATATTGTCGTAGATCCTAAAGACCATTTGGCTGAGAAGACAGGTAAACTCTTTTTAGAAAACGGTTATCAGGTCAAGGTTTTAGACTTGGTTAATATGACCAATTCAGACGGTTTTAATCCCTTTCGTTATGTAGAAACTGAGAATGATTTGAACCGCATGTTAACGGTCTATTTTAACAATACCCGTGGGTCTGGTTCTCGCAGTGATCCATTTTGGGACGAGGCTTCCATGACATTGGTGAGAGCTATTGCCTCTTATTTGGTGGATTTTTACAATCCTCCAGGAAGTTCCAAGCAAGAGCAGGAAGCAAGACGTAAGCGTGGCCGTTATCCAGCCTTTTCTGAGATTGGGAAACTCATCAAACTCTTATCAAAGGGAGACAATCAGGACAAAAGTGTTCTTGAAGTCCTGTTTGAAGACTATGCTAAGAAATATGGTCATGAGAACTTTACCATGAGAAACTGGGCGGATTTTCAGAACTACAAGGACAAGACCTTGGATTCGGTCATTGCTGTCACAACAGCTAAATTTGCCCTTTTTAATATCCAATCGGTGATTGATTTGACGCAAAGAGACACTATGGATTTGAAAACGTGGGGCACTCAAAAGACCATGGTCTATCTTGTTATTCCAGACAATGATACGACCTTTCGTTTTCTATCTGCATTATTTTTCTCTACGGTTTTCTCCACTTTGACCAGACAGGCTGATGTTGACTTTAAAGGGCAACTGCCGATTCATGTTAGAAGCTATCTGGATGAGTTTGCGAATGTCGGAGAAATCCCAGACTTTGCTGAACAAACCTCAACAGTTCGCTCTAGGAACATGAGTCTAGTTCCAATCTTGCAAAATATCGCTCAACTCCAAGGACTTTATAAGGAAAAAGAGGCTTGGAAAACTATTCTGGGGAACTGTGACAGTCTCCTCTATTTGGGTGGAAATGACGAGGAAACTTTCAAATTCATGAGTGGTCTTCTAGGCAAACAAACCATTGATGTCAGAAGTAGCAGTCGCTCTTTTGGGCAGACGGGTTCAAGTTCGACCTCTCACCAGAAAATTGCTCGTGACTTGATGACGGCTGATGAAGTAGGGAATATGAAACGAGATGAGTGTCTTGTACGCATTGCAGGGGTTCCTGTTTTTCGAACCAAGAAATATTTTCCGCTCAAACATAAGAATTGGAAATGGCTTGCGGATAAGGAAACCGATGTACGCTGGTGGCACTATCATATCAATCCCCTAACCGCTGAGGAAGAGGTAGATTTGTCAGGCCATAAAATAAGGGATTTAAGCACAGAAACGACACTACATTAATTGAAATGAGGAATTATATGAATCAAAAACTATCAGGCTTTGTTTACGGAGTGGACGCCAGCTCCATGTTCTCCCAAGCTATGTCTCTATTACAAAAAGGTTTGATTGCAGTAGGAGCCTTTCTTGTTGTCATGGGCATTATCAACCTTTCAACCAACATTAAAGATGGTGGGCCAGGTGTCCGAAATGCCATTCTAGAAATTGTTGGTGGGGTCATGGTGGGAGCCGCGGGTGCTTTTGTGACTCAGATTACCATTTAAGGGAGGACAGCATATGACATGATAATGAATTTTACGTCACCTTTTGTATTTCTAGCCTCTGAAAAAGTATCTAGCGATAGCCTTTTTGAAGGGTTTCAAGGGATTTAGAATCAACCGCTAACCTAGTTAAATCACTAGCGGACTTTAATCCGACGGTGTGGTCTACATGACAGCCATTACTAAGGGGATTATGCAGCCTTGGGAGAAGCTATTCTTGCGGTTGTTCTCGTACTCGAATTTTCAAAATGGCCAAGAAAATCGCAAACTCAGGTGGTGCAATGACCTTTGAAGCCATAGCACCTATGATTGTCAGCTACATCATGGTCGCGGTCGTGATTACCAATACGACGGTTATTGTGGAAGCTATTATTGCCATTGCCTCTTATGTTATTGAACAAGTGGCAAGTCTTGTCACGAATGGTGGTACTAATTACGATACCATCTCAGGCATTAAGGGATCTGGGATTGTAGGAAAAATGATTATTGGCTTTTTTGCGATTCTCATTTGGTTGGTACGAATGGCCAGTATCATGGTTGTCAATATCTTGATTACCATTCGCTTTATCCAACTCTATCTGATGATTCCTTTTGCCCCTGTTACTATTCCAACCTTCCTCAGTGATGACTGGAGGAGTGTTGGGATTGGCTACCTTAAGAACATCATGGTCTATGCCGTTCAAGGTATTTTGATTTTTCTAATTGTATCTCTTGTTCCCTTGTTTGAATCGGCTGGAAAGATTGCTTTATCAAATGGAGCTGGAGTTATGGAATCACTCGCCATTATGTTTGGTGGCTTGGTACAGGCCATCTTGTTAATCATTGCCTTAGTTGGCAGTCAACGAACCGCCCGAAGTATTTTGGGGATGTAGGAGGAAGGGAGTCATTATCTCGCCTCCTCTTTTTATAGCTTACTTAGATTGGAGAACATTTATGAACACTCGTGTCTTTAAGGACATCTCAAAGGTTCAACACAGGGCATGGTTAGGATTTACAACTAGACAGGTTATTTTTGTATTTCCAGCCGTCGCCATAACCATTTTGGTATTGGGCTTGAACCTATTTTACTGGCAATTTGGGGATTGGTTTGTCTATGGTTTTGTTTTTAGCTTTACCATTCCACTCATGTTATTTGGGGTCTATCGACCCAATGACTTACCTTTTGAAACCTATCTCAGGTACCGATTTCATTATGAACTAACGGTGCCAGACCGTACATTTACTGGAAGAAAAGGAGACCAACGTGAAAAAATTAAAACACTCAATGAAACCAAAGACCTCTTCTTATGACAAAAAGCAAAAGACGAAAACACAGAAGCAGGAAATCAGACCTTCTACCGTAAATACGTTAGCCTATCAAGGACTTTTTCAGAATGGCCTTATGCAGGTCAGTCCAAGCTATTTTTCACAAACCTATCTTTTAGGAGATGTCAATTATCAAACAGTTGGTTTAGATGATAAAGGAGCTATTGTTGAGAAATATTCCGATTTAATCAATTCACTGGATGATAAGACCAATTTCCAACTGACCATTTTCAATCAAAAGGTCAATCTGGAAAAATTCCGTAAGAGTATTCTCTATCCCCTGCAGGAAGATGGGTTTGATGCTTATCGTGATGAATTAAATCGCATGATGAATGCCAACTTAGAGGCGGGCGAGAACAACTTTTCGGCTGTCAAGTTTCTTTCATTTGGCAAGAGCGACCAAACACCAAAACTAGCTTTTCGGTCGCTGTCGCAAATTGGTGAATATTTCAAGAGTGGCTTTTCAGAGATTGATGTATATCTTGGTCTGCTTGGTGGAGAGGAGCGAGTGAATGTCCTTGCGGATATGTTGCGAGGTGAAAATCATTTACCGTTCTCTTACAAGGATTTGACCCTATCAGGTCAATCCACCAAACACTTTATTGCCCCAACCTACCTTTCCTTTAAACACAAGAATCATATTGAATTGGACGATAGATTATTACAGATTGTCTATGTTCGTGATTACGGTATGGAGCTAGGGGATAAATTTATTCATGACCTCATGCAGTCAGATTTGGAAGTGATGATTAGCCTGCATGCCAAAGGCTCAACTAAGTCTGAAACCATGACCAAGCTACGAACCAAGAAGACCTTGATGGAATCACAAAAAATTGGGGAACAACAAAAGATGGCTCGGACTGGCATCTATTTGGAGAAGGTCGGCCATGTTCTTGAAAATAATATCGATGAAGCAGAAGCTCTTCTTCAAACCATGACCCAAACAGGAGATAAACTGTTTGACACCGTATTTCTAATTGGCGTGCTGGCGGATACCGAAGACCAACTCAAACAATCTCTTGATATTATCAAGCAAGTGGCAGGGTCTAATGATATGATTATCGATAACTTGACCTACATGCAAGAAGCGGCCTTTAATAGTCTCTTGCCATTTGGGAAGAACTATCTTGAAGGTATCTCTCGTTCTCTATTGACTTCAAACATTGCCGTGAATGCACCGTGGACTTCCGTAGATATTCAGGACAAGGGTGGGAAATTTTATGGCATCAATCAAATCTCAAGTAATATCATCAGTATTGACCGTGGCAAGTTAAATACTCCGTCAGGGTTGATTTTAGGGACTTCTGGAGCTGGCAAAGGGATGGCGACAAAACACGAGATCATCTCTACTAAGCTCAAGGAAGCAGATAGTGATACTGAAATTATTATTGTCGATCCAGAAAATGAGTACAGTATTATCGGTCAAGCCTTTGGTGGGGAAAGTATTGATATTGCCCCAGATTCAACTACCTTCTTAAATGTCTTAGATCTATCAGATGAGAATATGGATGAGGATCCAGTCAAGGTCAAGTCCGAATTTCTCTTATCTTGGATTGGAAAGCTCTTAGACCGCAAAATGGATGGCCGTGAAAAATCCTTGATAGATCGTGTGACACGCTTGACCTATAAGCATTTTGACACACCATCCTTGGTCGAATGGGTCTTTGTCTTGTCCCAACAACCTGAACAGGAAGCTAAGGACTTGGCACTGGATATGGAACTCTATGTGGAAGGGTCGCTGGACATATTTTCACATCGGACCAATATTAAAACAGACAGTCATTTCCTGATTTACAATGTCAAAAAGTTAGGCGATGAATTAAAACAAATTGCCCTCATGGTTATCTTTGACCAAATTTGGAATCGGGTGGTCAAAAACCAAAAGCTAGGGAAGAAGACCTGGATTTACTTTGATGAAATGCAGCTTCTCTTATTGGACAAGTATGCCTCTGATTTCTTCTTTAAACTTTGGAGTCGTGTCCGTAAGTATGGGGCGATACCGACAGGCATTACTCAGAATGTAGAAACGCTTCTTTTGGATGCCAACGGCAGACGCATTATTGCCAATAGCGAGTTCATGATTCTTTTAAAACAGGCTAAGAGCGATCGAGAAGAATTGGTGCATATGCTTGGACTTTCTAAGGAACTGGAGAAATACTTGGTCAATCCTGAAAAAGGTGCTGGGCTAATCAAGGCCGGTTCAACCGTTGTTCCATTTAAAAATAAGATTCCACAACACACCAAGCTCTTTGACATCATGAGTACGGACCCTGAAAAAATGAGGACATGAGATGAAAGAGGATAAAAAGCTAGTCAAACATGCTAGGCAAAACTTTCGAAGCAACTTAAAATCAGCCCGTATGCATTATCGGAAAGAAGTTAGAGCCTTAAAACAGACTGTTCCTAAAAAAGGACGATTTCGAAAACCAGCCCAAAATTCTCTTTTTCAGGAAAAGAAAACAGAGATAAAAGGAAATCTACTCAGTAGCCAAAAGGAAGCAGAAGAGAAGTTCCTAAAGGAAATTACCTATGTTTCTCCTAGACTGTTGAAGGTAAAGGAAATCAAGAACTATCGACTTCCTCAAGCTCAAGAGCGTTTGCGGACTGCAAGAAAACATTTGTCAGAAGTGAAACTAAGTGAGAAGCAAAAGGCAGTTAATCCCAAGTTTACTTTCCAAAAAGAAAATCCTTCCCCGAAGTCTCGCTTTCAGTTTCACCAAGAAAAATCATTTGATCGACTAAGTGCAGAAAAAGACGTAAGTTCTGCCAAGCGTGAGGTTAAACAACTCAAGAAAGTCCAAAAGACTAAGAAAAACTCTACCAAAGTCAAAGTTGGATTAGGCTTAGTTGCATCTGAATCCCTTGACCTGATAGCACAGGAGGATGATTTAGATGGTCTAAGATCCATGAAGGATATTAGTTTGAAAGCCAGACGCTATGGAAGGTTTACCTTTCAAGCAGGTAAGGTGGTAGTAAAAAGTGGACAGACAGGTGTGAGGTTTACCAAAACAAAATTTTCTCATGGAAAGGAACGATTCCAGAACTTCAAAAAGGGAAAAGGATTCACACGCCAGAAACCTCTTAAACCAAGAAGACGTTACCAGACCTTTTTAAAGCATGTGAGAAAACAAAGTGTCGCAGGTATCAAAGGAATCGTCCAAGCCATTAAGGGAAGTGTGACTTTCTTTTCTGTCCTTGCGGGAAATCCTTTGACTTGGATTGTCTCAGGCATTCTCTTGATACTCCTTTTGATGATGAGCTTTTTCATGAGTGTTTCAGGTAGTAGTGTCATTCAACAAGATGAGATGGAGTTGACCAAGGCCTATACCCACATGACGTGGGAAGATGCGGAACATACGAGAACCAATGAAAAAGGGATTGCCTACTACACCAAGATTGATGAGATTATGGTTTACATGAATCATCAATACCAAGACTACAAGCTTGACGATTTCATGGAAACAGGTGGTGTGACCTACAAAGCGTTTCTCAGTCAAGTGTGGACAGACTTAAATGGTGGAGATTCTATTAAATCCATGTCTGACTTATATAAAGAACCTACTTACAAGCTGTCTGATGAAGACCAGGAAGAGTTAAAGGAGTTGACAGAAGGAGGCAACTATCTAGCCCTTCAAGAATTGGACAATCCCTTTCAGGGACAGACTGACGAGGATAGCTTAAGCATGACCTACCGATATGGGTATGAGGTCATTGATGAGAAACCAACGCTGCATCACCATATCATCTTAGAAGCGAAAGAAGGTCAAGTCATTGTAGCTCCGATGGATGGCAAGGTATCTCTTGATGGAGAGAACGTTGTTTTGACATCTGGTAAGGGAGTGAATAAGACTAAACTAACCTTGTTTGGCATTCATTCAGGCCGAGTGAGTGAACATCAACATGTCTTGGCAGGAGATATTATTGGTCAGACCAAAGACGGAACGGGTCTAAAAGTCACCTATCAAAAGGTTGATGATGATACGGATAAGTTGGTCTATGTCAATCCAGCTTTCTACTTTCCAAAAGTAATCCAGGTTCAGACCACCATTCTTCCAACTATCGGTCAGTTTGGCGGCGATGAGTTCGAGAGAGCCAAGGCAATTTATGACTATCTTAAAAGCAAAGGTGCGACAAATCAAGCTATAGCAGCTATTTTAGGAAATTGGTCGGTAGAATCTTCCATTAATCCAAAACGAGCTGAAGGCGACTATTTATCTCCGCCAGTTGGTGCGACTGATAGTTCGTGGGATGATGAGGGCTGGCTCTCACTTAATGGTCCAACTATATACAATGGACGTTACCCAAATATAATTAAACGTGGTTTAGGCTTAGGCCAATGGACAGATACCGCGGATGGGTCACGCAGACATACTTTATTGTTGGAATATGCCAAAGGAAAACATCAAAAGTGGTATGACTTAGGGTTACAACTGGATTTCATGTTGCATGGGGATAGTCCTTATTACACCAACTGGTTAAAGGGCTTCTTCAAAAATACAGGTAGTCCAGCTAGTCTTGCCCAACTCTTTCTCATTTACTGGGAAGGAAATAGTGGTGATAAGCTACTTGAACGTCAGACACGAGCAAGTGAGTGGTATTACCAAATTGAAAAAGGCTTTAGTCAACCCAACGGTGGGACAGCACAAAGTGATCCAAAATCTTTAGAAGCTGTACGAGGAGACCTTTTTGAAAACTCTATTCCAGGAGGTGGTGACGGTATGGGGTATGCCTACGGCCAATGTACTTGGGGAGTTGCAGCCCGTATTAACCAACTGGATCTAAAGCTCAAAGGTAAAAATGGTGAGAAGATTTCAATTATCAGTACCATGGGCAATGGCCAGGATTGGGTGCGTACAGCCGCAAGTCTCGGTGGGGAGACAGGGACAAGTCCACAAGAAGGAGCTATCCTTTCCTTTGCGGGAGGAGGACATGGTACACCAACAGAATACGGACATGTGGCTTTCGTCGAAAAAGTCTACCCAGATGGCTCCTTCCTTATCTCCGAAACCAATTACAATGGCAATCCCAACTACACCTTCCGTAAATTATCTGGAGTGGATAGTAGCTTGAGTTTTGCTTATACGACGAAATAAAAAAGGATATGCTAACAAAATGAATAAATGTTAGCATATCTTTTGTGTTTTTTTGTCACGATTAATCAGAATTTATAGAAATGAGAACTGTTATGAGACGAATCATCTCATCAAGAACATCTGCAAGTGAAATCCCTTTTGTATAGCTATATTTTTTTGAATAATTTTGCCATTGTTTATTCTGAATAGGGTCAGATTTGAACCTCTCGAGTAGTTCAATAATCTTTACAAAATCGAGTTCTGTTTCGCGATATGAAAATGTTCTCTGACAGGCATTTCTCAACTGAATGAAGTCAATGTCTTCTTTCTTCAGTTTGGAAAGAATATAAACATCGTAAAAATCTTTGCTTCTACTGTTCAAGAAGTTACGTGAATAGATGGTTTGAAGTTTTTCAGCTAGAATTGTTTCAATTGTATAAGCAATGATTGGAAAATTGTCTTCATCAAAAATAGCTTTATAGTCGTATGTAATCGGCTGAGGAGTTACAACATCACCTGTCGCAATATCCAAATGGATAACTTGTTTAATATTCTCAAGTTGGCACGAAATTGTTGCTCGATAGCCACCATAGTCATCACTTTCTTTAATAGCTGTGATTGATTGAATCACAAAAGATATACCTTCTTCGGAATCTGCTAAAATTTCCTTGAGTTGCTGTTTAACAGTTTCTTCTGAGAGTGTTATTTGATGGAATAAAAAGTCAATATCAACCGTGCTACGAGATTCAACTCCGATAACATTTGACAGTAGGAATCCTCCTTTGAATATATAGTGATTTGAATAGGTACTCTGACTTAATTTTTTCAAAATCACTTCAAGAAAGTAATAGGTCATCACGGAATTAAAGGTTAATCCAGTATGCTTTGATATTTTATGACAGAGTGCTGTTAGCTTAGCTTTATTCATACTAGAACCTCCAGAGTTTGTTTGACCTTGTCCAAGGTGTTCATTTTTGTCGCATATTCATAGAGTTTTGTAAGATTTTTTTTAGGATAGTCCCCATAAGATTGAAGTGTCTTGACAAAGAGTTCGGAATCAATCTTTTCTCGATGTATTACAAAATCACAAATAATACGTTCAAAATCATATACCCTTACGTTGTTTCCCATAGGAGTAGGTACAGTAGTCATTCCCAGCTCGCTGTATTCTTTAGAGACAAAGTGAATATTTAGATTAGCTGGAGGAGTATTAAAGCGGTAGCCTCTAGGAACTGTCACATCAAAATATTGTGGAATTTCATCTGTAAACTGTTGTAGATACAGTGCCGAAATATAAGAGAAAATAGCCTTAGGAAAACGATATTGAAAGAAGTAGTATTCATCATAGTCTCCGTTTTGGGTTAGGAAAATACCTTTTTCAACTCGGAAGATAATGCCTTCTTTCTCTAGTCTTGTCAGATATATTGTTGGAATACCTAGTGCTTTACAATCTTTGTTTGTGACAATTCCATTGTTCTTTTCTATAAAATCGAGTAGAATCTCTTTTTTTGACATACGGCCTCCCACTTGTTGCTTTTACACTACAATTTTACAATATTTGTGGTATAAAAGCAACATTTTCTTTTCCCTCATTTTATTGTGATAACAAAATCAAGCCTTCTTTTTTATGATGGTATTGAACTTGGGCTACGAGCTGTACAAAAAAGAGAGTTTCTCCTAGAACGGAAAGTTCTTCGTCAAAACTCCTATTTTTGTCGTGCTCGCTTAACGCCCTCGTATCTAATAAAGAGTGACAGTTTGTTGCTACATAAAAAAGAAAAGAAGGACTATTTATGACCAAAACATGTAATCATCACTTTCTTGTCAATCAGGAAAAAGGCGAGAAACACGTCTTTCGTAAGAGTAAAAAATACCGTACTTTATGTTCGGTTGCCCTTGGAACCATGGTGACCGCTGTTGTTGCTTGGGGTGGGACGGTTGCACATGCAGACGAAGTCACATCATCAGTTGACACCACCATTCAACGAACGGAAAATCCAGCCACGAATTTACCAGAAGCACAACCAAACCCTGTATCTGAACAAACTGAAAGTTTAGGGTCAACTGGACAATCTAATGGTGCAATCGCTGTCACCGTACCACATGATACGGTAACACAAGCAGTTGAAGAGGCAAAGGCTGAAGGTGTTTCTACGGTTGAAGATAGCCAAATGGATTTAGGAAATACAACTTCTGCGGCAGAAACCAACCAACAAATTTCAAAAGCAGAAGCAGATGCCCAAAATCAAGTTGAGGCTATCAACGAAGTTACTGAAACCTACAAAGCTGACAAAGCAGCTTATGTGGATGAAAAAGCTCGCATCGAACAGGAAAATAAGGAGCTGTCACAGGCCTACGAAGGGGCCAACCAAACTGGTAAAGAGACAAATACTTGGGTTGATACCAAAGTCAAAGACCTAAAAACTCGGTATGCAGATGCTGATGTGACAGTAAAAGAACAAGTAGTCTCATCAGGAAACGGAACATCTGTACTGGACTATACAAACTATGGCAAGGCTGTTGAAACTATTCAATCAACTAACGAACAAGCTGTAGCGGATTATCTAACAAAGAAAACCAAGGCAGATGATATTGTTGCGAAAAATCAGGCCATTCAAAAAGAAAATGAAGCTGGACTTGCTAAGGCAAAGGCAGATAATGAAGCCATTGAAAGGCGTAATCAGGCAGGTCAAGCAGCTGTTGATGCTGAAAACCGTGCAGGTCAAGCCGCAGTAGATCAAGCTAATCAGGAGAAACAACAATTAGTTTCAGATCGTGCAGCCGAGATTGAAGCTATCACAAAACGTAATCAAGAAAAAGAAGCCGCAGCCAGAAAAGAAAATGAAGTGATTGATGCCTACAATACCAAAGAAATGGAACGCTATCAACGTGACTTGGCCGAGATTTCGAAAGGTGAAGAAGGTTATATTTCTGAAGCCCTTGCTCAAGCCCTCAATCTCAATAACGGTGAGCCACAAGCACAACATGGAGCCAATACCCGAAATCCAAATCAGATCATTTCAACTGGTGATGCTATGCTTGGTGGCTACTCAAGAATATTGGATTCAACAGGATTCTTTGTCTATGATAGCTTCAAAACAGGTGAGACCCTTAGTTTTAACTATCAAAATCTTCAAAATGCACGATTTGATGGTAAAAAGATTAGTCGAGTGACTTACGATATTACCAACCTTGTATCACCAGCTGGAACCAATGCCGTGAAATTGGTTGTGCTAAATGATCCAACCGAGGGCTTCATTGCCTATCGAAATGACGGAAACGGTGACTGGCGAACAGACAAGATGGAGTTTCGTGTAGTTGCCAAGTATTACTTGGAAGACGGTTCACAAGTTACCTTCTCCAAAGAAAAACCAGGTGTCTTCACGCATTCTTCTCTCAATCATAATGACATTGGTCTAGAGTATGTCAAAGATACATCTGGGAAATTTGTGCCGATTAATGGTTCAACCGTTCAAGTGACTAATGAAGGTCTAGCTCGTTCTTTGGGTTCCAACCGTGCAAGCGATTTGAATTTACCTGAGGAATGGGATACCACATCAAGTCGTTATGCTTATAAAGGAGCTATTGTCTCAACAGTTACATCAGGAAATACCTATACAGTCACCTTTGGGCAAGGCGATATGCCACAGAATGTTGGCTTGTCATACTGGTTCGCCTTAAATACCCTACCAGTTGCACGTACAGTAACACCGTATAGTCCCAAACCTCATGTAACGGTGGAACTTGAACCCATTCCAGAACCTATTACGGTAACACCAGATGTCTTTACTCCTAAAACATTTACACCAGAAAAGCCTGTAACCTTCACGCCAAAGCCTTTGGAAGAAGTGGTGCAGCCTAGTCTAACTTTGACCAAGGTAACCTTACCTGTCAAACCTATTCCAAAAGAACTTCCAACGCCACCACAAGTTCCGACTGTCCATTATCATGCGTACCGTTTGACGACAACTCCAGAGATTATGAAAGAAGTAGTCAATAGTGACCAAGCTAATCTTCATGAGAAAACTGTCGCAAAAGATTCAACGGTGATTTATCCCTTAACAGTTGATGCCTTATCGCCCAATCGTGCCCAAACGACTAGTCTCATTTTTGAGGACTACTTGCCTGCTGGTTACCTCTTTGATAAGGAAACAACACAAAAAGAGAATGGAAACTATGTCCTTAGCTTTGATGCGACTAAGAATTTTGTGACCTTGACCGCAAAGGAAAACTTGTTGCAGGAGGTAAATAAAGATTTAACCAAGGTTTATCAACTGACTGCTCCAAAACTCTATGGTTCTGTTCAAAATGATGGGGCAACCTATTCCAATAGTTACAAACTCCTTTTGAACAAGGGTACAACCAATGCTTACACAGTCACTTCAAATGTTGTAACGGTTCGTACACCAGGTGATGGGGAGACAACCACACTCATTACACCAGATAAAAATAATGAAAATGCGGATGGTGTCCTCATTAATGACACGGTCGTAGCCCTTGGCACAACCAACCACTATCGTTTGACTTGGGATTTGGACCAGTATAAGGGAGATCGTTCTGCTAAAGAGACAATTGCACGAGGCTTCTTCTTTGTGGACGATTACCCAGAGGAAGTGCTCGATGTGGTGGAAAATGGCACGGCTATCACAACCCTTGATGGTCAGCAGGTATCAGGAATAACGGTTAAAAACTATGCTTCACTAAATGAAGCCCCTAAAGACCTTCAAGATAAATTAGCTCGTGCTAAGATTACACCGACAGGTGCCTTTCAAGTCTTTTTGCCGGATGACAACCAAGCCTTTTATGACCAGTATGTTCAAACAGGAACTTCTTTAGCTCTTTTGACCAAAATGACGGTGAAAGATAGTCTCTATGGTCAAACTAAGACCTATACAAACAAGTCTTATCAAGTTGATTTTGGAAATGGCTATGAAACCAAGGAAGTGACCAACACCCTTGTTTCTCCAGAACCCAAGAAACAGAACCTCAATAAAGACAAAGTGGATATCAATGGGAAGCCCATGCTAGTGGGAAGTCAAAATTACTATACTCTCTCATGGGACTTGGACCAATACCGAGGGATTAAAGCAGACAACTCTCAGATTGCACAAGGTTTTTACTTTGTGGATGATTGTCCAGAAGAAGCTTTATTGCCGGATGAAGCAGCTATTCAGTTTATCACATCTGATGGCAAAACAGTTTCAGGAATCACGGTGAAGTCTTATTCTCAATTAACTGAAGCTCCTAAAACGCTACAAGCAGCCCTTTCCAAACAAAAAATTCAGCCTAAAGGAGCTTTTCAAGTTTTCATGCCTGAGGACCCACAAGTCTTTTTTGAATCTTATGTGACCAAGGGGGAGAATATTACCATTGTCACTCCGATGATGGTTTTGGAAACCATGCTTAATTCAGGGAAGTCTTATGAAAACGTGGCTTATCAGGTGGACTTTGGGCAAGCCTATGAAACTAACACGGTGACCAATTTTGTCCCTAAAGTAACTCCACATAAGTCTAATACCAATCAAGAAGGTATTTCAATTGATGGAAAGACTGTTCTTCCGAATACGGTCAATTATTACAAAATTGTCTTGGATTACAGTCAATACAAGGACATGGTCGTGACGGATGATGTTCTTGCCAAGGGATTTTACATGGTAGACGATTACCCAGAAGAAGCCCTTACCCTAAATCCTGATGGCATTCAAGTTTTGGATAAGGCTGGCAATCGTGTATCTGGTATCTCTGTCAGCACCTACGCTAGTTTGTCAGAAGCTCCGGAAGTCGTCCAAGATGCCATGGCTAAACGTCAGTTTACACCTAAAGGAGCCATTCAGGTCCTTAGTAGCGATGATCCCAAAACCTTTTATGAGACCTATGTGAAGACTGGTCAAACCTTAGTTGTCACGCTTCCGATGACGGTAAAAAATGAGTTGACCAAAACAGGTGGTCAGTATGAAAATACAGCCTATCAGATTGATTTTGGCTTGGCCTATGTCACGGAAACAGTGGTTAATAATGTTCCAAAATTAGACCCACAAAAAGATGTGGTAATTGACTTGTCTCATAAAGATGAGAGCCTTGACGGGAAAGAAGTGGCCTTGTATCAAACCTTTAACTATCGCTTGGTTGGAGCATTGATTCCAAGCAATCGTGCGACTGATTTATTTGAATATGGTTTTGAAGATAACTATGATGAAAAGCATGATGAGTACAATGGTGTTTACCGCAGCTATCTGATGACGGATGTCAGCCTCAAAGACGGTTCAGTCTTAAAAGAGGGAACAGAAGTCACGAAATATACCTTGCAACAGGTGGATACAGAAAATGGCCTAGTGTCAATTTCATTTGATAAATCCTTCTTAGAGACTATCTCTGATGATTCAGCCTTTCAGGCAGATGTTTACCTTCAGATGAAACGGATTGCGACTGGTCAGGTGGAGAATACCTATCTCCATACAGTGAATGGCTATGTCATCAGCTCAAATACAGTTGTAACACATACACCTAAACCTGAAGAACCAAGTCCAAATCAACCTACCCCACCTCAACCACCAATTGAGATTATTGAGCCGCCTGTTCCAGCAAGCGTCTTGCCAAATACAGGCGAACAGGAATCCCTTTTGGGCTTGATTGGAGCTGGTATTCTGCTTGGTACGGCTTTTGGACTGAAGAAAAAGGAGGAGAAGTAGATGAATCCAAAAACCATTTATGAAATGGATTCAGACCAAGATGGTTTGACAGACGCTCAGGAACTGGCTCTTGGGACCAATCCATACGCTATTGACACAGATGGTGATGGTCAAGCTGATTTAGAAGAACTACAATCAGGACATTCACCACTAGTCCTACAAAAGGAGTTGTGTGATGGCTTGGAACTTTGACACCATGAAAGAGACTTTGTCTGAAATGGAAAAGGTCAATTACCAAGAGTTTATCAAGGCCTTTCTCTCATTGGAATTAAGTATTTCTGATAGAACAATCCTCAATCAGGTTTATCAAGATTATATGGATGAGGATGACCTATCCTTGATTAGTGATGAGCTACGAGTTAAAGTTGATAGTTATCAGGATGAAGTACAGGCAGATATGACTGACATTCTGGAAAAGTTGTACCGAACAGGTGAAGGCTCTAATTTTATTATGGATTTAATGTCCTCAAATAGTCTTTCAGACACCTTGGAACAGTATGAGGTTTTGGATAGTGACGATTATTCACTACTTAGCCTTGAAACCTTACAGGCCATGATTCAACAGGACTTGGCTATTTCTAGTCAGGATTATTTTGGAGATTTGGTTCACCTTGCCTTGCAAAAAGATTTACTAGACCAGAAAAGTCATTTCTTACAACACTATGTGGCAACTGTAATGGATGGTATTCCACAAGAAAGAGACCAACGAGCCTTGGTCCTAGATTAACACAAAGGGCTGAGAAACACTCTCAGCCTTTTTAAAATGGGAGGGAATAATGAATCAAGAAGTCTTACTACAAATGATGAGAGCAACCATTCCTCGTG
This sequence comes from Streptococcus nasisuis, assembly GCF_040836615.1. Taxonomy (NCBI): domain Bacteria; kingdom Bacillati; phylum Bacillota; class Bacilli; order Lactobacillales; family Streptococcaceae; genus Streptococcus; species Streptococcus nasisuis. The sequence continues at coordinate 1,749,038 of NZ_CP162268.1, read as the reverse complement.
ATAGAGCCTTGCTTGAAGCGTTTTTATATTACCAAGCAGAGCATTTTGATGAGGAGTGGGATAGTCTCGTTTATCAGTTTATGACCAATAGGCAGGAATTCAAAAGACCTGTTCAGGTACTTCACTTTGAGACAGATGTTTCAGCTTTTGTTCAGGCTAGTCCTTATGATACTGCTCATGATCTATTGACCTATACACAAGTATTCGGCCAAACTGGTCTCCAAAAACTTGACAAACTATCGACGTCTGAAAAAGACTTGGTGATTGAAGTGGCCTTGTTCAATCTGGCCACTCGTTTTCAACTATTAGACTCAAATGGACACTACCAAACTATTTCACCAGATTCTCTATTACAAAAGAGTAGGGGAGCTAATTTGGTCAATGTTTATCGTGTGGCTAATAATTTAGCGGATCGGATCAGCCGAGATATTGAACAGTTTCTCTTGACTTACGAGCCTGAGCTTGAAACAAGAGCTGATGAAACTGTTGATGAGCATAAAACAAGTGTTCAGCAGGCAATATCTTTTCGAGAAAAGGGCACTCTGGTTATTGCTAGTTTGGATGTAGATTTGTCTCAACTAGATGTTCAAACAGGAAAAACCAGTCATCTGCCAGCTTATGAAGAGTTATCTTTACGACGTAAATTTGAGATTCTAACATATTTTGACCGAATTCGAAATGAACGTTCCAAAGTCCCAAGTTTTAGACGAGGTGATTTTGACACTGAAATGGAAATGACACTAGTCTTTGATGGCGAGGAGTTACTTACCTATCTAGAGGCTGATGGTAGTCCCTATGAGTTGAAAAGAAAGCTGACTACAGTCGAAGAAAAGGAATTAGAAAAAATTGGACAAGCCATTAGGATAGAAAATCAAGAAAAATTGACTCAGCTAGGGATTGATTTATCTCAGTTTGACCCAGACCGAGTCGGTATTTTATTGGATGCGGCAGGTCGTTTTCGTTTGAAAAATGCGGACCTTGCTTTATTAGGTGGCTATCCCAAAGCCTCGGTAACTCAACTAGCCCTTGCGACAGAATTACTCCAAATGGGATTGAGTCATGAAAAGGTTGAATTTTTCTTTGGTAGCCAGCTTTCCATTGAAGAGCTGAGACAAGTTGCCTACGCCTTTTTACACCAAGAACTAAGCAGAGAAGATGCGGAGCAATTTGAAAAAGATAAAGGTAATCAGCCAGATTTAACCCTTAGAGATTGGAAAAGCAAGCTAGAGAAAGCTGAGTCGAAAGTAGTGGTTGATGAAGAGTTAGCGGAAAATCCACTAGTCCAGAGAGTATTGGACACGTATCCTCTGGGGTCATTGGTTTTCTATAAGGGACAGGACTTTGAGGTCGTGTCGGTCAGCGATGCTCGATTGAACGGTTTGATTCGGATTGAGTTAGTCAATGACTTTTCGGATATCATTGAACAAAATCCAGTTCTTTATTTGAGGACCTGGGAAGAAGTCAGTCAGGCACTTCATCAGCCAAAGGCAGAACCACAAACAGAGTTAGAAGAAGCGGACCAAGAACTAAATCTTTTTTCATTTCTGGAAGAGGAGCCAGTTCAGAGTATTGGACTATTGGAACCAGATGGTTCAGAAAAAGGTCATAACGATACTGATCTTGAAGAAACAGATAATCAAATTCCTGAAGAGGAAGTCGTCGAAACAATTCCAGAGATTCCAGTAACGGACTTTTATTTTCCAGAAGATTTGACGGACTTTTATCCTAAGACTGCTAGAGATAAGGTTGAGACAAACATCGCGGCAATTCGGTTGGTAAAAAATTTGGAAGTGGAGTACCGCAATGCTTTACCAAGTGAACAAGAACTCCTTGCCAAGTATGTAGGCTGGGGTGGACTAGCCAATGAATTTTTTGATGACTATAATCCAAAATTTTCTAAGGAACGAGAAGAACTGAAAAGCCTAGTCACAGATAAAGAGTATTCGGATATGAAACAGTCCTCTCTGACAGCCTATTATACAGACCCTGCCCTTATCCGTCAGATGTGGGATAAGTTGGAAAGAGATGGCTTTACAGGTGGCAAAATCCTAGATCCTTCCATGGGAACAGGGAATTTTTTTGCAGCAATGCCCAAACACTTAAGAGAAAAGAGTGAGTTATATGGTGTGGAATTAGATACTATTACAGGAGCTATTGCCAAACACCTTCATCCAAATAGTCACATTGAAATTAAGGGCTTTGAGACGGTGGCTTTTAACGACAATAGTTTTGATTTAGTGATTTCAAATGTTCCCTTTGCCAATATACGAATTGCGGATAACAGGTACGATAGGCCTTACATGATTCATGACTACTTTGTCAAAAAGTCACTTGATTTGGTCCATGATGGTGGACAAGTAGCGATTATCTCTTCCACAGGAACTATGGATAAGCGAACAGAAAACATCTTACAAGATATTCGTGAGACAACTGAATTTCTTGGTGGGGTTCGACTGCCTGATTCTGCCTTTAAGGCCATTGCGGGAACGAGTGTCACAACGGATATGTTATTCTTCCAGAAACACCTGAACAAGGAATATGTGGCAGACGACTTAGCCTTTTCAGGTTCCATTCGTTATGAAATGGATAGTCGCATTTGGCTCAATCCTTACTTTGATGGAGAATACAATAGCCAGGTGCTAGGAACCTACGAGGTCAGAAATTTTAATGGCGGAACACTTTCTGTTAAGGGGACTAGTGATGACTTGATTGCAAGTGTTGAAACAGCTCTACATCACGTAAAAGCCCCAAGAAAGATTGATAGAAATGAGGTCATCATTAACCCAGATGTGTTGACCAAACAAGTCATTGATACCTCCATTCCAGCTGAAATGAGGGAGAATCTAGGCCAGTACAGTTTTGGTTATCAGGGTTCTACAGTTTACTATCGAGATAACAAAGGCATTCGAGTCGGAACCAAGACGGAAGAAATCAGTTACTATGTCGATGAAGAGGGCAACTTCAAAGCATGGGACACCAAACATTCTCAAAAGCAGATTGATCGCTTTAATGCCTTAGAAGTGACTGATAACACTGCTCTGGATGTCTATGTGACCGATGATGCAGCAAAACGTGGTCAGTTTAAGGGATATTATAAAAAGACAGTTTTCTATGAAGCTCCATTGTCTGATAAAGAAGTGGCACGAATCAAAGGAATGGTCAATATTCGCAATGCCTACCAAGAAGTTATTGCCATTCAACGCTATTATGACTACGATAAGGAGACCTTTAACCACTTGTTAGGCAAACTCAATCGTACCTATGATAGCTTTGTCAAACACTATGGGTATTTGAACAGTGCAGTGAACCGCAATCTTTTTGATAGTGATGATAAGTATTCGCTTCTTGCTAGTTTGGAAGATGAACGTCTGGATCCAAGTGGAAAGTCTGTTATCTATACTAAATCCCTTGCTTTTGAGAAGGCTTTAGTGCGTCCTGAAAAAGAGGTTAAAAAGGTACATACAGCCCTTGATGCCTTAAATTCTAGCTTGGCTGACGGCAGAGGGGTTGATTTTACTTATATGATGTCCATTTATCAGGTCGATTCTAAGATGTCCTTGATTGAGGAGCTAGGAGACCTCATTATGCCTGATCCTGAGAAGTATCTGAATGGGGAATTGACCTATGTGTCTCGCCAAGACTTTCTGTCAGGTGATGTCGTCACTAAGTTAGAACTGGTGGACCTATTCATCAAACAAGACAATCAGGACTTTAACTGGTCACATTATGCAGGACTTCTAGAAAAAGTCAAACCAGCACGCATTACTTTAGCAGACATTGATTATCGAATCGGTTCACGCTGGATTCCTTTGTCTGTTTACGGAAAATTTGCCCAAGAAACCTTTATGGGGAAAGCCTATGAACTGTCAGACCAAGAAGTAGCAACAGTCCTTGAAGTCAGTCCGATTGATGGGACGATGTCTTACCAATCCAAGTTTGCCTTTAGATACTCTACCGCAACGGATAGAAGTTTAGGTGTGCCTGGGTCACGCTATGATAGTGGCCGAAAAATCTTTGAAAACCTGCTTAATTCCAATCAACCAACCATTACCAAACAAGTGGAAGATGGGGATAAGAAAAAGAATGTGACGGACGTGGAGAAGACAACGGTTCTTCGTGCTAAGGAAACACAACTTCAAGAACTCTTCCAAGATTTTGTGACTAGTTACCCAGAGGTGCAACAGATGATTGAAGAGACCTATAATAGCCTTTATAATCGTACAGTCTCAAAAGTTTATGATGGCAGCCATTTAACCATTGATGGGCTTGCCCAGAATATTTCCTTACGCCCTCACCAAAAGAATGCTATTCAACGGATTGTGGAAGAAAAACGAGCGCTTCTAGCTCATGAAGTGGGTTCAGGTAAGACCTTAACCATGCTTGGGGCAGGATTCAAATTGAAAGAATTGGGGATGGTACATAAACCACTTTATGTGGTGCCGTCTAGTCTGACTGCACAGTTTGGTCAAGAAATCATGAAATTTTTCCCAACCAAGAAGGTCTATGTGACCACTAAGAAAGACTTTGCCAAAGCCAAACGCAAACAGTTTGTGTCTCGGATTATTACAGGGGACTATGATGCCATTGTCATTGGGGATTCCCAGTTTGAAAAAATTCCCATGAGTCAGGAAAAACAGGTCACCTATATCCAAGATAAACTGAACCAATTACGAGAAATTAAGCAAGGTAGCGACAGTGATTATACTGTAAAAGAAGCAGAGCGTTCTATTAAGGGATTGGAGCATCAACTAGAAGAACTCCAAAAACTGGAGCGAGATACCTTTATTGAATTTGAAAATCTGGGCATTGATTTTCTCTTTGTGGACGAAGCTCACCATTTCAAGAATATCAGACCCATTACAGGCCTAGGTAATGTGGCAGGAATTACCAACACGACTTCTAAAAAGAACGTGGATATGGAAATGAAAGTGAGACAGGTTCAAGGAGAACACGACTATTGTAATGTGGTCTTTGCGACAGGAACACCAGTCTCTAACTCTATTAGTGAACTCTATACCATGATGAGCTATATCCAACCCGATGTCCTAGAACGATACCAGGTCTCTAATTTTGATTCATGGGTAGGGGCTTTTGGGAATATCGAAAACTCTATGGAACTAGCCCCGACAGGAGATAAGTACCAACCCAAGAAACGGTTCAAGAAATTTGTCAACCTTCCTGAACTCATGCGAATCTACAAGGAAACTGCCGATATTCAGACCTCAGATATGCTCGACTTACCTGTACCTGAAGCTAAGATTATTGCGGTGGAAAGCGAGTTAACGCAAGCTCAGAAATACTACCTTGAAGAGTTGGTTGACCGTTCAGACGCTATCAAGTCAGGCAGTGTTGATCCAAGTCGAGATAACATGCTTAAGATAGTGCGCTGTTAAGCGTAAAAATGTATCTCCCTCGCAGAGGGATATTATTGAAAGTAAATAATAGGAACAACTAACTAACCTAGCGGGGAAACCCAAAGGGGACAATAGCATGTTAGTAAAGCGGATAAGGAGTGAGTTACAACGCTTTGATGTGCCGCAAGTTCCGTAACCTATGGTTAAGGCTAAACTGCTTGAACATCAATTCTGACTAGGTGCAAAGCATCGCCCATCGGAAAGTAACTGAGACCGATGTTACTGTATATTCGTTGTTGTGATTTTGGACGAATAACTTTCTACAGTAAAAGAGCATACGATAAGTATGAATAAAGGAATGAGTGAGGAACCTAAGGGTTACTAGAACGTACATTTTTAACGAATAGCAGGATTGCCTAAGAGGGAGACCCTTATGGTAACGGAGTCACCGTAGTAGTTTGAGCAAGGGAAAACCTTGTACATGGCGAAGGGTGACAGGTAATTTCGATTAGTTAGAAAGGATTAGGTGCGTGAGATGCGTACAGCCAAAACTATTTTAACAGTCATTCATGAACGTGGAAAACAAGATAAACCACTTGAAAGGGTTTATAAATTACTATTTAATCGTGAATTGTATCTAATAGCCTATGCAAAGTTATACCCGAATAACGGAGCAATGACAAAGGGTGTTACAGAGGAAACGATTGATGGTATGTCTATTCAAAAAATAGATAGGATTATTGAACAATTAAGACGAGAAACCTATTACTGGAGACCAGCTAGGAGAGAGTACATTCCTAAAAAGAATGGAAAACACCGTCCTTTGGGAATACCAGTATGGAGTGATAAACTTCTTCAGGAAGTGATTCGCATGATATTAGAAGCCTATTATGAGCCACAATTTAGTGAACATTCTCATGGTTTTAGACCAAAAGAGGGTGTCATACAGCTTTACAAGAAATTCAGACTTGGAAAGGGACACGTTGGTTCATAGAAGGAGATATCTCTAGTTATTTTGACACGATTGACCACGATGTATTAATCACTATGTTGTCTAGACAAATTCAGGATGGTCGGTTTATTAGGCTTATCAAAAATATGCTTGAGGCAGGATATCTTGATGATTGGAAGTTTCACAAGACTATTAGTGGAACACCGCAAGGTGGAGTTATTAGTCCTTTATTAGCTAATATCTATTTACATCAATTTGATAAGTGGGTCGGTGAAGAACTGATACCTCAATATACAAGAGGTAAAAAGCAGAAAGCAAACTCAGCCTATAATCATTTGAGTAGAAGAATTAAATGCTATCAGGATAAAGGAGATTATAAAAAAGCTCATCAGTTAATTGTTGAGAGAAGAAATCTCCCTTCAGTTGATACTTATGATACCAGCTATCGGAGATTAAGATATGTTCGGTATGCGGATGACTTTATTCTAGGCTTTACAGGTTCAAAAGCTGAGGCAAAGGCTATAAAGAAGCAAATTGGAGACTTTTTAAATACTAAGTTATCTTTGGAACTTTCTCAAGAAAAGACTTTGATTACCCATGCGACTGGAGAATCAGCTAAATTTCTGGGATATGAGATAAAAGCACAACGTGTCAATGATTATATTGATAACAAAGGGAGACGGAGTGCCAATGGTGTTATCGCATTATTTGTACCTGCATCAGTTATTGAAAGCAAATGCCGCCAATACATGAAAAATGGTAAAGCTATTCATCGTAATAACTTATTGCAGGATGATGACTTTAGTATCGTTCAAACTTACCAACAAGAATATAGAGGGCTGGTTCAATATTATATATTGGCACAAAATTTGTCATGGTTCTCAAAAGTCTATTGGTATATGGAAACATCACTCCTTAAAACATTAGCATTTAAACATAAGTCATCCATTAATAAAATGTTAGCTAAATATAAGACTACCACAACTAGCACGAATGGCCGAACTGTGCCGTGTTTACAGGTAGTTGTGCCTCGAGAAGATAAACCTCCTCTAGTTGCAACGTGGGGTGGCATTTCACTTTCTTATAAAAAGAAAACTGTAATAGAAGATGCTCCGTATCAAGTTTATGGTGGTCGAACAGAGCTTATCAAGCGATTACTCGCAAATAAGTGTGAGCTATGTGGAAGTGAGGAGAACATAGAGGTACATCATATCAGAAAATTAGCAGACTTGAACAAACACAATGGAAAATTAGTTCCAAAGTGGAAAGAAATTATGTCAGCAAGATGTCGAAAAACGCTAGTGACTTGTCGGGATTGTCACCATGCAATACATAATGGTTCAATAAATACACGTTTATGAAATGAAATTACTGGAGAGCCGGATGATGCGAAAGTATCATGTCCGGTTCGGTGGGGGGATAATGGAAAAGGGGTCGCAATGACTACCTCGCTAGTATCCTACCCTACACTGGAGAAGCCAGAAAACTAGCCATTGACATGCGTCTCATTGATCCTGCTTACACCTTGTCTGACAATCAGAAGATTCTTCAAGTAGTGGACAATGTGGAACGCATTTACCGTGAGGAGAAAATGAGAAAGCTACCCAGATGATTTTCTCAGATATTGGAACGCCTAAAAGTAAGGAAGAAGGGTTTGATGTTTACAATGAATTGAAAGACCTTTTAGTGGATAGAGGGATTCCCAAAGAAGCAATAGCCTTTGTCCATGACGCTAATACGGATGACAAGAAAAACTCTCTGTCACGCAAGGTCAATAGTGGAGAAGTACGGATTCTCATGGCTTCTACGGAAAAAGGGGAACAGGATTAAACGTCCAGTCTCGCATGAAAGCTGTCCACCATTTAGACGTTCCCTGGAGGCCCTCAGACATTGTCCGTGCGTCCGTAAAGGCGGTATAGTGAATCTACTTTTTGGCAAAGTAGTAGGCGTGACCTTAATGCCTATCATCACCCAACTGACCTGTGAGGGAAACCAAATATCAGGGAACAAAGCACGTTGGGAAACTCATAAGTTGATGAGTTATCACATCACGACTGAATGAGGAGATGACAATGTAACAGTTGTTACTGAGATAATTATAAGGATAAAATCTAAACTGATTGAAGGATAGTCTAAACGGTCTGTGTCGGGACTGTGAGGTAAGATAACTAAAACCCTCATACTATGGAACTTCATTATCACTGTTCGAGGTAGTGAAGCAAAGGGATTCCATAGCGTATTCATAGTAAATGAAAACAGATGAACGTCCTATCCGATGAAATTATCAAGCTATGTTACTATACCAGCTAAACGGAGATTACCTAAGTCAAAATGCTTGTAAAAGCTATTAAACATCAGGTTTATGAATATTTGATAAGGTAACGGAGTTCCCGTAGTAGTTCGAGCGTGTTAATGGCACGTACATGGCGAAGGGGAACAGTTTATAACATTAACATTATGGAAAGGAAGGTGTGTGAGACACCATGAGAAATCCTCAAAATGTGTTAAACAATCTAACAAAACACAGTAAAGATAAAAACTATCAATTTGAGCGACCTTATCGCTTACTTTACAACAAAGAAATGTACTTAGTTGCCTATCAAACGATTTACGCTAACCCAGGACACATGACACCTGGAGTAGATGAGTTGACGATTGATGGTATGAGTATGGCTAGAATTGACCAATTGATTGATTCCCTGAAAGATGAATCTTATCAGCCACATCCATCAAGACGAACCTATATTCCTAAAAAGAATGGGAAGCCACGTCCACTAGGTATTCCATCATTTGATGATAAGCTCTTACAACAGGTTATCAAAATGATTTTGGAATCCATCTACGAGGGACAATTTGAATCCTCTTCCCATGGTTTTCGTCCGAATAAAAGCTGTCATTCAGCACTTACTCAAATTCAGAAAACCTATACAGGAGTAAAGTGGTTTATTGAAGGAGATATCAAATCGTTTTTTGATAATATCAACCACGATGTGATAATTCAAATTCTACGAGAAAGAATTACGGATGAGCGTTTCTTACGCCTGATTCGTAAATTTCTCAATGCAGGATATGTGGAAGATTGGAAATTCTACAAAACCTACTCAGGAACTCCACAAGGAGGAATAATCAGTCCAATTCTAGCCAATATCTATTTGGATAAGTTTGATAAATATATGACAGATTATGTGAAGAACTTCTGTGAAGGGAAATACCGTAAACGTACCCCAGAATATCGCCAAAATGAGATTGCACTGGGAAAAGCAAGAAGAACACTAGAGTGTACTTCGACGGAAAACCAACGCCAAGAAGCCATTCAACGTATTCGTCAATTAGAAAAAGAAAGAGTATTGATTCCTCATAGCGACCCTATGGATAGTAGTTTTAAGCGTCTAACCTATACCCGATATGCAGATGATTTTATCTGTGGTGTGATTGGAAGTAAAGAGGACGCTCGTCGTATTAAAGCAGACATTAAGGACTATTTGGAAACGGTTCTCAAATTGGAACTCTCTGAAGAGAAAACCCTGATTACCAATGCAAGAGATAAAGCGAGGTTTCTGGGTTATCATCTGTACATTCGCCAATCCAATTTAGCCAAACGTGATTCGTCAGGACGATTGGTCAGAAATTATACAGGTAGATTGGTTTTAGAGGTTTCTATTGAAACGATTCGAGATAGATTGTTGTCCTATGGGGCTATGAAAATGACTTATCATAGAGGTCACGAAGTTTGGAAACCAACAGCTCGTTATTTTATGAAAGACTGTGATGATTTAGAGATTTTAGAACGCTACAATGCAGAAATAAGAGGTTTTTATAACTATTATTGTATCGCTAACAACAGTTCTATCCTCCATCGCTTTAAGTATATTATGGAATATAGCATGTATAAAACCTATGCGACCAAGTATCGTACGACTAAATCTCACATCATCCGTAAATATAAAAAGGATGGTCAATTCAGGATACAGTATATTGGACGTAAAGGAGATACAATGACCCGTTATTTCTATAATGGAGGCTTTAAACGTCAAAAGAAATCTTTCCTAGAAAATGATAATTTACCAAATACGGCAAAATATTTTAGCCGAACCAATTTAATTGATAGATTAAAAGCAAACCGTTGTGAGTACTGTCAAGCTACCAATAGTCTCATTGAAATTCATCATGTGAAAAAACTCAAGGATTTAAAGAAAAAGACTTTTTGGGAACGTTTGATGATTTCTAGACAACGGAAAACAATAGCATTGTGTAAAGATTGCCATAAGAAATTACATTATGGCAAGTTAGATTGAGTTTATAAATGGAGAGCCGTATACATTGAAAGGTGTACGTACGGTTCGGGGGCGAGTATTTGGAAACCTGCCGTAGTAATACGGTAAGGCGCTGGGTACTTAGCCTACAGCGCAATGGTAGGTTAATTCGTCAAGGCAATATGCACCAAGAGGTAGCTATTTACCATTACATTACGAAAGGGAGCTTCGATAACTACCTCTGGCAAACTCAGGAGAATAAACTCAAATATATCACGCAAATCATGACCTCTAAAGATCCTGTACGGTCGGCAGAAGACATTGATGAACAAACCATGACTGCTTCAGACTTTAAGGCTCTAGCGACAGGTAATCCTTATCTCAAACTCAAGATGGAACTAGAGAATGAGTTGACGGTATTGGACAATCAAAAGCGTGCCTTTCATCGCACTAAAGATGAGTATCGCCATACTATTTCTTACTGTGAGCAGAACCTCCCTGCCCTTGAGAAACGCCTTAGTCAATATGACCAAGATATTGCCCAATCTTTGGCAACTAAGTCACAAGATTTTGCCATGCGATTTGATAATCAGACAATGGATAACCGTGCAGAAGCTGGAGACTATCTACGTAAACTCATTACCTATAACCGTTCTGAAACCAAAGAAGTAAGAACGCTCGCGACCTTTAGAGGGTTTGAGCTTAAGATGGCAACCAGAAGTCCTAGTGAGCCCTTGCCAGATATGGTGTCTTTAACCATTTCAGGCAGCAACCAGTATTCTGTCTCTTTAGACTTGAAATCAGATGTGGGAACCATCCAACGCATTACTAATGCCATTGACCATATCCTAGAGGACCAAGAAAAAACAGAAGAAATGGCTAACAATTTGAAAGATAAGCTAGCAGTCGCAAGGGTTGAAGTAGAGAAGGTCTTTCCAAAAGAAGAAGATTATCAGCTGGTTAAAGCCAAATATGACATCCTTGCCCCTTTGGTTGAACAAGAAGCAGAGGTTGAGGAAATTGATGCAGCTTTGGCCAAGTTTAGTGAAGATACAACACCCCAAAAGAAGCAACAAATAGCACTTGAGATATAAGAAAAAAGGCTGACAAATAATTTTGAACGCGGTAAAATGAAGTCAAGAAATCACAAAAGGAGAATAGATCATGACCCAAACACTAGAAGAAATGCGTTATCAACTAGAAGAATGGTTGTCACAAGGCTTTACGAGTTCAGAAGATAGGGCAAACTACCAAACTTTAAAGGAACAGTATGAAGATGAGACCTTTGATTACAGTTTTTCAAGGCGTGAAATTACTGGACAGCTGGAACTCATCATCACAAGTCGTGAGAATGATTTTCCTAGCTTAGATGAGGTGACAAAGACGGAATACCTTGATTTGGTTGCCCAACTTGATGATTTAGACAAGAGACAGGCTGACTATTATCGCAAGCAATTAGCCTAGAAAGAGGTGTAAGATGTTGGAGCAAATTCTACAAAGCCTTTTGATTATCGCAGCAATAGGACTGATGTTGTTTGTCCTTTATCGGATTGTGAAAGTTTCAGGTGCTTTATTTCTTATCGGACTCATCAGTGGATTAGTCTTTATTGAAATATATGGAATTTACCTATTCTTCACAGAAAGACACCTATATTCAGAAGATTTAGCAGCTAATGGCATATGGAGTTTCACTGGATTTTATATTGCATTGAATTTATTTCTTGCTATTAGCTTAAGTATGAGGTGGTGGAGAAATAGAATCGTTTAACATGGGGATTACCTACTGGTAGTCCTTTTTCTTGTGATAAAATCTCCAAGCTAATCTTGATATGATGAAGCTATCACTAATAGAGGAGTAAGCCATGTTAAATAAAGTGAAAGCTCGATTTCTGATTGGATTAGGAGGTTTAATCGCAGTCAGTTTTATGGTCATGATTGGCTACACGATTGGCTCACAAACCATTTCAAAGCAAACAGAGAACCAAATACGAGCAGAAGCCAATAAACTTGTGTCAAAGAAAAAGCAGGAGGAAAGAGCGACAGTCCTATCAGATGAGCTTGTCAATGAATTTCTCACTCAATATTTCACCAAGGTCCAGCTGGGTGAAAATAACGCTCGTATCAAACCCTACATGACGGACTCGGCATTTTCAGAAGAGGAAGCAAATCAGAATAAAGCGATCAATCAAGTTTATAAAGACTATATGCTTGACTACCGATTTGAATCAGCCAGTATCTATGTCAATACAGAAAGTAATGTTGCACTTGCGGAAGTTACCTATCAAGTGACCTATGTATCTGATTTGAGTGAGCAACAACAGCGAACCTCTCAAACAGAAACCAAGACGGTTATGTTATCCTACTCCAAAGTTTCCGACAAGCTCCTGGTTAATCAGTTGACCATTTGGAATGGAAAACTAGAGGACATTAAAGAAGCCACAGATGGTGCAAATTCCAGCATACCAACGATCCAAGGATGTAGGACGGATTTTGCGGACATTCAAATAAAAAAGAATGTGGAGGTAACAGACAATGGCAAAGACGATTTTTGAGGAACTGGGCGGCAAATATGAAAGGCAAGGCGACTATTTAATTCCATGTATAGCTTTACCCGCTGAAGAAGAACAGCCGATAGGCACATGGGGACAGCGGCGTCTGGATTATCTGAAGAAGTACCACAAAGTTACATACACCAATCTTCTCACAAGCGGCAGGCTGAACATTTACCTTGCCGACATCGACAGGCAGGCGCAGGAACGCTTTGAAAGGCTTATAGAGGGCATGAAACAGGCGCAGGGCATAACGGAACGGCTAAAGGAAGAAAATGCCCTAGAATGGACAGGATGCCTCAATAACATAAGGGCTTGTGCGAGGGAGATTGTAGGAAAAGAAATTATCTATGTATAAGCAGCAGGTTAACGGTAGAGTGAAAATTTTGCCACTTTTCCTGTTTTAGTGCAAAGTTTTAGTATTTCGTCAGCTTGACAAATAAATGATTAAGGAATATAATTAAGTTTGATTTCATACAAGGAGTTAATAAATATGCGGCAAGGTATTCTTAAATAAACTGTCAATTTGATAGTGGGAACAAAAAGTAGCAGTCCCGTTTCACTTTTAATATGGGGCTTAGTTTTTTGTACCCAGTTTAAGAATACTTTTATCATGTAATTTTATATGCCCGAAAACATATAAGTGTTTTGGGGCTATTGGAGTTATTTACCCAGTGATAGGAGTATTTATCACTGGGTATTTTTATGCCCTTTTTTGGGTGTTGATAGGAGGAAAATCACATGAAAATAATTAACTTAGGCATTCTGGCTCACGTTGACGCAGGAAAGACAACATTAACGGAGAGTTTATTGTATACCAGTGGTGCAATTGCAGAACCAGGGAGCGTAGATAAAGGCACAACAAGGACAGATACAATGAATTTGGAGCGTCAAAGGGGAATCACTATCCAGACAGCAGTGACATCTTTTCAGTGGGAGGATGTAAAAGTCAACATTATAGATACGCCAGGCCATATGGATTTTTTGGCGGAAGTATACCGTTCTTTATCCGTATTAGACGGAGCAGTATTATTAGTTTCTGCAAAGGATGGCATACAGGCACAGACCCGTATACTGTTTCATGCACTACAGACAATGAAGATTCCGACAATTTTTTCATCAATAAAATTGACCAAGAGGGGATTGATTTGCCAATGGTATATCAAGAAATGAAAGCAAAGCTTTCTTCGGAAATTATAGTGAAGCAAAGGTTGGGCAGCATCCCCATATAAATGTAACGGACAATGACGATATGGAACAGTGGGATGCGGTAATTATGGGAAACGATGAACTATTAGAGAAATATATGTCAGGGAAACCGTTTAAAATGTCAGAACTGGAACAGGAAGAAAACAGGAGATTCCAAAACGGAACGTTATTTCCCGTTTATCACGGAAGTGCTAAAAACAATCTGGGGATTCGGCAGCTTATAGAAGTGATTGCCAGTAAGTTTTATTCATCAACGCCTGAAGGTCAATCTGAACTATGCGGGCAGGTTTTTAAGATTGAATATTCAGAAAAAAGGAGGCGTTTGGCTTATGTGCGTCTGTACAGCGGCGCATTGCATTCGAGGGACGTTGTCAGAATATCAGAAAAAGAGAAAATAAAAATTACAGAGATGAGTATTCCTACAAACGGTGAATTGTGTTTAGCAGATACGGCTTACTCTGGTGATATTGTAATTTTACCAAATGATGTTTTGCAGCTAAACAGTATTTTGGGGAACGAAATGCTGTTGCCGCAGAGAAAATTTATTGAAAATCCTCTCCCTATGCTCCAAACAACGATTGCAGTAAAGAAATCTGAACAGCGGGAAATATTGCTTGGGGCACTTACAGAAATTTCAGATGGCGACCCTCTTTTAAAATATTATGTGGATACTACAACGCATGAGATTATACTTTCTTTTTTGGGGAATGTGCAGATGGAAGTCATTTGTGCCATCCTTGAGGAAAAATACCATGTGGAGGCAGAAATAAAAGATCCTACTGTTATATATATGGAAACACCGCTTAGAAAAGCAGAATATACCATCCACATAGAAGTCCCGCCAAATCCTTTCTGGGCTTCTGTCGGGTTGTCCATAGAGCCGCTCCCTATTGGAAGCGGAGTGCAGTATGAAAGCAGAGTTTCACTTGGATATTTAAACCAATCGTTCCAAAATGCGGTTATGGAGGGGTTCTTTATGGCTGCGAGCAGGGGCTGTATGGATGGAAAGTGACAGACTGTAAAATCTGTTTTGAATATGGATTGTATTATAGTCCTGTAAGTACCCCCGCAGACTTTCGGCTGCTTTCCCCTATCGTATTGGAGCAGGCTTTAAAAAAGCAGGGACAGAACTATTAGAGCCATATCTCCACTTTGAAATTTATGCACCGCAGGAATATCTCTCACGGGCGTATCATGATGCCCCAAGGTATTGTGCAGATATTGTAAGTACTCAGGTAAAGAATGACGAGGTCATTCTGAAAGGAGAAATCCCTGCCAGATGTATTCAAGAATACAGGAACGATTTAACTTATTTCACAAATGGGCAGGGAGTCTGCTTGACAGAGTTAAAAGGATACCAGCCAGCTATTGGTAAATTTATTTGCCAACCCCGCCGCCCGAATAGCCGTATAGATAAGGTTCGGCATATGTTCCACAAGTTAGCTTAACAGCTTGCAAAAGTCATATAAAATGAGATTTGAAAGGATTAGAGACTAATTATGATGAAATGCGAATGGATATTGTGTCCTGTTTGTGGGAGCAAAACCCGTAATAAAATTAGGAAGGACACTGTTTTGGAGAATTATCCCCTTTATTGTCCAAAATGCAGACAAGAAAGCTTGATTAAAGTTGACAACTTGAAGATAACTGTCATCAAAGAGCCAGACGCTTAAGACGCAGAGCCGATGAAATTGTGGAACAATTCACGAATCATCGGCTCTTTTTGTTTCGTATTTGAAAGAACAAACTCACCAAATAAAAAAAACGATATTCGGGTGGGTTATTTTGTTATACCCTAAATTACCCTCTGAGTAAGCACGACCTTAAAGACTTAAAGGAACGGTGCAACGAGCAGAGCTGGGAACAGGGAGTTTCCCAAAGTTAAAGATACCACATCAATCCCACGCGGACTTTTGCTCAACCGATACAGCCGGAGGGCTGGATAACAAGAAAAGGCGGTATGCGCCCCGTGGAGGGGTAGCGTACCGCCTTTTCTTGTGGGGGTTTCCAAAGGGGGCAACGCCCCCATTTGGCACACGACTTTGCGAAGCAAAGTGTAGTGTGTTATACGCTCTGCCGGCGTTGCCGTGAAAATGCCGTTGCCGCCGGGGAGGGCAAGGGCATTTGAAGCGGCAGGAAAACAGGGCTGTGCTTGCGTGGCGTGGAGCCGCAAGCGCAGGTCTGGACTCATCAGCAGACAGGGCGTATATGAAAGCCCCAGTTCCTCGTCCTACGCTCCAACTTGTGGACAAAGTGTCCCGAAGTTGTGGCCACACTCCCGGAAAAGTAGCAGGACAACGGGCAACCGTCAAGGCTGAAATGAACGGGTTTACACCCGGCCTTGACCTCCGCCCGCTGTCCCGCTGGATGGGTGGACAAGGCGGCCAATCCCTCAAAGTGCTTGGCCGCTCTCTTTCTGATTTTGAGGTATTCAGTTTTTCAAAATTGAATAATCAAAATAAATTTTTTCGATTGAAAAAATTTTATTTGTTATCATCTTCAATGCCATATTTTTTCTTTTGCCGAATCACATAATTACTGATTTTTTCATCATATAGTGGATACTGGTAATCCAACTGGCATGCCACTTCTGACGAAACCTCCCGGAACAATGCCATACATTGTTCAAAGGATTCCCACATATGGGGATAGGAATCCATATTATAAGTGGACATAAGTCGTTCCCACAATTCCTCTGGGACATATTGCTTCATAAATTTATAGTTTTTTCCCAAACTGAAATGAAATCCCTGTTTGATACCAATCAGCCAGGAAATCATGCGAAGCAATTCTTTTCGTACTATATCATTCATATGGTCAATAGCAAAAAGAATTTCTTTGCGGCATAAGCCCTTTACTACATATGTTGTAGTATTCCAAAATTCATTACAGCAATCGTCAAACATTCTTTGAGTAGGCTTCTGCAAGTGGTAGTCTATATCCGTTGGTATTGGCGGCTTTACGATACGGTTGTCTTTATCCAACAGTAACTTTACCAGTTTATCCCATGTAAAATACTCGTCTATCAGTTCCAGCGGCAGCAAAGTTAAATCTATCTTAACATCATCAGTAAACAGCATTAAATATGAAAATCCCTTTTCTACAGCTGGAAATAATTCCATATCTTCCGGCTTTTGCAGAATCAACCTTTCACCAAATATATCTAGCCATTTATCATCACTTGTGAAGCTGTCCATATCCGTAACAAAAAAAGTAATATCAAAATCCTGAAAATCATCAGGCGGAATATTTGTATTTGTTCTAGATCCTTCCAAAGTAACCATGCGAATGCGTTTGTCTGTTTTTGCAAAATTCAAAACAATATCATAAACTTCCTTTTCTGATCTCATTTTTATCTCCTCCAATTATTGAAATAGGTGTGAAGCCATTTTAGGGCTTTCCCGCCTTGATTACCCTTTAGCAAAGACGGGCGGGACTGTCAACGGCGGCGCATGAAATGCGCCGTTCATCTTGACCGTTGACTGGCTCGGCTGGCTTTGCTATCTTCCTGACAAATGGGAATGTCTAAGATAGTAAAGACGTCCCACATGCAACTCTTTCTTTTATTGCGGAAACCGTATCTTTAATTGTGAATGTAGTTGTGTCTATGACATTTGATTCATATACTCCCAAACCGGAAAATTGCTCCCACATTGTTTCCACTAATTCAATATTTGTTTTTCTATCTAATTTTGAGCGTTCCACAGCTCGCTTCATAGTTTCTTTTTTACTCGCTCTTAATACAATATAGTGTACCTCGTAATCTTCTTGGGCAAGAGCTTTCCACGGCTCCAAAAACCATGGCCCGACAATCCCATCTACAATTACATCATATCCGCCACGAGCATATCGCTTTGCAGCTTCTAAAAAGGCTTCAATGACAACCAGATTTTGCTCGTTGGATTCTGGCAAATGTGGTGGTATTGCGCCTTTGCTTAAGTAATGAAAAAAGTCATCGGTGTGCATATGCACTGATTTATCCATATCTGATTCCTTTGCGACAATTGACGCAGTTGTTGTTTTTCCTGTCCCCGGTGAGCCTGTAATCACAATAATTCTTCCTTGATTCATCTGTATTTTCCCTCACAATTCAAATTTATCACTTTGTTCCTGCCTGCTCAATCATCTTCTTCGCAAACTGCTGGAACATTTCAACAGTTTCTTTATCCATCGGTGTAAGCTGTCCGATCTGTCCAGCTATCATCGCCGTTACATCGTCAATGGAAAGTGGTTTTTGTTTCTGTTCCGCCAGTGCGTCCCGCATGGCTTGGAACATAGCGGCGGTCACAGCTTCTCCCGGCTGTTCCCCGTTGTCAATGTCTTTCTTAATGTCCCGCAGGATAGCCAGGAACACATTTTTGATTTTTTCAATCTCCGCTTCATGTTCCCCTATCTTTTGGGCGTTCAAAAGCTGTAAATCCTGCTTCGCTTCTGCCCGGTGTTCCGGGTGTTCTTTCATCAGGTCGGACAGGGAAGCCGTTGCCATCTCGATAAGCTGGTTTCTTGCTGTTATGCCCTTTGCCGCCGTATCCTGAAAATAAATCCGTATCAAATCTATCAGCTTAGGAAAATTCCTGTGTTCCAACAGGCGGTTGAGGATTTGCACATCAACAGCACCCGTCACAAGCCCCCTCACGGCTCCCTCGGACAAGCCTAATTCAGAAATATCGTAGCTTTTACGAACGCTCACGGTAGACAAGCCCAGTATGTAGTCTGTCGATACCTTAAATTCCTTTGCCACACCTATGAGAATATCACTGCTGACCGTTCTTGTTTCGCCGCTGACAATGCGGCTCAACTGGGAAGCGGAAACGCCTATCTTCTCCGCAAGTTCCTTTTGTGTGATGTGGTTCCCGTTGCATAAATCGGAAATCCGCTGTCCGGGCGTTCCGGGTAAAGCCATAGATACGCACCTCCTCCGCATACTTCCATTATACAGAATGATTGCAAAAATGCAATTTCCAAAGTGTAAACTTCATCAAAATGCAATTCTCGCAATATTCCGGGAATTGCATTTTTTTCGTGTAGACTTAGGGTAGTTCATCGATGGACGGCACCTTGAAAACAGAATGACCGTCCGAAAAGGAATACCCCGGCTGGGGAAGCACCGCAAGGAGTCGGACTTCGGGACAAAATGTCCCGAAGTTGCGAGGAGCGTGCCAACGCCGGAACACGCCGCAGGAATGGGGCAGGAAACCTTTTCGGGGAGAACGGCAACGGAAAGCGGCACAAGGTATTTTATCAGCTTTAAGGACGGGCAGGGCAAATCCCACGAGTTGGAAGTGTCGGAACAGTTCTTTATGGAGTTTCGGCAGATGGAGCGCAGGAACAGGAATCTTTTCTAATGGGACGAGCGGCACAGGGAGTTTAACGAGGTATGGGACGAAACCCTTTACAGACGGGCGTTGCGTGTGCCTAAGAGCCTTGATGAACGCATGGTTGAGGAAGAACGGAATGAAACGCTCTATAAGGCGGTTGGGAGCCTTCCAGAGATACAAAGGCGGCGTTTCCTGCTCTACTACGAGCATGAGTTCAATTTTTACCAAATCGCCGCTATGGAGCATTGCACCGCTTCGGCAATACAGAAATCTGTTGCGATTGCAAAGGAGAAAGTAAAGGCGGAAATGAAAAAGTATCTCCAACCGTGACCGACACCGCCCGAAAAAGAAATCTGTTTTTTATTTGTGTGGGATTGGCGGCATTACATACTCTCACTTTTTTCCGTGGGAGTAAATCTATTTTTAAGGAGGTCAACGCC
Organism: Streptococcus nasisuis; assembly: GCF_040836615.1. Taxonomy (NCBI): domain Bacteria; kingdom Bacillati; phylum Bacillota; class Bacilli; order Lactobacillales; family Streptococcaceae; genus Streptococcus; species Streptococcus nasisuis. The sequence goes on along the minus strand of NZ_CP162268.1, from coordinate 1,728,963 downwards.
TATGTGCAACGAAAACAAAGACACCGCCCGAAAGGAGGAAAGCCATGCAGAAGTTACAGACAGTCAACGCCGAAACGCTCCTTTATGAACCGCTTGAGAAACCATCCTTTGTGGTGGACAGCCTTATCCCGACAGGCTTATCGCTGTTCTGCGGCTCACAGAAGATAGGCAAAAGCTGGCTCATGCTGAAGCTATGCTTATGCGTGTCGCAGGGAATCCCTTTATGGGATATGCCGACAATGGAGGGCGATGTGCTTTACCTCTGCCTTGAGGACACGTTCTGCCGCATACAGGACAGGTTATTTCGTTTGACGGACGAAGCAAGCGGGCGGCTCCACTTTGCCGTGGCAAGCTGCAAGCTGTCAGACGGTCTTATCGTGCAGCTTGAAGATTATCTGAAAGATTACCCAGACAGCAGGCTCATTGTCATTGATACCTTGCAGAAAGTCCGTACAGCTTCAAAAGACAATGCCTATGCAAGCGACTATGGGGACATCTCCCTCATCAAAGACTTTGCCGACAGGCACTCTCTGGCGGTCATTGTCGTACACCACATCCGAAAGCAGAATGACAGCGACGTGTTCAACAAGGTGTCTGGGACGACAGGATTAACGGGGAGTGCGGACGCTACCTTTGTTCTGGAAAAGGAGAAACGGGCATCCGACACCGCCAAGCTGTATGTGACGGGCAGGGACACGCCTTATCAGGAATACACGCTGCGTTTCCGTGATTGCAGTTGGGAACTTGTGGAGAGAAAAACACAGGAGCAGCTTGCGAAAGAAACGATACCAGACGTCCTTTTTCAGTTGGTGGATTTTATGAGGGATAAGGAAGAATGGGCAGGCACGGCAACGGAACTGTTAGCCGCTATGGGGGAAACGGAAACCATACCCACAGTGATTACGAAATGGCTGAATGAATACCGCACCACATTTTTAAGCGAGAACCGTATCTGCTACCAGTACAGCCGCAGGAAAGACGGCAGGCAGATTGCCCTTGCAAGGAGGGCGGGTGACAGCGATATTAGGATACCCCCCTGTTACTGTCATTGACGCTTAAAGCCATGTAAAGCTGGCGGCTCTGCCCTGCGGGTGACAGCAGTGACGGTGGTGACAGTGATTTTAGGATACCCTGCCGCTGTCATCCCTACGGGAGAACACCCCGTAAACGCAAAATGCAGGCGTGAGATTTACTCGCCCTTTTCGGTCGTGTAAAACCACCCCTGCGGTCAGAAAAATCATTCCGATTTTTCCGACTGCGTTTACAGGGTGTAACACACTACACTTTGCCCTGCAAAGTCGTGTGCCAGACGTTCCCTCTGGACTCCCTTAAGGCAGGGCTGTGCCCTGCTATCCTACGCCTTACGGCTTCGGATAAAAGAATGGCGGCATGACGGTGACGGCTCTTGCGAGGGGGGTATCCCAAAAACACCGTCATCATCGACATGACCGTCATGCAGGGGGTGAGGGTGACAGTTGCGGCAGTCGGCAGGGGGTATCCCAAAACTGCTGTCACCACCGTCACCGCTGTCACCCCAAAGGACGGTCACCCGCCGAAAGAAAGGAGGAATCCGCCTATGCCTTATGCAATCCTGCGTTTCCAGAAACGAAAAGCGGGCGGCGTTGCGGCTTGTGAACGCCACAACGAGCGGAAGAAAGAAGCCTACAAAAGCAACCCAGATATAGATATGGAACGCTCTAAAAACAATTACCATCTCATAGCACCACCAAAGTACACCTACAAGAAAGAGATTAACCGCATGGTAGCCGAAGCGGGGTGCAGGACAAGGAAAGACAGCGTGATGATGGTGGAAACGCTCATCACGGCTTCACCAGAATTTATGAACCAGTTACCGCCCGAAGAACAAAAAGCGTATTTCCAGACGGCTCTGGATTTCATTTCGGAGCGTGTCGGGGAGCAGAATATCCTCTCCGCTGTCGTCCATATGGACGAGAGAACGCCCCATATGCACCTCTGCTTTGTGCCGATTACGCCAGACAATAAGCTGTCAGCGAAAGCTATCTTAGGCAACCAGAAATCATTATCCGAGTGGCAGACCGCCTACCATGAGCGGATGTCCTCACGGTGGAATCAGCTTGAACGGGGGCAGTCCTCAATGGAAACCAAGCGGAAACACGTCCCCACATGGCTCTATAAATTAGGCGGCAGGCTTGATAAACAGTATGAAGAAATCGTGTCTGCCCTATCCGACATCAACGCCTTTAACGCAGGGAAGAAAAGGGATAAAGCGTTAGATTTACTCTCTGCATGGCTGCCAGACGTGGAGAAATTCTCTAAGGAAATCGGGAAACAGCAGGCGTATATCGACAGTTTGAAAGAGAGAATTGGGCAGGAATCAGACTATGCGGGGCGTATGCGTGATGAAAAGTACGAGCAGGAACTAAAGGTGCAGAAAGCGAATCAGAAGATATTTGAATTGCAGAGAACCAACGAGCAGATGGGGCGGCTGCTGTCAAAAATACCGCCCGAAGTGTTGGAAGAATTGCAGAAAAATCATAGAAGCAGAGCGAAAGAAAGGTAGATATGTGAATGAAGAAACAGGATTTTAAGGTGTTAAAGACCAAAGACTTGTACCCGTTCCCCGACAATCCGTTTCATGTGGCAGAAGATGAAACACTGTCAGAGTTAGCGGAAAGCATCAAGGAATTTGGCATTGTCACGCCGATAATCACACGCCCGAAAGAGGACGGGGACGGTTATGAAGTGATTGCAGGACAGCGGCGTGTCCGTGCTTCTGAACTTGCAGGGATAAATACCGTGCCTGCGTTTGTCCTGCCCTTAGACCGTGACCGAGCCATCATCACCCTTGTAGACAGCAATTTGCAGCGTGAGAATATCCTGCCATCGGAGCGGGCGTTTGCTTACAAGATGAAATCCGAAGCCATGAAGCGGCAGGGTTTCCGCACAGACTTAACCTCGTCACAAGTTGTGACGAAGTTGCGGACGGACGACAAGGTGGCACAGGGCTTCGGCGTGGGCAGGATGACCGTGCAGCGTTTTATCCGCCTGACGGAACTGATACCGCCGATTTTGCAGATGGTGGACGAGGGGAAAATCGCCCTCACGCCTGCGGTGGAACTGTCCTTCTTGAAGAAAGACGAGCAGGAAAACCTCTTTGCCACGATGGAGAGCGAAGAAGCAACGCCCTCACTCTCACAGGCACAGCGGATGAAACAGTTAAGCCAGAGCGGGCGGCTTGACATGGATACGATATTTGCGATTATGACGGAGGAAAAGGGCAACCAGAAAGAAACCTTGAAAATCAACACAAGCAAGCTGAAAAAATACTTTCCGAAGAACACAACGCCGAAGCAGATGGAGGAAACCATCATCAAACTTTTGGAGCGTGAGTTGCAGAGGAAACGCAACCGTGACAGCCGCTAATCTTCTTTTTTCGGGAAGTAAATACAGAGAGTTGAGGTATGGAGAATGAGAGAAATCCAGTATGAAATCGTAAAGGAAATCGCAGTATTGTCTACGGGCGACAGTGGCTACACAAAGGAAATCAATCTCATTTCATGGAATGGGAAAGAGCCGAAGTATGACATCCGCAGCTTTTCCCCGAACCGTGAAAAGTGCGGCAAGGGAATCACGCTGAACGCTGATGAAGCGGCGGCACTCCTTAAAGCATTACAGAAAGAATTAAACAGCGAGGATTAATGGTATCTGATTGGCAGGGCGGGGACATTTCCAAACTCTTCCCTGCCCTGTCTGGAAAGGAAGATTTAAGTATGGGCGAGGATAAGAAAGCAGATAAAAAGAGAAAGCGTATCGTGCCAAAAGCACCAGTGCAGATGATAATCAGCCGTGAATATGTCGGCACACAGACCGTTACAGAAGCGTTTGTCCCGATTATCTCCGAGGATATTCGGAAGAAGATTGCCGAGGGCGACACCTTCGACAATGAGGGGCTGTCCGCTTAGAATGTACGCAATGGGACATGAAAACAGATAGGACAGATACGGAGGTTTTACAGTATGGCAGGAATCAAAGAAGAAAAGAAAATCTATTTAGTCGGCATTTATTGCCGCTTATCTAAAGACGATGGTACGGATAACGAGAGTGCGAGCATTGCGACACAGAAATCCATCCTCACGGATTATGTGAAAAAGCAGGGATGGCACATAGCAAAAACGTATAAAAGCCCTCTTTAAAGGGCTTTTATGTTTATTTTGAGAAAGATATAAAATCAATATATCCCTTTTCTCCGATTTTTACAACGGCATTGTAGGACTTTCTATCTTTCGTTTTGATTCCTTTTACCAGGGTTTCTTTTCCCTCTAGTAATTCTTTTACATTTGTTTTGGTGAGTTTTTTCTTTCTAAAATGTTCAGCTAAAGTGAAGGTACATTCAGGATAATTTGAACAACCATAAAACGATTTTTTTAATACAATATTGTTGCCACACTTAGGACATTTTCCTACAAGGGGTCCCGAGCGCTTAGTGGGAATTTGTACCCCTTATCGATACAAATTCCCCGTAGGCGCTAGGGACCTCTTTAGCTCCTTGGAAGCTGTCAGTAGTATACCTAATAATTTATCTACATTCCCTTTAGTAACGTGTAACTTTCCAAATTTACAAAAGCGACTCATAGAATTATTTCCTCCCGTTAAATAATAGATAACTATTAAAAATAGACAATACTTGCTCATAAGTAACGGTACTTAAATTGTTTACTTTGGCGTGTTTCATTGCTTGATGAAACTGATTTTTAGTAAACAGTTGACGATATTCTCGATTGACCCATTTTGAAACAAAGTACGTATATAGCTTCCAATATTTATCTGGAACATCTGTGGTATGGCGGGTAAGTTTTATTAAGACACTGTTTACTTTTGGTTTAGGATGAAAGCATTCCGCTGGCAGCTTAAGCAATTGCTGAATCGAGACTTGAGTGTGCAAGAGCAACCCTAGTGTTCGGTGAATATCCAAGGTACGCTTGTAGAATCCTTCTTCAACAATCAGATAGATGTCAGACGCATGGCTTTCAAAAACCACTTTTTTAATAATTTGTGTGCTTAAATGGTAAGGAATATTCCCAACAATTTTATACCTCTGTTTGTTAGGGAATTGAAACTGTAGAATATCTTGGTGAATTAAAGTGACACGAGTATTCAGTTTTAATTTTTCTGACGATAAGTTGAATAGATGACTGTCTAATTCAATAGACGTTACCTGTTTACTTATTTTAGCCAGTTTCGTCGTTAAATGCCCTTTACCTGTTCCAATTTCGTAAACGGTATCGGTTTCTTTTAAATTCAATTGTTTTATTATTTGGTTGAGTACTTTTTCACTCGTTAAAAAGTTTTGAGAATATTTTATATTTTTGTTCATGTTATCACTCCTGAAGTGATTACATCTGTAAATAAATACAGAAGTTAAATGATTTGTTTGTAATTTTAGTTATCTGTTTAAAAAGTCATAAGATTAGTCACTGGTAGGAATTAATCTAACGTATTTATTTATCTGCGTAATCACTGTTTTTAGTCTGTTTCAAAACAGTAGATGTTTTATCTACATTACGCATTTTGAATACCAACATGACGAATCCCTCCTTCTTAATTACAAATTTTTAGCATCTAATTTAACTTCAATTCCTATTATACAAAATTTTAAAATGAAGTCAAGAAATCACATAAGGAGCACAGACCATGACCAAAACAGTAGAAGAAATACGTTATCAACTTGAACAATGGTTGGCACAAGGTTTTACAAGCCCAGAGGATAGAGCCAACTACCAAGCTTTAAAGGAACAGTATGAAGATGAAACTCTTGATTATAGCTTTTCAAAGCGTGAAATCACTGGACAGCTGGAACTCATCATCACAAGTCGTGAGAATGATTTTCCAAACTTAGATGAGGTGACGAAGGCAGAATACCTTGATTTGGTTGCCCAACTTGATGATTTAGACAAGAGACAGGCTGACTATTATCGCAAGCAATTAGCCTAGAAAGAGGTGTAAGATGTTGGAGCAAATTCTACAAAGCCTTTTGATTATCGCAGCAATAGGACTGATGTTGTTTGTCCTTTATCGGATTGTGAAAGTTTCAGGTGCTTTATTTCTTATCGGACTCATCAGTGGATTAGTCTTTATTGAAATATATGGAATTTACCTATTCTTCACAGAAAGACACCTTTATACAGAAGATTTAGCCACCAATGGTATTTGGAGTTTTACAGGATTTTTTATTGCTTTGAATCTATTTTTAGTTTTTAGTATTATTATGAAGTGGTGGAGAAATAGAATAGTTTAACACGGAGGATTACCAATAGGTAGTCCTTTTTCTTGTGATAAAATCTCCAAGTTAATCTTGTTATGATGTGGCTATCATTAATAAAGGAGTAAGCCATGTTAAATAAAGTGAAAGCTCGATTTCTGATTGGAGTAGGAGGTTTAATCGCAGTCAGTTTTATGGTCATGATAGGCTATACGATTGGCTCACAATCCGTTTCAAAACAAACAGAGAACCAAATACGAGCAGAAGCCAATAAACTTGTTTCAAAGAAAAATCAGGAGGAAAGAGCGACAGTCCTATCAGATGAGCTTGTCAAAGAATTTCTCACTCAATATTTCACCAAGGTCCAGCTTGGTGAAAATAACGCTCGTATCAAGCCCTACATGACGGATTCGGCATTTTCAGAAGAGGAAGCAAATCAGAATAAAGCAATTAATCAAGTTTATAAAGATTATATGCTTGACTACCGATTTGAATCAGCCAGTATCTATGTCAATACAGAAAGCAATGTTGCACTTGCGGAAGTTACCTATCAAGTGACCTATGTTTCTGATTTGAGTGAGCAACAACAGCGAACTACTCAGACAGAAACTAAGACGGTTATGTTGTCCTACTCCAAAGTTTCCGACAAGCTCCTAGTTAATCAGTTGACCATTTGGAATGGGAAACTGGAGGACATGAAAGAAGCAACAGATGGAGACAATTCCAACATACCAACGATCCAAGGAACTACAACAAGCGAGAACAACTAGCAGGAGACAGTCTTCTGCTTTTTTTGATAGGGAGACATGATGACACGAATTAAAATAGTAAAACAAAAGGCCATTTTAGATGTGGCTGAAAGTTTGGGTTATTCCTTCAGACGTTTATCAGGACACATTTATGAACACCCAGACCATGATTCCTTTCGGATTTTTGCCGATACCAATACTTTCAAATGGTTTTCAAGAGATATACAAGGGGATGTGATTGACTTTGTTCAATTAGTGGCAGGTGTTACTTTCAAAGAGGCTGTATCCTATCTTGAAACTGGAGATTTTGAACAGGCTACGGTAATAGAAGAAACTTATCAACCGTTTCAATATTATTTGCATGAAGAGCCGTTTCAGCAAGCACGTATTTACTTAAAAGACATCCGTGGCCTAAGTGATCAGACTATCAATACCTTTGGTAGACAAGGATTGCTTGCTCACGCTACTTATCAATCGGAGCCCGTATTAGTGTTAAAAAGCTATGACCACAACGGGACCTTACAGGCCGCAAGCCTTCAAGGTCTCGTCAAAAATGAAGAAAAACACGATCGAGGTTATCTCAAAAAAATCATGAAAGGATCTCATGGCTATGTCGGTATTAGTTTCGATATTGGGAATCCTAAGCGACTCATTTTTTGTGAATCAGTTATCGATATGATGAGTTATTATCAGCTTTACAAAAAGCAATTATTCGATGTTCGCCTGATTTCAATGGAAGGTTTAAAACTTTCTGTGATTGCTTATCAGACCTTGCGTCTAGCAGCAGAGGAACAGGGGAAATTGGCATTTCTAGATACAGTAAAACCAAGCAGGCTTAGCCATTATCTTCAGGCAATACAAGAGACGACAACCTTCTTCCAAACTCATTCAAATGCATTAACATTGGCTGTTGATAACGATGAGGCAGGAAGAGAATTTTGTCAGAAACTGTCAGATAAAGGACTTCCGCTTTCTCAAGATTTACCACCATTGCAAGGACTTGAAACAAAGTTAGATTGGAATGATATTGTGAAACGACAGAAGGAATTATCTTTAAGAGATCTTATCCAGTCTGCCCACACAAAAGTTATTAGAGACTATCCTCCACCTAAACGAGAGCACACTTTTGGATTGTGATAACAAAATCAAGTCCGCTATCATAATCTAGAAAGTGACAAGGAGGACACCCTATGAGTGTGATTGAACGTCTGGCTGAAAAAGTAGCTAGACAAGAAGAAAAGGTCTCACGTGAGACGGAGAAATTGGAACACTATCGAGACCAACTACAAACAGCTATGTACAGTACCTTTATCAAACGGCAACAATCTAGTCGGTTGTCATTTCATGAAGCACTTGAGCAAGCCTTTGGTAAAGAAACCACACTACACCCAGATTACAGAAATGAGGATACAGAATGAGTAAAACATGGAATTTTGATCAGCCACTAGATGATGTGAAACCAACATCGTCCCATGAAGAACGAGCTAAAATCGCAGCACTCTTCCATAAACAAGATGAAAAACCAATTGAAGAAGTAGATTATGTGACTGCTTTTGAACAGCAACAAAAGGAGTCAGAATCTAAAGATGTACAAACGCTCGCATCAGCCGTTAAACAAAGTCAGCCGAAGAAGGTAAATATTACAAGTGACTATAAACAACACTTGGCTGATACCATTGCACAAAACAACAAGGATATTTCCGCCTGTCAGAAGCAAATTGAAGAACTTCATCAATTGATTGATGAAAAGAAAATCCAAAATAAAAAGTTACAGGCTATTTCAGTAGCCATTGATGATTTATAAGTCAGGTAGTCCTATGCGGGCTACCTTTTTACAATTGAAGGAGAAGATAATGAAATTTTTTCAAAAGAAAAAACAGAACCAGGATCAATTTAAACGACTGATTCATCGACTATCAGAGATGTCAGATACTGAACTAACCAAAGTAGAACAACTCCTAGATGTGGTTTTTGATATAAATTATAAGCCTAGTATGAGTGAAGAATTACCTAAAACCGTTAAAAACATTGAAGAACCAAGTCTTGATGAGTCGATTCAGGAAGCGAAAAATAAACTTAACACGGAACAATTGGAGAAGCGAATAGAGCAGTTTAAGCAATCGAAGAAACCTAAAAACGGATAACGCACCAAATATGGTGCGTTATCCGTTTTTTATGGTATAATGAAAGCAAATATGAGGAGGTCTTTATCTATGATCGGAGACAATATCAAATCACTACGCCATACACACGATTTGACACAGCCAGAATTTGCGAAAATGTTGGGGATTTCACGCAATAGCCTGAGTCGCTATGAAAATGGCACCAGCACCGTATCAACAGAGCTCATCGACCGCATTTGTCAGAAATTTAACGTTTCTTATGTCGATATTGTAGGAGAGGATAAGATGCTAACACCTGTTGAAGATTACCAACTGACTTTAAAAATAGAAGTGATAAAAGAACGTGGAGCAGCCATTTTATCACAGCTTTTTAGATATCAGGATAGTCAAGAAATTGCTTTTGATGATGAAACAAATCCTTGGATTCTCATGAGTGATGATTTGGCTGAATTGATCCATACGAAAATTTACCTTGTCGATACTTTCGATGAAATAGAGCGTTACAATGGCTATTTAGATGGTATTGAGCGGATGTTAGACATGGTGCATCATCGGGTGGTGGCTTAATGAGATTGGAAGAATTTAGTGAGGCTGACTTTCAGAAGGCCTTGCAGCGAACCATTCGAGCCCTAACTCGTGGAAAGACAATCCCAGATCAACCAAAAGCTATCTTGCTTGGAGGACAAAGCGGGGCAGGTAAGACGACTATTCATCGTATCAAGCAAAAAGAATTTCAAGGTAATATCATTATCATCGATGGTGATAGCTACCGTTCTCAGCATCCCAATTACTTAGCCCTGCAAGAAAAGTATGGCAAGGATAGCGTGGACTATACCAAGGGATTTGCAGGAAAAATGGTAGAACAGTTGGTTGATGAACTCAGTACGCAAGGCTACCATTTGCTGATTGAGGGAACCTTGCGAACTACTCAAGTTCCTCGTCAGACTGCTCAATTATTATCTTCTAAAGGTTACCAAGTTTCCTTAGCAGTGATTGGTACCAAACCAGAGCTTTCTTATCTCAGCACCTTGATTCGTTACGAAGAGCTTTATGCCATCGATCCGACTCAGGCTAGAGCAACACCAAAAGAACACCATGATGGGATTGTAGAGAACTTGGTGGATAACCTAAGGGAGTTAGAAAGCGATAAGATCTTTGACCGCATTCAGATTTATCAAAGAGACAGGACTTGCATTTATGATTCTACAATTGATGAAGGCTCCGCAGCAGAAGTGCTACAAGAATGCCTATTTGGAAAATGGAGCAAGGTAGAGGAGGAGATGGTGAAGGAGAGTGAACTCCTACTTAAGGAATTACTTGAGAAAAATAAATAATTGATTTTAAAGATAATATTTTTTTGGGGGTTAGAATTGCGAGGATTTAATAATAAGATAAAATCTGTTTATCGAGAATTAACAAATACCAAAGAGAAATTCGGTAGTTTTCATAAGACCTTGATTCATTTACATACACCTGTTTCTTATGATTATAAGCTATTTTCGAGCTGGACTTCAACGAAATATAGAAAAAGTACAGAAGATGAATTATTTGATATATTTTTCAAAAATAAGAAAATCAAAGTTGATAAAACAAAATTTTTTGGTAGCTTTGATAAAGTTATCTTTTCTAGCCCAAAAGAGTACATTAGTTTTCTTTTGTTAGCAGAAGCTATCTTAAAAAATGAAATAGAAATAGTTGTAGTAACTGATCATAATACTACCAAAGGTATTAAAAAACTTCAAACAGCAGTTTCAATTATAACGAGAACCTATCCGACTTATAATATACATCCTCATATTTTACATGGAGTAGAAATTAGTGCAGCAGATAAGTTACATATTGTTTGTATATACGATCATGAAAAAGAATCTTGGGTTAATCAATGGTTATGTGAAAATATTATAAGTGAAAAAGATGGAAGTTATCAGCATTCGTTGACTATCATGAAAGATTTTAATAATCAAAACATAATTAACTACATTGCTCATTTCAATAGTTATAATATTTTGAAAAAAGGTTCTCACTTGTCGGGTGCATATAAGAGACAAGTTTTTACAAAAGAAAATACACGATTTATTGGTGTAAAAAATATAAATTCTGTTGAAGGATCGAAAAATCGTTTATTGACAGATTTTAATTGTGAACCAAATTTTTTATTAGATAATGATTCACATGATATTGATTCAGTCGGAAAGAATAATATGTGGATAAAAGGTGGAAAGATTTCTTTTAAAATGTTCCAAGAAGCTTTGCTTGATTACACTGTATCAGTAAGTTTATTTGAACCAAATTTTGAACAAAAGTCTTACATAAAAGGTTTATACATTCAAAGTCGTGGAGGCGATAGAAGTTTTCTTACAGGTGATAAGTTAGAAAAAGATAGAGACTTCTTTTTAACATTCTCACCATCTATGAACTGTTTAATTGGAGGGAGAGGTACAGGGAAAAGTACACTAATAGATATGTTACAATTTGTACTTTCTCAGGATTGCGACAAGCAGAGTAAATTAGAATTCCTATGTAACCATGCAAATGCTTTTGTACTCTATGTTTTAGAGGATGCTGAATATATCATTGAGGTTAGTTTGCCAGATGTCTTGCAGGAAAATAAGGACAATATCTTACAATATTATGGGCAAAATCGTGAGAATAGGTATGGATATCCTTATAAATACAATTCTGACTCTATCAAAGAGTGGACACGCTCTCAATATACTAAAGTATACAAAGTTGAGGGAAAATTTTTCAAATTAGTTGATAAAACTAGAATATTAGAAAAAATGTTTGATAGGAGATATTCTGTTAATGAGTTGGTTAGAACAGCGGATGGAGAAAAAATTACAGAATTTATTTCCGACTTAATGCTAAAAAATAAAAATTTACCGAGACCAAACTATGGTTTAAGAACTCAGACTCTAGAATCATTCGAAGCTAAACTACAGGAACTTGATAAATATAGGAGAGTTCGTAAGGATTCAATACTCAAAATAATTGATGATTTCAATCAAACTCAAGTTGGTAAGTTAAGAATCTGTTATGAGCAAATTGATAGATGGGAAGTGCCAGATTTTGAAAGCACTCTTTTTAAAAGTAATTCAACTCTCAATTTCTCATTTGAAAATTATAGAATTAGTAAGCGGGATGTTGCAGATATTCTATACCTTGTTTATCAGGAGTTAGGAATAAAAGGATTTGTTAACGTTATTTTAAAACAAAATATTCCTAATAGGTATTTTATATTATTAAAAAATATTTCTGAGGAGAATTTTGCAAAACATGAGAATAAGTGGAGAAATAATTCCGAGATTAATGATTCTAACATACCCTATTTAAAAACTAGTATTTATTCTTTAATCGCAAATAGTAGTTTACTAGATGAGTTAAAGAGAGTGCTAAAAGAACACGTAGCCAATGAAAGACTTTTTTGGAGTTTAACATTAACTCAAAAGAAACATCACAACATCTTGACATTCTTTATAAAGAGGTTAGTGTATTAAGTTTGGGTCAAAAAGTTGTAGCGATGTTAGATTTTTTACTAGCATATAGTGATTATTCAAAGGATTTCAGACCATTAATTATTGATCAACCTGAAGATAATTTGGATAACCGCTATATATACAGACATTTAGTTCAACAGTTTAGAGACGTGAAAGCTCAACGACAAATTATTTTAGCAACCCATAATGCGACAATTGTAACAAATTCCATGACCGATCAAGTGGTAATTATGGAATCAGATGGGGCTCATGCTTGGATTGAATCACAGGGATATGTTAGTGAAAAATTTATAAAAAACCATATTATCAATCAATTGGAAGGTGGAAGAGACTCATTTAAACATAAGATGTCCATATATGAGACAGCTCTTTCTGAATAATATAAGGAAATGAAAAGTAGGTTAGAAATATCCTACTTTTTGTTTTGTGATACCTTTTCCAAATCACCTCTATTATCCTAATATCATTCCTAAAAAAATCAATCCATGATTTTTCACTGGGGGTTTGGGGGCGAAGCCACCAAGTTATCTTATCATCGGCTATCAAAACTCAAAGGTTTTGGTCGGCTGGCGATAAGATTTTTGGGATATTGTGGACACAATATCTGAGCTCGCAAAAGCCGAAAAGTGAAACTTTGAGGCTTTTATAGGGCGTACTGACAGTGTGAGGCAGCCTGACATTGTCAGACAAGCAGAATGGAAAGGAAATGTTAAGATGAGCCAAGACTTAAAGCTAATTCGCAAGCAGTTTCGAGTGACTAAGCAGGAAGATAGATTGTTAAAAGAGATGATGAAGGAACAAGGTTCGGAGACTTTTTCAGATTTTCTCCGTCAAAACTTGTTACAGAAAGACCACCAAAATGAAATTTTGATAATCTGGTTTTCTCTATGGCAGTCCCAAAAATTGAAAGAGATTAGCCGAGATATTCATCGGCTGACCGTTCTTGCGGAAGAACATCAACAAGTAACCTCCGAACATCTACGTATTATTTTGACCTGTGTTCAGGAACTAATGGCGGAGTTAGACCGGCAAATACATCTCAGTTCAGACTTTCGTGATAAGTATATGGGAGATCACTAATGGATTATCGCTACCGCACCAATCTTAAAAAAGTTTTTCTGACAGATAGGGAACTTGCTCAACTTAATGACTGCATCTCGCAGATCCGATGTAAAACTTTTTCAGAGTATGCCAGAAAAGTCTTGCTTGATCCGAACAGAAACTTTATCACAATTGACACGACCACTTATCAGGATTTGGTTTTTGAGTTGCGACGTATAGGCAATAACATCAATCAGATTGCACGTGTCGTTAACCAGACTCACCTGATTTCTAAGGAACAGCTTCAGGGGTTACGTCAAGGCATGGCAGAGCTGGTATCAGAAGTGGAGAAAGATTTTCAAGTTAAGGCTGAACAGCTGAGGAATTTCTATGGTCATCACTAAGCACTATGCCATACATGGTCGAAAGTACCGAAAGAACCTGATTCGCTACATTCTCAATCCTGAGAAAACAAAGAATCTTAAATTGGTTTCAGATTTTGGCATGAGTAACTATCTGGATTTTCCAAACCATGAGGAAATGGTCGAGATGTATCAGGCCAATTTTTTGAATAATGATAGCTTGTACGATTCTAGAAATGATCGACAGGAAAAACGCCAACAGAAAATCCATGCCCATCATCTGATTCAATCCTTTTCGCCAGATGATAAGTTAACACCTGAAGAGATTAATCGGATTGGTTATGAAACTGTCAAAGAACTTACTGGCGGTAACTTTCGTTTCATCGTGGTAACTCATATTGACCAGTCGCACATTCATAATCACATCTTAATCAATTCTGTTGACCTTCAGTCAGATAAAAAACTTAAGTGGGACTATGCCTTGGAACGAAATCTTCGGATGATTTCAGACCGTATTTCCAAAGAGGCTGGGGCGAAAATTATCACGAACCGCTATTCACATCAGCAGTATGAGGTTTATCGCAAGACCAATCATAAGTTTGAACTCAAGCAGCGCCTGTATTTCTTGATGGAACAGTCTAAGGATTTTGAAGATTTTTTGAAAAAAGCAGAGCAGCTGCATTTGAGTATTGACTTCTCAGGCAAGCACACTACTTTTTTGATGACTGACAGAGACCAGTTCAAACCTATTCGTGGGCGACAGCTTAATCGCAGAGAACCTTGTGATGAGGCCAATTTTAGAAAAGTCTTTGCCAAGATCGCCATTGAGCAGCGATTACATTTTTTATTGCCTAGAGTTAAAACGCTACAAGACTTACTAGAACAAGCGAAAGAATTGGGACTCACCATTCAACTCAAACAGAAAAATGTGACCTTTACCCTTACGGAAAATAACCAGACGATTTCTCTAGAACATCAACAAGTGAGCAAGAAAACTCTTTATGATGTCTCTTTCTTCCAGGATTACTTTTCTGAATGGGTAGAAGCTGACATTGAGCTGAGTGATAATGTCAAGGAAGACTTTGAGGTATTTCTCACAGAGCAGGCGGAAAAGTTATCGACAGTAGAGAGTATTGCATCAGATTATCAAATATTTTCCGAAAATCGTAAGGCTGTTCATGAGTTTGAGGTGGAGCTTACCCCTCATCAGGTTGATAGAGCAGTTGAAGATGGCATTTTTATCAAGATATCGTTTGGTGTGAAAACAGAGGGTTTGATTTTTATTCCGAATTACCAGCTGGATGAGATTGAGCATGAGGAGGAAAAGAAGTTTAAGGTTTATATTCGAGAAACCTCGTCTTACTTTATCTACCATAAGGAGAGTTCTGATAAAAACCGCTACATGAAGGGGCGTTACTTGATTCGACAACTGACACAGGACAGCAAAAACTTGCCTTACCGTAGACGAGTAAATCTAAAAGAGTTACAGGAGAAGATTGCGGAAGTTAATCTCCTGCTTGAACTCAATGTTACAAATCGAACTTACACGGATATTAAAGATGAGCTCGTAGCGGATATTGTGGCGTATGATGTTAGTGTTTTAGAACTCAACGACAAAACCGCCACCTTAAATAAGATTGCGGAAGTGCTTATCAATCTTAAAAGTCATGAATCAGAACGCAGGCGATTGGCACGCTATGAATTTTCAAAACTCAATCTGATAGAGGGTATAACTTTGGAGCAAATTGAACGAGAGATTTTAGAAAATCAAGACCAACTCAGTCGGTTATTTGATAATTATGAAGAAGCTGTCAGAAAATTGGAAAGTTTTGTGGAGGTCTTGAATAGAACAGGTATCAGACCAAGGGAGACTCATGATAAAGAATTAGACTAAAAAACACTCGGCTTTTCTGCTGAGTATTAATCATTTATCAGGTTTGGTATGAGAGTATTTAGATTGTCAGGACTATGAACCTCAAAACTTGAGAGTTTTTCTCTATCAGTTGGAGCTTGTCGGTGGCGATAGTTAAACAAAACAAGAAGAGTGTCTCGAACTTTATCATTTGTTGGGAATTATTCTTCTTTCAAATATAAAATAAGCTTGCTTAAATCAGTAATTATTTATAAATTTAATTTTTCTGAAAAAATCTGAATAATCTTTGTTACTATTTCATTAGTCAAACAGTCTGGACTATTAAAAATTGACTTAGAAAGGAAAATAAATGAATTATACAAAGCCAGTTATAGAAAAAATTTCTACTTTTAAAAATGGTACTGCAGGATTAGTTGCAGGTAGCTTCAGAGATATATTTGGAGGCAGGGCTTTATTTTTAATTAAAATATAATTCTATTACCCAGATATATTGTCAAGTGGTATATTAATTATTGTGGAAATCAAGTGATCCACGGAGTGGAAGTGAAAAATATCCGAATATGTTCAATTTTAATCTATTTTCTGATATTTTTCCGAAATTTATATTATAGAATTTAATTAAATCAAGAGATATCTCTTGAAAAATATTTTTCATTTATATTAATGGGTTCTGGCATTAGTATAAATGATAGAAGGAGTTTAAAATGAAATATTGCAAGCCAACATTTGAATCAATTGCAACTTTCAAAAAAGACACTAAAGGTCTATGGACTGGTAAGTTTCGTGATGTCTTTGGTGGACGTGCAATTGTAAAAGTTACAATTGAGTTCTAAGCTTAGAACTATGTATTACAACGGTAAATAATTTTGAATAAAGTATTTCGATATTCATTCCAGAACTACGAATATCGAGATACTTTGTTTTTTATTTTTGAGGTTGTTAATATATATGGTAAATAAGTATTTTTTGAAAAATATTCTGATAAAAAAATAATATTCCTTACTAAAAATTTATATAGAACTGTTTCTGTAAATAAAACAAAAATCTATTGTTTGGAAGGCTATGTCGAAGAAGTATGCTCAATTATAGAACAGAATGCTATCAGTAGTTTTGAAGAAACAATATCAGTACTTCAGGATCATGTTATAAATGGTCTAATTATTGTTGAAATGGCTGAAAGAATATACATTATTTCTCCTTATTTAGATTCAAGACTATCTTGGTTTGAGAATAATAAGAATATAATTTTTAGTGATTCCGCTGTAGAAATTGCAAAATATTTGAATCTAAAACTCTCTACGAAGCGTTTAGCGAGTCAATTTATTTTTGGACTTCCATATTATCCATTTCAAACAATTAGCCTCTGGGAAGAGTTAGTAAATATAACACCTTTAAACTATTTAGAAATATCGGAAAAGGGGTGTTTAGAAAAAGAGTTCCAAGTTATGAAGTACACACAAAAGATTTTAATAAACTATTAATAAAAATAAAAGAAGAGTTTTTAAATGGCATTAATCACGATTTGAATATGGGAAATGAAGTGTCAAGTGATATATCAGGAGGTGTTGATTCTGCAACTATTGCTTTTACCTTGAATAAAATGATACCTGACTTCTCTATT
The DNA here is from genome assembly GCF_040836615.1 of Streptococcus nasisuis. Lineage (NCBI taxonomy): Bacteria > Bacillati > Bacillota > Bacilli > Lactobacillales > Streptococcaceae > Streptococcus > Streptococcus nasisuis. The sequence goes on along the minus strand of NZ_CP162268.1, from coordinate 1,711,456 downwards.
TTGCACGCCGAATCAAGTACCACAGCTAATAGTGATACTAAATGGGCGACATTTATTGCAAAAAATCTTGGTAGAGAGTTGAAAAAGTTTGACTCAATAGAAATAACAGAGAAAAGATTTGCGATAGATGAAAAGTATATTAATAATATCATTCCAAGTTCTCCGTTATTGTGGGCAGATTCAGAAGGATATTTGAAATCAGTGATTGGTTACCAGAAAGGTAGAAAATATCCGACTCACTTTCTAGGTATTGGCGGTGATGAATTATTTACACCGATGCCTTCTAATCCCTGGAATATTGTTCGTCAGGAAAATTTAGGTGGACTACTTTATGCTTTGAAATATAGTTTGATAATGAGAAGACCATTTTTTAGTTGCCTATTAGATTTGTTAGATAAGAGAGGATATTTGGAAACCATGACCCAAAATTTAGAAATTGTCTTCAACGAATCTTCTGAACCAATCAAAAGAGAACTGGGGTGGATGGATGGACTACAGGTACCAAGTTGGCTCAGTGAAAAATCCAAAAAAGAATCGCAAAGTTTTTTAAACTCGTTATTATTTTCCAATTCTGAGCCAATAATCACTGATAGAACAACATTCCAAATGATTCAATCTTTAATATTTCAAAAATCAGTGTTGCGACAAATTCAATTAACTACTAATTCCATTTATTGGGCAACACCATTTTTACATAAAAAATTAGTAGAAATTTGTCTTCAAATTCCAGCAAAATATAAAGTTAGTTCAAAGCTAACAAAACCGGTATTGCAAAAAGCATTGAAGGGGATCGTACCAATTGAAGTTTTCAACAGGGGTTTTAAAGGCGATTATTCAGATGCCTTATATAGTGGATATAGAGAAGCAGTTCGTAAAAACTTCCACAAGTTAGAACAATTTGAAGTGGTAAAAATGGGAATTGTTGATGTTGAAAAGTTAAAATTAGAGCTGTCATTACCTGCGGGAAATCCGAATAAAATTGATTATTTTGAAAAGTTATGTTCGGTAGAACGTTGGATTAGGCAGATTAAATTGTATATGAAGAATGAGTGAGGTTTGTAACTATGTTTAATAAAGGATCTAAAACAAGATTAAAAATAATAAAGCAAGACAATGGTGCAATTGTATTTGACAAAGATCAAGGGATATACTTTCAAACAAATGATGTAGGGGTTAAAATTTTAGAATTACTATCTAAAAATAAAAATGAAGAAGAAATAGTTAGTGCTATATCTGCTGCGTATTCCATTGAAACCGATGTTGCAAAACAAGATGTTAAAGATTTTATACAGTCTCTAAAAAAGGAGGGATATAGATTATGGATATGCAGCTCAATCAAGAGTCATACTCCTATGTTCAGCTAAAGTACAGATTACTAGCGCAAATAGCTTTACTAATCTCTTATCCGCTTACAAAGCTCTCGCCTACAAGAATTGAATTTTTGATTAATAAATTAAGTGACTCAAAATTATCCGCCACAGTAAATGAAGCTGTATTAGCTCGTGATGCAATATGTACTGTAAGCCGTAAGTGTAGGAATCAAGATGGATGCGTAAAAAGATCATTAGGAGTAATAATGTTCTTACTTCTTTTAAAGAAACGTGCAAGTTGGTGTACTGGATTTGCTATGAACCCCTTTAGATCTCATGCATGGGTGGAAGTCAATGGAAATCCGATTAAAGAGCTAGAAGAAGTATCATCGTATGAAAGAGTTGTGAAAACTCTAGATGATAAAAATGAAGAGCGTAAACATATGATAACTGAAGATATAGAAAAAGTAAATGATACTATGACTAATGTAAAATTCCGTGATTTACTTGCCTTGATAGAAAATAAAGGAAAATATTTTTTAATCGTTTTATGTTTGGGAATACTTACGTCCATTTTAACGTTATTACAGCCAGAACTTTTGTCTAAAGTAATCTCTCAAAAGGGAGTAAATTTATTCAATAATTCCACTATGTATACGCTTATTGCTATTACCGTGGGTACAACTATTATTTCCAGTTTGCAATATTATTTCTTACAATTAATGGGAGAAAGTGCAGTATTTCAATCAAGAAAAATTTAATTATTCAATTTCTTAAACTTCCCATTTATAAATATAATGATCTGTCAGCAGGAGACCTAATTAGTAGATTTAGCAGTGATACAAGTAAGCTAAGAGCGGGAATCATTCAATCAACCGTTGCTCTGACGAGTGGATTGTTCTTGAGTTTAGGTGCGATATTCACATTATTTCTAAAGGATACATATCTCGCAATAATTACAATTATTTCCATATCTTTATCATTCCTATTTATTTTATTGATGAGTAGTTTGATTCAAACAGCAAGTTATAAAGCTCATCAGGGTTTGGGGAAAATGACAGCATATTTAAATAGGCTAATCGTAGGAATTAGAACAATTCGATCGACAAATGAAACGAATTCAGAATTATCTAAAATGTTATCTGAGGCACAAGAAGTAAAAAACTTGGGAATTGGAGTTGCAAGAGTGCAATCAATAATGACACCGATATCAAATTTTAGCTTGCAGTTGTGTGGGATAATTATTTTGGGAGTCGGAGGATACCGTGTTTCTACTGGTCAAATGTCTATTGCAAGTCTAACTTCTTTTATGCTATTAATGTATATCGCTATTTCACCAGTAGGACAAATATTTTCATCGGTCACAACTATTTCAGAAGCTTTAGGAGCTTTAGGTAGAATTACTGAAATTATTGATCTTCCAAAAGAAGAAGATAATGATATCATTTTAAATCTAGAAACTAAGTCGGATAGAAGCAAAGCAATTGAATTTGCGAATGTAACTTTTTCATATGATTCTTACAAATTTCAGGATATTCAATCGGATGATAATTATATATTAAAGGACATTACTTTCGAAATAAATAGTGGAGATTACGTCAGTATTGTCGGTCCGTCTGGTGCGGGGAAAAGCACACTTCTTTATCTCATCGAAAGATTCTATGATATTACTAGTGGTAGTATAAAGGTATTTGGACAAGATTTCCGAACAATGAGTCGCGAGACTTTACGTTCTAATATTTCTTATGTTGAGCAAAACTCACCATTAGTAGCTGGTACAATTTTAGAAAATCTAAAAATGGGTAATACTAATGTAACATATGATGAATGTTGTGACGCTTTAAAAAAGTTGGTTTGGAGCATTTGATTCAAAGAGGTGCATCTGGGGTTGAGAGTCAAATTGGTGAAGGAGGTTTCAATTTATCAGGAGGAGAAAGACAGAGATTGGCAATGGCAAGAGCAATACTTTCTGATGCAAAGATACTCTTGCTGGATGAGTTAACTTCGAATCTAGATAGTCTTAGTGAGAAGAAAATGAAGGAAGCAATCAAAAATATGAGAGGTGAGAGAACCATAATAATGGTTGCACATAGATTATCTACAATTTTAGATTCAGATGAAATCTTTGTTTTGGAACACGGAAGACTTGTAGGAAGTGGGACTCATGTGGAGCTATTGGAATCTGTTCCATTATATAAAGAGTTGGCCAAAGAACAATTTTTAGTATAGGAGTACAGGAGTATTGTATAATGACAAATAAGATTGAAATAAGAGATGTAACAAAAACTTATAAAGATGGAGATATATTAAAGAATGTATCCTTTACAGCTGAAGAGGGGGAAGTCACTGCCTTTTTGGGACCGAATGGTGCTGGAAAAAGTTCGACATTACGAATACTTTTGGGTCTGGATAGGCCATCTTCAGGCACTGCTTTAATAGGAGGTAAGAAATATTGTGATTTTGAACGTCCTCTTTTAACTGTAGGAGCCTCTTTCGATGGTGTGGGGCTCCCAATGATCGAACAGTTTTTCAACATTTGAAAATAGCTGCTGCTAGTAATGGAATAGATTTATCCAGAATATCAGAGGTATTATCCATTACTGATATTGAACATAAAAGATATTCAAAAATAGGAAACCTTTCATTAGGAGAGGGGCAGAGGTTAGGTATTGCAACAGCGCTGTTGGGAAATCCTCAGTACCTGATTTTAGATGAACCTACAAATGGTCTAGATCCTAGTGGAATTAGATGGTTTAGAAATTTTATTAGGGAACAAGCAAGTGCTGGTAAGACAGTATTGTTATCATCACATATACTTTCAGAAGTAGAGGCGGTAACTGATAAGGTTGTTTTTATTAATAAAGGAAGCATCATAACTTCGGGTACACTTAATAATATAATGAACGGATTTGATAATCTAGAAGATGTTTTCTTTCATTTAACAGGAGGTGACTATGATGAGTAGTATAAAAAGCTATAATACTTTATCAGAGCTATATAAAATTTTTATAGCAGATCAACCCAAATAGTTTTACCAATTGTTTTTATTCTTCAGCCGTTATTGTCTTATATCAGTTCCAAACAAATTTTAACAGTTGGATTGAATGCAACACCCGAAACAAATAGTAGTTTAGCAGAACCAATACCTCCAATTGACTATATTGGTTTTGATGCAATACTATTGGGCTTGTTTGCTATGATAATTTTAGGAGCAATTCTTGGAAGTATGGAATATAAAAATAGTTCTTTACGTACCAGCTTGCTATTATGTTCAAATAAGGTTGTATTCTTTGTAATAAAATTTATTGTTACATGTGTATTTATTTTTGTTGTATCATTTGTCTCAATCTATTTATCTATTGTAAGTGCACAGTTTGGTTTAGGAAGAGAGGGGTTGAACCCTTTAATACTGAGTAAGAATGTGTGGTATTTTATATTATTGGGATCACTGTCGTGGTCGCTACTAACGGTATTATCCTATTCAATTGCTTTTTATTTTAAATCTTCACTTGGATCATTATTATTTTTACTACCACAAGTCTATAATTTAGGTAGTTTTCTTGCTGACAGAATTCAGCTTGCGAAGTATTTACCAGTATCTTTAGGGCAAGATTTAATTGCAACGTCTCCTTTGAAAATCACAACACCAGGACGCAGTGTTTTATTTCTGAGTATTTGGGTGCTAGTAGTTAGTAGCTTTGCATATTACAAATTTTTGAAGGAAGATGTAGGTAATGTTAGATGAATTCTTTTAGAAGTGAGTATTTAAAGTTCATTTATAATAAATGGCTATTATTGACTGTACTAGCAACTATAATTTTAGTACCTTTATTTGTTATTTTTTTACATGAAGCTCCAAGTTATATAACCGAGAATTATGCTTTAACACAAATCTTAGAAAGCTTCTATCTTGGACAAGCTGGGATTATTATTATTACAATACTATTTATAGGGCAAGAATTTAACGATTCAACTTTAAGAAGCAGTTTATTAGCTAACCCAATACGATGGAAATTCTTTTTACAAAATTAATAATTATATTATCAATAACTGTATTGGTTTGGAGTCTAGTTACCTTCTGTACTATTTTTGTGGTATATATTTATTATGGTATATTAATTCCTATACTTATTTATGCCTATGCAATAAAGATAATGTTGGTACTGATTGGGTTGGTGCTAATATGTTTTGGTTTAGTTCTTATAACCAGGAGTATAGTTGTTCCGATGGGGATGTCCTTGTCTTTCTTGTTGGGGTTAGGTCAAATGCTTCTGCAATTCAGTGATGCCTTTCTCTACTTCCCGATAATCTCCACCATGAATTCATTTTTTATGACTGAAAATCAACCTTATATACCTTCTACAGTAGGTATTACAATTCAATTTTTATGGGGTATCTTGCTGTTATCTTTCTCTATTTTGCTGTTTAGGAAGAGAGTGGTCCGATAAAAATCTTGTATTTTGTGATATTATTTAATTATGAAAGAAAAAAAAGTATATCGAATATTAGCAATTGATGATGATGAAAGTATTCTTCGTTTGATAAAGAATTCATTAGAACGATCAGAGTTTGAAGTTACGACCAGAAGTGAAGTAAGTAACATAGATATTTGTTCATTTGTAGGTTTTGATTTAATTTTACTAGATATTATGATGTCTATTGATGGTTTAGAAATTTGTAAATCTATTCGCGAACAAATCGATGTCCCGATAATTTTTGTAACAGCTAAGCAATTGGATAGTGATTTGGCTAGTGGGGTAAAGGCAGGTGCGGACGATTATATAAAAAACCATTTAGCATTACGGAATTAGTTGCTCGTGTTAGAATGCATATCCAAAGGGAAGAGAGAAATCGTAAAAATAATAAAGAAATACGCACAAAGAATATGATAATTAATGTCAGCAAGCAAGAAATTTTGATTGAAGAAGAGATTATATCATTGACGAAGCGAGAATTTACAATTTTGTATACACTAGCAAGTAACCCGAAAAGAGTATATTCTGTAGAGGAACTCTATGAGAGAATATATCCATCGGAATCAGATGCACAATTTCGTTCTATTGCTGAGTATATTTATCAAATTCGGTCAAAATTAAAACCCTTTTCAATTAATCCGATTAAGACACAGTGGGGAGGCGGATATAGTTGGAACGAAAATTAGATTTTAAGGCTTTAGTAAAAAAGACGCAGTGGACGATTGTTAAACAATTTTGTTTGAGTGTAATTGTAGCATATATTTTTCCTTTATCGACTATTTCTATTGACATTCATTCAGAAACTCACTCAATCGCTAGTGGTTTGTTAGAAATATTCTTTAATGTTTTTTCATGGGTTTATATTTGTATATCTTTGATTGTTATAGTTTCTATTAATATTAAAGCCTTATTGAAAAAAGTAAAGCAAGAAATGGAGATTGTTTATCATGGTAGTATGTGGCTGACCTCTGTAAACACATCGTCTAAATTAACAATTCTTGAATTCATAGAAACTAACAAACACATTGAACTAATGCAACAAAGAATAAAAAATATGATTCAGATAGAAAAAGATCAAAAGGAGGATATTCTATTTAAAGTTTCAGCAATGGCGCATGACTTAAAGACACCTTTGACTGTTATCAAAGGAAACTCGGAATTGTTGCAATTTGCCCCTTTATCAGGTATTGATTTTCAATGTCTTAGGGACATTGAAAGAGCAAGTAACCAATTAGATAACTATTTTAATCAGTTGATTAACTATTCTAAAACTTTTTACTCTGATCAGATTTCTTTTCATCAGCATAGTATCAGTAATTTATCAAAAATACTGGAACAAGAGTGTGCATACCTTATTGGAGATAATATCGACTATAAATATGATACTAAAATAGAACGAGACTGTAATATTGATTTAGATTTAGATTTAATTATCCGTTCAATAGCAAATATTGTTAATAATGCTATAGCTTATGCAAATGATGCTAAAAAGAAAATAAGAGTTACCTTTGAGTTTGCAGATAGTAATATTACCGTAAGTATTTGGAATAATGGTTCCAAATTTTCGGATGATGTTTTAGAAAATTTTGGAAAATTATTTTATCGAGAAGATACTAGCAGAAATTCACAGTTTGAACATTTTGGAATAGGCTTGGCATTTGTAAAACAAGTAATGAGCATTCATTCAGGTGATATACAACTGCATAATAAGGAAAATGGGGCTATGGTTAAATTAATTATTCCGATAAAAAGTAGTGATTATGCTTAGGCTTGAATATCGTAATCTTGAATACCATGAAGTTCAGAAAGTAAATATATTGATAAAAATATTTTAAAATCTCAACAATTAGCACTCATACCTGATTTATTCACATTTGAATATATTAGAGAGGGTGCTATTAAAATATAATTATTTTTGACGAGTGTATGAATAATTGTTCAAAATGATTTTTCTCTGATTATGATTTGGATTATGGAGATATAGCTTAATTAGTAAATATGAAATAGTAATATCTATATCAAAAACTTATGCCAATTTGGAATAAAAACTAAGATTCGTTCAGAACTTAACTATAATTTTCTTAGGAGTGAACGAATGTATAGGCGCATTAGGGATCTGAGAGAGGATTGTGATTATTCGCAAGAGTATCTTGCACGGTATTTATCATGTAGTCAGTCAGCTTATTCTAAGATTGAGTCTGGCAAACGTCAGATTCCTGTTGATTTCTTGATAAAAATCTCAGAATTATATCAAGTGAGTACGGATTATTTACTTGGACTTACAGACACTCCCTATCGCTTAAAAAATAAGAAATAGTCTCTCCTGATTTGTTCATTGACAATTGAATAATTCTAGGTGGGACTATATTTATTTGTTGAGCAATAGAATGTAATGCGCCAGGAAATGAGCGGAAATCATTTATTCAAAAATAGGATGGTGACCTATCTGCCATGACACAAATAATGATAATGATACTTCTGACCGTTCAGGCTGCCAACGTAAAAGGACAGCGGGTGAAATTCCCATGATTGATATAACCAGTCATACCCACAGAGAATAACTAAGAGTAACATGTTATCAGGAGGGTAAGTTTTGGAACAATCAGTAGTAAAATATAGTATGCAACTTTCAATGCTTAATTTTTTATATTCCAGAAATATGTTGACTAAAAAGGAATATGAAAAAATTAAAAATAGACTGCGCATTAAGTACACAAATTAGCTGACCTTTTGATTTGAACGCGGTAATATAGAATCAAAAGGAGGAATTTCAGTATGAAAAAAAATAATGTTGAAATAATAAAAGCTGATTCTTTAGTTCGTCGTAGAGGCGACAATTTCGAAAGAGAGTCAAAAAGGGTTGCTGCTTATTGCCGAGTTAGTTCTGATAGCGAAGATCAGAAGAACAGCTATGAATCTCAGGTGAGACATTATAAAGATTATATCTCTCAGCGGTCGGATTGGGAACTGGCAGGTATCTATGCAGATGAGGGGATTTCAGGAACACAAGTAGGAAAGAGACAAGATTTTCAACGATTAATAAATGATTGTGTAAATGGAGAAATAGATTACATTGTCACAAAGGCAATTGCTAGATTTGCCAGGAATACCCTAGATACTTTGAAATATGTCAGAATGTTAAAAGATATGCAAATTGGAGTATATTTTGAGGAAGAAAATATAGATACCCTAACAATGGATGGAGAATTGCTTTTGACTATTCTAAGCTCCGTTGCACAGCAAGAAGTAGAAAATACATCTGCTCATGTGAAAAAAGGATTAAAAATGAAGATGCAACGTGGTGAATTGATAGGGTTTCAAGGATGCTTGGGGTATGACTATGATGTAGAAACCAAGCAACTTTCAATCAATAAAAAAGAAGCCAAAATAGTTCGCTATATCTTTGAAAGGTACTTAGAAGGTATTGGAGGAAAAGTAATTGCAAGGGAACTTGATGAACTAGGTTACAAATCGCCGAGAGGATTAGATCATTGGAATGATACAACAGTCTTAGGAATCATAAAGAATGAAAAATATAAAGGCGATATTCTAATGGGCAAAACTTTTACAGTGGATCCAATAAGCAAGAGACGTTTAAGTAATTTTGGTGAAGAAGATAAGTACTACATCAAAGATAATCATGAACCTATAATATCTAAAGAAGACTTTGAGAAAGCTCAGGAGATAAGACTTCGTCGAGCAGGAAATAAGAAGACTGCTGCAAATGTAAATGGCAAGCGTGAACGCTATTCAAAAATGTATGCTTTTAGTAGCATGTTAGAATGTGGTTTTTGTGGTTCAATATTATCTAGAAGAAGTTGGCACTGCCGTTCAGATTATCGCAAGGTTGTGTGGCACTGTGTTACATCGATAAAGAAAGGAAAGAAATTTTGTAAGCATAGTAAAGGATTAGAAGAGCTCGCTATTGAGGGGCTTTCATGGAAGCTTACAGAAAACTTTATCATTCAAATGAAAACTTAATGACAGACTTACTTGAAACGATTGAATCTGAATTGAATGACAATAGCCTTAATAAGGAACTAAAAAGGATTACAAACAAACTTCGAACATTACTAAAAAAGAGGAAAATCTTGTAAATCTAAGGCTCGAAGGGAAAATTAGCGATACCATATACAATGAAAAGTACAATGAAATTTCCTCAGAAAAAGAGTTTCTAGCAGAAGAGAAGGTAAATATTGAAACAACCTTAAAATCAGAAATCGATGTAAAGAAAAGACTAACTGAGTTTAAGCACTTGCTATCTTCACAGAAAATGCTTACGGAGTTTGATCGTGCAGTTTTTGAAAGTATTGTTGAGAAAATTATTGTAGGTGGAGTTAATAGCGACGGAGAAATTGATCCTGCAATGTTAACCATAATATTCAAAACAGGTGAAACTCAAAACAAGGATGGTAAACAATTTAAAAGTAAACGTAAAAATGCTAAACTAGAAACAGATAAATTGTGTCCTCAAAACAGTGACGAGGATAAAAAATTGTATTCTCAAGGAACAGACTACACACGTCGAGTGTGTAGCTCTGCTCGTAAAGGAGTAGAAACCTTTGAATGAAAGGGGTAATGAAAGCCTTGATTGCAAGGCTTTTTGTTATGTTGTGGGGAAGTGTTAGAGTAAGTAATTTTTTGGAGTGAGTAGAAGTGATAGCAAGAAATTATCAAAATCTATTTCCATTTACCCTGTGGGTACGTGTTTATTTCCATTGACAAGGAGTTTGTGGAAATAGAAATGTACCCACCTTGTTTGAATCAAGTGAAGTGTAGTTGAAGGAAATCTGTTGAAAGCAATACTTCATTTTACCGAATAAGTAATAATTTAGGCAACTTCAAATCGATTAAAAAAAAACTATTTTAAAGGTTAAGAGTAGACAAAAATTGTCCACTCTTTTTGTAAACTCAATTTATCAATAAATGAAATGAGGGAATGTAAAATGAAATATTTTGAGGTTGAGTTAGAAAATCCTGATGAATTTTTTAAACTACAAACAGAAGATTTTGTGAAAGCTAATCGCTTGCTACTAAGGAAGATAATCCAGAGCGTTACAGTCTATGAAGAACACTTCGTCATAGCCTTTAAATCTGGCATCGAAATGGAAATATGAAAAAGTTGTGATAATATGAAGATAAACTCACGATAAATTCAAGTCAAAAGTCAGAATTGATATAGAGTTGTAATCTTTAGAAAAAAACAGAAAAATCACAAAAGCAGAAAAATTATATTGGATTTTTGAAGATAATATGATATAATAAAAAGACTTGGAGGTGGAAGAATGTATAACTTTTCTTGCTAATTATATGATGCATAATAAGATATTTAAAGAAACGGCTATAGAACCGTTTGTTTTGTTATGCAAATTGCAAGAAAGTTAAGTATTCTACACTCAATAATACATTACAGTAACCTTATGTTATGTATAACAAAAGGTAATAATAGTATTTGTTTTTGAGCCGTAAGAATTTACTTTCTTGCGGCTTTTAATATTTGTAAAAGAAAGGAAGATAAACGTGATAGACAATGATACTATGTCATTCATGACAAAATCCATGCAGAGTTGGATAACATTGTAGAGTAATCAATGCCGAAAACCGACTTTGCTTATAAAATTATTATAATATAAAGGAGGAAGAATATATGTCTATAATAAATGTTTCAAATCTAACTTTTTCACACGAGGGAAGTTACGACAATATTTTTGAAAATGTAAGTTTTCAGATAGATACAGATTGGAAACTCGGTTTTATTGGAAGAAACGGACGCGGAAAAACTACTTTCTTAAATTTATTGCTTGGCAAATATGCGTATTCCGGCAATATAAGTTCTACAGTTAAGTTTGAGTATTTTCCTTATGATGTGGAAGATAAGAGTCTATATACAATTGAAGTAATGAAGAGTATTTGTACGGAATGTATGGATTGGGAGATTTTTCGTGAAATATCATTGCTTGATGTTCAAGAAGATGCTTTATATCGTCCGTTTAATACATTGTCAAATGGTGAGCAAACGAAGGTCCTTCTTGCAGCTTTATTCCTTACAGAGAGTTGTTTCCTGCTTATTGATGAACCTACAAACCATCTTGACATCGATGCACGTAATGTAGTGCAAAACTATTTGAAACGCAAGAAGGGGTTTATTTTGGTATCTCATGATAGAAGCTTACTTGATCAATGTGTTGACCATATACTATCTATCAATAAAACGAATATCGAAATCCAAAAGGGAAATTTTACTTCTTGGTGGGAGAACAAAACGTTACAAGATAATTTTGAACTGGCAGAAAACAAGAAACTCCTTAAAGAAATAGGAAGGTTGTCTTATGCAGCAAAACGTAGTTCAAACTGGTCAAATAAAGTAGAAAAAAGTAAAAATGGAACAACAAATTCTGGTTCAAAACTGGATAAGGGTTATGTTGGACATAAGGCGGCAAAGGCGATGAAACGTGCTAAAAATATTGAGTCAAGGCAGCAGGAAGCTATTTTACAAAAATCCGAACTGCTCCACAACATTGAACAATATGACGATTTAAAAATTTCGCCACTTGATTTTCACAAAGAGTGCCTAATAGAAGCGAATGATTTATCATTGTTTTATGGGGATAAAGAAGTATGCAGTAATCTTAATTTCAGAGTCAATATTGGTGATAGAGTTGCCATTATCGGAAAAAATGGGAGTGGTAAGTCTAGTATCCTAAAATTGATTAATGGAGATGATATTAAATTTACCGGAAATTTTATGCTAGCAAGTGGACTAAAAATTTCTTATATTTCGCAAGATACTTCATATTTAAAAGGTAATCTATCTGAATTTGCCTATAATAATAAGATCGATGAAACTCTATTTAAAACGATTCTTCGTAAACTGGATTTTAATAGAGAGCAGTTTGATAAGAACATGGTGGATTTTAGTGCTGGTCAGAAAAAGAAAGTACTAATTGCTAAAAGCCTTTGTGAAAGTGCACATTTGTATATATGGGATGAGCCATTGAACTATATTGATATTTTTTCACGTATCCAAATTGAAAAAATGATTTTGGAATATTGTCCTACACTATTGTTTGTGGAGCATGATGATGCTTTTTGCAATAACATTTGTACGAAAAATATTAATTTAGGTTTGTAGAGATTTTGAGTTGCCACAATAACTAAAAGATATTTACATGAAAGGGTGAAGAAATGTTAAAACAAAAAGAATTAATTGCAAACGTTAAGAATCTTACTGAGTCAGATGAACGAATTACAGCTTGTATGATGTATGGATCGTTTACCAAAGGAGAAGGTGACCAATACTCTGATATAGAGTTCTATATATTTTTGAAAGATAGTATAACCTCGAACTTTGATTCATCCAACTGGTTGTTTGACGTAGCTCCGTACTTGATGCTTTATAAAAATGAGTACGGAACAGAGGTAGTTATTTTTGATAATCTTATACGTGGGGAATTTCATTTCCTTTCTGAAAAAGATATGAACATAATCCCCTCGTTTAAAGATTCAGGTTATATTCCTGATACGAAGGCTATGCTTATTTACGATGAAACAGGGCAATTAGAAAATTATTTATCAGAGATAAGTGGTGCAAGACCAAATAGACTTACTGAAGAAAATGCTAATTTTTTGTTGTGTAATTTCTCTAATCTATGGTTGATGGGAATCAACGTTCTAAAAAGAGGAGAATATGCTCGTTCATTAGAACTCTTATCACAACTTCAAAAAATACACTACAACTTATACGTATGGCAGAAAAAAATGCTGATAATTGGCTAAACATGAGTAAAAACCTTGAAAAAGAAATTAGCCTTGAAAATTATAAAAAATTTGCAAAGACCACTGCTCGATTAGATAAGGTAGAATTATTTGAAGCCTATAAAAATTCTTTGCTATTAGTTATGGATTTGCAAAGTCACCTTATTGAACAATACAACTTAAAAGTTACACATGACATTTTAGAAAGATTGTTGAATTACATTAGTGAATAGGAGAGTAACGTTATTCACAGTATTGGGTACTGAAAATTAACAGCATACCTCAGTTTTTCAAAAAACAGCGAAGCCTATGGATATGTTCCCGTCTACCGATAGTGCAAAAAGTGTCGTGGATATGTTTCCGAGAACGGACATACACAAATGACATTCATTCTGTCCTCTCAATCCATGTGGAAGCAGTATGTCTGTTAACAAGAAAATAATTATTGTTCGTCCTGACGAGTTGTTAGACTCGAAAAGGATAAACATCATTTTTAGAACCGGTAGCCGATTTTTGGCTAGCGGTTTTTTGGGCTCTTTGGCAAATAGTGGTGATTGAATCTCGCGCTATCCTATGGAAAACCGCCTTGTGTGAGGGGCTGCGAGACCGCTTCGATCCTAGAATTGCTGAAGCACGAATCTAGCGTCACTCACATTTCATCTTTTGACGTAGCTGAGACAAGGTGTTTTTCTTCGATCCGCTAGTGGTTAATCTCTTTTTGGTGCAAATATGGTTTAGAATTTCTTTGCATGGCTTAAGGGAGTGGAGAATCGGATATTAGTAGGATTTACATCCACAGATAAAAATAGGCTTGATTTTAACAGCGAAACTAAAATACCCTACTTAAATGAAGTGATAGATTAGATGTTGGGTTGTTAGGAGATGCTTAAAAATCCTATGCAATCAATAGTTTTTAGTGTTTGTTGACTTGATCCCTAAATCGCCTGAGTACTAAACGTTGAGTGTGTCTGCTTACTGTCACTAGCCAGTAAGTGAGACTGTAGTTAATCTCTCATTTTCCCCAGTATTATGTTGAAAATAGCCATGAAGCGATTATTTCTAAAGAGTTATTTTTGCAGGCTCAAGAAGAAATTTATCGGAGAAGTAATATCTACACAGGAGAAGGCAAGAACAAAAGAATTTATAGTAGCAAGTACGCTTTAAGTGCCATCACCTTCTGTGGATATTGTGGCGATATTTATAGGAGAACCTATTGGAATATTCATGGCAGAAAAGAATTTGTCTGGCGATGCGTGACTAGAATCGAGCAGGGTCCCGAGGTATGTAAGAACCGAACCGTAAAAGAAGATGAACTCTATGGTGCGGTAATGACCGCAATTAATAAGCTACTTGCTGGTGGCAACAATATGATAAAGACACTGGAAGAAAATATTCATGCTGTGATTGGAGAAACCACAGAATACCAAATTTCAGAGATTAATACCCTACTAGATGAAAAACAAAAAGAACTAATCAAGCTGGCCAATAAAGGTCAAGATTATGAATACCTGGTAGATGAGATCGATGAGATGCGAGATAAGCGTCAGACTCTTTTAGTAGAAGATGCCTCCCTCAGTGGCGAGAACGAGCGCATCAATGAGTTGATTGAATTTATCCGCAAGAACAAATTCCGCACCTTAGAATATGATGATAAGCTTGTAAGGAAGATAATCCAGAACGTTAAGGTCTATGAAGACCACTTCGTCATAGCCTTCAAACCAGGTATCGAAATGGAAATATGAAAACCAGAAGTAAATAGCCCATGACTCTGAAGTAGAGTTGTGGGTTTTCTTTTAATTGCTGATTATAATAATATTTTAATGACTATTGCATTTATCAACCAAATGGTTTATGTTATTC
Organism: Streptococcus nasisuis; assembly: GCF_040836615.1. Classification (NCBI taxonomy): domain Bacteria; kingdom Bacillati; phylum Bacillota; class Bacilli; order Lactobacillales; family Streptococcaceae; genus Streptococcus; species Streptococcus nasisuis. The sequence goes on along the minus strand of NZ_CP162268.1, from coordinate 1,696,056 downwards.
TTAGCATAAACTTGGAGGTGCTGTATGACTACGGCAGAAATGATTAAAGAACTGTGTGAGCAAATGAATATAAGTGTTTCCGAACTTGCTAGACGTATTGGCCAGACTCCACAGAATTTCAATAAAAAATTACAACGAGAAACAGTAACCTTGGATGAGTTGAAGGCTATTGCTGATGTGCTAGGTGTCAAGTTTGTGCAGGCATTTATTTTACCAGATGGAGATGAAATAAAAATATCTAACGAATAAAGGAGGATGTTTATATGGTAGGTAATGTTATTCAAATAGTAACAGAGAAATTATCATCTTTGCCTTTTATAGAAGGCATTGTATTAGGGGGCTCACGTGCAAGAAGCACCCATACAGAAAATTCTGATATAGATATCGGAATCTATTACAATTCAGACTCATTTGACCTGACAGCGATTAATCAAATTGCTACAGAGTTGGATGATGAGAATAGAAACAACCTTGTTGTACCTCCCGGAGCGTGGGGTGATTGGGTTAATGGCGGTGGATGGTTAGTTATAAACGGGTGTCATGTTGACTTGATATTACGTGATATAAAACGGGTGGAACAAATAATCAAAGATACGGAGCAAGGAATTGTTACTGCCAATTATCAGACTGGGCATCCCCATGGTTATAGATGGGTACTATTTATTAAAGATTGCCCAATATCCGAGTTGAGAAAAATGCCAACTGTTATGAAGCGGATTGAAAATGTAAGAGATTTTCGACTATCGAGTAAAGCAAAAGAAATACAAAAGTTTGCCGAGACCCCAACCTTGTTTGCACAACAAACACAGCCTATTGGAGAAGATTACATCGCTGTTCCAATTGTATCTTCAGAAAATAGACGTTATATACCTCTAGGTTATGTAAGGGGGGATGTTATCACTAATAACCAAATTCAAATCATACCAAATGCATCATATTTCCACTTCGGAATTTTGATTTCTAATGTTCATATGGCTTGGATGCGAGCTGTTGCTGGCCGCCTGAAATCAGATTACCGATATTCGAAAGATATTGTCTACAACAATTTCCCTTGGCCAGAGGTGACGGAGGAGCAGAAGGAGAAGATTGCTCAAACAGCGCAGGCGATTTTGGATGCCCGTGCCCTTTATCCAGATTCGAGCCTAGCTGACCTTTATGACGAGCTGACCATGCCGGTCGAACTTAGAAAAGCTCACCAGGCCAATGATAGAGCTGTTATGACAGCCTATGGCATGACCAAGAACGTTGACGGCACCAACACTTGGCTGACTGAAAGCGAGACCGTTGAAAGACTGTTTGACATGTATGAGGAGTTGGTGAAATGATTGATAATAATCAGTTAACTGAGGTGGCAAAAATAGCTGGTTCAATGATGTCTGAACATTCTTTTCGACTTGCTAAACTACACTCTGAATACATAAGTACAGTTTTTAGTGCAATGAAACCTGCCTTTAAGCAATTAGAAAAAAACATTCGGATAATAAATTCTACTCTTTCTAATATAATTCGAAATATTGATTTTAAAGGCTTACTCAAACAACTCGAAGAAAATGAAAAGAGAAAATTAGCTTACTGTTTAGAGTATGATGTTTACATACCACCATTACTTTTGAATGATGTATATGTTCGAACAAGATTTGAAAATCAAGCTGAAGCTGATATGGTTTTACTTGAGCATTTGAATTATTGGAAAAGTAGCTATAATAAAAATGTTTATGACTTTATTCCCCTATCAATAGATACGTATTACGAAATAAATCAATTACTACAGTTGGAGAAACTTAAATATTATAAATTAATGGTAATATTTTGTCTGGAAAGAATTGAGTTTATAATAACTGAAATGCAGTTACAAGATGCCAGGAAGCTCTCAAAGATTAAAACGTCTCAGGCCGGTGTTAGAACTGTGGTTGACAGTTTGCAAGGGAAAAGTGATTTTTTGAATAAACTCGTAAATGAGTTCTCTTACACAAGTGAATCACAAAAAAATAATAATCGAGGTATAAATCTATATAAGCGATTTGATGAAGTCGAAGATATGTACTATAGAAATGAAATTCCATTAAATAGAAATTTATTCTTACATGGTCGCATCAAGGATAATCAGGTTGATTATTTAATGGTACAGAAAGCAATTTTAGCTTATGCCTTCTTTAGACAAATATATGTATTAAAGAATCAATCAACTTTAAAGAAAACTATTAGATTGAAACAATTTCAGCGAATCGGAAATTCGCGAAAACGTTCGCCAATTTTTAATAAAATTCGATATAGATCTCATTTACCTAGATATTCTTTGTTATAGCTATAGAACAGGAGCCCATCATCCGATGAGCTCCTATTTTATGCCAAACTTGTAGTCGTTTTCTGATAGATGAATTTCCTGATAAGTTTATTGTCATCAAGAGTTTCAATCTGGAATATAAAGTAGTGGTCACGGTTATCTAGGGATTTTTCCTTATTGAGAACAAAGTAGTTTTTATGTGATGCTGCCATTGCTTTCAGAATATCGTCTATCAGAAAGGTCAATGGAATATTCATGTCGGAGTAGCGGTAGAAATCTCTCTCAAAGTCCTGATAACTCTCGCTAGAATAGTCCATTTGAAGTTCATTACGCTGGAAATCAAGCAGATTCATAAAGTGCCTCCTCAACTAGAGATATACTGATAATGTCATTCATTTTCAGCTTGACATGGCCAGCCTTAGTTTTGATTAGGATATTGTCTTTGGTTAAATTTGGAATGGTACCAATATAGGAAACACGTTGTTTCTTCTCTGTTACGTCAATGCGCGCGGTAAGTTGTCCTGCATAGACTTGACTGAGTAGGAGTAATTTCTTCTCAATGCTTAGTTCGGATAAATAAGTCACATTGCTCGCATCATCTGAGAGTGCAGAGGTATGCTCAGACAGGAAAAAGCCCATCCATTTTTGCATCTTGACATCCTGGTACTCTCGAGCTGATTGAAATGGTAAGTATGAACGGTCAATCATTTTAATCCCTCCAATCCACCAGCGGAATGCCCGCCGATTAGTTTACTACGTTCAATATTGCGGGAACCTTCGGTCAGAACGGTTCCTTTTTGAATAGCTAAAAAGCCAAATTTTTCTCTAACAGCATCAATTGCGGTCTGTATTTTTTCTTCTTTCTCTATTGTCTCTAAGTCATCAAAAAGCGATAGGAGCGTCAAATTTTCATCCACAAAACCACTATATGTGACCCCTATTTGCCTCACAATTCCATATGAATATTTACTTCGGAACAATTCAAGAACATGGTTGACCATTGTTCTGGGTAGGTTTGCTGGGTCTATCTTCTTTTGAGCATTGATGGATTTTCGTTTCTCCGTCCATGAAAAGCCAATATGAATAGAAACAACAGTAGCCTTCTTGTGGGCTTGTCGCAGTCGATTAGCAACTTGGTCCGCCATTTCAGCTAGGGCAACTTCTATCTCCCTTTGAGTACGATAGTCTCTTGGTAACATTTGAGAGTTTCCAAGCCCTCTTGATTTGGGTTTGTAGTGTTCGTGAACGTCACTCTCATCAACTCCATTTGCATGGAACCATAGCTGAACACCTTCTTTGCCTAATTCTTTCTTGAGAACATCTGGATTAAAATTGGCAAGCTCCTTGATAGAATTAACTCCAAGTTTACGGAGCCTTTTTTCTCGTTTGTCACCGATTCCCCAAAAATCTGTCAGGTTGGGTATTGCCCAGACTTTTGTTTCCACATCTTCATAGGACCAATTGGCACGCATTGTTGGGGTTTTCTTGGCTTCGTTATCCAATGCTAACTTGGCTAGTAGGGGATTAGCATTGCTCATCCCAACTGTTGAGATAACCCCTGTTTTACGGAAAATATCCCTTTGGATCAGTGCAGAAACATTGTCTAATTTATCTTTTCTTGACAGTTTGTCGCCTGGGATGAAGTAACGTAGAGAGCTTGTCAGGTCAATGAATCCCTCGTCAATTGAGTAGGGATGGATGTCATCAGGAGCAGCATAGTCCTGGAAGATGTGCTGAATTTCCAAATTCTTCTCAATGTACCGTTCCATTCGTGGGGCAACGATCAGTGTTCGTTTGGCCCAATGCTCTATAAAGGATTTGTACTTCGGAGTAACTTCAATCCCTTGTTTCCAAGCATTTTGGTAGCTAAACTTGCGAGTGTTTATATCGAAAGGCAGGTCGTAAGAACGTCCTACATTACCTTTTCCAAACACTTGTTTGAACATGGGAGAAGCGGCAAGAATAAGGCCAGAAGCATGATCAGCACGGCTCATGACACATAGTGAAGTGTAAAGCGGGTGCAATCCCCTATCCACACACTCGATAGAAGCGTAGAAGGATTTCATATCAACAAAAGCAATATCGCTACGGGGTTCTTTAGAATAGTCAATATAGCCTATAGTGATCACCTAGCTTTCAAATTTGCTAATTCATCAACCAATTCAGTTAAATGGTCAGTTACATCATATTCTTTTTGGTCGAGTAAAAAAATAATTCTATTTGCTTTAATAAATATAATGTCGTCAAACTGTCTTGACATTACTAACCTCCAATCACCGGCATGAAGTGCCCTACAACCTTGCCAACAATTCTGATTTCATCTTCAAAGGGGATAAATTTCTCGACGACATCTGGATTGATAGAAACCATTCTAAAGCCGTCTTCTTCACGATAGAGTTTCTTGATGTAGAGAGCTCCATTCCAGTTTAATGCATAGACAGCCCCATCATAATCAAATCCAGTAGCTCGAATCAACGCAACCTCTCCGTCTTTGTAAACAGGTTCCATTGAGTTACCTGAAATCCAAGTTGCTATATCAAACCCTGAATATTCATCTTCTGAATAAACAGTTTCTGTTTCATACTCATCAAAGAAACTTTCACCTGGTCCGGCAGATAATTGAACTTCGGAAAGCACCTGATAGGAGAACAGTGACACAACATTCTCAGCAATGGATTGAGATGCTAAAAGTTGTTCAACATAATCCTCGGCAGCTAATTTATTTTCATCTGTGAGTAGAAGATAGTTTTGAACGATAGTATATTCAGATTCAAAAAAAGATTCCTCTACGTCGAAAATATCAGCAAGTATGGAAAGATTCTTCTGATTTGGTTTGGTTTTTCCGCTTTCCCAGGCACTAAAAGACATGCGACTAATCTTCAGTTTTCGTGCTATTTCAGCTTGTGAAAATCCTAATTCTATTCTTTTTTCTTTTAATTTTTTTGGAGAGAACATGATTACTCCTTTCTGTGTCAGTTTATAAACTTACACAAAGTATAAAATATTTTTTGTAATTTGACAAGTATTAGTTTAAAAATAATTCGACAATTCTATATAATGAGCGGACAAAATATGAGAAATGCAGTAAACTAGAAGTGCAAAAGGAGTGATACTGTTATGATTTTGTTAAGTTTATATGGGCTAATTATTGTTGCAGCAATTTGTCTTTTCTTTTTCTTTGCAAAGACTTCTGTTAAGCTTACTTGTTTTGCAATTGATTTCGTTGCAGTATTTATCTATACAATTTATCTTTTACACGGACCAGTATCCAGTAAAATTTCAAGCGGAAATATGATTTATTTTTGGGATGTTTTGTTTGGATTGACTTCAATCGTGGTCTATAGTTTTCTAATGTTGTTGTTGACCATTTACTTGCCAAAGGTAAGTAAGATTATCAATTTCGTCATAGTATATTTTGGTGTAGGGATAGGTATTTGTTTGGCAATTGATTTCATAACTTCCCTGTTATCAATCTTGAATTCAAACATTGAAGCAACCTATCGGTTACAGTTTTTGAATAATGACCTTGCTAATGATGTATTTTACTATATACTATTCTTCTTTGTTTCTATACCTGTATGGAAGAAGCGGATGGATTATCTAGCTGGTGGATAATCTTAAATATTGCGATTTTGTTCAGTTTCAAAGTAATAGTCAATATTTTTCTTGTGCTGATATAGTTTGTTGAATTGAAATTTTATTTGAGAATACTCTGTCATAAGGGTATTCTTTTTTTCTTGCAATTGTTCTAACTGGGATAATATGTCTTTTGGATTGGCTGATTTATTATTGAGTGAAAGGTCTTGTTTGGCCTTTTTGTAGGCAGTAATATCTTTCTGATATTCTTTTAAGAACTGGCGATTATTTGGTTGCTTCTGATAATGATGATAAATGAGTCTATTCTTCTGTATGACGTAAAGATTTTTCATTATCTTACCAAGTTCCGTCATTTCTTTATCAATTTGCTTAACTTCATCTTGAATCGAGATTTGTTTATCAGCAATAGATTCGATGGCAAGTTCTAAATCATTTTTTGTTTGAATACCTAGGTTTCTCAGTTCAACTAGACCTTGTGCCATGGATTTTAAGTTGTGTTTTCTCGCCCAAAATTCCAATCCTTTTTTATCATTAATCTTACTTGTATCAATAAGTTGTTGAGGCGGATTATTCTCAATTCTTTTTTTCAATCTTTCCTCAGTATAGTCGGATCCTATTGTTTTAGAGCGTGTGAATCTAGAAGCATTTTTATATTTGAAGGCAATGTGTTTTCCAAATTTGATTTCGCATTTTGATTTCCTCATACGGTCAAGAAAGTCGTCCCATGAGTTCGAACGTGAAATATTTAGGTCGATAAGAAATTGTAAATATGACTTCCAACCTTTACCATTTTGGCTTTGTTCCCACTCATAATGGGATTTTCCTCTGGTTTTGTATTTCGTTCGATAGGTTTGATAATGTTCATCAATAATTGACAATTTGTATTTTTTGCATATGCGATCACTAGTATACCGTATTTGGTGATAGGTCCGTTTATTGCTTTGATAGCATTTCCCAGTTTTAAAATTGACATTATTAAAAATAATATGATTATGAATATGGCCTTTGTCAATATGAGTAGTAAGTACAAATTCATACTCATCTTTCAAGATATTTTTACAGAGTTCTAGTCCAATTTTATGGGCAGTTTCTTGGTCAACTTCACCTGGTAAGAAGGACTGAATCAGGTGTCTAGCTAGTACCGTTCCATTTACTTTATTCTCTTTTCGAGTTTGTAAGAATTGTAAATGAGCAGTGGTAGGAAAACACATGTGTGTCGAAATGAGCGTTTGATCATCTGTTTTTTTCTTCTCAAAGATGTAGTCTATTGCAAAATGCAGAGTAGATTTAATGGGGTGAATTTTAGTAACAGCCATATTAAATATCCCCCTGATCTGTTCTGTTGTAGAGTATGTTTTGTAATTTATTGAGTTCCTTGCTCAAACGATATATTTCGTTTTGGATTGTCGTAATGTCCTCTTTATAAACAAGGGAGTAAGTATTGACCTTCTTGGCAATTTGGTTGACATTAGTGGAGGTCTTGGAAAGGAGATGTTGTAACTCTCTAAATGGCTGCATATCGACTTCATAAATCGATGTTTCAAGGATACACTTGAGGACGAAATGCCGCATTGATTTTGACCTAGATTGTCCATATTTTTGTCGCACTTGAGCAAGTTCTTTATCCGAAAGTCGAATTTTTAATTGATTGGGTCTAGTACGTTTTTCCATTATCTATTCCTTTCTATTGGGGTCTTAGGGTTCTCCCTAACAAGTAAAATGTAACGAAAAAAGCAGAGCCAAGGGCGTCTGCTTCGTTAATTTTATCGTAAGTGGGTACCCACTTACTGTGCTTGCTACAACAGTTCAAAGTTGTAGAGCGATAAGCTAAATTGTTTTGTTAAGAAGTACTATTAATCATAAGCTATCCACTCTACATTGAGTTGGTCAGCGGCATTCAGCAATGTTTTATCAGGATAGTTATCAGAAATAATGGTTTTATACTGTTCTAAGTTATTGATTTTGAAGAAACCTGTATGATTAAATTTTGAGCTATCAATGAGTAAGATCGTATCTCTTGCTTGATCGATGATACTCTTTTTAGCCAATGCTTGACTAAAGGAAACTTCATAGACAAATTCATCATCAATACCACGGGCTGAACAGAAAGCTAAATCAATACGGAAATGACTTAATAGGTTATTTTCACTATTATGGTTGATAACAGAAGCGGAGTGGTGTTTGACTTCACCACCAGTGATGAAGATTTTCATTGTTGGATTTGCTAGGTCTGCCAACATTTGAGCAGTATTTAAACCATTTGTAAAAATAATTAAGTTATCAATGTTAGCTAGATAGGGACAAAGTTCATAAACAGTTGTACTAGAGTCCAAGTAAATGCACATACCAGGACCGATAAAGTCCTTGGCAAGTTCTGCAATTTTCTTTTTAGCATCTCTATTTTCGGTTTCCCTAATTGAATGGGCTAGTTCAACGGTATTAAAAGAATTAAGAACGACTTCACCACGTTTTCTGGTTAGGAATCCCTGTTCTTCTAAATAAATTAAATCCCTCCGAAGGGTTGATATACTTGAAAACGTTAATTTTTCTAGCTGTTTGACATCAATTCTCTTTTTGGTATGAAGAATTTCTGTAATATCTTTTAAGCGTTTGTCTCTGCTCATATCAAGCCTCCTAATGTATATAATAACATAAAATGAACTAAAGTGAAATATAAACCTAGTGAATTTTGAACAAAATTCATTTTTTCGTTCATCTATTGAAAATCAAGATTTAATATCTTAAAATAAAAATATGAAAGCGGTAACAAGTTGGAGGTGAAGAAAATGCAATCGGTACTTGCCATTGACCTGGGGGCTACATCAGGAAGAGCAGTGGCTTATTCACTTGTTGAAGATAAGATTATTGCAAATGAGTTAGTACGATTTACGAATTCCCCGATAAAGCATCGCGGCGAACTATGTTGGAATGTAGAACATCTTTTTCAAAATATAGAATTAGCTATTCAGACAGCTAAAAAATCATATGAGATCCAAGCCGTTGGGATTGATACTTGGGGAGTTGATTTTGCTCAGGTTGATAGTCAAGGGAAGTTAGTAACTCCACCGGTTTGTTATAGAGATAGTCGAACAAAAGGAATCCTAAACAATATAGCCAAGTATTCATCACTTGATGACCTATATTATAAGACAGGAAATCAGTTAATGGAAATAAACACATTGTTCCAACTGATTGCGACTAAAGAGAAATCACCAGAATCTTATTTTAGAACATACAAGATACTTATGGTTTCTGATTATCTCAACTATCGATTGTCAGGAGAACTTGCTATTGAGCGAACCATCGCTTCGACGACACAGATGCTTAATCCTTTGACAAAGGAATGGAACCACGAAGTGCTTGCCATGTTTGAAGTGTCAGACTTGCTCTTACCTGACTTGGTGGACGAAGGTAATGTCCTTGGGAAAACACCAGACGGTATCAAGGTCATCAATGTCTGCCAGCACGATACGGCGAGTGCAGTTGCCGCCATACCGATCCTGGAGGAGAAAACACTCTATATTTCTTGTGGGACTTGGTCCTTGATTGGAACAGAATTGGAGAATCCAATCCTGACAGAAAAAGCCTTGACCTACAATTTTACCAATGAGCTTGGGCACAGTCGTAGCATACGATTTTTAAAAAATTGCACCGGTCTTTGGATTGTCGAGGAACTGAGACGAGACTACAAGGAACAGGGACAGGAACTTGATTTTGATACTATTCGTCAGCTGGTAGAAGCAGTAGATGAAGACGTTTCGATTATTGATACAGATGACAGTCGCTTTGCTGAGCCAGGTCACATGATAGAAAAAATTCAGACCTACTTAGTAGAAAAAGGCCATTCCAAACCAGAGGAAGCCGGTCAACTTTTCAAGATTGCCTATCATAGTTTGGCTCATAAGTACAGAGAAGTTATTGGCCAGTTGGAAGAAGTTGTTGAATACAATTTTAGCTACCTTCATCTGATTGGCGGCGGGTCGAAGTCAACGTACTTTTCTCAGTTAGTTGCCGATGTGACAGGAAAGACAGTTGTGACAGGCTTGTATGAGGCAACATCTCTAGGCAATGCCCTTATCCAATTCAAAGCACTTGGTTATATAAAGGATATGGCTGAAGCCAAGGAAATTGTGACAAATTCAGTAAACTTTCACTACTTTTATCCCGAAAAGGAGGAGGTCTAGGATGACAAACTATCCTAAAATTGGCATTCGTCCGACTATCGATGGACGACAAGGTGGGGTTCGTGAATCCCTGGAAGAAAAGACAATGGCCATGGCAGTGACTGCCAAGGAATTAATTGAAAGCAATCTTCGCTATGCTGATGGAACGCCTGTCCAGTGTGTGGTCGCTAGTCGTACCATCGGTGGTCAGGGTGATGCTGGTATTGTCTATGATGAGTTTTCAAGTCAAAATATTGTAGCGACTCTCTCAGTTACACCAAGTTGGTGCTACGGTACTGAAACCATGGACATGGATCCCCATACCATCAAGGCTATCTGGGGCTTTAATGGCACAGAGCGGCCTGGTGCAGTTTATCTTGCGGCGGCTATGAGTGGCTATGCTCAAAAAGGGTATCCAGCCTTTAAGATTTACGGGCATGATGTTCAGGATTTGAATGATAATTCAATCCCAGATGATGTGGCTGAAAAAATCCTTCTCTTTGCGAGAGGAGCAATCGCAGCTGGTCAGATGAAGGGAAAATCCTATGTCAACATCGGAGCATCTTCAATGGGAATTGCCGGCTCACAAGTTACAAGCTCCTTCTTTGAAGACTATCTGGGAATGTTGGTAGAGTTTGTCGACATGACCGAAATCCTTCGCCGTATCCAGCTGGAAATCTATGACAAAGACGAGTATGAAAAGGCCCTGGCTTGGATAAAGGAAAATTGTAAAGAAGGCATTGACATTAATGCTGGAAAAGATTTCCCAGAAGTTATTACGAAGTCAAAAGTAATCCCTGCAGATAAGGATTGGGAATTTATTGCCAAGCAAACCTTGATTATTCGAGATATTCTCTTTGGAAACCCAAAACTCGCAGAAATCGGCTGGGAAGAAGAGTCTCGTGGTAGAAATGCTATCTCAGGTGGTTTCCAGGGTCAGCGACAATGGACTGACTGGCTACCAAATGGAGATTTCGCTGAAGCGATTTTGGCCTCAACCTTCGACTGGAATGGTCCGAGACCCGTGACCGCTTTTGCGACTGAAAACGATACATTGAATGCAACCGCCATGTTATTTGGAACCCTCCTAACCAATAAGGCTCCAATATTCTCTGATGTCAGAACCTATTGGAGCCCAGAGGCGGTGCAACGTGTAACAGGTAAGGAATTGACCGGTCGTGCCAAGGATGGAATTCTCCATCTCATCAATTCTGGAGCTTCAGCTCTTGACGGCAGTGCAGCTGCGCGAGATGAAAATGGACAACCGACCATGAAAGAATTTTGGAATATGACCGAGGAGGATGTCAAAGCCTGCCTCGAAGCCACAGACTGGTGCCGTGCCAACTACGAATACTTCCGCGGAGGTGGTTTCTCTTCACACTTTAAGACAGAGGGAGAATTGCCAGTAACTTTGATTCGTGTCAATCTCGTTAAGGGTGTGGGTCCAAGCCTGCAGATTGCAGAAGGCTATACCTGCCCGCTAGATGATGAGGTGCATCGTATCCTGGATGAGCGGACGGACCGCACTTGGCCAACTACCTGGTTTGCTCCAAATCTTGGTCAGCCAGGATTTGAAACGGTGTATGATGTCATGAATCACTGGGGCTCCAACCACGGTGCCTTCGTTCATGGACATATCGGTGCGGAAGTAATTACACTAGCAAGTATGCTCCGTATTCCTGTGGCATTACATAATGTTCCAAGGGAACGGATTTTCCGACCAGCAATCTTTGATGGTGTGGGAACAAAAGATTTAGAAGCGGCTGACTTCAAGATGTGTGAGGTTCTAGGTCCGCTATATAGCAAATAAAGGAGAACAGCCTATGTTCATGGAAAAAGAAAGAAAGGAACTCATCGCTTACGGTAAAAAGTTAGTCACAGAAGGATTTACAAAGGGAACAGGTGGCAATCTTAGTGTCTTTGATAGAAAGCAGGGGTTGATGGCCATCACACCTTCAGGAATCGATTTCTTTGAAATCCAGGAAGAAGACATTGTCATTATGGACCTGGAGGGGAATGTTGTAGAAGGGCATCGCCTCCCCTCAAGCGAATGGTATATGCACCTGATTCAGTACCAAGAACGGGATGATATTGACGCTGTTATCCATGCCCATACGACCTATGGAACGGTCTTAGCGGTCCTAAGAGAACCTCTTCCAGCCAGTCACTATATGATTGCGGTAGCTGGTAAGGATGTCCAGGTTGCGGATTATGCCACCTATGGAACCAAGGAATTGGCTGAAAATGCAGCCAAGGCTATGAAAGACAGACGTGCAGTCTTTCTTGCCAACCACGGTATCCTAGCTGGAGCCCAAGACCTGCTAAATGCCTATAACATTATTGAAGAAGTTGAATACTGTGCAAAAATTTACTGTGTTGCCAAAAGCATGGGAGAACCAGTCATCCTCCCAGACGAAGAAATGGAATTGATGGCTGAAAAATTTAAAACATACGGACAAAGACAAACATCAAAATAGACAATAGGAGGAATTTGTCATGACTAAAAAATTATTGAAATGTGGTTCACTTTGCCTTTTGGCATCTGTATTCTTAGCAGCATGTAGTGCGTCAGGTAGCAACAGTGGTTCGTCTGAAGAGAAAGCAGCTTCAGGTGGTGACGAAGCTGTTCTGGAATTCTATCATGGCTACCACCACAGTGAAGATGAGTGGCCAGCTGCAAAAGTTATGCGTGACTTGTATGACGAATTTGCCAAACAACATGCTGATGGGGACGTTGAATTTAAGGCAACACCAGTCAATGGTAGCTTGACAGATATTATGAACAACAAGGTTGCCAGTGGTGAGTTCCCAGATATGATTGACCTGGCTGGTAATGATGTATCACTTGCAGCTATCGAACAAAGTTTGGTATTGGACTTGAAACCATACATTGACGAAAATGGTCTTGAGAAGAATGTTGGCCTGAACTATACCCAAAACGATGTTGATGGAAAAATCTTTACTGTTCATGACCAATTATTGACACTTGGTTTGTGGTACAATGCAGATATTTTTGAAAAAGCTGGTGCTAAAACCCCAGATCAGTGGGCTAAATGGAGCGACTTTACAGAAGCAATGGCAAAAGTTCGTAGCCAAGAAGGTATCTATGCCTTTGGTGCTGGGGAACCTGCAATTCGTCTCTTCAACACTGTTTTAGGTTCTTCTGAAGCCGGTCGTAAATTGTTGGAAGGTCCACTTACTTCTGAAGGCATTGACTCAAAAGAATTTGCAGAAGCACTGAAACTGGTTATGACAGAAGTACAGGCAAACGGTTCTGCCAATGCTGGCGGCGATGCCAACGTTTACTCAACTGATTTCACAGATGGTAAGTCAGGCGTGTTCTTCAACGGTGTTTGGGCAGCAGGTGGCTTGTCTGAAAATCCAGCGTATCGTCCTGGTCTCTACGCTGGTAATATCGCAATTTCCTCAGCAGGTGGTGGTTTGACTATCTCAAGTGGCTTGTCTGAGCCTGAAGAAAAATTGGCATTAGAGTTTGTTAAATACATGACTAGCGACGATGTTCAAAAAACTATCTTTGAAAAAGTAGGTGCCAACCCAACAAGCCAAGCAATTGATACAGCAGAAATTGCTAAAGGATCAGACGACGCAACTGTTAAATTGCTCGGTGAAGCAACTTCAATGGCAAACAATGCAGACGTCATTGTGCCAACCGTTGTTTCAGCTTGGGGTGGTGATGTTCGTACAGCTATCATTAACGCATTGACAGAAAGTGCAGCTGACGGTGTGGACATTGACCAAAAAGTAAAAGAAACTCAAGATATTTTGAAAGCCCTTATCGGCTAAAATTACAGGGCTAGGGAAGTGTATCCTTAGCCCTTTTGTTTAGAAAGTGAGTAATAGTATGGCAAAGAAAACCATGACCTTGAAAAACAGGAAACAGCAGAAACAGAGGTTCATTTTCCTATTCCTTTTGCCGACTTTGATTTGTTTCTTCTTGTTTTATTTCTATTCTGTGGTGACGATTTTCGCTACTTCCTTTACCAAGTGGGATTATACTAACCTGACTAAACCAGAATTTTTAGGTTTCGGCAATCTATTTGCCAACTACAAGTATATTTTTAAGGAATATCCTTTCTTCTTGGAAGCACTGAAAAACTCCCTGACCTGGGCAGCGATCGGTGTCTTGGTTCAAGTTCCTCTAGCATTATCAGTGGCAATAGCTCTGTCAAAAAAATTGCCAGGCTGGAAGATTTCACGGAACCTCTATATCATTCCAAGTATCATCTCAAGTGCGGCTATGGGCTTGATTTTCTTACAAATCTACAACCCTAACTACGGTGTGGTCAACCAGGTCATCCGTTTCTTCAATCCAGATTTCACAGGAGCCATCCTCTTGACGCCTGGTCTGAATATTATCGCTATGACCTGTGCTTATATCTTCTTTGCTGGAACATCCACCATCATGATTCTAGGACAAATCTTCGCCATTCCACAAGAGATTCATGAAGCAGCGATTTTGGATAATATTACGGGTTGGAGACGAGAGTGGTACATCACTATTCCCATGATCAAAGAAACCTTGAAAACAGTCTCCATTATGGCAGCTACTTCTGGTTTTCTATTGTATAACGAGGTGTTCTTCTTGACCAATGGTGCTGCAGGAACCAAGAGTATCAGTTTCATCATTCGGGAGTTAGCAGTATCAAGTTCTCGGACCCAGTATGCTAGGGCAAATACCATTGGTGTGATTCAAATATTGGGTGGTATGTTGATTATTCTCTGCATTAACTTGATTTTCAGAGAAGGCAAAGCTAGAAAGTGAGAAATGAGTATGGATGCTAAATTAAGTGGACTATCAAGAACAGGCAAGCTCATTATTTATGGCTACATGGCCATTACCTGTTTGATTTCAGTGTTTCCAATATTATGGATTTTCCTTTCTTCCCTTAAGGCTGATCCAATGAAAAATCCTGGTATCAGCTTACCGACTGACTTGAGTTTTGAAGGCTATATCAAGGTATTTACAGAACTCCATGTCTTGGATTATTTTTGGAACAGCTTTAAGGTGGTTTCAATATCTGTATTGATTAGTATAATTATGATTTCTATGTCTTCCTACGTTATTGCACGTATGGAATTTAGGGGCAAGAAATTAATTACAGCAATGCTTTATTCAACCCTATTCATTCCTGCAACGGCCATGACTTTCCCTGTTTATCGTTTGGTAAATGTTCTGGGCATTTATAATACACCGGCAGCCTTGATTTTTGTCTACTCTTGTAGTGGTATTGCCATGAGTTTCTTTATCATCAAGAACTACTTTGCCATTATTCCAAAAGAGCTAGAAGAGGCAGCAGAAATTGATGGGGCTACCTACGCTCAGACCTTCTGGAAGGTCATGTTGCCTATTGCTAGACCGGGTATTTTGACAGCAGCTATCTTAGCCTTTATCAATAATTGGAACGAATACTATTGGGCTTCTATGTTGATTATCAACAAGGATGAATTGACAGTTCCAGCCTTGCTGGGTCAATTTACAACCAGCTTTAATACCAACTATAATGGTCTCTTTTCAGCCATTGTCGTGATTATCTTACCACCGATTTTACTATTTGCTTTTGCAAGTAAATACTTCATCGAAGCACTGGGAGGAGGAGCAGTAAAAGGATGACAAAAAACAGTTTACAAGACATCTATAAACGTACGGAATGGTTTAGACAGGACCGCTTTGGTATGTTTATCCACTGGGGGCTTTATTCCATTCCTGGCAAGGGAGAGTGGATTCGTAGCCACCAGCAATTATCTATAGAGGACTACCAACCATACTTTGAAGCCTTTAATCCAACTAAGTATAATCCGAGGGAATGGGCTAGGGCAGCCAAAGCAGCAGGCATGAAGTATATGGTCTTGACAGCCAAGCACCATGATGGTTTTTGCTTGTTTGATTCAGCCTACACCGACTACAAGGCTACCAACACACCGATTGGCAAGGATTTGGTGGCGGAGTTTGTCCAAGCTGTCCGAGAAGAGGGCTTGAAAGTCGGTCTTTACTTTAGCCTGATTGACTGGTATCACAAGGATTATCCAAAGTATGGAGACATGATTCATCCCATGCGGGAAAATGAAGCCTTCAAGGATGAAGTGATTGATTTTGATAATTACTTGATCTTCCTACACAACGAAGTCGAAGAAATTGTGACCAAGTATGGCAAATTGGACATTCTATGGTTTGACTATTCTTATGGCAATATGTTCGGTGAAAAATGGCGGGCAACTGATTTGATAAACTTGGTTCGAAAGCACCAACCAGATGTGGTTGTCGATAATCGTCTGGAAACCTCTGGAGAGGGATTCGGCTCTATTGTGACGGATGACATCAACATTTTCTCTGGTGATTTTGTTAGCCCTGAGCAAATTGTTCCGCACGAAGGCATTCGCAATGCACATGGAGAACCGATTCCTTGGGAACTGTGCTTAACCATGAATAACAACTGGGCTTATAATCCAACGGATCATCTCTACAAATCATCCAAAACGTTGATTCGCAAGTTAGTTGAATGTGTCAGCAAAAATGGGAATATGATTTTGAATGTCGGACCAGATGCTCTGGGTTTAATTAACCTAGAAAGCAAATCTATTTTAGAAGATTTTGGCAACTGGTTGGGTAAGAACGGAGAATCTATTTATGGCTGTGGTGTCAGCTCACTGCCTAAGCCTGAATGGGGCTACTATACGCAAAAAGGCAATACTATCTATGCCCATGTCTTTGAACAACCAATCGGACCTCTTGCACTGATTGGTATTGATGAGAAGAAAGTGAAGCGAATGAGCTTCTTGCACGATGGTAGCGAAGTCAAGATTTCTAAGAGCTGGACGACCAATGCTTATGAAGGTATTTGTTTTGCCCAGTATGGGGACATTCCCCATTTTACCTATCCCCTACCAGATGAGGTAGATAGTGTGATAAAAATTGAATTAGAAAGTGAATGAGTATGAAGATTGAAAACAATCATCTGGCTCGATACTTCAAGTTAGTGGATGGGAAGTTTTATACTTCCCATATTCTGAATAAGGACTTAGAAGTGGTCGTGCCGAACCAGTCAACGCAAGAATTTCGTATGGTTCTCATGAATGGCAGAGAATTGACATCAGAGCATTTTGAAGCCCATGTTGTGGAGCAAACCAAGGAAACTCTTCTTCTAAGTTTTAACGGAGAGCATATCCAGCTCCTGTTAGAGTATAAATCTAGGGCGGATGTCATCAGTAAAAAAATGACCGTCCTGAACTCTCAAGAGGCCATCAATTATATCGATGTGGAATGGTATGAATTTGCTAATAACGAGGGTATTTTTTATCCTCAAAAGCAGGATGACATCAAGGAGATGGCTGGTTTTTCAGGTTATTATGTGGAACTGGGGCAGCCAGTCTATTCCAAGTCACTATTCTTTGGCATGGAATTTCCGATGGGAGAAAATAGGGTAGATGGCGAAGTTTATTTTTCACGCTATTACCTAGGGAAAGCAGTTTCGTCTGCTAAGGAAATCTGGCCAGTTGTCATAGGTGCGGCACCTTCGACAGATAAACAAGGAATCCAGACAGCCTTTTATAATTATATTGAAGGCATTGCCCAGCCAAGTTTTTTCAGAAAGCAGTACAATTCTTGGTATGACCACATGACCAATATTGACGAGGACATTATTATTAAGAGTTTTGAGGAAATTTCTCATGGCTTTGAGGACCATGGTATCCAGCTGGATGCCTATGTTGTCGATGATGGCTGGTGCGACTATGAAAGTGTTTGGGAGTTTAATCATAAGTTCCCGAATGGCTTGACTAAGGTCAAGGCTTTGGTCAATAATCTGGGGGCTAGTCTCGGTCTTTGGATAGGCCCCCGAGGTGGCTATAACGGGACAGAAGTAACCATGAGTGATTGGCTAGAAGCGCATCCCGAGTTCGGTAGTAAGAACAAACTATCAAACGATGTCAATATCGGTGATTTTACCTACCTCAATCGGATGAAAGCCAAGATGTTGGATTACCAAAAGCAGTACGACATTAGTTATTGGAAAATTGATGGTTGGTTGTTGAAACCTGATGTACAGGATTCATCTGGGGATTATGCTATGCACACCATGACCCCTGTTTATGAATTTTTGATTGAACTTTTGAAAGATCTGAGAGCTGAACGAGGGGAGCAAGATTGCTGGCTCAACCTGACCTCCTACGTCAATCCAAGTCCTTGGTTCCTCCAATGGGTCAATAGTTTGTGGATCCAGATTTCTCAAGATGTTGGTTTTACGGAGAATGCAGGTAGTGATATTCAGCGGATGATAACGTATCGTGATTGTCAATATGAGGAATTTTTAGATAAAAGGGATATTCAACTGCCTCTTTGGAGCCTTTATAATCATGAACCAATCTATGCCAGCACAGCTCATACATGGTATATGGACCATCAGATGTATGCGACAGTAGAGGAATTTGAAGATTATCTTATGTTCATTGCGACACGGGGGAATGCCTTCTGGGAGTTCCATTATTCCTACACCATGTTTGATGAAGAGCGTTGGAAAGCCAATGCGCGTGCTGTCAAATGGATTGAGGCTAACTATCCGACATTGAAACAAAGTCAGAAAATTGGGGGCAGTCCATCAGCCTTTGACATTTATGGCTACCACTGTGTTAATGGAGATAAAGAAATCCTTTCACTCCGTAACCCATCTGGTGAAGCAAAAGTTTTCACAAGTGAGAATTGGAACCTATATGATTACCAGACAGTAAAAGGTCATTTTGAACAAGTTTCTGAGACTGAGATCCAATTAGCACCGTATGAGATTGTAATTTTATCAAAATAGGAGACAACCATGAAAAAACAATACGCAGTAGGCGTAGATATTGGGGGAACAAAGGTTGCCGTTGGGCTGGTTGATAGCAATGGAACTGTAGACATGAGTTTACGTGTACCTAGTCAGGTAGATAGTGCAGAAAGCCTATTCCGATGTGTTTGTTCGGCAATTGATGACTTGCTTTCAAGCCAAGGGTTAACAATTCAGAAAATCAAAGGTATAGGTATTGGCTTACCGGGTAAGGTTGATGTAGAAAATGGAGTTGCTGTTTTTCAGAATAACATTCCTTGGAAAAACTTCCCAGTCGTCGCCAGATTTAAGGAAGTCTATGGCGACCTTCCAATTAAAATCGACAATGATGTTAAGGTAGCAGCCTATGCAGAATATCGATTGCTAGACTTAGATTCAAGTGATATGTTTGGCTACATCACCATTTCAACTGGTATAGCAGCGACCAATATTATTAATAATTCAATCCTTCGTGGTTCTGGATTTGCAGGAGAAATTGGTTTTATGCCTGTTCAAAGTTTTGGGCGAACCAGTGGGCTTGAGTTAGCTTGTTCAGGACCAGCGATTGAGCTTCAAGGTAAACAGATGTATGGCGTTGAAACCATATCTACCAAAGATGTATTTGAAAATTGGAGAGCAGGGGACAGGACAGCCAAGGCTATCATTGAGAATGCATGCACGGGTATTGCACAGGCCATTCAGAATATGGTTTGTTTCCTAGATCCCAAAGTGATTGTTCTTGGAGGTAGTGTTGCCTTACATAATCTTGATTTTGTTGAAGAATTTAAAGAGGAACTGAAACTACATTTGCATAAAGAACACGAACATATTCTGAATAATATACTTGTTTCAAAAATTGAAGGTAATAACGGAATCATTGGTTCAGCCTTCCTAGTCCAATAACATTGAAGGAGAAGGATATGAAGATAGATAGTTCCTAAAGTAGAATTAAGCAGTATACGTAGGCCGTATTATTGATTGACTAGGAAAATGAGCAAGAATTATTTTTCAATTGAGGTTTACAAATGAGATTAAAAAAAGTGCAAATTAAATTGTTTTCAATAGTTGCATTGATGTCTATTGGAATTATTCAGTCTCAAGTGAATGCGGATGAAATTTCACTCACTGAGATTGAATGGAACACTGCAACTCATGGCGATGCAACATCATCTAAAACTGTTCAGATAAACCAACCCTTTACGGCTGGAAATGACGGAAGAGATAATAAAATATCTTTAAAAATGGATGAAGGGAATATCAGAGAATTTGAAAATGGGATAGGTACAGTAGCAGCCAATCCATCGACAATCAGCTATGATATTTCTAGCTACAATGCTACATCTTTCAGCACCTACGTAGGGATTGATCGGACTGCAAGACCAACCGATCATAGGTATGCCAAAGTAGATAAAGTCGAAATTTTAGTTGACAATGAAGTTAAGTTTACAACTCTAACTGATTATCCAGATGGGATAAATTATGATACTCCAGCCATACCTTTACAGGTTGATATTCCCGCAGGAGCACAAAGATTAGAGTTAAAAAGTTATTCAGGCCAATATACTTGGGGTGATGAAGTTGTATTTGCGGTTCCCAAACTAACCATACCAGAGCATTCGGTTACTAACCCTTCAGAAACTAATGAAGATCCAAATTCATTACCTATTCGAGAAGGTTCGGTATACTTGTCTGATTTAGAATGGAGAATTGCAACACATGGAGATGCAACATCTTCTAAAATTGTTCAAAAAAACAAGCCATTCTCACTTGGAAACAACGGTAATAATCAAAAAATATCCCTAAAAATGTCAGATGATTCTATAAAAGAATTTGATAAAGGTTTAGGAACGATTGCTGGTTCGCCTTCAACAATTGAGTATAACATTGAAGGAGCAGAAGTCAGTCATTTTGCAACTTTTGTTGGACTTGATAGAAGTGCTGGTCACTCTGACAATAGATATGCCAATATTGAGAAAGTTGAGATTGAGGTTGACGGAGAGGTAATCTATTCCACTTTAGATGAATATCCAAATGGTATAAACTATAATACAAAGGCAGTTAAAATCGATATTGAAATCCCAGAAGATTCTCGTACTTTTAGATTGAAAAGTTATGCTGGGGCTCAAACTTGGGGAGATGAAGTTGTATTTGCAGGTGCGTATTTTGTTGCAAAAGGAGCATTCAAAAATCCAAATGACTTTGACCCAGCTCCTAAACGTCGTGAAATTTCAAATACAAGTCCCCTTCTAATGATGCCACTTTACGCTAATGGAAATGAATACAGCCGTGGAAATTATGCTTTCTGGGGTGGAGATACTTTAGCCGGTAAGTGGGAAAATATCGATCCCGAATTAAAACCATATACAGTTATTCAAATCCATCCTGACGACTTACCAAAGAGAGCAGGAGTTGCTCAACAATTTTATGAGCATATACTTAATGAAGCACAAAACTACATCAATCCACAAACGGGTCAAAATGAGCCAATTCCAGTAATACTAACGGTTTATACAGCAGGTAATCAACCTCACTATACTGCAGCTCATTGGATCGGTATTGACTGGATCGATAGAATGTATGAACGATACTCTAGTTTACAAGGAGTATTCTCAACTGAAAACTATTGGGTGTGGGCAGGAGATGTAGAAAGCAAAGCAGCTGAGTATTTAAAATTATCTGCAAAACATGGTGGTTACTTTATCTGGTCTGAACAAAATAACGGTGCTTCAATCGAAAAAGCTATGGGAGCACATGGAAAAACAGCCTTTAAAGAAGCGGTAGAGAAGTATTGGGAAAACTTTATTTTCATGTACAAAAATACACCAGCCCATGAAGGAAATGATGCACCAACTGCAAGTTATATGACAGGATTGTGGTTGGCGGATTATGCTTATCAATGGGGTGGTCTGATGGATACCTGGAAATGGTACGAAACTGGAAAATGGAAGTTATTTGAACAGAGCAGTATTGGTAAGAGTCAAGGGAATAGGCAGTGGTTAACTCAACCTGAGGCTATGCTCGGTGCTGAAGCTATGAACATTTATTTAAATGGTGGATCAGTTTACAATTTTGAACACCCTGCGTATACCTATGGTGTTAGAAATGAAGAATCTCCTCTATTCTCAAATGTTATAGAAACATTCTTTAAGTACATCATCAAAAATCCAGCACCATCAAAAGAGGAAGTATTAGCTAATACTAAAGTAGTCTTGAGTGGCAATTATTCATCAAAACGTGACGGACACTTCTTTGTTAATGTGAATACTGCAACGCACCAAAGTCCTTTATATACTACTGGTCGATACGGTACGTTGCCAGCGGTTCCTGCTAGTATTTCTGTTGATGTATTGCGATCAAAATTACCTGAAACAATCCAAGTATTAAGCCTTTCATCAGGTGAGATGAGTTCAGCTGCCAATAGAAGAAACTTTTTGAACGCTCTTTACCCAGAAGAATATACTGGAAATATTTTTGGTGATGAAATTGATAACAGAGTCTTTATCTATAACTATGAATATAATAGAGACAACGATCAAACAGGTTCATTCGAACTAAATGGGAAAGAGTTTGATGTCACATTGAAGTCACACTCATTCACTATTGTCGAGGAAACAGATTCTGGTTTGCATATTCTCCTCAATAACTATCGGATAAACAAAGATAGTCTATGGGAAGGTGCAACAGATGCAACTTCTGCTAGGGCGTTACCACAGTTGTCAAAACCAGATGCAATTGATTGGGTTTACAACAATTATATTCACAACACTGCTAACTCTGAACAACGCCAAACAGTTTATGTGTTGAAAAATGTTAAAGTAAAACCCACCATTGAGATTCTAAAGTCAACGGATTCAGATATTCAAACACCACAAATAGAATTTGATGAAGAGACTAAGACAGCAAGAATCACAGTTGTAAATAATGGTTTTGCTGAATTCTTAATACGATATTAAACAATTCATATTGAGTAATAGTTCGATAATTTTTGAAAATTCATAGGTAAAGTATGTGGAGGCGGTATTTAGCTACCGCCTTTACTCGTTATCGAAAAAATTTAAAGGTACACAATTTCCGTATGTGAAATGGAGTAGAAATTAATTTTTAATTCCAAGTAGTCACGTAGATGTAATACTCCTTAATGAACATATACCAGTTTGGTATATTATTGAAAAGTCCTGAATATTCACCGATATACTTGTTATAGGAGTGAACAGACGTGAGGTACAGACGCATAAAAGATTTAAGAGAAGATGCAGATTTTACTCAAGAATTTGTAGCAAATTATTTATTTTGTAGTCAGGCCTCATATTCGAGAATCGAATCTGGAAAACGTGGTCTGTCAATCGAAGATTTAATTCGTCTCTCTAATCTATATTGTGTCAGTACAGATTATCTCTTAGGATTATCAGATTATCCTAAGAGGATAAAGAAAAATATCAAATAGTCCCTCCTGGTCCTTTGAAAATTGAATAGACCGAGGTGGGACTTTATTTATTTGTCGAGCAGTTGAAATAGATACGCGATGATATGAGCGAAAAAATATCTGTTTCTAAAATTGGGTTGGAATCCAATTTGCCATGACACAAATAATGTTAATGATACTTCTGAACGTTCAGGCTCTAGTCGAAAAATGGAGCAGGTGAGATTCCTATGTTGATGTCCAAATCAACCCACCAATGTCGTGAAACTTGTCTCAATTTTTTTGCTACTTATCTTTTGAGGAGGAAATAATGACAAAAGTAGTAAAAATAAAGTACATACCAGTTGAAAACAGTATTGCAGAGTGGGCTACCAAAAAAAGTCTGATGAAAAGGTGGGATGGACTAAATATACACACACTAAATCGATGGCTTTCTGAAATGAGAGAGAATAAAAAATTTAAGCACTATGTCATAAATCCTACTCATAAACTGGTATTTATCAATTTAGATGGATTTGAAGAGTTCCTTACTTGGAAAGAGAAAAATTAGCCGATAATTTTCAGAAGATGTGATAAAATAGAGTGGGTTAATTCTATTGGCTATCATATTTTCTCTTTTAAAAAGAAAGAGAGTTCAAAATGTTTTATAAAAGAAGGGAATCAAAAACAGGAAAAATTAGATTTGAAGTTGGTGATTCTTACAAGGATCCTCTAACTGGGAAATGGAAAACAGCATCTGTGTCTTACTATAAGGATACTAGTTCTGCACGAAAAAAAGCTGAATTTGAATTACAGGAAAAAATTGAAAATTTACTCAATGTTACTCAATCAAAAATTAATGTCGAGACAATTCTCACATTTAAAGATTTGAGAGAAGCTTGGTTTGAGTCGTGGTGTGTCTCAGTCAAAAAGCAAACAGCAGATAGAGAAAAATTGGTACTGAAAAGATTGGGTGAAATTATAGGTGACGATTATCTTCTAACCTCAATAAAACCGTTACTTTTGGAAAAAATTTTGAAAGACTATATTCGAATTTATGATTGCTCAGCTTCAACGTTTTCACATATTCGAAGTAGCTTGAATAAAATTCTAAATTACGGTGTTTTACATCAGATTTACCAATATAATCCACTTTTAGCAGTTAAAATAAACGTATCCAAAAGTAAAAAACGTAAAGCTAAATTGAGAAAGAAAATGCAATTCTTAGAAGTTCATGAATTATTGGTCTTCTTTGAAGAGCTTAGCAAGAGGAGGAATCCTAACTACTACGATTTAGCAATTTTTCTTTTATTTACTGGTATTCGAATTGGGGAAGCAGGAGCTGTTGTAGAATCATCTGTGGATTTAGAAAAAGCTATATTAGATGTCTCCCGTTCATTGCAGTCACATGACTTAAAGGTAGATGACTTTTATTACGATGAGACAAAAACAGATGAATCTGAAAGATATGTTCGTCTTCCGCAAATAGCAGTTGATGCTTATTTACGGGCTCTGCAAAGAAGTAATGAGTTTGATAAGTATATGTTTAAAAATCCAAAAAAATCGTTCAGGAAATCATCGTCTGTATTTAGGACAGAATATGGCTCTCCTATAACTTCACATTCTTTTAGAGAAATCATATCGAGAATTGAAACAGATTTGAAAAAGAATTGTATGGAGCGATATGGATTTGAGTGGAAAAAACATGTAACGCCACATTCCTTTAGACATATGCATATTACATATCTTCAAAGAGGGGATGCACCCGTTCCTCTCAAGGAAATCATGGAACGTGTGGGACATGTGAATCCTGAAACAACTATGGGCTATACCCATAGTACAATAGAGTCTCAAAATCAATCTATTCTTGTAATGGAAAAATTTGCATTGGATAACAACTTCAATTTTAAAGATTTAAAAATATGGAAATGTAAATACTCGCAATCAGTATTTGAGTTAATCGAAGAGAATATCGAACAAAAAAGTTTGGAATGTTCTTTGAGTACATTTAGAACGCTAATAGGAATAAATGAAAGTTATGCACCTAGACACATAACAGCCAATATATTGCCAAGAGTAAAAGAAGATATTTCAAAATATATTGACCATTTTGAAATCATTACTATCAGGAAACAAGATACAAGTCAAAAAGTTGATGGATATAAATTTGTTTGGGGATAGTTTAATTTAAATTTTTGGTTTATTTTTGGTTTTTTGTGCATTTTTAAAAACCAAGGGTCTTAAACCCTTGCTACGAAAGGATTTACACTACATGGCAATTATTCAATGGTTCCCGGGGCACATGTCCAAGGCGCGCCGTCAGGTTCAGGAAAATATTAAGCACGTGGACTTCGTGACCATTTTGGTCGATGCGCGCTTGCCGCTATCCAGTCAGAACCCCATGCTGACTAAAATTGTCGGCGACAAACCCAAACTCATGATTTTAAATAAGGTTGATTTGGCGGATCCTGCCCGTACTAAAGAATGGCAGAGCTACTATGAAAGTCAAGGGGTGAAAACCTTGGCCATCAATTCAAAAGAGCAGTCCACAGTCAAAAAAGTGACCGACGCAGCAAAAAGCCTAATGAAGGATAAGCTAGAGCGTCTCCGCGAACGTGGTATTCAAAACGAAACCCTACGGACCATGATTATCGGTATTCCAAATGCAGGCAAGTCAACGCTCATGAACCGTCTGGCAGGCAAGAAAATCGCTGTCGTAGGAAACAAGCCCGGCGTCACCAAGGGACAGCAGTGGCTCAAGTCTAATAAGGATTTGGAAATTCTCGATACGCCAGGTATTCTCTGGCCGAAATTTGAGGACCAAGAAGTCGGGCTCAAGTTGGCATTGACTGGGGCTATAAAAGACCAGCTCTTGCCCATGGACGAAGTGACGATTTTCGGATTAGATTACTTCAAAGCCAATTATCCTGACCGCCTGCAGGAGCGTTTCAAGGGCATGGATTTGGAGCAGGAAACGACTGACCTCATCATAGACTGGACCCGCAAACTTGGTTTCCGCGACGACTATGACCGCTTCTACAATCTCTTTGTTAAGGAAGTGCGTGATGGCAAGTTGGGCGTCTACACATTGGACAAGGTGAGTGATTTCGATGGCAACGATTAAAGACATCAAGGCGCAGTTGGCCCAATTAACCGATTTGACGGATCCTCGCTGGGCAGAATTTGAGGCGGATGAGCGAGCGGGTGTCCAGACTGCTATCAAGCAGCGTCGCTCTGTCATTCTTAAAGAAATCCAAGAAGATGAACGCTTGGAGACCATGCTGGCCTACGAGAAGGCTCTGTATGAGATTGGGCTTGAATTTGTGGCTGGGATTGACGAGGTCGGGCGTGGCCCTCTAGCAGGTCCCGTGGTGGCAGCAGCTGTTATCTTGCCCAAGGGCTGCAAAATTCGTCACCTCAACGATTCCAAGAAAATCCCCAAAGCCAAGCACCAGTCCATATATGTGGAGGTTATGGAGCGGGCAGTAGCTATGGGAATTGGTGTGATGGATAATTACATCATCGACCAAGTCAACATCTACGAGGCGACTAAATTAGCCATGTTGGAGGCCTTGGGAAAGCTGGACCAGCAACCGCAGCACCTTTTGATTGACGCCATGACATTAGACACTCCCATCCCGCAGACTTCCATCATCAAGGGTGATGCCAACAGTTTGTCCATCGCAGCAGCTTCTATTGTTGCCAAGGTGACGCGGGACCAGATGATGGCAGACTACGACCGTCAATTTCCGGGTTATGGCTTTGCCAAAAATGCTGGTTATGGTACTGCAGAGCATTTACAAGGCCTAGCAAAACACGGTGTGACACCCATTCACCGTCAGACATTTGAGCCTATCAAGTCTATGATATTGAAGTAGAATAGCTTGGAAAACAAGATGAAAAAGTCCTTACTAGTTTCAACAAGGACTTTTTATATGGACCGAGTATGGGAGGCCAGGGTTCAATGTTTTTCAAGCGGTTGTTTATTTTTGTCCAGTGTAAAACCTTCCCCTAAGACCTCGTGGGCGTCGGTAATGGTGATGAAGGCATGAGGATCGATGCGGTGAATCAGTTCCTTGGTTTCCTGGAGTTGGCTCTTATAAATGACCGAATAAACCATATTTACTGGCGTTTTACTGTAAAATCCTTCGGCCTTGATAAAGGTAACACCGCGCTCTATCTCCGCATCAATAGCAGTAGCAATTTCCTGCGATTTCTGGGAAATAATCATCAGGCCCTTGCTGCCATAGCCACCATCTGAAATGAAATCAATGACACGAGTAGCAATGGCCACCATCATCAGGGTATAGAGGACCAGTCTCAAGTCTTTAAAAACAAGGACGATAAAGGTCAGGATGATGATATCGACAGCTAAAATGATTTGACCGATTGAATAGGGCAGATACTTATGACCTATACGGGCGATAATATCACTACCGCCAGTAGTTCCTCCAGCTTTAAAAATCAAACCCAGTCCAATTCCCATCAAAATTCCGCTAAAGGTGCTGACCAAAAATAAGTCATGTTCCAGATTGATAGCCAAGGGGAATTTTTCAAAAATTGCCAGCCAAAGCGTAACGCTAAAGGTTCCCAGAATACTTAAATAAAGAACTTTTTTGCCTAGCAATTTCCAGCCGATGACGAATAGTGGAATATTAACGAGAATGTTCATCAACCAGGGCTGGATGTTGAACAAGTAGTAGAGAATGAGCGTCAGTCCAGTCACACCGCCTTCAAATAGGTGATTGGGCATGACCAGATAGTTCAAAGAAAAGGCAAACAAGGCACTGCCAATAATGATGGCCAAAATATTTCGAATACGTAGCATAGTCTCTCCTTAGGCACGACAAGATTTTTAGCTATGTGAGTTTATATATACTAATATTGTACGTCATTTATTATTGAAATACAAGTCAATTTGTAAGTGCTTTTTCTGCTGAAATTTGTTACAATAATGAGAACAATGCAAAAGGTGGTAATCATGGAAAAAGGTCATTTTATTACATTTGAGGGACCAGATGGGGCTGGAAAGACAACGGTCTTGCAAGAGCTCTTGCCTAAATTACAGGTACTTGGTCTGGAAGTGATTACTACTAGAGAACCGGGTGGAGTTGCCATCGCAGAAGACATCCGGAAAATCATTCTTGATCCGGCCAATACAGCCATGGATCATAAAACGGAACTCCTGCTGTTCATTGCTGCTAGGAGACAGCATTTGATTGAGAAAGTCTTGCCACCACTCCAAGAAGGGAAGATGGTCATTATTGACCGCTTTATTGACTCTTCAGTGGCCTATCAGGGACATGGTCGTGGTCTAGATATAGCCGATATTGACTGGCTCAATCACTATGCGACGGATGGGGTCAAGCCCGATTTGACCCTCTATTTCGACATAGATGCCGAAGAAGGGCTGGCAAGAATCGCCCGCAATGCAGAACGCGATGTGGACCGGTTGGATATGGAAAAAGCGGACATGCACAGACGGGTCCGACAAGGCTATTTGGCCATTTTAGAAAAAGAACCAGAGCGGTTTGTCAAAATTGATGCCAGCCAGCCCCTAGAGGCTGTTGTCCAGGACGCGCTCGGTATCATCCAAGAGCGACTATTGAAAGCAAATGAATTATAAGAATTTAAGCAACTTGCAGCCGAAACTGATTGAAGATTTCGTTCATATTTTACAAGGTAGCCATCTGGCACACGCCTATCTGTTTTCTGGTGATTTTGGGAATTTTGAAATGGCCCTGTTTTTAGCCAAGGCTATTTTCTGTACGGAAAAGACAGACTCCCTTCCCTGCGAAATGTGTCGGACCTGCCGTTTGATTGAGAGCCAGGAATTTTCGGACGTGACCATATTATCACCCCAGGGCAATACCATAAAGACGGATGCGGTCCGCGAAATCGTAAAGAATTTTTCTCAATCTGGTTTTGAATCATCGAAACAGGTCTTTATTATCAAGGATGCGGAGAAGATGCACGTCAATGCAGCCAATTCGCTCTTGAAGGTCATAGAAGAACCCCAGTCAGAAATCTACATTTTTCTGTTGACCAATCAATTGGAAGCAGTGTTGCCAACCATCAAAAGTCGGACACAGATTGTCCAATTTCCCAAGAATCTGGCGCTTTTGGAACGCAGCTTAGAAGAATCTGGTTTGCTAAAGACCCAGGCTAGTTTATTGGCTCGGCTGGTTTCCAGTCAAGATGAAGCTCAAAAGTTAGCTAAAAACAAGTCCTTTTTGGAGGCTTTGGTCCAGGCGAGAAAGTTCATTGACCTCCTGCAGGAGCAGCCCAATCTGGCTTATTTACAGGCGGGAACCCTGGTGGGGCTTGTGCCTGAAAAAGTGGAGCAGGGTCAATTGCTGGATTTACTGACTATCCTTTTGGCGGAGAATCTGGACAAAGCGGATGCGCGTGATAGGCTGGATACATTGCTGACGGTGAAGAAAATGTGGCAGTCTAATGTTAGTCTGCAAAATTGCCTAGAATACCTCACTCTTAGTTAGAATAGAAAGTATAAGATGGATAAAAAAGATATTTTTCATGCCTTGGATGGGTTCTCGCAGAATTTATTTGAGACTCTTGCTGAGGTAGAATCAATTAAGAAAAATCTCCAGGCTGTGATTGATGAAAATACAGCTTTGCGATTGGAAAATGCCAAGATTCGTGAACGTTTGAAGAAAGAGATTGCTACTGAAAATAGGGCGACGCATTCAAGTCTAGGCAATCTGGAGGCTATTTATTTGGATGGTTTCCATATTTGCAATGACTTCTACGGTCAACGTCGGGACAATGATGAACCATGTATGTTCTGTGATGTCATATTGAATCGAGAGTAAGATGAAACTACAAAAATCATTTAAGGGACAAACAGCTTACGGCAGTCTTTACCTGGTACCGACACCGATTGGTAACCTGCAAGATATGACCTTGCGGGCTATTGACACGCTGAAAAATGTTGATCTGATTGCAGCTGAGGACACGCGCAATACAGGACTTCTCCTAAAGCAGTTCGAAATTGAAACCAAGCAGACCTCCTTTCACGAGTATAATGCCCATGAAAAAATTCCTGGGCTGATAAACTTGCTTAAATCAGGTCGATCCTTGGCCCAGGTTTCGGATGCAGGCCTACCGTCTATTTCAGACCCGGGTCATGATTTGGTTAAGGCTGCCATTGCGGAGGATATTCCAGTCATTGCCCTGCCTGGTGCCTCGGCTGGGATCACAGCTTTAATTGGATCAGGAATAGCTCCACAGCCTCATATTTTTTATGGCTTCTTACCGCGAAAATCAGGTCAGCAAAAGGAATTTTTCCAGCAAAAGCTACAGTATCCAGAAACACAGATTTTCTACGAATCTCCCTATCGTGTGGCTGATACCTTGGAAAATATGCTCGCTGTCTACGGAGATCGTCAGGTGACGGTCGTTCGTGAATTGACCAAGCTTTACGAAGAATACCAACGTGGGACCATTTCAGAATTATTGGATTTTCTAGCAGATAATCCCCTCAAAGGCGAATGCTTGATTATTGTAGCTGGAGCTAGCGATGAGGAAATTCCTTCCGTAGACCAGGTCGATTTGGTAGCGGAAGTCGAGGCAGAAATCGCAGTAGGTCGCAAACCAAATCAAGCTATTAAAGACGTTGCCAAACGCTATCAACTAAAAAAACAAGAAGTATATGACCTCTATCATGGACTGGCTTAGGCTGGTCTTTTTATAATATAATTTTAGAAAAATGTATAAAAACAAGTTTGTTTCAGAATAATATATGAAATTTTTCGAAAAATTTGCTGATAAACCGAATATTTAGTCACTAAAAATGGAAAATAATGGTGAAATTTCATTTTCATGTGGTATAATAGGCTCATCTTAATTTGGAGGGTTTTTATGACAATCTACAACTTTTCTGCAGGTCCTGCAGTCTTGCCAAAACCAGTGCTGGAAAAGGCACAAGCTGAATTTTTGGATTACAATGGTTCGGGAATGAGTGTGTTGGAGATGTCCCATCGCTCCAAGGATTTCGACGATATTATTAAAGGTGCTGAGGCGACCCTGCGCGAGCTGATGGCTATTCCAGATAACTATAAGGTTATTTTCTTGCAGGGTGGTGCATCCCTCGAATTTACCATGATTCCGCTCAATTTTGCCAAGGGCAAGAAAGCCTACTATTTGGCTGGTGGTTCATGGGGAAAAAAAGCCTATACTGAGGCTGTCAAGCTGTCTAAAACTATTGACTTTGAGCCAATTTTGCTGGGTTCTTCTGAGGAAATTACCTATGCAGAATTGCCTACATTTGACAAAAATGACATCGACCCAAATGCAGCCTATGTGCATTTGACTACCAACAATACAATTGAAGGAACAGCAGTTTATGATATTCCAGATACCAACGGTGTGCCTGTGATTGGTGACATGTCGTCAAACATCTTGGCGGCTCGCTATAATGTGGAAGATTTTGCCATGATTTATGCAGGTGCTCAGAAAAATATAGGCCCTGCAGGAGTGACAGTGGTTATCGTCCGTGAAGATTTCCTCAACGACGAGCCAGTACTTTCAAGCATGCTGGACTACCGTATCCAAGCAGACAATGAGTCACTTTACAATACACCGCCAGCTTACTCTATCTACATTTCAAAACTTGTCTTTGAATGGGTCAAAGAAATCGGTGGCGTTGATGAAATGGAAAAAATCAACCGCGAAAAAGCTGATCTGCTCTACGATTACATTGACCAGTCTGCTTTCTACACCAACCCTGTTCGCATCAAGGAACAGCGCTCAGTAGCCAACATTCCATTTGTATCACCAAGCGAAGAATTGGATGCTAAGTTTGTCAAAGAAGCAACGGCAGCTGGCTTTAAGAACATCAAGGGTCACCGTTCCGTTGGCGGCATGCGTGCTTCCTTGTATAATGCCTTCCCACGTCAAGGCGTTGTAGACTTGATTGACTTCATGAAGAAATTTGCTGCGGAGAATGCCTAATGGAAATCCGTCTGGCACATCCCAATGAAGTCGGGGCCATCGAAGCAATCTTTCAAGAGGCACGAGCTTACTTAGCGGCCTCTGGCATTGACCAATGGCAGGGAGAGTATCCAAGCGCGAGTGAGGCGATCGAGGACATCTTGTCTGGTAAGGGTTATGTGGGCTTGGTAGATGGCAAGATTGTGGCTTATGCGGCGGTTCATCGTGGTCAGGAAGAGGCCTATGAGGCGATCTATGACGGCAAATGGCAGCACAATAATCCAGTCTATACGACCTTTCATCGTGTGGCAGTGTCAGCCAGTGTTCGTGGTCAAAAGTTTGGTCAGACCTTCTTGCAGGGCTTGATTGAAGGCCAGAAGGGACCAGATTTCCGTTGTGATACCCACGAGCAAAATAAGGCTATGCAACATATCTTGCTGAAGTTGGGCTATGTCTATTGTGGCAAGGTTCCCATTGACGGGGAACGCCTGGCCTATCAAAAAATCAAACACAAGAGCGAACGCAGTCTATATCAAGAGGTGAATGAAGATGACCGTTGGCTCCTAAACTCAAATTAAAAAATGAAAGTAGGGCGGAAGCTAATCCGCCTTTTTGGTAAAAAACCATGGTATTTAGCGTTAGAACTTTTAATAATATCAACCAGGTTGGTCTCAAGGAATTGGGCAATCGTTTCCAGATAGATGGGGATCAGGCAGGCAATCCTGATGCCTTTATCATCCGTTCTGAAAACCTGCATGGCTTTGATTTTCCAGAAAATCTCAAGGCTATTGCCCGCGCTGGTGCTGGTACAAACAATATTCCAATTGATGTGGCAACTGAAAAAGGGATTGTGGTCTTCAATACCCCAGGCGCCAATGCCAATGCGGTAAAAGAAGCGGTTATCGCCTCTATTCTCCTGTCTGCTCGTGATTATATCGGTGCGACTGCCTGGACCAATGCCCTGTCTGGCGACGATGTGCCAAAGCAGGTCGAGGCAGGTAAAAAGCAATTTGCTGGGACAGAGATTTCTGGCAAGACAATCGGTGTCATCGGTCTGGGTGCTATCGGTGCTCGTATTGCAAATGATGCTCGTCGTCTAGGTATGAATGTCCTTGGTTACGACCCGTATGTGTCTGTTGAGACAGCCTGGACCATTTCTAGTCACGTCAAGCGCGTGGATGATTTGAAGGAAATCTTTACCCAGTCTGACTACATCACCGTTCATGTGCCATTGACTGATAAGACTCGTGAGCTCTTCAATGCAGACAGCTTTGCTCTCATGAAAAAAGGGGTTACCTTGGTCAATTTTGCCCGTGGTGAATTGGTCAACAACGCTGATTTGTTTGAGGCGATTGATGCAGGTGTTGTTAAAAACTATGTGACGGACTTTGGTACGGAAGAGGTCCTCAACAAACCGCACATTACAGTCTTTCCGCACGTTGGTGGATCGACCGAGGAGGCGGAGCTCAACTGTGCCATTGCGGCTGGTCAGACCATTCGTCAATTTATGGAGACGGGTGAGATTATCAACTCTGTCAACTTCCCGAATGTTAAGCAATTCCTCGATGCACCGTATCGCATTACCTTGATCAACAAAAATGTGCCAAATATCGTGGCGACGATCACGACAGCTGTGTCTGAGCTAGGGATTAACATTGACAATATCATCAACCGTTCTAAGGGTGACTATGCCTATACCTTGCTGGATTTAGACGAGTCAGATAAGTCTAAAATTGACAGCCTGGTGGCTAAGTTTGAAGACCTGGATGCTATTATCAAGGTTCGTGTCATTAAACATAAATAATGCTATACAAACAAATCTACACTAGTCCCCTTGGCCCCATTTCTTTGGTTGCGAGTGACCAGGGCTTGGTAGGGGCTTGGTTTCATGGTCAGAAATATTTTGAGAGGGGAGTAGCAGAGGAAATTTCTCTCACTCCTCATCCTCATTTGGACCTGTCAGCACGTTTATTGGCAGAGTATTTTGCTGGAAAATTCCCTGGCTTTAGCCAATTACCACTGGATTTACGAGGGACGGATTTTCAAATGAAGGTCTGGAGAATTTTACAAGAAATTCCTGTAGGTCAGACGACAAGCTACGGTCAGATTGCCAAGGCCTTGGACATCCAATCAGGTCAGGCAATCGGTGGAGCAGTGGGAAGAAATCCCTTGTCTATCATTATTCCCTGTCACCGTGTTCTATCAAGTGACATGAAGTTGACTGGCTATGCTGGGGGCTTGGATAGAAAAATTTGGCTCCTGCAACATGAAAATCCGTATTTTGAGGTGAGGAAATGATTTTATTTTACGAATATCCAAAATGTTCAACCTGTCGGGCAGCTAAGGCTGAGCTCAAAAAACTGGGTCTTGAATTTGAAGCTATCGACATCAAGGCAACACCGCCCAAGGCTGCTCAATTGAAAGAGTGGATGGATGCGACTGGATTGGAGTTGAAAAAGTATTTCAATACATCGGGCAACAGCTATCGCGAATTGGGTTTGAAAGACAAGTTTGCAGACTTGACGGTTGATGAGGCCTTGGATTTGTTGGCCAATGATGGTATGTTGATTAAGCGCCCCTTGCTCATTCAGGATGGGAAAATTCTTCAGATTGGTTACAAGACACCATACGAAAATCTCGGTTTCTAGGCCGAGATTTTTTCTTATAAAGCATATTCAACTGAGATGTACTCATGCTGTTTTTGCAGGAGATAGAGCATCTGTGGTTTTTCAGCCAGCAATTGTTGCACTAACTGGTGTTCCACATCGTGCAGATTGATTTTTACCCGGACGTTCATACCTTGTTTGAAGATGTGAATATCTATATCTTGAGCATCTTCGTCAAGATAAGAACCAAGAATTTGATAGATGGATTCATGGATTTCAGGCACATGGGTTGTTCCGTTGGCCAGTTCCTTGAAGGCAGTTAGGAGACCATTCCAAGGCTCCTTAAAGGAAATCAAGGCCAAGGCCACAGTCAGGAAAAAGTCACCGGTGTAGTGGAGAAATCCAAGCGGTCCATTGATTGGGACAAAGAATAGCAGTAGGATTGCCAAGCCAATGGCCCCTGAGATGAGCCCGTCGACCAAATTTCCTTTTGCCTCTGCCAAAATGATCGTTGACATGTGGTTGAGTTTGGCGCTCATGTGGAGATTGTAGAGATAAAGGGCAATACAGACGAAAAACATCGTAACTGAATAAGGGATAACAGGCCCTGTTGTCATCTGATTTCCAATGCCATTGACAAAATAGGCAAAGGCTGTTGCACTGGTTTCGAGGACAGCAAACAATAGCAAGAGCAGGGTCGCCAGTGATTTCATAATGGCGTAGAGAGGTTCTAAAAAGTAAAGCCCCTGCGGAAAGGTTGCTGTTTTCTTGTGGCTATTTTTTGAAATATAGAATGCGACTAGAGATGATACGAAAGCAATCAGTGAGAATACGCCATCCAGGAGCAGGGCATTCATGCCAGTGATGATATAGACTGCCAATCCAGCGGTTCCGCTAAGTCCGTTGACGATAGCTGATACAGTGAGTGATTTTCGTTCGATTTTCTTGTTGTTCATGTTTCCTCCTTTAATGATATCTATATATTTATTATACCACAAAAAGTAATCGTTTTCAAATCAGATACATTTAAAAACCCAGCATTTGCCGGGTTTGAACTATCTAATAAATTAAAAATTAAATGCTTATTTCCATCACAATTGGTGTGTGGTCTTGGCGAGCACCTGAGTCAATCATAGCTGACTTGGTCACCTTGTCAGCGATACGGTCGCTGACCAACCAGTAGTCTATTCTCCAGCCTGTGTTGTTGATTTTGCTGGTGCGGCTACGTTGTGCCCACCAAGTATAAGCGTTGAGGACGTCACCATGCAGGTGACGGAAGGTGTCGGTGAAGCCTTTGGCAAGCAGGTTTGTAAAGCCTTCACGCTCTTCATCGGTAAATCCTGGTGACTGGCGGTTGCTGGCTGGGTTGGCCAGGTCGATTTCTTTGTGGGCAACGTTGTAGTCGCCTGTTGCTAAGACAGGTTTTTGGTTGTCAAGCTGCGCTAGGTATTCTGCATACTGGACGTCCCAGATTTGGCGGTCAGCCAATCTCTTCAAGCCATCGCCTGCATTTGGCGTATAGACCTGGGTCACGTAGAAATCATCAAATTCCAGGGTAATGATGCGCCCTTCAGAGTCCATAGTGGTTGGAGCACCGATTGCTGGGAAGCTAATGGTAGGAGTCAGGTAGTTTTTGTAGAGGAAGAGGGTACCAGCGTAGCCCTTACGAGCAGGCTCTACAGAAGAACGCCAGGTATTGGCATAGCCTGGGAAGTAGGCTTCTAGAATTTCCAAATGCTTTTTGGTCGGTCCCTTGTCAGACAGCTTGGTCTCTTGAATGGCGATGATGTCTGCATCCTCAGCGACTAAGGTGTCAATGACAGCGCGAGAGAGTAGGGCGCGTGGCGATTCCGCAGTCAGGGCCGCGTTTAGGGAGTCAATGTTCCATGAGATGAGTTTCATATTCTATCCTTTTCACTTTTTCTATCGCTCCATTATACCAAAATTCCCCTATTGATGCGACTGAGAAAAACCGAAATAAAATATTGTTTTCGCTTTCACTAGTGGGAAAATATGCTATAATATAACTAGAATTGATATGGAGGATATTTCTATGAAAAGACAATTGATTGGATTAGCCTGGCTGGTTCTTGTGCTAGAAATGGCTATATACTACTGGTACAATCTACCAGCTTTCAACATTTGGAGCCTGGGTTTTTGGTTCTTCTTGCTCCAATCACTGGGGCTGGTCTGGTTGATACTGATCTTCTCGTCCGCAGGCGGTATGGTCCAGAAGGTGACAAAAATCTCTGGACGCAATCGTTCTGTTGACACCTATCAGCTCAAGCCCAACGGGCTACCTAGCTATCTGCGTTGGTTCGGTCGCCTGCTGCTGGGGATTGTCCTTGTCTTAACCCTGCTTGGTGCTCTCAATACTCGCATTTTCCGTGCCAAGGACTATGCTGGTGTCATCACGGTTCAGGATGCGGATTTCAAGGTGGATTTCCCAGAGACAGATATTTCTCGACTGGCTCTCCTGGATCGGGCATCAGCTGAGAAGATTGGAGATACCTATCTAGGCACCATTGACAAAGTTTCTCAGTTCGGTATTTCGGATGATTACCGCCAGATTACCATTGGCCAGCAACCTTTTCGCGTGTCGCCTTTGGAATATAAGTCTTTTTGGAAATGGCTGAGCAACCACCAAGATGGGATTGGCTACTATGTCAAGGTCAACCAGACGACAGGAAAAGCAGAGCTTGCCAAGCTGGCACAGGCCATGCATTTCTCCGATTCAGAATATTGGTTCAATGATACCAAGCGTCATCTGCGAATTCAATATCCGACCACGATTTTTGGCAATCCCTCCTTTGAAGTTGACGACCAGGGCAACCCCTACTATATTGCTACGATCTATCAACCGAAATTCGGTCTGTCATCCAATGACCCAACAGGTGCTATCGTACTAGATGCCGTTACAGGAGAAAGCAAGCGGTATAGCTTAGCTGACATTCCAGAATGGGTGGACCGTGTCTACTCTGCCGAAAATGTCATCAGTCGTGTTGATGACCATTATACTTATCAAAATGGTTTCTGGAATACGGTCTTTAGCCAAACCGGCGTTAAAAATACGACTGACAGCTACAACTATATTTCAATCGGTTCGGATATCTATCTCTACACAGGGATTACTTCAGCTACAGCAGATTCATCTAACCTGGGCTTTATTCTAGTCAATATGCGGACCCGTGATATAACCAACTACAAGCTAGCATCAGCAACCGAGACAGCCGCCCAAGAATCGGCTGAAGGAGAAGTCCAAGAAAAAGGCTACCAAGCAACGGCACCAAGTCTGGTCAAGCTAGCCGACACCGCCTACTACCTGGTTTCTCTCAAGGACGATGCCGGTCTAGTAAAATCCTATGCCCTGGTCGATGCCGAAGATTACCAGCAGGTGACAGTTAACAATGACGTGGCGACCTTGATTTCTCAGGTATCCGGGGCAGATGCCTCTAGCTTGTCCGGTCTGGCAAGCACAGCAGATGGACAAGAGGCAGCAGAGCTCGAGACTGTCTCTGGTAAAATCGAGGCCTTGGGTAGTCAGATGATTGCTGGCTCAACGGTCTACTATATCCAGTCGGAAGGCAAGATTTATAAGGTCAAGGCGACGGAAGACAGTACAGACAAGTTACCATTTATCAAAGTCGGCGATAACTTTACCGGTCAGCTGGATAAGAAGAATTACTTGATTCAATTCCAAGTCGAAAATGAGTAGATGCTCGGAGGACAGCTAGATGCATGTTTTGATTGCGCCAGATTCTTTTAAGGAATCCTTGGCCGCTCCAGATGTGGCTTGGGTTATAAAAAATGGATTTTCAAAGGTATTTCCAGAGGCCTCCTACGATTTGATGCCGCTTGGAGATGGAGGAGAGGGGACACTGGATAGCTTGGTGCATAGTTTGGGATTAAACAGGCAATCAACCCAGGTTACCGGTCCTTTTGGGGAGAACATTCAGGTTCAATATGCGGTAAAAGGAAGTTTGGCCATGTTTGAAATGGCTGAGCTTGTGGGTCTGGCTTCTATTCCAATAGAAAGTCGGGCTCCATTACAGATTCAGACCAGAGGACTGGGGGAGCTCATTGTCCATCTGGTTGAGGCCGGTATGGAGCGAATTATGATTGGAGTGGGTGGTTCCGCTAGTCATGATGGTGGAATGGGCATGGCGGCTGGCTTGGGATTTCAATTCTTCGATAAGAATGGTCAGGAGTTGGAGCCGATAGGGGCCAATTTGGGCAAGGTGGTCAGCTATTCAAAACCCGATACAGGATTTGATAGTGCTGCTATTCAGATTGATTTAATCACTGATGTGACCAATCCCTTGTGCGGGCAGAATGGGGCGACCTATGTATTTGCAGCTCAAAAAGGATTGGCACCGGAAAGGTTTGCCCAAGTTGATCAGGAGATGCACGATTTTTATCAGCTCGTTAATCCTGATTTGATTGAAAAGGAAGGAGCTGGTGCGGGCGGCGGTATGGCTGCAGGGCTCTGTACCTTTGCCGGCGCTACAATTCATTCGGGTATTGACTTTGTGCTGGACCAGCTGGATTTTGAAAAACGTGCTAGCCAGGCTAATCTGGTGATAGTTGGTGAAGGCCGTCTGGATCGACAGAGTCTTTCTGGTAAGACTCCGATTGGTGTTGCCCGCCGGGTCAAGCAGGGAGTACCTGTTGTTGCTATATGTGGTAGTCTTGCGGACGATTTGCCTGATTTTCCTTTTGAAAATATCTGCGCCGCATTTCCCATTATCTCTAAACTAGCGAGCTTAGAGGAGTCGCTGGCTTTAGCGGAAGTGAACCTGGAAAGAACAGCTGAACAAATAGCACGCATTCTGAAAATATCACAAGCATGGAAAGATGGGCTCTAGCCTGTCTTTTTCTTGTGAAATAGCTATTCTTGACCGAATTTCGGGCGTGTGATATACTTGGAAACATGGTACAATCATACTCAGAAAACGCAAACCACAATATGCGCCGGCCTGTTGTCAAGGAAGAAATTGTGGACTTTATGCGGACACGTCAGGCGCAGAATAGAGGATTTTTGAAAGAGCTCGAAGTCTTTGCTCAGAAGGAAAATATTCCGATCATCCCACATGAGACGGTAGCCTTTTTCCGCCTGCTCTTGCAGACCCTGCAACCGCAGAATATTCTTGAAATTGGTACAGCAATCGGCTTTTCGGCCCTTTTGATGGCTGAAAATAGTCCAAATGCTCAGATTACGACTATTGATCGCAACGAGGAAATGATTGGTCTAGCCAAAGAAAATTTTGCCAAGTATGATAGTCGCAAGCAGATTTCCTTGCTGGAAGGGGAGGCCATGGAGTTACTTCCAACTCTGGCCGATGACCAGTATGACTTTGTTTTCATGGATTCTGCCAAGTCCAAATATATCGTTTTCTTGCCTGAAGTTCTGAAGAAGGTTAAGCTGGGGGGTATCATTGTCATCGATGATATTTTCCAGGGAGGCGATGTGGCTAAGGACATCATGGAAGTGCGTCGTGGTCAGCGGACCATTTACAAGGGCTTACAGAAACTCTTCAATGCGACCTTGGATAATCCAGATTTGACAGCCAGTCTTGTTTCACTTAGTGATGGGCTCCTGATGCTCCGTAAAAATTTGGAAAATGTTGAGCTGAATCTAGATGATATTTAAGAATTTTATGGTATAATGGATGGGTTAAAGAAAGAAGGAGTGTTAATTTTCGAATGAAATCAAGAAAAATTATTGCTGGTGCGGTAACATTGTTAGCAGCAGTTACCCTAGCAGCTTGTACTTCATCAACTGATAAGGATATTGTCAGCCTAAAAGGGCAAACCATTACTGTTTCGGAATTCTATGACGAAGTAAAAAACAATCCAAATGCACAGCAGGTTCTCTTGTCTATGCTGATTACAGAAGTATTTGAAGAAAAGTACGGAGACAAGGTATCAGACAAGGAAGTCACTGAGGCTTTTGATAAAATGGCAGATCAGTATGGTGATTCATTCCAGCAGGCCCTGGCATCAGCTGGCTTGAATACAGAGAGCTATAAGCAACAAATCCGTACCAATAAATTGGTTAAGTATGCTGTTAAACAGGCAGCAGAAAAAGAGTTGACAGATGACAACTATAAGGCTACCTATGAAAACTATACGCCAGAAGTAACGGCGCGTGTCATCCAATTGACAGACGAAGCTAAGGCGAAAGAAATCTTGGCAAAAGCCCAGGAAGACGGTGCTGATTTCGCCCAATTGGCTAAGGATAATTCAGCAGACAGCAAGACTAAGGACAAGGGTGGAGAAGTCAAGTTTGACTCTACTTCAACAGAAGTGCCAACAGAAGTTCAACAAGCAGTCTTTGCACTTGACAATGGCCAAGTTGGCGCGTCTATCGTCCCTGTGGTTGACCCGACAACTGTTACAACAAGTTACTATGTTGTAAAATTGGAAAGCAAAACTGAAAAAGCAAAAGATTGGAAAGAATACAAAGACAAGTTGAAAGAAGTCATTCTTACAGCTAAGCAAAACGATGCAGCCTTCATTTCGACTGTTGTTTCAGAAGAGTTGAAAGCAGCTAACGTTAAGGTCAAAGACCCAGCCTTCCAAAACATTCTTTCTCAGTATCTTCCATCTGAAGTTAATTCATCTTCAACAGACGCTTCATCAAGCTCTGAAGAATAGGAAGATGAAAATAAATAATCTATCGAGAATGGATGGTTATCCACTCAGTTCAGAAAATTGGCGGTCGCTGCGAGCCATCTGAGTAAATCATCTTGCTACTCGTTAGCACAATTGAATATTGAGAACCTGTATCCAGAGCTCAGTACCTTAGTACCTTAGTACCTTAGTACCTTAGTCGAGGTTAGCTACCTGTGAATACAGATTCTGAATGAAGAATGACAAGTCATTGAATGAAGGTGGTACCGCGGTTTTTCGCCCTTCGTTTGGTTTCTTGTCATTTTTTTGGAGGTTATTATGAAAGAATTTCTTGTGAAACAACGGTTCACCTTTGGTGGAGAAAAATTCGATATTCAGGATAGTCAGGGCAATTTAGCCTATCAGGTCCAGGGTTCTTTCCTGGAAATTCCCAAACGGTTCACTATTGTAAACAGCCAAGGCCAGGAAATCAGTCAGATAACTAAGAAATTTCTGACCTGGCTACCTCAATTTACCATTGACATGGCCAGCGGGCATTCCTTTTATCTGAAACAGAAATTGACTTTCTTTAGAGATAAATATTCGGTGGAAAATCTGGGGCTAGCTCTTGAGGGCAATATCTGGGATTTGGATTTTCGACTGCGGACGGCCGACGGTCAGCTGGTAGCTGAAATCTCCAAAGAACTTTTTCACCTAACTTCTCATTATTCGGTTAAAGTTTACCACGACGACTATGCTAATTTAGTTATTTCCCTAGTCATCGCCATTGACTATGTGGAGATGCTGGAATCTGCATCAAGCTAAACATCATTAAACAAACAAAAAATGAAAGGAATGGTTCAGTTAATCAGTCTAACTGAACTCGCCCGGAACGGAAGGTTCGGAAAAAAATAAACTGTCTAGGAAGTAAGGATTCCCTGCCAGTTTCCTATTTTTCAGTCGCCTTCTAATCGGGCTTGGCATCTTAAATATGAAACAATTATCTTCTGCACAAATTCGCCAAATGTGGCTGGATTTCTGGAAATCAAAAGACCACTCTGTTGAACCTTCAGCAAACCTTGTACCTGTCAACGATCCGACACTTCTTTGGATTAACTCAGGTGTGGCAACTCTCAAGAAATACTTTGACGGATCTGTCATCCCTGAAAATCCACGGATTACAAATGCCCAAAAATCAATCCGCACCAACGATATTGAAAACGTTGGTAAGACAGCCCGTCACCACACCATGTTTGAAATGCTTGGTAACTTCTCTATTGGGGATTATTTCCGTGATGA
The DNA here is from genome assembly GCF_040836615.1 of Streptococcus nasisuis. Taxonomy (NCBI): domain Bacteria; kingdom Bacillati; phylum Bacillota; class Bacilli; order Lactobacillales; family Streptococcaceae; genus Streptococcus; species Streptococcus nasisuis. The sequence continues at coordinate 1,653,328 of NZ_CP162268.1, read as the reverse complement.
AGCGATTGAGTGGGGCTATGAGCTCTTGACGAGCCCAGAATGGTTTGCCTTTCCAAAAGACAAGCTCTACATGACCTACTATCCAGATGACAAGGATTCCTACAACCGCTGGATTGCACTTGGTGTAGACCCAAGTCACCTCATTCCACTCGAGGATAATTTCTGGGAAATTGGTGCGGGACCTTCTGGACCAGATACGGAAATTTTCTTCGACCGTGGTACAGATTTTGATCCTGAAAACATTGGCATTCGTTTGCTGGAAGAAGACATTGAAAACGACCGTTATATCGAGATTTGGAACATCGTATTGTCACAATTCAACGCTGATCCTGCTGTTCCTCGTTCTGAGTACAAGGAATTGCCAAACAAAAATATTGATACGGGTGCAGGTTTGGAGCGTTTGGCAGCTATTTTCCAAGGGGCTAAAACCAACTTTGAAACTGACCTTTTCTTGCCAATCATCCGTGAAGTGGAGAAATTGTCTGGTAAGACCTACGACCAAGATGGCGACAACATGAGCTTCAAGGTCATTGCTGACCATATCCGTGCTCTTTCGTTTGCTATCGGTGATGGTGCCCTTCCAGGAAATGAAGGCCGTGGCTACGTTCTTCGTCGTCTCCTCCGTCGTGCCGTTATGCACGGTCGTCGCTTGGGCATCAATGAGCCATTCTTGTACAAATTGGTGGTGACAGTTGGTCACATTATGGAAAGCTACTACCCAGAAGTCCTTGAAAAACGTGACTTTATCGAGAAAATCGTGAAGCGTGAGGAAGAAACCTTTGCCCGCACTATTGATGCTGGTACAGGTCATTTGGAGGACCTCTTGGCTGACTTGAAAGTAGCTGGTGAGGACACGCTTGAAGGTAAAGATATCTTCAAACTCTACGATACTTACGGTTTCCCTGTAGAATTGACCGAGGAATTGGCTGAGGATGCTGGCTACAAGATTGACCATGCAGGCTTCGAGGCTGCCATGAAGGAGCAGCAAGACCGCGCTCGTGCGGCCGTTGTCAAAGGTGGCTCAATGGGTATGCAAAATGAAACCCTTACTGGCATCACAGAAAGCTCAGAATTTATCTATGGTGCAACGGCACTAGAAGCTAATTTATCAGTCATCGTCGCAGACAATGAGCGGACAGAAGCAGTGTCAGAAGGTCAAGCCCTCCTTGTCTTTGACCAAACACCATTCTATGCTGAAATGGGTGGTCAGGTTGCCGACCGTGGTGTGATTAAAAATGCTTCAGGCGACGTCGTTGCCAAGGTTGTCGACGTGCAAAAAGCGCCAAATGGTCAACCACTTCACACAGTTGAAGTATTGGCAAGTCTATCTGCTGGTACAAGCTACACTCTTGAAATCGACAGCACCCGTCGTTATAAAATTGAGAAAAACCACACGGCAACTCACTTGCTCCATGCAGCCCTTCACAATGTCATCGGTGAACACGCTACGCAGGCTGGTTCCCTCAATGAAGAAGGTTTCCTCCGCTTTGACTTTACTCACTTCGAGGCAGTGACAGCTGAAGAACTCCGTTGCATTGAAAATGAAGTCAATGAGAAAATCTGGGAGGCTATCGACGTGGTGACCGTTGAAACAGATGTAGACACGGCTAAGGAAATGGGAGCTATGGCTCTTTTCGGTGAGAAATACGGTAAGGTTGTTCGTGTCGTGACCATCAGTGATTATTCTATCGAGCTTTGTGGTGGTACCCATGTTGGCAATACAGCTGAAATCGGTCTCTTCAAGATTGTTAAAGAAGAGGGAATCGGTTCTGGTACCCGTCGTATTTTAGCGGTGACAGGCAAGGAAGCTTTCTTAGCTCTTCGTGATCGCGAGGATGCTCTCAAAGCTGTTGCGCAGACTCTTAAGGTGCCACAAATCGACCAAGTGCCGACAAAAGTGGAGGCACTGGCTGCGGAGCTCCGCGATTTGCAAAAAGAAAATGCTAGTCTGAAAGAAAAAGCAGCGGCAGCAGCTGCTGGAGATATCTTCAAAGATGTTAAAGTGGCAGATGGTGTCCGCTACATTGCTAGCCAGGTCCAAGTTTCAGATGCAGGTGCCCTTCGGACCTTTGCGGACAACTGGAAGCAGAAAGACTACTCTGATGTGCTAGTACTTGTGGCGGCTATCGGTGATAAGGTCAATGTCCTTGTGGCAAGCAAGTCAGCGGACGTTCATGCTGGCAACCTCATCAAGGTGCTGGCGCCAATCGTAGCTGGTCGTGGTGGCGGTAAGCCCGACATGGCCATGGCAGGAGGTTCAGATGCGTCTAAGATTGCAGACTTGTTGAAGGCTGTCGCTAAAAATTTGTAACATTCTCAAACTCTCTTATCTCTGGATAGGGGAGTTTTTGTGCTATACTATCTCTAAAGCGGAGGTTTTGCTATGGGAAAATGTTTGGTAATCGGTTCGACCGTTTGTGATGTGATGATTTATGGCTCTTTGTCAACTGTAGTGGGTAGATGAAAAGCTATAGCACAATGAAACAAAAACAGTACATTTGTGGTATAATGTACTTATGGCATATTCATTAGATTTTCGTAAAAAAGTTCTCGCATACTGTCAGAAAACCGGCAGTATTACTGAAGCATCTGTTGTTTTCGATATTTCACGCAACACCATCTATCAATGGCTAAAATTAATGGAGACTACTGGCGAGCTTCATCACCAAGTTAAGGGAACCAAACCAAGAAAAGTTGATAGAGAAAAATTAAAGAACTATCTTGAAGCTCATCCAGATGCTTTTTTGACTGAAATAGCTTCTGAATTTGGCTGTCATCCAACAGCTATTCATTACGCTCTCAAAGCTATGGGATATACTCGAAAAAAGAGCTGTACCTACTATGAACAAGACCCTGAGAAAGTAAATCAGTTCCTTAAAGAATTTAATAACTTAAGTCACTTGACACCTGTTTATATTGACGAGACAGGGTTTGAGACATATTTTCATCGAGAATATGGTCGATCTTTGAAAGGTCAGTTGATCACAGGTCAGGTCTCTGGAAGAAGATTCCAGCGGCTATCTTTAGTCGCAGGTCTTATAAACGGTGAGATTATAGCCCCAATGACCTACAGAGAAACCATGACGAGTGACTTTTTCGAAGCTTGGTTTAAAACATTCTTACTACCCACTTTAGATAGACCATCTGTTATCATTATGGACAATGCAAGGTTTCATCGGATGAGTAAGCTAAAAGAGTTATGCAAGGAGCAGGGTCATAGACTTTTACCACTTCCTCCTTACTCACCTGAGTATAATCCCATTGAGAAAACATGGGCTCAAATGAAAAAACACCTCAGAAAAGTATTGCCAAATTGTGATACTTTTCTTGAGGCACTTTTGTCCTGCTCTTGTTTCAATTGACTATAACACCTAGAGAGGACGAACTTCGTTCTCTCTTTCTTTATGTTCAAAGCAATCAAAATCCGTTTTTTAAAATTTTCATCTTCCTGAAACCAAAGGCATTTCTCTTAATGACTTTGATGAGATTATTGGTAGCTTCCAGTTTGGCGTTGGAATAGGGCAATTCTAGGGCATTCAAAACTTTGTCTTTATCCTTTAGAAATGTCTTAAATACCGTCTGGAAAATAGGATTAACAGTGGCTATTTCCTGTTCGATGAGACTGAAGAAATGATCTGAGTTTTTCTCTTGGAAATGGAACAAGAGAAATTGATAGAGTTGATAGTGTTGTCGTAGTTCCTCTGAAAAAGACAGTAGTTTTTCTAGGATTTCCTTATTAGTCAAATGCATGCGAAACATAGGGCGATAAAATCGTTTATCGCTGAGTTTACGGCTATCTTGTTGTATCAATTTCCAGTAGCGTTTCAAAGCACGGTATTCGTGCGATTTTCTGTCGAATTGATTCATAATTTGAATACGGACACGGTTCATAGCACGGCTAAGGTGTTGTACGATATGAAAGCGATCAAGGACGATTTTGGCATGCGGAAAAAGCTGTTTAGCCAATTGGTAGTATGGGCTATACATGTCCATAGTGATGACTTTAACGCGGTTTCTAACCTTTCTAGGATAGCGTAGAAAGTGGTTTCGGATGGTTGCTTGAGTTCTTCCGTCAAGGATAGTAATGACGTTTAGGGAGTTGAAATCTTGTGCGATAAAGCTCATCTTCCCCTTCTTAAAGCCATATTCATCCCAGCTCATCACCTCAGGTAAGATATTCCAATCTGTTTCAAACTTGAACTCATTAAGCTTTCGACTAACTGATGATGTTGAGATAGATAGCCTGTGTGCAATATGTGTCATTGCTTGATTTTCGATGAGTAACTGGGCGATTTTCTGGTTAACAGCGACAGAGATTTGGTGGTTCTTCTTGACAAGAGGAGTTTCAGCGACAGCCATTTTTCCGCAATCTTTACACTTGAACCGACGCTTTTTAAAGCGGATGAGGAGTGGATAACCAGCAGTTTCTAGGTAGGGGATTTTGGAGGCTTTTTGGAAATCGTATTTAGCCATTTGTCCCTTACAAGAAGGACATTTAGGGGCTGTGTAATCCAAGTGACCATGTAGTTCTAAGTGAGTTCCCATATCATATTCATCAGTGATAAGGATATTTTTGTCTTTAATTCTGAGAAAATTTGTGATAAAATTTAGTTGTTCCATATGAGCCTTTCTAATGTGAGTTTGGTTGCTTTTCATTATAGGTCATATGGGACTTTTTGTATATACTTAAAAAGCTCCATAATCTCCACGGTGGTTTTACCCACTACAGAAATTATAGAGCCTGATTTATCTGGATCAGTTGCCGGGGCGGCAAGGCGATGCGCATATTGACAAACAGGTCCTGTCTCTGGGCGGTTGTGCTTTCAATGTGGTCAATATCCTACACCACATGGATGTGGACTATGATTTCATTTCACCGGTAGGGACGGGCATTTACGGTCATTTTGTCAGGAATGAGCTGGAAAAAATTGGAATTGAACCACGGGTTTTAGTGGAAGGAGCCAACGGCTGTTGTTACTGCTTTATCGAAAGCGACGGAGAACGGACCTTTCTGTCCGACCATGGTGTGGAATACCATTTTGACCCTACTTGGCTGGACCAGTTGGATTTATCGGAGTACGATTATGCTTACGTTTGTGGTTTAGAAGTGGAGGAAGAAACAGGTCAGGCATTAGTGGACAGTTTGGAAACTATTCCTGCCCAGCTCATTTTTGCGCCGGGACCGCGAGGACATCTGATAGATAAGCAGCGCATGGAGCAAGTCTTGGATTTGTCTCCTATCCTCCATGTCAATGAGCAAGAGGCTTTGACATTATCAGGTCAAACTGACATCAGGCAGGCTGTGCAGACCTTAAATGAACGCACCGGGCAAGCGCTGGTAGTAACCAGAGGAGAGGCTGGAGCTTTGGCCTACGATGGACAATGGCATGAGCAAAGGTCTTATCCAGCGCAAGTGGTAGACGCGGTGGGAGCGGGGGATAGTCATGTTGGCGCTCTATTGGCAGGATTAGCTAGTGGAAAATCCTTGGACCAGTTGCTCGACTTTGCCAATCGTGTCGCCAGTTATATTGTGGCCAATCCCGGCGTACACCTGCTTTCATCAACCTATGAGGATTTAAGAAAGTATTTATCAGAATTATAAATTCGAGCCCATTTGGGCTTTTTTGCTTGTCTAATTGCCCATTATCAGCTACATTTTGACTATCTTCATAAACTTTTTGACAATTTTTATTATTTTTTTGACAAATATACTTGTCAAAAAGAAAAAGAAGTGTTACAATGATATCAAGATGAGAGATGAAAGTGAAATCATCAAACAAGTTCAAATGAGAAGGAGTCGACAAATGGAAAATAAGATTGTTATTACTGGAAAAACTGTTGCTCGATTTGTAGAAATTCTATCTATACTATTATTAGTTTATATGCTCCTTTCAGATATGCTGGGTTGGAGCGATATGGGCACAGCACTGATGACTACTCTAATTGCTTCAATTGCTTGTATCGAAGTAAGTTTACAAATGGAGAAAAAAGAAGAAAAATGAACAAGACAGTTAAAAATGGAATGAAAGTTTTTCTACTTTTCTTCGTACTCTTTTTGATCAATATTCTGGTTTTCAAAGTTCTAGCCTTGCTAGGATTTGACTTTAGTTTGACGGAGATGAGTTATCTCTTTCCTCCTTTGTTGGCGACACTGGTGTTAGTTCTGCAATTTAACAAAAAGAAAAATAGTGACAAAAACTAGAAAAAGATAGGAGAAACTTTATGAAACGATACATTTCAGCAGATATGGCAGCGATTATGATTACAGGGGCAACTATATTCGGCTTACTGATTGGAGTTGCTCTAGGACTATATAGTTTAGTCTAGCTTGTAGGTAAATGAAGGAGAAGAAAAATGGAAGCGAAAAAGAAATTATATGAAGTAGATGTTAGAAGCGATAAGAGGTTAGCAGCAAGATTATATGTAACTACAGTTTTATTAGTGTTTCCGTTCTTTTGGCTATTTGGATTTATAGCTTCTAAAGTTGAGCTTCAAAATGTTATGAATGAGATGCAATTCATTGAAGCACTATTTGTTTTACTAATGCTTACTATCATTCATGAATGGATTCATGGACTGTTTTTTAAAATTTTTTGTCCCAAAAATCCTGTCAAATATGGAATTAAATGGAAAACCGGGATGGCTTATGCAATCAGTCCCAACTCCCTTTATAACCGTTTTCAAACAGTTGTAATTGCCCTTGCCCCCTTCGTTCTGATTAGTTTGGGGTTGACAGCATCTGCAATGTTTGGTTGGCTTGACAAAGGGGCTTATCAGATTCTAGCAACCATGCATGCAGCAGCTTGTATTGGGGATTTCTATTATACCTATTTACTGATGGCAAAATTCAAAAAAGTGGTGGTAGAAATAGCTGTAACAGAAAAAGGCTTGATTATCTACCAAGCCTAGAAAGGAAAATTTATGGAATATGTCTTAAAAAATCGGCTCAAGGAGTTGCGGGCACGGGATAGCCTCAACCAGACTGAGTTGGCAAAATTAGCAGAAGTTTCGCGGCAGACCATTAGCTTGATTGAGCGGGGAGAATACACACCCTCGGTGGTCATTGCCATGCGAATTGCACAAATTTTTAACGAGAATGTGGAGAATGTCTTTCAATTAGTGGAGGTAGAGGGATGAAGAAAGAAAAATCAAAAAATAGTCTTCTCAGATTGGGTAAACAACTGGGTATTGGTGCTTTAATTGGTGCGCCTATAGGTTTTTTAATTGGATTTTTTGACTTATTAGATCATCCTTTGCAACTACCCTTCCAAACTATCCTTGATATAGCTAGCGGAGTGCTCTTGTTCATGACACTTGTTTCCTTATTGGCACAGCTTTATTATTTTATAAAAGCAGAAAAGAACTATAAAATATATAAGGATTTAGCTGATGACGATGAGCGAATTGATGAACTATATCGAGTACTGAGTTTAGACTACTCGTACGCATTGACATTTACAGGTCTTATGTCAGTTTTGGGAATGGTCAGTTTGATGCTCAATTTTAAATTGGATATTTCTTATAATGGGTTATTTATATTCTTTTCAATTTGGCCATTTGTTGTCTTGGTTTACACCACCGTTATGCAAATGTTGCTGATGAAACGGCACAATAAGATAAAAGGTATTAAGGCGCCTCTTGTGCCAACCTTGAAGGAAGTAAAGGCTAACGTTTTAGGGTTGGATGAGGCAGAATTGCAGGCAAACTACAAAATGTCTTTTGAAATCGTGATGAACTTGAGCAGTATGATTTTACCGGGGATTTATCTATTTTGTTTTGCTCTTTCAGCTATTCAAGGAGAAGTAGAATTGACAGGCCTCTTGATTGCAGGAGGTATTCATATCTATATTATGGTCATGCAGTTAAAAATGGCAAAAAATTATTATAAATAATATAGAAAAAAGGAGATTGCGATGAAAATTAAAGAATGGAATATGGTGAAAAATTGGCCCTATATTTTATGGTTTCTCTTGGCTTTTGCATTAAATATCAGTGCGACCTTTGTTTTAGTTCGGTTGGACAATTACCAAGGGCTCAATCTAGTCTGGGCAAGCGCTGCCTTGCTGGTAGTGACAGGTTTGGAAATCTTCTTAGCAGGTAAAGCGAAGTTACTTTCGAAATTTTGGCAGGACGGTTTTCTCAAGATGTTGGCCTATGTAGGCCTTGGATTTATTGCAGTTTTTGCTGTTAAAATCATAGCAGGCATTGTCATGCAATTGTCGGGTGAAGGGCTCAACACAGTCAATCAGCAAGCCATTGAAGATATGGGATTTCCTCCGATTATCTTGTTTTTATTGACATCTATTTTTGCTCCTATTGTCGAGGAAATCGTCTTCCGAGGCTTTATCATGGGCAAAATCTTTGGCAAGGAATCTATCTTCGGTCTCATCTTATCCAGTCTACTCTTTGGTCTTATGCACGCTCCGACAGGGCTTGGTTCTTGGATTATGTATGGAGGCATGGGGCTGGTGCTAGGTCTCATTTACCGCCTAGGCAAACGCTTGGAGTACAGCATGCTGGTGCATTTCATCAACAATATCATCGGATTTTTGCTCATGCTTTTGATGCAGATGCTCATGAATGGTTCATTAGGATAAGTCGGAGGTGCAGTATGGAGTATGTTGCCCTTGCAGCGGTTGTTTTCTTGTATATATCTTATTTTTCCTATGCTGGAAAAGTCAAGAAATTGGCCAAACAGATCAAGAAACTCAAAAGACAGATAAATGGAGGAAATGTCATGTCAAAAATGGTGGAAGAATTGGTTGGTACTACAGTTCATGTAGTCTTTGAAGATGGGATTGGACAGGATTTTACGATTGAGGCCTGCGATGAGGATTGGGTCAAGCTCAGTCAGACAGGCAAGGCCGGTAAGACCACGACTCGATTGGTCAGACTGGATGCTATTGCTGAATTTAGAAAAGTAGATTAGGGGGTTATCTATGTTAAAATTTATCAAACACTTAGGCTTGATAGTGCTTTATTTCCTAGCAAGCCAGGTCACCAGCAGCTTTATCTCGCTGGGCATCTTCAAGGACCAACTAGCAGCAGAGCTACCAGCTCCAATTGTGGAACAAGCAGTCTGGATTAGCGGCATTATCGGCATCGTGCTGACCACAATCCTCGCTGTGGTCCTCTGGAAGGTCGTCTATCCACGCAAGACCATTGCCTACACCGTCGAAAGCAGCTGGTTCCACAAGCTACACTGGCCTATTCTGGTCTACCTGGTCTATTTTGTCATTCAGTTTCTCATTCCTGTAGAGGAAAGCCAAAACCAGATGATAGTGGTGCAGTTTGTTTCTGCTTACCCCATTCTTGCTTTTTTCTCCGTAGTGGTATTTGCCCCTATCCTGGAAGAATTGATTTTCCGTGGTTTTCTGGCCACCTATTTCTTCCCGAAAATGCAGAGCATGAAAACAGTGGGGATTTACTTGATTGTGTCAGGGATTTTGTTCAGCCTACCACACGGACCTGCAACCATTCCGCAGTTCTTGATTTACTTTACAATGGGAGTCAATCTGGGATGGATTTTCTTGCTCAAACGAGATATCCGCTATTCAATGGCGCTCCATTTTGTCAACAATCTGATTGCCTACGGCATGATATTGGTTGGGGTATAGAAAAAAAAGCAGTGGTCGACTGCTTTTTTATTTATCTATTTTACAAACCATAAAGGTAATCATCATCCTTCATGGCCTCTACTTCACCGAGCAGATAGCCGTTACCAACTTGAGAGAAGAAGTCGTGGTTGGATGTACCGGTCGAAATACCGTTCATGATGATTGGATTGACATCATCCGCTGAATCTGGGAAGAGTGGGTCTTGTCCCATGTTCATGAGGGCTTTATTGGCGTTGTAGCGTAGGAAGGTCAAAACTTCCTCAGTCCAACCAACGCTATCATAGAGCGAACGAGTGTAGCCTTCTTCATTTTCATAAAGCTGATAGAGCAGGTCGTACATCCAGTCGCGGAGCTTGTCTTGCTCCTCTTCGGTCAATTCATTGAAACCGAGCTGGAATTTATAGCCGATATAGGTACCGTGGACAGATTCGTCACGGATAATCAACTTGATAATTTCAGCAACGTTGGCCAGCTTGTTATTTCCAAGATAGTAGAGCGGAGTGAAGAAACCAGAATAGAAAAGGAAGGTCTCTAAAAATACGCTGGCTACTTTCTTCTCGAGCGCTGTGCCATTTTCATAAATTTCGTTGATGATTTTAGCCTTGTGTTGCAGGTATTCATTGCTGTTGGTCCATTCAAAAATTTCGTCAATCTCTGACTTGGTGTTAAGAGTGGAGAAGATAGAAGAGTAGGACTTGGCGTGAACAGACTCCATGAATTGGATGTTGTTGTAAACAGCCTCTTCGTGTGGTGTCCTCACATCTTGGCGGAGGGCTTGAACACCTGTTTCAGATTGAAGGGTATCCAAGAGTGTCAGACCACCAAAGACCTTGCCAACCAGGTCTTTCTCTTCGGCAGTCAATTTGCGCCAGTCATCTAAGTCATTGGACAAAGGGATACGCGTGTCGAGCCAAAATTGCTCGGTCAATTTTTCCCAGGTTGATTTATCAATGACATCTTCAATGGCATTCCAGTTTATGGCTTTGTAGTAGGTTTCCATATTTCTCTCTTTCTTTTCTAGAAATATCTACACTATTGTATCATATTTTTTGCTAAAAAACGCCCCAAGGACGTTCATTAGATTGCTTTGTTTGCAAGCAGCACAATTTGACGTATGGTAACTAGCTAATCCGCTCATAGCGGTTGGCGTAGATTAGGTAGTTGGCTTGCCAACAGCTAATCTTGCTACGTTAAATTACACAACTTTCACATTGGTTTGATCCGATTTCTTCTCCGTCGTCGGTGAAGGTGCGGATGTAGTAGATAGACTTGATGCCTTTGTTGAAGGCGTAGTTGCGCAGGATAGAGAGGTCACGGGTTGTCTGCTTGTTCTCATTTTTCCACTCGTAAAGCTCTTTTGGCAATTCGCTGCGGAGGAAGAGGGTCAGTGACAAACCTTGGTCGACGTGCTCAGTAGCAGCAGCGTAGACATCAATCACCTTGCGCATATCCATGTCGTAGGCTGATTTGTAGAACGGAATAGTTTCCGTTGCCAAGCCTGCTGCTGGATAGTAGATTTTACCGATTTTCTTCTCTTGACGTTCTTCAATCCGTTGAGTAATTGGGTGGATGGAAGCAGAGACATCATTGATATAGGAAATAGAGCCATTTGGTGCAACTGCCAAGCGGTTTTGGTGGTAGAGACCGTCTGCCATCACCTTATCACGCAGGTCAGCCCAATCTTGTCCGCTTGGAATGAAAATACCTTGGAACAATTCTTTAACACGGTCAGATTGTGGTTGGTAGTCGCCTGTCACATACTTATCGAAATAAGTGCCGTCTGCGTATTTTGAGTTTTCAAAGTTATCAAAAGTCGCCTTGCGTTCGCGTGCAATGTTGTTTGATTCTACCAAAGTCCAGTAGTTGAGGAGCATGAAGTAGATATTGGTAAATTCAACGGCTGTTTTTGAACCGTAGTCCACCAAGTTTTGCGCCAAGTAAGAATGAAGTCCCATGGCACCCAAACCAATCGAATGTGCACGCTCATTACCTGCCTCAATCGAAGGCACAGCAGAAATGTGCGAATGGTCAGTAACATAGGTCAAGGCGCGTGTCATAGCACGAACAGAACGACCAAAGTCAGGTGATTTCATGAGGTTAACAATGTTGGTTGAACCCAAGTTACATGAAACGTCAGTACCCATTGTCAAATATTCTTGCGAATCGTTGATGACGCTCGGTGTCTGGATTTGCAGGATTTCTGAGCAAAGGTTGGACATGATGATTTTGCCGTCAACTGGATTGCTGCGGTTGGCCGTGTCAATGTTGATGACGTACGGATAGCCTGATTCTTGTTGGAGTTTTGAAATTTCTGTCTCCAAATCGCGGGCCTTGATTTTTGTCTTACGAATGCGAGGGTTGGCCACCAACTCGTCATATTTAGCTGTAATGTCCAAATAGCTGAATGGCACGCCGTATTCTAGCTCAACAGAGTAAGGGCTGAATAGGTACATGTCCTCATTTTTACGAGCCAATTCGTAGAATTTGTCAGGAACAGTGATGCCGAGAGAAAGGGTTTTAACACGAACTTTCTCATCCGCATTTTCCTTCTTAGTCGAAAGGAAGGCGATAATATCTGGGTGGAAAACATCCAAGTAAACCACACCGGCACCTTGACGCTGACCAAGCTGGTTGGAATAAGAGAAACTATCTTCAAAAAGTTTCATAACTGGAACGACACCAGATGCAGCTCCTTCATATCCCTTGATAGGAGCGCCAGCCTCGCGCAGGTTGCTGAGGGAGATACCGACACCGCCACCGATACGGGATAATTGCAGAGCAGAGTTGATAGAACGACCGATAGAGTTCATGTCGTCTGTTACTTGAAGCAAGAAACAGGATACCAATTCACCACGGCGAGCACGACCAGCATTGAGGAAGGAAGGAGTTGCAGGCTGGTAACGCAGGTGGATCATCTCGTTTGCCAAATCCAAGGCCAATTCTTCGTCACCTTCCGCAAAATAGAGGGCGTTGAAGAGGACGCGGTCCTCCATGCTTTCCAGATAGTAAGCACCGTCGTTTGTCTTGAGGGCATACTGGTTATAAAACTTGTAGGCTGCCATGAAAGACTTAAATTGGAAGTTCTGGTCTTTCAAAAATTGGTCAATTTTAATGAGAAATTCTGGGCTGTACTGCTCCAAAAATTCTTTTTCTAAATAATTTTCCTCGACAAGATAGTTGATTTTATCCAAAATGCTATCGAATTGCTTGCTGTTAGGGATAACATTTTCCTTGAAAAAGGCTTTAAGGGCCTCCTGATCCTTGTGGAGGGGGATTTGCCCATTGACAGGACGGTTGATTTCGTTATTTAAACGGAAGTAGGACACATCGCCCAAATCTTTCAAACTCATAGTCGCAATCTCTTTCTATAATAGGGTTCTTATACTAAGGCTTTTAATTTTGCAGGTTGGAAACCAGAGAAAACGTCGTTTTCGGTTTCAATCACTGGGGCTGCTGAGAAACCAAGTCCTTTGACGTGGTCAATAAATTCTGGCTGCTCATCCAGGTTGATTTCCTTGTATTCCACACCGTGTTGGTCTAGGAATTTCTTAGACATCTTGCACTGTACACAATCATTTTTTGAATAGATAGTAACCATTCGATTTCTCCTTTGTTGACAAGGAAATTGCATAATTTCCTTCAAATTTACCAATCTAGAATACAAGATTTTGGGGTTAAAGTCAAGGGGTTAGCTTAAACAAATCACAAAATATAGATGATTATCGAACAAGAAAATACTACATGTAGTGTTTTCTGAAAATGAGGTCTACAAGCCTTGTTTAAGCCGTAGTAGAGCTGTTTTCTATGCGAAATAACCATATGTTATAAAATATAACATTCATGGTTAAGTTGTGTTTGAATAAAAAAAGCAACTTCCAGTATAATATACATAATGAATACATAGAGGTAACAGACATGACTCAAAAGAACAAATCGAATTTTGAACACAAACAAAAATTATTCTCTTACTATGATTTGGGAGAGGTTGCCCAAGAACATGGTGTGAATATTCATGCACTCCCTTATACGATTCGTATTCTGCTAGAAAGCTTACTTCGTAAGGAAGATGGTGTAGATGTGACCAAAAGTCACGTTAAAGATTTGGTGACCTACCAGGCTGCAACTCCACAGGGTGAGGTTCCTTTTAAGCCTAGTCGTGTTATTTTGCAGGATTTTACAGGGGTTCCAGTTGTGGTTGACCTTGCATCCATGCGTGATGCGGTGGTTAAGGCGGGTGGCAGTCCTGATTTGATCAACCCCGAAATTCCAGTTGATTTGGTGGTTGACCACTCTGTGCAAGTCGATTACTTCGGTACGGACCAGGCTCTGGAAAAAAATATTGAGCTAGAATTTGAGCGCAATAACGAGCGTTATGAATTCTTAAAATGGGCGGAAAACTCTTTTGAGAATTATCGGGCTGTGCCACCTGCAACAGGGATTATCCACCAGGTCAACATTGAGTTCCTCAGTGATGTTGTCATCGAGCAGGATGGCCTACTTTATCCAGATTCTATGTTCGGTACGGACAGCCATACGACCATGATCAACGGTATCGGTGTTCTGGGCTGGGGTGTCGGAGGTATTGAGGCCGAGGCAGCTATGTTGGGAGAGGCGTCTTATTTCCCAATTCCAGAAGTGATTGGTGTTCATTTGACAGGCAGTCTGCCCAAGGTTGCAACAGCGACAGATTTGGCTCTACGGGTGACACAATTGCTCCGCCAGGAAAATGTTGTCGGCAAGTTTGTTGAATTTTTTGGACCAGGTCTGTCTTCATTGGCACTGGCTGACCGGGCGACGGTTTCCAACATGGCACCTGAGTATGGCGCGACTTGTGGTTACTTCCCGATCGATGCTGAGACCTTGAACTACATGCGCCTGACCAACCGTTCAGAGGACCATATCGCCTTGACGGAGGCTTATGCCAAGGTCAATCATCTGTTCTACGATGAGGTCAATTTCCCAACCTACACCAAGGTTTTGGAGTTGGATTTGTCAACGGTGGTGCCGTCTATTTCTGGACCAAAACGGCCGCAAGATTTGATTGAATTGACCGATGCCAAGGAGGAATTTGCTGCCAGCATCACTCGTGAAGTTGGTGTTCGTGGTTTTGGTTTGGACAAGGCAGAGCTAGATAAGACAGCGACGGTGCATTATGCAGACGGAGATGAGACGATTCAGACAGGTCATGTGGCCATTGCCGCTATTACCTCTTGTACAAATACATCTAACCCCTACGTACTTTTAGCGGCAGGATTACTGGCTAAGAATGCGGTTGAAAAAGGCCTGACAGTCAATAAAACGGTCAAGACTTCTCTGGCACCTGGTTCAAAAGTTGTTACAGGTTACTTGAAAAATTCAGGCCTCCAAACCTATCTGGATGCGCTTGGATTTAACTTGGTCGGCTATGGTTGTACCACTTGTATCGGGAATTCCGGTGATTTGCCAGTAGAAGTTGCAGAAGCCATTAAGGAAGAAGATTTGCTGGTTTCGGCAGTCTTGTCTGGTAACCGCAACTTTGAGGGCCGTATCAATCCGCTTGTCAAAGCTAATTTCCTTGCAAGTCCGCCCCTTGTAGTGGCCTATGCCATTGCAGGAAACATGAATGTTGACTTGACGACAGAGCCGCTTGGTCAAGACCAGAATGGTCAACCTGTCTATCTCTCAGACATCATGCCAAGTCGTGAAGAAGTAGATGCCTATATCGAGCAGTATGTGACCCGTGACCTTTATAAGGAAGAATACCAACAGGTCTTTACAGATAGTCAAGCTTGGAACGCCATTGAAACGACATCGGATAAAAATTATGCCTGGAATGACAAGTCAACCTACATTCAAAACCCGCCATATTTTGATAATATGCAGGCGGATTTATCTATCAAGCCTTTGGACAATCTAGCAGTCCTGGCCAAATTTGGAGACTCTGTCACTACCGACCACATTTCACCAGCGGGGAACATTGCGCGGCTCAGTCCCGCTGCTCGCTACCTAGAGGATAATGGGATTTCATACTTTGACTTCAACTCCTATGGTAGTCGCCGTGGGAACCACCAGGTCATGATGCGAGGAACATTTGCCAATATCCGGATTAAAAATGAGTTGGCAGATGGAAAAATTGGTGGTTTTACCAAGTATGATGGCGAAATTCTGCCGATTTATGATGTTGCTATGAAGTATCAGGAGGCTGGAATTGGTAGCCTGGTAATTGCTGGTAAGGACTATGGGATGGGTTCTAGTCGTGACTGGGCAGCCAAGGGGGCCAATCTTTTGGGTGTCAAGGCTGTATTGGCAGAATCCTTTGAACGCATTCACCGCTCTAATCTAGTCATGATGGGTGTCCTACCCTTGCAATTCCTTGAGGGGCAGACAGTAGACAGTCTGGGCTTGACTGGTTTGGAAACCTACTCTATCGATTTGCCGGAGGATGTGACAGTTGGTCAGATGGTAACTGTTCGGGCTATTTCGGAAAATGAAACCAAGGAATTTCAGGCTCTGGCTCGCTTTGATGCGGAGGCTGATATTCGTTATTACCGCCACGGAGGCATTTTGCCAATGGTGGTGAGAAAGAAACTAGGAGGTCAACTATGACAGAAACAAATGGATTGAAAGATGCCATTGCCTGCGATACGCGCATTAGTGCGATTGAAAATGACCGCCTTTCCTATGCTGGTTATGATATTTCAGAGTTGATGGACAATAATGCGTCTTTTGAAGAGGTCATTTACTTGCTTTGGAATCTGCACCTCCCGACGCAGATTGAGCTCAATTATTTTGAAAAAGCCTTGCGGGCTGAGTATGCCATTTCTGATGCGGTGGAGCAGTGCATTCTCATCCAGTCACGCAGACACCTGCACCCGATGAGTGTCTTGCGGTCAACGGTGTCACTCTTAGGTGTTTACAATGTTCGGGCTGAGGAAAGTTCGCTGGAGGCCCTCTATGACCAGTCGATTCAGATTATGGCTAAGGTTCCGACAATCATTGCAACCTTTGCTCGTCTGCGGAAGGGCTTGGTGCCGATTGAGCCTCGTGAGGATCTGGGCTTTGCCGCTAATTTCCTCTATATGCTCAATGGGCAGGAGCCGACAGATTTGCAAGTCAAGGCCTTTAGCAAGGCACTGGTCCTCCATGCTGACCATGAACTCAACGCCTCGACCTTTGCGGCGCGCGTGACCGCCTCCACCCTGACAGATATTTATTCTTGCGTGACGACAGCTATTGGAACGCTCAAGGGTTCTCTACATGGCGGAGCTAATGAGCGGGTTTTCGATATGTTGCTGGCTATCCGTGAATTTGGTGATACAGAAGGTTACTTGCAGCAAAAATTGGACTCAAAAGAAAAAATTATGGGCTTTGGTCACCGGGTTTATCAAACGGTGGATCCTCGTCAAGAATATTTGAAGGAAATGGCGCGTGATTTGACAATGGGAACGGATGATGAGGCCTTCTATCGCTTGTCCGAAGAAGTAGAGGACTTTATCAAACACAAAAAAGGCTTGATTCCCAATGTGGATTTCTATTCGGCGACGGTATACCATGTTTTGGGCATTGACAGTGATATTTTTACCTTGATTTTTGCCATGAGCCGTATGGCCGGCTGGATTGCCCATGTACAGGAACAACGCAAGAACAATAAGCTCATCCGTCCTCGTTCGTCCTATCTAGGTGGACGGAATTTGACCTATATCCCAATCGGAAAGAGATAAGTATGGCAGAAAAAATTAGATTTGAAAATGGAAAGTTGCTGGTTCCTGACCAACCCATTATTCCCTATATCGAGGGGGACGGTGTCGGTAAGGATATTTGGTCAGCGGCTCAGTCTGCGATTGATGCGGCAGTTGAAAAGGCTTATGATGGCCAGCGTCAGATTGTCTGGAAGGAAGTATTGGCCGGTGAAAAGGCCTATGAAACAACAGGAACTTCCTTACCAGACGAGACCTTAGCCACCATTAAGGACCACCTCTTGGCTATCAAGGGGCCCTTGGGAACGCCAGTCGGTAAGGGACATCGCTCGCTCAATGTCGCCCTGCGCCAGGAGTTGGACCTTTTCGCATGTGTGCGTCCGGTACGCTATTTCAAGGGTGTACCTAGCCCGCTCAAAGAGCCTGAAAAGACCAATATTACGATTTTCCGTGAAAATACCGAAGATATTTATGCAGGTATCGAATGGGATGCTGGAACTGCTGAAGTAGCACAGGTGCTTGCTTTCTTGAAGGACCAGATGGGAGTTAGTAAAATTCGTTTCCCTGAGACATCCAGTATCGGTATCAAGCCGATTTCTGAGGAAGGCAGCAAGCGCTTAGTTCGCTCTGCTATTGATTACGCCTTGGAAAATGGCCTAAAAAATGTAACCCTGGTCCACAAGGGCAACATTCAAAAGTTCACGGAAGGTGGTTTCCGTAAATGGGGCTATGAATTGGCCCAGGAAGAATATGCAGAGCAACTTGCGTCAGGTGACTTGGTTGTCAATGATATTATTGCGGACAATTTCCTTCAGCAAATCTTACTTGCTCCTGAAAAGTTCGATGTGGTGGCCCTCACCAATCTCAACGGAGACTACGCTTCGGATGCCCTAGCTGCCCAGGTTGGCGGTATCGGTATCTCACCAGGTGCAAATATCAATTACCAAACGGGACATGCCATCTTTGAAGCTACACATGGAACAGCGCCAGATATTGCTGGCCAAAACAAGGCTAATCCAAGTTCAGTTCTGTTGTCTGCTTGTATGATGTTGGATTATATGAATTGGAAAGAGGCAGCAGAGATTATTGTTTCTGGACTCGAAAAAGCTTTTGAAAATAAACAGGTAACTGTTGACTTTGCAAAGGATTTGGGAGTAGAAGCCCTATCTACTAGTCAATTTGTTACAACAATGGTCCAATATTTTTGAGTATTGCAAAGACTTGCGCCAAGCAGGTCTTTTTCTTAGAAAAATGAAAGAAATACAAAAAAATCTTGAAAATGATTTCAAAAAGTGGTATAATGCCTTTTGTAAGGGTTATCATAATTAACCTAAATTTTGTAAAACAAAAAGGAGAATCCAACTATGGCTTCAAAAGACTTCCACATCGTGGCAGAAACAGGTATCCACGCACGTCCAGCAACTTTGCTTGTTCAAACTGCTAGCAAATTCGCTTCAGACATCACGTTGAACTACAAAGAAAAATCAGTTAACCTTAAATCTATCATGGGTGTTATGTCTCTTGGTGTTGGCCAAGGTGCTGACGTAACAATCTCTGCTGAAGGTGCAGATGCTGACGATGCAATCGCAGCAATCACAGAAACAATGGAAAAAGAAGGATTGGCATAAGAACATGACAGAAATGCTTAAAGGAATTGCAGCATCTGACGGTGTTGCCGTTGCTAAGGCATATCTACTGGTTCAACCCGATTTATCTTTTGAAACTGTTACAGTTGAAGATACAAATGCAGAAGAAGCTCGTTTGGATGCAGCTCTTGAAGCGTCTCAAAACGAGCTTTCTGTTATTCGTGAGAATGCAGTAGCTAGCCTAGGGGAAGAAGCCGCAGCCGTATTTGATGCACACTTGATGGTTCTTGCTGACCCAGAAATGATTGGACAGATTAAGGAAACTATCCGTGCTAAGAAAACAAATGCTGAAACAGGTTTGAAAGAAGTAACGGATATGTTCATCGCTATCTTTGAAGGTATGGAAGATAACCCATACATGCAAGAGCGTGCAGCAGATATCCGCGACGTTGCTAAGCGTGTCCTAGCTCACTTGCTTGGTGTTCGTTTGCCAAACCCAGCAACAATTGATGAAGAGTCTATTGTGATTGCTCATGACTTGACACCTTCTGATACGGCTCAACTGAACAAACAGTTCGTTAAAGCTTTCGTTACAAACATCGGTGGACGTACAAGTCACTCAGCTATTATGGCTCGTACACTTGAAATTGCAGCTGTATTGGGTACAAATAATATTACTGAAATCGTAAAAGATGGCGATGTCCTCGCTGTTAACGGTATCACTGGTGAAGTTGTTATCAACCCATCTGAAGAAGTGATTGCAGAATTTAAGGCGGCTGGTGAAGCCTACGCGAAACAAAAAGCTGAGTGGGCTCTTCTGAAAGATGCTCAGACAGTGACAGCTGACGGCAAACACTTTGAATTGGCTGCAAACATCGGTACGCCAAAAGACGTTGAGGGTGTCAATGACAACGGTGCTGAGGCAGTTGGTCTCTATCGTACAGAATTCCTCTACATGGATTCACAAGACTTCCCAACGGAAGATGAGCAATACGAGGCTTACAAGGCTGTTCTTGAAGGTATGAATGGCAAGCCAGTTGTGGTTCGCACCATGGATATCGGCGGTGATAAGGAACTTCCTTACTTCGACCTTCCACATGAAATGAACCCATTCCTTGGTTTCCGTGCCCTTCGTATCTCTATCTCTGAGACTGGTAACCAAATGTTCCGTACCCAGTTGCGTGCCTTGTTGCGCTCATCTGTTCACGGTAAATTGCGTATCATGTTCCCAATGGTTGCTTTGGTAACAGAATTCCGTGCTGCAAAAGCTATTCTTGAAGAAGAAAAAGCGAAATTACTTGCGGAAGGCATTGCAGTTGCAGATGATATTCAAGTGGGTATCATGATTGAAATCCCAGCTGCGGCTATGCTTGCGGACCAATTTGCGAAAGAAGTTGATTTCTTCTCTATCGGTACTAACGACCTTATCCAGTACACAATGGCTGCTGACCGTATGAACGAGCAAGTTTCATACCTTTACCAACCTTACAACCCGTCTATCCTTCGCTTGATCAACAACGTTATCAAGGCTGCACACGCAGAAGGCAAATGGGCTGGTATGTGTGGTGAGATGGCTGGTGACCAACAAGCTGTTCCACTTCTTGTTGGTATGGGCTTGGATGAGTTCTCTATGAGCGCAACATCTGTCCTTCGTACACGTAGCCTCATGAAGAGACTTGACACAGTTAAGATGGAAGAATATGCTCACCGTGCCTTGACAGAATGTGCTACGGCAGAAGAAGTTCTTGAACTTCAAAAAGAGTATGTTGATTTCAATTAATTGATAAAATGAGAAAACAAGGGTAGAAATATTCTTGTTTTTTCTATAACAAAAATAGACTTGCCCCGGCAAGTCTATTTTTGTCTTTAGTTTTTCTGATAAAACTTATTGTGCTGATAGATAGGATCAAAGGTAAGATTGATGCCTAATTTACGGAGGACACTCTTGTCTTCATCAGATAGGATAACGGTTGAGTGGGCTTCGCTACCATTTAATTGGCCCAATTCTTTCATGGCACGTGCAGCAAGAGGGCTGTCTTGTGCGGTGATAGCAAGGGCGTTAAGAATTTCGCTGGCATCCAAACGAGTATTATTTTTATCCAGATAATCTGCCTTCAATTCTTGAATTGGACGGATGTAGTTTGGTTCGATGAGAAGGGTTTCGTCATCGATTTTAGCAATTTGCTTGATGGCATTGAGGAGAACAGTGGCAGTTGGTTTGAGGAGGTCGGATGTCTTACCTGTGACAATCTCACCATTTGGCAACTGAATAGCTAGGGCAGGGCTGGCTGTCAGCTCTGCTTTTTCGCGTGCAGCGACAACAACCTTACGATCTGCTGGTATCACACCGACTTCATTCATGAGGAGTTCAATCTTTTTAACTGCTTGCTCGCTCACCCGCTCTGCCTTGAAATCAACCAAGGTCTGGTAGTAGCGGCGGATAATTTCTTGCTTAGATGCTTCAATTGCAGCTTCTTCATTGATGATGGAATAACCTACCATGTTGACACCCATATCTGTCGGAGATGCGTATGGTGATTTACTCAAAATACGTTCAAAGGTACGGTTGAGGACAGGGAAGACTTCGATGTCACGGTTGTAGTTGACCGCAGTTTTGCCATAAGTTTGAAGGTGGAAAGGATCAATCATGTTGAGGTCGTCCAGGTCGGCAGTTGCTGCTTCATAGGCTAAGTTTACGGGATGGTGAAGTGGTAAGTTCCACACTGGGAAGGTTTCAAACTTAGCATAGCCTGATGTTACGCCATGCAGTTGGTCGTGGTAAAGTTGGGAGATACAAGTCGCCAATTTACCTGAACCTGGTCCAGGTGCGGTGACAACGACGAGATTGCGACTAGTTTCAATGTAGTCATTTTTGCCCATACCTTCTGGTGAGATGATGTGGTCAATATCAGAAGGATAGCCCTTTATTGGGTAATGGAGATAGGACTTGATACCATGTTTTTCCAACTGTTTGCGGAAGGCGTCTGCGGCTGGTTGGTTGCGGTATTGAGTAATGACGACAGAACCAACATAAATATCAATATCATTGAAGGTATCAATCAAGCGGAAGACTTCTTGGTCATAAGAAATACCCAAGTCGCCACGTGCCTTAGAGTGTTCGATATTGCTAGCATTGATGGCGATGACGATTTCTACTTGATCTTTTAACTCTTGGAGAAGTTTGATTTTATTATCAGGTTCATAGCCAGGAAGTACACGGGCTGCATGGAAATCTTCCAACATTTTCCCACCAAATTCCATATACAATTTGCCTTCAAATTGAGCAATGCGCTCTAAAATATGATCACGTTGTAAATTCAAATACTTATTTGAATCAAATGCGATTTTCTTCATCCAATAAGTCCTCCAAATGTGTATTAATCTCTGGGAAAAACAAAAAATAGCTCCCTAAAACTAGGGAGCCTTTTCTCCGACCTCTCAAAAGAGGTGCCCGAACAATACTATAACAAACTGTGCTTCGCTTGTCAAGGAAAAGTTAGATAGAAGAAAAATTAAATAAACGTTTAAAAAATATTTAATTTTTACAAAATTAAGCATTGACTTTATTAAAATAAAGTGTAAAATTAAATTAAGCAAATATTTAATTTAATTAAAAAGGAGTTTCTTATGAAAAAACTAGTCAACAATAAATTGTTTCTATCCAGCTTTGTGGTGGATTTGATTTCCAACTTTGGCGATACGCTTTACTACTTAGCTCTGATGAACTATGTCTTGTTGTTGCCAGATACCAAGTTTGCCTTGGCCATGATTACCGCTTCTGAAACCTTGCCGATTTTAGCCGGTCTCTTTATGGGAATCTGGGCAGATAAGACAAAAAATAAATTAGATACCATTCTAGCAACCCTTGTGGTTCGTGTTGGCTTGTATGCCCTTGTTGGTTTCCTGATGGGATTTACACCAGCCCTCTGGGTTGTGGCAGTGGTCTGCGTCATCAACTTCCTGTCTGACCTGGCTGGTCAATACGAAAATGGCCTTTATATGCCAGTCAGCTTGCGGGTTGTGGCTGCTGAAGACCGTGAAACAGCTATGGCATTCAAGATGACGGTGAAATCACTTTTGCAAATTGCCTTCCAAGCCAGCGGTGCTATCCTCATCGGCTTTATGTCTTACCAGAATCTCGCCTTCTTCAATGCAGGAACCTTCTTGGTCAGTCTTGCCATCATGGCAACCCTCCGTCCAGCTCTTGCCAAGTTATTGAAGGAAAATCCAATCCAAGAAGCTGAGCAAACAGAAACAGAAGCAGGTATTATCAAGGGGATGCGTCACAGTCTCAAAGAATCTTATCAAGCTATTCAAAACATCCCTGTTCTCAAAGCGTCAATTATTACCATTGCCAGCCTGAATGCCATTTTTACCGCACTTTCACCATTAGTTATTCTCAATATGAAGGAGTTCTCAGACTTTGTGATTGTCAATGCAGGGACAACTGTCGCCCTAATCACAATTCTCTTCTCAGTTGGTAGTATCTTGGGGTCAAGTATCGGAATGGCTTTGTTCAAAAATGTCAGCTTAATCAATCTCCTCAAGTTCTCTACATTGATGCCAGTCTTGATTTTCTCAGGTTTCTTTCTCCACAATATCTATGTGGTACTGGCAGTGATTTTCGTAACGGCTTTGACACTGGGAATTTTTAATCCAAAAATGAGTGCTCTTGTTATGAATGAATTGCCAGAGGATAAATTGGCAACTGTTGACGCTGGTATTACAACCTTCTGTCAAATCGGTATGGTAGCTGGTCAAGCCTTAGTTGCTCTGATGGTGACAATCTTATCTGTCACAAGTATTTCCCTCATCTTTCTCTTGCTTTCTGTAGGACTAGTAAGCTATACTATTCTTGTGGATCGTAAAACTAAAAATGAAGTAGCTCAAGTTTAGAAAGTATGCGTATGAAATTAGATTACCGTGATTACCGCAGTGAAATTGTGGAAAAACTGTTCATTCCCTTGATTGTCAAGGATCGTGAGGAGCCGTTTGAGGCGGATTTATCACAGAAGGAAAAAGACATTCTCAAAGATGCCTTGGACATTCGCAATGAAGTAGAAAACAAGCTGGCGGATTTTCGTCAAGAAGTCAACGAGGTCTTTCTCTGGGGCCATATCTTTACAATCCTGCACACCTTGTATTTCTACCTCTTGGATCAAAGTCAGGATCCTAAGACAGTTGAGGAAGCCTGTCAGTTGATTTTAAAGCTGTCCCAAGATGAAGTCGAAGAAGCCATGCGGACTATGTTGGCGTCTGAAAATGACGGACATCGTGAGAAGGACCTCAGCCTCATGGAACTCTTGGAAAAAACGGATAAAAAACCAGCAGAAAAGTGGTATTGGTTACTGGCCCTTCGCAATCCCTTGGAAACTGTTGAGCGGTCTGTCGATCTCCTGAACAAGTTGCTCCCAATCTATCAGCCCTATTTTGAAGGGGCAAGAGCAGAGCGGGAAGCCTTTGCTAGAGACTTTGACATTGAACAACTCTACAGAGAATCCAAGCAGTTAGCCATGACCAGCTTGGATAGCTTGGGTGTGGAAAATGCCCCATTCTTTGTCCTCAGTCCATGGTGTTTTTGGTTTGCCTATTACGGCAATGAAGAATTTGACACTATGAAGGTTGCTCTTTTGGCTTCCTGTCGGATCGACCAGATTTTGCTGTCCAATGAGGAATTGGATATAGATGACTTGACTAATGCCCTCAAGGTTATCAGCGATAGCACGCGCTATCAGGTCTTGGTAGAGTTGACCAAGCCCCATGCCAAGAGCAAGGATATCGCAGAGCGACTCAATATCACAGGGGCGGCTGTATCCTTCCACACCCAAAAGCTAGTTAACGGTGACTTACTTCTCTTCAATACAAAAAATAGCGATGTCAAATACAGTGTCAATCAAGATTTGCTGCGGCAGATGATAGCCAAGCTGAAGAGTGATTTTGAATTATAGTTAGTAGGACTTTGTACTGAGTGAGTACAAGGTCTTTTTATGTCTTGGTTCCAAGGTTGCTTTCCCGCTACATGTGGAATCTATGGTTTAATCCCATCTTTGACAGTTTGAAACGACAAAAATCTCCCTAACCCTATGCATATCAAGGGTTTAGAGAGGTGTTCTTTTTATATCAAAAATACGTACTTTTTCTCGATTTTGACGATTGTAAAATTTTTCAGAACGTAGACAAACTATACTCTGGAAAAATAAACTAAGTAGTTCTGCTAAGAAAAAATAGTCTCATTTTGCGAGCGTAGCGAGACTACACCGAGACTTTCCGCTGTGATGAAAATGCTTGAAACGTTGTCGTTTCAAGCATTTGGAGCTATTGAGACCTTAGGCCCAATGGCTAGGTATGGAATTCCGTAGGAAGTCGCTACCGTCCGACATCGCCTCAGGAAAGTCCGAAAAGAGACTTTGTCTACAAACTCATTTTTTTCATCTTTTTTCGCTAATAATTTGATAATCTCTTCTGAAACCAAATGTCTAATGCAATTCATCAGTAATAGCGGTCTGAGTATAGTTTGGTAGGTAACCAAAACCAGGAAGGTACCTAAAGGTATATGACCGTAAGGCTTCAATGAGTTCAGTACATGTGAATTGCTTCTGCACCGCCAGCTCTAAGTAGCGATAGATTATAAGAGCAAGGAAGCAAGTTGTGAAGTGTGCAGAAATGCGATCTTCTCGACTTAAATAAACTGGTCTAACTTTCAACTATGTTTCATAATACAGAAAATAACGACATCAGACTGTTTTTGTAGGTGGATGTTTCACCGATTTCGAACCTCCTGGGGAACAAATCGCTCATATAAAGCGAGAACATGGGTAAAGATTTTTGAAAAAATAACTTGTGTTTGATATTTGCGAGATAATAATGTTGGCTTTGCATTTCATTCCCTCATTTCATGGTTGTTTTGAGTTTATGATACGCAAAGTTTTTTAATCCCAATTTGTCAAATTAAGCTAGACAGAAAAAGCCATCTATGTTAGGCTCAGATAAACTACCACATTTGTCTGAAAGGAACTAACATAAATGACCTATACCCATGAACCACAAATGAACTCGTAATGATAGAGGCTTACTACAAAGAAGGTATAAAAGTTACAACTATCATGATAGCTCTTGGAAGATCAAAGCAGACCGTCTATCATGTTATCAACTTTCTCAAAGACGGACGTTCTGCCTATGACTATTATGAACACTACAAAGCCAATAAGAAACGCTGCGGTCGAAGAAAAATAAGTCTGTCGCAAGCAGAAAAAGACTTTATTCAAACTCGTTTGATCAAAGCTGGAGCCTTGATGTCATTAAAGGAACTTATCCAGATAAGATCTCTTGTTCGATGAGAACTCTCTATCGACTGGCTGACCGTGGTATTTTCAAGAAGGAAGACCTCCCTTGGAAAGGAAAACGAAAACCAAATGGTCATAGCGAAAAAAGAGGAAAACAAGCCTTTCGCAGAGATTTATGTGAAAGAGCTGAACTCTATCCTGATTTTCATACAGAGTTCGGGCACCTCGAAGGAGATACCATTGCTGGCGAGAAACACAAAAGTGCGGTCATTAGCTTAGTAGAACGCCTCTCAAAAGCCATCATTACACTGAAAACTAAGGGACGAAAAGCAAGTGATATTGAGGAAGCCATCAATCAATGGCTGTCTCGATTCCCCAGTCATCTCTTTAAGTCGATTACTTTTGATTGTGGGAAAGAGTTTTCCAATTGGAAGTCTATTTCGAATGCACATGACATCTATATTTTCTTTGCCGATCCAGGTTGTCCTGGACAACGAGGTCTCAATGAACACTCGAAGGGCTTACTAAGACGAAGCGGATTGCCTAAACAGATGGCTTTTTCTGTCTAGCTTAATTTTACAAATTGGGCATTTTAATTCACTTAAAATTTGTTTGGTATCGCACCGATCAGCAAGGGGCCATTCGATTTAGAGGTTGGAAGGAGTGGCGAATTGAGATGGTGAGGGAATGAAGTTCGAACTGTTTACTACAAAATAATGATTTTTTATAAGTTTCCTAACGCCTATTGTTGGGAAACTTTTTCTTGCGATAAAATTGACGACGTATTCTTTGCATTTCATTCTTTTTACTTATATAATTGTATAATTGTAGTATATTTTTTATTTGGCTCAAAAGGAGACTATATTTCAATGAATTTACATTTTTTACAAAAAAAGCAGCATTTTGGCATACGGAAGTTTTCCATCGGTGTCGTATCAGTTGCCTTAGCAATGAGTTTTAGCCTTGCTGGAGGGCAGGTTGCGGCTGCCCAAGAGGTAAGCCAAACTCCTGTTAGTAGCCAGCAAATGAGTCAGGCAGTAACAGATGAGCCAGGTCAAGATCAAACAAGTAATCAGGTTTCAGAGATGGTGGGAACTCAGTTGACAGAACCAGTTCTCACAGAGACTTTGTCTCCAGTAGTTCAGTCGATTCAAACTGATTCAATCGTCTCACAGACCCCTGTTATCCAAGAAAATCAATCAACAACACTCAATCAAGAAAAGGCAAACTCAGTTCAATCCCTGTCGGAAGCGAAAGTAAGTGAACCTAGTATAGGGACAGAAAGTCCCCAAACAGTTGTTGAAACCCCAAGTCAATCAGCAGTAGAGCCAGCTACAACAGATCTGGTAGCAGAAACAGCAGCAGTAGGAACTGCTCCGATCGACCAGATAGCAGAAGAAGTAATCCAACCTGTACTTCGTTCAGTATCCATGGCTCGTAGTGTAGCTGCCAATGATGTTGCTAAATTGCCACTAGATGACCAAGGGGAGCTTATGACCTCTGTCAATGGAAAAACAGTTCAGCAGTTTCAAGTGGTTTATTCGGATGGTAGTAGTCAGATAGTCCCTGCGACGACTCAGCCAACGACAAGTCAGACCAGCGAGGCAGTTGCGCAGCAGGTTGCTTCGCTGAAAGATGACTTTGCGGCTGTGACCTACGAATCGCTCTATCCCCACTTGTCTCATCAGGAAAGTTTTCTTGAAAAAACTGCTCTAGAGACAGCCATTCGGAAGGAAAATGGAGGAAATGCTCTGTCAGCTGACCAGCTGCAGTCTCTCAAGCAGATAGCCTATATGGATATGCTGGATATGAGAGAGAGTTTTGAGCGAGTAAAAGCTAAGATTGAAACAACTCTGACAGGCATTTTTGAGAAATCAAGTCAGGTCAATGTGGAGGATATCCGTCGTAATAAGGAGAAGATTTTAGCAGGTCTTTCCTATCTGGATCGTCAATATTCCTTTGAATTTGGTCCCCATCAGGCACAGGATCTGATCTTGTATCACCCTCAGGTTTTTGGTGGTGGCGGGAGTCCCCTTGGAACTCTTACTATCTTGAATACCTTGACCTATCGTAATTTGACCTTGGGACAGTCAGCGACTACTTACCAAACCAAACTAGCTCCAATTACAAATCAAGCTGATATTTTCTCCTTTGTGGAGAAGGGAGTAAGCTTGTTTGAACCAGGCAAAACAGGTGAGCAATGGTTTAAGGAGACTAGCAAGGCTCATCTGGCAGAGTCCCAATCTCCTTACGGGAATTCCTCGCTCTATCAGAAATTAAAGAGCAATGTACGTCTGAACAACCATTTCATTCCTCTCCTGACCCTACCTACTGATCTTGTATATGCCATTAGCACTTCAAACACAGTCAATTACGGTCTAACGGAATCCTATGTCCGACCAGGTGACCAGACCGGATTGGCAACATTTAAAGCTAACTTACAATCCTATGCTGATGACCAGGAAAGCTTTTTGAAATTCTGGCATCGCATCAGTCAGAACAGGGATATTCTAGCCAATCATGAAACCATTATTGTGGTTGATAGTCCGCAGAAACTTGGGACAGCTACTCAGCGCGTTCAAGAACTTTATTCACCAAAATATGGTTCAGGTGTTTTAGAAGGGGTCGAGAAATTTATCAGACCGCTCAACCTTTATGCCAACTTTTTACAAGCTGATGGTCAAGCCAATGGAAAGACTTCCATTAATCTCTTTTTGAAAAAATCCCTGTCTGAGGCAGGTCAGTCTGTCTATACCCATGAATTGACCCATATGCTGGATAAGAACGTTTGGTTAAATGGCTATGATAGACGAGCTGGCCAGTTACAAGAAGTTTTTGCCAGAGGAATGTTTGAGTCTATGGATGTTGCCAAAACACCCTATCAAGACCCAAGCTTTATTCTCAATACAGCCTATCGCATGGGGGACAATCGGACACAAAATGCTAGCCCAGACCGTTTCCAAACAAGTGATGACCTCAAGACCTATATGCAGGGTATCTTGGACGTCTTGTACACTTTAGACTACGCAGAAGCTCAGTCTATCTTGGGTCAGATACCTGAAGATAGGGCAGTCCTACTTAATCAGCTGAGCCTTGTCGCAAGTGCTAATGGTGGTCAGACAGATCAAGCTCAACCAATTTCAAGAGATTTAGCAACAGGTTTGCAATCTGTCCATGATTTTGTAGATAAGCAATTGATTTCAGGTCGCTACAAGTTTGACGGTCTCAATACCACAGGAACAGCTCGGACCAATTCTTACTACACCATTCCTCTCTTTGAGCCTATCTATGCAGGTCTGCAAAATAATGCAGGAACAGTAGGTGACATTAGTTTTAGAAGAAATGCCTATGATATTCTGGGAGAATATGGTTATGAAAAAGGAATGGTAGCCTATGTTTCTGGCCAATATGCCAATGATCAGGCAGCTTTGAATGCCATTATGCCAGAATATGGAGGAGACCTAACAACCTTTAAGAAGGCTATGTTTGACCGACGTATTGCCAAGGTTACTGAGCTAAAATCCACTAGTGCAGCCAGCGATTTCGCTGCTATTCAGAGTTTGATGGATGTGGCCATTGCCAAAGATTTGCAACAGATGAAACTTAATGCAACCAACAGGGTAGCCTTGTCAACTAGAGTTTCAGCAGTTCAAGAATTGAAAAAGAGCATCTTCCAGGCTTATTTGAAGGATACAAACGACTTCCGTACAAGTATTTACAGTCAACCGAAGGCGCGTGAGCTCTATGTCACCAAAGGTGCTGAAACATCTAAAGAGGGACTGGGAACAGAAACTCATCCATATCAAAGTTTGTCCTATGCTATTTCCCAAGCTAAAGATGGTGATACTATTAAATTGGTTAGTGATATCATCCATCGTGATGGACAAAATTTTTCAACGAATTTTGTCATTGATAAGGCGGTGACAATTGATGGTCGTGGGTATAAATTAAATCTTCGTGGTCTTAATTTGCTAACGACAAAAGATGTGACCCTAAGCAATCTCAAGCTCGAGATGATTCCTGATGGTGGTCAGCAACCGAAGATTTATGCGGATGGTAACCATCTGACCTTTAATAACGTGTCAACGACCATCAGTCAGGCTCAGGTCAATCTTCGTCCTACTTTGATTGCAGGTTCTCCAACTGACACCCCTTCAGGAAGCCATGCTCGGATCTCGATTATTGGTGGTTCCTCAGACACTCGCTTCCAGCAAATTTTTGCGGGCCATGCCCAAGGGACTAGTTTGATTCCGGTTGAGATTTTCATAGACTCAGAATTTGCCATGGTTGATCAAGGGATTGACTTAGGTGGTGTAGATGGTAACCAAACACTTGGTCGGGTTAGCCTAGAGAGTAATTCCGGCAATATCAAGAAAGTTATGGCGACTAATAGTTCAGATAACCAAGTGAATCTAAAAGCAACTCGTATCTATGGGCTAGATTTAGTTGATGTTCAGGAATTGGCCTTGCGAGATCAAGCAAATATTACCCTATCTAATCGCGTTTCTAGTATCTCCACTCGACTAGAAGTGGAAACAGGTAGCCTTCTCAATCTGGATATGGACCAAAATCTTCAAGTGGGTGAGTTGACTGGTGATGGTCAATTGATTATCCCTGCTAGCTCTAATTTGCAAGTGACAGGAGATATTCAAGGTAGTGTTCAGGTTCTTGTCAGAGGCTTTGAACAAGATCTGACCAAGAATATAGACAAGGAATATGTAAGGATTGAGGGACTGTTATCTCCTACAGCTCGAATTACCTTGGAGAAAGGCTATAATCGTTTTGACCTGGTCAAAGATGAAATTGTTTATCGCTTGGTAGAGCTAAAACAGCCTGTTCAAACTCATACAGTAACCTTGCAGTTCACCCAGTCAGGTCAGTTGTTAAAAGCGAAACAGGTGCAAGTTGAAAATGGGCAGTCCATTACTGGTGTGGAGAACGAGTTGCCCAGTGCAACAGAGGGAACCTATCAGTTGGATCCAAACTTTGACAGAACAGCGTTGACAGCTATCACTAGCAGTAAAACGATTGAGATTCCAGTAGTCTTGGTTCTATCAAAAGCAAGTCGCTACCAGCCTCATGTTAATGGGGAAGCCCGTGTCCTACCGGCAAGCAATAGTGAGGAAACAAAAGCTGAGATTGTGAAGCAAATCAGTCTACCAACTGAAGCAGGTCAATTTGATGTTGTAGTAGTCACTCCAATTCCACAGTCTAGTGGTGATTACTCCATGCCTGTTCGTGTGATTTATGACGACCTCAGCCATGAAGAGCTTGTAGTTCCTCTTCATATTCTCACAATAGAAAATGGAGAAGTCGTTAAACATAGCTTACCAGTAGGCGTTTTAGAACCGTTGGTTACTGCCAAAGGCAAGGGAGTTACCCATGAATTGTCGGTCGGAATTCTTCCACCTCTTGAAACGGCAAATGGAGGTGGTGTTCGTCATGAATTGCCAGCAGGCGTTTTAGAACCGTTGGTTACTGCCAAAGGCAAGGGGGTTACCCATGAATTGCCGGTCGGAATTCTTCCACCTCTTGAAACGGCAAATGGAGGTGGCGTTCGTCATGAATTACCGGAAGGCGTTTTAGAACCGTTGGTTACTGCCAAAGGCAAGGGGGTTACTCATTTTATTCCAAGTGGTACCTTGCCTCTAACAGTAACAAGAAGTGAAGTTTATACTCCGGCAATGCCAGCCGTCTTATTGTTACAGCAACGGCAGAAACATACTGAGACCAAGCCAGCTGTGTTACCGTTGGTAGCTGTATCTAAGAAGCAGGCAGGCCAGTTAAGTGCCACCTTGACAAGTAGCAATTCAGACACGTCAACTTCCAATCGTTTACCTGAAACAGGTGAGAGAAACAATCTTAGTCTTCTAGGGTTCTTACTTGCATCCCTAGGCTTGAGTTTCTGGATTGGTCGCAAAAAAGCTGAATAAAGCGGAATGGATTTTGCTTAAGAATTAGTATCAGAAACGGACAAACATCTGGAATTACAAGAGCCGATGATTTGTTCGTTTTCTTTTTCTTTTTTAAGGGGTACTAGCCTTGCTTAAAAACAATTGACTTGTCCAATCAATAAGTATGCAAAATAGAGTATATATACCCGTTGTGCTAGTTAATCAATCGTAAGCAAGGGAATATTTTAAGCTAATACCAAATTCAGTATGACTGCTTTTAAGTAAAAGAGAATAGATAAGTAATATAGCTTCTGTCTTAAATTTGAGCGCCTGAATGTTTCGGCAACGTAAAGCCTCCATTCCAAACTGCTCTAAGTTAGAAAATACGGTCTCCACTGGTTTCCTCAATCGACTTATTTTGTAATTTTCTAGCCATGAATAACCCATCATGTTTTTTCTGAGTTGAGAAATTAACTGGATACCACAGTCTGCTAACGCTGCCTTTGTCTGTCTATCCACATATCCTTTATCTCCATAAACGATTGGAAATGGGCTATTTTCAAGTAGCTCCAAAGTAACATCGCCATCATAAACAGATGCGGGTGTGACAACATAATCAATAGGAAAAGCACTATCGCTGACAAGAACTGAAAATTTCAAGCCATAATAATGGATTTTCTTAGTCGCATTATAGCCAATATCTGCCACCTCTGATAACAATGTAGCTATCATGTTGCAAATGGGGTGACATAGGGCACAAGGAAAACTGTCAATCAAGCCGAACGAGCAAATTTGACAAAGATCTAAGACCATAAAATAGCACATACGCTGAATACTTTGAGCAAGATTTTGACAGAAACGGAAAAATCGAGAGCATTCTGGGAACTTGTCAGGGAAGAGATTATGACGAATCGCACGGTAAATAGCACTTGCCGTCCGGCAGCCCTCTTGAATCGCCCAAAGATAACTAGCGATAATAACGACATCAGACTGTTTTTGTAGGTGGATGTTTCGCCGATTTCGAACCTCCTGGGGAACAAATCACTCATATAAAGCGAGAACTTGGTAAAGATTTTTGAAAAAATAACTTGTGTTTGATTGGGATTTGCGAGCTAATAATGTTAGCTTTGCATATCATTCCCTCATTTCGTGGTTGTTTTGAGTTTATGATACGCAAAGTTTTTTAATTTGGCTAGAATTAATTAGCACAACGGGTATTTAGTAGGACTTTGTACTGAGAGAGTACAAGGTCTTTTTATGCCTTGGTTCCAAGGTTGCTTTCCCGCTCCATGTGGAATCTATGGTATAATATAGAATAGGTTTTCTGTGGTCAGGAGGCCGGAAAGGAGCACATCATGCGAGAATTACACGCAACATTACTGGCAGATTACGAGATTGATTTTTCAGATTTGAGCCTATTGGAAACAGCATTTACCCACACATCTTATGCCAACGAGCATCGCCTTCTAAAAATTTCACATAATGAGCGCTTGGAATTTTTAGGAGACGCTGTTCTTCAGTTAATGATTTCAAAATATTTGTACAAGAAATATC
Source organism: Streptococcus nasisuis (assembly GCF_040836615.1). Lineage (NCBI taxonomy): Bacteria > Bacillati > Bacillota > Bacilli > Lactobacillales > Streptococcaceae > Streptococcus > Streptococcus nasisuis. The sequence continues at coordinate 1,619,718 of NZ_CP162268.1, read as the reverse complement.
CAGATCGTCCGGAGGGCGAGATGTCCAAGATGCGTTCGACCTTTGTTCGGGAAGAGTCTTTAGCAGGATTTTCACGGGCCTGTGGCTTTGATAAATTCCTACGATTGGGCAAGGGGGAAGAAAAGTCTGGTGGACGCAATCGCGACACCATTCTTGGGGATGCTTTCGAGGCTTTCTTAGGAGCTCTGCTATTGGATAAGGGCGAAAAGACCGTAGAGGAATTTCTGCACAAGGTGATGATACCGCGCCTAGAAGTGGGGAATTTCGAGCGGGTGACGGACTACAAGACAACCTTGCAAGAACTCTTGCAGGTCAACGGAGAGATTGTGATTTCCTACCAAGTCGTTGCGGAGTCTGGACCTGCTCATGACAAGACCTTTGAAGTCGAAGTATCAGCAGACGGTCGTGTCATCGGTCGTGGAGCTGGTCGATCCAAGAAATTAGCTGAACAAGCCGCCGCAAAAAATGCTGTGGAGGCTAGAGGATAAGTATGTATCTGAAATCAATTGAAATGCAGGGCTTTAAGTCCTTTGCGGACAAGACCAAGGTGGTTTTTGACCGTGGAGTGACGGCCGTTGTCGGTCCCAATGGCTCAGGCAAGTCCAATATTACAGAAAGTCTGCGTTGGGCACTGGGTGAGTCATCTGCCAAGAGCCTACGCGGTGGTAAAATGCCGGATGTCATCTTTGCAGGGACGGAAAATCGGAAGCCGCTCAATTACGCATCGGTGACGGTGACGCTGGATAATTCTTCTGGCTTTATTGCTGGGAAGGAAAAAGAAATCAAGGTGGAGCGCCAGATTTATCGGTCGGGAGACAGCGAGTATCTGATTGACGGGAAAAAAGTTCGTCTGCGGGATGTGCATGACCTTTTCATGGATACTGGTCTGGGACGGGATTCATTTTCTATTATTTCCCAAGGTCGGGTTGAGGCGATTTTTAATTCCAAGCCGGAAGAACGCAGAGCTATTTTTGAGGAGGCGGCTGGTGTCCTCAAGTACAAGACCAGAAAGAAAGAAACCGAGAGCAAGTTAGCCCAGGCTCAGGGAAATTTGGATCGTTTGGACGATATTATCTATGAGTTGGACAATCAGGTCAAGCCTTTGGAAAAACAAGCGCAGACGGCCAAGAAATTTTTGGAATTGGATGCAGAGCGCAAGGAGCTCTATTTGGATGTCTTGGTAGCTCAGCTCAAAGGGAGCAAGGAAAGATTAACTGCTAAGGAAGCAGAATTGGCACAGGTCAAGGCGGATTTGACCACCTATTACCAACAGCGCGACCAGCTGGAAGAGGAAAATCAGCGCCTGAAATCGCATCGTCATGCTTTGACCCAGCAAATGGAGCGGGAACAGGTTGTCCTCTTGGACTTGACCAAGTTAATCAGTGACTTGGAACGAAAAATCGAAGTCCATAAGTTGGAGTCCAGCCAGAATGAAATCAGTCGCCAAGAGTCAGAAGTCCGCCTGCAAAGCATGCAGGATAAATTGGCTACGGTAAGAGAAGAAGTGGCGAAAAAGACCGCGGCCATGATAGAGTTGGAAGAAAAATTATCTGCCTTAAAGGCAGAGATTGCGGCTGTGGACAAGGAAATTTCTTATTTTTCAGAAGATCCAGACCAAGTCTTGGACCATCTGCGGGAGCAATATGTAGCCCTCATGCAGGCGGAGGCGGAGGCGTCCAACCGCTTGACCAAATTGCAGCAGGACATTGCCAATCAAATCAGCCTATCAGAAAGCAAGTCGGAGGAATTGACCCGCTTGCAGGCTGAAAAAGAGACAGCAGAGAAAGAGCAGGCAGCCAGTCAGACCAGATTAGCCGAGACCGAACAGCATTTGCGAGACCTCTTGACCGATTACCGTCAGGCAGAAATGCAGGTGAGCCAAGCGGAGCAAGCTTATAAGGAGCAACAGTCGGCTATGTTCGACCTCTTGGATGCGATTAAGTCTAAGCAGGCGCGCCAGTCAAGTTTAGAGGCCATTTTAAAAAATCATTCGAACTTTTATGCAGGTGTCAAGGCGATCTTGCAGGCAGCGCCGACTATCGGTGGCATTATTGGTGCGGTCAGCGAGCAATTGACCTTTGATACACGCTATCAGACGGCACTGGAAATCGCCTTGGGTGGTGCCGGCCAGAACGTCATTGTAGCGGATGAGTCGACTGCCAAGCGGGCGATTGCTTATCTGAAAGACAAGCGTCAGGGTCGGGCGACCTTCCTGCCCTTGACGACCATTAAGCCTCGTAGTTTGGCGAATCAACAGCTGGCAATCTTGCAGGCGACACCTGGTTTTTTGGGCATGGCCAGTGATTTGGTGACCTACCAAGCGCATTTGGAAAATATTTTCCAAAATCTACTGGGCACCATTGCCATTTTTGAGACCATTGACCAAGCCAATCAAGCGGCGCGAGCGACAAAGTTTCAGGTGCGGATAGTCACTATGGATGGTTCTGAAATCCGTCCCGGTGGTGCCTTTGCCGGGGGTAGCAACCGCAACAACAATACGACCTTTATCAAGCCGGAATTGGATGCCCTTGTGGGCGAAATAGCAGAGCTGTCTCGTAAGCAGAAGGAGCAGGAAAGCCTTGTTGCCAGCCGAAAAGAAGATTTGGACCAGACAAGATCAACGCTTGAAGAAATTAAATCTCAAGGTGAGGAGGCGCGTCTGGCTCAACAATCTGCTCAGATCCATCTGGAGCAAGCCGAGCAACACTTGGGGCAGGTAAGAGCGCGCTATGACTTGCAAATCAGCCAAGTCAGTCCAGAAATCCTCTCAGAATTGCAGGAGCAGGCGAACAAGGAAATTACACTGGTTGATAGTTTAAACCAGAAAAAAGCACAATTAGAAGAGCAAATCCAACAGGTGCGGGATGATCGCGACAGCATCCAAGAAAGTTTGGAGCGTCTGCGCAATCAGAAGGGTCAGTTGACCTTGGAACAGACGGAATGGACCAGTCAACTGCGCTTTGAACAGACGGATCTCCGCCGTTTGCAGGACGAACAAGTGGCGATTGAAAAGGAAATCCTGATGTTGCAGGATGTCATTGACCAAAAATTGGTTGCCCTGGAAGATACCAGTCTGGATGTTCTGGAGGAACAATTGCAGGCCGCGACGACCAAGCAGACTGATACCAATCAGATTCTCATCCGCCTCAAGTTTGAATTAGAAGATATTGAGGGGCAATTTGAGGATTTGGAAGGGCGTTTGCAACAGGCGCGTGCCAAGAATGACGACCTCATTCGCAAGCAGGCCAAGTTGGAGGCCGATGTGGAGCAGGTCGGTGACAGACTGCGTCATTTATTGACCAATCTGACCGAGCAATTCAAACTGACTTTTGAGGCGGCCCAGTCTCAGGCAAGACTTGTTGAGGATTTGCCACTGGCTGAGCAGGCGCTCAAGGATTTGGAACGAGCTATTCGAGCGCTAGGACCTATCAATCTGGATGCTATTGAGCAGTACGATGAAGTTAACAATCGCTTGATTTTCCTTAATGAGCAACGGGAAGATATTTTGTCGGCGCGTGATTTACTGCTGGAGACCATTCATGAGATGGATGACGAGGTCAAGGAACGCTTTAAGGCTACCTTTGAGGCAATTCGCGGTAGTTTCAAGCAGACTTTCAGACAGATGTTTGGCGGAGGTTCCGCGGATTTGATACTGACGGACAATGATATTTTGACTGCGGGGGTGGAAATTTCTGTCCAGCCTCCGGGGAAGAAAATCCAGTCGCTCAACCTTATGTCTGGTGGCGAAAAGGCCCTCTCAGCTCTCGCTCTGCTATTTTCCATTATCCGTGTCAAGACCATCCCGTTTGTTATTCTGGACGAGGTGGAGGCGGCTTTGGATGAGGCCAATGTCAAGCGTTTCGGGGATTATCTCAATCGCTTTGATAAGGAGAGTCAGTTTATCGTCGTGACCCACCGTAAAGGGACCATGGCGGCGGCGGATGCCATGTATGGTGTGACCATGCAGGAGTCGGGCGTGTCCAAGATTGTGTCTGTCAAACTGAAAGATGTGGAGAAACTATGATAAAGAAAGTATTTGCCAGTGATATGGATGGGACTTTTTTGCGAGAGGACCATAGCTTTGATAAGGAGCGGTTTGGCCGGCTGTTGGATGCTTTTGAGGATAGGGATTATCTTTTTGTGGCTGCCAGCGGTCGGTCCTACCCCAGCTTGAAGCAAGTTTTTGCAGGATTTGAACACCGTATCGCCTTTGTGGCGGAAAATGGGGCGGTTGTGTCCTATCAGGATGAGCTGATTTTTATGGACAATCCTATTCCGAGCTCGGTTTATTTGAGACTGATTGAGGAGCTGGTGGCCAGTGGCATTGTGGAAGCTCACCATGTCACCCTGTCTAGTTTGTCGGGTTCTTATATGCTGGAAGCTGTTGAGGACGATCTTTTGCGGGATTTGTCGGGCTATTATCAAGATATTCGTCTGATAGCTTCTTTTGAACAGGTGACGGAGGAGGTCATCAAGCTCAACGTCTATGTTGTGGAGGAAAAACGCCAGCAGGCCCAGGATTGGATCAACCAGCATTTTGGCATTCTTTCAGCGGTAACGACAGGATTTACCTCTATTGACATTATCCTATCAGGTGTGCACAAGGCGGTCGGTCTTGGTCATCTTTGTCAGCATCTTAGATTAACGGCAGAGGATGTAACAGCTTTCGGGGACAATCAAAATGACCTGGAAATGCTGGAATTTGCTGGCCTGGCCATTGCGACGGAGAATGCTCGCCCTGAAGTCAAGGCAGTCGCAGATAAGATTATCGGTCACTGCAATGACAATGCAGTTTTGACCTATTTGGAGGAGGTAGTATATGGCAATTAAGTTAGTTGCACTCGATTTAGACGGAACCTTGTTGACGTCTGACAAGAGGGTTTCAGAGGAAAATAAAAAAGCCCTGCGAGCAGCGCGTGACAAGGGTGTGTACGTCGTTCTGACAACAGGGCGCCCCCTGCAAGCCATAGGAACGTTTTTGGAGGAGCTGGATTTGCTGGGCGAAGGTCAGTACTCCATTACCTTCAACGGGGGCTTGGTACAGGAAAATACAGGCCGCATTTTGGATAAAACAGGCTTTAGCATCGACGATGTTCGTGCCATTCGTCAGGAGACCAATCAGTTAGACCTGCCTTTGGATGTTCTCTATGGTGGGGATGTCTATTCTCTTCCGGCAGCCCATGACTCTCTCTATCTGACTGCCAATCCCTTGCTCAATAAGATTGAAACGACCGATGCGGACTTGCCAACTGAATTGACCTACAACAAGGCGGTTTCAGCAGTGGCGGCGGATTTCTTGGATGAACAGATTCCGAAAATCCCTGCGGAATTGTATGAGCGATTCGAGATTTTCAAATCGCGGGATATTCTCTTAGAATGGAGCCCCAAAGGTGTACACAAGGCTAATGGTTTAGCAAAATTGATTGAGCATCTGGGCATTGACCAGTCGGAAGTGATGGCCTGTGGCGATGAAGGAAATGACCTTTCTATGATTGAGTGGGCTGGTTTGGGAGTTGCCATGGCCAATGCGACGGAGGAAATCAAGGCTGTAGCCAATGTCGTTCTACCAAAGACAAATGACCAAGATGGCATTGCTTTGGCTATTGAACAGTATGTAGTAAGTGAGGACTAGTATGGGATTATTTGACCGATTATTTGGACAAAAGACCGAAGAGCAGGATCTAGCGGCTTCAGAAGAGACGCAGTTGGATAATCTTGTTGAAGAGCAAGACATTGAGCAGGATATTGCTCAGCCGATGACTGTTGCAGAAGAAGTTACAGAAGAAATTTCGGATGGGCAAGAAAACACTGAGGAGAGTCTGGTAGAGCCTGTTCAAGAAGAACAAGGGGCGGGGAGCCTTGTGCCAGATGAGGAAGTTTCGGACATCCAAGTTACAGACGAACCGCAGGCTGAACCAAGCGCTGAGCCGGTCTTGACACCGGAGAAAGAGGCGCAAAAGCAACGGACCTTGGACATGATGGCCCAGTATTATGCGGCCAAGGAGGCAGCTGCCGCGCGGGTCAAAGATGCTCAGGAGAAAGGATTTGACCCTGCTATCCAAACCAAGCCACGTAAGGAAGTGGGCGAAGAACAACCAGTTCTTGAAACTGAGCAAGATAAGTACCAACGGACACTCAAGAAAACACGGACTGGATTTGGTGCACGGCTCAATGAATTTTTCGCCAACTTTCGTACGGTCGATGAGGAATTTTTCGAAGAGCTGGAAGAAATGCTGATTTTGTCAGATGTGGGTGTGCAGATCGCAACGACTCTGACGGAGGAGCTCCGCTATGAGGCAAAACTTCAAAAAGCCAAAAAGCCAGAGGAACTCCGGCGCGTGATTATTGAAAAATTGGTGGACATCTATGAAAAGGATGGTAACTTTAGCGAGCAAATCAATTTCCAAGATGACCTGACTGTCATGCTCTTTGTCGGTGTCAATGGAGTCGGCAAAACGACCTCTATCGGGAAACTGGCCTACAAGTACAAACAGGCTGGCAAGAAGGTTATGCTGGTTGCGGCGGATACCTTCCGTGCGGGTGCGGTGGCCCAGCTGGTCGAATGGGGACGTCGGGTGGATGTGCCTGTTGTTACTGGTCCTGAAAAAGCTGACCCAGCCAGCGTTGTTTTTGATGGACTTGAGAGCGCTCTGGCTGAGCAGGTGGACATCCTCATGATTGATACAGCTGGTCGCCTGCAAAACAAGGACCATCTCATGGCCGAGTTGGAAAAAATTGGTCGCATTATCAAGCGTAGTTTGCCGGATGCACCACATGAGACCCTCTTGGCACTAGACGCCTCAACAGGGCAGAATGCCCTCAGTCAAGCCAAGGAATTTTCAAAAATCACACCGCTAACCGGTCTGGTCTTGACTAAGTTGGACGGAACAGCCAAAGGAGGTGTGGTCCTTGCTATCCGTCAGGAATTGGATATTCCGGTCAAACTGATTGGTTTCGGCGAGAAGATTGACGACATCGGCGAGTTCAAATCAGAAGAATTTATGCGTGGTCTGTTGGAAGGACTGGTATAGAAATAAAAAAAGTAGATGATATGGTGGTCATCTACTTTTTTTATCCTCTTTCAAAATGGCATACATTTTCAAATCGACCAGCCCGCGATTATTGCGCCCTGCTTGGCGCATGGTGCCTTCGTAGGTCATGCCGATTTTTTCCATGACACGACCAGATTGTGGGTTTTGGCTATCATGAACGGCATAAATCCGGTTCAAGCCGACCTGTTCAAATAAATAGTCAAGAACGGTTTTTGCAGCCTCTGGCATGTAGCCCTTGCCCCAATGCTGTCGTGCAAGGACCCAACCAAGTCCAGCAGTCAGCGTCTTTTCTTCAATCGAGACCACACTGATGTCCCCAATCGGTTGCTGGCTATCTCTTTCAATGATAAGCCAACGATAAGACTGGGGATTGTCATAGCTACTGATGCAAAAATTGACATAGTCCTGCGTGTCTTGGAGCGATTGGTGAGTTGGCCAAGTAAGATATTTGGTCACTTCCTCATCAGAAGTCCAATTTTGATACATAATAGGTGCATCATCTATTTGAAATTTGCGCAATAACAGTCGTTCTGTTTCAAGTTCACTGGTTCCGAGGTGGTCCATCTTATTTCCTCCTCAGCAAAGCCCCAATCCAATCAGGTGCATAGGCAGAAGTACAGCCCTTTGGCACCTTCATATCGGCGTAAACCGCCAATTCCTTACCAATCGCCAAGCCCTGTTCCAAGTAATCTGGGTAGGACACGGCAATGTCCACCAGACACTGGTTCATGGTCCATTGAACTAGCTTAGGTGCAGTTTGCAAATGCGACTTGATATACTCCAAGGTTCCTTCAATTTCAACTTTTTCAGCCGCCTTACTTGCAAAATATTTGGCCCGTAAAAACCAGCCTAGACGTTGAAAAACAGGCTCTTCCTTGTTCAACAATAATTCTTCCCATACCTTGCTGTCTTTCCGTTTACTCAAGATGACCGAGGCCAATTTATCCAGTACATTGACAGAAACAGCTGCATCCAAACAGGTTTCAAGCTCTGCTGTTTCCAATTGATTTGGCTTAGCCTTGGCAATCTGAATGGCTAAATATTGGGCCTCCAAAACCTTTGTCTGCCAGAGGGAAGTAAAGAGTTCGAGTTGATTTTTGTAATTCTTAGCAATACCAGAAATGGCACCCATGGGAACGCCGTAATAGGGCTTGGTTTCACCAATTTTTTCGTATCGCTTGAGGGTACCAGCATGGCTGGCTGCTTCAAGTTGAGTGAGAATAGTGTGTAATTCTGTCATAAATATCTCCCAAAAAAACTGGATGACTCCAGTTTTCATATCTTATTTCAATAACCCACGCTCACGGTACCAGACATCCGGCGTCCACACCCATTTGCAACCGTACCGGTCAAGTAAATCAAAGGCAGCTTGTGGCCCCATGGTACCAGCAGGATAGGTGTGGAGTGGTACTTGGTCATTTTCCCACAGGTCAATAATGCGGTCAATCAAACTCCAGCTGGCCTTGACTTCTTTCCAATGGCTGAAGTTGGTCGAATCGCCATTCAAGACATCAAAGAAGAGTTTTTCGTAGGCCTCTGTCGAATTGCCCAGCGCTGTCGCATTGTGGCGGAAATTGAGTTTGGCAGGTGTAAGCGCAAAGCTTGAGCCAACTTCCTTACCATTGATGGTCAAGGCAAATCCTTCGGTCGGCTGGATGTAGATGGTCAATACATTGGCCTCAGATGGCTCGCCGAAAATATCTTCCGTATGCTTGAAGGTAATGGTCACACGGGTACCTTTTTCAGTCAGGCGTTTCCCTGTGCGGAAGAAGAATGGCACGTCGCGGAAACGGTCTGTATCAACAAAGAACACACCGCCTGCAAAGGTTTCAGTTTGCGAGTTTTCAGCAATATTTGGCTCGTCGAGATAAGAAATGTAGTCCTTACCGTCGATGCTACCCGCAGCATATTGTCCGCGAATGAAGTTGCGTTTGAGTTCTTCGTCCGTTTGCAGACGCAAGTTTTGGAAAACCTTGATTTTCTCAGAACGAACGTCTTGTTCCTTAAAACTAGCGGGCTTGTCCATTGCTAGCAAGGAAAGAACTTGAAGAACATGGTTTTGAACCATATCTTTTAAGGCACCTGAATGGTCGTAGTAGCCCCCACGGTCTTCAACGCCGATAGATTCTGCAAAAGTAATCTGCACATTGTCAATGTGTCGGCGGTTCCAGACATGCTCAAAAATAATATTGGCAAAGCGCACGGCAAAGATATTTTGCACCATTTCCTTGCCTAGATAGTGGTCGATGCGGTAAATCTGGTCTTCGTCGAAGGCATCAGCCAGTTCTTCATTGAGCTTGGTTGCTGTTTCAAGGCTGGTACCGAATGGTTTTTCGATAATCAAGCGCTCAAAACCTTTACCGTTGACAATTTGCTCAGATTTAAGATGCTTAGCAATGGTTCCGAAAAATTCTGGCGCCATAGATAGAAAAAAGACCTTGTTATCCTGAGTGTCGTATTGCTGACCCAAGTCTTCCTGCAATTTGCGCAGGGCAACATAATGCTCCGTATCGTTGACATCGTGGCTTTGATAGTAGAAATGGCTGGCAAATTCGTGAGCTTGACGCGGTGTATCTGGTAAATCTTCCAAGGATTCGATGACAATCGATTCAAAATATTCCTTGGTCCAAGGACGGCGAGCAGTTCCGATAACGGCGAAATTTTCAGCCAAGTGTCCAGCCTTGTAGAGGCGAAAAAGTGATGGATAGAGTTTGCGTTTGGCGAGGTCGCCACTTGCACCAAAAATAGTAAATAATACGTGTGATGACATAGACAATTTCCAATCTGTTCAGTATAAAGTACATTATAGCATAAATTGTCAGAAAATTCACTTTTTCTTATTATTTTCTTCTTCTTCGGAATTAGTTTCTGGCTCTGGAAATTCGACTTTTTCCAGCTGATCAAAGGATGCAAATTCTTCCAGCATCTTATCCAAATCATCTTGTCGTTTGTATGTTATGGCCATACGGCACCTCCATCTTTTTGTCTCTCATTTTATCTTCTTTTGCGTCGTTAAGTCATCTTGCCGTATTCTGCGAATAATACTTGCTGTTGCAAGTCTTATTTCAAACCTTGCACAGCTCACAGGACTATTGAAGCAAATATTAAAAGCAAACTGAACGACTTTGTCCTCATTATACTTTTTTTACCAAAAAATATCAAAATAATGGATAGTCATCCTGATTCAGAGCTTGCTTTAATGACTGGTAAAGGTCTGGATTTCGGCAATAAATGTGGTAGGTGACGCCTGCCTCGTCGTCAGTAAGAGGAATGACCACCCGTTCCTTATCGGTCTTCACCAGATTGGTCGTGAAGTGGGGTAGGGAAGAATTGGCGACTAGCTCCTGAAAGGCAAAGTCATTTTCCTGGACTAAAAATTTAGACTGGGGCATCTTGTCATAGCAAAGTTGTCTCCAAAAGCCCAGATTGGTCTTGAGCAGGAAATTGTAGCCGTTTATCTCCACGAAAGTTACAGCTGACCTCTTGGCTAGTTCATGGCCTTTTGGTACAGCTATGGCTAGCTCCTCTCTGGAAAACGGCAGAGGAGGCAAGTCAGAGAGCGACTGGTCAAAGGGTAAAATGGCTATATCACATTTCTCCTCCTGGAAAGCCTGTAAAATAGCCTGATTGTCCATGATTTTACAAGTCGGTATCATCTGAGGCTTGACAGAAGCCACCAGAGGACTTAGTTGCCACAGGGGAGCAGGAGCACAAGAAAAAATGGTTATGGTTTGCAAACCCTGGTCAAAATCCCTGACATCTGCAATCAGATTAGAAGCTTGCTGTAAGAAGATTTTTGATAACTCAACAGCCTTCTTGCCCGTTTCATTAAGTGCAATCTTATTAGCGTTTCGGACAAACAAAGGCACACCGAAACATTCTTCGATATGTTGCATAGAACGACTTAGAGTAGGCGAAGAGAGATGAAATTCCTCAGAAACCTTAGCCAAGGTCCCGTATTTTTCAAAAGCAATCAGCTGTTCCAATTTAGTCAAATCTAGCATGGTTCACCTCTAGTTTTCATATTATGAAATCTGTCTTTCTAAATAACTAGTGTACAAAAAAATTCAAAAGATGTAAAGTAGAATAGTAAACACAACTGAACGGAGGAAAAATATGGAATATTTTAATTTAAATAATGGTGTAAAAATGCCGGCAATCGGCTTTGGAGTCTTTCAAATTCCGAAAGAAGAAACAGTACAGGCTGTTCTGGATGCCATTGAAGTCGGTTACCGCAAGTTTGATACCGCCCAAAGTTACCAGAATGAAGAAGAATTAGGTCAGGCCTTGAAGGAATCAGGTCTACCACGGGAAGAATTTTTCCTGACAACAAAAGTCTGGTTATCCAACTACGGCTATGAAAAAACGCAGACTTCTATCGAAATCAGCATGAAGAAGTTACAGACAGACTACCTAGACCTGGTCCTTTTACACCAGCCTTTTGGCGATTATTATGGAGCTTATAGAGCTTTAGTTGATTTGCAAAAAACTGGGAAAATCAGAGCTATCGGCGTCTCCAATTTCTACCCAGACCGCCTGTCTGACCTAGTAGCCTTTTCTGACCAAGTGCCGCAGGTCAACCAGATTGAAATCAATCCCTTCTTTATCCAAGAAGACGCTGTTCAGAATATGAATGTGGAAAATGTGCTAGCAGAATCTTGGGGACCATTTAGGGAAGGACGTGACCAGATTTTTACGCATCCAACCCTGGTCGAAATTGGTAAAAAATATCAAAAATCAGTTGCTCAGGTCATTCTTCGATGGCTATTTCAAAGAGGAATTGCCTCAAACTGCAAGTCTGTCAAAAAAGAACGCATGGCAGAAAACTTCGCCATTTTCGATTTTGCCTTGACAGAAGACGACATAGCATCCATTCAGGAAATGGACACTGACACCAGTTTATTCATGGATCACAGAACTGTTGAGGCGGTAAAATTGTTCAAAGACTTTGTCGAAAGCAGAGGGATATAAATAGTACTTGAGGTCGGTTTAAATCGGCCTTTTTTCTACAATGTAAATCCTAGTTCATGGTATAATAGGTCTTATGAAGACAAGAATGACAGAATTAGTGGGCCTACTCAATCAGTATGCCAAAGAATATTATCAACTTGACAAACCAAGCGTGTCCGATGCTGAATATGACAAGCTTTATCGTGAATTGGTGGAATTAGAAAGTTCCCACCCAGAACTGGTTTTGCCAGACAGTCCGACCCACCGTATCGGCGGAAAAATCCTGGACGGTTTTGATAAATACAGCCACGTTTATCCCCTTTTTAGCTTGCAGGATGCCTTTTCTCGTGAGGAGTTGGACGCCTTTGACCAGCGTGTTCGCAAGGAATTTCCAGGTGCCAGCTATATTTGTGAGTTGAAAATTGATGGTCTATCCATTTCCCTGACTTACGAGGCTGGCCAGCTGGTGGTCGGTGCTACCCGTGGAGACGGCAGTGTCGGTGAAAATATCACGGAAAACCTCAAGCGTGTGGCGGATATTCCGCTGACCCTGCCAGAGCCTATCGACATGACTGTTCGGGGCGAGTGCTACATGCCTAAGACTTCCTTTGAACGGGTCAATGCCCAGAGGCAAGAGGCTGGTGAGGCTGAGTTTGCCAATCCTCGTAATGCTGCTGCAGGAACTCTCCGCCAGCTGGATACAGGTGTCGTTGCCCAGCGTGGACTCGCGACCTTCCTCTACCAGGAGGCCAGTCCGACAGAGGCGACCAGTCAGTCGGAGGTCCTTGACAAGCTGGACAGACTTGGCTTTGTGACCAACCACGACTATCAGTTGGCGGCTGATATGGACGCTGTTTGGGCTTTTATTGAAAAAATGGCAGAGCAGCGAGACAGTTTGCCCTATGAGATAGACGGTATCGTTATCAAAGTTAATGATCTAGCTGTCCAGGAAGAATTGGGCTTCACTGTCAAAGCGCCCCGATGGGCGGTGGCTTATAAGTTCCCAGCAGAGGAAAAAGAGGCGGAAATCCTGTCTGTCGACTGGACAGTCGGTCGGACTGGTGTGGTAACACCGACAGCCAACCTCAGCCCAGTTCAATTGGCAGGAACCACTGTTAGCCGCGCCACACTCCACAATGTCGACTATATTGCTGAAAAAGATATCAGAATCGGCGATACGGTTATCGTCTACAAGGCCGGTGACATCATTCCAGCAGTCCTCAAAGTCGTGGACAAATACCGAAATCACCAAGAACCGATGCCAATACCAACTGCTTGTCCAAGCTGTTCAGGTGACCTGCAGCATTATGAGGACGAGGTGGCCCTACGCTGTATCAATCCCCTTTGCCCAAGCCAGCTCATGAGCAAGCTAGAGCATTTTGCCAGCCGAGATGCCATGAATATTGCCGGCTTGGGGACTTCGATTGTAGAAAAACTCTACCAGTCTGGTCTGGTACATGATGTGGCAGATATCTACAAGCTGACAGTTGAAGATTTGCTGACCTTGGAAGGTTTCAAGGAAAAATCAGCTGAAAAACTCTATCAGGCTATTCAGGCATCGAAAGACAATTCAGCGGAGCGCTTGCTGTTCGGCTTGGGCATTCGCCACGTTGGTAGCAAGGCTAGTAAGATTTTGCTGACGGCCTTGGTTGATTTGGAAAATCTGGCGCAGGCTGACTTAGAAACTATTTCTGGCCTAGAAGGTTTGGGACAGGTCATCGCCCAATCGCTGGTCACTTATTTCTCTAGCGAAGGTGCGCAGAAATTGCTGAGCGAACTGAAAGAAGCCGGTGTCAATCTAGCCTATTTAGGTCAACAAGCAGCGACGGATGCAGCTTTATCTGGCATGACGGTTGTCTTGACAGGTAAGTTGGAACGGATGAAACGCAGTGAGGCAAAGGCCAAGCTGGAGGCTTTGGGTGCTAATGTAGCTGGCTCTGTTTCCAAGAGAACCAATCTAGTCGTCGCTGGCGCAGATGCTGGAAGTAAGTTGGCCAAGGCCCAAGAATTAGGAATTGAAATAAGAGACGAGGCCTGGTTAGAGAGCCTCTAAGGAAATCATGGAAGAACAAAAACGTGCAAGATTGATTTATAACCCGACCTCGGGACAAGAAATCATGAAGAAAAATGTAGCAGAAGTGCTGAATGTTTTGGAAGGATTTGGTTATGAAACCTCTGCCTTTCAGACTACTCCAGAAAAAGATTCAGCTAAAAACGAGGCTAGACGGGCAGCCCTGGCTGGATTTGACTTGGTCATTGCTGCTGGTGGTGACGGCACTATTATAGCACAATGAAACAAAAACAGTACATTTGTGGTATAATGTACTTATGGCATATTCATTAGATTTTCGTAAAAAAGTTCTCGCATACTGTCAGAAAACCGGCAGTATTACTGAAGCATCTGTTGTTTTCGATATTTCACGCAACACCATCTATCAATGGCTAAAATTAATGGAGACTACTGGCGAGCTTCATCACCAAGTTAAGGGAACCAAACCAAGAAAAGTTGATAGAGAAAAATTAAAGAACTATCTTGAAGCTCATCCAGATGCTTTTTTGACTGAAATAGCTTCTGAATTTGGCTGTCATCCAACAGCTATTCATTACGCTCTCAAAGCTATGGGATATACTCGAAAAAAAGAGCTGTACCTACTATGAACAAGACCCTGAGAAAGTAAATCAGTTCCTTAAAGAATTTAATAACTTAAGTCACTTGACACCTGTTTATATTGACGAGACAGGGTTTGAGACATATTTTCATCGAGAATATGGTCGATCTTTGAAAGGTCAGTTGATCACAGGTCAGGTCTCTGGAAGAAGATTCCAGCGGCTATCTTTAGTCGCAGGTCTTATAAACGGTGAGATTATAGCCCCAATGACCTACAGAGAAACCATGACGAGTGACTTTTTCGAAGCTTGGTTTAAAACATTCTTACTACCCACTTTAGATAGACCATCTGTTATCATTATGGACAATGCAAGGTTTCATCGGATGAGTAAGCTAAAAGAGTTATGCAAGGAGCAGGGTCATAGACTTTTACCACTTCCTCCTTACTCACCTGAGTATAATCCCATTGAGAAAACATGGGCTCAAATGAAAAAACACCTCAGAAAAGTATTGCCAAATTGTGATACTTTTCTTGAGGCACTTTTGTCCTGCTCTTGTTTCAATTGACTATAACGAAGTAGTCAATGGCATTGCTCCGCTTGAAAAACGACCTCGTATGGCGATTATTCCAACGGGAACGACCAATGACTATGCCCGTGCCTTAAAGGTTCCACGAGGGAATCCAGTTGAGGCAGCCAAGTTGATTGGAAAAAATCAGACCATTTTAATGGATATTGGTCTGGCTAAGAACGTGAAGAACGGCCATTCCCAGGAGCATTACTTTATCAATATTGCTGCCCTGGGCACCTTGACTGAATTGACTTACAGTGTGCCTAGCCAGCTCAAGACCATGTTTGGCTACCTGGCCTATGTGGTCAAGGGGGCAGAGCTATTGCCGCAGGTCCAGTTTACACCGGTTCGTGTCCAACATGATAAGGGGATTTTTGAAGGGTCTGTCTCCATGATTTTTGTGGCCCTGACCAATTCTATCGGAGGCTTTGAGAAAATTGTACCGGATGCCAAGCTGGATGACGGCAATTTTACCTTACTCATGGTGAAAACAGGCAATCTCTTTGAAATTCTACATCTGATTCGTCAGGTCTTGGACGGTGGCAAGCATGTAGATAGCAATTTGGTCGAGTATATCAAGACCAGGAGCTTATCTATCAAGCACTTGGACGATTCCAGTCGCCTCTTGCTCAACCTAGATGGAGAGTTTGGTGGAGATGCTCCGGTCCATTTATACAATCTGGCCAATCATATCGAATTCTTTGCGGATACGGACTTGGTTTCAGACCATGCTATTACCCTGGATACTGAACAAATCAATCGTGAAAAAATGGCACAGCGATTTATTGAGGAAACAAATCATTTTGAAGAGTCAATTAAATAGGAAGAAAGGACAAAACGGTCTTTTCTTTTTTTCTGCAATCAGTATTATTAAACGTTTACAATTAGGGTGATTTCTTGACAAATAGATGTTTTAGGAGTATGCTTACTTAGTATTAAATTAAAAAAGGAGAATTCGTTATGAATTTAGGTGCATTGGCTCTTGGTTTGGCCTGTCTTGGTGTAAGTATTGGTGAAGGACTTTTGGTAGCTTCTTACTTGTCAGCGACAGCACGACAGCCAGAGATGCAAAGTAAATTGATGGCAGGTGTATTCTTGGGGGTTGCCTTCATCGAGGGTACATTCTTCGTTACCTTGGCAATGGCATTCGTTCTTGGTTAAGCAGAGCAATAGATAGAAAAGGAGTGAGTCTCCAATGGAAGAACATTTAAGTCCAACCATCACCCTTGGCCCTGTGACCTTTGATTTGACCATGGTTTTGGTGTCTGTCATTACGGTTTCCGTCATTTTTCTTCTGATATTTTGGGCAAGTCGGCAAATGACTCTTAGACCCAAAGGGAAGCAGAATGTTCTGGAATACATGTATGAACTAGTTATCAATTTTACTAAGGGAAATTTGGGTGATGAAAATGCAAAACGCTATGCACTTTTCTTCTTTACAGCCTTCACATTTCTATTGGTTGCCAATAACCTTGGTTTGATGACAAAGATTGAAACCGCTCAAGGACAAAATCTATGGACCTCTCCAACAGCCAATATGGCCTACGACTTTGGTCTTGCTACCGTTGCAACGGTATTTTGTCATGTCGAAGGTATTCGTCGTCGCGGATTTAAGGAGTATTTGAAAGCATTTGTAACGCCATGGGCCATGACTCCAATGAATATTTTGGAAGAAGTGACTAATCTGGCTTCTCTTGCACTCCGTTTATATGGGAATATCTATGCGGGGGAAGTATTGGTTTCTCTCCTCTTGCAATTATCTCAAAAAGGCGCCTTCGTTTATCCTATCGCATTTGGCTTAAACGTCATTTGGACTGCTTTTTCTGTGTTCATCTCCTGCTTGCAATCCTATGTATTTGTCATGCTGGTGTCTATGTATTTGAACAAGAAAATTAGTGGTGAGGCAGAGTAAGAAAGGGAATATGAAAAGATGGTAACACTTATTGCAATGCAATCAAGTACAGTTTTGGGGAACTTTATTCTGGTAACAGCATCTTTTGCTGTTCTGCTCGTCTTAATTCGCCTATTTGCGTGGGACAAGATTACTGGAATTTTTGAAGAACGTGCTGCTAAGATTGCCAATGATATTGATAGTGCGGAAGAAAAATTAACGCAGGCTTCTAACCTTGTAC
This sequence comes from Streptococcus nasisuis, assembly GCF_040836615.1. Lineage (NCBI taxonomy): Bacteria > Bacillati > Bacillota > Bacilli > Lactobacillales > Streptococcaceae > Streptococcus > Streptococcus nasisuis. The sequence goes on along the minus strand of NZ_CP162268.1, from coordinate 1,602,406 downwards.
AACAGAGAGAAGATGAGTTGGTTCAAGGCCGTATCGAAGGTCAAAAAATCATTCAAGATGCTGTTGAACGTGCAAAATTAGAGAAGAAGCGCATGTTGGAACAAGCTGATGTTGAAATTCAAGGTTTGAAACAAAAGGCTCAGCTTGAAATCGAGGCAGAAAGACGCGAAGCTCAAGAAAACCTGCATGTACAGGTAGCGGAGTTGGCAGTTGATTTGGCTGGAAAGATTATCTTGGAAGATTTGGACCAGCAGGCCCATAGTCAATTGATTGATCGTTATTTGGATAAACTAGGAGACAAGTAGATGAACGCTAGAGAAAATGCACTGGTGCAAAAGTATGCTCTATCATTTGCTGAAAAAGTTAGTGATCATGAAGAGATTTGGGAAATGTATGACCAAATTTCAGCCTTGATTTCCATTATTCATGATAGTAAGCTCAATCGTCTCTTGCTGTCAGCGACTGTTTCTAAAGAAGAGAAGGCTGAATTCGTTCGGACTGTTCGTCAGTCCAGTTTTTGGCAAATCAATGACCTTATCGAAGATGTGATTCGAGATGGGCATGCTGATTTGCTCCTGGAAACTCTGGAACGTGCTCAGCTACAAATTAGTAAGTTTAAAAATGAATTTGAGGCCCATGTGGTTTCAGTTTATCCGCTGACAGAAGAACAAAAAGAGCGTCTTCGTCGACTGGTAGAAACACGTTTTTCTCTTCGTGTTCGTAGTATTGTTGAAGAGCTGGATAGGACTTTGTTGGGGGGCTTTATTGTGACGGTCAACCACAAGGTCATTGATGCCAGTGTACGCAGTCAGTTGAATGACGTTAGGAAAAAACTTTAGAAAATAGAAAGTGGTGTTCTTTTGGTGATTAATGCACAAGAAATTAGCGCTTTACTAAAACAACAAATAGAGGGCTTTCAGCCTGATTTTGACTATACTGAGACAGGTGTAGTGACCTATATCGGTGACGGAATTGCTCGTGCTCAGGGTCTAGATAATGCCATGAGTGGCGAGCTTCTGATTTTTGAAAACGATACTATTGGTATGGCTCAAAACTTGGAGACCAATGACGTTGGTATCATCATTCTCGGAGATTTTACAGACATCCGTGAAGGCTCAGTGGTCCGTCGGACTGGTAAAATTATGGAAGTACCAGTTGGTTCAGGCTTGATTGGTCGGGTTATCAATCCGCTCGGTCAACCAGTTGATGGCTTAGGAGAAATCCGTACGACAAAGACACGTCCAGTTGAATACCCAGCTCCCGGTGTTATGCAACGTAAATCTGTTACAGAGCCTTTGCAAACAGGTTTGAAAGCCATTGATGCCTTGGTACCAATCGGTCGTGGCCAGCGGGAGTTGATTATCGGTGACCGCCAGACGGGTAAAACGACTGTAGCCATTGACGCCATTCTCAACCAAAAAGGCCAAGATATGATTTGTATCTACGTGGCCATTGGTCAGAAGGAATCAACAGTTCGTACACAGGTAGAAACCCTTCGTCAGTACGGTGCTTTGGACTACACAATTGTTGTAACAGCCTCTGCATCGCAACCTTCTCCGCTCTTGTTCTTGGCCCCTTATGCAGGTGTTGCTATGGCGGAAGAATTTATGTACGAAGGCAAGCACGTTTTGATTGTCTATGATGATTTGTCAAAACAAGCGGTAGCCTACCGTGAATTGTCTCTCTTGCTCCGTCGTCCTCCAGGTCGTGAGGCCTATCCAGGGGATGTATTCTACTTGCACAGTCGCTTACTAGAGCGCTCGGCTAAGGTATCTGATGAGTTGGGTGGAGGATCGATTACAGCTCTGCCATTTATCGAGACACAGGCAGGAGACATTTCAGCCTATATCGCAACCAACGTGATTTCTATTACCGATGGACAAATTTTCCTCAAAGATGACTTGTTCAACTCAGGTATTCGTCCGGCCATTGATGCAGGTTCTTCTGTATCGCGTGTCGGCGGTTCGGCTCAAATCAAGGCGATGAAGAAGGTGGCTGGTACTCTCCGTATCGACCTTGCTTCTTACCGTGAATTGGAGGCCTTTACGCAATTTGGTTCGGATTTGGATGCGGCTACGCAGGCTAAACTCAACCGTGGTCGTCGTACAGTCGAGGTTCTCAAACAACCATTGCACAAACCATTACCTGTTGAAAAACAAGTCTTGATTTTGTACGCCTTGACTAATGGTTATTTGGATTCAGTGCCGATTGATGATATTTTGACCTTTGAAGAAGAATTGTATGCTTATTTTGATTTGCATTACGATAACCTCTTGGAAGTTATTCGGTCAACCAAGGATCTTCCAGATACAGATGAGTTGAATGCGGCCATTCAAGCCTTCATAGACCAGTCTGTCTTTAAGTAAAGGAGTGAAATATGGCAGGTTCTCTCAATGAAATCAAGACAAAAATTACATCAACTAAGAAAACCAGTCAAATCACAGGTGCCATGCAGATGGTTTCGGCCTCAAAATTAGCTAAGTCAGAGCAACTAGCCCAATCCTTCCAGATTTACGCTAGCAAGGTTCGTCAGATTACAACGGACTTGTTGCATGGTGAATTGGTTGCATCTGATACTAGCCACCCTATGTTGCTCCGCCGTCCGATTCAAAAATCAGGCTATATCGTCATTACATCCGATAGTGGCCTCAAAGGATCTTATAATTCTAGTATCCTGAAGGCTGTTATGGGCATGATTGATCAAGACCATGACTCACCGGATGAGTATGCCATTATTGCTATCGGCAGTATGGGTGCGGATTTTTTCCGTGCGCGTGGTATCAATCCTGTCTTTGAATTGCGGGGAATTGCTGATAATCCTAGCTTTGAAGAAGTTCAAAAAATCATTTCCAAGTCTGTTGAAATGTACAAAAATGAACTGTTTGATGAATTGTATGTTTGTTACAACCACCATGTCAATAGCTTGACCAGTCAGGTTCGTGTGCAGCAGATGTTGCCAGTAGAAGATTTGGACTATCATGAAACAGATGGCTACACAGCTACCTTTGAGTTAGAGCCAAATCGTGAAGTGATTTTGGAACAGCTCTTGACCCAGTATGCAGAATCAACCATTTATGGTGCTATTTTGGATGCTAAGACGGCTGAGAATGCGGCTGGTATGACAGCTATGCAAACTGCGACAGACAATGCAAAAAATGTCATCAATGATTTGACCATTCAATACAACAGGGCTCGTCAGGCTGCAATCACGCAAGAAATTACAGAGATTGTAGCAGGCGCATCAGCCCTTTAGTAGTTTTACTCGGACAAATCAAATTTCAGTAGACGACTAGATAGGAACCTAGTTTGAGTTTGATTGATTTGGGTAAAGATTAGAAATAGAGGAAATAAGATGAGTTCAGGCAAAATTACTCAGGTTGTCGGACCCGTTGTAGACGTTGCGTTTGCAGCTGAGGACAAACTACCTGAGATTAACAACGCACTGGTTGTATATAAAAATGATGACTCCAAACAGAAAGTTGTGCTTGAAGTTGCTTTGGAGTTGGGCGATGGTGTTGTTCGGACTATCGCTATGGAGTCGACAGATGGTTTGACTCGTGGTATGGAAGTCTTGGACACCGGTCGTCCCATTTCTGTGCCAGTTGGTAAGGAAACCTTGGGTCGTGTTTTCAACGTTCTTGGTGATACCATTGATTTAGATGAGCCTTTTGCAGAAGATGCAGAACGTGAACCGATTCATAAGAAGGCACCAACCTTTGATGAATTGTCTACTTCCAATGAAATCTTGGAGACAGGTATCAAGGTTATTGACCTCTTGGCCCCTTATTTGAAAGGTGGTAAGGTCGGTCTCTTCGGTGGTGCCGGGGTTGGTAAGACAGTTCTTATCCAAGAATTGATTCACAACATCGCCCAGGAACACGGTGGTATCTCTGTATTTACCGGAGTTGGCGAACGGACCCGTGAGGGAAATGACCTTTACTGGGAAATGAAAGAGTCTGGCGTTATTGAAAAAACAGCCATGGTCTTTGGTCAGATGAATGAGCCACCTGGTGCGCGGATGCGTGTCGCTCTGACTGGTTTGACCATTGCGGAATACTTCCGTGATGTTGAAGGTCAGGATGTTCTCTTGTTCATCGACAACATTTTCCGTTTCACGCAGGCCGGTTCAGAAGTTTCGGCCCTTCTCGGTCGGATGCCGTCTGCCGTTGGTTACCAACCAACTTTGGCGACAGAAATGGGTCAATTGCAGGAACGGATTACGTCAACGAAGAAAGGTTCGGTTACTTCTATCCAGGCGATTTACGTACCAGCTGATGACTATACGGATCCGGCTCCAGCAACAGCCTTTGCCCACTTGGATTCGACAACTAACTTGGAGCGTAAATTGACCCAATTGGGTATCTATCCAGCCGTTGATCCGTTGGCATCGTCATCTCGTGCCCTGGCTCCTGAAGTTGTAGGAGAAGAGCACTATCAGGTAGCAATGGAAGTCAAACGTGTCCTACAACGCTACCAGGAATTGCAAGATATCATTGCCATTCTCGGTATGGATGAATTGTCAGATGAGGAGAAGACCTTGGTTGGTCGCGCTCGTCGTATCCAATTCTTCCTATCACAAAACTTCAACGTTGCCGAGCAGTTTACTGGTATGCCAGGTTCTTATGTACCGGTTGAGGAGACTGTCAAGGGCTTCAAGGAAATCTTGGATGGTAAACATGACCATTTGCCAGAAGATGCCTTCCGAAATGTTGGTTCCATTGAAGATGTCGTTGCCAAGGCTGCTAAAATGAGATTTTAGAGGTGGCTTATGGAACAAATGACTGTTCAAATCGTGACACCTGATGGTATCAAGTATGACCACCATGCTGCTTTTATTCTGGTAAAAACTCCTGAAGGCGAAATGGGTATCTACCCTGGCCACGAAGAACTGATTGCTGTACTGGAAATTGATGAAATCAAGGTTCGTCGTATTGACGATGAAAACCACGTTGACTGGATTGCTGTCAACGGTGGTATTATCGAGGTAAATAAAAACCAGATTACGGTCGTTTCGGATTCTGCTGAGCGGGAGCGGGACATTGATATTAGTCGGGCTGAACGGGCTAAATTGCGAGCCGAGCGTGAATTGCAAGAAGCGCAGACGACCCAAAATGCTGACTTGGAGAAACGGGCGACCGTTGCCCTCCAACGGGCTATCAACCGTATCCGTGTAGGGAAACACTAATAATAACTAGGAGACTGGACTTAAGTTCGGTCTCTTTCCTTTTTTCGTGGTATAATGGAAACATGGTGACATCAATTTTACAATTATTAAGTCATATACTTTTTATCTATTTGGCCCATCATCTTCTGGTGACAACCGTTGATTGGGCACGTTGGCTCAAGGTGACAGGAGACAATCAGCCAAAAATTAACTTGCTGATTTTATTTCTTGCAATTGCCCTGGGCTACCTGGTATCGACCTTCTTCCTGGAGTTAGTGATCATAGGTCGGTCTTTCAGTACGAATTTTGCATAAAGTAGAGGAATTTCATGGATAAGATTATTGTTCGAGGTCAGAAAGCTGCTCTCAAAGGTCAGGTTGAAATCGAAGGGGCTAAAAATGCAGTCTTGCCACTCTTGGCGGCTACTGTTTTAGCAAAAAATGGTCAATCTCGTTTTACCCAGGTGCCGATTTTGTCTGATGTTTATACCATGAATAATGTGGTTCGTGGTCTCGGTGTTCGTGTTAAGTTTGATGAGGAGACTAAGACGGTCGATATTGATGCGACCGGTAAGTTGAGCTCAGAAACCCCTTACAAGTACGTCAGTCAGATGCGGGCTTCGATTGTTATTTTGGGCCCAATATTAGCGCGAAATGGCTATGCCAAGGTGTCTATGCCTGGTGGCTGCACCATTGGTAGCCGGCCGATTGACTTGCATCTCAAGGGTTTGCAGGCCATGGGCGCAAAAATCAAGCAACGGGCTGGTTATATCGAGGCTACAGCTGAGCGTTTGCAGGGGACGATGATTTACCTTGATTTCCCAAGTGTCGGCGCTACTCAAAACCTGATGATGGCTGCTACTCTAGCCAATGGAACGACTGTTTTGGAAAATGCTGCGCGGGAGCCAGAAATCGTTGACTTGGCTAACTTCCTCAATAAGATGGGGGCTAAGGTTAAGGGAGCTGGTACGGAAACGGTGACCATTCACGGAGTGGAGGAATTGACTGGTGCAGAGCATCCTGTTGTTCAGGACCGTATTGAGGCAGGTACCTTTATGGTGGCTGCTGCCATGACTGGTGGTGATGTCCTGGTCAAAGACGCCGTCTGGGAGCACAATCGTCCACTTATTTCTAAAATGCTTGAAATGGGTGTGGAAGTGACAGAAGAGGATGCAGGTATTCGTGTGCGTTCGCAGGTTGAACAACTCAAGCCTGTGACAGTCAAAACCATGCCACATCCAGGATTTCCTACGGACATGCAGGCTCAATTTACGGCTTTGATGGCCGTTGCCAAAGGTGAGTCAACCATGATTGAGACTGTTTTTGAAAATCGTTTCCAGCACCTGGAAGAAATGCGCCGGATGGACGTTGTTTCAGAAATCTTGCGGGATACAGCGATTATCACTGGTGGTCAGCCAATTCAAGGTGCTGAAGTTATGTCGACTGATTTGCGGGCCAGTGCTGCTCTGATTCTAGCTGGACTTGTTGCTGAAGGTGAAACTATTGTTGGCCGTCTCAGTCATCTGGACAGGGGGTACTATCGTTTCCATGAGAAATTAGCTAGATTGGGAGCGGATATTGAGCGCGTGAGTGGAGAAGTAGAAAATGGATAAAGAACAGTTTGGGTATATCAAAAAACAATTATTGATTGTCTTGCTGGTCATCTTGGCCATGTTCCTTCTGTTTGCAGTGGGTTTGATGATTGGCTATGGCGTCATTGGTGACGGTGACAATATTTGGTCTGTCCTGTCGCCTGAAAAATGGCAGGAATTGATTAATAAATTTACAGGGAAGTAGGGTAGCCTACTTTCTTTTTGGAGAAATGATGAATAATAAAACGAAAAAACTGTCGACTAGTTTGCTGAGCCTGCTGGTGACTATTTTGGTGGTCGGTGGAGGTTACTTTTTTAATCAGCCGTCATCTACAAGTCAGGATTTGTCCTACTATGTCAATCAGTCCAGTGCAAGTCAATCAACACCCGACAAGGAGTTGGCGTCCAGTGTATTAACGGATGAGGCCAAGAAACAACTGGGTGGCTCTATCCAATGGAATGGGGCCGGTGCCTTCATTATCAATAATAATAAAACCAACTTGGATGCGTCAGTTTCCAGTATGCCTTATGCGGATAATAAGACCAAGCGGGTGCAGGGCGAGGAGATTCCAACTATCGCTAATGCCCTCATGGCTAAATCTACGCGTCAGTACAAGGACCGTGATCAGATAGGCCAAGGGCGAACCTCCTGGACGCCGGCTGGTTGGCATCAGGTTCATGATTTGCCAGGAGAATACGACCATGCGGTGGACCGTGGGCACTTGCTGGGTTATGCCTTGATTGGTGGCTTAGACGGATTTGACGCCTCAACCAGCAATCCCAAGAATATTGCCACTCAAACGGCCTGGTCCAATCAGGCCTATGAGGATTATTCTACTGGGCAAAACTACTATGAAACAAAAGTCCGCAGGGCCTTGGACAAGAACAAACGTGTCCGCTACCGTGTCACACTGATCTATGCGGATGATGATGACCTGCTTGCTCTAGGAAGTCACCTGGAGGCTAAATCGTCAGACGGTAGCCTGGAATTCAACGTCTTTGTGCCAAATGTCCAGAGCGGACTCAGTATCAACTACCATAGTGGTGAGATCACGGTGAATGAGTAAATAATCAGATGAATTCCTTCTTGATAAATCAAATATATCAGACGATTTTCGTAGAGAATCGTCTTTTTTTGCAATAAATTTAAAATATTTGCAAAAATAGTTGACAAATCATCTGATGAATATTAGAATATAATTATAGAAAACGCTTACGACTTTGTCGTAGAAAAATTTAGGAGGACTTTCCGATGGAAAAACATGTTGAGCAACGTGTCGAAGACGTTACTTATAACAAGGCTAAATTATGGCAGATTATATTGTTTGCAATGAATAATTCGTCGACCAATATCTACTTAGTTGCCTTCACTTTTGTGACTTATTTATCGACAGGGGTACTTGGTTTAGCAGCCCTGTTTGTTAGTCAGCTGATGGGCTATATTCGTATCTTTGATGGTTTCATCGATCCTACAATCGGAGTTATCATTGATAAAACGGATACAAAGTTTGGTAAATATCGTCCTATTTTGGTTTTAGGGAATATTATCACAGCTTCCTCGCTCTTTATGATGTTAGGCTTAAGTGGAATTAGCGAAAATTTGCGTCTACCATTGTTCCTAGTTGTTTTAATTATTCATAAAATTGGTTATTCGTTGCAACAAACGATTACTAAAGCAGGGCAAGTTGCGCTTACCAATGATCCAAAACAACGTCCGATTTTTAACATTGTTGATGGTATCGCCACAACTGTGTTGATGACTGGTAGCCAAGTAGTCGTGTCAGGAACCTTGGTTCCAAAACATGGTGGGTTTACCCCGGGATTCTTCCAAGAGTTGTTCCTTGGTGTAGTCATTATTTCAGCTGTTCTTGGTATTCTTGCTATTATCGGTATTTGGGAAAAAGACAATAAGAAATATTTTGGTCTTGGTGAGAAGACACAAGAAACGAAGTTGAAGGATTACTGGAAAGTCATCAAAGGAAACAAACCTTTGCAGGTTCTTTCAATTTCTGCAGCCTTTGTAAAATTTGTTGCTCAACTGTTTGGAGATTCCGTTATCGGGGTTATGCTGTATGGTATTATCTTCGGTGACTATGCTCTTTCTGGAAAAATGTCTATGCTGTTGATTTTGCCAGGTATTCTTGTAACAGTTGGTGCTGCGCAATTGGCTCGTCGTAAAGGTTTACGCTTTGCCTATATTACAGCGCTTCAACTTGGGATTGCTGGTCTTGTGACTTTGGCAGCGATGCTCCTTTCAGCTAAACCAGGTATGTTGGATTTGACAAATTGGAATCTCTACACAATCGGCTTCTTTGTTGTTTATATCATTGCTCGCTACGCATCTAGTGCTCCATCTGGTTTGGTATTGACTATGGGTGCGGATATTACAGACTATGAAACTTCAGTATCTGGTCGTTACTTGTCAGGTATGATTGGGACTATCTTCTCATTGACAGACTCAATTGCTTCTTCATTTGCCCCAATGGTTGTTGGATTTGTATTAGCAGCGATTGGTTTTGGCAAAGAGTACCCAACCGTTGAAACAGCATTCTCAACAGATTTGAGAATGGCACTGATTGTCCTATTGACAGTGATTCCTGTAGTGGTTTTGAGTCTATCCTTGTTCTTGATGAAATTCTACAAACTTGATCGTGAAGAAATGGCTCGTATTCAAGAGAAAATCCATGTTATGAAAGCGGCAAAAGATGAGGAACGTGTGCGTGCAATCGCGAAAAATGTTCCATTATCTGATATGGATTATGTAGATGTTACTCAATATAAGGTTGATCAATACGACGATAAATAATACAATAGCTGACCTAGTTGGAGGAGTCCAGCTGGGTCTTTCATCTAGGAGGCAGTATGAAGAAAATTTTGGCTTTTGGGGAAGTTTTATTGCGGCTATCTCCTCCGCAGTATCAAACTTTGACACAGGCATCTAGTTTAGAATGTCAATTTGGTGGCTCAGAGTTGAATGTTTTAGCCAGCTTGGCTCAGCTGGGGCATTCAGTTGAGTTGGTGACGGCACTGCCTAAGAATGAAGTGGGAAAAATGGCAGAACACTTTCTCTTTGCACGGCAGATTGGACAGAAGCATCTGATTCGAAAAGAGGGAAGGCTGGGGCTTTATTATTATCAAAAGGGCTTCTCTCTTAGACCTAGCCAGGTGACCTACGACCGTGATTATTCTGCTTTCAGCTTATCCAAGGAAGAAGATTATGATTTGGAAGGTATGTTTGACGGTGTCGATTGGTTTCATGTCAGTGGTATAACGATCGCTTTGAATCCAGATATTTATCGCCTAGCTTTTCGCTTAATGGAGATAGCAAAGGCGCAGGGTGTCAAGGTTTCCTTTGACTTGAATTATCGCGAAAGTTTGTGGTCTTCTTTTGAAGAAGCAAGGGAAAAACTATCTCCCTTTGTGCAATTGGCAGATATCTGCTTTGGCCTAGAGCCTATTCAACTTTTAGATGAATCTGGAAAAGATCTGAAGGATGAATTGGGGTTGAAGCGCCCTTATGAAAATAAAGAAGTCTTGTTGGCGGTGGTTAAAGGTCTGGCGGAGACTTATTCTTTGCAGGGGCTTGCTTTTACCCAGAGGGAAATGACCTACAATAATGAATATTTGCTGAAGGCATACTTGTATCAAGGTGGTATTCTTTATGAAACGGAAAAAGAATCCATTCAAGTTTTGGACCGTGTTGGGACAGGCGATGCCTTTACAGCAGGAATTATTTTGGGTCATTTGCAGGAAAAATCTCCACGGGAAATACTCGACTTGGGGATGGCTAGTTTTCAATTCAAACATACCATTGAAGGGGACGTCAATATCATCAGTCAATCTGATATTGATTTGTTATTGAAAAAAGGGTCAAGTGAAATAAAACGATAGAAAGAAGGAAGAAGTATGTTATATCCAATTCAAACAAAAACACGTTCAGTTTATTCTTTAAATGGAATATGGAAATTTAAGCAAGGACAAAATGATGCTCATACTCTGTTAGATACAGATGATGTAATGGTTGTACCAAGTTCTTTTAATGATCTTGTTGTCGATAAGGAAAAGCGTCGTTTTGTCGGAGATAATTGGTATGAACTGATGGTAGCTCTTCCGGTAGTAGCTGATGATGAAGAGTTGGTTGTACGCTTTGGTTCGGTGACACATCAGGCCAAAGTCTATGCAGATGGTCAGCTAATTGGGGAGCACAAGGGTGGTTTCACACCTTTTGAATGCTTGATTCCATCAAACTTATACGATGCTGACCAATTCCGTTTGACGGTTTGTGCCAATAATGAACTAAATTATACAACCCTCCCAGTAGGGAATTATAGTGAAGAAGTGGATGAGAATGGCCAAATTGTAAAGACTGTTAAGGAAAATTTTGACTTTTTCAACTATGCTGGTATCCAGCGGACGGTTCATCTCTATAAACGTCCAAAAAATAGGATTGAAGATATTGTTATTCGGACAGAGCTAAATCAAGATTTGACTCAGGCGGTAGTAAATGTTGATGTGAAGGCAGTTGGTTACTATGATTCAATTTGTATTCATATTTTAGATCAAGAGGGACAGGAAGTGGGGGTTCTTGAAAATGGACAAATGGTCATTGAACATCCACGCCTTTGGGAGGTCTTGGATGCCTATCTCTATACTGCTAAAGTTGAATTATTTGACGGAGAAAACTTGTTAGATACCTACTCAGAACAATTTGGTATTCGTAGTGTAGCAGTTGAAAATGGGCAATTTTTCATCAATGGAAAACCTTTCTATTTCAAGGGATTTGGTAAACATGAAGATACCTTTATTAATGGTCGTGGTTTCAATGAAGCAGCCAATCTGATGGATTTGAATTTGCTTAAAGATATTGGAGCAAATTCCTTTAGGACATCTCATTATCCCTATTCTGAGGAAATGATGCGACTGGCAGATCGTTTGGGAATTGTCGTCCTTGATGAAGTGCCAGCAGTTGGCCTGTTCCAGCTTTTCAATGCAGCCTTGAATTTGACAGGTGATTCTGAAGAGGTAAAAAGCACATGGGAAGTTATGCAAACCAAGGAGGCTCATGAGCTGGTGATTGATGAATTGATAGCGCGTGATAAGAATCATCCTTCTGTAGTGATGTGGGTCGTTGCCAATGAGCCGGCAGGGCATGAAAAGGGAGCACGTGCTTACTTTGAACCTCTGATTCAGCGCATGAGGGATAGGGATCCGTCTAAGCGTCCTGTGACCTTGGTCAATATTATGACAGCAACGCCTGATAAGGATGAGGTTATGGATTTGGTTGATGTTGTCTGTCTCAATCGTTACTATGGTTGGTATGTTGCTCATGGTGACTTGAAGGCTGCGGAGAAGGGACTTCGTAAGGAATTAGAGACTTGGCAGGAGCTATATCCAGACAAGCCGATTTTGATTACGGAATATGGTGCAGACACTCTTCCGGGTTTGCATTCGATGTGGGATATTCCTTATACAGAGGAATTTCAGGTGGATTACTACGATATGAACCATAGAGTCTTTGATTCAATTCCTAATTTAGTTGGTGAACAAGTCTGGAATTTTGCGGATTTTGAAACCACGGTTGGACTCATTCGTATTCAAGGAAACCATAAAGGATTATTCTCAAGAAATAGACAACCCAAACAAATTGTAAGAGAAATCAAGAAACGTTGGACTGCCATTCCAAACTACCATTATAAGAGGAAATGAGCTATAATAGTAGCAAATAGAAAGTTGTAATGGAGGACCAAGCACATGGCGAAACCCTTGGTAGAAAAAGCATCGGAACGCTTATTGGAATTGATTTTGGAAAGAGGATATGAAGTTGGTGATAAGCTTCCAAATGAGTATGAATTGGCCCAAGATTTAGAAGTTGGACGTTCGACTGTTCGTGAAGCTGTTCGAAGTTTGGCTACTCGAAATATTCTGGAGGTGCGCCAAGGGTCGGGAACTTACATCAGTTCCAAAAAAGGAGTATCTGAGGATCCTTTAGGTTTCTCTTTGGTCAGAGACCGTGTGAAGTTGACGACAGATTTGTTTGAAGTGCGGTATTTGCTTGAACCGAGAATTGCGGAGCGTGTTGCACAGTTTGCTTCAGATGAAGATATTGCTCGACTAGAAGAAATTGTCCTTGCTATTGAAGAGGCGGTAGCTGCTGGAGATTCGAAGCATCTAGAATTGGATGTACAATTCCACTGTATGTTAGCTGAGATGAGTGGGAATCTGGCTATGACAAGTCTCATGCCTGTCATTAATCAATCTATTCATCTAATCAATGAAAATTATTCAAATCGTCAGATGAAATCGGATAGTCTACAGGCACATAGGAATATCTTAATGGCTATCAAACAACGCCATCCTGTTGCAGCATATGATAGCATGTTAGCGCATATTATAGCAGTAAGACAGGTTGTATTAAGTGAGTGGTTTGGTAAAGATATGACCATGCATGGTCTCAATGATCATAAATAGAAATACAAAATAGACTGCCCAGAATAATTTTCTGGGTATTTTTTTGCATTTTTCTTGACAAATCATCTGACGAATTATATACTATAACTATGAATGACAACGCTTTCTAATTGGAGGTCAAGATGTTAAAGCAATTAAAAGAAAATTACTTTTTTGCAGTGATTCGCGGAAAAGATGAAGAAGATGCGAAAGAAATCGCTCGCCATGCGATTTTGGGAGGTATTCGAAATATTGAAATTACATTTTCGACTCCAAATGCAGCGACAGTTATCAAAGAATTACAAGAAGAGTTCTCAGACGATTCTTCCGTAGTCATCGGGGCGGGAACTGTGATGAATCTTAAGCTGGCACAAGCGGCCATTGATGCAGGTGCTAGTTTCCTGGTTAGTCCTCATTTTGATAAAGAAATTCAAGACTTGGCGCAAGAGGCTGAGGTATTCTACTTCCCAGGCTGTGCAACTGCAACAGAGATTGTCACAGCTAGTCAGGCGGGATGTCCTATTATCAAGCTTTTCCCTGGTGGTGTCTTGGGTCCTGGATTTATCAAGGATATTCACGGCCCTGTGCCCCAAGTGGATTTGATGCCTTCTGGCGGAGTTTCAGTTGATAATGTTGCAGATTGGAAAAAGGCAGGCGCTTGTGCTGTTGGAGTCGGTTCGGCTCTGGCAAGTCGAGTGCAGGCTGAAGGATATGAAAGTGTAACGACGATTGCTCGCAGTTTTGTTGCAGCTTTGGAGGGATGAAATGAGTTTTAATGACAAAAACTTTATGCTAAAAAACGAGCCGGCTAAGGAGCTTTACAGGAAAATAGCAGAGCTTCCTATCTATGATTTCCATTGTCATCTGGATCCGAAGGAAATTTTTGAAGATAAGGTTTATGGAGATATTGTTGATCTGTGGTTGGGGGGTGATCATTATAAGTGGCGCTTGATGCGGGCTAATGGTATCTCAGAAGAAGAAATCACAGGTTCTGCAAGTAAACTAGATAAGTTTAAAGCCTGGGCAAGAACCTTGGAACGGGCTTTCGGAAATCCTCTCTATCATTGGAGTCATTTGGAATTGCGACAGGTTTTCGGTGTTGAGGAATTGTTGACCGAAGAAAATGCAGAGCGACTCTATCATCAACTCAATGCTTATTTGCAAGAACATCTAGTTAGTCCACGTAAGCTGATTGCGGATGCTAGGGTGACCTTTATTGGGACAACTGACCATCCTCTTGATAGTTTGGAATGGCATAAGCGCTTGGCTGAGGACTCAACGATAGATACTGTAGTGGCACCGACTTTCCGCCCAGATGAAGCCTTTATCGAGCATCGAAATTTCAATCCATTTATGAAACGCTTGGAGGCGGTAACAGGGGTAGCAGTAAGCGACTTTGCAAGTTTTGTAGAGGCACTTGGTCAGCGTGTTTCCTATTTTGCTCAACACGGTTGTCAGGCAAGTGACATCAGTTTTACGGCTATTTCATACGAAGAAGCAAGCCTTGAAGAGCTTGATGATATTTTACTAGCAAGACTTGCAGGTAAAGAGACTGGCCAATCCAGTATCAATAAATGGCAGACTGCCATTTTTAGAGAATTGTGTCGATTGTACAAGAAACATGGCTTTGTGACACAAGTTCACTTTGGTGCCTTACGGAACAACCATACCGGACTGTTTGAAAAACTTGGAGCAGATGTAGGTGTGGATTCGATTGGAGACCAGACATGCCTGACTGTGAATTTGAATCGTTTGTTAGATAACTTGGTCAAGGAAAATGCCCTTCCAAAAATGATTTGGTATAACCTGAATCCAAGCTATAACATCGCCCTAGCCAATACCTTGGCCAATTTCCAAGCTAATGAAGAAGGGCGCCGTAGTCAGCTGCAATTTGGTGCTGGTTGGTGGTTCAATGATACCAAGTTGGGCATGATTGACCAGATGGATGCTTATGCAGAACAGGGCATGCTTGCCAATTTTGTTGGCATGTTGACAGATTCGCGTAGCTTCCTGTCCTATCAACGGCACGATTATTTCAGACGGATTTTAGCGACCTATGTCGGACAATGGATTGTAGATGAGGAAGTGCCTGAAGACTATGAACGCTTAGGTCAGTTCGTAGAAGCCATATCCTATTACAATGCCAAAGAATTTTTTGAACAATAAAGGAGAGTAAATCATGAAAATGTCATTTCGATGGTACGGGAAAAAAGATCCTGTGACACTGGAAGAGATTAAAGCAATCCCTGGTATGCAGGGAATCGTAACGGCAGTCTACGATGTACCAGTTGGTCAAGCTTGGCCCCTTGAAAACATTCTAGAGCTGAAAAAAATGGTCGAAGAGGCAGGACTTGAAATTACTGTTATTGAATCCATTCCTGTCCATGAAGACATCAAACAAGGGAAGCCAAATCGTGATGCCTTAATCGAAAACTACAAAACTTCCATCCGTAATGTCGGGGCTGCAGGTATTCCAGTTGTATGCTACAATTTCATGCCTGTGTTTGACTGGACCCGTTCAGACTTGCACCACCCACTTCCAGATGGTTCAACCTCTTTAGCTTTCCTTAAATCTGATTTAGTAGGCGTTGATCCTGTGGCGGATGATTTGAACTTACCAGGTTGGGATTCGTCCTATTCCAAGGAAGAAATGAAGGCGATTATTGAAAATTATCGTCAGAATATTTCCGAAGAAGATTTATGGGCGAATTTGGAGTATTTCATCAAAGCGATTATACCAACGGCTGAGGAGGCTGGCGTCAAAATGGCCATTCACCCTGATGACCCTCCGTATGGAATTTTCGGATTGCCACGTATTATTACTGGACAAGAAGCCGTTGAACGATTTTTGAATCTCTATGATTCAGAGCACAATGGAATTACCATGTGTGTAGGATCCTATGCTTCTGATCCGAAAAATGATGTCCTTGCCATGACGGAATATGCTCTCAAACGCAATCGCATCAATTTTATGCATACGCGCAATGTGACGGCAGGTGCTTGGGGTTTCCAAGAAACAGCACATCTGTCACAGGCTGGTGACATTGACATGAACGCTGTTGTTAAATTATTGGTAGACTATGACTGGACTGGTGCCTTGCGTCCAGACCACGGTCGTCGTATCTGGGGAGACCAGACCAAGACACCTGGTTATGGTCTGTATGACCGAGCTCTTGGAGCAACCTACTTTAACGGTCTCTATGAAGCCAATATGCGAGCAGCAGGCAAGACACCAGATTTTGGAATTACAGTCAAAACAGTTGGAAATAAGGAGAACTAATATGTCACGTGTTATTGAGTTTAAGGAAAAGGTTGTTGTTATTACAGGTGCTGGAGGCGTTCTTTGTGGCTATTTGGCAAAAGAATTTGCTAAGGCAGGCGCAAAGGTTGCGCTTTTGGACTTAAATGAAGCTGCGGCTCAGGTCTTCGTTGATGAGATTGCAGCAGCAGGAGGCGTTGCGAAAGCCTATAAATCTAACGTTCTTTCTAAGGAAAATTTGGAAGAAGTTCGCCAGCAAGTCCTAGCAGATTTTGGTCCTGTAGATATTTTAATCAATGGTGCAGGTGGCAATAATCCCAAAGCGACAACGGACAATGAATTCCATGAGATTGGACTGCCAGCTGAGACCAAAACTTTCTTCGACTTGGATGAGGCGGGGATTAACTTTGTTTTCAATCTGAATTATCTAGGAACCTTATTGCCAACACAGGTCTTTTCACAGGATATGATCGGTCGCTCGGGAGCAAATATTATCAATATTTCCAGCATGAATGCCTTTACTCCTTTGACAAAAATTCCAGCCTATTCAGGTGCCAAGGCTGCTATTAGTAATTTTACCCAATGGTTAGCAGTCCATTTTTCAAAAGTTGGTATTCGTTGTAATGCGATTGCGCCTGGATTCTTGGTTACCAACCAAAACCGTGGTTTGCTATTTGACGAGTCAGGTCAACCGACCGCACGTGCCAACAAGATTTTGACCAATACACCAATGGGGCGGTTTGGTGAAGCGGAAGAGCTAGTCGGCGGAGTCTTCTTCTTGGCAGACGAGAATTTGGCAAGTTTTGTCAACGGTGTTGTTTTACCGATTGACGGTGGCTTCTCAGCCTATTCAGGAGTTTAATGATGAAAACGGAATACGTATTTTGTGTGGACTCTGATGGCTGTGCCATGGATACCATGACCTACAAACATAAGCTTTTCTTCGGCCCCTTAGCTGCGGAAGTTTTTGGTGTTGAAGATAAAGAACCGTTTTTAGCTGAATGGAATCGAGTCAATCTCTACTCACGAGAACGTGGCATTAACCGTTTTGTAGGCTTAGTTAAAGGCCTAGATTTTGCAGGTGTGACTGGTATAGATAACTTGAAAAATTGGGTCGCTACAACAGACTCTTTGTCAAATGCTTCTCTGGAAAGATTGATAGAGGAGCAGCCGTCAAAAGACTTGGAATTAGCTTTAGAATGGTCCAATCAAGTCAATCAAGCCATTAAGAAGTATAGTGGACCAGTTTTAGCCTTTATCGGCGTTCACAAGGGTTTGGAAAAACTGAGCCAGTTAGGAAAAGTCTACGTAGTTTCTTCAGCGAATAAGGAAGCGGTAGAAGAAGAATGGACTGACCAAGGTTTGCTGGACTTTGTTACAGAATTGTACTGTCAAGACCGTGGCAAGAAAGAAGATGCCATTAAACTGTTAATAGAGGAAGGGTATTGTCCTGATAAGATTATGATGATTGGTGACTCGCCTGGTGATTTGAAGGCGGCGGAACTCAATAATGTCCACTTCTATCCTATTTTAGTAGGACAAGAGATGCAATCTTGGGCGGATTTGACAGAAACGATTGCAGATGAATTTGCTCATCAAGCATTCACAGATGAGAAAGAAACAGAATTGATACAGGCATTTTGGAATAATTTAGACGACTAGAGAGAAGGGCTAGAGGCGCTATGCCCTCTAGCTTTTTTGGAGGCAAACATGACACATTTAGTAGATTTACGGAAGAAACCTTACAGCCTTGATGAAGAGGCTATTTCTTGGATTGAAGAAACCATTGCTCAGATGACCTTGGATGAAAAAATCGGTCACCTCTTTGTCAACATGGGGAGCCAGCGGACAGAAGAATATCTGACTGGAGTATTAAATGATTATAAGATTGCTGCTGTTCGTTACAATCCTGGACCTGCTGCAGATATTTGGGAGCAAAACTATATTTTGCAGACCAAGTCTAAAATTCCCCTTTTGATTGCAGCCAATACCGAATCTGGTGGAAATGGCGCTGTTACGGACGGAACGAAAATTGGGGACGAGATCAAGATTGCTGCGACAGCTGATCCCCGCTATGCTTATGAAATGGGGAAAGTTGCAGGACTTGAAGCAGCTGCGGTAGGCTGCAATGCCTCCTTTGCACCGATTATGGACCTCAGCCGTAATTGGCGCAATCCAATCATTGCAAACCGAACTTGGGGAGCTAATGTAGACCAAGTCATTGAATTGTCCAAAGAATACATGCGAGGCATTATGGAACATGGCATTGTGCCGTTTGCTAAGCATTTCCCAGGTGATGGTATTGATGAACGTGACCATCATCTCTCTTTTGCTTCGAACCCTATGACCAAGTCTGAATGGATGGAAACATTTGGACGGATTTACGGTGAGATGGCTGACGCAGGTCTTCCAGGTATCATGGCTGGACACATTCATTTGCCAAATGTTGAGAAAGAAATGCATCCAGAACGTGAATTGGATGACATGCTGCCAGCTTCGCTGAATAAAACCCTCTTGGATGAATTGCTTCGTGGAGAGTTAGGTTACAATGGTGCCATTGTAACGGATGCCAGTCACATGATCGGTATGACAGCCTCTATGCCGCGTCGTGAGCTATTGCCTACAGCTATTGAGGCAGGATGTGATCTTTTCCTTTTCTTCAATGATCCAGAAGAAGATTTGCGATGGATGAAAGAAGGATTGGAAAATGGTCTGCTTTCTGAGGAACGCCTCCATGATGCCCTTCGTCGTACCTTGGGCTTGAAAGCTAAACTCGGTCTTCACTTGTTTGAAGGTCGTCGTCAGGAAATCATGTTGCCAAAAGAAGAAGCACTGGCTTTGATTGGTAGAGATGAGGCGAAACAGCTTGCAAAAGAAGTAGCTGACAAGGCGATTACCTTGGTAAAAGCCAAACAAGAAGGAATTTTTCCCGTCAATCCAGAACGCTACAAACGGATTTTATTGGTAGAAGTGGATGGTTATAAGGGTGGTTTTGGGGCTATGATCAATGCTGGCAAGAAGAGAGCAGCCGATACGCTGAAAGAACTATTAGAAGCTCGAGGTCACCAAGTATCTATTTGGGAAAATACGGAGGCACGGATTGCCAAATTGCCAGAAGAAGAAAGACCAGCAGCGATTGCAAATGTCTATGCTTCCAAGCGTCCAATTGCCGAAATCACAGATAACTATGATTTGATTATCAATTTAGTTGATGTTAACTCAGGAGGAACAACTCAGCGGATTATTTGGCCAGCTGCTAAGGGAACGCCAGACCAGCCTTTCTATGTTCACGAAATTCCAACCATTGTCGTTTCAGTTCAGCACCCATTTGCACTTGCAGATATGCCACAGGTTGCAACCTATATCAATGCCTACGATGGCTTGCCTGACACATTAGAAGCCTTGGTTGCTAAACTTGCAGGTGAGTCAGCCTTTACAGGAGTATCGCCTGTTAATGCCTACTGTGGTTTGCTAGATACACGTATTTGGCGCGGAAAATAAGGAGGAAAGAATGCCTAGATTAGTTGATTTGCGGAAGAAACCCTATTGTTTGAATGAAGAGCAGATTGCCTGGGTAGAAAATACCTTGGCTCATCTGACTGATGAAGAAAAAATCGGTCAACTGTTTGTCAATCTATTCTTCTTCGGAGGGGATGCCTTTAGTGGAAATAATCTGAGTAATCAGGAATTGATGAACCGATACCACATAGGTGGCGCTCGTTATATGAATGGCAGTCCAGAACAGGTCCAAGGACTGATTAACGAGTTGCAAAGCTATTCAAAAGTACCTCTCTTGGTTGCAGCGAACTGCGACTCAGGTGGAGATGGGGCTGTGAAAGGCGGAACCTATATTTCCTCAGGTGCTCAATCGGAAGCCAGTCAGGATCCTCGTATTCCCTACCTAGCAGGTCTCGTATCTGCGCGCGAGGAGACTGCATTAGGTGTAAATGTCAATTTTGATCCGTGCGTGGACATTGTTCAGAACTGGCGCAATACGATTGTCAATACCAGAGCCTACGGCACCAATGCTGATGATGTTATTGCCTATACCAGTGCCTATTTAGAAGGATTGACTGCTGAAAGAGATGTTATTCAATGTATCAAACATTTCCCAGGAGATGGTACAGAAGAACGTGATCAGCACCTAGTCCTCGGTGTCAATGAGCTCTCTCCAGAAGAATGGGACAATAGTTTTGGTCGTGTCTATCGTCATCATGTTGAAGCTGGTGTTGAGATGATTATGGCGGGTCATATAGCCTTGCCACATTACCAGAAAGAACTGAATCCAAGTTTGAAGGACGAAGACATTTTGCCTGCAACCCTGGCTCCTGAATTGATTCAAGATTTATTGAAAGAAAAACTGGAATTCAACGGCTTGGTCATAACAGATGCCAGCCACATGTTGGGGATGACAGCAGCGATGCGTCGTGAAGACTATGTCCCAGCAGCTATTGCTGCGGGTTGTGATATGTTCTTATTCTTCAATAATTTAGAAGAAGATTTTGAATTTATGCTAAATGGCTACCGCAAGGGAGTGATTACTGACGAACGCCTTCATGATGCTCTCCGTCGTATTTTAGGTCTGAAAGCCAAACTCAATCTTCATGTCAAGCAAGCAGAAGGGACCTTACTAAAATCAGCTGATGAATTGGCTATTATCGGCTGTGAAGAACACTTGGCTTGGCAACGTGAAGCAGCAGATAAAGCAATTACGCTGTTGAAAGATACACAGAAAAATCTTCCAATTAGTCCAGAAACCCATCGCAGAATCCGATTGTATTACCTAGAAGGTGAAAAAGAAGGCATTATGGCGGCAAGTACAGAAGTGGTTGATAACCTTAAAGCTGCCTTGGAAGCTCGTGGTTATGAAGTGACTATCAATGATGGTACGACTCGAATCAAAGGTAAAACGCTGCAATACCGAGAAGAAGTTGACTTATCCTTGACTGTTGCCAATGTCATTGGATATGGAGCGCAGAATAATTACCGCATCCAGTGGAAAACTGCTATGTCAAATGAGGTTCCTTGGTATGTACATGAAGTTCCAACCATTTTCGTTTCACTAAACTATACAACTCACCTTCACGATGTTACCATGGTCAAAACTGCTATCAATGCCTACCATCATAATAAAAACACGATTAAATCTCTCCTTGATAAATTAGAAGGAAAAGATGACTTCTATGGTGTGCCAAACGAGAATGTTTGGGCCAATAAATGGCAAGCAAAACTATAAAACTAAACTCCTTTCTATCCTAGTGATATACTCCCCATATAGTGGACAGTGAAAAAACAAAAATTTTCACTAGAAACTATAAGGGGAGTTTTATTATGTCCAAAAGAAGTCCAAAATCTGTATCTGATAAACTAGAAATTGTTCTACTTCACTTGGAAGAAGGGAAATCACTTAGCTGGTTAACTAGAAACCAAGGTATTTCTAAAGACACCCTTTCGAACTGGGTTCGGAAGTACAAAGAAGCTGGTGTTGAGGGGCTAGAGGAAAGCCGTCAATGGAAGAAGTATTGTCGCTTATGTGGTTGGTCAGTTTAATGATAATGAGTTGGTGTTAGAAACACTTCGTAGAGCACGAAAAGCTAATCCTGATGCGACACCATTGATTCACAGCGACCGAGGTTCGCAGTATACTTCGAAGGATTATTACCGTTTAACTACCCAGTATCAGATGACCCGCTCCATGTCTCGTGTTGGTAAGTGTATTGACAATGCACCAATTGAGAGTTTCTTTGGGCACTTTAAGACGGAGTGCTATGATTTGAAGAAATATAAGACTTTTGAGGAGCTAGTTTCAGATATTGATGCCTACATTTTTACAATCATCAACGTATTCAAGAGCGCAACAACGGCCTTGCCCCCTCTTGAAATGAGGAACCAGGCCGTCGCCTAATCTTTTATTATTTCATTGTCCATTTGACAGGGAGCTGTTCATCGTGAAAGTAGTTTTTTTCATTTCAGAGCAATTTCTGCTATACTAGATAGTATAAAAAAATAGAAAGATTTGTGGGAATTTTTTCCCAAAGAGGTATTAGTGAGTGTCTCAATCTATTGCAAAACACATTAACGTTATCGGGGCTGGTTTGGCTGGCTCGGAGGCTGCTTATCAGATTGCCAAGCGTGGTATTCCTGTGAAACTGTATGAAATGCGTGGGGTTAAGCCAACGCCACAGCACAAGACTGCTAATTTTGCTGAGTTGGTCTGTTCCAATTCCTTCAGAGGCGACAGCTTGACCAATGCGGTCGGTCTCTTGAAAGAGGAGATGCGTCGTCTGGATTCCATTATCATGCGCAATGGTGAAAACCACCGTGTGCCTGCTGGTGGAGCTATGGCTGTGGACCGTGAAGGCTATGCGGAGGCAGTGACAGCTGAACTGGAAAATCATCCGCTGATTGAAATCATTCGCGGTGAGATTACGGAAATTCCTGACGATGCCATTACCGTCATTGCGACTGGGCCTCTGACTTCGGATGCCTTGGCGGAGAAAATCCACGCGCTCAACGGTGGCGATGGTTTCTATTTCTACGATGCAGCAGCACCAATTATTGATAAATCGACCATTGATATGGACAAGGTTTACCTCAAATCCCGTTATGACAAGGGCGAGGCGGCCTATCTCAATTGTCCCATGACCAAGGAAGAGTTTATGGCCTTCCACGAGGCACTGACGACGGCTGAAGAGGCACCGCTCAATTCCTTTGAAAAAGAAAAATATTTTGAAGGCTGTATGCCTATCGAAGTGATGGCCAAGCGTGGAATCAAGACCATGCTCTATGGCCCAATGAAGCCAGTTGGTCTAGAGTACCCAGAAGACTACAAGGGACCACGCGATGGCGAATACAAAACCCCTTACGCCGTTGTCCAGCTTCGTCAGGACAATGCAGCAGGTAGCCTCTACAACATCGTTGGCTTCCAGACCCATCTCAAATGGGGTGAGCAGAAGCGGGTCTTCCAGATGATTCCAGGACTTGAAAATGCGGAATTTGTCCGCTACGGCGTTATGCACCGTAATTCCTACATGGATTCACCAAATTTATTGGAACAGACCTTTGCCACCAAGAAAAATCCAAATCTGTTCTTTGCAGGTCAAATGACAGGAGTAGAAGGCTATGTTGAGTCTGCCGCTTCTGGTTTAGTGGCCGGTATCAATGCTGTTCGTCGATTCAAGGGCGAAGAGCCAGTCGTTTTCCCACAGACCACAGCAATCGGTGCTCTGCCATTCTACATCACCCACACCGAAAGCAAGCACTTCCAGCCTATGAATGTCAACTTTGGCATCATTAAGGAGCTGGACGGGCCGCGTATCCGTGACAAAAAAGAACGCTATGAGGCAATAGCGGAGCGTGCTTTGACGGATTTGGAAGAGTATTTGGGCTATTAAAATATTCAAGGCTAGGCTTTCTTTATGGAGTTCGTGTCAACAGCTTAGCACAGTTGAATAGCGGTTTCGTTCGCGTTTTATGCTTCGAACCAGACCTATTCAACTGTGCG
Organism: Streptococcus nasisuis; assembly: GCF_040836615.1. Taxonomy (NCBI): domain Bacteria; kingdom Bacillati; phylum Bacillota; class Bacilli; order Lactobacillales; family Streptococcaceae; genus Streptococcus; species Streptococcus nasisuis. The sequence continues at coordinate 1,578,441 of NZ_CP162268.1, read as the reverse complement.
GGGGCGGGCAAACGAACTCTTTTTTCTACCATTTGTCAAGTCCATCAAGGTATTTGACGAAAAATATTTTGAGTTCAATAGTCAAAATAAGGAAATTGTTTTCTTTTGGACTAAAGTTTAGTGAAAAAAGTGTATACAAAACCAACACCTTATGTTGAAATTTTTTGATAAGGTGTTACAATGATAGAGCATAAACAGTTTTATCGATTTTGGGTTGAAGCGTAATCGTAAAGTTTGTTATGCATAATGAGGTAATACATTGTCCGAATGAGTCGATGTATGGAGGCAATCGTGTGTGGCTTGGTTGAAGTCGTTTGCGATTGTCTTTTTCGTTTCTCATAAAAGTCTGCGATATGGCAAGGATTAGTGTGACTAGCTGAAGCGATATTGTGAATGCACTTGAACAGAATCTTTCTAGCGTAGGGATTGCCACGCTTGGTAATGTGCTCCTTAGCGAGGAAGCTTCCAGATTCATAGTGTCTTAGGTCAATACCGATAAAGGCATTGATTTGATTGGCAGACTGAAAACGGCGAATATCTCCCAGTTCGCCAATAATACTTGTTGCAGTCGTCTCAGCGATACCAGGAATAGAAAGCAGAATCTCATATTCTGGTAATGGCTGAGCTAGTTCCACCATTTCGTCTAAGACAGTTTGTCTCTGTTCAGAAAGTCTAAGCAATTCTTTTGCATAGTAACGCACCTCTTCCATGATCGGAGAGGTTTTCTTAACGGCACAATAAGATTGATTAGCTAGTGCTGTCAGCTTCTCAACTAAGTAAGCCACACGCTTGTCAGAAATCCGTTTTGAAGTGGACAGACGGATGCTCTTTGAGAGTTCATCCTTGCTTAACTCAAGCACGAAGTCCTTGCAAGGAAAAGCTATAACTAAGTTCCAGTATTGTTCCCCAGTTGGTGTTGACAAGATAGTTTCCAATTCAGGGAAAGTGACCTGTAAGACCTTGTGCAGGCGGTTTTTAGCTCGAACGATGTCCTCAGTTAAGTTCTGATAGAATCGACTGAGATCCCGCAAGTTTTGGTAGACTTCTTCTTGGACATACGTCGATTTACGATTCAGTACAAACTGAGATTGAGCTAGTTTTTCGGCGTCAATTTGATCTGTTTTTCTCACACGCAAGCTATCCAGTTGCTTCTTGGCTTCTAAGGGATTGAGTCGTGTATAAGCGTAGCTATGTTCATCCAGAAAAGCTTGAAGACGACGAGAATAGACGCCTGTTGCTTCAAAGATGATTTCTGGCTTGTGGACGGTTTTCAAATCGCCAAGTAGCCGAGAAAAGCCAATGGCATCATTGGACATGGTGTAGTTATGAACCTTCTCGCCGTTGACTAGAATGGCTACTTCTGAACTTACCTTACTCACGTCAATCCCAAATACTACTCGCATGATATTACCTCTTTGTCTTGAATGATTCCTTGTTTTAGTGATGTCATTTTCAATACTCGACGTCTGGCGTCCCACATACTTTGATAACATTCTTTCTAAAACAGGTGCCTTGCCAGTTTTTGATGCGACGTCTAGCGTCAAAAGAGTTCTCGACTTAACAAGACACCTCTACTTTATCATAAAGAAAAAGTAGTGAGTACTTTCTCCCGTCGGAGATTTCCTCACTACTAATCTTAGTATGTTTCTTTTATTGAGTTCTGGCCCACTCCCTTTTATGTTATAATCAAACCGAGAAATAAAAGGAGTTGCGAAATGGATCATCAGACCTGGAAGGGGATTATTTTACAAAAGCAAGGACTCTTACAGCCACAGTCTGCTGAGCAGATTTGTCAAAACCTAAATGGCTTGCAGGCTCAGTTTCAACCCTATGTCCACGTGGGATTTCTCAATCGGATGGCGAACAAGGATTTTCATCAGACGGACTGGCAGGAGCGATTTACTCGCCAGTGGTCTATTCGTCGGACAGTTCACGCCTATCTCAAATCGGAAATTCCTCTCTACATCCATGAAGGGCGAATGGCGATGGAGGGTTTTCTGAAACAGCAGGGGCAGGATGGATTGAGTCCGCAGACCAAACAGAAATTTCATCAGATTATCCTTGAAGCCTTGGAAGATGATCCCAAGGATCGTCAGTTTCTCAAGGACTTGTGTCGAGCTGAACGACTGACTGCAGAAGATGAGAAGGCGCTCTTCAACGCTTGGGGCGGCATTTTTCGCTATATGGTCGAGCGGGGCGAGATTTATCAAGCCTACGGCAGCAAGACCTTTCATCGTTTGCAGGATTTTCAGCCTCTTTCGCGGGAAAAAGCAGAGCTGGAAATCGCACGGCGGTATTTTGCAGGTTTTGGTCCTGTCAGTCTAGCAGATGCCCGTTACTACTTCAAGGAAAATAAATCTACTGTCCTAGATTGGATGAGGCAGTTGGACTTGAAAACTATAGAAGTAGCAGGGGAGGAACGTTTTTATCTAGGAGAATTAGAAGAAGCAGAAGTGCCAGATTACCTCTTCATTGCAGGTTTTGACCAACTTTTGCTAGGTTATGAAAAGAAAGCCAATCCCTTCTTTGATCCCAAGCATATTCGGCAGATTTATACACTGACAGGCATTGTCAAGCCAGTTGTTTTCTACAAGGGACGATTTGTGGCGACTTGGAAACGGGAAAAAGGCAAGATTATCCTAGATATTTTTGAAAACCTGACTGCCAAAGAGCAAGCAGCCTTGGAAGAGTACCGCAGAGATTATGAAAATCGGATTGCGAAGCTATAAGGTTCGTGTTTTATCCCCTATGAAAAGAAATAACTAAATTTTCTGAATATTTTATAAAAAGTATGATATAATAGAAAAAATACTAGGAGAGAATTTGAAATGAATAAGTCCTATTTTTATCTAGATATGCATACACATGAGCTACAAGTGCCTTTTACGGGACAAAAACGACGAGTGCGTGTTCTCTTGCCTAAGGGGTATGAGGAGGATACAGAGATCAGTTATCCGGTCGTTTATTTCCACGACGGGCAAAATGTCCTTTACAGCAAGGAGGCGTTTTCCGGACATTCTTGGAAAATTATTCCTACCATTAAGCGAAATCCAGACATTGCCAAGATGATTGTGGTAGCTATCGATAACGACGGCTTGGAACGCATGCACGAGTATGCGGCTTGGAAGTACAGCGAGATGGGCATTCCAGGTATCCAGTTTGGCGGAAAGGGGACGCTCTATGCCGAGTTTGTCATGGATGTCGTCAAGCCCTTCATCGACCAGCATTACCGGACCAAGGCAGACAAGGCTCACACAGCTATGATTGGCTCGTCCCTGGGTGGCAACATCACGCAGTTTATGGGGCTGGCTTATCAAAACCAAATCGGTCGTCTGGGTGTCTTTTCATCGGCCAATTGGCTCCACCAGGATGCCTTTGACCGCTACATAGAACGCCAGCAGTTGGATCCTGGCCAGCGGGTCTATATTTACGTCGGCACCGAGGAGGCAGACGACACGGACAAGACCCTCATGGCAGGCAATATCAAGCAAGCCTATATCAATTCCTCGCTGAGCTATTACACTCAATTGGTCCGTGGAGGGGTTACCTTGGACAATATTGCCTTGGAAGTTATTTCAGGTGCAGTCCATAATGAAGAGGCTTGGGCCCTTTATTTACCAGATTGCTTGCGTTTTTTAAGCGAAGATTGGAAATAAACACAGAAAAGGAGTTAGAATTATGAACGTAGAATTTTTAAGCCACTGGTCAGGAAATCTTGGTCGTGAAATGAATCTCAATCGCTATGGCCACGCAGGCATTCCTGTGGTTGTTTTTGCCTCTTCAGGTGGTTCTTACAATGAATATGCAGATTTCGGTATGATTGAAGCCTGCCGTGGTTCTATTGAGGCAGGCCATGTCCAGTTCTTTACCTTGACCAGCTTTGATACGGAAAGTTGGTTGGCAGATTGGAAGTCCATTCATGATAAGGCTGAGGCTCATCGTGCCTATGAACGCTATGTTATTGAAGAGGCTATTCCCTTTATCAAGCACAAGACAGGCTGGTTTGACCCAATGATGGCAACTGGTTGCTCTATGGGAGCCTATCACGCGCTCAATTTCTTCCTCCAGCACCCAGATGTTTTCAATAAGGTTATCGCCTTGTCTGGTATCTACGATGCTCGTTTCTTCAATAACAACGATGACTACGGTCATGACGACGTAGTTTACCAAAATTCGCCAGCGGATTACATTTGGAACCAAAATGACGGCTGGTTTATTGACCGCTACCGTCAGGCGGACATCATCGTCTGCACTGGTCTCGGCGATTGGGAGCAGGATGGTCTGGAGAGCTTCTATAATCTCAAACGTGCCTTTGAAGAGAAGAATATTCCAGCTTGGTTTGATACGTGGGGAACCGACGTTGCCCATGACTGGGTTTGGTGGAGAAAGCAAATGCCTTTCTTCCTGCATTCGATTGGATTATAAGAGAGGAGAACTATGAATTTTCTAGTTATTTCACCTTTTTACCCTGAAAATTTCCAGCAATTTTGGATTGAATTGTCTAAGAAGGATGGTATCAATTTGTTGGGAATTGGTCAAGAACCCTACGATCAACTTCCAGAGGAGCTCCGATCTGCCTTGACGGAATACTTCCGCGTAGAAAATCTTGAAAATCTCGACGAAGTCAAGCGGGCGGCAGCATTTCTTATCTATAAACACGGTCCAATCGACCGTGTCGAGTCCCATAATGAGCATTGGCTGGAAAACGATGCAGCTTTGCGGGAGCAGTTCAATATTTTCGGTGCCAAGCCTCGCCACCTCAAAAAGACCAAGTATAAGTCAGAGATGAAGAAGTATTTCACCAAGGCTGGTGTGCCGGTGGTTCCGGGATTTGTTGTTAAGAGGGAAAAAGACATTGACAAGGCTGTCAAGAAAGTTGGTTTTCCAATGATTGCCAAACCTGATAACGGAGTTGGAGCATCGGGAACCTTTAAATTAACCAGCAAGGAAGATTTGGAGACTTTCAAGCAGGCCTGGGACGGTCAGACAGCTTATTTCTTTGAGAAATTTGTTAATTCAAGCACCATTACAACCTACGATGGCCTGATTGACCATGAGGGAAATGTGGTCTTTGAGACCAGTTTGACCTATGTTCATACGCCATTGGAGTTGATGCTGTCTGGTAAGGACAATGCCTACTATATTGAGAAGGAAGTCGACCCCAAATTGGCTCAGTACGGTCGTGCCATTATCAAGGAATTTGGCATGAGAGAGCGTTTCTTCCATATTGAATTTTTCAAGGATGGGAAGGATTATATTGCCATTGAGTACAATAACCGCATGGCGGGTGGTTTTACAGTTGAAGCCTATAACTATGCTCATTCGATTGACTTGTTCCGCGATTATGCTAATATTGTAGCAGGTCAGGAAATTGAGGAGCGTCAATTCGAACCACAGTACTGTCTGGTTGCTACTCGCCGTGATAAGACCAATTATCGTCATAGTGCCGATGAAATTAAAGAGCGTTACGCCAGCAATCTCAAGACGGTCAAACGCATGCCAGATGCCTTTGCGGAGCTACAGGGTAACGATGCCTACCTGCTAGTGACTAAGAGCAAGAAAGAACTGGATGAGATGATTGATTTCATCGGAAAAACGGAATAATGAATGAAGCCCTGACAAGTCGTCAGGGCTTTTTCTATGTCTAAAAGTTAAATGGCAGCATGGAAATGAATAGTCCCAGAATAAAGAGTACAAAGAGAATGACTAGCGGCCATTTGATCTTGGTCAAAAAGGCGACATACTCTCGGATAAAGGCTGAAGGGATGTAGTAGTTAACTGTTTTACAGCCTAGTCCGTCACCGACCAGACCGATTTTCTTTGCATAGAGGCTGGTACGGAAAACGTGGTAGTCATTGGTGACAAATAAGAAACGGGGCTGGTCTTTCAATTTTTTTGTAAGAGGATAAAACCGTTGTAGATGAGAAAGAGGCCGCCAACCAGTACAAGAAAGGGAATGATGAGATAGGTGGAACCTAGGAAGAAATAGTGCATGTCTAGCCAATTATTCTCGTAGACAAATTTTTCGAAACTGATGTAAAGGGTATTCAGACTTGCGATTAAGAAAATGGGATTCCAGAGACTGCGACGGTCTCGAATGACTGAAATGAAAAAAGCAAGTAGACTGACAAGGGTTAAACCATATAAAAACATAAGTATCTCCTAGATTGTTCATAAGTATGCTTAGGCTATTGTACTAAAAAACGCTTTTCTTACAAATCTGTAAGGTTTCGAGTCAATCTTGTAAGTGTAGGCTGGTTTGAAAAGAGTAGAATGGAATCATAAAGAAAGGAAAGAAGGAAATCTTATGTCATTCAAATTTTTACAAGCAAAACCATATGTGGAGTCAAAGCCAGTCTCTAAGGAAACAGATGCAAAAGAACAGGCCGAGCTCTTGTCAGATATGTATCAGGAAATTCTGAGAATTAAATGGATGTATTAAGACTTGGCTAATACTGACAAATGAATAAAATCATGTTATCTTAGAAAGGAAATCAGATGAAAAAACGTATAGTGAGTTTAATTGGTGCCTGTTTCTTCCTGACCGCCTGTTCGGCATCCAATGCTGGTGTGACCTTTGACGAGGGTTTTCAGACCTTTCATTATCAAGGGAAAGATTATGGCGTAAGTTTGGAAGAAGTGCCAGAGGAGGATATTCGCACTCTTGAAGTAAAATTCCTGGAATATCCTGTTGTCAGGGAAACTGGAAATACCAAGGAAACCATTGCTCTCAACAGCCTCTACCAGACAGAGGATGGGACTTTGGCAATGGGGGTTCAGGACAGCTATTACAAGGTCGATGTGGGAAACCAAGTTCCTGAAAACCAACGTTTAGACTATCAAGGATTATTAGAAAACACAGAGGAGTAAAAGATGTTATTAGAAATCAATCATTTGGAAAAAGTTTACCGTACGCGCTTTTCAAAAGAAGAAACCCGTGCCTTGCAAGATGTGGATTTTAAGGTTGAAAAGGGTGAATTTATTGCCATCATGGGTGAAAGTGGATCTGGTAAGACAACCTTGCTCAATATCTTGGCAACATTAGACAAGCCGACACAGGGTTCGGTCATTCTAAGTGGAGAAGACATCACCAAAATCAAGGAAAGCAAGCTGGCGGATTTCCGTTTGCGTAACCTAGGCTTTGTCTTCCAAGATTTTAATCTTTTGGACACCCTGTCCATCCAAGACAATATCTTTCTACCTCTGGTATTGGCGCGAGCTAGCCATCAAGAAATGGAGAAAGGTTTGAAAGTCTTGGCGCCAAAACTGCGGATTCAAGATTTGCTGAAAAAACGTCCTTTTGAACTATCTGGTGGACAAAAGCAGCGCGTGGCCATTGCCCGTAGTTTGATTACACAGCCACAGATTGTCCTAGCGGACGAGCCAACTGCCGCCCTTGACTATCGCAATTCGGAAGACTTGCTGAATTTATTTGAGGACATCAACCTAGATGGACAAACCATTCTCATGGTGACCCACTCAGCCAACGCAGCCAGCCATGCCAAACGGGTTCTTTTTATCAAGGATGGTCGGATTTTCCACCAATTGTACAAGGCAGGTAAGAGCAATCAAGACTTTGCCAAGGAGATTTCGCTCAACATGTCTGCACTTTTAGGGGGTGAGTAGATGTTTTACCTCAAACTTGCTGGGCAAAATATCCGAAAATCCATGGGTGTTTTTGCTCCCTTTGTTTTAGCCAGTCTTGTGCTATTTACTCTGATTTGTTCCATGTTCTTGCTCATGCTGAGTCCAGTTATGAAGACCATGGGCTCTGGTGCCGTTTCTATCGGTCTTGGTGTTGTTGTTCTGACCATTTTCTCGGTCATTATGGAGATTTATAGCTTTAATTTCCTGATGAAACAACGGGCGAGGGAATTTGGTCTCTATAACATGCTGGGGATGAACAAGAAAAAGGTAGCCTTGATAGCCAGCCTCGAATTGATGATGATTTTCTTGCTAGTTGTGGTTCTTGGTTCTGTCTTAGCAGGTGTGTTTTCAAATGTTCTCTACTTGATTTTTGTCAATATAACGCATTATAGTGATTTGCATTTTGGAATAGACCCTCTGGCCTTTGTCATGACCGCCTTTCTCTTTGCTGGTATCTTCTTTCTCTTGGAATTGCTAGCCATTCGGACCATTGGTAAGACCAGTCCACTGATTTTGTTCCGAGCTAGTGAAAAGGGGGAGAAGGAGCCACGTGGGAATCTCCTCTTGGCTGCTCTTGGTGTCCTAAGTCTTGGGGCTGGTTACTACCTATCGCTCTCATCTAAAGCAGCAGGGTTATTTGTCATCTATCGTTTCTTCATCGCTGTGCTTTTTGTCATTGCGGGTACCTATCTGTTCTACATCAGTTTTATGACTTGGTATTTGAAGGCTCGACGGAAAAACAAAGGCTATTTTTACACGCCAGAGCATTTCATTACCACATCGCAGATGATTTTTCGGATGAAGCAGCACGCAACGGGTTTGGCCAATATTACACTGCTTGCGGTCATGGCCTTTGTGACTATTGCGACAACTACATCCCTTTATACAGGTATGGCAAATATGACCAGTGGACTTTATCCAAAGGAAACATCCATTACCTATCCTATTTCAGATAGAAGTCAGGGGGAAAGTGTCTATCAGCAATCGGTGCTCAGCCATTTTCCAGAAAAAGCCAATGACAATCTATCCTACCTGACTTACCAAGCTGGTCTAGTCTATGATGGTGGGAAGGAGATTGTCATCAGTCCAGAAACTATTGCCAATCCAGACTTTAGCAAGATGGCCTTTACCTACTTCATCACCCAGGATGATTTCAGGAAGTTGGGCAATGACTTGCCAGAGCTGGCTGCCAATCAAGTTGCCTTTATGCGTCCGAGTGAAAAGCCTTCGCTAGAGAAAGTCACTTTGGGTGATAGTAGCTTTGAGAACGTAGCCGATCTTGATAAAGCAATTTTCCCAGACATCACAAATACGCTCAATGCTGCCGTCATGGTGGTTAGTGATGATAGTGTTCTTGAAACCATTCGTAGTTACTTTGAAGCAAATAATCCGCAAGGCTATCAGGTTAGTCTGGACTACCGTGTCTTTACTGATTTGACAAAGGAAGAAGTGGCAAAAATTGGTGAACAGGCAGGTGATATTTACACTATTCTCGATGAAAATGGGGAGTGTCTTGGAAATGTCATGCAACGTTCGGATTTCAACAATATGCTCATGGGCTTCACAGGTGGTTTCCTCTTTACGGGCTTCTTGTTGGGCATTAGTTTCTTGCTAGGTGCAGCCTTGATTATCTACTACAAACAGTATTCGGAAGGGCATGAGGATAAGAAATCCTACAAGATTCTTCAAGAAGTGGGGATGAGCCAGAAGGCTGTCAAGAAAACCATCAACTCTCAAACACTATTGGTCTTCTTTATGCCATTGGCTATGGCGACCCTTCACTTTGTCGTTGCCCTTGTCATGCTCAAACAAATGCTGATTATGTTCGGTGTGGTTTCTTCCAGCATGATTTACACAGTTAGTGTCATCACCCTACTGGCAGTCGCTCTGATTTACTTTGTCATTTACAAGTGGACTAGTCGCACCTATTACCGCATTATTGAACGTTAGCAGAAGTCTCGCTTATGCGGGATTTCTTGATTTTTTTAGGAAATGGTGTTACAATGGTAATACCAAAGGAATACTAGAAGAGGTGAGAAAATGGCAGCTATTACATTGAAAGTTTCTGAGCAGGATAAACTCTTTATGCAGGCTATGGCAAAGTTTGAAGGGGTCAGCCTCTCTGAGCTCATTCGGACTAAAACCCTTGAGGCTCTTGAAGACGAGTACGATGCGTGTGTGGCAGACATTGCTTGGGCAGAATACCAAGAAGACTTGGCGAATGGAATTGAGCCGATAACATTAGAACAAATGGCTGAGGAGTTGGGCATTGAGTTATAAGGTTATTTTGTCTGCTAAGGCTCAAAAGCAAATTCGAAAGTTGGATAAAACTGCTGCAAGTTTGATTTTGCGGTATCTTTATAAGCATATTGACGGGTGTGACACCCCCAGACAACACGGAAAAGCCTTGACTGCTAATCGTTCTGGCCATTGGCGCTATCGTATCGGCAATTACAGGGTAATCGTCAGCATTGAAAATGACAAAGTGACAGTTACAAGTCTAAAAATGAGAAATGGAAGTATATAAAAGCCAAGACCTGTGTCCTGGCTTTTGCAGAATGAAGATGATGAAAAAAGCAAAGATTTATATTGTTGAAGATGATGAGATGATTGTCCAACTCTTGAAGCAGCATCTGGGAAAATCATATCAGGTAGAAAGTGTGCAGAATTTCCGAGCAGTTAGTCAGGAAGTTGCGGAACTCAAGCCAGACTTGGTGCTGATGGACATTAGCCTGCCTTATTACAACGGCTTTTATTGGACGACAGAAATCCGTAAAACCATGACCATGCCCATTATCTTTATCTCCTCTAGCGATGATGAGATGAATGCGGTCATGGCCATGAACATGGGTGGCGATGATTTTGTTTCCAAGCCTTTTTCACTAGGGATTTTGGATGCCAAAATCGGAGCCTTCCTGCGTCGGGTTAATCAATTCAGCAAATCAACTGATTTGTCTATCGACCAGTTCCAGCTTAGTTTGGACGGGCGATTTTCAAACGAATTGGAACAGGTTCAATTGTCTCCTACGGAAACCAAGATTTTGTCCACCTTACTAGAAAGACAAGGGCAGATTGTCAGCAAGGATGAACTCTTGGAAAAACTCTGGGAAAATGAAGAATTTATCGATCAGAATACGCTCAATGTAAACATGACCAGACTGCGTAAGAAGGTGAGTGAGGTCGGTTTTGAACGTATTCATACTGTTCGTGGCGTGGGGTACTTGGTCAAATGATAGCAAAATTTATCCGTGAATACCGGAGTTTTTATTTCGCCTATCTGGTTTTGGCCGGCAGTTTTATCTTGCTTTTCTATCTCTACCAATTGCCTAGCGAATTTCTGCAAAACGCTCTGCTATTGTCCCTAACCCTTATCATCCTACTGACAGTAGGCCTATTCTGGAAGTTTCGCAACCGCATGAGAGCCTTGGAAGACTATGTCCATGAAGAAGCTCTGCCCCTACTCAATAAGCCTGTGGACCTTGCCTATCTCAGCTTGATTGAAGAGGAGAAGGAGGCGATGCGGGAGCAGCTCCTGGATTATAAGTCACGAGAAGAGGACCTGCAAGCTATGGTCAAACTCTGGTCTCACCAGATGAAGGTACCTTTGGCTGCCCTGTCTTTGATGAGCCAGACTGACAATCTCAACCAGCAGGATGTCGATTATCAGCTCTTGCGCTTGGATAATTACATGGCCAATCTGCTCAACTACCTCAAGCTGACCAACCATGCCAGTGATTTTCGTTTTGAGCAGGTGGAAGTGAGAGAAGTAATTGTGGACTTGGTCAAAAAATACCGCAATCAGTTCTTGCAAAAAGACATTTCGGTGACCATCGATGGAAATTGGCTACTGAAAACCGATAAGAAATGGCTCAGTTTTGCCCTGTCACAGATAATCGACAACGCCCTCAAGTACAATAAGACTGGTGGAAAGGTGGTCATTGAATTGAATGGTGGAATTTCCATTTCCGATACGGGAATTGGGATTCTGGCAGAAGATATTCCACGCCTGTTTGACGAAGGTTTTACAGGTTTTAATGGCCGTGAACACCAAAAAGCTACAGGTTTTGGCTTGTATCTGACCAAGCGAGTCTTGAATCAGTTGGAACTAGCTATTTCCGTGGAAAGTCAACTGGAAGTTGGTACAACTGTAAGCATCACTAAAGTACAGTAAAAGCTGTGCTTTTTTCATTTTGAAACCGCTTCTAAAATATGCTATACTAAATTTAGTTTGAATTAGGAGGTTACTATGTCCCATCATCACGTCTTGCAAAATGGATCAGATATTCGTGGAATTGCTATCGCTACAGACGAATATGCTGTCAATCTCACTCCACAAGCCACCAAGGAAGTGGTTCGCGGACTTATCCATTGGCTAACTCAGAAGCCAGAACTGGCGCAGGCATATCAAAAAAGCCAATTGACCATCGGTATCGGTCGAGACAGCCGCCTCAGCGGTCCAGATTTGGTCGCAGCCTTTACAGAAGAAGCCATTCGTCTGGGCGTTCAGCTGATTGACTTTGGCATGGCCACCACGCCAGCTCTCTTCATGAGCACCCAGTATCCGCAGTTTGCCTGCCACGCTGGGGTGATGATTACTGCCAGCCATCTGCCTTATTATTTTAATGGTCTCAAGATTTTTTCGCAAAATGGCGGAGCGGAACATGAGGATATTGACTATATCTTGTCGCATACGGAGGCATTCCCAGCCTTAAGTCTGGGAAGTCTGACCCATGCGGATCTGATTACGCCTTATGCCCAAGATTTGGTTGATAAAATTCGTACAGCCTGCGATGGTCAAGATAAGCCATTGACCGGACTCAATATCATCGTCGATGCTGGAAATGGTGCAGGCGGTTTCTTTGCGGAAAAAGTTTTGGCCGAGCTGGGAGCTGATACAACGGGTTCACAGTTTTTAGAACCGAACGGTACCTTCCCTAATCATGTCCCAAATCCCGACAACAAAGAGGCCATGGAAAGTATTCGTCAAGCAGTACTTAAACAAGGTGCCGACTTGGGCATTATCTTTGATACAGATGTGGACCGCGCTGCCTTGGTTACCAAGTCAGGACAAATTCTCAACCGTAACAATCTAATTGCTGTCTTGGCTCAAATTACCTTGTTCGAGCATCCGGGTACGAGCATTGTGACCAATTCCCCAACCTCAGAACATCTAAAAGATTTTATCGAAAGTCTGGGTGGCAAGCAAATTCGCTATATTTCTGGTTATCGTAATGTGATCAATCGCGCCATTGCTGCCAACCAAGCTGGTGTGGATTGTCAATTGGCTATCGAGACGTCCGGTCATGCAGCCTTTAAGGAAAATTATTTCTTGGATGACGGTACCTATGTGGCTGCCAAAATTCTCATGCTTCTGCCTCAGTTGCAAAAGGATGGCAAGTCCCTGGATGATTTGATTGCACAGCTGAAACAACCTTTAGAAACGCAGGAAGTGCGCTTTAAGTTGGAGGTTGAGGATTATCGCGCGCTAGGTGAGCAAGTCATTGCCGACTTGCAAGCGACATCCATTGCCGGTTTTATTTTCAATCCAGAGAATGAAGAAGGAGTGCGCTTTGATGTGACAGACCCTTATGGAGACGGCTGGTTCCTTCTCCGCATGAGTCTCCACGAACCGCTCCTGGTCCTTCAAATTGAAAACGACCAAGCAGGTTATATGCCGAGCATTCTGAAACGTTTGTCTGAATTCTTGGATGGCTATCCAGCTGTTAATCAGACCAAATTAAAAGAATTAGCATAATTAGATGAAAGTCAGCCACTTGGTTGGCTTTTTGGTATGTACGACGGGCATGTCGTACATCTGAGGTGAAAGTCCTCCGTGGACACCCGCTACCGGTGAACCCCAAAGCGACTCCCAAGCCTGACTATCGTGAGGTAGCGGGGAGAGGAAGGGATAGCGAAATCGTGGCTCTACGAACAGAAACGTGATAACAAGGCGTATATAGGGGATGAGGGGGCATACAACTCTAAAGTCCAAAAAGGTAGTCGTAACCTATAGACGTAAATCACGAGAGTAAACGAGGAAAGATGTACGACTTATCCCGTGAGGTCTCATGAGCGTCAAAGACGTAGTAACAACGAATCATGAGAAGTCAGCCGAGGCCATAGTAGCGATGAAACTTCTGTAATAGAGGTGGAGCGAAGGGCTGAATATTTCAACAGTCAGGGGAGTGACTGTTGAAAGTTTGACATTGAAAATAAAGGCTGTCAAACCGAAGTATACCTACTTCACTTGTGTCTGTAAAACTAGCGGTCTGATAGAACTGGGTGCGGTCACGTATTGACTAGAGGAAAGTTCACCAATATAAGACGTCCCTCAGACACCGAAACAAGAAAGGAATACGCACATGTCACAGTTACTAGATAATATCCTATCTCGGTCCAATATGCTTGAAGCCTACAATCAAGTTAGAGCCAATAAAGGTTCAGCAGGAATTGACGGCGTAACTATTGACGAAATAGATGACTATCTCCGCAAACACTGGCGTTCAACTAAAGAACTCATAAAGCAGAGGAAGTACAAACCTCAGCCAGTCTTACGAGTTGAAATTCCCAAACCTAACGGCGGAGACCGTCAGTTAGGTATCCCAACGGTCATGGATAGAATGATACAACAAGCTATTGTCCAAGTCATTAGTCCTATTTGTGAGCCCTATTTCTCTGAGAGGAGTTACGGATTCAGACCCAATCGGTCATGCGAACAAGCTATTATCCAGTTATTAGAATACCTTAATGACGGTTATGAGTGGATAGTAGACATAGACCTGGAGAAGTTCTTTGATACCGTTCCTCAAGATAGACTGATGTCGCTTGTTCATAACATTATCCAAGATGGAGATACAGAATCTTTAATTCGTAAGTACCTTCATTCCGGTGTAGTCATCAACGGACAACGGTATAAAACACTAGTTGGAACTCCACAGGGAGGAAACCTATCACCGCTCCTGTCCAATATCATGCTTAATGAGCTAGATAAAGAGTTGGAAAATCGTGGACTTCGCTTCGTTCGCTACGCAGATGACTGCGTCATCACAGTTGGTAGTGAGGCGGCGGCTAAACGTGTGATGCATTCAATTAGTCGTTATATTGAAAAACGATTAGGTTTGAAAGTCAACATGACCAAGACCAAGATTGTGAGACCGAGCAAATTAAAGTACCTAGGATTTGGGTTCTGGAAATCATCTGAGGGCTGGAAAAGTCGTCCGCATCAGGATAGCGTACAGAGTTTCAAGAGAAAACTCAAGAAACTAACGGCCCGTAAGTGGAGTATTGACTTAGACAGCCGAATTGAGCGACTAAACTGGGTCATCCGAGGTTGGATAAACTACTTTTCTATGACGAACATGAAATCAGTCATGGAAAGCATTGATGAACGACTAAGAACTCGAATAAGAGTTATTATCTGGAAACAATGGAAGAAGAAATCTAGGCGATTATGGGGACTTCTCAAATTAGGAGTACCGAAGTGGATAGCGGATAAAGTATCTGGCTGGGGAGACCATTATCAATTAGTGGCTCAGAGGTCTGTACTGAAACGTGCCATATCAAAACCAGTCCTCGCTAAACGTGGACTGGTTTCTTGCCTAGATTATTATCTAAAACGACATGCGTTAAAAGTTAGTTGAACCGCCGTGTGCCGAACGGCACGCACGGTGGTGTGAGAGGGACTAGAAATTAGTCCCTACTCGATTTTTCTGGCTAGTTTTAAGAAGTTTTAGAAACATTTACAAGATTTTTTCTTAAATTCTTACACAAAATTCTTGACGAATCAATAATTAGTGATAAAATAGACTTACAGAAAGAAAGTGAGGTACTTAACATGACACTCGTTTCAAATCCTACTCAATTAATTAACGCTTTGGACAACAATGAAAAAGAAATTGTTATCACACGTACCATGACTTTTGCAAATTCCATCTATCTTCCAGCTGGTATCGACATCAAAGGTCAAGCACAAGAAAATGGCGTTCTGCCAACTGTATTCTTTTCACATTCTGATGGTTTTATCTTGAAAGGCGATGCTAAGATTTCTGATTTAACAATCTCAGCCCTTCAAGATAAGAAAGCTATTTCACTTGTGCCACAACAAGTTCGTGACAACTTCGGTCAGATTTCACTTGAAAACTTGATCGTGGACGGTCAAATTTCAATGATTTTCCGTGCACCAACCATAACTGCACATGTCGACACACACAACGTCTTGGTTCGCAAAGCAGATACGCGCACCTACCTTGAGCAACCACAAAAATATGGCGTAAACGTCCTGCAAGGTGCTTATACCCTTTACAATTTTAACCCCGATGCTAACAGTAAGATTACAGGAGCTATCAGTGAATTGAACGTCGGTCAAGACGGTCAACCTGTCATCGGATCTGGTGTCTTTGTTTCAGGTTTCAATGATGCTGGTGGTCAAGTTGTGATGGATAAAATGGTCTTGGGTTCAGTTTATTCTACTGGTCTCCTTCCTCAAGGTGCGGCAGATTTCATCACCGGTGGTGTCTTTGTTGTCTATGGTGCCCATGTTCACGAATTGTATCAGCTCGGTAAAACCGTTACTTACGGCGTCAATGACATGGTCTTGGATGCTTGGGGAACTGTTGACAAATGGGTCGTAGAAGATGAAGTGATTTCCTACGGTCAATCTGGTGTTGGTTTCGTAAACTTCGGTACTGTCAATGATTTCCAAGCGAAAAAAGCCATTTCTACCTACGGTGTCGGAGCTCGCGCCTATAACCAATATGATGGTACCTTGAAAGTCGGTCATTTTGCTGAAATCAATACCTACAATGACGGTGCTGTTGGTATTCAAATTTCCAAAGAAGTCGGTGAACTGCATATTGAAGGCGATATTACAACCCACGGTGGTGTTGGCCAATCTCTTGTAAAAGGTGTCAACGTGGATCTTCCAGCCTATGCCTTTTCTATCAAAGATGGCGGTTACCTTCATGAACTTCATGTCAAAGGCTCTATCCTTAGCCACGGTGATAATGTTACAACTGTCACTATGGAAGAAGGCGGTCGTTTAGACCAAGTCGCAGTGGATGGTAAAGTCGCTGCACTGGGCAACAATAGCAAAGCCTTCAGCGATGAAACTGTTGAAAAACGATTTTAAGAATGAAGCTAAACGAGACTAGGATTTCCTGGTCTCGTTTTTAGTAGTAAATTCCGATTAGAAAATTGACATAGAAAAATGAGATTGGAAGTCCAACCTCATTTTTTTCTTCTGAAAGCAAGTTGTTGCAAGAGCGAGATAATTGGTCCAGTGAAGAGCATGGCAATAATTGTTCCTTCGCGAATTCCTAGAAATGGATTACCAAAGAGGAAAGAGAGAAGAAGCGCTGTTACAACCATTCCAATATCACAGGCCAATTTGACGCTAGAAAATGGTTTATTGGTCACTTGGGCAATTGTTTTGGGCAACCCTTCGCCCGGCATGACAATCGTATCCGCATTGACCTCAACAATGACACCGATTGCCAAGATAAAGACAGAGATAATCAGGACAATCAGCTGGACAGGGTAAGATTTACTGGACAAGATTGGAGCGAGCAGACCGTAGAAAAAGTTAATAAACAAGCCAAACAAGGTTCCGGGTATTAACTGAATGAGGTAAGGAATTGCATCGCTCATCTTCTTTGGTCTAGCCAAGACGAGCTGAATAACAACTAGCAGGGCTAAGAAGAGCGCCGTGTTCAGACCGATGGATGAACCCATAGATTCTGAGACGACGTTGGGCATAGCAGCAATCGGCGACGTACCGAGCAGGGATATTTTTGACATGGCAACAGCAATGGCCATGATTGTGATTCCAATAACAAATTTTACGATTTTCATAATTCTATTTTAATACAATATCGACAGAAATCAAGCACCAACTCACTAATTAGTAGATTTGTTATTTATGTTTGCATAAAACAAATTATGTAAATCATAGTTTGTCCAATGCATTTTTTTGCTCATCATTGACAATATGGGTATACAAATCAGTAACTTGCGTATTGGCATGCCCCAGTTGATGGCTGACCAAGACCTGCGACTTGGTTGCATCGTAGAGTCTGGTCGCAAGCGTGTGGCGGAGTTTGTGGGGCGTTACACGAATTTTGAAGTCAGCCGAATATTTGGCAACCATTTTTTCAATAGAAGAGGCATCCATGCGATTGGGCATCCCACGATATTCGGAAAGAAAGAATGCGACGTCAGTCTTTTCAGCCTTGTAGCGTTGCTGCCGGATGGTCATATAGGCTTCCAGATAGGGCTTGGCAAAGCCAGCAATATTAACAGAATCCCGTTTACCACCTTTTCGAGTGACTTCGATGATCATCAATTTTAGATTAACATCCTTGAGGTCCAAATTGACGGCCTCAGACAGACGGACGCCAGAGGCCAAGAGCAGGGCAAGAATGGCTAAATCACGCTCCTTATTTTTTCGGAAAGAAGATTTTGCACGGTTGGAGAGTTTATTTTCGTATTCTGTGTCCACGTATTCCAGAAACTCCATGGTTTCATCGCCCAAAAAGAGCTTTTGCTTGATGTTCTCCGCCCGCGCCGCCAAGGTTTCCTTCTTCTTCTTGGTGGAAACCTTCTTCATGACATTACGGTAGAAGTAGGGCTCGCCTTGCTCATTTTCCACTTCTTCGGTAAAATACTTGAAGAGACTAGAAAGAGCTGATAAGGTACGGTTAATAGTTGTCTGCGACACACCATTTTGCGTGGTATTGGCATTGAGCAATGGACGTTCCCGCAGATAAAGAATAAAAGATTCCATATCTTTCTTGGTCAAATGTTCCAGTGTGTCCAGTGGAATGTCAGCAATCCGTTCCACAGATACCAAATCTGAATCCTGTAACCACTCAAAAAAACGACGATATTCTTTGAGGTATTCATAAAGGGTTGCAAAACTATAGGGAACCGCCAACTTGGATTGGTAATAATCCAAGACATACCAAGGCATGATTTTTTTCAATTCCTCAATTTTTTCCAATAATAATTCACGACGCATGATGATTTCTCCGAGATATTTTATTTAAAATTAAGGATTGTATTTTGGAAGAATTTTCAGCCTTCGCATTTATTTCTAAATTATAAAGTACATATTTTCGACAAAAATTTTTTCTAGTTATCATATCAGTAGTATACCATAGTTTTATATAAGTTTCAAGAAAATTATAGTTTTTCGGAAAGATGTTATATAGATTTTCAACTAATAGCTATAAAAAGATGAATAGATATATATAAATTCTGAGGTGGTTAAATTTATGCTAGATTTCATACCTATCAATCCTGACAACTGGGAATTCCGCTTTCCATTTTTCCTTCACAGACAGGCTTTGTTGCTGATAAGACGACCACGCTGGCTCGAGCTTTTGTTAATAGCCAGGCTTATTTGATTTATGACCATCAATTGCCTGTCGGTTTAATCATGTATCACGATTCACCTCAAGTCCAAGCCTATCACCTATCAGAATTTTTCATTTATAAACATTACAGGGTCAGGGCTATGGTAGACAAGCTATGAATCAATTTTTAGACAATATTCGTAGAGAAAACGTTTTTCAGCCGTTGAATTATGTATCCTTGAAAACAATGATTTAGCAAGAAAACTATATGGATCCCTTGGATTTGTGGAAACGGGTGATGCTGACGGAGATGGAATCGTATTTCGTTTGAATTTATAAAATCCAAAATTTTGCATATTAAATATTATGCAAACTATCTTTTTTTATTTGATAACTGCATCATTAACTCCATAGCCGTTTCTTGATTACGGAGATAGACCTTGATGCCTGTTGATTTGACCCGTTTTGTAAAGGCGCTTTGACTGAGTTTCAGTTTCTGAGCTAGGGATTTTTGCTTAAAATGTTCAGAATAAATGCCAGTCTCTACCAATCTTAGGACGAATTGCTTTTGCGAATGACTCCATCGATCTCGCATAAAATCGCTGGTCGCTAAAAGACTGTTAATGACCTTGTCAATATGGGGATAGTCGGAAGAAAATCCGTTGGCTCTACTTCCGTAATCGTCTTGTGTCTGGACCAAAGTTAGGGCTTTCTCAGCCTCACGCTGAGCTTGAGAATTGCTTGAGAAAATGCTGGTTTTCTGCACTGCATCGTCCAGATCACCCAAACCAATTCCTATTTGCAACTGATAACCTTCGGCCAGAGACAGATGTAAATAATCAAGAATTTGCAATAAATCCGCGTTGGGTTTGACTTGAGCCTCTAGCAGTCCACCTCTATGGAGAGTAAAATCAGCCAATAATTGATTAGCATAAACCTGATTTAGACGACTAATAATCGTGAGAATGTTTATTTCTGTTTGTGATTGGCTTGATAAAGGTGTAATCTGGCCAGAAATCATCATCATTTTATTCATAATTCTATTTTAATAGAAAAATATAAAAATGTCCATTATAACGGAATTATTTTAAGTGTTTGTTATGTAACTAGGTCATTACTAAACTTCTATCAAGACTGAAATAAACTATACTAGCACTTACCTGACTTTTTTACCTTTTACATTTTAAAACCCAGCTAAATTGAATAATCAGTCTAGCTGGGTTTAGTTAGTTCATTGTTGTACGGATAAATATAGATGAATAGAAGATTCTAGCGATTTGCCCAAGCGATATCAATATTTAGAGTCTCTTGAGTTGTATATTGTGCGCGATATGGATTCCAAGTTAAATTAGCTACTGACGAAACATTCTCATTAGTATAATATCCATCGTATTGTGTCAATCCATGAAGTTCAATGATATCATTGAGTTTTGCAGCGTAGGCTGTATCTGTTGCGTATGTACCAGTTAAAGCATTAGTAGCATCTAAGTAGCTACTGGTGTTGGAACGCCAAACACTGTTAAAGTGAGGTTGGCGAATAATGTTTACGTAATCAGCTAAAGACTCATAATAACTTGGATAAGTACGAAAATAATCAACGATATCATAGGTATTTCCATATCCATCATCTTCCCATGTTTGAAGGGATACTGATTGTCCATTGTATGCTCCCTTGATACCAAATAAGTTATTGTACGGGGAAATTGATAACCCAGATTGTCCATAATTAGATTCATGTATAGCCTGTGCAATCATGACAGATGGATACAAATCATAGTTGTTGGCTAATTGCTGCGCAGATGGTGCAATTGTATTGATAAATTGTTGTCTATAATCTGCCACTACATATTCTGTAGCTTCAGCCGGTCGAATCGTCTTATTTCCAAATACAAATAAACTAATCGTTAAAACAGACAATACCACTGCCAGTAATATTGAGAGAGGATGTCTTTTCATCGATTGAAAATATTGACTTCTTGAATACTGCATAATACCTAAATCCTTTTTCATAGTTTAATGATAATCATTATACAATTTTCAGACATTAATACTCAAGATAGTTTACTTTATAACTTTGTTAATTTTATATTACAAAAAAAGTTTACATAATATTCGTTATGCAAACTTAATCGTTAGTTATTCTTCTACCCATACGGAAACCGAGCCTGGATTGACATAGAAACGCCCCCATCCATTTTCATCTAATTGAACGGTGTCTTGTCGATGACCGGTTGCATCTACAAATACTTTTCCAGCATTTAAAGTTCCCATATCCATGTCTTTGTATCCTTCATCTGCATTGCTGATAACGCAGGCTAGACCTTTAGGATGCTCATTATCCCCTTGGCAAACCCAACCAATACAATTTGGATGATCGAGATAATCAATCTGTGGACCGTAGGTATGATGCTGACGGATAGCAAGTAATTTATCCAAGATTTCATTGAAGGCAGCTTGTCCAAATTCACCTGAAATACCGTAATAATCACCGTAGAATAAGGTTGGCAATCCTTGTTGACGTAGCAAAATCAAGGCGTAAGCAGCTGGTTTGAACCAATCTGCAACTGTTGATTCTAGCGCCTGTCCACGTTGTGTATCATGGTTTTCGACAAATGTAACAGCAAAATCAGGCTTTGTTTGCACCAAGCTACCATCAAAAATGGTCCGTAAATCGAAAGATTGCCCTTCATCACCCGCCTGAAAGAAATTCATGTGAAGCGGAACATCCACCAAGTCAAGTTGGTAATCCGTACTGTCGATATAACTTTGACTATCTGCTTCACTATCTTTCCAGTATTCTGCGAAAGCATATAGGTCAGGCTTAACTTCTTGTCGGATAAATTCCATAAAGGAAGCGATAAAATCTTCCCCAATATGCTTGGCAGCATCAATCCGAAAGCCATCAACCTGAGTTGTTTCGATAAACCATTTTACCCAATCTTTTAGATGCTCTACTACTTCTGGGTGCTTGAAATCAATGTCATTGAACATCAGGTAATCGTAGTTACCGTGCTCTCCGTCGACCTGATCCTGATTGGCCCAGCCCTTGTTCTCTCCTACGATTTGATAAATGCCCGTTTCATTGTGGGCAGCATCAAAATCAAGCCCTGTGAAATGATACCAATGCCACTTGAAATCGTTGTAGGCATCGTTACGACCTTGGAAATCATATCCAGTATAACCCTTGATTTCATAGGGTTCAGAAAGACTTTCTTGCCGATTATCAGGGTTCATCCGACGAACTTGGAAGCTTTCTTGGTAGTCTCCACCAGCCTTGTGGTTGAGGACAATATCCGCAATCACTGCTATCCCTTGTTCGTTGAGAGCATGGATAGCAGCCAGATACTCATCTTTTGTTCCGTATTTGGTTGGAATAGTGCCTTTTTGGTCGAATTCTCCCAAATCAAACAGGTCATAAATCCCATAGCCGACGTCATCTGGTCCTGTCGCTTTAAAGGCAGGTGGCGTCCAAACATGGCTAATCCCTAATTCTTTCAGATGCAGAGCGTCATTTTTTAGCCGATTCCAATGGTCGTGATCAGCAGGCAGATACCATTCAAAGTATTGCATTAATGTAGAACGTGTCATCAAATCTTCTTTCTATTTGTGGAGAACGGATTATTTACGCTTTTTCTTAGCTTTTTTCATCTTATTAACTTGACGTTTCATGGCCTGCTCCATGGCAAATTTTCCAATCTTGCCTTTGAGCCCACCACCAAACATGGATGACATGTCAGGCATACCAGCCCCGCCCATCAGTTGGCTCATATCGGGCATTCCGCTACCACCCATCATATCTTCTAAGGCAGACATATCCATATTGTTTGGCATATTTTTCGGAAGATTATTAGGGTTAATGCCCATCTGTTTCATCATTTTGCTCATGTCACCAGACATCATGCCTTGCATGAGGGATTTTGCTTGGTTGAAATCCTTGATAAATTTATTGACTTCGACAAAGCTATTCCCTGAACCTTCCGCAATCCGACGGCGACGGCTCGGAGTTAATAAATCCGGATTTTCTCGTTCTTCAGGCGTCATTGAGGACACAATGGCACGCTTACGAGCTATCTGTTTTTGGTCAACCTTTAGATTTGCCAGAGCTGGATTGGTTGACATACCAGGAAGCATTTTGAGCAAGTCTTCCATCGGTCCCATGCTTTGTACTTGGTCGAGCTGGTCAATGAAATCGTTGAAATCAAATGTGTTCTCGCGCATTTTTTCCGCCAGTTCCAATGATTTCTTCTCGTCGTACTCCTTGCTGGCCTTTTCAATCAGCGTCAACATATCCCCCATACCGAGAATACGAGATGACATACGGTCTGGATGGAAGGTTTCGATGTCCGTGATTTTCTCACCAGTACCAGTGAATTTGATAGGTTGGCCAGTAATGTGACGAACAGAAAGCGCAGCACCACCACGCGTATCACCGTCAATCTTAGTCAAAATCACACCAGTGATCGCCAACTGGTCATTAAATTCCTTGGCAACATTAGCGGCCTCTTGACCAATCATGGCATCGACTACCAAGAGGATTTCATTTGGTTGGACAAAGTCTTTAATATCACGCAATTCCGCCATCAGGGCTTGGTCAATCTGCAAACGACCGGCCGTATCGATGAGGACATAGTCATTGTGGTTGGCTTTGGCTTGTTCCAAACCTTGGCGCACAATTTCAAGGGCAGGAACTTGGTTGCCCAATTCAAAGACAGGAACGTCAATCTGTTGCCCTAGCGTTTTCAACTGGTCAATGGCCGCTGGACGGTAAATATCCGCCGCTATCAAGAGAGGACGCGCATTCTCCTCTTGCTTGAGTTTGTTGGCCAATTTACCGGTAAAGGTCGTCTTACCAGCACCTTGAAGACCAGCCATCATGATAACGGTTGGAATTTTCGGTGATTTGATAATTTCAGCCGTTTCCGAACCCAGAACCGCCGTCAATTCTTCGTCGACAATCTTGATGATTTGTTGAGCTGGATTGAGGGTATCGATGACTTCGTGGCCAATGGCACGCTCACGCACCTTCTTGATAAAATCTTTGACGACTGGCAAGGCAACGTCCGCCTCAAGCAAGGCCAAACGGATTTCCTTGGTTGCTTCTTGAATATCGCTCTCGCTGATTTTTCCTTTTCCACGCAGATTTTTAAATACGTTCTGCAAACGCTGGGTTAAATTTTCAAAAGCCATGTGTTCTCCTTTTAATCTCGATTATCAATGCTGGTCAGGACAGAGATTTTTTCATGCAAAAACGCATCTTCTGGATATTTTTCCAAGATCTCATCAAAAATTTGGCTGCGCACAACATAGTCCGAGTACATGTGCAACTTCATTTCGTAGTCCTCTAGCAATTTTTCGGTTCGTTTGATGTTATCATAAACCGCCTGACGGCTCACCTGAAATTCCTCAGCTATCTCTGCTAAACTATAATCATCCGCATAATATAGCTCGATATAGTTCATTTGCTTGTCCGTCAATAAGGCAGCGTAGAATTCAAATAAGGCATTCATTCGGTTGGTTTTTTCAATTTCCATAAACTTTATTATATCAAAAATTCTAGCGTTAATAAATAAGAAAATCCGTTTCTAGTGGGAAAACGGATTATTTGTTTGCATAATTTTATTTACGTTTATTTTAAGAGTTTTAAGACGAGCGAAAATACTCAAAAACCTTTGACTTTTTTGTCAAAACCGTGTATACGATGTACGGAGGTATTCTTTTATGAATACTATGAAAACGCGTAAGGTGGGTAATTCACTGGCAGTAACCATTCCTAAAGAACGTCGTTCAGCTTTACAATTATATTTTTGAATAGAGTCGAAAGGCTCTATTTTGCTTGCTCTTTTCCTAATTATTCTCCAAATAAAACTCAAACCGTTCGCCAACGTACTGGCTGTTCACAAATTCAAATGCCTGGCCGTCATCCAGGTAGGAAACCTGTCTCAGAGCCAAAATTGGCTGATTTTTGCTGATGTCTAGGTAGTTAGCCACCTTCTCATTGGCCAGCCGTGCAAAGATGGTCTGCTTGCTGGTGCCGATTTTATAGCCATTGTCCGTCAAGGTCTTGAAGAAATGGTTGGTCACTTCCTCCTTGGGAACGCTTTTAATCAGACGCTCCGGAATGCTGGCAACTTCATAAACGACAGGGACATTATCAGCATAGCGAACCCGTTCCATCCGGACGACATATTCCCCCTTGGTCAAGGCTAGCTGCTCAACTTCTTTTTCATTTGGTTTGGTCCGAGTGTAAGACAAGAGCTTGCTGCTCGGCTTTTTTCCCTGCAAGAGAATCAACTCTGTAAAGGAGGTCGTGCCGCGCATCTTTTCTTGAACTCGAGTGCTGGCCACATAGGTGCCGGAACCGACCTTACGCTGGAGCACTCCTTCTTCGACCAGGAGGGTGATGCCTTGACGCAGGGTCATGCGGGAAACGCCGAACTCATCGGACAGGTCGCGCTCGCTGGGCAGGCGCTGGCCAATCTTCCAAACACCCTGGTCAATCTGCTCCTTAATCTTATCGTGAATGGTAATATATGCTGCTTTCATCTGTCAAACCTCTCTTCGTCTAGTCTACCAAAATTAGACCAATTTTACAAAGGTCAGCTGTTTTCTATGAGTAAAAATAAGACATGCAAACAATGACTGGTAATCTACTCAAATAAAATCAGTAAATTCAAGAAAAAAACGAACATGGGATTTCAAAAAAATCGCCATAGTTTGGAAAACTGATAATTGACAAATATAGTTTGGAAAATGTTCGTATTTATGGTAAAATAGCTATCAGTATTTGAATGATTTTCAAATGGAAAGGGAAAAACATGACAAAACAAGATATCCAAAAAATTATCGTTCTGGATTATGGTAGCCAGTACAACCAGCTGATTTCACGTCGCATCCGTGAATTCGGTGTCTTTTCAGAACTGAAAAACCACAAAATCACTACTGAGGAAGTCCGCCATATCAATCCGATTGGTATCGTTCTTTCTGGTGGGCCAAACTCAGTTTATGCGGAAAATGCTTTTGACATTGACCCAGAAATTTTTGAACTGGGGATTCCGATTTTGGGGATTTGCTACGGTATGCAGCTGATTACCCATAAATTGGGCGGTAAGGTGGTGCCTGCTGGCGAGGCTGGTAACCGTGAATATGGGCAGTCAACACTTGAACTCAAGGCTGAGTCAGCCCTTTTTGCTGACACTCCTTCTGAGCAATTGGTTCTTATGAGCCACGGTGACGCTGTGACGGAAATTCCAGCTGACTTCCACTTGGTCGGTCTGTCTGCGGATTGCCCTTATGCTGCCATTGAAAATACCGAACGCCGCATCTACGGTATCCAGTTCCACCCAGAAGTTCGTCATTCCGTATACGGTAATGACATCTTGAAGAATTTTGCCTTTGGTATCTGTGGTGCGCGTGGTGACTGGACCATGGAAAACTTCATCGAGACTGAAATCGAGAAAATCCGTGCAACTGTTGGAGACAAGAAGGTTCTTCTGGGTTTGTCTGGCGGTGTGGACTCGTCTGTTGTCGGTGTCCTTCTGCAACGTGCAATCGGTGACCAGTTGACTTGTATCTTCGTTGACCACGGCTTGCTCCGTAAAAATGAAGGTGACCAGGTAATGGAGATGTTGGGTGGCAAATTCGGTCTCAATATCATTCGTGTAGACGCTTCTAAACGTTTCCTAGATTTACTTGCTGGCGTATCTGACCCTGAGAAAAAACGTAAAATCATCGGTAATGAATTTGTTTACGTATTTGACGACGAGGCAAGCAAGTTGACAGATGTAAAGTTCCTGGCTCAAGGCACGCTTTACACCGATATTATCGAGTCTGGGACGGATACGGCTGAGACAATCAAGTCTCACCACAATGTGGGCGGACTTCCAGAGGATATGCAATTTGAGTTGATTGAGCCGCTCAATACCCTCTTCAAGGATGAAGTACGTGCGCTAGGTACGGCACTCGGTATGCCTGATGAGGTTGTGTGGCGTCAGCCATTCCCAGGTCCTGGACTGGCTATCCGTATCATGGGCGAAATCACTGATGAAAAACTCTACACTGTCCGTGAGTCAGACGCTATCCTCCGTGAGGAAATTACCAAGGCTGGCCTGGACCGTGATGTGTGGCAGTATTTCACTGTCAATACTGGAGTTCGTTCGGTAGGTGTCATGGGAGACGGTCGTACTTATGACTATACTATTGCTATCCGTGCTATCACTTCTGTCGACGGCATGACAGCTGACTTTGCTAAACTTCCGTGGGATGTCCTTCAGAAAATCTCTGTCCGCATCGTCAACGAAGTCGACCACGTCAACCGCATCGTCTACGACATTACAAGCAAACCACCAGCAACAGTTGAGTGGGAGTAAAACAGTCTGGGGATAGACTGTTTTACCCGACGCCTGAAAACAAGAAAGCGTCGCAAGCCTGGGGATAGGCTCTATCAGCAATTCCAACGCCTAAAAACTAAAGACCGTTGGAAGGCTGGGGATAGACTGTATTACCGACGCCTAGCCCAATAACAAAGTAGCGTCAAGAGTCCGTGAGAGGCTTGATTTACCTTCAAAATAGCGATTCTACAGCAGTTTAGCAGGAACAAACTAATCTAAAAAGGGTGAATCTTTGTTTGATTCCCCCCTAAATCCCCCCGAAAAAAGAATTAGCCAGAAAAAATTTCTAGCTAATTCTTTTTGGGCTCTTTGTCAACTGTAGTGGGTAGATGAAAAGCTAACACCTAGAGAGGACGAACTTCGTTCTCTCTTTCTTTATGTTCAAAGCAATCAAAATGCGTTTTTTAAAGTTCTCAAAGTTCCTGAAACCAAAGGCATTTCTTTTAATGACTTTGATGAGATTATTGGTAGCTTCCAGTTTGGCGTTGGAATAAGGCAATTCTAGGGCATTCAAAACCTTGTCTTTATCCTTTAGAAATGTCTTAAATACCGTCTGGAAAATAGGATTAACAGTGGTTATTTCTTGTTCAATTAGGTCAAAGAAATGGTCTGAGTTCTTCTCTTGGAAATGGAATAAGAGAAGCTGATAGAGTTCATAGTGCTGTCGTAGTTCCTCAGAGAAAGACAAGAGTTTTTCCAGGATTTCCTTGTTAGTCAAATGCATTCGAAACATAGGGCGATAAAATCGTTTATCATTGATTTTACGGCTATCTTGTTGTATCAATTTCCAGTAGCGTTTCAAAGCACGGTATTCCTGCGATTTTCTGTCGAATTGATTCATGATTTGAATACGGACACGGTTCATAGCACGGCTAAGGTGTTGAACAATATGAAAGCGGTCGAGTACAATTTTTGCATTCGGAAAAAGCTGTTTAGCAAGTTGATAATAGGGACTAAACATATCCATGGTAATCACTTTGACTCGATTTCTAACCTTTCTAGGATAGCGTAGAAAGTGGTTTCGGATGGTTGCTTGAGTTCTTCCGTCGAGAATGGTGATGACATTTAGGGAGTCGAAATCTTGAGCGATGAAGCTCATTTTCCCTTCTTGAAGGCATACTCGTCCCAACTCATCACCTCAGGTAGGGTATTCCAATCCGTTTCAAACTTGAACTCATTGAGCTTTCTCATAACTGATGATGTTGAGATAGCTAGCCTGTGTGCAATATGTGTCATTGCTTGATTTTCGATGAGTAACTGGGCGATCTTCTGACTAACAGCGACAGATATTTGATGGTTTTTCTTAACAAGAGGAGTTTCAGCGACAGCCATTTTCCCACATTCTTTACACTTGAAACGACGCTTTTTAAGGCGGATAAGGAGTGGGTAACCAGCAGTTTCTAGGTAAGGGATTTTTGATGCTTTCTGGTAGTCGTACTTAGCCATTTGTCCCTTGCATTCTGGACATTTAGGAGCCATGTAATCCAAGTAACCGTGGAGTTCTAAGTGAGTTCCCATATCATATTCATCAGTGATAGTAATATTTTTGTCTTTAATTCTGAGAAAATTAGTGATAAGATTTAGTTGTTCCATATGAGTCTTTCTAAAATGATAGTTTGAGCACTTTTCATTATAGGTCATATGGGACTTTTTGTATATACTCAAAAAGGCTCCATAATTTCCATGGTGGTTTTACCCACTACAGAAATTATAGAGCCTCTTTTTGTATACTATTGATTCGTTTCAAATCCGTCATCAAATTCTTCACTGTGATAAGAACGTTCGTCTCCATCGTTTTCAAATGTTTTTGAAAATAATTCATCAGTATTTGCTGAAGTAAATAGATTGTTAAAATTGGTATACCTATTTGATTGCAAGGCATTCCTCACCTAGCTGGTATCTTGGATCTGGTAGCGAGCAAGGTGCCTCTCATCGTAGAAATCAAGTCGGAGAGCAGGGACGTTCTGGAAGTCTGTCAGCGCGTGACCAGCTATCTGGACAGCTACACCACAGGAGCTTTTATGGTGGAATCCTTCAATCCCCTGGTTATCGCCTATTTTAAGAAACATCGCCCTAACTATATTCGTGGACAATTGTCTGGTGATTTAAGTGGGCAAAAGGGGCTGATTTACTTTGCTATCAAACACCTGCTGACCAATTGTCTCACACGACCAGACTTTATCGCCTACGAGCATGAATTTCAGAAAAATCCATCACTCAATCTAATTCGCCTGCTCTTTCGCATCCCTCTGGTGGTCTATACAGTCAAGACCCCTCAAGCATGCATTAGCAACAAAAAACGCTTTGACATACAAATCTTTTAAGGCTTTGATGCCAAGGAAATGTAGTCAGAGCATTTCTTTTTAAAAATAAGTTTAACAAGTTTTACTTTTAACTGGATTTGCAGAAAATTTTCTGCTATACTGGTTTTATGAAAAAAATGAAACTTGGACAACTCCTGGATTTACCCACTTTTCACCAATTATACAGCATTCCTATCGAAAGAAAAGCCGAACAGCATGAGAATTATATAATCGTTTTTAGCCAGGGTGAAACGCTTTTTGTAGACAGCCAGAGTGAGAACGGTCAGACTTCCCAAGCCCGCTTTGCCAGTCATTTTACAAGGGAGCAACTCCTGATTGGCCTTGGCGCAGTCCCTCTCGATAGCTTGAATACCTGCCGTATCCTTGACATCCAGCCAAATATCAGCCATAGAGGTGCTACGACACCTTATTTGCTGGAAAACTATGGTAGCTTGCCTCATTTTAAAAAAATGGCAGAGCGTTACCGAGTTCATGAACGGTCGATCATCTTTGATCCCTACCGCTATTCTTACACGGTAGATGAGAAAAAAATTGCCAAGGACAGAGGATTTACAATCGTTGACCAGAAGGATTACGAAAAAATCCGTGATTTCAAGCCTTTCTTGCAAACCAATCGTGGCACGGTCTATGCCCTTCCCTGTACATATCAGGACATCAAACGCCAGCAAGAAACCAAGATTTATATCATGGGCTGGTATTTTTATGACCAGCAAATCAAAATCTCCTGGAAACCGTCCCATTCACGAAAAGCCCGCTGGCGCTCCTCAATCATCTTTATTGACAAGGTTACTGATAAATTCTTCTTTCAAGGAGAACTCTATAAAAAGGGAACCTTCCCAATATTCTTAGAAAATCTAACCCTTTCCACTGGAACCTCTCAAAAATTCCCCACCGTTAAACAGACCTATGACCACTTCTTGGACACAGTAAACCAGCGGAAAATTGGAACCGGTGTACGGAAAAAGTAAAAACTGGGCATGAAACCCAGTTTTAGAATATTTACCTGTAGAGCTAAAGGACATTCAAATCTTCAGCTGTTTCTTATGGCTGGTAGACTAGTTTGTTGTCTTTATCATAGATTTCGCCATTTTGGTAGACCCAGTAGAGCGAACCGTCATTCCCTTGTAGCAGATTGTAGGGAATAGACTCTGTCCGAGTATAATTTCCCTCAATGACAATCCAATCCTTGTCGCCTAAGACCATTTTGGCATAGTCGATGGTATCCTGCCCGCTCTCTAGTTGGACCCCTCTGTTTAATTCTGAAAGATCTTTTCCTGAAACTTCTGTGGTCTCAGAGCTAGTGGTGCTAGTTGAACTACTTGCCCTTGTCGATGAAGAGCTACTAGTATGCTTGCTGCTAGATGGGGAACTGCTGGTGCTTATCTGCCCTATTCTTGTTTTATTAGTGCAGGCACCTAAGAACACGGCAAATAGAAGTAAGATGGATAAACTGTTTCCAAACTTTCTCATAGCAAGACCTCCTACTCACGGTGAATGGTAAATCCTGTTGCTTGCTTGGTGGCCATGATCGTCATATCTGAAATCTGCACATGGGCTGGTTGATTGGCTATAAAAATGGTGCAGTTGGCAATATCTTCTGCCTGAAGTGCATCAATCCCTTGGTAAACTGTTGCTGCTCGCTCCTTGTCTCCATGGAAACGCACCTGGCTGAAGTCCGTCTCCACAATTCCTGGTTGCAATGTTGTCACCTTGATGTTTTTATCAATGGTATCAATGCGGATACCGTCGCTCAAGACCTTGACAGCGGACTTGGTTGCAGCATAAACAGCCGCACCTGCATAGGCATAAATCCCAGCAGTTGAGCCGATATTGATGATGTGACCATTATTGTTTTCTACCATTTGTGGCAAAATCTGGCGGGTCACAGTCAGCAGACCACGAACATTGGTATCAATCATAGTCAACATATCAGCCAAATCATATTCTTGGAACTTATCCAATCCCAAAGCCAGACCAGCATTGTTGACCAAGACGTCCACATGTCCAACTTCTTTCATAATCTGCTGGCACTGCTCAATAACTTCTTCTACATTTGTTACATCAAACACAGCCAGAGTCACATTGATGCTATAACTTGTTTCCAAGTCCTTTTTAATCGTTTCTAGCTGTTCCTTCCGGCGACCAGTAATAACTACATTATCACCGTTTTTGGCAAAGACATATGCAATGGCCTTCCCAATTCCGCTACTTGCACCAGTAATCATACAGGTTCTTGTCATCTTGGCACACCTCCGTCCATATTTCTATTATAACACTTTTTAAGAGGGAGGGTTAAAAAAGATTGATAAAGCGCATCAGATACATGTTAAATTGGACCTGGCGTGAATAGTACATATTGCCCCCGTTGACATAGAGCTTGCCGCCATTGACAAGAGCAAGTGGATGCCAGTAGGTATAAGTTTCTAGACTAGTATTACCCAAACTTGGTGCGACTACTGTTTTGGAATACTCCTCAGCCAAATCCAGGGAGTTCTCACCTCCATTTGCAGCTACATAATCAATATAGGTCTGCCCAAAATTGTAGGCCTGAACTGCCGTCCAAACATCCACCCCACGTTCTCCTGCCAGCTGCAAATTCTGACTGAGATAGATAACGCCTTGGCGGATGCTCTCCTTGCTATCTGTAATGGCATTGATATAGCCCGTCGCAGACTCGCTAGACTGCATTACGTCGACCTGTTTCCCCTTTGTTTCTGTGTAAATCATGGCTAGTACCAGCTCTTCATTTGCTGCGGTATCATTTTCAGCCAGGACTTCTTGGACCAAGGGCTGAAAAGTCATGACCTGCTCAACCGCATGATAGGTCTGGTACAATTGATAACAAAGAAAAACAAGGACGACAAGAAAAATCGTTCTTGTAATTTTTTTCATTTATTTACTCTTAATATCTTCGATGTTTTTAATCAAAATGGAGTAGGTTCCGTTAGGATTTTGGATGAACTCCACCGACTCTGCATCCTCATAGACTGAATTCGGTACAATCAGTTCGATGCCATTTGATAGGGACAATTTCTGATTTTCAAATTTTTTGAGCTGACGGCTGGCATCAATCTCATCAAAGGAAACCTTGTCAGGGATGACTTCCTTCAGCTGGTCGACAAAATTCAAGCGGGCTGTGAGATTGTTGTCAAAAAGCTGGTCGGCCAATTTCTCAGGCGATAACTCATTGTCCTCTTCCAAATGATTATAGATAGCCGACTTGACCTTGGACTGGAATTGGAAATCCCCCTGATGAAAACTATCCGCAATTTTTTGTGCGGTCTGCTCAAGGGCCTTAATGGATTTTTTGGCAGAATGAGCTGGCGTAACTTGCAAAAGATTATCTGAAAAATAATTGAGAAAGGCTCCGTTGTGCTTGATTCTTTTCTCAATCAGATGGTATTTGTAGGTCTGCAAGTTGATGATGAGGGCTTCGTCAGGTGCGGAGCCTGGACCAGGCAGATTGTTCTGGGTAATCTTCAACGGGCTGTCGCTTTCCGAGCCAACGTGGGCCAGGTTTTCACGCAGGGAAATCCGCAAAAATCCAAAATGTTCAATTCCATTTTTCTCAAAAGCCACAAAAATCAAGTCATTGGTCTTAAGGTTTTCAGAAATTGTAAACTCTTCCTTCCAGAGATTGGCAATTTTGACCGAATTTTCCATCAGATTACCTGACAGATTTTCTAGGAAGGGATTTTCCGAATCAAATTGGCCAGTTTTGGCCTCGTCTGAAAAGACACGTTCAATTTTTTTACGTAAATATTCTTCTATTTTAGGACTGACAGTCAAAAGCTGGTCGGCAAGGACCAGCTCTGTATCGTCAGGACTAAATTGATGTATGATTGCTTGTTTTACAAATATATCCATTTTTAATTTTCATAGAGTGGGAAGCGGTCTGTCAAGCTGCGAACATCTTGGCGGACTTGTTCCAACACAGTTTCATTTTCAGCATTTTTCAAGGCTGTAATGATGAAGTTAGCTACCTGGCGGCACTCTTCTTCCTTGAAACCACGAGCTGTCACAGCCGCTGTCCCGATACGAATACCAGAAGTCTTAAATGGAGACAAGGTTTCAAATGGAATAGAGTTCTTGTTAAGGGTGATACTTACTTCATCCAGCAAGTTTTGGGCAACTTTTCCGTTTTCAACGACTTTGGTCACATCAACCAAGAAGACATGGTTGTCTGTTCCACCAGAAATAACACGGAAATTCTCGTCAGCTTTGAAGACATCTGCCATAGCCTGACAGTTTTTGATAATCTGACTTGCGTATTCTTTGAAGGTTGGGTCCAAGTTTTCCTTGAAGGCAACAGCCTTAGCAGCAATAACGTGCTCCAAAGGACCACCCTGCATACCTGGGAAAACTGCAGAATTGATTTTCTTAGCCAAATCTTCGTCGTTGGTCAAAATCAAGCCACCACGAGGACCACGAAGGGTCTTATGAGTGGTTGTTGTAACAATATGAGCATGTGGAACTGGATTTGGATGAAGACCAGCTGCAACAAGACCTGCGATATGAGCCATATCTACCATCAAGTAAGCACCAACTTCATCAGCAATTGCACGGAATTTTTCAAAGTCAATGGTACGAGAATAGGCAGATGCACCTGCAACTATCAATTTTGGTGATACTTCTTTTGCACGAGCCAAAATTGCATCGTAGTCCAAGACTTCTGTCTCCTTATCAACACCATAAGCTACGAAATTGTAGGTTTTACCTGAGAAGTTGACAGGAGAACCGTGTGTCAAATGACCACCAGCAGACAAATCCATACCCAAAACAGTATCACCTGGCTGAATGAGCGCCGTATAGGCTGCTGCATTAGCCTGGCTACCAGAATGCGGTTGTACGTTGGCAAATTGGGCACCGAAAATTTCCTTAGCGCGCTCAATAGCAAGATTTTCAATCACGTCAACTACTTCTGTACCACCATAATAACGTTTACCAGGATAGCCTTCCGCGTATTTATTAGTAAGAATAGATCCCTGAGCTGCCATAACAGCCTTAGAAACGACATTTTCAGAGGCAATCAATTCAATATTGTGTTGCTGACGATCTTCCTCGTCCTTAATCGCATCCCAAAGTTCTTTGTCAAATTCTTTATAATCAACTAAATCGAAAATCATCTATGATACTCCTATTTTATGGTTAGACGTGGGTCAATCTGCAAATTCAATTTCAGGTACAGCAGCCAAAATTTCTTCCTTGGTGATGGCACCTTGACGCAAAATTCGTGCTTGCTGACCAGAAAGGTCCAAAATCGTCGAATCTACACCAGTCAGGGCTTGATCATCCTCAAAGCCTACCAGCTCTTGAGAAAACTGGGCCTGAATATCCTGGAAATATCTTCCGCTTTCTTTTCCTGATAAATTAGCAGATGGACCAATGAGAGGGCCAATCATGTTTATCAATTGTAAGGTTTTTTCGTGCTTTGGTACCCGAAAACCTACAGTTGCCAGACCTGAATTTATCCAAACAGGAACATTATTGTTCGCTTTTAGGATAATTGTTAGGGGGCCGGGCATAAAACTATTATACACTTTTTCAAGAAAAAAGGGAGGATTTTGACTAAAATAATGAATATCGTTCAGGTTTGACACATTTAGGTTCATAGCCTTATCGCGCGGGCGTTGCTTGAGCTCGTAAACATGATTAACAGCGGTTTCCGACAGGGCCTTGGCAAAAAGCCCGTAGACGGTCTCCGTCGGCATAATGACTGCACCGTCGTTTTCAATGATTGTTCGGATTTTATCTATTGTCATCAGCAACCACCTTTCTATCCTGACCAAATTGGTCCTTCAGTACTCGGACATTTTTTTCTGGGAAATGCTGACGCAGTAAATCAGACACCTGCTGCCCTTGTTTGTAGCCAATTTCAAAGTAGATTTTTCCATTATTAGTCAAAAATTGACCAGCTTGCTCAATGATATTTCGATAGATAATCAAGCCATCTTCTTCTGCAAAGAGCGCTACATGCGGCTCTGATGCAAGGACATTTAGCCCGACTTCATCCTTATCATCTGGCGAAATATAGGGCGGATTAGAGACGATGATATCAAAGGTTCCAGAAATATTTTCAAACAAATCGGACAGGATAAACTGGACGTCAACCTTGTTACGCTCTGCATTTTCCTGGGCTAAAGTCAGTGCGTCGGGTGAAATATCTACTGCAACTACATCCCAATCTGCTCTAGCATGAGCAAGAGAAACCGCAATAGCACCGCTGCCAGCTCCAATGTCCAAAACTCGTAAATCAGCTCTGCTATTTTCCGACAAAACCAAATCAACCAACTCCTCTGTCTCCGGTCTCGGAATGAGCACCCGCTCGTCCACCTTGAAACGCAATCCGTGAAAGTCCTCGTAACCAAGGATGTACTGAGCTGGTTGATGCGCTTTGAGCTGCTGAAAAATCTGCTCGATCACGTCCCGCTCCTCCGTCGACACTTCTTGACGAAGTAGCAAGACAAAGTCGGTCAGATCGAGATTTTTCAGACCTCGATAGACAAAAGAGAGGCCCTCAGGCTCCTCTCCAACTGCCAAAAGCTCTGCTTCATAGGCAGAAAAAAGTTGGGCGTATGTCATTACTTATTCAGCTCTTCCAGTTTTTGTGTTTGATCGTAAAGCACCAAGGCATCGACAACTTCATCCATCTTACCAGACAAAATAGTATCCAGTTTTTGTAGGGTCAAGCCGATCCGGTGGTCGGTCACACGGTTTTGCGGGAAGTTGTAGGTACGAATCCGCTCCGAACGATCACCTGTACCGATAGTTGATTTACGCTCTGCATCCTGTTCATCTTGGGCAATCTGTGCAAAGTGGTCCGCAACACGGGCACGGATAATTTTCATGGCCTTATCACGGTTTTTCTGCTGGGTCCGTTCTTCCTGCATTTCAACCTTAATGTTGGTCGGCAAGTGAACGATACGCACGGCAGTCGCCACCTTGTTGACGTTCTGTCCACCAGCACCAGAGGCGTGGTAAATGTCGACACGAAGGTCTTTGGGATCGATGTCGTATTCTACTTCTTCTACTTCTGGCATAATTAGGACAGTTGCTGTCGAAGTGTGGACACGGCCTTGGCTTTCCGTTACAGGAACCCGTTGGACACGGTGAGCACCTGACTCGTACTTGAGTTTTGAATAAACGGATTGACCAGAAACCATAGCCACGACTTCTTTGATACCACCGACGCCGTTGTAAGAGGCCTCCATGACTTCAAAGCGCCAGCCTTGGCTTTCTGCGTATTTTTGGTACATGGTCAACAAATCGCCAGCAAAAAGTGCGGCCTCATCACCACCAGCTGCACCACGAATTTCCAAGATAATGTTCTTTTCATCGTTGGGGTCTTTTGGCAAGAGAAGGATTTTTAATTTCTCTTCATAGGTTTCTTTGTCAGCCTTGGCTTGTTTGAGTTCTTCCTTGGCCATTTCTTCCAAGTCGCTATCGCCAGAAGATTCTTTAATCATTTCTTCAGC
This sequence comes from Streptococcus nasisuis, assembly GCF_040836615.1. Classification (NCBI taxonomy): domain Bacteria; kingdom Bacillati; phylum Bacillota; class Bacilli; order Lactobacillales; family Streptococcaceae; genus Streptococcus; species Streptococcus nasisuis. Next base: position 1,541,257 of record NZ_CP162268.1, on the reverse strand, counting down.
GTCGATGATATTCTGAAGGACGGCCTTGTATTCGCGGTAGGCTGTTACAGTATCACGCGTTGCCGCCTCTTCCTTTGATAATTCCATAAAACGCTTGGTATCGCTGACCACATCCGGGTCAGACAATAATTCACCAAGCTCCTCGTAGCGGTCTTCCACCGCTTGTAATTGATCGTAAATGTTCATAAAATTAAGATACAAAGCCCGTTAAGCAAGCACAGTCAAAATAGGAATTTCGACCAAGTGTTACAAACACTTGGAGAAATTATCTTTTTGACACAGCTTGTAGGGCGTGTTCAATTCCTTTCTGTAATATATAGGTCATGAAATAGGCACAGTTCGTAGCCCGAATTCAGTTCCTTTCTAAATATTTGACCGAACTCACTTCTAGTTAGCTTATAGGCGTGTTCAAGTCCGATCTCCAAATATGGACAGATTTGTAACTCCATATTTATTTATTTGATTCAAAATGGCTATATTTCTGGCGAAAAATAATGTTTGCGGCAAACTGGGATGTAGGTTTCATTTCCACCGATTTGAATTTGAGCGCCTTCATAGGTTGGTTTTCCGTCTTGCGTTCGCAACACCATAGTTGCCTTTTTGGAACAATACTGGCAGATTGTTTTAATTTCATCCAATTTGTCTGCCAAAAGCAACAAGTGTTTGGAACCTTCGAATAACTCATTTCGGAAATCATTTTTCAGACCAAAAGCCATAACTGGAACATCCAATTCGTCTACCACTCGTGCTAAGTCATAGACATGATGACGGCGGAGAAATTGCGCTTCGTCAATCAAGACACAATAAGGACGAGGTTCCATTTTCTGAATGTAACCAAAAATGTCCATCTCATCATCAATTGCTACTGCTTCACGTCGCATACCAATACGGCTTGAAACAACGCCAAAGGCATCACGAGTGTCCAAGGCAGAGGTCATAATGACGACAGGCTTACCTTGCTCTTCATAGTTATGGGCAACTTTAAGAATTTCAATGGTTTTGCCAGAATTCATCGTCCCATATTTATAGTATAATTGAGCCACTTTTCACTTTCCAATCTTAAAATTTCACTCCCTCCATTTTATCATAATTTGACCATTTAGGAAATAGAAAAACAAGCCCGATTTGAGCTTGTATATACGATTAAAAATTGATTTTTTCCAGCATCTGTTTTTCCTCATTTTTCATCTGCTGACAAAAATCCTCATAGCCCGTGTAAGTTTGAGGAATCTGGAAGTGATAGCCAAATAAATTACCACCCATTCCAGTTAACTCCCCGATTTTTTCCAAACCTGATTTTTCAGTACTTGGTTGGATAAAACCACCTTGTTTCGCTTGTAAGATATGCAAATAGGTTGTTAACTGATTATAGTCATTACGGCTATCTAAAATGCGTTTATATTTGGTATCAATGGGGATTCCTTGATAAACAAAATCAGGATAGCGGGGCGAATGTACTGGATTTTTAAACAAATGGAGAGTTTTTAATTTCGAATCTCGGCCATAGTGCTCCCAATTTGTAACTTTTCCGATGTATTCCTCCCAAAGCCATGCAATGTCAATCAGAAAACCATTGATATTGTGATGGTGAAACCCAAAATGTATCTTCTGCTCCTGCAAAATTCGGATACAAAGATCTTGCAAATGACCATATTCTTCATAATAGCCGTGCCTAAGCGGAGAATTGATGTTTTTCAACAACACAGCCCCTCTATCCATTAAAGAATACGTAGGTGTTAGTTGTCGAATTGCTTGAACATTTTCTCGAATGCTTGGTTCAGTGTCTAGGATGAAGGCATGGTGATGACATATTGTTTCAATAGTATGTCTAATGAGCTGGTTTACAGGATTGTCAAATGAAAACTCCCTGGTCTGATAAGCAATACGACCTGTAAAAAGGGTATTTTGTTGGATATGTCGTGAAATATCAATCCGTCCCCTTATATGACTATCATTGTAATTATTCTTAACATATTCTTTATAAATCCCCTTTGACATAGCCTGGTTCAAATAATAAGGGAACAGAAAGACAAGCAAGTCATAGAAAGATTGATTTCGCTGACTATTTAATTGATGTTTTGTAACATTGTAGTGGAGGACAGTTTCCAACATGTATTGTAGAAAGAAATCATCCCCATCGTCAAGACTAAATCTTGACCGAATCGTCATACTATCCCCTTGACCAATAAGAAAACCAGCGATGTTACAAGTCCACCATTGTCCATTTCTCAATTCAAAAATTGATTGGTCCGCTTTGAGGTCTGAAGATTGTTTTAAATTTGGTGGGAAAAGTAGGAAATCTTCCCTAGACAACTGCTTTAAAGTTCGGTTACTTAGATTCTCTACGAGCAAATTTGGGCTGATTTTTGTATTGTCTGTGACAAGATAGTGAACCATCATCTCTACTCCCCGTTAAAATAGATTGATTGTAGCTGTTCCAATTTTTCAGCAGAATGCGGGTCACCACGGAAATAGTCTTTCAAAAGTGGCTGGAGTTTTTTAATCCATAGCGGAGCTTCATTTATGGTTAGCTCTGGCGAAGAAGAATCTTTGAAATAACTAGCCCCAATTTGATAATCTGCAGACAAACCACAAATAGTAATAATAGCCTGATTCAAGCGAAACATCTGCTCTTTGACAAACTGAGGTAAATCCATATTTTTAGCGGACTGTTCGGCTGTAATTTCGATAAAGGTAAATCGCCTTCGCATCGCAAAGTCGAATGTATCCACTGATCGATCAATATCATTCATTGTTCCAATGATGTAGACATTTTCTGGAATATAGAACTTTTCAGTTGGATTTGTGTGTAAATTTGCATACTGGGTAAAGACCGACCCCTTTGTCCCCCTGTAACTTGGATCTAGCGAGAAGAACAATTCACCAAAAATTTTACTCATTTCACCCCTATTTATTTCATCAATAATAAATACATAGGGCTTGTTTGTAATGGTAAGTTGGCTTTCTTTTAGCTTCGGCAGGATGTAAGTTTCGAAAATTGGGGTTTTATAGGTTGAGTGGTAGTTCATTTCTCCCCACTTCCCAGTTTCCAAGTATTCACGAACATTTTCTAAGGTCAGACTGGCTTCAGAACCTCCAGGGACGATATAGGTGATATTTTGACGACTATTGACTTTAAAATGAAAATTATTAAGCTGTATTATATCATTTCCAATGGATTGAAGAAAATCCTGCCAAATTGTGTTCACATCTGCATCCGACATTTGCCCAGCTTTAGCCTTCTCACAGAAAGTCTTAAATATTCCATCTCGTAACTGAAAACCAAGACTGCTTCCTACATTTACAGGTCTAAGTCCTTCCACAAAATCTGTGTAATCATAGCTTGGGTGGAATTGAACAAAACCAAGACGCTCTTCTTCTTCAATAGTGAGTTGCTCTATATCTTGGACACGTCCTCCGCTGATGATATCAGCTGCAATCTGCTGGGCAAGATATGTTTTACCTGTCCCTGGAGCACCACGAAAAATCACATTCTTTGCTTCTAACAAGGTCGAGCTATACTGATTTTTCAAAAACAAGTCTTCTTCCTTTACTGAACTGTTTGAAGGTAATACCTCATTGCGAAATTCCCACAGAACAGAACTTAGTATTTCAGCATTCAACTCTGGGTGCCGTTCTGAAAGGATTTTCACCAACTGATAGTTTTGTTTATAAACTCCACCTATTTTTTCTAGTGGAAGCAATTTTCCCCAAATTTCTTTTTGATTGGTTTGAAGATTGAGACCTGTAAATACCTTACGTTCACTATAAATACAAAGTAATTTTGTAACCATCGCAGAACGACTAAAGAATGAATTTATATTAAATTCATCATGATCAAATTCTAAGACTAAACCTCTCTGAATAATCGCAATTAAATCATGTTTCAAACGAGAAAATGCTGTAGCCAATTCTTCAGGGGCTAACGGTTTATTATTCTGATTACAATAGGAAGCTAGTTCTTTGCTCCAATAAATCCCAAATTTTCCAGCATTTCCGCCTCGGATTCCTAAATACAAATCTCGATATTTCCCATGTTCCAATTCGTAGCAAAGCGACTTATTTTCAGGGCCCTTGCCGGTTACATAGTCATCCAAATCCATATCCTTCAACCGTTCTAAGGGCCAGGTCTGCAAGAAATCATTTACTAATTTTTGGTTTTCCTCCTGCCACAATCTTGCCTTTGCCAGTAAATCAGACTGATTAGCAAGATACCATTCTGAAAAATAATCTAGACTTATTTTTGACATACATACCTCCTAATTTATTCTATTATACTCTATTAATTAGCATGTTAACAAGAAAAAAAAGCCCGATTTGAGCTTGTTTGATATTAGGTCCAAGGTAATGTTAAGAAATTTCCGACACACTCAAAAATGATTTTAGCTGCCTTTGGTTTCCACTTGTAGAGCGTAACACATCCATAGATTAAGCTGAGGAACGAAAATGCAAGAAACAAGGGGCCTTCCCATATAGTTTGATAAAAAACAGTTATTACTAGATACAAAAATAATCCAGCCAGTAAGAAGGATAAAATCATACGATAAAAATAATTCATAAGCCATTACCTCCTATGTACGCGTAGATTAGCATAAATTGTAAGCGATGTCAATTGCTTACTAATAGAAAGCAGGTGAAATTTATGCTATACTGAAACGAGCAAACTAAAGGAGAAACTATATGCCATTTGTACGTATTGATTTATTTGAAGGTCGCACTGAGGAGCAAAAAATTGCCCTAGCTCGTGAGGTAACAGAGGTTGTTTCGCGTAATACCAACGCCCCGAAGGAAGCTATCCATGTCTTTATTAACGACATGAAAGAGGGAACTTATTTCCCGCATGGCGAAATGAAACGCAAATAAGCAAAAAGCTGACTTGTCTTCTTTCCAGTCAGCTTTTTCTTATTGCTTATCTTTTTTTACAATATATCGTAAGCGTAGATTCAAGGAAATCCCGCAGGTGAATATCCCGACAATCAAGCCAATCCAGTAAGCTTTTGGTCCCAAGTCCGTCAGACTATCCAGCAACCAGGCAATAGGGAAGGTCATGGACCAGTAGGACACTAGGCCTAGCACAAAGGGAAAGGTGGTGTCCTTGTAGCCCCGTAAAATCCCCTGAATCGGTGCTGTAAAGGCATCTGCCAATTGGAAAAAGAGGGCAAAGACCAGGAAGTCAGATGTTAAGGCGATAAATTCAGGTTCTATACCATAAAGACCTGCTACCATTTCCCGATTAAAATAAAGGAAAGTCAAGGTCAGACTGGCAAAGAGAAAGGCTGTCAAGCGGCCAATCAGACTGTACTGCTGGACATCTTTCAGGCGTTTTGCCCCGTGTTCGTAGGAAACCAGAATAGGCAGGGCCATGGAAATGCTAAGCGGGAAGGCATACATGAGAGTCGCAAAATTCATAGCTGCCTGGTGGGCCGCAATGGTCTGCGCAGAATATTTGGACATGTAGAGCCCGACCACTGCAAAAATGGCTACTTCTGCGAAAACCTGCAGACCGATGGGAAGACCGATTTTTACCCCTTCTTTGAGCATGGCAGGATTAAAGGATGTCCAGTCCCACACTTGGTAGGATGCAGTCTGCTTATTTTTCCTCATAACCAGGACAACCACTGCTAAGACTGCCCAATAAGCCAAAGCAGTACCAAGTCCAGCACCTGATCCGCCCAGGGCCGTCAGGCCCAATTTCCCATAAATCAAGAAATAGTTAAAGAGGGTGTTAAAGGGAACCAGGAGCAACATGAGGTACATGGACAGTCGGGTCAGACCGAGGGCATCGAAAAAGGACCGGCAGACGCTAAAGATGAGAAAAGGCGGGATGCCAATGGAAATATAGTAGAGATAGGACAGAGCAACTCTTGCAACTTCAACCTCTAAGCCTAGCCAGCTCAAAATAGGCCTAGCAAAAACAAAGACCAATATATACAAAATTAAGGCCAAAAAGCCAGACAAATAGACAAACTGGTGAAATTCTTCTCGAATCTTGTTCTTATCACCCTTGCCCAGATGATGGCCGATAATGGGAACCAAAGCCGACACAATCCCTGTCAAAAAGGAGAAAAATGGGTTCCACAAACTGGTCGCCATAGAAACACCCGCCAAATCAAGGGTACTAAACTGTCCCGTCATCATGGTATCGATGAAAGAAGCCGAAAAGTTAGCAAATTGATAAATCAAAATCGGCAGAAAAATTTTTAGAAAGAGAAGAAACTTTTCTTTTATTGTTTTAGTTGGATACATAATCGGTCCTTTAATCTTAGTCAACCTATTGTATCAAGAAAAGGACCTGCACTGCAAGTCCTCTATTTCATTACAAACTTAAATTAAATCGAATCGCCGTTCCAGATGGAATTTTTCACGACGACATAGTCCACATGGCGTAGGCTGTTCAAATCACGACCACCTGCGTAAGAAATGGATGACTGCAGGTCCTGTTCCATTTCCACAAAAGTATCCTTGAGATGCCCCTTAGCTGGCAGGAGAATTTTCTTGCCTTCTACATTTTTATAAGCACCTTTTTGATACTCAGAGGCCGAGCCGTAGTATTCTTTGAATTTCTCACCGTCCACTTCAATGGTTTTACCTGGACTTTCAATATGCCCTGCAAAGAGGGAACCAATCATGACCATGCTGGCACCGAAACGGATGGATTTGGCAATGTCACCATGCGTACGGATACCACCATCCGCAATAATGGGTTTACGAGCCGCTTTAGCACACCAACGAAGGGCTGCCAGCTGCCAACCACCTGTACCAAAGCCTGTCTTAACCTTAGTAATACATACTTTACCCGGACCAATGCCGACCTTGGTTGCGTCAGCACCCGCATTCTCCAACTCACGAACCGCTTCAGGCGTCCCAACATTTCCTGCGATAACAAATGTCTCTGGCAACTCTTTTTTAATATGCTTGATCATCTTGATGACACTGTCCGCATGACCATGCGCAATATCAATGGTGATAAATTCGGGCACATCGTTTTTCAAGCTAGTCACAAAATCATATTCGTAGTCTTTGACACCGACCGAAATAGAAGCAATCAAACCTTGGTCATGCATCCGTTTGATAAAGGGAATGCGTCCTTCTTCGTCAAAACGGTGCATAATGTAGAAATAACCGTCCGTAGCCAGCATCTCCGCCACATCCTCATCAATAATGGTCTGCATATTGGCTGGAACTACAGGAAGTTTGAAACTGTACTTGCCCAAAGTCACCGTCGTATCCGCCTCAGAACGGCTGTTGATGATACACTTGTTGGGGATTAACTGAATATCCTCATAGTCAAATACCGGCATTTCGTTGTACATAGCTTTACCTCATTTTCTGAACTATCTTACGAAAAATACATTGTTTTTTCGTTTTTAAATCAACTTACAGAATAAATTATATACTATCGTTTGGTTTTTGTCAAATACAAAGCCATACAGATGATTAACGTTCGTTTATTCTCGATTGTTCAACATTTAGAACGTCACTTCATTCGTATTATTCGATTTTTGAGAATATTTTAGAACAAATTCAAAAAAACATTCTTGTTTTCTAAATGAAATTGTCCTAACAATCGAAAAAATCTCCAAAAACTGAAGATTTTTTAATCAAATTCATATAACTGCGGGAATTTTGCGCATTCTGGATTTTTCGGATGGCAGACTTCCCGTCCAAAATAAATCATGGCCTGATGGGCTGGGAGCCAGAGTTCTGGTGGCAAAACTTCCATGACCCGTTTTTCTGTTTCCAGTGGCGTAGCTGATTTTTTGACAATGTCATGGTGTTTGCAGATGCGACCGACATGCGTATCCACCGCAAAAGCTGGGATGCCAAAGCCGACACTCATGACGACGTTGGCGGTCTTGCGGCCTACTCCAGCCAAACTTTCCAATTCATCACGCGTCTGTGGCACCACTCCGCTGAATTGATCCAGCAACTGCTGGGCGCATTCTTTGAGGAATTTAGCCTTGTTACGGTAAAGACCCAGACGCGAAATATAGGGTTCAATGTCTTTGACCTCGGCTTCTGCCATAGCCTCTGGTGTCGGATAGGCCTCAAACAAGGCAGGGGTTGCCTTATTGACCGCCGCATCTGTCGTCTGAGCAGACAACATAACCGCTACCAGCAGTTCGAAATGATTTCTAAAATCCAAACTTGGCTTGGCGTCTGGATAGAGGGCAATAATTTCTTCAATCACTTTTCGTGCACGTTTTTTTGATAATACCATGTAAACCTCTAGTCCTTATTTCTTGAAAATTCTCTTGCTCCTTGGAACATATAGAGAATACTGAATAAACTTAATTATCCAAGGAAAAAACTACTTCTCTTAAAATTACCAAAGAAAAATATATTTTTTGTATTTTTATACATTTATATTCCGATCTGCATAGTAATTATTTTCCAGATAGAATCCTTAGATATATCAATTGATTTTATCATAAAAATGATGAAATTATTACTAATTATGCTTATTGAAAATATCCTGAAAACGTTTCATATCAGTCGTTTTTAACCAATACTCAACTAAAATCAAAAATAGCCAAGCTCCAATCTCTACGTACAATTGATTTGAGTTGAGAAGGAGATAGATTTTGAATAACCTCTTGAAATTTATCAATAACCTCATTCAAGCTTCTAAATATCTTATTCTTGAAACCACGTTTGCGGATTTCAGCCCAGATTTGCTCAATAGGGTTCATCTCTAGTGTGTAATGTGGAATAAAGGTAAATTCTATATTCTCAGGGATATTCAATGTCTGAGATTTATGCCAGACGGCATTGTCCATGACTAGAATAATGTAGTCATCTGATAAGCTTCTGACAATTGGTGTAGAAATTCATTCATCCAATCACTATTACAACCACCTGCTATGATGAAAAATGATTCTCCTGAGTGGGTGTCCACAGCACCATAACAATAGCGATATTCACGGATATGGTGACTTGCGACACTAGGTCTATACCCTTTTGGAGCCCAAGATTTTCCTATTTACTAATAGGACAAAAACCCGCCTCATCCTGGATTTTTTGATACGATTTCCCATTAATAAAGCGCTTACTCAACCTCTCTTAGCACAAAGATTTTATTTTTAGACACTAAAATGGCTTCCGCGTCTGCTTTTTTAGGATGTTGGGGGCGGGGGCTGACTTTACGCCAACCATGGCGTTTTAAGAGAGCGTATAATCCTTCCCGAGTCGTTTTTCGACCAACTTTTGTCTGATAGGCTGCCAAAAGAGAATTAATCGTCACCAATTCTCCCTTAAGAGCAGAAGAAAGTTGCTCATTCAGGAATTGTTCTTCCTCTTCTTGTGTCATGTAGGCGCGACGACGTCCGCCACGATTGTCAGTAAGGAATGTCAGTAACCCTCCGTCAAGATAGTGATTCAAGAGGTTTCGAACTGTTTGATGGACAAAGCCCACTGATTTTGCGCTAGCTGTTAGGTTCTGGTTTTCTGAGTAAAGAATGAGAGCCTGAATTTTTCTGTGATGTGGAGCATTTGTCTTATCTCTGAGGGCTTGTTTTAATTCGTGAACTTGAGTGGGGGTGAGTTTGTTTGTCATAATGCCATTAAGCCACTATTTTTGATTTTTGTTAAGTGTAACTTATTCATTACTTCATTTTACCACAGTCTTCAATTATTTATAAGTATAAATACTAAAAAAAAGCATTTTGGTACCTAAAAAACAAAATACCCTACCTCTGCACATAAACATGCAAAAATAGAGTGTTAATTTTATTCCACTTCAACAATCCAGCCTGCAGGAGCTTCAACATCACCGAATTGGATTCCTGTTAATTCGTCATAGAGCTTACGAGTAACAGGTCCTACCTCAGTCTCACTGTAGAAGACATGGAATTTATCGCCATGCTGCACTCCGCCTATTGGAGAGATAACAGCTGCTGTTCCGCAGGCACCAGCTTCAATAAACTGGTCTAATTCTTCGACAAGGACTTCACGTTCCACAGCCTTCATTCCCAGACGATGCTCTGCCAGATAGAGGAGAGAATATTTGGTAATGGAAGGTAGAATTGAAGGCGAAACTGGGGTGACAAATTCATTATCCGCCGTAATACCGAAGAAATTGGCTGACCCCACTTCTTCAATCTTAGTGTGGGTCGCAGGGTCAAGGTAAATGACATCTGAGAAGCCTTGTTTTTTGGCATATTGGCCAGGCAGGAGGGAAGCTGCATAGTTACCACCAACCTTGGCTGCCCCTGTACCATTTGGTGCCGCGCGATCGTACTTGTCCTGAATGAGGAAGTTGGTCGGCGCCAATCCACCCTTGAAGTAAGCACCAACTGGCATCGCAAATACAGTGAAAATATACTCATCAGCTGGCTTAACACCGATGATATCCCCCACACCGATAAGGAGAGGGCGAAGGTAGAGGGTACCTCCCGTGCCGTAAGGTGGCACATAGTCCGCATTGGCTTTTACGACCTGCATACAAGCCTCGACAAAGAGTTCCGTTGGTACGGGCTCCATGAGAAGGCGGTCAGCAGTGCGTTGCAAACGCTCCGCATTTTGGTCGGGACGGAAGAGCTGGAGCTTTCCTTCCTTGGTGCGATAAGCTTTTAGCCCTTCAAAAGCTTGTTGACCGTAATGGAGGGCTGGAGAACTTTCTGAAATGTGCAAATTTGCATCATCTGTCAACTCTCCCTTGCTCCATTGGCCATCTTTAAAATGCGCAATAAAACGATAGGGTAATTTCATATAGGAAAAGCCTAGATTTTCCCAATCAAGATTTACAGTCATAGTGTTCACTCCTTGTTAGAAGCTGGATTTACAGCTCAACGCCTCTAACGAAGGTTGGTTTTCTGCCACTCAGCCTTCGTTTTCTTGAGACACTGTCAAAATTCCAGCAAAATTACTGGATACAGCTTCTTATTTTTTACTATTCTACTACTTTTGATAATGAATTTCAAGAAAAATTCAGAAAATTTTGTCAATCTAATAAAAAAGAAAAGGAACAAGGATTGTCCCTAATCTTCTGGTGATACTTCTGCTTTGATTTTCTGGAAAATTTCTTTCTCTTCTGCCGTCATTTCATATTTCTCTAGCAGGTCGGGACGACGCTCATAGGTCTTTCGCAAACTCTGCTCCAAACGCCATTTGCGGATATTTTCATGGTGTCCGCTCATGAGGACATCTGGCACGACCATGCCCCTATATTCATAGGGACGGGTGTACTGAGGATATTCCAGCAAGCCAGATGAAAAGCTGTCGTCCGTATGGCTAGCTTCCTTGCCAATGACCTCTGGAATCAAGCGAACGGTAGCATCAATCATAGTCATGGCTGCCAATTCTCCACCTGTCAGAACATAATCTCCGAGGGAGATTTCGTCCGTCACCAAGGTCTTAATCCGCTCATCATAGCCCTCATAGTGACCGCAGATAAAAATCAACTGCTCTTCCTGTGCCAGTTCCTCTGCGTAGCTTTGGTCAAAGGTACGACCAGCAGGGTCTAGCAAGATAACACGGGGATTGGTCTGTTCAATCTGGTCCATGGTATCAAAAATGGGCTGGGCTCGTAGCAACATACCCTGTCCACCACCGTATGGCTCATCATCAACATGGCGAGCCTTCTCAGCCTGTTCCCGAAAGTTGTGGTAGTTGACCTCCAGGAGCCCTTTTTCACGGGCCTTACCGACAATGGAATGCTCCAGAGGGGCAAACATCTCTGGAAACAGGGTTAAAATATCAATTTTCATCGTCCAGCCCCTCTAGTAACTCCACATCTACTCGATTATTTTCAATATCAACATTCAGAACAACTGGTGGAATGTAAGGCAAGAGCAAATCTTTCTTACCTTTTCGCTTGACTACCCAGACATCGTTGGCACCAGGTTGCAAGATTTCCTTGACCTGTCCAATCAGGTTATCATTCTCATAAACATCCAGACCAATAATCTCGTGGTAGTAAAATTCACCCTCGTCCAAGTCTGACAAGTTTTCTTCTGCGATTTTCAGGCTGAAGCCCTTGTACTTTTCAATGTCATTGATATGGTACATACCCTTGAACTTGATGATATCAAAGTTCTTGGCCTTGCGGTGATTGGCAATCTCCACTTCCATGACAAACTGATCCTTGTCATCAAAAAGCGCCAAGACTGCGCCTTTTTTAAAACGTTCCTCAGCGAAATCCGTCACAGACAGGACACGCATTTCTCCTTGCAAGCCTTGGGTATTGACAATTTTTCCTACGTTAAAATAATTCATGTGTTCTCCGTTTGTTTTTCTATTCATCTATTTTAACATGGGAGCAGAGATTTCTCAAGGGATTGAAAAAGCCGGCTAGCGCCGACTTATCTTGGGAGAATCTCCTCAATATCTTTCTTGGTTTTGACCATTTTTACATAGGGCAATTCCAGATAGGTTGCTCCTTTGGATTTGTAGAGGTAGGCGTTTTTACCGCTGGGCAAAAATTCCAAAAAGTAGAACTTATCTACCTGCGGGGGCGTTCTGCTTGCTAGGATTATCAAAGAAATAGTGGCACATCTGAATGAAGACGCGCAGCGTCCTTTCCTTCTAGAACAGCAATTTGCTGACAGTCTTCGTTTCGGATAACAATTCTGTCCGCCTCTGAAAGGTCGATGCTTGTCTTTCGAAAGCCCAGATAGACAGCCAGGATGATGAGCGATAGGATTGTTAAAACCAGTTGAGATTTAGTCATGTACTCATACTCCCTGTTATTTCTAGTATTAGCATAACAAATCTAGCCAATTTCGGAAAATATCACTGTGAAAACCTTACTGACTGCTGCTAAACTGACTTTGATAGAGATTATAGTAGAATCCTTCCTGGGCTAGCAAGCTTTCATGATTGCCCTGTTCAATGATTTGGCCGTCTTTGAGGACCAGAATCTTATCCGCCTCTTGAATGGTTGACAGTCGATGGGCGATGACAAAACTGGTTCTGCCCTGCATGAGCCGTTTCATAGCCTTCTGAATCAGCAATTCCAAGCGGGTATCAACGGATGAGGTCGCCTCATCAAGAATGAGAATGGAGGGATCAGCTAGCAAGGCACGCGCAATGGTCAAAAGCTGTTTCTGCCCCTGCGAAATATTGCTGGATTCCTGGTTCATCTCCATATTATAACCGCCAGGTAGGGTACGGATAAAGTGGTCCACATTGGCAATCTTGGCTGCCTCAACAATTTCCTCATCAGTGGCATCCAGGCGACCAAAACGAAGGTTTTCCTTGATAGTTCCTTCATAAAGCCAGGCATCCTGCAGAACCATACCAAATTGACTACGGTAGGACTGGCGTGATAATTGACGAATATCGTGACCGTCGACCTTAATGGCTCCAGATGTTACATCGTAAAATCGCATCAACAGGTTAATGAGTGTCGTTTTTCCGGCACCCGTTGGTCCAACGATGGCCACCATTTCACCTGGCTTGACTTCCAGATTGAAATTGCGAATGAGAGGCTTGTCCTCAGAATAGCCAAATTCAACATTTTCAAAGCTGACTTGGCCGGTCAGATTGTCTGTCAAGGCTTGCTCATTGGCGTTGACCTCATCCACCTCATCTAGGACTGAAAAAATGCGCTCCAGGGAAGATTTAGCAGACTGCAACTGGGGAGCTAGCTGGGTCAGGGTTTGCACCGGCTGAGAAATTTGGAAGACATATTGGACGAAGGCCTGCAAATTACCAACTGTCAGACGCCCCGCCAAAACCTGGAGACCAGCCAAGAGGGCAATGATAACATAGGTCAGGTTTGACAAGCCCTGAACCACCGGCATCATCATGCCAGAGGTAAAGCTAGCCTTGAAACCAACCTCCTGCAGGTCCGTAGTAATTTGGCGAAATTCAAGTTTAGACTGCTCTTCCCGTCCGTAGAGTTTCAAAACATGGAAACCGGTCAGATTTTCCTGGATAAAGCCATTGAGGCGACCCAGGATAGCAGCCTGTTCCTTGAAATAAGGCTGGGAGCGCTTGATGATATAGCTGGAACTAAAGTAAGTCAGGGGTACCAAGAGCAGAACGACCAAGGCCAGGGAAACATTGAGGTAGAAGGTCATGCCAATCGCAAAGGTCAAAATCAAGGCCGCATTGACAATTTGCAGGAAACTCTGCTGTAGGGCATTGGAAACCGTCTCAACGTCATTGGTAAAGCGGCTCAGGAGGTCACCATACTGCTCCTTGTCAAAATAGGAAACCGGGATTCGATTGATTTTTTGACTCAAGTCCTGGCGCATATCACGGACAGCATGTTGAACACCCTTGGTCATGAAATAGTTAGAAAAATAAGCTCCAACTTCGTACATGAGGGCACGGAAGGCGTAAATTGCTAGGAGGGTTGCGACATAAGGCACGTTGATACCGGCTCCTTCAACACCCTTGGCCATATCCAATAAGTTTGCTGTTAGTTCGGTGATAACCATACCCAGCACCAGGGGCTCTAAGGTATTCATAATGGCACTGAGAATCTTCATAAGGATAGCAATAATGATAGAGCTTTTGTAGGTCCGCAAATAGGTCCAAACACGCTTAAAAACATTTGTATTCTTCATATCACCCTCCTATTCTTCTTCTGTCAAGGACTGACGATTGAGTTGAGAATTGGCAATTTCACGGTAGAATTCATTGCTTTCCATTAACTCATCGTGCTTACCACGACCGACAATTTCCCCTTCGTTGAGGACAATAATCTGGTCCGCATCCATAATGGTTCCCACACGCTGGGCAACGATAAGGACAGTCGCATTTTCCGTCACTTCCTTGAGGCGCTTGCGTAAAATCGCATCTGTCCGATAGTCCAAGGCAGAGAAGGAATCATCAAAGATATAGATTTCTGGTTCCTTGACAATGGCACGTGCGATAGACAGTCGCTGTTTTTGCCCGCCAGACAGATTGCTACCGCCTTCTGCCAAATGGGTCTCAAACCGGTCTTCCTTGCTTTCGATAAAATCCTTGGCCTGAGCCACATCAGCCGCCGCATCCAGCTCCGTCATGCTGGCATCCAGCTTTCCATACTTGAGGTTTTCGGCGATTGTTCCGGTAAATAGCAGAGCTTTCTGCGGAATAAAGCCAATCTTGCTGCGGAGGGCTTTCAAATTGTAGCGTCTGACATCCACACCATCTACCAAGATCCGGCCCAGGGTCACATCGAAAAATCGCGGAATGAGCTGGACCAGAGTAGACTTACCAGAACCCGTTGAGCCAATAAAGGCAATGGTCTGACCAGGTTCTGCCTTAAAGGAGATATTGTGGAGAACAGGCGACTCGGTCTCACCTGGATAGGCAAAGGTCACATTGTCAAATTCCAGGTAACCGCGGGTTTCTGTCTCTGTAATCCCATCTTCATTTTTAGAAATCGAAATCGGCATGTCCAGAACTTCCTGAATCCGCTTGGCCGAAACTGCTGTCCGGGGATACATGGTAAAGAGATTAGCAAAAAGCAAGAAGGAGAAAAGGGCATGAAAACCATACTCAATAAAGGCAACTAGGTCACCGATTTGCAAGCTACCTTCTCTGAGCGGAGCAAGGGCAAACCAGACAATGGCCACAATCATGGCAATAATGATTTGTACAAAAAGTGGCTCCGTCAAACCTGTCAAGATGAAGAGTTTCTTAGAAATACCGGTGTAATCCTCATTGACCTGCTCAAATCGTTCTTCTTGAAATTCTTCGCGCGCAAAAGCCCGGATGACCCGCAACCCCATGAGATTTTCACGGACGTACTGGTTAATCGTGTCCAACTTTTGCTGCTGCATTTCAGACAAAGGGCGGGTCTTGATGGCCACATAATAGACGACCCAGACCAAGAAAGGCATAGCCACTGCTACTGTCCAAGCCAGTCCAGGACTAGTCACCAGGGTCATGATGACCGAGGCAATCATCATCATAGGCGTGATAACGCCCAGTCGCAGAACCTGCTCCGCAAACTGCATGAGGACAAAGGCATCATTGGTAATCCGTGTCACAAGCGAAGAAACACCAATCTGCTCGTATTCATGATGGGAATAATCTTGGATTTTTTCATACAAATCATTGCGGATATCCTTGACAATATTGGTCGTCAACTGTCCAGCAGCATAGGCCAAAAGGACACGACCGACAATGCCCAACACAACGATTATCAACATCATCCAAGCCCAGAAATAGACTTGGTCAAGATTATTTTGCGTGAGCCCTTGGTCAATCATCCGAGCCAAGAAGGTTGGCAAACCAAGGTTGACCGCTACGAACAAAATTCCGGCAAACAGGTCTAATATCAACCATTTTGGATAGTGTTTCAGATAGTTCCAAATAAGTTTCATAATTCCCTTTCTAGTTTTTTATCTTGAAGTAAGTAAAAAGCCACCAAATGGTGACCTTCTTATTCTTTCTCGTCAATCACTAAACGAACTTTTTTACCACTTGTTGGGACAGAATAGACAATCGTACGAATTGCAGAAATCGTTCGTCCTTTTCTACCGATAACACGGCCAATATCCGATTGTTCCAAATCCAAATGATATTCCAAAAATTCAGGTGTATCAACGATTTTAATCGTCAAGCTGTCAGGCTGTGAAATCAAGGGTTTCACAATCGCAATAATGAGATTTTCAATCATGTCCATAAGTAGTCTCGCTTACTGTTCTTATTTAGAGAATTTTGATTCGTGGAATTTCTTCATAACGCCAGCGTTAGAAAGAAGGGCACGAACTGTGTCAGATGGTTGTGCACCTTTTGCCAACCACTCAAGAACACGCTCTTCTTTAAGAGTTACTGAGTTTTCAGCCAAAAGTGGGTTGTAAGTACCAACTGTTTCGATGAAACGACCATCGCGTGGAGCGCGTGAATCAGCTACGTTAATACGGTAGAAAGGCTTCTTTTTAGAACCCATACGAGTCAAACGGATTTTTACTGCCATTTTTTATCTTCTCTTTTCTTATATGTTTTTCTTTTTGGTGAAATAGCAGAGCTATTTAGCACATGTTCTATTATAACACACTTTCATCTGGTGTCAAGAAAAAAACTTGACACTTTTTAAAAATTTTATTGCCATTTTTATTGCTCAAGCAGATCTGCTAGTTCTCTCAGTTGACTTGCTAAATTCGAGCGGTCAAAAAGCAAATTATAGACTCCATCTTCACTCAATACACCACAAGGAATACCATCAAAATAACCATTATTGGATAAATCAAGATCTTCCATATAGGTCTGGCTTTGATAATAATCTAGCAACCGTAAATAACTTGATTGTGCCTGATTGAGTTGGGTAACACTATCAGCAAGGGACTTGTTCATCTCCAGATGCATATTAAATATTTTTTCCATCTCCTCGACACGTTTCCTAGCTTCCATACAATCCTCCATCAATGTGTTGTACCTCCAACGTTCTTCACATCCTCTTTGTCTTTAAATGCAACTATTGCTCCAATGGCTGCTTCAACTCCTCTAACAATATCGGCTAGAGACATAGAGGCAAAGCCTGGTTTGTCAAGAACCTGTTCCGGTAGAAACGGAATATGAAGAAAACCAGCCTTAGTCTTTGGAAATTGTTTATCAGCTAAGTAGAGAGCTTGGTACATGAGATGGTTGCAGACAAAGGTCCCTGCGGTATTAGAAACAGAGGCTGGAAGTCCTGCTGCACGAATGGCTTCAACCATTGCTTTGATGGGTAAGGTTGAAAAATAAGCAGGTTGCCCATCTTCACGAATCATAGTGTCAATTGGTTGTTGTCCTAAATTATCTGGAATGCGAGCATCGTCTTGATTAATGGCAACACGCTCTGGTGTTAATTCCGTCCTTCCACCAGCCTGTCCAATACATAGCACAATATCTGGTGCATACTTAGCCATAGCTTCTTCAAGAACACTTGCAGCTTGATAAAAAACAGTTGGAATCTCCTCAAGAAGAATCTCTGCGCCTGCAATCTGCTTTGGTAAAGATTTAATGACCTCCAGTGCAGGATTGATAGACTCACCTCCAAATGGATCAAAGCCTGTTACTAATATTTTCATTCAATCTCCTCCAAAATAATTTCTCCGTAGTGAAATTTTTGATTGGGTCTGATATGGCGTCTAAAACCTAATTTTTCAAATGACTGATCTCTAAAATGTGCCTTAATAATAATTTTTCTTCTAGCCACTCGTTTGGCTTCAACCAAAATTTCTTCAGAAAGAGCTGAGTAATTGGCAAAGGGTTTTAGTCCATCAAGATTATCCGATTCCGTAATCTCCTGCGAAAACATGGGGTCCAGGTAAATGACATCAAACGATAGATCGGCCAGCTCTTTCAAATAAGTCAAACTGTCCGTCCAAATCGTCTGAATAGACCGCATGGCTTGATTAACCGCTTCATTGCCACTATCAAACTCTTTCAGACCTCGGCTCACCATAAAATGAATAAGCAGAGAACTCTCCAAGGCTGTCACCTGATGTCCCGCACTAGCTAGGACAATACTATCAGAAGCCAGCCCCATGGTACAGTCCAGGACGGTTTGTTTATTAGGTCCGAGCAATTCCAAAAGCGGATCTCTTCCAGATTTGATACGCAAGATAGCTGTGTCAGGGTGGAAAAAGAAGCGTTGTCCATTTATTTCTTCCAAAACTAGATGACCCTGATATACCACAAGCACCGCGTCAGCTTCTGTTTTTGCTAGGATGGACTGGACTGACCTCTTACGACGGTCTTGATAGTCTAAACTTAGAAGCGTTGCTATTTTCTGAGCCTGTAAAACCAAGGTCTGATTCATCCGAAGACTTGTTGTGACGATTGTTTTCATAAGTCTATTGTACCAGAAATACTGAAAATGTAGTCTTCATTTTGTAGAAATGACTCTACTCTGGCACAACAACCTTCAACCGAATATCTGTTGGCTGTAGTACTTTTTGAACTTGCACTAAAAAGGCAAGACCGTTATCCGATGGGGCGTACTGAAAAGTCAGATTGATAACTTTTTCTGTAAAGTCATCCCCGTAGCTGTCCACATACTGCTTGCTTTCGATAAAGTGAATGTAGTTGTTCAGCTTTTCTTGAAGCTGGAGCAAGTGGTCTTGTTCGGTGTCAGGAAGCCATTCGTTCCCATCTGCCAATAATAGTTCCAGATGGCCGTCCACAACACCGATAGAGTCGATGGTTGCTGTATTCAAATCATAGAAATTATTTTTTTCGGGTGTGATTTCATCAAACACAAGCGTCATAGCTGATTCCGATGTTCTTTGTTGGGCATCAACAATAATCTTTCTTTTCTCAACATTGGTGAGTTTTTGATTATTACTCTCATAAACCATTGTAGAGGTATAAACATAGAATTTCCTACCTGTTAATAATTCTCCATCAGCAGTAACTATAATCCCATCATCTAATACAAATTTAATTTTTGAATTTGTTCCTGTAATTTCCATTTTTATTGACCTCTTTCAAATATTACTGTTTCTAAACCAGTCTTAGGATCAATTGTTGTAATTTTAGTTCCCTTTGGATTGTTTTTTAATCTTGGCAACTCAATATTTTCCCAAATATTTCCTTCTCGTAACTCACTACCCACAACGGCTCTAACTTCCCCAGTTACTTGCTCTGCATAAACATCTGATGCTCTTTCCCAAGCATCAATGGTAGATGTATCTTCTATATTCCAATCTTTCATAATAATATTGGTATCTTCATTTGTTGACTCCAGTGTAACACCACCTCGACTTTTAGCAATATCTTTTGCGACATCCAGCCCTAAGTTATTATTTGATACTAATCCAATAGTAGATAGTCCGAAATCACCGTTTTCAAAGTATTAAGTTGTTCATTAATCTGTTTTCTTGACTCAAAATCATTTGTCCAATAATTTATATCAGAAAGACCTCCTCTTGGCGGAAACAATTGATTATAGATAGTCATTCTTTGTCTTGTAGTCAGCTTAGGAACAGAATTTTCTCTTAATTCCTGCTCTAGATGTTTTAAATAATCTACTTGAACTTGTAAACCATTTATTTTAAACTTTTCAATTAAATAAATAAGTTCATTAATTGCATCAATTACTTCTTCTATCATAAAATTTGTACCTCTTAATACATTAAACCTTGAGAATACTATGGATTGATATACCATGAATCCAAAACTTCAACCCCCTCAATATTCCATGGCGAGTCAATAAAAAGAAGGGCAGCACCTCCTGTCATAACCGTTCCTGCTGCTAGGGCAACGGCCGCCAAAATTTTGAGACCAGTATCAACCAAGCCTAAGGCTTCCTTGTTCTCCTCCTGCCAAGTGCTATTTTTGATTTGACTATAGTCCGACTCCAGAGTCGGATAGAACTCCTGAACCAACTCCGCATCACTCTTTGACTCCAACTCTTTGATTTGTTTATCCGTTAGTTGGTCGGTCTGCGGGGTGGTTAATAGCAGAGCTACTCAACTTGTTTCAAAATGGATGCGAGAGATAACAACTCCAATTTCATTCCCACTCCTAGGCTCCGCTTTAAACCAAGTCTAGCCTAGCTTCTTATGTATCAATGAAGAATATTTCTACCCTCCAATTATACCAAAAAATCCAGACAAGGTAATCCTGTCTGGAATTAAAACTCTACTCTGGCACAACAACCTTCAAACGAATATCTGTCGGCTGTAGTACTTTTTGAACTTGCACAAGGAAAGCAAGACCATTGTCTGACGGAGCATACTGGAAAGTCAGATTGATAACTTTTTCTGTAAAGTCATCCCCGTAGCTGTCCACATACTGTTTACTTTCGATAAAGTGAATGTAGTTGTTCAACTTTTCTTGGAGTTTGAATAGGTGGTCTTGTTCGGTGTCAGGGAGCCATACGTTTCCGTCTGCTAGTAATAATTCAAGATGACCATCTACAATACCGAGAGAGTCGATGGTTGCTGTATCAAAAATTGGCAAATCCTCTCTAAGTCTAAATGTAATCTGAGCGTCCATTCCACGAGGATCTACTTCAGCCACAATCTGAAATTTTTCAAAATTATAAATCTCTCCCCACTGCTTCTCTTCCGTCGGTTTCCCAAAATTATCATGAAGCCATCTCTTGTCCTCTTCATGCACCTCGTAAAAGTTAGGATTTCCTAATCTACCATCCAAGGTTAACTTGCTTAAGTTTCCGCTCTTAAACCACAAATTCGCCCAAAATAACCTATTTTTATACAAAATAGCTTGCTTTGGCTCTAAGAGAATACTTCCCGATTCAAAACGAGTAATTTCAAATAAATTTTGTTTTTCGTCCGGTATCTCTTCATAGGACATGCCTAGTTGTATAGCAATTCCTTCAAATACTAAGTCCATACTTTCCCTTTCCGTTATTTAATCTAAAAATCCTTTGAGCATTTTCTTATAATCTGCCGAACTAATCTCAAAATTAGTTAATGGCATAGACTCGCCCCTACTTAATTTCCCAGCCATTATCTGTTCTTGGATATCTTTAACAAAATATTGCGGAGCTCCTCCCTTACCAAAATGAGGATTTGCTAAGGTTTTCTCTCCGAATGCAGCATATAAATCGTCAGATGTTACAGTATACTCTGTCACTTGTTTGCGATACTCAGCAATATTGGGGTTCGTTTTTTTATCAAAGTATGGCTTAATTTGCAGACTTTCAGATAGTTTCCTCGAATCATAACTAGACCGCTCGACAGCTTCCCAAGTCGTCGCATAGCCAGACTGCATTTTGTTTGCCACTTCAAAGTCAGATTCTAAGATATAAATTTTATCTCCCTTATTCAAACGAACATCCACATAGTTATCAATTCCAGGATATAAACCATCACCTTGCCATGACTGAGCCTTTGCTGTAGGGGAGAACTCCTGATTAGTAAACGTTACAATTTCCTGATCTAAAGAATTAAATTTCCCAGTATTTTGAACACTTGTACCATCTTTAACAGTAACATTCCCCGTCTTCTGCGACACGACATCAATCCGTGTGCCCGTGGGTATCTCAACACCGCCGACAAAGTCGCCCTTGCCTGCGCCGACAATGGTGCCGCCGTACTTGGACAGGTCTTCCAAGAGGTTCTGACGGCTAGACTTCAAACCACTCTGAGCAGTTGTGTATTCCTGGATGCGGATGTTGCCTGCCTCGTCAAAGCCAATCGCATCCACTCGGATTTTCTGCTCCACGCCATCAACCGTCATCTTGATCGTGATGTTATTCTCGACCTTGCTGGCGATTTTACCAAACTCGACCGTTTGTATGTCCACAAAGTCCTGACCTTGACGAGCGTTGAGCTAGACTGTGGGGCATATCTTCACTTCTTACCTTATTTGAAAGTGAATATCACCTTATTCATTATCAATCTTCAAGCTTGGAGGGGTAGTACTTGATTCAGTTGTTGAGGTTTCTATACTCGGTAAATCAATCATCTCCACCTTCGGTTGAATCGCAGATAAGGATTGGCTCAGTAAAACTATGAGAACAATACAGCCTAGTCCGTAAGCTCCTAATTGGCTAAAGATAAAACAAGAGGAGATCAAACCTTTTTGAGATGGGTAGGTCTTTAATTCTGGCTGTGCCAACTCAAGATAGGCTTTTTTATGGAAAGGTGGAATAAACACTCTCATTCCCAATGCCAGGTAAATAGTCATTCCTATCGAGGTATATAGATAAGCACGACCACCTTGTGAAACCAAATAAAACCCACCAGTTGCAAATAAAATAGTGTAAATTCCAAATAATATCGTCGCAAGCCTCGATTCATTACGAAATTGCAGATATTCCTCTAGTGTCAAGGCTTTGTTTTGTTTTTCAGACATTTTAAATCTCCCTTACTAGCTAAAAGTTTTCTGATCAAATAACCAGCTCAAACAATTTTACTCATCACTGATGTTATCAAGCTCTTGCTCGATAATTGACTTTTGTTCCAGACTTGGTAAGGTATCATCGGGAAGGATGGTCTCAACCCGAGTTGCGTAGGCAGAGGCAAAACCGAAAACAACCACAATAATCGCAACCGAATAAACTAGAAAAACCCTTTTTAGAAAGTCACTAGAAACTGAGTAGCCCTGTGTCGAATACTGTTTTAGCTCAGGTTGTTTTTTCTCTAAGATATTTTTGGGTAAAAAATAGGGTCTAAAAGCTGTCATGGCCACAGATAAAAACACTGTAATCCCTATAGAATTGTACATTTGTGTTCTTGCACCAATCGCTGTAATATAAAACATGCTTGAAAACAAGACAAGTCCAAAAATAATCAGTAGAATCAAGGAAACCTGAGCATCCTTCTTCAGTTGTAAAAACTCTTCTACTGTCATTTTTTCTATTTTCATTTTATTCCCTTATTTACCTTGCCGATCCTACTAGTTATAATTACCAATCTATTATATCAAAAAGACGACCTCTTGCGAAGTCATCTTTTGTCTATTAGATTTGACCTTTGGTACGAATGAGCTCTGCATCTGAGTCAGTCGCCGGTTTCCAACCTTTTGCAAGTAGTTCTTTAAGGTGTAATTTGTTATAGAGAAATCCCATAACGATATTGATCGCAAAGACCAAGTAACCTAGGTCAAACTGGTTAGCCAAGGTACCGATAAGGGCATTGGCTGCAAACATAATACCTGCCCACTTCCAGTCCTGGCGGAAAACAGCTACCCACATCGTGAAGAAGAAGGTTGTCCAAGAAAAACCGAGAGGAGCTTGCTTATTACGCGGCAGATGAATAGCAGGTAGTTCTTTGGCAATGGACTCTGCAAGAGAAACTAGCTGACTATCCATCCCAAACTCGTTGTCACAATCAGACTCATACTTATCATTGTGAAGAAGAAGGTTGTCCAAGAAAAACCGAGAGGGGCTTGCTTATTACGCGGCAGATAAATAGCAGGTAGTTCTTTGGCAATGGACTCTGCAAGAGAAACTAGCTGACTATCCATCCCCAAACTCGTTGTCACAATCAGATTCATACTTATCATTATACCAAAGAAACGACTAAAGTAATCCCTGGCCGTTTCATACTATTCAAAATTATCTTATCGTTTGTAGGTGCTTTGGTGTGCAACAGACTTCCGCCACTGATAGATTTTATTGTTCATCAAATCTCAGCAGTCCAGTTTATCCAATTTTGACAATGGTTCTACCCAAATGCCGCCCTTCTTTCAAAAGAGTCATGGTCTCAGGCAGTTCTTCCAAGCTGATTTCATCATAGGCCAGCTGGTCTACAATCTTCCATTCCTTGGCGAATTTTTCCCAGACTGCTGTCCGTTTTTCATGGCTAATTTGGACAGAATCAATTCCCAAAGCCTGTACACCACGGAGAATAAATGGCAGAACATTGGTCATCATCTTGACACCTCCGGCATTTCCACAAAGCGAAACAGCACCGTCATAGTCAATCTGTGGAATCAGATGAGCGACCACATCACCACCTACTGTGTCCAGCACATAATTGTAAATCCCTTTGAGCAGGAGTGGATTCTCCTTGATAAAGACTTGCTCTGGCTTGATAATCTTGCTAGCACCCAGCCGGCAAACCAGCTCATCCTGATTGTCCTTTCGGGTCAGAGCGCTAATGTGCTCATAGCCCTGAGATTTGAGAATAGCAAGCCCAACCGAGCCTACGCCACCACTAGCGCCTGTCACGAGAATCTGTGGTTGCTTGTCCACTGTCATCCCAGCCTTCTCAAGCGCCAGGACAGACAAACCAGCTGTGAGTCCCGCCGTGCCAAGGATCATGGCATCTTTCATTGTCAACCCTTCTGGCAATGGCACAACCCAATCTTTGGGAACGCGGGCATATTCAGAGAATCCGCCTGTATGGGACATGCCCATTTCATAGCCGGTCACCAGCACTTCCTGACCAAGAGTAAATTCATCTGTCTCCGAAGAAACTACAGTACCAGCCAAGTCTATACCTGGAATCATGGGATAATTCCGGATGACACCGGAATTTTTCTGCACAGCCAGCATGTCCTTGTAGTTGACCGAACTGTAGGCAACTTTGATAAGGACTTGACCTTCATGCAAATCATCCACTGTAATAGTTTTTGGAGCAAATACAATCTCGTCGCCTACTTGCTCAACAACCATAGCCTTAAATTCTCTATTCATTTGATAACCTCCGATTTTGATATAGGATAGAGTCAGCTTCCCAACCTCTCTACCTTACCTCCTCTCAGTTTTCTATCTATTATTATAATAAAATATTTTGGAGAATTCGTCCAGCTAAAACCGATTTAAAAATAAAATTTTAGGCTGGATTTTCAAAAAAGATAAGAGGAAATAAAAAATCCCTAAGGCACGAACTTAGGGAATGACTAGTTATAAAATCCAGATTATCAAAAAGGATGGATTTCATTTATTCTAGCCTATTATGTCATAAATTACCAATAGTTTTTATTTATATGAACCTATAGCTATAAACTATAACTACTTTTAACGTACTTGCTCAAATCGCAGATGAACGACAATCTTATCCGCGTAGCCATTGCGTTCCAAATCACGCTGCAGGCGATAAGAAATATAATGTTCTGCGATTGAGATATAGCCGGCATCCAGCAAACGGTGCTCCACCTGGGATTGTACCATGCTGATGGTTGGGCGTTCTGTATGAGCCTCTTCCAAGTCAAGTACGACCTTCTTAGTCACCTGGGCAAGGTTTTTCCGCCAGGTATCATCAATCACATAAACTGTCTGCGCAGCCTTTAAAATGGCTTGATAAATCTTTTCTGGGTCAAATTCAACAATCTCCCCACTACGTTTAATGACTTGCATATTAAGCTCCTTTCTGGTTTTCAGTAAACCCTTTCATACTTCTATTATCTAGGTTTTTCACGGTTTTGTCAAGTTATAATTTTCATTCTATGATATAATATACTTAAAATTCTGAAAATAAAGGAGAATTCTATGTCACAAGCAATGCCAAAACGCCATGAAATTGACGTGCAACTCACCTGGGATACCAACCTAATTTTCCCAGACAACCAGGCCTACAAGGATGCCCTTGCTAGCTACAAGGAACAAGTTGAGAAATTTGAGAAAACCTATAAAGGTCAATTGACCGAAAAAGCAAGTATTGTCGCTGCACTGAAAGAATACGAAGACCTGTCTATCCTCCTCAGCAAGCTGGACCACTATGCTTTCTTGCCACTTGAAGTCGACAAGATGAATACAGAATTGGCCAGCCTCGCCAATGAATATGAATTAGTGCGTGCCTTTGCCATTCCAAAATTGTCCTTCCTGGACACCGAACTGGGCTTACTTGACGAGGCAGTCTTGAACGACTTGATTGCTGAACAGCCACAATGGAAGGCGTTTTTCGAGGCAATTATTCGCCAAAAACCTCACCAACTCCACCCTCTTCAAGAAGAACTCTTGGCCAATTTTGCACCAACCTTTGGCCAACCCTACAACAACTACGGGGTTACCAAGTTTGAGGATATGACCTTTGACAGCTTTGAAGCAAATGGCCAAACCTACGGAAACAGCTATGTTTTGTTTGAAAATGACTACGAAATCAGCCACGACACGGAAATTCGTCGTAATTCCGCTGCTGGTTTCTACAATACCTTGAAAAAATACAAGAACACAACAGCTGCAACCTATCTATCACACATTAAAAATGAGCAGATTGAGGCGCGCCTCCGCGGTTTTGACACGACCATTGACTACCTTCTCCACCGCCAAAATGTTTCCCGCGACCTCTTCGACCGTCAGATTGATGTCATCATGAAAGAATTAGCACCGCACATGCGTCGCTATGTCAAGCTGGTTGCTAAGGCTCATGGCTTGGAGAAAATTACCCACGCCGACCTGAAAATCAGCCTACCGTCCGAATTTAACCAACGCATTACGCCAGAAGAGTCTAAACAATTCTTGATTGACTGTTTGGGCATCCTTGGCGACGATTATGTCAAGATGATTGAACGTTCCTTCGATGAGCGCTGGATTGACTTTGCGCAAAATGAGGGCAAGGCGACTGGTGGTTTCTGTGCGACTCTCTATGACGGACCGTCTTATATCCTGCTTTCTTGGACTGGTCTCATGAATGAAGTCCTGGTATTAGCTCACGAACTGGGGCATGCAGGGCATTTCCAATTGGCTAAGAAACAAAGCATTCTCAGCTATGACCCATCGCTCTATTTTATCGAGGCACCATCAACTGCAAACGAAGTTTTGACTTGTAATACTCTCTTGAAAAACAACCAAGACCCTGGTTTCCAGGCTTACCTGATTAGCGAGTTAATCAGTCGTACTTACTTCCACAACATGGTCACTCACCTGCTTGAGGCAGCCTTCCAACGTGAGGTTTACACTCGTCTGGACAATGACGAATACCTCAACGGCGACATTCTCTGCCAAATCAAGCTGGATGTCATCAAAGAATTCTGGGGTGAGGACTTTGAAATCGGCGACGATGCTGGTCTTATCTGGATGCGCCAGCCTCACTACTACATTGGCCTCTATCCATATACTTACTCAGCTGGTTTGACCATCGGTACGGCTATGGCTAAGCAATTGGAAGAAAATCCTGAAGAAGTTGTTGAAAAATGGTTGGAAACCTTGTCACTCGGTGCAAGTCTTTCTGCCCAAGACCTGGCTAAACACGCAGGCGTTGATGTATCAACAGACCAACCACTTAAAGAAACAATCGCTTACGTTGGTTCCTTGGTCGACAAGTTGGAAACATTGGTCTAATAGCAAAAAAGACTTGAACACAAGAGTTCAGGTCTTTATTTTGTCTGATACCAGTTGATGATGCGGTCAATTTCATCAGTCGTTAAAAAGTGGCCCTGGTCAAAAATGGCTAATTGAAGTTTGGGAAAGGCAGTTTCCTGCCAATTTTGGTAGAGTTCTTGAACTGCGACTGGGTCAACCAACTGGTCCTGCAAGCCAGCCGTCACAAGAATGTCCGCTCTGCTATTTTCCAAAGGCACTGAAAAATCAAGAGCTGATGGATGGAGCAAGAGATAGCAGTCAGCCAAATCAGCCCGCTTGGTCAGGAGCCCTGCTATAAAATTAGCCCCGTTTGAAAAGCCGACAAAGATAATTTGCTGGTAATCTGCTACTGCAATTTGTGGCCACTGGTCTATAAAATCGGTCAAACGTTGCTCAAAATCAAGCAAATCCAGTTGCCCGTCAACCAGCGGAGCAAAAAAGCGACGGGATTTCCCTTGACCAACATTGCCCCGAAAAGATAGTACAGCTGCTTCAGGATCCAATTTTTCCCTCAGAAAGAGCATGGACTGCTCATCGCCACCTGTTCCGTGAAAAAAGACCAGGAGACAGGGCGCAGTCCCCTCCACAAAATGATAGTTCATGACTGTCTCCTAATAACGATTTCTCAGAACTTCTTCAATCTCAGCCCGGTTCTCCTCAAAGAAGGTTGCAAGAAGAGTTCAACATCATCGAGTTTATCATGTTGCTCAGCTTTCTTGGCCTCGTGCTGACCTTCCATTGTCGCCACTTCAAACATAAGGTAGTTCGGCGCGCGGAAATAGAGGGAGTGCATAAAGTCCCGATTGATAATGCCTGAGTGCGGACGGTTGAGCAGGTCAAGTGTATGAACCATATCCTCTAAATCTAATGTATCCAAGACACCAAAGGCTACGTGGTGAATGGCACCAACCCCAATGACGGAGATTTTTGAAACCTGATCGACGATAATCTGCACGCGATGCTGGAAATCATTGTCGAATTTGAGCGAAATGACCTGCTGTCCCTGATAATTAAAACGACTTTCCTCTTCAAAACCAAATATCTCTGTCAGCATGTCCAGCAGGGCTTTCTCCTCCCGCACCCGCATCTGAATCCCAGCAATTCCTAAAATCGCAACCGATTCAGGAATCTCGGCAGTCTCCATTGGATACATAGGACCAATAGTATCATGATAGGTCAAGGCCAAATCTTGACCATCCTCATCTTGGAAATTGAGGATATGTCTGTCTCCCATCACTTCTACTCCACCATGTTCGACCTCAAAATCCGTCAAACGTTGTGCCCAGAACTCCAGAGCTGCCTTATCCTTGACTAGAAAAATCGTTCTTTCTAGGCGATTGGTTCCCTTGCGTTCCATCTGGAAGTTTGGCATATCAAAAATCGTGAATTCTGTACCGAACCGGCCATCTTCATCCCCGAAAAAGAGGTGATACATGGACGAATCATCCTGATTCACTGTCTTCAGGGTCAACTTCAAGCCAAGAATATAGTGATAAAAATGATAAGCCTGGTGGATGTTGCCCACCAAAGTCGAAATGTGATGAATACCTGTATTGTTCATGTAAACTACCTCGTTTCTGATTTGGTATTATTTTATCAATAATTAGTGATAATGTAAAACATTTTGCTTACATTCTTGAAAGATCATATTGTCACGACAAGCATCATTCACTTTGAAAAGACTCTACACTTGGTTAAGCCTAGGACTTGCTGGGGTTCATTCACTATCATAAAAAGTCGGGACATTTCATCCCGACTTGAAACTTTGCTTTTAAAGGATAAATGATAGGATTAGACCGCCTAAAATTCCTCCAACCAGGGCTGCTAGGAGATTGGTTTTGGCTTTGCCAGCCTTACCACCACGCGCAATTGATGCGACAAATACACCGATACCCGCAGCAAGTCCCATATCAACCCAGGCAGAACCCGATTGGGTGATAAGCCCCACACCGTGGTTAATGGTCCAGGCCGTCCCGACAATCATTGCCGCAGCGATCCAACCACCAATCGGACCAAATTTTTCAACCATCTGTCCCCAGGCCATCCGAATGATGAAGGGGAAGAGAAACGCACCAACTAAAGTAGCAATTGCTTGTTGAACTGTCATGTAATACCCTCCTTAATCTTTTTCCATATCTTCTTCAATCTTGGCTGCAACCAGTCCAGCTATGGTTGCGCCGATGACAACCAAGAGGATGGTCGGAAGTGATTCAACCACAGTATCAAATCCATTTATAAAGGCATCACGGAAAATACCACACAGACCGATTCCCAGCCCCATATCGACAAAAGCTGAGTCATCATCGTGTTTGATCAGCCCCAGATAATGGTTCATAAACCACATTGGACCGATGATAATAAAGGCAGCAAAGTAGCCTCCAATAATGCCGTAGGCATCCGCAAATGCCCCCCAGACACTCATAACAATCATACCGGCAATCATATAGCCGATGGTAGAACGTAAAAATTTCATAAAGCCTCCTTGGGTTCTTTTCTATTGTTCAGCTTGGTAAGCCTTTTCATAAATTGTATTACACCTTCTTCAGATAGGTCAAATCGTTTTTATTTAGAGTTTCCATAAGCAGAGCTTCTTGACCAGCAGCCTCTTCTTCTGACCAATCGTAATAAGCAGCCATTTCTTTGATAATTTCAGGTGCTACCGCGTCTAATTGTTCTCGCATGAAGAGCATGTAGTTGGTCCGGCGGAGCAGGTAGTCTACTGGCGTCAGCGTCATTTCTTCCCGCATGGCATAATGCAGAGACAGTAAATCCCGTTGATTAAGGTTAGACACAGCCTCTACTTTATGGTTCAAGGCAAATACTTTTGGCGCATTTGAACCGTACAAGTTAGCTAAATAGAGGGCATCATCGTAGTCCAAACCTTTTTTCACACCTAATTGTGCCAAGTGTTCGATTTCTTCTGCTACATTAGCTGGGTTCAATTCACCACCAGATACAGGATAGGTCTTAGAATTGATGAGTTTAAAGCTCCGACCATGCTCTTCTTTGAGGATATCTGCTACTTTTTCTAAAGCACCTTCTGCCATCTTACGGAAATCGGTAATTTTACCACCTGCAAGTGTGAGCAAACCATTGTCATCACGATCAAGGGCAGAACCACGCGATACAGCAGACGGATCCAAGTGTTTTTCAGAAACGCTACCTTCCAGATGAGTCAAATCGTGTTCCACATCATCACGAGTCTTTTCATTGTTCAAATAACCTTTGACTGTTTCAATTAAGCTATTAAAGCTATCATCACTAAGCTTACCATTATTTCCACCGTTGTAGTCAGAAGCACCATTTCCTGACAAGAGTGGACGAAGACCTGCCCAGCCACTTTCAATATCATCCAAGGTCAAGTTTGCTTCTGGGAAACGATTGTTAACAATATCCAATAGATAATCGACATCTTCTTGAGTGACTGTTGGGTTTGCCAAATCGCCTGTATAGTCCGTATCTGTCGTACCAAAATAGGTTTTGTTCTCACGCGGAAGGACAAAGACCATGCGACCATCTGCGTGACCTGTATCAAAGTAGGTTGGTTGTGGAACAGACAAGCGAGAGCTATCTACAACAAGGTGCACACCCTTGGTTGGACGCATCTGGAGAACACCTGAGCCTTCGCCACCCAGATTACGCACTTCGTCACTCCAAGGTCCGGTTGTATTGATAACCAATCGTGCACGGATTTCAAATGTGCTGTCTGTCAGTAAGTCACGAGCGACGATACCAACAACTTTTCCAGTCTCATCCTTGATGAATTTCTCAGCTTTGACACGGCTGGCAATCAAGGCACCGTCTTTGGCTGCACGTTTGATGTTTTCAATTACCAGACGAGCATCATTGTTACGGAAGTCAAGATAAACACCTCCACCAAGCAAGCCTTCTTTTTTCAAATGTGGGGCACGTTCCAGTACTTCTTCTCTTGTCAACACCTTATTGGCAAGGTCTGTATTATTGACACCAGCCAAGAGATCATAGAGATCCATAGCCACTTTCAATCGGAAGAGGCTAAAGGTAGATCCTTCTTCATCATAAACTGGAAGCAACATTGGGTCTGGTTTGGGAATATGAGGTGCAATATTTTGCACTACTGCACGTTCTGAAACTGTATCGGATACTACTTCTACATCAAACTGTTTGAGGTAACGAAGCCCACCGTGAACCAACTTGGTTGAACGACTGGATGTCCCTTCGGCAAAGTCCTGCATTTCAATCAATCCAGTTTCCATACCACTAGCAGCGGCTTGGAGGGCAACACCCGCCCCCGTAATACCACCACCAATAATCAAGAGATCCAACTGTCTGTCTTGCATTTTTTCAATCGCTAAGCGACGTGTTTCTTTTGAAAATTCCATGTTTTCACACTTTCTAACTTTTTACTCTTCATCCATTTGTGCAAATAATTGCGTTGCAGCAACTGCTTTTTTCCAGCCTTTATAGAGCTGTTCTTTGCGGGCCTCGTTCATAGCTGGCTGGAAGGATTGTCCAACTGCATTCAATTCCTTCAATTCATCCAAGTCTTTCCAGAAACCTACTGCAAGACCTGCTAGGAAGGCTGCGCCAAGTGCAGTTGTTTCCAAGTTTTTAGCACGGGCAATCTCGATACCAAGGATATCTGCCTGGAATTGCATGAGAAGGCTGTTCATGGCAGCACCACCGTCTACTTTCAAGACAGAAATGTCAATACCTGAGTCAATCTGCATGGTGTCAATAACATCGCGTACTTGATAGGCAATAGATTGAAGAGTCGCTTTCACAAAATCTTCTTTGGTTGTTCCACGCGTCAAGCCAAAGACTGAACCACGCGCATCTGAATTCCAATAAGGAGCTCCCAAACCTGTAAAGGCTGGTACAACATAGACCTCATCATTGCTAGTTGATTTGCGAGCCAACTCTTCCGATTCAGGTGACTCTTTGACCATTCGCATTCCGTCACGAAGCCATTGCACAGCTGATCCAGCGATAAAGATTGACCCTTCGAGTGCATAGTATACTTTTCCGTTGATACCATAACCGATAGTGGTCAAGAGGCTATTCTCAGATAGCTGCATTTCCTCACCCGTATTCATAACGATGAAGGAACCTGTTCCATAGGTATTTTTCACCATACCTGGTTCAAAGGCCAACTGTCCAAAGAGGGCTGCTTGTTGGTCACCTGCCATACCTGAGATTGGAACTTCTGCCCCGTAGAAATGGAATGGAGCTGTGGTACCATAAACTTCTGAGTTGGAACGAACTTCTGGCAACATAGCTTTTGGAATATTGAGGAGTTCAAGGATTTCATCATCCCACTTGAGTTCCTTGATATTGTAAAGCATAGTACGAGCCGCGTTAGAGTAGTCCGTTACATGGCACTTACCATTGGTCAATTTCCAAACCAACCAAGTATCAATAGTTCCAAAGAGGATTTCACCTTTTTCTGCACGTTCTTGAGCTCCAGGAACTTGGTCCAAAATCCAACGAACTTTTGTAGCTGAGAAGTATGCATCAATGACCAAGCCTGTTTTCTTATGGAAAAGGTCAGCGTAACCATCTTGTTTCAACTGTTCTGCAATGTGAGCTGTCTGACGTGATTGCCAGACAATGGCATTGTAAATTGGAAGTCCTGTTTCCTTGTCCCAAACCACTGTTGTTTCACGTTGGTTGGTGATACCAATCCCTTCGATCTGGTCTGGACGAACACCACTTTCAATAAAGGAACCTGCAATAACAGACTGGACAGAATTCCAAATCTCATTGGCATTGTGTTCTACCCAACCTGGTTTAGGGAAAATTTGAGTAAATTCTTTTTGGTAGCTACCAACTTTTTCACCTTTTTTGTTAAAGATGATGGCGCGTGAGCTTGTTGTACCCTGGTCGATGGCCATAATGTATTTTTCTGCAGACATTTCCTGTCCTCCTTGTAGATTTAATATCATTTTTGAAAGCGTTTCCGACTTCCTTGTGATTTTATTGTAATCTATTTTTCGAAAATAATCTTATCAATTTTTTTACTATTTCAAAAAAAATTGATAAAGTTGTCTTCTTTTAGAGCAAAAGAAAAACTTCCTAGATAACCAGAAAGCTTTTCACCGCCGTTCAATTCGAAACTGCTTCCGTTCGACCAACCGTTTAGACTGCTCTAACTTGCTCTGATGAATGGTCTGAATAAGGCCCTTTACATCCTTCAACTCCTGAGCAGTTGGCAATCCATAGATATGATAAGATGGATCTTGCTTCCAAGGATAATCATGGCAAATAACCAGATCATAGGATTGGTCTGATTGGACAGGCTCGATTTGAATTGACCGATTGCGTTCTAAGGACTGACATAAGACATATAAAATGGGAGAGCTAATGACAGATGGATAACTAGATGCCCATCCAATTTTTATCGTGGTTGGCTCCACCTGCATAAAATAAGAAAATAATTGTGTCAAGGATAGCAAAAGACAGGAAGCTATCCCATTCTTTCTCCCAAAAATCTCCTTAGATACATGGTGCAGGATACCAGAAGCAGCCTCTTGCATGAAAGAATCATAGCTAGCCAATTCATCAAAGCCACTATCGATACAGGAAGTGAAAAAATAGAGCTGACTAAAAACCTGATTGAGATGATATAGTTCACCTTCTTCCACTGTCAAATCTGTCTTCAAGAGAATTTTTACACGTTGAAAGGCCCAACTAGTTGCTTCCATAATGGGTCCACCGAATCCCAAGACCTGTTCTAATTGATGGGCTGCCACTATCCCTTGACTAAACAAGAATGCAAAAACCGACATGGTATCACCCTCTTGAAAGGAAGCCGATGCTTGCTGGCGTAATGTCAAAAAGAGCTGACGTAGGTGACGGTAAAATTTATGCTGCTCATAGGGGGCCATTAACTGATAAACTGCCTGGAAATCCAAATCTTTCAATCGCATTCTTTTCTGGACAATCATCAACCAGAGAGCCAACTGATGGGCCTGTCGAGGATTAAACTGGGATTGATAAAAGCGTTCAAAAATCGGCAGATGAGCAAGTTGCTCCCTAAAGACCCAATCTTGTTCTAATTCTTTGAAAGGCCTGGTCAGCCAGAATAATTGATAATAAAAATAGCGAATTTGCAACTCACTACCCCGCAAACGACCGTTCCGTATGCTCACCTGAAACTCTTTCAGGGCTTTGTTTAATGTCGAAAGATGTCTGTTCAAAGTAGCTTCACTCAACAATAATTCTTGAGCCAACATGGGAATAGAGCATTCATTTTTATCAAAAACATAAAGTAAAATCTGGTACTTGATACTGGTTCTAAAGAGATAGGCAAACAGGTCTTGTCTGGATAAATTAGCTCCGCGCTGTAAGACAACTTCCTCTTCTTTAATCTGAAAGACAAGACCAAACTGCTCCTCTTTAACCTCTTCAGAGAAACTTTCTATATAGCGTAACAAGGTAGATTTGGACAGATGGAGCTCCTGGGCAACTTCCTTTATTCCAATAGGTGACAGGGACTTACGCAAGAGAAGAAAGAGCTGGTAAATAGCGCGCTCACGTTTTTCTAATAAATCTAGAATATGCACACAATCACCACCTATTCTTGATCAGATTTTTGCCAGAAATATTGATTGGCTGCTTCCATAATGAATGGTTGCAGGTCGGTTCTACCAGGCAAACAAAGCCAGGATTCTTGTAACAAGTCCTCAACTGTCATATTTTTTGAAATAGCTAGTGCCAATACATTCATCTGTGCCATGTGGTCAGAGGAAGATACCAATTGACCACCAAGAATACGTCCATCCTCTCGACTGACCACCATTTTGAAGTCTATTTCTTTTTCATCCCACTGGCTGAATGGTTGCCGGATACGAATAGTGTCTGTGTCCAACCACAGGTTTGCTTCCCTTTCCGTCAGACCTACGCTAGTCAGATTATAGCCAAACACATGGGTGGAAACAATGCGTTGAACAGGCTTTAAGCGCTTCTTCTTAGCCAGAAGATTTTCAGCAACCAGACGTCCTGTCAACATAGCGTGATTGATCATGGGCAGGTAGGCCTTCCCAAACATGGTAACAGGCATCCGAATTAAATCCCCTACCGCAAAAATTCCAGATTGACTGGTTTCAAGATAATCATCCACCAGAATACTACCATCTGTGTGCAGGTCTACTAATCCTTCCACCAAATCTGAATGGGGCCTAAAATTGGTACCCAAAAGAACAAAGTCGGACAGATAGGTTCCCTGCAAACTGTTTAACTGGACTTGGCCTATCTCATCCAAGTAAACTTCATTAACCGTTTCCGAAAAATGATAGTCGAGGTCGATTCTGTCAAACTCTTCCCAGATAAAATCGACCATGTCTTGATCGAAATACTTGGCTAGGGGCCATTCTTGTGATTCTATTAACCTGATTTGAATCGGTAAACGACTGAGAGCCTCTAGACTTTCAAGACCAATTTGACCAGCTCCTATCACTGTTACTCTTCCAGCCTCTCCAAGCTTTTCTAAGCTCTTTTTGGCTTGGCCAAGGGATTTAGTTGTCAAAATTTTTTCTGATAGATCAACCGACTGATGTTCCCAAACTTGTTGAGCTCCCATGGCTAAAATGAGATAGTCGTAGGATAATTCCTGCAAGCTTTCTTCTTTTTTTAGCCTTATTTTTTTAGATGTGGCTTCTATGGAAATACATTCCCATCCAAGTAAGAAATGAACAGCCGACTGCTCTAGCCCCTCAAAATAGCCAACCCTTGCTTCTTCCCAGCTTGAAATTTCTCCTTTTACTTTCCAATTGAGTGCATTGGGAAAATAACCAATACTTTCTTCCTTATCAATCAAATAAATCGTCGCTTGTGGATAGCGTTTCTGGCATTCCATTGCAGCTGTCAAACCAGCAAATGAAGCACCAATGATCAAAATATTCATCCCGCTTCCTCCCTTCTTCTCCATTATAGCATTGACAAGGCGAATTCTTATTGAAAAGGTTTACACATCCAAACAAAAAAGCACACCTATTTTATGATGTGCTTGAATAAATTTATATAAAACGCCGAAAATGGCAGCTGAAGCCCTGGATGTCCTCACATTTGAGTTTCTAGGCTCGGGTCTTCTGTGGTCACTTTCGTATTTCTTGGTGACCAGCTTATATACTTCGCTTTTTGGTTTGCAGGCTCAGGTACGAATAGTCCACCGAACTATTCGTATCCCCCGAACTGTTTCACTCCCCCGGACATTGCTCGCTCTCTTGTTTCTTGGCTCGCGTTAAAACAGTCTATCCGTAGACTGTTTTAATAATCCGGTCGTACAACCCCTGTTACTGTGGCTTTGGTAGCTTCGTAGTCGCCGTCCACTACGACTTTGATAATGCGTTTGGCGTCTTCTTCTGGACATGGTACCAATGGCAAGCGGAGTGGCCCAACTTCAAATCCCATGTAATTGAGAACTGCCTTGACTGGTGCAGGACTAGGATAGGAGAATAGAGCATTAACTTTCGGTATAAACTTGCGTTGAATGGCTGCAGCAGTTCGGATATCTTGTTGTTCAACGGCTGTGAACATTTCATACATTTCATCACCGTTTGTATGGGAAGCGACTGAGATAACACCGTCTGCTCCCAAGTTCATGGCATGGAAGGCATCGCCATCTTCACCAGTATAAATTAAGAAATCCTCTGGCTTATTCTCAATCAAGTAAGCCATGTTTGCAAGACTGGTACACTCTTTGACCCCAATTATATTTGGATGCTCTGCCAAACGCAACATGGTTTCAGGTGTCATTTCAACCACAACACGACCTGGAATATTGTAGATAATAATTGGCAAATCAGAGGCATCCGCAATAGCCTTGAAGTGCTGGTACATACCTTCTTGAGAAGGCTTGTTGTAATAAGGCACGATGGCAAGACCTGCCGCAAAACCACCAAAAGCAGCTACTTCTTTGGCAAACTCAATTGAATCACGGGTATCATTGGTACCTATACCAGCAATCAATGGCACACGACCATTAACAATCTTTTGTACCGCCGCAAACAATTCTAATTCTTCCGCGTGTGTAAGGGTTGGACTTTCGGCAGTTGTTCCTGCCAACAAAATTCCTTCCGTATGATGAGCCAATAAATGTTCGACTAATTCTGGCAACACATCATAGTTAATAGCTCCATCTTCTTTAAAGGGCGTAATCATAGCCGTAATAATTTTTACATCACGTAAATCTTGAATAGACATATCTCAACCTTTCTACAACTGAATGCCACAATCAAATCATCAAAAGCCAAGCCCTTAACATCTAAGCTTTTAATTTTTTGAAAATACGATAGCTATTGACAAAGAAAATCATACTCACTGCTAGGAATACGAGAGCGACTCCAGTAGCACCCACTAAAGAATAAATCCAGTAAATAAAGCGTGGGAGGAGTTTTTCTCCACCTGTTTCTTCCCAAACTAACAAATCTTGCCTGATAATGAATCCATAGACGGCAACTACAAGACCCAAAACGGTACTGAAGAAAATTTGCACCTTTGGGCGTTGCCCCATTTTCTTAGCAATGTTATCATTCATTTTTCAATCTCCTAAACCTAGTCCTTATTTCAACTCAAATTTCAATTCTGCGGTTGGACGAACAAGACCACGTTCATGGAGAGTTTCAGCGATTTGAACAGAGTTCCAAGCCGCACCCTTGAGCAAGTTATCAGAAACAACCCACATATGAATACCATTTTCCTTATCCAAGTCCTTACGGATACGACCTACAAAGGTATCACGGCTACCAACGGCGTTAATTGCCTGCGGATAAATTTGATTAGCCACATCGTCTTCTAAAACAGC
Organism: Streptococcus nasisuis; assembly: GCF_040836615.1. NCBI lineage: Bacteria > Bacillati > Bacillota > Bacilli > Lactobacillales > Streptococcaceae > Streptococcus > Streptococcus nasisuis. The sequence goes on along the minus strand of NZ_CP162268.1, from coordinate 1,502,885 downwards.
CCCTGGGAAGGCTGCGATAGCTGCCTTCACTTCATCAATCGGTGCAATTTCTTTAGTTTCAATATAAACAGACTCAGAGTGAGCTGACAAGACTGGAATGCGGACACAGGTTGCAGAAACAGCAATGCTGTCATCTTCCATGATTTTCTTAGTCTCTTTTGTCATCTTCATCTCTTCATAAGTATAATCATTTTCAGTGAAGAGGTCGATTTGTGGAATCGCGTTAAAGCCGATTGGGTAGTGTTTCTTATCTCCACCAGAAGGAAGAATGTTTGCTTCTACCGCTTTTGGTTCTACACCGTCATTCAAGACAGAACGAAGCTGAGCTTGCGTTTCCAAGATAGCTCCCATACCAGCACCAGAAACTGCCTGATAAGTGGATACGATAATCCGCTCCAAGCCCCATTTCTGACGAACAGGATCCAAAGCAACCATCATCTGAATTGTTGAACAGTTAGGGCAAGCAATGATACCATTGTGGGCATCAAGCGCGTGAGCATTTACCTCAGGAACAACCAAGGGAACATCTGGGTTTTGACGGAAATACGAAGTATTGTCTACGACAACAGCTCCTGCTTTTACCGCATAAGGAGCGTACTTGGCAGATGTAGAACCACCAGCTGAGAAAAGGGCAATATCTACACCTTCGAATGCTGTTTCCGTCGTTTCTTCGATGACAATATCCTGCCCCTTGAAAGCCAAGGTCTTGCCTGCTGAGCGGGCAGACGCCAAGAAACGGACCTGCTTGATTGGCAAAGTGGATTCTTCCAACATTTTAATCATTTGAGCACCAACTGCACCAGTGGCACCAACAACAGCTACTACATAAGACATAGATATCTCCTTTATGTCGATTCTTCAAAATTTTCTAAAAATTTAGTATTTAATAATTATACCACAAATTTCCTGAATGAAAAGCTGGAATGTGCTAAATTTACAATCAATCTGCTGAAAATTTCACACTAGACTGAGTAAATTGTCATACGATTTCGACTTGTGCTTATCACCATTCAAAAAAGAAAGAAATGACCCAAAACAAGTCATAACTGCCTTATTGTATTTTGTCCACTTGCATTATCCGACTCTGGAGCAGGTAGGGCGGCCGGTACTTGTCAGTCATACACTTCAAAAACTCGTGCATTTCCTGGGCATGGCTCTCCAGAAAAAGGTCCAATTCCTTGAAGCGTTCCCTTTCTTCATCACTTGCACACTTTTTAAAATAACCCCAAATATGCTGATAGGCAGTGCGCAAAGTTTTTATACTAGGATTGTGAGCTAAAGCCTCCGCTAGCAAACGTTCAAATTCAAGTTCTTTGTCAACTGACCAAACATTTCCCTTAAAAAGCTGACGCAAGGCATTATAGTGATGCTGAGAGTGAGCCATGACCAGATATTTCTCTCTTGCCCATCTCTTCTGAAAGTACTTGAGATTTGTCACCTTTATCACCTCTTCCTATTTGTCAAACCTAGACCAGCGCCAGCCACAGACCCAAACAGACCACCATATATAAACAATGCAATCCTATCAGCAAATACACTAAACTTTTGGACAAAATCGTAATATGTCGATGGACGTAGGCCTGCTTTGGCTTAAGTGGATTGTAGTAAACATCGACGCTAGAACCAATGGAAAAAGCGTTAGACTGAACAGACTATTCTTATTTCGATAAATAATTAAAGAATCTGGTAAATGTTTTCTATCTAGCAAATTATAATGCTGTCCCGTTACCAAGCATGATAAGAGTGTTGAAACCGTGACGTACCGATAGGATTGGAAATGTGGACCAACAGCCCAATAATAGCTTTGTCTCACCCAGTAACCCACAACAGGCAGGCTAATGCCATTGTAGGACATGAATGAGTAGTCTTCAACACAGCCTGTCACCTTTGCAGTACAAAGTTCTTTTTTCCGCTTGCTAAGGTAGTAAAATACATAGATGAGAATGAGGGATAGACTTAATAAAACTATGGTAATAGCTAGTACAATCCAAACAAATAGTTGGCTCCACACTAGTCCTCCTTGCTAATCGGAGCTAGGCTGGCCAAAACTTTTTTGAGGCCCATTTCTGGAAAGTTGATTTTGAGTTCTTGGTTGCTGCCCGATCCTGAAACTTCAAGTACAGTACCGCGACCCCATTTTCGATGGACAGCAATGTCTCCAACTGACCAGTTGGTCGCCGTATTAGCGGATGTCTGACCAAATGGTAATTCCCCACCAAGTGTGCGGTTGGGTTGAACAGAGGACTTACGACTTTGGAGAGCCTGCTGCAAACTCATCCCTTGTCCAAACTGGGTCGCTTTGCCATTGACATAAGAAGCCTTAAAGCTGGTATTAGCAGGACGGGCCAGACCTTGATAATCCAAGAGATCACTTGAAATCTCACGAATAAAACGACTAGGCTGGTTGTAATTGCTCCGACCGAACAAGAGGCGGGAATTGGCATTGGTCAAATAAAGAATATGCTCGGCACGGGTGATGCCAACGTAAGCCAGACGGCGCTCTTCTTCTAACTCAGCTTCTTCTTCCGCTGCACGACTGAGAGGAAAGACATTTTCCTCCATACCAATGAGAAAAACCACTGGAAATTCCAAGCCCTTGGCCGCATGAAGGGTCATGAGCGTGACTTCCGACGATTCCTTGTCGCCGTCGTCTGTATCAGCGATCAGGGCCAAATCCAGCAAGAATCGGCTGAGCCTATCCAGCCCTGTCTCTTCTTCCTCTACCTCTTTTTCATCGAAATTTTTGGTCACCGAAAGAAATTCCTGAATATTTTCAATGCGGGCATTGGCCTCAATCGTTCCTTGTACAGCCAAGGCATTGAGGTAGCCAGTCTTATCTAAGACCGCCTCAGCCAATTCGGTCACTGTCATCTCATCCAGTCGATTGCGGAGATTGTATAGCAGGGTTGCAAGGTCAAAAACGGCTTGAGCAGCCTTACCCTTGACACCAGACAGCATAATATCCTGTGATGCTTCAAGCAGGGACATGGCATGCGTCGTCGCAAAGTCCCTAATCTTATCGACTGTGCCAGGTCCTACTCCGCGTTTGGGTTCATTGACAATGCGCTCGTAAGAAATATTGTCCGCAGGGTTGGCAATAATATTCAGATAGGAAATCACATCACGGATTTCCTTACGGCTATAGAACTTGGTCCCGCCCACCATAGTGTAAGGAATATTGGCCTTGAGCAGGGCCTCCTCAATGGTACGAGACTGGGCATTGGTCCGGTAAAGAACGGCGAAGTCCTTATAAGGCTTGCCTTCACGATGGTGTTGGTCAATTTGACTGGCAACATAAATCGCCTCATCGCCCTCATCACGCGCACGATAGTAGGTAATCAAATCTCCCTGAACATTTTGCGTCCACAACTTCTTCGGACGGCGGTTACGATTGTTCTCAATAACCTCATTGGCTGCCTGAAGGACTGTCTTGGTCGAGCGGTAATTTTCCTCCAGCAAAACCACCTTGCTTTCTGGATAATCCTTCTCAAAATCCAAGATATTTTGCATATCCGCCCCACGCCAGCCATAGATGGACTGGTCCGCATCACCGACCACACAGATATTCTTAAAGCGTGACGCTAAGAGTTTGACCAGCTGATACTGGGCGTGGTTGGTATCTTGGTACTCATCGACATGGATATATTGAAATTTCTGCTGGTAGTAGGTCAGGACGTCAGGATTTTTGTCAAATAGGCGGAGCGTCAACATGATTAGGTCATCAAAATCGACTGCCTCTGACTGACGGAGTTCTTTCTGATAAGCCTTGTAGCATTTGGCAACAATCTGCGTATAGAGATCGCCTGCCTGCGCCTCATAAGCCACATCATCAATCAAATCATTCTTGGCATTGGAAATGGTTGCCAAAATGGTCCGCTCACTCCACTTTTTCGGGTCCAGATTTAGAGCTTTTAAAATCCGTTTCATCAGCGTGCGTTGCTCACCCGGATCTACGATGGTAAAGTTACGGTTATAGCCAATGTGATCCGCATCCCGACGCAAAATCCGTACACACATGGAGTGGAAAGTGGCAATCAAACAGTCTTGTGTAGCAGGATTGAGCGCATAGGCCCGCTCCTTCATCTCCCGCGCAGCCTTATTGGTAAAGGTAATGGCCAAAATATTCCAAGGATTAACCATTTTTTCATCAATCAGATAAGCAATGCGGTGGGTTAGAACACGAGTCTTGCCTGAGCCCGCACCTGCCATAATTAAGAGCGGACCTTCCGTTGTCTGAACAGCCTCCGCCTGTCTATCGTTCATTCCATTTAATAAAGGGTTCATATTCTCATACTTTCTCAAAATGTAATTACTCTCCATTATACCAAAATATACTTCATTTACGAAATGTCAGACCAGTAAAAAAGCCCAGAGAAAACTCTGGACCTTATTTTATCAATTAAGCTTATTCCGCACCAAGTGCTGCCATTGTTATGTAGTTGTATGGCTTGTTGAAGTGTGGCAAGAAGAAGAGATCCATCAATGCCAACTCTTCGATTGTCACTTGTTTCATGATAGCAAGTGAGAACATGTGGATACCCATTGACATATCTTCGCGTGATACCATTTGGCAACCAAGAACTACACGTGTATCTTTGTCAAAGACAATCTTGATTGCTACTTCGTGGTTGTCATGTTTGATAAATTCAGGTTTTTGAAGGTCTGTGAATGACGCTACTGCTGCGTTGAAACCAGCATCTTTCGCTCGTTCTTCTGTCAAACCAGTTGACACCATGTTGAGACCAAAGATTGAGATACCGTTTGAACCTTGAACACCAACTCCTTCCAACTCATGGCCAGTTGCGTTGTGAGCAGCTACGATACCTGTACGAACAGCGTTTGATGCCAAAGCGATATAGCTTGTATCTTGACGAGCGTTGTCATAGATAGTTGCACAGTCACCGATTGCATAAACGTCTTTCATGCTTGTTTCTTGTTTCTTGTCAACGATCCATGCACCGTTACGGAAGGTTTCCAATTGACCTTTAGCAAGACCTGTGTTAGGACGGAAGCCTACACACATGATAACCATGTCAACGTCAAATGTTTCTTTATCAGTCACAAGACGCTCAACTTTACCGTCACCTTCAACAGCTTGAACAGCTTGACCAAGAGCTAATTTCACACCGTTTTCTTCAAGATTTTTGTTCATCATTTCAGTAAAGTCGCGGTCATAGTATGCACCCATAACTGTTGGAGCGATATCAACAAGAACAACTTCTTTACCTTTACGTTTGAAGCTTTCTGCAAGCTCAACACCGATGTAACCACCACCAACAACAGCTACGCGGTTGATGTCTGGCTTTTCAAGCTTGTTGATTACGTCTTCAGCGTTTTGGTACAATTTAACAAATTGAAGGTTTTCAAGAGTTGCTTCAAAGTCAGTTGAACCTTCTTTGATTTCCACACCTTTGATTGGTGGGATGATTGGTTGTGAACCAGTCGCAAGAATCAATTTTTCGTATGATTCTACGTGTTCTTTACCGTCAACAATTGCAGTCACTTCTTTTTTCTCGAAGTCAATGTCTACAACTGGTGATTGCATGTGAACAGTTGCGCCCATGCTTTCCAATTGCTCTTTATCAGAGTAGAAAAGACCTTCTGGACCATCGATTTGTTCACCGATCCAAAGTGCCATACCACAACCCAAGAAAGAAATGTTTGAGTTTTGGTCAAATGTTACGATTTCATTTTCAGCACCGTAGTTTGACAACATTGTTTTGATACATGCAGTACCAGCGTGGTTTGTACCCACAACGACGATTTTAGACATAATGGAAAATCTCACTTTCAAAAATATATTTTTTTACATTATCCATTATACACATGACTGTTATCGATTTCAAAAATAATGCTCATAAAATCACAAAAATTTTAAGATTCTTCTTCAAAGGTTCCCGTCACAAACATGGTGAAGCTAGCTCTGACTAATTTTTGACCTTTTTCATTGGTAACAACTGCTTCTACCAACTTGGTTGAACGACCATCGTGAACAATTTCTGCCGTGATAGTCAACTTGTCTCCCAGATGGCCCGCCCTTGTAAAATGAACATTGGACTGGAGGGTCACACACTTGTATCCCTGAGAGAAAACAGCCAGTCCAGCAACATTATCACAAAAGGTAAACAGATAACCTCCGTGGGTCATACCATAAATATTCAAGGAAGACTCAACTACTCTTGTCTCAATGACCACTCGACCATTTGAGACCTCAACCAACTCATAATTTTCAAACACCAAAACCGGTGGAATATGATATTTATCCATGTTTACTCCTCGTATTTTTTTCTCCATTTTACGGGAAAATATTCTTTCTTGCAAATACTTACTATATCAACAATCAACTTTCTACCCATTTTGTGAGGATTGTGCTAAAATATGGAAAACTCAAGGAGAACAACTATGTACGAATTTGTCTTAGAATACGGGTCCTTCCCTGTAAAGTTGATTGATGGTTTTGTCGACAACCGCGTCGAAATCCCTGAATGGCTGGAAGGGGATGAGGAGATGATTGCTAGACTTCATGCCATCAACGAGCTCTTCCACCAACTCTTTCACACTGTAGAATGTAAATTTGACTACATCGGCAAACAATTTCCAGATAAGATTGAGCAACTGAGGGAACTCTATCACCCCTTGGCAGAAGATTTGCTGGCTAAATACGGTGAGCAAGTAGACTTGAAAATTGAACCATTTATTTTATAAAAGATAAGGGAGGTGATTTTGGTCACCTCTCTTCTGCTATCTTATACTCACGGCCATAGTCATCGCGTGTCAGGTAGCCATAATCCACCAAATATCGCCGCAAAATGGCAAAATCATCGTAGATTTCTGCCAAGAAAGCATTGACTTCTTTTTCAGTAAAAACCTGACCTCTTTCACCTAGTTTATCACGCAAGTAGGCAAATAAGACCTGCTTGCTGTTTAATTTTTTAGGGATGATGGTTAGGCGACCATGCCGGAAAAATTTTTCCTGGATTTGATGCGTGTCCATATTCTCTCCTTACTAAAAATCCGAGTCCGCAGACTAGGATTTCACAAGATTTATATATTATCGAATTTCAGCACCAAGCTCAACCAAAGCCTTACTGATTTTCTCCATGTACTTCGCCACTTCTTCATCCGTCAGGCTGTCTGTCGGATTTTGGAAGGTCAAATTGTAGGCCATCGACTTCTTACCAGCGACAATATTGCTGCCAGCATAGACATCAAAGAGAGTCACCTTGGTCAAGCGTTTGACACCAGCTGCAGCGATAGCATCCAGCACATCTTGGTGCTTCACTGTTGTATCCAACAAGAGAGCAATGTCACGGCTAACCGCTGGGAATTTAGAGATTTCGGTAAATGGCAGAGCAGGCTGGAGGGCTTCTTCAATCGCATCCAGATTGATTTCAGCCACATAGGTTTCAGGAATACCGTAGTCCTTAGCCGTTTGAGGATGTACCTGTCCGACAAAGCCGATCACAGCCCCACTCAAATGGATTTCAGCTGTACGGCCTGGGTGCAAGGCAGCAATCTCACTTGTGGCTACAAAGCCAATAGCCAACTTGTAATGACCAAAGATAGCTTCCAAAATCCCTTTGGCATGGAAGAAATCAACTGGTACAGCTGGTGTCTGGAAGTCTTTCTCAGCTACCAAACCAGTCAAGACAAGGGCAAACTTATTGATTTCTTGTGGCAGGTCCTCTTTTGGATTGCCAGACTGTTCAAAGATTTTACCGATTTCGTAAAGGGCCAAATTCTTATTCTTACGAGCCACGTTATAGGCTACTGTTTCCAGCATACCAGACACCATGTTCTGACGAAGGGCAGAGCGGTCAACGGTCATCGGCCACATGAGTTCGGTCACAGTGGTTGGACGAGCCGCAAACTCCACAGCCTTGTCAGGTGTTGTCAGAGCGTAAGAAATAATTTCTGTCAGGCCTGCACCTTCTGCCAGACTACGTACTTGACGACGGATGTTCTGGGTCAGGGTCAACTCACCTGCTGTTCCGTCCTCTTTCGGAAGAGTGGTCGGCAGATTATTGTAACCATAAATACGAGCGATTTCTTCTACCAAGTCTGCTGGAATGCGAATGTCCCAACGACGACGAGGTACTGCTACTGTGAACTGACTTGCATCGCCAGTTGTTTCCATACCTAAACGACGGAAAATATCTGCAATTTGTGGATAATCGAGGTTTGTCCCGAGCGAGCGGTTAACGTAATCAATGGTTGCTGTGACTGGAACATCCGAAGTGTCCACGCTGCCCGCAGAAACGATACCAGACAAGACCTGACCACCAGCCAGCTCTGCAATCATAGCAGCCGCTGTATTCATAGCTTCCGTCAAGGTCGCTACGTTGATGCCCTTTTCAAATCGAGAAGAAGACTCAGAACGAAGATTGAGACGACCTGAGGTCTTGCGGATTGACTTACCGTCAAAGAGAGCCGCTTCCAGTACAACCGTCTTAGAGTTGTCGTCAATCTCTGTGTTGGCACCACCCATGACACCACCGAGGGCAACCGCCTTGTCCGCAACGGAAATGACGATGTCATCGGTAATCAAGTCACGTTCTTCGCCGTCAAGAGTTACCAAGTTCTCACCCTCTTTTGCCTGACGAGCCACGATTTTCTTGCCATCAAACTTATCAAAGTCAAAGGCGTGCATTGGCTGACCAAAGTAAAGCAAGATGTAGTTGGTGATGTCAACCACGTTGTTAAGCGGTCGGATACCTGCGTTCATGAGCAGGTTTTGCAACCACTGTGGACTTGGTGCGATAGTCACATTTTCAATGACACGAGCAGTGTATGCAGTCACCTTGTCTGACTCAATGACCACTTCAATCACATCGCTGGCCTTCTTGTCGCTTTCTTCCAAAACTACAGGCTTGAAGTTGACCTTGCTGTCGTAAATGGCTGCAACTTCGTGTGCCACACCACGCATAGAGAGGGCGTCAGCACGGTTTGGCGTGATGGACAGCTCGATAATCTCGTCGTCGAGGTCCAGGTATGAAAAGATTGGCTCACCCACGACTGCATCTTCAGGCAGGTGGTAGATTCCGTCCGCATAGACTTTTGGTACAACTGAGTCGGACACGCCGATTTCGCTCAATGAGCAGAGCATCCCAAAGGACTCAACCCCGCGGATTTTGCCTTTCTTAATCTTGTAGTTGCCAGCAATACGAGCTCCTGGCAGAGCAACGATCACCTTGATGCCAACTTTCACATTTGGAGCACCGCAAACGATTTGCGTGATTTCTTCGCCCACATTGACCTGACAAATATTGAGGTGAGTATCTGGAATTGGCTCAGCAGACACAACCTGACCGACAACCAACTTAGAAAGGCCAGCACTCTTTTGCTCAACCCCTTCTACTTCAATTCCTGTTGTTGACATTTTTTCAGACAAGTCATGGCTTGTCGCATCAAAGTCAACCAGTTCTTTTAACCATTTATAACTTACTAACATATTATCCTTTCTGGTGCAAAGGCCGTTTCAGTAGCCAATCCACATCAATCTTATCACCGACCGCAAATTCATGCTGGCCAAATTTTTCAAATCCGTATTTGGAATAGAATTTCTGAGCCTTGTAATTATGTTCCCAGACTCCCAGCCAGACCCAGTCACAACTAGACTGCTCTGCTTTGGACAAAGCGAATTCAAACAAGACCTTTCCAAGACCGCGACCTTGAAAAGCCCGCAAGAGATAGATACGCTGAATCTCAAAGGCATTTTCCAATTCCTGCTCTGTCTGGGCAGAACCTTGGTTGAGCTTGAGATAACCAGCCACCTGATCATCAACCCATAGGAAATAATGTTGGCAATTGGGATCAGACAACTCCCTTGTCAAAACCACCACGGAATAAGCCTCCTCGAAGAAAGCCTCCAACTCCTCTGGATTATTATCATGGGTAAAGGTTTCAGCAAAGGTCTGCTTAGCCAACTCCTGCAAAATGGAAACCTCTTCTAATTGTATAGGTTCAATCTTCATCTCATTGCCTCTCATTTCTAACTGGGCTAGGAAAGTCGCATAATAGCGATTTCCCTTCACTTCCTCGTCCGTGGTTACGACGGTTCAAGGTTGAAAACGACATTTTTTCAACCTTGAACCTAGTGAGGAGAGTAGGTAGACCGCCATAGCGGCTACCGTTTTTCACCTTAAACAACCTAACAAACTACCTAAATCACGACGACTTTCAAGCAAAACGATATTTTTTGCTTGAAAGCCTAGTAAGGTAGCTAGGAAAGTCGCTTAATAGCGATTTCCGTCTACTTAAGAGCTGACTTTGTCAGCCTTAAGTAGTGCTACGTTAAAACTGCTCCGAGAATCGTACATCACCTTGATAGAATCCACGAATATCGTTGATGCCGTAACGGAGCATGGCAATGCGTTCCTGACCAAGACCGAAGGCAAAGCCAGAGTACTTGGTTGAGTCAATCCCACTCATTTCCAATACTTGCGGGTGGACCATGCCGGCACCAAGGATTTCAATCCAGCCTGTTTTCTTACATACGTTACAGCCGTCACCACCGCACTTGAAGCAGGAAACATCCACCTCAACAGAAGGCTCTGTAAACGGGAAGTAAGACGGACGCAGGCGAATCTGACGCTCTTCACCAAACATTTTCTTGATAATCATTTCAAGCGTACCTTTGAGATCGCCCATGGATACATTTTCACCGACAACCAAGCCTTCAATCTGATGGAACTGATGGCTGTGGGTCGCATCGTCCGTATCACGACGGAAAACACGTCCTGGCGAAATCATCTTCAAGGCACCTTTAGAAAAATCATGTTGGTCCATTGTACGTGCCTGAACAGGCGAGGTATGGGTCCGCATGAGAATTTCTTCTGTGATGTAGAAAGTATCCTGCATATCACGCGCTGGATGATCTTTTGGCAAATTCATGCGTTCAAAGTTGTAGTAGTCTTTTTCCACTTCAAATCCGTCAACGATTTGGAAGCCCATGCCCAAGAAAATATCTTCGATTTCCTCAGAAGTTTGAGTCAAGACATGACGTTTTCCGACCTTGACCTGACGACCTGGCAAGGTCACATCAATGGTTTCTGATGCTAATTGCTGTTGGATTTTTGCTGCTGCAACCTTTTGAGCTGTTTCTTCAAAAGCAGCTGTCAGCACATCACGCACTTCGTTGACCTGTTTACCAACGATTGGTTTCATGTCGTTAGACAGGTCTTTCAAACCTTTCAACAAGTCAGTCAAGGACCCCTTTTTACCCAAAACCGCAACACGCAGATCTTGTAGTTCTTTTTCTCCTTGGTGCTGGATTTCTTTTAACTTTTCAAGTGTAGTTTGGCTTAATTCAGCCAACTGTTGTTCAATGTTTGACATAATTCCTCCAATAAAAAAACGCATGACACCACTCGTATCGGAGCGTTGTCACGCGGTACCATCCGTTTTCATCTGCTAGGCAGACCTTGTTTCTAAGTCCTTGCGTGAGTGAATTCGACCAACTTTTACTGATTGAGCTTACAGTCACGGCTCAACTCCCTGGACAGTTTCCATAGGTGTACTAGTCTCACAGACTTCTATTCAATTAAGAATATTCTAACAAAAAGAAGAAAATTTGGCAATAAATATCCCTAGAAAAACTCCCTCTATCTAGTGAACAGCTCCCTGTCAAGTGGACAATGAAATAATAAAAGATTAGGCGACGGCCTTGTTCCTCATTTCAAGAGGGGCAAGGCCGTTGTTGCGCTCTTGAACACGTTGATGATTGTAAAATAGATGTAGGCATCAATATCTGAAACTAGCTCCTCAAAAGTCTTATATTTCTTCAAATCATTGCACTCCATCTTAAAGTGCCCAAAGAAACTCTCCATTGGTGCATTGTCAATACACTTACCAACACGAGACATGGAGCGTGTCATCTGATACTGGGTAGTTAAACAGTAATAATCTTTCGAAGTATACTGCAAACCTCGGTCGCTGTGAATTAATGGTGTCGTATTAGGATTAGCTTTTCGGGCTTTACGAAGTGTTTCCAATACCAATTCGTTATCATTAAACTGACCAACCACATAAGCGACAATTGAGCCGGCATAAAGGTCTTTAATAGCACTCAAATAGGCTCTACAGCTGAGACCGTACTTCAAGAAAGTTACATCTGTACACCATTTCTGATTGGGAGCAGTAGCTGTAAAATTACGATTGAGAATGTTGTCCTCTACATTGACAAAGCTAGTCTTGGTACAATAGCCCTTGGCTCTTCTGATAATGGAACGTAGACCTAGAATGTGCATCAAGTGTCGAATCCGTTTCTTTTGGTTTCGTCGTTTGATTTCTTCTAACTTTTTTAGCAGGCCGTTCTCCATTTCAAGATACTTAATCGGCTCTTCCTGTTGCTTGATTTTGAGGCGTAACTCTTCTTCTGGAGTCAGATTAGGCTTGCTTTCCAGGCCTTTCCCACGACGATCTAGGAGACCGTTAGAACCTTCCTTCTCGAACTTTCTGACCCAAGAATAGACCTGTTGGTAGGAAACACCGTACTTCTCAACATCCCTTTGGTAATCTTTCTCGTGGGCAAGGGTAAAATTGACAATCTCAATCCGTTCTTCAAATGTTGTCTTGCGTCCTTGTTTCATGCGTCTCATTCCTTTACTAGTAGCTTTCAGTTCTTTACCACTAGTATAACGTTTTATCCATAATCTGAGAGCATAAGGGTCAGAAATTCCATATTTTTCAGTCAGATCTTTGAGACTTCCCAAGCCATTAAGATAGTCGGAAACAGCTTGTTCCTTTAGTTCCTTACTATACTTCTTCCATTGACGGCTTTCCTCTAGCCCCTCAACACCAGCTTCTTTGTACTTCCGAACCCAGTTCGATAGGGTATCTTTAGAAATACCTTAGTTTCTAGTTAACCAACTAAGTGATTTCCCTTCTTCCAAGTGAAGTAGAATAATTTCTAGTTTCTCAGATACAGATTTTGGACTTCTTTTGGACATAATAAAACTCCCCTTATAGTTTCTAGTGAAAATTTTTGTTTTTTCACTGTCCACTATAAGGGGAGTATATCATGAAGAAATGTAGTTTTTCTAAGGACAAATTATTCCCCTACCAATTCGGAAATGTCCTCAATAATCTCAAACTGCCAACCTTTTTCTTGATAGGCTGCAATCTCGTCAGGACTGTATGGGAAGGTATTGATGAGAACACCATCTAAACCGAGCGCTTGCGCAATGGCAATATCAGAAGTCAGGTCATTACCAACAAAAACAGTCTCAGCAGGATCCAACTGATTTTCATCTAAGACACCCTGTAAAAATTCAGGTTCAGGTTTTTTTATCCGATAATCAGAAGAAATATAGATTTGTTCCATAAACGCTGCGCAACCCATGATTTCAATTTCAGCCTGTGTAAAGACCCGTTGCGCATTGGACAAAATAAAGAGACGCGCTCCTTCGTCTTTGAGTCGCGCAAGGGTCGATAAGGTATTTGTATAAGTCTCTAATTTCTCGCGGGACAAGACTCTAAACACAGTCGCCACCATTTGACCAAAGGTTTTCAAATCCGCTGGCGCCATTTGAGTCGGACGACGGTATTTTTCATCTGTCAGCAATTGGATAAAAACTTTTTCCAAGTCAATTTCCACATACTGGTAGGGACTAATCCGTATCAAATCAAGCTCCGCCTCACTAGCCGCTTCTTGAAAGGCACTGCGCAGCTGACGAGCCCCGTAGGTGCAACCAAAAGAATGGTAAATCGCTGCCAATTTCTCCCACAATTCCAGCTTATTTTCATCCGTTACAATATCTACCAAGGTACCATAAAAATCAAAAATGTAATTCTTGTATCTTTTCATGAAATTTTCTCCACTTGACATTATATACTATTATATCGAAAGATGAAATCGTTTGCAATAGAAAAATCACAAACCACGTAAGAAAAAATAAAAATTTCTATAAAATTTCTACAAAACTCCATTTCTTGTTCTCTATCAAGGTTTTCACCTATTCATTGGTTTATACTGAAGGCAAATAAAGAATTTGGAGGAAATCTTATGCAAGCCTATATTTTAAAACAGAAAAAGACCATCACAATCATCAGTGGTATCTTGATTGTGATGGGATTGTTTGCGCATTTTCTATGGAATAATGAGCCCATATACACGACCAGCTTTATTATCGCTTCCCTTATCGGAGTAGCGCCGATTGCCATTCAGGCCTACCAAGCTGTGAAAGTCAAGGTTATATCGATTGACGTTCTGGTAACGATCGCCGTTTTGGGGGCTTTTGCCATTAAAAGCTACGACGAATCTGCTATCGTCACCTTTCTCTTTTTGTTCGGTGCCTTGATTGAGCAATATACCCTCAACCAAACCCGCTCTGCCATCAAAGAATTAACCGAATTGGCTCCTGATACAGCATTCCTACAAGTAGCTAATGGAATGTTCGAAGAAATTGACGTTGACGAGGTTGAAAAAGGTGATATTTTACTGGTAAAAACCGGGGGCAAAGTTCCGGTTGACGGTCAAGTCATCTGGGGACAGGGGCATATCAACGAAGCTGCCATTACTGGTGAACCACTCCCCGTCAGCAAAGCCACAGGAGCATCTGTCTACGCAGGGACTATTCTTGAAAATGGAACCATTCACATCCGTGCCGAAAAGGTCGGAGAAGATACCACGTTTGGTAAAATCATCGAATTGGTTGAAGAAGCCCAAGATTCTAAATCAGAGGCAGAGCGCTTTATTGACCGTTTTTCAACCTATTACACTCCTTTTGTACTGCTCCTCGCCATTTTAGTCGGACTTGTGACTAGAAATATCGACCTCGCCATTACCATTCTCGTCTTGGGCTGTCCCGGCGCCTTGGTCATCGGCGTTCCTGTTTCAAATGTTGCTGGAATTGGCAATGGTGCTCGGCATGGCGTATTGCTCAAAGGTAGCGAAGTCATTCAGCAATTTAATAAAGTAGATACCTTTGTCTTTGATAAGACAGGGACACTGACCATGGGTAAACCTGAAGTTTCCGACGTTCGAACCTATGGAAATGCGGATGAGGTCAAAGAGGCTCAAATCTACTTATACAGCATGGAAAGCCAATCAGACCATCCTCTGGCCAAAGCTATTCTAACCTCTTTTGAACAGATGACACCTCTCCAAATCGAACACGCTCAGGTCATCAAGGGTGGCGGTATTGTTGGTCAATACAAAGACAAGATTATTCGTGTCGGAAACCCAGAACTCATGCGCCAAGCAGGATTAGCTATTTCTAACCAAGTTGCTCAAGATATTGCTCATTTTGAAAAAGCTGGAAATTCCTTGGTACTGCTGGCCATCAATCATCAGATTAAACTGCTCTACGGCATTCGCGACCAAATTCGTCCCGGTGTCAAAGAGGATTTGCGACAGTTGAAAGCTTTGGGAGCGAAACAACTTATTCTACTTTCAGGTGATAACCAAGCTACTGTCGATACTGTTGTTGCTGATTTAGACTTGGATGCTGCCTACGGAAATATGTTACCGGAGGACAAGGCCAACTACATCCAACAGTTGCAAAGTCAAGGGCATACGGTAGCCTTCATTGGCGATGGCATTAACGATAGTCCCTCATTGGCGCTAGCGTCCGTGGGAATTGCCATGGGAAACGGGACAGATGTTGCTATCGAAACGTCAGACGTCGTCTTGGTCAATTCGCAAATCACTCGCCTGCCACACGCTTATGGTCTGGCTAAGCAAACCGCGCTCAATATGAAAGAAAATATTCTCATTGCTATCGGTGTGGTTCTCATTCTTCTTGCCAGTCTACTCTTCAGCTCTTGGATGAGTATGTCCATCGGCATGCTAGCACATGAAACCAGCATTCTCGTAGTCATTCTGAACGGTATGCGACTACTCCGCTATCGCATAAAAAAATAATGAAATCGTGCAAAACTTAATAGCCATCAAGTTTTCCCATTTCAGAAAAGAGTATAATCAAACTAGAAAAACAAAGGAGGAACTGATTATGTCCAAAGCCATTCTCACTCTCGAAACCCTTACCTGTCCATCTTGTATGCAAAAAATTGCGGCAGCTGTTAAACAAGTCAGCGGTGTCAAAGCAGATACTGTCAAGATTTCCTTTAACTCCAGCAAGCTCAAGGTTGATTTTGATGAACAGCTAACAAGTGCCGAACAAATCCAACAAGCCATTGAAAAAATTGGCTATCCCGTTTTAAAAACAAAGGTAAAGGCCGCATAAGGCTAGAAAGGATGCAACCATGACCCCATTTCAACGCTACATTGTAGAACATGCAGAAACATTGGATTTATACACTACTACTATCACTCGTGCACACGGTGCCAATCATCCTGAGGTCTTTCAAGTCCGCGATTTGTATCAAATCATCAAAGAGAAAGCAATTTCGGATCAGTCTCAGCTCGATTTGGATCAAGAATTTGCGAGCCTAGACCAAATCACCCAGCATTATTTTATTCCCGATGACGTCTGCCAAACTTTCGCTGGAACCTATCAGATGCTTGCAGAGGCCCGTCATTTATATCAAGCCAGTTAAGCAAATTTATGCTACAATGACTTTAGGAGCCTTTCTTCATAGTTTTCAACAATCCCAAGGAGTATGACCATGTCTCAACACCTGTGTGTCAGTTTAGTGCCTTTATTTAACCAATTACCCCTCGAGGAACAGCAAAAAATTGGCCAATTAGCCCATCATCAGACTTTTCAAAAGGGCGAAATCATTTTTTCACCGACTTCCCCTACCCAGTTGTCCATCGTGGCGCAGGGGCAAATGAAGGTCTACCGTCTGGCTACAAATGGGAAGGAACAGCTCTTGCGCGTGGCTGAGCCCGGTCAATATGAAGGAGAAAGCCAGTTATTTGGGACTGAAAATGAAAATCTTTATGGAGAAGCATTGCAAAAGACCGTCATTTGCATGATTTATCAATCTGATTTCCAGCAATTACTCCAAGAATACCCTCAACTCAGTCTCAAACTCCTATCCATTCTGGCAGAAAAGATGACAAAGGTTGAGCAACAAACCCAATTTCTCACTATGGAAAAAATCGAGGAACGATTGGCTCTCTATTTACTAGACCTATCTAAAAGCCTCAACGATAGTCTCTCCGTCACCATTCCCATGACCATGAAAGAATTGGCAGCCTATCTCGGAACTACCCCTGAGACCCTATCTCGTAAGCTCAAGTTCTTCGAACAACAAGGCTGGATAGAGCGAAACAGACGCCAAGTTACCCTACTCCAACTCGAAGAACTTGAAGACCTATAATAAAATAGAACCCCTGACCTGAGATAAATTACCATCTACAAGTTAGGGGGATTTTGTGTGAAAAAAATGACTATTGATTCTTACTCAAATTCTTTTGAAGCTTGTCATACCATCCATACCACTTCACTTCATACTCCTCCCCAGTGATAATGCGATTGAGCCGGTCGCTAGGTTTATAGATCCCTTGATTTCGACATTCAGCAACACAGCGCCTATACAGTTCCCAATCAAGTTCATCCTCATCCCACACTAAGGGCAGATGATTTATCCCATTTGAAAGAGCAGCAACCGCGCGAGTATGACCATCAGTGAGTATCAAAACGCCATCTAACCTTTTTATTGGCAGGGGTTGACACAATGAGGGATGTTGCAACTCAAATCATCCACAAACTGCTTTCAATTTTTGCTTAGAAATATACAATTGTGACGATTGAAGGTCTGTTAAGCTTATATCTGATAATTAGTGAGTGTAATGAGTCATCAATTGTTACCTGTTCTATAATTATTGTTTATTAGTATACCATAGTCAGAAAAAACCTACCACAAATGTGATAGGTTCTTTCATATATAAAACTTGATTATTTCAAAGTTACGCTAGCGCCAGCTTCTTCAAGCTTAGCTTTGATTTCTTCAGCTTCTGCTGTAGCAACGCCTTCTTTAACGACTGCAGGTGCACCGTCAACAAGTTCTTTAGCTTCTTTAAGGCCAAGACCTGTGATTTCACGTACAACTTTGATAACGCCAACTTTTTTGTCGCCAGCAGATGTCAATTCTACGTCGAATGAATCTTTAGCTTCTTCAGCAGCACCACCAGCTGCAGCAACAGCTACAGGAGCAGCCGCAGTTACACCAAATTCTTCTTCGATAGCTTTTACAAGGTCGTTAAGCTCAAGGATAGTAGCTTCTTTAATTTCAGCAATAATGTTTTCAATGTTCAATGCCATTGTGATTTTCCTCCAATTTAGGTTTTTAAATAGTTTGTAGCACTAAGCAGCTACGCTCTGACGCGATTTGATTAAGCTGCGTCTTCTTTTTCTGCAACAGCTTTGATAGCGTATGCAACGTTGCGAACTGGTGCTTGAAGTACAGAAAGCAACATAGAAAGCATGCCTTCGCGGTTTGGCAATGTAGCAAGTGCTTCGATTTCTTCTTTAGAAGAAACTTTACCTTCTACAGCTCCACCTTTGATTTCAAGAGCATCAGCAGTTTTCGCGAAATCGTAAATTGTTTTAGCTGGAGCAACAGCATCGTTTGAGAATGCTACTGCAGATGGACCTACAAACAATTCTGCAAGACCTTCAAGACCAGCTTGCTCAGCAGCACGACGCAAGATTGAGTTTTTGATAACTTTGTACTCAACTTCTGCACCACGCAAGTTACGACGAAGAACAGTATCTTGCTCTACAGTCAAACCACGCGCATCAACCACAACGATAGATGTTGCAGCTTTCATTTGCTCAGCAACGGCATTTACTAATTCCGCTTTTTTAGCGATAATAGCTTCACTCATTTTTTTACCTCCGTTTTTATTTTGGGCTAGGCACAAAAAAAATCGCACCTAAACCTAGACACGAAAGTACAAATACGTTTATAAATCAATAATCGTTTTGTGCCTCGGTAGGATGTTTATGAGTCTAGCTCCCCTACTGTCTTAGGTCAGTTTTTTCAAACCTCAATTATGATAACATAGTCTAGTTTAGAATGCAAGAAAAATATCTCTATTTTTTATTTTTTGTTAGATTTCACTCAGAATAGCGTCCCAGGCCTGGTCATAGCCATGTCGAGTTTCAGATGAAAAGACGACAAACTGGTCATTCTTATCAAAATCCAATTTCTTTTTGATAATAGATTCATGCTTGTTCCACTTGCCACGTGGAATTTTATCGGCTTTGGTAGCAACGACAATGACTGGGATTTCATAATATTTTAGAAATTCGTACATCTGAACATCATCGGCAGATGGCTCATGACGCATATCTACCAGACTAACCACCACGCGGAGATTATCTCGACTGGTCAGATATTCCTCAATCATCTTGCCCCACTTGGCGCGCTCAGTCTTGGAAACCTTGGCATAACCGTAGCCCGGCACATCAACAAAACGGATTTTATCATCGATATTATAAAAATTCAGTTGCTGGGTTTTACCAGGTTTGCCTGACGTCCGAGCCAGGTTTTTACGCCCCAGCAAGGTATTGATAAAGGACGATTTTCCAACATTTGACCGTCCAGCCAGGGCAATCTCAGGAATATCATCATCTGGGTACTGGGCCTTTGAAACTGCACTCAGTAAAATCTCTGCATTATGGGTATTGATTTCCATATTTTCCCCTTTCTCTGAAAAAGGAGGCGGTCAATTGACACCTCCTGATGAATTTTAGGCAGTTTCTAGCTCAGGTTTTCCTTCACCGTCTACTGCTGCTTTTGTCACGCGAACCTTCTTGACATCGTCTTGACTCGGCACTTCAAACATCACATCCAACATGGTCTCTTCGATGATAGAACGAAGTCCACGTGCACCAGTTTTACGCTCAATGGCTTTTTTGGCAATTTCCTGCAAAGCATCTTCTTCAAATTCCAACTCGACATCATCATAAGAAAGCAAGGTCTGGTACTGCTTAACAAGAGCATTTCGAGGCTCTGTCAGGATACGCACCAGGTCATCCTCAGTCAATTGGTCCAGAGCTGCAAAGACAGGCAAGCGACCAATCAATTCTGGAATGATACCGAATTTCTGAATATCATCCGCGATAATGTGCTGCATGTAAGAATCTTTTTCTTCAATAGCACGGTTGTTTTGACCGAAACCAATGATTTTCTCGCCCAGACGCTGTTTAACAATTTCTTCAATGCCATCAAAGGCACCGCCAACGATAAAGAGAATGTTCTTGGTATCGACGTGAATCATCTCTTGGTTTGGATGTTTGCGTCCGCCCTGAGGTGGCACGCTGGCAACCGTTCCCTCGATAATTTTCAAGAGAGCTTGCTGGACCCCTTCGCCGGATACATCGCGGGTGATGGACACATTTTCACCTTTTTTGGCAATTTTATCAATTTCATCCACATAGATAATCCCTCTTTCTGCACGGTCAATATTGAAATCCGCCGCCTGCAAGAGTTTGAGGAGGATATTTTCCACGTCCTCACCGACATAACCTGCCTCAGTCAGAGCTGTCGCATCCGCAATGGCAAATGGTACATTGAGACTTTTAGCCAAGGTTTGGGCCAAGAAAGTCTTACCAGAACCAGTCGGACCAATCATCAGAATATTGGATTTTTGCAAGTCCACATCATTCTCATCGTCCCGCGTATCCTGGAAATTGATGCGCTTGTAGTGGTTGTAAACTGCTACTGCCAAGGCACGTTTAGCACGGTCCTGACCGATAACATAATGGTTGAGAATATTGAGCAATTCCAGTGGTTTTGGCGTATCAGCCAAGTCTGTCAATACTTCCTCAGCCAACTCCTCACGGATAATTTCCTGGGCCAATTCCACACATTCATTACAGATAAAGACATTATTTCCTGCGATGATTTTTTTTACTTCTTCTTGGTTTTTTCCACAAAATGAGCAATAAATTAACTCGTGTGTATGCTTAACAGCCATATTTCTCCTCTTTCATCCCCTTATTTAAATAGAACACCATAGACGGCGTGAATGCTATTAACCAGATTGGTAAATGCATTCAACAAAAATAAAATAGCTAAACCAAATCGTTTCTTTCTAAAGGCTTGAATCGCACAAAGAACACATATTCCACAGAGAAACGCTGTAAATAAACCGAATAAACTTCTCTCCATGCTTAACTTTCTCTTCTTTCATAGGTATTTATTGTAAAATCATACGGGTTTTTCTCATCTTTTGGACGTAAATTGGCGCTTTGTAGCTGAAATTTCTCCATAGGAAATGCTTTCGGAAAATACACATCGCCATTAAATTGACCGTGAATATCTGTCACTATTAATGTTTCAATGTAAGGTGCAAAGGCAGTAAAAATTTGTCCCCCACCAAGCACAAATAGTGTCTGCTCCTGTTTGTTATACCAATCTAGGACATCTTCCACACTGTGTAAAATGGTAACACGTTCACTCTCTAGTTGATAGGTTTTATCCGTTGTCAAAACGATGGTGTGACGATTGGGAAGTGCACGGCGCCCCATGCCATCAAATGTCACCCGTCCCATGACCATAGCGTGACCCGTTGTTGTTTCCTTGAAATGCGCTAAGTCTGCAGGCAAGGACCAGGGCAGTTTGTCTCCCTTACCAATCAATCCCTGCTCATCCCGAGCCCAAATGGCAATGATTTTCTTTGTCATTTTCTCTCACTTTCCGTCCTATCATTTTATCAAATTTCAAAAAAAAATGCACTTTCCAAGTAGGGTCTGTGCATTTTTTAGAAAAGGATGCTACGTATGTTGAAATACCTGATGAGAACAGCCATCTCGGTTAATTGGGAAATAAAAGCTGTTAGCAAGCAAGTCTCTTCTTAAATTGCTAAATCAAACTAAAGTTGCTGTAACATTCTGAGAGAATGTTACAGGTTATAAATAGGGGCTGTTGGTAAACAGCCTTCAACTTAAATCGCCAAGTCGAATTTTAACTGCTTTCACAGTCTGGGAATAGACTGTGAAAGGTTGGAAATAGGGACTGACGGTAGTCAGTCCACATATCAAATTGCCAAGTCAAACTTCAACTGCGGACTAACTGGCTTTGAAGGTCTGGGAGACCTTCGAAGGTTGGAGATAAGAAGAACAGAGTTCTTCGCATCTATTCCTGTTAAATCGCCAAGTCGAATTTTAACTGAGGTTTAACAGGAATGTAGTCCACCAATTCAAAATCTTCTGGTTTAATGTCGAAGAAATTGGTGCCGTCAGGGACATTTAGTACCAAGTGCGGCTCTACTTCTGACGGTGTACGGCGGAGGAGTTCTTCTGCTTGCTCAAATTGATTGTCGTAGATATGGAGGTTGTTGATGAAATAGAAAAACTTCCCTAGCTTCCAACCAAAATGCTTGGCAATCATCATTTGAAGGGCTACATACTGCATGGCATTGATATGATGGGCTACCAACATATCATTTGACCGTTGAGTTAGAGTTGCATCAAGATAAATCTCCCCATCCACTCGTCGAACGTCAAACATGGTTTGAAAGGCACAAGGTAACAAACCTGCGGATTGGTCGAAGGCCTCGTAATCCCACAAGGAAATCACATTGCGGCGGTTCCAAGGATTTTCTTCCAATTGCTTAATAATTTTGGAAATAATGTCGTGTTTCTTCACAATGGCACCATAACGTTCACCGATGGTCCCTGTTCCATCTACTTCCCAGTCATTCCAATATTGAACACCGTATTTTTCCTGCAAGACAGACAGGTCATTGGTTTGGTCTTGGTAAATCCAGAGAATTTCTTTAATGGCGGATTTAATCGGAATTGGTCTTAGTGTGGTAATGGGAAACTCCCCCTTGGCCAAATCGTACTCAGCAAAGGAACCAGTAATATACTTGGAGTTAGCAATGTTTCCATTCTTGTATCGTGGACGAGCATTTTCTGAAGAAACGCCCTCTTCCATAATCTTATGAATGTTTTCTTTAAAAATACTATCTGCTTTCGTCATGGTCTTAGTATAGCAAACTCTAGCAAAAAACTCCAGTTTTGCACCGAAGTTCTCATTTGAAAAAGAATGAATAAACATTAAGTTGGAACAATCCAGCTAGGGCAGTTACTAGGCTAAACAGTATAAAATACAAAGCAACCAAGACAATACTCAACAATATCTGACGAATATTTTTCATATAAATAGCCGTTGGTAAGCTAGCTAGACCGAAAAAGGGAATGATGAAAAAAGCTAGTTTGAAATTCGCATTTACAAGATTGAACCATTGCCCTATTGGTAAAAATAGCATGATTACGAGAAAAGCAGCAATACTATAGAGGACAATATTTAGCCGTCTTAATAGGGTCATATTCATAAATAACTCCTTCTATGGACCGAAGAGAACATAGCCCACGCCAAAGAACAAGGGGAAAGAAATGATCAATAGAATACTGATGATACCCGTCCAAAGTTTTTTGTAATAGATCGACAAGATGAGAATAAGCGCCCCAAATATTGGCAAAATCATCATGGTCGCTACGTTGCCCCAACTAGACGGGAAAAACCAGTCACGAATCCAATAATCAAGGAAAAAGGCAGAGAGTAAAATCAAAAGCCCGACTATAGTTAGATAATCAATCAGTTTAGATATGTTTACTTGTTTCATAAACCGACACCCCTTTCTCTTTACACTTTCATTGTACACTTTTTTACCGTTTTTTCAATATATGTATATAGAGAAACTGTGACGGCGGAATCGAAAAAGCAGGGGAATGCCCTGCTTTCATGAACCTAGTTATAACCTAGAGCAAGCTTATACTGCTTGCGTGCCTCTGAATAGCTAAATTTGTTAGCATAGTCAAGAATCGTCTTAGACAATTCCTGCCGATCTTCTAAAGGTAAATTTGCTAGATTTTTCAAGGCTTTCACAAGATCTTCCACACTATCGAAACCACATTGTTGGTAAATATCCAATTCTTCTAAAACTTGATTATGTCCAAAATCAACCCTGGAAAGTATAGGTATCAAGCCAAGTCCAAGACATTCTACCATTGCGTTAGCAAACATTTCACTAAGAGAACAGGATAGATAAGCACAATATTCTGACCGTGGTATTTGACTACTAGGGACAAAGCCTTTGAAAATCACGTTGTCTGGAATCGTGTGCTGTTCTTTTAATGCTTGAATTGCTTCAACCCGACCTCCATAAATATGAAGCTCTAAGTCAGGAACTTCTCTCATAGCCTGGATTGCCATAGCCACTCGTTTGTGATCATATATATTACCAACCAGAAGTAGCTTATTGCTCTTCAAGCCTCTAGGCGGCTGCTGAGCTACTTGAATTGCAATAGGAGGAAGGAACTCTGCATGAATGCCATCTTTAGCCAGTGGCTCAATAATGTAGGGACTAGCAACAAAAATTTCTTTTCCAAGTTTAATATTGTAGCCTTCGACATTCTTTTGTGAAAAGTAATGGTTGTAATGAAGGATAAAGCGATAGGTAATGCCTTGATCTTGACAAAATTTTTCTAACGTCTGGCTAATAAACTGGTCGTTTAAGACAATATCTTGATTAGGAACAATTCTCTCTGACAAAAAGTTCACAAATAGATCGATCATGGTCCATTTTTTACCTTGGAAAAAATAGTAACACTCTTTATCTTCAATTCTCCCTTGTAGGACAATATTGCCATTTTTATCGTAATAACAGAAGCTGTCATCCGAAAAATTGGTAAAAAATGGCTTTTCAAAAACAGAAGTTACTGACTTTAACTCCAACTTCAAACTTCGTTCAATGATGGATAATATATTTCCTTCAGCAGTTAAGTTCAGGTCATAATAACCCTCCTCAGTCGTATACAACTGAGTAGATATTTATCGAATTTGACCGCGGAGCTACAGAGAGACTAACTCGTTTGTAATAGTAAGTTACTACAGTTACGCCTTCCGCAACTGTACCAGTTTCAGCTGTATCAACCCTGGTGAATTCATACGGCACAGGGTTTTCTTCAAGATCAACAAGATCAACTGGTTTGGTATAAACATAGTGCTGGACATAATAGACTTGACCATTAGCAATCTCTAGCCGAGGAGTAACAACACCTTCTTGCGTCACTATGTTAGAGATAATAAAGTTTTGTTGCGCATTTGTGACAGCTTCGGATTCAACTAGTTGGGAAGTTGTAGTATCAAAGCCTCTCTCTTTTGCATAGCGGTCGCTTAGGAATTTACCATCCAACTGAGGATCGGTCAGCGGAATATACACATCCAAGGCTTCTGCCGCAACTGTTGCTTTTCCGTTTACAATTGGACTTGTTTGACCTGTCAGGGTATTAAAAGCTTCTAACGGCGCAACCCTCATAGTAGCAATCCGTGAGTTGTTTAAATCCCTATCTGCAGTCGTATCGTATTTAAGATCTTTTGGTTCTGTGGTCACCTTGGTATCTATTATGTTGCCTTTGTAGTCCTTTGTTGTGGTGGTTGTTTCGATTGCTACAACCCCTTCAGCAACAGTTGAACCTGTCAAAATTTCTTGACCAGTACTTTCATCTACATAGCGTGTTATAACTTTACCCTTGATTTCTCGTTGGCTCTCTTCCACTGTATTGGCAGGTTTGACGGATTCTACTGGTAGTACTTCTGGTTCAATTTTTTGGATAATTGGTTTAACTTCTACAACTTTTGGCCTGTAATAATAGGTGATGGTCTGTACTTTTTGATTACTGCTTCCGACTTCTTGCCCTTCTACACGACTGAATTCATATTCAGCTTCAGGTACGATAGCTCTAGATGGTCTTGTATAGGAATAACTATAGTCTGTATAATCCCTCGTACCATATATGGTAGTATTATTACCTGTTCCAATTTCTACAATCGTTTGCGAAGATTCATCAAATCCTTCATTACGAACGTGATCCAGTGTTTCAGCAATATTATCAGGATCCCCTGGGTTACTTGGAGAATAGATACGAACACGGCTAGTCACACTATCTAATAAACCTTGAGCTACATTATTTTCAACAAGGCCAGTTTGCTTGGTCTCAGGGTTAATCCAATGTGTTGCAACAGTCCGCTTCTTAGCAATCTCTACTTCTTTGACAATCTTATCTGCTTCAGTACTGTAGTCAAAGCTAGCAGGAGTACTCGAAATTTGGGTGTCTACAGTATTGCCCAAGGAATCCTTAGTTACCGTCGTCTTCTCAAGGGCAATAACTCCTTCTTTTACAATGGTTTCAGGAAGAATTTCTTGACCTGTCACTTCATCGATATAGCGAGTAATAACTTTACCCTTGATTTCTCGTGTTGACTCTTCAGTCGTATTCGGTACCTTGCGATAGATGTAAGTTACATGGTTTTCACCCGGTAAGACCTTACCAGATACCGCTCCATCGACAGAAGAATATTCGTATAATGCACCTTCAAACTCGATTCGATCAGGTCTTAGATTGCTTGCATCGTAGCTTGCATTGGTTTCACGCTTGGTTTTTTCAATATTTGAGATTCCATCGGTAATCGTTTCGGTCTGTTCAGTGAAGCTTACAATCGTGTTTACTAAAACTTTTGATGGTGCAATTGTCACACCAGCCTCATCCACAAAATGCACATTTACTGTACCTGTTTCAAGAAGGGGCTCGAGTTCTTTACGAGTTACAACAGGTTGAGTTACTTTGCGGTAAACATAGGTAACTTCTGTTTCACCTTCCACAACTTTGCCTGTTTCATTGCCCGTGACTGATACATATTCGTATGTTTCACCATTGTATTCCAAGCTAGTCGCTTTAACAGCTGCAGCGTTGTAAGTAGCATCGCTGACTACTTTATTTTCTTTAGTTTCTTCAACACCGTCAGTTGTCACTTTGGTACGGAAGGTTGTCGAAATAATGGCATTTACCAATTCTTTAGACTCTGCAAGTTTATTGCCAGCCTCATCGACATAATGAACTGTGACCTTACCTGTTTCTTGGATTGGTTCAAGCTCTTCACGAGTTACGACAGGTTGAGTTACTTTACGGTAAACATAGGTAACTACCGTTTCACCTGCCACTACTTTGCCTGTTTCGGTACCTTGAACAGCCACAAACTCGTAGGTTTCACCATTTGACTCCAAACTAGTCGCCTTAACAGCTGCAGCGTTGTAAGTAGCGTCGCTAACTACTTTGTTTTCCTTAATTTCTTCAACACCGTCAGTTGTTACCTTGGTACGGAAGGTTGTTGAAATGATGGCATTTACCAATTCTTTAGATTCCGCAAGCTTATTGCCAGCTTCATCGACATAATGAACTGTGACCTTACCAGTTTCTTGGATTGGATCAAGCTCTTCACGAGTTACGACAGGTTGACTCACTTTGCGGTAAACATAGGTAACTTCTGTCTCACCTGCCACAACTTTGCCTGTTTCGCTACCCTTAACAGATACATACTCATAGCTTACCCCATTAAACAAAATAGTATTGACTTTAAGTGCAGAAGTATCATAGTCAACCTCAGTAGGTACAGTGTTTTCTATGACTTTTTCTACACCATTGATTGTCACTTTAGTACGATAAGTGGTGGAAACAACTGCGTTTACTAGCTCTTGGGAATCAGCTATTGTATTCCCCTCCTCATCAACATAGTGAACTGTTACTTTACCTTTAGTCTCCTGTGACTCAGATATCAAATCTGCTGAAGTTAGAGTATTGGGGCTTGTTGGTGTTTCTGCAGGTACAGATGCGATTTCTGGATAGTATCCAATATATTCCCAACAAGGATCTGATTCAGGAGTATGAGTAAAGCGAGAATTAAGTTGAAGGGTTACATTTTCAACCAAGTCAAGGAATGTTGTAGAATTTGCAAGAATTGGAGTAGAAACACCTACACCTCCTGCAACTAATAGTGCAATCGCAACATGTTTACCAGTTTTACGGTTCTTAAACAATAAGTATCCGCCAAAAGTTAGCAAACCTAATCCTGCTACTGCAATGGTTTTGGATCCGACCAAGCCTGTTTTTGGTAAATTAGATTTTCTAGGTATTCCAGTAACCTTCGAGACAGGTTGATTGTTTGGTGTAAGTGGTAAAACAGGAATGCTAGAACCAGGTGTAGGTGGAGTCGTAACGTTCGGTTCAATTGGTTTAGGATCAATAGGAATTACTTGGCAATCTCCAGTTGATTTATATACAGCAACAAAACCAGTAATCCATTCAAAATTCCCAGTCTCTGGATTGATCCATGATAATTGTTCATCAATCATTCCAGATTTAATGTGTGCCTTCTGTTCTTCCGTTAATTCATTGTAATCGACTCTGCTAATCGTAGCATCTATCGTTCGATTGGTTTGAACTGCTTCAGAAATACCTACTTCATTTGCAGAGACTAAAGATGAGCCGGCAAGTACACCAACTGTCCCCAATAGAGCGACTCCAAGGCCTTTTACAGCCTTGTGTTTACGAAAACCATACTTATGATTCTTTTCCATTATTTAACCTCCCATAAACATACGAATCATGATAGCGTTTATACACCATTATGTTTATACACCATTATATCATTAAACATCAATATTTGCAAATAAAGAATGTATATACAATCGATCCTTCACCTTCTTCAATCATTTAGCTGTATTGAATTTTTGAAAGGAGTAATATAAAAAAAGCAGAGATACCCCTGCTTTCCAAATTTATTTCAAAACCAATGACGCTGCACCAATAACCCCGGCATCATTACCAAGTGTTGCAAGAGCCAACTTAGTTGATTCCTTAATCGGTGGGAAGACTGTCTCTTCAAAGACCTTGCGAACACCGTCCAACAGGAAATCGCCTGCAGCTGATACACCACCACCGATGACAATGTAAGCTGGGTTTAGCGTCGCTGCAATGTTGGAGCAAGCTGTTCCTAGATAGCGAGCAAAGTTGCGGTAGACAATCTGAGCTAGGTCATCACCTGTTTTTGCTAAGTCAAAGACATCCTTAGCTGTCACATCTTGACCATCATCAATGAGTTTCTTCAACTCAGAATCACCAGCATACTGGGCTGCATAACGGCGAGTCAAATTGACAATACCTGTCGCTGAGGCAACCGTCTCCAGGCAACCTGGCTTACCACATGTACACATGATAGGATCTTCAAAATCAACCGTCAAATGGCCAAGTTCGCCACCTGCACCGCGTGATCCGCGAATCAGATTTCCAGCAGCAACAACGCCACCACCGACACCAGTTCCCAGCGTCATGAAGACCACGTCAGGATTATTCTCGCCGGCACCGACCCACTGCTCACCCAGAGCTGCTACGTTGGCATCATTGTCAATAAAGAAAGGCAAACCAAGTGCTGTCTCAAACTGTTCACGGACCAGCTGCAAGGTCTTCCAGTTGAGGTTATAGGCACCAATCACAGTACCAGCTTTGCTATCGACCACGCCAGGAGAACCCATACCAATTCCCAAGAAATCATCCTTGGTCAGATTGTGGCTCTCAAAATGATCTTTGATACTCTCGATAATATCCGGAACGATATGGCTGCCCTCATCCAAAATGTTGGTCTTGATGGACCATTTTTCCTGGATTTCGCCAGCAGTCGTTAAAATAGCCAATTTGACAGATGTACCGCCAAGGTCAATACCGATAATTTTCTTTGACATAATCATTACCTCACTTCATTTTCTCTATTATACCACAATGCAAACCTTTTCGTAAAGCCCTTTCAAACAACTTGTACGGACAATTTATCTAAAAAGATAAATCAGAACTAGAAATTGAATATGGAGAACAAAGCGCCCAACACTCAGCAACATAGCAGCTATAAAATTAGTTCCTTCCTTGGTCCCATTGAAGAGAAAAAGCGTAGAAATAAAGGTAAAACCAAGGGCAAAACCAATCATCTGGAAGGCATGGTAGCTTTGACTGTAATAATAAAGGGTTACTGCCAGCACAAGCATTGCCAAAAATGTCAAACTCAGCCGCAGCAGGTTCATCTTTTTGGTTTTCAGAAAGCTATAAAGGGCTGAAACCAATGTGACCAGTAGGTAAAGGGCCATGTAGCCTATGATAAGAGTTTTCATCCTAGCCCTCCATCTCACTCAAATACTCAAAGCGCTCGTACTTCTCCAAGAGCTGCTCATTTTTCTGGTCCAGCTCCTTCTGCAGGTCCGACAATTTGGTAAAATCACTGCCACAGGTCAACATTTCCGCCTCAATGGCTTCGATCCGCTCCTCCAAACCAGCAATCTCATCCTCAATGGTTGCCCACTCCTGCTTCTCAAAATAGGACATCCGCTTCTTGTTCTCTCTGACCTTCTCGATTTTCTCCTTTGGTTTTTCCAAAGAAATAGCAGAGCTGGAAGCCAAAAAGGCCTTTTCATCCAGATAGTCCGTGTAGTTTCCAAAGAAGGTCTGGATACCACCGTCTTCAAAAGCAAGGATTTTATTAGCAACCTTGTCCAAGAAATAACGATCGTGGCTGACGGTGATGACAGGACCAGCAAAACCTTGCAAGAAATGCTCCAAGACTGTCAAAGTCGCTATGTCTAAGTCGTTTGTCGGCTCGTCCAGAAGCAAGACATTAGGCCGTTCCAGAAGGATTTTCAGCAGATAGAGCCGCTTTTTCTCCCCACCAGACAATTTTTCAATCAGTGTACCGTGGGTATTACGCGGAAAGAGGAACTGCTCCAAAAGTTCAGCAATAGACACCATGCCCGATGTGGTCTTGGCTTCTTCTGCCACTTCCTGCAATAAATTGATGACCCGCTTGCTCTCGTCTAATCCACGAATATCTTGAGAAAAATAACCGATACGAACCGTTTCTCCGATGTCTACCTTGCCTGCATCAGCCTGCAAGTCGCCTGCAATCAGATTGAGCAGGGTGGATTTGCCCTTACCATTATCACCGACGATGCCGATACGGTCCTTGTTTTGGATTAGCAGGCTAAAATCCTGTAGAATCGGCTTTCCAGGATAAGAAAAGCTGACCTGCTCAAACTGAATAACCTTTTTACCGATTCGGCTGGTTTCAAAATTGATTTCAAGACTTGAGTCATCAATAGTTTGATGAACCTGGTTCTTGAGGTCATGGAAACGATTGATACGGGCTTGTTGCTTGGTGGCACGAGCCTGGGGCTGTCTCCGCATCCAGGTCAACTCCTGCTTGTAGAGCTGTTCTTTCTTGTGACGGAGAGCTGCATCCCGCTCGTCCTGCTCCGCTTTTAATCGAACATAGTCCTGGTAATTCCCCTGATACTCGGTCAAACCGGCCTTGTCCAATTCAAAGATGCGTGTGGCAATATTGTCCAAGAAATAGCGGTCATGGGTGATAAAGAGGACAGACTTTTTGGTGTTTTTCAAAAAGGTCGTCAACCACTCAATGGTCTCAATATCCAGGTGGTTGGTCGGCTCATCCAAAAGTAGGAGGTCGTCATTTCCCAGAAGAACCTGAGCCAGCTGTACACGGCGACGCAGGCCGCCAGATAAATCCGCCACCTTGCTGGTCACATCCTGTAATCCTAATTTTGACAGAACCGTCTTGACTTGACTTTCGATTTCCCAAGCATTGAGGGCATCCATCTCTGCCATGACTTTTTCAAGTTGAGCCTGACTCTTATCGTCATAATTTGCCATGAGCTGCTCGTATTGGCGAATAAGCTGGATTTCTCGCAAATCGGATGACAATACCGTGTCCAGAACGGTATTGCTCTCATCAAAATCAGGCTCCTGGGTCAGATAGGCCATCTGAAAATCATTCTTACTGGTAAAGGGTGAAATATCTCCATCGAAACCAAGCTTGCCTGAAATCACATCCAAGAGCGTTGTTTTACCAGTGCCATTGACCCCTATAATCCCAATGCGGTCGCCTGGGTGGATGATAAAGGAAATCTTTGAAAAGACGGTCTTGTCGCCGACAGACTTAGTCAAATTTTCAACGATAAAATCACTCATTGCTTAAAAACTCCTTTACAAAAGCCATAATGTCCTCTTCTCTGTTGGCCAAATTCCCCTCGACAATCTCATACTCCACTGCATTTAGGACCTGACCCAAGAGAGGACCAGGCTTGATAGCTAGATTCTTCATAATCATGCCACCATTCACAACAATCTCATGTCGTTCATGGATAATCAAGTCCTTATCGAGTTGAGCAATCTCTTCAAAATCAACCGAGAGCCCCAGAGCCTGACGCAGGTTTTCGACCAGTTCAATCATTGTCCTACCGTATTCGTAGGCCATCTGCTTGGTCACTGGTCCTGTCTGGCGGTGCTGATAAATTTCCACCAATTGCACGACCGTCCGTTGAAATTCATTGCTGGTTTTCCATTTTTTGAGGAAGGACTTGATGTTGTCCACTTTCAGACAGACAAAGAGCATGGCCCAGGCCTGTTCAGAAGTTTCAAAGATGAAATCTGCCTGCAAGCTAGATAGCATTTTCTTCAATTCCTGCCCTTTTCCAGCCAAATCTGGTAAAAAATCAAAGGCTTTGGAATCAATCATAGCCTGCAGCCCCTTGCGCCAATGGGGTGCCGTCAGCAATTTATCAAATTCGATAAAAATGCGCTCAACAGAAATTTTGTCCAAGAGCGGTGCTGTTGCCTGCATGGCCTCAAATGTTTCTGGTTCAATCTCGAAGTTCAGACTAGCTGCAAATCTAAAACCACGCATGATTCGCAGGGCATCTTCATTGAATCGCTCTGCAGGGATTCCTACCGCTCGCAAACGCTTCTGCTCCAAATCTTCTAGTCCAGAAAACAAGTCGATGACCTGAGCATGTTCATCCAAGGCAAAGGCATTGACTGTAAAATCACGGCGTCTGAGGTCTTCTTCTAGTGAACGGACAAAAGAAACCTGGCTAGGCCGGCGGAAGTCCACGTAATCCTCCTCCGTCCGAAAGGTCGTAATTTCGTACTCCTTATGCCCTTCCAGAACCAAGACCGTTCCATGTTCAATCCCCACATCAATGGTCCGTGGGAAGATTGCTTTGGTCTCCTGCGGATAGCTGGATGTTGCAATGTCCACATCGTGAATGGTTCTTCTCAAAATGGCATCGCGGACCGATCCGCCCACAAAATAGGCCTCAAAACCTGCGGCCTTAATTTTCTCTAAAATCGGCAAAGCCTCCTGAAATTCAGAAGGCAGATGTGTTAATTTCATAATAAATGTTCCAAACCATATACAAGTTGCTGGCGTTTGACAACCTCTTTGATACCGAGATTGACACCGCTCATGAAGGAGACACGGTCATAAGAATCATGACGAATAGTCAATCCTTCTCCCTGGGCACCGAAAATCACTTCTTGGTGGGCAACCAGACCTGGCAAGCGAACAGAATGAATACGGAATCCATCAAATTCTGCACCACGAGCTCCGGTAATCAACTCGTCTTCATCGGCTGCACCCTGTGGCTGCGCCTGACGGACTTGCGAAATCAACTCGGCAGTCTTAATAGCTGTTCCACTTGGTGCATCCTTTTTCTTGTCATGATGCAATTCGATGATTTCCAGATTAGGGAAATACTTGGCAGCCTGTGCTGCGAATTGCATGAGCAAGATAGCCCCGATAGCAAAGTTTGGCGCGATCAAGCCACCCAAGCCTTTTTCAGCAGAAAGTGCAGTCAGTTCGTCGATTTCTTTCGGTGTAAATCCAGTCGTTCCAACTACTGGCGCAAAGCCATTCTCCAAAGCAAAGCGTGTGTTTTCATAGGCAAATTTTGGCGTGGTGAAATCCACCCAGACATCAGCATCTAGCTCTGCAACTTCTTCTTTTGTCTTAAAAACTGGCACGCCGTCCACTTCTGTCTCAGTGGCAAATGGGTCTACCAAGGCAGCTAGACTAAGGTCTGCGTCTCCCTTGACCATCTCAACCGCTGTTGAGCCCATTTTTCCCTTAAAACCTGCAATAATTACCTTAATTGTCATGTAAACTCCTATTCGATAATGGGCGAAATACCGAAAGCAATGGCCCCTTCACCCAAATGCGTCCCGATAACGGAACCAAATGACACGATTGGCAACTGACTAGTCACACCAGCCTGCTCCAACTGTTCTTTGAAACTATCTGCCTTTTCTGGGCAGTTGGCATGAATAATGGCCAGCTGGTAATTGCCGTCGGCTGTTTTTTCTTTAAGAATTTCCAAGAGACGTTTGACAGCCTTTTTCTCCGTCCGAACTTTCTCGTAGACTTCGATTTTCCCTTCATCCGTAAAATACAAAATCGGCTTGATACTGAGAAGGTTGCCGAGAATGGCTGCTGCGTTGGACAAGCGACCACCCTTGACCAAATGATCCAGGTCGTCCACCATGATAAAGGCAGACGTTTGGGCAATTTGTTGATCCAGTTTGGCACAGATTTCCTCAAAAGACTGACCGGCTGCTGCCCATTTCAATACATTTTCCACCATCATACCCAGTGGAGCTGACGTGATTTTGCTATCTGGAAAGGCGATTGTCAGCCCCTCAAATTCATCTGCCAGATATTGGATATTTTGGTAAAATCCAGAAATCCCTGATGAGAGAAAGAGACCGACTGCATGCGTGTAGCCATTGGCTTGCAGGGCTGTCAAAATTTCTTCCAACTCCAAGAGACTGGGTTGGCTGGTTTTTGGCAAATCCTCGGAGGCTGCCATTTTTTGATAAAATTCTTCGGCAGTCAGATTTTGTCCTTCGACAAAGGATTCCTCATCAATGGTGACCGGAATAGGCAAAACAAATACATCTTTGTTTGCAAGCGTCGTCGGCTGCAAGACGGCCGACGAATCCGTAATAATTGCTAATTTCATTTAGAACTCCAAATTGATACCTGGGGCATCGTAGGCTATTTCAGTAACATCGTAGGTCATGCGTTTCAGCATGTCCAAGAGAGGAGATACCAACTCTTTTTTCTCATCTTCAGTAAATTCGGTTGGTTCATTGATAATGCGACCGTCCACATGGACACCTTGGCTAAAGGCACCAGAAATCACATGATGATTCAAGACAATCATAAAGCGCAAGATAACAACCATGGTTGTCCGCTGTGCTTCTTCGTCCCTATTGACCAATTGAAAATCAACTTTCAAGCCAGTTTTTGGCTCACCATGCTCTTTTTCCAATTCTTTGTTGCGAGCATCAAAGTGATACTGGTTGACAAATTCTTTATCGCGAATGATTTTCATTTTCAAGACTCCTCTTAAACAATAATACTCACATTATACCATAAACCTTGTGAAATAGCTAAAAAACCTTGCCAACAGACAAGGTTTTTATATTCTTATTTAGGTTGACGTAGTGCTCCGTAAAGGACACCTGAAACTACTGCACCGATTGCAACATAAGCAAGGTATAAAAGTGGATTAGATGTAAGAGCAATGACGAAGATACCACCGTGTGGAGCCATCAATTGGATGCCTGACAAACCAACCAAGGCACCTGCAAGGGCAGAACCTGCGATAAAGCTTGGAATTGCACGAGCTGGGTCAGCAGCACCAAACGGAATCGCACCTTCAGTGATGAATGAAAGCCCCATAACGATGTTAGTCAAACCTGAATTGCGCTCTTCTTGAGTAAATTTATTTTTGTAAAGCAAGGTAGCAACGAATACTGCCAAAGGCGGAACCATACCACCTGCCATAACGGCTGCCATTGCGACAGAACCACCGTTCGCAACGGTTGCTGCAAGCGTACCTGTACCAAAGACATAGGCTGCCTTGTTAATTGGTCCACCCATATCGACAGCCATCATACCACCGAGGACAAGGCCGAGGAGAATAGCAGAGCTACCTTCAAGACCAGCAAGGAAGTTGTTCATACCAGTGTTGATTGCTGCCATTGGGATATTCACTAAGAACATCAAGAAACCAGTAATTGCTGTTCCCAAAAGTGGCAAGAGCAAGATTGCATTCAAACCTTGGAGTGATTTTGGCATATTACGCAAAGCATTGCGAAGTTTAAGAACTACACCACCAGCAAGGAAACCACCGACAAGCGCACCCAAGAAACCAGATGATACACCAGCAAGGGCAAGGGTTTCTTCACCACCAGCTGCATAAGGGATTTTACCGAAAGCAAGACCGTTTCCAGCAATAGCACCCGCTACGAAACCAGCTACCAAACCTGGTTTTTCAGCGATAGAGTAGGCAATGAAACCAGCCAAAAGTGGCAACATGAAGCCAAAGGCCGCTTGACCAATCTTCATGAACATTGAGGCGATTTCATTGTAAGAACCAAGATTGCCGAGTTGGTCACTTGGTACACCAAGTAGATTGTCAAACAAGAAGGCCAAGGCAATCAAGATACCACCACCGATGACGAATGGCAACATTTGAGAAACACCGCTCATCAAGTGTTTGTAGAAGGCTTTACCAAGGCTGAGTTTTTCAGCTGTTTCTTCTGCAACGGCACCTTCTGCCGCTGTGTAAGTTGATGCTTTTCCGTCCAAAATGGTGTTAATCAATTCTTCTGCTTGTTTGATACCAGCTGCGACTGGACGGGATACCAATGGTTTTCCGTTAAAGCGTGGCATTTCAACGGCCTTGTCTGCTGCAATTATGACACCGGCAGCTTTGGCAATATCGTCAGCTGTCAATTTGTTGCCGATACCTGACGCACCGTTGGTCTCAACCTTAATGTCTACGCCCATTTCCGCCGCTTGTTTTTTGAGAGCTTCTTCGGCCATGTAAGTGTGAGCAATACCAGTTGTACATGCTGTAACGGCAACGATAAATGGACGGTCACCACTTGGAGCTGTAGCAACTTCTTCAATCGCCTTGTCAGCGGCTTCAGCTGTATCGAATACTGCAATCACTTCTTCTGGATTTGTTGCCGCACGAAGTCTATCAGCAAAACCAGCTTTCATCAAGTATTTAGACAATTCAGCAAGGGCTGCCAAGTGCGTGTCGTTGGCACCTTCTGGAGCTGCAATCATGAAGAACAAGTCAGTTGGTTGACCATCAAGACTTGCATAGTCAACACCCTTATTTGATTTAGCAAAGAGGACAGTTGCTTCTTTTACAGCAGCATTCTTAGCATGTGGCATTGCGATGCCATCACCCAAACCAGTTGTGGTTTGCGCTTCGCGGTTGAGAATACCTGTTTTGAAAGTCTCAAAATCAGTCACAAATCCCTTGTCAACAAGGCTTGTAATCATTTCATCAATGACTGCTACTTTTTCTGTTGCTTGCAAATCTAGCAACATCACTTCTTTTCTTAGAAGGTCTTGAATTTTCATCGTTTTTCTACCTCGACTTTTTCATAAGTTTCCTTGATAAATGCGATACTTGCCAAATCATCTGAAAAGGCTGTTGCTGTACCGCAAGCAACTCCCCATTTTAGGGCTTCAATTGGGTCTTGAGAATGGACGTATTCACCTGTAAATCCTGCCACCATCGAATCACCAGCACCGACAGAGTTTTTGACGGTTCCTTTGATGGGTTTGGCAAAATAAGTCGCCTCAGGCGTCACCAAGAGCGCACCATCGCTTGCCATGGAAATGATGACGTTCTGGGCGCCCATATCCAAGATTTTCTTGGCATAGGTTTCAATGTCCTCAATTCCATTGAGTTCTACATTAAAAATAGCTTCCAACTCATGGTTGTTGGGTTTGACCAAGAGCGGTTGGTAGGCCAAGCAATCCAACAAGGTTTGTCCTTCGAAATCACAAACGACCTGCGCTCCTGCTTGTTTTGCGACAGGAATCAAACGATTGTAAACCTGATTGCCTAGACTAGCTGGCGCAGAACCTGCAAACACGACCGTGTCATTGGCTGTCAGACCTGCCAAAATCATTTCTAATTCGGCTAGTTGCGCCTCTGTTACAATCGGACCCAAGCCGTTGATTTCTGTCTCTTGGTCCGCCTTGATTTTTACATTTATGCGGGTATCTTGGTCAACTTGAATAAAATCCGTATCAATACCCTCGGCTACCAAGCTATCCTTGATGAATTGGCCAGTAAAACCACCGAGAAAACCTGTAGCGGTGTTGGAATGTTCCAATCGCTTCAAGATGCGACTGACGTTAATTCCCTTACCACCAGCATACTTATCATCACTCTCCATACGATTGACACTACCCGTCTCGACATGGTCAAGACGAATGATATAGTCAATGGCTGGGTTGAGCGTAACCGTATATATCATACTTCTATTACCCTCGTTTTTTCTTTGATAATATCCAACACATGGCTGTCGCTGGATTGACAGATAATGGAGGCTTTTTCGACTGCAGCAACCTTGACAAAGGAAAATTGACCAATTTTGGAGGCATCAGCCAGGACAAAACTTTCCTTGGCATTGTCCAAGACTGTCCGTTTTATGGTCGCCTCTTCGATGTCAGGCGTTGTCAAGAAATCCTTATCAATCCCGTTCATTCCCAAAAAGGCCTTGTCAAAATTAAGCTGTCGCAGTTGTTCTAAAGCCACTGCACCAATTGATGCATCGGTCGAACTTTTGACATTTCCACCAATGATAATAGTTTTAATCTGCTTTTCAACCAGTCGAACGGCGTGATGAATGGAGTTTGTCACGACTGTCAGGTTTTCTTGGTCCAGCAAATCAATCAAAAGCCCTGTCGTGGTGCCTGCATCCAGAAAAATCACATCCCCTGAAACAATCTGCTCTGCTGCTTTTTCAGCAACCTGTCGTTTTTCTTGAACGTTTTTGACAGATTTTTCATGTATGCTTTCTTCCAGTTGCAGATTGGCTGGCACCTCTGCACCACCGTGGACACGACGAAGTTTTCCTGCTGCCTCTAAATCATCCAAATCCCTACGCACCGTTGATTCTGAAGTGTTCAAGATGTCGACCAATTCTTCCAGACGGACAAACTGTTCTTCCTTTATCTTCTCAAGAATCACTTGTTTGCGTTCCGATTTGAGCATGTCACCACCTCCTGCAATCGCTTACAAAACCTATTATACACCAAAAAATTTCATTGTCAATCATTTTCTGTCAAATTCTTTCAAAAAATATCTAAAAACAGCAGGAAATTAAATTCCTGCCACTTCTTTTATCATTTTCTTCATTGCATCCATTTCTTCTGGTCGTCCGATAGCCATACGAATGTGATTGGCAAGGACGCCTTCGGAATAATATTTGAAATTCCAGTCTTTGGTAAGGGCGAATTCGTACAATTCCTTGCTCCAAGGCGCAGAAAAGGTCACAAAATTAGCTTGGCTAGGTAAAACACGGCAATCAGGAATGGCCTGCAAGAACTCGATAAACGCAGTGCGTATAGCTTTCAGCTCTGCTATTTTTTCAATAACCAAATCCCTATGAGCCAAGGCTAGTGTGCCGATTTTCGCCGTGACATTGGACAAACTATAGGGCGGAATAATCTTGTCCAGCTCAACAATCAACTGCTCCTGAGCTACCGCAAATCCAAGCCGGATGCCAGCTAGTCCAAAGGCCTTGGACAGGGTTCGCAGGACAATCAGATTGTCATACTGGTTGATTTTCTCTACAAAACTACTGCTGTCCGCAAACTCGATATAGGCCTCATCAATAACGACCAGACCATCGAATTGGGCGATAATTTTCTCGACTTGGACTGAGTCAAAAGCGACTGAAGAGGGATTATTAGGATTGGAAAACATGATCATCTTGGCCTTGACTGATTTGGCATAGTCCAGCAAATCATCCGCCTTGAGAACAAAGGTTTGCTTGTTTTGTGGCAGATCGTAAGAGACAAACTGACTACCATGTATCTGATTATAGACCTCGTACATGAAAAAGTCTGGATTGATGGTCAAAAAGACCTCATCGTGCTTGAGGGCGCCGATAATAATCATATGCACCAGAAAATCCGACCCGACTCCTGCTGTCACTTGTTGGGGCTGGACACCGAGATAATTGGCATAGATTTCAATCAATTCTGCGTAGCGATTGTCACCGTAAAAAGACAATTCGCCCGCTTTCAATTGCTCCAAACTTTCCTCCAACAAAAAAGTCCAGTCAATCAGGCGGTTTTCATTGTCGCCCAGATTGTGAACTGCCTGCCCCGGTAATTTATAGGGTTCTAAATCTTGTAAATCATCTCTAAATACTGTCATGCTTGCTCCTGAATTTGTTTTGGGTTGATTGGTTTGAACTCAAGAAAAACTTCCTTCGACACGGATGCTAATAACTATCTCTGCGGTGACCGATGACGAACACTTCAATGACAATTTCATCATCGTAAATATTTGCCAAAATCCGATAATTTCCTACACGATAACGCCATTCTCCTGACCGATTAGCTGTCAATTCCTTGCCATGCAGACGTGGGTTGTCGGTATGTGCAATGTTATTATCAATCCAAGTCAAGATTGATTTTCGAGTAAAAGCATCTAATTTCTTCAGTTGTTTTACGGCCTTTGAAGTATAGGTTAACTTATAGATCATAGCCCAAACTCCGCCATTAACTCCTCATGCGAAATACGAACTCCGTCATCCTCTGCCATAGCCTGACGAAGAACAGCCAAATCATATTCATCCTCGATCCTCTCCAACATAGCCTGACGCGCAAACTCTGAAATCGTCAGTCCATGCAACTGGATATAATTCTTAATCAATTTAGAATCCTCATCGTTAATCCGTAACGTCATAGTAGTCATCACCTGACCTCCTTTATAATACATTGTATTCAATTCAGGATAGAAAGTCAAGAAAAGCATGGCCTCTGAGATATTTCATCTATAAAAAGAGAAGCTAGCCTTTGGGCTTCTCCTCTCATCGACTTGTTTTGAGGCCTTTTGGCGTATTTTAGACGCAAATTTGCTAGAAGTACAACCAGCAAAAATCCTAAATAGGGAAACCTTAGCCAGCCCAGCTGACTTGGCAAAGCCCATGAAAAAATGCCTAAGCTACTAAAATTCGTCACTACAGCAATCGATATTTTTCCTATCGTAATCAAATACTGTCGTTTGAACACAAGAGATTGTTTTGATGTCGATAGGGTGATGTCCTCGCACTTCTCCCAGGGAATATGGCGTAAAATCCAGCAACCAAAATCCAATAGAGACAGCGATAAGATTAGAGCGTTTGATATTGGATCTGAAATTGACATAGGAAGTCACCTCACTTTCTAGGGATATTCTACTATGAGAGAGTTTTTTTGCAAGTTTTTTCCTGATAAATCTAGCCCAAAGATGCAACCAACAACTCCGCCACTGCTCATTCAGAAACCAATCACCTAATTTTTGATCGCATATTTGCCGCGTTAATCAAAAACCTCCCAAAGTTATTGAGAGGGTGAGATGCTTACAAATGAGCTTTAATAAATCGGTCAATACTGTCATTCATGACGCGAAGTGCCTTATTTTCCACTGGATAGTGACTGCAGTTTGGCAAATGAACGACTTCAACAGGAACTGTAGAAATGTGATTCAAAATAGGACGACCTAATTCATAAGGTGTCCACTTGTCTGCATCAGGCTGAGTGAGCAAAATAGGCGCAATATCAAAATCCTGCGGACTGATCTCGGGAACATAATTCATGTAGGACTGTAGGAAGTTGATAGAGGCTGGGTTGCCCGCTGAGGTTTTGACTTGCAAAAAGATTGCCAGTAATTCTTTGTCGTTGACAAGAGCAGACATTTTAGAAACCAAGGTCATCGGTAACTGCGTACTGCCTAATCCTAGAGCCTTACCTAGAGTTATGGCAGGTACCTCAATGCGTCCGGTCAAGATATGACTGATTGCCTTGTCTCTAACCAGCTGAGATTTATGGTCTAAAAAGGTCATGCCGATGATACCTCTGACCTTTGGATTGCAAGGTGAAAGTCTCTTGAGTTTGCAGACGACCGTTTTTTCTAAGATGGCTTTTGAAAAACCTGCGGTGAGCAGCTGCTCTTCCTTGGCCAGATTGCGGACGGAAGCTACCAGCTCCATGTCTGGAAACTGGCTGCGCACCTACTTAGCAAAGGCCTGACCAACACCGCTTGACCCAGCCCGAACCAAAATCCCATCTTCAGCTTCGATTTTGAGGTTTTTCATGGCGCCAAAGGCAGTATAGTAGGTCCAGGCACCGCAGCCAAATCAGCCCAATCCAAATCCGTCTCGATGGTATAAAGACTGCGGTTGGCACCAAGGCATACTCAGCATAACCGCCGTCAAAAGCCCATGATGGAAATCACCTTTTGCCCGACAGAGAAACGCTAGCTGTCACTGCTCTCTTCCACAAGCCCGACCAATTCAATCCCCAAAACCCGAGGAAAGGTCATGCTGGGCGAGAGGCCCTGTAAGGAAAAAGCAAAATATTTTTACTAATTTCTAAAATATAAGATTAGAACAGCAAAAAAGCCCTGAAGCTCAAGGCTTTCTAATATTATTTTACCTGCTACTTTCCAAATCCTCCACAATTTGACGGAAAAAGGCTTCATTAATCTTGTATTTCTTATGGTAAATAACATAGCTGAGTAGGATGACCAGCATGGGTAGAATCAGCATGGCAATTTTAAAAACCATAACATCCTGGCTAGACAAATCAGCTGGACCTTGGGCCTTGTTTAACTCGATCAATAATATGGTAAAG
Organism: Streptococcus nasisuis; assembly: GCF_040836615.1. Classification (NCBI taxonomy): domain Bacteria; kingdom Bacillati; phylum Bacillota; class Bacilli; order Lactobacillales; family Streptococcaceae; genus Streptococcus; species Streptococcus nasisuis. The sequence goes on along the minus strand of NZ_CP162268.1, from coordinate 1,460,618 downwards.
CCGACTACTCCTGCTGCCAAGGCTGAACCCATTTTGGCAATGAAAGGTTGAAGAGACAGCGTAATCGAATCGTTCCGCCGTCCTAATTTCCACTGACCGTATTCCACACAGTCGGAAATAAACATGAGCATCAAGATTTGAATAAAGCCCTCACCAAAGAAAACCAAGACGCCGGCAACGGAAACGGCGATGATTTCCTGAGCCATGAAAAAGAGAAGATAGCCCAGAACAACCAGTACCGTGCCCAAGGCATAGGTCTTTTTGCGCTCCAAACGCTGTGAAATCATAGGAAAACTTCCCAGTGCGGCTAGTTGAGACAGGGCCAGAACACCTGCAAACACACTGTACAAATCCTCATCCCCCATGATGAAATACCAAATGAGGTGGTCGTTGTATTGGCAATGGTAAAGAGCAGGAGGGAGATGACAATCCAGAGAAGCTGGTCATTTTTAACAATTACAGATAAGATTTCCTTGATTTAAGTCGTCTCCTGGGTCTTAACAATTGTTCTTTCTTCCTTGACCAGAATCAACATAAGCATGATGAACCCAACCATGACCAGGGATACTATCACAGAAAGAACAAAATAGGCTTGTCTCATCCCACCAAATAAACCGCTCAACCATTTTGTAAAAGGAATAATTCCCACCACAATGGTAAATATACCGATATCCGCGCAGATTTTGGCAATGGAACCAATCTTTTCACGCTCCCGACCATCACTAGAAAGAGCAGGAATCATGGACCAAAAGGCAATATCATGAGCGGTGTAGGTAATATCCCACATCAGGTAAACGAGGGTAAAAATCATCAGATAGACTGCCTCACTGACAGTATAGTCAACAAAGAGTAAAATGGTCAAAAGTGCAGAGCTAATGCTTCCCCAGAAAAGCCAGGGCTTGAATTTACCAAAGCGACACTTGGTATTGTCAATCATCATGCCACAGAAGGGGTCGTTGACCGCATCAAAAATCCGCAGGACCATCATGATAATAGTCACGATACCGATTCCCTTGCTGGACAATTGGCGGACATCCGTCAGATAATACATGAGATACATGGCAGTCAGTGCATAAACCATATCCCGCCCCAAAGTACCAATACCGAAAAAATAATTGGACTTTTTCATCGCTTGTTCCTCAATTCTTCATCTGGCAAGAGACCGGTCAAAATATCTTTTTCGCCGTGATGATAGTGGGATGGTTCCACAAATTCCTCATAGCATTCTTGGTCGACTTCTCCTTTTTCAATCAATTTCTTGTAGAAATAGAAAGAGAATTTCGGTGTTCGTTTCTGATTGTCATAATTGAGATGGATGAGGCCAAAACGCGGCAATTCTCCTTCTTTCCATTCAAAATTATCGGTAAAGCACCAGTGATAATAATGGGTAACAGGCAAACCACTGTCAACCAAGGCCTTCAAATGCTCATAGATAAAGCGGCATCTGAAGCTGTCTGTGTTGTCACAGGTTCCATTTTCAGTGATACGAATGGTAAGGGGGAGAATGTCGTGCAGCGCCTGACAGACCTTACCAATGCCTTCAGGATAAATTTCCCAGCCCAAATCATTCTTGATGGCATCCTGCTTGACTGTATCTTCAAAGCCTTTTATCAATCCACGAGAATAGTAATTGACACCGATATAGTCGATATACTGCCCCTGTTCTACCTTAGCCATGTTTTTGAAAGGATAGGAAAATTTTCCCAAAGCAAAAGCCTTGAAAACACCTGTGTGGAAAAGAAAATCAAGGGCTTTGGTCCCAAATCGATCCAGCGGAGAATGTGTCGCAGGCTGGAAATACCGCATGTGCATGGCAAAGGTAACAGTCACAGGACCCAAATCCTGTTTTCGATAATAGTCGTGAATCCACTTGTAAATGAGAATGTGGCTGGTCGCAAAGATACTGAGGACCTTAGTTGTCTTGAAGAAGTCTTTTTCTTCGTGGAGCCATTCGGCCAGAAAATAGGAATTGACCGCATAGACATTGGGTTCATTGATGGTGCAATAATCATCCACCAAATCTCCCAAGCGCTTGACAACTTCCTGAACGTAAGCAAGGAAAATTGGGATATTATCTTCTTTTTCAAATGACTTCAAGTCCTCAAACCAGATGGGATGGCTGAAGTGATAGAAGGTCAGAAGTACATATATACCTAGATCTTTCATCAGTTGAATTTCCTTGCGGTAATGTTCAAAGGCAGCATCATCAAATTGTCCCTGCACTGGCTCTAAACGACTCCATTCCAAACTCATTCGGTAGTGCTTGACCCCAAGCTCCTTCATGAAAGCAATGTCCTCTTCATAGCGATTCCAGTGGTCGGCAGCCCGTTTGACATTGGAACCGTCTGTAATTTTTCCAGCATCCGAATAGGCATTCCAGTTAGAACCCACTTCTCCTCCCTCGATTTGACTGGATGCCGTTGCCACACCAAGATAAATACCTTTTATATCTAGCATATAGAAACCTCCTATTTAAAAACATATCAACATACATTTTTATATCTTTATTTTAATACTTTTATCGCTAGAAATAAAGCAATTATAGGTAAACCAATGCCTCATAATTAACATTAGTATACTGGAAAAATTGGGCTGTCCATCACAAAAAAGACCTACTATCCAATAGTAAGTCTTCAGTCTTATCTTCTACTTCCGATACATTTTAAACTGTAGGAAGAGGTCATTATAGAGACCGAGCATTTCCTTGCCCAGGTTGTCATAGACTTCCATCTCTTTCATGGTTTCCTCGGAAGGATAGAAAGCCTCGTCATTTTGAGTTTCTTCATCCAACATAACCTTGGCTGCAGGAATCGGCGTTGAATAGCCGACATATTCCGCATTGCGCAGGGCATTTTCAGGACGAAGCATGAAGCTTATAAAGGCATGGGCACCATCGATGTTCTTAGCTGTCTTTGGAATGACCATATTGTCAAACCAGAGGTTAGAACCTTTTGACGGTACGACATAGCGCAGGTTTTCATTACCATCCAGCATTTCACTGGCCTCACCTGAGAAACTAACAGCAATAGCCGCCGCATCCTGAATCATGTAACCCTTGATTTCATCAGCAACAATAGCTTTGACATTTGGAGTCAAATTATAGAGATGTTCAGCAGCTTGGGCAATTTCGCCCTTATCCTGCGAATTGAGACTGTAGCCGAGAGATTGCAGACCAAAGCCCATGACCTCACGGACACCATCAATCAGCATGATATTGTCACGATATTCTTCAGACCACAAATCCTCCCATTCCCGTGGCGGATTGTCAACCATGGTTTCATTGTAAACAATTCCCAGGGTTCCCCAGAAATAAGGAATGGAATAATCATTGTTCTCATCAAAGCTGAGCCCCATAAATTGCGGGTCGATATTTTCCAATCCCTCAATTTTCGACTTATCCAACTTGATCAGCATATCTTCTTCAGCCATCTTAGAAATCATGTACTCAGACGGCACAGCCAAGTCATAGGTTGTCCCACCCTGCTGAATCTTTGTGTACATGGACTCGTTGGAATCAAAGGTCTGGTAATCAACCTGGATACCGGTTTCGGCGGTAAATTCGTCCAACAATTCTGGGTCGATATAATCACCCCAGTTATAGATGACCAATTTATCAGTGGTTCCTTGGGTAGAATCAGCCTCTAGTTTGCTAGAAATTCCCCAAAGCACGAGAATGATAACAAGAATACCAACAAAAAAAGATGTCAATCGTTTCATTAGTTTGCCTCCTTCTCACGCGAAATAAAGTAATAACCTACGACAAGCACAATACTGAAGAGGAAGACCAGGGTGGACAGGGCATTGATTTCCAAAGAAATCCCCTGACGAGCCCGTGAGTAAATCTCAACAGACAGGTTTGAGTAGCCATTTCCTGTGACAAAGAAGGTCACGGCAAAATCATCCAGCGAGTAGGTAAAGGCCATGAAGTAGCCTGCAATAATGGCTGGAGTCAAATAAGGCAACATGATTTCTCGGAGCATTTGCGGTTGCGTTGCCCCCAAGTCATAGGCTGCAGAAATCATATCAGCATTCATTTCTTTGAGTCGTGGCAAGACCATGAGGACCACAATCGGAATCGAAAAGGCAATGTGGCTAAGTAAGACAGAGACAAAGCCCAGCTGGAAACCAATCATGGTAAAGAGAATCAAGAAACTCGCACCAATCATAACGTCCGGTGCTACCATGAGGATATTGTTGATCGATAAAAGGGCATTCTGAAACTTCTGCTTGGACTGGTAGATATAAATGGCACCGAAGGTCCCGATAATTGTCGCAATCAGCGAGCTGAGGAAGGCTAAAAAGAAGGTTTGAGCCAAAATCAGCATCAGGCGACTATCTCCCAGCATGGCTGAGAAATGCTCTAACGTAAAACCAGTAAAGCCATTCATATCCCCACCTTCATTGAAGGCATAGAAAATCAAATAGAAAATTGGCAGATACAAGACAAGGAAGGCAATGGTTAGATAAATCTTTGCAAATTTTTTCATTTATTTCTTCCTCTCTTTCGTTAGCCACATAATGGCCAGCATGGCAAGAATCAAGACGACACCAATGGTGGAGCCCATGCCCCAGTTCTGGGTTGTCAAGAAATGCTGCTCAATGGCTGTACCCAGCGTAATCACACGGTTACCACCGATAAGCCGGGTCAACATAAACAAGCTCAAACTTGGGATAAAGACAGCCTGCACACCTGAACGAACACCATTCATGGACAGAGGAAAAATAACTTTTGTAAAGGTCTGCCAAGGAGTTGCCCCCAAATCTCGACTAGCATTGATAAGATTAGGATCTAAATCATCCAAGGCATTGAAAATCGGCAAAATCATGAAAGGAATTTCAATATAGGCCGCAACAGTGATAAATGAAAAATCTGTAAAGAGAATTTGCTGGGCACCCAGGCCAATAAATTCCAAGAACTGATTGACCGATCCATGTTGACCAAAAATTCCGATAAAGGCATAAGCCTTAAGCAAGAGGTTGACCCAAGTCGGCAGGATAATCAACATGAGCCAGAGCTGCTTGTGCTTGAGCTTGGTCAAAAAATAGGCTGTTGGATAGGATATCAGCAAAGTAACCAAGGTAATCAAACCTGCGTAAAAAATGGAGTTAAAACTCATCCGCAAGTAAGTATTATTTGGCGAGTTAAAGTAAGTTTGATAGTTGGCTAGGGTAAAGTTGCCATGAATATCAAAGAAAGACTTAAAGACAATCAGGGCAACAGGCGCCAGTACAAAGAGGAAAACCCATAAAGCATAGGGGATGGCAAAGAGCTTAGAGGTTTTCTTCATTGCGTTCCTCCTCAATGGCATTGATCAAGCCATCTTCCACTTCTTCGACTTCTACATATTCCTCGATACGGGCATCAAATTCTTCTTCCGTTTCGTTGAGACGCATGATATGGATGTCTTCTGGTTCAAAGTCCAGACCGATGACCTCACCGACAATAGCCTTGCGCGTCGAGTGAATCATCCACTCATTGCCCAAATCATCATAGGCGATGATTTCGTAATGAACCCCACGGAAGAGCTGGGTATCCACCTTAACCTGCAACTTGCCTTCTTCAGGCAGGGTAATCCGCAAATCTTCCGGACGGATGACCACTTGTACCTCTTCATTTGGACGCATACCACCGTCCACAGCCTCAAAACGCTTGCCGTTAAACTCAACCAGGTAGTCCTCAAGCATGCGACCAGGCAGAATATTGGACTCCCCGATAAAGGTCGCTACAAAATGGTTGATTGGCTCATCATAAATGTCAACTGGTGTCCCTGATTGGACAATTTCACCATCATTCATGACGAAAATCCAGTCAGACATAGCCAGCGCCTCTTCCTGGTCGTGAGTAACAAAGACAAAGGTAATGCCCAGACGCTGCTGCAATTCACGCAATTCGTATTGCATCTCAGTCCGTAATTTCAAGTCAAGAGCTGATAAAGGCTCATCTAGCAAGACAACGCGCGGTTGGTTGATGATTGCACGCGCAATGGCCACACGCTGACGTTGACCTCCAGACAATTTCTGGATGGCACGGTTCTCATAACCAGATAAACGAACCATCTGCAGAGCCTCTTTGACACGGCGGTCAATTTCAGCCTTATCAACCTTGCGTAATTTTAGTGGAAAAGCCACATTTTCAAAGACGGTCATATGCGGGAAAAGGGCATATGATTGAAAGACAGTATGGACATCCCGCTTGTTGGTCGGAACATCATTGATCCGCTGTCCATCCAGATAAATGTCACCAGACGTCGCATCCAGGAGACCTGCGATAATATTCAAAATCGTTGATTTACCGGAACCAGAAGCACCAAGCAACGTGTAAAACTTGCCTTCTTCCAGTTCAAAACTAATGTTTTTCAAGACAGTTGTTCCACTGTCCTCGAAGACCTTAGAAACGTCTTTAAATTCAATAATTGGCTTTTTCAATTCTCATAAATTCCTTCTTTAGGTAAACTAACAGATTCCAGGCTCTGTTGGGCCTATACCACCTCGTGGGCAAGAAAACTGCCCGTCATACTACCTGCTACGATAAGCCTCACCCCCGCAATTGTACCGCTGATTACAAACTATCGCCGATAATCCGTACCTCTCTCTCCAAGGTTACTCCTGAACATTCTTTGACTGTTTCAATGACATGAGCAATCAAGTTCTCATAATCCTGAGCTGACCCATCCGCTACATTGACCATAAAGCCTGCATGCTTTTCCGAAACTTCCACACCGCCAATACGATGCCCCATGAGACCGGCCTCCATGATGAGCTGGCCAGCAAACATTCCTGGTGGACGCTTAAAGACAGATCCACAAGAAGGATACTCCAGTGGTTGCTTAAGCTCGCGCAAATGTGTCAATCGGTCCATTTCATATTTGATAACCGGATGATTACCAGGCTTCAAGGCAAATTTGGCAGATAGGACAATTGCCCCATTTTCCTGCAGGATAGATGACCGATAACCAAAGCGCAAATCACGATTGTCCAAGGTTTCGACATAACCAGCAGGTGTTAAAATTTGTGCAGATACCAAGATATGAGCCACTTCACCACCATAAGCACCGGCATTCATATAAACAGCACCGCCGACACTACCAGGAATGCCGCAGGCAAATTCAAAGCCAGTCAAGGAATGAAAGAGGGCAACCTTGGTCGTCTCAATCAGGTTGGCACCTGCCTCAGCCTCAATCGTATAGCCAGAAACCATCACTGAGTTGAGCTTATCCATCCTGATAACAAAGCCCCTGATGCCACCATCACGGACGATAATATTACTAGAATTTCCTAAAACCTGCCAGGGAATACCTTCACGATTGGCAAATTCTACGATGCGTACGATCTCATAGCGATTACGTGGAAAAGCCAGGTAGTCTACTGCACCCCCGACTTTTGTATACGTATATTCCTTTAAGGGCTCATCAAATCGAATATCGATTCCCTCAAGGTCCTGTCTAATCTTATCCTTCATTATCATTCTCATTTCAAAAATAGATATACGGTTCATATTATACCAAAAATTTAACTAGATTACGATTATTTTTGGATAATTGCATCAAAAACAAAAAATACAGTTCCCTCAAGAACCGTATTTTGTTTAGGATACCTTAATCCCGTCTTTATCTACCTGTAAGATATGCACACTGCCGTCCAATTCAAGCTTTTCTATGGCAATTTTAATGGCCTCTTCCTTATCCTTAGAGGTTAGTACCATAACGGTTGGACCTGCTCCAGAAAGGTAGGTTGCATAAGCACCCAACTCCTGAGCTGTTTGCTTGATAGGGCAAAATTCCTTGACCAAAAGTTGGCGATGAGGCTCGTGGAACATATCTGATTGGATAAGTTGACCAGCTTTTTCCAAATCACCAACCATAAGACTGGCAATAGCGACGTTGGCAATACTGCTTGCTGCCACGGCCTTCTTATAGCCCATCTGCGCTGGCAGAACTCCACGGCTTTCACTGGTCCGCAGAGGATAGTTGGGAATAAAAGCGATAAAGCTGGCCTCTGGGAAGTCCGTCACAACAGCATGGACTTTCTTATTGACATAGCTGGCAATAACTAGATTTCCATAAATGGCTGGCGCTACATTATCAGGATGACCTTCTATCTTAGTTGCCAATTGCAACTTTTCTTCCTGGCTGAGGTTCAATTGACCCAATAGATTGGCCAACTCAATCCCTGCTACAATGACAGAGCTGGACGAACCTAAGCCACGGGCCAAAGGAACATCGCTTGTCATTTTCAAGCGGTGAGGTGGCAGGTTTTTGGAAACTTTCAAAGCTGTCTTAATCAGCAGATTACTCTTATCAGATGGAACATGCTCTAGGTCATGCTCAATAAACCATTCATCTGCAGGCGCTAGAATTTCAATGGTTAGGTATTTTGAGAGGGCAACACCGACCGAGTCAAAACCTGGTCCTATATTGGCTGAAGTAGCTGGAACTGTAATTTTCATGCTTATTCTCCCAAGACCTTGAAAGTATTTAAGACAGTGAAGTCCTCAGCCTGGGCAAGCTTTTCAGTCACATTTTCTAGCTGGGTCTTGCTCATCTCATGGGTCACGATAACCAGTCGAGCTGTCTCACCGTTTGCCTCCTTCTGCAGAATTTGCTTGAAGGAGATTTCTTCAGAGTTGAAAATTTCTGCCAAACGGAGCATTTTTCCGTTCTGGTCAGATGCTACGATAGAGAAATAATATTCGCTCATCACATCAGACGGAGCTGCCAACTGGAGCGGACGGCTGTACTCATTAAATGCTTTACCAATCGTACCATCTTTCAGACGACGAACAATGCGAATCAAGTCGGCAGTCACGCTAGTAGCTGTTGGTTTTTGTCCGGCACCTGGTCCGTAGTACATAGACTGGCCGATACCAATGGACTCGACAAAGACCGCATTCATAACACCATTGACACTAGCAAGCGGGTGATTTTTTGGCAGGAAGGTTGGTGACACTTCTGCTGCAATTCCAGAAGCTGTTTCACGAATATCCCCTACCAACTTGATGACATAGCCAAGCTCTTGTGCTACTGCTACATCTTCAGGTGTGATATTGGAAATTCCCTTGTGGGCAACGTGGTCAAAATCAACAGTCATACCAAAGGCAAATTGGCTGAGGATAACAGCCTTATAGGCTGCATCAATTCCTTCAACGTCGTTGGTCGGATCTGACTCTGCGTAACCTAGTTCCTGGGCTGTCTGCAGGGCTGTTTCGTAAGTCCATCCTTCGTCTAGCATCTTGGTCAGCATGAAGTTAGATGTCCCATTCAAGACACCCAAAACGCGGGTAATACTATCCGCAGCAAGAGAATTGACTAAGGTACGCAAGACTGGAATACCGCCTGCAACCGCTGCTTCGTAGTAAAGGGCCAGTCCTTTTTCCTGAGCCAGAGTACGCAATTCACTGCCATGCACAGCCAACAGGTCTTTGTTAGCTGTCACGATATGCTTGCCTGCCTCCAAAGCGCGTGTGATGAAAGTTTTTGCTGGCTCGATACGTCCCATAAGCTCAACGACAATAGCAATGTCGTCATCTGCCAAAATCTCGTCAATGTTGGTAACGAAATCATAGTCATGGCCTGCAGCCAATAAACGCTCTTTTTCCGCATCGTCCTTTACAAGTACCTTTGAAACCACGATACTGTCTTGGGCTGCCAATTCAATCTTTTCCTTATTTTCTGTCAGAAGGAATGGCACACCACTCGCTACCGTACCAAACCCCAATAATCCAATCTTAACTACCATATTATCTCCTTAAAACTATTTTTCCTATTATACCAAATATTCTGACTATTTGGCAAAAATTTTGGTATAATTAAAGTAGTAAGCAGAATTATATATATTGAGGTAGTGAATATGGCGAAGAGGAAGCATGGGCGACACAAGCATCAAAAAGTGAAAAGATTTCCAGTAATATTTACTCTGCTGAGTGTTTTGCTGATTGGAACCCTTGTTTTTTGCCTCGTCTACTTCTATCAAGACCCAGGATCCAGAACAGACTTGGTCCAGCAAACTCCAGAAACCCCTAAAGAAGAGATTGATACGACTCCTTCACAGAAAACTGGTCCTGAAGAAGTAACTTGGGTTAAACAAGAAAGTCCGGTCCGCCTGCCCATTCTGATGTACCATGCTATCCATGTCATGGCTCCTGAAGAGGCTGCCAACGCCAATTTAATTGTAGATCCTTCTACGTTTGAAAGTCATCTCAAGGCCCTCCAGGAAGCTGGCTATTACACCCTTTCACCTGAAGAAGCTCTGCGGGTTCTCAGGGACAATGAAGTTCCTGACGGCAAGAAAGTCGTCTGGCTAACTTTCGATGATAGCCTCTGGGATTTCCATAGCCATGCCTATCCTTTGCTTAAGCAGTACCAGATGAAGGCTACCAACTTTGTTATCACTGGTTTTACGGAAAATGGCACAGCGGGCTACCTGACTGTCGATCAGATGCTGGAGATGAAAGAGCACGATATGTCTTTCCAAGGTCATACGGTCAATCATCCCGACCTGGCACAAAGCAGCCTTGATAGCCAATCCATTGAGCTATCCTACTCCAAACAATTCCTAAACCAGCAACTTAGTCAGGAAACCATTGCTCTTGCCTATCCTGCTGGTCGCTATTCAGCCGATACCCTGGCTGTGGCAGAAAATACCGGCTACCAATTGGGATTGACCACCAACCATGACCTGGCTACTGTTGATAACGGAATGCTTAGTTTAAATCGTCTGAGGGTATTGCCAACGACCACTGCCGACATCTTGCTAGAGATGATTCAAGCCGACTGACATAGAGATACAAGAAAAGATGACCTCATACGAAATCATCTTTTTCTTTTTATATTCCTTTGGACTGCAGCAGCTGCGCATCAAAGTCTGTTGCTGGGCGCCAACCCTTGGCTAATAAGTCTCTGATATGGAGTTTATTATAGAATGCCGCCATGACAATATTGACGATAAAGACAAGATAGCCCTTTTCTATTGAGTAGGCGTAGTTACCAAGAGCTGCATTGGCCAGTAGCATAATAGCCGCCCATTTCCAATCCCGTCTAAAGACGGCAACCCACATGGTAAATAACAGGGTCGTCCAAGAAAAACCAAGGGGAGCCTGTTTAAATTGTCCCCGATGATTGGTCAGATTTACTTTCATTTCTATCTCCTCTTCTAATGGATAACCCTATTATACACTAAATAGCCTGGGTCATGAAACTTCTGCTTTCCAAGACTTTGACCATAGCCGCAGCTGTATCAATGGCTGTAAAGAGTGGGATACCACCCTCAATGGCTGAGCTACGAATGATTTGACCATCCGAGTCTGCCACACGCTTTTTACCAACTGTATTGACAATGGCTTGAATTTTTCCAGCTCGAACCAGACTTGGAATGTCGAAACCACCTGTATCACCAACCTTATTGACCAAGGTAACAGGAAGTTGGTGGTCCGTCAGATAGGCTGCCGTTCCGCTAGTCGCAAAAATGCCATAGCCCAAATCGTGGAAACGACGCGCCAGCTCCAAGGTTTCTTCCTTATCTTCATCCGCAATGGTAAAGACGACATTGCCAAATTCTTCCAAGTGCTGGTAGCTAGCTTCAAATGCCTTGTAAAGTGCTTTTTCAAGCGTCACATCTGAACCCATAATTTCGCCCGTTGACTTCATTTCAGGTCCCAAAAGACTGTCAACCTTTGCCAATTTTGTGAATGAGAAGACTGGAGCTTTGACGTGGACCTGCTTGCTTTCTGGATAGAGACCGTCTGTATAGCCAAGTTCTGCCAAGGATTGACCCAAAATCAATTTGGTCGCGACTTGAGCCATCGGAATGTCTGTCACTTTTGACAGGAAGGGAACGGTTCGGCTGGCACGTGGATTGACCTCAATGACATAGACCTTTTCGTCCTTGATAACAAACTGAATGTTCATCATACCGATACAGTTGAGACCAATAGCCAATCGCTTGGTGTAATCAGCAATGGTTGCTTGTACCGCTGGCGACAGGGTTTGCGGTGGGTAAACTGCCATAGAGTCACCCGAATGGACACCTGCCCGCTCGATGTGTTCCATAATTCCCGGAATGAGGACATCCTTGCCATCAGAAATCGCATCTACTTCACACTCTTGACCAACGATATAACTGTCAACGAGAACAGGGTGCTCAGGACTAGCCTTGACCGCCGTCCGCATGTAGGAACGTAGGTCATTTTCATTTTCAACAATCTCCATGGCACGCCCACCCAAGACATAAGATGGACGGACAAGGACTGGAAAGCCAATTTTGCGGGCCGCCTCAAGAGCCTCTTCTTCATTGGTTGAGGTTTGACCTGGTGGCTGCGGGATGTCCAAGTCTTTCAGAGCTTTTTCAAACAAATCGCGGTCCTCAGCCCGGTCTAAATCTGCTACCTGAGTTCCCAATATCGGAATACCAGCCTTGGCAAGCGGTTCAGCCAAGTTGATGGCTGTCTGCCCACCGAATTGCACAATGACACCTTTGGGCTGCTCCAAATCAATCACATTGAGTACATCTTCCAAGGTCAAAGGTTCAAAATAGAGCTTGTCCGAAACCGAGAAATCTGTCGAAACAGTTTCAGGGTTGGAGTTCATGATAATAGCCTCGTAACCTGCTGCCTGAATGGCTTTGACAGAGTGAACCGTCGCATAGTCAAATTCAACCCCTTGACCGATGCGGATTGGTCCAGAACCTAACACAAGGACCGATTCCTTGTCTGATTTGATGGATTCATTTTCCCAAGCATAGGTTGAATAGAAATAAGGCGTCGCGCTCTCAAATTCTGCTGCACAGGTATCCACCATTTTGTAAACTGGGACAATGCCATTTTCAGTCCGGAGCTGGCGAATATAGTATTCCGTCCGCCCCCACAGCTCTGCTATTTTACGATCCGCAAAGCCGTATTTTTTCGCTTTTTTGAGGACATCTAAGTTATCAAAATGCGTCGCCAATTCCTGCTCAAGCTCTATAATATGCAACAACTTATCAAGGAAGAACAGGTCAATCTTGGTTAATTGGGCTAGTTCCTCAATCGTATAGCCACGACGAATGGCCTCAGAAAGGTAAAAGAGTCGGTCGTCCTGCGCTTTGACAATCTTTTCCACTAAGTGATCGTCCGGCACTTGGCTGAGTTCTGTCATTTCATTGTGATAAACACCGATTTCCAAGGAACGGCAGGCTTTCAAAAGGCTTTCTTCAATGTTCCGTCCGATGGCCATGACTTCCCCTGTCGCCTTCATCTGTGTTCCCAGACGGCGCTCCCCTTTTTCAAATTTATCAAATGGGAAACGGGGGATTTTAGCAACTACATAGTCCAAAGCAGGCTCAAACATGGCATAGGTTGTCCCAGTTACTGGGTTAATCATTTCATCCAGGGTCAAACCAACCGCAATTTTTGCCGCTAATTTGGCAATAGGATAGCCAGTTGCTTTTGAAGCCAAGGCTGACGAGCGTGACACGCGCGGATTAACTTCAATGACATAGTATTTGAAACTATGGGGATCCAAAGCCAACTGGACATTACAGCCACCTTCGATTTTCAAGGCACGAATAATGCTGAGGCTGGCATCGCGGAGCATCTGGTTTTCAATGTCTGACAGGGTTTGAGTCGGCGCAAATACAATCGAATCTCCTGTGTGGACACCAACAGGGTCAAAGTTTTCCATGTTACACACCACGAGTGCATTGTCTGCCGCATCGCGCATCACTTCGTACTCGATTTCCTTGAAACCTGCAATTGAGCGCTCAATCAAACATTGAGTTACTGGCGACAATTTCAAGCCATTTCCAGCGATTTCGCGGAGTTCTTCCTCGTTGGCACACATACCGCCACCTGTACCGCCCAGCGTGAAGGCCGGACGCACAATGACTGGGTAGCCGATAGAATTGGCAAAGTTCAGCGCCTCATCAACGGTCGTCACAATTTCAGACTCAGGAATGGGCTGATTGAGATCCTCCATCAATTGTTTGAACAAATCGCGGTCCTCAGCTTGGTCAATGGCCGACAATTTTGTTCCCAAAAGCTCAACACCCAGCTCTTCCAAAATTCCAGCCTTAGACAATTCCATAGCCATGTTGAGACCTGTTTGTCCACCAAGGGTTGGCAAGAGAGCATCAGGACGCTCTTTTCGCAAAATACGACTGACAAATTCCAGCGTAATCGGCTCGATATACACCTTATCCGCAATTTCCTTGTCGGTCATAATTGTTGCGGGGTTGGAATTGACCAGTACAACGCTGTAGCCTTCTTCTTTCAAGGCCAAACACGCCTGCGTCCCCGCATAATCAAACTCCGCAGCCTGACCAATAATAATCGGACCAGAACCAATCACCATAATTTTTTTAATATCGTTTCTTTTTGGCATAATGTATGATACAAAGCCCGTTAAGAGGACAAAGCGAAAATAGGAAACGGAACGCTGATACTTCAAGCATCCAGACGACGTTTATCTTTTTCACACAGCCCTTAGAGCGTGTTCGAATATTAAAATCAAATCGTACTCGAACCTGTATCTTCTCCTTTCTATTTTCTATCTCTCCGGATAGAATTAAATAATTCTCCGACGTGAGAAAATGGATTCGATATTAATCCATTTTCGAGCTAGTGCAAGGGATAGCCTGATCTCCATAGAGGCAGGCGTAGGGAAATGAGTTGCTTGCAACCATTGACCTGTCCCTTGCCTTTCTATTTGTCAACTCACAGATTGACATTAAATAAGATAAGTCCGACGTTAGGAAAGACAATTCGATACTAATTGGCTTTCCTAACTAGTGCAAGGGATAGCCTGACCTCCATAAAGGCAGGCGTAGGGAAATGAGTTGCGTGCAACCATTGACCTGTCCCTTGCCTTTCTATTTTCTATCTCTCTGGATAGAATTAAATAACTCTCTGACGCTTAGCTACCATTCAGCTAGCGTTCTTGCTTAAATGAATCCATCAAGTCCATAAATTCGTCAAATAAATAGCTGGCATCATGCGGACCGGGTGCTGCATCTGGGTGGAATTGCACTGAAAATCCGGGAAGGTATTTGTGACGGACGCCTTCGACAGACTTGTCGTTGATTTCCTCGTGGGTAATCATCAAGCAATCCGGCAGTTCCTCGCGTGATACTGCATAACCGTGGTTTTGACTGGTAAAATCAACACGTCCTGTCGCAATTTCGCGCACGGCATGGTTAAATCCACGGTGACCGAATTTCATCTTGTAGGTCTGGGCACCATTTGCCTTCGCATACAATTGATGGCCCATACAAATACCGAAAATCGGAATCTTCCCTTGAATACCACGAATCATATCAAGCGCCTCTGGAACATCATCTGGGTTCCCCGGTCCATTGGACAACATAACACCGTCTGGAGCCAGAGCCAAAATTTCCTCTGCGGTCGTGTCATAAGGAACGACAGTTACATTGCAATCACGCTTGGCCAATTCACGTAAAATCGAATGCTTGAGACCAAAATCGACCAGTACAACGCTCCGACCGACACCCGGAGCAGGATAGGCTGTCTTGGTAGACACCTGCTCAATATTATTGGTCGGCAAGACTGTCGCCCGTAGTTGATCGGTCAAATGTTCAACACTATCTCCAACATTAGCCAAGGTCGCCTTCATCGTCCCGTGCTGACGAATAATCTTGGTTAAAGCTCGCGTATCAATCCCTGAAATACCGGGAATTTTTTTAGCTTTCAAAAATTCATCCAAGGTCAATTGGTTGCGCCAATTACTAGCACGACGGGCCCACTCACTGACCACTACACCCTTACAAGTTGGCGTGATAGATTCGTAATCATCGCGATTAATGCCATAATTTCCTACCAAAGGATAAGTAAAGGTCAAAATCTGACCGTTATAAGATTGGTCGGTAATTGACTCCTGATAGCCTGTCATTCCAGTAGAAAAAACCAGTTCTCCAGTCACATCAATATCCGCTCCGAAGGCCTCGCCCTCGAAAATTGTTCCATCTTCTAAAATTAATCTTCTTTTCGTCATATCTACCTCGTTGATTCTCTCAGGAATCCTTTAACGTTTTGAATTTGTATTCACAAAGGGGCAGAAAACTAGCCTTAGTTAGATGTGCCGAGCTGTGAATACAGGTTCTATACCTTACCATTTACAATCGCCTCCAAAATCGCCATTCGGACAAAGACGCCGTTTTGCATCTGACGAACGATCCGCGATTTGGGAGCCTCTACCAACTGGTCATCAATTTCAACATCACGATTGACAGGCGCAGGGTGCATAACAATCGCCTGTTCCTTCAAGCGCTTGTACCGTTCCCCCGTCAATCCATGCAGACGATTATAGGTTTCTTTTGAAAAACTTTCTGATCCATCGTGGCGCTCATGTTGGACACGCAGAAGCATCAAGACATCCACTTCCTCGACAATATCATCAATCGCGACATGTTGACCGTAGACATCAAATTCCACCGAATACCACTCTTCTGGGCCAGTAAAGTAAATATCTGCCCCCAGTCGCTTGAGGATTTGCATGTTGGACTTGGCAACCCGCGAGTGAGTAATATCGCCTGCAATGGCAATTTTCAGATTTTCAAAGGTGCCAAATTCTTCATAAATGGTCATCAAATCCAGCAAGGACTGGCTTGGGTGTTGCCCAGAACCATCCCCACCATTGACAATGGAGGTCTGGATGCTCGGACTATCAATCAATTGTTTGTAGTAATCAACCTCGGAATGGCGGATGACACAAATATCAACGCCCAAGGCTGACATGGTTAAAATGGTATCGTACAAGGTCTCGCCCTTGTTGACCGAGCTGGTTCGAGCATCAAAGTCAATCATGCCCATATCCAAGCGCAGCTCCGCCATTTCAAATGACTTATGCGTTCGCGTCGAATCTTCAAAGAAGAGATTGGAGGCATAATACTTCCGACTTAGGGTAACGGGCTCGCCTTTCTTGAAAGCCAGTCCGCGTTGAATGAGACCCAACACTTCTTCATTCGAAAGTGTTTCCATTGTTACCAAGTGTTTGAGAGAAACCTTACCATCTACAATTGTCATGATACTACCTGCCTTTTTGTGCCTGACCTATTCTGCCTCTACTAATAAAACTGCGTCATGACCGTCAATTTCAGTCATGTGAACGATAATTTCCTCAGCCCGACTGGTCGGGATATTTTTCCCAACATAGTCCGCACGAATTGGCAATTCCCGGTGGCCACGATCGACCAAGACAGCTAAACTAACACGAGCAGGTCTGCCCAACGATACGATATTGTCAATGGCGGCACGAATGGTGCGTCCAGTGTAGAGAACATCATCCACCAAAATCACATCACGGTCATTGACATCGGCGGTGATGCTGGTGGTATCTTCTTCTACTTTCACATCGTCGCGGAAGGGCTTGGTATCCAATTCTCCCAGAGGAACATCAATTCCTTCCAACTGCTTAAGACGTTCTTGAATCCGTCGGGCAATGAAAACACCTCGCGTCTTGATACCAGCCAAGACGATCTTGTCCAAATTCTTATTGCGCTCGATAATCTCATAGGTGATACGGGTAATTGCCCGTTTCATGGTCATATCGTCTACGATTTCTTTGGTTTTCATTCTAAACCTCCATAAATATGATACAAAAAAACTCTCCCTTTCAGGAGAGTTCAGAAAATACAGGACCAGTGCATGAAAAACTCCAACAGAATTTCCCATCTTGTCTGTCCACATTTGCTCAATGCTCTCCTTGCCTGTCTCTCTGGACAGCTCTTAAAGGATTTCTAGCATCAGTATAGCACACTTTATCTACGGCGACAAATTCTTACTGTAAAAAATTTAATAATCTTCGTATTTTGCTTAGAATGGTGCTGATTTAGCCAAAAAAGACTGTGATTTTAGGGATTTTACACCCGCCAAAACATAACCAAAGAGCAGATAGGTCACAAAGATAATGGCGCAATAGGTCAAAACGTAGTTCCACCCATACTTGGGAACATTGAGAAAGAAATAGGCAAATGGACTATCCTTGGCGTCAGGAATAGGAATTTTGAGGAAAAATCCATTGACCAAGCCAAAAGCCATGTAGGCAAGTGGCAGACTGGTCCACCAAACGGGGTCCAACCACTTGTACTGACGCTGCCGATCGACAATGAGCGTATCCAGCAAGAAATAAATGGGAACGATATAGTGGCAGAGAAGATTTTCCACGCGCCAAAAATGCTCAGCCAGTGGTGCCAACATGATATGATAAACCACACAGGTTATCATGATGGACATAGTCACACCAGCCTTGATTCGCAGAAAGTTCTGGTCTTGCAAATTTTGGCCCTTGTTCATGGCATACACCATATAAATAGCAAAAACCGCCACCAAGAGATTGGACAAAACCGTATAATACATGAGCATACCAATGCCGTACTTGGCAATTTCCAAACCAGTCCCTGTAATGGCTAAAATCACCAGCAAACAACGACTGTAGAATAAAATACTCTGATTCTTCATAGTTTCCTTTCTTATGTTAAAACCTTTTTCAGACTTTCCTGAGGTGATGGCGGACGGTAGTAAACTTTCTTGTTTCTAGGTTTACTCCTCAAACAGTCCCCCAGACTGTTTGAGCTACCTACGGAATTCCATACCTAGTATTTGAGCCTTTTGTCGCTTTTTTATTTCTAAGCAACAACCTACAAAGGTCTGGGAGACCTTTGTAGACCGAAATACTCCGAATGCCTGAAACGATAACATTTCAGGCATTTTCATCACAGCGGAAAGTCGTGGTTTGGGCTCGCTCCGCTCGCAAAATAAAATAATTTTTTGTTTTATTAGCAGAGCTACTCAGATTATTTGAGCCAATACATAGTTTGTCTACGTCTTAAAAAGACTGGATTTCCCAGTCTAATTGCTAAATCTTCTTCACAAATTCTGATTTGAGTTTCATGGCGCCGAATCCGTCGATTTTGCAGTCGATATTGTGGTCGCCTTCAACGATGCGGATACCTTTAACGCGCGTGCCCTGCTTGAGATCCTTCGGTGCGCCTTTGACTTTCAAATCCTTGATCAGCGTCACTGTATCTCCATCAGCCAAGCGATTGCCATTGGCATCAATAGCGGCTGGACCGCTCTCTTCCTCAGCAACCTCGGCTGGGTTCCATTCGTATGCACATTCTGGACAGACCAAAAGCGCGCCGTCCTCATAGACATATTCTGAATTGCACTGTGGGCAATTTGGTAAAGTTTCCATTCTCGTTCTCCTTCTTTTTCATCTGTATCAGTCTATCATCTTTTTGGAAAATGGGCAAGATGCTCTTATTGTCACTACTGAGTGGCTTGACGTAATTTTTCCAGCGTTTCTTGGAAAATAGCTGGCGCGTCAGCCGTAAATTCTACCAGCTCTCCCGTTCTCGGATGGGTAAATCCAAGCGTCTGAGCATGCAGAAATTGACCCTGCCCCTTGAGCGTTTTACGTGGTCCATAGGCCTCATCGCCAGCCACAGGATGACCGATATAAGCCATGTGAACACGGATTTGGTGGGTTCGTCCCGTTTCCAAGGTCAATTCAACCAAGGTATAGTCACCGAAACGTTCCAAGACTTGAAAACGTGTGACTGCTTCCTTGCCCTTGGCTGTGACTGCCTGTTTCTTACGATCTTTCTCCGAACGACCAATCGGTGCCTCAATCATACCGCGGTCATTTGGCAGATTGCCGTGGACAATGGCAATATATTTGCGGAGGGATTTCTTGGCTTTCAATTCCTCAGCCAACCTGGTGTGGGCCTCGTCGTTTTTAGCAACCATCAGCAAACCGGATGTGTCCTTGTCAATCCGATGGACAATGCCCGGGCGCAAAACGCCATTGATAGCCGACAAATCTTTCACATGATAAAGCAGGGCATTGACTAGCGTACCCGACGTGTGACCAGCAGATGGATGCACCACCATGCCTTGTGGCTTATTGACCACGGCAACGTCCTCATCTTGGTAGACAATATCCAAGGGAATGTCCTCTGCTACATAGTCTACTTCTTCGATTTCCGGTACTTGGTAGGTCAGGACATCGCCTGCATGCACGGTATATTTGGCTTTTTTGGCTTGACCATTGACCAAGACCTGCCCAGCCTTGATTTGCTCATTGGCAACCGAGCGGGACAATTCCGTCAAATCCGCCAAAGCCTTATCCAGACGAACACCGCCTATCTCAACTCTTACTTCCATTACTTTCTTCTTTCAAAATACAAATAAACAGGAGCCCAACTCCCACCGACAGACACATATCAGCCACATTAAAAACCGGGAAATTGATAAAATCCAGCTGGAACATATCCACCACGTAGCCCAGACGGACACGGTCAATAAAATTTCCCAAAGCCCCCGCCATCATCAAGGACAAACTGAACAAGGTCAAGAGATTTCCCTTGATATTTTTGACATAATACCAGACCAAGCCAATCATGACAACCACTGTAACAATGGTGAAAAACCACTGCTGTCCCTGCAAAATAGACCAAGCTGCACCATAATTTCTCAGATAGGTCAAACTCATAAAACCTGGCAAAAATTCCCGACTGGCGTGCAATTCAATATTGGCTACGGTCCAAGCCTTGACCAACTGGTCCACACCGATAAAAGCCACTGCCAAAAGTGGCAATCCAAACTTACGCATTTTCTTCCTTCTTCTTATCAAAATAAGCCTGCATGGTATTGACAAAATCAAGCGCACAATGGCTCAGTTCATCGCCAGCCCGCTTGACATAGACCATGCGGTTATCCACCTTCCCCTTAAAGGGAATGACCGTAATCCCATTGACCGACTCGTCATCCAAAAATCCCGAACCCGTCGCATAGGCGTCCGTCCGCTCTAGAATCCCGTTCAAGGTAGCGCGATCCGTCACATCAAAAACAACCGACGAATCCGACGTGTCAATCAAATTCTCAGAATAATAAAGATAAGCCTCTTTTTCTTGGGTAAATCGGACCGTTGGCAAACCAACCAAATCCTCAGCCTCAATCTCTGCCTTTGCAGTTAGAGGATGATTCTCCCGCAGGTAGATATGGGTCTGAAACTCCGCCAACTCAATCACCTGCAAATGCAATTTGTCCAGCTTTTGCATAATCCCCTTGGTATTGCGATCGTTGAGATAAATAATTCCCAGCTCACTATAACCCTGCGCCACCTCATCCAAAATTTGTACCGTAGTCGACTCAAAAATCCGAAAATGTGGATATTGAGGATGCTGCCGAGAAAAATCCGTAATCAAGGGTGGCAAGAAATCATAGTGCTGACTGCTGATAGAAAAAGTTTTTTCACCTTCTTCTGATTGCAAATAAAGATGCTCAAATTGATCAAAGCCCTTGACTAAACTCTGAGCCTTCTCATAAAATTCCATTCCTTTTTGGGTCAAAAAGGTCCCAGAACTGGTCCGACTGAAAATCTGAAAACCTAGCTCTTTTTCTAAATCTTTGATGGAAATGGATAGGCTAGGCTGAGATACGTACATTTTCTCCGCTGCCTCACGAAAAGTTCCACTATTGGCTATAGCTACCACATAGCGAAGCTGTTGAATATTCATCGATCCATCCTTTCTTCATTCCATTTTTCCTATCTTTCTATTATACCACATAATAAAACCACCAGCAAAATTGCTGGCGGTAAGTGACTATAACTTTTTAATCATGATAAGACAGGGATTCCATTCGTCCCACAAGTTTGGAAAAACTTCCAACTTAGCAAAGCCACAAGAGTGATAAAAGCCAATAGTCTGATCGTATTCTTTATAATGCCCTTGGTCAACCGTTTTGACTTGTAGATAGGCATAAGATTTTCTCGCCTCTCCTTCTAATGCTTGCATCAACGCTCGTCCCAGTCCTTTTCGATGATGAGATTTTTTAACACCCATACAGTGAACTTCCCCACAATCGTCAGAGGTGCTCGTTAAGGTTACGAATCCTACTGGCTCATCTTCGTCAAATGCGGCCCACAACGGCAGCAAACTCCCATCCTGAATATATTCTTTAGTGCTTTCAGGTAAGCCAAACCACTCAGGTAAATCTGTCAATACCGTTTTTATAATCTCAGCTTTTACAACTGAATCCCTTATTGCTACAATCTTCATTATTTTCTCCTTTCGGAGGTTAATTTGCCCTAACCTCCTTACACTTGATTCCTTGTTTTCTAAAATATCTTACTATTCCTCTCATTTGAATCGCCTCCCTTCATTCTATTATATGGTAATTCTAGCATCTATTGCCCTTGTTAGTCAAACTATATATATGTGTCCATTTTCAACTGATAACTTTTATATAACTACCAATGCCTGACCATTTCACACCAAACCCTTGGTAAATGAAAAATGGGTACCAAAACAAAAAAACAGGCCCTCCGAAATCTCGGAAAGCCTATTGTTAAGCCATTTTCAGACTTATTTTGCGATTGGGTAAACAGATACTTGTTTTTTATCGCGACCTTTACGTTCGAAGCGTACAACGCCTTCTACTTTAGCGTAAAGAGTGTCATCTCCACCACGACCTACGTTAGCTCCTGGGTAGATTTTAGTACCACGTTGGCGGTAAAGGATTGAACCACCTGATACAGTTTGGCCGTCAGCAGCTTTCGCACCAAGGCGTTTCGCTTGTGAGTCACGACCGTTTGATGTTGAACCTCCACCTTTTTTGTGGGCCATAAATTGCAAGTTAGCAAGATTCAAGTTTAACATATGTTATTCCTCCGAATTTCTTTAATAAGTGTCCCAAGCTACGCCTTAAGCGTTGATAGCGTTGATAACAACTTTTGTGTAAGGTTGACGGTGACCTTGTTTACGGTGGCTACCTTTTTTAGGTTTGTACTTGAAGGTAACAACTTTCTTTTGTTTACCTTGTTTTTCAACAGTACCAACTACAGTAGCGCCTGCTACAAGTGGAGTACCCACAACAGTTTTCTCACCACCAACAAGAACAACTTCTTCGAAAGTTACTTCTTGACCTGCTTCAACGTCCAATTTTTCAACGTAGATAGCTTGACCGACTTCAACTTTAACTTGTTTACCGCCAGTTTTAATGATTGCGTATGTGCTCATTATGCACCTCCTATGAAGATATGGGCCTTGCCCGAATTTTTGTGAAGACTCGCCTAGTACCGTGGGACAAACCACTTATTTTGAAAAAACGGTAATCGAGCGGTTGCACAGGTGTGCATAGTCAACAGTCCTATTATACCAAAAACACCTGCAATTGCAAGTGTTTTGTATGATTTTTTTACATTTCAAAGCTTTCACTGGTCTGTTTGTTTGGCAAGAAGAGCGAGAGCAGGATACCAACCACTGCTGGCATCAGCCAAGATAAGGATTGTCCGGCAAATGGCAGAGCTCCAATCAGGTTTGAAATTCCTGACCAGCCAAATTGTCCAGCCAAGACTTCTACTAGCGACAAGACTGTTACCACACCAATTGTCAGCTGCATGCCTGGTTTTGACAGAGGCACAAATTTATTGACAATGGTAATCAGAACAATACAAATGGTAATCGGGTAGAGAACCAAGAGAACTGGGATAGAAAAGGCAATAATCTTGCTCAAACCAAGGTTAGCAATTCCAAATCCAATCAAGGTAAAGACTGTCGCATAAACCTTATAGGAAAATTTCGGAAAACGTTCCGCGAAAAATTCGCCTGTCGAAACAATCAAACCCGCTGTCGTCGTAAAGCAAGTCACGATAACCATAGCAGCCAAGAAAATCTGGGCGCTAGGACCAAAAATAGCTTGCGTTGCTTGCGACAAGATGTAGACGCCCTTGTTTGTGTCAGAAGCTAGAACATCAGCTGGTACGGGGAAATGATTGCCCAAGAATGCTAAACCAATATAGAGAGCAGAGAAAGCCAGTGCAACGACTGCACCAACTGACCAAATGGTTGACACATACTCTTTCTTGCTTGAAAATCCAAGCTGTTTCAAGGTATTGACCGCTACCACACTAAAAGCTACTGCTGCCAAGGCATCCAGTGTATTATAACCTTCGATAAAGCCTGTTCCAAATGCACGTCCTGCCGTGTAGCTTTCTGCGGCTGGTAAAGGATTAGTTGAACCATACTTGACAATTCCCAAAACGACCAAAATGACAATCAAGATAGCAAAAACCGGCGTCAAAATCCGACCAATCGTGTCCAAAATTTTAGACGGTTTCAAGGCAATCAAATAGGCTGCCACAAAGTAATTAGCTGTAAAGATCAATAACCACAAAGCCGTATTAGCATTGCCCAACAGTGGCGCGATACCGACTTCAAAAGAGGTGGTCGCTGTCCGTGGAATTGCAAAAAATGGTCCAATTGCCAAGTACAAGGCAACAAGATAAACAGTAGCAAACAAGGGTGAAATCTTACGTGAGATCTCATGCACGTACCCTTTAGGGTTTAGCGTCCCAACAATCAATGCGACTACCGCAATACCGACGCCTGACACGACAAAGCCGAGAATGGCCGGCCAAAAATTCTCACCAGACAAAACGCCAAGCGCCGGCGGAAAAATCAAATTCCCTGCACCAAAAAACATTCCAAACAGGAGTAAACCTGTCAGTGCTCCTTTATACCACAAAAATTCGATTTTTCCGAACGATTCGAACTAAAAGATCCAGCAATAACTTGATTTACATGTATGTCGAAATAATTGTATGCTACAGTAAGTCTTCAATCAAACTATCTACTTCGTCTTTCACTTCCTCTTTCGGTGTGATTTCAGTTACGATAATCCCAGTCACAGCACGTTCTACCAAAGCATCTACATCCATGCGGGCTTCGTACTGCTCCACATTTTTAATCTTAGGGTTAGTCTTAGGACGGTCTGGAGCAAAAATCGTACAGCAATCCTCAAAAGGCTGGATGGAAATCTCAAAAGTATCAATCTCTTGAGCAATGTCAATGATCTCCAGCTTGTCCATGGTCACAACTGGACGGATAACAGGTGTATTGGTCACCGCATTGATAGCCTGCATGGATTCCAAGGTCTGACTTGCCACTTGTCCTAGACTTTCACCATTGATAATAACCATAGCACCACGTTCTTCACGAACTCGGTCTGTAATCCGCATCATGAAGCGACGGGTCAAGGTCATCAAGTAAGCCTCCGGAGCTTTTTCCTTGATTTCTTCCTGAATTTCAGTAAATGGTACCTCAATAAATGTAATATTGCCACCAAAAGCAGTCAATTTACGAGTCAAGTCATGGGCTTTCTTAAGTGCCCCTGGACTCGTATAAGGCGGGCTAGCAAAGTGGAGGGCTTCGATTTCAACCCCACGTTTGAGAGCCAAATAGCCCGCAACAGGCGAATCAATACCACCTGATAACATAAGCGTTCCTTTTCCAGATGTTCCAACTGGCAGACCACCTGCTCCCTTGATTTCTTCATGGGAAATATAAGCAGCGTCAGGACGAATCTCCACACGCAAGGTAATATCTGGTGACTTCATTTGCACTTGCACATTTGGAATAGCTGAGAAGACCGCATCTCCAAGGACTTGGTTTAGGTCACGGCTGTCTAATTCAAAATTGTGGTCACTACGACGCGCAGCAATCTTGAACGTCATGCCTTCCTTGTAAATAGACTGCATAATCTCCACAACCGCTTCTTTCAAAGCTGGAACAGACTTCTCAACCTTATATGACGGTGCAAAATTTTGGATACCAAAAATCTTCTTCAAAGAAGCTGAAACTTCCTGATAATCTGCCCCATTCAAATAGACATGACCACGGTCACGGTCAAAATAAACGGTCACTTCTGGGTAGACTGAAAGGACGTGCTTGATGTTGTTACGCAGTTTGTTGACAAACCGCATCTTGTTTTTCCCTTTTGTTGACAATTCGCCATAGCGAATCATAATTTCTGAATAGTTCATTCTACCTTACTTTCTGTGTATTGTGATAAATTTGTTTAAAAATCGTGAGAAATTGTTCGATTTGCCCCATATTGTTGTCATCATCCAAGCTGACACGGACTGCAGTTTGTGCCAACTTCTGAGGAACGCCCATGGCAATTAGTGTACCCGCAGGTTTCCCTGCCTTAGACGAGCAGGCAGATGTAGTTGAAATATAAATCTGATGGTCCTCAAAAGCATGAACAATGACCTCACCACGAATATTCTTAATTCCAAAGGTCAAAATACTAGGTACAAAGTTTTCCATTCCAGAAAAGACCGTCACATCTTGATACTTGCTCAATTCATCCACCAGAATCTGCTTCATAGCTGCCAGTTGCTTCTGGCTGTCTGTCGCCTTGTCTAGGGTCAAGCGGAGCGCCTTAGCAGTTGCTGCGATACCTGCCACATTTTCCGTGGTTGAGCGTTTATCGCTTTCCTGTCCTCCTCCTGTCAATAGCGGAGCGATTTTCTTGCCTGCTTTGATATAGACGAAACCTACCCCTCTGACAGAGTGGAATTTGTGACCTGAAAAACTAGCAAAATCAACTCGCTCTGTCAAATACCGTTCTGTTGGCACCTTGCCGATAGCCTGTACCGCATCCACATGGAAGGAGATGGTCGGCTTATCAGCTAATAGCTGTGAAATTTCCTGAATGGGCTGAATGGCGCCAATTTCATTGTTGACGGCCATGACGGATACCAAAATCGTATCGGGACGTAACAAGCTCTCCAATGCCGAAACATCCACAAACCCTTGGGCATTGACCGGCGCAAAATCCACCTCAAAACCTTGCGTTTTGAGCCAAAGTGCTGACTCTTTAACCGCTGGATGCTCAATAGCTGAGACGATAATGTGCTTGCCCAGATGTGCCTTTTCAAAGGCCACTCCCTTGATGACCCAGTTGTCACCTTCTGTACCACCAGAGGTAAAAAAGATTTCCTTGCTATCCTTGCCTAGCAATTCTGCAATTTGCTTACGGGAGGCCTCTAAGATACGGGTTGCCTGACTGCCCAAATTGTGCAGACTAGACGGATTGCCCCAAATTTTTGTCGCTACTTCTGTATAGGTCTTGAGCGCCTCAGGATAGACCTGAGTCGTCGCTGCGTTATCAAAATAAATCATGATGTCATTCCTTTGTTTGCAATAGTCCTATTTTATCACTTTTTACCAGCTTTCGCCAACCATCACTACGAAAAGACAGCCCACGGACTGTCTTGCATACCTATAAGATTTCTTTCAACCGTTCGATGTCAGCCTGGCTAGTTGACCAAGAAGTTGCTATACGAATGACTGTGTGTTCTGCGTCAAATTTCTCCCAGTAACTATAAACCAAGCCCAAATCTTTAAAACGGTCAAGTTCTTCATTTTTGACAATAATAAACTGCTGATTAGTCGGCGAATTGAGATAGAACCGATAGCCTTTTTCAACTAAAACTACCTTGAGTTGCTCTACCATGTCAATCGCATGCCGTCCGATGCTCATATAGAGATCATTAGTGAAGAACCGGTCAAATTGGACACCGACCACTCTTCCCTTGGCCAGCAAAGCCCCGTGTTGCTTGACAATGGTTGTAAAATGTTTAGGCTGATTGTTTTTGGTAAAGACCAGAGCCTCGCCAAGCAAAGCCCCCATTTTAGTACCGCCAATGTAAAACAGGTCTGTCAGCTCTGCTATTGTCGGTAAATCCACATCCGTATCAAGTGAAGCTAGTCCATAGCCCAAACGTGCCCCGTCCAAATAAAGTGGAAGCTGGTAACGGCGACAAACCCTAGCCAAATCGGTCAGTTCTGCCTTGCTGTAGAGGGTACCGTATTCAGTCGGGTGGGAAATGTAGACCATACCTGGAAAAACCATATGCTCGTGATTTCCATCGGCATAAAAATAAGCCAAATAGTTCTCAACATCCGATGCCTTCAATTTTCCTTCGTGATGTGGCAAGGTCAAGACCTTATGGCCAGAAAATTCAATGGCACCAGCCTCATGGGTCGCAACATGACCTGTCTCGGCTGCAATCACACCCTCGTAGGATGCCAGCAAGGAATTGATAGCGATTTGGTTGGTCTGTGTTCCACCTGCTAAGAAGGTTACTTGAGCATGAGGACAACTTGTAGCTTGGCGGATTTTCTCAATTGAAGATTCTGTGTGGCTATCAAGTCCGTAGCCTGCTAATCCCTCGTCATTAGTAGTAATTAGAGCTTCCAGTAAAGCAGGATGAACTCCCTTATTATAGTCATTTTCAAAATGTAGCATCTTTATTTCCTTTCAGGAGTTTCAAATTTTGGCTCTATAATTTCTGTAGTGGGTAAAACCACCGTGGAGATTATGGAGCTTTTTAAGTATATACAAAAAGTCCCATATGACCTATAATGAAAAGCAACCAAACTCACATTAGAAAGGCTCATATGGAACAACTAAATTTTATCACAAATTTTCTCAGAATTAAAGACAAAAATATCCTTATCACTGATGAATATGATATGGGAACTCACTTAGAACTACATGGTCACTTGGATTACACAGCCCCTAAATGTCCTTCTTGTAAGGGACAAATGGCTAAATACGATTTCCAAAAAGCCTCCAAAATCCCCTACCTAGAAACTGCTGGTTATCCACTCCTCATCCGCCTTAAAAAGCGTCGGTTCAAGTGTAAAGATTGCGGAAAAATGGCTGTCGCTGAAACTCCTCTTGTCAAGAAGAACCACCAAATCTCTGTCGCTGTTAACCAGAAAATCGCCCAGTTACTCATCGAAAATCAAGCAATGACACATATTGCACACAGGCTATCTATCTCAACATCATCAGTTAGTCGAAAGCTTAATGAGTTCAAGTTTGAAACAGATTGGAATATCTTACCTGAGGTGATGAGCTGGGATGAATATGGCTTTAAGAAGGGGAAGATGAGCTTTATCGCACAAGATTTCAACTCCCTAAACGTCATTACTATCCTTGACGGAAGAACTCAAGCAACCATCCGAAACCACTTTCTACGCTATCCTAGAAAGGTTAGAAACCGCGTTAAAGTCATCACTATGGACATGTATAGCCCATACTACCAATTGGCTAAACAGCTTTTTCCGCATGCCAAAATCGTCCTTGATCGCTTTCATATCGTACAACACCTTAGCCGTGCTATGAACCGTGTCCGTATTCAAATTATGAATCAATTCGACAGAAAATCGCACGAATACCGTGCTTTGAAACGCTACTGGAAATTGATACAACAAGATAGCCGTAAAATCAATGATAAACGATTTTATCGCCCTATGTTTCGCATGCATTTGACTAATAAGGAAATCCTAGAAAAACTACTGTCTTTTTCAGAGGAACTACGACAACACTATCAACTCTATCAATTTCTCTTGTTCCATTTCCAAGAGAAAAACTCAGATCATTTCTTCAGTCTCATCGAACAGGAAATAGCCACTGTTAATCCTATTTTCCAGACGGTATTTAAGACATTTCTAAAGGATAAAGACAAGGTTTTGAATGCCCTAGAATTGCCTTATTCCAACGCCAAACTGGAAGCTACCAATAATCTCATCAAAGTCATTAAGAGAAATGCCTTTGGTTTCAGGAACTTTGAAAACTTTAAAAAACGAATTTTGATTGCTTTGAACATAAAGAAAGAGAGAACGAAGTTCGTCCTCTCTAGGTGTTAGCTTTTCATCTACCCACTACAGTTGACAAAGAGCCCAAATTTTATGAACAAATTAAGGACAAGTACAACAAAAACCCTTATAGGATAAGGGTTTTCGACGTTATATTATCCACCCTGAGGGAATCGAACCCCCATCTCAAGAACCGGAATCTTACGTGATATCCATTACACTAAGGGTGGAAAGGAAAAACTTGCGCAAGGCAAGTTTTTAATCGAATTACAATTCAATGTCACCGAAAAGGTCTGCCATTGAGAAACCAGTTTGTGTTTCTGGCAATTCGAAGTCACGTTTTTCTTCGCGTTTTTGACGACGTGGACGTGGTGCACGTTTTTCAGCTTTTTCTTCGCCTTCAGCTGCTGCTGGACGCTCTTCCAAAGCCTTGATAGAAAGTGATACACGCTCATCAGCTGCATTCACTTCAAGAACTTTAACAGTAACTTCTTGACCTACTGACAAAGCATCTTTTGGATTTTCAACACGTTTGTGTGAAATTTGTGAGATGTGTACCAAACCATCGATACCTGGCAATACTTCAACGAAAGCACCGAAGTCAGTCAAACGTTTCACTTTACCTTCAATCACATCACCAGCTGCCAATTTTTGCTCAACGCCGTCCCATGGACCAGGCTGTGTAGCTTTCAATGACAATGATACGCGACCTTCAACTTCGTCGATAGCAAGAACTTTAACTTCAACTTCTTCACCAACAGTAACTGCTGATTTAGGAGATACATTACGCTCATGTGACAATTCAGTCAAGTGAACCAAACCATCAACACCACCAAGGTCGATGAAAGCACCGAAGCTAGTGATACGGGCAACTTTACCAGTTACAACTTCACCTACTGATAACTTACCAAATACTTCTGCACGTGCTGCTGCTGCTGATTCTTCAACAACGTCACGACGTGACAAGATGAAGCGGTTTTCTGCTGGATCAACTTCTTTGATTTTAGCATCAAATTCTTGACCTACAAAGCGCTCAGTGTTACGAGTGAAACGGCTATCGATCATTGAAGCTGGGATAAATCCACGAAGACCTTCAAATTCAACTGCAAGACCGCCTTTAACGGCACGAGTAACTTTAACTGTAACAACTTCGTCTTCACGACCAACAAGCTTGTCCCATGCTTTACGTGCTTCCAAACGTTTCTTAGAAACAAGATATGTAACAGTGTCAGTATCTTTCCCTACTACTTGACGAAGCACAAGCAATTCAAGTGTTTCACCAACTTTAACAAGGTCGTTGATATCAGCATCACGGTCGTTTGTCAACTCACGAAGAGTCAATACGCCTTCTACACCAGTACCTGAGATAGCTACATTCGCTTGACCAGCATCAACTGTCAATACTTCTGCAGTTACGACATCACCAGGTGTAACTTCGCTTACACTGTTCAACAAATCTTCAAATTCGTTCATTATAAATAAACCTCCGACAATCGGGCCTCCCGACCCAACATAAAATATATTTTATTAAGGCACACGCAAGGACAACAACAATATGGACATCTTTGACGAATTAGGATAAACCTAATACCTTGACTGGGGTAGCTGGATTCGAACCAACGCATGAGGGAGTCAAAGTCCCTTGCCTTACCGCTTGGCGATACCCCAAAATACACCACTAAGATAACGTTCTGAAATGAACTCGGGCTAAACGCTGTGTAAAAAAGATAAGTTGCCTAGCAAATCAGGATTTGCTGTCAACTTCCTATTTTTACTGTGCGTTTGACGCCCTTAGTATCTTAGATATGGAGAGAGAGGGATTCGAACCCCCGAACCCGAAGGAGCGGATTTACAGTCCGCCGCGTTTAGCCTCTTCGCTATCTCTCCGCGCACTAACATTCACTATTCTACCATAGAATAGTAATAATTACAAGTCTTCTAATTGCTTAAATTGTAATTTTCGATAATATTTGCTACTGCTGATTCCAAAGATTTATAAAAACTATCAACAGCTCCGTTTTTTACCACTGCAAGATTTTTTTCTTCAAATTCAGCAATCTCGCCGATAACTTTTTTTCCGATAACCAAACGATAACCTGAAAATTCTTCTTTATTGACCACAACCTTGCTATCTTCTAGTTGGATTTCAATTTTTTTATCTTTTTTACTCATTTAAAAACCTCACTTTTACTATTCTACAAAAAAATAGAAGAGCATGCAAGTGCAAGCGCTCCTATTTTACTATTTGTTCGGATTTACATTTTTTACTATGATAAACAATTATTTTTTACCTTCCCGATACAATTGCTTTGTCTTGTAGCCTTGTTCTAAAATATCAACCATTTCAGCCAGACGCTTGTTCTGCGTGGCCTCTGTCTTGGCTGAGTAAACATACCTGGCCCAATCTCGTTGATAGCCTGGCGTTAAACTCTGATAAAAGCTCAATTCTTTTGGATGATGTTCCAAAAATCCCTCAATAGCTGCGACCTTATCCAGATAATCGCCTACTCTGGCTGACGATCGACTGCTTGACTGGACCTTTGTTTCTGGTTGGAATTTGACTGCCACCATGGTGTAGTTGTCATCAAGCGCCACCATTCGATTGAACTTGTAGGCTGTGCCCTTGACATAGCCATCCTCATCAGTAACTTCTAGATAGGGAAAAATGTGATCGCGATGAATGGGAGCGTGCCCTAGCTTGTTCTTATTTTTGGGATAGAAGAGATAAAGTTGACCATTTTCAACTAGGAGATGTTGTGCAGATGCCTGCAAAATAATGTTCTTCATCTCCTCTAAGCTATAAACGTAGGCTAGCCCAAGCTCAAGTTTCTCCGCTACTTCTGTCGGAAAGCCATAGCCATCAAAAGCAGTTTCTTCCTCCTGCGCTGGTTTCATCATAGCCACATCTGTGAACTTATCCAACTTTAGCTTTTTCAATAAGGTTTCATCCATGATTTTACTCCCCTTTTTGACGGTGGTATTCAATTGATTTGACCAGAATTTCCTCTAGAACTTCCATATCAATGTCTACCAATTTATTAACATAGACACAACCAACTGCTGCCTTATGCTTGCCCAAACGGTCCAATAGCTCCTGGCGTCCAGGCAGATTTTGATCAATATAAAGACTAATCTTGGCCTGTCTGGCCGCAAAAGCGAGAATGGGTGAATCTCCTTCCGTCCCAGTATCATACTTATAATGGTAGCAACCAAAGCCAATAATGCTGGGATACCAAACGACAGCTTCCTCCTGGCTGATGCGCTGGTGCAATTCTAGTAATTTGTAGGCATCTTCCTGCTTACGGACTGTTTTCAATTCTGCAAACAATTCATGGACCGACTGTCCAGTAGGGGAAAATTTTGACATAGATTTCCTTTCTGATGAGTGGCTCTAATAATATCCAAGGATTATAAAATTTAGTTACAACATTTCCCTAGTTTTATATCCAAGTGTACGTAGA
Organism: Streptococcus nasisuis; assembly: GCF_040836615.1. Classification (NCBI taxonomy): domain Bacteria; kingdom Bacillati; phylum Bacillota; class Bacilli; order Lactobacillales; family Streptococcaceae; genus Streptococcus; species Streptococcus nasisuis. Next base: position 1,427,715 of record NZ_CP162268.1, on the reverse strand, counting down.
CTATCTTGCATCTATTTTCTCATTAATATCTTGTTTTATTTTTGATAGTACAATTGATTTTAAAACTAAATTCTATCCAATATTTGGAATTAAAGAGTGTTTTTGAAAAGGTATCTTGGTCTTCAATTCCAATTTTTCTAAATAATCACATAATTTTTCAGAAAAAATATACTGATCAATCCGATTATCCTCCAAAAAGGAAAATTGAATATACTCTCCAATAAGTAAAGCTTTGATATTCTTAAACTCTATAGAACTGAAATCCATTATAGTTTCTTTTATGAAGTCATTATATTTCATACTCTCTTCCCATTCTATACAATAATTTTTCTTTTATTATATCACATTTCACATCTACTCATTTCCCTTTCACTCCACTTTCAGGGGCAATCATTTAAACGATTTAAAGGTAGTTACGTTTCTATTCCCCAAAACTCCTTGTCAATGGAAACAAACACGTACCCAAAGGGTAAATGGGAATAGAATTGGATAATTTCTAGCTATCACTTCTACTCCCTCTAAAAATTTTCTCACTCTGATACTTCCCCACCCTAAGCTAAAAAGCCTTGTCTCCAAGGCTTTTCAATATGCTTTCATTCAAAGGTTTCTAGGCTTTCACCAGCAGAGCGACTACCTCATAAGGAGGATTGATGGTAAAAACAATCACATTCCGCTTTCGCATCCCTCTCTTTTTAACTTCGGACACCAGAAAAGACGATAGATTTTGGGGTATGATACTCCATTTCTATCGCCTTATATCTTTGAATTCAGTTTTATTCAGTTTTATTAAGTTTCGTTCACCTCGACCAATCTGAATGTCGGAGAAGCATATAAAATTGTATTCCCTTACTAGCTGAAAAAACTTTCTTTTTTCCTTAGAAGTTTAATTATTATTACAAGGGAAATAACCACCTCTAAAACATATACCCCTATCAATACTATAGGCAGAATTTGAACTTCTGCAAGGCTACCGCTGAGCAATATGTAATCCCAAAGAGAATGGAAAATTATAGGGAACAGTATTTTTCGTGTGTCCAAATACATAGCTCCTAAGAACACTCCCATAACAAAGGTTGAGCAAAGTTGTCCCATTAGCTCGGAGACTGATAGACCTCCTATAACATTTATTAAATGTAATGCACAAAATAGCACTGAAGATAGCAGTATGGCAAGAGCCGGATTCATCTTCTTCGCCATTGCACCAAGCAATATCCCTCTGTACATGCCTTCTTCAGCTATTCCAATCAAAGCAGTATCTATTATCAATATAACAAATGCTAAATCCGGACTAAATCCTCTGACAATTGAATATAGTCCAAACCCTACTACAGGGATGAACAAAAGTGCTGAAAATACATAGCTCGGCTTGCTTTCTGAGTGCAAGGTTAATTCATTTTTATTTTTTATGCCGTAGTACAAAACCAATATCGCTAATATAAACATAAACGGCAAAAACTTCCTGCTGAACTCCGTTGAATTATATGGAGTATTTAAGAAATGATTACTGATAAAAAGTCCTATTCCCATTATAATCATATACGCTGTTAATAAAATATAGTTCTTCTTCATATACAACCTCCTGCTTTCATCTATCAAAAAGTACTCCAAGTATTTGCTTGAAGTGCTTTGATTTTGCCTCTAAGTCCACTACAATATAGAGATAGCTATATGTAAGCCATTCTAATTCATCTGACTAATCAATTATTCTTTCTATGGTTCTTACCAATCAATCCAAGCAACATAAGCAAAGCAACAACGCCTGTCACCAAGTAAAAACTAATGTTGGAGCTATCTCCGGTTTCCGGAGCTTTATATTTCTTAACTACCGTAGGAACATTTGCAGGAGGATTAGTTTTGTTATCCTTATCATTTTTAACAGAAAGCTTTATAACGGCTTCACCCTCATCCAAATCTTTTACATTAACTTTTACAGGTTCCTTATTTAAAACATATCCGTTAGGAGCCTTTGTTTCAACCAATATATACTCTTTGTCATAATCCAGCTCATCAATTATAGCCTTACCGTCAGCCCCTGTTGTCACAGTTTTTATAGGTTTACCTGAGCAGAGCCGACTTTTACCAAGAATAAATCAAATGTTGCATTTGCCAATCCCATATTACTTTTCAATATCTTCTTTTTGAAATTTTCTAATCATACCTTTACCATCCAATCTGTTCCATTCTATCAATAATAAATAGTTTTTGCAAGCAGTAACATTAGTCCTGTCCAATACAGAACTAAATCCTTTCAATAATTATTTGTCCAACTTTTTGGGGTCAGTACATTCTAAATCTTTTCTTTTTTATTTGTATCAGAGCGTAAAAATTCTAGCACGTCCTGATAAATAGTTTCTTTATCTCTTTCATTAAGTATTTCATGTCTCATACCTTTATAAAGCTTGCTTTTAATGTTTTTATATCCAAGACTTTTTAAGAATCCTTCTAAACCCTTAAACTTTTCGTTTCCTTGAATAACAGGATCATCTTCTCCTGCTATTAAAAATATTGGTAAAGCAGTGTTTTTTGGTCTCCAGTCTTTGCCATTGTACGCTGATTTTAATAATTTAAAAAGATTGATAAATGCATTTGTAGTAAATATAAAACCACAAAGCGGATCTGCATCGTATTCCTTGACTGTGTCTGGATTAGCGCAAATCCAATCTAGCTGGCTTTCATATCCCTTGCTATATTGACCGGCTGATAAAGAATTAAAAAATTTATTGGGCTTATATTTGCCATAAAAAACACTGCTTATTTTTGCTAAAAATACTGCAAATCCCGCTAATTTATTCTCAGTTGGTGGCCCACATAAAACTATTTTATCAAGCTCGTAATCGTATTTCTTTAAATAATTTCTAGAAACAAGAGTGCCCATGCTATGACTAAATATTGAAATACTTAACGAAGGATATCTTTCTTTTAAGTATTCTGTCACTTGATAAGCATCGTCAACAATAACAGAGCTGTCCTCTGTATAAAAATATCCTAAGTGAGATGAGTCTTTAACGCTAGCTCCGTGACCTCTATGGTCATGAATCGCACAGACATAACCGTTTTGAGCTAAGTAATTCATAAAATCGTAGTATCTTTCTTTATGTTCTGACATTCCATGAACTAACTGAACAATTCCAATAGGATTAGAGCTTGGCTCTATAATAGCAAGTTCGAGCTCCAGTCCATCTCGCTTAGATTTAATTTTTTTAGTAATCATAATTTCACCTACTATCTAATTACAATATAATTATTAATACACTTCGTTTACGCTCGTGACATCAATACTACACTCTCCACATGTGTAGTCTGTTCCTTGAGAATACAATTTTTTATCCTCGTCACTGTTTTGAGGACACAATTTATCTGTTTCTAGTTTAGCATTTTTACGTTTACTTTTAAATTGTTTACCATCCTTGTTTTGAGTTTCACCTGTTTTGAATATTATGGTTAACATTGCAGGATCAATTTCTCCGTCGCTATTAACTCCACCTACAATAATTTTCTCAACAATACTTTCAAAAACTGCACGATCAAACTCCGTAAGCATTTTCTGTGAAGATAGCAAGTGCTTAAACTCAGTTAGTCTTTTCTTTACATCGATTTCTGATTTTAAGGTTGTTTCAATATTTACCTTCTCTTCTGCTAGAAACTCTTTTTCTGAGGAAATTTCATTGTACTTTTCATTGTATATGGTATCGCTAATTTTCCCTTCGAGCCTTAGATTTACAAGATTTTCCTCTTTTTTTAGTAATGTTCGAAGTTTGTTTGTAATCCTTTTTAGTTCCTTATTAAGGCTATTGTCATTCAATTCAGATTCAATCGTTTCAAGTAAGTCTGTCATTAAGTTTTCATTTGAATGATAAAGTTTTCTGTAAGCTTCCATGAAAGCCCCCTCAATAGCGAGCTCTTCTAATCCTTTACTATGCTTACAAAATTTCTTTCCTTTCTTTATCGATGTAACACAGTGACACACAACCTTGCGATAATCTGAACGGCAGTGCCAACTTCTTCTAGATAATATTGAACCACAAAAACCACATTCTAACATGCTACTAAAAGCATACATTTTTGAATAGCGTTCACGCTTGCCATTTACATTTGCAGCAGTCTTCTTATTTCCTGCTCGACGAAGTCTTATCTCCTGAGCTTTCTCAAAGTCTTCTTTAGATATTATAGGTTCATGATTATCTTTGATGTAGTACTTATCTTCTTCACCAAAATTACTTAAACGTCTCTTGCTTATTGGATCCACTGTAAAAGTTTTGCCCATTAGAATATCGCCTTTATATTTTTCATTCTTTATGATTCCTAAGACTGTTGTATCATTCCAATGATCTAATCCTCTCGGCGATTTGTAACCTAGTTCATCAAGTTCCCTTGCAATTACTTTTCCTCCAATACCTTCTAAGTACCTTTCAAAGATATAGCGAACTATTTTGGCTTCTTTTTTATTGATTGAAAGTTGCTTGGTTTCTACATCATAGTCATACCCCAAGCATCCTTGAAACCCTATCAATTCACCACGTTGCATCTTCATTTTTAATCCTTTTTTCACATGAGCAGATGTATTTTCTACTTCTTGCTGTGCAACGGAGCTTAGAATAGTCAAAAGCAATTCTCCATCCATTGTTAGGGTATTCTATATTTTCTTCCTCAAAATATACTCCAATTTGCATATCTTTTAACATTCTGACATATTTCAAAGTATCTAGGGTATTCCTGGTAAATCTAGCAATTGCCTTTGTGACAATGTAATCTATTTCTCCATTTACACAATCATTTATTAATCGTTGAAAATCTTGTCTCTTTCCTACTTGTGTTCCTGAAATCCCCTCATCTGCATAGATACCTGCCAGTTCCCAATCCGACCGCTGAGAGATATAATCTTTATAATGTCTCACCTGAGATTCATAGCTGTTCTTCTGATCTTCGCTATCAGAACTAACTCGGCAATAAGCAGCAACCCTTTTTGACTCTCTTTCGAAATTGTCGCCTCTACGACGAACTAAAGAATCAGCTTTTATTATTTCAACATTATTTTTTTTCATACTGAAATTCCTCCTTTTGATTCTATATTACCGCGTTCAAATCAAAAGGTCAGCTAATTTGTGTACTTAATGCGCAGTCTATTTTTAATTTTTTCATATTCCTTTTTAGTCAACATATTTCTGGAATATAAAAAATTAAGCATTGAAAGTTGCATACTATATTTTACTACTGATTGTTCCAAAACTTACCCTCCTGATAACATGTTACTCTTAGTTATTCTCTGTGGGTATGACTGGTTATATCAATCATGGGAATTTCACCCGCTGTCCTTTTACGTTGGCAGCCTGAACGGTCAGAAGTATCATTATCATTATTTGTGTCATGGCAGATAGGTCACCATCCTATTTTATAGCTGACTAATATCGCTCATATCCTCGCGAATCAAACTAAACTGCTCAACAAATAAGAAAGTCCCACCTTGGTCTATTCAGTTGTCAATGAACAAGCAAGGGAATTAAAATTCTTCCCTCATTTCTAAGAGTGATAATTCGAAGCACTTGTTCCACTATTTTTCAAAAAATTTTTTGAGATTATCTAAGATGCGATTTCTCAAACGAAATAAACTAGTTGTAGACATACCTTGCTCAATAGCTACTTCTCTTATCGTATGTTCTTTAAAATACAGAGCATCAATTATTTCAAACTCCTTGGCAGATAAAGTTAACAAAGCACTGTTTAGTTGCTCTATAAGGAGTTTTGCTTCTACTAATTTCTCTACATCAACAGTAGCATCCGATAGTATATTTTCTAGTGGCAAGCCCTCAAACTCAAGTGAAGAAAATGGTAGTACTCCAAATTTTCTTTCTTTCCTATTAAGATATTTTTCATGATTTACCACTTGCCAATAGCTTTGATAAATTTCTTTAGATACAGGAATTTTTTTACCTTTAACATAGATATAATATTTCACTTTTTCCTCCCTTTATTTTTTTTTATTCATAAAAAGGAGGGGGGCGTATACCTATCATAGTTACTTCTCACTTACTGATTATTTCGAGATTTCTCCCGTCAATATTAGAGTGAAAAGATTTCACCTTTGTTCTAGAAAAACTACATCTACTCAAACAACATTATTGTGGAAGTAACTTTAAAAATTAAAGAAATAAAGCACCTCAATCGAATCAAGTTCTTAAACTGGATTCAACTGAGGTGCTTTACATATGAAGAAACAAAATATTCGATATGTAGCGAATTTATCAATATATGTTAAAATTAATAAAAAAATGATTGTCTCATGGAAAATATTACCATCTAAATATCCCTCTTTTTGTTTTCAAATATCCATATGGTTGTTATTTATCAAGGTTGAGAACATCTGTTAAGAATGGTTTTATTTCTTCTTGTAAGTGGTGTGTGATCATAATGACAGTTAGATCAGGGTTGCTCAATATTTCTTGTTCAATCACCTTAGATGTTTTTACATCAATCGCAGACGTTGCTTCATCCAGTAGTAGTATCGGGTGTTTTCGAATTAAAATCCGTGCCATTGCAAGCCGTTGTTGCTCGCCGCCAGATAAGTCTACCCCAAATTCACCTACCACTTCATCTAAACCTTGTGGCAATTTAGCCACCACATCTGCCATTTTAACTTTTTCAAGTACTCCCCAAAGTTGCTCGTCTGTATATGATTGTCCAAGACAAATATTGTAACGAATAGAGTCTGAGAAAATGAAGAGGGATTGATTGATGTAGCCAATTTGATTTGAAAAATTAACATCTACCTCTGGTGAATATGCTTCTTCGTCTACCAAAATGCGACCTTCTGTTGGTTTAAGACGTCCTAATAATAGCTTGAGCAAGGTTGATTTCCCACTTCCGCTTTTACCAACTAAAGCATACTTCCCACCAGTATCGAACTGAAAATTCAACTGATTGAAAATCTGCTTCGAACCATAAGTGAAACCAACATTTTCAAACTCAACATAACGCTTCACCGTTGGATAGTCTTCTTCCACCGTCTCTGAGATTTCTGTCACAGTATCTAGCATATCTTTTGTACCAATAATTTTCATGTACAAATCCACCAACTGCTCGACAGCTTGTAAAAATATCCCTAGCATAGCTGGAACCGAAACAATAGCACCAATCAGTAACTCTCCTCTACTAATCAAAAATATAGTAAAGGCAAAAATTAACATTTCAAATAGTTTTTCAACACTTTGCAGAGTTAGTCCACCAAATGCTAGATACTTGTTTATGAGAAACTGTTGATTTTCTTTAGCTTCTTGACTTCTTCCAATTTTTTCTGAAAACCGATCAGCCACTCCTAAATTTTTTAATATCTCATAAGCAGATAAATATTCTTTTAATTTTCCTGAGAATTGCCCTGTGCGAACGGATAATGCAGCATATCCATCGCTGATTTTTTTCCCAAACTTTCCACTTATGGAAAAAAGTATAACAGTTGAAACCACAGCAAAAACAACAAATTTCCAACTAATCAAACCTAAAAATACCAAGGAGATGACCGATAAGACTACAGAACTAACAAAACCAGTTATCGGCTCTAATAAGTAGACGGATACGACCTCTAATTGGTAGGTATAGATTGCCAGGTGGTCTCCAATTTCTTTTTGATAAAACTTCTCAAATGGCATCCGCTCAATGTTCTTACTAATCCTGCTCCCCAGATATAATTTCCACTTTCGAGTTAACTTGGCATTGACAATTTTTAACATGGCTCTCAATATTTCAACAACAACTAGGCAGAGAACAAGCCAAATAAGATTGAACCAAACTTGACCAGCTCCAGACAACACCTCATTCAAAATATCTGTCCTTGCATAGACGGTATATACCGCTCCAACCGAGACAATAAAAGTTAAAAAAGCTGATAATAACAAATTAAGTTTATCAATTGAAAGAATCTCAACTATTTTCTTCGTCATCATATACAACCTCACGTTTTCCACTTAATACCGATTCTTTGCCTGTTATTACACCGTAGAACGGCAAAAAATCCTTATATTTATCACCTAAAATATTTTTCCAAAAGGTAAAATTTACTTGCTTGACTGGTCGATTGTAACGTCCTAAACCTGCATTATTAATACAGATTTCTTGTGCTAAATATCCCATGAATAGAATGTAATCTATAAGTTCGTCTTGAATTGGAGGTAGCTTGATTAAAAGCAAAGTATATTGTGAAGCCGTTCTAAAATCTACAAAATAATATTCTCTGTTTAATTCGAAAAACTGAACTATATATTCTCCATTACTATCAGTAAAATATTCACCATTATTATAGAGAACAACTCTTTGTATAATTCCTTTCAGCTGGGAGGCAAAGAGTTTTTTAAAGGATGTTTCCAAATTTATTGCAGGCGTGTATTGATAATTTGTAAAATCGTTATCTAGGTTTATTAGTTTATATCTGTAACTCCCACTAGATCTAAGTTGAAAAAGTCTTTTAACTTCTACCAAATTTTTAAAAGTTAAGTTATCTTCGACTGACTCTCCTTTTTGTATTATGATGTAGCGTTTCATACTTAAGGAATCCACTAAAATTGAAAAACCAAAAATATTGAAAATACATTCAATATTATAAATAATATGACCTAATTCTAACGTAATCAAAGAATTATGTATAGCTCGATAATGTGCAACCTGTATATCTTCTGTTGACAAAAGAACGGAAGCCGCCTCTACCTCCTTTGCTTCTTCATTATAATAGACCTTATATGAATCGTCATTTTCGAAGTATGATAGAAAATGCCCTTTACCTAAACTAATCCACACACGCTCTGGATAATAGGAACGTGCCGATGGAAATGGTTTATGTAATGTATATGGCGAGTACGAATTTCTCGTAATCCTACATGTTTTATTTATGGTAAGAATAGCTCTATCAAACTCATTTAGCTCATTTTTACTTAATGTAAATAAGTAAACCCATGTCTGTGCATTTAAGCGATAGTCTTGAGCGTGCTCTAATATACTGTTCAATGATAGATAGTCACAAAATAAATCTTTTTTATCATATTTCATATTATATCTCCACATATTGATTATGCAATTGGCTGGTAGTTAAAATTATACTTATTTTTTTTAGATTTAAACTCTATGTCAGTACACCCAGTAATCAAAACTTTCGTACACACCAAACCTAAGTCTGCTAATGGTTCATTTGTCATATCTTCAACATATATATTTTTATAATATCTTTTTACCGTCTCAAGCAATTCTAAATACTTATTTATACAACGACGCGACTCGCGATTTTTTATTTCGGTAATCCGCACCTTCTCTATTCCATTTAACATGACAGAAAACTGATTTTTACGCTCGTAATTAGAAAAATATATTAAAATATCATCCAATATGTTATTCGTAATGGAGGGGTGTGTAAAGTTTTTCATTTTTCTATAATAATCTGGTGTGTTCCAAATATCCAAAGTTCTTTTCATTTCAAAAAATGACTTGCTCACAGCTACTTCAATACTGAAATCTGAAGCTAATCCACTCATAGAATACACAAAATTTTTATTGTTTTTGCTTTCCGCCAGACACCATACTGTTTTTATCGAACTATTATCTCTACAATTGACATAGAAAAACCTCACTTGGTAATTTTTACGCTCTAATTCATCAATTAGAAATCTAATCTGATTTACCTGCATATCCAAATCTAGTTCAACTGCTTTTGCATCATTGAACCAAAAATCCATAAAATCTGAACGCTCAATTACCTCTAAACCGCCTCTAATAACAGCATCTTTATAAGAATTACCTACAGCACAACCATTAGAACTTCCACTTTCAACTATCAAATCACTATTTATTTTTGATGCATAGTAAATATACTCGTGTGGGACAATGATTTTATCAGAATTTAATAGGGAAGGGAGTTCTAGAGCCTGTAGTGTACTATTACTTAGTAAATAAGTATTCATAATTTCAAAAAATAAACTATTCTCCTTTGAAATATCATCCAAAGAAACGTTCACAATATTACCTGTTTCTAATGAACACAAACGCTCCATATATTCTATGAACGCAATTGCTTCTGACAGTAAATCTTGTTTTTCTGACATTCCTTCTAATTCTAAGATATTTCTATTTATGAATCCAATAGAGGTTGGACTTTCAATTTTGAAGTAGCTCCATTTTTCTATTTTACCTATTTGTTCCATCACTACCCCGATGCTATAAAAATAATTAGAGAGCGTCCTTTTTTGAATAACTTCATTATACCTTCTAATTCATCAATTGCTATAGCATCGATATCAGTACAGTAGGACAGATATTGAGTTAGTCTATTAGCATCTACACTTGTGAGTGCTAAATACTCTTTTATTACAAACTTTTCATTTAATAATTCAAGCGTTCGTACATGTTTTGATCCATTATGAAATGGAAAAAATTTATTAATTACTGATTTCAGGTTGTTTTCCATTCAAAGTCCTGCTTTCTTTGTATCAGATAATGGAACAACTGACCGAATGAGAAATTCAATTTATCATCAATCTGTTTTATTCGATACATATGTACTCCTTTGTTTTCTATAATAGAGACCTCTAAATCTGGAAAATAAAATGCCAAAATTTGTTTCTCAAAATCACTTAGTGAGGGACGGAATTTAAAATCAATATTAATTAAAGATTCATAAGTTTCATTTAAAGAAAGAATATACAATATATTCTGTATACAATCTTCTATAGTTATACCAATAACCTTGATTTGAGTATCACATATATTTTTATACGTGGCAACAATCATTGGATAGTAAGTCTGAAAATCATAATGAATTTCTGAAAAATAATTGCTGGTCAAAAAATTATTAAAGTTATAACTTTCAAAAATCTTAATCGTATTCTCATATGAATCAAGTGATATCAAAGCAACTTCTTCTTGTTTTATATTCTTAATAAGATTATCACCTGAACACCTCTCAATCACCTCAAGGATATATTCTAAATGTATGTCAAGAATGTCAAAATTTCCAAAAAATGGGTGAATGACCGTGATTTGGAAAATACTATTCCTTTTCGAGTAATATAGCAATACAGGTTTGAATCTTCTGCAATTTGCAGATTGTAATTCCTCTTTTCTATCAATGATTGCATCCTAATTTTTAATTGTGTATTAAGAACATTAAAGGATAGATTTTCCTCCTCCTTTTTCATACACTTCTGGGGTAACTGAACCGCCGAAATTTTTAAAAAATATTCTATTACACTCTTATCGTCAGAGTGACCGGTTGACTTTATATCAAGTAAAACATTACGTAACCTTTTATTTAATTCTTCATCATATACAAGTTTATAATTACGCTCCCCGACTGATATATATATATTATCGTCAGTTTCAGTAATAAAAACACCACGTCGATTCAATTCATACATATATTAAAAACTCCTTTACATATTAAAATCTGTCAAGTAATCCCGAATTACTATCTTTTACCCCAAAAATATAGTTTAATGTGTACTTATCTAAAATGTTAAAATTTAATAGTAATAGTTTCTCGTACAATAAATTTAAAAACCAACGATTTGTAATAATATCTTTATCATACTTATACTCATCAGCTAATTTAATAGTATTTTTGTGTTCAGGACTAGCAAACCTTGATGTAGTTGCTTTTGAAAGTGTTGAAGGAGAAAAAAAGTCTATCTCTTTTTGTGAAATCATAAATTTTATTCTTTCACTAAACTGTTTTAAAATTTCACTTTCAGGATTGAAAATCAACTCTTTTTCATTTATTTCAGATAATTTTTCACTTAGTAATTTTTTAAATTTAATTTGATTTTCTAAATTCAAATTCGAAATATACGCCCACAAATGCGATAAATGGGAATTGTACATTTTAGAAGAATCATAATTTTTATATTCTAAATTAATAAAATCATAAACAATCTGTAGTTTATTTTTTTCAAAATATTTGTTAATAAAAATACTATCCAAAGCAATGGACATGTCTCTGTAAAGTAAATACTGCGACATGTTTTGAAAATTTTTCGGCAGCTTTTCTTCCGTTATACAAATTTTATTTTTATTACAAACACCGGTATAGTTGGGATCAGAAATTTTAGAAAATAATCTGTGATATTCATCTTCATCAAAGTCAGGCATATTGATATTTTCTTCTAAATTTTTTGCAACCATCTCTGCATCTTTTTTAGAACAGAAACCATTAAATGAAATATGATACCCATCTTTAATTCCTTTTTTTAAATAGAACATATCTTTAAATTGATCGTAAATTGATAAAATAACACCCTTTTCTTGCACAGATAAGCAGTTAAACTTTTGATAAAAGAATACACTATAAACTTTTTCCATATTACGCCTCCTCATATTTTGACTGTTTAAACATCCTGCTAATTATATACTTTGATAAATAATAAAACTCTCTTTCATCTATAATCCCTAGATTTCTATTTATCCTCATATGTATCAAGCTTAGAACCATATAATCAGATATCGGCTGAGGATATTCTATTTTTATTAAGGATAGATATTCAGATAACTCTTTATTAATATTATTTGGATAATGTATCTTATTATTAACTTGAAAATAAACGCGGCTATAACTATCTCTTTTTTTTGTATATTTTTTCCTAATTTTTTCGAGAATTTTCCCTCTAAAAAATTTCGTTCAAAAAAAATTAAAGCACTCTTCAAAATTGCCATAATTACCGAGTAATGTCGCTAATATTAAATAGATAGCATAATGTTCTATTGGTATATTCTTTCCAAAATTAGCTATAGCAAACTCGGAATCTAACTCAAAAATTTGTTCCGCCTTAGCAATTTCTCCTTTTTTACCATATCTATGATATTCTGGTACATATTCAGCTTTATAAAATGAATATATTTTCTTCTTTAGGAACAATGTATTAAAAAAATACCACAACCTGTGTTCCATTTCTAGCGACTCAGACAGAAATCTAAAGCGTATCGAAGCTTTTTCATCTTCAAAATAACGTACAAAGAAAAATCTTAAATTATTTATTTGGGCAAAATGACTAATCTCTAGCAACAATGTTTCAACTGAATAGTCTGAAAGTAATAAAATATATGTTATATAATCAGAAGTCCTCTCGCTATCAATTCTTTCTACTTCCAATATGTCCTCTTTGAAATCTTTAGCACCAATTGTATAAGGCGAAATGCGCTCTTCTAAGTATCCGCCATGACATAATTCAGGATATTCAACTAAGGTTATTGAGTTTTTTTCTTTAATTCTTGAGTAATAATTTTCAATCCAAGTTCCCTCGTAGTTGAAACAGGAAACTCATCTCCCTTTTCAAATATTGCCACATATTCTGGTATTTTATATTTTTTTATGAAATCACATAAATATTTTAAGATATTCTCATCTTCTTTAGCTTCACAAAATAGATTCCAACTTTCTTTAAAAATAACTACATCATCATGAACAATTCTAGGTATATATGGAAAGTATTCATATTTTTCTGTTAAAAAATGGATCGGAGGAGCTACTTTGGTATTAGTATATTTTTGAAGAAAGCGTGCAATATATGACTCATTAATAAAATCTAATTTTGCTAAACTTTGAAACACTGGTAATATTTTTTTACTATCACTGCAATTTCTGATATACAGACCATCCATATCCATAGCTATATAAAATTTTTTCAAGTCTCCAATGTTATCTACACATATCATATTATCAACTTTGTTAGCCATATAATTTATTCCAATATCTGGGACATAATTTAATAAGTAATCCATTATATAATAAGGTTTTACTAAATTCGAACCACGTGAAAGATATTTGTACTTTGCTGAATAACTTCCCGCTGGAAAAACAACAGAGGACGGGGGTAAATACACCATGTCCCCAAATTTTCTAACACGGACATCTACAGAAACTTTTATATTATCATTTTTTGTATCATAAACCATAGAAGTCAATTCATCTAAATGTATACTTCTATTCTCCACGATTGCATCACTAATAAACCTTGCAATTTTTTTATCAAAATCTAGTCTTCTCTTTTGAAGATTAGTATCATTCTGTACTAATTGATGTATTTTTTTCTCCTCAAATTTTGGATTAATAAATATTAAATCCAAAGGGACTTCATTGAACATTCCAAATTCTTCAATAAATATTTTTTCAAATATTTCAATAAACTGATAATCATATGTAAGAATTGTAAATGCCCTCAATTTTTCTAAAATTTCTTTAATTTTATTAGTATCATATATCTCATTTTTGTAAGTATTTTTATAATAGGAATCTATTACCAAAGGTTGATTTTTTTCTGATATTTCTAACATCTTTGAGGATAATGACTGAATTCTATTTATATTTATTTCCGAAAAGTCTTCAACTTTCATAAGATTATGAAGCTCAGAAATTACACCATGCAATTTATTTTTTATTTTATTAGGTGAAAATTCAGCTATTTCTGAAAGAAGAGCAATTTTTTCTGGAGATACGGAACTTATTGTAATAGCTGAGGTTATATACCGATATTTTATTAAACTGTCTAATAGCTGCTTGGTTAATTTCTCATGTTGTTCCACCAAATTTAGCACAAACATAAACAAATCAGAATAACTAACTTGGGTGCTTTCAAGCATCCATTGTAATACTTTACCTAAAGTAGATGACGCTGCAATTTTTACATTTTTTTGTTTAGCTTCCTCTTCACAATAGTAGTCAGACGAATAATAGAGTTCAGAAATACGGATGTGCTTTGAGAGAATAAAGGGCATTTTCGAACTACTATCTTGGAGCTTTTCAACTTTTTCTTTTAAATCCCTCAACCATTTTATTGACACTGAAATAGAAATAAAATCACTTTCTATTTCATTATCAGAAACTTTACTCAAACTTTGAAAAGTAGAAGATCGACTGGACATTCTAATTAAATATTTTGCCAAAGAGAACTTACTTCTTGATGAAAGTTCTCCTAAATTCACAAGTTCTCCCTTGCATTTATTAACTAATGAGGGACTAACTAATAGCAATTTATTTACTATTTCCTTGTACTCTTCTTGAATAAATATTTCATTCAAGTCAAATTCTTGTTCATATATTTCTTTTATTGTTTGAAAAGGTAAATCACTCTGTCTTATCATTATTCCTTCCTCTATACTTTAATGATCTTTTCTTGAGCTTCAAACTACAAAAAAGAAGCGCTACTACGTAGAACATGAATCCATTCGTAAAACGCTCCCTTTACTTTAAAAATATATAAAAAGTTAGATTTGAACAACTTGAGAACATGAATTATGGCCTTGCGAAGCTCCCATTTCATCCAAAACAGTAGAAGAATCAACTTCTAAAACTTCTAAACCAAAATCAGACAATTCGTTTGAATCAAATAATTCTTTATTCATGGCTTTACCTCCTTATCTATAGACTTAAACATGTTTACAAAAATGATTCACAAAACTCTCTCAAACCAATACTATTTCACGTAAGTATTAGCTGGGCCTGGGTCAATTCCTCCCATTGGTCTAGGCTTATTCATTCCACTGTTCCCAATCGGTAAAAGTAAACCTCCCAATAAAGATACGACAATAATCTTTTTCAAAAATTGCTTCATATAAATCTCCTTTATATTTTGTAAGCTTATTCTAACACTTAATAAACATTTTGTCAATATTTTATATAAACTTTTTTTATACTTTTTTTTTTTAACCCAATTTTGTATTCTTGAAAAGATTATCAAATATATAAAAAATAATTTTTCGCTTTAATTTTCATCATAACTGTATAACATTTTATAACAAAATTATAGATTAAATTGAATAAGACGAAGACTCTTCTCGTGATTGTAATCCTTGGACTAGAAATATTGTAACCGCCCAATAATAAAGTGTATTAAAAAGGCTTCAAAGTCTTGTCGACTCTGGAACCATTTTCTATTTACATACTCTCTTTAATTTTTTCCTCCCATGACTCTAAGCCTCTAGCATCTTCTTTTTTGCGAGCCTCTCCTCATTAGGTGAGTGTTCTAGAAGATAGGCCAAATATTTCTCTGCATCAAGTCAGTATCGCTTAGCTGTTTCTAAAAGACTCAAAATGAAAGCTGTCGACTTGTCTCCCCAAAAGCTTTGAGAGAATAACTACCTTCGCTTTTTCAATCCCAGCCTCAAGTTACTGCCGTAAGCCATCTGACTCCTGTTTATATTGATGAGACAGGGTTTGAGACATACTTTCATCGAGAATATGCTCGCTCTTTGAAAGGTCAGTTAATAAAAGGTCAGGTCTCTAGAAGAAGGTATCAGCGGCGAACTTTGGTTGCAGGTCTCATAAATGGTGAGCTTATAGCTCCGATGACATACCAAGATACTATGACGAGTGACTTTTTCGAAGCTTGGTTCAAAACATTCTTGCTACCAACTTTAGATCAAACCAGCTGTTATTATTATGGATAATGCACGGTTTCATAGGATGAATAAGCTAAGAGATTTATGCGAGGAGCAGGGACATAGACTTTTGCCCCTTCCTCCTTACTCACCTGAGTACAATCCCATTGAGAAAACATGGGTTCACATCAAAAAACACCTCAGAAAAGTATCACCATATTGCAATACTTTTCTCGAAGCACTTTTGTCATGTTCTTGTTTCAGTTAACTATACCTTATTATTACGTGGTTACGAAATATTTGTCTAAGCACACACTTTACAACTGTAAGGAAAAAAGACAAACCTAAGTTAAAAGAGCCACTAAAAGTTTGTCTACTCTTTAGAACTGCTCCATATGTGCTATAGTAGAATTTGCTCTTAAAAATTTTCTGCAATATAATGCTCTACTGTTAAAGCCATTTCTTTATTTTCATCTATATTTTTATATAAAAAATATGCCATCTCAAAATAGCTCCTCACCACAATTTTATCTGAAAAATTCTCGCTTAGATTGCCTAATAATAAAAATAAATCTGCTAATAGATAAGTAGTTCGATAATCCTGACAGAGTTTAATAGTAGCTGTTACTTGCTTTATAGCTGATTCAATATCATCTTGTAACCAAAAATAGCGACTTAGATTATAGCTGAATTTAACAGATAACTCCAACTCCTCTATCGTATTTAAGGTCAACACTTGCAGATGAAGATTCAGTTCTTCCTTAATAAAATCGAATTTAGATAAGTTATCTGTTTCAAAATAAAAGTTAAACAGTGTATTTGAAATTTGGAGATAGTTGGTATCTGTTTTATTTAAAGATGTCAGTACCTTTTCTAGTTTTTCGATCGCTGTCTCTTTTCTATCATAAACATAAAAATCAACCAAAGAGGCAATCCATTCTAAATATATTTTATCCGATAATGATAAGCGATGAGCTTTTTCTTTTTCCAATTCATAGATGTATTTCAAAGACTCGTAGTTTCTTTGAGACACAAAGTTCTTCGCTATTTTTTTAAAGTCAACCAGTTCAGTACTTTCATCAGAAATTTGTTCATCAAAAAAATAGTCCATACTTACATTTAATTTTTGAGCCAACTGATATAATAGCTCTGACCCTGGAGTATATTCCCCATTTTCTAACCTACTAATTTGCCCCTGTTTACAAATCCCTTCAGCCAATTCTTTCTGAGACAGTTTTAATTCTTTTCTTCGGCTCTTTATTCTAGAAGCTAGTAACATTACCATTTTTGTTTTCCTCGTACTAATTTATATCAAACTATTTTATCAATAATTCTTAAATAATTCAAATAATATATATTTTTGAATGCATTTTATATTATTCTATAAACCTCTCTACTTTCTCCTTTTTGATATCAATGGAATCGTTCACTATTCTAACAAACTTCTCCAACTTCTTGACCTGGTATTCGTAGTTATCTATACGATTATTCAACTCCTTCTGCCTTGTTCTAAGTTCACTTTCAACTGCTCTTAAAGTTGCACCTGCGGTCAAATTCATCTTAGCATAGTCATATCTGGCTAAGCGGCGATTTTCTGGGTCGCTATTATTTAGATTGATAAGAACTTCCGCTACTCTATTCAGATAGGTGATATGGTCCTGTAAGTTCGTGATAGCCAGGTCAAGCTGGGCAATATCTTTGATAATCTCATCCTTAACTTCTTGAAAAGATTTATTGTCTATGTTCAATTCAATAAGAAGATTAATCTCGTCAATTTTATGTTTGAGAGTTTCAAGTTTTAGTCGTCTCCGCTTAGGAATGGTCTTACTATCATTGGTTAGCTGTCGAATTAAGTCTCTCCCTCTCATATAGCGGTTAAGCATAGAATCTTCTTTATGATAGATAAAAAACTGAGCGGTCTCACGAATAAAGACGTGATAAGATTTACCTGCCTCTGTATCTTTAATATCCAAATGGCGGTTTGAGATAAAGACCAGGCCATCTTTTTTGACACCATAATTCACTCTGACGAAAAGTCCATCCTTTACCAACTTGTCAATTTGGTGGCCGGCTAAAACCACTTCAAACTCCTGTACCTGGTCTCGCTTCTCCTTGAACTCTTCATAGGCTTTCCACAATTTTTCATAAGGTAGTTTCCCTTCCTCAGCTTCACTACAATAATCCTCAAAGTCCGTGACAAGATTCTCTCGAATCAGTTCTGAAGTATTTTCTCTCTTTTCAAAGTGGTCTTCAAAGAATGCGACATCATATAAATGTTTGGTGCTGATTTTCTTATTTTCTAGAGAAATGGTTTGACCATTTTCAGTCAAATGAAAAGTCACATGCTTTTTCTTCAGGGAAATGACCAAATTTATCTGCTCTGCCATTTCCAAAAGATGAGATAAGCTCTGAGCTCTAGGTAGAAGAAAATCCAAACGTTTCTTAATCGCTCGTTTGGCAAATTCTTCTCGAAAGTATTCCTCCGTATAAGGGCGACGTTTGTCTAGTTGATTGCCTCGAATCACCTGCTTCATCTCCATGTCCGTCATCAGAAACCTGGCATACTTTCTAGAAAAGTCAATCTGTAGATTGAGGGCAGATGCTTTTTCTAAAATTTCATCAAAGGACTTGCTATTTTCCATCAAAAAATAAAGACGCTGCTTGAGCTCAAATTTACGATTACTCTTCCGATATGTCACAAACTTTTCATGAGAGTAACGATTATAAGTGATAATTTTGGCTCCCGCTTCTTTGGCAATACAGTCGGAAATCAGACGTAAGTTTCTCTCCTGAGCATAATCCCATTTGAGTTTCTTATCAGAGTTGAGGTCAATAGAATTGATGAGGATATGATTATGCAGATGGTTTTTATCTGTGTGGGTCGTCACAATAAAGCGAAAGTTGCCACCTGTTAGCTCCTTTATTGTCTCATAGCCAATACGGTTGATTTCCTCAGGTGTCAGATTATCATCCGGAGAAAAGGACTGAATCAGATGGTGGGCATGAATTTTAGTTTGCTTGATTTGTTGTCGATCATTTCTCGAATCATAAAGCCTGTCATTATTGACAAAATTAGCCTGATACATCTCAACCAACTCCTCATAGGTTGGAAAGTCCAAGTAATTGCTCATCCCAAAATCAGAAACCAATTTGAGTTGGTTTGTCTTTTCTGGATTGAGGATATACCTAATCAGACTTTTACGGTATTTATTGCTGTGCACCGCAAAGTGCTTAGTGACTACCATAAAACTCCCTCAATTGCTGACACTTAATATTAAAGTCTTTATCAAGTTCGATAATTAGTTGACCTATACCAGATCGAAGGTGGTCACGTTGCTCTACTGTCAAGAGTTTAGTCTGATTAACTGCTCGAGCAATTTGGTTGATATTGTTTCCAATTCGGCGCAACTCAAAAATCAAGTCCTGATAATTGCTGGTATCAATCGTCAAGAAGGTCATATTGGGATTAAGTAGAACCTTTCTGGCGTAGACGGAGAAATTCTGACACTCGCTATTGGCAATCCGATTATTCAAGGTTTCTAGCTCCTGATCAGTTAGAAATACTTTTTTGAGATTGGTACGATAGCGGTTTTCCATCATTGACCTCCCATATACTTATCTCGGAAGTCTGAACTGAGTGGAATCGTCTTTCCAACTTCTACCATCAGTTCCTGAACACAAGTCAATATGATGTGAAAATGTTCTGCTGTGACCTGTTGAGTGTGTTCGACCAAGGTAGTGACTTTCAAAATATCCCTGCTAATTTGTTCAATCTTCTGGGACTGCCAGAGGGCAAACCAGTCAGCCACCGACTGCCTCCTTTCGACTAAATTCATCAGCTTTTGACGGACAAAGGGCGAAAACTGATCAGCATGTTCTTGCTTCATCAGCTCCTGAATCTGCTTCAGTTCCCCTGGTGTCAGAGTGATCTCCTTGCGGATAATGCGGTAGTGGTCTGTCATTTGTGATACTCCTTCTCTACTTGCCTCTATCGGGTCAGCCCCGATACCGTATGAGATACGGGTGCTTCCTAAAAGCCTCAACGTTTCGCTTTTCGGCTTTTGCGAGCTCAGATATTGTGTCCACAATATCCCAAAAATCATATCGCTAGCTGACTAAAACTTTCTAGTTTTTACAGCTAACGATATGATAACTTGGTGGCTCCGCCCCCACCTCCCCCAGTGAAAATCAAGACTTGATTTTCTTAAGAATATTATAAGAATAATGAAGATTATTTGAAAACAGTATCACAAAAAGAAAAATTAGGAAAAATAATGGTGGATATTGACCCTGAATACGACGAAGCACATTCACTTAGTTAATGATATCCTTGACATTTGAATCAATATTAGTGTCTTTTCGAAGTACTTAATTTACGACGACCTTTGAAAAGGGTATCTCCTCCCAATAACAAAGTATAATCGAGCGGAGACTAATGTTTAGCTAAAAGTCGAAACATTGAAACTAGCTTTTCTGAGTCAAGTGTTATGTTTGATTGTTAACAATTCTTTGCTTAGAATTAGCTGAATTACAGTTCCAAATTATATAGATCCTACAAGCTTTTAACATAAACTATTCTTATTTTACCTAATAGTCCGAATTAACCAAAATAAATCCCTAAATTTACTGCCTATAACTATGATAACGACTAATACTAAATTTCCAAACAATCTTATAAACAAGTAAAAAGATAATATAGCCAGCAGAAATAGTCCCTAAATCTGCTAAGAGAGGTAACGATTTTGTTATTGACATCAGTGGGAAATATCCAATAAATGCATATGGAATGAACCATAATAATTTTGATAACCAGCCAGGATAAATACTATTTGGATAGCGAGTTGTTTCATCAAGTCTCCAAACAATAAAGTTAATGGAATACACATCTTTGATAAAAAATGTTAATGAGTTAACGAAGAGGTGGATTGCTGCGTAACATAAAATACTACCTATTAGTAAAAGGATGATTTTCAGTATAAACCAAGCAGATAACGTTTCAAATTCTGTAAGCAGTGCCATCCAAAATATTATCAGACCAATACAAAACTCGCCAATACTTTCAAAATCTATCTTTGAAAAAATGATGAGTAATAGGGTGTTTACTGGCCTAAGTAATAAGACATCAAATGTTCCTTCTCTGACATAATCTCCAATAAATAAGGTGTTGATGAAAATGAAATTCCATCCAGCTCTGGCCATTGTTACAAATCCAAACAAGAGTACTAACTCATTTGTAGACCATCCAGGAAAATTTGATAGATTATCTAAAAATACTTTTAAAACATAGATTGAGATAACAGTGTTCACGCTATAGCCTATTATTCCAATGACGGCATCTTCTCTATATTGGATATACCTCTTCCATTGAAGTTTCATAAAATGAATATACAAGTAAAAATATCTTGTCATCACTAACCTCCATAATAGTTCATCACTTTAAATAGCTTCTTCTGATACATAGAAATAAATAAAGCCAGAAGGAGAACCCAAAACATCTGTAAGCACAATTGTTGTAAAACATATTGGGCTGGTAATAAAGCCGATAAAATAGATGAAGGAACTGATAACATAGCATAGAAAGGAGTTAAAACAATAAGTTTTTGCAACATTTCTGGAAAAAAGCTAATAGGTAATACTGATCCACCAAAAAGCATCAACAAGGCATCGTAAAATTCTAAAACACCTAAAATCTGATTAAAACACCTAAAATCTGATTAAAACGGATAGATAAGAGCCCTAAGAGATAGCCAAATAAAAACGAAATCAATAGACCTAATAGAGCCGACATGATAAATGATAGCACCATTTCAGGAACAAGAGATATTCCTGTAACGAATGAATAAAAGACAAGAGCAAACGTCAAGGGAGTGACTACAAAAATCAAATCATAAACAAATGAACCTACTTGTCTAAAAAAATGCATCCCCATAAAACTATGGGGTCTTAAAAAATAGACTGCCGCATCACCTTTTTGAATCATCTCTGAAATAATGGAGGCGGTACGATGATCTGGAAAAAGAATGAACATCATCCTAGAAATTACTGCATATAGAACGAGTTGAGATGATGTGTTTTCAGTGACTACACTGGTCCAAACCGAAATCTGAATGGCTACAACCAAAAAGGCACCAAGAATTGTCAAAATAGTACTCACCCTATATGATTTTCGTCTCCTAAATTCTGCTATTGTATAAGCTAATACATTCACCTTGATGTCTCCTTATCCAATAATAATATATCCGCTAAACTTGCATCTGTAATATGATAATCTCTGATTTTTTGGTCTTTGACAAACTCTTGAAGTAAATCTAATTTCTCTTCTTCAATCAACATTTCAGTCATTGAAGCATTTTGCTGGATACTGACAGCAAACTCTCTTGCCTCATCTTGTGCAAGAAAACTAGGTATTATCACTTTTCTAAGTTTTCTCCCCTCCTTAAAATCAGAAATAGCCCCATGGTATTTCAATCTCTGCCCATCTATTAGATACATTTGGCGAGTTATTTTTTCAACATCATCAAGTTCATGCGAGGCAAGAAGAATAGTTGTACCCTCTGTTTGATTGATTTCTCTTAAAAAATGAACAATAATTCGTTTAGAAACAATATCAAGACCTACTGTTGGCTCATCTAGAAATACAATCTTTGGTTTATGTAGAAAACAAGCAATAAATTCGCCTCTCATTCTCTGACCGAAAGAAAGTTCTCTAATTGGACGACTACAAAAATCCCTTACTTCCATCAAATCTATTAAATAATCCAACCATTGATTATTTTTAGGATTATTACCATAGATACGGCAGAGCATTTCAAAGGATTCTAACAGACTCAAATCCCACCATAATTGTGTTTTTTGGCCGAAAACAACTCCAATCTCACGAACATTCTGTTTGCGACACAAGAAAGAATCCTGTCCAAAAAGATAAGCAGTGCCATTCGTTGGTCTAATTAACCCATTCATTATCTTGATGAGTGTCGATTTTCCTGCACCATTTAGTCCAATTAGACTGACACAATCTCCTTGGTTAAGTGTTAAAGATACATCCTTTAGGACGTATTTTTGAGTGCTCTCTCTTTTGAAAAAGCTTTTAAAAGCAGTTTTATCAACTTGATAAGCATGCGAAACACTTTCTAACCTCACGATTTCCATAAATAATCTCCTTCAAACTCAAAACGGAATATCTCAAATAAAATAAATAAAACATCCGACACTGAGAAAAACAATCCTTCTCTTTTAAAAAGTCTTAAAAATTCTAGTAAATTATAGCCGTTTGCAATATTAAGCTCATTACATGTCTCAAAAAGTGCAGCAATATCAAACGCAATATTTGTATAAGATAAATTTTCAAAATCTATAAAAAAAACTTTATTATCTCCAAAAATAATATTTCCTATATGAATATCTCCGTGAATAATACAATTATTACGAGATATTAAACCATAATCTTCTACAATTTTTCCATATATTCGATCCTTTTCTGGTATTAATGATAAATTATTATTGTTCACTTTTTTGATAAAATCACAATAACTTGAAGCTATTTTTTTGATGTCATTATTATTGTTATTATTAAATATGTAAGTTGTGAGAATATACGCATATTCTTCTTGGTCAACTCCTGAATTCACAGTTGTTTTTCCATAGCCAATTAATAATTCAGTAAATATATTTTTAAGGACTTCTAACTCATTTTTATATTGTATGAGTTTATTATTTACTTTGTAGATTTTTAATATGTAGTACTTATTTTGCGAACTTAGTAACAAAACTTTTTTTGAATTCTTATCAACTAATATATCATAGGATACATTAATAAAACAATTATATCTATCAATAATGTTTTTTAGAACTTCAATTTTCATAAGCCTTCCGACAATCTTTCAAACAATAATTCTTCAGTATTATGACTCTCCAGAAACTTATTAACAGTTGAGGTAACAAAAAATTTGATTGATAAATATCTCCCAATTCATTAAATAGATGCTCAATATTCCTCTCAGATGATATGAAACTATAAAATTCACCTAATCTGCCAATCAATTTCATTTTTGCCCAACAGTACGAAAATCGTTTATAGCTTGGATATTCTAACAAATCATATAATAAATTGTAAAATCTACTTGATAATTTCATATATTCGCCATCTTCAAACTCGATTATGTATCCTTCGAGTTGGGTCGTCAAACTATCTAAAGAGTCCAAGACATCATATATCGTAACATCAAATTGTTTTACTAACTTGATATTATATTTTTGGGATATCTCTTCTAAATTTTTTCTATTTAATTTTTTATCTTGATTTAAATCATAAGCAGCTAGCAAAACAACTTCCTCTTTTTTATAAGGCACTACAATTTTAGATAATTCACCAACATATTCACAAAAAAGAACAATTTCATTTTCTAGAATATAATTTCTCAACTCCTGATATTTTTCTCTTATTATGCTATCAACTCTTTCAGCAATTTCGCTCCTCAAGAACCTTCTAACAGTCCAACAAACTTCACCTTTATAATTATAAGAAAAGCATAAACAACCATCGATTTTTTCATAAATACCAACTATTTTATCTATATTTGGAATTAATTCATCAATTGCTTTAAATCTAAGAATAGATTTATTTAACATTTTATTATTTGCAGTATCAATTATTAGTCCTCTAACCGACTGAAGCAAATCTGACTCTCGTAATTCTTCAAATTTTATATTAGCATAATCAAATAAACAAATATCATCTAAAACATCTACTACCACTTTCCCTTGAAAAATAAAATTTCTACATAACTCGATAAACTCAGAATAATCTGTAACTTCTAATTCTCTAATTTCTTTATCCACTCTTGTACAATTCTCAATACTAACAGCTTACGATTAGTATCGATTTCTACTCCTTTCCCTCCATCATAACAATCTCCAAAAACTACAGCACCAAAACTATCAGCAAAATCTTCAAAGTGATTATAATGACCCAATTTTGTAGTGCCTTGGTAACTACCTTTACCTTTTGGAAAATAGTTCATATTATTGTCATATAATCCACCAGTTAAATATAAAAACTGATTTGAAATTTTGTACTCACTTAAAATATCTAATACATGTGCAATTTCATGACAAATTACATGTTGTAAGTTTAAATAAGAGTCAATAAAATAGTCATCGTTTCCATTAAATGCTGTAGGAAAAAGCTTGACAGTTATTTTACCAGAACTTACCTTAGTCACCGCAGAAATGCTATCAATTTTTTCCTCAGAATAAATGAACTCTACATTATTATTGTGAATTACTTTACAAATTGGTTCAAAAAATTTTTTATCTATTTCCTTCAACACAGCATCAACATATTTTTCTACACATTCGTTATCTAATACCATCTAAATACTCTACTAAATCTTCATAGTCAAATATATCACATAATTCATAAACTTGTGAAATTTTATCATTCAAACATCTTTTAGTCAATCGTTTTTATCTACTTTTTTTATTTTTAAAAAAAATTCGTATTTAATGTTATTTTTTTTGTATTTTCTGCACTTAAAATTTGATTGTTTTTGTATAACGAATGCAAAAATATTCGATAATAGCATTTTTAAATTCAATCAGTTATCCAATACTTATTTTTTAAGACTTTCAATATTAGCAAATAACTTTGTTAAACTCTTTTCTAACGTTTCAACTGTCACCAGTATCGCAAATTTATATTCTTCTTTTTAATTGCTCTCTCGCCTACCTTGTCTAAATCTCTCAATGTTTTTTTCCAATTGTTCCGTGTCAAGTTTATTTTTCGCTTCTTGGATCGACTTATCAAGACTTGGTTCTTCAATGTTTTTAACGGTTTTAGGTAATTCTTCACTCATACTAGGCTTATAATTTGTATCAAAAACCACATCTAGGAGTTGTTCTACTTTGGTTAGTTCACTATCTGACATCTCTGATAGTCTATGAATCAGTCGTTTAAATCGGTCTTGATTCTGTGTTTTCTTTTGAAAGAATTTCATTACCTTCACCTTCTCCTTAAATTGTAAAAAGATAGCCCGAATAGGACTACCTGACTTATAAATCATCAATAGCTACTGAAATAGCCTGTAACTTTTTATTTTGGATTTTCTTTTCATCAATCAATTGATGAAGTTCTTCAATTTGCTTTTGACAGGCTGAAATATCCTTGTTATTTTGTGTAATGGTATCTGCCAAGTGTTGTTTATAGTCACTTGTGATAGTTACCTTCTTCGGCTGACTTTGTTTAACTTTTAATTCGGGTGTCTGTACATCTTTAAATTCTGACTCCTTTTTTGCTGTTCAAAAGCAGCCACATAATCTACTTCTTCAATTGGTTTTTCATCCTGTTTATGGAAGAGTGCTGCGATTTTAGCTCGTTCTTCATGGGACGATGTTGGTTTCACATCATCTAGTGGCTGATCAAAATTCCATGTTTTACTCATTCTGTATCCTCATTTCTGTAATTTGGGTGTAGTGTGGTTTCTTTACCAAAGGCTTGCTCTAGTGCTTCATGAAATGACAACTGACTAGATTGTTGCCGTTTGATAAATGTACTGTACATAGCTGTTTGTAGTTGGTCACGATAGTGTTCCAATTTCTCTGTCTCACGTGAGACCTTTTCTTCTTGCCTAGCTACTTTTTCAGCCAGACGTTCAATCACACTCATAGGGTGTCCTCCTTGTCACTTTCTAGATTATGATAGCGAACTTGATTTTGTTATCACAATTCCAAAGCGTGCTCTCGTTTAGGTGGAGGATGATCTCTAATGACTTTTGTTTGGGCTGACTGGATAAGATCTCTTAAAGATAATTCCTTCTGTCGTTTCACAATATCATTCCAATCTAACTTTGTTTCAAGTCCCTGCAATGGTGGTAAATCTTGAACGATTGGAAGTCCTTTGTCTAACAATTTCTGACAAAATTCTCTTCCTGCCTCATCGTAATCAACAGCCAATGTTATTGCGTTTGAATGGGTTTGGAAAAAGTTTGTCGTCTCTTGTATTGCCTGAAGATAATGGCTAAGTCTGCTTGGTTTTACTGTATCTAGAAATGCCATTTTCCCCTGTTCCTCTGCTGCTAGACGCAAGACTTGGTAAGCAATCACTGAAAGTTTTAAGCCTTCCATTGAAATCAGGCGAACATCTGATAGCTGCTTGTGATGAAGCTGATAATAACTCATCATATCGATAACTGATTCACAAAAGACGAGTCGCTTGGGATTCCCAATATCGAAACTAATACCAACATGGCCATGTGAGCCTTTCATGATTTTTTTGAGATAGCCTCGATTATATTTTTCTTCATTTTTGACGAGACCTTGAAGGCTTGTGGCCTGTAAGACACCATTATGGTCATAGCTTTTAAACACTAAAACCGACTCCGCTTGATAAGTAGCTTGAGCAAGCAATCTTTGTCTACCAAAGGTATTGATAGTCTGATTACTTAGTCCACGGATGTCTTTCAAGTAAGTACGTGCTTGCTGAAAGGGTTCTTCATGCAAATAGTATTGAAATGGTTGTTCTATCAACTTAACTTGTTCAAAATCCCCAGTTTCAAGATAGGATACAGCCTCTTTGAAAGTAACACCTGCCACTAATTGAACAAAGTCAATCACATCCCCTTGTATATCTCTTGAAAACCATTTGAAAGTATTGGTATCGGCAAAAATCCGAAAGGAATCATGGTCTGGGTGTTCATAAATGTGTCCTGATAAACGTCTGAAGGAACAGCCCAGACTCTCAGCAACATCTAAAATGGCCTTTTGTTTTACTGCTTTAATTCGTGTCATCTTTCCTCCCTATCAAAAAAAGCAGAAGACTGTCTCCTGCTAGTTGTTCTCGCTTGTCGTAGTTCAGTCGGTCATTTTTTGCGGACAGTTCATACATGCTATCCTTTTCTGTTCTCTGCTCCTGCGTTTGCTCTCGTTTGATTTCTCCCTCCGTATCTTCTTGGCACAAGCAGGACAAAAGAGCCGATGATTCGTGAATTGTTCCACAATTTCATCGGCTCTGCGTCTTAAGCGTCTGGCTCTTTGATGACAGTTATCTTCAAGTTGTCAACTTTAATCAATCTTTCTTGTCTGCATTTTGGACAATAAAGGGGATAATTCTCCAAAACAGTGTCCTTCCTAATTTTATTACGGGTTTTGCTCCCACAAACAGGACACAATATCCATTCGCATTTCATCATAATTAGTCTCTAATCCTTTCAAATCTCATTTTATATGACTTTTGCAAGCTGTTAAGCTAACTTGTGGAACATATGCCGAACCTTATCTATACGGCTATTCGGGCGGCGGGGTTGGCAAATAAATTTACCAATAGCTGGCTGGTATCCTTTTAACTCTGTCAAGCAGACTCCCTGCCCATTTGTGAAATAAGTTA
The DNA here is from genome assembly GCF_040836615.1 of Streptococcus nasisuis. Taxonomy (NCBI): domain Bacteria; kingdom Bacillati; phylum Bacillota; class Bacilli; order Lactobacillales; family Streptococcaceae; genus Streptococcus; species Streptococcus nasisuis. The sequence continues at coordinate 1,398,998 of NZ_CP162268.1, read as the reverse complement.
AATCGTTCCTGTATTCTTGAATACATCTGGCAGGGATTTCTCCTTTCAGAATGACCTCGTCATTCTTTACCTGAGTACTTACAATATCTGCACAATACCTTGGGGCATCATGATACGCCCGTGAGAGATATTCCTGCGGTGCATAAATTTCAAAGTGGAGATATGGCTCTAATAGTTCTGTCCCTGCTTTTTTTAAAGCCTGCTCCAATACGATAGGGGAAAGCAGCCGAAAGTCTGCGGGGGTACTTACAGGACTATAATACAATCCATATTCAAAACAGATTTTACAGTCTGTCACTTTCCATCCATACAGCCCCTGCTCGCAGCCATAAAGAACCCCCTCCATAACCGCATTTTGGAACGATTGGTTTAAATATCCAAGTGAAACTCTGCTTTCATACTGCACTCCGCTTCCAATAGGGAGCGGCTCTATGGACAACCCGACAGAAGCCCAGAAAGGATTTGGCGGGACTTCTATGTGGATGGTATATTCTGCTTTTCTAAGCGGTGTTTCCATATATATAACAGTAGGATCTTTTATTTCTGCCTCCACATGGTATTTTTCCTCAAGGATGGCACAAATGACTTCCATCTGCACATTCCCCAAAAAAGAAAGTATAATCTCATGCGTTGTAGTATCCACATAATATTTTAAAAGAGGGTCGCCATCTGAAATTTCTGTAAGTGCCCCAAGCAATATTTCCCGCTGTTCAGATTTCTTTACTGCAATCGTTGTTTGGAGCATAGGGAGAGGATTTTCAATAAATTTTCTCTGCGGCAACAGCATTTCGTTCCCCAAAATACTGTTTAGCTGCAAAACATCATTTGGTAAAATTACAATATCACCAGAGCAGGCTGTATCGGATGAATATAATTCACCGTTTGTCGGAACACACATCTCTGTGATTTTTATTTTCTCTTTTTCAGATATTTTAATAACATCCCTCAAATGCAATGTTCCGCTATATATACGCACATAAACAAAACGCCGCCTTTTCTCTGAATATTCAATCTTAAAAACCTGCCCGCATAGTTCAGATTGACCTTCAGGCGTTGATGAATAAAACTTACTGGCAATCACTTCTATAAGCTGCCGAATCCCCAGATTGTTTTTAGCACTTCCGTGATAAACGGGAAATAACGTTCCGTTTTGGAATCTCCTGTTTTCTTCCTGTTCCAGTTCTGACATTTTAAACGGTTTCCCTGACATATATTTCTCTAATAGTTCATCGTTTCCCATAATTACCGCATCCCACTGTTCCATATCGTCATTGTCCGTTACATTTATATGGGGATGCTGCCCAACCTTTTGCTTCACTATAATTTCCGAAGAAAGCTTTGCTTTCATTTCTTGATATACCATTGGCAAATCAATCCCCTCTTGGTCAATTTTATTGATGAAAAAAATTGTCGGAATCTTCATTGTCTGTAGTGCATGAAACAGTATACGGGTCTGTGCCTGTATGCCATCCTTTGCAGAAACTAATAATACTGCTCCGTCTAATACGGATAAAGAACGGTATACTTCCGCCAAAAAATCCATATGGCCTGGCGTATCTATAATGTTGACTTTTACATCCTCCCACTGAAAAGATGTCACTGCTGTCTGGATAGTGATTCCCCTTTGACGCTCCAAATTCATTGTATCTGTCCTTGTTGTGCCTTTATCTACGCTCCCTGGTTCTGCAATTGCACCACTGGTATACAATAAACTCTCCGTTAATGTTGTCTTTCCTGCGTCAACGTGAGCCAGAATGCCTAAGTTAATTATTTTCATGTGATTTTCCTCCTATCAACACCCAAAAAAGGGCATAAAAATACCCAGTGATAAATACTCCTATCACTGGGTAAATAACTCCAATAGCCCCAAAACACTTATATGTTTTCGGGCATATAAAATTACATGATAAAAGTATTCTTAAACTGGGTACAAAAAACTAAGCCCCATATTAAAAGTGAAACGGGACTGCTACTTTTTGTTCCCACTATCAAATTGACAGTTTATTTAAGAATACCTTGCCGCATATTTATTAACTCCTTGTATGAAATCAAACTTAATTATATTCCTTAATCATTTATTTGTCAAGCTGACGAAATACTAAAACTTTGCACTAAAACAGGAAAAGTGGCAAAATTTTCACTCTACCGTTAACCTGCTGCTTATACATAGATAATTTCTTTTCCTACAATCTCCCTCGCACAAGCCCTTATGTTATTGAGGCATCCTGTCCATTCTAGGGCATTTTCTTCCTTTAGCCGTTCCGTTATGCCCTGCGCCTGTTTCATGCCCTCTATAAGCCTTTCAAAGCGTTCCTGTGCCTGTCTGTCAATGTCGGCAAGGTAAGCGTTTAGCCTGCCGCTTGTAAGAAGATTGGTGTATGTAACTTTACGGTACTGTTTTAGATAATCTAAATGCCGTTGCCCCCAGATGCCTATTGCCTGTTCTTCTTCGGCGGGTACAGTTAAGCACGGTATCAAATAATCCCCTTGCCTTTCGTATTTGCCGCCCAGTTCCTCAAATAATGATTTTGCCATTGTCTGTTACCTCCACATTCTTTTTTATTTTGAATGTCCGCAAAATCCGTCCTACATCTGAGGGACGCCAAGGAACATCTAAGTGGTGGACAGCTTTCATGCGTGATTGTACGTTTAGACCAGTTCCACCTTTTTCCGTAGAAGCCATGAGAATCCGCACTTCACCACTATTGACCTTTCGTGACAGTGAGTTTTTCTTCTCATCAGTATTGGCATCATGGACAAAGGCAATTTGTTCCTTTGGAATACCTCGATCGACTAGCAAGTCCTTAAGTTCATTGTAGACATCAAAACCCTCTTCCTTACTTTTAGGGGTACCAATATCAGAGAAAATCATCTGTGTGGCTTTGTCTCCAGCTCCTTCACGGTAAATCCGCTCGACATTATCGACCACTTGAAGGATTTTCTGATTATCTGATAAATTATAAGCAGGGTCAATCAACCGCACATCAATGGCTAGTTTTCTGGCTTCACCTGTGTAGGGTAGGATACTAGCGAGGTAGTCATTGCGACCCCTTTTCCATTATCCCCCCACCGAACCGGACATGATACTTTCGCATCATCCGGCTCTCCAGTAATTTCATTTCATAAACGTGTATTTATTGAACCATTATGTATCGCATGGTGACAATCCCGACAGGTCACTAGCGTTTTTCGACGTCTTGCTGACATGACTTCTTTCCACTTTGGAACTAATTTCCCATTGTGTTTGTTCAAGTCTGCTAATTTTCTGATATGATGTACCTCTATGTTCTCCTCACTTCCACATAGCTCACACTTATTTGCGAGTAATCGCTTGATAAGCTCTGTTCGACCACCATAAACTTGATACGGAGCATCTTCTATTACAGTTTTCTTTTTATAAGAAAGTGAAATGCCACCCCACGTTGCAACTAGAGGAGGTTTATCTTCTCGAGGCACAACTACCTGTAAACACGGCACAGTTCGGCCATTCGTGCTAGTTGTGGTAGTCTTATATTTAGCTAACATTTTATTAATGGATGACTTATGTTTAAATGCTAATGTTTTAAGGAGTGATGTTTCCATATACCAATAGACTTTTGAGAACCATGACAAATTTTGTGCCAATATATAATATTGAACCAGCCCTCTATATTCTTGTTGGTAAGTTTGAACGATACTAAAGTCATCATCCTGCAATAAGTTATTACGATGAATAGCTTTACCATTTTTCATGTATTGGCGGCATTTGCTTTCAATAACTGATGCAGGTACAAATAATGCGATAACACCATTGGCACTCCGTCTCCCTTTGTTATCAATATAATCATTGACACGTTGTGCTTTTATCTCATATCCCAGAAATTTAGCTGATTCTCCAGTCGCATGGGTAATCAAAGTCTTTTCTTGAGAAAGTTCCAAAGATAACTTAGTATTTAAAAAGTCTCCAATTTGCTTCTTTATAGCCTTTGCCTCAGCTTTTGAACCTGTAAAGCCTAGAATAAAGTCATCCGCATACCGAACATATCTTAATCTCCGATAGCTGGTATCATAAGTATCAACTGAAGGGAGATTTCTTCTCTCAACAATTAACTGATGAGCTTTTTTATAATCTCCTTTATCCTGATAGCATTTAATTCTTCTACTCAAACGATTATAGGCTGAGTTTGCTTTCTGCTTTTTACCTCTTGTATATTGAGGTATCAGTTCTTCACCGACCCACTTATCAAATTGATGTAAATAGATATTAGCTAATAAAGGACTAATAACTCCACCTTGCGGTGTTCCACTAATAGTCTTGTGAAACTTCCAATCATCAAGATATCCTGCCTCAAGCATATTTTTGATAAGCCTAATAAACCGACCATCCTGAATTTGTCTAGACAACATAGTGATTAATACATCGTGGTCAATCGTGTCAAAATAACTAGAGATATCTCCTTCTATGAACCAACGTGTCCCTTTCCAAGTCTGAATTTCTTGTAAAGCTGTATGACACCCTCTTTTTGGTCTAAAACCATGAGAATGTTCACTAAATTGTGGCTCATAATAGGCTTCTAATATCATGCGAATCACTTCCTGAAGAAGTTTATCACTCCATACTGGTATTCCCAAAGGACGGTGTTTTCCATTCTTTTTAGGAATGTACTCTCTCCTAGCTGGTCTCCAGTAATAGGTTTCTCGTCTTAATTGTTCAATAATCCTATCTATTTTTTGAATAGACATACCATCAATCGTTTCCTCTGTAACACCCTTTGTCATTGCTCCGTTATTCGGGTATAACTTTGCATAGGCTATTAGATACAATTCACGATTAAATAGTAATTTATAAACCCTTTCAAGTGGTTTATCTTGTTTTCCACGTTCATGAATGACTGTTAAAATAGTTTTGGCTGTACGCATCTCACGCACCTAATCCTTTCTAACTAATCGAAATTACCTGTCACCCTTCGCCATGTACAAGGTTTTCCCTTGCTCAAACTACTACGGTGACTCCGTTACCATAAGGGTCTCCCCTCTTAGGCAATCCTGCTATTCGTTAAAAATGTACGTTCTAGTAACCCTTAGGTTCCTCACTCATTCCTTTATTCATACTTATCGTATGCTCTTTTACTGTAGAAAGTTATTCGTCCAAAATCACAACAACGAATATACAGTAACATCGGTCTCAGTTACTTTCCGATGGGCGATGCTTTGCACCTAGTCAGAATTGATGTTCAAGCAGTTTAGCCTTAACCATAGGTTACGGAACTTGCGGCACATCAAAGCGTTGTAACTCACTCCTTATCCGCTTTACTAACATGCTATTGTCCCCTTTGGGTTTCCCCGCTAGGTTAGTTAGTTGTTCCTATTATTTACTTTCAATAATATCCCTCTGCGAGGGAGATACATTTTTACGCTTAACAGCGCACGATTTTAAGCATGTTATCTCTACTTGGATCAACACTACCTGACTTGATAGCGTCTGAACGCTCTACCAGTTCTTCTAAATAGTATTTCTGAGCTTGCGTTAACTCGCTTTCCACCGCAATAATCTTAGCTTCAGGTACAGGTAAATCAAGCATATCTGAAGTCTGAATATCAGCTGTTTCCTTGTAAATTCGCATGAGTTCAGGAAGGTTGACAAATTTCTTGAACCGTTTCTTAGGTTGGTATTTATCTCCTGTCGGGGCTAGTTCCATAGAGTTTTCGATATTCCCAAAAGCCCCAACCCAGGAGTCAAAATTGGATACCTGGTATCGTTCCAAGACATCGGGTTGAATGTAATTCATCATAGTGAAAAGTTCACTAATGGAGTTTGAGACTGGTGTTCCTGTCGCAAAAACAACATTTCTATCGCCATGCTCTGCCTGAACCTGTCTCACCTTCATCTCCATATCCACGTTCTTTTTAGAAGTGGTATTGGTAATGCCAGCGACATTGCCAAGTCCTGTGATTGGACGGATATTCTTGAAGTGATGAGCTTCATCCACAAAAAGAAAATCAATTCCAAGGTTTTCAAATTCAATAAAGGTATCTCGCTCTAGTTTTTGGAGTTCTTCCAACTGGTGCTCTAGTCCCTTGATTGAACGCTCTGCTTCTTTGACCGTATAATCAGAATCACTTCCTAGCTTGATTTCTCTGAGTTGCTCCAGCTTGTCATTGATATAGGTAACCTGCTTCTCTCGGCTCATCGGTATTTTCTCAAATTGTGAATCCCCAATGACAATAGCATCATAATCCCCTGTGATAATACGTGATACAAACTGTTTGCGTTTGGCTTTGGCAAAGTCTTTCTTAGTGGTCACATAGACTTTCTTGGTAGGGAAAAATTTCATGATTTCTTGACCAAACTGTGCAGTCAAACTAGAAGGCACCACATAAAGTGGTTTATGTACCATTCCGAGTTCTTTCAATTTGAAACCAGCTCCAAGCATGGTCAAGGTTTTTCCAGACCCAACTTCATGAGCTAGTAGGGCACGTTTTTCTTCTACAATCCGTTGAATGGCATTCTTTTGGTGAGGGCGTAAGGAGATATTCTGAGCAAGTCCATCAATGGTTAAATGGCTACCGTCATAGGACTTTGATACCGTACGATTATAGAGACTGTTATAGGTGTCTTCAATCATCTGTTGGACGTCTGGATACCTTGCTACAAAATCATGAAAGAGTTCCTGTAGGTGTGTTTCCTTGGCACGCAGGACTGTTGTTTTCTCCACATCCGTCACATTCTTTTTCTTATCCCCTTCAACAACTTGTTTTGTGATGGTTGGTTGATTGGAATTCAGGAGGTTTTCAAAGATTTTTCGACCACTATCATAGCGTGAAGCAGGGACACCTAAACTCCTATCCGTTACGTTGGAATAGGTGTAGGCAAACTTTCATATCGTTCAATTGTTCCTAAGTATGATTCAATTTTCGGTACTGCCATGACATACATTTTTGTTTCATAACCCTTGGCTTGAAGCATTGTTGCGGTTTGAATGGGAACGTCTGTTGTTCGTCCTGTACCTTCAATCACCAAGTTATAGCCTTGATCGCTTAAACGGCTTATGATCGCTTCTGTCATGCGATTAGAATAAGGGGTAACGTGTTTTACTACGTCTTTCTCATAAAGTTTCGCTAGTTCATCAAAATTAGGGTGCTGTTGTTTAAAGGTATCATTATCAATGACAATAACATTCCCTTGTGTTTCTTCAAGAATTGCTGATCGCAAACTCGTTTTCCCTGACCCTGGTTGCCCACCAAGTAAAAAAGCGGTTGGCGATTCTGAACTGCACCCCAAAAGTTAGACACAAAATCTAACGATTGGGGTGCAGTTCATTAAAGGGCTTTTATGTTTATTTTGAGAAAGATATAAAATCAATATATCCCTTTTCTCCGATTTTTACAACGGCATTGTAGGACTTTCTATCTTTCGTTTTGATTCCTTTTACCAGGGTTTCTTTTCCCTCTAGTAATTCTTTTACATTTGTTTTGGTGAGTTTTTCTTTCTAAAATGTTCAGCTAAAGTGAAGGTACATTCAGGATAATTTGAACAACCATAAAACGATTTTTTTAATACAATATTGTTGCCACACTTAGGACATTTTCCTACAAGGGGTCCCGAGCGCTTAGTGGGAATTTGTACCCCTTATCGATACAAATTCCCCGTAGGCGCTAGGGACCTCTTTAGCTCCTTGGAAGCTGTCAGTAGTATACCTAATAATTTATCTACATTCCCTTTAGTAACGTGTAACTTTCCAAATTTACAAAAGCGACTCATAGAATTATTTCCTCCCGTTAAATAATAGATAACTATTAAAAATAGACAATACTTGCTCATAAGTAACGGTACTTAAATTGTTTACTTTGGCGTGTTTCATTGCTTGATGAAACTGATTTTTAGTAAACAGTTGACGATATTCTCGATTGACCCATTTTGAAACAAAGTACGTATATAGCTTCCAATATTTATCTGGAACATCTGTGGTATGGCGGGTAAGTTTTATTAAGACACTGTTTACTTTTGGTTTAGGATGAAAGCATTCCGCTGGCAGCTTAAGCAATTGCTGAATCGAGACTTGAGTGTGCAAGAGCAACCCTAGTGTTCGGTGAATATCCAAGGTACGCTTGTAGAATCCTTCTTCAACAATCAGATAGATGTCAGACGCATGGCTTTCAAAAACCACTTTTTAATAATTTGTGTGCTTAAATGGTAAGGAATATTCCCAACAATTTTATACCTCTGTTTGTTAGGGAATTGAAACTGTAGAATATCTTGGTGAATTAAAGTGACACGAGTATTCAGTTTTAATTTTTCTGACGATAAGTTGAATAGATGACTGTCTAATTCAATAGACGTTACCTGTTTACTTATTTTAGCCAGTTTCGTCGTTAAATGCCCTTTACCTGTTCCAATTTCGTAAACGGTATCGGTTTCTTTTAAATTCAATTGTTTTATTATTTGGTTGAGTACTTTTTCACTCGTTAAAAAGTTTTGAGAATATTTTATATTTTTGTTCATGTAATCACTCCTGAAGTGATTACATCTATAAACAAATACAGAAGTTAAACGATTTGTTTGTAATTTTAGTTATCTGTTTAAAAAGTCATAAGATTAGTCACTGGTAGGAATTAATCTAACGTATTTATTTATCTGCGTAATCACTGTTTTTAGTCTGTTTCAAAACAGTAGATGTTTTATCTACATTACGCATTTGGAATACCAACATGACGAATCCCTCCTTCTTAATTACAAATTTTTAGCATCTAATTTAACTTCAATTCCTATTATACAAAATTTTAAGATAATGCACTATCAACACACTCTTAAGTTTGCTTCTAAGTCTTATTTCCATAACTTTAGGGTTAACCATACGCAAGACCAATCACTCTCGGACAATACTCATGATTTTAATGATAAAATCCATGTTAAACCCATAGATAAGAAATACACCTGCAATAACCGTTACCTGTTTGTGCCAATTTAAAAATGCACCACTTTTTTATAATTAAAACGGTTGAAAACTGTACCACTAATAACTCACAATAGAGAGATGTCACCGTCAAGTTAAATGTACAAAATAACAGCGAAATTTTTAAATCTATTTCTTATCGATACAAATTCCTCGTAGGCGCTCGGGACCCCTATCTAGCGAACTTTTAGAAAAGATATAAAACATCAGAGTATGGACAGTTGCGGATGTACTTCAGAAAAGATTAGATGTCTAAAAAGCTTGTAGTTAAAGCTTTTTAGACATCTAAATCTAGGTACTAAAACAATTCATCCAGTAAAATATAATATTTTATTTTCTCCCAATCAGGCTTGATCCCCAGTAAGTCAAAAAATAGCTCGACATACTGTTCTTCCCCGATATCCTCCCTGATCGACCGGACGCAGAAGGCAATGTCATACCACTTGTCCGCCCTGCCGCTTCTCCCAAGATCAATAAAGCCACTTACTTTGCCATCTTTCACAAAGATGTTGCTGTCTCCCAGGTCGCCGTGGGAAAAGACAAGTTCCTCTTCGGGCTTTTCCGTCTTTAAAAAATCATACAGCTCGCGCGGATCTTTAAATGGAGTGTCTTCTTCCCAGTTTTCGCAATCCACATCGGCCAGATCGTTATTCAGTAAGTAATCCAATTCGGCTAAGCGGCTGTCTAAGCTATTCGTATAGGGACAATCCGATATGTCGATGGAGTGAAAGAGCCTGATGCACTCCGCATACAGCTCGATAATCTTTTCAGGGCTTTGTTCATCTTCATACTCTTCCGAGCAAAGGACGCCATCGGCCTCACTCATGAGCAGATTGCTCCAGCCATCATGCCGTTCAAAGTGCAGGACCTTTGGAACAGGCAGCTTTCCTTCCAGCCATAGCATCATGTCCTTTTCCCGTTCCACATCATAGGTGGTCCCTTTATACCGGCTGTCCGTCATTTTTAAATATAGGTTTTCATTTTCTCCCACCAGCTTATATACCTTAGCAGGAGACATTCCTTCCGTATCTTTTACGCAGCGGTATTTTTCGATCAGTTTTTTCAATTCCGGTGATATTCTCATTTTAGCCATTTATTATTTCCTTCCTCTTTTCTACAGTATTTAAAGATACCCCAAGAAGCTAATTATAACAAGACGAACTCCAATTCACTGTTCCTTGCATTCTAAAACCTTAAATACCAGAAAACAGCTTTTTCAAAGTTGTTTTCAAAGTTGGCGTATAACATAGTATCGACGGAGCCGATTTTGAAACCACAATTATGATAGAATTTACAAGCTATAAGGTTATTGTCCTGGGTTTCAAGCATTAGTCCATGCAAGTTTTTATGCTTTGCCCATTCTATAGATATATTGATAAGCGCGCTGCCTATGCCTTGCCCCCTGAAATCCTTACATACGGCGATATCTTCTATATAAAAGATATATTATCTTATCAGTATTGTCAATATATTCAAGGCAATCTGCCTCCTCATCCTCTTCATCCTCTTCGTCTTGGTAGCTTTTTAAATATGGCGCTTCATAGAGTAATTCTGTAAAGGTCCAATTCTCGTTTTCATACCTCGGTATAATCTTACCTATCACCTCAAATGGTTCGCTGGGTTTATCGATATCTTTCAGGTGCCCTGCTTTCATTTCTGTAATCACTGTTCCCGCCTCTCTTCTATATCAGCGGCATATGTGCTATCCAGGCAGCCGGTTTTACCAGTGTATTTTTTATACATGTCCCTGGTATATTTTGTTATATTCCTATCATACTCCGGATAGGCATAATGAAGCCTTTCCGCCACCTCACCGGATACCGCCCTGAACAATTGATGGCATAGAAATAATGCTTCCCATATGTTTTCATAGGAATCCATCCGGTAGGTGGACAAAAGTTTCTCCCACAAATCCTCGGATATATACCTTTCAATAAACTTATAGTTCTTGCCTACACTTAATTTAAAGCCTGTTTCGATGCCGACCTTCCATGATATCATTCTCAGCAGCTCATGGCGAACAATCTGATTAAAATGATCAATAGCAAATAAAATTTCCTTACGGCACAATCCTTTAATAACATAAGGTGTTACATTCCAAAATTCATTGCAGCAATCATCATACTCCCTTGCGCTTGGCTTTCTTACATGATAATCTATATCAGTCGGAACTATGTCCCTTTTAATTCTACAATCTTTATCAATTAGAACCTTTATTAATTTATCGCCCTTTAGGTAATTATCTAACTCTTCCAAGGGCAATAAGGTAAGATCAATTTTATTGTAATCATCAAATAGCATAAGATAGGAAAATCCCTTTTCTTCAGGTGGGAATAATTCCATATCCTCCGGCTTTTGCATCATTATTATATTCCCAAATTGATTAAGCCAGTCATCATTAGATATAAACGGTTCTATATCACTTACAAAATATGTAATATCATAATCCTGAAATTCATCTTTAGGTATATTAATATTTGCGCGTGACCCCTCAAGGGTCACAATTCGAATACGTTCATCCTGTTCTGCTAAAGAAAGTACTAAATCCATCATTTCTTTTTCTGATCTCATTTACATACTCCTCGTTTATTTTTTCTATATTATTACATCTTCTTTTTTGCCGATACAATCAGCATCATTGGGCGTCGCATTTCATCCGCCATCCCCGGAATATCCATCATGTTCTCTGGCGGCTGTGGCTCCACAATCTGATTTATTATAAAACTATTTGAAAGCAGTGTATTTAGATATGTGGTCAGTGTTCTATGATATTTTGTAACCTTTTCTTCCAAAAACATAGCTGTCCGTTTGCCCTCATAATAATAATTGTCCACCGGGAAATGCAGTATTTCTCCTTTTTCGTTATAATACCAGTCTTGTGTTCCATGAGCAGTAAAAACAGGATGTTCAACTGTAAAAACTAAATTGCCACCAGCCTTCAGCATCCTATATATCTTTTTTATTAAATTCTCATAGTCTGCTACATAATGAAACGCAAGCGAACTTAGTATTACATCAAAGCTCTCCTCTGGGAAATCCACATCTTCTATGGCACAGCATTCATATTCAATCTGTGGAAAATGGGTTTTTCCTTTTGCTACTTCGAGCATTTTATGAGAAATATCAACACCTACTACAGAGGAAGCACCGTTTTCCATCGCATATATACAGTGCCATCCATAGCCGCATCCTAAATCAAGCACACGCTTACCCTTAAAATCAGGTAGCATCTTTTTCAAAGTCTCCCATTCTCCCGCACCAGCCAGTCCTTTCTGCGAGCGACTCATTTGACTGTATTTTTGAAAAAATATATTATCATCATATTTGTTTTCTTTCATCTGAACTCTCCTCGTTTAAAAAGTTATTTATCTCCGATACAATTTCATTCACTTCATTATAAAGCTTCTCGGTCATGTCGTAGCATTCAAAAAGAGAAAGACCGAGTACTTCAAAAATATGATTAACTCTTTCGGCATATTTTTCAGGTTTATATTCAAAAGTTTCAAGCAGTTTTATAGCTTTCTTTTCGTTAATGCAATAAGCATTATTACATGCAAATAGTACTTGATTTAAGCATGAAATAATACGAAAAACATGGCCTGCAATATAATATTTATCCTCTGCCCCCGCATTTGCTTTTACAAACATTAAAGAGAATTCAGCTTCAAATATAAAAAAGTTCATCAAGCTTTTCTTTAGAGCAGTAGGGTAAATTTCTGCCTGCTTTTTTAATTCGCATAAGCTTTCGTTCTTAGCATATAGTATTTTACTAATCGCTAATTCTCCACGATACATAGCACTTATATAACCATGGGGATGCCCGGTCTGATAATTGGCAGTAACAATTCCTTGCTCCGTATCTTTGATTATTTGTTCCACCCGTTTTATATCACGTAATATCAAGTCAACATGACACCCGTTTATAACTAACCATCCACCGCCATTAACCCAATCACCCCACGCTCCGGGAGGTACAACAAGGTTGTTTCTATTCTCATCATCCAACTCTGTAGCAATTTGATTAATCGCTGTCAGGTCAAATGAGTCTGAATTGTAATAGATTCCGATATCTATATCAGAATTTTCTGTATGGGTGCTTCTTGCACGTGAGCCCCCTAATACAATGCCTTCTATAAAAGGCAAAGATGATAATTTCTCTGTTACTATTTGAATAACATTACCTACCATATAAACATCCTCCTTTATTCGTTAGATATTTTTATTTCATCTCCATCTGGTAAAATAAATGCCTGCACAAACTTGACACCTAGCACATCAGCAATAGCCTTCAACTCATCCAAGGTTACTGTTTCTCGTTGTAATTTTTTATTGAAATTCTGTGGAGTCTGGCCAATACGTCTAGCAAGTTCGGAAACACTTATATTCATTTGCTCACACAGTTCTTTAATCATTTCTGCCGTAGTCATACAGCACCTCCAAGTTTATGCTAAGAATAACATAAACCATTTGGTTGATAAATGCAATAGTCATTAAAATATTATTATAATCAGCAATTAAAAGAAAACCCACAACTCTACTTCAGAGTCATGGGCTATTTACTTCTGGTTTTCATATTTCCATTTCGATACCTGGTTTGAAGGCTATGACGAAGTGGTCTTCATAGACCTTAACGTTCTGGATTATCTTCCTTACAAGCTTATCATCATATTCTAAGGTGCGGAATTTGTTCTTGCGGATAAATTCAATCAACTCATTGATGCGCTCGTTCTCGCCACTGAGGGAGGCATCTTCTACTAAAAGAGTCTGACGCTTATCTCGCATCTCATCGATCTCATCTACCAGGTATTCATAATCTTGACCTTTATTGGCCAGCTTGATTAGTTCTTTTTGTTTTTCATCTAGTAGGGTATTAATCTCTGAAATTTGGTATTCTGTGGTTTCTCCAATCACAGCATGAATATTTTCTTCCAGTGTCTTTATCATATTGTTGCCACCAGCAAGTAGCTTATTAATTGCGGTCATTACCGCACCATAGAGTTCATCTTCTTTTACGGTTCGGTTCTTACATACCTCGGGACCCTGCTCGATTCTAGTCACGCATCGCCAGACAAATTCTTTTCTGCCATGAATATTCCAATAGGTTCTCCTATAAATATCGCCACAATATCCACAGAAGGTGATGGCACTTAAAGCGTACTTGCTACTATAAATTCTTTTGTTCTTGCCTTCTCCTGTGTAGATATTACTTCTCCGATAAATTTCTTCTTGAGCCTGCAAAAATAACTCTTTAGAAATAATCGCTTCATGGCTATTTTCAACATAATACTGGGGAAAATGAGAGATTAACTACAGTCTCACTTACTGGCTAGTGACAGTAAGCAGACACACTCAACGTTTAGTACTCAGGCGATTTAGGGATCAAGTCAACAAACACTAAAAACTATTGATTGCATAGGATTTTTAAGCATCTCCTAACAACCCAACATCTAATCTATCACTTCATTTAAGTAGGGTATTTTAGTTTCGCTGTTAAAATCAAGCCTATTTTTATCTGTGGATGTAAATCCTACTAATATCCGATTCTCCACTCCCTTAAGCCATGCAAAGAAATTCTAAACCATATTTGCACCAAAAAGAGATTAACCACTAGCGGATCGAAGAAAAACACCTTGTCTCAGCTACGTCAAAAGATGAAATGTGAGTGACGCTAGATTCGTGCTTCAGCAATTCTAGGATCGAAGCGGTCTCGCAGCCCCTCACACAAGGCGGTTTTCCATAGGATAGCGCGAGATTCAATCACCACTATTTGCCAAAGAGCCCAAAAAACCGCTAGCCAAAAATCGGCTACCGGTTCTAAAAATGATGTTTATCCTTTTCGAGTCTAACAACTCGTCAGGACGAACAATAATTATTTTCTTGTTAACAGACATACTGCTTCCACATGGATTGAGAGGACAGAATGAATGTCATTTGTGTATGTCCGTTCTCGGAAACATATCCACGACACTTTTTGCACTATCGGTAGACGGGAACATATCCATAGGCTTCGCTGTTTTTTGAAAAACTGAGGTATGCTGTTAATTTTCAGTACCCAATACTGTGAATAACGTTACTCTCCTATTCACTAATGTAATTCAACAATCTTTCTAAAATGTCATGTGTAACTTTTAAGTTGTATTGTTCAATAAGGTGACTTTGCAAATCCATAACTAATAGCAAAGAATTTTTATAGGCTTCAAATAATTCTACCTTATCTAATCGAGCAGTGGTCTTTGCAAATTTTTTATAATTTTCAAGGCTAATTTCTTTTTCAAGGTTTTTACTCATGTTTAGCCAATTATCAGCATTTTTTTCTGCCATACGTATAAGTTGTAGTGTATTTTTTTGAAGTTGTGATAAGAGTTCTAATGAACGAGCATATTCTCCTCTTTTTAGAACGTTGATTCCCATCAACCATAGATTAGAGAAATTACACAACAAAAAATTAGCATTTTCTTCAGTAAGTCTATTTGGTCTTGCACCACTTATCTCTGATAAATAATTTTCTAATTGCCCTGTTTCATCGTAAATAAGCATAGCCTTCGTATCAGGAATATAACCTGAATCTTTAAACGAGGGGATTATGTTCATATCTTTTTCAGAAAGGAAATGAAATTCCCCACGTATAAGATTATCAAAAATAACTACCTCTGTTCCGTACTCATTTTTATAAAGCATCAAGTACGGAGCTACGTCAAACAACCAGTTGGATGAATCAAAGTTCGAGGTTATACTATCTTTCAAAAATATATAGAACTCTATATCAGAGTATTGGTCACCTTCTCCTTTGGTAAACGATCCATACATCATACAAGCTGTAATTCGTTCATCTGACTCAGTAAGATTCTTAACGTTTGCAATTAATTCTTTTTGTTTTAACATTTCTTCACCCTTTCATGTAAATATCTTTTAGTTATTGTGGCAACTCAAAATCTCTACAAACCTAAATTAATATTTTTCGTACAAATGTTATTGCAAAAAGCATCATCATGCTCCACAAACAATAGTGTAGGACAATATTCCAAAATCATTTTTTCAATTTGGATACGTGAAAAAATATCAATATAGTTCAATGGCTCATCCCATATATACAAATGTGCACTTTCACAAAGGCTTTTAGCAATTAGTACTTTCTTTTTCTGACCAGCACTAAAATCCACCATGTTCTTATCAAACTGCTCTCTATTAAAATCCAGTTTACGAAGAATCGTTTTAAATAGAGTTTCATCGATCTTATTATTATAGGCAAATTCAGATAGATTACCTTTTAAATATGAAGTATCTTGCGAAATATAAGAAATTTTTAGTCCACTTGCTAGCATAAAATTTCCGGTAAATTTAATATCATCTCCATTAATCAATTTTAGGATACTAGACTTACCACTCCCATTTTTTCCGATAATGGCAACTCTATCACCAATATTGACTCTGAAATTAAGATTACTGCATACTTCTTTATCTCCATAAGACAATGATAAATCATTCGCTTCTATTAAGCACTCTTTGTGAAATTCAAGTGGTGAAATTTTTAAGTCATCATATTGTTCAATGTTGTGGAGCAGTTCTGATTTTTGTAAAACGGCTTCCTGATGTCTTGACTCAATATTTTTGGCACGTTTCATCGCTTTTGCAGCCTTATGTCCAACATAACCCTTATCCAGTTTTGAACCAGAATTTGTTGTTCCATATTTACTTTTTTCTACTTTATTTGACCAGTTTGAACTACGTTTTGCTGCATAAGACAACCTTCCTATTTCTTTAAGGAGTTTCTTGTTTTCTGCCAGTTCAAAATTATCTTGTAACGTTTTGTTCTCCCACCAAGAAGTAAAATTTCCCTTTTGGATTTCGATATTCGTTTTATTGATAGATAGTATATGGTCAACACATTGATCAAGTAAGCTTCTATCATGAGATACCAAAATAAACCCCTTCTTGCGTTTCAAATAGTTTTGCACTACATTACGTGCATCGATGTCAAGATGGTTTGTAGGTTCATCAATAAGCAGGAAACAACTCGCTGTAAGGAATAAAGCTGCAAGAAGGACCTTCGTTTGCTCACCATTTGACAATGTATTAAACGGACGATATAAAGCATCTTCTTGAACATCAAGCAATGATATTTCACGAAAAATCTCCCAATCCATACATTCCGTACAAATACTCTTCATTACTTCAATTGTATATAGACTCTTATCTTCCACATCATAAGGAAAATACTCAAACTTAACTGTAGAACTTATATTGCCGGAATACGCATATTTGCCAAGCAGTAAATTTAAGAAAGTAGTTTTACCGCGTCCGTTTCTTCCAATAAAACCGAGTTTCCAATCTGTATCTATCTGAAAACTTACATTTTCAAAAATATTGTCATAACTTCCTTCATATGAAAAAGTTAGATTTGAAACATTTATTAAGGACATATATTTCTTCCTCCTTTACATTATAAAAATTTTATAAGCAAAGTCGGTTTTCGGCATTAATTACTCTATAATGTTATCCAACTCTGCAAGGATTTTGTCATGAATGACATAGTATCATTGTCTATCACGTTTATCTTCCTTTCTTTGGGGTACTACCAACAAAAAGCGGAAAACATACGCTAAGCAAAATTCGACATAAAGAATGCCGATTTTTCCTACGCTAAGGAATTTTCGGATTTCATTTTATTGATTAAGAGGGCGCAGTGAATCTAAGCTTGTTATTTTCGTCATATCAAAGGTATATTCACCAAGAAAATTGATATGTTCCCATCCCAGAGGTGAAATGTGTTTTAATAGGTCCTCCCGTAAATTTCCTTTTTCCTTTAACAATTTCGTTGCTTCAGTTAGATATACGGTATTCCATACGCTAATTGCGTTAATTATAATGTTTAATGCACTTGCGCGCTGCAACTGATCCTGTAAACCTCTTTCCCGTAACTCGCCTCGTTTTCCGAAAAATAATGCTCTTGCCAAACCATTCATGGCTTCCCCTTTATTTAGTCCTCGCTGGATACGTCTACGTAATGTCTCACTAGATATATAATCTAGGATAAAAATAGTTTTTTCGATTCTTCCCATTTCCCGTAAAGCGGTGGCTAATTTGTTTTGTCTTGCATACGAACCTAACTTCCCCATAATAAGCGAACCGGATACTTTTCCCTCTCTAATAGAATGGGCTAATCGGAGCACGTCATCAAAGTTTTCCTGAATAACCTTTGTGTTAATCCGTCCACGAAGTAAGTTTTCCAATTTAGGAAAATCATTTGGTTTTTGAATTGTGTAAAGTTTAGCGTCAGCTAAATCACGAAGTCTTGGTGCAAATCGAAACCCCAACAAATGACTTAAACCGAAAACCTGATCGGTATAACCTGCTGTATCAGTATAATGCTCCTCAATATTTAACTCCGTTTCATGATGAAGTAATCCATCGATGACATGTACAGCATCTCTTGCGTTTGTATTAATGACTTTCGTATAAAAAGAAGAGAATTGATCACTTGTAAACCGATAAATGGTTGCACCTTTACCTGTACCATAATGAGGATTTGCTTCAGCGTGCAAAGATGATACACCAACCTGTACTCGCATTCCGTCAGATGAAGAAGTGGTACCATCACCCCAATATGAAGCAAGGGTTAATTTTTTCTGAAAATTTACCAATGTGGATTGCGCCCGACTAATAGCATCATCGTACAAACGCCATTGAGCAGCATTAGCCATTTGGTGATAAGTAATTCCAGGTGTAGCATCTGCCATTTTAGTCAAACCGATGTTAGTTCCCATTGCCATAAGTGCAGCCATCAGAATAGGATTTTCCTCTCCCTTTGGAGGTCTATTAGTGGAAGCGTGTACCAACATTTTATCAAATCCTGTCCAGTGGGCTACCTCCATTAAAAGATCAGTGAGCTTTACCTTTGGCAGCATAACAATCAAAGGAAATTTAGTGAGTTTATACGACTACACTTTTCTTGACAATTCCAAAGTATAGATAATAAAAACCGCTATGCGGCAAACTCAAAAGGTCTTCACATAGCGATTATATCTAATAAAAATTCATTAATTTTTTTACATTTTCAACAACCAGAATGTATCATTAACACTTTTACATCCTTATTGCATAACTCAAAAATTACATAACTTCCAATTCTCTCATCAACTGTTCCCATTCATTAAAATAATTACCCTGACACCTTTTAACATCATCAATTGATTTTTGTATTTCCGTCAGTACTATATAATCAGAAGAATTGTTTGGTTCAGAAATGATTTTATTCAATCTTTCTAATTCTTCATCATATTGATTTATTAACACTTCAAGCTTTTCAATTCGTTTCTCCTTCTTAACCTTCTCCTTCTCAATGGAGTTACGATCGCCTTTTACTGTGTTATTTTTCTCTACTTTCTGCTCAACTTTAATGTTATTAAATGGCTTTTCAGAATTCATCCTTTTTTTCTCGTACTCACCATAAGTAGATTGTACAAACTCTACACCATCCTTATCAAAAACAAGTAATCTGTCAGCAATCTTATTAGTAAAATATCTATCATGTGACACAAAAATAATTGTACCTTGATAACTGCATAAGATATTCTCTAAATTCTCTTTTCCAATAATATCCATGTGGTTTGTCGGTTCATCTAAGATTAAAACATTAGTACGTTTATATAATAATTTACATAATGTCAATCTAACCTTTTCTCCACCTGACAAAGAGGACACCGGTCTAAAAACATCATCTCCACTAAACTGAAATGAGCCAAGAGCAGTTCTGACCTCTGTGTCATTTAGCTCAGGGTATTCGCTTTGAAAAATTTCGAATAGTGTATCATCTCCACTGATTTGAGCAAGCTGTTGGTCAAAATAGCTAATTTCAACATTGTATCCGAATTTAAAATCTCCAGACAATGCTGCCACACCATCCATAAGTGTTTTAAGCAACGTGGATTTACCAATACCATTACTCCCAACAATTCCAAGCTTCTGTCCCCTTTCAAGGTTGAAATTAACCTTTGCAAGAGGAGTATCATAGCCTATCACAAGTTCTGAAGCACTTAATACTTGCCTTGAACTACTGATTCTCGGTTGAAATTTAGACATATAAGTTTTTGTATCGTATTGGTCTGGTGCATTTAATATTTGCATACGCTGTAATAATTTAATTTTAGATTGCACCATTTTAGCTTTCGTAGGTTTATAACGAAAACGTTCAATCAAGCGTGTAATCCTTTCAATTTCTATCTGTTGCAAATCGTAATCTTTTTGCTGTTTGATATGATTTTCTCGTTTTTGCTCCTCAAAGGCTGAATAATTACCTTTATAACATTTGGTCTCTCCCCATTCGATTTCATAAACCTTATCCACAATTCGATTAAGAAACATTCTATCATGGGAAACAATAACCAATGTAGATTTATAACTTCTCAAATAACTCTCCAACCATTGTATTGTTTCTATATCAAGGTGGTTAGTAGGTTCATCAAGTAATAGAATGTCTGGCTTTGTTAAAAGTATTTTTATAAAAGCTATCTTAGTTCGCTGACCACCTGAAAATTCAGAAATGGGTTTTTTATCATCTGCTTCAGTAAAACCCATACTACGAATCATCGTTTCATATTCTTTTTGGTAGGTTAGACCTCCAAGAGCCATATACCTTTCACTGATATCAGAGTATTCATTGATGATTTTATCATCATATTGATTCTCCATTTTATCTATCAGCTGTTTCATCTTGTTTTCCATATCAATAAGCGTCTTAAATACCGTACGGACTTCATCCACCATTGATATACTTTCATCTTCAAAAGGCATCTGTCTTAAATAGCTAATATAAGGGTTACCGGTCTTTATTACTTGAAACTCACTTTCACCAGTTCCTTCTTCTAATTCAATTTCGCCTATAATAGCTTTTAGCAAGGTTGTTTTTCCACATCCATTTCTACCAACAATAGCAATCTTTTCATTATCATTGATTTCAATACCGATGTTTTCCAACACCATATTACCATCATAGTAAACGGCACCATTAATTATTTTGTATTGCATTTTCATATCCTCCTTTGCGTTAGTACTAGCAATTGCAAAGGTGGCTTTGGACAATAATTATTCTACTCCATGTAAAGCTTGTCACAGCCACCTATACATGGAGTTCTTTAAATGTTACTTTAGTTGTAGATTTCATTTGCTTCTCCCTCCTATCGTTTCAAATATAATTCAACTTCCCCCTTATTGTACCAAATCGCTAGCGCAATGGCTAACCTAAGTTTTAGCTTACACCTTTTCTGATAAAAACAAAGTAACTGATCCGTTATCTCATCCGACACCAGATTCCGCATATGCCCTGCTGTTCCCGTCAACAGAAACCGCAGCCACACTGGAAAAAGATACAAAAGGATTGCCGCAATTGATTCTTTGCATTAGCCATCAGCTTTACAAATCACTCTTTCTATATTATTCCTTCTCCAAGTCGTTTTATTATATCATATTATCTTTAAAAATCCAATATAATTCTTCTGTTCTCTTTCTAAAGATTACCCTTCTACATCAATCTCGACTCCTGATTTGAATTCAACGGCGAACTTATCATGAAATACCGTAACTTTTTCTATAAGCCTCCTTACTAACTGCTCATCATATTCCTCTAACTCACAGGATTGTTCATTAAAGAAATCAGTCATTTCAGCGATTCGTTGCCTTTTTCCTTCACGCTCTGCATTTTCAACAAGTGCATTTTGCTTCAATTCTCGAAGGTGGTAGATTTCATCAGCCACATCTTCATAGTCATTCTTGGATTTTGCTTGGATAAGAAGCTGTTGTTGTAATTCTTCCAATTTGCTATCAATATCATTGGTGGCATTATCATTTTCTTCATTAAGTATAGTAGCTATGTTTTTCTGCAACGCCTGGAGGAAGGGTTCTTTGTTAGCCAAAAGTTCGTTAATAGCCTTGACCACTGCTGTCTGCAATGTTTCCTCGTTTATGGTAGGGGCAGTACATTCAGATCCTTTTTCCTCCAAACGGCTGACGCATCTCCAAACAATAGACTTGTAACCTCGGTTATTCCAGTGTACCCGGCGGTAAATATCACCGCACTGGCGAGCAAACTGCAACTGCAACTATGCAGGCACTTAATCTTAAAAGAACTACTTTCTATAAACTGGTGAAGGAAGTGATTGTATGATGACGATGTGTCCACGATGTTTAGAGCTATACAGTGAAATTTGGTCGAAGCCTTGTTGTAAATGCGCCGATAAGACCATTCCTGTTGATATTGAACTCATCAATGTCGTTCAGATGCTGCTCACTAGAGGCTTCGATGTATCTTATGCCACTTGTTACCCAGATAAAGAACAAGGTGAGATCGAAGCTATGGAAATTGAGATTCACTTTAGGGAATTGTATCCGCAGGCTCTCTTTGATGGTCTCCCACCTGACTGGATTGTAATTGACGAATACCCAGTTCTTGGCGGTAAGGTTCTTGATGAACCTGTTGATATCCTTACATGTGCAATCGAATATCGATTTGAAGAGAGCATCCATATTCAAAAGGATATCGCTATAAGCAATCTGGAAACATGGCTCGAAGAGAAAGACCCGCAATCTTGTAGGGCTATCCTTACATTGGCCGGCTTCTGAAAAAGTAAGACCCTCTCAACAGTAATGATCTGCTGAAAGGGTACTTTACTTTAATCTATGACCTTGAAGTGCCTTAATGCGTCTTTAATAGCTTCTACTTTATATTCTGGTGCTGGTTTATATGGGCGTTTTAGTTCTTCAACTGCGTTTGGTGCGTCGTACATCGGCAGGCCTAAGTTTCTTTTGACCTCTGCAATGTTTGCAGTGTGAACTTTGAAGCCGTACTTTTCTTCGATATACTCCTGAATAAGCCTGTAGGTGATACGATCTGGCTGGATTTTTCGGTCGTCTGCGTACTCCATTTTTACACTGATAAAATCGTCTGCACTTTTGTGGGACAATAAAACACACGTCTCAACGTGGCTCGAGTTGATGGCATTGATGTCTTAAGCTGATTTTTAACCCTTTCGTTCGCGGGAACGTATCAACGGTATTTTGATTATTTTTTAAGAAACTGATATATGGGGGAACATATCGAAGCAATCAATAATGCACATTAACAACTAGTCTTTGTTATATTTAAACTATTCGAAAAGGTAATTGGATATTAAGGGAAGACTCTATAGACTTTTTCATATGATTAACGAGTTCAGCCACCTCAGATTCCATTCCTTCCCACTTGTCAACACACTCTCCTAAATAAGCCTCTCTCGCTTTGTTGAGTAAAGTAGCATGCTCATCGGGTAATTGAGGTATCGCCCATTCAGCTGCCAGATCTTTTGAGCGAATTTCACCAGTAGATGCTGTCAGCCACATTCTGGCTAAAGTTAAAATCACATTGCGTTCGTCACCGTTAATGCTAGCTATCAACCCGGGCAACGATTCTTTAATTGCTTTTCGAATATCTGTCATTGGCACAGGCTCAATTACTTCTGTTGCCTTAGGTCCCAAAAGGTTAATACTATTTTTTCTTAGTTGTGCTAAAAGTATTGCTAAATCCGGATCATAAGTCGACTCAGGAATTTCTCCCTTTTCAAACTGCTCTCTTAGCCACTCGCCATACATAAATTCATATTTTGGGGGGAAATGCCAAGGGACAATATCCTTTTGATTTATGACCGTAACTTCAAGAGGCCTCATATCTTTTATGTTTCCTATTTTCCCAGATATAAGCATTAACCTATTTGTAAGATTCCTTCGAGTTTTTTCAGATAAACTTTGATTTGTTATTACCAAAATATCTACATCGCTATTCATACGTAAACCACCCATTACTGCCGAACCATACAAATACACCCCAATTAACATATTATCAAGTAGTTCCGCTATAGTTTTTAATGCTTGAATTGCTTCTTTCGGAATTTTTTTGTTACTTAAATCTATACTCAACTTCGATCTCCTTTCGTCTGAAAACTGTTTTTTAACGCCTCTTAAAATTTATAAAAAAAGAGTAAACATCTTTCGTTGTATTGTAAATTAACGCCATCCAAAATTTTGATTCAAGATTTTCTTTCGGTTTATTATATGTTTGAGCCAATATAAGCTACAAAACTGCTGTCTATCCATTTTTGAGTAACCTCATTTATATCAATCCCAATAGTAGCCAACCCAATAATGCTGCAATCCAATTTCTCTAACAAAGCTATTAAAGCCTTCATTTGAGAACCTGTCTCTATCCAATCATCTACAATCAAAACTCTTTTGTTCCTCACAATAGAACTCTTAGATATTTCAAAGCTTTTATCTTGACCTGAATAGTCGGTAAAATGTGTCGAAATAATCTCTTCTTTTGCGTATGGCAGCTTATCACCTTTTCTTACTCCAATAAACCCCACTCCAAGTTCTTTGGCTATGGCAGTGCCTAGTATCCATCCAATTGCTTCTGGGGCAGCCACATAATCTACTTTATTTTGAAAATCCAATGATAGTACTTTTACAATTTTATCAAAAACGGTTTTATGTGTAAAAATAGTTAGTAAATCATATTTTCCAATTGAGTTACGAGGTAATATACCTCTAATTTCATTTATAACATCAGTACTTTCCATACATTTACACCCCTTGCTTATGGTTAATAATCTTTGCTAATCTTTAAAAATAGTCATTTTCAACATATTTTTTATACATGTCCTCGGTATATCTTGTTATGTTCTTACCATACTCTGGATAATCAAACCCCAGTAGTTCTGCTACCTCTTTGGACACTTCCCTGAACAATTGGTGGCATATAAATAATGACTTCCAAATATTTTCATAGGAATCCATGCGATATGTAGATAATAATCTATTCCATAGATCTTCATCAATGTATTTGTTAATATACTTATAATTTTTCCCAACACTTAATGAAAATTCTGTCTTTATCCCAACCTTCCACGACATCATCCTAAGTAGTTCAAACCGTAGAATCTGGTTCAGATGATCGATTGCAAACAGTATCTCTTTGCGGCACAATCCTTTAATAACATAAGGTGTTACATTCCAAAATTCATTGCAGCAATCATCATACTCCCTTGCGCTTGGCTTTCTTACATGATAATCTATATCAGTCGGAACTATGTCCCTTTTAATTCTACAATCTTTATCAATTAGAACCTTTATTAATTTATCGCCCTTTAGGTAATTATCTAACTCTTCCAAGGGCAATAAGGTAAGATCAATTTTATTGTAATCATCAAATAGCATAAGATAGGAAAATCCCTTTTCTTCAGGTGGGAATAATTCCATATCCTCCGGCTTTTGCATCATTATTATATTCCCAAATTGATTAAGCCAGTCATCATTAGATATAAACGGTTCTATATCACTTACAAAATATGTAATATCATAATCCTGAAATTCATCTTTAGGTATATTAATATTTGCGCGTGACCCCTCAAGGGTCACAATTCGAATACGTTCATCCTGTTCTGCTAAAGAAAGTACTAAATCCATCATTTCTTTTTCTGATCTCATTTACATACTCCTCGTTTATTTTTTCTATATTATTACATCTTCTTTTTTTGCCGATACAATCAGCATCATTGGGCGTCGCATTTCATCCGCCATCCCCGGAATATCCATCATGTTCTCTGGCGGCTGTGGCTCCACAATCTGATTTATTATAAAACTATTTGAAAGCAGTGTATTTAGATATGTGGTCAGTGTTCTATGATATTTTGTAACCTTTTCTTCCAAAAACATAGCTGTCCGTTTGCCCTCATAATAATAATTGTCCACCGGGAAATGCAGTATTTCTCCTTTTTCGTTATAATACCAGTCTTGTGTTCCATGAGCAGTAAAAACAGGATGTTCAACTGTAAAAACTAAATTGCCACCAGCCTTCAGCATCCTATATATCTTTTTTATTAAATTCTCATAGTCTGCTACATAATGAAACGCAAGCGAACTTAGTATTACATCAAAGCTCTCCTCTGGGAAATCCACATCTTCTATGGCACAGCATTCATATTCAATCTGTGGAAAATGGGTTTTTCCTTTTGCTACTTCGAGCATTTTATGAGAAATATCAACACCTACTACAGAGGAAGCACCGTTTTCCATCGCATATATACAGTGCCATCCATAGCCGCATCCTAAATCAAGCACACGCTTACCCTTAAAATCAGGTAGCATCTTTTTCAAAGTCTCCCATTCTCCCGCACCAGCCAGTCCTTTCTGCGAGCGACTCATTTGACTGTATTTTTGAAAAAATATATTATCATCATATTTGTTTTCTTTCATCTGAACTCTCCTCGTTTAAAAAGTTATTTATCTCCGATACAATTTCATTCACTTCATTATAAAGCTTCTCGGTCATGTCGTAGCATTCAAAAAGTGAGATACCGAGTACTTCAAAAATATGATTTACCTTCTCGGTATATTTTTCAGGTTTATGTTCAAAAGTTTCAAGCAGTTTTATAGCTTTCTTTTCGTTGATACAATAAGCATTATTACATGCAAATAACACTTGATTTAAACATGAAACTATACGAAAAACATGACCCGCAATATAATATTTATCGTCTGTTCCCGAATTTGCTTTTACAAACATTAAAGAGAACCCTGCTTCAAACATAAAAAAGTTAACTAAACTTTTCTGCAAAGCATTGGGATAAGTTTCTGCCTGTTTTTTTAATTCGCATAAGCTTTCATTCTTAGCATATAGTATTTTGCTAATCGCTAATTCTCCTCGATACATTGCACTAATATCTATATCATTTATATACTCCCTGGCTCCGATAAATCTAAAGAAATACTGTCTTGATTTAGGTTCATGCGAGATGAAATCATTCATTTCATCAGTTGTAAAAGTATAGAACCCACCATCGCGTGGAATATTACCATAAATCATTTTAGGAACATCTGTTAATGGAATTTTTCGAGACAAAATTATCGGTCTAAAACTATCTGTTAAATACGGGCTAATTACATTAGTCTTAATTACCAGAGATATACCGTTTTTATTGGGAGATTCAAATAGAATTTTTTCATCTCTATCAAAATACGAGAATGAAATAATGACACAATGAACAGCAGCATTATCTTTAGACTCACTCCCCCATACGAAAGTTTTATAAGCAAAGTTAATCTTAATCCCCTTATCAATTAAATTTTTCCAAAGGTTTTCTATATGTACACCTTGAACGATAGAATTAGTTGAAACAAATGCTGTTTCAATCAAAGTCCCCCTCATGAAATTAGATGCAATTTCGTACCATGCCGAAACAAAGTCAAGACGACCTTGTTGATTATTGAAAATGCGCTTCATGTCATTTTTTTGTTCAATAGAAACATTCCTATGTCCCAAAAACGGTGGATTTCCGATGATGTAGTTGAGTTTGTCCTTGTCCACTACTATTTCCCAGTCAGTCGTTAGGGCATTGCCATGGTGGATATTGGTATAGGACTTGAGCGGTAGGAAGTCTAGCTCGGCATAGACGATTTCTTTGGTGGCATCTAGCATCTGGCTTTCGGCTATCCAGAGAGCTGTTTTGGCTACGGAGACGGCGAAATCATTTATCTCGATACCGTAGAACTGATTAAGCTTGACCTTGACCAAGTCGAGCTCCTCAACATCTAACTTGACACTATCTCCCATATAGAGCTTTATGGCTTCGTTTTCCAAGCGTCTGAGGGAGATATAGGTTTCGGTCAAGAAGTTACCAGACCCACAGGCAGGGTCAAAGAAGGTTAGACTAGCTAGTTTATTCTGAAATTGTTTGGCTTTTTGTTCCACCTTTTTGGCTTGTTTAAACTGGCGAATGTCATTTAGCTCATCTTTCAAGTCATTCAAAAAGAGTGGATCGATGACCTTATGGATATTTTCAATGGAGGTATAGTGCATACCGCCCGAATGGCGGGTCTCAGGGTTGAGTGTTGATTCAAAAACTGCACCGAAGATGGTCGGACTGATGTCTGACCAGTCAAACTGAGAACTAGCATGTTCCAAAATCAAGGCACGCAGCTCCTCGGTAAAGTTCGGAATTTCAATCTGTTTCTCAGCAAACATGCCCCCATTGACATAAGGAAAGGCAGCCAGGTCATCATCTAAATAAGGATCACGCTGTTCTATTGGTGTATCTAGCACATCAAACAAATCATGTAAGGCTCTACGAAAATCTCGACTCCCAAACCGTGCCAAATAATCATGAAAGGCTAGCTTATGCCCAAACAATCCTGAATCTTCTGCGTAAAGGCAGAATACGAGACGAACAATCAGCTGGTTGATTGCGTGCAGGCTATCAGGACTGTTCGGATTTTTATACTGTTTGAGCAGACCCTCATACATCTCATGGACAATTTCACCAGCCTCCATGGAAATCTGCATTTCCCGTTCTAGATGCTCATTCGACTTATCAACTAAAAATTCTAAACGGTAAAACTCTTGCTCCAAATCCACTAACTTGACAATCGTTGCCTCGGCATTAGGTTGCTCCATATCATAGATATAGAACTCCTTGAAATTGGACGTCACAATCCAACGTGGACGTTGTGAGTAGGGCAAATTAGCTGAATAGCGTTTGGCTTGTTGGAATGGAGTTAACAAAGAACCATCTGACTGTTTGATGGCCTTGTTCAAATCCTTATTGGCACCTTTTTGCTCGATCATGACCTTGGTTTTGTCTATATAGCCATCGATGAAACTCGTATGGTCCAACACGACCTTATCTTCAAAGGTGATGTATTCCGATGGATTCTCTATACCATAGACCGAACCCAATAAATCCAACCAAAATGACTGACTATCCTGACGCTCATTGCCACGACCTTCCCATCGAAGAATAAATTCTTTAGCTGCTTTTTTCTGACTTCTTAAATCCATACATATACTTCCTTTATGAACATTATAATAATTATATCATGGAAAACTAGGATAAATAGAGATTTTATGAAGAATTTATGAATCATTTGAAATAGATTTCCAAATAAAATCAGTATATCTCTGTTGACAAAAATTTTTCAAAATACTTGATTTAATGTTTCTTTTTAGATATACTAATACTGTAGATAACAAGAGTATTTACTAAGCGTTGAAGGTCTATGGTCGGTTGGTTTGACTGTGGCTGGAGCTTTACCAGGGTTATGTGTGAACACCTCAAGCCAACAATGAAAACACTCATTACTAAGGGCAGGTTATCCTGTCCTTTTTTCTAAGGAAATACATGGAATCATTATTACTCTCATCCGCAAGAAATTATAAAAACTCCTTTCAAAAACCTATCAAATTATTTTAGAACGAAAAGGACAGCAAACAACTCTCAATCTTACGTTTTCTGAGGAACATTTTGTACACTTTGCAGGTATACATAAGTTAAGAGGTTTATCTTTACCCACCAGATCTAAGCACGAAATCTATAATTTGATTTTGAAAAAAACAATCTCCGAAGAATTGCTAACTAGGTCAAATGGTTTTACTGATATATGTGGAAGGTTGCGTATTCTCGAAATACTCAAAGAAAGTTTTTCTTCACCAACTCTATCAGTACGATTTACAAAACTATATCCAATCAAGGGAAGCAAGATTCGATGGGAGTATCTATTAGAATTTACGTTCGACAATAAAATCGGTTATCTATTTCTTGATAGACAGAGAGATTCCAAAGAGCCAAATCAGTATATACCTGTTTCAACCTTTGAAAAATCAACTCGTGACTACACAATGAATCAAGTAAGGTATACAGTATTAGAGATAATTGAAATTGACCATCAAACTAAGCAAAGCACAACACTTTACTCCAGACCGAAAAAATAAGCTAGACCTCCAAAATCGGAAGTCTAGCTTATTTCATAATTCCATCCCTTTATCCTGTTTAGGTTTAGTTTGTTCTGATTTTGTTTGTTGGAATACTCTTTCAATGCTCCTAACGTTGAAGGTTTCTCTTCTTTCGCAGCCTTCTCCTCCAGGGATTTCTTTCTCGTTTTTAAGATTTTTATATTCTTAACAACAAGGTTACTGAAGAGTTTTCCTTCATACTCATCATACTTCATCTGACCTGTTAACTTAACAAAATCCCCTTTCTTTAATTGCTCTGCAAAGTCAGCCCGTCCGTTATAAGCTATTACCTTCGTAAATTGCGTATTCCCTTCTTCATCATTGCGTGCTATGGAAAAATTTGCAACTTTAAAATCCTCGCCATCCGCACCTCGAAATACGTTAACCTCGACATCTTTCGTAACATTGCCTACAAATTCAACATTAACTAAGGATATTTGGCTCTTATCAGTTTCTAATGTTTCAATAATAGCATCAATATTGGAATGCAACAAACCTGAAATTGAATCATCATCCATATAAGCCTGGTAGACTTGTTCCAACAGGGCTGGATCTGAAATATCCTTTACAATTGAAATAATGGCCTTGGTAAAGTCTGCATAGTTTTCTTTCAACATATTTCCTAAAGTTGATTTCATTTCTTCAAAATTCATATTACTTGCTCCTCTTCTATTTCTTCTTTCTTCTGACTTTTGTAGTCACGTTCATCAACTTCAGCTTTAAAAGCTTGAATTTGTGCTAATGTGGAAGGTCGTTTTTCCTCTCCATCGACATCATAAGTTGATTCAAAGGCATCACTATCCTTAATATCATGGTCATAACGGTCTACAATTCCATCGTTATCCATGTCATGATCAAGCGACTCTCTCGTATAAGGTAAACCGAGCATTTGACAGGTTGTTTTCTCATCAATTGATAGTAAATCGTCTTTGGTTGAATGTTCTAAAAATAATTTAAAATGCTGGGCTTGCTCCTCTGGTGTACTTCCATCAAACTGACCTGTACGAATATCTGAATCTGCGAAGGTTAATTTCCAAGAAAAATTGGACAAGTCTACACTATACTCAATATCATATCCACCAACGTTACTTTTGCTCTTGGCTAAGTAGACTAAATCTCCAGTTGAGAATATATCATTGAATTGTTCTACGTTACTATGAATTGATTCTTCGCAGAAGCCATACTCACGATCCAAAAAGTCAACAATCGCTGCTTTAACATCTTCAAGTAAGGGATTGGGATTATCCAGTTCTTCTACTTCGCCCATGTCCAAGATTCGATTGACCTCTGCTAAACGCAAGGTCTTTTCTTTTAACATATCTGCCTTTTCAAATGGTTTTGTCACCTCTTCTTTTGCTACCTGGAGCTTGTATTGGACATCTGACAGTCTATTTTCTAGCTTGGATAGTTCTTCATCAATTCGATCCAAAACGTTGTCTAAACGCTGAATATTGCCTTCTGGGCTTTCACCAAAATGACCATTGTAAGAAAGATTTCCCTCAATCACAAAATCCATTGCTTGAGCAATCTGATTGAAGAATGCTGAAACTTCAAATCCACGATAGTTGCCAATAGGCATACTGCCCTCAGCTGGAACCAATGGTAAAATTTTCATCAATTCTTCTGCTGCTTCTTTTTTGTCAGAATACGTCTTACCTAATATCTCCATTCCGTTAAATAGGCCATCACCTTGTACTTTAGGCTCACGTCTTTTAATATCTTCATTTACTTTTTCAATTTGCCCTTTTAATCGAGTAATCTCTGATGGATAATGTTTTGCAATTTTATCTTCCAACTGATAAAGGTTAGATTTATAATTGGATTCCAACATTCGTAACTTCGATACTTCAACATCTAAATCCATCTTTTCTTTAATAAGTGGATTACCAGTCGCAAGTGCTTTAATTTCTGCATAGTTCAAGGTATTCTCATCAACATCATCAGCCACGCGAACAGGTGTTTTTGAGGTCATAATTTGGGAGATAAACTTTTGCTTATTTTCAATGGTCTGCCAAAGGTACGCATCAAAGGTATTCTCGGTCACATAACGGTAGATATAGACATCCTTGTTTTCATTCCCCTGACGCACGATACGACCAGACCGTTGCTCCAAATCAGCCGGCCTCCAAGGAACATCTAAATCATGTAAGGCTATTAGTTTACTTTGAACGTTTGTTCCTGCTCCCATTTTCGACGTAGACCCAAATAAAATGCGAACATCTCCACTTCTGACCTTGGCAAAGAGTTCCGCCTTTTGCTTTTCATTATTTGCATCATGTATAAATGCTATTTCATTTTCTGGGATACCGAGTTCAATTAACTTGCCTTTCATATCATCATAAAGATTAAACGTTCCATCCCCTCTAGGTGTAGACATATCACAAAAAACTAGCTGTGCTGACCGTCGTTCGCTCGATTTTTCCCAAATAGAAAAAATATTTTTTGTGCAGACATTGACCTTGCTCTCAGGATCATCAGGTAGTAAGGTATTGATTAACCGTTGATCCAAGGCTATCTTTTTTCCATCATTTGTTATTCGCAACATATTATCTTCATGAGGCTCAACTTTTCTATTCCGAACCTTATCAGCTCGTTCAGATAAAGTCTTTAAAATTTCTTTCTGATGGTTCGTAGGTCGGGTTAAAATTGTTTCGTAATGAGCTTGGGGTGTTGGTAAATTCAAAAGGTCCGCAGTTTTAATATCAGCCATTTCTTTAACAAAGGACATGAGTTCAGGCAAATTATAAAATTTTGAGAATCGTGTCTTACTACGATAGGAGTCACCTTCTGGAGAAAGTTCGATGGCAGTAACTGTTTCACCGAACGTAGAAGCCCAGGAATCAAAGTGGTGTAAGCCTTTTTTCTCTAGGTCATCATATTGGAGATAGCGTTGCATGGTGTAGAGTTCACTCATCGAATTTGACACTGGTGTACCTGTCGCAAAAACAACACCCTTTCCACCCGTCAACTCGTCCAAATAACGACACTTCATAAACATATCTGAAGATTTCATAGCTTCAGTTTGGCCAATTCCTGCCACGTTTCGCATTTTGGTATAAAGATAAAGATTTTTGTAGTTATGAGCTTCATCAATATAAAGTTTGTCAACTCCCAATTCTTCAAAGGTGACAACATCATCCTTACGGAAATCATCATTTAATTTTTTTAGTTTGGCCTCTAGTTTCTTCTTAGTTCCCTCAAGTTGCTTAACAGTAAAGTTTTGGTCTCTTTGGTACTTATATTCTTCAATAAACTCAACTATATCTTGAATTTGACGTTTTAAGTGCTGCTCCTGATATTCCTTACTCATTGGAATCTTCTCAAATTGACTATGTCCAATAATAACTGCATCATATTCACCAGTCGCTATCCTACCAACAAAACGTTTTCGATTGGCAGGTTCAAAATCTTTTTTCGTGGCCACCATGATATTGGCAGCTGGATACAACTCCATAAACTCCCGTCCCATTTGTTCCGTCAAGTGGTTTGGAACAACAAACAATGCTTTATTGCTCATGCCCAGACGCTTACTTTCCATAGCACTGGCAACCATCTCGAACGTTTTCCCTGCTCCGACAACATGAGCTAGAAGTGTATTGCCTCCGTATAGTGTCCTCGCAATAGCATTTTTTTGATGAGGACGTAAACTTATATCTGCTGTCATTCCTTCAAGGGATAAATATTGCCCATCATACTCACGATTTCGTACAGAATTAAATTTCTCATTATAAAGTTTTTCTAAACGATGTCTTCGCCTTTGGTCCTTAAAAATCCAATCCTTGAAAGCCTCTTTGAGGAGTTCCTGCTTCTCACCTGCTAACATAGTTTCTTTCTTGTTTAGAACTTGTCTCTTATCACCACCATCAGTATAGACAGTATCGTACACTCTAGTATCACGCAAATTCAATGAATCTTCAATAAGTCGATAAGCATTTACCCTGCTTGTCCCATAAGTCAAATTTGCTAAGTCATTGCGACTATCCTGTGTCTTGCCATCAATCTTCCACTCTGATGTAAAAGGAGAAAAATGAACATTTATTGCTTGTTTAGCATAATAACCAGGCTGTAAAGTATCAAAAATAAACTGATTGATATCTGATGTAGGAATCCAAGTTGCACCAAGTCGTACCGATATTTCACTTGCGGTCAATTCTTTAGGCATGACTCCCTGAAGTTTATCTCTCTGAAATTTCAGTTCAATTAAATTATCAAGAACTTCCTTATCTGGATTTTCAATTGCTTGATACCTTTCAATGTAAAAATCCATGATTGCCATTTTCTCACGAATATTTCCACTTAGGTATTGGTCTGCTGGAACATACGTTAATCCCATTTCTTCCATCCCTTTCTCTGAAAATGGAAGTAATTTTGTTTCAGGATATAGGTAGGGAATATCGAGATATATCTCGCCTTTCAACTCTTTTACGAGAACTTCTCTCGGTTTGTCGGTCAACTTAGTCATATAGTCAAAGTCAACTCTTCCCTTTTCTGAAATTGAAAGTATCAAAGCTTCATGACTAGATTCACAATGCTCGACAACTTTTGCTTTAGCAATCGTCCGTTTAAAGAAAATATCCCCTTTCCCTGCAAACTTACCTTTATCCAGTTTCTCAATTGATGATACTAATGGATAGTTACTATCCTCACGCAAATTCCTACGGTTTAGTGTAGAGTTAATATAGTCATGATTGACTTTGAAAGTATCATAAGCTTTATTTAACCTATGTTGACTTTCTTGAATTAACTCATCACTAGCATTTTCTTTTTGGAGTTGAATGACTTCTTTCAGACTTTCGACAACCGCTAGATAATTTTTTAGTCTATTGATTTCCTTGTCTGTCATGTGTTGCCGAATCATCACCGAATCTTCACGAAAATAGGGAATTCCATCTATCATGGTATAAGAAAAATTCTTAACATGATCCAAAGCTGGAAGTATGTCCTGCCCATCATTGATTTGTTGATGGATTTTAATATTTGGTATCTCACCTTGAATTTCTTCAACGGCAGTTGTCAATTGCACACTCAAATTTTCCTCATTGGGAATACAAGCTAAACTTGGACCAAATCTCCCAGAGACTTCTGTCATTTTACCCAAGACCATCTCTGGATGATCTACAAAATACTTATTGTAAGTAAATCCATTCTCATCTCTTGCTAAATGTATCCAGTCAACATCTTGCTCTCGAATAACATCTCGCTTCTGCAAGAAAAGAATATCACTGGTAACTTCAGTTCCTGCCAAACCTTTAAAAGTTGAATTTGGTAGCCGAATGGCCCCCAATAAATCGCACCTATTGGCCAGATACTGACGGACTCGACTATCTTGTTTGTCCATGGTTCCAGAAGAGGTCACAAATGCAATCACTCCACCACTGCGAACCTTGTCGATAGACTTGGCAAAGAAATAATCATGTATCAAGAATTTTTCTCGGTCATAATCTCTATCCGAAACTTTAAAATCACCAAACGGAACATTTCCAACTGCCACATCGAAGAAATTATTTGAAAAGCTTGTATCTTCGTATCCTTGTATTTGAATAGTTGATTTTTGATATAGTTCTTGTGCAATCCTACCGCTGATTCTATCTAACTCTACACCATAGATTTTTGAATGCCCCATTTCACTTGGTAGGCGACCGAGGAAGTTTCCAACCCCACAAGAAGGCTCCAAAATATTACCGTTTTCAAATCCAAGATTCTTCAATCCCAGATAAATAGCGTCAATGACCATTGGTGGTGTATAAAAAGCAGTCAAGGTGGATTCCTTGGCTGCTTGAAATTCTTCTGGACTAAGCAATTCTGTAAGTTCATTTCGTGCTTCTAACCATTGTCCGGTTTTCTCCTCGTTAAAAACATCAGCCAGTCCACCCCATCCAACATATAAGGCAAGTGATTTCTGTTCTTCAAAAGTAGCTCGTCTACCTTCCAAATCTAATTTTTTTATGATTCGAATCGCTTCTAAGTTATTGTCTAAGCGTTCGGAGGGAGAGAGTGAATGTGGTAAATTATCTAGAATGTAGTTGTCTAATAAATCAGGTTTCCTAGTGGACTGTGAAGGAGTGAGATGGTCTGCTGAATTGATAACTTCCGCAACAGGTATTATATCATCAACACTACTATCATCAAAAGCTGAATCATCAAAGAGATCCAACTGCTCATGCTGACTGATTTTTTCTATCAGCAAACTAGTTTCTAGGTTTTGAACATACTCATCAATTTCAAACTTAAAACGGTCCTCTAACTCTACAACATAGCTAACCTGACCAACTGTATCAATTCGTGCTACAAATTCATCTTCCAAAAATACATTAACTTGACCATTGTCCAGTTTATCAAATTCAAATAATGGTGATTCTTGAAAATTAGAGAATATCTGTTCATTGTATTGGTAAAGCTTGCTTTCGTCATCAGACAGATACGTCTCATTTTCTAAAAGTCTATCAATTTCACCTGCAACTTTCCTCCAACTAAATGTTTCGTTATAACCATCAGCCTTTCTTGTCAAGTGCAAGCCTCTGGAGTCATAATTGTAGGAAATAGGAAAATTTGGACCAGTAGCACCACCCCATCCATATTCTTTTTGTAAAAAATGAGCTTGAATTTTAATATCTTCCTGACTAGAAAAAAAGTGAGCAACTCTAAGTCGCCCACCTCGTGTACCAGTACCTTTTCGAAGTACATCATGCAATTCTTCAAGTGATATTTTATCTAAATGTAAATTAGATTCTCCCTGACTTGTTCCTTGACGGATTGACGAAGATTGTTCATCTGGCTGATCCAGCTCAACATATCCTTGGTCTTCAAGTCCTCGGTCAACTTCCATTCTTGAATCAGATGACTTTCTATTTGTTCCGCCATGCTCTGTGATTCTTTCTCCACTGCTATCAAATGTGGAATCAGCTGTCCTGTCTGATATAATTCCAAAAGTAGTTCGGTCTTGTTCTCTTCCTTGCTCAGAAACTCCAATCTTTCCTTGGAGTAGAGAGCTTTCCCAATCTCGTCCCGAATCTGTTGATTGGTTCGAAGGGTCTGTAGTGTTAGACGATAAATCACCTCTACTATCTCCTCTGTTGATTGACAGTGACTGAAGTCGTTGACTGTCAAGGTCGTGTTCATCTTCTCGATCAGTAATGCTTGATTCATCTCTTTGTCCTCCTCTTTCTTCTACAACCTCATTATACCGCTCAATCAGTTCTTTTGTCTGCTCTTTTAATGCAATTTTCTCATACTTTTTTTGATGAATAATCCTGAGAATTTTTTGCGACATTCTGGTCAAATAATCACCAAATATCAGAAACTGACGTGGGCTAAATTGACCGAGACCATTTTCTAGCAAGTCTTGGTTCAGTTTTAGTGCAATTCCAAGTCTATTTGATAATACTGCTTCAAAACTTTGTTCAATAAAGCGTAATAAGTTTGATTCGGTTTCCACATCTAAATTCATTCCGACAAGAACTTTTGAACCAATACCTTTCGTTGCAAGATTTGCAAGATAGCGAATTGCAGCAGCCTCATTTTCTGGTCTAAGCGATAGTCTCTCATGAACAAGGTCTGCTAAAATGGATAGATCCTGACCTGCTTCATATTGCCACTCCACAATTGGCTTGTTATCTCTATTCGTCAAAACTGTCTGACTTATGTCAAATACATATCCAATTGACATTTTGGATTGTTTATTTAATAAAATTGGAATCCCTTTTTGACCTCGTCTAACAATATGGTCAACTGATTTCCAGGATTGAAAGTCTGAGCATAAACTGGCTGTCGGTCTCTGATGAATAATGCTCAATTGATTTTGAAAGTCAAAGCCAACAACAAAGCCCAAGCGTGCTAACAGTCTCTGATAAGCATCAACATCTGAGAGATAGTAACTGGATAAGTCTCCGACATAGTTGGCATAATCTTCAACTCGCATGACTTCTCCTTTCTATCCCTATAAAACATGTTCGGACTTAGGTTTGTTCGTTTGCTCTTTTTCAGGGACTGGACAAGCAAAGTGCTGACCAAAATCCACTTTATTATCATCTTCATCTTTAGAGATAACTGTTACAGAAGTTCGAACCACATCCGATACACCAGTAGAGCGAATGGTATACGACTGGCCGTAAGCCATAAAGCAAAGATTTCCTTCGTCAGTCAAAAGAACATCAACTCCATTTTTTATGTCTTGCTCCGCAATAAAATCGAAAATATTATGAAGAAATGATTCATAGTCTAAAGGAACATTCATTTCCTTATGATAATCATCCTCGAATCGTAATTGAAATTCCGAATGGTAATCTGGTAGCGACAAAAGTTTTGATATAATATCGTCTATCTCCTTGTCATGTCGCAAAGATTCTTCGTAATTGCTTTCGTAAATTGATTTCTTGTGTAATAGTTTCATTTGATTAACTCCTTCTGATAAATTTGTTTTATGATTGCCTCTAGAACTGGTACTACTATGGAATTTCCGGCTTGTTGATAGAGGATACTGGATTTCTTGTTGTTTTTTTCTGGATATACAGTTCGTAATAAATCAAAGTCTAAATCAGTAAATCCCATCAAGCGGAAACATTCTCTTTCTGTTAGATAGCGATATTTCCCATTTGTAAGTTTAATAAACCCAGCATTTGGCACTCGTGTTTGCTTCGTAGAAATGGTATAGCAATAATCTTGAATGATATGAACTCGTTCAGTAAAAACTGACTGACAAGCTTTTTCAATATATTTTAGAATTGAAGGTTGGGTGACCAGATACTTCTCGGCTACATCTTTCTCCAAAAATACCTGCATCGACGGAGATTTCATGCGTTCCAATTTTGAAAAATCAAATGGGTTAACTTCGCCAAGAAAACTCACTACAAAGACACGTTTCCGTTTTTGAGGTATTCCAAAATCATAGCTGTCCAAAACCCAATAGCAAGATGAATAGCCTAAATATTCCAGTTCAGATAGATAGGTCTCAAATGTTGGTTTCATTTTCTTATCTAGTACACCTACGACATTCTCCCAAATAACCCATTTAGGTTTTTTGACAGCATTTTTTAAAATCATAATTGTCTCAAACAATAGTGAACTTCTCGTAAACGAACCTTTCCTTCCCCCTCTTTTTAGTCCAGAACGTGAAAAATCCTGACAAGGACTACCATGCATTAACAGGTCAATCTGAACATTTGGTAAGGAATACCCTTTAACGGATTGAGGAATAAAATTCTCGTTATAGAGGACGTTATAACTTTTTACACAATTCCTATCTATTTCAACAAAGTCTATCAATTCATGAGGGACCTTCTGATTTAG
Organism: Streptococcus nasisuis; assembly: GCF_040836615.1. NCBI lineage: Bacteria > Bacillati > Bacillota > Bacilli > Lactobacillales > Streptococcaceae > Streptococcus > Streptococcus nasisuis. The sequence goes on along the minus strand of NZ_CP162268.1, from coordinate 1,359,971 downwards.
TAGTGCTTTCCGAAAAGCACCAATTCCTCCAAATAATTCAACAACTCTCATGGTTTTCAACTGCTTTTCCCTCCTTTTCTATAGCGGCTAATCTCTTGCCAATTTCATAAACAACAGGTACCGTTACTGCGTTACCTGCTTGCTTATACAATTGCGAATTGGAAGAAACACTACTGGCTCGATTAAATGCCCAGTCAGGAAAACCCTGTAAACGAAAACACTCTCTTGGAGTTAATTTACGAATCCGCAATTGATTCGTTACAACTCCAAGAGAGTTACCAGTTACTAAGGTTTGAGCAACCTGTTTTCCAACTCGTCCTCTACGAAAATTTGATGATGGATAAGCAAAATTAAGCGAGTCACCTTCAACAGCAATCTCGAATCCCTTATTTGTATTTGAACGTATGTAAAGTCCTCGTTTTCTCGGAATGCGTTTTTCCAAGACAACTCCGTGTCGGTCTTGTGCCGTTAACGTCAACATGGGTTCTGTTGGGTCTTTCATCCGCCGTCCCCTTTGCCTTTTAACCAATCTATCAGGTGTTAGGATAGGATAAGCAATTTTTACCCCCTCACCTTTATTAGTAGTCAAAGCGGGCGAAATTCCGCTCGATGAATATACATTTCCATTTAACCCACTTCCTGAAGGATTTATATTTCCTAGACATGTTGGACTTGATAAATTAGTCTGTTTACTTTTTCGTCCGAGAGGAAAAATGAACTGTCGACTTCTTCCTCTAGAATGTCCAATAATATAGACTCTTTCCCTGTGTTGAGGGACACCAAAATATTTGCTGTCAAGTACTTGCCATTCAACATCATACCCCAATTCATTAAGCGTGGTGAGTATAGTTCGGAACGTCCTCCCTTGGTCATGATTGAGTAAGCCCTTAACGTTTTCAAGTAGTAAAAACCGTGGTTGGATTTGTTGGGTCGCTCTAGCAATCTCGAAGAACAGAGTTCCTCTAGTATCTTCAAATCCCAATCTTCGTCCTGCGAGCGAAAATGCCTGACAAGGGAATCCACCACAGATACAATCAATTTTTCCTCGGAGCTTGCGGAATGACTTATTGGATATTTCTCGTATATCATGAAATTCAACTTCTCCTCCCGTATCAAAAATAGCTTGGTAGGAATTTCGAGCAAAGCGGTCTATTTCACAAAAACCGACACAAATGTGACCAGCTTGTTCAAGTCCTAATCGAAAACCTCCTATCCCTGCAAATAAATCCAAAAAATACATTTTTCCTCCTTTCTTACAAAAGAAAAAAGCGACTAGATTTCTCTAATCGCTCTAATGATTAAGTATCAAAACGTTTTATTAAGTCTGAAAATACTCAGGTTTTATTTTATCAATCAAGGTGCTAGCTATGGAGTTAACCCCAACATGCATCAAGATTGGATCTTCAAAATCTACCTGACTTGCATACTGTCTTGAAATTTGATGTGCAACACTAGCCTCAAGTTTGTATTTAGATGCTTCTAACAAAGCCTGTGCTAATTCATTACTATACAAATCAACAGGGCTAATCACAGTTTTTGCCATTGGTCTAACTCCTTTCCATCTTCAGATAAATATATCTTATTTACCTTCATTATATCACAAAAGTCTTGATTGTGAATGGATAACTGCTTAAATGAGAATGGCTTACGAAATTCTTATAAAACATCTGTTTTTGAAATTATTCCAGCCTTATATTTTTGAAGTAAACCTGTCGGATTATCATCCGTCTGAACTCCATATATAAAATCAAATTGATGAATCCGTTCACTTGAGCGAAGCCTATTCTGAAACACAAACTCAGCAAAATCTATTACATCATTAGAAGCCTTATGACTATTGAAATAGTGACACTTGTATTTAGAAGTTGTAAAGATGGAAGGAAAATCTGTCAGTTCAAACTCTAAAATAATCCCTTCCTCATCGACATTCCCCAAAAATTTCGAACTAGCATTATTGGCATTTAGAAATTCTACCAAACGATTGATATATTTTTGAGCTTGTTGAAAATCCGAAGTGATATAAAATCCAGCACCAAAATCGAGTTCATGTCCTAAGTTGAAATCTACCTTTATCCCTTTCAACAAAGACGGAAGATGTCTTTTTAAAGTAGCATGATACCATTTATTATGTGATAAATTTTTAATTTGCTTACTTGTTAAATCCATTTCAATACCTCTATAGTCATTATACAAAAAAGGAAAACAATGTCAAACTTCCTCTTCTCCTTCACTTACATAATCATCATCTTCTTCAAATTCTTCAAAGTTGTGTTCTTTCTTGGGTTTAATGACCTTCATATAATACCCTGCACACAAAACTCCAATAAGAAATAGACCGATAATAATGTAGTTACCAGCTGAAGATTTTTGTTTCGATTCTTCTTTCTTGACAGGTTTTTCTTCGACAACTTCTTCAATCTTTTGTGGTTTGACTGCAACCGTATTAGTTGATTCAATTAGGTTAAGCAAATCCTGTTCTGAAACTTCTGTTAGTAATTGGACATTCTGTCCACCTTTATCATGATCAATAATCAGATGAAACACCTTACCTGATTTACTCGTGAATGTGACAAATTGTCGCTTAGTTGCAACAGATTCGGTAATTTCATAATCTTGATTATTAGCATCAACATTTTCTGTAACTTGCCCCTTAGCATTGCTTTGCTCTGAGGCTTGAGGATTAACCGAAATTGCTACTGGCTGACTATTTGTGTCTAGATTTGGAGAGCTTGCATAAATAGTTTGGCAACCACTAAAAAGCATAACCAACCCAGTCAACTTCACAAAACTACTTAATCGTTTCATGCGACAACTCCTTTTCAAATAGGACTTTTTTAGTAAATTCTTCAAGTGATAGATTTGATTTTTCAAAGACAACGATGACCTCTTCATAAATTAAATCTTGTTCATCCTGCAAAACCTGAGCCAAATCTTGGTCAAGTTTTTGCTTTTTTTCTAGTAACTTTTCTTTCTTTTTTTGCAACATTTGAATATCTTTACGCATATATTCCTCCTTATAATCCAAAATTGATGTAATAACATTGTGCCGCCATCTCCCGAGGAAGATAGCCTGTTGAAATCACGAATTCCCCTTTAACATTCATTTCTGATATAACGATACTACCATCAGGATTAACTCGCTCGACAAACGCAATATGACCGTAGGTAGGGTCCGCATAGGGTACAGTTGGTGGCATACATACTGCGGTACCAGCTCGTGCCTCCCGACTAACTGGATAACCGTATTTTGCAGCGTAGAAAGCCCACTCTCCTCCATTTCCCATTGGGGAATGTTGGATTGGCTTTCCAAGTTGTGAAAAGCGATTATATACATACCAGGTGCATTGCCCAGGGTAACCACCATTTAAGGCTGCAACATGGCTAGGATTTGGTGGTGGAAAATTACCACCTGTCAAATTTACGTCGTAAACTGATGATACATTTCCTGGAAGACTGATTCCTGTACCTGAAGGAAAAGAAGCTTCTAAGTTCCCTTTCGATTCTCGTAGTATCTTATAATGTTCTAAATTATGTGGCTTACTCGCAAATGTTTCATGAACTAGACCATTCATATCTTTTTTTGAAACCGTTGCGACTAATTTTCGATACAAATATGGAACTCGTTTTTCTACAATAGTTTTCTTCCCACTTGTGTCAAGCACTTCTTCCTTGACTGTTCGGTACCGGATTTCCTTCTCCTCTTGGTAGGAAACATGATACATCTGCTCAAATAATTGTCTCATCGCAGGTTCAACACTTGCTTGGTCTTTTATTTCACCGAAACGAGCTGTCAGATAGGCTAATAAGACATGCGGATCATGGCCAATTTGTTCCCTACCTTTTACAATGTATTCATCATATCCAGGTTTCGACTCCTTCAATCTCGTCAACTGATTGGATAATGTCAATTCATAAGTAGAGAAAATGTGATTTAAGGCAATTAGCATTTCCTCTGAAGATAAATAAGATGTAGTGGTAAGTTGGAAAGAAACTGATGATAGTGCACCGAAAATAAATTGACTATTAGAGTAAACAACCGTCAACAGTGAAAATACAGCCAAAACCAAAACTAACATACTCTTCCATTTTGTGGTAATGTATTGAACGAATTGATTAAGTATTTTTATTGCTTCTTCTTTTATCCTGTCTCTGAATCTAGGAAGGTGTTTCTTACGTATTTGTTGCCTCAATCGATGACGATACATCGCTTTGCGGTAGAATGATTGCCGTTTAAAAGTTTTATCTTCCTTCAACAAACGATACTTATGTCGAAACTCCAACTGTGATTGTCTAATCTTTGCCTTCTTTGTCAGTTTCTTCAAAGTCTTTTTTCGATTAGATTTTTGGGCAATCTTCATAGTTGTAGTTGCATGGATATTCATCGCTTTTGTTGTTGCATCCACTGCCACATTCTCCTCAGCCCCCGCTTGAAGATAACTAGCTGCTAGAAACTCACTATTGGCCATTACTGACATTACTTTTTTATATGGAGTTCTTTGGATTCGACCAAGTTTACTTTTTTCAATGTTTTTTAATAAACGGTTATTCTTCCTATCCTTGACGAATTCAATAGGTTCATTTACTAATGAATTTATCTTTTCGTGTACCTGTGCCTGTCCATTTGGAAATCTGAGTGGTTTATTTGGTTTTACCTTAATGTTATTTTTTGACGGAAGACGCCCCTTATATGTTTGATTCATAGTTGTTTTTGTCAAAGCATAAGTTGGTCTTCTATCAACAGGTAGTAGGCTAGTATTTGACGTGGGTTTGGATACTAAATAATCAATTTGACTATCTTTGTTATTAGTAGAATCTAGAATAGATCCCTTATCAACAATTACTTTTGCTTCCTTTTTTACCTGTCTACTTGAAAATTGCTTTCTTGTTCGTGTTGAAAACTGATTCTCTCCAATCTTTACCTTTTCAATGACAGCATTTGATTGCAGAATATTACTTGAGAATAGGCTAAATTTTGATTGATGTAACTTTTTTGACCAGGCATTTATAGACTGATCTGTTTGTCCAACCGTAATTGTATTATCATTAAGATTTGGCTGAAATTGCTCTGAACTTTGACAAGCTTCATCAATTAGAGTATCCATTTTATCATTTTGAAGGTGCTGACTATTCTTTACAAACATTCTTCTGATATTCGGATTTTTTGATTCATCAGAAATGATGATTTGAGGGTTTCTATTGCCCGGAATAATCCGACTTGAAAGAATAGAATCATCATTAACTTTTACATTCCTATCACCTTCAATTATTGAAGCTGTCTCAACAAAACCAGTGGAATCTGCTTCATTTTGAGATAACTCTAAACTAGTTTCAAATGGTGATAAAGGTCTATCTGAGAAAATATTGCCACGCTCTTTAACTAACTCACCTTGACCGTGTATTCTTCTCTTCTTTATTCTAAGTTTAGAAGTATTTTCTTGGCTTTGGTGATGAATAAGTTTTGTTTCCCCCTCATTTCTACGATGGGAAAACTTTGAGTCTGCATCAACGATTCTACTTTGATTAGTCTCAAATCTACGAAATGGACTTTCGGGATTTTTTCGAACATTTGACTGATTGCTCAGATCAACGCTTTTTCCCTGAATATTACTAGTTCTTGACTCTATATCCCTATGCTTCTTTATATATAATTCAGTTGAATTAACAAAGTCTTCATGTATACTTACAAGTTCAGGAGGTCGGGCATCCATCTCAAGAGGGGGTGGTTGAATATCCTCCTCAAAACTTGTTTTGAATTCAGAATGTAAACTAGTCTGGACAGTAGTTGCGTTGTCGTTCTGTGTTTGTGAAAAATTTTGACTTTCAAAAGAATTACGTTGATTTAATTGAACTTTTCTCCTCTGTGTCGGTGGCCTTGATTCAACTTGTAATCTTTCTGCTGGATGAGATTGTTGCGAACTTTCCTGATTAACCATTTTAGTTCGTAAACTATCAAGTTGTATAGTTGATTTGTTTTCATCTTGATTGTTTGAAAGTATTTGCATGGATTTAACATTTGATTTATTGTGAATATGATTCTTTTTTTCTGACGTATCACCTTTAAGATGGTTACTCTCTAGTTTACTTCCCTTATGAATAATTTGGTGCTGAAAGCGAACTTTCTCATCAACTGCTCTCCCAGAAAAATCTTGCACTTCTTTCCGTTGTCCTATATCAGGTTTTGATTTTGAATAATGTTTCTTATTGGTCTCGCGGACCATTCGTTTTGACTTTCCCATTTCTCACCTAGCCTTTCTTGACCTCCTCTGGTTTGGTAGTCATCTTTTGATACAATATTGTATTCTTAGGAAATTGGTCTAAGAATGGGACAATGGTATTCCCAAATAATAGTAGCCCCTCTCCTGCATTAGAGTTTGTCACATAATTTAGCTGATAAGGTGAAATTTTTAGCTTTCTAGCTAATATTTCTCTATCGCCAGAAGCCTGGTTTAACATCATGATAAAATCGGTGTTATCAAAAACATTTTCAATTTCTTTGCTTGCCAATAAATCCTTCACGTTCTGGGTTAATCCAGTTGGAATACCTCCCCACTTCCGAAACCTCTTCCAAATTTCAACAGAATACTGTGCTGTTTGTTCTTCCTTCAATAGTAAGTGAAATTCATCAATATAATATCGAGTTGACTTTTGGCTCTGCCTATTTTGTGAAACCTTGTTCCATACCTGGTCTTGAATAACTAACATACCAATCTTTTTCAATTGGGTTCCTAACTCTTTAATATCGAAACATAAGAGTGACTTATTCAAGTCAACATTGGAACGATGATTGAAAACATTAAGGGAACCTGTCACATAAATTTCCATTTCAGTCGCTAATTTCCGGCCAACACTTTCCTCCTGTTTTAACAATAATTCATATAGGTCTTGTAAAATTGGCATATTCTTTGGTATCGGATTTTCAAAATACGCTTCATAGATTTTGGGAAGACACCTATCGATAACTGACTTTTCTGCTGCAGTTAAACCAGAACCACCTACAACCAATTCAAGCATAGACATAATAAAATTCGCTTTATCCTTCAAAGGTGCATCCCCATCCCCATAGTTAAAATTTATATCCAAAGGATTTAGGTAATCTTTTGATTTTGCGGATACATGAATAACCTCTCCACCAAATGCTTCAACTAAAGCACCATACTCTCCTTCCGGATCACAGATGAGAATATCATCATCAGTTACTAAGATAGCATTGGAGATTTCACGCTTTGCTGAGAATGATTTTCCAGACCCTGGCGTCCCCAAGATTAAACCATTGGGGTTCTTTAGTTTCTTTCTGTCTGCCATAATTAAGTTATGGCTAATGGCATTTAGACCATAATAGATGGATGTACTAGAGGTCATGAATAATTCTTCAGTCATAAACGGAATAAATACTGCCGTGCTTGAAGTTGTTAATTGCCGCTTTATTTTAATGCAATTCATTCCTAAAGGTAGTGCTGATATTAAGCCTTGCTCCTGTTGGTAATCCAAACATTTCAGCATACAATTGTGGCGACTGCAGATGGTCGCCAACTGGGAGACAGCATTGTCCAGTTTAGCTTTTGACAATCCTTGGTTTAGAATGATAAACGAAACGAGAAACATCTTCTCGTCACGACTTTGTAAATCATTCAATAGGTGTTTCAAATCAGTACCGTAGGTCATCAAGTCTGAAGGAATAATATCTAAATCATAACCAGAACGATAAGCTTTCTTCTGCTCTTCCATCGTCATCCGTTGAACATCGGTGAACTTACGTTTGACTAACTTTATCGCATCAACTTGATCCAAGGCATGAATATGCAATGATAGAACCATATTCTCCTCTAGTGAAAGTAATTCAGTTAAGAATCTATCAGACAATTCTGATGCTAATATTTGCACATGACTAGTCTGGCATAGGACATTATCCATTGAAAAATACTTCTTCTGAAAGTGAATTTTATCTGGTACGATTATAGAACGACAATCCCGATTTTCCAATTCAACAGGTAATGTAGATAAGTGCTCAGTCGGGTTCAAAATATGATGAAGTACAATCAAACGTTCAAAACCGTTTAATACAGTAGAACGAATTCCCATCCCTTTTAAATGAGATTGTAAGTCAATTTCTAGCCTTGATAATACAACCTTTGCTTGCCTATACGAATCCTCTTTTACACCAAAAACGATATACTTTGTCTGCCTTAATCCATTATTTCCTTTCTCCAATTGATTTTGAAGCATAGTCCTAAACTCACTTCGTATTTCCTCAAGTCCGTCATTTTTAATTGGGATTGTAATTGCATCAGCTAATTCTTCTAACCTTCCAAGTTGATTCGTAAAACAGAGTTGTAATCTGGTATTGTTATCAAAACTATTTAAAAATGAAGCAAACTGATTGAAGATGTAATCTCGTTGCTCTTCCAATGCTAGTTGGTAGTTGATGTCTTCAAAAGCAATCATTTTAGTAAAATAGCCATCAGTTAGTCGACAAATCCCATTCTCATACACTTTCTCAATAGGAATTGTATCTTCTACAGTAAAACATTTTTCACCTAATTCAAAAAATGATTTTATAGAAGCTACAAACGAATTTCCTTCCTGTTTTGCTGTTTCCTTTTGTATCTTTTTTAGTTGGGCCTGCTTCACTTCAAGAAATTCTTGTGCTTGTTTTCTTTTTCTTTCTGGTCTCATGTACCTCCTCCTTGAATTTTGCTTTATTAAGTGCTCTTTTATACCGCACACACGGCTGATAGTGTTGTTGTAAGAAAATATACTTTAGGTAGATTTCACTCGTTAACCCATCTTTTTCATAAAAAGTTAAAAATAAGAAAGGGAAAGCAAGAATAATAAAGACTAACATTGCCAAATCATTTCCAACACTTTCCCTAATTGATAAATAAACAGGCAGACTAACAAAGCCTGCCAATGAAAAACCAATTAACTGACGCTTGGTTAAATTAAATGCTATTTTAGTTTTTACCTTGGATAAATCCTTTGGAATTTGAACGTAGGCCATATACTCTCCTCTCTAGTGGGCATTCATAATCGACCTTGCAAGTGTACCAGTTTTCAACATCATGAATCCTAGCAGAACTGTATAACCTAAAATGGAAAAGACGGACATATGAATATCCGTCATTTTTACGCCTCTAAGTAATACCGCATAGATTCCAAAACAGATAACGAGGAACAAACCTTGCAGAGCCAACGCGAATAGTCCACGAATGTAGTTATGTCCAAGTTGGCCCCACTCCCTATTGCCAAGTGTAGCAAATGGCAAGGCAGCAACCGAACTATAAGCATAAATTTCGAACATTCTTCCATAAGTGATGATAAGAATGATTAAGGAAATAATCTGTATCGTTAGCTTAACCGCTTGAAGTTCAAAAACAATACCAGCTAATTCACCAATATTCTTATCTTTTAAACTATCAACCATTGCTGTAATCTGTTCGGATGATATAGATGTTTCGCCATGAATGACTCCTGTTGCTTGTCCAATCATGTGCTGTCCCATATCAAATGCTGCCATGGCAAATTCAAAAGCATGCGATACCAAGTATACTGCAACCCACATCTTAATGACATATTTGAAAAATTCAAACGTATCAACTTCTGCCATATTGTTCTTTTGCATCACTACTTGGATCAATTCTAAACATAATACAGCTGTAATTACCAAACCAGCTATTGGTAGTACGACACTATCATTAATGTGTTTGATAAAGGAAAACACTTCAGCATTGAACTGGCTTGGCGATTGACCTACCTGACCAGATACAAAGTCTAATTGATGATTCAAGTCAGTAAACATACTTGTCAAAGTCCCTTTTATCATATCCAAAAGAATTTCTTGAATCATCTCTTCTAGTTTTCCGAATATATCAAACATAGCTCCTCCTATTGGATTAAATTAGCAAGCAGAGGAATTAGTTTTAAACCAATTAACACAATACCACCACCTGCCATCAGTTGCTTGATACCCTGTGACTTAGCTCCTGGGTTATCGTTACCATAACCTTCCATGAGGTTAATAACGCCCCAGGCACCTAAACCACCGCCAATTGCGATAACCAATGTTTTTAAAACATCAACTCCTTGTGTGAAAAAATCCATTACTCTACCTCCATTTCATCTTGTTCAATTTTATTCATTGATTTAACAATAAAATTCTTGTATACCTTATCACCTTTACGATTTTCTTTAAAGTAACCGAAAACATGGATAAGATCTCCCTTTTCAAATTCTTTTGCAATCTCTACCTTATCACCATAGGCAGAACAGTTAGTGTATTCCTTACCCTTTCCATATTTTTTAACAAGGGAGAAATTTACCACTGGGACAATTCCGTCCTCGGAATCAAAACTTGAAAACACAACATCTTTTACAAGATGAGCGTTAATATTTATCATTTCATGTTCCATAATTTTCCTCTTTCTATTTTTTTCTTTACGTTTTGTATATGTTGGTGGTGCTCTAATCCTCATAAGCAACCTCCTACAATTGAATAACCTTTGTATTCTCAGAAAGTTTGACTCCGCCTCTTTTCTTGAGATACTTTTCTATGTCAAACTTGTTTCTCTTATCAAAATCCTCTAATAATTTGTAATGCTTATGCTTGGTAATATCATACTTATCTGAATAAAACGGCCGAGTACCACGAATCTCAAGAATACATTTTCCACCATCCATGACTTTTAACTCATCGCGTGACATTAGCTCCTTTCCTAGTTTCTGATAATTCAGACCAAATGATTTCTGATTGGACCTAGTTTCACTAGTATTGTATAGATCGATTGTTTCTTTACCTAAATTCTCCGCTAATTCTTTCAGAGTAGTTCCTTCTTTGCCACCAAGAAATAACTCGGTATCACAGTTTCCGATAATTGTATCTGCATTATCTTTATAAATGGCTTTAAGTTGAGATTTTGCTTGAAGAATGATAGCAGCAGAAATTTCACGAGAACGAATGGTAGCAATCAACTTTTCAAATCGTGGAATTAGACCAATGTTGGCAAATTCATCTAATAGGCAACGTACATGTACTGGTAATCGACCTCCATAAACATCGTCCGCCTTGTCACAGAGTAAATTGAATAGTTGCGAGTACATAATGGAAACCACAAAGTTAAATGTGTCATCTGTATCTGAAATAATGACAAAGAGTGCCGTTTTTCGGTCACCAAGAGTATCCAATTCTAACTCATCCTCACTCATCAATTCTCTTAACTCTTCAATGTCAAAAGGTGCTAACCTTGCACCACAAGAAATCAAGATTGATTTTGCAGTTTTCCCAGCTGCTAACTTATACTTTTTGTACTGTTTAACAGCAAAATGATGAGGCTTTTTCCGTTCTAAAGCTAAGAATAGATAATCAATAGCATTCTTAAAATTCTCATCATCTTCTCGCACCTCGCTAGCATCCAACATTGCAAGTAAAGTATTAAAGTTTTGTTCTTCCTTTGGACTTTCATAGTAGATATAACCAATAAGTGCCGTGTAATAAAGTTTCTCAGCCTTGACCCAAAAATCTTCTCCAGCTTTTTCACCCTCACCCTTAGTATTTGCAATGATTGTCTGAACTAACTTGAGAATATCTTTCTCACTTTTCAAATATGCGAAAGGGTTGTATTTCATGGATTTATTGAAGTTGATAGTATTTAAGATTTTTATCTGATAACCATTGTTTTCTAACATCTTGCCACATTCTAGAACTATCGTTCCTTTTGGGTCAGTAACACAGTAACTAGAATGCATTTGCATAAGATTGGGTTTGACAAAAAATCTAGTCTTACCACTGCCTGAGCCACCTACCACCAGAATATTTTTATTTCTGGCAAACTTTGGGTTTGACGGTCGGGAATTCATAGTTAGCTTTTCGCTATTTGTCAACAAGATATTATTCTCAAAAATTGGGTCCTCATAAGGTTGAATATCTTTCCCATCTCCCCATCTTGCAGAACCATATTCAACTCCGTGTCTAAATTTTTTTGCATGATGCTTTTTTGAATACATCACTCCCCAAACGCTTATAGATAAACCTAAACCGAGTAGCAAATCATCAAAACTCGGAATGAATAACCAACTCATAGATTCAATTTCTAAAATTGCTTGAAATAGCCTATCTAATACATCACCCCCTTTAAAACTTCGGATATGATGGCCTAAACAGGTTCCAAGATAGAAAAAAAGAAGATAGGGAATTAAACTCTTAATAAGTGTTCGCCTATCTCCTATTGGAATACTATTTAGAATGTCAAGTTTAATTTGTTCGATTACTTCAATCCTATCACCTCCTATAATGACTGTTCCTGATGTTTTTGTTTGATTTTCGGTTTGATAATCTGTTCTCCAAGAGATTTTTGATACTGTTTGATTTTTTTCAAGGTTGATTGCTTGATTCTTGCTTTCTTTTCAGCTTTTTGAACTGCTTGTTTGAATGAGTGTTCTAAAATTGCTGTGTCTTTCGCTTGAAAAAATACTTCAAAGTTTTTGTTCTCTTTGTTTCTTAAAATGGAGAACCGAACACCATGTTTATTTAACTCCTTCTTTAACTCAAGTAATTCAGGCTGCTTCATAGGAATATTCTCTAGAGTTCCCTTGCCTACCAAATATTTTAAAGGAACCTCTCCTTGTTCACTTTTTTGTGATAAATATTGTTTAACTGATAACTTTTTTGATTCTGCCTCCTTAGCCAATACTTTTAAAGCTGCTACTATCAATTTAGCTGATACCTTCGCCAGACGAAGATTTAATGTAACTAAACGATTTCCAACATCCTCATTTATCATCTGACTTCTTATCCTTCCACATTATCATCCCTATTGAAGTAACTAGGCACAATAAACTGCTTACTATGACTAGAAAAGGATTTACAACTGTATCACCAGTTTCGGGCAATTTTTCAGCCACTATTTTCTTGCCAGAATTGTCATTACCATTCGCTTGCGTTTGACTAAGTTTCTTTTTAGATTTCTCTGGATAATCTGATACAGATCGATTGGACTCTTGATTTTTTGGTTTACCATTTTCACTCTCTGTTACCTGTGGTAGGATTGGAGATTTTGAATTATCATCAGTCTCGTTTTTGTTCGGAGTTTGATTCTGTTTTTGTACCTTCTTTGTACCAACCAATATTATTTCTTTTACTGGTTCCAAAATGACTTCCTCTTCAATTTGGACGTCACCATTTTGAACACCTCTTAGGTAATTCGTAACAACAATCACTCTTTTCTGACCGTTTTTACCTTCTTGAATAGTTTTCTCAATACCTTCTTCAAGTGTGTCATCTATTTTTTTCTCCACTTCGAATGGAATATCAAGCAATTTTTCAGAACTAGTGATAGATTCTATTGGTTTTGTTCCCACTTTGACCACTTCATCAACTGGTGCTTTTACAACATTTTCAGATATATTGATTGGGTCACCAACCTTCTCCCCCTTGTTTGTCTTGTAAGTTGTAACTAAATCTACAAGCCCTGGAACGCCATTTCTCACAATAATTCGCTCATCCTCAAACAACGAATCATCTTCCTCAACAAGAACTCCAAATGGGGCTATTACACTGTTTTTTTCAGTAGTCTCTCCTTCTATTTTCTTAGTTCCAATTCTTACAACCTTATTAACTTTTATTTTCGTTTCAGTAGATTCTGAATTAAATGGTTCAGGATCTCTTACACCCTTAAACGTTTTATAGTGGTCATGAATAGTTACCTCACCGTTCTGACCCTCAGTAACAATTACAACTTCACCTTCATACATATTTGGATCTGATTCTTCAATTACATCGAATGGTACAATCTCTGTCCTTGTTATTACTTGTTCATCTTCAATTTGTTTCGTCCCATACTGAATGATTTCGTCTACCGCTTCTTTATTTATAATAGTTTTCGTATCAAGCAATTTTTGTGTTCTAGTACCTTTTCTTGTTTCGAATGTTTCTTGAATTATTCTGATACCTTTACTACCTTTACTAACAATAACTTCTTCATCTTCATACATTTCTGAATTTTCTTGACGTATTACCTGGTAGTTTATTTCCTCTTTCCTTTCAACAGTCTCCTGGCCAACTACCTCATTCACAATAATTTGATATGGGCTATTATCTTTTAGTAAAATTCTTGTTGGAGGAATACTTGCAAACACATATCCATTAGGTGGTGTCACTTCAAGTGTTACCTCATCCCCTCTGTTGCCGGTTATTGTATGGCCGTCACCAACTTTTTCTCCATCCTCTGTTACAAACTCAATTTTCTTAGAAATTGATTCAGGAATAACAGGAGTGTTATCAACTTTTTCAACAGCCTCAATATAGTTGTGATTAGAAGCAAATAAATCAAATCCATGTAGGTTGCTTCCATCACCAATCGACATAATTGCAAGACGAGTTTTTAACGGATTGATTGTAGAGTTTTTCCATGAGTTGATTCTTCCACTCGTCTTGTATGTTTTTCCGTCAATTATAAATTCAATATTTGAATTTACTTTTTGGTCGGTCACATTCAATTGCTGAACTTCCTCTTCAGTAAGTTCTTTCAAATGCTTAATTGATTTCCCTGTTTGTGGTTCTATTGAAAACTCACTATTTAAAACTAAGAAATATTTTTTAGTAGCTGATTTCAACCCCTTTAGTCTACCATCAATGATGTTAGTTGATAACTCCTTGTCACCAACCTGCACTTTTAAATAGCCTGCATTTGATTTCTGATATGCTGAAGCCATTTCATAGTATTGTGGAGTCTGAAAAAATCCTGTGACTAATTGACCATTTGTATCCAGTACATTGTCTGCTTCTGTCAATTCAAAATACCCGTGATGAGAATTTCGAGTTGTTAGAAAAGCATATGCAGTGTAAGAAAGGTTCCCGTATATATTATAAATATCTTGACCTAAATAACGGTTCAATTGATATTCAACCATTCCATAATCTAATAATGGAACTTCACGTCCATCAATCTCTGCGATTAGCTTACCGAGTTTATCACGCCTAAAATCTGACAAAGTTTTAGGTTGTCCATTGAATAATAATTTGTATGTATAAGCTTCAGGAATACGAATAGCCTGATAATTCTCAGTAAGGCTCGAATGTGCCCCCTTAGAAATCTCCAAACTTGTATCTGTATAATCAACAACGAATTGATTCCCATTTAGAGTACCCCAATCTTTACTACTCCCGTCTACATCATTTCGATGAGAAATTACTTCATTGGCATATACTGTAAATGAATTTACAGGTGAAAGTTGTGTGGAATTAAGACATATAAGTCCTATGGAAAGAGAAACCAGTCCAATTGTTAATTTACGCAGACAAAATTTACATTTTTTTGAAATCATAAGTTATTTCCTCCAAAATCTTGTTTCACTTGGTTTGAATAATAGGCACCAATAGTCTGAGGTGCATTAAAAGCTGTTGTTAAAATATAAGCACGGATATTTCGAATGTTTGTATCGACCTTTGATAAACACTCGCAGATGTAGTCAATATGATACATTGTCAGCTGTCTAAATCTATCTTTTACAAAGTCAATCGGCAATCGCATCTGATTGATTGAAATTGTTCCATCATGCTGATAAAACACATCAGCAATAACTGGTAAAACCTCATCCCATTCACATAATTTTTCTCGACACCCTGACTGTACTAATAATTCATACTGTACTTGTTTCTTTAATTTCTCAAGTTCATCCCCCTCTTCAATAGATTGATTGATATAAAATGAAGTAACATCTGTTGTATTATTTGTTGTATTATTTGGTAATGGTTGGTTCAAATTGACACCATGCATTGGGTCATTCTGAACTAATGCAGTAGAACTTTTAGAACGAGTGCATTGGGTCAAATTGAACTTTTCCATTGGGTCATTTTGACCTAATGCATTGGTTAATGTAGAATTTATTCCTTCATCCAATGCTTTCTCTGCAATTTGATTTCTTTTTATTTTTACCATCTCCTGTAATTCAAAAATTTTTTCTAAGTCCAATGAATACCACTTGGTTTTATCTCTTGGATCTTTATTGTAATTAGCAGTTAAAAGAAAACCTGCTTTTTCGAGTTTTGAAAAAGTCCTCTTAACTGTTTCATAACTAAGATATGAAAAATCGGACTCATGCCAAGCCCGAATCGAATTATATGTCCAATATCTACCATCGTGGAAATTTTTCCCATTTTGTTTATTTACTTCTAGCCAGAAATTTATTTGTTGGAGTACAATTGCTTCATTCAAACCTATTTCTCTGGCCAAGACAGGATTTGCGACAATAGGTCGCTCATCAAACAAGAGAGCATTCATAGACACCTCCTATAAAATTCTTTAAAAAGAAAAGCAACCAGAAGAATTTTGATTGCTCGATAAGTTTAAAACGAATGATGCATGATAGATTTAAGAGAGTTATTGATATAATCAAACCAAAAAATAAACCAAAAATAGTTAAAAGTATTGAGAATATTTGATTAAATAGCAATATACTTACTAATTCTTTAGTGTAAGTCAAAATGTTAAAAAATTATAAAGGAAAGCTAAAAAAGCCCGTAGAATCAGGCTTTTACGCTGAGTTAATTCTAAAAAAAGGTACCAAATTTTCTTTCAATTTTATTGGCTTTACATACATGTCCAATAAACCATTGAATAATTGCCATGTAGTGAAAATCCTTTCGTAGCAAGGGTTTGAGCCCCTCGACTTCTAAATTTTTCATCTAGGCACCAAATAGGCACCAAAATTTCGATTACCATGACAGTTCATATGCCAATACTTTACCTTTTTCTTAATAGTCAAAAGTTCAAAATCAGGGTAAACTTTTGAAAATTTTTTTTTATTTTAGGTGAAATTTTGGCTGAAATATATCGTGGCTGATAGCTATTCGAGAAATATAACTAATTCTTATTATACCACGATTTAATCTTTATTGCCGTTTTTGTTCTATTAGTGAAATTCTTGAAAGCCCTCAACTTAAGTAGTTTAGTCAGCGAGAGGAAAATCATTCTTCTACTTTGAAAATTAATCGAACATGTTTGAAAAACTTTAGTTTCTTACACACGAATGTGATTGATTCGATCATTCAACTCGTTAATTTGACTGTTGATTCTTTATCGCTACACTAACTCTCTAACATTTGTTACTTTTTATTCTTTTAACATTCAAATTTGAAGTCCCATATAAGGGCACATTCGAAACTACACTCTATCCAAAAAGACCTGTAGTTACCCACAGGTCTTTGTTAATGTTCAGATATGTATTAGAACAATTCTCTATAAAAAGCTATTGTCTCTTCTAAAGTTGGCATAAATGGATTCCCTGGTGCACAGGCATCTAGGAGAGCGTTCTTAGATAGGTATTCAAAATCAAATTCCTCTTCCTTGATGTTTAATTCTGTTAATTTTTTTGGAATACCTACTGTTTCTGACAGTCGTTCAATATTCTCAATAGCAAAAGTTGCACATTCTTCATCAGTCTTACCAACTGTTACTAGACCGAATGCCTTGGCAACATCTCGGAAGGCAGCTGGAACTCGTTTTGCATTTTCACGTTCAATAATTGGGAGCAACATCGCACAGCAAACACCATGTGGCAAGTGGTAGACAGCTCCTAGCTGGTGAGCCATCGAATGTACGTAGCCAAGTCCTGCATTATTGAAGGCCATCCCTCCCAGGAAGATTGCATTCACCATAGCTTCACGTGCTACAATATCCTGACCATCAGCTACTGCTTTTGGCAAGTGTTCATTGATTAATTCAATAGCACCAATGGAAAGTTTCTTTGTTACATCGTAAGCTCCTGGTGTTACTAAGGCCTCAATAGCGTGTGTTAACGCATCCATACCAGTTGCGGCAGTTAAATCAGCTGGTTTCGTTAACATGAGCTCTGGGTCATTAACCGACATGAGTGCGAGACTGTTTTTGTCAACCATAACCATTTTTACTTTGCGTTCTTCGTCAGTGATGACATAGTTAATGGTAATCTCAGCCGATGTCCCTGCAGTTGTATTAATCGCTACTACAGGTAGACCTTTATGATCTGATTTATGGAGACCTTCAAGTTCTTGTGGAGACTTATCATTTGTTGCCATAACAGAGATACAGCTCGCTGCATCCTGAGGTGATCCTCCACCCACAGAAACAATAAAGTCACACTCATTTTCTTTTAAAACTGCTAAACCATCGTATACATTTTTCGTAGAAGGATTTGGGTCAACTTCTTTGAAGACAACGAAATCTATCGATGCTGCCTCTAATGATGCCGTAACTTTCGGCAAAATATCGCTTGAGGCAATAAAATGATCCGTCACAACCAGTGCTTTTTTGAAACCCAACTCTGCCACATGTGTACCAAATTCATTGATAACACCACGACCAATTAGGTTTACAGAAGGTACATAAAATGTTGACATACGCTACTCCTTTTAATTATTTTATTGATATATTGTATTTTAATTATACGCGATTTCCATTCAAATTGCAATAGTTTGTTAAAAAAAACACATGATAAGATGCTATAAAACATATACTGTTTCTATATTGAAACATTGAGATACAAAATTTGATACGGAAGTTTGGTACACTATTCTAATAATTTAGCATCTATAGTTTATACCATTTGATTGAGCTATTTAAAACTTCCGTTACTCTCTAAAATAGCCTGTTTTATAAAATTACTTCCTACTCTTTTGCATCTCAACTAATGAATGTCCCAATTCAGATTCAAGAACTTTTGTAAATGGTTGCATCCAAAACTCCATCGGAAATCTTTCTTGCCTATTCTGGTTTCGACTAAATATATAATTGTTCCCAGCCTATAAATCAAAATTCAGCGGATTTCAACCCAATTGAATTGACTAAGATCAAAAACATACTAAGATTAGTAGTGAGGAAATCTCCGACGGGAGAAAGTACTCACTACTTTTTCTTTATGATAAAGTAGAGGTGTCTTGTTAAGTCGAGAACTCTTTTGACGCTAGACGTCGCATCAAAAACTGGCAAGGCACCTGTTTTAGAAAGAATGTTATCAAAGTATGTGGGACGCCAGACGTCGAGTATTGAAAATGACATCACTAAAACAAGGAATCATTCAAGACAAAGAGGTAATATCATGCGAGTAGTATTTGGGATTGACGTGAGTAAGGTAAGTTCAGAAGTAGCCATTCTAGTCAACGGCGAGAAGGTTCATAACTACACCATGTCCAATGATGCCATTGGCTTTTCTCGGCTACTTGGCGATTTGAAAACCGTCCACAAGCCAGAAATCATCTTTGAAGCAACAGGCGTCTATTCTCGTCGTCTTCAAGCTTTTCTGGATGAACATAGCTACGCTTATACACGACTCAATCCCTTAGAAGCCAAGAAGCAACTGGATAGCTTGCGTGTGAGAAAAACAGATCAAATTGACGCCGAAAAACTAGCTCAATCTCAGTTTGTACTGAATCGTAAATCGACGTATGTCCAAGAAGAAGTCTACCAAAACTTGCGGGATCTCAGTCGATTCTATCAGAACTTAACTGAGGACATCGTTCGAGCTAAAAACCGCCTGCACAAGGTCTTACAGGTCACTTTCCCTGAATTGGAAACTATCTTGTCAACACCAACTGGGGAACAATACTGGAACTTAGTTATAGCTTTTCCTTGCAAGGACTTCGTGCTTGAGTTAAGCAAGGATGAACTCTCAAAGAGCATCCGTCTGTCCACTTCAAAACGGATTTCTGACAAGCGTGTGGCTTACTTAGTTGAGAAGCTGACAGCACTAGCTAATCAATCTTATTGTGCCGTTAAGAAAACCTCTCCGATCATGGAAGAGGTGCGTTACTATGCAAAAGAATTGCTTAGACTTTCTGAACAGAGACAAACTGTCTTAGACGAAATGGTGGAACTAGCTCAGCCATTACCAGAATATGAGATTCTGCTTTCTATTCCTGGTATCGCTGAGACGACTGCAACAAGTATTATTGGCGAACTGGGAGATATTCGCCGTTTTCAGTCTGCCAATCAAATCAATGCCTTTATCGGTATTGACCTAAGACACTATGAATCTGGAAGCTTCCTCGCTAAGGAGCACATTACCAAGCGTGGCAATCCCTACGCTAGAAAGATTCTGTTCAAGTGCATTCACAATATCGCTTCAGCTAGTCACACTAATCCTTGCCATATCGCAGACTTTTATGAGAAACGAAAAAGACAATCGCAAACGACTTCAACCAAGCCACACACGATTGCCTCCATACATCGACTCATTCGGACAATGTATTACCTCATTATGCATAACAAACTTTACGATTACGCTTCAACCCAAAATCGATAAAACTGTTTATGCTCTATCATTGTAACACCTTATCAAAAAATTTCAACATAAGGTGTTGGTTTTGTATACACTTTTTTCACTAAACTTTAGTCCAAAAGAAAACAATTTCCTTATTTTGACTATTGAACTCAAAATATTTTTCGTCAAATACCTTGATGGACTTGACAAATGGTAGAAAAAATGAGTTGCTAAAATGCAACTCAATTCAAAGTGTAGATAAAGGCAATTCATGAGTCCTTCCGACATTATCGCGACCAAATACCTGCTTAAAAACAGGCGAGCTTGCTAGGATTAACCCATTTGAGTGGCCATCTCGACTGAGGACACATAAGGAAGTTGTCAAGGGGTTTAGACCACGTTCAACACATTCTATCGAGACATAAAAGGACTTCATATCAACAAAGGCAATATCTGATATCGGCTCCCTGAAATAATCAATCAGCCCCATATCCCCTCCTATACTACTAATGGCATAAAATGGCCAACAACCTTTCCAACAATTTTGGGCTGATCTTCATAAAAGGCAAACTTGTCCGGATGGTCTGGATTAATGGATACAAGACGGAAACCTTTTTCTTCCCGATAGACACGCTTGATATAGGTATGGCCGAACCAGACAATGGCATAAATACCACCGTCATAATCAAAACCAGTCTCCTTGATAAGTGCTACCTCTCCTGATTGGAACATGGGCTCCATGGAATTACCCTTAATCCAAGTCGCCACGTCATGGTCCATCTCTCTATCAAAATAGACCGTTTCTGTCTCAAACTCATCCTCAAAGATCTCACCAGTTCCTGCAGACAGCAAAATATTTGTTCGAACCTGATAGGCCACAAATTGTACAGACTGTTCTTGTTCCTCCAACAAACGCTGTGAGTAACGCTTCACCTTACCTTGATGACCACTGGTCAACTGATGGTAGACAGACAATAGATCAAAATCTGCATCAAAATATCCCATCTCCACCAAAAATGTTTCTTCCAACGCCCGCAAATGCTTAGCATTGGGAACCGTCGTCTCCGATTCCCACTTAGAAATCGTCACCTTCCCGACACCAACTAACTTCCCCAGATTTTCCTGCGTCATCTCATTGACCAAACGAATCGCTCGCAAACGCTCCCCTGAAAACATCCTTCACCTCAATAAGTTTCTTTATAAAGTAACTATATTATACAAAATATTCTGTTTTCTGACAAGTTTTTTCTATTTCTTTCCACTATTTATATATAGACTCTCTAGCTCAAACTTATTCATTGCATAAAAACCATATACAAAGCATGATTTACCAAGGTTTCTATTTAATATATAAAAAGAGAAGACCAAAATGGTCTTCTCAGTGGCACGCTTTCTTTTGTTCATTACAGTTTCTGGTGATTCACACTTTCACAGAATTTAGTACCAACCAATCAGCTGATGAAGCCATTCCTCAAAAGCAGGAAAGTTCTTCATGGCAAGCAATGTCAAAACCATAACTGCTATCAGAATCAGGAGTACAAGGTATTTCTTCTTCACTTTTTTTCTCCTATTTGACCCAAGCAGTCAACACTTCCTCATCAGAAATGGTTTCTGAGATAAAGCTACCGTTGCTGGTGCGTTCGGACAGACTGAGCTGGGTCACATCAATCTCATAGAGTTTGCCTGTTTTGGACTGAACGTGAAGGATTTGACTTGTCGTTTCATCTTCATTTGCCGTGCTAAAGAGGTCGAAATCACCCTGGTCCGTCAGCACTGGACCGGCCGCAAAGACACGGTGGGGCTTACTCTTCAGCTCACGCAAGACCTGCAGACCACGCTTGGCACGACTGGTCACAGGAATATCATCAGTCGCCATCCGCTTGAGACTACCGCGCTGCGTCAAGAGATAAATCGAGCTAGTATTGCTGATAAAGACGCTTGCTACGGTGTCACCATCCTTGAGGTTGACCGCTTTGACACCGGCAGCCTTGGCACCGATGACTGACACTTCTTCTATGTTAAATCGCAGAGCGTAGCCCTTCTCAGTGATGAGCATGATGTCGTCCATATCTACAGGCGATACAGTAATAACCACATCTTCGTCATCTTTAAGTTTGGCATACTTGGTTGACTTGGACTTGTAAGTCCGCCAAGGTGTGAACTCCTTCCGCTCAAAGCGCTTGATTTGACCGTATTTGGTCGCCGCGAAATAAGTCCCCTCTTCAAAATTCTCAACCAATTCAGCGTAGATAATCTCTTCATGATTGTCAAAATTCATCAGGGTCTGGCTGAGGTGCTCGCCAATATCCTTCCAACGAATATCCGTCAATTCATGGACAGGTCGGTAGATGGCATTGCCCAGATTAGTAAAGAGTAAGAGATGCTGGGTCGTCTTAGCCTGTTGCAAGAATACCAGCTGGTCATCGTCCCGTTTACCCATTTCTTCCAGCGTAGAGGCGTTGAAGGAACGTGGACTGGTCCGCTTGATATAACCTGCCTTGGTCACGCTGACAAAGGTTTCCTCTTCGACAATGAGACTAGCCGTGTCAATCTCGATAGACTCTGCTTGGTCCTGCAATTCCGAACGACGCGGATTGGCAAAGATTTTCTTGACCTCACGCAATTCTTTCTTCATCAGATTGAACATGGTTTTCTCATCACCAATAATGGCCGCAAGAGTCGCAATTTGTTCTCGCAGGGCATTTTCTTCATTTTCCAAGGTGACAATGTCCGTATTGGTCAAACGGTAAAGCTGCAAGGTCACAATCGCCTCGGCCTGTTCTTCTGAGAAATCATAGCTGACTTTAAGGTTTTCCTTGGCATCAGCCTTATTTTCAGAGGCACGGATGAGAGCAATGACTTCATCCAAGATAGAAATAACGCGAATTAAGCCCTCAACGATATGCAGGCGTTTCTCAGACTTTTCCTTGTCAAATTTCGACCGAGCAACGATAATCTCACGACGATGGGCTATGTAACTAGACAGAATTTTCTGCAAGCCAACCTGACGCGGGGTAAAGTTGTCAATGGCCACCATGTTGAAGTTGTAATTGATTTGCAGATCCGTGTACTTGTAGAGATAATTGAGGATGGTCTGCTCGTCACTATCTTTTTTCAGTTCAATGGCAATTCGCAAGCCCGTCCGGTCTGACTCGTCACGCACTTCTGCAATGCCCGGCACCTTATTATTGACTCGAACATCGTCAATCTTCTTGACCAAGACCGCCTTATTGACTTCGTAAGGAATTTCTGTGACCACAATTTGTTTCTTGCCAGCCTTGAGGTTCTCAATTTCACAACGGCTACGAACCACTACACGACCCTTACCCGTCTCGTAGGCTTTCTTAATCTCATCAGCCCCTTGGATAATGGCACCTGTTGGGAAGTCTGGTCCAGGCAAGAACTCCATGAGCTTGTCCAAGCTAGCTGTTGGATGATCAATCATATAGACAACGGCATCGATGACCTCCGCTAGATTATGCGGCGGGATGTCAGTCGCATACCCAGCTGAAATTCCCGTCGCACCATTGACCAAGAGATTAGGGAAGGCAGCTGGTAGCACAGTGGGTTCTTTTTCCGTATCGTCAAAGTTCCAGGCAAATGGCACGGTCTTTTTCTCAATGTCCGCTAGCAGATAGCCAGCCACCTCAGACAAACGAGCCTCGGTATAACGCATGGCAGCCGGTGGATCACCATCCATAGAACCATTATTTCCGTGCATCTCCACCAAAATCTCGCGGTTCTTCCAATCCTGACTCATGCGGACCATGGCATCATAAATAGAGGAATCACCGTGTGGGTGGAAATTCCCCATGATATTCCCGACTGACTTGGCAGACTTACGGTAGCCCTTGTCAAAGGTGTTGCCGTCCTTATTCATCGAATAAAGAATACGACGTTGAACAGGCTTGAGACCGTCTCGAATGTCCGGCAAAGCCCGCTCTTGAATAATGTACTTGGAGTAGCGACCAAAACGCTCTCCCATGATGTCCTCGAGGGACATGTGTTGAATATTAGACATAAATTAAGATACAAAGGGACGATTCGCTTGCGAAAAATGTCGTAGAAAATAGGAAAACCAGAAATGACGATTCCGTCTAGATAGTTTTATCTTTTTTCCTAGACATTTAGTCCCGTGTTCAGTTAGATAGACTAGCTGAACATTCCTTTCTTTGTTTCTTGTCGGAAAGTTTATCTTTCTTTTTTGGCACTTTTCCTTAAGTGCTTAGGACGCCGGCAACCTGCTACGCAGTTTCATGGCTAATTTGAAAGCCCAGGGTCTTTCAAATTCTCTCGAAGAGTCTGGGCAGAAAGTCCAGCCTCGCTTCTCAGAGTTCGTGTCAACATCTCAGCGCAGTGGTTGATTGGCAGATTTGTTCGTGTTTCACACTCCAAATCTGACCTAATCAACTGTGCGGGGGTGGGAAGACGAACTCTTTTTAGACTGGTCGAGTTCTTTCCCACTCCCTTTCTCTCTACCCGGCGGAAAGTGTCAGAATTGGCTCGCTAGGCTCGCTAGCGTTCTGATTTGCGTTTTTCTTAGCCAATTTCAAAGACTATTTCTAGTCATTCCCAACCGAGCGTGTCTTCTTCCAAGCGCGATAGTCTTCAATATCCTTGTTAACCCAGTTCCAGCAGGTGGCAATGACCAGAGCATCGTCCATTTGACCAAAGAAAGGAATCCAGTCTGGCACAACGTCAATTGGCGACAGAAAATAAATTAAGGCACTGACAATGGCAAGGATGGTCCGCTTAGGAATTTTGGTGTAATCCCGTTTCAAATAACTTCTCACCATGCTAATCATGATAGGAATGTTCTTAAATTCCTGCGCTAAAAATGGGATCCACTTGAGTTTTCTTTCAATTTTCTCCAAAAACGTCTCTATCTTGGCATCATCCTTTAAGAGATTTTCTGCCTTTTGATAGCCTTTTTGAAGTTCTTGAACCGCCTGTTTTTTTGTAAATCTTTTTTTCATTCTTTTTCCTTAATCTTAGTTTTTTACGGAGAATAGTCACTAATTTTATTCTCAGGGGTATGAAACACCTCGTTGAAATGATATGAACGTTTACAAATCTTCTGTCCGATAAAGATTGTAATCTTCGTAGTAGCAGGAATGGTCGATACCTTTCATATGCAGTTCTCTACTATCAATATCACCTGTCCAAGCATTTCCCAATATATACTTAATCACCATATCTCGTATAAGACTTCTTTCCATAGCAAGAAGATAATCTTCCTTACCAACTTTTGACCAGTCTATGACCTTGCCTAGCTCTGCTTTTAGCAAATGGTCCAACCAGAGTCTCATATTTGACTTGTTTATCGGAGCGGGTACAATGTACCCATATACCATTTCCTTCACAAAAGGGATAAGCTATATTCATCTCTACGTATTTTTCAACGTCTCGTCAAATGTCGCCTGAAGCATTTGTTCAATCGTCTCCAACTATGAATGCAGATACATGAGCGGAGCAAATCGAAAGCCACCCTTGGCAATATTGACCATTCGAATCTTGCCGGCAAAGTCATAAATATCTTCAAAGAGAAATTGGTGGATAAAGGATAGCGTTTCAAACCTACCAGCCTTCTTATCCGCCAAACTATTCTCTTCAAACAATCTCTTTGCTTTTTCTTTACTGATTTTTTCCTCTGACTTTGCTAAATCTAACGAATCTATCAGCCCCAACTTATTTTCTAAAACCGTAGTTCTTACTCCACAAACTTTCGCTTGTACTTGATATGACTGGCAATATTTCCCTCCATATCTTTTTCGTCCCAGAGTTGCAATTCCCACGGGTAGTAGAAATTGCTCTTATTTTTGAAATAGATGTGAATACCGATATAGCCGTCCTTATCACGCAGATACCAGTTTTTCAGACCATATTCCTCTTGCCAATCATCTAGCTTCTCCATGACTTGAGCAATTTCTTCGGATTTCAAAATCATGCGAGCACCGAAAATATCATTGAGAATAGAATTTACTGGATAGCCTTCCTGCCGTTCCTTGAACCGTTGGATTTTATCAAGGATAGACTCAGAGGTCTTGACACGATATACAAAACGAATATCATCCACATCCGCCTTCATCAAGTAATCATTGATGGACTCGTGCAGGTTAAGGCGGTAAGACAAGATAGGCTTGGTTGCTACCTTGGCAAAGGTATGCTTGAGATTGATTTTCTCGACCTTGCCAGTCTCAAAATAATCCTTTGAATACTCCAAATGAATGCGGTTGATTTCGCTTATCAGACGCTCAATTTTTTCAAGCATAACAACTCCTACTTAGTAAATGCACTTACTTCTTCCAAGGTAAACCTGACATTATCCTCAATCCATTTACGGCGTGGCTCAACCTTATCGCCCATGAGGACAGACACGCGCCGCTCTGCTCGTGCCAAATCATCAATGGTCACTTGGATGAGGGTCCGCGTTTCAGGGTTCATGGTTGTCTCCCAAAGCTGGTCAGCATTCATCTCACCAAGCCCCTTGTAGCGCTGAAGAATCGAACCCTTGCCAAAATCCTTGCGCAAATCTTCCAATTCACCATCTGACCAAGCGTAGGCAATCTTTTCCGTCTTACCCTTACCCTTGGACATCTTATAAAGCGGTGGCAGGGCGATATAAACCTTACCAGCCTCGACCAAGGGACGCATATAGCGATAGAAGAAAGTCAAGAGCAGGGTCTGAATGTGGGCCCCATCCGTATCCGCATCGGTCATGATGATAATCTTGTCATAGTTGACATCCTCAATAGAGAAATCCGTCCCCACGCCTGCACCAATGGTGTAAATCATGGTATTGATTTCCTCGTTTTTGAGGATATCCGCCATCTTGGCCTTGGCCGTATTGATAACCTTACCACGCAGAGGCAAAATCGCCTGAAACTTGCGGTCACGGCCCTGCTTGGCAGAACCACCGGCAGAATCCCCCTCGACCAGATAAAGCTCATTCTTGGCAGGATTTTTAGACTGGGCCGGAGTCAGCTTACCAGACAAAAGCCCTTTGTCCTTCTTGTTTTTCTTGCCATTTCGGCTTTCATCACGGGCTTTACGGGCGGCCTCGCGCGCATCGCGGGCCTTAATAGCCTTGCGAACCAAATTTGAAGCCAGTTCACCATTTTCCAAGAGGAAATACGTCAACTTTTCTGAGACAATTCCGTCTACAACTGGACGAGCCAGCGGGCTCCCCAGCTTATCCTTAGTCTGACCTTCAAACTGCAAGTGTTCTTCTGGAACAAGGATAGACAGGACAGCCGATAAGCCCTCTCGATAGTCTGAACCCTCTAAATTCTTATCCTTTTCCTTGAGCAAATTGGTCTTGCGGGCATAGTCGTTCATGGCCTTGGTGATGGCCAGTTTCAGCCCAGTTTCATGAGTACCGCCGTCCTTGGTACGAACGTTGTTAACGAAGGACAGGATATTGTCCGAATAGCCGTCATTGTACTGCATGGCCACCTGGACTTGGAATCCTGCATCTTCACCTTCAAAATAGAGGACTGGTGTCAGAGTTTCCTTGTCTTCATTTAAATAAGATACAAAATCCTGAACACCATTTTCGTAGTGATACTCTTCTTGTTCACCCGTTCGCTCATCTGTCAGGGTCATGGTGACCTGCTTGAGCAAGAAAGCGGATTCCTTTAGGCGCTCGGCAATGGTGTTAAACTTGAAATCAGTCGTTGAGAAGATACTATCGTCGGGCATAAAGGTGACTTTGGTCCCTGTTTTTGATTTTGGAGCTGTGCCGATCTTCTCCAAAGTCGTAACTGGCTTGCCGCCCTGCTCAAAGCGCTGTTTATAAATCGCTCCGTCACGGGTAATTTCCACCTCAAGCCAGCTGGACAGGGCATTGACCACCGAAGAACCAACCCCGTGGAGACCTCCAGAGGTCTTATAGCCACCCTGACCAAACTTACCACCAGCGTGAAGAACGGTAAAGATGACCTCAACCGTCGGTTTCCCAGTTGCGTGCATACCGACTGGCATCCCCCGTCCCTTATCTGCTACCGACAAGCTACCGTCCTTATTAATGGTCACCTCAATACGATCACCAAAACCTGACAGTGCTTCATCGACCGCATTATCGACAATTTCCCAAACCATGTGGTGCAGTCCGTTGCCATCGGTCGAACCAATATACATCCCCGGACGTTTGCGAACCGCATCCAACCCTTCCAGCACCTGAATGGCATCGTCGTTATAATTATTTATGTTTATCTCTTTCTTAGCCAAATCTGACCTCCATACATATCGTCTTTACTATCTTACAAGTTTTTTAGCATTTTTGCAAAAAATTTCTGCTATTTCGGCTGGAACAGGGCAAACTTGACTATTTGATGAAAAAGCCGGACAACTATGCTATAATCTAAGTATGTTACAGACAATTTTACTTCTAATATTAGCTTATTTACTGGGCTCGATTCCGTCAGGTCTCTGGATTGGACAAGCCTTTTTCAACATCAACATCCGAGAACATGGTTCGGGCAATACTGGGACGACCAATACCTTCCGTATCCTGGGTAAGAAAGCTGGAATGGCGGTCTTTGCTATCGACTTTCTCAAAGGTACCCTAGCGGCCCTCCTGCCTGTTTTCTTTCATGTAAATAGCCCTTCACCTATCCTATTTGGCTTGATGGCTGTTCTGGGACATACCTTCCCGATTTTTGCCAATTTCAAGGGAGGTAAGGCTGTGGCCACATCGGCTGGCATGTTGCTGGGTGTTGCGCCCCTCTTCTGCCTCTATCTGGTCTTTATTTTCGCGACCTCTCTCTACCTGACCTCCATGGTTTCCTTTTCAAGTGTCTTGGCAGCAGCCCTGGCCATGCTTGGAGTTCTGATTTTCCCAGCCCTTGGTTTCTTGGTCAATAGCTATGACTGGTTGTTCACCGTGATTATCTTATTTCTGGGTAGCTTTGTCATTATCCGACACAAGGACAATATCCAACGCATTTTGAAACAGGAAGAAAATCTCGTTCCCTTTGGATTAAATATTACAAAGCAAAAGAAGAAATAATTTCAAGCGCCGAGAGGCGTTTTTTATATCATGAAAGATAAAGAAAGTAGCTTTTTTGTAAAATTCAAAACCTTAAAACTGCTAACTTTGATAAAAAGTTCGTAAAAAGAAGGAGCCAACCAGCTCCTTCAAAACACTTATTTTTCAAATACAACCTGCCCATCCGCAATGGTATAACGAACTTGGCCCTTGAGCCAATCACCGACAAAGGGAGAATTGGCGGATTTAGAGGCAAAGGTTGCTGATACTTGACGATTGACTGTAGGATCAAAAATCACTAGGTCGGCCGGTCCATTTTCAGCCAGATAACCTGCATCCAAGCCATAAAGTTTGCCAGGATTAATGGTCATTTTCTCCAATAATTCTTGGAGTGTCAGATGCCCTTCTTCCACCAAATGCGTCAAACCAAGTGATAGAGAGGTTTCCAAACCAGTCATGCCAGACGGTGCTTGCGTCAAGTCCTCTACATTTTTTTCATCCGCATGATGAGGTGCATGGTCGGTCGCAATAACTGAAATGACGCCTGATTTTAGCCCTTCTATGACTGCCAAACGATCGCTTTCCAAACGAAGAGGTGGATTCATCTTGGCATTTGCCCCCTTGGTCAACAACAAATCTTCTGTCCGAGAAAAATGCTGAGGGGCTACTTCTGCGGTCACACGCGCACCCATACCCTGTGCAAATTCGACCACCTTGACAGACTCAGCTTTGGACAGATGCTGGATATGAACACGGGCACCCGTTTCATAGGCAATCATGACGTCACGAGCAATCATGCTGTATTCAGCCACACCAGTCGCGCCACAGACGTGAAAATGCTTGGCAGCGACTTGCTCGTTCAAACCTAGAATACCATTCAAATCTGGATCTTCTTCGTGGAGGCTGAGCAGGCAATCCAATTTCTTAGCCTCCTGCATAGCTTTTCGCACCACTCCAGCATTTGTCAATGGAATGCCGTCATCAGAAAGAGCTACAGCACCTGCAATCATGAGCCCTTCAAAATCCGTCAAATCTTGGCCGTTAAATTGATTGGTAATGGTTCCCACACTATAAATATGAATGTTTTCCTTGCTGGCCGATTGCAACACCTCTTTCAAGGTGTCCACTGTCGAAATGGTCGGATTGGTATTAGCCATCATGACAACCGAGGTAAAACCACCCGCTGCTGCCGCCAGGGCCCCTGTATGAATATCTTCCTTGTGGGTCTGACCAGGCTCACGAAAATGAACATGGACATCCACCAGGCCAGGCGCAACAACCAAGCCACTAGCATCGATAACTTGTTCCGCATCTACCTCAATCTGCTCAGCAATCTTTATGATTTTCTTGTTTTCTATCAAAATATCAGCGACTGTATCCAGACCGGACTGCGGGTCTATGACGCGACCATTTTTAATTAACAGCATGACTACTCCTTTTTAAATGCTACTGTTTAGCCACAGCTTCAACCATTCGCTCCACTTCTTGAGCACTAATCTGGTCATCTACTTCTAAGTAAAGTTCCTTAGCTCGTTCAAAATAGCTGCGCTCTTTGGTGATTTCTCCCAAGACACGATTGGCACTAGCTTCTATATAGGGAAACTCAATACGAGTTGCCTTCTTGAGTACTTTTCGCATCTCTTGCTCTGCCAACTCCATATCTCCCATTAGAAAATGCAAATAGGCTTGCTCATAAGCATTACCAACAAGTTGAGACTCATTGTATTCAGATAGTAAAGATGCTTCCTTTTCAAGAAACTCCAAAGCTTGCTGATAATTGCCTGCTTCTCGCTCTACATCTGCCACCTGGCGCAAGGCCACTGGCTGCAATTCTTTCAGGAAAAATTCCTCAGCCTGGCTATGTCTTGCGCCAAAACAAGATTAGCCTGAGCCAACTCTTTTGCCAAGTCCATTTCCTTCTCGGCAATCGCCAAGTAAATCCGTTGATTTCGTAACCAAAAATGGCCTGAAATATGGGCATCATCCAGCCTTGCAACTCCTTCTTCATAAAGCTGGTGAGCTAGGCTAAAGATCTTCTCATCCAAAGCCTCAAAGAATGATATATCTCTTTCAAAATCGGTCATTTTCATTCCTTCAATTAACTTCATCTTCGCCAATCAATCTCTTCCTTCCCAGCCTGTTTCAAAAAGGCATTAGCCTGTGAAAAAGGCTTACTTCCAAAGAAGCCTCGGTAGGCTGAAAGCGGACTTGGATGGGCCGACTCGATAATCAAATGTTTGGAATTGCTTATAAGAACCTTCTTCTTCCGGGCATAGACTCCCCAAAGAATGTAGACAACTGGTTGGTCCAGACTATTGACCACCTTGATTACCGCATCCGTAAAGGGTTCCCAGATTTGTCCAGCATGTCCATTGGCCTGACCGGCCGGCACCGTCAAACAAGCATTGAGTAAGAGCACGCCCTGTTCAGCCCAGCTGGTTAAATCATGACCTTGTTTGACACCGACATCTTCAGCCAACTCTTTTAGGATATTTTGGAGAGATGGCGGAGCTGGGATGCTATCTGGGACTGAAAAGGATAGCCCTTGTGCTTGTCCAGGTCCGTGATAGGGATCCTGCCCCAAAATGACCACTTTTACATTTTCTAAAGCCGTCTTTTCCAAGGCTGCAAATACCTTTTCCCTGGGTGGGTAAACAGTTCCGGCAGAATAAGCCTGGTCCAAAAACTGATTGATGTTGCCAAAATAATGCTCCGGCAATAAGGCCTTTATCCGATCATGCCAAGTAGAATGCTCCATGCTGACTACCTCTTACTTCTTCTCTTTGATGATATAAACCGGTCGATGCTTGGTTTCCAAGAAAACCTTGGCCAAATACTTACCTAAAATACCAATGGTCATCAACTGCAAGCCACCTAAAAAGAGGATGATACAGATAGTTGACGGCCAACCGATTGTCGGATCCCCGAAGACCAGAGTCTTAAAGACAACGACAACCATCAAAACCAAAGACAGGAGGAAGGTGAAGAAACCAGTATAGGATGCAATATTCAGCGGCGTATCTGAAAAATTGATAATCCCTTCAATCGAGTAGGACAGCAACTTCCAGAAGGACCAGCTGGTTTCACCAGCCACCCGCTTAACATTTTCATAAGGCAGGTATTCTGTCTCAAAACCAACCCAGGTAAAAATTCCTTTTGAAAAACGATTGTACTCTGAAACAGACAAGATAGCATCTACCATGTGTCGGCGCATGAGACGGAAATCGCGGGCCCCGTCCACCACTTCTACCTGGCTAATCTTGTTCATCAGCTTGTAGAAAAGCTTTGCAAAGAAGCTCCGAATAGGCGGCTCGCCATCACGGCTGACACGACGGGTGCCAACACAGTCCAGTTCTGGATTAGCATCCAAGATGGCCTTCATCTGGGTGAGCATTTCTGGTGGATCCTGCAAATCCACATCCATGACGGTCACCAATTCACCCTGCGCAGCCTGCAGTCCGGCATAAAGAGCAGCCTCCTTGCCAAAATTTCGGGAAAAGGAAATGTAGCGGACACCATTGCCCTCAGCAGCCAACTGCCGAAGAACCTTGAGCGTCCCATCCTTGGACCCATCATTGACAAAAATATACTCAAATTGCTCCCTCATCTTCCGACGGACCACTTCCATGGCGTCGTAAAAATAGGGAATCGCCTCTTCCTCATTGAAACAAGGAACGATTACTGAAATCATACACTTCTCCTCATACGGTCAATTGTTTTCCTAACATTATACCATTTTCGGGGGCATGTTCCCAGAAATCAGGCGATTTTGCTGTGAAAACTAGTTCTCCAACCAAGTTTCAGGATTCTGGCGGAATTTTTTCAAGAGAGTCAAGCCATCCGCATTGATGTAGCCCTGCACTTTTGCGACTTTTATAAGTTCAGAATAATTGCTGAGCGTCACCAGTTTGACACTAGTGTTGTCAAAATTCCGGTCTGCCACAGGCAATTGGTAGGTGAAAATGGCTGCCACACCAAGTACCTCTGCTCCTTCACGTTGAGCCGCTGCCACTGCATCCAAGACAGAACCACCTGTCGATATCAGATCTTCGATGATAACCATTTTCTGCCCCTTGACAATGCGACCTTCCAGTTGATTACCAGCCCCGTGTTCTTTTGGTTTGCTACGGATGTAAGCAAATGGCAGATTCATGCGGTCTGCAATAATGGCTCCGTGCGGAATTCCAGCCGTCGCCGTACCTGCAATCACTTCTACTTCTGGAAACTCCTCTTCAATTCGTTGAACAAAACCATCCTCAATCAGGTTGCGGGTATCCAGATAAGAAAGCGTGATACGATTATCCGTATAAATAGGTGACTTGATGCCAGACGCCCAAGTAAAAGGCTTTTCTGGTCGCAAATGAACCGCCTTGATGTCCAACAAATGTGATGCAATTTCTGTTGCTAGTGTCATGATAATTCTCCTTTAGATTAGTAATATTGTTTATTTAGATATTCCATTCTTCTTTGATAGCCAGGTATGCTTCATAAGGATTGACCGCATGCGTGATAGGACGCCCGACCACGATATAGTCACTGCCAATGCTGGCCGCCTGTGCTGGAGTGACAACCCGTTTTTGATCACCTACTTCGCTACCAGCTGGTCGAATTCCTGGTGTCAGACAGGCAAAGGCCGCACCAGTGGCCTGCTTGATCAAATCGACCTCCTGAGCCGAGCAAACGACACCGTCCAGTTCTGCTTCCTGAGCCTTTTTGGCGTAATGGACCACTGCATCCACCAGGCTAGTCTGGATATTCTGATCCGCCTGCATCTGCTCTTCCGAAGTCGAGGTCAGCTGGGTCACAGCGATCAAGATTGGTCCAGGTCCCAGTCCCTTTCTAGCCGATTGCATCATCTCTACGCCCCCAGCTGCATGAACATTGGTCATATCAACACCCAGCTTGGCCAACACCGACATAGCCGATTGGACCGTATTGGGAATATCATGGAGTTTCAGGTCTAGGAAAATGCTGTGTCCGCGATCTTTCAGGTCTTTGATAATAGCCGGACCTTCCGCATAGTAGAGCTCCATACCAACCTTGAGATAGAGTTTTTCCTGACTTGGGAAATGAGTCAAAAAATCAACGACTTCTTGACTACTTGCGAAATCCAAGGCAATAATGGGACGTTTTTCTTTCATAGTATCCTTTCTGTACACAGAAAAACCCTGCCAACTCTGGACAGGGTTCACGAAATGAGCTTAGAAATTCGACTTCTAAGATGCTTACCATGATACCTTTCCAGCCTCTCTGGACTCAGTTAAAGGTTCTATTTGACTCTATACTACTATTTTATTTGATTTCTGTCAACAGTTTTGAGAATTTCTGCTACAAATAAGGGCAAAAGATGAACTTAAGGATAGAAAACGAGCTTGTTTTGGAAAGCTAAATTTGATTGTGAGGCACAAACTGGATCACAAAAATGAAAACACTCATGAAACAATCACAAGTCAACAATAGACTGCCATATTTTTGATTTACAGCTTGAAAGCAAGAAAAGCAACCAGATTTACTGATTGCTCGCAAAGTATTAAATTAGAGTGCTACGCTCCTTTCGTATTGGATTTCAGAAGTAGCAACTCCGTGATACAACTGAATGAAAGCCTTGTAAGCATTATTATGGCATGTCAGCCACCCAGATACGCTTTTCTGACTTCATCTGATGCAAGTAATTCTTTTCCTGTTCCAGAGAGGACAACTTTTCCTGTTTCTAGGACGTAGCCACGGTCTGCGATAGCCAGGGCCTTATTGGCGTTTTGCTCAATCAAGAGGACTGTTGTCCCTTGTTTTTGGATATCTTGGATAATGTCAAAGATTTCTTGGATAAAGATTGGCGCCAGTCCCATTGAAGGTTCGTCAAGAAGCAAGAGTTTTGGCTGGCTCATGAGAGCACGCCCCATTGCCAACATCTGCTACTCACCTCCTGAAAGAGTGGCTGCATCTTGGTTCTTACGTTCTTCTAAGCGTGGGAAACGGTCAAAAATCTTTTTCAGATTTGCCTGATTTTCCTCACGGTTGTTACGAAGAAAGGCACCCATTTCTAAGTTTTCCATAACCGTCAAGCCTGCAAAAACGTGACGACCTTCTGGTACTTGAGACAAACCATCTGCCACGATTTT
Source organism: Streptococcus nasisuis (assembly GCF_040836615.1). Lineage (NCBI taxonomy): Bacteria > Bacillati > Bacillota > Bacilli > Lactobacillales > Streptococcaceae > Streptococcus > Streptococcus nasisuis. Next base: position 1,324,637 of record NZ_CP162268.1, on the reverse strand, counting down.
ACGAGCTGGAACTTTTTGGATCTCATTTCCGAGGAAAGAAATGCTTCCAGCAGACGGACGAACCAAGCCTGAGATGGTGCGGAGGATAGAGGTCTTGCCTGCACCATTGGCGCCTATAAGGGTCACAACTTCGCCCTCATTGACTTCAAAGCTCACATCCTTGACGGCTTCAATCGCACCGTAGTTGACGGAAAGATTTTTTACTTCTAACATGGCCATTATGCTTCACCTCCAAGGTATGCTTCAATTACACGTTTGTTGGTCCGGATTTCTTCAGGCGTTCCATGGGCAATCAAACGGCCGTACTCCAGCACATAAATCCGCTCAGTCACTTTCATAACCAGGCTCATATCGTGCTCAATCAGAATAATGGTAATACCAAATTCCTTTTGAATACGGCGGATGAGTTCGGTCAATTCTGCCGTTTCCTGCGGGTTCATACCAGCCGCTGGCTCATCCAAGAACAAAATTTTCGGTTCTGTCGCAAGGGCACGAACGATTTCCAGACGACGTTGCTGACCATAAGGCAAGTTTTTCGCCAGCGAGTCTGCATCCTTGTCTAAATCGAAAATTGCCAAGAGTTCCATAGCCTTAGCCTTCAAATCCGCCTCGCTCTGGTAATACTTAGGCAAGCGCAGGAAGGAAGCCAAGAGATGCGGTTTGTGATGATTGGCAAATCCAACCAATACATTTTCCAAAACAGTCATATCCTTGAACAGACGAATATTTTGGAAGGTACGTGAGAGACCAAGAGATGCAATCTTGTAAGGTGCCTTACCATTAAGCAAGTGACCGTCAAGCGTCACAGTCCCCTCGCTCGGCTCGTAAACACCGGTCAAAAGGTTGAAGAGGGTTGTCTTACCAGCACCGTTAGGACCAATCAAGCCGACCAACTCACCTTCATTGAGCTCCATGGTAACGTCGCCAACAGCAGTCAAACCACCGAAGTGCTTGGTCAAATTTTTAATTTCCAGAAGTGCCATCTTTGCCCTCCTTCGCTTTTTTCTTAAAGAATGATGAGAAGGTTAATTCCCATGTACCGAGCAGACCACCTGGACGGAAAACCATGACCAAAATAAGAGCCAATGAGTAAATAATCATCCGAAGGTCTGAGAAATTTTGCAGGAACATATTGAGGAAACCAAGAACAAGGGCCGCCAAAATCGTACCTGTCATAGAACCCAAGCCACCAAGCACCGCGATAATCAAGTAATCAATCGAACGCATGATAGTAAAGTCTTTAGGTACAACCGTACCGATATAACCAACGTAGAGAGAACCTGCGATACTTGATAGGATAGCCGCGATAACAAAGACTGTTACCTTGACCTTGGTTGTATTAACACCCATGGACTCCGCAGCGATTTCATTTTCACGCACAGCGATAACCTGACGGCCAAATGAGCTCCGTAAGAAGTTGAGAATCAGAACCGTCAACACTACTACAAATAGAAAGACAACTGTCCAAGTTGTATACGGCAAGATGCCTGTCAAACCAGCAGCACCGTTGGTCAAGTCACCACCATTGATAATGGCAATACGGATAATCTCAGCCACACCAAGGGTTGCAATAGCTAAGTAGTCACCCTTTAGACGAAGAGTTGGGATACCGACCACCAGGGCTACCAGGGCAGCTACAAGACAGCCCACAAGAATAGACAGATAAAAGCCTGCATAGGTAGGATTAGCCTTGGTCAAAATAGCTGTCGCATAGGCACCAATTGCCATAAAGCCAGCCTGACCCAGCGAAAACTGACCTGAAAAACCGAGAACAAGGTTGGTTCCCAAAGCCATGATGATAGAAATTCCAATCCCCATCAAAATCTGTATATAGTAAAGCCCCAGGGCACCAGAGCCAATCAAGGCAGAAAGAACTGCAAAGATAACAAGGACAAGAGCAAGCCAGGTTAAAATTGGTTTGATATTTTGTTTCATAAACTTACACCTTCTCCTTCACATTTTTACCTAAAATACCTGCTGGACGCACCAAGAGGATGACAATCAAGATACCATATACAACTGCATCACGGTAACTGGAAAGACCGACAGTTACCGCCAGGGTTTCCAAGAGACCGATGATAAAGCCACCGAGAGCCGCACCTGGAATAATACCAATACCACCGAGAACGGCCGCTACAAAGGCCTTAAGACCTGGCGCCATCCCCATCAGAGGTTCCACAGAGTTATAGTAAAGACCAATCAAGACCCCTGCCGCACCTGCAAGAGCAGACCCAAGAGCAAAGGTAAAACTAATGGTCGAGTTGACGTTAATTCCCATGAGCTGAGCCGCGTCACTGTCTACAGAAACCGCACGCATGGCCTTACCCATTTTGGTTTTTTGGACGATAAATTGCAGAGCCAACATGAGGAAAACAGAGACACCCAAAATCGTCAACTGAACATTGGTCACAGTAATCGGACCAAGGTTGAATTTAACCGTCTCAAGAGCTTGAGGGAAGGCACGTGTATTGGCACCAAAGAGATAAACCATACCGTATTCAAGGAAGAAGGACACACCGATAGCCGTAATCAAGGCCGCAATCTTAGTTGAGTTGCGCAATGGACGGTAGGCCAAGAATTCAATCAGCACACCCAAGGCTGCTGTTAAAACCATGGTCAAAACAAGCGCAACAAAGAAATTTAGCTGGAAGGCATTAATCAGATAATAACCAATAAAGGCCCCCATCATATAAAGGTCACCGTGGGCAAAGTTAATCAACTTGATAATGCCGTAAACCATGGTATAACCCAAGGCAATCAAGGCATAGACACTTCCCAAGATAAGACCATTCACCAATTGCTGGAGCATATAGTCACCAAACTTTCTATAACATAAATAATATCTGGAGAGGTCCAAGCCTCCCCAGATTACATTTTTTAGCTTATTCAGCGCTTACTGCTTCTGCTGAAGCTTCTGCACCGTTTTCCAATTTAACCATGATAGCAGATTTGATAGGGTTGTGGTTTTCATCGATTGAGATTGGACCAGTTACACCTTCAAAGTCTTTCAAGCCAGCAAGGTTTGTTGCTACATCTTTTGAAGTTTTTGCGCCTTCTGCTGCATCAGCTGCCATGTAGACTGCATCATAAGCAAGGGCCGCAAACATATTTGGCTCTTCACCGAACTTCTTCTTATATGCATCAACGAAGTTTGTTGCCTTGTCAGAAAGTGCTACTTTAGTAGAGTAACCAGATACATAATAAACATTTGTCGCATTCTTGCTGCCAGCACCTTCGATGAATTTAGCATCCGCAAATCCGTCAGGACCAAGGATTGGCTTGTCGATACCCATTTCACGCGCTTGTTTTGTAATCAAACCAGCTTCAGTGTAGTAACCTGGGATAATGATTGCATCAAAATCTTGATCTTTCAATTTTGTCAAAGCAGCTTGGAAGTCCTTATCGCCTGATTGGTAAGTTTCTTCAACAACGATTTCACCCTTGTAAGCTTCTTTGAATGCTTTAGCGATACCTTTTGCGTAGTCACTTGAGTTGTCTGAGTAAAGAACAACTTTCTTAGCATCAAGTGTCTTTGTCGCAAATGTTGCCATGACTTGACCCTGGAAGCTATCTTGGAAAGTTGAACGGAAGACATACTCTTCAACCTTACCATCTTTAGCTGTCAAATCGTCCTGTGTACCAGAAGGTGTAATCAATGGAACGCCTGCCTGTGTCGCACCTGGAGTTGCCGCAGCTACTGCACCTGATGTTGCAGGACCAATCATCGCAAGAACTTTTTCTTCTGTTGCAAGGTTGGTTGTAACAGTCGCTGCTTCAGCGTTGTCAGATTTGTTGTCTTTTGAAACAACTTCGATTTGTTTACCGTCGATACCGCCAGCTGCATTGATTTCCTCAACAGCAAGGTCAGCACCGTTTTTCTCAGCTTGTCCGTATGCTGCTACAGCACCTGATAATTCCAAGTTGTAACCCAATTTAATCGTGTCACCAGCTTCGTTACCAGCTGCTGATGAAGTGCTTGTTGGAGCTGCGCCACAGGCAGCAAGAAGAGCTGCAGAGGCAAAAGTAGCAATAGCTACAGCGAATTTTCTCGTTTTCATGAAAATACCCAAAATCTTTCTTAAATTTTTACGATGTATCTAATATACAGAATTATCAGAAAATTGTCAACAAAAATGATAAAAATTTTTAAAAATTTTTACAGCTCCAACAAAAAGAAAAGCAGGCTCATTTAAACCTACTCCTTCTCTAATTACAAAGTAACGGGATTTTGCTCGTCCCGCCATAGATTGCCAACAAAATTCTGATCCAGTTCCTTGATGTAGGAAGGAACTACTTTTTTGACAAACTTCTCTTTTTTGAGCTTGCTCATGACTTCCTCAGCTTTTTCTGCATTAACATATAATATAACATAACGCAGGCGCTTTGAATGGTAAATCATGTCACCGTAGTGGTTGAGTTTTCTGGAATCCCGATTATAATGCAAATAAACAGTTAGGCTGGTGCGTTCTTTTTTCTCAAACATGGACTTCTCCTCAGATATTTCTATCTATAATTATACCCTTTTCCAGGGAAAATGAAAAGGACCAAATCCAGCCCTTCCCTTATTTTATTTAGTTTTGCTGTTATCCATGATTTGGTCAATGAAGCCGTATGCCAAGGTTTCTTCAGCGGTCATCCAGTAATCACGCTCCGCATCCTTGTGGATTTGCTTGACTGTTTTACCTGAATTGTCAGCCAAGATTTTTTCTAATTTATTACGGGTTTTAAGCAAGTGTTCTGCAGCAATGGCCATGTCGGTTTGTTGTGTACCGCCGCCAGTTCCACCCATTGGTTGGTGGATCATGTACTCGGCATTTGGCAACATGAAACGTTTGCCCTTGGCACCACTAGATGCAATGATGGTTCCCATAGATGCTGCTGTTCCCATAACAATTGTCTGGACGTCTGCCTTGATAAAGTTCATGGTATCCACGATAGCAAGACCTGCTGACACAGATCCACCTGGGGTATTGACATAGAGATAAATGTCTTTAGTCGGATCTTGCGCATCGAGGAAGAGCAATTGGGCAATGATAGAATTAGCCATATTGTCCTCCACCGGTCCTGTCAACATGACGATACGGTCCTTGAGCAAACGGGAATAAATATCATAAGAACGCTCACCACGACTGGTTTGTTCAATAACTACTGGAATCATAAGAATACTCCTTTTCGAGATAGATATGTGCCTATTATATACCAATAGTCAAAATTGGTCAAATATTTAACACAGAAAAAGAAACCAGCCGAGCTGATTTCTTTATCTACTTATTTTGTACCGAAGAGGCGGTCACCTGCATCTCCCAGACCAGGGACGATATAGCCTTTTTCGTTGAGTTTTTCATCCAGGGCAGCTGTGTAGATGTCAATATCTGCATGAGCTTCTTGAAGAGCCTTTACACCTTCTGGAGCTGATACGAGGGCCACAAATTTGATATTGGATGCACCACGTTTTTTCAACGAATCAACAGCAAGAATAGCTGAACCACCTGTTGCAAGCATTGGGTCCACAACAAGGATGTGGCGTTGGTCGATATCCTCTGGTAATTTCACCAAATATTCAACGGGTTGGAGGGTCTCTTCATCACGGTACATACCGATGTGACCAACTTTGGCTGCTGGTACTAGGCTGAGCAAACCGTCCACCATACCAACACCGGCACGCAGGATTGGAACGATTGCCAATTTTTTTCCTGCAATCTGCTTTTGAACCGTCTTTGTAATCGGTGTTTCGATTTCTACATCTTCCAATGGCAAGTCACGCAAGACTTCGTAGCCCATTAGCATGGCAATTTCATTAACCAACTCACGGAAATCTTTTGTAGAAGTTGTTGTTCTACGAAGGATAGATAATTTATGCTGAATGAGTGGGTGTGAAATGACTTGGAATTTACCCATGATGATAAAACCTCTCTTTTTTGTTTTTTCTATTTTACCAAAAATTCATGAAAAAAGCTCGTGAATATTGAAAATTATCTTATTTTTTGAGAACAATTGCCTCATACGGTCTCAATACTTGTCCAGCCAAAAATGCAGCCTCTTCGTAATTATGCATAAACAAGGAATATCCCTCGCTCGATACTTCGAAGGCTTGCTCATCACTTGTGAAATTCACCAGAATGATGAAATCATCCTGTTCATCATATTTACGGTAGGCCATTACCGAGCTATTTCCTGTCTCCATCACTTCATATTTTCCTTCAGACATACAAGGATACTCTTTCCGAAGAGCGATTAATTTTTGATAGGTATAGAAAAGCGATTGTTTGTCTGCAAGTGCTTTTTCAACATTGATGTCTTTGACAGTATCTCCCAAAGTCAGCCAGGCTTGACCTGTACTGAAGCCCGCTCCTTCTGCTCCTGTCCATTGCATTGGACGACGAGCATTATCACGACCTTTGGCATTTATAGAAGTAATCAATTCCTCCTTGGTAAAGCCATTTTCAATCCGTTCTGCATACATGCGACGTGTTTCAATATCATCCGCTTGGCTAATATCCGTAATCGGTGTATTAATCATACCTATTTCCTCACCTTGGTAGATATAAGGTGTCCCTGACATAAAATGAAGATAAATAGCCAACATTTTACCACTTAGTTCACGAAATGCAGGTCGATCATCACCGAAGCGAGAAATGGCACGAGGTAAATCGTGGTTATTCCAGAAAAGCGAGTTCCAGCCTTTACCAACCAGTTCAGTCTGCCATTTGGATAGAACCTTATGCAGACGAGCTGGATCAAGCGGTGCCAAATCCCACTTTTCTTTCCCTTCCTGCTGATCAAGTCCGACATGTTCAAATTGGAAAATCATCGAAAATTCTTTTCGATCAGGATGCGAATATAACTGAGCATTTTCTGGATTGGCACTCCATGTCTCCCCAACAGTCACTAAGTCATAAGCACCAAAGGTTTTCTCATTTAATTCCTGAATCAGAGGATGGAGAGTCGGTCCATCGGCTGTAATTAATTTTTCCGGTTCTTTTCCAATCAAATCAATTACATCTAGCCTGAAACCGCCGACACCTTTTTCAATCCAAAAATTAATCATGTCCCAGATTTCTTGTTTCAGAGCAGGATTTTTCCAATTCAAATCCGGTTGCTTAACAGAGAATTGGTGGAGGTAGTATTTGTTCAGATGTGGAACATATTCCCAAGCAGAGCCTGAGAAGGTCGAGCGTAATTCATTCGGTTCATCGGCCCAAACATAATAGTCATAATAGGGATTATCTGGTCCTTTGAGGGCTTCTTGAAACCAAAAATGCTCGTCAGAGGTATGGTTGAGGACCAAGTCCATCACAATCTTAATATTTCGCTTATGGCCTTCTGCAATCAGCTCTTCCATATCTTCCATGGTCCCAAATTCTGGAGCAATTCCTTGGTAGTCACTGATATCGTAACCATTGTCATCCATGGGGGACTGATAAACAGGACTGAGCCAAATAGCATCAATTCCAAGCTCATGGAGATAATCTAATCGGCTGATAATCCCTCGAATATCTCCAATTCCATCTCCATTTGAATCTTGAAAACTACGAGGATAAATTTGGTAAATGACGGACTTCTTCCACCAATCTGTTTTTTGTATTTCTGGCATTTGAATGATCCTTTCTGTACAATCTTATTTACGCAAGAAAAAGGGGAACTCCCCCTCTTTCAATATAATCATATTATAACTCAATTTTGGTCATTTTACCCTCTTCTATTTCAACAATTTCAAAGGATTTTTCTTTTAGATTTGCTGTTAGGCGAGCAGACACCCCTGCATCTTGATTATCCCAGAAAATTTCCATACTTGTTTCATCCAACATCTTAACTGAGAACTCTCCATCAAATGCTGCGCTGGTATTACGGAATTTGAGGAGTTTGAACAAGGATTGTACCACAGGACGTTGCACTTCCTGCTCAATTTCTTCCAAATCATAATAGTGACGGTTGATGTTGCGGCCTTCTTTGGTTGCTTCGAGCAATTCGATATCATTTTCTCCTGCCAACAAGCCAACGTAGTAAATCTGCGGAATACCTGGTGCAAAACATTGGAGCACACGTGCCAAGAGATAGGCTTGGTCATCATTTCCTAAAGCTGAATAGTAGGTACAATTGATTTGGTAAATGTCCAGATTATTGTAAGCCTCTGTGCTATAAATCTTCTTGACATTTGCTCCTTGGGCATAGAGGGCTTCTCTTGTTGCCTCTGTTTCCTCATCTGTCAGCAAGTCCTTGACATCGACCACTCCGATACCATCGTGCGTGTCCAAGGTTGTAAATTGCTTGCGAGGGCAGATTTCCATCCAGTGAACAAGACGGTTGACATTACCTGAATAAAGAGCATGAAGGACCAACATCGGAAGGGCAAAGTCATAGACATAGTAGTCTTGCTCGGCGATTTTTTGCTGAATGGTGTAATGTTCATGGATTTCTGGTAGAATTTCCACTCCTTTTGGTGCCAATAGCTGACGCGGAAAATGAAGCATCTCCCAAATATCTGGCTCAACGAAGAAACAGTTGGTTCCAATTTTCTTATTGGCGTAGGCAAAGGCATCCAGGCGAATAATAGAAGCACCGTGGTCCGCCAGCTGTTCCAGATTTTCCTGAATAAAGCGACGAGTCGTTTCCGTTGTCACATCAAGGTCAATCTGCTCTTCATCAAAGGTACACCAAACTTTTTCCTCGCTACCATCAGCAAACTGGGCAATGCGATAGGGAGCACGTGGCTTCCGTTTGTAAATCAGGTCTATATCTTCCTGAGTCGGCTCACCATTTGGCCAAAAGTTTTTGTAGCGGATAAACAAATCTGCATAGACAGACTCATCTTTCTTTTCTAGGAAGTCAAGGAAATAAGGCGACTTGGCTGAGATATGGTTGATCATGAAATCAAACATGAGGTAATAGTCTTGACTGAGTGCCTCAATATCGCTCCAATCACCAAAAGCCTCATCAACCTTGGTATAGTCCATGGGTGCAAAACCGCGGTCACCTGATGAAGGAAAGAATGGAAGAATGTGGACACCACCGACCACATCTTTCAAGGGACCTTCCAAGACCTGCTTCAAGTCTTTCAGATTTTTTCCAAGACTGTCTGAATAGGTAATTAACATTGCTTGATTTTTTACTTTCATTTTTTTCTCCTTTTGAAAGCCTTTTCTTATTGTTTTTTGGTAAAAGGTTGAGTTGCCTCAACCTTTCGAGTTTTATTTAACAGATCCGCTGGTCATACCTGAAATGATATGCTTTTGGAAAACGAGATAAACCAGTAGGATTGGGATAATCCCAACTACATAGGATGCAAATGACGGTCCATAATCGCTGAAATACATTCCCTGGTAATTATACTGGAAGAGGGGTAAAGTCCACATATCCTGGTCGCGATTGAGGACCAAGAGAGGCAAGAGAAAGTCATTCCAGACCCAGAGGGCATTGATGATCAAAATCGTAGCGTGCATGGGCTTCATCAACGGAAAAATAATTCTCCAGTACATTGTAAACTTATCACAACCATCAATTGCTGCTGCCTCGTCCATCTCTTCAGGAACAATTGTCTTGATATAGCCAACATAGAGGAAGAGGGCCTGCGGCACTGCATAGGTCAGATAAAGAATAATCAACCCCAAAATATTATTCAAACCGAGACTAGACATCAACTTGGTCATAGGAAGCATAATCACTTGGAAGGGAACAAAAATTCCGATAATCAAGAAAAAGTAGATAAAGTTGAAAGCTGTTTGCCGCTTCATTTGGCGGGCCACTGCAAAGGCTGCCATAGGTATAACCAAAACAATCAAGCCAACTGCGACAATGGTAATCAGGGCAGAATTCCCAAAATATTGAACAACTCCATCTTCAAACAAGCGACTATAGTTGTCTAGTGTGAAATTTTCAGGCAAGCCAAAGAAGTTTCCTGTGATTTCTTTGGTTGGCTTGAAGGAACTAATCACCGTTACCAGTAGCGGAATAAACATAAAGAGAATGCCGCTGAATAGAATGAGATATACCCACCAATTGCTTTGTTTGGTCTTATTCATAAACATACCTCCTTATACTTCAAATTTCTTAGAAATCCGCATCTGAATCAAGGAAATCACAATGATAAAGATGAAGAGAACAACTGCCAAAGCATTGGCATACGAGAACTTATTGTCAACAAAAGCGTAGTTATAAACCAGCAAACCCAGTGACTCTGTCTTACCATCTGGACCACCGCTAGTTAAAGCGAAAATGAGGTCAAAGGCTGTCAAGCCAGATTTCATCGCTAGGATAAAGACCATACTGATAGATGGTAATAGGAAAGGCAATTCAATGTTGAAGAACTGCTGGGAGCGTGTCGCACCGTCGATAGCTGCTGCTTCCTTCACATCATCTGGAATACTTTGCAGACCAGATAGGAAAATGATAACCGGCATCGCCAGACCCTGCCAAAGAGCGACAAAGAGGACGGACGGAATAACAGTATTCTCTTGTACCAATAGGTTTTCCATTAACCAGTCGATTTGGAGAATTTCGCCAATCTGTGTAAAACCGTAGTTAAAAAGTTGAACAAAGATGAGACCCAAGGTTACCGTTGACAAAACTGCTGGGAAGAAATACCAGGTCCGGAAAAAGCCAACTGCTTTGATTTTCCGATTGAGCAGAGTTGCCAACCAAATACCAATCACAATCTCCCCAATGACTAGACCGATGGTAAAGATGATGGTAAAGGTGATACTGGTATAGAAGTCAGGGTCCTTCAAAATATCAATGTAGTTTTGAATCCCAATCACATCGTAACTACTGGATAAACCATTCCAGTCTGTTAAACTGTAGAACACCCCTGTTATCAAGGGATAGAAGAAAAAGATTAACTGAAGAGCGATTGGCAGAGCTACAAATAAGTAGGGCCAATATTTTGCAACAAATCCTTTTTGATTCATAAAGAACTCCTTTACTAAATTTATCAAGTATAGTTGTTTAATCTCAGTTCCAAAAAGAATTAGGGGACTCTCCTTCAAACTGAGGTTAAACAACTATAGGGGGGACAGGTTTGGGAAACCCAAACCCTAATCCCATAGTTGTTTTTCATGCTGATTATTTCATCGGATCAAAGAAGGCATTAAGTTTCTTAACAAGTTCTGCTGAATCTGGTTTTTTCACCATTTCAACAGTGATATTCCAAAACTCATCTTCTGAATCCCACTCACTTTGCAACCATACGACATGCTTGTCTGTGAAGGCATATTGTGTAACTCCAGCAGTTTCTTCAAACTTGCCTTCAGTGTCGACTCCTTCAACTGAGGTTGGTGATCCGTCCACGTCATAGTATTTCTGAATGACTGTTGGACGTGAGAGGTATTCTAAGAACTTCTTAGACTCTTCTGGATGCTCTGATTCAGCTGATACAGACAGGGCTAGGTCTGCCGCACCGATCGTGTAATCACCACCTTTTTCATCTCCTGGGAAGGTAAACATGCCGTATTCAAATTCAGGCTCTTGCTGATTGATTGCTGTAGCAGCCCAAGTTCCTTGTGGCATCATGAGGGCTTCTCCTGCTGCAAATGAAGCAACCGCGTCAGCGTAAAGTGCTCCTGTGAAACCTTTTTGACCATTGTCAGTCAAGAGTTCTAAACGCTCCAAGACTTCCTTAGTTGTTGCATCATCTTGGATAGCACCCTTGGCACTGCGAATCAAAATATCCTCTGCACCGTCAAACCCACCTGCAACTGTTACCCAAGCTAATTGGTGGTAACCATTGAGCGACCAGGCATCATTTAGAGAAAGGGCAAATGGTGCCACACTGCCATCAGCCTTAACTTTGTCTACCAAAGCAACAAATTCTGCATAGGTAGTTGGTACTTCCAAGCCAAGTTCTTCAAATTTATCTTTGTTGTAGTAGATACCATAGGCATTGGCAGTCAATGGAAGAGTGTAGTTTGTATCATTTACAAGATAAGGTGTTACTGCCCCATCTTTCAAATGACTAAGACCTGCATCATCACCAATTTCAAGGAAACGGCCATCTGCTGCATACTCTTTGAAATCTGCATTTTGAGGGTAGATATTGATAACATCTGGTGCTTCATCATTGGCCATCCGTGTTTTCAAAACAGTTCCTGCGTCTGGCACATTTGAAAACTTAACTTCAATATCTGGATTCTCTTTCTCAAAGTCATCAATAATTTCCTGCAAGGTTGCTTGCATTTCAGGCTTTTGCGAGAAAAATTCAATTTCTACCTTGTCGCTGCTGCTAGAATTTCCGCAGGCTACAAGGAAGCTTGCAAAAGCACAAACCGACGCACATTTGAGAAATCTTCTCATTTTCATAATAAAATCCTCCTAGATTTTGTTAAAAATATATTGTATACTAAAATAATCTTCTTGAACATGTGGCATGGTTAAGCCGATGTTCATGAGCTCATCTCCATAGAAACTCGCTTCCAACTGTGGACAGTGATAGCAGGCTTCTGGGTCCAGCCCCTTCAATCTCACCTGCAACAGAGGAGCTTCTGGTTGAGCTAGTATTTTTACGAAGGTGAAAACAGCTTGACTCTTATCTGCATCAACATAGTTGGCTGCCCAGGTATTTGCCGTTTTTTTCAAACGATAGAGGTCACCGAACTGGACTGTTGAACGAATCTGCTTGAAGGTTTCAACCTGTTCAGTAAGAGTTGCTAATTCTTCCGGTGACAGTTGGGTAACATCTAACTCGTAACCAAAGGCTCCGCCCATCATAGCCACATTGCCTCGGGTTTTCAAGGATGTAATTCGACCGACTTGATGATTAGGAACTGCTGATACATGGGCACCCATTGAGGAGGTTGGATAGAGCAAGGTCGTCCCTTCTTGGATAGAGAGGCGACCAATCGCATCTGTATTGTCACTCGCCCAAGCCTGTGGCATATAATAGAGAAGACCCAAATCATTTCGACCGCCACCTCCTGAACAGGATTCAAAGAGAATATCTGGGAAGCGACTGGTCAGAGTTTCTAATACTCGGTACAGCCCCAACATATAGCGATGATGGAATTCGTAAGAATCAGCGTTAGCGAATTCTTGAGACATACTGGTGATATTACGATTCATATCCCACTTGACATAATCGATTTTGGCAGGTTTCAGTACATCGGATACAGCTTGGATAATGTAGTCACAAACTTCTGGTTTGGACAAATCCAGTACCAACTGCTCTCGACTGTAAATTGGTTCGCGTCCGTCAATATGAATAGCCCAATCTGGATGTTGGCGATAGAGGTCACTATCTATGGAAATCATCTCTGGCTCAAACCAAAGACCAAATTTCATACCCAAGGCCCGAATCGAATCTGCTAGACCGGCTAAACCATTCGGAAGCTTGTCTGTGTTAACAATCCAATCTCCTAAGGAAGACTCGTCATTGTTCCGTTTTCCAAACCAGCCATCATCAAGTACAAATAATTCAATGCCTGACTGACTGGCCAATCTAGCCATGGAAAGAATCTTCTCTTCTGTAAAATCAAAGTAGGTTCCTTCCCAGTTATTGATGAGAATTGGCCGTTCCTGATTGACAAATTGAGAACGAATTAAGTGTTTTTTGATGAAGTCATGACTATCCTGAGTCATACCTGTAAAACCTTTATCCGTAAAGGACAGGAGGACTTCAGGTGTCTGAAAACTTTCTCCGGAAGCCAAATTCCAGCTGAAGCTAGTATCATTGATTCCCATGCCCCAACGGACTGTTTCCAGGGCAGTTGTCTCCACAAAACCAGTAAAGTTCCCACTATAAACCAGTTGGGCGGTATAAACTTCGCCACTAGCTTCTGTAGCAGTTGGGGCCGCCAAGGCTAAGAAAGGAGTCCGCGAGTGACTTGAAGCTCCTCGAATACTTCCAATAGAGTAGGTACCATTTGTAATCGGCGTTTTCGTCCACTCTTTTTCATAAGCATAGCGACCTGTCAAACTATGGATGACAAAGTCCTTATGGGGCATATCCAAGGTGAAGGACAAGGCTTTTTCCAACTTAGAGGGATAGCGACCTGTTTGGATTCGAGCCGAGCGTGCAAGATAGTTACTTTCTTCGAAAGCCGCATACTGCAAGGTTACTGTTACATCTGCTAGAGAATCATAGAGGTCAATTTCTAAACTCTCCACTTCCTCTTCAGAAGCAAAGCTAGCTGGTAGACCTTCTATCGAGGGCTTACCTTGATAAATCCGGTGTTGCTTGTACTTCAAATCCAAAGCAATACCGATTTCATTTCGCACATCAATAGAGGCTGTTCGAAAGTCTCCCAGACCGTTGCTAGAATATTCCAAGGACAAGGTATCCAGTGAGTAGGTCCGATTTCCAGTAATTGGACTGGGCGAGAAGGCTCTGTCTAAATATGTTATTTTGTTTCCATTGCTAAATTGTTGAATTTTCTTACCAAAATAACGATGAACCAGATCGCCTGTTTCTAGCACCTCTATCACGTAGGAAAATTCTCTTGTTTTCAGGTGAAATAGGCCATGTTCTTCTATGTATTGAATCATACTGTCAGCTCCTATCTGTATTACATGAATTATTCTAACAAATGTAAGCGTTTTACAAAATAGAGTTTTGTTGTTAGAATATGGTATAATGTTTCCTAAGGAGAAGAGCTTATGAACATTCTAAATAGCTACAATGAACTAGACAGCCATAACTTTGACCTAAATATCGACCATTACGGTGCGGAACAATGTGATAAAAACTATTCTTTTGGGCCAACTATTCGAGATAATTATGTCCTCCATTTTATCACTGAGGGCAAGGGGAAAATTAGCATTCTCGGAGAAACGACTGAATTGGCTGCGGGCGACTTGTTTGTCCTCCCTAAAAACAAGGCTATCTTCTACCAAGCAGATGGACAAGACCCCTGGACTTATATTTGGGTTGGTTTTAGCGGGTCAAAAGCTGAGTCAATTCTTGAACATAGTCGCTTATTGGAAAAATTTTATCTGCATTCCAGCCTCCAGTCCCCCATTTTACAAAAAATGATAGACATTACCAAAACAGACAAACACCCCTTACCAATGGTGACAGAGCACATCCTGGTCGGCCATCTTCATCAATTACTCGCCTACCTTGTTGCAGAATTTCCCAATCAACAACTGAAAGAGGCCGGTACTCTTGCCAAAAGCTATGTTCACCATGCTATTAAGCTGATTCACAGCCACTACGCTCGGCCGATTAAGGTGGCAGAAATTGCAGAACAGCTCGCTCTAAGTCGAAGCTATCTCTATAAAATCTTCAAACAGGAAACTGGCTACGCCATCAAGGACTACATTCTTCAGGTAAAAATGAATCGAAGCTGCCAACTTTTAGAAGATCCCGAACGAACCATTACGGAGATTGCCAATTCTGTCGGCTACTATGACCCCCTGACCTTCAGCACAGCCTTTAAGAATTACTTTCACATGAGTCCTACTGACTATCGAAAACAACAAAAAAAGGAATAACCTAGCTCTTCCTTTTTCTATTTTTATTGCAATCTGGAAAATTGAAAAACAAATTTTCATTCATGGACTAGACTAACATTCACACCAAAAATATTTCTGTTATTATTTGTTTGGCCAGAAAATGCTTGGTCTACATTGAATTTTTCAATATTTCTTAGTTACCCAAACACGTCCACCAATCTCCGGCAAGCTTCCTTGATGACAAATTGTGGTGTTGCTGCGTTCAATCGGAAATGCTTTTCCCCTTCTTTTCCAAAGGTCAATCCATCATTCAAATGCAGTTGTGCTTCTTCCAACAATTTCTCTGCTAGCTCGTGGTGGCTGAATTCATAGGCTGAAAAATCCAGCCAAATCAGGTAGGTTCCTTGTGGCTTAAGGACATTTATGAGTGTATTTTTACTCAATTCTTCTAGGACCAACAAGATATTTTCTTCCAAAACTGGTTTTAAGGCGGCCAACCAAGGTTTTCCGTGTCGGTAGGCAACTTCCGTGGTAATCAAGCCTAGGCTAGGGATTTCATGTTGGTTATTGGCCGATTGTCTCTTGGTAAAAGCTTTACGCAACTGAGGATTTTCAATAATGGCAGAGCTGTTCTTCGTACCTGCAATGTTAAAGGTCTTAGTTGCTGATGAGAGAATCAGAGAAAATTCCTTGAAGGCTGGATTGACTGTATTGAAGGAATGGTGCTCATGTCCAAAAAGGGTTAGGTCCTGATGGATTTCATCAGAGACTAAGATGATTCCATGCTTCTGACAGATAGCACCGAGCTCTTGTAGTTCCTGATGACTCCAAACTCTGCCACCTAGGTTGTGGGAATTGCAGTAGATGTAGAGTTTGACACCCTCTTCAACAATCTTTTGCTCCAAAGCCTGAAAATCAAGAGTAAAATGGTCATTTTCTACACGAAGAGGCTGACTAATCAACCGTCTATGATTGAGTTGAATAGTACGGGCAAAAAGGGGATATACTGGTGTATTGCTCATAATTGCATCCCCCTCAGCTGTAAAAACTTGAACTGCGATGGATAGAGCCGGAACTACACCTTCTACCAAAACAAGGGCTTGCCAAAACCAGATAGAAATCATTTTTTCACTTTAGAAGAAGGTCATCACTGTAGTTGAAAATACTTTTTATCTAGTCAATGGTCTTAATAACACGGGCCGGATTGCCAGCCAGTACGACATTGTCTCCGAAAGATTTGGTCACGACAGAACCCGCTCCGACCACGACGTTGTCACCCAAGGTCACGCCAGCCAAGATAATAGCACCCCCACCAATCCAGACATTATCACCAATCTCAATCGGCGCTCCATATTCAGGTCCAGCAATGCGTTCCTCTGCCTTGAGCGGATGAAGGGCTGTGTAAAACTGAACATTTGGTCCCAACATAGCATTCTTTCCGATGGTCACAGGGCAAGTATCCAAAACAGTCCAGTTGAAATTGGCATAAAAATCTTCTCCGACGTGGATATTGCAACCATAGTCCAAGGTCAGGGGTGCTTCAATGTAAATCCGCTCTCCCGTTGTTCCCAGCCACTGCTTGGCAATTTCTGTTCGTTTGGAGCTATCCAACTCTGCAGCATTAAAGGCCTGGCGGTAAACTCTGGCCTGCTGCCGCAAGGCTACCAATTCACTATCTGCTGCATTGTACATCTGCCCCGCCAGCATCTTTTCTTTTTCTGTCTTTTCTTCTCTTTTATCGTTCAAGCTAGACTAGCCTCACTTCCCAAAAACCCTTGCAATCCGCTCACTGGCTTCTTTAATGGTATCAAAAGGTGCTGCGACATTTAATCGTGCATGCTGCTTACCGTCGCTGCCGAAGACCAGACCGTCATTTAGGAGGACTTTAGCCTCTTTTTCTAATTTTTCCATAAGATCAGCCTGACTAAGACCGTAAGCTGAAAAATCTAGCCAGATTAAATAAGTCCCCTGTGGTTTCAGGCTCTATAATTTCTGTAGTGGGTAAAACCACCATGGAAATTATGGAGCCTTTTTGAGTATATACAAAAAGTCCCATATGACCTATAATGAAAAGTGCTCAAACTATCATTTTAGAAAGACTCATATGGAACAACTAAATCTTATCACTAATTTTCTCAGAATTAAAGACAAAAATATTACTATCACTGATGAATATGATATGGGAACTCACTTAGAACTCCACGGTTACTTGGATTACATGGCTCCTAAATGTCCAGAATGCAAGGGACAAATGGCTAAGTACGACTACCAGAAAGCATCAAAAATCCCTTACCTAGAAACTGCTGGTTACCCACTCCTTATCCGCCTTAAAAAGCGTCGTTTCAAGTGTAAAGAATGTGGGAAAATGGCTGTCGCTGAAACTCCTCTTGTTAAGAAAAACCATCAAATATCTGTCGCTGTTAGTCAGAAGATCGCCCAGTTACTCATCGAAAATCAAGCAATGACACATATTGCACACAGGCTAGCTATCTCAACATCATCAGTTATGAGAAAGCTCAATGAGTTCAAGTTTGAAACGGATTGGAATACCCTACCTGAGGTGATGAGTTGGGACGAGTATGCCTTCAAGAAGGGGAAAATGAGCTTCATCGCTCAAGATTTCGACTCCCTAAATGTCATCACCATTCTCGACGGAAGAACTCAAGCAACCATCCGAAACCACTTTCTACGCTATCCTAGAAAGGTTAGAAATCGAGTCAAAGTGATTACCATGGATATGTTTAGTCCCTATTATCAACTTGCTAAACAGCTTTTTCCGAATGCAAAAATTGTACTCGACCGCTTTCATATTGTTCAACACCTTAGCCGTGCTATGAACCGTGTCCGTATTCAAATCATGAATCAATTCGACAGAAAATCGCAGGAATACCGTGCTTTGAAACGCTACTGGAAATTGATACAACAAGATAGCCGTAAAATCAATGATAAACGATTTTATCGCCCTATGTTTCGAATGCATTTGACTAACAAGGAAATCCTGGAAAAACTCTTGTCTTTCTCTGAGGAACTACGACAGCACTATGAACTCTATCAGCTTCTCTTATTCCATTTCCAAGAGAAGAACTCAGACCATTTCTTTGACCTAATTGAACAAGAAATAACCACTGTTAATCCTATTTTCCAGACGGTATTTAAGACATTTCTAAAGGATAAAGACAAGGTTTTGAATGCCCTAGAATTGCCTTATTCCAACGCCAAACTGGAAGCTACCAATAATCTCATCAAAGTCATTAAAAGAAATGCCTTTGGTTTCAGGAACTTTGAGAACTTTAAAAAACGCATTTTGATTGCTTTGAACATAAAGAAAGAGAGAACGAAGTTCGTCCTCTCTAGGTGTTAGCTTTTCATCTACCCACTACAGTTGACAAAGAGCCTGGTTTCATGACCTGAATCTTAGTATGGGTTTCCAGATAATCTACTGTAAAATCAACATTTGTTTCGATGACTTTTTTCAATTCTGCCAACCAATCGGCTCCGTAACGGAAGGCTGTTTCGGTGGTAATCAAGCCGATAGCAGGAATTTCATGCTGGTTATTGGCCAATTGACGTTTGGCAAAAATCTTCCGCAGTTCTGGATTTTCAATAATAGCAAAGCTATTTTTGGTGCCTGCAATATTGAAAGTCTTAGTCGCAGACGATAGGACAATCGAAAATTCCTTGAATCGGTCATCAACTGTATTGAAGGACTGGTGCTGATTGCCAAAGAGGGCTAAATCCTGGTGGATTTCATCTGAAACCAGAAGGACGCCATGTTTCTGGCAGAGCTGGCCAACAGCAGCCACTTCTTCCTTGGTCCACACACGGCCACCGGGGTTGTGTGGATTACAAAAAATATAAATCTTGACCTCATTTTCGAGGATGTCTTTTTCTAATTTTTCCAAGTCAATGGTAAAAATTCCGTCTGACTTGACAAGAGAATTAGTCACCAAGTGGCGGTTGTTGAGCTTGATAGTCCGCGCAAAGGGAGGATAGGCAGGTGTGTTGATGAGGACTGCATCCCCTTCCTTGGTAAAGGCCTGAACGGCAATGGTCAAAGCTGGTACAACTCCTTCGACCAAGAGAATGCTATCCCGCTCAATCTCGTAGCCATGCTGGTTTCTTTCCCAATCAATAATGGACTGATAAAGCCCCTCGCTGGCATAGGGATAGCCAAAAATGTGCTGGTCAGCATAGTGACGGATAGCTTGGCGGATTTCTGGTAAAGGCTCAAAATCCATGTCCGCAATCCACAGTGGCAAGAGGTCTGCATCCTCTTCCACCTTACGCCATTTTTCTGCATGTTGGCCCAATCGGTTGGGCCGGCTGGTAAAATCATAGCTAGTCATCTGATCCCTCCAAGGCTTGTTTCAAATCAGCAATCAAATCATCCGCATCCTCAATTCCAATAGATAGACGGAGTAAATCGTCTGTCAGACCATAGGAATGACGGGTTTCTGCTGGAATATCAGCATGGGTCTGGGTCGCTGGATAGGTAATCAAACTTTCCACCCCACCCAAACTTTCCGCAAAGGTAAAAATCTCAAGGCTGTTGAGAATGTGGGGAATTGTCGCCTCATCTGCAACCTTAACAGAAATCATGCCACCCTTACCTGTATAATAAACCTGCTTGACTGCTGGGCTATTTTCCAAATAAGCCACAATCTTCTGAGCATTCTGAGTCGCACGTTCCATACGGATCGACAGGGTTTTGAGACCACGCATGAGCAGGTAGGCATCCAGCGGCGACAGGGTTGGACCAGTCGTATTTTGGTCATAGAAGAGCTTGTCGTAAATAGCCTGGTCATTGGTCATGAGAACTCCAGCCAAGACATCATTGTGACCAGACAGATACTTGGTCGCAGAATGCAGGACCACGTCAGCACCCAGCATCAGAGGATTTTGATAAATCGGACTGTAAAAGGTATTATCGACAATGACCTTGGCACCTTTGGCATGGGCGACAGCCGAAACCTTAGCAATGTCAAACTCCACCATGAGCGGGTTGGTCGGTGTCTCAAGGAAAACGTAGTCGGTCTGGTCGTCAATGGCCGCTAGTAGATCCTCCTCGCTATTGGCATAGGTAAAGCTGAAACGCCCCAGACTCTCCTGCTCATTAAACCAGCGGAAAGAACCGCCGTAGAGATCACGCGCTGCCACAATTCGACTGCCGACTGGAAAGCCGTTGAAAAGCAAGACCAGAGCCGCCATTCCTGAGCTGGTCACCAGGGCATAGTCCGCCTTCTCAATCGCTGCCAGGGTTTTTTCCAAACTAGCACGGGTCGGATTTTTGGTCCGTGTGTAGTCGAAGCCTGTTGATTGACCAAATTCTGGATGCTGGTAAGTCGTCGAAAGGTGGATTGGGGAAATCAAGGCCCCAGTTTTTTCATCGTTGTTAATACCCGTGCGGGCTAGTATCGTATCAATCTTATAGTCTGTCATAACTATTTCTCCAATCTATGTCACTATCTAGTCTAGCATGAAATGAACGATTTGGTGTGAAAAACCTCAAAAAATGCTTATAGAAAAATAGGGAGCCTTGTTATAGTTTATATTTATAACAAAACCTACTTTTGTTTACATATAAATACTTGAAAAACTACAAGTGAGTTGATATAATAAAAGAAAGAGAGGTGAGTGAATATGAAATTCCAGTTTAACAAGTCTTTCTATCGTTATAGCGCCTTCTATTCTCTGGTTTTTTGGGCTTGTTTTTTTCTATCAGACATTTTGCTGGACTCTTCCCAAACTCCTGCATGGTATAGCCTATTGGCCTGTCTGATTATTTTTATCAATGTCATTCGAACCTTTTTCTTCAAGGAAGAAAAGGAGCTCACTCGCATGGGCTACATCTTCTATATCGGATCGATTGTGGTGATTATCTATCTGAAATTTATTTTGGATAAATAGAAAGGAGCTTACTATGTCAAATAAATTCAATAAAGTATTCTATCGGACTTGGGAATTTTATTTGTCTGTTGCCTGTATCCTACAGGTGATTTCTGCTCTTATACATGGTCCATTTGGGTTTATCCATCTAGTCAAGCTTGGACTCGGGCTTTATGCCGGCTACCTTGCCTTTTTCAAGCCTCGCAGCTGGATTAAGAAAACATGGCAGATTTATCTGACGATTGGATTGATTGCTAGTTGGACAATCATTTACTTCTTTGTATTGTGAGGATTTTCAATGTTTAAAGAATTTAATAAAGAATATTATCGGAGTTTGAACTTTTATTTGATGATATTGTTGTTACTAGGCAGCATAGGAGAATGGTTGGACAAGGGGCCAACCCTCTGGCTTGGGCTCTTGCTTTTTGCTTCTGTCGGTACAGCCCGCAGTGCCTTTTGGTCTAATGAATGGATGTTGAGGGCAAATTGGCAACTCTATCTCTGCATCGCTTTCTTGCTAGTTGGAGCTTGGTTAGAATTTTTTGCGTAAAGGCTATCCCCCTCCAGATTTTCTGAGAGGGTTTTCTTGTCCTGACTTGTAAAAACAACTAGATAGGTTTACAATAGAAACATGATTACAATTGAAGGTGTATTAGAGATTTTGAAGGCGGATAATAACTTCCGCCATATCAAACAGAATGACCAGACTGACAGCACTTGGACAGATGTGCAATTTGACGCTCTCAGCTATGACAGTCGCACGATTAGCCCGACGACACTCTTTTTTGCCAAGGGCTTGGCTTTTAAGAAGGAATTTCTGGAAAAGGCTATCGAGGCTGGACTTGCTTTTTACGTGTCCGAAATTGACTACGAAGTCGGCATTCCTGCCATCATCGTCCAGGACATCAAGCAGGCCATGAGCCTGATTGCTATGGCGTTTCATGGTCATCCCCAGAAACAGCTCAAACTCCTAGCTTTCACCGGCACCAAGGGTAAGACAACGGCGGCTTATTTTGCTTTTAACATTCTCAAACAGAGCCACAGGCCTGCCATGCTTTCGACCATGAACACCACACTGGACGGTAAAACCTTCTTTAAGTCTGCCCTGACCACGCCCGAAAGTCTGGACCTCTTTGCCATGATGGCGGAAGCGGTCCAAAACGGCATGACCCACTTGATTATGGAGGTGTCCAGCCAGGCCTATCTGGTCAAGCGGGTTTACGGGCTGACCTTTGATGTCGGCGTTTTTCTCAACATCAGCCCCGACCACATCGGCCCCATTGAGCACCCGACTTTTGAGGACTATTTCTATCACAAGCGGCTTTTGATGGACAATAGCAGAGCAGTCATTGTCAATGCTGGAATGGACCATTTTAAAGTCGTGAAAGAGCAAGTCAGCTCCAAAGACCATGACTTTTATGGGCCGACTTCTGAAAACCAGATTAGCCAGTCAGCAGGTTTTGACTTCACAGTGACCGGCAAATTAGCTGGCCACTACGACATCCAGCTGATCGGTGGTTTCAATCAAGAAAATGCCATCGCAGCCGGCCTGGCCTGTCTCCGCTTGGGTGCAAGTCTGGAAGATATTCACACAGGAATTGCCCAAACCAATGTCCCTGGCCGCATGGAAGTCCTGACCCAGCAAAATGGTGCCAAGGTCTTCGTAGATTACGCCCATAACGGCGATAGTGTGAAAAAGTTAATCGATGTTGTCTTGGAACACCAGACAGGCAAGGTGATTTTGATTCTGGGAGCTCCTGGCAACAAGGGAGAAAGCCGCCGCAAGGACTTCGGCCTCCTACTCAATGACTATCCACAGGTTGAGGTCATTCTGACAGCTGATGATCCCAACCGTGAAGATCCCGCAGCAATTGCCCAACAAATCCGTGCCCACATGACTCGTCCAAGCGACTTTATCTTGGACAGGGAGGATGCTATCCGTAGGGCTATGAGCCAGACAAACACTGCCAAAGATGCGGTCATCATTGCCGGTAAGGGAGCCGATGCCTACCAGATTGTCAATGGAGAGCATGCTCCTTACGACGGCGACTTGGAAGTTGCACGGAAATATCTATAAATAATAAGAGCCCGGGAAAGACCTAGGCTCTTATTTTCAGCAATTTTTCGATGTCCTTTTTCAACTTGCTAGGTGGAGTTGTCGGCAGATAGCGCTTAACAACCCGCCCCTGTCTGTCAATCAAAAATTTGGTAAAATTCCATTCAATGCTCCTGCCCAAAAGGCTGGATTTTTCTTTTTTCAGCCATTGATAGAGCGGATCTGCCTCAGGACCATTAACCTTGATTTTTGAGAAACGAGGGAAGGTCGTACCAAAATTTAGACTACAGGCTTGGTGAATTTCTCGGTCCGTTCCACTAGCTTGATTGGCAAACTGATTGCAGGGAAAGTCCAGAACCACAAATCCTTCATCTTGGTAGCTTTCGTACAAGTCCTGCAATTCCTTATACTGGGGTGCCAGACCACATCCCGGTGCCGTATTGACTACCAGCAAGACTTGACCAGCAAAATCAGACAGGTCTTGCTGGCTGCCGTCCATTTTCTTCACTGAAAAATCGTATAGATTCATACTTTTCTCCTCAATCAAAATAGGTCAGCAAATGTTGGATTTCTGTTTGGGTTAAGGTTCTGTATTGACCCAGAGCTAAATCTCCTAATGCGAAGCCGCCAAAACTGATCCGTCGCAGATAAGTCACCTTGACTCCATAGGCTAAAAACATTTTCTTGACCTGATGAAACTTGCCTTCACCAATCCGAATGACTGCTCTGCTCTGTTCCATAGAAGTCTCTAAAATGGTCAAGTCTGCAGGTTGACAGCGGGTGCCGTCCAAAAAGCGAATACCTTGGGCAAAAAAATCTGGGGCATCTGGTTCCAAGGGACCGTTGACCTCCACGTAATAGATCTTATCCACATGGTGCTTGGGATGAAGCATGCGAAAGCCAAGTGGGCCGTTGTTAGTAATGAGAAGCAGGCCTTCGGTATCTCTGTCCAAGCGACCGACGGGATAGAGGCCGTCCACCCTGTCCTCTGGCTGAATGCAGTCGATGACCGTCTGATGCTGGCTATCCGTCACAGCTGATACTACTCCGGCCGGCTTGTGAAGAAGATAATAGCGACTGCCTTCCAGTTCAACCCTCTGGCCTACAACTTCAATGTTCTGCAGAGCTGGGTCCACAATCTGGCTGAGAGAATGAGCAGGTTGATCGTCAATCCATATCTGCTGGGCCTTGAATAATTTCTTTACTTGCTTGCGGGAACCAATCTTGGCCACCTCCATACACTTGTCTAAACGCATAAAACTATTTTAACACAGTTTGGATAGCAGACCAACTATAAAAAACAGTTCTTTTTAGCTCTTTTTTTTTATGATATAATAGCAAAGGCACTAACGATACCGCCTTAGAAAGGATGGTAACGATTATGAGTCAAATCCTCGAAATAGTACTTGTTGCAGCCATTGAAACATGTAATAGCTGGCTGGTGGTGCGCTGGTTAGACAAGCGCTTCGACAAGTAACATACACGGTTAGTGTCTTCTAACCCAGAAAAAATCCCCTAGGCCTGGCAGGACCTAGGGGATTTCTGTTGGCACATATGCGCCAAATCCTCGATTCCCTTGTATTATCCCATAAATTTCCAATCAAGTCAAGTTGACTGTTTTTTATCGTGTTTCTTAGATTTCTTGAATTTGTGCGGTGTCGATTTTCTACAAAACATTTTTCTTGACAGGTTAATGATTATTGATCATACTAATAATTAGTGATATATTTTTTTACACCAGAAATCTGAGTCCTTCTTGGATTTCCTTTTTTCAAACAGGAGGCTACTAAACTTATGGGACTTTTACAAGATGGCAAATGGGTGGATCAATGGTATGACACCAAGTCTACCGGTGGCAATTTTATCCGCACTGTGACGCAATTTCGTAACTGGATTACAGCTGATGGAGAGGCTGGACCAACTGGAACTGGTGGTTTTAAGGCTGAAAGCGGCCGCTACCACCTCTACATTTCACTAGCCTGTCCGTGGGCCAGTCGAACTTTGATGATGCGCAAACTCAAGGGCTTGGAGGACCACATTTCCCTCTCTGTCGTCCATCCCCTCATGCTGGAAAATGGTTGGACCTTCGAGGAGGGACCTGGGGTCATTGGCGATAGTATTTTGGGTAGCAAATATCTCTATCAAGTCTACCTCAAGGCGGATCCAAACTACACTGGTCGTGTGACTGTTCCTGTCCTATGGGATAAGAAAACCAATACCATCGTCAATAATGAATCTGCGGAAATCATGCGCATGTTTAACTCAGCATTTAACGAGCTGACAGGCAACTATGATGATTATTATCCAGCAGACTTGCAGGCGGACATCGATAGTATGAACGACTTTGTCTATCCAAATATCAACAACGGAGTTTATAAGGCAGGCTTTGCCACAGACCAGGCAGTCTATGAGAGGGAAGTCCAGGCACTCTTTGCTGCGCTTGATAAGCTGGAGAAGTTATTGAGTAAACAGACTTATCTGGTCAGGGATGTATTCACGGAGGCGGATATCCGGCTCTTTACGACCTTGGTGCGATTTGACTCGGTTTACTACGGTCACTTCAAGTGTAACATCAAGGCGCTAGCCGATTTTCCAAACCTTTGGGCCTATACTAAGCGCATCTACAATCTGCCTGGAATTGCGGAGACGGTGGACTTTGACCACATCAAGCGCCACTACTATGGTAGCCACAAGACCATCAATCCGACGGGAATTGTGCCGGTGGGGCCAGAGCTTGATTGGAATTTATAAGAAAAAAGGGCATTCTGCTATGACAGAGTTGCTCTTTTTTATGCTATACACGAGGTACGAATGGATCGCCCAGGGTTGCGGCCATGACAGCCTTGATAGTGTGCATCCGGTTTTCAGCCTGTTCGAAATGGCGAGCATACTTGCTCCTGAAGACTTCATCCGTAACCTCCATTTCCTTGATGCCAAATTTTTCCGCTACATCCTTGCCATAGACCGTATGGGTATCATGGAAGGCTGGCAGACAATGGAGGAAAATCAGCTTGTCGTTATCAGCTTTTTTAATCAATTCCATATTGACCTGGTAATTTTTTAGGAGGGAAATGCGCTCTTGAAATTTATCTTCCTCACCCATAGACACCCAAACATCTGTATAGAGGACATCTGCTCCTTTCACTGCCTGGTCAGCATCTTCTGTCAAGAGAATGTTAGCTCCTGAAGCTGCTGCAAAGGATTGTGCCAAATCCAAAACCGACTGCTCTGGAAAGAGTTCCTTTGGCGAGAAAATATGGACATTAACCCCCAAGAGTGCCCCTGTAACCAGCAAGGAATTGGCGACATTATTACGGCCATCTCCACAATAAACCAGGGTCAAGCCAACCAGACTACCGAATTCTTCCTTGATGGTCAGGAAATCCGCCAACATCTGAGTTGGATGCCAGGCATCTGTCAAACCATTCCAGACAGGCACTCCAGAAAATGTAGCCAAATCTTCCACCATGTCCTGGCTAAAACCGCGAAATTCAATCCCATCAAACATACGCCCCAAGACCTTGGCGGTGTCCTCAGTGGATTCCTTCTTACCTAGCTGAATGTCATTAGCGCCTAGATATTCTGGATGAGCTCCTAAATCAACAGCAGCAACGGTAAAGGCTGCCCGGGTCCTTGTTGATGTTTTTTCAAATAGTAAGGCAATGTTCTTCCCTTCCAGATAACGATGGGGGATATTGCGTTTTTTTAAGTCCTTCAAATGGGCCGAAAAATCAATCAGCCATTCAAATTCTGCCGCAGAAAAATCCTTTTCTGCCAGAAAATTTCTTCCCTTAAATATATTTGTCATTTTTTTCAATCTCCCTTCCTAATGCTGTCCTGCCATAACCTTCTCTAAAACAGCAACCGCCTGGTCAATTTCTACTCTCGTGATAGTCAAAGGTGGCAGGAGGCGGATGACATTGCTACCAGCAGTCAGGACAATCAAGCCATTTTGCCGCGCAGCTACCACAATCTGCCCTAAATCCGCATCCGTTTCAATGCCGACCATCATGCCCAGCCCTCGAATGTCCAGAACAGCTGGCAAAGACCCTAGTTTTTCTTTTAGTTGCTCTTGAAGATAGTCAGCCTTGTCCTGAACTTGCTGGAGAAAATTTGGGGTCATGATTTCCAAGACTTGTTTGCTGCTAGACAGGGCTAGCTTGTTGCCACCGAAGGTTGTTCCATGGCTCCCGTAGGAAAAAGCTGAACCGAGACTAGATTTGCCCAACATGACTCCAACTGGCAGACCATTGGCCAAGCCCTTGGCGAGAGTGATGATATCCGGCTCGATCTCATACTGTTCAAAAGCAAAGAGACTGCCCGTCCGACCAATCCCAGTTTGGACCTCATCCACAATCAATAAAATGCCAGCTGTCTGGCATAAGGCTGCTAGTTGTCCAATAAAATCTTTGTCTGCCGGTGTCACACCACCCTCTCCCTGAACTAGTTCCAACATGATAGCGGC
Source organism: Streptococcus nasisuis (assembly GCF_040836615.1). Lineage (NCBI taxonomy): Bacteria > Bacillati > Bacillota > Bacilli > Lactobacillales > Streptococcaceae > Streptococcus > Streptococcus nasisuis. Next base: position 1,296,849 of record NZ_CP162268.1, on the reverse strand, counting down.
CGTTTGCGGACAGACTAAATCCTTGACCGATTCTAAATCATTATAATCTGCATAGGAGAACCCAGGAACTAATGGCGCAAAGCCTATTTGAATTTTTTCCTGACCGGTGGCGGACATGGCGGCATAGGTACGTCCATGGAAAGACTGTTTAAAGCAGATAATATCTGATTTGCCAGTGGCTTTTCTAGCCAATTTGATGGCGGCTTCATTGCTCTCAGCGCCAGAATTACAGAAAAAAGCCAGATAGTCTCTGTGTCCAATGAGGAGCTCTGCTACTTCTTCCTGCAGGCTGTTTTGATAGAGGTTTGGGGTATGCCAGATTTCTTCCAACTGGTTTTTGACAGCATTTTTAATAGCAGGATGAAAACCGAGATTGGTCACACCGATGCCTGATGAAAAATCCAGATAGGCATTTCCAGCCTGGTCAAACAAGTAATTACCATCTGCTTTGACAAATTCAATAGCATCCCGCTTATAATTTTGGAATAAGTTACTCATACATCACCTTCTTAAGCTAGACTAATCAGGGTCCCTTTGACCAGGTTGTCACTGATGAGAACCGTCTGGACACCCGCTTCTACGGTTTGACTGGCTCCCTTGATTTTAGGGACCATGCCACCTGTGATAACACCTGAGCTGATTTTTTCCTGGGCTTGCTTGGTGCTCAGCTGGGCTAGAACTTGCCCATCTTCCTTGACACCTGGAACGTCCGTCATCAGAATCAACCGTTCCGCCTTGAGTGCGATAGCAAGGGCTGTTGCTACATAGTCAGCATTGATATTGAGCAGTTGGTCACCTTTCCCACCCATGGAGGCAATTACAGGGGTCAAGCCTTCTTGTAAAATAGCTTCTAAATAGACTGTATTGATGGCCTTGACCCTGCCCACATAACCGTATTTTTCCTGGTCTAAAAAGTCAGCTTGGATGACCTTACCAAGATTGGCGTTGAGCTGCAAGCAATCGCAGCCGGCCGCATTGAGACTAGCGACCATGTCTTTTCCTACCTGCTCAAGGAGTCCATAGGCCACCAACTTCATGGCTTCAAAACTAGTCACACGCAGACCATCCACCTTTTCAACAGGCAGCTGGCGTTCCTTCATCAACTTATTGATTGCAAAGCCACCACCATGAACGATGATGACCTGTTTACCTGCTTGCTTCCATTTTTTAATTTGTTTCATAAAGCCTTGTGACAACTGTTTGCTAGCCACTCCACCAATTTTAATGACAATGAGATTTTCCATACCCGACTCCTAAGTTCTATACAAAGCGTTAATTTTCACATAATCATAGGATAAATCACAGCCCCAAGCTCGACCACTTGCTGCCCCCATATTGAGGTTGACTGAGATAGTGAGGTTATCCTGCTGCATGACCTCGTCCATTTCTTCCTGGTCAAAAGCGACTGGACTAGACTGGCTCATAACCGGAATCTCCTCCAGGGTAATGTCAATGTGGTCCACGTCGATGTCCACACCCGCATAACCAATAGCTGCAATAATCCGGCCCCAATTGGCATCCTCACCAAAGATAGCAGTCTTCACCAGACTGGATCCGACAATACTTTTAGCTACCATACGTGCCGATAGGTCGTCAGAAGCACCGGTCACATCCACCTGAATCAGCTTGGTAGCTCCCTCACCGTCTCTGGCAATCTTTTTGGCAAGGTCTGTCATGACAAGTTCCAACATGGCCACAAACTTAGCATAGTCTTCTGTCCCTTCCTGGATTTCCTGATTGAGGCTGCAACCGTTGGACATGACGACCACCATATCATTTGTCGAGGTATCACCATCTACCGTAATCTGATTGAAACTAGTTTCGACCAGTGTACTGAGCGCCTTTTGCAGGGTTTGGCTAGAAATGACCGCATCACAGGTGATAAAGGCCAGCATGGTCGCCATATTGGGATGAATCATGCCTGAACCCTTGGCTACACCAGACATAGTGACCACATCTTTGCCAAAATTCTCTTGAACAGTTATAGTCTTGGTAGTCGTATCAGTGGTCAAGATAGCCTTGGCGAAATCATCCGCATTTCCATTGACCACAATCTTGGACAGGCCATTTTCCAATTTATCAATAGGCAAAAATTCACCGATAACACCTGTTGAGGCAATACCCACCAACTGCTTGTCAATGCCCAATTTTTGGGCCGTCAGAGCCTGCATGGTCTTGGCATCTTCCATTCCCTTTTGACCTGTACAGGAATTGGCCACACCTGAATTGACCACCATAGCCTGCATCTTGCCGGTTTTAGCAATGGCTTCCTGGGTCACCAAGAGTGGCGCTGCAATTACCTTGTTGGTCGTATAAACACCTGCCACACTGGCAGGAAGCTCTGAGACAATCCAACCAAAATCCATTTTTTTCTTCTTAAATCCTGCATACAAACCATCGGCCGAAAAGCCAAGTGGGCTAGCAATATTTCCTGGGGTAATCTTCATTCTCTTCTCCTTTTAGATAAATGCTGGCGCTGATAAGAGACCCGCTGTCTCTTCAAAACCATACATGAGGTTCATATTTTGCACTGCCTGGCCAGCCGCCCCCTTGACCAGATTGTCCAAGACCGCTACGACTGTCAATACCTTAGTGACCGGATTGTAATCAAATCCGATATCTGTGAAATTGGACCCAATCACATGGCTGAGGCTAGGAATATGTGACTTGACCCGAACGAAAGGTTTATGGGCGTAAGCATCTTGGTAAATCGCCTCTATGTCCTGATTGGTCAAGTCCTCTGTCAATTTGAGGTAGCAAGTGGCAACAATGCCACGATTGACCGGCAGCAAGGAGGTTGAAAACTGGATATGGTTAAGGTTAGCATCATAGTTCTGCAAGGTTTGCACAATCTCTGGAATATGCTGGTGGTGATTGAGTTTATAGGTCACATAATTGGCATTGACGTGAACAAAGTGACTGCTGGCATTTGGATTTTTCCCAGCTCCACTGAGACCGCTTTTGGCATCGATGATGATAGAGTCAAGATCAACTATGTTTGCTGCTAAGAGAGGAATGAGAGCCAACTCGGTCGCCGTTGCATAGCAGCCTGGATTAGCAATAAAGAATTTCCCCTTCAAATCTGCAAATTCTGATAAGCCATAAGTAAAGGCCTCAATCACCTCATCCTTGGCTGGCGTTTTTTGGTACCATTTCTGATAAAGACTGCTCGGAAGGCGGTGGTCACCTGATAAATCAATCAAAGGAAAACCGGCCTTGATAAACACCTCTGCATAATCCTTGGCAATGCCACTAGGTGTCGCAAAGAAAACCAAGTCTGACTCCTCCATGATTTTTTTTGCATCAAAGGCAGCTACCTGCAAATCACTGATATCCTCTAAATGTGGATAAATATTCGAAATATCTTGACCAACTTCCTTGGTTGCATAAATAGAAACCAATTCAGCATAGGGATGACTTCTTAAGATTTTTACCAACTCTAAACCACTATAACCTGTAACTCCTACAATCGAAACTTTCATTTTTATACACTCCATAGGTATGTTTATGCAGTAAAGTTTACTGTAATAACTAGAAAATGTCAAGAAAGTTTTGCATATTTTTTCAAAATTTAGGAGATATTATTCATTTTCCCGAACATTTATTTTTAAAAATAGAAAAAAAGCCACCCTTCCAGCCAGAATCGTCATCCAACTTGAAGAGTGGTTTCTTGATTATTGTTAGCTTAGTTTGCTCGCAGCTGCCTGGTCCACGATGAGGACGACATCATCATGGTTTTGGAGGACGCTAGCTGGAACTTGCTCCGTCACTGGTCCTTCCACTGTCGCCTTAATGGCGTCAGCTTTTTCCTGACCATAGGCCATGAGGACGATGGTTTTAGCCGCCATTATGTTGGCAATCCCCATGGAAATAGCCTGTTTTGGCACTTCCTCAATGGTCTCAAAGAAGCGACTGTTGGCCTCGATGGTCGAAGGAGCCAAATCAACCAAGTGAGTCTGACCGTCAAAGGGCGCACCTGGTTCGTTAAAACCAATATGTCCATTCCGACCAATTCCAAGGATTTGGAAATCGACTGGATGTTCTTCCAAGATGGCATTGTAACGTGCCAACTCCGCATCAAGATCAACAGCCAGACCATTTGGCAGGTAGGACTGCTTGAAGGGTTTGCTATTGAAGAGTTGTTCCTTCATAAAATAGATATAGGACTGATCACTTTCCTCGCCTAGCCCGACATATTCGTCCAGATTGACCGAGGTCAGGTCAGAAAAGTCCAGGTCGCTCTCGCGGATGAGTTTGTAAAATTCCAGAGGACTGGAACCTGTTGCCAAACCGAGGACCTTAGCACCGCCGGCTAGTTTTTCTTTTAATAAATTGAAGGCCAAAGCTGCGCCTTCTGCTTGATTTTCAACTACATGAACTTTCATGGTAACCTCCTTTTTGGTATAGACCGTTTTCCTAATTTTATTATATGGTATATACCAATTTTTGTCAAGTCATCTGGCTTACAATTCCCATCCTGCTAGCCTATTCCCCCTAAAAATGCTATAATGAAGGTATGTTAAAAGATTTACTCATTCTATTTTTTCTGGGAAATATCCTCTGTCTGATTGGGTATTTTGTGAAAAATCAAGTCCTGCTCAAGCGTATTCTCTATGGGATTGGTGGACTATTGATTGCATCACCATTTTTAGTTCTGGCCTACTTTTTATACGCTATTTTTTTGTAAGGAGTTGATATGAAAACAACAGATTTTGATTTTGAATTACCCGAAGAGCTGATTGCTCAAGTCCCTCTTGAAAAACGGGACAGCTCCCGCCTGCTCATCCTGGATAGGGAAAAACAGACCATGGTGGACAGCCATTTTGACCACATCATCGACCAGCTCAATCCAGGCGATGCCCTGGTTATGAACAATACCCGTGTCCTACCGGCCCGTCTCCACGGCTTTAAGCCTGAGACTGGTGGTCATGTGGAATTTTTGCTCCTGAAAAATACCCAGGGAGACCAGTGGGAGGTTCTTGCTAAGCCAGCTAAGCGGCTCAAGGTCGGTGCTACTGTCGCCTTTGGAGACGGCAGATTGACCGCCACAGTGACCCAGGAATTGGAACACGGTGGTCGCATCGTCGAATTTGCCTACGAGGGCATTTTCCTAGAAGTCTTAGAAAGCCTGGGAGAAATGCCACTTCCGCCCTATATCCATGAGACCCTAGAAGACCGCGAACGCTACCAGACCGTCTATGCCAAGGAAAATGGCTCCGCGGCAGCACCGACAGCTGGTCTCCATTTCACAGAAGAATTGCTCCAAAAAATCGAGGCCAAGGGTGTCAAGCTAGTCTATCTTACCCTCCATGTGGGATTGGGAACCTTTAGACCAGTATCAGCTGATAATCTAGATGAGCATGAGATGCACTCAGAATTCTATACCTTGACGGCCGAGGCTGCAACAATACTCAACCAGGTCAAGGCTGCTGGCGGACGCATTGTCGCTGTCGGCACCACCTCGATTCGCACCCTTGAAACCATCGGTAATAAATTTGACGGCCGACTGGAAGCTGACTCTGGCTGGACCAATATTTTCATCAAGCCCGGCTACCAGTTCCGCATTCTCGATGCCTTTTCTACCAACTTCCACCTACCCAAATCAACCCTGGTCATGCTGGTATCTGCCTTTGCCGGCCGGGAATTTGTCTTGGAAGCTTATAAACATGCCGTAGACCACCAATACCGCTTCTTCAGTTTTGGCGATGCCATGTTTATCCAATAAGGATTGCACTGTATAAAGGAGTTTGCAATGAATAAAATTGAAAGTCGGCACCAACTCATCCTCTCCCTGGTCCTGGAAAAGAAAATCCACACCCAGCAGGAGTTACAAGATTTGCTAGAGACCAACGGTGTGACGGTCACCCAGTCCACCCTGTCGCGCGATATCAAACAGCTCAATCTTGTTAAGGTCAATGAAGCAAACTCCGCCCACTATATCATCAATCCGATAGCGCCATCTCGGTGGGAAAAGCGGCTCCGCCTCTATATGGAGGACGCTCTGGTCGTTTTGAAACCCGTGCAACACCAGGTTGTTCTGAAGACCCTACCTGGTCTGGCCGGAACCTTTGGCTCTAGCCTAGATGCCATGGAAATTCCTGAAATCATTGCAACCGTCTGCGGAGACGATGTTTGCCTGATTATCTGTCAGGATGAGGAAGCAGCGCTGGCCTGCTTTGAAGAGCTCAAGCACTACACGCACCCTTCTTCTTTTCCAAGTAAGTGACAAAAACTCCTAGTTCCAAGTGAGCTAGGAGTTTCTTTTATTAAGATACCTATTTCAGACTAGTTCAAAATAGATTATTTTGTATTTTTCTTTTTGAACAAATAAACTGCGCTGGCAACTGCAGCAAGGCCCAGTAGGGCGTAAGGAAGGACATTCATGGAAGATGATTTTTCCTCACTGGTCTCTTCTTTTTTCTCAGGTGCTGCTTCTGCTTTTAGAGTAGCGACACGCGCCTCCAAGTCCTTCTCAATCTCTTTCAGACGGGCAAAGGTTGTTTCCGCCCGCTTGATACTGGTTTCAGTGGCGTGTTTGCTTGCCTCTTCAGGATTTTCAGCTACCAGGGAAATGATTTCCTGGTTCAATACATCCTGTTCCTTGATCCAGTCCGCTTCCAGACTCTTGACTTGGTCAATGACTTCCGTACCAAATTCATCTGGATATTGAGCTACCATATCGTTGATATGAGAAATAACCCAGTACCAAGAATCCGCACTGTATTCTGTGCTGGTGTCCTGATAGGCCTTATAGGTGTCTGTGATATTACCAAAATACGGTAGATAAGGTGCATTGCGCGGACTTCCCATGGCTAACCACATCACTCCACCACCGACTTCTACAGGCAATTCATCCTTGAGCTGGAAGATATGGGCCTCCATGACATTTTCATTAGAAATCGGATAGGCATAGCCATCGATAGCATTCTTGTTCTCAGGCTTGCCCTTACCGTCCAATTCCATTTGGTCCAGAGGTTTCAAATCCAAGCCTTCAAAACGGTTTCGCTGCAGGGCCATGGCATCGTCCAAGCCCAATTTTTTATCAGTCGTGTGCAATAATTCATAGTAATCATCTTCGTAGGTCACCTTGGAATCCGGGTCCAATGACTTGATGCCTGAAAATGACCGCGAACGGTTGGCGTCTGATAGCCGTGGATTGTAGGATTGGGCAATATGAAACTGACCGTCCACTTCCTTGTAGGTACCTGCTTCTTCCGCCAAACCTTTGACATTGTCAGAAGTAATCACGCCCTCCTTATCCGAAAAATCAATATGACCTAGATAGAAGGTATTTGGAAAGACAGCAAACTTATCTGCTGGGAATTTGATGGCTACATACTGGTGACCAGACAAGATTTCCATATACCAGATGCCTTCCTTGTCCGCAAAGAGGACAATATTCCCTTCTGCTGAGCCCTTTTCAGTCACAATTTTTGCGACCAGCTCTACAGCTTCACGGGCTGTTTTAGCATATTGGAGAACAATACTGGTCATGGAAGATTCTGCCAATCCATCTTCTACATAGGGATCCAATTTTAGAATCTCATCATTTGCCGTTGCAGAAACGGTCGCTGAAATGGACAGGCCATGTTCATTAAAACCAGCCTCGTCGTAGACACCGTACTCCGGAGTAACATCGGGTACCGCTGTGTATTTGTGAGATACTGCTGGCAAAGGATAGGTAAAACCATTAGACTGGTCTTCCCACTTGGCCCCTTGCTCATTTTCCGTCCGTGGATAAACGCGGAAGGTCTTATTGTGATTTGGTTCCAGGTCTTCTGTCCGTCCATAAAGCCAGGAACCATCTTTGGTCAGGTCCTTACCGATGACAAAACCCGTGCAGGCTGACACGATTGGCTGACCAATCCATAGACTACTGCACAAAAGCAATAGTATAGCCGATAACTTTTTCTTCATGATTTCCTCCATTCTGAAATCAGTGCAAAAAATAACCTGTATCCACATTGAGCCAGCAGACACATGTTTTGATGAGAACACAATTTGGAAGTGGAATTTCAATCAACTACTAGAAGCCGATACCTTTCCAACTTCTATTGATCAGAACCTGCTAGGCGATAGACCGCCTCAGCATAGATGTCCATGGTCTTATACAAGTCTCCCAGGGGCATTCGTTCATTTTCTTGATGCTCAGTTTGTGGCGTTGATGGGAAGCAAGCCCCAAAGGCCACACAATTTGGCATGGTCCGAGCGAAGGTTGCTCCTCCAGATGAGATGGGCTGACTGTCTAAATCACCTGCTTTTTCCTGATAAACAGCCATCAGCGTAGCCACTAGCTGGCTGTCCAGAGGGACATAAAGGGATGGGAGATAGTCAAATTCCTCATAGGTCAAACCCAAAGCTGCTGCCTTAACAGACAGAGTCTCCACCAGCTGGTCCTTATCTGCCAGGACTGGAATGCGAATATCCAGACGAATTTCAGACCGGTGGGAATCGATGGTCAGGCCCGCAATATTGAAACTCAGAGCACCAGACGGCTCATCACTTACATCTCCAAATATGCCCTGAGCCGTCGCGTCCTCCCCAATCGTATTGGCAATGAAGTCCAAAGCTGGGTGCTGCTCAAACTTATCCAGAGCCTTGGCCAAGCACACAATGGCATTGACACCCTGGGCCGCATCCTTAGCGTGCTTGGACAGACCGAGTACGACAACCCTGTCGTCATTCATTTCATAATCAAAGTCCAATTGCTTCAACTCGGCAATAACGCTGGCCAGGAGATGGCCAGAATAGCAAGCCTTAGCCGGTACTACATTGTAGGCCGTCCCAGCCTCCAGGTGCAAATCTCCATGACCTGGACCATGGAGTTTGGCCTGCAAGAGACCCTTTTCAGCATAGGTTAGCGGGAAGGATGAATCCGGTGCAAAGCCCATTGTGGCCTCTTCTTCCAGCTGATTGTAGCGATGGAGACAACGCCAGAGCGTTTCCTCGTCCGTTCCGAAGATAAAACGCACACGTTTGGTAAAGGTCACACCAGCATCCATCAGGGCCTTGACCGCAAAGAGCGCAGCCATGGATGGTCCCTTGTCATCCTGCACCCCCCGCCCAATCATGAGACCGTCCTTTATCACAGCCTCAAAAGGGGGCGTCTTCCACTTGGTCAGGTCACCAGCCGGCACCACATCCAAATGGCAGAGAATGGCTAAAAGTTCCTGACTCTGCCCCACCTCAGCATAGCCGTAATAGCCTGCCGGGTCCAGATAGGTTGAAAAGCCTAGCTGACGACAGAAGTCCAGGGTAAATTCTAAGGCATCCTGAATCGGTTGACCAAATGGTGTCTTGGTTTGATGTTCTTGTAAAATAGAGGGGATGGCGACCAAATCTTGAATGGCCGCTAGACAAGCCTGCTTGTCTTCCTCTCTGATAAAATTCCTTGTCACCTCAATACCTCCATTCTATCCGATAGTCGGAAAATATTCATGGGTAGTTGGCTATATTGCCTAGTCTAGAAGAAGGTTGCTACTGCCAGAATAAGGATGGAAGCCACAATAATAGCGGCAATCAATTTACCAACGTATTTGTACCAGGTACCAATTTCGATACGTCCTAGAGCCAGGGCACCCATTACAATACCAGATGTCGGTGCTACCAGATTAAGGACACCAGACGCTGCCTGGAAGGCTGTGATAATCAAGCTAGCAGGTACATTGACAAATTCACCCAAAGGAGCCATGATACCCATAGACGCTCCTGCCAAACCTGAAGTTGATGGAATCAAGAAGGACATTGGCAGATAGAAGAGATAGGTCAGGATGATAAAGACTTGAGGAGATAGGCCTTGCAGACCAACTTCACCCCAGTTGAGGATGGTAGCTGTAATCATACCATCATTCATAATGACCTGGATACCACGCGCCACCGCACAAATCAAGGCAACGCTGAGTAGGTCGGCTGCACCATTCAAGAAGGATTTGACCAGGCGTTCTTCTTCCATACCGTAGACAACACCAATCATAACACCGGCTACACCAAAGAGCATAGCGCCTTCTGGGAAGTACCACAATCCAAATGGAGAGGTCGTAATCCCCACAATTTGACCAAGAACTGGAATGGAAATCAGCCATTCTTTGATATCTGTAAAGAAATTCACGCCCAAGTCTTCCCAAGGAATGAAACTCAAAATCATGAAGACAAAGGTTAGGAAGAAGATGACCAGCACACGTTTTTGGGCAGGTGTCAAGGTATCATTGACCTCACGGTCGGCATTAACATTGAAATGCTCCATGTCTGCTTCACGCTGGTTGTAGACCAGTGATTTGGTAGGATCCTTTTTCACTTTTTCCGCATAAGATGCCACAAAGAACATGCCTAAACCGAGGATAACGATGAAAAATACAATCCGCCAGATCATACCATCTGCGATGGAAACCCCTGCTGCCGCTGATGCCACACCAGTCGCAAATGGGTTGACCGTTGAAGCCAAACAGCCAATCTGTGAACCCAATAGGATAATGGCAACACCAGTCAGACTATCATAGCCAACCGCCATCATAACCGGAATTAACAGAGGGAAGAAGGCCATGGTTTCCTCACCCATACCATAGGTCGAACCACCCAGGGCAAAGAGGAACATAAGGATGTAAATCAACCATTTTTCACGGCCCTTGAAGCGCTTCACGATAGAGGCAATCCCTACGTCCAGCGCTCCAGTTTCATTCACAACTCCCAGGAAAGCCCCCACCATCAAGATGAAGAAGGAGACATCAATGGCAGCTGATGTTGCTCCGTGGCCCAGCATAGCCCGAACCGGAGCCATAAAGACATCCCAGATACCCTGCGGATTTGAGTCCACAGCTTCATAGGTGCCTGTGATAAAGTTTCCCGCATCATCAACCTGATATTGACCCGCAGGAATAATCCAGGTCATCACTGCCATCGCGGCAATAATGAGCATGAGTATAGTGTAAGATGAAGGCATTTTAAAGCCTTTTTTTACTTTTTCGCTCATGGCAAAAAACCTCCTAATATATTTTTACATGATTGTTTTCACAGGAAAAACACTTAGAAGCTCTATTCACAAGCAAGGAACATTTAGACCAGAAAGTTTTTCTTATCAAGATAATTTCTTCAAGAATACAAGATATTCTGAAAAACTAGGATGATTGACAGAAAACCAGTCATAGCCAAATGCACTGCTCTGTGAATACAGATTCTTCAATACAAATATACAGGCTGGAACAATCTTTGACTTAGAAAATAGATTTCTAAGCTAATCGCCAAGCCTTTTATCAAAAGAGGTTTGAGCAAGTAAATGAACAAAGTTAATCCAGGTCGTCAAACTGACGCAGGAAGGCAGACAGGCGCTTTAAGCCTTCTTGGAGAATCGACCGATGGGTACAATAGCCCAGTCGCGCATAACCCGGCATATCAAAGCGATTGCCCGGTACCAGCAAGACCCCCTCCTCCTGCAAGAGACGGAGGCAGAAACTCTCCGTATCTTCTGGAATATCCAATCGAATAAAGGAAGTTGATACCTGTTTTGGGAAGACCAGTTGCACATGGGGCTCATGTTCTACCCAATCCTGGAGAATCCGCAGATTGCCTTCTACCAGACGGCGATTGCGCTCCAGGATGGCTGCCTTATTTTTCAATACATGAGTCGCCAAGGCATCATCAATCACACCAGCACAAATCATGGTGTAATCTCGATATTTGCGGAACAAATCCGACAATTCCTTGTTGGCTGCCACCCAACCGACCCGAATCCCAGGAATGGAATAGGTCTTAGACAGGCTATTGGTCGAAATGCCCTTTTCGTACAAATCAACGATAGCAGGCACATCCATCCCTTCTTCCAAGGGTTGATAGACCTCATCTGACAAGATATAGGCACCCACACTCCGAGCCAGTTCAACCACTTTCTCCAAAAATTCCCGGGTCATAACAGACCCCGTCGGATTGTTGGCATTATTGATACAAATCATCTTGGTATTTGGCCGAAGGAGGGACTTCAAGTCCTCCAAGTCAGGCAACCAATCACGCTTCTCATCAATCCGCCACAAGTCTACCTCCGCCCCAAAAGAACGAGGAATATCATACAACTGTTGGTAGGACGGATAGAGAGAAATCACATGATCTCCTGGCTGGATCAAGGCGTAGATGGCCAAGTGGTTGGCCCCTGTCGCACCGTTGGTCTGAAGAATCGAGTCGACACTGACTGTCTCATATAACTTGGCAACTTCTTCCTTAAAGGCAGGTGAACCTTCTATCCAGCCGTAGTTCATCTTGGTTTGCAATAAATCCCCCATTACCGCCTGGCCATCTCCCAAAGCCAAGACCTCTTCCAAGGTCATTGAAGCAATCGAACTACCTGCAATATCATATTTGGCTTGAGTTTCCCACTCATTGAGCCATTCTTCTACACCAAAGGCTTGAATGTCCATCTTTCTTCCCCTCTTCTCTATCCAGAAGCTCGGACAAGCAGGTCCAATTTCCAGAATCAATCCTTGTTATTATAACATAGTCCGAAATCAAGTCCTCACAATTACCCTTGGCTAGGCCCTCTTCCTTTTCATTTACTGCTTAACTTTTGACAATGATGGTGCCACTTTCTGATTCAATCAAGGCACCAAGATTTTCAAGAGAGGTGATAACTGCCTGGGAGCTTGGCTTATGATTGACAAAGGCAATCGTCGCCTCTACCTTAGGCAGCATAGAACCTGGTGCAAATTGGCCTTGTTTGATGTATTCTTCCAATTCTGCCACCGTCACGCGCTCCAACTTCTCTTGATTTGGTTTGTTAAAGTTAACATAGACATAGTCCACACCCGTCAGAACGATAAAGAGATCTGCATCGACCAGTTCAGCCAGACATTGAGAGGCAAAATCCTTATCAATAACAGCCTCTACCCCTGTCAAAGTGCCATCAGCCTCCTCAAAGACCGGAATACCACCACCACCTGCGGCAATGATCACTTCCCCTGCATCCAAGAGGGTACGGATGGTGCCGATTTCCTTGATACCAATTGGTTTTGGTGAGGCAACGACCTTGCGCCAACCACGACCAGCATCTTCCTTGAAGGTTGCTCCTGTTTTTTCCGCTTCAGCCTTGGCTTCCTCTTCTGTATAGAAGGGACCGATTGGCTTGGTCAGATTCTCAAAAGCAGGGTCTGCCTTGTCAACAATGACCTGGGTCACTACTGAAGCGACATCCTTCTTAATGCCTTCCTTGGCCAACTCATTTTCCAGGGCATTTTGCAACCAAAAGCCAATAGAGCCTTCGGTCATGGCCACCAGGCTATCCAGTGGAAAGGCAGGGTTTTTCTCAGAATCAGCTGTCAAATTTTGCAACAGCAGATTGCCTACCTGCGGACCATTTCCGTGTGTGATAATTAAGTCATCACCATTTTTTATCAACTTAACCAGGTGCTTGGCTGTGTCAACCAAGGCCTGCTTCTGGGCTTGGGCTGATGGATCGGATGATAGAATGGCGTTTCCACCCAAAGCCACGACAATTTTACGATTTGCCATAGAACAAGATCACTCCTCTCTTTTATTTAGGAAACCGTTTTCACAATTCTCTTGAAGGGAGGACTGACTCGTCAAAAGCCAGCCCACCAACTGCTGCTGTCATTTCATCAACCTACTTCTCAACCTCCAATATCTCGGAGATTGGCAAGCAAGCAATTTTATACTTCTATATTACACTCTTGGCACAAATGGATCACCCAAGGTCGCAGCCATGACTGCTTTGATTGTGTGCATGCGGTTTTCAGCCTGGTCAAAATGACGAGCGTATTTGCTGCGGAAGACTTCGTCTGTCACTTCCATTTCTTCTACGCCAAATTTCTCAGCCACATCCTTGCCATAAACGGTATTTGTATCGTGGAAGGCAGGCAAGCAATGCAAGAAGATGAGATTTTCATTGCCAGCTTTTTTCACCAAATCCATATTAACTTGGTAAGGTTTGAGCATTTTCACCCGTTCTTCAAACTTAGCTTCTTCACCCATAGACACCCAAACGTCCGTATAAAGGACATCTGCGCCCTTAACTGCTTCGTCCGCATCATCCGTAATCAGGATACGCGCGCCACTTTCCTTGGCAAATCCTTGCGCCAATTCCACGACTGTTTCATCTGGGAAGAGTTCTTTTGGTGAGAAAATATGCACATTAACACCCAGAATAGCACCAGTCACCAAGAGAGAATTAGCAACGTTATTGCGGCCATCGCCACAGTAAACCAAAGTCACGCCTTCCAACTTGCCGAAGTTTTCCTTGACGGTCAAATAATCGGCCAACATCTGTGTTGGATGCCAAGTATCGGTCAAGCCATTCCATACAGGTACGCCAGAGAATTCTGCCAATTCTTCGACCATTTTTTGGCTAAAGCCACGGAATTCAATCCCGTCAAACATCCGGCCCAAAACTTTTGCGGTGTCCTCAGTTGACTCTTTCTTGCCCAATTGAATGTCGTTGGCACCCAGATATTCTGGATGAGCACCCAGGTCAATGGAAGCTACTGTAAAGGCTGCACGGGTACGAGTGGACGTTTTTTCAAACAAGAGAGCAATATTTTTCCCTTCCAAATAACGATGCGGAATATTGCGCTGTTTCAAATCCTTCAAGTGTGCCGCAAAATCAATCAACCATTCCAATTCTGCGCGTGTAAAATCTTTTTCTGCTAGGAAATGTCTTCCTTTGAAAATATTTGTCATTTGTCTTTCCTCTTCTAAAAAGCTGTATTCACAAGTGAGGTAAATGTAGATAAGAGATAGTTTTTTGCTGGAATACTGACTGTATTTCGTAAAAACTAGCCTTACCGAGCCGTGAATATAGATTCTAATCATTGTCTAATCGTTTTGACAGGGTCTGGCACCATTCCCCATCTTCCTGGTAAAGCTCTGAACTGGCCACATATCCCAAAGACTCATAAAAGGTCTTAGCCGTCAGCTCCGAATGGATATCCAAGTGGTGAATACCTGCCTCTCTGGCATAGTCTTCCAGGGCCATGATGATACTTCTAGCATAGCCCTTACCCCGATGACTGGCCAAGGTAGCAATCCGTGTCAACCGTGCTCTCCCTGAACCTATTGGAAGAAAGCGACCAGTTGAGACAGGTTCTTCACCAATCAAGAGATTCGCATAGACACGTCCTTCTTGATCATGGCTATCAAATTCATCTTCGAGATGAATCGAGCGCTCCAGGACAAAAACTTGGAATCGCACATAGATGGAACATGCCCGTTCCCAGGCCTGCGAGCCGACCACAAGTTTTTCATTCTTCATCTTAAATATCTTCCCGCTCAAACGGCATTGACATACAACGTGGACCACCACGACCACGAACCAATTCACTACCGCTGACCTTAATCAAGCGAAGTCCCTTGGATTCCAAAATAGCATTGGTGATGGTATTACGCTTGTAAACAACAACCACACCAGGTGCCACAGTCAAGGTATTGGAACCATCATTCCATTGCTCACGACCAGCAGCAACCAAGTCACCGCCACCGCAACGAATCAAATCAACCTTTTCAATACCCAAATTGCTTGCCAATACTTCCGCTAAATCACCATGCTCTTCCTCGATGTGCAGGGTTTCATTTTCATAAGTCACAGAGAAGACACGTAGGGTTCCTTCAATCTCAGGGTGGATGGTAAATTTATCATAGTCCACCATGGTGAAGACCGTATCCAGGTGCATGAACTTACGGCTATTGGCAAATTCAAAGGCAATCACTTTCTTGAAGCCAACGCCACGTTCAAAGATATTGATGAGCAGTTTTTCAATCGAAGCCGCATCTGTCCGCTGAGAAATACCAACCGCCAACAAGTCTTTAGACAAGACAAGCTCGTCACCACCCTCGATACGAGTGGTTTCATCACGATTGTAAACCAATGGCACCTTACCTGCATAGTCAGGATGGTAGGTGAAAATATATTTTCCATAAAGCGTTTCACGGTTACGAGTCTCCGCATACATGTGATTAAGAGACACTGCGTTACCAATAGTCGCAAATGGGTCACGAGTGAAATAAAGATTTGGCATTGGGTCAATGGCAAATGGATAGCTGGATTCTACCAAGTCTGTCAAACCAGTTTCTTCCTCAGGCATCGCTGGCAATTCGCACTTCTGCACACCTGCCATGGTTTTTTCAATCAACTCACGATTGTCCTCAATCGCCAAGAGCAACTTGCGAATGGCTTTTTTGGTTGCACGTCCGCGGATATTTGCTTCATTCAGGTATTCATCAATGAATTGTTCTTTAACTTCTTGGCTAATCAAGGATTCTGCTGCCAATTGCTCCAGATAGAGAACCTCTACTCCTTCATCGCGCAGGGCTTGAGCAAAAGCATCGTGCTCCTTCTGAGCTTCTTCTAAGAATGGAATATCATCGAAGAGGAAGCGCTCCAAATAGTCCGGCATCAAGTTTTCAAGTTCCTTACCTGGCCGGTGCAACATAACTTTTTTCAGTTTACCAATCTCTGAAAAAACGTGAATGGGATGTGTAGACATCTCAGTACCTCCTATTATATATTTTTTTCTTTGTGGCAAGGTTGAGTAAGTATTTCCTCGCCTGTTCACCTATACTTTATCAAAGAAAGCGGATGCAATCATGAAGTTTTTAGCAATCAATATGAGAGGAATTTCTCATTTTCAGGAGACATGGTAGATTTTTATGCAAAAATGCGACCAAATAATCAATATTTCTGCCATTTTAGCGATTTAATCAATATTTATTTTTTTGTTAAAAATAACAAAAAGCTCTCCTGTCAGTTTTGACAAAAGAGTCTATCTCCTACAGATGCGATTGGTTAACAGGGAGGACGTTTCCAATCACATCATAAGAAGCTTAATATAATCAAGAGGAGAAGGCCCTCAGCAGATAGGGCTGACTGCTCCTACTCAATGTTCCCCATGCTAAGATGGGAAGTTGTTGCCTAGTCTTCGCGACGACGGCGTTTGCCTGCAAGGTCAAGGGATGCAACCAGCATTGCTGCTCCGAGAACACCTGCTACTGATGAAGATTCACCAGTGTTTGGCAATTGTCCAGCTGTAAATGGTTGTGCTGGAGTGTCGGCACCTGGGTTGTTACCGCCACCATTTGGTCCACCTGGCTTATCATCAGTGCCTAGCTCACCTGGTTGACCATCATCTTAACTGGTACATAAGGAATATGTGTATCTTCACCTGGGTTTCCTGGAACTGGTGGAATGTAGCCTTTAGATGGAGCTTCTGGATTTACTGGTTTCAACGACTCATTCGTACCTGGATCAACCGGAACATAACCTGGAACGTGTGGAATAACTGGGACATCGCCACCTTCAACTGGTAATGTTGAATCTGCAGGAACAGTCATCGCACGGAAGCCAGTTGTGCCATCCGCAGCTACTTCGGCTGTCGTTGCTGATCCAGCCAGCTCTTTTTTTTCTTAACGATTGAGAAAGCAAGGATGTTTGTGCTGTTTTGACCTTCAACGATAGTCTTGGTAACAGTCGCCAATTGGCCATCCGCAAGTTCATAGCCTGAGCGTACTTGTGAAGGATCGATTGTATAAGAAACTTCTGTGCTCGCTACTGCTTCCGTAGTTGGTACAGAGGCATACATTACTTGACTAACCTTGTAAGACGTGTTTGTCTCAATATCTGTTTGAACATCTAAACTATGTACTTATTCCAGTATAACCTAGCCCCATTTTTTCAAGCAATATGACTGAAATTTTCTTATTTTTATATAATAGTTTATAAAAACTAAAAGACAAGCCCAACGGACTTGTCTAGGAAGGAGAATCAACTAATTTAAACTTTTGAGGAAGAAAGGAACATCCTTGTAGGTCAGGCGCTTGTGGCCGTAAGCGATTTTATCAGCTTCCTTTAATTCCTTGCAGACATGGCTAGCAGTTTCCCTAGTCGTAGCCGCCAGGCGGGCAACCTCTTGGATGCTAATGTCAAACGGTAATTCCTCCAAGGACTCTCGCCGGCACATGTCCCAGTAAAGTAAGGCTAAGACCTGAACCACTCGACTACTGGCCTTTGACACCATGGCATTGCGCAAACGCAGCTCCTGAAAACGTAGGATATTGGACAATTTTCTGTTGATATAGACCAATTGCCTCGGATTGCGCATGGAATACTTTTCATAAAGAGCCATAGGAATAATAAAGTACTCCAAGTCCGTGATGGCAATGGCCGTATAATGGTAGGTCTTGTCCTGAAACATATCTCCAAAAGGAAATGAACCGCCCTGCCGAATGTAATCCAGGTAACTGTAAGTGTCCGTCTCATCATACTGCTCAATCCGAGCATAACCCTTACCGATGACAAAGAGATAGTCACGCTTGTCTTCCGCATAGAAAATGACCTGACCCTTGGGAATCTTCCGAAAACGGATTTCCTTGGCCAGCTGATCAAAATGCTCCACGGACAGCTGATTAAAGCTTGGATGATTTTTCAGGTACATATACTGGTCAGTTGTAATCATGGCACTCCTCATCCTATTTCTCTACGGCTATTGAACATCCACGTGGTGACACCGGTGTCATTTAGCTTTATTTTTAGTAACCCCTCTATTCATTATATCAAAATATCCTTCATTTTGAAAAGGAATACACAAAAAGCAAACAGGATTGAAACCCGCTTGCTATCAAGTGTAAGGAGCTTATTGAACTTCTTTGCGCTTAATTGAAACAGCTGTACCCAGTGATACTAAACCTCCCAAGCTGATAAGGAGAGCTGTCAAGTCAGATTGACCAGTGTTTGGCAATGTTTTCTCTTCCTTGCTAGCTAGAGTTGGCTTTGGTTCTGTGGTTGGGTCTATGATTGGGTCGGTCGGTCGAGTTGGTTTTTGTTCTGGTTTTGGATTAGTTGGGTCTTCTGGGGTTGGCTTCTCTGTTTCCTCTTGAGGAGTTGGGTCTAACGGTGGAGTTTCTTCCTCAATTGGAGCTGGCTCTTCTTTCTCGATAAATTGCTTACGACCATCGATTTGAGCAGTGATTTTCTGACCAGCTTTTTCCAAGTCTGACAGGTATTCAACAAAGACTTCTGTATCTGGATTGATAGCGCCGACTAATTTGGCACCCTTGAAGCTTGCGAATCCATCACCACCACCAAAGAGGAAGTCGTTGATAACCAGGGTATAGGTCTTAGCTGGGTCCAATTCTTGCCCATCAGCTGTGTAGGCTTTGACAACCTTGTATGGCACTTCTTCTGTAGGATTATCCGCATGGGTGTAGGTATATTTCAAGCCAGAGATTTGCAAGAAATAGTTTTCCGCGCCATCGTACTGCTCATTGAGGGCAGTATAGATTTGCTCACCAGTCATTTCCACCACTTGCAAGATGTTACCAAATGGCTGAACAGCCTGTGCAGCACCCCACGTCACTGTACCATCTTCTTGAACAGCCAGGTCTGCACGGATACCACCGTTGTTTGTAAAGGCGAAATCAACATTGTAGCCAGATTTTCTAGCAATTTCCAGCTGGGCAGTTGTCACCAGATTTCCGACTGCACTTTCATTGAATTCATTAACATCACGAGAAATGGCTGTTGTAGACGCCGCAGTCGCAATTTTCTTGTCTGTCACTTGTTTGACGATGGTATTTGCCTCATCGACAATGGCCTGGATGGTTGCGGACGGGTTTTTTTGGTCAGGTGCTACTGCCTTGATAGTCGCCGTTGGAATAGCCACAAAGTCTGCGATGTCTGTCTCATAAATAGCACGAACATCCGCAAAGGCCTTACCTTGTGAAGTTGCTTGAACAATCAAGGTATTGCCCGCTGTGCCATTTACTGCGGCATGGTTGTGACCCGCAAAGACAAGGTCCACTGAGTTTTCTGGGTAGAGGCTATTGAGTTTCTCCAGCATATCCGCTGCTGCACCAGCTGCCACACCTTCCTTACTCGTAGCAGGAACGTGGGCAAGAACAACAATCGCCTTGACACCTTGGTCGTTCAATTCCTTAGAATATTTGGCAATGGTTTCTGCCTCGTCAAGGAAGTCATATTGTTCGTAGTTTGCCTTCAAGACAAGGTTTGGAATTTCTGTTGTTACCACACCGATAAAGCCGATATTGGCAACTTTGTCATTAACAGGAATGGTCTTGATAGCATATGGTTTCCAGCCAAATGGAATTTCGCCTGTTGCCTTATCTACCACGTTTGCGATGACAATTTCCTGCGTAGAAGCCTGGCGGTCATAACTATCCACGATTGGGTTGAATTTTCCAGCTTCTGGGGCCTGACCAGTCACGATACGGTCGAATTCTGCCAAACCTTCGTCAAACTCGTGGTTACCCAAGGTTCCGTATTCAACGCCAATTTCATTGAAGACTTTGACAGTTGGCTCATCCTGCAAGAGGCCTGAGTTGGCTGGACTGGCACCAACCATATCACCAGCCTGAACACGGATAGATTCCGCTGGAATTTCTTTTGCTGTTGCATCTGCTTCAAATTCTACTTGAGCATCATCCATGTAGGTATCTAGCAAGGCCGCTGTACCAGCGTTACGGACAGTCTCCCCCTCCAAACGAGCTGTACCAGTTGTATCCAATGCACCGTGGAAATCGTTGACTCCCATGATTTGCACAGCCAACTCATCTGCCAGGGTGGTTTGCGTAGCTGCCACACTAAAACCAGCTACCAAGGCCAAGATACTAGACTTCAAACGAATATTCTTCATCAGAATGACTCCTTGTTCTTATATTATTTTTATATAATTATCATAATCCTATTCTCAGCAAAAGGCAAGATAAAACAACGTTTTTTAGAAAAACAACGATAAATGTTCGCTTTATGTGTAATTGTAGTGAAAATAATCAGAAATAATTTGAAAACTGAGGTGAATTTCTTATTTCATTTGAGATTTTGTTTCTAAGAGCATGAACTATCATACAACAAAAAACAAGCAGGTTTCCCCACTTGTTCTGTCTGTTATTTAGCCGCTTTATAAAGCTCGTTTACTTTGTCCCAGTTAATGACTTCAAAGAATGCTTTGATGTAGTTTGGACGAACGTTGCGGTAGTTGAGGTAATAAGCATGCTCCCAAACATCAAGTGCCAAGATTGGTTTCAAACCTTGCATGATCGGTGTATCTTGGTTGGCTGTTGAAATAACTTCCAACTTGCCTTCTTTGTTAACAACCAAGAAAGCCCAACCTGAACCAAAACGAGTTGTTGCTGCAGCTGTGAATGCTTCTTTGAAGGCATCAAATGAACCAAATGTTGCATCGATGTCCGCTGCCAATTCTGCTGAAATTTCTGTTTTTTCTGGCGAAAGCAATTCCCAGAAAAGCGCGTGGTTGAGGTGACCACCACCATTGTTGATAAGGGCTTGACGGATGTCCGCTGGAATAGACTCAACATCTGACAGAAGAGCTTCCAAGTCTTCACCGATTTCAGGATGCTTCTCAAGCGCTGCATTGGCATTTGCCACATAAGTCGCATGGTGCTTGTCATGGTGAAGCGTCATTGTCTCCGCATCAATGTGTGGCTCCAAAGCGTCGTAAGCGTAAGGTAGGTCTGGTAAAATAATTGCCATAATCGAATTCTCCTATCAATTTGATAGTTTTATTTTACCGCTTTCTGGCAGCCTTTTCAATTTATTTGTCTGAAAATCACGACGTAGCGATTTTGAGCAGAATGAGACAGTATTTTAGATAGTAAAACATCAATAACTATTTTCTACCCGTTATTACAATTGTGATGGTGGGAGATTGGGACTGCTTCTACAATCCCCTTTAATTATTTTTGAAAGGACGGTGATGCCTATGCGCATACCCAATAAAAACCTATTATAAAAGAGCAATAACTTTTGTCCACAGCAGAGGCTTTGCAAGTGATGCTAGAGTTTGGCGGTTTTACCATCAACCTATTAACACTTGTCATAGCGCTAAACCTGCTTACAGATAAAAAGAAATAACCGTCTTAAACGGATTTTCGCAGGAGTTAGTTGGAGCTAACTCCTTTTATATTTTTATTATAACTTATAACTTCTTTTTTCAAGTTTTATCATCTCCATTGCCTCAATCAACTCGTAGCGATTTTAAGCAGGGCCAAGTCAAACAGGTAATCCTTGTCCATGACTCCAGTCTTTATCTGGTAATCCGTCTCAATCAGCAAGCGCACCACCTTCTTGAGAAAACCTACCGACAGATGCCTCGAGTCACGCAGGGCAAACTTAATCTGATAAGGATTGACCTTGCGCCCCGAAATCTCAGACAATTCCGCCACCATCTGCTGCTCACTCCGACCTTGCTCCTGCATGATTTGCACCTGCAGATAGGTTCGAAACTGCGTCAGCATAATCGCAATCAGTTTAATCTCATCCTCCCCTTGCAGGCGTAAGTCCCGCACCAGGCTCCTTGCCTCATCCATCTTAGACTGGAGGACCAGCTGGGTCAGGTCGAAAATATTATCCTGCAGGGTCTTAGGAATAGCCGCATCAATGTCCGCCTGTGAAATCTGCTCCTGCCCCTTATAGGATTGGAGAAAGGCTAGATTTTTACTGACTTCAGCAAATTCAAAATTAGATTTGACCAAGAGATAGTGATAGGTCTGGGCATCTAGATTGAGCCCCAGGCGACCAATTTCTTTCTGAAAATGAGCCTTCAAATCATTTTCCTTGAGAGGATTGGCCTCCAGAATCAGTCCATCTCGTTTGAGAATTTTCACCAAACGGCGCTTGCTATCTAGCTTACCAGGGGCTAGGATGACCAAACGCGTCGTCTCAACCGGATTTTCCAAATACCCCTCAAAAAGCTTGAGCTCATCATCCGTCAAATAGCGCTTTTTATCGGTCGTAATATCCGCAAAATAATCCAAAATGACCACTTTCTCATCCGAGAAAAAGGGTAGGGACACCAAATCTAAATCCACCTGGCTGTAATCCGCCTCAGACATATCAAAATAAGCATAGGTCAAGTCCGCCGGGTCAAACTCCAACTGTTGCAGCAGGCGGTCCTTGGCTATCTGGTATTGACCCACGTCCTCACCGCAGAGCACCGTCAGTAAGCCCAATTTATCTTTTTTTACTGTTTCAATCTGTTCAATAACTGTCATAGGAATATTATACCATGTAGATGAAAAAGGAGGCTTACTCAGCCCCCTCTATATCATATTTACTATCTAGACCCTCGTCGGCCACCAGCACGCGCCCTCCGGCGTTTTTTCTTGATGCGTGAAATGATAAAAAGGAGCACCAACAGACCAAAGAAAATTCCCAGTCCCAAGAGGATATAAGGCATGAGCGGAGAGGAAATGAGGGAATTAGTCGTTTCAAGAACCGTATCTACCACAGGTTTTTCTTCGACAATGTCCACTCCCTTACTTGAATCAATAGAATTTGCAAGCAAGACCATATTGTTTTCAATAGTCAGACTTGGCTCTTCCCCCTCCTTAACCAAACCGGTCAAGGGCTGTTCAATACGGATTTCCTCACCATTTACAGTGTGTTTCCCAGGTTCAAGAACCGTTGCTTGTTTGTAGTCAGCGAAGCTTTTTTCCAAGAGGCCATTGACATAATAATGACGAACAAATTCACCCTCTGGATCGCCCCACTCGCTCGCTCCTAGAACTACCGTAATCAGGCGGGTATCACCCCGTTTAGCAGTGACAATCGAATTGTAACCAGCACTTGGGCTAGAGCCCGTTTTCAGACCGTCTACCCCTTCAATTCCCATAGGATCACCAGGCAGAGAGTGGTTATAGGCCTCAAACGTTTCCTCATTCGGAGTACCTTCTTTGACTGTCACCTTGGTCGCATTTGTGAATTCCAGAACCTCTGGGTGGCGTTTAATCATGTGATAGCCAAGAATAGCCAAATCCTTAGCGGTTGATTCATTGGCCAGGCTTTGATCAACTCCCTCCGGAGCATATAAACCTTCATAGGCCTCTGAAATAGCCCCCGTCGCGTTGTAAAATACCGTATTCTTCATTCCCAGATCCTGGGCCGTATCATTCATCAATGTAAGGAATCCAGCGTCATCACCTTCAAAAATCAAATGTGCCAACATCAGTGTCGCCACATTGGACGAGGGAACCAAGGTCATAGTCAGCAACTCGCTGACTTTGTAACTAACACCTGCAAGGATATTATTATTACTCAAGGCATAGATTTGGGCAATAGCCTGGTCTTGCTCTGTCGCAACCACTTCTGTGTCTAGGGTAATTTTTCCCTGACTAATGGCTTCTAGAGTCAAATACACCACCATTACCTTGGTCGTGCTTGCTGGATCGCGCACCAAATCTCCATTGTCGTCCCATAAAATCTGACCATTGTCTGCATTGATAACAATAGAGCTCTTTGGCGCAGTCTCTTCACTGGCTGGATAACCTGCCGCCTTGGCAATGTCTACAATTGACTCTGCAGCCAAAACAGACTGTAGGGGGGTGAAGCACCAACAAACCAACAATACTAAACTAATAACCTTTTTCATGATTCCTCCGTCTCGAATTTACCCTTACTAGTATAGCATAGAAAAGCCTCATTTGTAAAAAGAGGTGAAAAAAACTCACTTGAATTATGCTGAACAAGTGAGTTTTGGAAAAGGGTCTAGCTCATTTAAGCAATTTGAACAAAGCGACGATTTCCACTATAGGCAATATAGGATAACCAGGTTTTACCGTCTTCTTTCACCACACGGTCGTAATTGATGCTTTCACCGGCTGCGAAGGTGTAAAGAGCTGGACTCGTAGATTTTGCTGCGTTTCGGACAACTGCTCCCTTGGTAAAACGATAGGTTCCTTTTGCTGGCAATGGCTGAGCAGCGACATTTGTAGCACCTCTATTAGCTTGATTAGCTTGGACAGTTTGTTTCTTCTGATAATCTCCCCCTGGAATACCGTAATATTCCTCAAGAGTCAGACCAGATTGGTAAATATCCTTGGCTTCCTTACCAACGTAACGGAGATGCCATGGCTCAGACATGTAGCCTGTCACTGCTTCTTTTCCTGGTAGGTAGCGAACAACGAAGCCGTACTTGTGGGCATTGTCCTTGAGCCACTGCTCTGCTCTGCTATTTGTCAATAAAGCGCCTGAAGCATCTGTCAGGTCAAAGGCTAAGCCAGTCTGGTGCTCACTGTGACCTGGGCGAGCTGAGTAACGATCCGCCGCAGCCTGCCCATCACGTTGAACATAGTTCAGATAGAGAGACTGCTGGGTCTCATAGCTACGGAAGCCACTGTAGGCCTTGCCAACGTTGAATCCTTGGCGAATCATGTCATTGCGCAAGTTCTGATAAGCGTTACGAGCAGTCGGATTCTCACCTGGGTTATAGGTGGAAGCCAGCCCATGCTGTTTATTGACAATGATAACTGGACCGTACTTGCCATCAACGCTATAGTATTGACCGTTGAAGGTAAGCTTGGCTTGATTTGCCTGTGTCTCAGTCGAAAGATTTGAAACTGATGGTTTGTCAGCCTTATCAGTCAGCTTAGCCACTGGAATATAAGAACGGCCGCCGCTGAAGGAAATGTAGCTTAGCCACTGATGATTATCGGCTGTGATAACTTTATCGTAGTTAACTTTCATACCCTTATCATAAAAAGCTACATCTGGGCTAGACAATTTGGCTTCACGTTTAACACCCGCACGCTCGGTAAAGGTGTAGCTACCTTGTGGTGCCAATTTGAGAGACGCTTCTGCGGTTTCCGTTTGGCTGATTGCTGGGTGACAGTTGGTTTGTCTGGTTTTGGACTTTCAACAGGTTTATTAACGGTTGGAGTGGTTACAGGTTCAACCTTAGCCACTGGAATATAAGAACGACCGCCGCTGAAGGAAATATAGCTCAACCACTGATGATTATCGACGGTGATAACCTTGTCATAGTTGACCTTCATACCCTTATCATAAAAAGCTACATCTGGGCTAGACAATTTGGCTTCACGTTTAACACCCGCACGCTCGGTAAAGGTGTAGCTACCTTGTGGTGCCAATTTGAAAGACGCTTCTGCGGTTTCAATTTGGGATGTTGCCGGGGTGACAGCCGGTTTGTCTGGTTTTGGACTTTCAACAGGTTTGTGAACAGTTGGAGTGGTTACAGACGCTATTTTAGCCACTGGAATATAAGAACGACCGCCGCTGAAGGAAATGTAGCTCAACCACTGATGATTATCGACGGTGATAACCTTGTCATAGTTGACCTTCATGCCCTTGTCGTAAAAGGCAACATCTGGACTGGTCATTTTGGCTTCGCGTTTTATTCCAACACGCTCAGTAAAGGTGTAGGTGCCTTGCGGAGCTAGCTTGAGAAACGCTTCTGCGGTTTCAGTTTGGGTTGTTGCTGGGGTGACAGCCGGTTTGTCTGGTTTTGGACTTTCAACAGGTTTGTGAACGGTTGGAGTGGTTACAGGTGCAATCTTAGCCACTGGAATATAAGAACGACCGCCGCTGAAGGAAATGTAGCTTAGCCACTGATGATTATCGGCTGTGATAACTTTATCATAGTTAACTTTCATACCCTTATCATAGAAGGCTACATCTGGGCTAGACAATTTGGCTTCACGTTTAACACCCGCACGCTCGGTAAAGGTGTAGCTACCTTGTGGTGCCAATTTGAGAGACGCTTCTGCGGTCTCAGTTTGGGATATTGCTGGAGTTTGAACCACCGGAGTGACTGGTGTAGCGACTTTTGAAATGGCAATGTAACGACGAGTTCCATTGTAAGAAACATAAGAAATCCAATTATGGTCATCCGCTACCAGTGTTGAATCGTAATTGACTTTCTCACCTTTTTGGTAATAATATTCCGCTGGGCTGCTCATTTTAGGCTGATTGCGGATAGGCATATCTTGAGTAAAACGATAAGTACCAGCTTTAGGGAGTTCTGATACAGGTGTGGCAGTTTCAGCAGGTTTGTGAACGGTTGGAGTGCTTACAGGTGCAACTTTAGCCACTGGAATATAAGAACGGCCGCCACTGAAGGAAATGTAGCTCAACCACTGATGATTGTCAGCGGTGATGACCTTGTCATAGTTGACCTTCATACCCTTATCATAAAAAGCAACATCTGGACTGGTCATTTTGGCTTCGCGTTTGACACCTACACGCTCGGTAAAGGTGTAGCTGCCTTGAGGAGCTAATTTGAGGGAAGTCTCTGCGGTTTGAGTTTGGTTGGTTGCCGGAGTTTCAACAGGCTTATCAGTAACTAATGTAGTCGTTGGTTCTGTTTTTGTTAGCTTATTGATAGGGGCGTAGCGACGAGTACCACTGAAGGAAACATAGGAAATCCACTGATAGTCATCCGCTGTCATAACCTTATCATAGATGACTTTTTGCCCCTTATCGTAATAAAATTGATCCTGGCTAGCGATGGCAGGTTCATTTTTGATTCCAGTCTTTTCAGTAAATGTATAAGTCCCTTGCTTAGGAAGCACTGGTACTTGAACAGTCGGAACTTCAGTCACAGTAGCCTCCGTCTGTGTCCCTACGCTGCTTGTAGTCACGCTGGCACTTGTAGTCTCCGAAATAGTTTCAACTACCTCTCGAGTCACAATCGGAGGACTAACAAGAACTGGATTTTCTTCACTAGGCGGCGTTGACTGAATCTCATCAGCAGCTGCAATTTGGCTAGACATAAAAGAAAGGGTTGCAAGCAAGACAGAAGCTGCACCAACAGAATATTTGCGAATGGAGAAACGATTCTCTTGCTTAGTGTACCAACGTTTATTCATTTTTCTAATCCTCCTTTGTAATTATTTTTACTTACTTATATTATTATTGTAACATAGATTTTGTAAAAATAAAAACAAAAACGTAATATTTTGAAATATTTTTGTAACATTTGTCATAATCAGACCATTACCAAATATCCCTTCACCTATCAATTCGCAAAATTTCTCAAAAAATCTGGAAAATGTTAAATTTTTTATAAAAAAATAGAAAGTGACCCAAAAATCACTTTCTACATTTATCTATTTACCTAAAACTGCAGACGCCAAAGCTTTTTGAATGGCGATAACACTCTTGTCACTCTTGAACTGAAGAGTTTCTGCAGGCTCTACCGCAGAAGAAATCCAAATCTTGAGTTCAGCATCCAAGTCAAAATGGCCTGAGGTTTCGACCGTAAAACGCGAAATCGAACGATAGGGAATAGACTTGTAGGAAACCTTCTTACCAGACATCCCTTGCTTGTCCACCAAGATCAAACGATACTCAGTAAAGACAATTAGGTCGCGAACCAAACTAAAGGCCATTTCAACCTGTTCCGCATCCAGAAGGATGTCTGCCAACTCCTGCTCTACCTTATCATTATTCATCTGCGAGGCATTGCCCATCAAACCTGAAAACAAACCCATGTGTTTACTCCTTTTTTGTTTTTCCTTATTTTACCGAAAAATGTGGAATAAAAAAAGCAAAAACCCCAGAAGAGTTTTTGCTACTGTCAAACTGATAGATGGACCTGCTCATCAAAGAGTGCTAAAAAACTTTCCTCCTGAGAGTGTGTCACAACAATCACCAGTTTGTCATTTATTTTCTCGAGACTATCTGCAATCAATTGTTCGCTTTGAGAATCTAAGCCTGTTGTAGGTTCATCAAATAAAAAGACCTCTGCATCACGGTAAAGGGCACGCGCCAAATCAAACCGCCGCTCCTCTCCTCCGGATAATTGCTGGGCAGAGGATAGCAGGGTGCCGAAACCATTTTCCTGCCGTTCAAACCAGTCCTCTAAACCAACTTGCCGCAAGCAAACCATTGCTTTATTCTCATCTAAAGGCGCAAACAAGGTCAAATTATCCCCGATACTAGCTGTAAATAGATTGGTTTTCTGCGGTAGGTAGTAGATTTTCCGAAAGAGGGCAAGCTGATCCAGTTCTGCCAGATTCCTCTTATTGACCAGGACTCTTCCAGCCTCTGGTTTCTGAATCCCCAGCAAGAGGCGGAGCAAGGTCGTCTTCCCACTCCCGCTCTTGCCCAAGATAGCGTATTTTTTATTGGCTTGGAAGCGATAGGAAAACCTATCAAACAGGCGGTGGTTATTTTGTTCAAAACTGATAGTATCCAAGCTGATGTTGTCAATGGTTTCAGTCAGTTTCTCTTTGGATTCATTTTCCTTGGATGTTCCCTGTAGAATTGTGGTCAAATCTGCCACAACCGTCCGACTAGAAAGATAATCCGTCAGCAAGCTTGACATGGTCTGGATAGGACCTGCTACAGTTCCCATCAGGGTTGTCATAGCAATCAAATCCGAAATGTTCAGCAGACCTTGGAAGACAAAGATCCCTCCAATAATCCAGGAACCTGAATAGACTACGCTGCTCAAACTGTAGGAAACCGCATAAGTCTGGGATTGTTTTTGGGCAAAACGGTTAGCACGCCTAGTGTATTCCTGACTGGATACCGCCAGCTTTTCTTGAAAAACTGGCGTGATGGTGCTGATGCGGATAAAAGGGAGAGCTTCTACAAACTCACTAAACAAGGCGAGATAGGCATTCTTCTCCTCCTGACTGTCCTTTGTCACACGAGCTAAAATCCCCTTATTAATCACCGGAGCCAAAAATGGAATAAAGCAGAGCGCCAACATGATCATAGCCATGGTTCCTTGAAGGTAGAGAGCCCCAATCAAGGAAAAACTAAAGACTAATATGCTTGTCACCATGGATAGAAGCGGTGTTAGATAGGTAGTTTCTAAGATGTTCAGATGATGAACCAAGACATGGACCTTATCTGCCTGACTGTCTTTTGTTGCCTCTCCTAAGTCCTCACTCGCATAGACAGTCACTAATTGATTGCGCGTCTCTTCCATTATCTGATTGATCAACTTAAATTTTAGATAGCGCGGCAGATAGTCAAAATAGCCGTCACATAAAAAGAATACCACTGCAATCACCGAACTAGTCATAAATGCCTTTTGGTCACCAGATAAGGCCGCTTCCGAAACTCGCGCATAAATAAAACCCGTTGCCGCTAAAATCAGAGCATAGACCACCGACACAGCAATATAAGTAACTATTGCCAACTTGCATTTTCTAAGGTAGTAAAACAAAGTTCAGACCTCCAATCCATTTCCATTTATATAATTACAGCATACTATAATAATACTTTTTTTGCAACGATAACAAAATTAAAAAAAGCCAGGGCTTGCCTGACTTATTATAGGATTGATTGGATTGGCTGAGGAAGAGGCTGGGCAAAAAGTCCAACCTCGCTTCTCAGGGTTCGTGTCAACATCTCAGCGCAGTGGTTGATTGGCTTTAACAGTCTGGGAGACTGTTAAAGGTAGGAGATAAGATTTGCAAAGCAAATCTCAGCAGTTCGTATTTCACACTCCAAATCTGACCATTACGACTGTTGCGAACAAAGTTCGCTCTATTTCCAACTAGAAAAAATTCACTAAACCTTAGTCAACTGTGCGGAGGTAGTGCGACGAAATCGAGTTTGCAAAGCAAACTACCGATTTCTGCACTACTCTCACATCTTCTCTTCCAACTCCACATCTGGATATTTGTCCGCAAACCAGCGGAGGGCGAAGTCGTTTTCAAAGAGGAAGACAGGTTGGTCAAAGCGGTCTTTGGCTAGGATGTTGCGGCTTGATGACATGCGTTCATCCAGGTCTTCTGGCTTGATCCAGCGGACTGTCTTTTTACCCATTGGGGCCATAACTACCTCAGCATTATACTCGCCTTCCATGCGGTGTTTAAAAACTTCAAACTGGAGCTGACCGACAGCACCCAGCATGTATTCGCCTGTCTGGTAGTTTTTGTAAAGCTGGATAGCCCCTTCCTGCACCAATTGTTCAATGCCCTTGTGGAAGGATTTTTGTTTCATGACGTTTTTAGCTGAAACTTTCATGAAAATCTCAGGCGTAAAGGTTGGCAATGGTTCAAATTCAAACTTGTTCTTGCCTACGGTCAGGGTATCTCCTACCTGGTAGGTTCCTGTATCATAAACCCCGATAATATCCCCCGCAACTGCATTTTCCACATTCTCACGGCTTTCTGCCATGAACTGGGTCACGTTGGACAACTTAGCCCCCTTGCCTGTACGAGGCAGGTTAACCGCCATACCGCGTTCAAATTCGCCCGAAACCACACGGACAAAGGCAATGCGGTCGCGGTGACGAGGGTCCATATTGGCTTGGATTTTGAAAACAAAACCTGAAAAATCTTTGTTGAGCGGGTCAATAACATCCCCTGTCGTTGTCTTGTGACCATGTGGCTCTGGAGCAAATTCCAAGAAGGTGTCAAGGAAGGTCTGCACACCAAAGTTGGTCAGGGCTGAACCGAAGAAAACAGGTGTCAAATCGCCGTCCAAAATCGCCTGCTCTGAAAATTCATTCCCAGCTTCCGCCAAAAGCTCAATATCATCCAGAACTTGAGCATAAAATGGGTTAGAGCCAAATAACTTATCACCCTCATCCAAGCTTGCAAAACGCTCATCGCTACGGTAGAGTTCCAAGCGTTTGTTATGGAGGTCATAAAGTCCCTCAAAAGATTTCCCCATACCGATGGGCCAGTTCATGGGGTAGCTGGCAATGCCCAAGACTTCTTCCAATTCCTGCAACAAATCAAGCGGCTCACGACCATCACGGTCCAACTTGTTGATAAAGGTAAAAACAGGAATGTTGCGGTGCTTAACAACCTCAAAGAGTTTTTTGGTTTGGGCCTCGATACCTTTGGCAGAGTCCACCACCATGACAGCCGCATCCACCGCCATCAAGGTCCGATAGGTATCCTCAGAGAAGTCCTCGTGTCCTGGCGTATCCAAAATGTTAACACGCTTGCCCGCATAGTCAAACTGCATAACAGACGATGTAACAGAGATACCACGCTGTTTCTCGATATCCATCCAGTCAGACTTGGCAAAGTTACCAGTCTTTTTCCCCTTGACCGTCCCTGCCTCACGAATTTCACCACCAAAGTAGAGCAACTGCTCGGTAATGGTGGTCTTACCCGCGTCCGGGTGAGAGATAATCGCAAAGGTGCGGCGTTTCTTGATTTCTTCTTGTAGTGACATGATTGTTATTCCTTTTTTCTTTGGTCCATAGCAGAGCTGACTTCTTCTTTTGCCCACCAAATCAAAAGAGTACAAAAAAAGAGAGCCACTACTGCAACTCTCTCATTATACCGAAATTCAAGGGAATTTTCAAACTATCTGAAAATCAATGTCTAACCCAGTTCCAATCCGTTTTTTTTAGAAGATTCTGAACCAAACTATTAACTAGCAGAACAGCAAATACAAAGAGCCCGGTCTCCAATAAGAAGTTGAAGGCAACATTTTCACTGTTAATCAAGGGCGTTTTTGATAAAAATCCATAATTGCCCTTCAAAAAGAGATTGGCTAGCAACATCAAACTATGGGTCAACAGTGTCACCCGAATCACAAAGGTCCTGTCCAAATCATCCTCCTTCTGCTCAGACAGCAGATAGATAAGGCTGTTAACCGCCAAAGCGTAATGGCCGATAATAAAGCTCAAAATGGTGACGTGAGGGAAAGCAAAGGGGTCAAAAACTGGATAGACAAAGGCCACAAGAGAGCCAAAGAGTCCCAGGCAGGCAAAATACCGCTTGAGCGGACCAGGCTTGGCAAAAAGCATAAAGAGCATAGACAATCGACAATGATAGAGGGGGAGACTCTCGGACAAGGTCCAGTCTACGGCCATGTACCAGGAATAAAGGGCAATGACCTGAAGGCATTGCAAGCCCCAAAAGAATCGTCTGATCTTAGGCGAACGATGATAAACAACTGCTAAGTAAAGCAGGCCAACATAGATGAGCAAGAGCGACAGATAGGTCAAAATATCCAGCTGGGGAGCTTGACTGCGATGACTGGTAAAAAACACTTCAAACACTGGAGCCTCCTTGACAAGTATTTTAATTAGTATATCAAATATCGACAGAAGTAACAAGAGCTAATTGAATAAATAAGTCTTTCTTTACTTTTCTAATTCCTCAACCAGCTTGGCCAAATTCATAGAATTAGAGCCCTTGAGAAGGATTTGGTCGTTTGGACCTAAAACTGACTGAACCTGTTTAACCAAGTCATCAAACTGATCCTGCTCTGCATTTTTCCTAAAGAAATAGACTTTTCCAATCGGGAACATCTGACTAGCCAACTGGGCCAGACCTTCAATATCCTGACCGTAGAAAATGACGGTGTCTAGCACATCAGGCGACAGGCTCAAAATCATCTGATTGTGGAGATCAACGGACTGGCTACCCAGTTCTTTCATATCTGCTAAAACTGCGATTTTCTTGCCGCCTTCATTTGCTGGAATGCTAGAGAAGGTTTCCAAAATTAATCGCATGGCCGTTGGATTGGCATTATAGACATCGCTGAGAATGTCTGCTCCGTTTGTTGCCTTCTTCCATTCGGTACGATTGCGGGTCAAGTTCAGACTGGCTAGGGCTGACTTGATTGCCTCATCAGGCACACCTAAGGTCTTGCCCACATAGCTTGCTACCATGGCATTGGTGGCATTGTACTTACCCGTTACTGGGAGGAAAATGTCGCCGTCCATAAAATTGACGGTGAAGGTCAGGCTATCCTTTGACTCGACTAGACTGGTCACCTGCAAATCAGCCTGCTCGCCGAAGCAAACGAGGTCTACATGGCTCGGCAAGAGCTTATCCGCAATCGGATCTGCAGGGATCAAGAGTTTACTTCCTGGCTCCATTCCATCTGCAATCTGCAATTTTCCTTTAGCAATCTCTTCTCGTGAGCCGAAAAATTCCAAATGGGCTTCACCAAAAAGGGTAATGACAGACAGGCTTGGCTTGGCAATTTCAGATAGGAGATGAATGTCACCCAAGTGGTCTTGACCCATTTCCAAGACCAATTTTTCCGTATCATCGGGCATGTGAAGAACTGTGTAAGGCAGACCAATTTCGTTGTTGTAGTTGCCTTGGGTCTTATAGGTTTTATAGGTGGTGGCAAGGATGTCGTGGATCATGTCTTTGGTCGTGGTTTTTCCATTTGAACCAGTGACCGCAATGAGGTCAACACCTGTTTTTTCTAAATAGTAGGCAGCTAATTGTTGAAGCGCAGCCAAGCAGTCATCTACTAGGATGTGGGGAACATCAAGGCTGACTTCAGACAGGGTTACTGCGCAGCCATTTTCAAAAGCCACAGGAATAAAGTCATGACCGTCACGCGCACCCTTAAGGGGAACAAAGAGGTCGCCCGCTTCAATCTTGCGGCTGTCAAATTCGACTTGACGGAGCGGTGTGTCGGGGTAGTTCGTTACATCATTTTTTGCGCCCACAACTTGAGCGACTTCGTGTAAAGTTAATTTCATTTGATTTCTCCATGTATCGTCATTTAGTTTTTCTTTTATTACTTCGACGAATGAGGAAACTTTTTTTCCTTATTTCCAACCTCAAACAAGGTCATTGTTTAAGCTTATCTTGCCGTACTCTAGTACAGCCTACGACTCGTTGCCTAGTACTAAAAGCAAACTAAAAGACTATAAAAAGAGCCGATGGGCTCTTTCCATTATATCACTTTTGCCTTTATTTAGCGAACCTGGGTAAGAACGCCGTCCTTCATCTCGTAGACATTATCGCATTTTTCAATCATACGCTGGTCATGGGTCACCATGATGATAGACTTTTTCCGCTCCTTGCTCTCTTTGGCCAAAAGATTCACCACTTCAAAGGCCCGGTCACTATCTAGGCTGGCTGTCGGCTCATCTGCCAAAATCAGGGCTGGATCATTGTAGAGAGCCCGTGCGATGGCAACCCGCTGACGCTCACCGCCAGACAAATCCTTGGGAAACTTATTTTTCAAATGGTCCACACCCAATTCTACCAAGAGCTCATGGCGCTTGCTTGGATAGGCTGATTTATTGACCTTGTCCACCAATATCAACTGCTTCTCAACGGTTAAAAAAGGAATGAGATTGGAGGCCTGGAGGACAAAACCGATGTCACGGTAGCGGAGCTTGGCCCGTTTTTTCTCTGGCAAATCAGAATAATCTTCTTGGTTAATGAGAACACGGCCAGCTGTCGGTGTTTGCAGGCCACCTGCCAGGGTTAGAAAGGTAGATTTTCCCGAACCAGACGGCCCGATAATAGCCACAAATTTCCCCTCTTCAATAGAGAAATTGGTCGGCTTGAGGGCGGTGATAGTCTGACTTCCGTCCTGGAAGGTTTTACTTATATTTTCAAAAATCAATGTTTTCATATCAACCTCCTAGGATAGATTTTTCAACGGGTCGACCTTGAAGATCGAGCGAATAGAGAAACTTGCCCCCAGTAAAGCAAAGACAATCAGAGCAGCCCCAATAGTCAGATAGAAGGTCCAATTGTTTTCAAATGGCACAGCGCTTGGCAAACCTAAGGAAGACAAGTAGGTTCCAGCCAGACCAATGACTGTCCCAAAACCTGCCAGCAGGAAGGTTTGAGCTAACACAGATCTTGAAATATAGGCATTTGACAGACCTTGGATTTTCATAAGCCCGAAAATCGGAGACTTTTGGGTTGTCAACACAAAGATGAAAATACCAATGACAATGGCTGAAATCACAATCAAAAAGCCAATCATAAAGCCGAAGGTCATATTTTGCGCCTTATAGCCTGGCAAATTCTCAATAAAATCAGCGGTGGCAACATTTTCCAAATCTGCTGGAAACTTATCTGCTGCACCTCGAACAATGATCGCACTGGCCAGCTTACTAGAGACCTGCTGATCGTCTCCCTGCATGAGATCACCAAAGGCTTCCAAGTCCATATAGACCACCGGAGCTACACCGAAGTAAGCCTTGTCCGTATAGCCAACAATGGTCACTTTTTCATCCGTACCAGATAGATAAATCTCATCTCCTAGACCAAATCCCTCAACCTGAGTTAGATTTTGCTCGACAACAATCTCTCCAGCTTTTTCATAGAGACGGCCTTGGACAATATTGGGCTCTAAGAAACTATCAGCCTCAACCGCAAAGATATTGACTTTTTCCTTGTCATCCGAACTGGCATCTTCCTTGACATAGGCGACACCAGCCTGTTGGCGGATGAGAGCCTTCTGGTCTGCCTCCACTTGGTCAATCAACTGAGCATCAATTTTTGAGGCTGTTATCAGACGATTGGCTTCCGAGGATACCAAGACATAATCTGCCTGCCACTTGTCCACCGCAGTACGGTTTTCCTGCATGAGACCATAGGCCAGGCCTGTCAGGAAAAAGACCAGATAAGAAATCAAGATTAAGAGTCCTAAAATCAGGCCGTAGCGCAGCTTGTTTTGCCGCATTTCTTCAATCGCTAAAAACACTTTTATTCCACACTTTCTAAGACCACAAAGGTTGTGTTGATGGTCAAGTCCTCTCTCAAAAGAACCTTGACATTGCACTTCTTATCCACGTAGGCTAGGATAGCCGCCTGCTTTTCACTTGAGACCGCCTCAGCAATGGCGATAGTCAAGTCAAAACGGTCATTTTCTAACTGACTTTCCACCTGGACAGGCATGGTTTTATTATTTTCTTGGCTGGCATAATAACCTTGTACACACATGGTCACGCAGGCCGCCAGGGCAATATTGACCAGACTGACAGGTGTCTCGCCTTTCTCAGTCACCCCAAAGCTTGTAATAGGATTTCCGTATCCAGCCGACGTCGCTTGAAAAAGAGCATCCCCCTTGACTTTCGTTTGATACATAACTTTCCTCCATACATATACATATCATTGTAGACCATTCTGAAAGCCATTGCAAGAAAAAAGATTGGAGCATTCCAACCTTTCTCACTGCCTTAAATCAAATGGCTTTCTCGTTTGTCAAACATTTCCTTGGCTAGGCTAACCAGCTCTTCAATCAAGTCTGGATAAGCCAAGCCCATATTGTCCCAAAGCAGGGGATACATGGACCACTGGGTAAATCCTGGCATGGTATTGAGCTCATTGAGGAAAATGTCGCCTTCTTCTGTCAAGAAGAAATCACAACGGGACAGTCCGCAACCACCGATGGCACGGAAGGCCTTGGCGGCATTGTCACGCATGACATCCATGATAGCTTCGTCAATCTTAGCTGGAATTTCCATGGTAATCTTGTTATCAATGTACTTGGCATCGTAGTCGTAAAAAGCAACGTCCTTGACCACTTCACCGGGCAGGGTCGTTTTCACGTCAGCATTTCCCAAAAGACCAACCTCAATCTCACGAGCAGTCACCCCTTGCTCGATGAGAATACGGCTGTCATATTTGATTGCAAGCGCAATAGCCGAGCGGAGTTCAGCCTCGTTCTCAGCCTTGCTGATGCCGACTGAAGAGCCCATGTTGGCTGGCTTGATAAAGACCGGGAAATGCAGTTTTGTCAGGGTTTCAGCGATGGCCTCCTCCAAATCCTCACCTTCAAAGTAGGTCGTGTAGGCTACCTGGGCAATCCCTGCTGACTCCAGCACGCGCTTTGTCGTAATCTTGTCCATGGCAACGCTTGACGCCAAGATATTGGTCCCCACATAAGGCATTTTCAGAACTTCTAGGAATCCTTGAATAGAACCGTCTTCACCCATAGGGCCGTGAAGAACTGGGAAGACAACCGCATTTTCTTCATAAATGTCGCTTGGACGGATTTTTTGTTCTGCTACAATCGTGTCATTGGTCATCAATTTTTCATCCGCTGACGGCCTTGATGAAAATTCTTGAGTTTTGATAAAGTCACCTGCCTGTGTGATAAAGTAGGTCTTAACGAAAAACTTATCATAATTGATGGCCCGCATCACACTCTCAGCAGACAAAACAGACACTTCACGCTCAGCCGAACGACCACCGTAAAGCAAAACTAGCATTTCTTTTGACATAAATATTCCTTTTCTAAAACTTGATAATCCTCTACTTATTATAACATATATAAGTTGAGAAGATGATGATTCAAGGTTCCACAAGACTTTCCGTTAACCAACTTAACAATTTTTCCAGATGACAGTCTGCGACGGTTTAAGAAGAAAAACGATTTATTTTTCTTCTTAAACCTACTAGTGCAGAGCTTAGGTAGACCGCCGTAAAGCGGCTACCGTTGATTGACTAGAAACTTTAGTTTCAGTCAATTATAGCTCTGTCCTATTCTCAATAGCCCGTAGTAGGGTCACTTCATCCGCATATTCGATGTCACTACCGACTGCTAGTCCACGCGCTAAACGGGTGACTTTGATACCCGCTGGTTTGAGAACGCGCGAGATATACATGGACGTCGCCTCCCCATCTGCTGTCGCATTGGTCGCTACAATCACCTCTGTCACCTCATTTTCCATCAGGCGGGTCAGTAGAGTTTTCAAGTTAATATCGTCTGGTCCAATGCCATTCATAGGGGAAATCAATCCTTGCAAGACATGGTAGAGACCGTGGTATTCTTGGATATTTTCCAAGGCTGTCACATCTCGACTGTCTTCTACAATTAAAATGGTCGACTGGTCACGACTGGTATCTTGACAAATGCCACAAGGATCCTGGTCTGTCAAATTACCGCAAATGGAACAATAAGCTAAATCCCTCTTGGCCGCCAGGAGATTTTTAGCAAATTCGTTAACCACATCATCTTCCATACCGATGGTATAAAAGGCTAGACGTGTAGCTGTTTTAATACCGATTCCTGGTAGTTTCGAATAACTGTCAATCAATTTAGCTATGGGAGTTGGGTAGAGCATAAGCCTCCTTAATTCATTGGGTAAAGTGAATTGTATAAATTAATAATTTCTGTCACAATAGTCATGCTAGCTGTGGAATTAAAATCTGTCAGATTTGGTAGAACAACTGCTACAGCAATTTTAGGATTAGCACTTGGGGCATAAGCTACGATATTGGTATTTACAGCACTTATAACCTGACCATTTCTATCCGTCGTAAATGTCTCTGCAGTACCTGTTTTGGCACTGATAGACACAGCAGCACCATTACTGATTTGACGCCCGGTATTAAAGCTACCACTTCCATTTGCTACCTGATAAAATCCCTGTTGCAAAATTGCTAATTCCTGTTCTGAGATGGCAACTTTATTGAGTTCTGTACTTGTCTTCTTCTCAATTAACTCACCTAAACCACCTTCTGCGCTATTCCCGTAAATCCCCTCCACCAAGTGAGGAGCTACTCTAGTTCCATTATTTGCTACTGTCGCTACATATTGAGCCATCTGCATCGGTGTATAGTTATCAAACTGTCCAAATGCATTCGTAATAAAGTTTGCGGTGGAATATTCTTCTGGTAAGAAACCTGTTGATTCAAGTGGTAAGTCAATTCCTGTTGGAGCACCTAATCCATATTCCGCAAAAGTAGAACGAAGTTTTGTCATCGCATTTGTCAATGCATCTCCATCGTTCAAAAACATATTTGGCGAATAGGTTTGACCTAATAACCCCAAAGCAATTTTTACCATGTAAGCGTTTGAAGAATATTCTAACGCCTGTGTAACATCCAGATTACTACCATAAGCACCATACCAAGACGTTATTGGAGCAGAACCTGCAAAATAAATCGGTTCATCTAATAATACCTGATTTCCTGAGATAATGCCATTCTCCCAACCAGATGAAATAGTTGCACCTTTGACAATAGAACCTGGTGTAAAGACGCTTGTGATAGTTCCAAGAGCATCCTCGGTAATACTACTTGTCCCCTTTTCATGTTTATAACCCGACATGGCTAGCACTGCACCAGTAGTCGGTTCTAAAGCTACAGCATATACACCATCTGAATAGAGTGCGCTTCCGGTTGATAACTCACTTTCAAAGAATTTCTTCAATATGGCATTGACACCATCTTGGAAAGCCAAATCAATAGTCAACTTGATATTATTTCCTTTTTGACCTTCTTGGATTGTATCGATAGACTCGACATTTCCATTTCGATTGAGCTTGACTTCCTTGAGCTCTCGTTGCCCTTGTAAGACGCCTTCGTACTGCTTTTCAAGGTAGGCAGTTCCCACACGGTCGTTCAGATAGTAGCCCTTGGCCAGATAATCTTCAGCATCTTCTGCAGGGAGACCAACCTGCTCCGTCGTCACCGTTCCAATAATCGAGGAAAGCGAGGTATCTTTGACAAGACGGTCCCAATTGGTCACTGTTGTAACCCCAGGCATGTCCTGCTCATGAGAAGCAATCAAGGCAATCTGTTCTGCATTGAGGGGCTGGGTTGCTAGGCGGACGGTCTCAAAAAAGCCAGCCTTGTTCATTTGGGTAAAGAGGTAGACAACCTTCTCTTCAGCCTCCGTCAATTGTAAATCTTTGGGGTCCAAGCTTTCTACGGCATTGGCATAAATTGTTCCTTCGCTCAGGCGGTTTCCATCGATACCGAACCGCTTCTCTCTTGGGAGCTCCGCGACAATCTTTTCATAGACATCTGTATCCGCCAAGAGGTAATCTGCCTTGTCCCGCTCCGACACACGAATATCCTTAGGCAAGGACACCCAGGCTACCAATTTTTCCGCAATATCCCGAATTCCTTTGGCAGTGATTTTATTTGACCGAGTAAAGGACACCACCTGGCTTAACTTATTTTCAACTAGCGGAAGCCCTTTGGCATCATAAATCTGACCGCGGACCGAACTTCTTGACACCACTTTTTGACTGGCAGTCTCTAATTTTTGGACATAAAAATCTTTATTGATTAGCTGCATATCCACTAAACGAGCAATCAGGACGGAAAACAGGAAGACGACAATGGCAAACAGCATGTTCAACCGCCTTGGAATAATCCTATCCTCTCGCCCCACTCGCGAAAGCAATTTATTCGAC
Source organism: Streptococcus nasisuis (assembly GCF_040836615.1). Lineage (NCBI taxonomy): Bacteria > Bacillati > Bacillota > Bacilli > Lactobacillales > Streptococcaceae > Streptococcus > Streptococcus nasisuis. Next base: position 1,256,245 of record NZ_CP162268.1, on the reverse strand, counting down.
ACATCGGACCTCATTCTAGAAAGTTTCTACTTATTATACCACATCAGGTTTCATTTTTTCCGACGGAAGATGAATTTCAGAGCGCTTACATTTTGCGCAGATTATTATCGGAAATTTTCTATAACATCATTTCCTTTCTCTATTACATTTGCACTTTAATTCCATAATTTAAAAGAGCATTTGTAAACATTTGCCACTACTATCCCACCTTATTTCGTCAAAAAGAAAAGCAACCAGATTTACTGATTGCTCTAGATTCATACCGTCTATCGAATAATAATGATAAAGAGAACCGCCTGCCAGCGATTCTCCTCTATGTAATTGTTGACGCTATGATTGTCAAATGGAGACCAGCGGTGTCGCCGTATCGGGCGATGTATCGTAGACTTGGAAATCCACTCCTACTCCCAAATCAGCCTGGGCCAGCTGATTGACCATGGTCATGTGGGCCAGTTCTTTAATATTGTTTTCCTTGGACAAGTGACCAAGATAGATTTTCTTAGTCCGATTACCCAGGGTCCGAATCATGGCATCTGCTCCATCTTCATTGCAGAGATGCCCCTTATCCGACAAAATCCGCTGTTTCAAATTCCACGAATAAGAACCTGCACGCAGGATTTCAATATCATGATTGGACTCAATCAAATAGCCATCTGCATTGGCCACAATCCCAGCCATCCGGTCGCTGACATAACCCGTATCCGTCAGTATAACAAAGGATTTATCATCCTTCATAAAACGGTAAAACTGCGGACAGGCCGCATCGTGGCTAACACCGAAGGACTCAATATCCAGGTCACCAAAGGTCTTGGTTACCCCCAGCTCAAAAATATGCTTTTGTGCTATAGCAATCTTGCCCAACTTGCTGTCCATGGCCTGCCAGGTCTGCTCATTGGCATAAATGTCCATACCGTATTTGCGGGCCAGAACACCGATTCCATGGATATGGTCACTGTGCTCATGGGTCACCAAAATGGCATCAATATCATCTGGCTTGCGGTCGATTTCCGCCAAGAGACTGGTAATTTTCTTACCAGAGAGCCCCGCATCCACCAAAATTCGTTTCTTAGGCGTCTCCAAATAAAAACAATTGCCGCTGGAGCCAGACGCCAAAATACTATATTTAAAACTTACTTCCGTCATAACTCCTATTCTTCCTCAAGAGTGTCATCCCACTCATCCATAGCAATTTCCTTACTGTATGGCAAGACAATAGTAAAGGTCGAACCATGTCCATATTCTGACTTGGCCCAAATAAAACCTTTATGCTGTTTCACAATTTCCTTGGCAATGGCCAAGCCCAGACCTGTACCCCCTTGGGACCGCGAACGTGCCTTGTCCACCCGGTAAAATCGGTCAAAAATCTTAGGCAAATCAGCCTTGGGAATTCCCAGCCCTTGGTCAGAGATGGAGACAATCAGCTGACTGTCCGTGGTCTTCATACTGAAAGTGATTTTGCCCCCATCCGGCGAATACTTGATTGCATTATTCAGGATATTGTCCAAAACCTGGGTCATCTTGTCCGTATCAATTTCTATCCAAATCGGACTAATCTGATAGTCTCGCACAATCGAATAAATCTTCTCAGAATCTGAATTCTTCATCTGATCAAAACGGTTGAGAATAAAGGTGACAAAGGCCGTGAAGTTAATCAATTCTAGATTCAACTCACCGACTTGATTGTCAAAACGTGACAGGCTCAGGAGATCCGTAATCATCCTCATCATGCGGTTGGTCTCATCTAGAGAAACCTTGACAAAGCTTGGAGCCACCGTTTCTGTAATAGCACCCTCGTCCAAGGCTTCTAGATAAGACTTGACAGATGTTAGAGGTGTCCGCAACTCGTGGCTAACATTAGATACAAAGAGCCGCCGCTCCCGCTCTTCCTTGGCCTGCTCAGTCATATCATGCAGGACAATAACCAGACCAGAAATCAAGCCACTTTCGCTCCGAATGGTCGCAAAATTTGCCCGAAGTGTCAGAAATTCCTGGTTTTCATTGGTGTGCTCAAGCACAATTTCCGGTGTCTGAGCCAGCAATTCACGAAAACTGTATTCCTCCTGGAGGTCCAAAACATCCAAGATATCTGATTGCGTCGCCTCCTGTACGCTCAGACCTAATTGTTTCTGGGCCATGTCGTTAATCATAATGATGCGCCCCATTCGATCGGTTGCCACAACACCATCACTCATATAAGACAAAATGGAACTGAGGCGTGTTTTTTCCTGTTCCAAATTATCATGCGTCAGGCGAATCATTTCAGACAAATCGTTCAAGGAGTTGGTCATATCCGTAATTTCCGGACTACCTCTTAGATCCAGAACATCCGCATAATCTCCTTCCATGAGCGACTTAACACGTTCATTTAATTGTTTAATCTGCTTATTGTCCCGGTAATTCTCAATCAAGAGAACAGTAATGGCAATCACAAAGCCAATACTGATGACAATAAACCAGAATTCCGAGGTCGTTATCAGGTAACGCAGTTGATTAATCATTGGATTTTATAAAGTACCCGACGCCACGGCGGGTCAAGATGTATTCAGGGCGGCTTGGAATGTCTTCGATTTTCTCACGCAAACGACGAACCGTCACGTCGACCGTCCGGACATCACCAAAGTAATCATAGCCCCAAACTGTTTCCAGCAAGTGCTCGCGGGTCATGACTTGACCAATGTGTTGGGCCAGATGATAGAGCAGCTCGAACTCCCGGTGGGTCAATTCCAATTCCTTACCATGTTTTTTGGCAACAAAGGCATCGGGCAAAATCACCAGGTCTCCGATGACCAATTCCGCCTTGCCAGCCACAACAGGAATGGACTGGGTCTCTGTCAACTCGCTCCGGCGAAGCAGAGCCTTGACGCGGGCCTGCAATTCACGGTTAGAGAAAGGCTTGGTCACATAATCGTCCGCTCCAATTTCCAAGCCAATAACCTTGTCAAATTCGCTATCCTTGGCAGACAACATAATAATGGGCACATTGCTGGTTTTGCGAATGTTACGGGCCACTTCCAAACCATCCAACTCTGGCAACATCAAATCCAGAATGACAATGTCCGGAAACTCCGCTTCAAATACTTCTAAGGCCTCGCGACCATCAAAAGCTGTCACGACCTCATAGCCCTCACGGGTCATGTTAAATTTAATAATATCCGAGATGGGTCTCTCATCATCTACAACTAGAATTTTTTTCATATTACTTATACCTTTTATTTATTTCTTCTATTATATCATAACTTATCTGGAAAATTCATGTTTAAAATCTATCTCGCTATTTTATGTTACATTTTCTAACATATCAAAATCTTAAATTGTCAGAATATACTTGACATTTAATCTTTGCAATGATATGATGCTTAGTATCGCATTAGATAAAGGAGATTCTCATGTCATTAGTATCGTTTAAGAATGTTAATAAATATTACGGCGACTACCATGCCCTACGCAATATCAACTTAGAATTTGAACCTGGTCAGGTTGTTGTACTCCTCGGCCCTTCTGGTTCTGGAAAATCCACATTGATTCGTACCATCAATGGACTGGAGTCTGTAGAAGACGGTGAATTGGTGGTACACGGCCACACCGTATCTGGTTCATCTACCAAGGAACTAGTTGCTCTCCGCAAAGAGGTCGGCATGGTTTTCCAACATTTCAACCTCTATCCTCATAAGACAGTCCTAGAAAATGTTACCCTAGCCCCTATCAAGGTTTTGGGCATTGACAAGGCAGAAGCAGAGAAGACTGCGCAAAAATACCTAGAATTTGTAAACCTCTGGGACCGCAAGAACTCTTATCCAGCCATGCTTTCTGGCGGACAGAAGCAGCGTGTTGCTATCGCCCGTGGACTGGCTATGCACCCCGAACTCCTGCTCTTTGATGAGCCAACTTCTGCCCTTGACCCTGAAACCATCGGTGATGTTCTTGCAGTTATGCAAAAATTGGCCCGCGACGGCATGAACATGATTGTTGTAACCCATGAAATGGGCTTTGCCCGTGAGGTGGCTGATCGTATCATCTTCATGGCAGAGGGCGAGGTTTTGGTGGATACGACCGACGTCAATGGCTTCTTCGACAATCCAACAGAACCACGCGCCAAGCAGTTCCTCAGTAAGATTATCAACCACGAATCAGATAAGGTTAAGATCTAGGAGGTGCCTATGGATACAAAGAAAATCAATTTATTTTTCGCCATTCGGATGCTCTTGATTGGTGTGGTCCTCCTCTTTGCTTTCAGTCAAACCAAGGTGCAGACTGAAACTCCTGCTCAAGCTATCAGCAGCGACCAGGTCCAGGCTATCATTGACCGTGGTGTTCTCCGTGTCGGCGTCAAACAAGACGTACCAAACTTTGGTTTTAAAAATCCAGACACTGGCGAATTTGAAGGAATGGAAATTGACATTGCCCGCAAAATTGCACAAGAACTGGGCGTAGATATCGAATTTACACCAGTTACAGCACAGACCCGTGGTCCTCTTCTAGACAACGAGCAGGTCGACATGGTCATCGCGACTTTCACCATCACGGAAGAACGCAAACTCCTCTATAACTTTACCAGCCCTTACTATACAGACGCTGTCGGCTTCCTGGTTAATAAGGATTCTGGTATCAAGACCTTCAAGGATTTGGACGGTAAGAACATCGGGGTTGCCCAAGGCTCTATCACACGAAAACTAATTTCTGATTTAGCTGATAAGCACGGCATTTCCGTAACCTTCGCAGAATTGGGTTCTTATCCTGAACTCTCTGTTTCTCTCCGTGCCCATCGCACAGATGCCTTCTCAGTAGACCAGTCTATCCTGTCAGGCTATATCGGTTCCCAGTCTGAGCTCGTGGACTTCAGCTTCTCAGCGTCAGACTACGGCATTGTGACTAAATTATCCAATAAAGACCTTAATGATTACTTAAACGGTCTCATCGAAACATGGACAGCGGATGGCAGTCTACAGGCTATCTACGATGCCAACGGACTCAAACCTGTCACAGAAACAGATGAATAGGAAGCGGGAAAGAACTCGGCTAAGGAAAAGAGAGTTCGTCTGAACTCTCGAGTTTCTGGGTTCAGGCTAAAACGGTCTATTCCCAGACCGTTTTACTCCCTCCCCCGCACAGCTCCAAGGTTCGGGGAACCTTTGGAGGTTGGAAATTGAACGAACACAGTTCGTATCATTCGTTAGGGCTGGTTCGGAGCGTAAAACGCGAACGAAACCGCCAATCAACCACTGCGCTGAGATGTTGACTCGAACCACAGTAAGTGAGCCGAGACTCACATCCAACCACCTACTACTACACACTAGAAAGGAACGGTTATGTTTGTTTTTGCAACTAACCCCTATGCTTGGGAAAACTGGCTGAGCTACTTCAATGATTTTCCAGTCTTTTTCCAAGGCTTCCTCTTTACCCTAGCTATTTCTATCGGTGCCTTTATCACGGCCATGCTGCTAGGAATTCTCTTCGGTAGCCTATCATCCAGCAAGAAAAAATCACTCAAATTGTTGGCCCGTATTTATGTTGAATACTACCAAAACACACCACTCTTGGTGCAATTCATGATTGTCTATTACGGTCTGCCCTTGATTTCCAACTATGTGCTCATGCCATCTATCTATTGGACAGCGGTTATCTGTGTCGGGCTTTACCACGGTGCCTATATTGCCGAAGTTATCCGTGCAGGTATCGAGGCGGTACCGACTGGTCAGACTGAGGCTGCCCTATCTCAAGGCTTTACTGCCAGCGAGACTATGCGCATCATCATCTTGCCACAGGCTATCCCAACCATTCTTCCACCATTAACCAACCAAGTGGTTAACTTGATTAAAAATACGGCCACGGTCGCTATTATCTCTGGTGCAGATATCATGTTCATGACCAAGTCCTGGTCTGCCATGAATGCCAACTACATTCCAGCCTTTGCAGGCGCGGCCTTTCTCTACTTTATCATGTGTTTCCCAGTTGCTAGCTGGGGACGCCGGATTGAAGAGAAAAACAAGGCTGCCTTCAGTCATTAAGGAGGTCTATGATGAATACTATTTCAGAACTTCTCAAACCATCGACCTTCCAATTGCTCTGGTCTGGTTTGCAGCTCACTCTCTACATTTCAAGCATCTCTGTGGTCCTATCTGTCCTCTTCGGAATGATTTTGGCCATCATGCGAAATGGAAAAAATCCACTCTTCAAGTGGATTGCAACAATCTATATCGAATTTGTCCGTAACGTACCCAACCTGCTCTGGATTTTCACTGTTTTCTTGGTATTTCAGATGAAGTCAACGCCAGCTGGTATTACAGCTTTTACCATTTTCACGACCGCTGCTATGGCAGAAATCATTCGCGGTGGTCTTAATGCCATTGGTCCAGGTCAAACAGAGGCTGGTCTGGCGCAAGGATTCACACCTGTCCAGATTATGATTTATATCATCATGCCACAGGCTATTCGCAAGATGTTGCCAGCCATCATTTCACAAATCGTAACAGTCATCAAGGACACCAGTTTCCTCTATTCCGTTATTGCCCTCCAGGAACTCTTTGGCTCCAGCCAAATCCTCATGGGACGCTACTTTGAGGCCGAGCAGGTCTTTGCTCTCTATCTCATGGTTGCCCTCATCTACTTCCTCATCAACTTCGCCATTTCCAGCCTATCACGCTACGTAGCTAAGTCTTGGGCAAGCAGTATTGAATAAACGTTCCTCCCAGCCAGATGGTTGGGATTTTTTGTGTTTGTTACAACTATTTTAAGAATGAATGATGATGATCTTTTACCTTGATTGTTACGAAAAAACTTGTCGACTGCACTCCAGGTCTACGAAAACCAATTCTATAGGTTCCGTCTTCCACATTAGAATAGTCAAATGTTTCGACTTTCTGTTTTAAATCAGCTAGTAATTTATCTTCCTCTACTAAGTCGTTTTCTAAACCAAGGTCCTTCTTATTAAAAAATTCAACTTCGATTACCGCCATTTCTTCCTCCATGAGCCAGTCTAAATTAATATCATAAAAACCTGCAAAAGCCCGACCATTATAGCGATTTTCCTCTACCTTTTCATAAAACTTTATCAGTTTTTCATCCTGAGTTTCAAGCCTACCATCCACTTCAAACAAAGTGAAATCTTTTTCTTCCATCAATTTAAATATCTGCTGTGCCTGATTCAGTAAATATTTACCTCTCGGCTGATGCCACATAGCTTGGTCAACGATACCATCAAATTGATACAACATTCCACTTGGACTATCATCAAAATAGGCCGTCATATTTAGTAGTCCGTTTAATGCCTCCTGTCCTTCAATTCGGTTATTGACCAAAGTATCAGAGGATTGAAGTGTAATTGACTGACCATCTATAACCTCAGTATAATCATACTCTAAAACATCCCATGGGTTACCAATGGCAATAGGACGAAATTTTGTCAACTCCACCTTACCAGTGAAACCATATGACTCCATACCCTGTTCTAGCATCATCTGATACGATATCAATTCCTCTCGACTAGCCACTTTGGGACTAAAGAGCAGCAATAGACAAAGCAACAAAATGCCAAAGAAACCAATAATTCCTAATAAAAGACCTACAATAAACTTCATTATCCTTTTCATTTAAGCACCTCTTTCCTTGACTATTATACCAAAAAAGAAGTCCTTTCGGACTTCGCTGATTTACAAAATCATTCTGCTAGTTGATAGAAAGTGACTATGTTAAAGGACAAAATAGTGCTGATAATATTCCAGATTTCTGAGCGAATGAATTTATGAGATTACGGTTACTCAGAAACAATCAACATAGATTTAATCACTTTACGGTCCGCCATATCTTGATAGGCTTGGTTAATTTCACTGAAATCATAGGTATTTGTGAAAACTTTACCAGGGTTAATCCTTCCATCCAAGACGGCTTCGAGTAATTCATTTTTGACATAGGTAGTGACCGATGCTGAACCACCGCCGAAGGAAATATTCTGTGCAAACGTCGAGCCAATCGGACGGTTATTGTAGTGAGGGATACCAACATAGCCGATACGACCGCCATTATGAAGGACCCCCAGTGCCTGTTCAATAGAAGATTCTGTACCAACGCACTCAAGGGCAGCATCCGCTCCTCCACCTAAAATTTCACGCACCTTTGCAATACCTTCCTCACCACGTTCAGCAACAACAGCAGTTGCACCCAGTTGAAGGGCTAATTTCTGACGTTCTTCATGACGGCTCATCATAATAATTTGAGACGCACCTCGCATTTTAGCAGCAATAACGGCACATTGACCGACAGCACCATCTCCAATCACAACGACCTTGTCGCCTTGTTTCACTTGTGCTACCCTCACAGCATGATATCCTGTAGGCATGACATCTGCCAAGGCCAGTAAAGACTTCAGCAGATCTTCTGAGTAATCAGATGGCTGACCAGGTACTTTAATCAGTGCCCAGTTCGCATAGTGGAAACGTAGGCATTCTGCCTGGTAACCGTTTCCCCAGTTGTTCGGAGCTACATGATTATCACAAGTGCCGTCAAATCCAGCACGGCAGGCATCGCATTCACCACAACCATGCGTAAAGGGTACAATGACAAAATCTCCAGGATGAATATCTGTCACTTCGGGACCAACTTCTTCAACTATACCAAGTGCCTCGTGTCCAGAATTGACAGAATGACCTTCTTTACCATCCCCATGTGAGTATGACCAGAGGTCCGAGCCACAAACACAGGCACGGACAATTTTTATAATGGCGTCATCCGGTGCTTGAATCGTTGGTTTATTAACCTCTTCGATAATCATTGACCCAGCTTTTTCAAAAATAGCAGTTTTCATTTTTATATTTCCTTCCAAAAATTAATGATTGGTATTTATAATTTTAGCAGGTACACCTGCGACAGTTGTATTATCAGGTACATCCTTTGTCACAACACTTCCAGCACCTACTATAGCATTTTCACCAACCGTCACACCTGGTAATATAGTTGCTCCCGCACCAATCCAAGCATTGTTCTTAATATGGACGGATTTCAAAATTAAGCCCCGTCGCTGTGATGATTCTTGAGGGTGATTAACTGAGATAATCATAGCACGAGGACCAATCAAGACCTTATCCTCAATAACAATCCCACCTAAATCTGTCATCATCACATCCGTATTGATAAAAACTTCCTTACCGATGGAAAGATGGCGTCCGAAATCCGTTCGGAAAGGCAATGCAATTGACGTTGTATCATCCAACTTCTTACACATGATTTTTTCCAGCAAGTCACGCTTACTCGCTTCGCTTTGGACTTCTGTATTCAATTTTTCTATAAGCGGTAAGGTTTCAGCAGTAATTTCGTGAATAAGTTCGTAAACAATGTCTCCTTTTTTAATGATTTCTCCTGTTTCAATGAAAGATTTAATTTCTTGATGCATACTTCATACCTTATTTTAGTTACTATTTCCTTTCTGTTTTTTTTTAGATATTTTATTACAAACACAACCCATAATCAAATACTTGTTTTATGTTCTATGTATGCCTATAAGGCATGTGTTGTGGTATAATAATTCTAAAAAAACACTAGGAGCTAGTAATGGATATCCGTGTTCTTAATTACTTTGTCACAATCGTACAAACCAAATCTATATCTAATGCCGCCAAGGCCTTGCATATCACACAGCCAACCCTTTCTCGACAAATTCGAGACTTGGAAACAGAATTAGAAACTCAGCTTTTCGATCGTGGTAGCCGAGAAATTCAGATAACTGAAGACGGGCGCTAACTTTACAATCGTGCCATAGAAATTCTATCCTTAGTCAATAAAACAGAAAATAACATCCGTAGAAACGATGGTATTTCGGGTGAACTTAGTATTGGAGCCGCGGAAAGCCAATCTCTGGATATCATGGCACGAGCCGTTAAAAAATTGACCACTACCTATCCAGAAGTTAAAGTACACATTCTTAGTGGTAACTCTGACTATGTACAAGAATATTTAGACCAAGGCAATATTGATATCGGTATAACCTTTGGTTCTTTTGATGAAAGTAAATATAATCACTTACCTCTTCCAAATAGAGATTCTTGGGGGATACTTGTTCCAAAAAATCATCCCTTAGCCACTCTTCAGACCCCAAAACTTCATGATATCATCAAATATCCACTGATAGTATCTGCTCAAGCCAATATCACCTTTGAAGAACTAGATAAAGTTGGTGATTATCGTATTGTTGCAACTTATAATCTTCTATATAATGCTGCCCTTCTTGTCAAAGCAGGTGTTGGTGTTGCACTTTGCTTGAACGGCATTGTCCTGACTGATGAATATAGCCAACTAAAATTTATAAAATTACAAGAAGGTAACCATGACCCTCTACAAGTTCTCTGGAAAAAACAAAACAATCAATCCAGGGTCGCCAATAAGTTTTTAAAAATTTTAAAAGAAATTTCTGAAACGAATGTCCAGTAAAATGACAATCAGCTTTCTAAAGAAATCTAGTCTATTCTATTTTGAAAACTTGGGAGTTTTTGCTGTCAAAAAAGAAGCCCTTTCGGACTTCTCCTTATAATTATTATTCAGCTGTTTCAGCTGGACGTGACTTGCGGGCAATATCTGCTAGGATATGGTCCACAAATTCTGATACAGACTGAGTTTGTGTTGCCTTACTTCCGTAGCGACGAACGTTGACAGCATTGTCTTCCATTTCCTTGTCACCAACGATGAGCTGGTAAGGAATCTTGCTGGTCTGGCTCTGACGGATCTTGTATTGCATCTTCTCGTTCCGCTCATCCACGTGTACGCGAACGCCACGGTCTTGCAATTCTTTTGCAACTTTCCAAGCGTAATCCAAGTGAGCTTCTACAGAGATTGGAATCATAGTTACTTGGGTTGGCGCCAACCAAGTTGGGAAGGCACCCTTGTAGGTTTCAATCAAAATGGCTGTGAAGCGTTCCATAGTTGAGATAACACCACGGTGAATCATGACTGGGCGGTGTTCTTCACCATCAGCACCAATATAGGTCAAACCAAAACGTTCTGGCAAGAGGAAATCCAACTGAATGGTTGACAGTGTCTCCTCATTACCTAAGGCAGTTCTCACCTGGATATCCAATTTTGGACCGTAAAAGGCTGCTTCTCCCTCTGCCTCGAAGTAGTCCACGCCCATTTCATCCATGGCACCTTTCAGCATACGTTGGGCATTTTCCCACATCTCATCATTGTCATAGTACTTTTCTTTATCCTCTGGGTCACGATAAGAGAGGCGGAAACGGTAGTCGTTTAGGTTGAAATCTGCGTACACATCGATAATCAACTGGAGAGCTTTTTTGAACTCTTCTTGGATTTGTTCAGGTGTGACGAAAATATGACCGTCGTTAAGAGTCATCTCACGTACCCGTTGCAAACCAGTCAATGCCCCAGATTTTTCATAGCGGTGCATCATACCAAGCTCAGCGATACGCACTGGCAACTCACGGTATGAACGCACATGGTTTTTGTAAACTTGAATGTGGTGCGGACAGTTCATCGGACGAAGAACGAACTCTTCACCGTCACCCATGTCCATAGTTGGGAACATATCTTCTGAGTAATGCTCCCAGTGACCTGAAGTCTTATAGAGTTCAACAGAAGCCAATGGTGGCGTATAAACGTGCTGGTAACCTGAAGCCAATTCCTTGTCTGTGATGTAACGCTCCAAGGTACGACGGATAGTCGCTCCATTTGGCAACCAGAATGGCAAACCTTGACCAACTTCTTGGCTAATCATGAAAAGATCCAATTCCTTACCAAGTTTACGGTGGTCACACTCTTTGGCCTCTTCACGCATTTGCAGGTATGCTTTGAGATCTTTTTTGTCAAACCAAGCTGTACCATAAACCCGTTGCATCATTGGATTTTCACTCTTACCACGCCAGTAAGCACCTGCCACATTGAGCAATTCAAAAATCTGGATACGGCCTGTTGACGGAACGTGTGGGCCACGGCAGAGGTCAACGTATTCACCCTGAGTATAGATAGTCAAACCACCCTCATCATCCGAGTGTTCTTGAATCAACTCCAACTTGTAAGGATCGTTTTTGAAAATCTCAAGAGCCTCTTCCTTGGTCACCTCACGGCGTTCTGAAGGGAAGTTTTCCTTGACAATCTTCATCATTTCTTCCTGAATGCGTGGCAAATCTTCATTTGAAATCTGACCAGCCGCATTGTCCGTATCATAGTAGAAACCGTCCTGAATAGCTGGACCAACGCCCAACTTAATGTCTGGGAAAAGGCGACGAGCCGCTTGGGCAAATAAGTGAGCTGCTGAGTGACGCAAGATGTCCAAAGCATCCTCATGATCAGGCGTTACGATTTCAAGCGTGCCGTCCTCTTCAATAGCACGAGTGGTGTCAATCAATTTACCATTGAACTTACCTGCAAGAGCCTTTTTCGCCAAAGACTTGCTGATGCTCTCAGCAATTTCAAAAGTAGTCACGCCAGCCTGGTACTCACGAACAGCACCATCTGGGAAAGTGATTTTAATCATGTTTATCTCCTTTTTATTTATTTTTTAATCCCCAATAACTCTTCTTTTTGAGCTAAAAAGTTTTCCATTTCTTCTTGAATATCAATATCTAGGCGGTCTGCTAATTCAATCAACCACCAGATATTTTCAGCCATTTTATGCTCCAAGGTATAGAGCGTTTCATCATAGTAACGACCCTGCTTGGTCATAATCAGGCGGTTCATGTTGCCAATATCATTGGTCAGAGCCAAAAGGTCCTCCTCGATGGACCACTCTTTGTCGTAGTGCTTGAGTTCCAACTCTCTATAGGCTCTTCGCACATCTTGACACCGTTTTAATAAGTCATCAGGTAGCATAACTACTCCTCCAAAAGGAAAATACGACATCCTCGCTAAAGGACGTCGTAACGTGGTTCCACCTTCATTCATCACCAGCTCAAAAAAGCTGATGACCTCAGAATGGCGATAAGGGAACCACCCTTTTATGTTTGCATAAAATCATACCGAGTAGTGTCCATCCTATCCTCTATGCGCTCGCAGCAACCGCGCACTCTCTCAAAGATTTCCTAGAATGGATAAGTCTCTAACAGCTATTATAGCAGGATTTTCGGATTTTTCAAGGATTTTTGCGAGAATTTCTAGATTTTCCAATTCCAAGCATCTTCCTCATCAAAACCCCTACTCCTACTCCGAGAAAGCCCATGAGAATGTAAGGGATAACGTAGATTTCTGAGCCCTCTGCATTTGGAAAAATCAGGGTATCGACTGGCAGATAAAGCAAGCCTTGTAGCAGTGGAAACCACCAGGAAAAGCCATGTTTGACAGTATAAATGATTGAAATCAGCAAAATCAAGATTGGTTGATAGACTAAAATCAAGTTAATCAACACTCCCTTGATGGTCAAGTCATCCATCGGAGAATACATAATCAGCACCGGCACCAGATAATAAACCAGTAAAATAGGCAAGATGTACCAAAAGATTTTTCCTGAATTCTTCATTTTCATCCCTCCTAATCAAAGAAATTACGAACGGATTTGACCTGGGCAACTGATTTTCTGAGAATGCGGGCTGTGGTGTCGGTTGATTTGACAACGGCCTTGGCTGGTAAGGTGACCGCTCCCTTGAGCAATACTTCTGCCACACTGTCTTGATTGGTGTGTTCCTTCTGGAAATCATGGGAAATTTTCAAATCTAGGTAATACTCAAAAACTCGGTGACCGAAATTCTTGGCGGAAATTTCATAGAGCTTTTTCTCCAGCAAGTAGGCATTCATGCTTGGCGTCGCCAAAATCGCATCAATGACCACATCTGCTATGTCCTTTTCCCTCTTAAAGAGGGTTCCAAACATCTTGTCCGTCACCAAATTATCCAAATAAGGATTCGAATGGGCTAGGATTGGAGTACCAGATGCCAGGCTTTCCAAGAAGGTCAGACCCTGAGTTTCACTGGTCGATGCCGAAATAAAGAAATCAGCCGCCTTATAGTATAGAGCAGTATCACTCGGCGCAATCATGCCCGTCATCTGAATATGGCTGGCCAGCTGCATGCGGTCAATCATCTCCTGCAACTCTCCCGCATAAGGACCACCACCAACGATAACCAGCTTGACCTTGGGATTTTCAGCCAAAATAGCCGGCATGGCCTTGACAAGGGACTGAATATTTTTTTCATTGGAGATACGAGACAGGCTGAGCAGCATGGTTTCATCCTTAGCAATCCCCAGTTGCTGCCTCAGTTCATCAATATCCTCTTGGCAAATCTCAGGTCGGTCAAACTTGGCCAAATCAATTCCTGTCGGTATGACCCTTTTGGAAATAGGAACCTGATACTTATTCAGCAAATCTTCTACAATCTCGCTGGGACAGATAATCCCATCAAGGTCACGGAAGAAGGGTTTGAGGATATACTTGACCATGCTAGGGCGGATAATTTTCCCCTTAGCAATATAGTGGACGTAGTCCTCATACTGGGTATGGTAGGTATGAATAACTGGAATCCCCAATTCCTTGGCAATCAATTTCCCCAAAATCCCCAGAGAAAACTCCGTATGGGTATGAATAATATCCAGCTTGTAACGGCTGGCAATTTTCAAGGCATCCACAAAGCCAGCATAGGCCACTCGACGGTCCTTAAAGGCAAAGAAGGGCACGCTAGGAATGCGGATAATATCCCAATCCTCATAACGGTTGACACCCTCATCAGTGGTCGTAAAAATAAATACTGCATGACCTAGTTTTTCCAGCTCCGTTTTCAGAGTCCGAATAGAAGTCGCAACCCCCGAAACCTGTGGAAAATAGGTATCTGTAAACAATCCAATACGCATTTACAACTCCATGACTTGGCGATAGGCTTCTACTAGTTGGTGGGCTACATTGTCAATCGAGCGACTGACTGCCACCTGATAACCTGCCTCGCGCTTGTCTACTTTTTTATCTAAGATATTTTGAATGGATTGGACAAAATCATCGACGGTCTTGCCCAATTCGGCACTTGTGTCATCAATCCAGCCTTCATAAACTGGAATATCTCTCAGCACAACATGCTGGTGGCTGGCTAGAGCTTCCAAGACGACAATCCCTTCCGTCTCTTCATAGGATGGGAAGAAAAAGGCATCCGCTCCGCTCATTGCCCCCTGAAAAACAGCACCCTTGAAGTAACCAGGAAACTCGACATTAGGCGGATGAGCTCCTTCTACAATTTTCCGGATATAGGATGGAATCATCCATTTATTGATAGAGCCCAGCCAAATGAAGCGCACATGGGGCAGCTTTTCAGCCACCTTGACAAAATCCTCTATGCCCTTGCGGCGGAAATAAAGCCCGGCACAGACCACGACTGGTTGTCCCTCTTTAATACCGAAATAATCCCGAAAAACAGCCTCTTTGCTAGCATCTTTCTTGTACTTGTCCAAATCAATCCCATTGGACACGGCAACGATTGGAGTTGTCACCCCATAGGATTGGATGAGCTGCTTAGAATACTCTGACGGGGTAATGATAAAATCTGCTTTTCGGTACATGCTGGCCAGATATTTTCCCACAAATGGCGCCAGGCGATTGGATCCGATAAAGGAATTTTGAAAATCTTCCTTGGTCGAATGCCCGTGCAAGATGACCTTCTTTCCATGGCGTTTGGCAGCGTGCAAAAGCAACCAGGAACGTGGCCCATAGGTATTGATATGAATGACATCATAATCCCCTAAAAGGTCCGTCGTATAGGGAATTCCAGCCATGTCCAGGGCTTCCATTTGATGGTGGAGGGCCCGACCAATTCCTGATTTTTCCAGAACCGTCTTGCCTTCCAAATAGAGTAAAACTTTCATGATTCTATTATAGTTGATTTAAAAGAAAAAATATAGCGGAAACATGAAAAATTCGAGAAGACAAGGCTTAGCTTTATCCAACCTTCTACACTGTTAATGAATCGAAGAGCAGAAAACCAAAAAGAAGCTGATACAAGGTCAACTTCCCATCATAATGGATATAGATTTTAGTCAAGTTCAGCTTTTTTTCTTTTCACTAAACCAAATCCAAGCATTCCCACTACAAGTCCAAGAGATGTCAAAGCATCTTCTTGTCCAGTATTCAGCAATGTTTTAGCAGTTTGTCCTGAGGATTGATTGCTAGCAGATTGTTCAGTGTTACCAGTTCCTTGGGATAAGATGCTGGTTGCCTCTGCTGAACCGCCAGCTGCAGCACAACTAACTAAATGCGAAACTGTTAGAGTAACTGTTGTTTCTGGCAAGATTTCAGTAGGTAAAAAATGACCCTGACTTAGAAAGGCTGTAATGTCAAGCTCTGGTGATTCATGTGTAACGCTGTCGCCTTTTGCTGTGATAATTGAATCCTCAACTAATGTATCTACCTGTGGTTCGTCAACTGGAGCTACAACTATTGGCTCGTCAACCGAAGTTGTAACCTGTGGCTCATCAATTGGCGCTACAACAACTGGCTCGTCGGCTGGTGTTATTACGACTGGTTCGTCAACTGGAGCTACAACTATTGGCTCGTCAACCGAAGTTGTAACCTGTGGCTCATCAATTGGCGCTACAACAACTGGCTCGTCGGCTGGTGTTATTACGACTGGTTCGTCAACTGGCGTGTCTACCTGAGGTTCCTCAACCGGAGCTTCTACCTGTGGTTCGTCGACTGGGGTGACAACTGCTGGTTCATCAACCGGGGTCTCTTCAACTGGCGCAGGTTGACTGCCGATAATGATAACTTTGGCAATTGGTTCGATAATTGTAGTTGTACTTGTCGCCTCACTGCCGTCAACACCACCAGTCTAACTATTTTCTATTACTGCAGGTGCTGCTACCTCAGCCTGCACATCCTTGTTGCTCACCGCAACTGTTGCTGGATTTTCAGTTGGCAAACTATCGGCGTTAACAATCTGACCACCTAAAATAGACCCACACAGACTGATGCAGCTCCTACTGAAAATTTACGAATACTAAATCGTTGTTTACGAAACAAATCTGTTTCCCCCTACATTCATCTTAAAAACTTAATGAAAGCAAGTCAGACTATTATATCTGGAAAAGGCCAAAGCAAAGACTAATTTGAATCAAAAATCGAAAGAATTTTTCAGCATGAGCTTGTAGACACTACTTCCTGTAATAATATAGAAAAAAGAGCATCTGATCGATACCCCTTGATCTGATTTTCTATTACTTTTCTACTTATTCTTGAGTTCAATGACCATATCCCGAATCTGGGCAGCCAGTTCAAAGTCAAGCAACTCTGCAGCCTCCTGCATCTGAGCCTCCAGCTTCTTAATCATGGCCTTGCGTTCGTCACGGTTAAGACTGTCAAAGTCAACTACTTCTTCTGTCTCCTTGGCAACGGCCTTAGTCACACTGATGAGGTCACGAATTTCTTTCTTAATGGTCTGAGGCACAATGCCATGCTCTTCATTGTAAGCCATTTGTAGCTGACGGCGGCGGGCTGTTTCTTCCATAGCCTTGCGCATAGACTCGGTGACCTTGTCCGCATACATAATCACATGACCTTCCGAGTTTCGGGCCGCCCGACCGATGGTCTGGATAAGGCCGCGCTCATTGCGCAAGAAACCTTCCTTGTCGGCATCCAAAATAGCGACCAAACTCACCTCTGGAACGTCAATTCCCTCACGGAGCAGGTTAATTCCGATCAAGACATCAAAGACACCTAGTCGCAGGTCACGAATAATCTCCGTCCGCTCCAAGGTCTTAATGTCCGAGTGCATGTACTTGACCTTGATGCCCATTTCCTTGAGGTAGTCAGTCAAATCCTCTGCCATTTTCTTGGTCAGGGTCGTAATAAAGGTCCGCTCGCCTTTCTCGACACGCGCATGGATTTCGCCCAAGAGGTCATCCATCTGCCCCATGGTTGGACGAACCTCAACTTCAGGGTCCAAGAGCCCGGTCGGACGGATAATCTGCTCGACAACGGTCTCTGTCTGCTCCATCTCATAGTCACCCGGCGTCGCTGAGACATAGACAATCTGATGAACATGACTCTCAAATTCTTCCCTGCGCAGCGGACGGTTGTCCAGTGCACTTGGGAGGCGGAAACCGTAGTTAACCAGCATTTCTTTCCGTGAGCGGTCACCATTATACATCCCCTTAATCTGCCCCATAGTCATGTGGCTCTCGTCAATCATAATCAGGAAATCCTCTGGGAAAAAGTCTAGCAAGGTATAAGGTGGTTCACCCTCGCTACGGCCATCCATGTGGCGCGAGTAGTTCTCGACGCCGTTGGTATAACCCATTTCCCGTAGCATTTCAATATCATACTCGGTTCTCTGTTTCAATCGCTGAGCTTCTAAGAGTTTTCCTTCTGCCTCAAAGACCTTGAGCTGCTCTTCCAGCTCCGCCTGAATCTTGGCAATTGCCGTTTCCATATGGTCATCGTTGGTCACGAAGTGGGTGGCAGGGAAAATCGCCAAGTGGTCCACGTCGCCCAAAACCTTACCTGTCAGGCTTTCAATCTCACGAATGCGGTCAATTTCATCCCCGAAAAACTCCACACGGAAGGCGTGTTCATCACGAGAAGCGGGGAAAATCTCCACCACATCGCCACGTACACGGAAACGCCCCCGTTGGAAGTCGATGTCGTTGCGCTCAAACTGGATATCTACCAAGGAATTGAGCAACTGGTCTCGGGAAATCTCCTGGCCGGGTCGCAGACTAACCACGCTATCTGAATATTCCTTGGGCGATCCGAGACCGTAGATACAGGAAACTGAGGCAACAACGATGACATCGTTGCGTTCGAGAAGAGCCGATGTCGCTGAGTGACGAAGTTTATCAATTTCATCGTTGACCGAGCTATCTTTTTCAATATAGGTATCGGATGAAGGTACGTAAGCCTCTGGTTGATAGTAATCGTAGTAAGACACGAAATACTCAACGGCATTTTCTGGGAAGAATTCCTTGAACTCGCTGTAGAGCTGACCGGCCAGAGTCTTGTTGTGGGCGATAACTAGAGTGGGCTTATTGACACGGGCAATGACCTGACTCATGGTGTAGGTCTTACCGGTCCCAGTCGCCCCCATGAGAATCTGGGCTTTTTCGCCCCCCTCGATGTTATCAACCAAGGTTTCAATAGCTTGGGGCTGGTCACCAGACGGTGAGTATTTAGATACAAGTTTAAATTGGTTTTCAGTATTTCGGTTAATCATGGTTCTATTTTATCACAAGTCCGACATTTCCTTGAAAAAATAGTTTTTTCGGGGGTGAAAGATTAAATTTTCTCACAATTTAATAATTAATAACTTGAAATGTTATATTTTCTGACATGTTCTTTTCATTACTTTTGCATAAATTTTCATAATGTGTTACAATGGGAAAGTTATTTTATATTATAGAAGGAGTATGAAAATGAAGAAAAAATTATTCATGCTATTGGCAAGCATTTTGCCGGTCTTCTTTATTTTTACAGGTGTTCAGGCAGATGATACGATTGATATCGTCTTTGACAATGCCTATGCACCATTTGAATTTAAAGATTCTGACCAAACTTATAAAGGATTAGATGTTGATATTATCAACGAAGTTGCAAAACGTTCAAATTGGAAAATGAATCAATCCTTCCCAGGATTTGATGCAGCGGTCAATGCGGTCCAGTCTGGTTCTGCCGATGCTCTTATGGCTGGTACGACCATTACCGAAGCCCGCAAAAAGGTCTTTACCTTCTCAGACCCCTACTTTGATACGAAGATTATCATTGCAACAACCAAGTCTAACAAGATTTCTTCCTATGAAGACCTCAAAGGCAAGACAGTTGGTGTTAAAAACGGTACTGCTTCTCAAACCTTCCTCGAAGAAAACAAGGACAAGTACGGTTTTACTATCAAAACCTTCGACACGGGGGACACGATGTACAACAGTCTTTCCACTGGCGCTATTGACGCTGCTATGGACGATGAGGCGGTTATCCAATACGCTATCCAACAAGGGCAAGACCTGAGCTTGGACATCCCTGGCGAACCAATTGGATCATTTGGTTTCTCTGTTAAAAAAGGAAGCCAATATGAGTACCTCGTTGATGATTTCAACAAGGCTCTTGCAGCTATGAAAGAAGACGGTACTTATGAAGCAATCATGAATAAATGGTTTGGCTCATCTGATTCTTCTGAAAGTACAGATTACTCTTCTCGATTAAACCTTACAGGAAGTGTCACTGCTAAAGCTACACCTGTAAAATCAAGCTATACCATTGTTGCTGATTCATCATTTGCACCTTTTGAATATCAAGATGAATCCGGCAAATATGTTGGGATTGATATGGAATTGATCAAAGCCATTGCGGAGCAACAAGGATTTACTATTACCATTCAAAACCCAGGTTTCGATGCTGCCTTGAATGCTGTTCAAGCTGGGCAAGCAGATGCTGTTATCGCAGGTATGTCTATTACAGATGCTCGTAAAGAAATCTTTGATTTCTCTGATGCCTACTATTCTTCAAATATCCTGCTGGCTGTTAAAAACGGCAGTGACATTGTATCCTATGAAGACCTCAAAGGCAAGACAGTCGGTGCCAAAAACGGTACAGCGTCTTACACTTTCTTGGAAAACAACAAAGACAAGTATGGTTATACTTTGAAGGCCTTCGACGAGGCTTCTGGCATGTACGACAGTCTCAACTCTGGCTCAATTGACGCCCTTATGGATGATGAAGCGGTCCTCCTCTACGCTATCCAACAAGGTCGTGACTTCGCTACTCCAATCCCAGGTGAAAAATCTGGCGAATACGGATTTGCTGTGAAAAAAGGCAGCAATCCTGAACTGATTGAAATGTTCAACAATGGCTTGGCTGCATTGGTAGAATCAGGCAAGTACGATGAGATTTTCAACAAATACTTCAATGCCAAAGAAGAGACAACACCAAGCACAGCCACTGAAACAGTTGATGAAACAACCATCGTTGGACTTTTGAAAAATAACTATGGTCAACTCTTGTCTGGTCTTGGTATTACTGTTGGTTTGGCTCTCTTGTCGTTTGCCATTGCTATCGTAATCGGTATTATCTTTGGTATGTTTGCGGTGAGCCCAATCAAGGCCCTTCGTGTTATCTCATCCGTCTTCGTTGATGTGGTTCGTGGCATTCCGTTGATGATTGTTGCAGCCTTCATCTTCTGGGGTATTCCAAACTTGATTGAATCCATCACTGGTCAACAATCACCAATCAACGACTTCGTAGCCGGTACCATTGCCCTATCGCTTAACTCCGGTGCCTATATCGCAGAAATTGTCCGCGGTGGTATTCAAGCCGTTCCTGCGGGACAAATGGAGGCATCACGCAGTTTGGGTATTTCCTACGGGACAACCATGCGCAAGATTATCCTGCCACAGGCTGGTAAAATCATGCTGCCAAACTTCATCAACCAATTCGTTATCACATTGAAAGATACGACCATCATCTCTGCAATTGGTCTTGTCGAACTCTTCCAAGCTGGTAAGATTATCATTGCCCGTAACTACCAGTCCTTCCGTATGTATGCAATCCTTGCCATCATATACTTGGTGGTTATCACCCTCTTGACTCGCTTGGCACGTAAACTTGAAAAAGGAGGTAAATGATGGCACAATTAAAAATCAATGTACACGATCTTCATAAGTCTTATGGATCTAATGAGGTGTTAAAAGGAATAACCACAAAATTCTATGAAGGTGACGTTGTGTGTATTATCGGACCTTCTGGTTCTGGTAAATCTACTTTCCTTCGAACAATGAACTTACTTGAAAGCATTACAAGTGGACAAGTAACTGTTGATGGTTATGATTTAACAGATCCTAAGACAGATGTTGATGCCTTTCGTTCAAATGTCGGAATGGTATTCCAACATTTCAACCTCTTCCCACATATGTCTGTTCTGGATAATATCACTTTCGCTCCCATCGAACACAAGCTTTTGGATAAAACAGAAGCTGAAAAAGTTGGAATGGAATTATTGGAAAAAGTCGGACTTTCAGACAAACGTGACGCTATGCCAGATAGCCTGTCCGGTGGTCAGAAACAGCGTGTAGCTATTGCCCGTTCCCTCGCTATGAACCCAGACATCATGCTCTTCGACGAACCAACTTCTGCCCTTGACCCAGAAATGGTCGGAGACGTACTCAACGTTATGAAAGACCTAGCTGAGCAAGGTATGACCATGTTAATCGTTACACATGAGATGGGCTTTGCCCGCAAGGTTGCTAACCGCGTCATCTTTACAGACGGCGGTGAATTCCTTGAAGACGGCACACCCGAACAAATCTTCGACAACCCACAACACCCACGTCTCAAAGACTTCCTGGATAAGGTCCTGAACGTATAAAGATTAGAAAAAACCTTGCTTTGTCAAGGTTTTTTGAGTTTCTTCAAATTATTATTAGCGTCTTTTCTGGATGTAATATAAAGCCCATCTTGCCCTGATACAAGGAAAGTAGAGTGAAAAGGTCGATTTCCTAGCACCAGGACTACTAATCATCATTATACTGTCACCTTGTAAGACCAGCCCTTCTCTGTTTTTTCGAGCCTGCTAAATCCCATCTTCTCAAACAGACGCCGGGAACCAATATTCCAATCATAAATTTCTCCTACTCGAATTTCTGTGAAGCCTAGCTCTTTCGCACGTTCTATCATCCGTTTTAAGACCTTGCCACCAATGCCCCTTGCCCAGTAACGGCCATCGCCGATGGAAATCGCAAAGTCATCTGCCAGCAGGGTCACGTCTCCAATTGGTCTCCAACCACACTTTTCCCGAATTTCTATCCAGTAGCACTCGCCATTTTCCGATAAAAAACGGTACATCCTAGCTAATTTTTCCAAGTTGTAGGCTTCTTTCACACCGTCAACCAACCAGACTAGCTCCTTATTTTGATGCCAGTCAAAAGCAAGCTCATATTGACCATCATAGGCACGAAGGCGTACGGTAGCATCAATTTCTAGTTGCTCTGCTTGTCTTATATTCCTTATTGGCATTGCGAATTCTCCTTTTTCCCTTTCATTATAGCATAAGGATGTTTTATATGTGACAAATGCTCAAAATAAGTATATAATTACTACATAGTGATATTCTAAGGAGGAATTCTTATGTCAAATGTACTTTTATTCGGAGCAAGTGGCTTTTTAGGTCAAGAAGTGATGGAAAAATTGATTGCGAGCGGTCATCAGCTAACTGCTATTACACGGTCATTTGATTCCGAAAATAACAAAAAATTCCGTCCAGACGTCAACTGGGTAGAGGCCGACCTCTATCAAGCAGGTCAGTGGAAGAAATTACTTAATGACCATACTGTTGTCATTAACTTGGTCGGCATGGTCAAAGAAGAGCCCAAAAAAGGCTTAACCTATGATAAGGTCGTTCTCGGTGCTGCCAAGGTGATTGCGGATGTTATGGCAGATAAAAGTGACCACCACTACATTTACGTATCCACCCACCTCGAAGGGCTTGCGACGCCAGAAGGCTACCGCAAGGCTAAAAAAGAGGCGGAAGATTATCTCTTGGCGCAATCCTTCAAAACGAGCATCGTCCGTCCTAGCATGATGTACGGTCCAGGCAAGGCAGGAACAAGTGAAAGAGCCCAGGCTATTCTGGAAAAAATGGATCCTGCAAGTCCAGCTTGGGCCGGTCGACCAATTGCCGTGGAAAAGGTTGCCCAGACCATTGCTAACATTGTCAACGGAAAAACTGACCAAACCATATTCGAAAATGATGATATGGCTTGACAAATTATTCCCAATCAGATATAGTGATACTATCAAAAGAATACGAGGTAAAGGACCATGGACACAGACAAGTAATCTCTATTAAGTTTATACTTAGAGGTAGCTTGCCTGTGTCTATTTTTCCTGTTCTCCTATTCCCAAAATAGGTCTTTTTTGAGCAGGCACGCTACTGAGTAAGTAGTGTGTTTTTTCTTATAAAAGGAGGCCTTATGCTCATCACAACACAAAATCTCTCAATCCACCACCAAAAAGACCTGCGTCCACTCGTAACCGACCTCACCCTCACCATCAATAGTGGCGATAAGGTGGCTATCATTGGCGAAGAAGGCAATGGCAAGTCCAGCCTTCTCAAGACCTTGCTCAATCCAGACATGGTAGCAGACTATCTCCTGATAAGTGGCACGATTCAGCGCCACTTCACCGCACCGATCTACATCCCACAGTCTCTTCCTTTGGAAATGGCAGAG
Organism: Streptococcus nasisuis; assembly: GCF_040836615.1. Taxonomy (NCBI): domain Bacteria; kingdom Bacillati; phylum Bacillota; class Bacilli; order Lactobacillales; family Streptococcaceae; genus Streptococcus; species Streptococcus nasisuis. Next base: position 1,232,128 of record NZ_CP162268.1, on the reverse strand, counting down.
CTGACACTCAATGACTACTTCTTTTCTCAAGTAGATTTGGATATTGATTTCGGACTGCTCTATCGCTACGCCGACCAACTGGCTTTTGACAATGACCGATTGAGCAGTGACCAATTGATTTCTAGCCTGTCCGGTGGAGAAAAACTCAAAATCCAACTCATCAAATCGCTCGCTAAGCATTCTGATATTATTTTTCTAGACGAACCGTCAAACGACCTAGACCTAGAAACGCTCTCATGGTTGGAAAACTATATTGGCACTAGCTCCAAAACGATTGTCTACGTCTCACACGATGAGGATTTTCTTGCTAAAACTGCCACAAAAATTGTGCATTTACAATCTGTAAAGAAAAAAATGCTGGCCAAAACAAGCGTTCAGACCATAGATTATCAAGCCTACCGTGACCAGCGCGAGGCAGCCTACTATAAACAGGTCCAGCAAGCGCAAAACGACCGCAAGGAATTTGAAAAAGCCATGGAAAAACACCGTCGCCAAAAATCTCAGGTCCGGAATACCTTACTTAATACCCATGATGCAACAGCTGGACGGCTAGTAGCCAAAAAGATGAAATCTGTTCTAGCTAGGGAAAAGCGCTATGAAAAACAGGCAGAAAGCATAACCAAAATGCCCTACCATGAAGATGCCATTCACCTGTTCTTTTCTGACATTCAGCCGTTACCAGCGCACAAACAGATTATCGACGTACAGTGGGAAGAACTGTGGTGCCATGAGCGCCTGTTGGTCAAAAATCTCTTCATGAAGGTCAAAGCTGGTGAGAAAGTCGGCATTATAGGAGCCAATGGTATCGGAAAATCCAGCCTCATCAAGTTCCTCTATCAGCATCTGCAAACCAGATCTGACCTACAGCTAGGCTACATGCCTCAGCACTACGCAGATTTATTGCCATTAAGTAAAACTCCTCTCGCATTTTTAGCAGGAGAAAAGGATAAAGAGGAACAAGAGGCTGCTCTCACCTACCTGGCCAGTCTCCAATTCACCCGCGAAGAGGTTCACCATGCTATTTCCGATTTATCAGGGGGGCAACAAGCAAAATTGCTGCTCTTAAAAATGGTATTGGACAAGGCCAATGTTTTACTACTCGATGAGCCCAGTCGCAATTTTTCACCCATTTCACAGCCCAACATTCGTAAATTATTCTCGGATTATCAGGGGACACTTATCTGCGTCTCGCACGATCGACGATTTTTGAGGGAGGTCTGTCATCAAGTTTACAAACTAAGCAAGCAAGGATTATACAGGCTAGACAGCATCTAAAAAAAGTCTCACAGCGAGACTTTTTCATAATGCAGACAAACTAAATTCTGGATAAATAAACTGAGTAGTTCTGCTAAGAAAAAATAAAAATTTAGTTTATTTTACGAGCGGAGCGAGCCCTAAGCCAGGACTTTCCGCTGTGATGAAAATGCCTGAAACGTTGTCGTTTCAGGCATTCGGAGTATTTGAGACCTTAGGCTCAAATACTAGGTATAGAATTTCGTAGGTAGATCAAACAGTCTGGGGGACTGTTTGAGGAGTAAACCTAGAAACAAGAAAGTTTACTACCGTCCGATATCACCTCAGGAAAGTCTGAAAAGAGATTTGTCTACAAACTCAAAAAGTCTCATAGCGAGACTTTTTTGTATTTTTATTCAATTAGGCTAGTTCTAATCATAAACGTATTTCTAAAACAAGCCCAGGGCTGAACCATCTGCTGCCACGTCCATGTTGAGAGCCGCAGGTGCTTTTGGCAAACCAGGCATGGTCATGACATCACCGGTCAAAGCCACGATAAAGCCAGCACCTAATTTTGGTACAAATTCACGGACAGTAATATCGAAATCAGTCGGTGCCCCCAGCGCAAATGGATCATCTGAAAAACTGTACTGGGTCTTGGCCATACAAACAGGCAATTTATCCCAGCCATTCTTGGCAAATTCGGCCAATTGATTGCGGGCTTTCTTTTCAAAAACGACACCCGTTCCACCGTAAATCTGCGTCACAATCTTACTGACCTTGGTTGCCAAATCATCGTCAGACTGATAAATGGCTTGGTAGTTGACCTGCTGTTTTTCAATGGTTGCGACTACCGTTTCAGCCAAAGCAACTCCACCGTCCGCACCGTCTGCCCAGACACTGGCAAGTTCGACAGGAACACCGATTTGACCACACAGTTCTTTGAGTGCAGCGATTTCGTCAGCTGTATCAGATACAAATTCATTGATGGCAACGACAGCTGGAACACCGTATTTCTGGATATTTTCGACATGGCGCTTGAGATTGGCAAAGCCAGCTTTAACAGCCTCGACATTCTCAGTCGCAAGGTCTGATTTTGCGACACCACCGTGCATCTTCAGAGCTCTCAGCGTGGCAACAATCACCACGGCATCAGGCGATTTTGGCAAATTCGGTGTCTTGATATCCAAGAATTTCTCTGCACCCAAATCTGCTCCAAAACCAGCCTCTGTGACCGTATAATCTGCCAAACGTAGAGCCGTCGTAGTCGCAAGGACTGAGTTACAACCATGGGCAATATTGGCAAAGGGACCACCATGAACCAAAGCGGGCGTACCATAAATGGTTTGAACCAAATTTGGCTTAATCGCATCTTTGAGAATGAGAGTCAGCGCTCCTTCCACCTGCAAATCCCGAACAAAAACAGGTGTACGGTCATAGCGATAACCAATGACAATGCTTGCCAAGCGTTCTTTGAGGTCGTCTAGGTCCGTCGCCAAGCAGAGAATGGCCATAATTTCAGAGGCAACCGTAATATCAAAGCCATCTTCACGCGGTACACCGTTCAGCGGTCCACCCAGACCAACTGTGACCTTACGAAGGGCGCGATCATTTAGGTCTACCACCCGTTTCCAAATAATCCGGCGCGGATCTAAGCCCAACTCGTTTCCTTGGTGCAAATGATTATCAATCAGAGCAGACAGGGCATTGTTAGCTGTTGTAATGGCGTGCATATCCCCTGTGAAATGCAAATTGATATCTTCCATCGGTAGAACCTGCGCATAGCCACCACCAGCAGCTCCGCCCTTGACACCCATTACAGGTCCAAGCGATGGTTCCCGCAAGGCAATCATGGTTTTCTTGCCAATTTTTGCCAGAGCATCTGCCAATCCAATAGTCACAGTGGACTTGCCTTCTCCAGCTGGAGTTGGGTTGATGGCTGTTACCAAAATTAACTTGCCAAGCTCATTGTCCTTGACTGCATTAATTTTATCAAAAGACAATTTAGCCTTATATTTTCCGTATAATTCGAGGTCATCAAATCCAATTCCGACCTGCTCAACAATCTCTGTAATCGGCTTGAGTGAAACACTCTGTGCAATTTCAATGTCTGTTTTCATGCTGGCTCCCCTTAGCGAAATATTTTTTTCCAGTATATCACATCCCCTTAGAAAATCGGAAACATTTTTATGAAAAATAGTAAGAGTATTCGGATTTTGTGGCGGACTATCATTCAATAACAGTTATAGTTTGATTCCATTTTAGTAATAGTATATTGGTCGCGAAAACTTTACGGAAAATGGAAAATTTAGTACAATATGGACATGAAAATCATCATTACATCAGGTGGAACCAGTGAGGTTATTGACAAGGTCAGGGCTATCACCAACCACGCAACAGGTACCTTAGGAAAAATCATTGCCGAACAGGCTCTGGCAAGAGGGCACGAGGTAACTTTGGTGACAACCAAGCAAGCTGTCAAGCCAACATCTCATCCTCATCTGACAATTGTAGAAATAACCAATGTAGAGAGCCTGAAAGAAACTCTTGAACCTCTTGTCAAGACCCACCAAGTCCTCATCCACAGCATGGCCGTTTCCGACTACACACCGGTCTATATGACTGGCTTGGACGAGGTTAGGGAAACAGAGGACATCACCAGCCTTCTGGAGAAGAAAAATACGGAAACCAAGATTTCATCCAAGGCTGACTACCAGGTGCTCTTCTTGAAAAAAACACCCAAAGTTATCTCCCATGTCAAACAATGGAATCCAGGCATCCAGTTGATTGGCTTTAAGTTACTGGTCGACGTGCCCAAGGAAGAACTATTTGCCGTGGCACGAGATAGCATCCAGCGCAACAAGGCAGACTACATCCTGGCCAACGACCTAGTGGACATTACTGCCGACAAACATCTGGGCTACCTGGTGTCTCAGACCGAGGCTATTCCTGCGGAGACCAAGCAGGACATCGCCCAACTCATTTTAAATACCGTAGAAAAGGGGTGAGACTATGGCAAGAATTACGCTTGCGGTGACAGGATCTATTTCCGCCTACAAGGCAGCTGACATCACCAGCCAGCTGACAAAACTCGGTCACTCTGTGACAGTCCTCATGAGCCGCTCTGCTATGGACTTTATCACGCCCTTGACCCTTCAAGCCCTGTCTAAAAATCTGGTCCATACCGACCTCATGCTGGAGGAAAATCCTGCCTCTATCAAGCATATCGATATTGCCAAGGAAACGGACCTTTTCCTGGTGGCTCCTGCCTCGGCCAATACTATCGCCAAGCTGGCAAACGGTATGGCAGACAATATGGTGACGGCGACGGCTCTGGCCATCCCTATCGGGGTGCCAAAATTGGTCGCTCCTGCCATGAATACTAATATGTACCTCCACCCAGCCACACAACACAATCTGAAGACCTTGACAAGCTATGGCTATGAAGAAATCAAGCCTCGGGAGGCCCTGCTTGCCTGCGGTGATTTTGGAACTGGGGCCCTGGCTGAGGTTGACATCATCATAGAGAAAGTGAGTAGAATTTTAAGTGAGAAATAAACAGTCCAATCAGGTGGCCATGACAGCCATTTTTATCGCCATTATGGTCATTATCGAGGTCATCAGCCAGGCTATTTTTGCCAGCTTCGTACTTCCTGTCAAGCCAACCATTACCCACATCCCTGTCATCATTGCCAGCATCCTCTACGGACCAAAGCTGGGAGCCAAGCTAGGCGGCTTCATGGGCGTCATGTCCATTATCCGAAATTCCATTATCCTATCGCCTATGAGCTATGTCTTTAGCCCATTGGTGGAAAATGGGAACTTCTACTCTATTCTCATTGCCCTTGTCCCACGAATTTTGATTGGGGTCACGCCTTATTATATCTACAAATGGCTGAGCAATAAGCCTGGGCTGGCTCTGGCGGGTCTGACTGGTACCCTGACCAATACCATTTTTGTCCTGTCTGGTATTTTCATCTTCTTTGGCTCTGTCTACAAGGGCGACATTAAACTGGTCCTAGCAGGCATCGTTTCCATCAACTCCATCACGGAATTAATTGTCTCAGCCCTGTTGACTGTGGCTATTGTTCCGATTTTGCAGAAAGTTGTAAAATAAATCTCAGAAAATCATGTGAAAGCATGATTTTTTTTTTTGAAAATGGTATAATGAAAGCGTTTAATAGAAAAAATTTTTAAGGAGATATCCTATGTCTTATCAAGAAACCTATCAAACCTGGCTAGATGTTGCTGACCTGCCTGACTACCTTCGTCAGGATTTATTGGCCATGGATGAGAAAACCAAGGAAGATGCCTTTTATACAAATCTTGAATTTGGTACAGCAGGTATGCGTGGCTATATCGGTGCTGGTACCAACCGCATCAATATCTACGTGGTGCGTCAAGCAACCGAAGGCTTGGCAAAATTGGTCGAGTCTAAAGGTGAAGAAGCTAAAAAACGTGGAGTAGCAATTGCTTACGACACTCGCCACTTCTCTCCAGAGTTTGCCTTTGAATCCGCACAGGTCTTGGCAGCCCATGGTATCAAATCTTACGTCTTTGAAAGCCTACGTCCAACGCCAGAATTGTCCTTTGCTGTCCGCCACTACAATGCCGTTGCAGGTATCATGGTGACTGCCAGCCACAACCCTAAAGAATTCAATGGTTACAAGGTTTACGGCGAAGATGGTGGACAAATGCCACCAGCAGATGCGTCTGCTTTGACAGACTACATCCGTGCCATTGACAATCCTTTTGTAGTGGAATTGGCTGACTTGGAAGAAAGCAAGGCTAATGGTCTGATTACGGTTCTCGGTGAAGAGACAGACCGCCTCTACCTGGATGAGCTCAAGTCTATCAATATCAACAAAGACTTGATTGCTGAGCATGGTAAGGACATGAAGATTGTCTATACCCCACTTCACGGTACTGGTGAGATGTTGGCACGTCGTGCCTTGGCTGAAGCTGGTTTTGAATCTGTGGCAGTTGTTGAAGCTCAAGCAACAGCTGATCCAGACTTCTCCACTGTTGCCTCGCCAAACCCTGAAAGTCAAGCTGCTTTTGCACTTGCCGAAGAACTTGGCCGCGAAGTTGGTGCAGATGTATTGCTGGCAACAGACCCAGATGCTGACCGCGTTGGTGTTGAAGTTCGTCAAGCAGACGGTTCATACTGGAACCTGTCTGGTAACCAAATCGGTGCTATCATTGCCAAATACATTCTCGAAGCCCACAAACAAGCTGGTACTCTACCAGAAAATGCTGCCCTTGCAAAATCTATTGTGTCAACTGAATTGGTAACCAAGATTGCCGAAAGCTATGGCGCAACCATGTTCAACGTCTTGACAGGTTTCAAATTCATCGCTGAAAAAATCCAAGAATTTGAAGAAAAACACAACCATACTTACATGTTTGGTTTTGAGGAAAGCTTCGGCTACCTCATCAAGCCATTTGTACGTGACAAGGATGCCATTCAAGCTGTTCTCATGGTCGCAGAAATTGCTGCCTACTACCGCTCTCGTGGCATGACCTTGGCAGATGGTATCGACGAAATCTTCAAGGAATACGGCTACTTCGCTGAGAAAACCATCTCTGTTACTCTTTCTGGTAAAGACGGTGCTGAGCAAATCAAGGCTATCATGGCCAAGTTCCGTGACAATGCCCCTGAGCAGTTTAACAGCACAGACATTGCCCTCTTTGAAGACTTTGCTCTGCAAAAAGCTGTCGCTCTTAACGGAACGACAACTGAACTGACTACTCCTCCGTCTGATGTGCTTAAGTACACCTTGACAGATGATAGCTGGTTTGCCGTCCGCCCATCAGGTACCGAGCCTAAAATCAAATTCTACATCGCAACAGTCGGTGAAACCCTGGCTGAAGCTGAAGAAAAAATCGCCAACATCGAAAAAGAAATTACAGAATTTGTAGGATAGAAATAAGGTCACAGCTGAGCTGTGGCTTTTTCTGGCTCTTTGTCAACTGTAGTGGGTAGATGAAAAGCTAACACCTAGAGAGGACGAACTTCGTTCTCTCTTTCTTTATGTTCAAAGCAATCAAAATTCGTTTTTTAAAGTTTTCAAAGTTCCTGAAACCAAAGGCATTTCTCTTAATGACTTTGATGAGATTATTGGTAGCTTCCAGTTTGGCGTTGGAATAAGGCAATTCTAGGGCATTCAAAACCTTGTCTTTATCCTTTAGAAATGTCTTAAATACCGTCTGGAAAATAGGATTAACAGTGGCTATTTCCTGTTCGATGAGACTGAAGAAATGATCTGAGTTTTTCTCTTGGAAATGGAACAAGAGAAATTGATAGAGTTGATAGTGTTGTCGTAGTTCCTCTGAAAAAGACAGTAGTTTTTCTAGGATTTCCTTATTAGTCAAATGCATGCGAAACATAGGGCGATAAAATCGTTTATCATTGATTTTACGGCTATCTTGTTGTATCAATTTCCAGTAGCGTTTCAAAGCACGGTATTCGTGCGATTTTCTGTCGAATTGATTCATAATTTGAATACGGACACGGTTCATAGCACGGCTAAGGTGTTGTACGATATGAAAGCGATCAAGGACGATTTTGGCATGCGGAAAAAGCTGTTTAGCCAATTGGTAGTATGGGCTATACATGTCCATAGTGATGACTTTAACGCGGTTTCTAACCTTTCTAGGATAGCGTAGAAAGTGGTTTCGGATGGTTGCTTGAGTTCTTCCGTCAAGGATAGTAATGACGTTTAGGGAGTTGAAATCTTGTGCGATAAAGCTCATCTTCCCCTTCTTAAAGCCATATTCATCCCAGCTCATCACCTCAGGTAAGATATTCCAATCTGTTTCAAACTTGAACTCATTAAGCTTTCGACTAACTGATGATGTTGAGATAGATAGCCTGTGTGCAATATGTGTCATTGCTTGATTTTCGATGAGTAACTGGGCGATTTTCTGGTTAACAGCGACAGAGATTTGGTGGTTCTTCTTGACAAGAGGAGTTTCAGCGACAGCCATTTTTCCGCAATCTTTACACTTGAACCGACGCTTTTTAAGGCGGATGAGGAGTGGATAACCAGCAGTTTCTAGGTAGGGGATTTTGGAGGCTTTTTGGAAATCGTATTTAGCCATTTGTCCCTTACAAGAAGGACATTTAGGGGCTGTGTAATCCAAGTGACCATGTAGTTCTAAGTGAGTTCCCATATCATATTCATCAGTGATAAGGATATTTTTGTCTTTAATTCTGAGAAAATTTGTGATAAAATTTAGTTGTTCCATATGAGCCTTTCTAATGTGAGTTTGGTTGCTTTTCATTATAGGTCATATGGGACTTTTTGTATATACTTAAAAAGCTCCATAATCTCCACGGTGGTTTTACCCACTACAGAAATTATAGAGCCCTTTTTCTATGGTTATATTTTAGCAACTAATAAAATCAGTTATGCCGCTTCATCCGCTCGATGATTGACCAAATCAATAACTTGTGGTTGGAAGAACCGAAAAACTAAAAAAACGAATCTATAAGACTGTAGTGGGTAAATCCCCTATAGAGATTATGGAGCCTTTTTGAGTATCAAAAAAGTCCCTTATGACCTATAATGAAAAGCGACTAAACCATCATTAGAAAGGAATCATATGGAATAGATAAACAGTCAGGGAAGTGACTGTTTATCCCCGAGCCAAGAAATAATAAAGCGAGGATAGTATCACAAACTTACTGGGAACGAAAGACCCCAACATCACTATTTTGGATTATGTATAGCACAATGAAACAAAAACAGTACATTTGTGGTATAATGTACTTATGGCATATTCATTAGATTTTCGTAAAAAAGTTCTCGCATACTGTCAGAAAACCGGCAGTATTACTGAAGCATCTGTTGTTTTCGATATTTCACGCAACACCATCTATCAATGGCTAAAATTAATGGAGACTACTGGCGAGCTTCATCACCAAGTTAAGGGAACCAAACCAAGAAAAGTTGATAGAGAAAAATTAAAGAACTATCTTGAAGCTCATCCAGATGCTTTTTTGACTGAAATAGCTTCTGAATTTGGCTGTCATCCAACAGCTATTCATTACGCTCTCAAAGCTATGGGATATACTCGAAAAAAAAGAGCTGTACCTACTATGAACAAGACCCTGAGAAAGTAAATCAGTTCCTTAAAGAATTTAATAACTTAAGTCACTTGACACCTGTTTATATTGACGAGACAGGGTTTGAGACATATTTTCATCGAGAATATGGTCGATCTTTGAAAGGTCAGTTGATCACAGGTCAGGTCTCTGGAAGAAGATTCCAGCGGCTATCTTTAGTCGCAGGTCTTATAAACGGTGAGATTATAGCCCCAATGACCTACAGAGAAACCATGACGAGTGACTTTTTCGAAGCTTGGTTTAAAACATTCTTACTACCCACTTTAGATAGACCATCTGTTATCATTATGGACAATGCAAGGTTTCATCGGATGAGTAAGCTAAAAGAGTTATGCAAGGAGCAGGGTCATAGACTTTTACCACTTCCTCCTTACTCACCTGAGTATAATCCCATTGAGAAAACATGGGCTCAAATGAAAAAACACCTCAGAAAAGTATTGCCAAATTGTGATACTTTTCTTGAGGCACTTTTGTCCTGCTCTTGTTTCAATTGACTATAGACTGCACTTCTCACAAAGAAATTCTTGCCAAGCTGGATTATTCAGCTATTTTTACAATCATCAACGTTTTCAAGAGCGCAACAACGGCCCTGCCCCTCTTGAAATGAGGAACAAGGCCGTCGCCTAATCTTTTATTATTTCATTGTCCACTTGACAGGGAGCTGTTCAAATACTTTAGCGAGTTTAACGGTTATTTCTTTAACCAAATAACTTTGATACAGTCTTAAACGGATTTACGCAGGAGTTAGTTAGCGCTAACTCCTTTATATTTTTATTATAAACCACTGAACTTGATTTTTTAAGTAAAATACCTGGGAACTTATATGAATGCTAAGAATTGTGTCCTGGGATATGTAGAGGATTCGTGACCTATATTATACAATCCTAGCTACTTATCACCCATTTTTTCCTGCTCATAAAACGCCTGCAAGGCCTCTTGCCATGTCGGGATGACAAAGCCAGTCGCTTTCGCCTTGTCCAAGCTCATAGTCGAGTTGAAAGGACGTTTTGCCTTGGCTGGGAATTGGCTAGAATCAACTGGCAAGACTTTTGTATCAGTATCTTTGAGGATTTCCGTCGCAAAATCAAACCAAGTTGTATCCTCTGTCGCATCATTGGACAAATGGTAATAACCAAATGCTTGCTTGGTTTCCACCAAATGTACCATAAATTCTGCCAAGGTTCGTGTCCAAGTTGGACGACCATGCTGATCATTGACAACTGTCAAGGTATCGCGGGTCTGTGCAAGGTTTTGCATGGTAAAGACAAAGTTCTTACCGTAATTTCCAAATACCCAAGCCGTGCGAACAGTGTAGAACTTATCTGCGTATTTCTCAACGGCCTCTTCGCCCAAACGCTTGGTACGGCCGTATTCTGACTGAGGATCTGGCTGGTCATCCACCTGCCACTCCTGACCGATTGGTAAATCGCCGTTAAAGACGTAGTCAGTTGAGATATAGACCAATGTTGCGCCATATTTAGCCGCAGCTTTGGCTACATTTTCAGATCCAGTAACGTTGATTTTGTAGTTGAGCTCCTTGCCCTCGTCCTCTGCCATGTCCACCGCTGTGTAGGCCGCACAGTGGTAAACGACGGTCGGCTGGACTTTTTCAAAGAAAGCGTCTACTTTTTCTGCATCGGTAATGTCCATCTCTGCCACGTCGGCAGCCACATAATCCACACCACGCTCATCCAAAAGATAGCGCAACTCCGTTCCCAATTGGCCATTGGCACCTGTGATTAAAATCATAATGTACTCCTTATTTCAAGAAGAGGCTGGGCAAAAAGCCTAGCACCACTCTTCAGAGTTCGTGTCAACATCTCAGCGCAGTGGTTGATTGGCATATTTGTTCGTGTTTTACACTCCAAATCTGACCTAATCAACTGTGCGGGGGTGGGAAGACGAACTCTTTTTTAACTAGTCGAGTTCTTTCCCACTCCCAAGATTTTATTTAATAACTTCCTGCGTCTTGGCATACTTGGCTTCAACAGCCTCTTTCTCAGCCTTCCACCAGTCTTGATGGGTAGTATACCAATCGATGGTATCCTGCAACCCTTGCTCAAAGTTGGTAAATTCTGGTTTCCAACCAAGCTCATCGCGAAGTTTGCTTGCGTCAATAGCATAGCGCAAATCGTGTCCCGCACGGTCTGTCACATGGTCGTAGGCATCTTTTGGCTGCCCCATTTTCTCAAGAATGAGCTCCAAGACTTCCTTGTTGTTCTTCTCGCCATCGGCACCGATCAAGTAAGTTTCGCCCATCCGACCCTTGGTCAAGATAGCCCAAACACCTGTTGAATGATCATTAGTGTGGATCCAGTCGCGAACGTTCTTACCTTCACCGTAGAGTTTTGGCTTGATACCTGCCAAGATATTGGTAATCTGGCGCGGAATGAATTTCTCGATATGTTGGTAAGGACCGTAGTTGTTTGAACAGTTGGAAATGGTCGCTTTGACACCAAAAGAACGAACCCAGGCCTTCACAATCAAATCTGAGGCAGCCTTAGTTGATGAATAAGGTGATGATGGGTTGTAGTTGGTTTCCGCTGTGAATTTTTCACCCGGACCTTCACCATGACCCGGCAAGTCTTCACGAAGTGGCAAATCACCATAAACTTCATCAGTTGACACATGGTGGAAACGGATGTCGTATTTACGAGCCGCTTCAAGCAAAGTGTAAGTTCCAATAAAGTTTGTATGGATGAAGGGGCTTGGGTCATTGAGCGAGTTATCGTTGTGGCTTTCCGCTGCGTAGTGAACGATCGCATCCGCTTTAGCAGCCAACTTATCCACCAATTCGGCATCTGCGATATCGCCGACAACCAACTCCACACGGTCACCCAGAATTTCTTCCAAGTTAGCCTTGTTTCCAGCATAAGTCAATTTATCCAAGACGGTCACATGGACGTCTGGGTGGTTATTGTAAACGTAGTGCACGAAGTTTGAGCCGATGAAACCAGCTCCACCTGTAACGATGATATTTTTATACATTTTTTTCTCCGAAAATGTTTTTTATTTTTTTGAGCTGCTTAAGGTAGCGTGGACGCAAGCAACCGCCTTAGGCGTTTTATTGCTTATTTTCGAGCCAAAAGTCTCGAAAATCCCCTGTATCGAACTTCCAAAGCAGTTCGGGTACTATCTCTACAGCAGTAACTCCCCTTTATAGGCTCGCTTTGCTCGCCGTATATTCTAATGCGTTATTCCCAAAACTTCCTGTAAGTATTCAATCTTGACCAAATCTTTACGATTATTATTTTCTGCCCGATAGGAATCTTTGGAGGAGGCTTGATAGATATGTAGGTATTGCTCAAGAGTTGGGAGATAGAAATGAACTCCTTGATCAACCATTTCTTCCAAATCCTCCAATGCTACTCCGGCAAAGTCTGGTAAGGAATTAAGACCGCCAAACTCAACTGACAAATCATCCTTTTGAAATTCATGCTCATGGCGGTCAACTAAGTGAAAACCAAGTTTTTCCATGATAGCATTAAGCTCTTCAAATTGGTAAATCCGTCCTTCATCCGGCGCATACCAACCTCTGGGGTCACTCGGGATATGAATATCCAAATCACCTGCTTGCCAATCACGACCGGTCCGCTGTTCCCAACCAACGGAACCCATCAACAAAGGTGTGATGTCGATTTGATTGAGTTCTTGGGCTATTTCTAAAAACAACTGATACATCTTACAACTCTTCCGCTTTCAAGGGCTTCACGTCTTTGAGCATTGGATGGTTTTTATCTGCTTCTGAGACTTCTGCTTCTTCCAGGTTTTCCCATTCAATGTTAAGGCTTGGATCAGCGTAGTTGACAAAAGCGTACTTAGGCTTGAGTTCCAATGCCCAGTAGTCGTTGACCAAGTAACTGTATGACACAAAGTCAGATAAGACTTGGAAACCATTGGCTACACCACGTGGAACAAAAATCCCTTTTGAAGCATCGATAACGGTTTGATAGGTATTACCAAAGGTTTCGCCTTCGCGAAGATCCACCCAGGTTCCCAAAACCTTACCAGCGTCTGCTACTGAGATGTACTTGTCCCAAGGCTCCGCGTGCAATCCACGAAGGACATGCTTGCGCGAAAAGCTGACGTTATTCTGCAACTTCCCTTCCGCGAAAAAGCTTTCTGGGAAACCAAGTGGCAACATTTTTTCCTTTTGGAAGTTCTCCTTGAACCAGCCACGGTTGTCGCCATGAACTGGAATGTCAAATTCTAACATCCCTGGAATACCTTCAACTGGACGGGCTGCGAGTGTTTTACCGAAAAAGTTTTCTGTCATTAAGCCTCTCCAATCAAACGGAGCAAGTATTGTCCGTATTCATTTTTCTTAAGCGGTTGTGCCAATTCATGCACTTGTTCTTTTGTAATGTAGCCCATGCGGTAAGCAATTTCTTCCAAGTTAGCCACTTGAACATTCTGCAAGCGCTGAACTGTTTCGATGTATTGAGCTGCTTCCAAGAGACTTTCATGTGTACCAGTGTCCAACCATGCAAAACCACGTCCCATCAACTCTACAGACAAATCGCCACGTTCCAAGTAAGCCTTATTGACATCCGTAATTTCCAACTCACCACGTGGTGAAGGTTTGATGTTTTTCGCAATTTCCACCACGTCATTGTCATAGAAATAAAGACCTGTGACAGCGAAATTTGATTTTGGCACTTCTGGCTTTTCTTCAATGGAAATAGCGTTCATGTTTTCATCAAACTCAACGACACCAAAACGTTCTGGATCCTTGACGTGATATCCAAAGACTGTCGCACCTTTTTCCTTGTTGGCTGCCCGTTGGAGCATCTTGGTCAGGCCATTTCCGTGATAAATGTTGTCACCGAGAATCAGGGCAACATTGTCATTGCCGATAAATTCTTCACCGATGATAAAGGCTTGCGCAAGTCCATCTGGACTTGGCTGCTCTGCATATTCCAAAGAAATACCCAGCTCAGAACCGTCACCCAACATATCCTTGAAGCGTGGAAGATCCTGCGGCGTGGAAATGACTAAAATCTCCTTAATCCCAGCCAACATCAAGGTTGACAACGGGTAGTAAATCATGGGTTTGTCGTAAATGGGCATGAGCTGTTTGGAAGCTGCACGCGTCAGCGGATAGAGGCGAGTGCCTGAACCACCGGCTAAAATAATACCTTTCATAGTCTTACCTTCCTGCATATAATATCAGTCCATTATACCATATTTTCAGCGTTTTTGTCATAAGGAAAAAGCCTCCGAAGAGACTTTCAAGTTTATCCAAGAGCCACGTCCAGAATCATCATGATGATGAAACCAGCCATGAGGCCCAGCGTTGCAATATCCGTATTTCCATTGGTCTGGGACTCCGGAATGAGCTCCTCGACCACGACGAAAATCATAGCACCGGCCGCAAAAGATAGGGCATAGGGTAAAATCGGTGTCATGTAGGTCACCGCCACCGCCCCAATCACAGCAGCAATAGGCTCAACAATCGCCGACATGGACCCCCAGAAAAAGGCCTTACTTCGAGTCGCACCGTCTGTCCGAATGGGGATGGCCAGGGCTGCTCCCTCAGGAATATTTTGCAGACCGATACCGACTGCTAACCCAATAGCACCTGCAAGGGCAGCAGGACTAAAGTTCGACGCCAGAGCACCAAAGGTTACCCCGACCGCCAGCCCTTCGGGGATATTGTGGATGGTTATGGCCAAAAATAGCAGAGCTGTTTTAGACAGATTTTTCCTGTCCTCCTCACCCCCACCTTCGGCCTGAGATTTGTCGTGCCCCAGGTGCAAATGTGGCACCAGAGCATCGACCAAGCGTAAAAAGATGCCTCCAAATGCAAAACCAAGAGCTGCAGGCACCCAAGCCCAGGCGCCATAGGTCTCCTCCGCATAGCTAATCGAAGGAGCCAAGAGAGACCAAAACGAGGCCGCAATCATCACTCCAGCTGCAAAGCCCAACATGGTATCTAAGAGCCTCCGACTAATCGTTTTAAAGAAAAAAACAACCGCTGACCCTAAAATAGTACAGGACCAGGTAAAGAGCCCTCCCAACAAGGCCTGTACAACAACTGATTGTTCCATAAACCAGGTCATAGAAGAACCAACTTTCTAAATCAATATCTTAAGTTCCTCTAGCATACCCCAAATTCAGAAGAATTGCAAGCTCAAATAGTTTGGATAAGTTTTGGAACCGAAAATAGAGCAAAGGTTGTTGCCACTGCCTTCAACCTGGCCCTTGCTCACTGGTATCTTTCTATTTTGGTTAAGAAAAGCACCACTAGGGTGCCAAGCATAATTTTTAGGCTCTATAATTTCTGTAGTGGGTAAAACCACCATGGAAATTATGGAGCCTTTTTGAGTATATACAAAAAGTCCCATATGACCTATAATGAAAAGTGCTCAAACTATCATTTTAGAAAGACTCATATGGAACAACTAAATCTTATCACTAATTTTCTCAGAATTAAAGACAAAAATATTACTATCACTGATGAATATGATATGGGAACTCACTTAGAACTCCACGGTTACTTGGATTACATGGCTCCTAAATGTCCAGAATGCAAGGGACAAATGGCTAAGTACGACTACCAGAAAGCATCAAAAATCCCTTACCTAGAAACTGCTGGTTACCCACTCCTTATCCGCCTTAAAAAGCGTCGTTTCAAGTGTAAAGAATGTGGGAAAATGGCTGTCGCTGAAACTCCTCTTGTTAAGAAAAACCATCAAATATCTGTCGCTGTTAGTCAGAAGATCGCCCAGTTACTCATCGAAAATCAAGCAATGACACATATTGCACACAGGCTAGCTATCTCAACATCATCAGTTATGAGAAAGCTCAATGAGTTCAAGTTTGAAACGGATTGGAATACCCTACCTGAGGTGATGAGTTGGGACGAGTATGCCTTCAAGAAGGGGAAAATGAGCTTCATCGCTCAAGATTTCGACTCCCTAAATGTCATCACCATTCTCGACGGAAGAACTCAAGCAACCATCCGAAACCACTTTCTACGCTATCCTAGAAAGGTTAGAAATCGAGTCAAAGTGATTACCATGGATATGTTTAGTCCCTATTATCAACTTGCTAAACAGCTTTTTCCGAATGCAAAAATTGTACTCGACCGCTTTCATATTGTTCAACACCTTAGCCGTGCTATGAACCGTGTCCGTATTCAAATCATGAATCAATTCGACAGAAAATCGCAGGAATACCGTGCTTTGAAACGCTACTGGAAATTGATACAACAAGATAGCCGTAAAATCAATGATAAACGATTTTATCGCCCTATGTTTCGAATGCATTTGACTAACAAGGAAATCCTGGAAAAACTCTTGTCTTTCTCTGAGGAACTACGACAGCACTATGAACTCTATCAGCTTCTCTTATTCCATTTCCAAGAGAAGAACTCAGACCATTTCTTTGACCTAATTGAACAAGAAATAACCACTGTTAATCCTATTTTCCAGACGGTATTTAAGACATTTCTAAAGGATAAAGACAAGGTTTTGAATGCCCTAGAATTGCCTTATTCCAACGCCAAACTGGAAGCTACCAATAATCTCATCAAAGTCATTAAAAGAAATGCCTTTGGTTTCAGGAACTTTGAGAACTTTAAAAAACGCATTTTGATTGCTTTGAACATAAAGAAAGAGAGAACGAAGTTCGTCCTCTCTAGGTGTTAGCTTTTCATCTACCCACTACAGTTGACAAAGAGCCAATTTTTACAAATGTCGAAAGGGATTGGTCGACACGGTTGAAGGCAAGATTTCCACATCCCAGCCGTTTTCAGCCTTCCAGTTCTCTAGCAAATCAGCGATTTTCTTAATAAAGAGCACCTCAATGTGATGACCTGGGTCAATGGCCAAGAGGCCCTGGGTCAGCATGTCCTGACCAGTATGATAGTAAATATCACCAGTGATATAGACATCCGCATCCTTCGCAATCGCATCCTGATAGAAGGAACCGCCACTACCGCCACAAATAGCCACTCGACTAACATATTGCTGGGCTTGATGACCATAGGTAACCAGGCGAACCACATCCAGACCAAAGACGGACTTAACCTTCACTGCCAGCTCCTCCAAGGTCTGCTCTGCTATGGTACCCACACGACCAATACCGTGACCTTCAATAGTCTCATGAAGAACGGTCGTCTCCTCTATCCCCAAGAGTTCACAGAACCAGTCGTTCAGACCACCCTCGACCACATCAATGTCCGTGTGGCTGACATAGACCGCAATATCGTACTTAATCAAATTCAGATAAATCTGATTTTCCAGCTTATCCGCCACCAAATCCTTAATCGGACGGAAAATAGGGGCATGCTTGACAATAATCAAATCCACCTGCTTGTCAATGGCCTCTGCCACTGTCGTTTCACGAATATCCAGGGCCACCATGACCCGCTTGATATCCTTTTTCAGCGTCCCGATTTGCAGACCGCTGACATCCCCTTCCATGGCTAGATAGGGCGGACAAAAAGCTTGATAACGCGCGATGAGTTGACTAGCTAACATGCAAAACCTCCTTGATGTGATTGATTTTTTGGGAAATGGCAGAGCGGTCATCCTGTCTTTCCAGGGGCACTTGTTCCAGGGCATAAGTGAGCTTATCCAGCTCCTTCAACCACTTATTAACAAAGACAGCTGAATGCTGCTCCAACAAATAAGGTCCAAATCGCTCTTCTGTTGCAGACAAGCTCATCTTTCCTGGCTCCGCTACTAGGATTTCATAGAGTTTGTCATTTTCTTCCAGGATTTCCTCGGCAATCAGACGGTATCCACTTGCCTGGAGCCAGCGCCGCACATCGTCCTCTCGGTTATTTGGCTGGAGAACCAAGCGCTCAACGGCTGCTAACTTATCCTGACCGGCCTCCAAGATATCGGCGATGAGCCTACCGCCCATGCCTGCGATGGTCACAGCAGTAATATGGTCAACAGCTTCTACGGCCGCCAGCCCATTGGCCAAACGAACCAAAATCCTGTCCGTCTGTCCCGCCTGCTCGACGTTTTGAAGGGCAGACTGATAGGGGCCCTGGACCACTTCACCTGCCACGGCGAAGTCAATCCTGCCCTGCTCCACCAAAAAAAGAGGGAGATAAGCATGGTCACTCCCTACATCAACTAAGCGTGCTCCGGTTGGCACGAAAGATGCGACTGTTTCCAGCCGTTTTGATAATGTTGTTTCCATTTTACTCTTTCCAGAGATCCATGGCCGCCAGAAAATCGCTGGATGCAGTGACATTCTTGGGCGATGGTAAATCTCTTTCTGCATTTTTTGCCTCTACTTGAGCGACGGTGGTAATGCCCTCCCGACGCCAGTTGCGCAGAATAGCTTGAATATATTTCCAGTTGGTCTTATTGTTGAATACGGCCTCTTTGAGGGCTGCTCGAATGAGCTCAACGGAGGTCCTGTCCTCTTCAATCGTCTTCTGCAAATCCTCAATCTCAAAAGGCGACAGGAGACGGCCAAGTTCTCGCTCAAAATCACCCACAATGGTCTTCAAATCATTAGCAGGAGCAAGAATCTCCACAGCAGATTCCTTAGGCGCAGCAAACAAACCATCCAGCTTTTCCAGGGCTGGGGCTGCATCAAAAATCATCTCAATCTCACCATCTAAGATAATGGTTTTCATCTCCAGCAAGCCTGAATCCTGCAGCTGTTCAATGGCCCGATTCACCTCGGCCACCGTAGCTCCAATGGCCTGAGCGATGTCGCTTGGGGCAAGGGTTTCTAATTTACTGGTATTTTGAAAATAGAAAAACTGCCAAACCAAAAAAGTCTGTGATGAGGGAAATATATCCTTAAAATGAAATAGTAAGGCAGAAGACAGGACCAAGTGGCCCTGCTGAAATTGCTGTGAATAATTCATACTTCCTCTTTATAAACTCGCTGAAAGAGCTGATAATTCTGCGTGATTCCAGTCGTAAGGTGTTTCTTGATAGACCGCATAGTTGACCCAGTTTGTAAAAAATTGTGCTGCTGGCAAATTCCAAGACAGAGCTGGTCTGCTGGTCGGATCATCGTTTTTGAAATAATTCTCTGGCACATGGGGATTTTTCCCAGCCAGGCAATCTCGCTCATATTCCTTAGCCAGGGTGTCACGGTCGTACTCCAAATGACCAAAACTATAGACTTCTCGCAAGTCCTTGCTGGCTAGGATAGACAGGCCGACATCTGCTCCTTGGGATAGAATTTCCAGCTGTCCCAAATGAGCAATATCTTCCGCCTTGACCTCCGTATAGCGGGAATGAGGTGAACGAAACTCATCATCAAATCCACGCATGAGGGGATTGTTTGCCCCTACTACTTCTTGGCAATAGACGCCGGACAATTTGCGATCCATCTGGTATTTTTCGACACCGTAGCGGGCGTACAGTCCAGCCTGTGCCCCCCAACAAATATGCAAGGTTGAGTAGACATTAGTCCTGGACCAGTCGAAAACCTGGACCAGTTCCTGCCAATAGTCCACTTCCTCAAATGGTAAATTTTCCACTGGAGCACCAGTGACGATGAGCCCGTCAAAATAGCTATCCTTGACCTCTTCAAAGGTCTTGTAAAATTGGTCCAAGTGGTCAGCGTGAGTATTCTTGGATTCATGACTGACCATGTGCAGAAATTCCACTTCAAGCTGCAGGGGCGTATTGGCCAAAAGACGGAGCAACTGGGTCTCCGTCACAATTTTTTGGGGCATAAGATTAAGAATTAAAATCTTTATCGGACGGATGTCCTGATGGCTAGCTCGGTCGCTATCCATGACAAAGATATTCTCTTGTCTCAAAATATCTACTGCTGGTAAGGATTTTTCAATCTTGATTGGCATGGACAACCTCCTAATTATCTTATTATCTATTATAAAGCAGGTGTCCAGACAAATCAAATAGCTTAAAATTAGTACCAGTTATAGATTATAACTATACCCTTGATAGATAATCTTAATAATGCATCAAAACCTTGTAGTCGTAGTCGCCGATAGCTTCACGGCCTTTGAGGTCATCTAACTCAATCAAGAAGGCACATCCAGCAACAATTCCACCCAATTTTTCAATCATTTCGATTGTTGCTTTGACCGTACCACCAGTAGCCAACAGGTCGTCTACAATCAGGACACGTTGACCAGGTTTGATAGCATCTGCGTGCATAGTCAAGGTATCCACACCGTATTCTTTTTCATAGTCAGCCGAAATCACTTCGCGTGGCAATTTCCCTGGCTTACGAACTGGTGCAAATCCGATACCCAATTCAAAAGCAACAGGACAACCTACGATAAATCCACGCGCCTCAGGACCAACAATCATATCAATATCCTTGCTAACAGCATACTGCACAATCTCACGAACAGCATAGCTGTAGGCATTTCCATCAGCCATCAAGGGGCTAATATCACGGAACTCGATACCCTCTTTTGGATAGTCAGGAATAGTTGCGATGTAATCTTTTAAGTTCATGTTTTTCTCACTTTTTAAAAATAATTTTACTCTCTATTATACCATGATTTTATCTTTTGGCATAATCTAAATCCTATATCTCTGGAAAATTCCTTTCGCAGTTTAGCTACCTGGGATACTCTGCTATTTCCCCCAGAGGAAAATATTCCCTGCCGGTTGAAATAGGAATGGTCCCAGCCCACCTTGGACTTGCGCAGTTGGAACCAGTAAATTCGAACCGGAGACAGATAAGCCCCTGCCTTGGAACGGAGGATTTTCTTACGGTAGACAGGGTCGTGGGGACCAACCGGTTTCATGTCCAGCTGGTAGTGCCTGCGATTATTGGCCCTGGCATAGTTAAAGGAGGCACCGTTGACCTGACCATTTAAGGTCGGAGTCTCATCCAAAATCAAGGCAAAGTTCCCCTTTTCATCCAAAATAAACTCACTGTGAAAATGGATGAGGACCTTGATGTTGAGGGGCAGGCTCTGTGTTAATTTTTCCCTGCGAAAGAGTTGCTTGTTGTGGAGGCGGGCAGATTGCCGCAACTGGTAACTCCGGCGTGGCAAAGTAGACAGATAGCTAGTCAAGGCCTGCCAGTCTGATTTCCCCTGCCCGTAGTGCCTGCGGACCCAATCCGCCTGCTGGTAGGAAATCAAGTAACGGAGCTGGTGAACCTGCTTAGGTAGGCTCTCATCAGGGTAAGCTAAGTCAACTAGCCGAGCAAACTCCCGCCAAAAGGCATGATGCGGAGGCAGATTTTGGTCCATCTGTCCCATTAACCAGGTCAGGTGCTTCTGCTCCAATTCCTCTGGAAATTCAAGACTGGCAATAATCTGGTCCACCAACTGAGCAGAGCTTGCCTGGTCCAAGTTTCTTCTCATTTCCTTCAAAGTCTCCGCACAGGCTTGGCTGGCAAAGGTCAACTGGTCTAGTCTCTTAGCTTGAAGAGGAATGCTACAGGTCCGACACTTACGCCAGGGTAAGAAGGGCAGACAGATAAGGACTGCCAATAATAAGACCTGCCAGATCATGATGAACCACACAGCCAATCATAAATTTCTTGGACCGTTCCCAGGGCAAAAAGCTCCTGCTGGACGACCATTTTCTTCAGGTCTTGGTAAATCTGACTGTCCGAAATCTCCCGCTTCTGGGCATCCTTATTAACCCTCATCACCCCATCTGAAATGGTGACAAACTCCAATTCCTGGAAAATCTGAATCATCTTGACCAGCAAGCTGTCCTTAATTTTCAGATAAGCAGCCAAATCCTTGAGTTTATAACGCACATCAAACTCATCAAACTGGTAAATGGTCTTATAGAGCTTGGCAAATTGCTCCCGACTCCCGTATCCATCCAAATAATAGGGCTTGGCTATCTCATTTTTGAAGTAGATAGCCTCGAATTGATGTTCTTGGAAATAGCTGCGCAGTCTTTCTAAATCCTCTGGCAAGCTAGCTAGAGCAACGACAGGCGAACTCGTCTGCTCTGCCATGTCCACCAGAGGAACGCCAGCAGGAATCGGAAGCTGTTTACTGCGAATGTTATAGAGCTGAACACCGTCCACACGCGCGTCCACCAGCATGAGTTGCAGGCTGGTATTACCATTCCATTTGTTGACAGAAAGGGTCACAGCCAGCTCCAGATCCTTGGCCTGAGAAAATTCCAGAGCAAGATTGCCCTTGCCAAAGGCAACGACGTCAAATCCGGCTGCTCCCTTACTAATCCGGAGCTTAAGGTGGGCATTGTTTTGCCCCATAGTCCGGGCAGACTCAACCTGAAAATCCTTGACATAAAAGACCGGTTTTTTGTTGTCCATGCCGTAGGGAGCCAGCTTGTCAAAGGATTTTAAAGTATCCAGGGTCAATTCCTCTAGGTCAAGCTCCTCATCAATAACTAGTGCAGATTTCTGAGACAAGTCCAGTTTATTCTCTTCGATAAAGGTTGCTAAAGTGTTCGCCAGCTGGTCTAATTTATCCACTTCCAGCGTCATTCCAGCAGCTCCAGCGTGACCGCCAAAGGCGATAAAGAGGTCCTGGTGGTCCTTGAGAGCTTGGAAAATATCAACAGCCTCCGGTGACCGGGCAGAGCCCTTGGCCCGCCCTGCCTCAATGGACAGGACAATGACCAGCTGGCCCAGCTCTTCCAAGAGACGGCCTGCAACGATCCCCAGCACACCAGGATTCCAGCCTTCCTTGGCTAGTACCTGTACAGGCCGACTGGTGTCTATCATGGTCTTGGCCTCATCGTAAATAGCCTGGACAATATCCTTGCGTTCCACATTTTTAGCATCAATCATTAGGGCAATTTCATGGGCCTCTTCATCGTCAAAGCCAGTCAAGAGTTCAAGGGCTGGATTGGGGTCATCCAGGCGGCCCAGGGCATTGAGGCGGGGGGCAATTTGAAAACCGACCGTTTCTTCATCAAGGCTATCGAGCTCAATCCCAGCAATCTTCATCAATTCTTGTAGGCCAGCCCGCTCAGTTTGTTTGAGCAGAGAGAGGCCGTATTTGACCATAACCCTATTTTCATCGGTCAGGCTGACCATATCGGCTATGGTTCCAATTGCGACTAGGTCCAATAGGTCTGCATGAACCGTCTCCAAAAGAGCGCATGCCAATTTGAAGGCGACGCCACAGCCAGCCAGGTGCTTAAAGGGATAGTTGCCTTCGGGATGCTCTGGATGAACAATGACATAAGCAGCCGGTAAAGTCGCCTGAAGGGAATGGTGGTCCGTCACAATCACATCAACACCCATCTCTTGGGCATAGGCAATAGCTTCATGACCCGCTACGCCATTGTCAACCGTAACAATGAGAGAAATCCCCTGCTGCTCAATAAAATACTTGTAGACAGACTGGTTGGGGCCATAGCCATCGGTAAAGCGGTTGGGCAGGTAGACCTGGACCTCCGCCCCTAACTCCTCCAAGGTCTCCTTCAAAATCGAAGCCGATGTCATGCCGTCCGCATCGTAATCACCGTAGATCAGAATCTGCTCGTAGTCCTCAATGGCCCGACGAATCCGCTCAACGGCCTTGTCCATGTCATGCAGTAGATAAGGATTATGCAGGTCTTCAAGGCTGGGCTGCAAAAATTTCTGCAAATCCTCTGCTGTCTGGATGCCCCGCTCGTAGAGGAGCTTGGCTGCGATAGGGTCCAGCCCTTCTTTCTTTGCCAATTTGACAAATGTTTCATCAGAAAAACCGGTCATCAATTGCCAGTCATATTGTGGTTTAATCACACTTTTTTCTCCTTAGCATCTATCTTTCCATTATACCATGTTCAAAGGAAAAAACGACAGGGAAAATCTGTCGTTTTCTATAATAAGGGGGCAATAATGCGCATAATGGCTCCGGCCAGTCGTTTGTTCCACGAATAGGTTGTGATAAAGGGCAGGAGCTTGATTTGCTGGGATTTCTTGAAGGACTGGTCAAAGTCTTCCTTGATTGCTGCTAGAACACCTGAATGGTTGTAGATATAAAGACCACACTCGAAGTTTAGATAGAAAGAACGGAAATCCATGTTGACCGTCCCCACCGTTGCCTTTTTGTCATCCACCAAGACCACCTTAGAATGGACAAAACCTGGCTGGTATTCGTAAATTTCGATGCCTGATTCTAGGTAGGTCGGAAAATCTGTCCGAGCAGCCAACATGGCTGATTTTTTATCATAGATATGAGGCAGGAGTAACTTGACCTTGACGCCGCGTTTAGCCGCGTAGGTTAGATTGTCAATCATCTCGTCATCCAAGACCAGGTAGGGCGTCATGATGTAAATGTAATCTGTCGCAGACTGAATCATGTCCAGATAGACACGCTTGGCCACCTCATCTCCATCAAAGGGATTTTCTCCGTAGGGCAGGAAGAAACCTTCGCCATCAATGGTCTCTGTCTCCAAGTCCTTGTGGGATTTGAGGTACTTGAGGTCCTCAGTCTCCCCTTTTTCGTCATAGTTCCACATCTGCAGGAACATGAGGGTAAAGTTGGCAACCGCCTCCCCCCTAATCATGATAGCAGCATCCTTCCAGTAGCCAAACCGAACGATTTTATTGATATATTCGTCCGCAATATTGACCCCACCTGTAAAGGCGACTGTTCCGTCAATGATGGCAATTTTGCGGTGATCGCGGTTGTTTTGAATAGTGGAAAGGGCCGGGATAATCTGCGAGAATACCTTGGCCTTGATTCCAAAGGTCCGCAGCTGCTTATAGTAGGAATAGGGCAGATTGGTCAGAGAATTGGTCCCGTCGTACATAAAGCGCACTTCCACTCCCTGCTCTGCTTTTTCCTTCAAAACGGCCAGAATAGAGTCCCACATATAGCCCTGGTCCACAATGAAGTATTCCATGAAAATGTAGTTTTCTGCCTTTTTCAATTCCTCCAAAAGAGCTTCAAACTTGGCCTCTCCACTGGAAAAATACACCGCATCCGTATTAGTATGCAGGGCATAGCCGACATAGTCACTCATATAGTTGGCTAGCTTGAGCTGCTCCTTATCCTCCTTGGCCAGTGCCTTCATGACCTTGTCAGAAGTGCTGGAGAATTCGCGCAAGCGCTCAGCCTGTTTATAGAAATTCTTCCGATAACGCCTCGTTTCAATATTGGACTGGAGAATGAAATAAAAGAGGGCTCCAAAAATGGGAATGCCACTGACACAGATAATCCAGGTCAGCTTAAAACTAGTAGTCATTGGACGATTGATAATGGAAATGGCCA
Organism: Streptococcus nasisuis; assembly: GCF_040836615.1. Taxonomy (NCBI): domain Bacteria; kingdom Bacillati; phylum Bacillota; class Bacilli; order Lactobacillales; family Streptococcaceae; genus Streptococcus; species Streptococcus nasisuis. The sequence continues at coordinate 1,206,653 of NZ_CP162268.1, read as the reverse complement.
CCAGAATAGAAAAAATCTGCATAATGGACCAAAATGCCGGCATATAATTGGTCGCCTCAACCACAAACCAAAAAATCAGAAAGACCGTCAGAGCAAGCAGGCTAATGACAATAAAAGTCCTCGAATAAATAATCTTCCACAGTTTTTCCATAGTCGTCTCCTAAATCTTTATACCAGTATATCACAAATCCCCTAGATTGAAAATACTAAGGGAAAAGAAGGACTGACTTACCCAGCCTGATTGGGCACGTTTTTCATACCTACCGCTGGGTTGGTATGGCTACACGAAATATGACAATCGTCAAAATAATCAGAATATATAACGGATTCGACGCTTGATGCACATTCTAGGTCTACGTTCCATTATCAGAAGAGCCAAGGGGTAGTGTACTAAGACTAGCTTTGTCAATGTAGAGGACAACATTCTCAATCGTAATTTTACAGCTACTGCTCCCAATCAGAAATGGTGTACAGATGTGACTTTCTTGAAGTACGGCTTCAGCTGTAAAGCCTATTTGAGTGCTATTAAGGACCTATACGACGGCTCAATTGTCGCATATGTGGTTGGTCTGTTTAATAATAACGAATTGGTATTGGAAACACTTCGTAAAGTACAAAAAGCTAATCCTAATACGACACCATTAATTCACAGCGACCGAGGCTCGCAATATACTTCGAAAGATTATTACCGTTTAACTACCCAGTATCAGATGACCCGCTCCATGTCTCGTGTTGGTAAGTGTATTGACAAGGCACCAATGGAAAGTTTCTTTGGGCACTTTAAGACGGAGTGCAATGATTTGAAGAAATATAAGACTTTTGAGGAGCTAGTTTCAGATATTGATGCCTACATCTATTTTTACAATCATCAACGTTTTCAAAAGCGCAACAACGACCTTGCCCCTCTTGAAATGAGGAACAAGGCCGTCGCCTAATCTTTTATTATTTCATTGTCCACTTGACAGGGAGCTGTTCAAATCTCTAGTATAAGAAGCAATTTCTTCTTCGGTGTCCGCGTCCACAAAGGTTAGCCGATCAAGGTTGGCGATTGACTCAAAAATCGAATCACGATTTTTCTCTAATTCTTGCCCAGCAGAAGCAGAAGGGTTTGAAACCTTTAGGAAAACACGCAATCCATAAGGTCTTTCATCAGACTGAATCTCTATATGGTCATACTGATAAGCCGTTGGATAATCTTGTAAACTGGCAATTTTAACTACCTTGTTATTGTCACCGACATATTCTGTTCGATAGTCTTCGATCGATTCGCCACTATCTTTAGCCGTGGACTGGCAAGCTGTTAAGCTGAAGATCGATAAGCCAGCTACTAGAAAAACAAATAATCGCATACCTCTCATGTGACGCTCCTCCATTTTTTGTTATACAAATATATTTTACACAAAAACGATGGAAAGCAAGGATTAGGCTCCATAACTATGACCGCTTTACAGACAAATTAGCCAGATAATCTGGGCCAAATTGGGACAGGCGATTGCGGCTGTCTTTGGATTCATATAAATCAATCATGGCAAAACCAGCTCGTAATTGTCCAGCAATTTGTTCTTCTAAGGTGTGGCTAAATTCATAGCCATATTCTGGATTGATGCTGACCTGGCCAGCTTCTTCTAATTTCCGTGAATTGAAAGGCAGGCTATATTTGGGAACCAAAGTCTCTTCTGGACGATCCCAAACATCATCCCCGTCAAATATGTAAATCCAAGGGTTCATGTAGCCCACCATGAGTAGTCCACCCTTTTTCAAAACCCGATAAGATTCCTGCCACATATTTGTCAAATCTTCGATGTAAACATTTGAAACTGGACAAAAGATGATGTCAAAACTCTCGTCTTCAAAAGGAAAGGCTTGTGTCATACCTGCCTGGACCGTTTGCAAATCCAGATTTTCCCGCTCCGCAACCAAGCAATCCTTATCCAGCTGTTCCTTGGAAAAGTCCATAATGGTCGTTTTGTAACCATGAGCCGCAAAAATTGGTCCCTGTTGACCACCACCGCATGCTAGACCCAGCAATTTCTTGCCTTGGGCTTTTTCAAACCAGTCAAGCGGTACTGTCTTTCCAACCGTCAAAGAAACGGATAAGGGCTTATCTTTGGCAACAAGAAATTCCTCATGACTGAGCGGAATCGTATAGCCATTTCCTTGTCGAGCTGAAACCCGATTCCAACGTTCTTGATTGTAGTTTACATAATCTGTCATTTTTTTCCTCGCTTGAGGCCTAGCCAATATGACCTCGTTCTGTTTTTTTCATGATTTCCCCCCTTTACTATGCTCATTCTATTATGGCATAAAGAAAGAGAAAAAGCTACCTATCGATAGCTTTTAGTCTACGTCAAGTCGTTAAAATCCCAGACATCGTCAACCCAACCTTCATAGAAATCAGGCTCATGGCAGACCATGAGAATTGAGCCCTTGTAGGCTTGAAGGGCACGTTTGAGTTCGTCCTTGGCATCCACATCCAAGTGGTTGGTCGGCTCGTCAAGAACCAGGACATTGTTTTCACGGTTCATAAGCAAGCAGAAACGAACTTTTGCCTGCTCACCACCCGAAAGAACTTGAATCTGGCTTTCGATATGCTTGGAAGTCAGACCGCAACGAGCCAAGGCAGCTCTTACTTCTGCTTGGTTGAGGGCTGGAAAGGCATCCCAAACAGCTTCCAGAGGGGTCTGACGATTTCCACCAGCAACTTCCTGTTCAAAATAACCGAGTTCTAGATACTCCCCACGCTCCACAGAACCACCGAGCGGTGGGATAATACCTAGAAGACTCTTGAGCAGTGTTGACTTACCGATACCGTTGGCACCAACAATGGCAATCTTTTGGTTGCGTTCAAAGGTTAAATTGAGCGGTTTACGCGTCAAGACACGGTCGTAACCAATCTCTAAATCAGTCGTCTGGAAAATAAAGCGGCTTGGTGTCCGAGCCATCTTGAAATCAAAGCTCGGTTTTGGTTTTTCAGCTTGGAGCTCGATAATTTCCATCTTGTCCAATTTCTTCTGGCGGGACATGGCCATATTCCGTGTGGCCACACGGGCCTTATTGCGGTTTACAAAATCCTGCAAATCTGCAATTTCCTTCTGCTGACGCTCGTAAGCTGCTTCTAACTGGGCTCGTTTCATAGCGTGTACTTCTTGGAACTGGTAATAGTCACCTGTGTAACGGGTCAATAGCTGATTTTCCACATGGTAGACAATGTTAATCACGTCATTCAAGAATGGAATGTCGTGCGAAATTAAGACAAAGGCATTTTCATAGTTCTGCAAGTAGCGTTTGAGCCAGTCAATATGCTCTGCATCCAAGTAGTTGGTCGGCTCGTCAAGGAGCAGGATATCTGGCTTTTCCAGAAGCAATTTAGCCAAAAGAATCTTGGTCCGCTGGCCACCGGAAAGTTCAGTCACATCCTTGTCCATGCCATAGTCCATGACACCAAGAGCACGCGCTACTTCGTCAATTTTTGCGTCCAGCGTATAGAAATCACGACTTTCCAGACGGTCTTGTAGCTCCCCGACTTCCTCCATGAGGGCATCCATATCCGCTCCCTCATCCGCCATGGACATGTAGATATCATTGATACGCGCCTCTGTCTTGAAGAGCTCATCAAAGGCTGTCCGCAAGACATCACGGACCGAATTACCTTTTTCTAGCTTGGCATGCTGGTCCAAATAGCCTGCGGTCACATAGCGAGACCACTCCACCTTACCTTCATCTGGCTGGAGCTGACCGGTCACGATGGACATGAAGGTCGATTTCCCTTCACCGTTGGCACCGATAAGTCCGATATGCTCACCCTTGAGCAGGCGGAAGGAGACATTCTCAAAAATGGCGCGGTCACCAAACCCATGACTTAAATTTTTTACTTCTAAAATACTCATATTTCCTCACAACATCAAAGAACTGGAGTAACCAAACTCCAGTTTTTACTTTTATTCTCGCAGTCTTGAGTGGAACTTCTTCGCCTATCAGCTGTGAAATTCCTACTCAACCTTGCGGGGGTTAGACAACGAAATCAAACTCTACGAGTTACTGATTTCTGTCTAACTCCCAATCTCTGCACGGACCACATCTGCAATGGTATCTACATAGTAGTCCACTTCTGCATCCGTTGGCGCCTCAGCCATGACACGGAGGAGCGGCTCGGTACCGCTGGGACGGACAAGAATACGGCCGTTGCCTGCCATTTCAGCCTCCATTTTCTCGATAATAGCTGCTATAGCTGGTACTTCCATAGCCTTATCCTTCATGCTGTTTTCCACACGGATATTGACCAATTTCTGTGGATAGATAGTAACTTCTGCTGCCAATTCAGACAGTGTTTTGCCTGTTTCTTTCATGACTTTTGTCAATTGCACAGCGGTCAGCTGGCCGTCTCCTGTGGTGTTATAATCCATCAGAATAACATGTCCTGACTGCTCACCGCCGACATTGTAGCCACCCTTGCGCATTTCCTCCACCACATAACGGTCGCCAACTGCGGTTACAGCTTTTTCTATGCCTTCACGCTCCAAAGCCTTATGGAAACCAAGGTTGGACATCACAGTTGTCACAATAGTATTTCTAGCTAGCAATCCCTTATCTGCCAAATATTTGCCAACGATGTACATGATACGGTCGCCATCAACCAAGTCACCATTTTCATCGACAGCAATTAAGCGGTCACTATCACCATCAAAGGCAAGACCAATCTGGCTACCTGTCTCCTTGACCAATTCCTGCAGCTGATCTGGGTGGGTCGAACCAACGCCTTCGTTGATGTTGAGACCGTCTGGCTGCTCGGCCATAACCGTCAGGTCTGCCCCTAAGTCAACAAAGATTTGGCGGGCTGAAGTCGCCGCAGCACCATTTGCTGTATCGAGGGCAACTTTCATGCCTTCTAGGTCAACACCTGTGGACACCAAGAATTGTTGGTACTTGCGCAAGCCTTCTGGATAGTCGACTACGTCGCCCAAACCTTTGGCAGACGGGCGAGGAAGTGTGTCCTCTTCAGCATCCAAGAGCGCTTCGATTTCTGCTTCCAAGGCATCGTCCAATTTGAAACCGTCACCTGCGAAGAACTTGATACCGTTGTCTTGGGCTGGATTGTGACTGGCAGAAATCATAACTCCAGCACTCGCTTTTTCCGTACGTACTAGATAAGCGACGCCAGGTGTTGCCAGAACACCCAGCTTGTAAACGTGAATCCCTACTGATAGAAGTCCGGCTACCAGTGCAGCTTCCAACATCTGTCCAGAAATACGCGTATCACGCGCCACAAAGACACGTGGCGTATCCGTTTCGTGTTGACTGAGAACATAGCCACCAAAACGACCCAACTTGAAAGCCAACTCTGGTGTCAATTCTACGTTTGCTTCACCACGGACACCGTCCGTACCAAAATATTTACCCATTTTTCAATTTCCTCAATATGTATTTGATTTATTTCGTTTCTTTTACAGTTACTTGAATATTTGTCGTTCGTTCTGACAGAACAACCGGCAATACATTGCCGTCGGCGTCAACAGCCTGAATGGTTGCCTTGCCACTGTAGTCCTTGTCAAGCTCTGCCAAGTCCATGACCACTGCTTCTATGTGGTCGATTTGTGCCAAGGTATCGGCATCAGACGTGACCTTAACCGAGTCTAGGGTCACAGACACCTTGTCTATAGCATAACCTGTTTTGAGCTGATTGCTATAAACCTTTCCTTCAACTGTATAACTCCGGCTAACCTTGTAGCCAATTTTCACCTTCATCTCAGCCGGAGAAAGAGTGGCATTCAAACCAGAAGGCAGGTTGGTCACCTGCAGCTCTACCGCCCGTTGACCAATCTCAAGATTATTTAAATCTGCTGTTACATGGAAGGTCCTGGTCAGTGGATCAGATTCCCGTTGCAAAATAACCCGGTCTGAGCCAGTCAACTCTACCGTCACACTGGGCGAAAAGCCTGAAATAAAATATTTATCACTGTCATAGCTAATATCAATCGGCACATTGGCTAGTGTATAAGTGTAGGTTTCTGACTCTTTCTGCGTTGTTGCACTAGTAGCGACTAAATTATTCTTATAATTGGTAGTGGTAGCATAGAAGAAGAGCAACAAAGACAGGAGGATAGACAGGACCAAATGTCCAATTTGCTTATATTTTTCGTGCATCATCGTCCACCTAACCTCCTCAACCAAGATTTTTTGGCCGCAACTGTCGGCACAAATAGGTCACGCAATTCCTGCTCAAATTCTTCCAGGCTCAGATTATGCCTGAAAATACCATTATGGGCCGTCGAGATGCCACCTGTTTCCTCTGAAACCACGAAAACAAAGGCATCAGAAGCCTCTGAAAGGCCGATAGCAGCCCTGTGTCGCGTACCAAATTCTTTTGAAATACCCGCACTTTCCGTCAATGGCAAGTAGGCACATGCCACAGCTACCTTTTCGTCTTTAATAATGACAGCACCGTCATGCAGAGGGGTATTGGGAATAAAGATATTGATGAGCAATTCCCGCGAAACATCCGCATCCAGAGGAATGCCTGTTGACTTGTACTCTTGCAAGGTTTGGGTCCTCTCGACAGCTACCAGGGCTCCGATTTTTCGAGGAGACATGTAGGCAACTGCCTGGACATAGGCCTGAACCAGGCTTTCTTCTGTGCTAAGATTGGCAGAAGAAAACAGCTGGGTGGTTCGACCCAATTTTTCCAATACTGAACGTAATTCCGGAGCAAAAATGATAACCGCTGCGATTACCCCATAGGTGATAACCTGGTTCATGAGCCAAGAAATAGTCTGAAGCCCAAGCAAGCTTGCAACAAGCTGGGCGACAATGAACAGGAATACCCCTCGAATAAGGGTCATAATCTTGGTCCCTGCGATCGCCTTGCTAAAATTATAAATCAAATAGAGAACGATACTAATATCGATGAGATGCAAGGCTGCAGTCCAAGGACTGGCTATCAAACTTGACCAATACCCAACATCAAATAATTGGTTTAAGTTTAACATGGATTCCTCAATACTTTCTTTCTTATTTTCTTTTTCAAATGGAAACTAGTATTTCTATTGTACCATATTTTTCGGTCTCTTCCCGTGATTAGCTACGCCCTGTCTCTGACTATTCTCCATTCTAGAAAATCCCGACACTTTGTGTTACAATAAATCCATGAAAATAAGTACATTACTCGGCATTGCCGCAGGAAAAACCAGCCAGTTTGTTCTCAACAACCTCGGACGTGGAACCACTCTTCCCGGCAAAATTGCCTTAACATTCGACAAAGATATTTTAGATAGTTTGGCCAAGGACTACGAAATTGTCGTCGTCACTGGAACCAACGGAAAAACCCTGACCACTGCTCTAACGGTCGGTATTTTGGAAGAAGCTTTTGGGGCGGTCACAACCAATACCAGCGGTGCCAATATGATTACAGGTATTACAGCGACTTTTCTGTCTGCCAAGAAAAATAAAAAGGGCAAGAAAATTGCGGTGCTAGAAATCGACGAGGCCAGCCTCAGCAAGGTCACAGACTATATCAAGCCAAGTCTGATTGTCTTTACCAATATTTTCCGTGACCAGATGGACCGCTATGGTGAGATTTATACGACCTACCAGATGATTTTGGATGGTGCTGCAAAAGCTCCTCAGGCAACCATTTTAGCAAACGGAGATAGTCCCCTCTTCAACTCGACGGCAGTGGTCAATCCGGTCAAGTATTACGGATTCGCGACTCAAGAACACGAACCGCGTCTGGCCCACTACAATACCGAAGGTGTTCTCTGCCCACATTGCCATCACATTATCCAGTATAAGCTCAATACCTACGCCAATCTGGGTAGCTATATCTGCCTCAATTGTGGATTTAAGCGACCTGAGCTGGACTATAAATTGACAGAACTCAAGGGCATTACCAATACTTCTTCGACCTTTGTCATTGACGGGCAGGATTACAAAATCAATATCGGTGGTCTTTACAATATTTACAACGCTCTGGCTGCCGTCAGCGTTGCGGAGTTCTTCGGTGTCGCTCCTGAAACTATCAAGGCAGGATTTGACAAGTCCAAGGCTGTTTTCGGTCGGCAGGAAACCTTCAAGGTCGGCGATAAAGATTGTACCCTTGTCCTCATTAAAAATCCAGTCGGTGCTACTCAGGCTATCGAAATGATGAAATTAGCTCCATACGATTTCAGCCTATCCGTCCTGCTCAACGCCAACTATGCAGACGGCATTGATACCAGCTGGATTTGGGATGCTGATTTTGAGCAAATCAATCAGATGGATATCCCTCAGATTTTTGCCGGTGGTGTTCGCGCCTCAGAAATCGCCCGTCGTCTGCGGGTCACTGGCTATCCAGAGGAGCACATTACGGAAACCAAAAAACTGGAAGATATTTTGACCTTGATTGAGCAGTCCAGCAGTAAACACGCCTATATTTTGGCGACCTATACGGCTATGTTGGAATTCCGTGATTTGCTAGCCCAACGCCAAGCTGTCGGAAAGGAGATGAAATAATGGTCTACACTTCATTGAAAAGTCCTGAAAAAGACTATGCCTACGACCTCAATATTGCCCATCTCTACGGCGATTTGATGAATACCTACGGTGATAATGGCAATATTCTCATGCTCAAATACGTGGCTGAAAAGTTGGGAGCCCGAGTTCAGGTGGACATCGTTTCTTTGACAGATGATTTTGACAAGGACTTCTATGACATTGCCTTCTTCGGTGGTGGTCAGGACTACGAGCAATCTATTCTGGCCAGTGATTTGCCTAATAAAAAAGAGAACTTGACCGATTTCATTGAAAATGACGGCGTCATGTTGGCCATCTGTGGCGGTTTCCAACTCTTGGGTCAATATTATATCGAGGCCAGTGGTCGTCGGATTGACGGACTGGGCATTCTGGGACATTATACCCTCAACCAGACCAATAACCGCTACATTGGTGATATCAAAATCCACAATGAAGAATTTGACGAAACCTACTACGGTTTTGAAAATCACCAAGGTCGAACTTTCCTTGCCGACAATCAAAAACCGCTGGGCAAGGTCATCTACGGCAATGGCAATAATAAGGAGGACGGCGGCGAAGGCCTACACTATAAAAACACCTTCGGCAGCTACTTCCACGGACCAATCTTATCCCGCAATGCCAACCTGGCCTACCGCCTGGTCACTACTGCCCTCCGTAAAAAATATGGACAAGACATCCAACTTGCCAGCTACGCTGACATCCTCAGTAAAGAAGTCGCTGAAGAATACGGCGATGTAAAGAGCAAGGCAGAATTTGAGAAATAAAGCAAAACCGCTTCTGAAATCAGAGGCGGTTTTCATCTCGCCAAAAAATCGGCTCTATAATTTCTGTAGTGGGTAAAACCACCGTGGAGATTATGGAGCTTTTTAAGTATATACAAAAAGTCCCATATGACCTATAATGAAAAGCAACCAAACTCACATTAGAAAGGCTCATATGGAACAACTAAATTTTATCACAAATTTTCTCAGAATTAAAGACAAAAATATCCTTATCACTGATGAATATGATATGGGAACTCACTTAGAACTACATGGTCACTTGGATTACACAGCCCCTAAATGTCCTTCTTGTAAGGGACAAATGGCTAAATACGATTTCCAAAAAGCCTCCAAAATCCCCTACCTAGAAACTGCTGGTTATCCACTCCTCATCCGCCTTAAAAAGCGTCGGTTCAAGTGTAAAGATTGCGGAAAAATGGCTGTCGCTGAAACTCCTCTTGTCAAGAAGAACCACCAAATCTCTGTCGCTGTTAACCAGAAAATCGCCCAGTTACTCATCGAAAATCAAGCAATGACACATATTGCACACAGGCTATCTATCTCAACATCATCAGTTAGTCGAAAGCTTAATGAGTTCAAGTTTGAAACAGATTGGAATATCTTACCTGAGGTGATGAGCTGGGATGAATATGGCTTTAAGAAGGGGAAGATGAGCTTTATCGCACAAGATTTCAACTCCCTAAACGTCATTACTATCCTTGACGGAAGAACTCAAGCAACCATCCGAAACCACTTTCTACGCTATCCTAGAAAGGTTAGAAACCGCGTTAAAGTCATCACTATGGACATGTATAGCCCATACTACCAATTGGCTAAACAGCTTTTTCCGCATGCCAAAATCGTCCTTGATCGCTTTCATATCGTACAACACCTTAGCCGTGCTATGAACCGTGTCCGTATTCAAATTATGAATCAATTCGACAGAAAATCGCACGAATACCGTGCTTTGAAACGCTACTGGAAATTGATACAACAAGATAGCCGTAAAATCAATGATAAACGATTTTATCGCCCTATGTTTCGCATGCATTTGACTAATAAGGAAATCCTAGAAAAACTACTGTCTTTTTCAGAGGAACTACGACAACACTATCAACTCTATCAATTTCTCTTGTTCCATTTCCAAGAGAAAAACTCAGATCATTTCTTCAGTCTCATCGAACAGGAAATAGCCACTGTTAATCCTATTTTCCAGACGGTATTTAAGACATTTCTAAAGGATAAAGACAAGGTTTTGAATGCCCTAGAATTGCCTTATTCCAACGCCAAACTGGAAGCTACCAATAATCTCATCAAAGTCATTAAGAGAAATGCCTTTGGTTTCAGGAACTTTGAAAACTTTAAAAAACGAATTTTGATTGCTTTGAACATAAAGAAAGAGAGAACGAAGTTCGTCCTCTCTAGGTGTTAGCTTTTCATCTACCCACTACAGTTGACAAAGAGCCAAAAAATCCCCCCTTGTCATATACAAGAGGGGATTTCAGATAGTCTAATGACTTCCTAACCTGGAGAACAAGTAAATTTCTTTACAACCACGTAGAGATTTCTTGAGGTAATATGCAGGTAGGTTGGTAAGGGACTATCTTATTCTTCATCTTCTTCGCGTTTTCTTACCATTGCTGCTGCACCTGCTGCCATGAGCAAGAATGCGGCCATGCTGATGAGGCTAGAGCTTGCCTCCTCACCTGTATTTGGCAATACTTTACCAGAAGAAGTTGAAGCTGATGTTGTTGTCGAACCTGCTGTAGTTCCACTTGTTGTTGTGCTAGCAACGGTTGAGTTATCACTTGTTGATGATGTTCCTCCCGCTGGGCGAACAAGATCCTTACCTGGAATCACATCTGTCGAACCATCTGGGTACTTGATAGTAGCTGTACCGTCTTTATCAACGGTGATGGTTGTGCCATCTGGAAGGTTTGGATTAGATTCTTTAATCGCATCTTCTACAGCTTTCTTCTCGTCGTCTGTCAGGTTGTTTGGATCCTTAGCTGGAACCTTGTCAGTTGGAACTACTGGAGTAGTCTGATCTGCATCTGTTGCTGGACGAACAAGATCCTTACCTGGAATCACATCTGTCGAGCCATCTGGGTACTTGATGGTAGCTGTACCGTCTTTATCAACGGTGATGGTTGTGCCATCTGGAAGGTTTGGATTTGCTTCCTTGATCGCATCTTCTACAGCTTTCTTCTCGTCATCTGTCAGGTTGTTTGGATCCTTAGCTGGAACCTTGTCAGTTGGAACTACTGGAGTAGTCTGATCTGCATCTGTTGCTGGACGAACAAGATCCTTACCTGGAATCACATCTGTCGAGCCATCTGGGTACTTGATGGTAGCTGTACCGTCTTTATCAACGGTGATGGTTGTGCCATCTGGAAGGTTTGGATTAGATTCTTTAATCGCATCTTCTACAGCTTTCTTCTCGTCGTCTGTCAGGTTGTTTGGATCCTTAGCTGGAACCTTATCAGTTGGAACTACTGGAGTAGTCTTATCTGCATCAGTGGCTGGACGAACAAGATCCTTACCTGGAATCACATCTGTCGAGCCATCTGGGTACTTGATGGTAGCTGTACCGTCTTTATCAACGGTGATGGTTGTGCCATCTGGAAGGGTTGGATTCGCTTCCTTGATCGCATCTTCTACAGCTTTCTTCTCGTCGTCTGTCAAGTTATTGACGTCACCTACAGGAACCTTGTCAGTTGGAACTACTGGTGTAGTCTTATCTGCATCAGTTGCTGGACGAACAAGGTCTGAACCTGGGATAGTGTCTGTTGAACCATCTGGGTAAGTGAGCGTTGCGTTACCTTGAGGGTCTACCGCAATCACTGTACCTGCTGGAAGGTCTGGGTTAGCTTCGCGGATTGCCGCTTCAACCGCATCACGTTCTGCTGGTGTCAAGTTGTTCACATCGTCAACTGGCACTTTCTCAGAAGGAAGAGCTACATCGTAGTCGTCTGAGATTGGAGTAGTCGCTGTTACCTTAACTGGTACAGATACTTCATCCTTAGATCCGTCTGGGTAAGTTACCACTACAACCGCTGTGTAATCGCCTGCCTTATCAGTCGCTGGCTTGCTTACAACTGCCGCAGTTGTGCCTTCTGGAAGGCCTGTCAAGTCAACCTTGTCAAGGATGGCATCGTCTTTCAACTCTGCACCTTGAGCCACTTCAACTGTACCTGTTACCTTCGGTGTATTGGCTTCTGCCTGGCTTGAACCGTCGCCTGTTACGTTGATGGTAACAGCCACTTCGTCTTTCGAACCATCTGGGTAAGTCACTACAACTGTCGCTGACTTCGCACCTGCAGTAGTGGTATCAACTGGCAACTTGAAGCTGTAAGTTGTACCTGCTGGCAATTCAGAAGCGTTCGCGATAGAAGCCTTGGCATCTGGTGTACCGTTGAGGGCAACAGATTGGTCTTGGCCAACTGGTGTGTACTTGCTTGCATCTGTAGCTGGTTCTGTGATCACAACTGGTACAGTCACGATATCTTTCGAACCATCTGGGTAGGTCACTTCCACAGTCGCTGTGTAGTTACCTGGTGTGTCAGTAGAAGGTTTAGAGATAACCGCTACTGTTGTACCTTCTGGAAGAGTTGAAGTATCAACCTTATCAGTGATAGCTGAGTCTGGAAGTTCTGCACCTTTCTCAGCGGTTACAGTACCGGTCACAGTTGGTGTGTACTGGTCTGCTTGGCTTTCAGGTTGACCTGCAGGAGTCTTCACGTTAACGGTTACAGGAACCTTCTCACTTGTTCCGTCTGGGTAAGTCACGACTACAACCGCTGCTTTCGTACCTGCAGTAGTGGTATCCACTGGGCTTTCGAAGGCATAAGTTGTGCCTGCAGGAAGGTCAGCTGTGTTCAAGATAGACTTAGCTGGGTCTACGCTTGCACCTTTCTCAACTTCTTGGTAAGCACCAACTGGTGTGTACTTCTCAGCCGCAGTCTTCGGACGAACGAGGTCTGAACCTGGGATGGTGTCTGTTGAACCATCTGGGTAAGTCAACGTTGCGTTACCTTGTGGGTCTACCGCAATCACTGTACCTGCTGGAAGGTCTGGGTTGGCTTCGCGGATTGCCGCTTCAACCGCATCACGTTCTGCTGGTGTCAAGTTGTTCACATCGTCAACTGGTACTTTCTCAGATGGAAGAGCTACATCGTAGCCGTCTGCGATTGGAGCAGTTTCTGTTACCTTAACTGGTACAGATACTTCATCCTTAGATCCGTCTGGGTAAGTTACCACTACAACCGCTGTGTAATCGCCTGCCTTATCAGTCGCTGGCTTGCTTACAACTGCCGCAGTTGTGCCTTCTGGAAGGCCGGTCAAGTCAACCTTGCCAAGGATGGCATCGTCTTTCAACTCTGCACCTTGAGCCACTTCAACTGTACCTGTTACCTTCGGTGTGTTGGTTTCTGCCTGGCTTGAACCGTCGCCTGTTACGTTGATCGTAACGGCCACTTCGTCCTTAGAACCATCTGGGTAAGTCACAACAACTGTCGCTGACTTGGCACCTGCAGTCGTCGTATCAACTGGCAACTTGAAGCTGTAAGTTGTACCTGCTGGCAATTCAGAAGCGTTTGCGATAGAAGCTTGAGCATCTGGTGTACCATTGAGGGCCACAGACTGGTCTTGACCAACTGGTGTGTACTTGCTTGCATCTGTAGCTGGTTCTGTGATCACAACTGGTACAGTCACGATATCTTTCGAACCATCTGGGTAGGTCACTTCCACAGTCGCTGTGTAGTTACCTGGTGTGTCAGTAGAAGGTTTAGAGATAACCGCTACTGTTGTACCTTCTGGAAGAGTTGAAGTATCAACCTTATCAGTGATAGCTGAGTCTGGAAGTTCTGCACCTTTCTCAGCTGTGACAGTACCGGTCACAGTTGGTGTGTACTGGTCTGCTTGGCTTTCAGGTTGACCTGCAGGAGTCTTCACGTTAACGGTTACAGGAACCTTCTCACTTGTTCCGTCTGGGTAAGTCACGACTACAACCGCTGCTTTCGTACCTGCAGTAGTGGTATCCACTGGGCTTTCGAAGGCATAAGTTGTGCCTGCAGGAAGGTCAGCTGTGTTCAAGATAGACTTAGCTGGGTCTACGCTTGCACCTTTCTCAACTTCTTGGTAAGCACCAACTGGTGTGTACTTCTCAGCCGCAGTCTTCGGACGAACGAGGTCTGAACCTGGGATGGTGTCTGTTGAACCATCTGGGTAAGTCAACGTTGCGTTACCTTGTGGGTCTACCGCAATCACTGTACCTGCTGGAAGGTCTGGGTTGGCTTCGCGGATTGCCGCTTCAACCGCATCACGTTCTGCTGGTGTCAAGTTGTTCACATCGTCAACTGGTACTTTCTCAGATGGAAGAGCTACATCGTAGCCGTCTGCGATTGGAGCAGTTTCTGTTACCTTAACTGGTACAGATACTTCATCCTTAGATCCGTCTGGGTAAGTTACCACTACAACCGCTGTGTAATCGCCTGCCTTATCAGTCGCTGGCTTGCTTACAACTGCCGCAGTTGTGCCTTCTGGAAGGCCGGTCAAGTCAACCTTGCCAAGGATGGCATCGTCTTTCAACTCTGCACCTTGAGCCACTTCAACTGTACCTGTTACCTTCGGTGTGTTGGTTTCTGCCTGGCTTGAACCGTCGCCTGTTACGTTGATGGTAACGGCCACTTCGTCCTTCGAACCATCTGGGTAAGTCACAACAACTGTCGCTGACTTGGCACCTGCAGTCGTCGTATCAACTGGCAACTTGAAGCTGTAAGTTGTACCTGCTGGCAATTCAGAAGCGTTTGCGATAGAAGCCTTGGCATCTGGTGTACCGTTGAGAGCCACTGATTGGTCTTGGCCAACTGGTGTGTACTTGCTTGCATCTGTAGCTGGTTCTGTAATCACAACTGGAACAGTCACGATATCTTTCGAACCATCTGGGTAGGTTACTTCCACTGTCGCTGTGTAGTTACCTGGTGTGTCAGTAGATGGCTTGTCAACCACCGCTACTGTTGTACCTTCTGGAAGAGTTGAAGTATCAACCTTGTCAGTAATAGCTGAGTCTGGAAGTTCTGCACCTTTCTCAGCGGTTACAGTACCGGTTACAGTTGGTGTGTACTGGTCTGCTTGGCTTTCAGGTTGACCTGCAGGAGTCTTCACGTTAACAGTTACAGGAACCTTCTCGCTTGTTCCATCTGGGTAAGTCACAACAACAACTGCTGCTTTCGTACCTGCAGTAGTCGTATCCACTGGGCTTTCGAAGGCGTAAGTTGTGCCTGCTGGAAGGTCAGCTGTGTTCAAGATAGACTTAGCTGGGTCTACGCTTGCACCTTTTTCAACTTCTTGGTAAGCACCAACTGGTGTATACTTCTCAGCTGCTGTCTTAGGACGAACAAGGTCTGAACCTGGGATAGTGTCTGTTGAACCATCTGGGTAAGTGAGCGTTGCGTTACCTTGAGGGTCTACCGCAATCACTGTACCTGCAGGAAGATCTGGGTTGGCTTCGCGGATAGCCGCTTCAACCGCATCACGTTCTGCTGGTGTCAAGTTGTTCACATCATCAACTGGCAATTTCTCTGCCGGAAGAGCAACATCGTAGCCCTCTGCGATTGGTGCAGTTTCTGTTACCTTAACTGGTACAGAGACTTCATCTTTCGAGCCGTCTGGGTAAGTCACAACGACAACAGCTGTGTAATCGCCTGCCTTATCTGTAGCTGGCTTGCTTACAACAGCCGCAGTAGTACCTTCTGGAAGGCCTGTCAAGTCAACCTTGTCAAGGATGGCATCGTCTTTCAACTCTGCACCTTGAGCCACTTCAACTGTACCTGTTACCTTCGGTGTATTGGCTTCTGCCTGGCTTGAACCGTCGCCTGTTACGTTGATGGTAACAGCCACTTCGTCTTTCGAACCATCTGGGTAAGTCACTACAACTGTCGCTGACTTCGCACCTGCAGTCGTCGTATCAACTGGCAACTTGAAGCTGTAAGTTGTACCTGCTGGCAATTCAGAAGCGTTCGCGATAGAAGCCTTGGCATCTGGTGTACCGTTGAGGGCAACAGATTGGTCTTGGCCAACTGGTGTGTACTTGCTTGCATCTGTAGCTGGTTCTGTGATCACAACTGGTACAGTCACGATATCTTTCGAACCATCTGGGTAGGTCACTTCCACAGTCGCTGTGTAGTTTCCTGGTGTGTCAGTAGTTGGTTTATCAATCACCGCTACTGTTGTACCTTCTGGAAGAGTTGAGGTATCAACCTTATCAGTGATAGCCGCATCTGGAAGCTCGGCACCTTTCTCAGCTGTGACAGTACCGGTCACTGTTGGGGTGTACTGGTCTGCTTGGCTTTCAGGTTGACCTGCAGGAGTCTTCACGTTAACGGTTACAGGAACCTTCTCACTTGTTCCGTCTGGGTAAGTCACGACTACAACCGCTGCTTTCGTACCTGCAGTAGTGGTATCCACTGGGCTTTCGAAGGCATAAGTTGTGCCTGCAGGAAGGTCAGCTGTGTTCAAGATAGACTTAGCTGGGTCTACGCTTGCACCTTTTTCAACTTCTTGGTAAGCACCAACTGGTGTATACTTCTCAGCTGCTGTCTTAGGTGTAACCGTCTGCTCAGGTGTCAAGTTATCAACTGAGCCATCTGGGTAAGTCACTGCTGTAGCACCATTGTCCGCAACCGTTACAGTCGTACCTGCTGGTAGGTCTGGGTTGGCTTCGCGAACGGCTGCTTCAACCGCTGCTTTCTCAGCTGGTGTCAAGTTGTACTTGTTGTCTACCTTGGTCAATTCTGGTGCAACTAGGTCAGTCTTCTCAGCTTGAGTTGGTGCAACAGTTGTAGTTGCTGGTGCACTTGGAAGTTTGCCATCTTCTGTCTGGGTAACCGTGATTGGGTCATTAGCTTCCAATGAAGCTGGAGCTGGAGCTTCCCATGTACCGTCTGGTTTCACAACTGTTGAAACGGTTGTGCCATCTGGAAGAGCGATATCAATGGTTGCACCTGGTGTACCTGTACCTGTAATGACTGGATCATCACTATCAACTGGGTTCACAGTCGGAGCATCACTGGTATCCTTTTGGGTAACCGTCTTATCTGGTGTAATCGTATCAACTGACTGATCTGGGTAAGTAATGGTTACCGTACCGTCTGGAGCTACGTCTACACGTGTACCTGCAGGAAGATCTGGGTTCGCAGCTACAACTGCATCCTTCACAGCTTCCTTCTCATCTGGAGTCAAATTCGTCAAGTCTGCAACTGGTGTCAAAGCTGGATCATTCGGTGCAACTTTGTCAGCTGTTGTATCCACAACAACCTTGTTACGGACATCACTGGTTTGCTTGTCTGGCTCGGTTTGAGTTGCCGATACTGTTTGGTTTGCGGCAAGTGGGCTAGTCAATGGAAGACTCCACTGACCTTCCTCATCAACAAGGACATCGGTGGTCGTACCATCTGGAAGGGTTACATGAACAGTGGCACCTTCTACACCAGTACCGGTAATCACAAGATCATCTGTATCAATCTTGTTAATAACTGGACGAGCAGATACGCCTTTAACCGTCACAGTAATAACCACTTCTTCGCTCGTACCGTCTGGATAGGTCACAACAACTGTTCCTACCTTATCACCTGTCGTTGTCGTATCAACTGGTGTCTTCCAAGCATAGGTTGTACCTTCTGGAAGGGCATCCTTGTTGGCAATACCGTCTGCAGCTACTGGTGAGCTATCACGGGCAACTGTCAAGTTTTGACCAGTTGGGGTGTAGGTTTGTGCTTGTGACACAACCTTGACAACAACCGCTACTTCTTCACTAGTACCATCTGGGTAGCTAACAACCACGATGGCATTCTTGTCACCTGTTGTAGTCGTATCAACGGCAGTCTTATAAGCATAGGTCGTTCCTGCTGGAAGGTCTGCTGTGTTGGCAATAGAGGCTTTGGCATCTGGTGTTTCTCTCAAACCAACGGTTTGGGTTTGACCTGTTGGGGTGTACTTCTGGGCATCTGTACGGTCGTCAATCACCGTCACATTGACCGTCACTTCATCGGTCGTGCCGTCTGGGTAAACCACCAAAACAGTCGCAGGGAAGGTACCTGTTTGAGTCGTATCAACTGGCGTCTTCCATGAGTAGGTCGTACCAGTTGGAAGGGTACTTGCATTCGTAATAGCCGTTGCAGCGTTCGGACTTGAGTTGAGACCAGTAGTGATATTTGTACCTGTTGGAGTGTACTTCTGGGCATCCGTACGGCTATCCACAACCTTAACCACTGCGGCTACTTCTTCACTGCTTCCGTCTGGGTAGCTAACTACTACAATGGCATTCTTATCGCCAACTGTTGAGGTATTGACAGCTGTCTTATAAGCATAGGTCGTTCCTGCTGGAAGAGCTGCACTGTTAGAGATAGAAGCCTTAGCATCCGGAGTCGCATTGAGTTCAACTGTCTGAGTTTGAGCGGTTGGGGTGTAGATTTGTGCTTGGTTACGGCTGTCTACAACCTTAACTGGTACAAGAACTTCATCCGTTGTTCCATCTGGGTAGGTTACCAGAACAGTACCAAGTTTATCACCCGTTGTATCTGTATTTGGAGCAATCTTCCAGCTGTAAGTTGTACCAGTTGGAAGAGTATCCTTATTGGCAATACCATCAGCAGCATTTGGAGTCATGCCAAGCTCTGTTGTGATTGGTGTTGCGGTAGGAGTGTATTTCTCATTGTCCTTACGGCTGTCCACAACCTTAACGACTACAGCTACTTCATCTGTTGTGTTATCTGGATACGTTACAACGACAATTGCATTCTTATCGCCAGTGCTTGAAGTATCTACAGGGGTCTTGTATGCATAGCGAGTAAGAATCGGCATATCTGCACTGTTGGCGATCGAAGCCTTAGCATCTGGTGTAGCATTGAGTTCAACTGTCTGAGTTTGACCTGTTGGAGTGTACTTATCTGTCTCTGTTATCAGTTTATACACATAGGTAACAGTCAAATCTGTAGCACCAGTGACACCGCTAGCAGGAGCTGAATCGTCCGCCATTTTAACAAACTCATAGTTTGGATACTGAGCTGCATCCAGTCCAGCAGTTGTATAGTTAGTGCCAAGCTTTGCATCGTCTAGGAGCAAGGACTTGGTTGTACCTGGAATCAGAGTTCCTGCTTCATCCACATATTGTACATAAACATCAGCCTTTGGAATCTCTACTGCAGAGGAGTCCGTAACAGAACCTGAAAGATTAAATGAAGTATTGTTTGTAATCGCTACTTCATCAGGATTACCTTTATTAATTGTAGAAGTTACTATTGCTCCTGAGATTGTTTTTGTATTGAAGTCAATTGTATCTGTACTTGTAAGAATGTATGGGACAGATCCAACTAAATACATATCATTTTGACTTGAGAGACTAAGAACCTCGTAAACGACACTAGTAGTAGTTGCTGATTTAACTCTCAATACGGCATCATTATTGGTAGAAATATAAGTATTATTTCCATTCAGTGTAGATAATAACTCATCCTTAGGAGTAGCTAATGCTCCTACAGAAAGTGTTGAACTCGATTTATTAAATCGAATTGGGCTACTTTCTGCAATATCAATAGTAATCGTATCTCCAACAGAAAGTGGCTGTTCTGCTGCTTGAGTTAGAGCGTACGAAACTCCGCCCTGAATTAACTTACTTGCTTCATCATATGATGCACTAAGGGGTAGTGCAGAAGCTTGAGTAAGGACAGGATCCTGAATTGGTTGACCAGGCATCGCAGTATCCTTGCTAAGTAATACGCCATCTTCATTTGAAATAGTTGACGTCAGTGTCCAAGGATTATTTGAACCAGAGGTTGCCATCTCAACATTATCTACACCGAAAGTATATCGTACGTTTGATAAACCAGCGATGGCATCCGTAAAGGTAACTCGAATTACCCCAGATTCACCTCCAAGCTGTGCAGCTTGTTGAACAGCAGGATCGGTACTAAAGGAATTATTTCTTTCACTGTTTGTAATAGTTGTAGAAATTGTACCAATTTGTACTCCTTTGTGTAGTACGGATTGACCATTTAATAAGCTAACTGGTAAGTTTGTAAAGTTATATTCAACATAGTCACCAGCTTGGGCCGGAGCATCCAGCGTCGTATTGACATGGAAAGACATTCGTGTCGACAAGTAGTAATAATTATCTGTCGATTCAATGACTGCTTCGGAACCATTAGCAATTGGTGCTGGATTAGCAGTGCTCGCCATCACAGTCTCCGCTGTACGGAGGGCTGTTGTTCCCTCAGTTGCTGGTGCTTCTTCCAAGCCTGAAAGGGCTACAGACAGGTTGTCTGTTGCTGTGTTCACCTGGTCTTGGGTCGCTGCCTGATCCGCTTCGACTGTACGAGCTTCCGTCAGACTAGCATCAAGATTAGCTACTGACTCAGCGGTCTTAGTCGTCGTATCAACAGCTGTTGCTTCTTGGATCGTCGCCTGAAGGGCTGTCTTGTCAACCGCTTGTGATGCCTCTACTACTGGTGTAGTCGCTGGAGCTACAGCTGCTTCTGGAGTTTCTTCTACGACTTGCTCTACCAAGCCTGAAAGAGCTGTTGAGAGGTCAGCTGTTGCTTGATTGACAGCCTCTTGGCTAGCAGTTGAATCCGCTAGGACTTGACGAGCTGCTTCCAAGGCACTGGTAAGGGCTGCTGCACTGTCAGCTGTCTTGGTAGATAGGTCTACCAGTTCTGCTTCCGCAACTGCCGCAGACAAAAGGCTAGTATCGACTGTAACCAGGCTACTGTCGGCTTCCTCGTCGCTTGCGGATGCTTCCTCTGTGCCAGTTCCCTGCTCTACAGCTACCACTTCTGAACTGTTGGCTGCTGTCGCAATCTCTTCGGCAGATGCTACGGGTGTACCGAAGACAACCATACCGGCTGCCACGGCTACTGATGCTGCACCGAAGTTGAACTTACGAATGGAGAAACGTAGATAGCGTTCCGTTCGTTGCTTTCTACGTACTCTGCGTGGTTGATAATTCATTGTTTTTCTTTCCTCCTATGGTTTATTTAGAACAATGGTTTGTTTTCTGGTCTTGTTCTACCTCCCACTTTTTAAAACTAATTGCATGGTGGAAGGGGTTGGGGTGAATAATCCTCAAGGTAAGTGATTCCACCATACAATCCTATCCTTAGTGTATCATGTTTACTAAAAAAAAAAAGCATTTTGGTGCTCAAAAAACAATTTAATCATCAAACTAGACCAAGAGAGTGCTAGCAGTCTATTTTGATAGAAGAAAGTAAAGAATAGAGGCCTTCATTTTGTATTCTTTTTACATATTTATTTGAAGTTTTTAGACTAGTTTGCGTCCGTTTTTCACTTCTTCGTTTTATAAAACACTGGCATTCCTAGTTTCCAAGACAAGCATAAGATATTGGTTTAACGGAGATAGCTGAAGACATTTTTCAGGAAAATAGAGGAGGAAGCAGGGGAAAATCTATTTTTCCCTTCCCCAAGTCTAAAAAATTTCTTTCTAGTTCATTGGGCAGATAAAAAGAGCCCTCCTAAAAATAGAAAACTGGGGACTCTTTTATATTCTTTATAGACTTCACTTGAACAATCGCATATAGTCGCTTTTAGTCGAGAAGAGATAGTTGATATTAACAACTAAGTTTTCTTCATCAATGTCATAGAGGACCAGATAATCTTTTTTCAAGGTTATTCCTCTTGTTGTCGTATTTTTGCTAAATTTGCGGCCATATTTTTCATCCGCATTAAAGCCAACTTCTGGAAACGTTTTGAGGATTGAAATCCCTTCGATCATATCATCTATACGCTTATTTGCAATCTTTTCAGACTGTGATAGCTCCAATATGTAAACTTTTATTGCTCTCAATTCAGCAAGGACTTCCGGAGCGTATTTGAGTTTATATTTTTGGGAACTATATACCAGTTTACACCACCAACAACATATTGTATTTATGAGAATATCAAAAAAGGCTATTTCCGTTTTGGAAGTCGCCTTTTCAATTTTAATAGTTGTTCCCTTTTGAAGAGTTGTGCTTTTTACATAATAGTTGGCAATTTTCAGGGACAGTTTTTCCACCTAAAGACCACGGTGTAATATGGTCGCCTGCTAGTTCTTTAAGAGCATACTCTCTGTTGTTTCCTTCATCCACACAATAAACGCAGTGATGGCTCTGTTCTTCATATTTTTGCTTGATGGTTTTATCATCAAAAGCTCTAAGTTGGAGATATTTGGAATCTCCGTAAATGATGTACTGATAAATCCCTTTCATTTTAGTTGTGACTTCATCATCATTTACCAACTCTGCAATTTTTTCGTTAATGACAGAAGCACTATTTTTGATGATATTGTTGTCTAACTGTCCTAATTGATACTCTTTGTAGATTGTTCCCCAATCCATCCCTTTCAAACTGTTTTGATAGCTTATAAACTTTCCACGAACCCATTCAATTATGGCAGAAAAATTTTGCCATAATTCAGAAGCATCTGCATCTCCTTGATGCTTCAACATATAATCTTCGATTGTATTTGTACTATCGTCATTATCATTTTGTGAAGCCCATTTAATAGCAGTTTGTAGATACTCTTGTCTATTCCAATTACCATTTAATAGTGGTTCTGCTTTATCGTTATTCGGATTCTCGTCAGCGAGTACAACGCCACGTCCAGTCTTTGTTGAAAATCTTTGTTTAGCATCAGAAAGCCAAGTTCCTGTATAAGCAGAGTTTCTTAATTCTTGCTCATTTAATGGTTCGCCTGCTGTATTGATAACATGAAACCATTTCATTTTTTCGGAAGCAGTTCCTTCACAAACATATATGTCTAACTCATAATCAAGAATTTGTTCTGCTAAGTCAGTTAGGTTCATCTGAAGATTTGGGAAATCTTGTTGTGGAGCACTGGATGGAAATTTACTTGATTTTACAGAGTAATTCCCCATAACATAATTACAAATAGCTAAAATACGTTGTTGACCATCGAGAACTTCATATTGTCCGTTTCCTAAATCAACCCAGTACATAATACCTAAAGGACACTCATCTAAAACGGTTTGAATTACAGCTTGTCTCTTATCTTCGTTATATACGCTATTTCTCTGATAAGAAGGACGAATATTCAAGTTACCATTATATCCTTTTACAGCGTCAGTAGTAGCACCATCATCATTATTGGTATACCCACTAGCTAAATCTCTGATAGTGAATGGCCTATCAAGTATATCTCTTAATCTTCTTACTTTCATTTTATTCTCCTTTTATCAATATCCCTTATCTTCATCACGACTAATTGGATTTAGATTTCTAACTAAAATTCTGAAATATGGAGGTTTCCCATCTATTGTTAAATCTTTATCGTCATCTCCTTTTCTGAATTTAATAATCTCGAATTCAGTTGGATTGAAATAATTGATAAAAGTTATTGGTACTCCCATTACACCATCATAATCAATTGGAATGTCTTTAACATTATCTACATTTATTGCATCGTAGTTATCGTATTTAGGGTATTTACTCTCAAACCCTTCGTAATATTTATGAGCTTTTGTTTGGTCAAATACATCACCTACATGCCATAAACCATCATGTCGTTTTTGTAAATCTAAGTTAGTAAACCAACAACCCATTATATGCTTTACTTTTTTTCCATCTTCATCCAATTTTTCATAATCAGCTCCCTCTGGAACGTACAACCAAAAGTCTGAATTCATACTTCTAGCACCAATCCAAATTTGGTTATTCTGAATAAGTGGAAAAATTTCCTTATATGTTACAGAGTTTTTGTTTCCGATAACGATAAATTTTTTTTGATGTTCCATTAATTGAGAAATATATTCTCTAAACAAACTGAACGGAGGATTAGTCACAACAATATCAGCTTCTTTCAGATAGTTTATACTGTCCTCGCTCCGGAAATCTCCAGCGGTATACTCATCATCTCCATAAATAGTTTCAATATTTCCAGCTTCCATATTGAAGTCATCGCCACCTTCATAAATCAGAGCATACGAAGGTTCGCTATCTTCTTGAAAATGTGTTGCTATCAGTTTTTTAATACCCAAACTAGCAAAATTGTTATGAAAATAACGCCAAAAATTTGATTGTGTTGGGTCATCACAATTACAGTAGATAACCTTATCTCTAAAGTGTTCTCTATAATGCCCCATTTCCTCAGCAATATCTTTATAACGAGTATAAAACTCATCGTTTTTGGCTTTTTTAGCGTTGTGGAGTGAGCCAGCCATTATGCCACCCCACTTTCGTAGGGAGCATAAAAGGCTTCCTCACAAAAATGTGAAAAAGCCTGTTTTAGAGCTTGACAAAAAACACGTCCGATTACATAATCAGCGTGAGCTGTGAGCTGTGAGCTGTGAGCTGTGAGCTGTGAGCTGTGAGCTGTGAGCTGTGAGCTGTGAGCTGTGAGCTGTGAGCTGTGAGCTGTGAGCTGTGAGCTGTGAGCTGTGAGCTGTGAGCTGTGAGCTGTGAGCTGTGAGCTGTGAGCTGTGAGCTGTGAGCTGTGAGCTGTGAGCTGTGAGCTGTGAGCTGTGAGCTGTGAGCTGTGAGCTGTGAGCTGTGAGCTGTGAGCTGTGAGCTGTGAGCTGTGAGCTGTGAGCTGTGAGCTGTGAGCTGTGAGCTGTGAGCTGTGAGCTGTGAGCTGTGAGCTGTGAGCTGTGAGCTGTGAGCTGTGAGCTGTGAGCTGTGAGCTGTGAGCTGTGAGCTGTGAGCTGTGAGCTGTGAGCTGTGAGCTGTGAGCTGTGAGCTGTGAGCTGTGAGCTGTGAGCTGTGAGCTGTGAGCTGTGAGCTGTGAGCTGTGAGCTGTGAGCTGTGAGCTGTGAGCTGTGAGCTGTGAGCTGTGAGCTGTGAGCTGTGAGCTGTGAGCTGTGAGCTGTGAGCTGTGAGCTGTGAGCTGTGAGCTGTGAGCTGTGAGCTGTGAGCTGTGAGCTGTGAGCTGTGAGCTGTGAGTGCGTTCATAATGCTTAATTTCCTTTATTTTTGATACTTCTATTATATCAAAATTCTGGCTTTTTGCATAGTAGAAGTTTACATTTTTGTTGACAATCATTCTTATTTTCGATATAATACAATCAAGAAGTAAGGAGTACCAGTTATGAAGTTTGAGTTTAAATCATTATTTGATTTACAATCTGCTTTTCCAGACGAACAGTCATGTATTGACCATTTAGAAAATATGATTTGGGGCGATGTGATTATCAGCCCTTTTGATGCTACCTCAAAGGTCTACAAATGTAAAGGTAACAAATACCGTTGTAAAAATACTGGAAAATACTTCAATGTTAAGACTGGTACTCTTTTTGATAATACTAAAATTGAACTTCGTAAATGGTTTATGGCAATTTGGCTTGTGACTTCTCACAAAAAAGGAATCTCATCTGTACAATTATCAAAAGATATTGGTGTTACGCAAAAAACAGCTTGGTTCATGCTGGAACGTATCCGTAAGTGTTTTAGTTCTGAAAACAACAATAGTCTTGATGATGTTGTGGAAGTTGATGAAACCTACATAGGTGGTAAAAACAAGAACCGTCATAACTCCAAAAAAGTCAAAAATGCTCAAGGGCGTTCATTGAAAGACAAATCTGCTGTAGTAGGCATGGTACAACGTCAAGGTAAAGTTAATGCTCATCATGTTCCAGATACAAAGACGAAAACATTGACTGAACAGATTGTCAAATACGTAAAGGAAACAGCTCAACTTTACACTGATGAATGGCTGGGTTATAATAAAGTGGCTAAGATGTATAATCATGACTTTGTTAATCATGGAATTAGTGAGTATGTGCAAGGTGATGTTTATACCAACACGATTGAAGGCTTTTGGGCTGGATTGAAACGTGGAGTATTAGGAATTTATCACTCATGGTCCAAGAAATATCTTCAAGACTATGTAGATGAATTTGTTTTCCGTTATAACACTCGTGATTATTCGGATAGTCAGCGTTTTAATCTCTTACTTTCAAATGCCTGTGTCCGTACTAAATATAGGGAGCTGATTTATGGCTACTAATACACTAAATGATTTACATTTTGAATTGGAAAGGTCTATTTCTCGAAAAGTTGATAGTAAACTAATTGGGTATCAGGTTAGTCTTTCTGATAAATTTTATGACAAGTATACGAAATTCTGGAACAAGAAGTACAGTTTTGATTTTGTTACTAACCATCGTTCTTTTTACGCTCAACTAACAAAGACTTGTGTTTACGATGCGTTGAAAGAAAGCCTCAAAAAAGTAGATAGAAAAGCAATCGCTAAACACATGGCAGAGCTGGAAGCCTTGATTGATGTCGCAGAGAATAAAGAGGAGTTTCAAAACTTTTTTGAGAAAAAGTATCGTCTCAAATTCCCTGATTTGAATGACTGCGTTTATCCAAAGAAAAAAGAACTATCTGATTTTGATAAGAAACTCTGGATAGCCATGCACTATAATCCTAGAGAAGATAAGGGGGAAGAATAATGACAACATGGTATGATTACATGGTAAGAGCCAGCAAACATGCTGGAAGTGATGGCGATTTATGGTTTCGTTACCTTTATAAGGTTATTCAAGACGAAGAGACCAAGCTGACAGCTGAAGATATTGAACAGTTATTAAAAAATCCTACCCTGTCACCTTTTCAAAAGACAACCCTTCAAGATGCCTTAACAGACGGTACGCATACAAGGGAACACGTCTTACAAGCCAATCGTAAGAGCCAACCAAAAGATATTCTGAAGCTGTTTAGAGAGGGGAATTATGGATAAGAAAGTTTTATTTGAAGCTCTCAACACAGAATTATCCAAGGAAAATATAGACCTTGAAATCATTTGTGTTGGTGGTTTTGTCCTTGAGTATTATAATCTTCGAGGAACACAGGATGTCGATGCTTTTTATCAAGAAGATGCTAAAATCAGAAGTATTATTGCAAAAGTTGGTGATGATTTTGGTGTGAATGAACCTGATGAATTATGGCTGAACAACAATGTTGCAAATTTGAATAAAATACCGCCACGGTCTATTTGTGAGAAGGCATTTAACTATTCAAATCTAACGATTCTTGTACCACCACTATCTTACATTCTCGGAATGAAGCTAGAAAGTGGACGAGATAGGGATAGACAAGATGCTGGGGAAATTATTAAACTAGTGAAAATTCGTTCTATAAAAGATGTTATCAATAAACTCAAAGAATACGGATTTCAACCTGATATTTCAATGGTTTTAGAAGTGTTTGAAATAGCCTATGGTATGGAATGGTTGGCAGAGTATATGACCGAACATCCAGAAGAATTTAGACATTATTAAAAGACGATTTCTGCTTGGAAGTCGCCTTTTTTAATATTATCGGAAATACTATATATTGTGGTTGGTGTAAACTGGTATATAGTTCCCTAATTTTAAAACAAGCAAAATCCTTTCGTCCCTCTTGATATAACTTAGAAACAACTCTATCTATATGAGAGGACGTGTGTCTCCCCTTGGACTTCAAACGAATATGTTTCAACTTATACATCTGAGTTCTTACTGCTCATTTCCCAAAATTTATACGGAATTTCTAGTGAGGAGAATTGTGTTTGAGAAGTTAAGTCCTTAAATCTAAACCGCACATATGGCTCTACGATTTCAAATAAGGCAAAATTATGATCTCTATCCTTAATATTGAAGTTTCCATCTAAACTAGTAAAATCTATTTGATGAGATAACTTGAACAAAGCATCACCGTTTTCAAAATCGCCATCTATCAACATGAAAGTAACGACAGCTCTAAAGTTGCCTTGATCGTCTTTTTTAAAGTCCTCAATCGTCACACCGAGTTGAATCTCAATCTCAATATTTGTTTGCAGTTTTTCTTCCAATTTTTTTAGACTAAAAGCTATTTCTGTTGGATAAATTGAATCGATTGATTTTATCAACTTCATGATATGTCTCCTTTGGTAGTGAAATCACCACATTCTTAAATTCAACCTCTGATTGAGGTTCTTTATTATAATTGTTTTCAAATTGTTGATGGATTTCTTGCAATTTGCTCAGTAATTTGTCGTTACTATTATGCAAAATATTGACAGCATTCTCTAGACTACTATTGCTTTGTAAGAAGGCAGCTTCCTCTAACAGTGTGTCGTTATAAAATGTAAAAAATTTCATCAATTCCTGAGCATATTTTTTTTGCAATACTTTATCCGAAGAAACCGTATCTAAAACAGATATTTTTATATGTTCTGAAGAAATTGCAGAAAAATAGTGTTTGAGTTCAGCATTGTTATCTACACGTCTTTCAATTTCTGAACTAAACCGCTTGAAATTTTTCCTATAGGTTGAAATCATATTTTGTACTCGATTAACTCGGGTGTCACAATGCACAATCGTATTCTGAAACAACTATTTCACCTCCTAAACTAGTATATTATATACTATTTTTACTATATTTACAAGTATCGAACGCTTTTATATTATAGTTATCCTTGAAAATCAACCCTACTCCCCTCCCAAAACTCTACTTTTCGGAGATCGTCCAAAAAGAAAAACAAGCTCCTTGGAACTTGTTTGAGAACCACCCCTTGCTCTAGCCTAGCAGAAGGGCTACATTTTCCCCACCAACAAGAGCCCCTCAACTGTAATCTCCGTTAATTGCCCCAAATCCAACTTGGACTGGTCCACTTGGAAAAAGAGGGGTGTCATGTCTGCCAAGACTTGGGCATGGGCGACAGTTATGGGCAAGGTCCGGCTAACCAGCACTTGCTCCACCTGTCCCAGGTAAGACTTGAAATGGTCTACGATATCTTGGTTGTCATAGGAGTCCTTACGGAGTTGGTCTTTGGCTAAATGGCGGAGCTCCTTGAGGTGATCGGGGCCTGGGACCAGCTTGAGAATAGCCCCACCAGCTTTCAGCACTCTGGCAAACTCCTGATAATTAGCTGGGGAGAAAATGTCCAAGATTCCGTCAATCGTCTGGTCTTGAATGGGTAACTTGGTCAAGTCACCGACAAACCATTTGACCGACTTGGTCCTGTCTGTTTTGGCTGCCAGGAGGATGGAATCCTTGGAAATATCAAAAGCAAGAATGTCCAAGTTCATTTTCTCGGCTAATTTGCGAGAATAAAAGCCCTCTCCACAGCCGATGTCCAAGACCGACTGCAAGCCCAGCTCTGCTATTTTCCCCTCCAAAGCCGCATAGAGATGATCGTAATAGCCCGCCTCTAAAAAGGCCTGGCGGTTTTCAAAGCTAGACTTGTGGTAGTTGGAAGACTGCTTGACTTGAGGGGCGAGATTGACATAGCCCTGCTTGGCGATGTCGAAGGTGTGGCGGTTTGCGCAGCGAAGACTGCTCTGGTCAAGACCAAGAGCCTGCCCACAATGTGGACAGGCGAAAAATTGGTCGCTATTAAGGAAACGTGTGTGTTTGGTCATCTTACTTATTTTCTTTTCTAAAGCGGTGCAGGGCTAGTCCTGATAGGAGCGTGGCAAGGGCTCCTGTAAAGACCAGCAAGTAGCCGACTGGAATGAGATAAAAATTTTCATGCAGAATTCCCTTAGCATCGACATATTCGACGGAGTTGGCCTTGATGACAAAGCAGACGAAGCCGAGTAGCATGAGAAAACTACCGATAATGGTAATGGTCAGGTGCATCTGGGTGCGGCGGCCTTCACGACCGTCTTTTACAAGTTTTTCTGTCATGTTGTTCATGTCAGTTCCTCCTAAGATAAGTTGATCTAAGGAGATCGAAAAGACAGAGGACATGAGAATCAAGAGTTCCAAGTCGGGCAGGTTTTTGTCATTTTCCCAGTTGGAAACAGCCTGCCGTGTCACATTGAGTTTGAGGGCAAACTGCTCCTGAGTCAAACCTTCCTTCTTACGTAAGTCCTTGATTTGTTGTCCAAAGTTCATTTCTTTCCCCTTTTCGGATCCTGTCTGGCAGGTCCTAAACTTATCTTAGCTTGTCGGTCGATGTTTTCCAAGAAAAGCTGGCTTGCTCTGGACTTTTTTAGCGAAAGGTGGTCTTGCTAACTCCGCAAGACTGGCTTGCAAGCTTGTTCTATCAAGGGTTTGAGCCTCTTGTCAACTCCCTGTCAACCTAGCCCATCTGCTCGGATAAGTCTTCCCATTCTACCATGAGGCTATCATGTTGGGCAGTCAGTTGGTCGATTTCTTTCTGGTAATCGGTCAGCTGGCCGATGTCGTTGGTTTCTAGCATGGCTTGGTTGAGCTCGCTCAGGCGGTTCTCAATAGTCTCGATTTCTACCTCGATTTGCTCGATGCGGCGGGCCAATTTACGTTGCTCTTTGAGATTTTCCTTTTGGGCTTGGTAGTCCATGGCTCCGGCTGATTGGTTAGCCATTTCTATCTGGTCAGGCAGGGCTTCTGCTTCCAGCTCTGCCTTTTTCTCCAAATAATAATCGTAGTCGCCCAAATAGAGCGTGGAGCCAGTTTCCGAGATTTCCAGTACCTTGGTGGCGACGCGGTTGATGAAATAACGATCGTGGCTGACAAAGAGGAGGGTGCCATCAAAGTCGATGAGGGCATTTTCCAAGACCTCCTTGCTGTCGATATCCAAGTGGTTGGTCGGCTCATCAAGGATGAGGAAGTTGTTGTTTTCCATGGACAGCTTGGCGAGGAGCAGGCGGGCTTTTTCCCCACCAGACAGCATGGAGACGGACTTTTTGACGTCATCGCCTGAGAAGAGGAAGGCTCCAAGGCGGTTGCGGATTTCCACTTCAGGTGTGGTCGGAAAGGCTGACCAGAGCTCCTCCAAGACCGTGTTGGAGGGCGTCAGTGCCGACTGGGTCTGGTCATAGTAGCCCACTTCCACATTGGCACCTAGCTTAGCTTCCCCTTTGATAAATGGCAGAGCTCCGATGATGGACTTGAGCAGGGTTGTTTTTCCGATTCCATTCGGGCCGACTATGGCAATGGCATCCAGCTTTCGTTGGTCAATGGAAATGGGCTGAGAAAGTATTTCTCCATCGTAGCCCACCGCAGCATTTTCCACTGTCAAAACAATATTGCCAGAAGACTTGTCCGACTGGAAGGTCATATTAGCAGATTTTTTACCAGTTGTCGGCTTGTCCAGTCGCTCCATCTTCTCCAACTGCTTGCGTCTAGCCTGGGCACGCTTGGTGGTCGAAGCTCGAACGATATTTTTTTGGACAAAGTCTTCTAACTTGGCAATTTCCTTTTGTTGTTTCTCATAGTTTTGCAACTCGGTCTGCAGTTTCTGCTCTTTGAGCTCGACAAACTGAGAATAATTGCCCACATAGCGATCCAAGGAATGCTTGGTCAAATCCAGTGTCAGTGTCGCCACCTTGTCCAAGAAATAGCGGTCGTGGCTGACGATAATCAAAGCTCCCTTGTAATGCACTAGGTAGTTTTCCAGCCAAGCAATCGTGTCAATGTCCAGGTGGTTGGTTGGCTCATCCAGTACCAATAACTCTGGACTTTCAAGCAGCATCTTTGCCAGTGCAAGTCGCGTATTTTGACCCCCAGAGAGCTCAGAGATTTTCATATCCCACATGGTCTGGTCAAACTTAAAGCCGTTCAAAATAGCACGAATATCCGCCTCATAGCTAAAACCACCTGCCAGACGAAATTCCTCTGACAGACTATCATAGGTCTTCATGAGCTGGTCGAGTTCACTACCAGACAAACTGCCCATCTGCTCTTCCATAGATCGCAGGCGTTTCTCTGTCATCCGCAGGTCGTCAAAGACATGGAGCATTTCATTGTAGATAGTATTTTCTGATTCAAAACGACTGTCCTGAGCCAAATAGGAAAGGGATAAATCACGCTTGGTTGAAATTTCACCGCTGGTCGCAGTCTCTTCTCCGACAAGAATTTTAAGAAGAGTTGACTTACCCGCACCATTTTTTCCAACAAGGGCAATCCGGTCCCGCTCGTCGACTTGAATGTTGATATTGTTAAATAAAACCTCGTCCGCAAAAGAGCGTTCAATCTTGTTTCCGTTCAATATAATCATACTCAATATTTTACCATAAAACACTCAAAAACTCCCCACCGAAAAAGTAGAGGAGTTCCAATAAAAGGGAAGTTCACCATACTTCTATGAACTAATGTCTAGAAATAAGTCTTAAGAAACATTATTCTAGCGACAGTGAATCTTCACCAGTAAGAGAACGGACTAACCGAAGTAAATAACTCCAATCAACCTTAAAATGATTAAATCGACTTCTCTGACTTTAAACTTGTTTCAACTGATTTTGTATAGAAGATAAAAAACATAACTAACCGTTGATAAACTCCAAACAAAACCCAAAATTGGAGTAAATCCTCAGGAATTTTCACATCTAATCGTTCAAGAAGGGCCTTAATAATTTGCGAATGTGCCAAAATTCTATTTTTACTACGAAGTGAACTATAATTATTGTCCCAAACTCGATAATATAACAACTTCGCTGATAAAATCTCCACCGCCAAAGACTGATCCATGAGGCAGAATCTTGTCCAAAATTCATCATCTTCTGCTCCATCAAATATGGGGGATTCTGAATAGTAAAAGCCATACTTATCAAATACCTTTTGAACTGATACTGTTCGAAACATTGTCGTTGAATTCGCTATAGAGCTATTGCAATTTAATAATCCCGCAATAATTTGAGGTTTCTAGAACTTGACTGTTATAGCGTCAGAAATATTTACCAATTTGAGTGGTTCGGTGTCATCAATATAATCAACCATAGACCCTACTATCATACAATCCCTGTGTTTTTCCAAATAATCAATCTGAATTGCAAAACGATCTGGGTGAGCGATATCGTCCGAATCCATACGGGATCCATATGGGCAACAAATTCAGTTTTAACCTCACTCAAAGCTAGATTCATACTAGTAGAAATACCTAGTTTTTTATCACTTTTTATCAAATATATCCTAGGGCCCCGATAAGACTTTATGATATCTGCAGTCTTATCCTCACTACCATCATCAACAATAAGGAACTTAAAATCTTGGTCGCTTTGACAGAGGATACTATCAATTGCTTCCTTAATAACAGTGTCCCTATTATAGACTGGCATAATTACAGTTAGCTTTGCCATTATTTCTCCAAAATATTTCCCACTTAATTAATAGTAACATTATTTTTACAATTATAGTAGCAAAAAATCCAGCTCTGGACTGGATTGGATTTCATCAATTCACAAAGCCTTGCAAGAGTTCCCAATGTTGCCAAACAAGGTATAGCCCGCCTCCGATAATGATAAGCAAAATCAGGAATTTTATCAAGCCTTTGACAAAGCGGACGATAAGCATCAAAATCATGGACACAATCAACCAGCCCCAGGCCGATGAATTGAGTAGATTATCCATACCAATCAGGCTTGAGCCTGCCATTGCTCGCAAGGGAGCTGGAATTTTCTCTAGCCAGTCGGTGGTCAGACCAAGCTGGCGGACAATGACTGAGCTGGTTGACTGCAGCCAGACAAAGATACCAGCATTGTAGAGCAAGAGAAAAACTTGTTCGGGGTAACGCTTAATGAACTTAATCAAAATAAATCCTTTCTAGTTGTTTGCATAAAGCTGAATGACCGCATCCACATCTTCCTGCTGAATGCCTGTATAGGACCCTGCAGACTCCATGACAGAAGCTCTGCTATCTTCATGACCTAAGCCAAGGGCATGCCCCAGCTCATGCTCAGCCGTGTGCAGGATTCGGTCAAATTCATAACCATATTGGGGATTTAAAAGATAGTAACGATTGAGTTTCACCGTCACACTGGTATAAAAATTGGTCAGAAGATTAGTCGTCGAATTGGCCTCCCCAGCAGCCTGGGTAGCACTATCATTGACATCTGTCGCAATAATATCTGCTGCCTCCGGGCTATCGACCAACTCAAACGTAAAGGCACCTGTCTGGTTCCAATTGGCAATGGCCTGCACGTAGGCCTGGCGTAAAATTGGCTCCTGGCTCTCAATATACACCGTAGCGCGATTGCTTTCCCACCGTCCATGGTCGCCTGTGTTGACAGTATCCGTAGCTAGATGCTTGATAGTATCGACACCCTCTTGTAGCTTGACTGGGGACTGTCCTTTGACAATCAGCTCCGCCTCCTGCAGAACCCTATCCAAGGTTTGGTAGGCATTTTCCCTCTGAAAAACAAAGAGCAAAGCCAGGGCCAGGGCTGTGATTAAAACAGTCGACCAGATAAAATTCCAAATCAAGCTGACCAACCAAGTAAGAATTCTTAGGAAAAATCCAAGGACACTTTTTATTAGTTTCATAGACTATACCTCTTTCTGGAGATGGTCAACAGTATAGCAAATAAAGCTAAAATTTACCTTAAAGCAGCTTAGGATAGTCTTTCCTCCAACTCAAAGTCAATCGGCAGCCATTGGAGGACGTACTCGATTTGCTGGTTCCAATAGTACCACTCGTGCTTACCAGGTCCCTTACTAGCCTCGATGTCCAAGCCCATCTTTTTCAAATCAGCAATAGCCTTCTCATGACCTGCAAAAAGAAAATCTTCCTCTCCACACCAAGCGTAAAACTTGGTTTTCTTATCTGACTGCTTGGCAATCTCTGTCAAATTATTTGGATTCTTAGCATTATGAATGTCTCCGAACACACCCGTCCAGTAGGCTAGATTTCCCAAATCAGCCGTCCCTTCATTGTCAAAATCAAAGGACAGGGCACCAGAAAGCGAGGCCGCGTATGAAAAACAGTTGGTAGACAGGGCAATCTTGAAGGCACCATAGCCGCCCATAGACAGCCCTGCGATGAAATTCTTCTCCCGCTTGCTGGACATATTTGGGAAGAATCGTTTGAGAACCTGCGACAACTCAAGCGCAATCGCATCATAATAATTCATGCCGTAGGTCGTATTAGTGTACCAGCCCTTGTCCGTATTAACCATGACAACGATGAGATTGGTATAGCGTACCAATCGTTCTATGGTCGAACGATTGAGCCAGGAATCCTGATTGCCACCCATCCCATGCAAGAGGTAGAGGACTGGGATGTCCTTATCATCAGGATTAGGAATACGATTGCGGTCTGGATAAATGACATTAACCTGCCGTGACATATCCAAGGCCTCCGAATGATATTCAATTTTCATAATAGCCATCTGCTTTCTCCTATTCTAAAGAGCCAGTTTGGACTGGCTCTCATCACTTATTTTCTCTTATTTTACTTCCATAATCACCGGCAAAATAGCTGGGCGACGTTTGGTTTGGTCAAAGAGGAATTTTGCCAGGTCATCGCGGACGGTTGCCTTCAGTTCTGACCAGTCAAAGCTATCCTTGGTAAAGTAGTTTTCCACGCTGGCATTGACCAAATCAGATGCCTCACGCAGGATGTCCTTGCTCTTCTTGACATAGACAAAGCCACGGGTATTGACCCTCGCCTTAGAAATAATGCGTTTCTCACGGCGATTGACCGTCAGAGCCACGATGAAAATACCGTCCTCTGATAGGATTTTACGGTCACGGAGGACCACATTTCCCACATCTCCCATGGCATTACCATCAATCATGATATCCCCTGCTGGAACGGCCCCACTGTGGACAAAATCACCATCCTCATAGGCCATAACATCACCACGTTTGACGATGATAATATTTTCTGGATACATGCCAATTTCCAGCGCAGCCTTGGCGTGAGCGTTGAGCTGGCGATACTCACCTTGAATCGGGAAGAGATACTTGGGTTTCATGATATTAAGCATGAGCTGCAAATCACGCGCATTGCCGTGACCAGACACATGCAGGTTCTTGGCCACAGACTTGACGGTGCCCCCCGCCTTATAAATCATGTTTTCCACACGAGCTACAACCGCTTCCTTAGAAATACTTGGTGTCGTTACAATGTAGACCAAATCTCCATCCTTGATTTCCACATAGCGGTGGCGACCGATTGACATCTTACGCAGACCATTGAGGGGCTCACCCATACGACCAGTTTCAAGAATAATCAGCTCATGGTCCTCATACTTGTTCATGTCCTTAGGCTTGACCAAGAGACGCTCGCTGACCAACTTCAATTTTTTCAGGGAAATAGCTGTGCGGACAATATTTTCCACGTCATGACCAGTCAGAACGACACGACGACCTGTCTTGTCAGCTGCATCGAAAATTTGCTGGATACGGGTAATATTGCTGGCCACTGCTGCTACAATGATACGACCTTCCCAGTCGGAAATGGTATTGTAAATTTCATTGGCCACCTCTTTCATGCTGGCCAGCTGAACCTTACTATCCGCATTGGCAGAATCAGAAAGCAGGGCCAAGACACCCTCATTACCAATCTCAGCCAAGCGACCAAAATCCGTCTGGTAGAGCTTATCAGCTGCCTGGTCAAACTTGAAATCACCAGTATAGACGATATTGCCCTGGTCAGTCTTGATGACCACACCCAAACTCTCAGGAATGGAGTGGGTTGTCTGGAAGAAGGATACCACCGCATCACCAAAATCAATCTCCGTATCTGCATCGATGACATGGAAATCATTGAATTTTTTGGTAGAATTATTGTTTTTTACAATCAATTTTGCCAATTCCACCGTCAAGTGTGAACCGAAAACCGGTACCTTCACTTTTTCCAGCAGATAAGGCAGGGCACCAATGGCATCCGCATGCCCGTGGGACAAGAAAACGCCAGCCACACGCTGTTTGTTTTCTTCCAAATAATCAAAGTTTGGCACGACCACGTCCACACCCAGCTGTTCATTTTCAGGATATTTGGCTCCAGCGTCCAATACAAAAATATGCTCATTGACTTCAGCGATGTAGAGATTTTTTCCGTTCTCACGTACACCACCGAGCGCCATGATTTTTATGCTACTCATCTTTTCTCCTTTGGGGCAATCATACCTGCCCAGTTTATTTTTTCATACCAACGGTCCTTGCCTCCTCACAGTTCAGACGCAAGTCGAATTACAGTCTGCTACACATGTAGCTGTCGTTTCTATTATACAATTTTTCAGGAAAATTTACAAAAAACTCTGCCGATTTGTTGACAGAGCTTTATTATCCTATGGCAGGTCGACGATATGGATATCAAAACCCAAACTTTCTACAAAAGCAAGAACATCCTGGGTTGCCACAAAAATTGTCTTGGTATTTATATTTGGATGAAATGTCAGAATCTTTTCCGTCAAGATTTCCCTATCAAAATAGACTTCAATATCTTTTTGGGGATTATTGAGCAAACCAAAGATGGAAACTGTCTTCGCAGGCAACCGCATTTTTTCCCAGAGACTGTCGCTTGCATCCATGCGAATGCGGTTGGCACCAACCATTTCCTTAAAGCCTCCATGTCCAGCTGTTTCTGGTCGTCCATAATCAAGAGATAAAAGGCCGTCTTTTTCCTATTGGTCAAAAACATGGACTTGGTCCGCACACCTTCCATTCCTTCAATATAATAATCAGCCTCCTGGGTTGTCAGGGCAGTAGGATGCTCAACCATATCATAAGAAATTCCCAACTGCTTTAATTTTTAAACCAGTTCTTCATACATAAGGACACCTCTTTTTCTCTATATTGATATTCTATTAGAGAGTATGTTTTAATTCAGTAATAAGAAAAAGAGAATCAAATCGATTCCCTTAATCATGAATATTAGATTTCATCGCGTTTCTTTTTTGCGAGTCCAAAAGTAAGTCCCATTGACATCATACCAACAACTGCCATGATATCTGAATTTACTGATGATGTTTTTGGCAATGTTTTTTCAGATTCTGACTTAGCAGAATTTGATTGGCTTGTGCCTTGAGCAGGAGCAACACCCGCACTCAAAGAAGTAAGGTTAACAGTTCCAGCTGAACCATTTGCACCCGCAGCACCGGCACCACCAGCAGCTGCAACTCCTGAATCTTGAGGAATATTTGAGCCTTCCGTTGGTGTGTTTCCTAGATTTGTAGGAGATACTAGAGTAGTAAGAATAGGAAGTTCACCTTCTGGCAATGCGTCAGCTGTAGGAGCTACCGCTGGTACAGCAACAATTGTTCCATCAGGAAGCTGGAAGACATTGTTCCCAGTTGCCAAGCGGTACAAGTTGAGCAGACGAAGATACTCTTCTTTTGCTTCAACAGTCAGAGCAGTTTTATCCTTAAGGATATCATATTGTTCAACCAAGTCTGCTTTTTGCTTCAACAAGAGACCAGCCAAAATAGATTTCTGTGTCTCTAGTCGCTCTTTATCTGCAATCAAGGTTGTTGCATTTGCAACCAATTTCTCTGTCTCAGTAATTTTCTCTTTCAAGCCAGCAATTCTAGCATGAATTTTGACTAATTTGTCTTTGGCAGCCGTTTCAGCTTCTACTGCCTTGTCATAGTCTTCTTGAGCTTGAGCAACTTTTGCCACC
The DNA here is from genome assembly GCF_040836615.1 of Streptococcus nasisuis. Classification (NCBI taxonomy): domain Bacteria; kingdom Bacillati; phylum Bacillota; class Bacilli; order Lactobacillales; family Streptococcaceae; genus Streptococcus; species Streptococcus nasisuis. The sequence continues at coordinate 1,168,088 of NZ_CP162268.1, read as the reverse complement.
TCTGCTTTTTGAGCCACAAGCGCTTTAGCAAGTGCTGTTTGAGCTTGTCCTTGTTTCGTTAGGAGTTGTTGGTTCTGTGCAGTAAGCGAAGCTAAATTCTTCTGAGCAACTGTCAACTGATACTGAGTCTGCTCAAGTGTAGTCTTCGCTGTTGCCAAGTTATCCTTAGTTGTTTGCAAACGATTTTTAGCTGTACGAAGTGTTTGATTCGCTGCAACAACAATAGATGCAGATTCCAAGTTAGTACTTTTCAAGTTAGACAATGTTGTCTCGAGAGTTTTAATTTCTGCCTTGAGCTTGTTAATCGCATTTGTGTTGTCAACTGTTGTGCTAGTAGTACCAGTAATTGGCGTCTGACTAAAGTTTGAACTTACAATATTCGACGAAGGAATCATGTAAATTTGAGTCTGCGTAGCCTTGGTACTGCGGAATTGACTTGAGGCAACTCGTGATGTGGCACCAAGATAATAAGTATCATTGCCTGAATTTTGCAGGAGCGAAATCGTATGACCGAAGCTAGAACCTTCATCGTTAAAGAGCATATAAACCAATGAGTTGTAGAAGAGCCCTTTTAACTGATCGACTGTTGTAGCATGTCCAAAGTCCCCCAAGGACTCGTAGCCACGATTATCCAAAGATTTAAGACCACTTGCTGTTGCTGCGGAACCAATAGCTATGAAATCATGGTTAAGTGTACTTAAACCTTTGCTATTGTAAGCACTTGCAACACGCTTAGCAAAATCTTGGGCTGAACTTGTCACAGCAACTGATGCTAAACCCAGTTGTGTACGAACCCCATTCAATATCTCTGCTGTAAACTGTGCAATCTCATTTTGAACTTCCTTGGTAAGGTTAGCCGGGTCAATTGTACGAGTTTTATCTGCTGCAATTGATTGGTAGGTGTTCACACCGCTTCCGCCCCATTGAATACCATAAGTTCCTTGTTGACTGGCAACTACAATTTTTGATTTATTTTGATTTACAACACTAGTGAAAGCTGGAGAGCCTGTATAACCAGCATTCTCAATTTGTTTAAGAGCAGGGTAGGCTGTGTTGATGTAAGAGCTTGGCAAGGTAATCTTATTGCTACCAACTACAGATTTAACCGTATTTGTTGTCGTCGTAGTTGTTGCTGGTGTATTTGCCAACTCCGTCTTCTTAGCTGACAATTTTGCATTGACTTGACTGATTTCTTTATCTAAGTCTTGCTTAGCAGTTGTTTGTGCTGAAGTCAGCGCCTTTTCAGCATTTGTAACAGCAGTTTCATTTACTTTGACAGCGTTCTCAAGGCTTGAAACTTGCTGAATCTGCTTTGCTTCAGTTGTTTTGAGATTGTCTACTGCTGTTTGAGCACTTTCAAGACCAACTTCAGCTAAGTCTGCTTTAACATCAGCAAGAGCTGTTTCAGCATCTGCCACTACTTGATTAGCTGCTACTTCGCCAGCTTTAGCTGTTGCCAAATCAGTTGCCTCAGTCGCCACAAGTGATTCTGCGGTTGCAATAGCTGTTTCAGCAGGAGTAATCGTTGCTTCCTCGCTAGCAATTTTTGATTCAGTTTGCTCGATAATCTGAGGAGCATTCTCAATTATCGTTTGAGCACTGTCAATTGCAGCAATCTCACTATCAATCTGGTCCAATTGTGCCTGAGTGCTGTCCATTTCCGCAGTTGCAGTTGCCACAACTTCTTCTTGGGCTACTTGCTCAGCTTCAGCTGCCTTATAAACGTCTTCAGCAGCGATAACCTCTTCCTCTGTTACTGGAGAAGCTGTTTCACTACTTGTAGAATCGGTAGTGGTTGTTGCATCTGTTGCTTCTGTAGTTAATACCTGATCAGCTACTGGCTCTGCCGGCACGACTACTTCACTAGCTTCTACTGCTTGTTGTCCTAGGACGGCCAATGTTGTTGCAGCAGCAAAACCTGCTGTTTTTGCAATCTTCTTCGTCATTCGTTTCTCCTACATTCTTAGCATGAGTTTAATATAAAAACATATTACAGGTGAGTCATTATTATACTCGCTTCTCTATTCTAACCTTATTTGATAGCATTTGCAAGCTCCGACAGGTATGATTTTCCTTATTTTTATTTGCTTTTTTTAAGCTAACTTCATCAAGTCCTTTACCCGCTTGGATTTCTTCAAAACATTAAGTTTTTGTTACAGATTTGTCAAAAATATTTCTAGCAAAAATAGAGAAATTTTCCTGATTATTTTTTGGATTCTTCCACTATTGATTCCGACTTTTTTCAATTTATGCTATACTAATATCAGAACTATACGGAGGTGACTATGATTAAACTAATCGCCCTTGATATGGACGGAACCCTGCTTAATGAGAAGAAGGAATTGACCCAGCCACAGATTGATACCATCCACCAGGCTGTTGCTGCTGGTGTGACCGTCGTACTCTGCACAGGTCGTCCCCTGGTCGGTGTCAAGCCTTTTGTGGAACAGCTGGGCTTTGACCAAGAAGACGAGTACATCATCGTCAACAACGGTTGCTCGACCCATTTGACCAAGGATTGGAGTCTGATCGACTGGGAGGAGCTGACTCAGACAGACTTGGACTACCTTGACACATTTACAAATACTGATGAGGTTCAACTCACACTCTTCGACGAAGACCATTTCTTTGTCGTTGCACAAAAAGCAAATGAAACCGTTGTTCATGATGCCAGCCTGGTCGGGATGACACCTATTTCCATCAACCTAGAAGAAGCAAAATCTGGCAAACACCGCTTCTTTGAAGCCATGTTTGTCGGTGAAAAAGAGGCCATTGATGCTTTTGAAAATACCCACAATCCTGTCCTCAGCCAGAAATATTCGACCGTTCGCAGTCAAGAATACCTGCTGGAAATCCTACCAAACGGTGCCAGCAAGGCCTCTGGGCTGAAAAAATTGGCTGACCGTCTAGGAATATTGCCTGAGGAAATCATGGCTGTTGGCGATGCCAATAATGACTTGGAAATGATTGCCTTTGCAGGACTGGGCATTGCCATGGGAAATGCGAATGAGCAAGTCAAGGCCATTGCCCAAGATATCACCGACAGCAATGAAAACAACGGTGTGGCCAAGGCCATTGAAAAATACATTTTGAACAAGTAAGGAGACCACATGAAATACCCAACACTACTCGAACGATTTTTAGTCTACGTCAAAGAAAATACCCGCTCTGATGAGAACTCAACCACCACTCCATCTACTCAAAACCAGGTCGAATTTGCCCAGAACATCCTCCTGCCTGAGATGAAACGCATCGGTCTGCAGGATGTCCGCTACCTACCTAACGGCTTTGCGGTGGGAACCCTACCTGCCAACGATCCTAGCCTGACCCGTAAAATCGGCTTTATTGCCCACATGGATACGGCGGATTTCAATGCTGAAGGGGTCAATCCTCAAATCATTGAAAATTATGACGGAAATCCGATTGCGCTTGGAACTTCTGGCTATGAACTCCATCCAAAAGATTTCCCACAACTGGGCAACTACCACGGTCAGACCTTGATTACCACTGACGGTACAACCTTGTTGGGTTCAGATGATAAGTCTGGTATTGCTGAAATCATGACGGCCATTGAATTTTTGGTTAACAATCCAGATATCAAGCACTGTGAAATCCGTGTCGGCTTTGGACCAGATGAAGAAATTGGTGTCGGTGCCGATAAATTTGACGTTGAAGACTTTGACGTGGACTTTGCCTATACTATGGACGGTGGTGCCCTTGGCGAGCTCCAGTACGAGACCTTCTCGGCTGCTGCTGCTAAGATTGACTTCCTAGGCCGAAATGTCCATCCGGGAACTGCCAAAGACCAGATGATCAACGCCTTCCAGCTAGCCATTGATTTCCACAATACCCTACCAGAGGCAGACCGTCCTGAACTTACGGAGGGCTATCAGGGATTCTTCCACCTCATGAATATGGAAGGTAGTGTAGATACTGCGTCTACCACATACATTATCCGCGATTTTGAGGAAGAGGATTTCCAGGCCCGCAAGCAGCTCATGCTGGATATTGCGGACAAGATGAATGCCAGCTTTGATACGCCACGCATCATCGTCAACCTCCAGGACCAGTACTACAACATGAAGAAAATCATCGAGAAGGATATGACACCGATTACCATCGCCAAAGAAGTAATGGAAAACTTGGGCATCACTCCTATTATCGAGCCAGTTCGTGGAGGAACAGACGGCTCTAAGATTTCCTTCATGGGCATTCCAACGCCAAATATCTTCGCAGGTGGTGAAAACATGCACGGCCGCTTCGAGTTCGTTAGCCTGCAAACCATGGAAAAAGCTGTTGATGTGATTTTAGGTATTGTAGCTTACAAATAAGAAGGAAAAGTAGGTTTTCTGAAAAAATCTACTTTTTTGAAAGTTGTTCGATATAACTATTGTATTATTCAAATAATACTGTTATAATAGAACCATCAAAAAGAAATGGAGTTTTATTATGACAGAAGAAACATTTGCACAAGGTATTTTAGTTGGGCTTTGGGGAGTCGGTATGATTTTTTCACTCATTTGGTATGTCCTCCTTGCCGTTTCCAACTTCATCCTCTTTAAAAAAGCTGGCTATGCTGGTTGGAAATCCCTCATTCCTTTCTACAACCTTTATGTCCAACAATGTATCACATTCGGCGAAGACAAGGGCTGGTTTATCCTATTCCTACTCATCCCACTTGCTGGACCACTTTATGGTATTTATTTGACTTACTGCTATGGTAAAGCATTTGGTTTGTCTGATATTCAAGCCATCTTCTATGTCTTGTTTACACCACTTTTCAATGTCTACTTCGCCTTCAATGACGAAAGCCGTTACCAAGGTCCACAAACTTTCTTTATCGACTAATATCAAATGAAGCAACTTTTTCTAGCTGGAAGGGTTGCTTTTACTTTTTTTAAAAAATATATAAAAAATTTATATAATTACTTGACTTTAGGAAATGATGGGTATATTATTTATATATAAAATATTTACATAACAAAAGGAGGGAGCTTATGTACTACCCCGTTTCCTCTATCTTGATAGAATTTCTGATTTTGGCCATGCTGGAAAAGCAGGATTCCTACGGATATGAAATCAGTCAAACCATCAAGATAGTGGCCGATATAAAAGAGTCCACGCTCTATCCCATTCTGAAAAAACTGGAAAAGGCCGGCTATGTAACCACTTACAGCCAGGAATTTCAAGGACGCAAACGCAAATACTACACCATTACTCCTGCCGGCCGCAACCACATTCCCTTCCTCAAGGGAGAATGGACAGCCTACAAGGACAATATCGACGGAATTATAGAAGGGAGCCTACGAAAATGACACGCGCAGATTATTTAATACAACTTGAACAAGCACTCAACAAACTCAATCCAACCGCCAAACAAGAGGCCCTGGACTATTTCCAAGAATACTTCGACGACCGAAATGATGACCAGGCGACTATCGCAGAGCTAGGTGATCCGAGCTCTGCTGCCCAGGAAATCATAGCCAACCTGCCTGAAGATGCCCTGATAGAGAACCAGGAGCCACCACGTGTTGATTTGACCTGGGACTGGAAGAATTTTTTCAAGAACTTCAGCTTCAAGGACACCAAGCCCCTCGACTTTGAGACTGTGGAGACCCCTTTGCCAAACTTCCAACGCCTTAACCTCCTGCTGGAGGACCAAACCTTGATAATTGAGAGCTGGGACAAGGACTCCGCCAGCCTCCTCTCCCCTGCCTCTCTTGATGGCAACTACCAGCCCTTTACCTTCTGCCTGGATGGCGACACACTCCTCCTTTCTTCTATGGAGATACCAAAGGACTTTAGGATGGCTTACTCAGACAGCAGACAAAAAACTGTCCTCAAACTTCCCCAGAAACCTGCCCTGCACACAGCTGATGTTCGTTTGACCGATGCCAATCTGGTTATCAACAACCTGACTGTGGACCGCTTAATAGTAACAGAAACCAGCGACAGCAATCTCTCCTTCAAGCACATCACTGCCCAAAACTGGACCATGGAGACAGAAGATATCAACCTTACGTGCAAGGATTCTAGTTGTTCAACCCTTGACTGGCAGACAGCAGATTGCAACCTCATGTTGACCGGTCTGAACCTCGGCAAGGGGCATGTGGAGATTACGGATTGTCACCTTTCAATGAACCAATCCACCTGGCAGGGAGAACTTGCCCTTGAAATCGAAGATTCTGTGGTCACCTTGGGCATGTCCCAAAAGAGCAATCTTCTAGCGGAAACAGACGATAGCCTGCTCCATTTGCCCCAGGAAATTGCTGCTCACCTAGAACGTGACGATGATTGGCTCCACCTGGAATACCTGTTGGAGGGCATCACCCCTACTCTGATTTTGGACGCAAGCGATTCCAGTATTACTGTCAAATAAGGAGAAAATGATGATACGTGCAGACTATATGAACCAATTGGCTGGCTATCTCAAACGCCTGCCACAAGAAGATTTCCATGATGCTATGGAACATTTTAATGAATACTTTGACGAGGCTGGACCTGAGAACGAAGACCAGGTCATCGCAGAATTGGGCAGTCCCAAGCAAGCTGCTAGTGATATTTTAGCCAATCTCTATGAGAAAGAAGTCAGTGGAGAAAAGCCTAGTACCAGCAACCGTCTACTTCTGGTAACCCTGTCTATCATGGCTGCTCCCATGGGCTTGATTCTGGGTCTGGTGGTCTTGGCTCTCTTTGTGAGCCTCATCCTCCTCGTCCTAGCCCTGGTTCTAGCCATGGCCAGCCTCTGTATTGCCCTGATTAGCCTAGGAATTTCCGGCTTTCTATCAGCCTTTGAACTCTTTACCACTGCTATCAGCTCAGGCATCCTGGTCACCGGCCTATCCTTGATTGGAATAGCTCTGGGAATTTTGGGCATCAAGGCGACCATTTTTATCGGCCACAAGCTCCTGCAGGCCAGCCTTCACTTTATTCAACAATTATTGCCGAAAGGAGACCGCTATGAAACAGCTTAAATCCAGCACACGCTACACTCTCATTACCCTAGCAACTGGCCTCCTTCTGTCCTTGCTGGGTCTCCTACTAGGTGGCTGGCAGGAAATCGGAAATCACCTAGAAAATTCCTACCAGGTCCAGCAGGTTGAATTTGACAACTTGCAAAAAATCAATAGCTCCACCAATCTCACAATCTCTACAAGTGATGTCGAAAAACCGACCCTCTATTTTCAAGTCAGCAAGAAACACGGCAGTCCTATTGTCTACGAGCTGATAAATGGCAGTCTAACCATTGAAGACAATAACGACCAGGGTTTTCGCTATGACGGTTTCCTAGAAGGGATAAAAATGCTCCAAGAGAACCAAACCCAAACCTACACCACACCGACCCTGCTCTTGCCAGCCGGTAGCCACTTGGATGAATTGGCCGGCGGACTCTTTGATGGAAATGCCAATCTTGAAGATATGACCGTTGACAAACTAGATATTTCTATCAACAACGGTAACTTCTTGGCCAAGAAAACCACCATTCACTCAACTAACATCGTAGTCTGGGATGGAGATATTGATTTGCAGGAAGTAAAACTAGAAGATGTGGAAGACTCAAGTAGTGACCAGCTCAACCATTTGACCGTAGAAAATGGCAACATTCGCGCCACTGGGCTGCAAGTCATCGGCAACTATGATGTCTTGGCCTACGACGGTGACATTGACCTGACCATTCATAAGGAAAGCCTGAAGAATCTTGCAATCGAAGAACTTTCTGCTGATGAAGATAGCGAACAAACCACTCTTGGCAATCCAAATGCAAAAAACAAGTTGACCCTGCATAGCCAAAATGGCGACATTTATGTTCGGTAAGAGTACACGAAAAGCCCCCCAGCTCGGAGGCTTTTTGACTACTTAAATAACAAAAGTGACAAGAGGGTCAAAATGGCTGGACCTCCTTGAGTCAGGATAATTTTAAGGTTTGAAGTAATCGCACCATAAGCAGCTGCGCCGATAACAAAGAGAACAAATATGGTCACAATTTCAAGATTGCCAGTCACAATTCCGTAAAGTAGGAAAAGGGCCAGCAAACCATTGTAGATTCCCTGGTTTTTGAACAGGGTGGTTACAGACTTGCGCTTCAGCTCGTCCTTGGCCATATTAAAGACACGGCTGGTCGAGTCCGAATGAGTAGCAAAAGTTTCCAAATACATAATGTACAAGTGTTCCAAAGCTACGATGGTAGCTAAAATAGTTGTAAAAATAGACATGCTATATTTCCTTTAGAATAGTTATAGAGGGAGGTCTTTCAAGCCTGCACTTAGCTTGGTCAGAATCTGCTGAAATTGCTCCACTTGGTCAGCTGTTAGGATATGTTCCATAGCCCGTTTGACCACCACATGCTGGTTGGGCGGGCTATCAATCAAATCCTTCTGCGCTTTCTTGGTCGGGTAAACCAAAATTTCCTTCTGATTGTCAGGGTTTCGCTCACGACGGATGTAGGCCGCCTCTTCCAAAATTTTCAGATGCCGGCTAATGGCTGCGCGGTCAATTCCAAGCCTCTCCTGCAAGGCTGTTTGGTGAAGCGGTGCCTCCTCTAGCAAAATCTGAAGAATCCGATAACGGGTCAGGGAAATCCCCAACCGCTTTTCAAATAGATTGGTAATGGCCTCTTCGGTAATTTTCAGCTGGTAAAGTACCTCTTCCATGCTTGACATGACTTCTCCTCTTTGTTGATTTGTCAATTGTTGACTGGTCAATTATACTACAATCCGAATATTTTTCAACTATTTTGCTCATTATTTATAAAAATCCTTCTTCCCAGAGCTGATTTTGATATAATAAACTAAAATACCAAGGAAAGAGCTAGGGATGAAATGAAACAAAAAGAGCAAGACCTGGTCATTGACGTGCTTATGCTGGCCGGTAGCATCTTACTCCAAAGCGGGGCGGAAATTCATCGGGTGGAGGATACCATGATTCGCATCGCCCATTCTCAAGGGATAATGGATGCCAATGTGCTGGCCATTCCAGCGGCCATTTTCTTTTCCATTGACCACACCAACATTTCCCGGATGAAGAGAATTGTCTCCTCCAGCTACAATATGCAGAAGGTCTGCGATGTCAATCAGGTCTCTCGCTCTCTTGCCAATGAAGAAATAAGTTTGGAAGAAGCTTGGCAACAGTTAAATAGAATTAAACAACAAAAACCACCATATAATAATATCCAAGTAACCTTGGCCGCAGTGGTCGCTGCTCCTTTTTTTACCATTATGTTTGGTGGATCGCTTTTAGATGCTGCAGGCGCTGTCCTTGCCACTGCCCTAGCTTTTCCTCTCTCTCTCATTGTAGATCGCTATATTGGAATTGACTTTGTCACAACTTTTGTCGGCGCTTTTGTGTTCTCACTCACATCCTACATACTAAGTACCCATACAAACCTTACCATCAATCCAAACCTGATTAACGCTGGTGCGGTCATGCCATTTGTACCTGGTATTGCATTCACAAATGCTGTGAGGGACCTGATGACCAACCATATTAATACTGGAATGACCAAGTTCTTTCAAACTGCGCTGATTATTTTATCACTTGGTGCTGGAACTACAGTCGCCCTGATGCTTGTGAGGTAAGGTATGACTTCCATTAATTTTTTATTTCAGGCGATTGCATCTTACATCGCTATTGCTGCTTTTTTAGTTGTTCTCAATGTACAAAAGAAAATGTTGATTCCGGGTGGTCTCCTAGGAATGCTTGTTTGGCTTATTTATCTTTTACTATTGGAACCAACAAATGTCTTGATTGCTACCTTTTTCGCAGCAATTATCGGATCCTGTGTCAGTCAAATCATGAGTATTTGGTTAAAAACACCCTCCGTCATCTTTTCATTGGCTATACTTGCACCACTTGTTCCCGGCTACCGTGCATACATGTCTACTACCTATTTTGTTTCAGGCGAATATGCTCAAGCCCTCACCAATATTACAACCGTATTGACACTAGCTTTGGTTATCCCAATTGGTATGGCAAGTGGCACTATCTTATTACGCCTTTATAAGGTCATGAATGCTCATAAAAATTCAGTCTAACCCCTTGAAAATAGGGGGGCTTTTTGTTACAATGAAAACTTATTAAAGGAGATGCCATGAACCAAACTGTTTCCAATCTAAAGCTTGCTGAACGTGGAGCCTTACTATCAATAGGGACCTACATTGTCTTGTCAATTATCAAACTGACTGCAGGTCAAGTCTTTCATTCCGATGCACTTCGAGCCGACGCCTTCAACAACCTCTCTGATATCATCGGAAATGTGGCCGTGCTGATCGGCTTGAAAATGGCCCAAAAACCTGCTGACACCGACCATAAATTCGGACATTGGAAAATGGAAGACCTCGCTAGTTTGTTGACTTCTTTCATCATGTTCGTCGTTGGTTTTCAAGTCCTCTATGATACCTTACAAAAAATAATTAGTAATTCTCCAGTCGAGGTAGACATCCTAGGGGCAATAGTAGGTATTTTCTCCGCACTCGTTATGTTGGCCGTATATTTTTATAATAATCGCCTAGCGAAAAGAGTTCATTCTAAAGCACTTGAAGCTGCTGCCAAGGACAATCTATCTGACGCTGTTACCTCCATTGGAACCTCTATCGCAATCTTTGCTGCTGCCTTTAACTTCCCAATTGTTGATAAAATTGCTGCTATCATCATCACCTTTTTCATTCTAAAAACTGCATATGATATTTTTATGGAGAGCTTTTTCACACTCTCAGATGGTTTTGATGAAAACTTATTGAAAAAATACGAAGAAGATATTCTCAAACTTCCTAAAATTGTTTCTGTCAAGTCACAACGTGGTCGCACCTATGGTGCCAATATCTATCTAGATATTGTCCTCGAAATGAATCCGGATCTGTCCGTTTATGAAAGTCATGAAATAACCGAACAGGTTGAGCAACTCCTAACACTCAAACATGGTGTTTTTGATGTAGATATACACGTAGAACCATCTGAAATTCCACACGATGAGATGTATGAACACGTTTATGATAAACTCTTCCGATTTGAAACAGAGATACAAGCACATGCTACTGGATATGAGACTTTAATTGATGAGAACTACCTTCTCATCGATGCCAAAGGACGTTATCATGACAAGGATGGCATGCTGGAACAGCACCAGGTCCAGTCCACCTACTTATCCAACTATCAGATGACATCTGTCAGTCAAAAATCCAAACTGGTCACCTTTGAAATTGGTGACTATGTCCACACCTCTCTCTGGCGCCGCCACGAAGAATGGACAGCCGTCTTCCATCAGATTTCTAAAAAACTAAGCAAATAAAAATTCTCAGCCAAATGACGGTTGAGAATTTTTATTTGCTTAGTTTTTCACAGCATCAGTTGCCACATCGTCTCCGAACCATTTTTCAGAGATTTCCTGGAACTTACCTTCTTTATAAAGCTCTGTAAAGGCATTGTTGATATTGTCTACCAAGGTCTTGTCTGACTTACGAACACCAACACCGAAGGCCTCGTTAGCATAGCCAGCATCAATGATATTGTAGTCATCAATGATACCTTCTTTTTGCAGATAGTAATTGGCATACACACGGTCAATCAAGAGCCCGTCGATACGGTCATTTTTCAAGTCGATAAGGGCCTCGTTGAAGGTCGCATACTGACTAGCATCACCGTCTTTTACCAGGTCCTTAAGAATTTCAGGCTGAGATGTAAATGCATAATAACCTGCAGAACCTGCTTGAGCACCGAGAACCTTGTCCTTCATGCCAGCTGGATCAGCAATAGAAGAGGATTTCTTGGTCACCAAAACTTGCTGGTTATCCATGTATTCATCAGAGAAAAGAACTTTTTCCTTGCGTTCATCTGTAATGGAATAGCCATTCCAAATCATATCAATATTGCCGTTATTGAGCTCCGTCTCTTTCAAGTCCCAGTCAATCGGTTGCCAATCAATCGTAATACCGTATTTTTCAAAAACAGCTGTTGCTAATTCGATGTCAAAACCAGTGTATTGACCGTCTTTTTCTTCAAATCCCATTGGGACAAAGGTCTTATCAAAACCAATGGTCACTGACTTGTCTTTTTCATAAGTAGACCAATTGTCTGACTCTGTAGTAGAACTGCCTGAGCCACAGGCTGCAAGGGCCAAACTTGTTACAAGAGCTGTTGCTCCAAGAATTATGTTTTTCATTTTCATCATGTCTTACCTCTTTAATGTTTCGGTTCAATCTTGATAATTTCATCTGCGATATTTTCAGCAAACTGCATATCGTGGGTTACCACAATCTGCGTGATTCCTGTCGCACGGTTTTCCAAAATCAGCTTTTCAACTTCTTTTCGCAGCTCAGGATCCAATGCCGAAGTCGGCTCATCGTAGCCGATAATCTCAGGATCAATCATCATGGCCCGAGCCAGGGCCACACGCTGCTTCTGCCCTCCTGATAGAGAATAAGGATAGGCTGCTGCGTGGTTGGCCAGGCCTAGTGTTTCCAGAAGTTTACGGGCCTTGTCTTCCGCTTCTATAGCCGACATATTTTGTGTCTTAATAGGGGAGAGGACCAAATTTTCCAATACTGAAAGGTGGGGGAAAAGCTGGAAATCTTGGAAAACAAAGCCCAGCAAATGTCGTTTCTCCAATTCCTCGACTGGCAGTTCTTGACCATTGTAAATCAGAGTACCTTCATCAATGGTCTCCAAACCTGCCAGCATACGGAGAAGCGTAGTCTTACCACCACCGGATTGACCAACAATGGCGACAATTTTCCCCTCCGGGATGATCAAATCATAGTTGGAGAAAATCTGCTTGTTGTCAAATCGTTTGGATAGATTGCGTAATTCTAACATGACTTCCTCCTATTTGTAGTAATCAAATTTCTTTTCAACCTGTTTAGAAACCAGCGTAACCGCTCCAATCATGAGCAGGTAAATGGCCCCTGCAATAAACATAGGTGCTAGACTAGCATCACGGTTGGCAGCAGTTCGACTGGCCAAGAGCAAGTCACTGACTCCCAGGGCGTAGACCAAAGAGGTATCCTTGACCAGGGTCATGACTTCATTGAAGACACTTGGTAGGACAATCTTGACAACCTGGGGCAAGACGATGTAGCGAATAGTCTGAAGAGGTGTAAATTTCAAGACCTTAGCCGCCTCATACTGACCAGCTGGGATAGCCTCAATTCCTCCACGGAAAATCTCAGAGAAATAAGCCGCATAGTTGAAGGTAAAGGCGGTAATCACCGCTGGCATCCTGTCAAATGTAATCCCCACACTCGGCAAGACGTAGTAGACAAAAATCAATTGCAGGAGCAAAGGGGTCCCTCGCATAATAAGTACATAAAAATGCAAGAGCCACTGCAAGGGCTTGAATTTGATTTGCATGAGGAAGGCAAAGACAGCTCCCAAAGGCAAGGACAAGACTAATACTAAAACAAATACTTGTAAGGAGACTAAAGCACCATCCACCAAGGGGGGCAAGACTTCCAAAATATAATCCATAAACATCTCCCAAAAGAGTTATTATCTTATCTAGTATAGCAGAAAATTGGGCGATTTGAAAGAAATTTGTCAGAATTTTTCATAAATTTCACACAAAAATCGAATATTCATGCAAAAATCCACCAAATTTACAGGTGGATTTGCAAGCTTATTCAACTGTTACTGATTTCGCCAGGTTACGCGGTTTGTCCACATCCAGACCACGTTGGAGCGTCGCATAGTAGGCAATCAACTGGGTTGGTACAACCATAGCAATGGTAGACAAGAATGGGTGAACACTAGTCACTATGAAGTCATCTTCTTCCTTGGCAATGGCCTCATCAACGATGGTCATGACATGGGCACCACGCGCCACCACTTCCTGGATATTTCCACGGGTGTGGCTGGCCAGATGAGGATTATTTGAAATCAAGGCCAAAACCGGCACACCGTCTTCGATCAGGGAAATGGTACCATGCTTGAGCTCTCCAGCAGCAAAACCTTCACACTGGATATAGGAAATTTCCTTGAGCTTGAGAGCCGCTTCCATAGAAACGTAATAGTCGCTGCCACGTCCGATATAGAAGGCATTTCGAGTTGTACCAAGCAGTTTCTCCACTTTCTCAGCAATAATATCTTTTTCTGATAAAGTAGCCTCGATAGACTGGGCAACAATGGACAATTCGTGTACCAAATCAAATTCCTTGGCATAGGTATTTCCATTGGCATCCCCAACAGCCTTGGCCAAGAAAGCTAGAGTTGCAATCTGAGCAGTGTAGGCCTTGGTCGAAGCAACAGAGATTTCTGGACCAGCATGGAGCAACATGGTGTAGTTGGCCTCACGAGACAGGGTAGAGCCTGGAACGTTTGTCACCGTCAAACTTGGAATGCCCATTTCATTGGCCTTAACCAAAACCTGACGGCTATCCGCTGTCTCACCAGACTGGCTGATGAAGATAAAGAGGGGCTTTTGGCTCAAGAGCGGCATATTATAACCCCATTCAGAAGAAATCCCCAGCTCAACTGGTGTATCCGTCAACTTCTCCATGAAGTCTTTTGCTGCAAATCCTGCGTGATAGGAAGTACCAGCTGCTAGGATATAGATACGATCAGCATCTTGTACTGCCTTGACAATCTCCGCATCAACTGTTACTTGTTCATCAGTATTTGTGTATGCGCCAATCAATTTACGCATGACAGCTGGTTGCTCATCAATTTCTTTGAGCATGTAGTAAGGATAGGTTCCCTTACCGATATCAGACTGATCAAGCTCAGCAGTATAGCTTCCACGTTCGATAGCATTGCCGTCGTAGTCCATAACTTGAACACTGTCTTTTTTCACGATAACCAATTCTTTGTCGTGAATTTCCATATATTCACTGGTTTCACGAATCATAGCCATGGCATCGGAGCAGACCATGTTGTAGCCATCACCCAGACCAATCAAGAGCGGTGATTTATTCTTAGCAACGTAAATCGTATCCGCATCTGTCACATCAATCAAAGCAAAGGCATAAGAACCTTGGATGATATGAAGTGCCTTTTTGAAAGCCTCCAAAGTTGACAAACCTTCTGAGGCAAATTGTCCAATCAAATGAACAGCAATTTCAGTATCCGTTTGCCCTTTAAAATCATGGCCTGCCAGGTAGTCTGCCTTGATTTCAGCATAGTTCTCAATCACACCATTGTGGACCAGAATATGGCCAGCTGTTTGGGATGTATGAGGGTGGGCATTGTTTTCAGTTGGCTTGCCATGGGTAGCCCAGCGTGTATGGCCGATACCAGCTGTGCCATCTGTCTTATCCCCTACCTTAGCGGACAGTTCTGCAATACGACCCACAGCCTTAACCAGGTGGTCTTCTGAACCACCGGTTACAAAAATACCAGCTGAATCATAACCACGGTATTCCAATTTTTCCAAACCTTGAATCAAAATATCAGTCGCATTTGTATTTCCTACAACACCAACAATTCCACACATATCCTATCACCTCGGTGTTTTCTCCACCGACTTTCATTCATTTTCAATAAATTGGTCTAGTCAGATTTTCAGCTTAAAAGACCGGTAAAAACAGTATATAACAGACTTATAAACTTGTCAATCATTAAATTGGTATAGTCAACTTTTAATTTTCGATGAAAATTCTTGAAAATAAAAGAACCAACCTCTATTGGGTCAGTCCTGTTTCAATAAAGCCAAATTCTGACAAGGGGCTGATTCTAAAGCTCAAGCGCCCTATAATGTCACTCTGATCAATCAAACCAAAGCTGCGGCTATCATTCCGGTCCATTCGATTATCATTTAAGACCAGAATCTTACCTTTGGGAATAACCTGAAACTCCCCGCCTGTTAGGGTTTCAATCGTCAAGTCTTCCGTATAATACTCCTGCTCCGGGATAAGCTCCAAATAATCCTCACGCACAATCTTTTGGTTGCGGTAGAGAACATTATCTAGATAGGTCGCTGTTTCCTCTTCGAGGGCGATAATCCTGCTAACATATTCCTTGCTCTCGTGTTCGTATAGGACAAATTCCCCATGCTTGAGTTCTGTATTCTTTAGGGCGATAATGACATCATTTCGCTTAATGTAGTCATTGGCCATGGTTGAAGTAATACGCACTGGTTCAAACAACCATACCCTCAGCCCAATAATTCCTAAAATCAGCAATACCAACAATAAGAGTTGGCGAAAAAGGTCTCTCTTTACCATAATCTCTCCAATCTCTATTAGTATAGCATATTTTCATGAAAATACTTGACATTTACCCTTGGAGGTGACAATAAATTTCCTGGGCAATGACCTGATTGCCCAGCGGACTGAGATGAAGACCGTCGCTATAGTACTCCAATTTCCCCTTGGTTACGGGATAGAGATTGATGACAGGCAGGCCCAGCTCCTGACCGATTTGAGGAATGATAGCCTGCAACTCTTCCTCGATAATCTGGTTATTGAGGCCGAAGCGGCTGGTTGGCACGAAAGGCGGGATAACCAGGTAGACGTCTGGCTGGCTGGGCAAATTCATATAACGCTCTGCCATTTCCTTATACTCTCGCTGAAAGCCTTCCTTGTTCCAGTAAGGTCCCCGGCTATCATTACTACCAATCATGATGATGACGATGTCAGCCTCGCTCTCCAAGGACAGTTGGGCATTTTCTTCCTTGAAATAGGGAAAATCTGCTGTCGATTGTAGGGAACGACCGCTGAGACCAAAGTTGGACACCTGGTAGTGGTGACCCAATTTTTCAGCCAAAATAGACGGATAAGCATCCTTTTCACGATTGTCCAGCCCATAACCATAGGTCAGACTGTCTCCCACTGTTGCTACTTTGACGGCTCCGCTCCCAAGCGTCAGAACCTCTGGATACATAATATCAGACACAATCTCTCTCCTTGATTTCTAGATTCTATTGTAACATGGGGGAAAAAATAAATAAACTCCTAAATTTGTGATATAATGAACATTATGAAGAAACATGTCATCATTATTGGTGGAGGCATTGTTGGTTCAACCGCTGCCTTCTACCTTTCTCAAGATAGCAATATTGACCTGACCCTGATTGACCACGGTGTTGGTACAGCTACCCGTGCTGCTGCTGGCATTATCTGCCCCTGGATGGCCCAGAAGAAAAACAAGGACTGGTACCGCCTGACCTCACAAGGTGCTGTCTTCTACCGCCAGTTGGTAGCTGATTTGGAAAGTGCAGGAGCCAAGGACATCCCCTTCAAGCAAACTGGAACCATTGGCCTCAAAAGCAAGCCCGAACTCCTGGACAAAATCAAGAAAATCGCAGAAGACCGCAGGCTAGACACCCCTACCATTGGAGACATCACTACTCTTGAAGGACAAGAAGTCAGCAACTATCTACCACCACTCAAGCCTGATTTCTACGGTATCCACCTGGAAGGCGGCGGCCGTATCGACGGTGGAAGACTGATTGACTTGTTACAGGAAAAGTTTTTGGAAAATGGCGGAGCTCTATTGCAGGGACAGGCTAGACTGATAGATAAAGGAACTGTTCAGCTGGATAGGCGAGAACTAACTGCCGACCACATTATCCTAGCGACCGGATCCTGGTTGCCAGATATGCTGGAACCTCTCGGCTATCAGGTAGATGTCCGTCCACAAAAAGGTCAGCTTCTGGAATTGGATACAGATTTTGATACCAGCGACTGGCCAGTCTGCATGCCCTATGGTCAAATTGACATCCTGCCGTTTGAGGATGGAAAAATCATTGTCGGGGCCACCCATGAGGATAATATGGGCTATGATTTGAGCCTTGACCCTGCAAAAATCCAAACCATGCATGAAAAATCTGCGGAATTTATGCCTGATTTGGCCAACTACCCTGTGGTCCGCACTCGTATTGGTACCAGGGCCTATACCTCCAACTACGCACCATTTTACGGAACTGTTCCTGAAATGGACAATATCTGGGTGGCCAGTGGTCTGGGCTCTTCTGGGCTGACTAATGGACCCTTTATCGGCTGGCAAATTGCCAAAGAAATTCTGGGCAAGGATACGAATTTTGACAGAAGTCCTTATGAGCCTGCCAATTATATTAAAAGATAATACGACAATCCTGCCAAATGGTAGGATTTTTGATTTGGTTCATGCAAAAAAGTCTATCGCTTTCGCAATAGACTTCTCAATTTAATTATTATTGTACGGTGCGCACACGCATTGTGTTTGTAGAACCTGCTACACCTACTGGTACACCAGCAACGATTACAATGTTATCACCTGCAACAACAAGTCCTTCTTCCTTAGCAATACGCTCAGCCAATTCAAACATATCATCAGTTGAGTCTGGTCTTTCAGTTACTACTGGAATAACACCCCAGTTCACCATCAATGATTTTTGAACTTTCTCTGTGAAAGTAATTGCAAGAATGTCTGCATCTGGGCGGTATTTAGAAATTTGACGAGCTGAGAAACCAGTTTCTGTAACTGTTACGACCAACTTGATATCCATTGAGTGGCAAGCATCTTTAACTGCAGATGCGATAACTTCAGTTTTAGAAGCACGGTTAAAGTGATCTGAAGTCAAACGACCGTATTCATTCAACAATGTTTGAGCATTCTTAGCAACAGTTGCCATAGTGCGAACTGATTCAACTGGGTATTTACCGTTAGCTGACTCACCTGAAAGCATAGTAGCATCTGTACCGTCGATAACAGCGTTGAAGACGTCAGAGATTTCTGAACGAGTTGCACGTGGCTTGTCAGTCATTGTTTCCAACATGTTTGTAGCTGTGATAACTGCTTTACCAGCTGCATTGACTTTCTTGATGATCATTTTTTGGTAAACTGGAACCATTTCAAATGGTACTTCGATACCCATGTCACCACGCGCAATCATGATACCATCTGAAGCTTCGATGATTTCATCAATATTGTCGATACCTTGTTGGTTTTCGATTTTAGAGAAGAGTTGTACGTGTTCGTTACCTGTCTCTTTCAAGATAGCACGAACTGACTCAACGTCTTGTGCAGTACGAACGAATGAGATAGCGATGAAGTTAAGACCTTGTTCAAGACCGAAACGGATATCCGCATCGTCACGCTCAGCAAGCGCTGGGAAAGGAATCTTAGTGTAAGGAATGTTTACACCTTTTTGCTTAGCAATAACGCCATCATTCTCAACACCAACGATAAATTCACGTTTTTCTTCATCTTTGGCAATAACAGTCAAACCTAGTTTACCATCGTCAACAAGAATTTGCTTACCAACTTCAACGTCGTCGAAGATGTCCAGGCCACCAGCAACGTTCAAGGCAATTACTTCTTGAGTTGACTTGATACCTTGTTTTGTGGCAACACGCAATTGGTCACCAGTCTTATAAGCGTACTCACCTTCGCCTGATTCGAACAATTCAGTACGGATTTCAGGACCTTTTGTATCAAGCAAGAAACCTACTTTTTTGCCAGCGATTTCTTCTGCGCGACGTACAGTTGCCATACGTGCACCTTGCTCAGCATGGTCACCATGTGAGAAGTTGAAACGGAAAACGTTAGCACCTTCAGTAATCAATTGAGCAATTTTTTCAGCTGATGCTTCAACATCCAACTGCTCACCCCAGTAGCCTGACTCACCGAATTTCTTACCACCGCGGAATTCTACCGCAGGTCCAAGGGTTGCAACGATTTTAACACGTTTGTTCATCTTAACTAAACTCCTTCTTATTTCTGGTCTTATGACCTTAATAACTAATTTTCTAGACTATCTATTAGATAGACAAGTTACGGTTCAACTCAGCCATTTCAAGGTCTGCTTTATGCGGATTGTTAACGACAATCTTACCTTCTGCAGTGAGGCTAAACAAGGCACCTTCTTCGGCAGTACCAAGGATTGGGTTTTCCACCATTTGCTCATTGCGGATACCGACAGCAAGTCCACCACGGCCTTCTTTGAGCAATTTAACAGCGTGAGCACCCATACGTGACGCAAGAACGCGGTCACGAGCTGTTGGTGAACCACCACGTTGGATGTGACCAAGTTCAGTCACACGAAGGTCACTTGTATCACCAGCTGCTTTCAATTCTTCAGCAAATTGAGCTGCTGGCATAACACCTTCTGCCAAGACAATAATGCTATGTTTCTTACCATTGTCATAACCTGCCTTGATGCGAGCAACAATATCCTTGATGTCAAACTCTTCTTCCGGCACAACGATAACGTCCGCACCTGAGGCGATACCTGACCAAAGGGCAATGTCACCTGCATGGCGACCCATTACTTCGATCACAAAGGTACGACGGTGACTAGAAGATGTGTCACGAATCTTATCAATGGCATCCATAGCTGTAGTCACAGCTGTATCAAAACCGATGGTAAAGTCTGTTCCTACGATATCATTATCGATTGTTCCTGGCAAACCAATTGCTGGGAAACCATGCTCTGTCAGACGCATCGCACCGTGGTAAGAACCGTCACCACCGATAACAACAACGCCTTCAATACCATGTTTTTTCAGCTGTTCAATCCCTTTTAATTGACCTTCCAATTGGGCAAATTCAGGATAACGAGCTGAGCCGAGGAAGGTACCACCACGAGAAATGATATCTCCTAC
Source organism: Streptococcus nasisuis (assembly GCF_040836615.1). Classification (NCBI taxonomy): domain Bacteria; kingdom Bacillati; phylum Bacillota; class Bacilli; order Lactobacillales; family Streptococcaceae; genus Streptococcus; species Streptococcus nasisuis. Next base: position 1,147,578 of record NZ_CP162268.1, on the reverse strand, counting down.
TGAGCGTGCAGACAATTCATGGATATCTCCGGCAACCATTCCAGCATAGCCTTCATTGATACCGTATACTTCCATTCCTTCTGAGATTGCTTGGCGAACAACTGCACGAATGGCAGCATTCATACCAGGTGCGTCACCGCCACTGGTCAAAACACCAATACGCTTCATTATATGCTCCTTCAATTTTCAATTTAACTGCCTTATTATAACACACTTGACTAGATCTTGCTCGTCTTTTTACGCTTTTTCAACGAAAAACCGTTTTCATAGCAAATTCAGCCAACTCTTGCTCTAATTGAGGCGTTTTCATCACTTGAAACTGGTCTACCTGAATGGTCTGATTGCTGTCTTGGTAATGCAGAACGACAGGAATTGATCCCTTATATTTGGCTAAAATTCGAGCAACTGCATGGTCATGCTCCCGGTTTTCCAGTAAAATCCACAGCTTTTCCAGACTGACTATTTCTAACTTGTCAGCCACCAGTTGTAACTGTCCCTCCCTTTCCTGGACCTTGCCAGTTACATAGAGGATATCTCCCTCCTTCAAGAACTGCCCTGTCTGTTGGTAGAGTTCCGTAAAGACCGTGACTTCCGATTTATCTTTCATATCGGTCACTTGTAGAAAGGCCATGGGCTGACCCGAATTCTTGGTCCGAATCCGGCGGATAGACTGAACTTGTATCAGTATGCTCACTCGATTTCCAGCCACCAAATCGCCTAAATCGGTCACAGGTCGCTGGGTCTCCTGTCGGAGCTTAATCAGAGGATGAGGACTGATACCGATACCTAGCACGGCCTGTTCCAGCTGGTATTTTTCAATATCATTAAAGTCGTCCGACTGGAGCCAGCTATAGGTCTCCTCCGCAAAAAAGCTACCAAAGGCATCTGCAAAGACAAAGAGATTGTCCAGATTTTCTACTATCTTCTTGCGATTGGACTCAAATTCATCAAATAAACCGATGTGAATGAGTGGAGTTAGCAAATCCTTCTTTTTATACTGGGCAGGCAGTTTCAAGATAAAATCTTCGACCGACTTGTAGGGACGGTTTTCAATCAACCAGAGGGAGAAATCCTTGGGCAGACCCTTGATATTTTTCAAGCCTAGATAAATCTTGGACTTGTCGAACTTGTCATAGTAGGGAATGGTGTTCATCGACAACCTAGCCACCTGAAAGTCAAATTGCAGGGCATCCGTGATATAGGTACTGCTAGAGAAATTCAGCATGACATCAAAGAAGATGTCCGGATAATGGGTCTTGAAATAGGCCATTTGGAAGGCCAGGGCCGAATAGGCGTAGGCATGACTGCGGTTAAATCCATAACCTGCAAACTTGGCCATCATGGCAAAAATCTTCTTGGCCTTGGTTTCCTCATGTCCATTGGCTAGCGCTCCTGCCAGAAAAGCCGCCTCCATGGCCTGCATCTCCTCTGCCTTTTTCTTGGACATGGCCCTACGGAGCAAATCGGCTTTCCCCAGAGTAAACCCAGCATAAACCTGGGCTATCTGCATGACCTGCTCCTGGTAAAGCATAATGCCATAGGTTGGTCGGAGAATGTTTGCAATGGACGAATCCAGCAAATCTATCTCTTCCTGACCTTGCTTGCGTTTGACAAAATTATCGATATAGTCGCTGGCACCTGGTCGGTTGAGACTGGTTGTGGCTACCACATCTTCAAATCGGTTGGGCTTGACCCTCTGGAGGAGATTGATAGCTCCCGGTTGTTCAAACTGGAAGATCCCCTTGGTTTTGCCAGCAGCAAAGAGCGCCAAGGTGGGCGAATCTTCCAGGTCAATACCGGCAATATCAATAATTTTCCCATATTTATCAGCCACAGCTTGGGCCATTTTTTGGACAAAGGTCAGGTTACGCAGGCCCAAGAAGTCCATTTTCAACAGACCATTGGCCTCGACAGCATGGGCATCATACTGGGTAATCAGCATGTCCTCACCCATTTTTAGGGGAATAGTATCCGTCAGCTCTTCATCACTCATAACGACACCGGCTGCGTGGATAGAGGTCTGGCGAGGCTGCCCTTCAATCTGCTGGGCAATAGCAAAGGCCTTCTGGTACTCTATTTTACTGTTGATGAGCTGGCGGAAGGAAGCATTGCGCTGATAGGCTGATGCAAGACTGTCTTTAAAAGAAATCTTGCGGGTAATGTTGGTCAACTCGTATTCGGGCGTGCCAAAGCGTTTGAAAACATCCCTTATAGCCTGCTTGGCCCCAAAGGTCGAATAGGTCACAATTTGGGCAGCATGGGTCGAGCCATAACGGTCACGAACATAGTGGATAAAGTCTGGTCGATGAATATCCGGAATATCGATATCAATATCCGGCATGGAATAGCGTTCTTCATTTAGAAACCGTTCGAAGAGCAGATTGTGCTTGACCGGGTCAATGCCTGTGATATTGAGAGCATAGGCCACCAAGCTCCCTACTGCAGACCCCCGTCCCATTCCCATATAGTAGCCCTGGCTACGTCCGAAGCGCAAGAGGTCCCAGACGATAAGGAAATAGTCATCAAAGCCCATCTTGTGAATGACAGCCAATTCCCTATCCAATCGCTCTTGATAAGCCGGCTCAAATAAGCCTTTTTCTCGCAAGCCTACCTCAGCCTGCTCGCGGAGTTCTTCTACTGCCGACCGTTGTCTGTTGAAACGTGGTAATTTGAGACTTTTGTCCAAATCATAGGAAATACCTTGAACCAGTTTTTCCAGATTGACCACTGCCTGTGGAAAGCGGCTGCTAAACAAGTCTTTCAGACTATCTGCCGATAAAAGGACCTGGCCTGGCTCCAAGTCAGGGACTTGGTTGAGCTGGACATTATCCCGAATTGCCCTCAGCACCTGGAGGGCCTGAGCCTGCTCTCGGTCAAACAAACGAACGGGATAGAGAGGCAAGATAGGTCGTGTAAACTCTTGGACAGGGGTTTCCAGGCCCACGCCGATATAAAAATCCAGCCCCAGGTCTAACCGGTCAATTCCTGGAAAATAAGGCAGGATAAGGGCCACATCTTGCAGATACTGACGAATGCTCTCAAAATCATCCTGTCCCAGCATCTTGGCCGTTGATATCTTAAGGAGATTGCGATAGCCTGTCGTAGACAGGGCTACTAATTTCGTGGCAATTGGATGCTCATAGCCAGCCAAATCCCAGTCGCACTCACAACCAATGACAGGCTGTAGACCAACTAATTGACAACTTTCCATAAAACTGTAGGCTGCATAGAGATTATCCCTATCCATCATCCCAATGGTCCGATAGCCCAGCTCTTTGGCCTGCTGGACATAGCGGTCAATGGTGACCATGCTATCCATAAAGGTATAGACGGTTTTGGTATCTAATTGTGCTAGCATGGCTACCTCCTTTTTCTATATTATATCAAAAATTCCTTCTAATTTTTTTCAAAATATCGTCTCTTTTCGCTTGCATTCTAAAAAATATTATTGTATTATGTAATCATAACAAGAACACAGGGAGCCTGTCTCCCGGAAAGGATTCTCTTATGGCTTGGAAATTTGATAACAACATGCCCATCTATATCCAAATCACCAATACAATTAAATTACAAATTGTAGCCAATCAATTAAAACCTGGAGATAAGTTGCCAACCGTGCGAGACCTGGCTGAAATTGCCGGTGTCAACCCAAACACGGTCCAGCGGGCCCTGTCCGACTTGGAGGCAGAAGGTTTTGTCTACTCCGTCCGCACAACAGGCCGCTATGTGACAGACAACCAGGAACTGATTACTCAGACCCGCCTCCACCTGGCGCAAAAGGAATTGGAAAACTTTGTCAACAATATGTTGGACCTCGGTTTTAGCCAGGACGAATTGACCGAACGATTGGATGATTATTTGAAAGGAATTAGCTATGAATAACCCATATACTTTAGTCGAACTGCAACAAGTTTCAAAATCTTATGGCGGAGCTGTTGCCCTCAACAATGTCAACCTGAAATTAGGCACTGGAAAAATCATCGGTCTCTTAGGACCAAATGGTTCTGGTAAGACGACGTTAATCAAACTCATCAATGGACTATTGCAACCTGAGTACGGTCAAGTCCTTATCAACGGCCGCACTCCTTCACCAGAGACCAAGGCTATCGTGTCCTATCTGCCAGATACGACCTATCTGGACGAGCATATGAAGGTTTCAGATGCCCTCACATTCTTCACAGATTTTTACGCAGATTTTGACAAGGAACGGGCCATTCATCTCTTGCAGGACCTGGGAATTGACCTCAACGCCCGCATGAAACACCTGTCAAAAGGAAACAAGGAAAAGGTGCAGTTGATTTTGGTCATGAGCCGCCAGGCCCAGCTCTATGTCTTGGATGAGCCAATCGGTGGTGTAGACCCTGCAGCCCGCGACTACATCCTCACAACCATTGTCAACAACTATTCGCCTACTTCTTCTGTCATCATCTCTACCCACTTGATTTCAGATGTAGAGCAAATTTTGGATGAGGTCATCTTTCTTCATTATGGAAGTGTTATTCGTCAAGGAAATGTCGACGATTTGCGGATTGAAACGGGTGAGTCTATCGATCAACTCTTCCGTCAAGACTTTAAGGCTTAGTTAGAAGGAGATTGCTATGTTTAAGAAATTAGTCAAATATGAATTTCAATCCGTTGGAAAATGGTATTTAGGAATTTATGTCGGGGCATTGGTCCTATCTGCCATACTTGGATTCTGGTTACAAGCTTTGACCTTACGGGCACAAGCTGGAAGTACTGAACCTGGTGGTGCTGAAATGGTTCTTTTCGGTACATCCTTCATGACCTTCGGTATTCTGATTGCTGCCCTCGGCTTATCAACTTTTTTCATGGTCATCAATCGTTTTAGAAAGAATGTCTATGGTCGTCAGGGCTATTTAACCATGACCCTACCAGTTTCAAGCCATCAGATTATCCTCAGCAAACTTGTAGCTTCATTGGTTTGGTACTTTTTGGCAGGAGTTACCACTGTTCTTTCAATCGGAATCATTTTAGCTGTTCTCATGCTCGGAACTGAGGAATTCATGATTCCTGAATTGCATACAGTTGTACAAGCATTAGACTGGCCTGTCATATTTGCACATCTATTCTATATGCTGATTGAGTCAATAACGGGAATCTTGCTGATCTACTTTTCCATCTCTGTCGGACAGCTTTTCAAAGATCACCGTCTACTGTTTGCCATTTTGACCTATATTGGCATTTCAATTGTAGTTGGTGTGTTTAGAACTCTCGTTTTTACCAATTATCTAGAGAACCTTTATAATGCCGCGCTACCATTATACCCAAATCCTATCTTGGCCTTGGTCAATATCATTCTGGCCTTCGCCTACTACTTTGGTACCCATTACATCATGACCAAGAAATTGAACCTGCAATAAGAAGAAAAACGCTCTCTGCCAGTTACTTTTGTAGCTAGTAGAGAGCCTTATTTTGCAAAAGAAAAAGAACAGTCATTGCTGTTCCTTCATTCTATACGGAAGACATGGGATTCGAACCCACGCACGCTGTTACACGCCTACCGCGTTTCCAACACGGCCTCTTGAGCCTCTTGAGTAATCTTCCATATATGGAGCTGGTGGGAGTCGAACCCACGTCCAAACACCTGCTAACTTATTCGTCTACAACCATAGGTTATGCATTTACTTTAATCAGACTGACGAGACATAACTCAACTCTTCAGCTGACGAGCCTATGAAACTCTTTTGATTTAGCTAGGCAATAAATCAACGTAGCTTGCTATTTTAAGACCAATCAACAAAGGCAAGCACTCTGCGATTGGTCACGCAGGCAGGTTATTAAGCTGCTAATGCGTAAGTGTTTGTATTTTTTGCAGTTATATTTAACTGGCATTTTTACATCTGCCGATGAGTTGCAGAACAAGCCTCATAATGCCTGTCGAATCCGTAACAACCCCTTAGGTTTGATACTTGGTTAGTATAACAGATTTTAGTAAAAATTGCAAGACTGCAATCGCTTAATTTCATTTTCAAATTTTCTAGAAATATGGTAAAGTAATATCATGTACAAATTCTCTCAAAAAGCCATCCAGGTCCTAAGCGTTCTAACCTTGATTGGAACGGCTGTTTTCCTCTTTTGGCTCTATAAAATCGGGATTCTAAATGACCAAAATGTCCTCAGTCACTTCATCAAGAGTCAAGGGGCACTGGGTAGTCTGTCCTTTTTATTGCTACAAATCATTCAGGTTGTTTTCCCTATTATTCCCGGTGGCGTTACTACTGTTGTTGGCTTTTTAGTATTTGATTTTTGGTGGGGATTTTTGCTCAATTACATTGGTATTTGTGTCGGCAGTATTATCCTCTTCTGGTTGGCCAGACGCTACGGCAAAAAATTCTGCCTGCTCTTTATGTCTGAAGAAACCTTCAACAAATATGAAAGCAAGATTGACAACAAGCGCGGTTACGAGATATTCTTTATCCTCTGTATGCTATCGCCCATTTCGCCTGCGGATATCGTTGTCATGATTACAGGATTAACCAGTATGAGCTACCGAAAATTCATTCTCATCACCCTCCTCTGCCGTCCGGTTTCCATCGTTGCCTATAGTTATTTTTGGATTTACGGCAGCCAATGGCTAAATCATCTTCTTGGATAAATCAACCCTAGTTCTCATTTGAACAGCTCCCTGTCAAGTGGGCAATGAAATAATAAAAGATTAGGCGACGGCCTTGTTCCTCATTCCAAGAGGGGCAAGGCCGTTGTTGCGTTCTTTAAAACGTTGGTGATTGTAAAAATAGATGTAGGCATCAATATCTGAAACTAGCTCCTCAAAAGCCTTATATTTCGGCTCTTTGTCAACTGTAGTGGGTAGATGAAAAGCTAACACCTAGAGAGGACGAACTTCGTTCTCTCTTTCTTTATGTTCAAAGCAATCAAAATTCGTTTTTTAAAGTTTTCAAAGTTCCTGAAACCAAAGGCATTTCTCTTAATGACTTTGATGAGATTATTGGTAGCTTCCAGTTTGGCGTTGGAATAAGGCAATTCTAGGGCATTCAAAACCTTGTCTTTATCCTTTAGAAATGTCTTAAATACCGTCTGGAAAATAGGATTAACAGTGGCTATTTCCTGTTCGATGAGACTGAAGAAATGATCTGAGTTTTTCTCTTGGAAATGGAACAAGAGAAATTGATAGAGTTGATAGTGTTGTCGTAGTTCCTCTGAAAAAGACAGTAGTTTTTCTAGGATTTCCTTATTAGTCAAATGCATGCGAAACATAGGGCGATAAAATCGTTTATCATTGATTTTACGGCTATCTTGTTGTATCAATTTCCAGTAGCGTTTCAAAGCACGGTATTCGTGCGATTTTCTGTCGAATTGATTCATAATTTGAATACGGACACGGTTCATAGCACGGCTAAGGTGTTGTACGATATGAAAGCGATCAAGGACGATTTTGGCATGCGGAAAAAGCTGTTTAGCCAATTGGTAGTATGGGCTATACATGTCCATAGTGATGACTTTAACGCGGTTTCTAACCTTTCTAGGATAGCGTAGAAAGTGGTTTCGGATGGTTGCTTGAGTTCTTCCGTCAAGGATAGTAATGACGTTTAGGGAGTTGAAATCTTGTGCGATAAAGCTCATCTTCCCCTTCTTAAAGCCATATTCATCCCAGCTCATCACCTCAGGTAAGATATTCCAATCTGTTTCAAACTTGAACTCATTAAGCTTTCGACTAACTGATGATGTTGAGATAGATAGCCTGTGTGCAATATGTGTCATTGCTTGATTTTCGATGAGTAACTGGGCGATTTTCTGGTTAACAGCGACAGAGATTTGGTGGTTCTTCTTGACAAGAGGAGTTTCAGCGACAGCCATTTTTCCGCAATCTTTACACTTGAACCGACGCTTTTTAAGGCGGATGAGGAGTGGATAACCAGCAGTTTCTAGGTAGGGGATTTTGGAGGCTTTTTGGAAATCGTATTTAGCCATTTGTCCCTTACAAGAAGGACATTTAGGGGCTGTGTAATCCAAGTGACCATGTAGTTCTAAGTGAGTTCCCATATCATATTCATCAGTGATAAGGATATTTTTGTCTTTAATTCTGAGAAAATTTGTGATAAAATTTAGTTGTTCCATATGAGCCTTTCTAATGTGAGTTTGGTTGCTTTTCATTATAGGTCATATGGGACTTTTTGTATATACTTAAAAAGCTCCATAATCTCCACGGTGGTTTTACCCACTACAGAAATTATAGAGCCTATATTTCTTCAAATCATTGCACTCCGTCTTAAAGTGCCCAAAGAAACTCTCAATTGGTGCATTGTCAATACACTTACCAACACGAGACATAGAGCGTGTCATCTGATACTGAGTCGTTAGACGATAATAATCTTTCGAAGTATATTGTGAACCTCGGTCGCTGTGAATTAATGGCGTCGCATCAGGGTTAGCTTTCCGTGCTTTACGAAGTGTCTCTAACACCAATTCGTTATCATTAAACTGACCAACCACATAAGCGATAATAGAGCCGTCGTAAAGATCCTTAATAGCACTCAAATAGGCTTTACAGCCGAGACCATACTTCAAGAAAGTCACATCTGTACACCATTTCTGATTTGGAGCAGTAGCTGTAAAATCACGATTGAGAATATTCTCCTCCACATTGACAAAGCTGGTCTTGGTACAGTAGCCATTGGCTCTTCTGATAATCGAGCGAATACCTAGAATGTGCATCAAGCGACGAATCCGTTTCTTGTTGTAGCTTGTTCCAAGTTTGCGATTGACAAATAGCGTCATACGACGATAACCAAGAATACCATTATGCTGGCTATGAAGGTCCTTGATGACATCCATCAAGCCTAAATTTTCCTGTTCAGAAGTTGTTTCTTGATGTTGTAACCACTTGTAATAGCTTGGGCGAGACACATTCAAGAGATGACACAAGTGGCTGATAGAAGCCTCTAGTTTATCAGATACAGATTTTGGACTTCTTTTGGACATTATAAAACTCCCCTTATAGTTTCTAGTGAAAATTTTTATTTTTTCACTGTCCACTATATAGGGAGTATATCATTATGTGATGATAGATGAGATTTTTTTATGGGTAAATTAATTTGAAAAGGTTCCATTTTTTGCGTAAACTCTGTAAATCCCATCTTTTTGTTTAATAAAGCGAAAATCTACGAATGATTGCTTTGAACCCGAGCCATTTTTGTAAAAAATTTGCAGTTCTTTTTTTTCTTCCCAATAAAAACCTCCACCATAAGCAAAAACAGAAGCTTCATATGGAAGACCTCCCAAAGCAATCACCTCTTCATAGCTCATCCCGCCTTGTCCTGTATTGCTATCTCCCACGATAACTTGCTGAAACACTTCTTTGGTCCACAAATTCGTATTTGGATCTGCTTCCTTCGTTGGGAATTGCTCGTCTGGTAAGTTGTAGACATCCTTACTTGATAAATAGTATTCTGAACCATTTTTATAGAAGGCTAATTCAAGCCATCGCCGATCTGCATAAATATCATAGTCAGAAGGAGCATAAGTTAAAAATAAGTATTCTTCTGAATATTCACCGAATCTAGCTGATGAAGGTTTCCCATATTTCTCAATGATATCCGACAAACTGTCCCCTGTAGCATCCTCTTTCATCCCAATTACCAAACTATCATAGTCTTTCAGTGTCCAATTAAAACTAAATTCTTCTTTTGTAGCAGTCAATCCGCGCGTAAAGTCAGTCACGCCTTTGTCACTAGCTTCTGTCCAAGTTTGACTAATCGTTGATGATAACTGTAGATCCGTACTCTCAGAACTTGGAGAATAGGTGGCAACTTCTTCTTTTGCAGGTTGTTGGGCAGTCCACACTAACCCTGCTAATACCAACAATACGAACGCTATCAAAAGATAATAAGTAGCCTTCTGCTTTTTCTTGAGCGATTCTTGGTACTCTCTTTCAAACTCTGCTTTCACTGCTTCTGATAGTTTGGTATAGGTATCCTGTTTTACACTCCTTTTTTGTTTGTTCTTCAATCTCTAAAGACTCCTTCCTTGGATTTTAATCTATATTCTCCTTGATCATTTTGCATAAAAACTAAATGGACGGAATTTATAGTAGATTCTGGATCATTATCTTCCTGATACAGCATCCCTAATTGACGATAGTCTTGCATCCCATTTTGTCGAGCATAGGTCGGCAATCCAAATTGTTCTATAATCTCTTCAGGACTTTGATCCAAAACTAGTTCGTCGATTGCAGCTTGATCCCACTTAAATACAAAATTTTCATCCGTAGCTTCTGGATAGTTTTCATCCACTAAACTATAGAAACTTTTTTGATAAATTCGATAAGCTCCATTTGACATGTTGAACCAAAAAGTAACGTATTGACCAAAATCTTCACTGTGGTAAGTAGCTGTAACAACTGAACTACCATCACTGATCATGGTAGACTCTTCATAACTATTCGCTTGCCCATACTCATGTGTAAATTCTGACAAGGTCATGGAACTCTCTTTCTCGTCTGCAATCTTCACATCATCATATTTCCTAACAGTCCAATCAAATGTATCAGCTGGCTTTACCCCTTCAATCTCATCTAGGTAAGAATGCGTTCGTGAAACAGATTCAACAATCTGATCCTCAACCAGATCTTCTTGGTTAGTTGTTGCAGTCAATTTCCCAATCAATAGATAGAGAATGGCTACACTAATCAATATTATCGGTAGACCAATTTCAACCCATCTCATCCACTGATTACTGGCTGACTGATCTACCGTATTCTTACTAACCCGCTCCAATTCTTCTTCTATTTTCTTAAATCTCGTATTCTTTGTCATTTTTTCCTAATCCCTAATATTTCCTGTTTTTTGAGATAAATAGTATTCCCCTTCCCCATCTTTTGTAAAGCTAAGTGTAATGTTATCACCTTTTTCATCATTTAAATACTGGATCTGGATAGTCCAATAGTCAACACTGCCGAAACTATTTGCAGCAGCTACGGGGCCATATGTAGAAAGTACTTCATCAAGTGAGATACCACCCTCACCATTACTTGCACCAACACGTAAGTCATTAAACTCCTGACTCGTCCAATCATGACTATTCTCACCAACAATATTTTCATAGGGTTCAGGGAAAAGATTACTACTAGATTTTGTAGCTAAAGTCAATTGCTCCCCAAAATCAACAAACAACAATTCTACCTGACGAAATGGTTGCTCTGCTTGGTATATTAATCTCAGTGAAGCATATTCACTGGAGTAGATAGAGGTTTCAAGCGATGTTGGTGCCCCATATTTTTTGATAACTTCCTCAACTTTTGTTTTTGAAACTGTCGAATGATGTGCATCAAGTGCTTCAAATTCCTCGAAGGTCCAAGAAAATGGTTTAGATTCTACCCGCCTGATACTTTCAACATAACTTGCTAAATCTTTATATGTCTCTACAGGTGTATCAATACTCTTGTAGAAAAATCCACAAATTACTAAGACCAGAAAGCCAATCGTCAAAAACAAGTAGCTGGACTTACTTTTCTTATCATCTAGCTCTTTTCTTTCTAGATATTTCCCAAGTTCACCTTCTAAATGCTGAAAATTATTTTCATTCTTTCTATCTTTAGACATTCCAATCTCCTTCACTTATCATTATTATAGCATATTTTCAATTGTTAGACTATGGTCCTAAAGAAATCAAGTCTTGTATCATTACTTATATTCAATAAAAAACACTTGTCATAAGGATAGTTTATAGGATACAATGGAATATATCTACACCCTCTAGAAAGGAAAATCCATGGCTAAGAAACTTCCCTCGATTCGCCACCACGAAACCAATCCAAAACAGACTAAGACAAATAACAATCTATTTGTTGGCCTCGGTCTACTCGGTGGAATTTCCATCCTAAGTGGCCAGACTCACTTTTTGTTTCCTATACTAGTCCTTTCAGCCCTGGCTTATGGTGCGTTTTTTCTTATCCATCGTAACACTGCCAGGTCTACAAAGAATACAGCTCTTCGATTGCAAAATCTTAAGGAGAGCATTTCACATATCGAGCAGGAATTGAAACAACTGAACAACTATTTAACATCAAAAAATTATAGTCAGTATGCGCTTCTTGCCCAAGAGTTGTTACCTCAGTTAACAATGATTAGAGAGGAAACATCGGAACTTAAATATCAGTTGGATACCGATATTTCTTCGGCGATTATCCAACAAACCATTCAAGAAGAGGAAAAAATTTTAAAGCAGTTAAAACTACTTGATTTGATAGCTCCTTCTTCCTTCATTTCAGAAGAAACGAAAAAAATTCTAAGTATTGCACCTGAATTAGCTACTACCTATCAGAATGTCCAAAATGATCATATTGAAATTCTTGAACAATTGAAGAATCTTGAAAATGCGGAAGAATTGAGAGTCATCCACGAAATTAATATGAAACATTATAACGATATTCTCGATGGCTATCTCAAAATCAAGGAGAATCCCAAAAATTTCTACTCGGCAGAAGAACGCTTGGCTCAATCAAGACTTGTACTTGAAAAATTCGATGCTGATTTAGATGAAACCTTACGAAAACTCAATGAACGGCAGTTGAATGAATTTGAGATTAGTCTAAGAATGATGGGAAAAGAAGAAAATATTCAACATCTCCAAACGGTGAACAATAATAAATAAGCAATACCCTAAAAAAAGGTCTCGCCTAGTTTATTATCATACGATTACTTTGTAAAGCCCTCAAGTATGACTTTACGAACATTAGTAGGTGCCCAATAACAAAGTATATTGAAAAACGTTCCAAAGTCGATGATTGACTTTAGAACGTTTTTCTATTTGCATGTTTCCTGAATATGTTCAGCCTATGGTAAATAAGCCTCTAGAACTTCTTTTTTTTCGAGCGTCTCCTCGTTAGGTAAGTGTTCTAGAAGATAGGTCATATATTTATCTGCATCAAGGCCATGCCTCTTGGCTGTTTCTAAAAGACTCAGAATGACAGCTGTTGACTTGGCTCCCTCAAAGCTCTGAGAAAACAGCCACCTTCGCTTTTTCATTTCTAGGCTCAGGCTGAGGCTGGGCAAAAAGCCTAGCACCACTTTTCAGAGTTCGTGTCAACCACTGCGCTGAGATGTTGACACGAACTCTGAGAAGTGACACTAAGCGAGAGCCTTAACCCTGACGAACTCCTTTAGTTTTCTTGCGTTTATAGGTGATGGTCTCTGTTTCAACTGGGTAAGTCAGCTTCTTCTTCAGGCAGGCTTTCCTCCCCAAACAAGCTTAGCTGACCGGGTTGATAGACAACCTTCTCTGATGATTTTCCGTAGAGTTTCTGTCTCAGATACTCAACCTGCTCACGAAGGAGGGTCAACTCGTTGGTAAGTTGTTCAATCGTTGAGGTCTGTTGTTTAATAATTGCCAATAACTCATCCATACGATTGAGCCTCCTTCTTTTTATCGCATTATACACAAAGAAAAGCCATGATTTCAATGGAAATCACGACTTTTTGAAACATTTATTTTTGGGATGATAGAAAATCATTTCATGAGCCAGTCCACCTGCTCGGAAGTGAGGACTTTAACCTCCTCTTCATTGCTTGGCCAGGTCAATTTCCCATTTTCAAAACGTTTATACAATAACCAAAATCCCTGTCCATCCCAGTAAAGAACCTTGAATCGGTCTTTTCGACCTCCGCAGAAGAGATAGACCTGACCGGAGAAGGGATCCAGATTGAATTGACTTTTGACAAGGTAGGCGAGAGAATCAATCCCTTGTCGCATATCCGTTTTCCCGCAAACCAAGTAGACTTGACCTAAATCACTGAGTCGGATGGTCATAATGCAGTACCTTATCCAAGATTGTTTCCATTACTTCAGGATTGATAGATTGGAAGAATGAGACTTCCGTTTTTCCGAAACGAATTTTCATCAAAATATCGTTTCTGCTTTTCTTTTCAAAGCAGCGAGATTTGGGAATAGTCAATGGGACGATGGGCTGTGACATAAAAAATCCTCCAGTTTGTTTTTATAACAGTATACTGGAGGAATGAGTGATTGGATAGGTACCTTGTTATGGGGCGCTTACCTATCAACCAAGTTTTTTAGTATTTTGAAAAATTCTTTCTGTCTTTTATTCCGAAATACGTCGATACATATGTGGTCTGCGGTCTCTAAAGAGTCCCCAATCCAAACGTTCACGCGCTCCCTTATCCAAATCATACGTTGCAAGCAGGACAACTTCTTCATCACGTCCCGCCTTTGTTAAAAGTTCTCCTGTCTCATCAGTCAAGAAAGAGGAACCATAGAAACACAAGCTAGAAGACTGTCCACCATTTTCGTCAGATGGCTGCACTTCTTCCAAGCCAATTCGGTTAGCTGCAATAACTGGCATGATATTGGCCGCAGCGTGTCCTTGCATGGTACGTTGCCAATGTCCTTGGCTATCTGTATCCAAAATTGGCTCTGAGCCGATAGCTGTTGGGTAAAAAAGCAATTCTGCCCCGTTCAAAGCCAGGCAACGAGCCGTTTCTGGAAACCATTGGTCCCAACAGATGCCAATACCAATCTTGGCATAGCGGGTTTCCCAGACCTTAAACCCAGTATTTCCCGGTGTGAAGTAAAACTTTTCCTGATAATAATGATCGTCAGGAATATGAGTCTTACGGTAAACTCCCAAAACATTACCATCCGCATCAATGACCGCAATGGAATTGTAGAGGCTATTTCCATCTTTTTCATAGAAGGAAATAGGCAATACCACCTGTAATTCTTTGGCGATAGGAATAAAGTGCTGAACAGCATCATTTTCCTCTACAGACTTGGCATAGTTATAATAATCATACTGGCGTTCTTGACAAAAATAAGGACGCTCAAAGAGTTCCGGCAGAAGAATAATCTGCGCTCCCTGACCAGCAGCCTGTCTGACCAAACGCTCTGCAGTTGCCAGATTATCCGTCACCTCTTGACTGCACTGCATCTGCACAGCTGCTACAGTAACATTTCTCATTTGTTTTCCTTTCTAAATCGGGGAATCTGCTGGGTGATACAGTGAATATTCCCACCTCCTAGCAGGATGTCGCGGGCTGGTATGCCGACGACTTTTCTGGTTGGAAAAAGCTGCGCTAGGAGATGCAGTGCCTGCGCGTCATGCTCATCTTCAAACCGGGGCACTAAAACCGCACCGTTGCTGACGTAAAAATTCACATAGGAAGCCGCCAAGCGTTCGCCAGCAGTCCGTTCTTCTTCCCCTTCTTCATAGATATAGCCTAGCAAATCCTCTTCTGTTACTAGAATAGGATGTTTTGGAATAGGCAGTTTATGGACGGTCAACTTTCTGCCCTTAGCATCTACTTGCTCATCCAAGTAGTCCAAATCAGCCTTGGACATGGCATATTGGGGGTCTGCCTCATCATCTGTCCAGGCTAAAACTATCTCAGCTGGACCAACAAAGGCCGCAACATTGTCCACATGCTCGTTGGTTTCATCATTGAAAATTCCGTATGGAAGCCAGAGAACCTTTTCAGCACCTAGACTATCTAGAAGCACTTGCTCAATCTGGTCCTTGGTTAGATGAGGATTGCGACCTGGGCTCAGTAAACAGGATTCTGTCACCAAGATGGTTCCCTCACCGTCGCTATGGATGGCTCCGCCTTCTAGGACAAAGGGATGGGCATCGTGGACTGGCAGACCGATGGCCTGACTAAATTGACTAGCCACCTGATCATCTGCCTCATAATCCTGATAAAGACCATCATAGCTTCCTCCCCAAGCGTTAAAGGCCCAATTGACAGACAAAGCTCTGCCATTTTCATGGACCAAAACCGTCGGACCTGTATCCCGCGCCCAAGCATCGTTGGTGGGGATGTCCAGGTAGGTGATGCTAGCCCCCAACATGGATTGAGCCTCCTCACGGTGTGCCTCATCCACCAAGAGATATACCTGCTCACTTTCAGCAATGGTTTTTATGACCTGGCTAAAGGCTTTTTTAGCCCCCTGACCATCAAAGGGCCAGGATCCTGGGCGAGTCGGCCACACCATGAGGGTACCATGGTGGAGCTCATACTCAGCAGGCATGCGGTAGCCAGCCACTTTTGGACTTTCTATCATGACAACCTCCCTTTGAAATCTTCATATCCAAATTCCTTGATAATACGGCAGTCGCCAGCCTTGTCCATGATGGCTAGGCTAGGTAACCCAATGCCATTGAAGGTATTGTTTTTTACAAAGGAATAAATAGCCATATCTTCAAAATAGAGCTTGTCACCAATCTCCACTGGCTTTTCAAAGGAATAATCGCCGATGATGTCGCCCGTCAGACAGGTATTGGAAGATAGTCTGTATGTATAGGCCTTTTCACCTGCCTCAAAGCCATGACGAAGCGGTGGGCGATAAGGCATTTCCAAGACATCAGGCATATGGCAGGTGGCTGATGCGTCTAACACTAGCGTTTCAATACCATTTTCAACGATATCTAAAACTTCTGTCACCAAATAGCCTGCATTGAGGGCAATGGCTTCACCAGGCTCAATGTAGACTTCTAATCCATAGGTTTCCTGCATGTGCTGAATAGAGGAAATCAGCAAGTCCAGATCATAATCCTCTCTGGTCACATGATGGCCTCCGCCCATATTGAGCCATTTAATACGGTGTAGATAGGGACCGAATTTGGCCTCAACAGCACCCAAGGTTGTTTTCAAATCATCCGAATTTTGCTCACAGAGGGTATGGAAATGCAGACCGTCCACCAAGTCCAGCAGGTCTTCTGAAAAGTGGTCAATACGAACACCGAAGCGAGAACCTGCTGCGCAGGGATCGTAGAGGGCATGGTCACCTTGGGTCGAGCACTCTGGATTAATCCGCAGGCCAACACTGACTCCAGCTGCTCGACATTTGTCCACGTGCTTGCGGAGTTGGCGCTCTGAGTTAAAGACGATATGGTCCGCAATTTCCAAAATCTCCTCCAAATCCGCATCCTTGAAGGCTGGAGCAAAGACATGGACTTCGCCCCCAAACTCCTCACGACCCAGCTTGGCTTCATATAGTCCTGATGCAGTTGTTCCAGCTAGGTATTGGCTGATGAGCGGATAGGTGGCATACATGGAGAAGGCTTTTTGGGCCAAAAGGACCTTACAGCCTGTGCGCTCTTGGACCGACTTGAGAATTTCTAAATTGTTGACCAGCTTGGCCTCGTCAATGACATAAGCTGGTGTTGGGACTTGATCAATTCTCATTTAGTCCACCAAAACTGGATTTTCTACTACCTGCCAAGGCAATCCGTATTGATTGAGCAAGTCCATGAATGGATCTGGATCCAATTCTTCCAAGTTATATACACCTGGTTTTTTCCAGGTTCCATCCATGACCAGCTTGGTTCCAATCATAGCAGGAACACCAGTTGTGTAAGAAATAGCCTGTGAACCGACTTCCTTATAGCACTCTTGATGGTCACATACGTTGTAGATGTAGATGGTTTTCTCCACACCATCTTTGACCCCTGTGAAAATACAACCAATATTGGTTTTCCCAACAGTACGTAGGCCAAGGCTGGCTGGATCAGGCAAGAGGGCTTTGAGGAATTGAATAGGCACTACTTCTTGTCCATTAAAGTTGATTGGGTCAGTCCGCAAGAGACCAACATTTTCCAAGCATTTCATGTGAGTCAAGTAGGATTGACCGAAGGTCATAAAGAAGCGAATCCGCTTCACACCTGGAATATTTTTAGCTAGAGATTCAATTTCTTCATGGTGGAGAAGATACATGTCTTTCTGACCCACTTCTGGGAAATCATATTCTCGCTTGATGGACATGGCTTCGACTTCCACCCATTTTCCATTTTCCCAGTAGGAACCTGGTGCTGAAACCTCACGCAAGTTGATTTCAGGGTTAAAGTTGGTCGCAAATGGGTAGCCGTGGTCTCCTCCATTACAATCTAAGATATCGATATAGTGGATTTCATCGAAATAGTGTTTCAATGCGTAAGCAGAAAATACACTGGTCACACCTGGATCAAATCCGGAGCCCAAAAGTGCTGTCAGCCCTGCTTGTTCAAAACGCTCCTTATAAGCCCACTGCCATGAGTAATCAAAGTAGGCTGTAAAGCCCTCTTCAGCACAACGTTTTTCGTAAATAGCACGCCATTCAGGATTTTCAGTATCTTCACTTTCATAATTGGCTGTATCAATGTAGTCCACACCAGTCGCCAAGCAAGCGTCCATAATGGTCAAATCTTGGTATGGGAGGGCAACGTTCAAAACAGCTTTTGGCTGGTAGCTTTCAATCAAAGCGATTACTTCTTCCACCTTGTCCGCATCCACTTGAGCAGTTTCGATTTTTACCGAAGTTTTTCCTTCTAAGGCAGCCTTCATATCATCACACTTGGACTTGGTACGGCTGGCAATCATGACCTCCTTGAAAGTATCTTCTGCCTGACACACCTTGCTGATGGCAACTTGGGCTACACCACCGCAACCAATGACTAATAAACGACTCATTTTCTTTTCTCCTCTTCTTCTAAAATGTCTTCAACATAGCGGGGCAAGAGAAATGCTCCCACATGAAGGTTAGCTGTATAATATTCTGTAAAAAGCTCGCGCGCTTTCCATTTTTCCTTATCATAATCTTCAATTGGATGGTATTTTTTAGAAGCAAATCCAAATAACCAATAACCTGCTGCTGAAGTTGGAATATGGGCTTGATAGACACGACTAATGGGAAATGATTGACTAGCCTTGCGATGCATGGAACGAAAAGCCGACTCATCTTCATCATAGAATGGCGAACCATGTTGGTAGACCATAATGCCATCTTCCTTCAAAGCCCTGTATGCATTACCGTAAAATTCCTTGGTAAACAACCCTTCCGTGTGTCCAAATGGATCTGTCGCATCATTGATGATAATGTCATATTCATTTTCACAATTGCGCAAGAACCGCAGGCCGTCCTGCAAATAAACCTCTACACGCTCATCTTCAAGTCCTGATGCATAGTCTGGGAAATACTGACGACACACTTCAACCAATAACTCATCTGGCTCTACTACATCAATGCGTTCGATTTCAGGATACATACTGAGAACTTGAGCAACTCCACCATCTCCACCACCTAAAATCAAGATTTTCTTAGGATTTGGATGAACTGCCATTGGTACATGTACTGCCATCTCATTGTAAACAAAGTCATCAGCATCCGAGAATAAAACACGACCATTAAGAGTTAAAATTTTTCCAAAGGCTGGCGAGTCCAACACAGCTATATCTTGGTATTCGCTTTTTCCAGCATAAAGTTGTTGACTGGTGCGAATGGACAATTTTACATCAGGTGTTTGAACTTCTGAAAACCACATTTCCATGCCTATTTCTCCTTAATCACATTGATAAAATTAACATCTGGATCCTCTGTTCCTTGAACAGAACAGCCACGTTCCTTGGCAAAAATAATATAATCTACAATTTCTTGGGTCACTCGTTCACCTGGTGCCAAAAGCGGAATGCCAGGCGGGTAGCACATAACAAATTCCCCACAAACCTGTCCAACAGCATCTTGTAGCGAGAGACTCTCACGTTCTGCATAAAATGCTTGCTGAGGGGATAAGACCAATTGAGGCTGGATGTATTCCCCTGAAATTAAATCAGAACCATCACGTGAATACAAGCGCTTGATATCCGCTAAAGCACCCACCAACCGCTCAATATCTTGCAAACGGTCTCCAATTGAAATATAGGCCAAGATATTTCCAATATCACCAAATTCAATCTGAATATCATATTCATCTCGCAGAAGATCGTAGACTTCGATACCAGTTAAGCCAATACCTTGTGTGTAAATAGAAAGTTTTGTCACATCAAAATCATACACAGACTGTCCATCAATCAATTCTTTTGAATAGGCATAATAACCGCCAATTGCATTGATTTCACGACGAGCATATTCAGCCATTTCAATGACTTTTTCAAAAGACTCTTTCCCACGGAGAGCCAGATTTCTCCTTGAAATATCTAAGCTAGACAAAAGTAAGTAAGATGCCGAAGTAGACTGAGTTAGGTTGATAATTTGACGAACATATTCAACATTCATTTCAGGCCCTACCAACAAAAGGGAACTTTGTGTCAAACTACCACCTGATTTATGCATGGAAACAGCAGCCATATCGGCACCAGCATCCATAGCGGATAAAGGAAGTTGATCAGAAAAATGCAAGTGAGCCCCATGAGCCTCATCCACTAGAACTTTCATACCAACTTTATGGGCCATCTCAGTGAGAGTTTTTACATCCGAACAAATACCATAATAAGTTGGATTATTTATCAAAACTGCGACTGCATCTGGATGCTCAACAATCGCCCGTGCAAATGCATCGTTCTCCAGTCCAAGAGCAATTCCAATCCTTGGCTGAACGGTCATATCAACATAAACAGGAATAGCCCCACATAAAACCAAAGCATTCAAGGCTGATTTATGAACATTTCGAGGAAGGATAATTTTATCCCCTGCCTTACATGTTGCTAAAATCATGGTCTGGACTGAAGATGTAGTTCCTCCAACCATAAGAAAAGCATGACTGGCTCCAAATGCTTCCGCTGCCAATTCTTCTGCTTCACGAATGATCGAAACAGGATGCCCTAAATTATCTAAGGGTTTCATGGAATTGACATCAATGCCAACACACTTTTCACCTAGAAGCTCAACAAGCTCTGGATTTCCGCGTCCCCGTTTATGACCCGGAACATCAAAAGGAACTATCCGTTTGCGTCTTAATTTGACCAATCCCTCATAAATTGGGGCCTGGTATTGATTTTTCATGTAGAAAAACTCCTTTGCTTTTACTTATAGTACAACATCTTATCTTTGCCCTTTTTAAACAAGTAAAAAGAGCAGGGTAAAATCCTGCTCTACAATCGTTATTGACGTTTTTTATTCTTCTCTTGAGTTTATGTGCCTACCGTTTCCTACTCTCCAGTGCAAATATATACGTACTTTATTGACCGTTTCACAAGATGACGTGTGCTTTCACCACACTAAAATTTGATGTAAGAATTAGGGTAAACCCTAAAATCAACTTATAAAATTTGAGCTTTTAACTCAATCAATAATGTGGCTTTCGCCACGCTTCGGCATTCGACCCGCCTGTCCGTAGGCTTTGGTTATGACAATTTTCTGTCCCATATAGGTCTGATATTTGCTAGAATAGGTATCGCTACTTTTCCTAGGCCTGTTTATTGTAACACGGAAACTGCCCTTTGACAAGTAGAATTTGTAATATATTATTCAAAAACAACCAACATTCTTTAAAAAATGGTTTCGAACGTTCGAAACCATCACATATCTATATTACTTAATTCCTAATGCAATACGAGCATAACGACTCATTTTTTGAACAGTCCAAGCCGGTGACCAGACCAGTCTCACATCCACTTCAGTCACTTCTGGGACATCTTTTAAAACATCATGTATTTGATCTGTAATCAAATCAGCTAAGGGACAGCCCATTGTGGTCAAAGTCATATCAATTTCAGCTTTGCCATCAATAAAACGAATTTCGTAGACCAAACCAAGATTGATAATATCAATCCCAAGTTCTGGGTCAATCACATCTTCAAGAGCTTGAAAAATACGCTCCTGAACGTCTTTAATCTGATCTTCTGTATAAGCCATTTTCAATCACTCTCTTTCTTTGCTAAAAATATAACTGGTATCAACAGCCCGGGGAAATAAGACTAACGGAAGTCAGTCTGAGTTTGTAGACAAGGTCTCTTTTGGGCTCCACTCACAAAATAAACTAAATTTTGATTTTTTCTTAGCAGAGCTACTTACTTTATTTACCTAGAACATATTTTGTCTACGTTCTAAGACTAACGGAAATCAGTATCCTTGTAGTTCACCGGACATTAGCACACTATCTTATTTTCGGGCGGGTTTCAACAGTCTGGGGAGAGACTGTTGAAAGTGGGAAATAAAACTGACGAAAGTCAGCATCCTCGCGCTAAACATCCATTAGACTCATCTCGCTCTCGAGTTTTAAGCGAACGACCTGATAAGTACCAATGGCATACGCTCCTTTTCCTATTTCAAGGGGAGCGGTTGATCTTGTCTCCCAGACAGCCTGCTCTCTTATTTTCAAGCAGGCGTTAAAAACCTCCCCCGGAGGTTTTTAATCCTCAATAAAATCTCTAAGTGGTTTACTGCGGGATGGGTGGCGGAGTTTGCGGAGGGCTTTGGCTTCGATTTGGCGGATGCGTTCGCGGGTTACGTTAAAGACTTTGCCCACATCTTCCAAGGTGCGCATTTTTCCATCATCCAGTCCAAAGCGCAGGCGGAGAACATTTTCCTCGCGGTCAGTCAAGGTATCCAGAACCTCGTCCAATTGTTCACGGAGAACGACGCGGGTTGTGTAATCAACTGGATTTTCAATTACTTCGTCCTCGATGAAATCCCCCAAATGGCTGTCATCTTCCTCACCAATTGGCGTTTCCAGAGACACAGGCTCTTGAGCAATTTTCAAAATTTCACGCACTTTTTCAGGCGTCATATCCATACGCTCAGCAATTTGTTCTGGCGTTGGGTCTTGACCAAGTTCCTGCAAGAGGTTGCGTTGCTCACGGACCAACTTGTTAATGGTTTCCACCATGTGCACAGGAATACGGATGGTACGAGCCTGGTCCGCAATGGCGCGGGTAATGGCCTGACGAATCCACCAAGTCGCATAGGTCGAGAATTTGAACCCTTTCGAGTAATCAAATTTATCAACGGCCTTCATCAAGCCCATATTGCCTTCTTGAATCAAATCAAGGAACTGCATACCACGACCAACATAACGCTTGGCAATAGATACCACCAAACGCAGGTTGGCCTCAGCCAAACGTTGCTTGGCCTCAGGATCGCCCGCCTCAACAGCAAGCGCCAATTCCTGCTCTTCTTCGTTGGTCAAGAGGGGAACAACACCGATTTCCTTGAGGTACATGCGGACTGGGTCATTGACCTTGGCAGAGTTGCTGCCAAGTAATTCCTCATCAGAAAGTTCTGGCTCTTCCTCTACCTGCATAGCACGCGCAGAAGGATTTCCTTCCTTATCCACAATAGAAATTCCTGCGTCTTGGATACGCTGAAGAAGGTCATCGATCCCGTCCGCATCCAAGGTGAAAGGAATGACAAGCTGGTCATTGATTTCGTCATCTGACGCAGAACCCTGCTTTTTATGGTTGCGGATAAATTCTGCAACTTGGACATCAAAAGTGGTCACTTCGTTTTTCTTGTCTTTTTTATTTGTCATCTTTACTCCATTTGTTTTCTTCGATTGAGGAGTTCTTGCAACTCATCAAGGGCAATGTCTGTATTTCCCACATGGGAATGCTCACGAATGGCTCGTGCAGCATGCTGGTTTTCTTTTTTTAGCAATTCTCGATCCCGACTGACCAGTAATTCCTCTACTTCATGAGTAGCAACCTCCTCTGGCAAGCGTTCTTCCAGGACCCGGTACCAGGCCTGTTGGGCACTATCACTGACTTGGGATAAATCAAAGCTGGAAATCTCACCATTCTTCTTCAAGAGCTGAAAGAGTTCCTCCAAATCAGGCGTCGCAAAGGCAAAATCCTCTCTCAGCCGAAATTCGTTGAGAATGTAGGGATGTTCAGCCATCCGATAGAGCAGGTGATTTTCTGTCCGAACCAGGCTAGTCACTCGCGGAACAACCTGCAGGCCCGGCAATTTTTTTGCCTCAGAAAAGGACTGTTGGGCCTGCTGACTGCGTTGCTGGCGGTGCGTGAGGCGAACGTTGTTGACCGCCTGCTCCACCTGACCATAGTCAAAATCAGACAAGAGGTCTGCTACCTTGTAGATATAGGAATTCTGGGCCGTAATAGACTGAACCTTGGCAATGATAGGGGCAATTTTTTCCACAAAATCAATCTGCATCTGCAAATTATCAGGATTATCCGGCTTGAGATAGTTGATTAAAAACTCAACCGCACTAATGCGCGATTTGGTCAAAACCTGCTCAAGAGCCACCTCAGAGTTCTTCTGCAAAAACTCATCGGGGTCCATATTATCTGGCAGACTGACAATCTCCACTTGGAAATCCTGCAATTCGTCCAAAGCCTTAATGGTAGCAGCCTGTCCCGCCTTATCACCATCATAGGTCAGGACAATCTTCTTACAATACTTAGACAGGTGGGTCACGTGCTCACTGGTCAAAGCCGTTCCCATAGAGGCTACAGCATTCTCAATTCCTGCACGATGGGCCGCAATAACATCCAGAAAGCCCTCCATCAGATAGACCTCGTGCTGTTTCTTGATGACAGCTTTTGCCCTATCCAAATGATATAGTTCGTAACTTTTATTGAAAATTGCAGTGCTACGCGAATTTTTGTACTTGGACAGCTGCTTATTCTCCCGGTCCATCTCTGTCCAGACACGACCAGAAAAGGCAATAACCCGACCGTATTCGTCGGTCAAGGGGAAAATAATTCTACCGTGGAAGGAATCATAGATTCTATTATGGTCACCAGGATGGAAAAGACCCGATTGCAAGAGGGCCCCTTCCTCAAACTGGCTGGACAATTTTTGATAGAGGATATTTTGCTGGTCAGGGGCCAGGCCTATTTGAAAGGTTTTGATGACTTCATCTGTCAGGCCACGCTGGTGGAGATAGTTTCTCGCTTCCTCTCCCATCTTGGTCGTCATGAGCAAGGCATGATAAAACTTAGCCACCTCAGTGTGAATATCGTATAGAACCTGGTTGGGATTGGCAACTTTCTCAGCCCGCTGAAATTGCGGACTGGTTTCTAGGACAATTCCCGCCTTTTGAGCGACAATCTGTACCGCATCCCCAAAGGTCACGCCCTGGATTTCCTCGATAAACTTGAAGACATCCCCTGACTTTCCGCAGCCGAAACAATGATAGAATTGCTTGTCCTCCACCACATTGAAGGAAGGAGTTTTCTCACCGTGGAAGGGACAAAGTCCCAGAAAATTGCGTCCAGCCTTGGTCAGGGCAACCGACTCACCGATAATATCAACAATATTGACAGCCTGTTTAATATCA
Organism: Streptococcus nasisuis; assembly: GCF_040836615.1. Lineage (NCBI taxonomy): Bacteria > Bacillati > Bacillota > Bacilli > Lactobacillales > Streptococcaceae > Streptococcus > Streptococcus nasisuis. Next base: position 1,122,596 of record NZ_CP162268.1, on the reverse strand, counting down.
TTGATTTTTTCTTTTGATACCATCGGTCACCTCCTTACAAATACAGAGAATACACACATTTTAACATTCTATATTGTATAACAAATTTCTAGAAATGTAAAATGTTCGAGACATATTACTTGAATGTAGCGTTACAATAGATGTGAGACTTCTAGAAGTCAAAAAGAAGATTCCCTGATATGATAAGAGTACCACCACTCATCAAAAAGGAATCTTCTCATGACTAGTATATCACAAAATCTTCGCTATTTACCACATACTCTAGAAACACGCTACCACGCTGTTAAAACCTACCAAAATGGTGCCTCTGTCGCCTTCATCTGTCGACGTTACAAAGTTTCAAAAGCCTCTCTCATGCGCTGGAATAAGCGATTTGATGGAACTAAAGAATCGTTGAAAAATCGATCCCATCGACCTCTAACACCTCACCCAAAGGCTCAAACCGAGCAAGAGCTAACATGGATTAAAAACTGCATCAAAAGAAATCCAAACGCAACCCTCATCGAAATTTTTTACAAGCTCAAAACGAATAAGGGATATGATAGACACCCTTGCTCACTCTTTCGAATCTTGAGAAAACTGGACTTCTTCAAATCCCCTAAAACAAAGAAAAAACCTTATGTCCCAAAACCATATGACACGCCGACTAAACTCGGTATCAAGTGGCAGATGGATGTCAAATACGTCCCGACTCACTGCTACACAGGAAAACTACCTGACAAATTCTACCAGTATACCGTCATTGATGAGGCCAGTCGAGAACGCTTTATATTCCCTTTCAAAGAGCAGTCGTCCCACTCAACGGTTCAATTTCTCAAAATGGCTATTAAACACTTTGGATACAAACCAAAAATCCTCCAAACGGATAATGGCTTTGAGTTCACTCATTTCAAAGAAACCAAACAAGTTCACCCACTAGACTTATTTTGTCAGGAACTGGGCATTGAGCACAAGCTGATTCGTCCTCGAACACCCAGACATAATGGTAAGGTTGAACGCAGTCATCGAAATGACAATCGACGTTTCTATCAGCACTTGACCTTCTATTCCTATGACGATCTGATCAAGCAGATGAAAACCTATCTTTATCGTTCTAATCGGCTCCCTATGCAAACTTTAGGATGGAAATCTCCTATCGATATCAGAAAAGCTTTACTAGGAGCTAGCTCCTAGTAAAGCTTAACAAATGGATAGCTTCAAAATAACATTTTAGGTCTCACATCATTGACAAAGGTACATAGCCTCGGTCATCACCAATAACATAATATCCTAAGATTAGTCAACCAAGACAACCTCCAAACGCTCACCTCCAAACAAAATGAGGTAGGTTTCAATGGTTTTAATAGAATAAGCTTGTTTTAGGGCTTGTTCATACAGTGCCATTTGGTCGCGGTAGCGGTCAACGATGACCTCTTTGTCCTGATACTTATCTGTTTTATAATCAAATAAAATAGCGCTATCTCCCAAGAGGAGGTAACCATCTATAATCCCACGAATCACAAAAGATTCACCACTGGCCACATCATCTGTTAACATCGCAAAAGGCGCTTCACGATGAAGTTGCTCGCGATGAGTTAACAACTCTTGTCCCAAGTGGGTTTCAAAGAATGCCTCAATTTTGCGGACTGGCATTTTGTCTAAAATGTCACGCCTATCCGTCATCTGATGTAGCGCCTGTAAGATCCGATTAGTCGTTACTCTTTGGGTCAAGTCCAAGCGCTGCATGAGATGATGTAGGGCAGAACCTAGTTCCGCAGAACTTAGTGGCCTATCAGCTGCAAAATCTGGCAGTTGAAAATCCGGTAAGACCTTTTCTGTCGAAGCCGAACTCACAGCAGTCAACTCAACACTTTCCTGGTCGAACAACTTAGCTTTCTTAAGCTGACTAGGCGTTCTTAAGCTAGGCAATTCTATACCCGCAGCATGTAAATCGTTATAAGCTTGAACTTGTTTCAGATTGTCGAGAGCCTTGACAATGTCTTCAGATTGCCGATTAGACCGTAGGTCTTCTAAATCAAGAGTCGTTTCCTCTGACATCTGTGGAACTGCCACCGTGTCATAAACCACGTCAATAACTTGTGAAAAAGCTTGAGGATAGGCTTTGTATAAGCTTAGAAGCCAGTCTTGGAAAGAACGTCCCTTCTCGCGTAACCCTAGAGGTAATACAGGCTCTTGGTAATCACTAGAACTGATGTGATCTGTTTTTTGAGCAGTCCCCACCAAGTACAATTGCTTAACTGCCCGAGTCATAGCAACATATAGGAGTCTCATTTCCTCTGAAAGACTAGCCTTCAAGATCAGATCTCTGTTCGTTTGAAAAGGCAATGTTTCGATACTCACCTTGAGAGGAAGTCCAGAGAGCTGAGTCAAACGCTCATCATTAGTAAGATCAGCTTGGTAAAGCATACCTACTCCCTGCTTGGGATGAGCAATTGCTTTGGTATGAGAGACCTCTTTGAGATTAAATTTTTGGTCTAAGTTGAGCACAAAAACATAATCAAATTCCAAGCCCTTACTCTTGTGAATGGTCATCAAGCGCACAGCATTTTTAGGGAGGGCTACCACGACATCAGCCAAATCATGGTCATGTTCTAAAATATGATCAATCTTGGCAATGAATCGCGTCAGACCACGATAACCATTTTGTTCATAATGATGAGCGCGCAGTGCCAAACTGTAAAGATTCGCTTGCCTCTGCAAACCATTAGGCAAGGCCCCAACATAATCTAGATAGAAGCGCTCATTGTATATTTTCCAAATTAACTCATGGATCAAGTGTGTTCTAGCATAGTCGCGCCAAGAATTGAGGCAATTTAAAAACTGGTCTAATTTTTGAAAAAGACCCGCTGAAATAAGTTCAGGGTGATCGCCAGTTTTTTGGTGAGCCTGCAAGACTTTCTGGTAGAAATCACTCATCCGGTTCTTTTGGATTTGAACAGCGATCCGAGCTAGATCATCTTCATCAAAGGCAAACATAGGAGATTTTAGAAGCGAGACCAGCGCATAATCATTCAAGGGATTATTAATCGTGCGCAAGGTTTCTAGCATAATCATAACTTCTGTTGATTTCAGATAATTCATCACACCATCATCAGCCACCAAGGGAATACCTGCTTCTGAAAAACGCTTCAAAATACTTGTATTTCGCGTTCGTGAGGGAACCAATAAGGCTACACTAGAGAAATCAAAGTCTGCATCCGCAGCTTTCAAAGCCATTATTTCGCGAATAACCAGATCGATCTGACCTGCTGAAAGTTCCGTTTCTGGGGTGTCTTCTGAACTGGTGACATCCTCTTGTGCATCCTGCGAAGAGTCATAAATTAAAAAGCGTGTCTTGAGTTCAGGAGATGCTACTTGTTTTTTAGGATCTCCTGCTACAAGTTCTTGACTGGCATCATAATGGATCTCACCAAGGTCTGGATCCATCAAATGGCTAAACACCATATTGACACTTGCTACAACCTCTTGATGGCTACGAAAGTTTTCTTTTAAAACAATCAATTTCCCAGCTTGAGGGTCTGATTGGTAAAGGGTAAACTTATCCAAAAAGATCATGGGATCAGCCTGCCTAAAGCGATAAATTGATTGCTTCACATCACCCACCATAAAACGATTATACCCATTGGCTAAGAGCTCCATCAAACGTTCTTGAATAGGACTATTGTCTTGATATTCATCAACCATGACTTCAACATACTGCTCTTGAAAGGCTTGTCGGACAGTGTCATGCTCTTCTAAAATCCTAATCGCCACATGTGCAATGTCTGAAAATTCAAGACTAGCTTCCTGAACTTTCAAAGCAAAATAATGCTCACTAAAATCCCCTAGAAAGGCCACCAGCACCTCTAATAAGGAAATAGCTTTAGGCTGTTCATCATAGATAATGCTAATCATCGCATAAAGTCGCTGAAAGCTTTGAATGTTGGGAAACTGGCTTTCCCACTCTTTTTTCGTAAAGAAACGGTCAAAATGCTGATGGAGGGACTCCTCTAATGATACAAATTGCGTTTCAAAATCTTCAGGAGATACCTGACTCACATCGTCTAACATCTCCTGTAAGCAAGTATCTATCTGACCAAATAAGGTATCTAATTGGCGCTCAATGACTGTGATATCACTGGGGATAATATCATCTTCTGTCAAATCTGAAAAACGGTAGTGGTTTAAAAAATGATCCAGTTGATAGGTTTTTAGATGTGTTGCTGCAAAACCAATTTGATCAAAAAGGTCAACGAATTTTGTCATCTCACCTTGGTGTAACAACTTCAATAAGGAAACTTTTTGACCAGCCAAGGTCTGTACTTGACTTGAAACCTTGTCTAGTTTTCCTGCTTTGGTCAGACTAGGTGGACGATTGAGTAAAGCCTCTATATTAGCCTCTATTGCTAGTAGCGTATCAGCACTAACCTGTGATGGATCCACAGCAATATTTTTATAGCGCTCCAGCAGAGTCATCGCTTCAACGTAGTCACTTTTAGCACCAAGTACAGTCGCCTTAAAAGCGATCTGTGTTAAAACTTCGTATGCCAATGCCATCTGTCTTTGTCCCAAGGCCACTTTTAGCTGACTTAATACCGTTTGATAATAGAGTCGTGCTTGCTCAAGGTCGCCAGCAACAGTTTCTAAGGCATTCTTGGGATAGTAACTTCTAGCTTCATAAGCAGAGCGGTTAATAAAGACATCTCTTAACCATTTTTGAGGATCATCTGTGGCTTGCAAAAAGGCATAGAGCTGATAGACCACGTCACGAAAAGCGCGGTTTGATTTAGCGCGTCCCGTCAGGTTTTTCACCAAGTCATTAAAGACCGTTTGATGATGAGAACTTGTCCGATACCTTTCAAATAAATCGTCAAAAACCTTATCCTTGAGCATCACTTGCTCCGTCTCATCTTGCAAGATTGAAAACCGTGGTGAAATTCCTAGTAAGTACCCATATCGCGTCACCAATTTTTGCGTAAAAGCATCCATCGTCCCAATATCTGCTGTCTGAATTTGAGACAATTGCAAGGTTAAATGAGCTTGTAGAACCTGATTATCGGTGCTAGCCAGAACATTTTGCAGTTTGTTTTCAAGCCGCTCTTTTAACTCTGTCGCCGCCTTAACGGTAAATGTTGAGATGAAAAGCTGATCTACATTGATCCCTCGCATTATCATATCAACAATGCGCTCAACCATAACAAAGGTCTTACCAGAACCAGCGGAAGCAGATACTAAGATATTTTGACCATGACTATAGATGGCTTCAATTTGCTCAGGTGTTCTGCGCTGAACACCCTGAGGAAGCTCCTGCTCCTTTTCTTGTAGAGCCAAGACATCTTCCGGTTTTAAATAGGGCTTAAACACGGAAATCACCTCCATTTTCATTCACTGTCTCTTGAATTTTGTTCATTATTAGCTGCCGCTTTTGAGAAGGATTTGCGGTCAGTGTCTCCAACCGTCGAGATTGTCCTAAATGTAGATCTGCTTCAAATCCCGTTAGAGCATTCAGCTGCTCTCCGGATACTGTCTTGCCATCTCTTGTGTAAGGATTTATAGCAAACTCCCCACGTAAAATGGCTTCTGCTGCTTGCTGGTACTGCCATTTGACATAAGCGATTAGAGTTGCCAATTCGGCTTCATCATAAACCACTGCTTGACGGTTCCGACTGTACTTATAATCTTGTTGTGGAAGAAAGTCTAAAAATTCTTCACGAAATAAACCATCATAACGCAACTCTTCCTTAATTTTTTGAGGAAGTTTACCAAATGCCGAAAGTTCTTTTAAGGTCACCGAAGGTTCTTGCATCTGCAAGTACATAGCTCCAAAATAATCCAAACGAGGAAACAAGGTGTTGCCTTGTCGGTCTTTACCTTCTTGTAAGGCGAGGAGATAGGTCATCAATTGTGGGCTCAAACCATTGTAAAAATCGTCTAATCTAAAGCGCTGATGACTCGATTTGTAATCAATGACGCCATAGGCAACCGGCTGATCTCCTGTATAAAGTTGATCCACACGATCAATAATCCCTGTGACGACGATCTCACGATTCTTTAAGGCATGACTAGAACCCGCTAAGGACAATTGAAAAGGGGCTTCCTGTCTGCTCACACGGATATGATCATTGTGCCCAAACAGTGATCCTGTTGCACGAGCGATTCCTTCTAGAAGTTCCCGCGAATAGAGGCTGCCTTGATCTTTCGTATAAATGGCGTTAAAAGTAGGATCTTCCCGCGTCTCCCTAAGCGCTGCTTCTAATTTATCATCAAAAGAGCCTACTTCCTGGTTAGCCAGAGCGCGTTCGAACACCTTATGTAAAAAGTTACCATGACTTCTCGCATCTGGATGGATACTTTCTTGTTGTTGAAGCCCTAAGACCTTCTCAACAAAATAGAGATACTGATTATTGTAGAAACGCGCCAAGCTAGATGCAGACAAGGAGACTGGCTTTTCAGGAGGAAAGAGGACCTCTAAAACATCCTGTGACAAAGGTCGAGAGGACACCTCTTTCGAAATGGCAGTTCGCTTAATACCGTTAGTAGCAAGCTCTTTACTAATCACGCGCCCGAGAACACTCCAGTAAGTCACCTCCTCAGGTGAGAGGCGATCTAACAATTGCGAACGATTAAGCACCACCAAGCGAGCGAGCACTTCCTTATAAGATCCGAGATCGTCGGGCTCAATCGTTTGAAGAGACCTTTGTTTTTTTGTCAGAGGTAGTCCCAACTGTTCAACAAGACGCTTCAAATAAGGAGAAACAGTATCTTGACTCTCACCGATCAACTGAGGATAAGACAGAACCAAGCCTTTTTCAGCCGCATTGAGAAGAGAGATGGCAACAAAATGGTTCTTTTTAAGGTTATCGCTTGTTACAATCTCTAAACGCCCCGTACTCGTTGTTCTTTCATTAATGATATGACGGTCAGCATCGGACAGAAGGCTATTGTTTTGGACAATTTTAGGAAAATGGGCCTGTGTCAACCCAATCGCATAAACATAGGGACTGGAGTGAGGAGCAATCAAATCATAGGAACGCACCTTGACGACATTTACGGTTGCTGGAATTGTACGGTAGTGACTACTTTTCAGGCCATCTGATAAGAGGGTGATCAATTCTGGTATAGACATCTCATGTTTGTTAAAGATGCGCCTTGCCTGCTCTAATAAACTGACAAAGCTCTTCCAAACTTGCTCGTGTTGCTCTAGTTCTTGAACAGTAGTATCTCTGACCAAATGTTTAAAATTGGACACCAAATCAATGTCACCAAAGAAAGTCATTAGTGCGCCAAAGAGATCACGATCATCTTGGTCTGTCATTAGTTTGAGAAGTGGGCTAATGATCTGCTTTCGTATCTGATTTAATCGCGCCAAATCATATTTAGCTACTTCTATTGTCTCACCATTAGCCTCTCTAAGGCGCTGATGGCTGTTGTGTTTGAAAGGCTTCTGAAAGTGTTTCCCTGAAACATCTGCAAAATGACAATAGTCTTCAAAGACATCCACGTCCCGCTGAGAAAACATGCCAAAAAGACCAGATTTGATCAAGTTTAAAACATCATCTCGCTGAAAATAGTAGGTCACAACACGTTCCAAAGTCATCAAAAAATGCGCTAATGGGTGATTAACCATGGCTTCTGAGCGTCCCCAGTAAAAGGGAATGTCAAATTGTGCAAAGATACGCGCTAAAGGTAGTTGATAGGAGGACTCGTCACCTAATAACAGAAGAAAATCTTTGTAATCAGCTCCTTCTTCTCTCATTTTGCGACGAATGTCCCTAGCAACGGCTTCAATCTCATTTTTCTGATTGGGTGCTTCCCAGATCTGTAGAGCCTCTTTCTCTGCCTTTGTCCAGGCCGGGTGCTTGTCTTCTGCCAAAAAGGTGTACGACTGCTCAAAGGCCGTAGAAACCCTTGAAAATAGCGTGTCTTTTGCGCCACCTAGGGGACTAGGTTTAACACCATATTGTACAGCTAAATCTCTTAAAAAAGAAACAGAGGCTTCGTACACATTTCCCGACAGCATATGTGCTTGATAGGCCTTCTCACTAGCATAAGTTCCAATGATGATATCGGCAGCTTTGGGGTGTAAGTGCTCGATGAGACGTTCTTCTTCTTCAGAAAAACGCGTGAACCCATCAATGATAAAAACCACATCTTTGAGTTGATCATCTAAGGCATCACCTGACAAAGACCGTAAGAAAAATTGTAACTTACTGTCTGATGCCAACTCTTCCTTATCCAGCTCTCCCAAGAAAGCCCCTAAAATCATTTTTAGCTCTGAGACTTTGTCTAATGGAGAATTTTTATCAACCAAAACATCAAGATCATCAAGGCTTAGTTGGCTATTAGCTAATTCTTTGTATAGATCCAGAAGTTGCTCAATAAATCCCGGATCATTTTGAATACGCCCAAAGACAGGTAGCTTTTGATCAGGTAATTGTCGTAGGACACGATACAAGAGCATACTAAGCCCCGAATCATCCAGGGCTTCACCTTCCCCTTTTTTAGGTAGGATAAAATAATTAGGGATTTGACCAAAGCGCGTGACCAACATCTGAAAAGTCGCTTTTTGAGGTAGGTACTCTAAAACCTTCCGTTCTTTTTCAAAAGACAGCGAGTTGGGGGCAATATAAAAGACTCGCTTTCCCTCAGTTATATATTGGTTAGCTTTTTGTGTGAGTAATTCAGTCAAATCAGTTGAAATCGGAGTATAAAATAATTGCATCATGTCTCCTAAATTAGTAATCTGCTCTCATTATAACAAAAATTCCTGGTATTTCATGGCGGAAAGAGAGCTATTTAGACAGACTTTTGATACAATGACAGTAGATGAAAAAGTAAAGGATAAGCAGTATGAAAATTGATAATTTACGTAAAAGTAAAAATATTGATGATCGACGAGGTCAGCCATCTTATGGAACCAGTCGTGGATCCGTAGGAGGGGGCGCCCTCCTATCCATTCTCTTCTCAAGAGGATCTTGGAAAAGTAAGCTCCTAATGATCTTTCTCCTTGTCCTACTCGGAGGTGGTGGTACCCTTTCTGGGATCTTTACAGGTGGTAATAGTCAGTCTTATCAGTCCAATCAAATCACCAAACAAAAGGACACCACTGTTAGCGATGCAGATGCAGAGTTTGTGAGTAAGGTTTTAGGATCTACAGAAGATTACTGGAATCAACAGTTTCAAGCAGAAGGTTACGGAAACTACACAGAACCAGAGCTTGTTTTCTATACTGATCAGACAACAACTGCCTGCGGTGTTGGGCAAGCCTCATCTGGTCCTTTCTACTGCCCAGCTGATGAAAAAGTCTATTTAGACCTCACTTTTTATGATGAACTTTCTAATCGTTACGGTGCAGCAGGTGATTTTGCTTTGGCTTATGTTATCGCTCACGAGGTTGGTCACCACGTTCAAAACGAACTAGGCACCATGACCGAGTACAATAAGACTCGCCAAGGATTGTCAAAAGCTGAGGCCAACCAATTAAACGTTCGCTTGGAGTTACAGGCCGACTATTATGCGGGTGCCTGGGCTAACTATGTCAAAGGTGAAGGATTACTTGAGCAAGGAGATGTCCAAGAAGCCATGCAAGCCGCGCATGCCGTTGGAGATGATACACTACAAGAGCAAGCCTACGGTCGTGCCGTCCCAGACAGCTTTACGCACGGAACCTCCGAACAACGCCAACGTTGGTTTGATAAGGGGTACCAATATGGTAATATCAAAAACGGTAACACTTTCTCTGGCGCTTACGGCGACTTATAAGAAACCAAATATTCCTCAATTAACCACTCAAACACAAAAAAGCAAGACCAAAAGGAGAAACTTTCCCGATTCGGTCTTGCTCTTTTTATTATGATACTGCACATGTCCTAGCAACCATTTCTATCCACAATCAGTCTAAGGTCTGATGCCAAATACACCTTCTCCTGATATGATTGATACAAATTAACCCCTATTTTGTAGAACAAGAGGTCTCTTCATGCTAAAAACAGGTTTCCCACTTTCAAACCGACAAATGATCCAAATAATCAGTATTCTTGGCATTCTTGTCAGCTTGATCACCCTCTTTTACGTCAAAACACATTCACAACTTTTTGTTGTCGGTGGCCCTTTTCAGTCCTTCATTAGCCAAATGGGTCTGTTCGGACCTTTGATATTTATCCTACTACAGGTCATCCAAGTGATTTATCCTGTGATCCCTGGAGGGATGACATGCGTTCTTGGCCATGCTATCTTTGGACCTGTTTATGGCTTCATCTATAATGTGATCGGTATTTGTTCAGGATCTCTATTGAGCTTTTACCTCTCAAGACATTATGGCGAAAGCTTCGTCAAATCTTTTGTATCCGACCAAATCTATCAGAAATATATGGCTAAACTAAACCACGGACGTCACTTTGAGTACTTTCTCATAGCTGCCTTTGTCCTACCTGGCTTCCCCGATGATTTTTTATGTATGGTCGCAGGACTCAGCAAGATATCCTTTAAACGCTTCTTCTGGATAACACTTTTAGCCAAACCCGCTACCCTTTACCTCTACACACTCATCAGCTATGAAAGCATGTTATTTATTAACAACACCTTTTTATAATATCCATCAGCTTTTAGTCTCTTAGCGAACTGCATCCCCTTATGTAGGGTAGGATACTAGCGAGGTAGTCATTGCGACCCCTTTTCCATTATCCCCCCACCGAACCGGACATGATACTTTCGCATCATCCGGCTCTCCAGTAATTTCATTTCATAAACGTGTATTTATTGAACCATTATGTATCGCATGGTGACAATCCCGACAGGTCACTAGCGTTTTTCGACGTCTTGCTGACATGACTTCTTTCCACTTTGGAACTAATTTCCCATTGTGTTTGTTCAAGTCTGCTAATTTTCTGATATGATGTACCTCTATGTTCTCCTCACTTCCACATAGCTCACACTTATTTGCGAGTAATCGCTTGATAAGCTCTGTTCGACCACCATAAACTTGATACGGAGCATCTTCTATTACAGTTTTCTTTTTATAAGAAAGTGAAATGCCACCCCACGTTGCAACTAGAGGAGGTTTATCTTCTCGAGGCACAACTACCTGTAAACACGGCACAGTTCGGCCATTCGTGCTAGTTGTGGTAGTCTTATATTTAGCTAACATTTTATTAATGGATGACTTATGTTTAAATGCTAATGTTTTAAGGAGTGATGTTTCCATATACCAATAGACTTTTGAGAACCATGACAAATTTTGTGCCAATATATAATATTGAACCAGCCCTCTATATTCTTGTTGGTAAGTTTGAACGATACTAAAGTCATCATCCTGCAATAAGTTATTACGATGAATAGCTTTACCATTTTTCATGTATTGGCGGCATTTGCTTTCAATAACTGATGCAGGTACAAATAATGCGATAACACCATTGGCACTCCGTCTCCCTTTGTTATCAATATAATCATTGACACGTTGTGCTTTTATCTCATATCCCAGAAATTTAGCTGATTCTCCAGTCGCATGGGTAATCAAAGTCTTTTCTTGAGAAAGTTCCAAAGATAACTTAGTATTTAAAAAGTCTCCAATTTGCTTCTTTATAGCCTTTGCCTCAGCTTTTGAACCTGTAAAGCCTAGAATAAAGTCATCCGCATACCGAACATATCTTAATCTCCGATAGCTGGTATCATAAGTATCAACTGAAGGGAGATTTCTTCTCTCAACAATTAACTGATGAGCTTTTTTATAATCTCCTTTATCCTGATAGCATTTAATTCTTCTACTCAAACGATTATAGGCTGAGTTTGCTTTCTGCTTTTTACCTCTTGTATATTGAGGTATCAGTTCTTCACCGACCCACTTATCAAATTGATGTAAATAGATATTAGCTAATAAAGGACTAATAACTCCACCTTGCGGTGTTCCACTAATAGTCTTGTGAAACTTCCAATCATCAAGATATCCTGCCTCAAGCATATTTTTGATAAGCCTAATAAACCGACCATCCTGAATTTGTCTAGACAACATAGTGATTAATACATCGTGGTCAATCGTGTCAAAATAACTAGAGATATCTCCTTCTATGAACCAACGTGTCCCTTTCCAAGTCTGAATTTCTTGTAAAGCTGTATGACACCCTCTTTTGGTCTAAAACCATGAGAATGTTCACTAAATTGTGGCTAATAATAGGCTTCTAATATCATGCGAATCACTTCCTGAAGAAGTTTATCACTCCATACTGGTATTCCCAAAGGACGGTGTTTTCCATTCTTTTTAGGAATGTACTCTCTCCTAGCTGGTCTCCAGTAATAGGTTTCTCGTCTTAATTGTTCAATAATCCTATCTATTTTTTGAATAGACATACCATCAATCGTTTCCTCTGTAACACCCTTTGTCATTGCTCCGTTATTCGGGTATAACTTTGCATAGGCTATTAGATACAATTCACGATTAAATAGTAATTTATAAACCCTTTCAAGTGGTTTATCTTGTTTTCCACGTTCATGAATGACTGTTAAAATAGTTTTGGCTGTACGCATCTCACGCACCTAATCCTTTCTAACTAATCGAAATTACCTGTCACCCTTCGCCATGTACAAGGTTTTCCCTTGCTCAAACTACTACGGTGACTCCGTTACCATAAGGGTCTCCCCTCTTAGGCAATCCTGCTATTCGTTAAAAATGTACGTTCTAGTAACCCTTAGGTTCCTCACTCATTCCTTTATTCATACTTATCGTATGCTCTTTTACTGTAGAAAGTTATTCGTCCAAAATCACAACAACGAATATACAGTAACATCGGTCTCAGTTACTTTCCGATGGGCGATGCTTTGCACCTAGTCAGAATTGATGTTCAAGCAGTTTAGCCTTAACCATAGGTTACGGAACTTGCGGCACATCAAAGCGTTGTAACTCACTCCTTATCCGCTTTACTAACATGCTATTGTCCCCTTTGGGTTTCCCCGCTAGGTTAGTTAGTTGTTCCTATTATTTACTTTCAATAATATCCCTCTGCGAGGGAGATACATTTTTACGCTTAACAGCGCACGATTTTTAGTATATAATCCCAAAACTCCTAGAAAGGATAAACTCTTTTCAGGAGTTTTTACTTGTCCAAAAATAAAAAGCTTAAAACAAGAATTTCTAATGAACCCTTGCTTTAAGCTAATTTTATCAGCCGCTTTTGAGGATAGTGAGTTGACAAACTCTATGGAGGCCTATCCATCAATTTAATGGCATTACTTAATCAACAAGTAACCACCAGTTGGGCTGACTTTTTGATCTTTAGTCAAGCGCATTTGCAAGAAGCCGAGAGCTTCCATTTCACGCGCACGTTTCAAATCACCAACATCCACAGAATCAAGTCCAGTGGAAGCAATAATGTCTGTCAATACTTTCTTAGCATCGTCATGGTCAGAGGCCATGTGAACGACTGGTATATGTCCCTCACCCACATTTTTAGTTTGGAGCATCATGGCTGATGAGGTGTTGAAGGCTTTGATAACCTTGGTATCTGGCAACTCTTCAGCGATTTGCTCTGCTGATGAGGTACCAGCTGGAACTACCAACTCGTCCCAAGTCTCAAAGTTAACAGGATTTGAAATATCAATCAAAATCTTACCAACAAAATGCTCTTTATTTTCCTCAATCAAACCAGCAATGGCATCATATCTAACCGCAAGAAGAACAATGTCTGCCACTTTGCGACCTTGCAACCCTTCTAAGTCAATGTAGTCAATCGTATGACCACCAGATTCCAATAAGCCTCCAATGGTTTGACCCATTTTACCTTTACCAAAAATTGTAATATTAGCCATAATCATTGCCACCTTTCTAAAATTAGCTAGTAAAATATCACTAGTTATTACTATATTGTTATAGTACTCCTTATCTTAAAATAATGCAAGAGGAAACCCCACTATTTGGCATATTTTTACTCTTTTTTCTTACCTCGTTAAAGTGAGGGAAAATGACCCTCAAACTGTAAGGAAACTAACTCAGCTATTGAGACATCAAAAATAGCAACCCTTGTCCCAAAAAGGAACTTGGATTGCTAATCGTTACAACGATGCTCTTTTAAGACACCGTCTTTTTTCGAAACTGTCTAAAAAGTTTTGTTAGAAGATAGATTAAAGCTGTCACTACAGCACCGCTAGCTAAAATCATTAATAGTGTCTCTACACGCAATGGCTTTGTATGAAGAACGGTATTAAAGAAAGGCAGATAAACTGCAGAAGCTTGAAGAATAAGACTGAAAATCAATGCACCTACTAAAAGCTTATTCTTAAAGAGAGTGCGATCCAATCCAAATCCTCCGGAGCGCCTCACATTAAAGATATGCCCAAGCTGTGCTACCGTCATGTAGGTAAAGGTCGCTGTTTGCGCATAAGCTAAATCCTGACCTTCCCAGAGGTGCAGATAGCTAAAGAGGAGAAAGGCCCCCAAACCAATGATTAAACCACTGATGATAATACGTAACAGAAAGTTCCTGTTGACCAAACCATTTTTCGGATCACGCGGTGGTTTGTTCATGACATCTTCTTCAGCGCTTTCATAAGCCAAGGCGATGGCTGGCCCCACATCAATTAAGAGATTAAGCCATAAAATATGAAGCGGCTGGATTGGCATAGGAAGCACGAAGATAATCGTAAAGAGAATAGCACTGATTTCTACCATGTTACAGGCAAAGAGGAAGGACACGTATTTTTTGATATTTTCAAAGATGATGCGCCCTTCTCGAACAGCATCGACAATGGTCGAGTAACGATCATCCGTCAAGATCATATCAGAAGCCTCTTTAGCTACTTCCGTTCCTCTAATCCCCATAGCAACACCAATATCAGCACCATTAAGAGCTGGTGCATCATTAACCCCATCTCCTGTCATGGCAACCACTTCACCATGCTCTTGTAAGGCATTCACCAATTGTAATTTATTTTCTGGTGATACACGGGCAAAGACTGCTGTGTCATGCACCCGATCAATAAAACCTGCTTGATCATGTTCTTGATCAATTTCTGCACCCGTCATGGTATTCTGCCAGTTAGCGATACCAATGTCTTTGGCAATCATGGATGCTGTCTTAGGGTGATCTCCCGTGATCATCTTAACACGAATACCTGCATCCTGGGTCTGTTGAATGGAGTCAGCCACATCCTTACGCGGCGGATCCACAATCCCAAAGAGTGAGACTAGGGTTAAGGACTGGCCATTTTTCTCTAGCCAAGCTGGCATGTCTGCCTTAACCGCAGCCACATCCTCATCTGATAATTCACCACTAGCTAAAGCTAAGGAACGCATGCCTTTTTCCGCGATGGTTTCGATGCTATCTTGCCAAAAATCGAGCTGAGCCTCAGACGGTGCAACCATATCTAAAAGAACATCTGGAGCACCTTTCAAGATAAAGCGGTGGCTACTATCTGGCCACTGATAAACCACAGCCATGTATTTATTTTCAGAATCAAAAGGAATTTCATTGACCCTGACAAGTCCGTAGTCGTCTACTTTTTCAGGAGTAAGATCTGCTTTATAACCTAAGACTTTCAAAGCGCCATCAGTCGGATCACCTTTGATGAGGTATTCTCCCTCTGTGTCGGAGGCTTTTTCAAGACGAGCATTACTTGATAAAAACCCTTGAAGCAGACTGGCTTTGAGTAGGTCCTCCTCCTCATCAGAAAACTCTTGAAGAAAAATCTGATCAATAGCGACTTCTTGTACTTGGTCCTCATAGCTGATTTGGCCTTCTGGTGTATAGCCTGTTCCTGAAACCTGATAAGATTTTCCATCGGCAGTGATCAGCATTTCGACCATCATTTGATTTTCTGTCAAAGTACCTGTCTTATCACTGGCGATGATAGAGGTTGAGCCCAAGGTTTCAACAGCCGACAAGGTTTTGACTAGGGCCTGGTGTTGTGACATGGTCTTCATCCCATTTGATAAGGTAATGGTCTGCACAGCCGGCATAGCCTCGGGAATAGCTGCTACCGCTAAAATAATTGCGACATGCAGAATATCTGAGAAATTTTGATCATTGATAACCCCAATAATCACAACCAATGCTGCTGCAATAAAGGCCAAGATGATTAAAGATTTACCTAGTTTAGAGATTTCTTTATCCAAAGGCGTCTCGCTGGACTTGTTGCCGGACATGAGGTCGGATATTTTACCAACCTCTGTAGCCATTCCTGTATCAGTGACGATAGCCTTGCCCTGTCCCCGTGTGACAGCTGTTCCTGAAAAAACCATATTGAGGCGATCACCGACAGGAATGTCATCATTAAAGGTAGCTTCAGCATCCTTATCAACAGCCTCGGATTCACCAGTCAAAGCGGATTCAATAACTGCTAAATTATTACTTTCTATCAAGCGACCATCTGCGGCGATGGCATCACCTGTATGTAAGATGATGATGTCTCCCGGAACTAATTCCGCAGAATCAATCTCGGTCTCCCTACCATCACGTAATACGGTAACATGCGTGCTGACCATATCCTGTAAAGCATCCACTGACTTCTGGGCTTTTAACTCTACAAAGAAGCCTGTCAAGATAGAGATTAATAGAGCTAAAAAAACTGCTCCTGCTTCAACCCATTCCCCCATAAAAGCGGAGAGAATCATGGCAAAGCCTAATAAGTAAACAATGATATTATTAAGATTTTCAAAAAGAATTTCAAGAGCAGACTTGCCTTTCGTTTCTTCTAGCACATTTTTCCCATACTGGTCTCTAAGTCTTTCCACTTGCTCTGTGCTGAGACCGACATCGACATCAAGAGCAAACTGCTCCTTGATCTCAGAAAGCTTTTTTTGATAATTTTTCGTCATACCTACCTTCTTTCTAATATTTTTATGTTCTAATCTTACTCTATTTTAACATAGATTTTCTGAGAAATAAATAGGTAACCACATTTTTATTTTTACGAGTTGTAGCGTTACAATAGATGTGAGACTTCTAGAAGTCAAAAAGAAGATTCCCTGATATGATAAGAGTACCACCACTCATCAAAAAGGAATCTTCTCATGACTAGTATATCACAAAATCTTCGCTATTTACCACATACTCTAGAAACACGCTACCACGCTGTTAAAACCTACCAAAATGGTGCCTCTGTCGCCTTCATCTGTCGACGTTACAAAGTTTCAAAAGCCTCTCTCATGCGCTGGAATAAGCGATTTGATGGAACTAAAGAATCGTTGAAAAATCGATCCCATCGACCTCTAACACCTCACCCAAAGGCTCACACCGAGCAAGAGCTAACATGGATTAAAAACTGCATCAAAAGAAATCCAAACGCAACCCTCATCGAAATTTTTTACAAGCTCAAAACGAATAAGGGATATGATAGACACCCTTGCTCACTCTTTCGAATCTTGAGAAAACTGGACTTCTTCAAATCCCCTAAAACAAAGAAAAAACCTTATGTCCCAAAACCATATGACACGCCGACTAAACTCGGTATCAAGTGGCAGATGGATGTCAAATACGTCCCGACTCACTGCTACACAGGAAAACTACCTGACAAATTCTACCAGTATACCGTCATTGATGAGGCCAGTCGTGAACGCTTTATATTCCCTTTCAAAGAGCAGTCGTCCTACTCAACCGTTCAATTTCTCAAAATGGCGATCAAACACTTTGGATACAAACCCAAAATCCTCCAAACGGATAATGGCTTCGAGTTCACGCATTTCAAAGAGACCAAACAAGTTCACCCACTAGACTTACTTTGTCAGGAACTTGGTATTGAGCACAAGTTGATTCGCCCTCGAACACCAAGGCATAATGGAAAGGTAGAGCGCAGTCATCGAAATGACAATCGACGTTTCTACCAGCACTTGACCTTCTATTCCTATGACGATCTAATCAAGCAGATGAAAATCTATCTGTACCGTTCCAATCGACTCCCTATGCAGACTTTAGGCTGGAAATCTCCTATCGATATCAGAAAAGCTTTACTAGGAGCTAGCTCCTAGTAAAGCTTAACAAATGGATAACTTCAATTTCACCTTTCTGGTCTCACATCATTGACAAAGGTACAAAAATGTTCGAGACATATTACTTGAAAAATAAATGTAAGTGTATATAATAGATAGAGTAAAAATTTATGAAAGGACATATTTAGGATATGTTGAAAGATTTAAAAGCATTTTTGTTCCAAGGTAATGTTATTGACCTTGCTGTTGCAGTTATCTTCGGTGCTGCCTTCAAAGCCATCATCGATTCATTCGTTGCTGATTTGATTACTCCACTCTTGTTGAACCCAGCTTTGAAAGCTGCTGGTGCAGAAAAGATTGCTGATTTGAGCTGGAACGGTGTTACTTACGGTAACTTCTTGAGCGCTGTTATCAACTTCTTGATCATCGGTACTGTTCTTTTCTTCATCGTTAAAGCTGCTGAAAAAGCTTTCCCTAAAAAAGTTGAAGAACCAGCTCCTGCTGGACCAACTCAAGAAGAATTGCTTACTGAAATCCGTGACTTGTTGAAAAACAAATAATGATAGTGAAACAGGCTTTCCGCCTGTTTTTTTATGTGCACCAAAAAACGCTGCGAGCTACGCCACAGCGTCTTTTTTATGCCTGATAGCCATTCGGGTTCTTAGACTGCCAGTTCCAGGTATCACGGCACATGTCTTCGATTGTTTTTTCTGTTTTCCAGTTGAGCTCTGCCAGAGCCTTGTCCGCATTAGCATAACAAGTAGCAACATCGCCAGGACGGCGGTCTACAATCTTGTAAGGCACCGGAACACCATTGACTTTTTCAAAAGCTTCTACGAGCTCTAATACACTTGTTCCTTGTCCTGAACCTAAATTATAAGTATATACACCTGTCGTATCCGAAATCTTTTCAAGTGCTTTAATGTGCCCAAGTGCTAAGTCAACTACGTGAATGTAGTCACGAACACCTGTACCATCTACAGTATCATAGTCATTCCCAAATACACTCAACTCCGCCCGTTTACCAACAGCTACTTGTGCAATAAATGGCATAAGGTTGTTTGGAATACCAGCAGGATCTTCACCAATCAAACCTGATTCATGAGCACCAATTGGGTTGAAATAACGAAGAAGAGCAACACTCCATTCTTTATCGGAAACTTCGAGGTCGCGCAAAATCTGTTCCAACATCACCTTTGTATAGCCATAAGGGTTAGTCGCACTTGTTGGCATATTTTCCACCAATGGAGATGGATTGTTAAGACCATAAACCGTTGCACTAGATGAGAAGACAATCTTCTTGACACCAAATTCTGCCATGACTTTGACCAAGGCAAGCGTTGACATGATGTTATTTTCATAGTACATGATTGGTTTTTCTACAGATTCACCAACTGCCTTGTAACCTGCAAAATGGATGGCTGCTTCAATCGATTCTTTTTCAAAAACCGAACGGAGGGCGTCCTTATCAGCTACATCCAATTCATAAAAAGTCGGTCTCTTTCCAGTAATCTCCTCAATACGATCCAAAACCAAAATACTTGAATTAGAAAGATTGTCAACAATGACAACTTCTTTACCCAATTTTAACAATTCAACAACTGTATGGCTACCAATATAGCCTGCTCCACCTGTTACTAAAATACTCATGCAAAACTCCTTTTTTCATGAACAATGTGACTTGATTTAATTCTACATATCTATTATAAGTTAGGTAAGGTAAAATGTAAAATAAAAAACAGCCCAAAAGCTGTTTTAAATTCAATTAGAATTTTTTACGCTTGCGAGCTGCTTCTGATTTACGTTTACGTTTTACAGATGGTTTTTCGTAGAATTCACGTTTACGTGTTTCTTGAAGAGTACCAGCTTTAGTAACCGCACGTTTGAAACGACGAAGAGCATCATCAAGTGATTCGTTCTTGCGTACTACTGTTTTTGACATTTTTTTCACTCCCCTCAATTTCAAAGTCCTAACTATTTTACTACTTAAAACTGTCTTTGTCAATGATTTTTCATGATAAATCTGAAAAATTCTCACGGCTTGTTTTCCTTGTAGATTTCACTGTCCACGCCAGCATTGCCAAAGAAAAGAGTTCGTAGAGAACGAAAAACAAGATAAAACAATGGAGGAAAAAGTCCTGTGGTAAAATGTAGATGACAGGGTCTTTTGCTGGGTCAAAGAGCCAGGTCGAATCACCCGGAAAGAGGACCTTGTGGAAGAGGACAAAGAACGTATCAAATCCAATCAAGACACCGACCAGGCCGATAAGAACAGGCGCCAAGGCAACCCAAGTAAAAACCCGGCGATAGATCTGACCATAGCCCATGTTTAGAACCTGTTTAACAAAGGAAATAAAGGCTGGCAGGCTAATCAGAAAGGCAAACTGGGCAAAATGAAAGAGATACTTAACATCCCTAAAATGCTTGAGACCAGCTGCCGACGAGCGGAAATTTGGCATGTCCAGCACTTGTTGAAAAGGATTGGTCAGGTAATCCAGCAAGGCATTTAAATTATAGGAAATATCCGTCGCCTTCATATAAACGATTTTCTCCAGGCCCAGCCACTCAATTTCCAAGGGGTAAAAAATCCAAGCCAGATAAATCGTTGCCAAGACCGCACTGGCTAGTATGAAGAAAATACTACCGATCACTTGTACTTTAGTTTTCATCGAAACTCCATTCATCTAAACTAGAAAGAACATGGGTCGGAGCAATTGGTAAGTCCGCTACTTCTTCTGGCTTGGTAAATCCAGTCAGGACTAAAAGAGTTGGAAAACCATTGTCAATCCCTGCACGAATATCCGTCAGATAATTGTCGCCGACCATAATCGTTTCCTCTAATTTGGTCCCCAGATGAGAAAGCGCCTTGTTCATAATATAGGCCTGAGGTTTACCAATAATCTGCGGTTTAACCCGAGTAGATGCCTCAAGCAGAGCAATCAGAGAACCCGCACCCGGCAACATCCCACGCTCAGTTGGAATATTCAAATCTGGATTGGTGCCAATAAAGGTTGCTCCTTTTTGAATGGCCAAGGTCGCCGTCGCGAATTTTTCATAATCCACCTGCCAATCTAAACCGACCACGACATAGGCTGGATTTTCGGCATTCTCAACATAACCAGCCTCATAAATAGCAGATTTGAGACCCTCTTCACCGATGATATATACCGTTTTTTCCTTGCCCAAGTCATTCATATAATCAATAGTCGCCAGCGTCGCCGTGTAAATGGTCTCAACCGGCGTTTCAATATTGAACTTGTCCGCCAACATAGCTTGGACAGCTTCTGGACGACGGGTCGTATTGTTGGTCACAAAGAGATAGGGAATGCCGCGTTCCTGCAAGCTCTGCACAAAGTGTTCACCAGCCGGAATCCGTTCTGTACCCTTGTAAATCGTACCGTCTAAATCAATTAAATAGCCTTGATAGGTCATAACTACTCCTTAATCAAATCGTGTTTCCCAATGCTCAGAAAGACTAGCCTTCAAGCAAAGAGCCAACTGTTCAGCTGTATTTTTACCAAGCGAGAGCGGAGGCAAGTCATCTAGGCAGAAAAAGCCGCTAGCAACTGTTTCCGAATTGGGCTGAAACTCCCCGCCAAGGAGACGACATAGAATAAAGACCTTGGTCACACGGTGGGCTGACTTGGCAGGATTGTTCTTGTGCTTATCCAAAATCGCAACGACTCGAAGAGCCTCCACATCCAGCCCCGCTTCTTCCTTTACTTCCTTGACTACATTGTCCTTGACAGACTGGTCCACATCGCACCAACCCTCTTATGTCAAGTAAATGACACTATTTTTCAACACTGAAAACACCCTTATTATACCACAAATCTACTTTTTAAGAAAGAGACTCGCTATTACACAAGTCTCTCATTAGATTATCTATAGACGACTGCAAAAGAACCTTGGCCATTGACGACAATCCTCTCGATATGAGTGTCAATCACTTCCCTGGTTATTTTTTTGTCAAATGCTATATTTTCCCTACCAACTACCTTTAATTGTTCCTCTATTTCCATTATAGAATTATCTAAGTTCTGACGTTTTTCCATGTAAGTTTCTCTTGTCATCAAGCCCTCTTTATAGTCTTGAAAATGAGAAACCTTTTGAGTTTTCAGCCGTTCAGCCTCTCTTATAAGATTCGTTTTTGATAGCTTTGGAGAGTTCTTCGGCAACCGAGACTTTAATTCTTTCTCGATAGCCTCTTCTATTCTATCTATCCGACAGGACTTCATGGTCTGGCCTTGACTTCTACAGTAACGACAATAAAAATAATCATAGTTGTTATAGTGGCTATATCGAAGGAGACGATGCCCGCAATGTTCACAGATAACTAAACCTCGTAATAGAACTTCTTCTGGCTGATTAAAAGTCTGACTTTTAGACCCGCTAATACGAGAGGCCAATGATTGTTGAGCTTTGTCAAAGTCCATACTTGGCACAATTGCCTCATGATTCTTTTCAAGACGTTCCCACTCTGATTCAGGCCGTTTAATCTGCTTGCCATTTACCGTTGTTCTAGTGTTAAACAGGTATGTCCCCTTATAGGCTTCATTTTTGAGTATTTGGAGAACACTACTTCTCGTCCATACATTCCTCTTTTGTTCTGCAGTAATGATAATTGATTTTGTATACCTTGCTTGACTAACCTGCATTTTCCTCTCAGCTGGAGTAATCGTCTGTTCACTATTAAGTAACATCGCTATTTTTTGAGTTCCCATTCCCTCAATGCAAAGTCTAAAAATTCGTCTTACAATTGGAGCGACTTCCTCATCAATGATAATCTTAAATCGGTCATTTGGGTCCTTGATATAACCAAACGGTGGTAACCAACTCATGTTCTTCCCAGAGCGTTTCATACTGTTCATTGCACTCTTGACTTTTTCAGAAACATCTTTGGCGTAGAAATCATTGAGTAAGTTTCTAAAGGGCACATCAATATCCAGTCCATTATGTTCAGACACCAGGCTATCATAATGGTCGTTGAGAGCTATAAATCGAACTCCGAGAAAAGGAAAGACATTCTCCAAATAGTTTCCCAATTCCAGATAGTCACGCATAAATCGAGACAAATCTTTGACGATGATATTACGGATAGTTCCAGCCTTAACATCAGCCATCATGCGTTTAAAGGCTGGACGGTTAAGACTGGTGCCCGAAAAACCATCGTCCACAAACTCCAAACGTTCCCAGTTCTTGAACTTAGGTTCTTGGTCAAGAAAATGGTTTAATAAGTACCGTTGATGAGTAATTGAGTTGCTTTCATCTGTATTAGCCTCATCAACTGACAAGCGGAGGTATAGAGCGATTTTAGTCATACTCGTCCCCCCCAATCCGACAGTTAAAAGTTACTGTGACTGTTTTGTCAACATCAACTTCAATCCGTTCTATTAAAGCATTTAAGAGTTCTACCGTTAAAACTGCTTGATTGTTACTCTTGACTAGATGTCTAACCCAATTCACCTGCTTACTGTGCTCCTCCTCAATCTGCTTTATTGAAGTTTCACATTGGGCTAATTCTTGTGAAATGGTTTTGATTTTTGAGTTTATTTCTTTCTTTTTGGAAAGATAGTCTTCTCGCTTAGACCGGTTAAGACTGTAAGTAGCGTAAAGATCGCTTAGTTCAGCATTCCATTGTACTACTGAGCGTTGATGAACCATCAACTGCTTTCTATATTTCCTTAGACAATCCTCCTTTTTAGTTTCTAACCGTGGCAACAATGTCTCAACTGTTCCCAAACGCTTCATTTCTGATTGTATCAGCTCTACTACTATCTTATCCAGAGCATTTTCACTGATATAAACGGTTTTTCTCTCAGCTGTCTCTGAATCATAGTGATAGTCCATAAAGTAATAGTAATCATAATCAGACTTATTATTTGAAAAATGGCGACGCTTTCGAACCATTTGAGTTGATTTGGTTTTGCCATAAATCAAACCTTTATAGCGATTTGGAGTTTTTACTCGGTCAGTCTTTTTAACAGACTTACGACTAGCAGAATACTGAAGAATTTTTTCGTAGTCATCTTTGCTGATATAGGCTTCCTGTGCATTTTCAAAATAGATATAGTCATCTTCAGATAAGGATTTGTTTCGTGTTCGCTGAACAAGGTCTCCCCTGTAAACAGGCATCTTAATCAGACGAAGTAAATTTCCTGCTTGCCATCTTTTCGTATCCTGCTCACTTCTATATAATTGACCTGTCTTACGGTAGGAATGAGGTACAGCAATTTCTCTACGATTCAATTCAGCAGTAATCTGAGGCATGGATTTACCTTCGATTGCCTCTTGAAAAACAAACTCTAAAATTGGCCTAACCTGATTATCTATGACTAACCTTGCACCAGCTTCATTGCGGTCAATGCGATACCCATACGGAGCAGAAGTTCCAATATAGTACCCTTGACTAGCCTGCTGAATATGATAAGCCATAACTTTCTTTGAAATATCCTTAGAGTATAAGTCGTTGACCAAATTCTTAATTTCCACCTCAAAGGATTTCTTATCTTCTAATCCGTAGAGTGTGTCTAAGTTGTCATTGATTGAAATAAAACGAACTCCCAAAAAGGGGAATACTTTATCAATCAGTCGTCCCATCTCAATGTAGTTACGACCCAAACGAGATAAGTCCCGAATCAAGATACAGTTGATAGTCCCTTTTTTGAGGTCATCCATCATGTCCTGGTAGCCAGGTCGATTAAAGTTTGTCCCAGAATACTCATAGTCGATGTAACACTTGGTTACAGTTAACCCTTTCTCCTTGGCAAAAGCTCTAGCAAGACTTTCTTGCGTCTCTAAGGACTGCGACTTGTTTCTCCAGGTTTCAGTACGTTCTTTGGATAGGCGAATGTAAATGCCCGTACGATAAGTTTGAAGTGGTACCTCATCTATCGTTTCCTTACGGTAGCGGTTCTTGGTACGTGCCATTAGACCACCTCCGTTTCTCGATGAGAAAACTGCTGGAGGACTTCGAGTTCTGCCATATCATGAAACACCAAGGTCAGCTCCTGATTTTCGTGAATGACAATGCGGTCAAGCAAGGAAACTAGAGTGAGGCGATTGAACTCTTGGTTATTTTGTATGGTACTCAACTGATCTAACCACTTCTCCTTATCCTTAAGTTTGTCATACAGGGTTTGAGCCAGTGCTTTCTTTTGAATGATGGTTTCTTCAATGTGCTTTAACTTTTGGCGATAGCTTCGCTGAAACTCTTGGTATTCTGTATCATTGATCAAACCGTCGTCTAAATCCAAATACAAGGACTGGAGCAACTGTTCATACTTCTTGCGATTCTCAAGTAGAGAAGTAAAATCGACTTCCAAAAACTGTTCTTGATTAACATAATCAGGAACTGCTTTAATCAGATAAGACTTCCAGTCAAGATGTTGATGAATAAAGGTCGATACTAAGTCAAGCAATATCACTTGCTTGATTGCATGGCGACTACATCCTCTTCCGTTATTGTAGGTGCTACAAATATACTGAACAGTCTCTTTATCCTTGTAGCGGAGTTTTCGTTGTACAAGCTGAGCTTGACAGTCGCTGCAAAATAATAATCCTGCAAATAGGTCAGGCAGCTTCTTCCCATGTTTGACATCTCTGAGTAAGAGATTATTAGCAAGCTCAAACGTACTTTTTGAGATAATCGCCTCATGTGTATCATCAACTCGTACCCAATCTGCTGGATTCACAGCTACAGACTTTTGAGACTTGTAATTAAGTTTGGTTTGCTTCCCCTGTTCCAAACTACCAGTATAGACACGATTGGTCAAAATACGATTGACTATTTTCGTGTCCCACTTATATCTATGCCCATAAAAGCCTTTAATCTTTTCCTGACAGGCTTTCTTACGTTGCAAGGGAGTTTCTATCCCAGCCTGGTTAAGAAAGCCTGCAATAGCATTTGACGAATAGCCCTCTAGTTTCAGAGCAAAGATTTTCTCGATAGTCGGGCGTATAGTCTCATCTACGACTAAATGATTCCGTTGCTTATCATCTTTGCGGTAACCATAGGGGGCAAAAGCTCCGATAAACTCTCCCTTTTGACGTTTGGCTTTTTGGGTGCTCCGAACTTTGGTTGAAATATCTCGACAGTAGCTATCGTTAATAAGACTTTTAATAGGCATGACCAAATGCGTTTCATTGGTATCAGCCGTCAGGCTATCATAGTGGTCATTGACCGAGATAAATCTGACTCCCATAGCTGGAAAAATTCGCTGGAGGTATTTTCCAGTTTCAATGTAATCTCGACCAAAGCGTGATAAGTCCTTGACAATTATGATATCAATGACCTTATCATTCACCATCGCCATCATACGGTTAAAATCAGGACGGTTAAAGGTTAATCCACTGATACCATCATCCACAAATTCTTCTAAAATCATAAAATCGTGATTTCTGGCATAGTCTCGCAAAAGCGAGCGTTGGTTGATGATGGAATTGCTTTCCACATTATCCCCATCATCTCGTGATAGGCGTAAATAAATACAGGCTTTTGTCATGTGTCTCTCCTTAATCAGTGTTTAGGTGCTTACCGATTAAGGACTGAGGTTCTACTAGTCTATTTTACATAATCTATCAAGACTTGTCCGCTAAAAACTCAAATTTTTTCAAGCTTTCGACCTAGTAAATCATCTAAAATATCCGTCAGGCTTAATGGTTTATCGGTAACTCGCACCGTCACCTTATAGCCCTCAATCATAACTTGCGGTAACTCCGCACCAGTTTGTGTTTTTTCCATAATTCTTATTTCCTTTACGTCAAAATGTTGACCTTAGTGGGCAGAACTGGTTAGGTCCTACATGGGGATTGCACCCGCTGTCCTTTCTCGCTGGCAGCCTAAACGTTTAGAAGTATCATTATCCTCACTTGTATCATGTCAGATAGAGTACCACTCTATTTTATAGTTGATTGTTATCGCTCCTATCACAGCGAATCAAACTAAAATGCTCCACAAATGATTAAAGTCCCACCTTGGTCTATTCAGTTGTCAATGAACAGCTAGGAGGGACTATTTTATATTACCATTTATTCGCTTAGGAAAATCTGTTAGACCTAACAAATAATCTGTACTAACATGATAAAGATTAGAAAGTTTAATTAACACTTCAATAGACAGCTGTCTCTCACCTCGCTCAATTTTAGCATACGCTGAATGAGTTAAAATGAGATGGTCAGCTACATCTTTTTGAGTAAAATCATAATCTTCTCTCAAATCCCTTAGCCGTTGGTACATCTAGCTTTCTCCTATGTCCAGTATAAAGTATATTTCATTCTTTTCTTTCAAATTGTCCAAATTGGACAGAAGGAGGTAACAAGCATTGTGATGTAAATAAAAATGCACCAGGTTCCCCCGTGCATTTTGTTGTTCGAAAAATAATCATTCACCTTTTATAACTTAATTCTTGTCTATAAACTCTTTTAAGAAGAGCAACTGTAAGTATGAAAAATACACACAAGACCAAAATACTGCCCTCAATCCCAAAAATACCACCAGTATACAAATCTCGCCCCGTGACATCTGTACAGAAAAAACTACAAGGAATTTTTATCCCACTCACATTCATTCCTAAAGCAATACACGGTAAGCTATTCCATATAAAATGAAATCCACTCCCCAAAGAAAGATTTTTTGTAAAAACTCTGAACAATGACATCAATATCCCAAAAAAGAACAATGTAAAAAATGAGATAATTGTGAAACCACCATTCAAAGAGTGAACAAATGTAAAAGCAAGGGCTTGAATTCCGCTACTAATATACAAGTTAAAACTTTTCAATAAAATCCCAAAAATTTGACCTCTGAATAAGAATTCCTCTGAGTAGCTTTGTACAAAAAATCCGACTATTAATAATAAATATATTGGTGAATTAGGTAAAAAAGAACGACTAATACTAACTTTTGATACTATTGCAATAGCAAGTAAACAAATCGATAATATAGCACAATGAAACAAAAACAGTACATTTGTGGTATAATGTACTTATGGCATATTCATTAGATTTTCGTAAAAAAGTTCTCGCATACTGTCAGAAAACCGGCAGTATTACTGAAGCATCTGTTGTTTTCGATATTTCACGCAACACCATCTATCAATGGCTAAAATTAATGGAGACTACTGGCGAGCTTCATCACCAAGTTAAGGGAACCAAACCAAGAAAAGTTGATAGAGAAAAATTAAAGAACTATCTTGAAGCTCATCCAGATGCTTTTTTGACTGAAATAGCTTCTGAATTTGGCTGTCATCCAACAGCTATTCATTACGCTCTCAAAGCTATGGGATATACTCGAAAAAAAAGAGCTGTACCTACTATGAACAAGACCCTGAGAAAGTAAATCAGTTCCTTAAAGAATTTAATAACTTAAGTCACTTGACACCTGTTTATATTGACGAGACAGGGTTTGAGACATATTTTCATCGAGAATATGGTCGATCTTTGAAAGGTCAGTTGATCACAGGTCAGGTCTCTGGAAGAAGATTCCAGCGGCTATCTTTAGTCGCAGGTCTTATAAACGGTGAGATTATAGCCCCAATGACCTACAGAGAAACCATGACGAGTGACTTTTTCGAAGCTTGGTTTAAAACATTCTTACTACCCACTTTAGATAGACCATCTGTTATCATTATGGACAATGCAAGGTTTCATCGGATGAGTAAGCTAAAAGAGTTATGCAAGGAGCAGGGTCATAGACTTTTACCACTTCCTCCTTACTCACCTGAGTATAATCCCATTGAGAAAACATGGGCTCAAATGAAAAAACACCTCAGAAAAGTATTGCCAAATTGTGATACTTTTCTTGAGGCACTTTTGTCCTGCTCTTGTTTCAATTGACTATACAATTGTTCCAATCAACATACCCAATAAATACTTACGGGCATATTCCCCAATATTGATTCGTTTACATAATCCGAATTTATAGGAAAATTGACATCCAGATAATAAGATTAGCAAATTTGAATATTGAAAAAACAATATATCCAATAAATTCGACCTTGAGTTTCCGAAAATAGCAAGATAACAAAAACCACTTATTACTTTACAAGAAATAGCATAAAGTAATATCCTAACAGCACTTTTCAATGAATTTCTAATTTCCATTTTTTATAGACGTATTCTCTATCAAATCATCTTTTTTGACCCTACTGTTTAAAATACTAATTGTGAAACAAACTAAAACCGCTACACCTATAGTCAAAAGTACGATAATTAAATTATTCAACTGATATAGGTAGGCTACAAAATTCCCATAATTGATACAATGATTATAGCAACAATAATGGGGACATTTATTGATTGTGTAATTTGGCCTACCAGAATTGAAGATAACACTACGATAAGTACCAAAAAGCCTGCAAAAATAGTCACGCAGATGACTTTTAATACATAAACAAACAATCCAGTTGATAAGAAGCCAAGAGAGTGTCCTACAAAATAAAAAATAAGATTTTCAAACAACAAAACAGGAACTAAGCTCAATAAACAATGAATAGATAAAGAAATAATTTTACTTAGGAATATCTCAAATCTGCCACCAGGAAACAAAAATGTAATTTCCCTTGCATTCCCGATATATTCTTTCAATAACAAGCGATTTAAAATGACAACATTATAAATAACAGCTACTGATACTGTTAATGTTGATGCTAAAGTCATTATTCCAGCAGAATCAGTTAAAATAGAGTTTGACTCAGATTGTTCAAAACGCCCTACCAAACTGAAAAAAATCAAGGCAGACAGGTTGACTAGTATATTTGTCCACATAATTCCTCTAAAATGGCGAATGTGGGTATTTAATTCATAAATAATCTGCTCTTTCATACACTGTGTACCTCTTTTATTTCTCTATAGAATTGTTCGAAAGTGCCGAAACCTTGTCGCTTAACTTCCATAACATTTGTGTCAGCCAAAACTTCTCCTTGCTGGATAACAATAAGGTGATCAGTTATCTTCTCTAATTCGGCAAATGAGTGACTCGAAATGATAATTAATTTTCCTTGTTTTTTGAAATCTTTCAATAGCTGCTGAAGCAAAATGATTCCCTCTCTATCCAGTCCATTAAACGGTTCATCTAGTATCAGTATCTCTGGATTATGCAAACATGCTAAAGCAATATTTAAGCGTAGCTTCATACCCAAGGAAAATCTAGAAATCTTATCACCTGAGGAGACATTTAGTCCAAATTGTTTTAGATAGCTTTCAACATCCACAAATGGACAAGAATAATAACGTGAATGATTTTCAAAAGCCTCTTTTACAGTATAAGCTCCAAAGCTATCTGGAAAAGGAAAAACCACTCCAACTTTTTTAAGGAAGTCATTATAATTGAAAGAATTTACGATTTTATCATCAAGAGCAACGGTTCCAATAGGCTTACTTAAGCCCAAAATACATCGGAATAGAGTTGTTTTTCCTGCACCATTATCTCCGATAACACCATAAATTTGCCCATAATTCAAAGTGAGGCAGATATTATTTAATAGCGTCTTGTCCTTGACAACTTTTGTCAAATTAAAAATCGATAACCTACTCATCTTTATTTCCTCCTTGATAATATTGTTAGTGATAAGATAAACCCTAAACAAGACCATGTAATAAGCACAATAAAATTCTGAATACTAACATTTTCTAGCTGAAAGATAGATGAGCGTATTATCTGACTGGATGGTACAAAGGGTAAATAATCATATAAAGTTATCATCCACGATGGTAGCCTATCTGCTGCATAGAGAATCGGAGAAAACAACAATCCACCAATCATAATAAGCTGTGTGACTAAGGAGACAAGATTCGGTGGGAGAATATAGGCAATCGCAAAACCAACTGACAACAAGGAAAAAATAATCAATAATACAGACAAGGTAGAATTGAGCCCAATTGAAACTTCCAATCCAAAACCAAATTTGCTAATCAATATACTTGATAAAATTCCTGGTAGACATAGTAATCCCCAAATCAATAAATCAGACATCAGTATCTCTATTCTTGAAACAGGCAGAGTTTTCTGATAGTCGTAAATACCATTTTGCTTGGCTTCGCTAATAATTTGAGGTGCTAGCACACAAGTAACGGCAATCACATTTATAGCCATAGCTCCTGTAGACAGATAGAATTTCTCTGCTTGATTAGTTGCATTGGTAATAAATAGAAAACCATAGATAACCGCAAATGATAAAATGATTTGAACAACAACAAAAACCGGAATATAAAACTTGTGACGAAGTAAACTCCATTTTACCAAGCCTCCGAATTTAGATAACCTTTTTTGACTAGTATTCATTTATGTACTCCTCGTAGTCATCAGAGAGATTTTTCAACTTTATCTCGTAACTAATTATTTTATCTGTTTTCAACAAATCAAAAATGACCGATATTACCTCTGTCAAATAGCCATCCTCGACTGTAAACATCAAGCGTTTTTCGACATTATCATATTTCAAATTATCGTGATTCATGAAGTTAGAAATTACTTCTTCATTCGCCCCCGATAGTGAAACTTGATGTTTTAGCTGGCGAGCATTTTTTGTTTCTGATACCAGCACATCTCTTTTAATGCGTCCTTTATCAAACAGTAAGTATCTGTCTGCGTATCTCTCCACTTCAAATAAATTATGACTGACGATGATAACTGTGGCGCCACTATTTGCAAGAGAACGCAAGTAACGCCATATCAAGCTCCTTCTAAATGGGTCAACATCATTAGTTGGCTCATCTAGAACAACAATAGATGGGCTATCAACAACTGACATCGCAAAAGAGGTTAATCGCTGAAGTCCACCCGAAAGCTTTTCGCCAGGCGTATGCTTCCATTTGCTAATCTCCAAGAAATCAATCAATTCTTTGGTACGGCTTTCAATCAAAGAAGAATTCATTCCTTTTACAGCACCAATACATTCGATCGCTTCCTCTACTGTGACTCCCTTAATCGGAACTTGAAATTGTGGCATGGAGGAAACAAGTTCTCTCGCCCTTCCTGGATGATTGGTTACATCTACTCCTTCAATATGTATTGTTCCCTCATCTGATGCTACTGTACCATTTATTTGATTCAAGAAGGTGCTCTTCCCAGCTCCATTATGACCTATAATTGCAACAATCTGACCACTATAAAAAGTAATACTAATATCATTTGTAACAATTTTTTGACCGTAAGACTTTTTCAAATGACTTACAACAATAGTTTCTTGCTTCATAAATACCTCACAATTTTTGCTATAAAAAATAAAAGAAGTAAAAATACTAAGATAGTTATAATAACGCTAAAGATACGAACTACTCTCCATACTATCTTTTCTTCATTTGTTAAAGAGTCTCTACTATTATCAAAATCATTTTTTAAAAATGGATTATCCAATAACATATATATCAGTAAGCGACCATCTGTATGTTGTGTTAGTCTTAACTGCCATAGTAGTCTAAAAATCATAATATAGATAGACATAGTTATATATGCATTGAAATAATAATCACTCATTAGGAATAAACCAGACAGGATAACACTGTCAAGCAATGGACCTGCCAAAACAGCCATGATTCTTTCAAAAAGTGGCCAAATCCAAACATGTGTCAAATCAACTGTTGCTATTGATTTTTTCCAAGAAAAGTGTAAAACTCTACATAGACCTGTAACATTATTTGAAAACAAAATATGCATTCCCTCGTGTATTATTGTAGTAAACAGGGAAAATAATATTCCAAATAGTAATAGTAAAACTTGGTTCACTCTACCAAAATCATATTCAAGAAAGGGGAGATTCGTTATACAAAATAAATTGTAAACTATAGAACTTCCTCCAAAAATGATTACAAAAATTCTAAGAAAAATTAGGTAGCTATTATCAGGTTTAGGGACAGAATTACCACTTTTAAAGAAATTATTCTCTTTCAATAATTCAAATAAAGGCTCGTCACTTAAATGATGATGTAACGAATCTATAATAGATTCATTCCAGGTAATTTCATCAAATACTAATAATTCTGAACCTGTTGAATAGAGCAAGTAATCATTTCGACGAGTTTTCCTAAAGTAAATTTCTTGATTGAGTGACTCTATAACAATTACTTCAGTATTATTTTTTGTCATAATATCTGAAAATTTCCCACTTTTGAGCATCTCCATTGCCACATGTTGGGCAATCGTCAGCGTATCGCTCCCAAGATGGATGAGTAAATGAAGAACCATCTTCATAGTTAATCTCATATTGTGTACTGAGGCTACTTGGTCTCGCATAACCAGTTAGGACACGAACTGCCTCATCAACAATAGCTGCTGTAAGTTGAAAAATAGCTGGTGCATAAGCAATTGTTGGTGGATTAAAATCAATATTTCTAAAGCCTACAAACTGCTCTACAAATTTATCATCATGTAAAGTATAATGGATATTCAAACAATCAAAACAACCAGTCACTTTAGGAATGACAGAAAATACCCGTCCCCGACTAACCTGCGAAGCACCGAATACACAAGGTAAACCTGCTTTAATAATCGCTTGGTTTACTGTTTTTTGTGCTTGGAAAGGAGGTTCGTCAATAACGCAGATGACCAAATCAATACCTTCTGTAAATTCTAGTACATCTTCTGGTGTCTCAATTTTCTTGTTAAAACCTTCGACATTGATTGTAGAATTCATTTCTCGTAATGCATTAACTGCCACATCTACTTTAAGTTTCCCTAAATCAGACTCTCTATACAGCAACTGTCTACCCAAATTACTTCTCTCAACTCTATCATAGTCCACAACTCGTACTGTTTTTGGTCCTAATCCTGATAACAGTGTCAAAATGTTTGACCCACCACCTCCAAGTCCAAGAAGTAAAATTGAGCTGGAGCTAATTTTTTCTTGTATGTCTATTGGATTTCGGTCATAAGTCATGTACCTACTGAAATAACTAATATTTGGATAGTAACGCTCATCTAAGTCATCCAAGACTTTACTAGGAGTCTCTTCAATCAGATTCTCTGCACTAAGAATATCCAAGCCATCTACGACATCTTCTGCCGTTAAATCTGGAAATCTATCAATCATATGCTTGATAATTTCACCCATCTCCCTACCATCCAGAACCTTTACCAACTCAAGCAACTTTCCTTCTGGGTCTTCAAACTCAGTCGTAATAGAAAGTTGAGCTCCAATGCGAAATAATTCATCATTTAATTGATATACTGGATAAATAGGTTTTACTCTTGGTCTAATGTATTGAAAGTTCATATTTTACCTCTATCATAAATACTGTAAAATGAAAACGCATGAATAATACTTCCATGCGTTTAACAAAATTTTGTACAAAAATTTTTAACAAATTGCGAGCTATTTTAGTGCAACAAATACACTTCTACAAACTAATAGCTCGCAGAACCGCATGTAGCAACGTCACAATAAATCAGACAATAATCCACCAAGCTGTAGCATTAGCACTTTCAGCTTTACGTACTTTGATGTTTTTCATACGCTTGTTATCTCCTTTCTAAATTGGTTGGTCGACCATTTTAAGTAGGGCAGACTTGCTCTGCTACATACCTCCAGTATGTAGATTGATAATAACATACTTTTGGTATGTTGTCAATAACTGTACTGGAAATTTTTGTTAATTTTTTTACTAAGGAATGTTTCTAAAAAATTAGCATCAAAATACAACGGACAAAATGATTAGGCAAGTTATATAAAAATGTGTTATAATTGTTATTTAGTTACTCTGTCAACAATAATAATTTATTGATTTTACTGACATAAATAAATTGAAAGGAGAGTTATTTTATAGAATATGGAAAGAACCAAAGAAACGATACTTGAGGTCGCAACTAACCTTTTTTTAACTAAAGGATACGAGCAAACTAGAATTTCTGATATTATAAGTGGCTTAGATGGTTTGACCAAAGGAGCAATTTATCATTATTTTGAATCTAAGGAAGATATTTTTGAGGCAGTTGTCAAAAAAATTGGTTTACAAAACAAAATAACGTTTGATAGGATAAAATTTTCCAAAGATTTAACAGGTTCTGAAAAAATAACACAATTAGTGTCTCTTAGTATAGCTAACGGCAACATGGAAACTATAACTACCATTTCGCCAAAATTACTTGATAGCCCTAAATTACTTGCTTCATTTTTAGAACAAATACAAGAAATTACAATACCTGAATATTTCTACCCCATTATTACAGAAGGTACTCAAGATGGATCAATAAGGACGGAGAATCCTCAACAGCTTGCTGAATTGATAGCCATTCTACTCAATATTTGGCTAAATCCCTTGATATTTGAAAGTTCTAAAGCTACCATTGTCTCAAAAATAGATATGCTAAATAAATGTTTGGAAAGCTTCAGCATTAAGTTTAATATCGATATGTAGCCAATAATGCACCTAGGAATTTTCTAAATGAACTTCTACTTTCTTTGTCATATACTTATACACTACTAAAAACTCAATATCTATCTCATATCTTAATAGTTTGACAAAGAGAGAATAGACCTCCAAAATCTATTCGAGACCTACTTCGCTTTTACTTGGATGGCCTTTACGGTCAAGGAAAGATAGAGACTGACTAATCGTCTGAACGAATTTCTCTAGCCTCCTAATCTTATATTCGTAATCATCTATCCATTTCATCATGGATTTTTGATTTTCTGCTATTTCTTTCTCAACCCCTTCTATTTTTACAGCCGCAGTCAGATTCATCTTGGCATAATCATACCTGGCTAGCCGTCTGTTTTCTGGGTCAGAGTTATTAAGATTGAGCAGGACTTCTGCTACTTTGTTGAGATGAGCGACCTTATCCTGCAACTCCGTAATGGTCAAATCCAGCTGGGCGATGTCCTTGATTAACTCATCTTTGACTTCCTGGTAAGATTTGTTGTTGATGTCTAATTCAATAAGAAGATTAAGCTCTGCTATTTTCTCTTTGAGACTGGCCATAGTCGGGCGTCTGCGTTTAGGGATATGCTTGCTGTCGTGAGTGAGTTGGCGGATTAACTCCCGTCCTCGCATGTAGCGGTTGAGGTCAGAGTTCTCTTTATTGTAAATGAAAAACTGGGCGGTCTCTCGGATAAAGACATGGTAGGTCTTGTCCTGATCACTCTCATGAATATCCAATTTGCGGTTTGGTATAAAGACCAAGCCGTCTTTTTTGATACCATAATTGATTCTGACAAAGAGACCGTCTTTAACTAACTTGTCAATCTGGTGCTCCGCTAATGCAACTTCAAACTCCTGGACCTGGTCTCGTTTTTCTTTGAAATCCTTATAGGCCGCCAAGAGTTCCTCAATTGGGAGCTTGTCCTTGTCCCGCTCTTCTTGGTAGGCTTCAAAGTCTGAGACCAGGT
This sequence comes from Streptococcus nasisuis, assembly GCF_040836615.1. Classification (NCBI taxonomy): domain Bacteria; kingdom Bacillati; phylum Bacillota; class Bacilli; order Lactobacillales; family Streptococcaceae; genus Streptococcus; species Streptococcus nasisuis. The sequence continues at coordinate 1,086,383 of NZ_CP162268.1, read as the reverse complement.
TAGCCAAGTCATGTTCTGGTGTGATGTCTCTTTTATCAAAATAGTCCTCAAAAAACTGGACATCGTAGAGGTGTTTTGTGCTGACCTTTTTGTTCTCAATGGAAATTGTTCGGTCGTCCTCTTTCAAGGTAAAGGTAACATGCTTTTTCTTCGGGGAGATTTTCAGGTTTAACTGCTCTGCTATTTCCAAAAGATGAGAGAGGTTTCGTACTCTGGGCAAGAGAAAATCCAGTCGCTGCTCAATAGCTCGTGTCGCAAAATGCTCTCTGAAATAATCCTCGGTGTAGGGCTGGCGCTTATACAGCTGATGGCCGCGAATGACCTGCTTCATGTCTCGGTCGGTCATGAAAAATCTGGCGTACTTGCGAGAGAAATCCATCTCCACGTTGAGAGCGGAAGCCTTGACCACAAAGTCCTCAAAGTTCTTGCTGTTCTCCATGAGAAAATAGAGACGCTGCTTGAGTTCAAACTTGTGATTGGTCTTGCGATAAGTTTCAAACTTCTCATGCGAATAGCGATTGGGCGGAATAATCTTTGCCCCTGACTCCTTCGCCAAGCGGTCAGAAATCATGCGAAGATTTCTCTCCTGGGCATAGTCCCATCTGAGCTTCTTGTCAGAGTTTAGGTCAACAGAGTTTATCAGGATATGATTATGGATATGATTCTTGTCTGTGTGAGTCGTGACGATGAAACGAAAGTTGCCCCCTGTCAACTCCTTGATAGTCTCGTAACCAATGCGATTGATTTCCTCTGGTGTCAGCTTGTCTTCAGGAGAAAATGATTGAATCAAGTGGTGTGCATGGATTTTGGTCTGCTTGAGTTGCTGGCGGTCGTTTCTGGAATCATAGAGCCGATCATTGTTGGTCAAGTTTGCCTGATACATCTCCACCAATTCCTCATAGCTGGGAAAGTCCAAGTAATTGCTCATGCCAAAATCAGAGACCAGTTTCAGCTTCTTCGTCTTTTCTGGATTGAGAATATACTTGATGAGGCTCTTACGATACTTGGTGCTATGCACCGCAAAGTGTTTAGTGACGACCATAAAACTCCTTCAGCTGCTGACACTTTATGTTAAAGTCCTTCTCCACTTCCTTTATGAGTTGGCCAATGCCTTGCACCAAAAATCCACGGTCGCTTGGTGTTAAGATGTGAGTCTGGTTGACGGTCCGTGCGATTTGATTGAGGTTGTTTCCGATTCGTCTCAACTCAAATACCAAGTCGTCATAGTTACTGGTGTCAATGGTCAGAAAGGTCATGTTGGGATTGAGCAGAACTTTTCTAGCATAAGCAGAGAAATTTTTACAGCCACTCTGACCGATACGGTTGTTCAGGGTTTCCAACTCCTGGTCTGTCAGAAAGACTTTTTTGAGGTTGGTACGGTAACGATTTTCCATATCTAACCTCCCATGTACTTGTCACGAAAATCTGGGCTAAGTGGGATAGCCTTCTCCACTTCTGCCATCAGCTCCTGCACACAGGTTAGGATAATTCGCAAGTGCTCTGCTGTAACCTGATGGGTCTGTTCAGCCATGATAGTCACTTGTAAAATGTCTCGACTGATTTGTTCAATCTTCTGGGACTGCCAGAGGGCAAACCAATCCGTTACTGCCTGCTTCCTCTCAACCAAGTCCATCAGCTTTTGACGGACAAAGGGAGAGAATTGCTCTGCGTGTTCCTGCTTCATCAGCTCCTGAATCTGCTCAAGTTCTCCTGGTGTCAGATTGATTTCCTTACGGATAATACGATAGTGGTCTGTCATCTCGTTATACTCCTTCTCTACTTGCCTCTATCGGGTCAGCCCCGATACCGTATGGGATACGGGTGCTTCCTAAAAGCCTCAACGCTTCGCTTTTCGGCTTTTGCGAGCTCAGTTATTGTGTCCACAATAACCCAAAAATCATATCACCAGCCGACCAAAAACTTCCAGTTTTGACAGCTAACGATATAATAACTTGGTGGCTCCGCCCCCAAACCCCGAGTGAAAAATCAAGAATTGATTTTTTTTAAGTAATAAGATAAGAATAGCAAGGGAGAGTTGGAAAAGTTATCACAGGAAAATTGTATAAGAAAAAGAGAGCTGAACGCTCTCGTATAAAAATTTACATTATGTTAAATATTGAATCTTACCAAAAATACTCTCAATATTCTCTAGCGTATTTTCTTGAATATCTGAAATATAGACTACAAAAAGTTTTATTTTTGCTCTCGAACATGCTACATAAAGAAGATTGCGAACTTCTTGAAATTGTGAATCAAATTCAGTTAAAATATTATAATTTTCAAAAAAATATTTACAGTAATTTCTCCTCCGAGCAAAGTTATCCTCTAACACAACAACTACATTATCAAATTCTAGTCCTTTTGAACCGTGCAATGTATAATAGCTAATACCGTCGTTTTTTAAGTCATCAAAAATATAATTATACCACTTGATAAATTGAGAAATATCTAACATAAAAAATTCATCAATAACTGTCATTTCTCTTTCGGAGTCCTCTTCCGAATCTTGAAAATAGTAAAAATAATCATACGCTCTGTTTTTGATATTCGATAAAATATTTTCGGCACTACCATCTATCGAGAATATTTTTCTTAAAATATCTTCACCTGAGATTCGCCCTTGGATACCAACAATTTTATTAATACATTTATCAATGGTCAATGTCGATAAGTTAATTTCTTGCAAACTACTAATAAACTGTCTCATATCTCCAAATGTTAGTGTTGATTTAGACGATGCTATAAACTGAACAATTTCCTTAACAGTTGAATTAGGAACTAACGACTTTTGAATAAAGTCTATGAAAGTTAAAATCTCTCTTAAAAACCATCCCATATGCTGTAAATTCTTCTGTAAAAATTCATTAGTAACATTTTCATAGTTAGTACCACTAAATCGAGGAAACTTTTTCAAAACTGATAATAGTTTAGGAAATCCTCGAGCATTTGAAATGTCATCATTTTTCATTAAAAGGCAGGCTGTATTATCTATCAGGCTATTTTCCTGTAAAAAAGTATCTAAGTTAAAATCATCATCAGCTACATAAAATTTATAAGAACCATTATCAAAATCAGTATATATAGATTGTTGTCCAAAATTGTCATTTCTAATTTTTTCAATTAATTCTACAATCTGTTTAGAAGAACGACGATTAAAGATTTTCTCAATACTCTTGTATTTTTCTTTATTAGGAAGTTGTCCTATTCCTGAACCATAAATATTCTGTAAAGTATCTCCAAAAAAACCTACCACAAAGTTTTTTTTTAATTTTGAATATTCTCTGATACTATCAATAATCTCAATAACTTTTTCATCCGTATCTTGATACTCATCAACTAATATGTAAGGATAACTATCTGAAAATAATCTCTTTAATAAATCATAACTTGTAATAATATTTTTGCAGTAACGTAACAATGTATCATGGCTAATAACATAATTTTCAAGCTTATCTCGGTTTTGAGTTGGATTATAGTTAATTTTTTTAGATTTTTTATTTTCAATGTCCTTCAATGTTTTTGATAATCTACTCTTTTTATTAATGTCCTTCACTAAATTTTTAAAATTAGAAATATTACTGAGATAGGGTTCAAAGTAGGTATCATAACTTTTCATTGCATCTCTAAAATCTCCAGCAGAAGTACCGTAATGACTATAGAAAGCTTTTATAAAGTCATCCTTACATACAACATTTTGAAACTCATTCTGCTCTAGACTTCCCGAAAGAGAATTATCACTTATCTTTTGCTCAATTCCATTAAGCTCATCTTTGATTTTTTTCTCATGTTCTATCGTCAGCAGCTCTTGCTGGATCGCAATAAATCCCCAAAGAAATTCATGAATGGTAGAAACTACTACCGAAGAATTTTTCCCAAGTCGATCAAGAATCTCATCTTTAGCAGCATTAGTATAAGTGATACATAAGATTTTTTGATTCCTTAACTTTAAATTTTCTCCTTCCGTCTTCAAAATATGCTCAATTGATTTTTGAAGTGCATAGGTTTTTCCTGCTCCAGCACCAGCATCGAAACAAAAGCTCTCAAAGTTATCTAAACATTCATTAATTTCTTGCTGAATATCTAATTCTAATTGCTTATTTTCTGGATTAATTGTATATGTCATCACTCACTCCTCGAAATAATTACAAAGTGACTCTAATCCTGATTTGATGTATTGAGGCAGTTTGAGACTAAATTCATCATCAGTTACAGATAAATATACTAAGCCTGTAGAAAACTTTGATTTCCCATCAGACAATTCAATCTGATACATATAGGACTTTTCTGCAATCTCAGAACTTTCGTCAATATCTTCAAAATACCTCATCTTCGGATGGACATATTGTAGAATTTTAATCAAGGATGGCTTGTATCTTTTTTCCTCATCATCTATAGCATTGGTTAAAACAATTGATTCCTCAAAACTAGTGGCATAAAAGCCATTTATTTTACCTTGAGAATACATCGTAATCTTTTTTCCACCATCATAGTCAACAATTAATTCTTCTCGTTCAGCGATCATTTCAATTATCTTATTATTCACCTCATCTTCCTTAGCATCACTATTATTTAGCTCTTGTCTTATAAAATATCTTAATGTAGCATTTGTGGTTAAATATTTCTCTCTACTATATTTATATTTTTCTTTCAAGTGTTCAGATTGTTCTTGCAAATCAGAAATATTTGGCGGAATAGTCTCGACTTTATCATTATTTTTTATATTGACTTCCTTTTGAGCTTCAGACCTTTTTAAATCTAAATCTGTAAAAATAACAGTTTTGATTCCTAACAAATCTAATAGACTAATAAACTGATGTGCATGTGCACCATCAATGCGATAGACTTTGATATGATGGTTTCTTAAAGTTTCATGGTTATCAATCAAGAATCTCAGATAAGTTTCTTCAGAAACCCCCTCAACCAAAATAACTGCATCAGCAAAGAAAATATCCGAGACCTCTAATCTTAAATATTTTTTGATATATTCATAGGTTTCTTTATTAATATTCCGTCCAGATACTATTGCATCATCGCTTATGTTTTTTATTATATTATTCTCACCTAATTGACCTAAGTAACTAATATTATTTAGAGTGTTTCCCGATTGAATCTTACTGTTTAAAATATGTGTTGAATGAGTTGTGATAATAATTTGAAATGTATCTAGTTGCTGTTTTTTACCTAATAAGGTAGCAATTGCTTTTGAAATATTCTTGATAAATAATTCTTGCATCTGAGGGTGCATAAATGACTCTGGTTCTTCAATACAAAGAATGTTTACTGAACCGTTAATATCTTTCTCACTGTATAACTCAATATAGTCAACAATCTTTGCGATAATAACCATCAAATTTGTATATCCCATACCAAATTGGCTCTCAGGTATATTATTATTTCCCTCTTGGTACTCATAAATAATACTATTGGCAAAAATCTTCTCTAAAGTTACATCTGGATGTAAATTCATCTTTAGATTCTTGGTTGATTCAATGCTAGATACTGCATCTTCAAGAATATCCTTTATTTTCTTATCAACCATATCCTTTACTTGATAATTAATCTTATCAACCAAACTATCAATTTCTACAATATCATTATTCTTTGCATAAGCTGAAACTATTTTATTATAAGCTTGTGAAAGTGTCTTGTCATTTTTAACCGTATTTGCTTCGATTGTCTCTACCTTTAACAGTGAGGATAGCGAAAAATCTTTAGCGGGTTCATCTCTTCCTAGAGGATAAAAATTTAATACAAAGTAATTACCACTAAATAAACTTAAAAATTTTCGATGTTGAATTTCTTTTATATATTTTTGTAATTGTTCATCCTGCTGCTCTCCTTCTTCTAAATAACTAGTCTTTAGTTTAATAAGCTCTTCTGAGAAAGATTGAACATCAGCAACTTCATACTTAATATCGATAGTTATTTCTGCAACCTCTTTATCTTCATGAGTTCCAACTGTTTCTATACCGTCTAAAATTAGTATATCTTCGAAACTTGAAATTATATCATTTTCATCATCAATTCCTAATACTAGCAGAAACTCGAGACTAGGAAACTTATCAATACTTTTTATCTCTTCTTCGGATTTACTATCAATATTTTCTTGATGCCAATCTGATAACATTTTTAAATTAAAATCTGTATACTTGAAAATATTTCTACTACCTGACTTGGTATTTTGCAGTGTATTTAATAATTTAACAATTGTACTTTTACCTGAATTATTTTTTCCTACAATTAATGATGAACTTTTTGATATATACTTTTCTGTTATATTTATCTTTTCCGATTCATCTTCAGCAGGTATTTCTGGCCATTTACTATGAGCAAAGTTAATAGTTTGAACTTCTTCGCCATATTTTCTATAATTTTTTATTGATAGACTTTTTAAATACATAAAAATTCCCTTCTACTTTTTAGTTTCCATACTCAGTTCCTTCAACCGTTCCTGCCCCACCTTCATCATCTCCTCTTCCACCTTACTCCATTTGCCGAAGAGGCAGTCTTGGAGAATATCCGCCGCTGATCCTTCATCTGTTTCAGAATCAAAGACACAACTCCTATCCCTCTGATATATTTGAATCTGCTTGAAGAGTTGTTCGTTCTCTAACTCGAACACATTCTCAACCAAATGGTTCACAATGTAATCATGGTGTTTTTTAGGAGTTGCTCTGGCTTGACTTGGGTCAATGGCATAGAGTTCCTCATAGCGGATCAAGGTACTGAGATAGGATAGCTCTGGCTTTGTCGCAATTAAGGCTAGTGATACTTGATAAACTTTTGATTGCAATAATTGAGTTGTCTTTCGAGGGACTTCCGTGGTTCTTAGCGTTCCTTCAATTAACAAATGATAGCCCAATTGGCTTAGTTCTTTTACTAAATGTTCCACCATTTTTCCTGCGAATTGCTTGGTGTATTCAACGCTGTCCTTGCCGTATGTTTCCTGCAAAGCAGGGTAATTCGGATGCTGAGAGCGGTAACTATCCCCATCAATAATAATGATATTCCCTTGAAATTCCTTTTGTTTAATACGGTGAATCGTTGTCTTACCTGCTCCGCTCTGGCCACCCAATAAGATAGCTTTTGGCTCAGATGAAGCTGTTTTACCACGTGTTAAAGACCGAATCGTTCGTTTCAAGGCTAGTTCAAACTCATCTTGACTAAATTCTTCTAAGCTCATTAAGCCACCACCTGATGACTGGCAAGATCCAACATCCGCTCAATCCCATCCAAATAGCCATTATAGCGTTCTAATTCGCCAAAGGTATCTACAAGGTAGATCTTGGTATTCAATAAGTCAGACAGGTCATCACTCATCAAAACCCACGGATTAAACTCATCATCAAAGGCAATACCTTGTATGTCTTGATAACGATACAATCGGGATAGAATGGCAGTTCCCCGCTCCTTCAACACCTCGATTTTTAAGGTTAACTGATAATCTTCCACAGGGGTAAGCATTTTATCTTCTCCAACCAAGTCGACATAGGACACATTGAACTTTTGACAAATAGTATCAATCAATTCAGTTGTAATCGGGCTTGTACCATTTTCATATCGACTGAGGCTATTGCGTGAAATACCAACAATGTTCGCAAACTCGGTCTGCGTTAGGTCATGCGTTTTTCGTAGTGAGCTAATATTATTTCCAATCATAGTAGGTCCTCCATAGTAAAAGTATAGCACAAAACACCATTTCATGCACCAAAAATGGGGCATTTAAGTGTTGTGTTTTAAAATAGTTTGATATAGAAAAACTAGATCCACTTCAAACGTGAACCTAGTTTCTTTACGATTTATTTTCTTCTGTACATCAAATCAAATAGCCAATCATTGATGACAATCCACATATTAGCCCATGCGGATCCAACGCCAAACAGTCTTTTATAAATTTTCTTCATCATTTCTCTCTCCTTTTCTATAGACTACTTTACCATACCTACGGAAACTTCAGGTACATTTCCCTCAATTGACACAAATTATCCCTAAACTGACAGTGCTTAAATCTACTCCTTCGGTAGAATATTATTTCGGCTTCTTCATCTGCTTAAACTGCTCAATCCGTTTCTCCAGTTGATCGGTATGTAGTTTGTTCTTGGCTTCTGTAATCGTATCGTCAAGTGTTGGTTCCTGGGGAATGGCCTTTTCTTTTGTTTCCGTTGACAAGGAAACTTCTTCTGTTCTTGATTCAAAGACCAAGCTCAACAACTGATCGACCTTGATGAGTTCACTCTCAGACATAGCAGATAGACGATGAATCAAGCGCTTGAAACAATCTGGGTTGGGTGACTTTTTCTGAAATAATCGCATGTTCTCTCCTTTCAAAAAGCAGTCCGTCTCAGGACTGCTCGGCACTATAAATCATCAATCGCTGCTGAAATAGCTTGTAGCTTCTTAGTGTGCTTGTTCTTCTCATCAATCAATTGATGCAATTCTTCAATTTTTTTCTGGCTCTGTGCAATATCATCATTATTTTGAGCGATGATCTGGGCTAGATGTTGTTTATAGTCGTTGGTAATGTTTGGAGCTGGAGCTTTAACAGGGATTGGTGTTTCTTTTTCTTTAGGATCCGCCTTTTCTTTCGCCCGTTGTTGCTCCATTTTAAAAGCCGAAACATAGTCAACTTCTTCAGTAGGTGTTGCCTCAGTTTGATGAAATAGTGCGGCGATTTTCGCACGTTCTTCTGTAGATGATGTTGGTGTCTTCTCATCTAGTGGTTGGTCAAAGTTCCAAGTTTTTGTCATTTGCTTTCCTCATTTCTATGATTAGTTGGCTGTGGTGAAAGGCTCACTTCTTTTCCAAAGGCTTGATTCAAAGCTTCGTCAAAGGTTAAGTGACTGGCTTGTTGCCGTTTGACAAAGGTACTATACATAGCAGCCTGTAATTGCTCACGATAGGTTTCTAATTTTTCAGTTTCCCTAGAAACCTTCTCCTCCTGCCTAGCCACTTTCTCAGCCAGGCGTTCAATAACACTCATAGTGCTGTCCTCCTTGTTCACACTTTCTAGCTTATGCCATGACTCTTGATTTTTTTATCACAATTCTAACGTTCGTGATTGTTTAGGTGGAGGATTGGTCCTTAAAATCTGTGTTTGAGCTGACTGTATGACCTCTGACAAAGAAGGCTCCTGATTCCATTTGACGATGTCATTCCAATCTGTCTTGTCTTTATTTTCTAGTAATGGTGGCAGGTCTGCTTGAATGGGAAGCCCCTTATCCAATAGTTTTTGACAAAATTCTCGTCCAGCTTGGTCATTATCCACGGCTAACGTTATCAGGCCTGTATGTGTCTGAAAATAGGTTGTCGTGTCTTTTATGGCTTGTAGATAGTGGGATAATCGACTAGGATTGATAGTATCTAAAAAAGAGAGCTTGCCTTGTTCTTCTGCGGCTAAACGTAGGATCTGATAGGCAATCACCGACTGTTTTAATCCCTCCATAGAGACCAATCGAACATTTGATAATTTGTCCTTACGACATTGAACATAACTCATCATATCAATCATCGACTCGCAAAAGATAAGACGATTGGGCTTGCCTATATCAAAACTGATTCCCACATAGCCATGCGAATGTTTCATGATTTTCTTGAGATAACCTCGCTCATGTCGCTCATCATTCTTCACAATTCCCTGAAGACTAGCTCCTTTCAAAGCGCCATTATGGTCATAACTCTTACAAACTAAAACGGATTCTCGGTACTCTCTTGTCTGATAGCTTGCTTGAGCTAAAAGCCCTTGGCGTCCAAAGGCATTAATCGTCTCATCAGTCAGTCCACGAATTTGCTTCAAGTAGGTTCTTGCTTGTTTAAAGCTTTCTTCAGGTAAATAATAACGAAATGGCTGAGGAACACTTTCTACTATCTGAACTTGTTCAAATTGGCTAGTTTTAAGAAAAGCTAGAGCTTCCTTAAACGAAACACCTGACATTAATTGAACAAAATCAATCACATCGCCTTGAATGTCCCTTGAAAACCACTTAAAGGTATTGGTATCCGCAAAAATCCGAAAGGAATCATGGTCTGGGTGCTCGTACACCTGGCCTGATACTCTAGTAAACCGATAACCTAAGTTAGCGGCCACATCTAAAATCGAGGTTTGTTTGAGATTTTCTACTACTGTCATCTATGATCTCCTTATCAAAAAAAGCAGAAGAATACTCCTCCTGCTAGTTGCTATCACTTGTAGTTGTGCTTTTGATATCAGGAATGGCAGAGCTACTTGCTTCTGTGTTTGATTTCAAGTCATCGAGCTTCCCATTCCAGCTAGTAACTTGATTGACCAATAACTGATCCCTGATTTTGGCATAGGACACTTTCATCGTCTTCGTCTCTGTCTGCGTCATTTTTTGTTGGTGGTCGCTCATATCAGACACGTAAGTGACGTGATAAGTCACCTCCACAAGCGCTTCATTAGTCTCTTTATTGATAAAGATATCTGCTTCATCAAATCGGTAATCCAGCATATAATCCTTATACACTTGATTGATTGCCTCATCTTGTTGAGAGACTTCCTCAGAATAGGCAGAGTCGGTCATATAAGGTTTGATTCGGTGATTGTTTTCTCCGAGCTTTTCCTTGGTAAAATACTGGTTTAAAAACTCCTTGACCAGATTATCTGATAAGACAGATTCCTGTTCCTTTTCTTTTTCCTTGACAAGCAGTTTTTGAGCTTCTGCTTTGATTTGATGTTCCGTCTGCTTGGTGACAGAGTGTGAACCAAGGCTATACCCTATCATCACCAGAAAACTGGTGACAGCTATTCCTCCGATACCAAGCAAAAGCCTGACCTTTAATTTATTTAACATACTGGTTATCTCCTTTGACATTAAGATAACCTCATCTTAACAAGATTGATTTGGAGATTTTATCACAGAAAAAAGGACTACCAATAAGATAGTCCCGTCATCTATGCTACTTTGTTTCGAATCACTTTTGTCACAATCCCAAGTACCATGAGGAGATTAAAGACAAGATAAAAGCTCGTAAAACCCCAAACACCATTGGTCGCTAAATCTTCGGTGAAAAGGCATCGCTCGGTGAAAAAGAGGTAAATCCCATAGACTTCTATAAAAGCAAGTCCGGCAATAGCTCCGATAAGAAAGAAGCCACTGACTGCCTTTAGAATCTGATAGAGAATGACAAAGATAAAACCGACTACGGCGATAAGAAACACTGCTTGTAAGACTTGTTCTAGTAAACCTTGCATAAACCCTCCTCTTAGCCTAACTGCTTGCGATAATGATTAGCTAGATCCTCGTCTAGCTCCTCTAATTGTGACACCAACTCAAGATACCCGTCACGTGTCACTTCATCTAAGTCTGGAAAGTCATTCTCACGAGTCGTAATGATGACTTCTAGTTGACCAACGATTTCTTGCTTCGAAAAGCTATAATCAAGGGTTTTATCTTCGTATTCCTCCTTTAGAGCTTGATAATTTGCCCTATCTTCTGGACTGGTAAAGCCTTGAGCCAACCACTCCTCTAATTGGTAACGCATATCTTCTACTGTTTGATTCATTTTCTCTTCTCCTTTTGTGATTTCTTGATTTCATTTTACCGCGTTCAAAATTTTTTGTCAGCCATTTTTCTTAAAATTCAAGGGCTATTTGTTCTTCCAGTTCAATCTGAGAAATGGTCTCATTAAATTGAGCAAGTGCTGCGTCAATCTCTTCCATATCCGCTTCTTGTTCCACTAAGGGGGCAAGGACATCATACTTGGCCTTTACCAGCTGATAGTCCTCTTCTTTAGGAAAGACCTTCTCGACTTCCGTTCGTGCAACAGCTAGTTTATCCTTGAGATTATGGACCATATCTTCCGTCTTTTCCTGATCATCTAGGATATGGTCAATGGCGTTGGTAATCCGCTGAATGGTTCCCACATCTGATTTCAAATCAAGGGATACGGAATACTGATTATCCCCTGAAATGGTAAGCGATACCGTCTCTGGTAAGGGCTCACTGAGTCCTCTTGTCGCCATTTTCAGCTCAAAGCCCCTAAAGATGGCAAGAGTTCTCACTTCATTGGTCTCAGAACGGTTATAGGTGATGAGCTTACGCAAATAGTCCCCCGCTTCTGCCCGATTATCCATGACCTGATTATCAAATCGCATGATAAAGTCAAGGTGCTTAGTCGCCAGAGATTGGGCAATATCACGGTCGTACTGACTAAGACGTTTTTCTAAAACGGGTAGATGTTTCTCACAGTAGGATATGGTATGGCGGTATTCATCTTTCGAGCGATTGAAGGCTCGTTTTTGATTCTCCAGAACCGTCAACTCATTTTCCAACTCCATCTTGAGTTTGAGATAGGGGTTCCCCGTCGCCAAAGCCTTAAAATCTGAAGCGGTCATGGTTTGTTCATCAATATCCTCAGCTGACCTGACAGGGTCTTTGGAAGTCATGATTTGTTTAATATAGCGCAATTTATTCTCTTGTGTTGCCCACAAGTAGTTGTCAAATGAACCCTTGGTAATATAGTGATAAATGTCTACTTCGGTATACTGATTTCCTTGACGGATCAATCTTCCGTTGCGTTGGACCAAATCACTTGGTCTCCATGGCACATCCAAATGGTGAACAGCTTTCATGCGAGATTGGACGTTTAAGCCTGTCCCTCCTTTTTCCGTAGAAGCCATGAGAATCCGCACCTCACCACTATTGACCTTGCGAGACAAGGAGTTCTTCTTTTCATCGGTATTGGCGTCATGGACAAAGGCAATCTGCTCCCTAGGAATCCCTCGATCCACTAAAAGGTCTTTGATTTCGTTATAAACGTCAAACCCTCCCTCCTTACTCTTAGGTGTCCCAATATCCGAGAAAATCATTTGCGTGGCTTTGTTCTCTTCTCCTTCTCGATAAATGCGCTCGACATTGTCAACCACCTGCATGATTTTCTGATTGTCTAATAAGGTATAGGATGAATCCAGCAAGCGCATATCAATGGCCAGCTTTCTTGCTTCACCGGTCACCTTTAACATGTTATCCTGACTTGGATCGACACTTCCTGACTTAATGGCGTCTGACCGTGCAACCAACTCCTTCAAATAGTCCTTTTGAGCTGCTGTCAACTCACTTTCTACCGCAATGACCTTGGCTTCTGGGACTGGTAAATCAAGCATATCAGAGGTCTGAATATCGGCTGTTTCCTTGTAAATTCGCATGAGTTCAGGAAGATTGACAAACTTCTTGAAGCGTTTCTTAGGCTGATACTTATCACCAGTAGGGGCTAACTCCATAGAATTTTCGATATTGCCAAAGGCTCCAACCCATGAATCAAAGTTCGCTACCTGATACCGCCCCAAGACATCTGGCTGGATGTAATTCATCATAGTATAGAGCTCACTAATGGAGTTGGAAACAGGAGTTCCTGTCGCAAAAACGACATTACGATTGTCATGTTCTGCCTGAACCTGTCTCACTTTCATTTCCATATCTACATTCTTTTTAGAGGTGGTATTGGTAATGCCTGCGACATTGCCTAAACCTGTAATCGGTCGGATATTTTTGAAATGATGAGCTTCATCCACAAAGAGGAAATCAATCCCTAGATTCTCAAACTCAATAAAGGTATCTCTATCTAGTTGTTGGAGTTCTTCTAATCGAGCTTCCAAGCCCTTGATCGAACGTTCTGCTTCTTTGACTGTGTATTCGCTATCGCTCCCTAGCTTGATTTCTCTGAGTTGCTCTAATTTGTCTTCAATATAAGCCACCTGCTTTTCTTGACTCATGGGAATCTTCTCAAACTGAGAATCTCCAATCACAATGGCATCGTAATCTCCTGTAATAATCCGTGAGACAAACTGCTTGCGCTTGGCTTTTGCGAAGTCTTTCTTAGTTGTCACATAGACCTTTTTAGTCGGAAAGAACTTCATGATTTCTTGACCAAATTGAGCTGTCAAGCTCGACGGCACGACATAAAGGGGCTTGTGCACCATTCCAAGCTCTTTCAATTTAAAGCCTGCCCCAAGCATAGTTAAGGTCTTTCCTGACCCCACCTCATGTGCAAGAAGGGCACGCTTTTCCTCCACAATGCGCTGAATGGCATTTTGTTGGTGGGGACGTAAGGAGATATGTTGGGCCAGTCCGTCAATCTCTAAACGACTACCATCATAAACCTTTGACACTGTCCGATTATAGAGACTGTTATAGGTCGTCTCAATCAACTCCCCGACATCTGGATAGCGGGAGACAAAGTCTTGAAAGAGCTCTTGGAGATTGGTTTCTTTGGCACGAAGAACCGTTGTTTTCTCGACATCGATCACATTCTTTTTCTTATCGCCTTCGACGATTTGTTTGGTAATGGTCGGTTGATTAGAGTTGAGGAGATTTTCAAAGATTTTCCGCCCTGTATCATAGCGTGAAGCAGGAACTCCAAGGCTTCGATCCGTAGCTGTCGAATAGGTATAGGCAAATTGACTATGATACGAAATGGTCCCATCAATCGGACTAGTCGATAAGACCGTATCCAGCACCGAATCCGTCAAGTCTACACTCTGTCCCATAAAGGTTTCATAGGCAAATTTCCCATAGACAGCTAGGGGAATCCAGCGAGAGCCAATACGATAATCAATATCAGCGAGGGTGACTCGCTGTGGACGCACCTCTTCAAGCAATCCCTCATAATAGCTCCAGTTGAAATCATGATTGTCCTGCTTAATGAGTAGGTCCACTACTTCTAGTTTTGTCACCACATCACCTGATAAGAAGTCCTGCCGTGAGACATATCTTACCTCTCCTTTGAGATAAGATTCTGGGTCAGGAATAATCTGGTCTCCTAATTCTTCAATCAGGCTTTCTTTAGACTCTACAGGATAAATGGACATCATATAGTCAAAGTCCACCCCACGACCATCACAAAGGCTAGAGTTGAGAGCGTCTAGGGCAGAAGACACTTCTCTCACTTCTTTTTCTGGGCGCACGAGAGCTTTTTCAAAGGCGAGGGACTTGGTATAGATGACTGTCTTTCCACTCGGGTCAAGACCTTCATCCTCGAGACTTGCAAGAAGCGAATACTTGTCATCACTATCAAAAAGATTGCGGTTCACAGCACTATTCAAATAACCAAATTGCTTCACAAAGCTATCGTAGGTGCGATTGAGTTTTCCGAGTAAGCGTGCAAACTCTTCCTTGTCATAGTCATAATAGCGTTGAATGGCAATCACCTCTTGATAGGCATTTCGGATATCTACCATACCCTTAATTCGGGCGATTTCTTTTTCAGACAAGGGGGCTTCATAAAAGACTGTCTTTTTGAAATAGCCTTTAAACTGCCCACGATTTGCCGCATCCTCTGTCACATAGACATCAAGAGCGGTGCTATCGGTCACTTCTAAGGCATTAAAACGGTCAATCTGTTTCTGAGAATGTTTAGTGTCCCATGCTTTAAAAACTCCTTCTTCATCGACATAGTAGCTGATTTCTTCCGTCTTGGTCCCAATCCGAATCCCTTGATTGTCACGGTAGTAAATGGTGGAACCCTTATAGCCAAAACTATACTGATTAAGACTCTCTCGAATGTTCTGGGGAATGGTCTGGTCCACCACCTGTTTTACTAAAACCTCTGAGTTAATGAGTATTTCAGAAGCATCTATCATTCTTGGTGCTTTGACATTGCCTAAGGCTTCTGATAAGGCGTCAATCAAGTTGGCGTGACTGGCTTTTACAGATAGTGTCCCGCCATTAAAATTCCTAACCTGATAGGTCCCTAAAACCTGAGGATTGTACTCTCCGTCAAAATAGGGATTGAGCCAAATGCGCTCATCTTTGTCATAGCGGATGGAACCTGAAAAGGCCAGTTCATCTGCCTGATAGCCCTTGTTCAAGTGCTTTTGGAAGAACAAGACATCCGTGGTCACATTGGTACCCGCAATAGCCTTAAAGGCTGTATCAGGCAAGCGCACTCCTCCAAGAAAATCTGTTGTCTCCCGAATATCCTGTAGGATATTTTCCGTTCGTTTGTCCATGGTTCCAGTCGAAGAAATCATCACCACTTGCCCACCATCATGGACTAGATCCAGCGACTTTTTGACAAAATAATCATGGATCATATAGGGTTTATCATACTGGCTATCTGCGATACGGATATTCGCAAAGGGTACGTTTGACATCACTAAATCAAAGCTATCATGATTAAAAGGAACTGTTTCAAAGCCCTTTACCTCAATGTGAGCAGTAGGGTGGAGGTAGCTCGCAATGGCTCCTGTTATAGTATCTAGCTCAACTCCGTACAATTCACTTTTTTCTCGTAAGTGGTTGGGCATAGCCGCAAAGAAGTTTCCTGTTCCCATAGAAGGGTCTAGGATTTTCCCACCTCTAAAGCCATCTGCTTCCAGTTTTTGCCACATCTGACGGATAATAGCTGGGTCGGTATAATAGGCTGTAAGAGAGGATTGTTTCATGTCGGAGTATTCCTTATCCGACACTAAGGCTTTCAATACCTCTCTCTCCTTAGAAAACTGAGGGTTGTACTCATCAAAGAAGCTATTGGCTAATCCTCCCCAGCCGACGTATTTGGCAAGAAGTTCTTGTTCACTTGATGTCGCTTGACGCTTTTCTCTTTCAAGTGTTTTCACAAGTTTAATAGCCGCAATATTGGTTTCTACCTTATCCCTTGTTGTCTTTGGATAAAAATCTGTCAAATCTTCTGGAAACTGGAAGTCTATCAAGGGGTCAGAAGTTCTTTCAACGGCGGTGTTAGGTGATGTCACATCTCCTAGCTCTTTTTCGTGAATATCTAAGTTCCCAAGAGGGATAGGAGCTTCCTCCTCTTTCTCATCTAAGAACGAAAAGAGATCTAATTCTTGTGGTTCTTCTACCACTTCAACTTCCTGAGTTGGCACGTGAAGGGCATGGGTAATCTCTTCCAAATTCCGTAAATAAAGGACTGGATTTTCTTCAATCAGATAACTGAAGTCATTTTGAAGTTCAATCCGTATCAAGTCATTTAAACGAGCATCTTCAATGGCTAGGACCTTAAACTCCTGCCCCTTGTAGGTTACCATGGAACCAATAGGATAGATGTCAAGAACTTTCTCAACCAGTGGATTCTCGTGTTCTGCTGTAGAAGTAATGAATTCAGGTTCAGGTTGATGAAGCTCTTCTTTCCAGTCTCGAAAAACCAAATCTGGCTGTTCTAGCTTGGCCTCTTCAAAGGCTTCTGCGTCTTCGAGGGTCACTTGTTCATGTAAGAAGGCAAAGGCAATCGCCCGCAACTCCTCTAATTCCAGCTGACTGGTCAAGAAAAAGCGAACCTTTTCATGAGACAAGCCCATTTGAAGCAATTCCGTAGCTAAGGCTAATTGGGTGACACTTGCCTTTGGATACTCTCCTAATAAGGTTAAATCTTCCGTTTTCAAACGGAAGCGACCAGCCGCATCGAGGAAAATGTCTACCTGTTCAGGCTGAACATCTTTTAAAACAATTCCTGCTTGAAGCAAGGCATTCTGATTTTCTACTCGGATAGCCCGTCCAATTTCACCTAAGACGACTTCTTCGAGACTCGTAAGCGGACGCTTCAATTCAAAGACATCGCCATTTGCCTCTAGGTAGGTAAGGAGATGATCTCCCTCATAGACAGGAACCATTTCCATCTCATTGTCAAACGCACCACGTCTAAAGTCAGGTAGCTTAGGAAGATTGTTTCGTATCTGGTCAAAATGACTCAGAATCTTAAATTTTTGAGTGAGCGTCAGATGTTCATAAGGAGGCAAATGTTCGGTCTGTCCTGTCCGTATATCCAGTTGCGAGAGGTCCTCCTCTAAACTCGCAACGATAGAATAACCAGCCTCTCGAAAGCTCACCTCTTGAATAGCTTCTATCTCCTCTTCTTCCATCGACTTTTCTTCTTGCTCTGGCTCATAAGTTAGGAGAAACTGCTCAATATCACAGCTGATACGGTCTGACAGGTTATTGGCGACTCGGCATACATTGACGAGATTTGCCTGCTCACTTTTTAATAAAAGAGAAGCTATTGAAATGGACTGATAAGCCCCCTCCTTATCCAAGAGTTGAAATCGTGTCGCCAAATTATATAGGGCCACTTCAATGACCAAGGTCTTCTCAATTGCCGACAGTTGAGGGAGCTTTTCTAAACCAGCTTGGCCAAAGCTTTGCGTGTACGTCACTAAATCATGGACACTTTCAAAGGGACTTGCTTTCACAAAAGCAGAAACATTTGTCTCAACGTGAAGCATCTGGACTGGTGTTGGTTGTTCTCGTTTTTCCAGCCTAAACTCCCTTAAAAGCGTCTGCCATTCCTCATCAAAGTGGATAGCTTGATAGCGTAAAAAAGATTCTAATATGCGCTTGTCACGAGGCATACTCCCCCGCAACATATCTAATAATTGTTCTTGATTCATTCTCTTCTCCATTATAAAAAGGGGAGTGAGACAGAAGTCGTTATTTCCTAGAAATCGACTTCGTTGTCTCACCCCCGCAAGATTGACTAGGTTTGTAGAATGTTGATTTATCAACATTTTACAAGCCAGACAACTACTGCGTCAAACTGTTCAATCTATAAAAGAAACAAAACAGAGATTTTGTGATTTCACCCCCTTTGTTTTAGTCTAGGACCAAGGTCCTCTGGTCTTTGGTGGATAATGGTGTGTCGAGGAACCCCGTTACATACTGGTGTAAAAAGAAGCTGTTTCCATCAAGCAAATCTTTTTGTAAGGCAATTAAGGTCACATCCCCAAAATAATCATGACTCGTGAGGGAGAGGTCCTTTTGGATAATGTCCTGTAAGGTTTCTAAAGCCAAGGAAGAATACTCATCAGCTTCTAAAACATTATAGTGTTCCATGGTTTCAGAAATGCTATTGGAAGAAATGGTATCCATGATAAAGCTATAACCTTCCCCTGTTCGATAGAGTTTTTCTAACAAATCTGTGATGTCTAATTTCAATCTCTCCTGATACTGTTCAGCCCTTAGCCGTAAGTCATCATGGACCAAAGACACATCATCTACCGCCATAAAGTCCTGATAGAGCTGATGAAGAAGACTGGCATTTGAAATACTGAGTTCCATGGCAAGTAATGCCTTGACAAAGTCCTTATAGTTGTCCCTTGCCATGTCTGAAAGTGTCGCTTTCATAGTGTCAAAGGTCCAGGTCATAGCTCTTCTCCTTTTCTTGGTCCATAGTAGGAAGGGTTCCTTCCTCTACTTCTTCAAGGTCTGTTTTTCCATCTCCATCGGTATCTGGACTAAAGGGATTAGTCCCAAGTGATAACTCCTGGGCATCCGTTAATCCATCATAGTCAGAATCGGTGTCGTAGATTGTTTTGGCTTTCATCTAGTTTTCCTCCATTTTTCTTTTAGACAAGCCGAAAGCGAATCCAAGGAGGATTCCTCCTCCCACCAAGCCAAAGAGGGAGCTACTTTCTCCCGTACGTGGTAGGATACCTGCAGGAAGAGTTGCTTCTGGAATCGGTGTTAGGGGCTGCAAGGTATCAGGCAAGTCAGGAGTCGGTGTTTCTGGCTCAGGCGTGCTGGTTTGAACCGTATTTGAACGAAGGACATAGCCATTCACCACATGATCATAGGTATTTTCTACCTGACCTGACGCAATCCGCTTCATCTGTAGATAAACGTCTGCCTGAAATTCTGACTTATCTGACACATTCTCCAAAAAGGCTTGGTCAAAGGAAATGGTCACTTTTCCATTTGTTGGATCCACCTGTTGTAGGGTAAACTTGGTCACTTCCGTCCCTTTTGATAAAACCGTTCCATCTTTTAAGGTCACATCCACCAAAGTGTAGGCTTGATAAACGCCGTTATAGGCATCATGCGTCTCATCGTAGTCATCTTCAAAGCGATAATCCACGAGAGCAGTTGCACGATTGCTTGGAATGAGTGAACCTACTAGACGATAGTTAAAAATCTGATGAAGAGAAATAGCTTTCCCATCAAGACTATCCTCTTTATGAGATAGGTCAATCACCACATCTTTTTGCGGGTCTAGTTTTGGTACGTTGTTTACGACCGTCTCGGTCACATAAGCAAGACCAAAATCAATCTGATAGGCCGTATTTTCATACTGACCACCCGTTTTGGTCAGCTCATTTTTGACTGTCATGGGAACAGTGACAACAAGTGTTTGACCTGTTTTAACATAAGTATCATAAAAGGCTTTCGGATCATCAGCCTCAAACACTTGAATAGCTCCTTTTGGGGTAAAGGAACGAGCGGCCATGGCCTCTTGAACGACTTTTGGTGCTTCTGATAGACTAGCATACGCTGTTACAGACAGTCCTTTAACCAAATTCCCCTCCTGATCCATAACCTGAATTCCGTCAGGATTCAACTCAAGCGCCTCTTCTGGATAATCATCGACCATGTAAAAGCCTTTAGCGAGAGCATCTTCTGTCACCACCATGTCCTTATACTGGCTATAGTCTAAGCTAATCTTGTAATAGTTCACCGTATTTGGGAACACGGTTTTGCCATCAATGGAAATTCCCGCTTGATTGGTGTTTGATTTATATGGTGTAATAGTTGGTACGTAGTTGGTCACCGTATTGGTCGCATACGCTATTCCAAAATCAACCTGATAGCCGATATTTTCATAGGACTTGCCTGTGTTATACAGTTCCTTACGAACCGTCATGGGATTGATAAGAGTCAAGCTCTGACCTGTTTTCACATAGGTCTCGTAAAAGGCTTGGGGGTCTTCTGGCTCAAAGACTTGAAAGGCTCCTTTTGGAGTGATTTCTCGTTTTCTAAGTGCGTCCTGTAGGGCTTTCGGTGCTTCTGACAAGCTCGCAAAGTTTTTGACACTAATCCCTGAAACTGTCTCGCCCGTCTGATTGACGATACGAATCCCTGTACTATCTGGAAGAACAGCTTCTTCTGGGTAGTCATCCACAAAGTAAAAGCCTTGTTCAATCTGATCCTTAGCTGCCTGAATGCCTTGATACTGGTCCAAATCCCAGGTTAGGGTATAGAAGTTTTGTGAACCAACCAACATAGCCTTCCCATTGATGTCCACCTTATCCTTGTTCAGGTTTTGTTTCTTAGGATCAGGAGACACCAGCGTATTGACCACTTCTTCCGTTTCGTAGCCATTTCCAAACTCTACTTGGTAGGCCTTGTTTTGGTAGCTTGTAGTCTTGCCATATAGACTGTCTTTCACCATCATTTTGGTCACAATCTGTAACGTTGTTCCTGTTTTGACATACTGGTCATAAAAGGCTTGATTGTCTTCTGGCTCAAAGACCTGAAAGGCACCTTTCGGCGAAATCTTGGCATGAGCGAGTTTATCTTGTAATTCTTTGGGCGCTTCTTGAAGACTGGTATAAGCTTTTGTCGTGATACCCGAAACAATTTTGCCATCAAGGGTCTTTATCATGACCCCATCTTCGACTAAATCAAGCGCTTCCTCTGGATAATCATCGACATAGAAGAAGCCACGTGCAATCATCTTTTTTGAGGAAGTATCCCCTTTATACTGGTCTAAATCCCAGGTTAAGGTATAGTGATTGGTAGTACCAAGAGCAACGACCGTATCATTTATCACTACACCGTCCGCATTCTGGTTTTCCTTGTGTGGCTGAATGTAGCTTGTCGTCTCTCCATCACCTGGAGTCCGAACGGTCACGATATTGGAGGTGACGATATAGGAATTTGGCATTCCCTTATTGATGAGGAGTTTGTAGCTATTTGAGTAGGTGGCGCCATCCTGCTGCACTTGCCCGTAAAGTTTTGGAGTAACGAGTGAATAGGATTTAGTCAGCTCCTTGTTTACCTGCTGGAGAAGGCTTTCTTTTGCGGTTAAGGTCACAAAATTCTTTTCTTCGACAAAGGTCACATCATGGTCAGGATTCTCAAGCTGTGTTTTGGTCAGATCAAGGTGATAACCAGCAGGCAAATAATCCTCAAAGGTAAGACTCAGGGTCTTTTCTCGATTTGGCGAGAGGGCATCCACTGTTAAAGGATAAATAACCGTAGAATCCTTTGCGACCTGCTTCTCATGAATGTTTTCTTGTCGCTATTCACCACTTCTTTCATAATGGCAGGTGTCGTTGTCAGACGATACTCATGGTAGTGAATCGTTGGTACTTGTGGTGTTTTTGGCAAAGGTTCTGGTGTTGGCTTTGTAGGTTCTAGTACCTTCGTAAGCGTCAGGCTTGGCTCTATCACTTTATCCAAGGGTTTGGGTGTAAAGGTCACAGGAGGCTCTGGCGTAAAAGGCTTAGGTGTGAATATCTGAGGGTCAGCTGGTAGCGGATCTGGAACAGGCTCAAGGTCAGCCTTGACATGAGGCTTAGGACGATAAGGTGTGACTGTTCGAGTGACAGGGAGGGTATTTAAGGCAAACCAATAGGTCTTTCCTCCGACCTGCGTAGGCATATCTCCCTGCCCAAAAGTCACCGTGTAGGTGTTCCCCGATGTAGTGGTGGAGACAATCGCTCCCTTATAAGCATATCGACTCGAAGAGGTATCCCATTCTTCGGGTAGGTTTAAGTCACTAGAGCGATTAGCACCTAAGGAGCGAGCCAAACCTTCATTGGTCACTTGAATGGTCGAACCATTGATTGGGACAAACTTCCCAGATGAGTCCTTGACATACTCCAGACCAATATCGTTGTGATTCAGCGATGAGTGAGTAAAGACACCTGGTTTTTCTTTTGTAAAGGTGACTTGCGTGCCGTCTTCTAAGAAATACTTGGCGTTTACACGGAACTCCATTTTGTCTGTCCGCCAATCACCCGTTCCGTCATTACGGTAAGCAATAAAGCCCTCTGTTGGGTCATTAGGGACGACCAACTTGACCGCATCTGTGCCAGTTGGTGAGGTGAGATTGGTAATATCATAAGTGACCTTAGTAATTTTCTTGCCATCAAAGCTCGCCTTCTTTAAATTTTGATAGGTAAATGATAGTGTCTCACCTGTCTGAAAGCTGTCATAGACAAAGAAGCCTGTGGAATCAAGGATGTTAGAATAGCCACCAAGCATGGCATTCCCTGTTGAGATAATCCGGTCAGGATTACGGGTTCCTGCTCCGTGTTTAGCCTGGGGCTCCCCATTATTTAGGTTGAGGGCTTGAGTCAGTGCTTCTGAAATATACCCTTCTGCCCCTTTTGAAATCTCTGCCAACTCACGTTTGTAACGCTCCTGTTCTTTAGCATTATAGGCATCAATAGCCGCATTTTCCTTCTTAGCAGCTTCTTCTTTTTCTTGATTTCGTTTGGTAATTGATGCAATCTCATTGGCACGGTCTGTCACTCGTTGTTGATTTCGTTGATTGGCCTCATCAACCGCTGCTTGACCAGCTTTATTTGCTTCATCAACCGCTCGTTTCTTCTCCTGATTACGCTGCTCAATCGCTTCATTTTCCGCCTTTGCCTTGGCCAGACCTGCTTCATTTTCTTTTTGAATCTGGAGATTCTTTGCGGCTAGTTCGTCCGCAACTTCTTTCTCCTTCAAGTAATTGGCAAGATTGTCTTTATTTTCTTGATTAACCATCTCAACAGTAGCAGTATAGTCCTTATAGCTTGACGGACTTGAGCCATCACCTGATGAAACTTCTCTTGTCGTCACAGTCACTTCAGCCGTCGCATCCTTCGCTTTTACTTCTGAAACCTTCTCAGAAACAAAACTGTTTAGGCTATTGCCTGCTTGACTGGCCTTTTTATAAGCAACGTTTAAGGACTCGTTTTGCGTCTCAACATGAGTCTTTTCACGTTCATAGGTTTCTTTATCAGCATGATAATTAGCTGTGATTTTAGAGATACTTTCCGCCTGCTTAGCCGCGTCTCTTTCTGCCTCTTCCAACTGATGGGCAGTTTCCTTAGCCGTTGTGGTATTTCCCAAATCCATAGGCTTATCCTGAATAGTGGTAACACCTTCGGCTTTTGCCTGATTCACAGCTTGCGTTACGGTATCATGCGGAACTGTGACCGTCATAGCCCCACTTGACTGACCCGTTGAGGCAAGGCTATCGGTCTGTTCCACAAGGCTACTTGGTTGCGCTTCAGGAAGATTAGTAGCTGGATTTTCTGTCAGGCGTACAGTATCCACTGAAGGGGCAGTTGTTTCCACTTCATCTGCCTGAGCGACTGGAGCGCCCCAAGCGACAACAGCTGTCATGACCGTACCAAGCGCAACTGAACACAGGGTGCGGTATTTCTTGCTTTTACGCAAGACATGCTTTTCACCTTTTTCTTGATTGACCAAAAAGTGATGATTCCATTGTTTCGTCATAGACATTCCTTCTTTTCTTTTGATTCGAAGCAACATGAAGGTAGACTCCATGTCACTCTCTTCTCATCATAAAAAAGAAGACTTGATTTTAGTATCACATTACTTTCAAAGGATTTTTCTAAAATCTATTCTAACTATTAATGAATACCAACACAGTACAAAAATATGATATACTTTAAGTTAGGATATTATTGATATAGGAGTAACACATGGCGATTAAACAAAGTGAAGGTCGAGAATCTTTAAAACTGAAATTACACAGTAGAAACTTGCAATTTAAAGACAGAGAGCTTGACAACGCCCTTATAAAATATAATTACTTTAATTTGTTCAATGGCATAGAAAATCTTTTGCTTTCGAGCAAGAATCCAAAACAGTTCAATAAAGTAACATTGGAAGACTTTATTACAATTTATAAATTTAATAAAAAATTAGCCGCTACGATTCTCGAAATTCTCGACAATATTGAATCAAAATTAAAGAATTCAGTAGCTTATCACTTTACTCAAACTCATTGTCTCACAATAAGTGATACAATGAACTACACATTAAAATCAAAATATGTCAATCCAATAAATAGTCAATATGCGAACAACTATCCTTTTGTAAATTACCAAAATAAAAAAATTTACTCTGATTTCGATAATTTTATTTTATTTCAACCTTTTTATCTGACAAAATTAATCAATGAAAATGACCATATTAACTATCAATTTTATACAGACCCCCGCTATACTAGCCAATCTGGGACAACAACTTTTCGAACAGGTCAAAATCCACATTATACTTATCACCGCCATGTTGCTGTCCCATTCTGGGTGGCAATTGAAACAATGACATTAGGTGAAGTTATCCGTTTACTACATTACTTAGAACCTAGTATATTAGAAAAGGTAATGAAGGATTTTGGTATGCCGCTATTTTATCGAAATGAATTTTTAAATATGTTTGACATTATTAAATCACTTCGAAATTTCTGTGCTCACGGATCATTAGTGTATCGCTATCAATCTCCAAAATATATTAAATTAAATGCAAACTTAGTAACATCATTTAACTTAACACCATCTGAAACAGGAGCACCATCCTCCGTTTTATCACTTTTTGATGCTCTACAAATTGTCAATTATTTTGAAAGTACAAGACCATTAAAAAAACATATAAATTCAATTATTTATAGAAACAATAAACATTTCAAATCATCAGATTTTGATTTGAACAGCCGCTTATTAACAAGAATGGGAAACCCCAATTTAAAAGAATGGAAAAAATTTATTTTTACAGAATCTCAACACCGTTTTTAAATAAATTAAAGCTTTTTCTTGACATCTCTATTTAAATATACTAGAATTATTATAGAAAATAGAATTGCTCCTAAGAGCGCTGGAGAATATCAATCTTATATTTTCCTCGAAAAAGACCCCTTGGTAGAAATACCAAGGGGTCTTTTGGTTACGTTATATAAACGATGATTCACACTAACGATTTTGTTACATCTTTTTCTTTGTTCAAGATAACAATTATTTTAACTCAATAATACGCATTTATTCAGCTATCTTTATTTCACCGTATAAGCAAAACTCATAGCAGAATCCGGCCCACTAATTCTACGAAAAGTATAATTGGGATTACCATTGACATTGGTTTCTGAAATAAGGAATGACCCATCTGGATACACTTTCTCGATAAAAGCCACGTGCCCGTATGCTGCTGCAGAACCGTGACTCCCACCCGCAAAGGAGATGATGGCACCAGCTTTTGGTGTTGAGCCTGTTTCGCCACCGAGGCTGGCAGCTGTTCTCACCCAATCTTGGCCGTTACCCATGGTGCTGATAATAGGGATTTTCTCGCCATTTCTGCCCTTTAGTTTCAAGCCAAGTTGATTGATGCGTGCCGCAACTCCCCAGGTACATTGACCGTAGGCATACCCCATACCATCGCCACCGCCTGGGATAGAGTTCTCATATAGGTCACCACGAACAGCTTCCAAAGCCCTTGGATCACTTTGAGCAGTTCCGCCATTCGGCTGGCTAAAGCCTTTTTCGATTTGATAGTACCACTCAGTCGCTCGGGTTTGACGCTCCAAGAGTTTATCCCCTGAATTGCCCTCCCAATAGATTAAAAAGAGTTGAGCTAGACTAGCAGGACTGCCTGTACGGTGAAAGAACTCTTTTAGCCAATTGGTATAATAAGGACTATCGCCATGAAGCATAAAATCAAGCTGTAGATTTAGGTCGTACCACTTCTGGTTCTTCTTTTTGGCATATTCTAACAAAAGCGTATGGCGACGTGAGCCGTCCGCCGTATCTGTCCATTGTCCTAAGCCTAAGCCACGTCTTAGAATATTGGGGTAACGCCCATTGTAGATAGCTGGTCCACTAATTGATAACCAGCCCTCATCATCCCAAGAGGAATCTGTTGCCCCAACAGGAGGATTCAGATAGTCGCCTTCTGCCCGTTTGGGATTGATAGAGGACTCCACTGACCAATTCCCTAACATAGCCGCAATAGCCTGATTGGTCGCTCCTTGGCTTTTTAAATACTCATAGATAGCCTTGGATCTCGCAAATTCATCGCCCCCAAACTGACCAATGGCAGGCAAAATCGTTGTCTGTAATTGAATCACTTTGGGAAAGTAAAAGGCCGGATTGACATAGACAAGTTTCTCCGTATCCTCATCAACCTTTTGATAGGTCACTTTGAGTCCTGTCCCGTCCTTGGTTTGACCAATCACACCTCCTGCCACTACCTGCTGGCCTTCAGCTACTCGACCAGTCGCAATCTTGTAGAGAGTAAGCTTTGCCTTATTTTTCCCTTTTCCAGCTGTCAGAACAATATTTTCCCCATCAAGCGATACTTTTCCATCCATAGGAGCCACAATAACCTGACTTTCTTTTGCTTCTAACACAATATGATGATGTAATGTCGGTTTTTCATCCACTAACTCATACCCATACCGAACGGTCATGGTTAGTGTATCCTCATTCGTCTGCCCTTGAAAGGGATTATCCAACTCTTCTAAAGCCAGATACTTTCCTTCTTCTGTCAATTCCTTTAAGGTTTCCTGATCCTCATCAGAGAGTTTGTAGGGAGGGGTCTGGTATAAGTCAGCCATCGCTTTAATAGAAGAGCCTCCATTTAAGTCTTCCCAGAGCTGACTTAGATAGTCTTGATAGGTCATGTGACCACTATCCATTTTCTCTTCTAAACGGTAGTCTTGGTACTTGAGGTTCATAAAAGCCATGACTTCGTCTATCTTGGTGTAATAGGTAATCCCTTGGTCGCTCTTTCTCGAATGTTCCGCATCTTCCCATGTCATGTGGGTGTAACTCTTGGTGAGTTCAAACTCATCTTGCTGGATCAAACTCGTCCCTGACACACTCATGACAAAACTCATCATCAAAAGAAAAACTAACAGCAGTCCTGAAACAAGCCAAGTCATGGGATTGAGGACTAGGCTTGAAAAGAAACTCACGCTTCCCTTGAGGGCTTGAAGCATTCCTTTCAACCCTGCTGCCATTTGCTTCCTAGCTTCTTTTAGAAAAGTTTGGTAGCGTCTCCTTGGTTGTAAGGGCTTATTTCTGGTCCAACCCCTCCCTTTTTTGAAATTCTGATAGCGTTCTTCGCTATTTGCGACTTTTTTCTTGGTAAAACGAAGGCCCGCCTGCCCTCCTTTGACTAAGACTTTTCCTGATTGATAGGCGAATCGACCATAGCGCCTAGCTTTTAAACTCGTGTCTTTTAGGCTTCGCAATCCGTCCAAGTCATCCTCTTGTGCCACCACATCAACTGCTTCAAGAACCGCAAGGTGCAGACCTCGTTTGACCTTGGTCGAGACCTGCTTTTCCTTATGCACCCTTTTAAGCTGTTTGACCTCACGCCTTGCAAAATCCTTTTCTTTTTCAGCCTGAAGCCGCTCAAGTGATTTTTCTTGTTTCAATCGAAATCTGAAGGATTTTTCATGAGGAGATTCTCTATGATAGGTAAACTTGGGATTGACACTCTTTGTTTTTTCTTCTAGCTTGACTTCTGCCAAGTGTTTTCTCGCTAGCTTCAAGCGATGTCTAGCCTGTGGGAGACGGTATTTTTTGATTTCCTTGGCTTTTAAGGCTCTAGGAGAGACATGGGTGATGGCTTCCTGAAAGGTTTCTTGTGCTGCCGTTTTTTCTTCTTGAAAGGCTTGTTTGAGCGCCGCTTTCTGGCTTCTCATTTCTCCTTTTTCTGCCCGTCTGATGAGAAAGCGTTTCTTAGGGAACAACTTTTTCAGTTCCTTTTTCTCCCTACGATAGTTCATACGACTATCTTTAAGATTGCTTTGAAAAGATTGTCGAGCAGCCTTAACGGTTTTCTTATCGTGTTTCATCTCAACTCCTCATTTTCTCTGGGTCTGTACTCATGATGTCAAAGAGTGCCGTCTGGTGAGGAATCTTATTTTTGAAAGGCACAACGGTTGCGCCCGCTTTGATGAGACCTGCGCCTTTGTCTGGATTCACCAAGTATTTTTCAAGCTCTTTTGATAATCCCAACATGTGAACCAATTCCTCACGGTCATTCTTAGCCTGTTTCAAGAGAATCATAAACTCACTATTTGCGATAATGCGTCTGCCATTCGAATCAAGGAGTAGGGTCTCCACATTTTGCGTAATGCCTGTTGGGGTAGCCCCGTATTTACGAACCCGACTCCATAATTTGAAGAAGAAGTCAGAGGCATACTTGTCCAACAATAGGAGCTGCATTTCATCAAAATAAATCCACGTTTTCTTGCCTAATTGTTGGTTCTTGATCACCCGGTTCCAGATTTGGTCAAAGATAACCATGAGGGCAATCTGTTTCAACTCATCCCCTAGCTTTTTGACGTTGTAAATGAGGAAGTTACTGTCTGTTTTGATGTTGGTCCGATGTGAAAAGATATTCAGAGACCCTTCCACATAGAGTTCCATATCAAGTGCTAGATTTTTCGCTTCTTCTTCTGGTTGTTTCGATAAAACAAAGACCCACTCGACTAAAGAAGGCTGGTCAAAATGTTTGTAGGTCAGTCTGGTTACTCGGTCAATAATGGATTTTTCCCGACCGTCCATTTTACGATCAAGAAGTTTTCCAATAAAGGATAAGAGAAACTCTGATTTGACCTTGACAGGGTCTTCGTCCATATTCTCATCAGACAAATCAAGAACATTTAAGAAGGTGGTTGAGTCCGGCGCAATGTCGATACTCTCTCCACCAAAGGCTTGACCGATAATACCATACTCGTTTTCTGGGTCTACTACGATAATTTCTGTGTTTTCGTTCCCTTCTCTTAGCTTGGTGGAGATGATTTCATGCTTGGTTGCCATGCCCTTACCAGCACCTGACGTTCCTAAAATCAAACCTGAAGGAGTGTTCAATTTTCCACGGTCAATGGTTATGATGTTACTAGAAATCTGGTTAATCCCATAGAACTTTCCACCCTTATCTTGTATATCGACAGATGTCCAAGGAGAGTTGACGGCAATGTTTGACGTCAAAAGAGAGCGAGAGACACCTTCTAAAAAGTTCTTCCCAAAGGGCAAGAGGCTGTTAAAGGCTGCTTCTTGCATATAGGTCAAGTTGTCAATCACAAGGTCATTTGAGCCTGCCACTTGTTTGATGATCTCAAGTGAGTGCTTCAATTCTTCCTCATGATCCGCAAAGACCCCAATCAAAAAGAGGGTGTCAAAGAGCTTGTCTCCTGTTTGGGTCATGGTCTTAAGCAACTCTTCTGCTTCATCAATATTGGTTTCTAGCACCTGACTAACCTTTTCCAGATAGACGCCAGTTCGTGCCATCTTCTGTTGTTCCCCAATCTTTTGCGATTCCATGAGGGTCTTCTTCGTTCTTAGTTTCTTCATGGCTTCTGATTTGGTTGCACCCTTGGCGTGAAGGCTGATGATGACTTCTAAATCCGACTGCATCAAATCACGAATAAACCTATCTCCCAATTCCATACCATAATCCCGCACATAGACTATTTGTAAGAGACGATTGTCTATCTCTAGGTAATTCTTTTGTTTAAAGGATAGACTAGCTGGGGCGATAAAGTGCTTGGTCGTTTGTCCTGAAAGAGCTAGGTCTTGATAGGTAAAGGGCACATGATCTTCCCCTCGTAACATATCCGCCAACTGGTTGACTCTCTCTTCTCCGTGTAGGAGGGTAAAGCTCGCATCAATTTCTGAAAAGCCACTTTTAAAGTATTCGCCAATTTGCGATAGGGAACGAAAGGCGAGTTTTGGATTTTGGTCTTGTTTTCCAAAAGAAATGAGTTTCATAGCTGAAAAGTTATTCTCCCCAGCTTCTAAGTTATTGTCCATGATACGATTCAGTTCATCACGGTAGGTGTCAAAGCCATCTTCATGGAGAGGGTACAAGACACTTTTTCGGAATTTTTCTAAATTGACTTTCTGGTTAAAAATGGTTAGTTGGAAATTGGCTTTCTCATCGAGCGAGTTAATCAAATCTGAATAGGTTTCTACAATCGCTCCCTTTTCTTCTAAGCCAACTGTCTGGTAGTTGACATCACCTAGGAGATAGGTCTGAGAGAAATAATCTGGTGTCACCTGCATGAGGCCACTCGGAAAGAGGCCTTGGTAGGCCAAGGTATTGACGGTTGAAGGTAAGATTTCTCTTTTAGTCGTTTTCGCCTTAGAAGAGGTCTTTGCTTTCATGAAGTGTTTTTGTTTTGTCACGGGAAACTCCTTTCTGTCCTGTTAAGGTGCGTTCTGGTTGTGTCATTTCATAATGAAAACGGTATTTGAGATAAATTTCAAAGGGTAAATCATTGGGGCGATAGACCCCAAAAAGTAGGAGAGGAATGGTAAAGCTACAGACAAAGCCATAGACAAACCAATCCCCGAATTGCCAATAAACAAGATTGAGGCCTAAGACGATAATGGTGAGCGCTAGGGCAGGCAAGACAAAGATGACTTGCCTTGTTGTAAAGCCTAGCCATGCCCTGTGTTGGACTTTTGCGATGTCCTTAAAGACACGTGTGTTCATGTTGTTCTCCTTAGTAAGATATTTAGGGCGTTAAGCGGACACCGTCAAAATAGGAAATTGACCGACGAGTCACCAAGACTCTAGGAAAATTTATCTTTTTGACACTGTCCGTAGCCCGTATTCAGTTTGGATAAAAAGACCAAGACACTTGTCTCAGTCTAACAGTTATTCCAGCAAGTGCTGTCCTCCTTACATGCCCAAGATACTTCTAGCAGTACGCTGACTACCCACTAAGGCAATGATGAGCAAGATAGCCTGCACTAAGCCTCCTACCATAATGGCTAGGGTTTCCATCGCACCTGTCCCATTTGCGACTGCTAACTTTCCAGCTGATTCAAAGAGAGGCACAAGGGAAACAATGAGAAATATCAGGATTCCTTGCACGGCATAGACCATGATATTTTTCAGATAGCCAATTCCGACACTTCGCCACTCATCGCTAAGGAAGGTGGGAATCGTGACTGGCGCAAACGGAATCATCAGGTAGAGCTGGATAAAGCGAATCGTGATGAGGATATTGACCACCATAGAACTAGCCACTCGAACCAGCCAAATCATAATGGCAAATAAACCAACGATCATTTTCCCCACAATCCCTGAGCCCTTGAGTCCTGAAATGGTTTCATAGGTTGTTCCACCGTGCGATACAATCCCTGCCACTTGTTCAATGACATAGGAAGCCACAGCTAAAATCGCTTCCACAATAACCGTCGTATGTGTCAACACGACTGCTACCATGATGTAGCTCACAAGCATTGGTGCAATCGCCTCAAAGGTCATGGCTCCACCTGAGCCTGCTATTTTCTTGGCCATCTTAGAAAATTCAAGGATAAGGATAACGGCTAAAATCGCTACACCAATCGGCTCCATAATCCCTTTGGTAATGGCAGACAGATAAGACCACACGGTTGGGTTATAGTCCGCTAGGGATTTGACGAGACTGGCCGTTGATTCCAAGTCCACATCGAAGCCTTCAAAGAGGCTATCACTTGAGATTTTCTCAGAAGCCAAAAATACAAAAGATGAGGTTAGATCTGTTATCATGTCATACCTTGCCCTCCTAAATCGTAATCTGGGTCACAAAGGCTCCCGCTGCACCGACCATCACGCCACCCACAATTTCAAGAATGGCATTTCGGACACCTGGTCCTCCGTCTTTAATATTGGTGGCTAGGTTGATAATCCCCATCACCACGAGAAAGGCACCTACGGCAATCAAGCCTTTTTGTAAGAGCGCCATGGCTTGCGCAAACATGGAAGTCGCATCGACTCCATACACAAATCCTGTTAGTTGTTTCGTCATAATACATCCTCTTTTCCGTTATGTTAGTGTTGTTTCTTTGGTTAAGTCTCTCGTCTTATGGCCTGTTAAATCCATCATTTCTTCTTGTCCCAAAGGATCAATCTGATAATCCCACCAGCGCTCGTCCGTTTCCTTATCTGCCAAGAACTTCCAGTTTTTGTGTTTGAACGGAAGATACTTCTTGTCCTTAAAAACTGGAACTCCTGCAATCCGAACCAAGCACTCATCTCTCTTCATGGTGCCCACTTCATCAGGAGTCATGAGGTCTCGTGCAATCTTTTGATGAGAGAGCGAGCCAGACCCTGTTTGTCCATAGGAGCGACTGGTATTTCTCACATCAATGGTTTGTTTGCCTAAGAGGTTGCTCATGAATTTGAAGGTCTCTTCGTCATTTCCACCTAAGTAAAGCAGGCTATCGCAGTTTCCTAGAATGGTTTTCCACGCCTCTTTTTCCTTATAGAGTCCTTGGAGCTGGGCGATATTTTGAAGGATTGGCACAAGGCTCATATTGCGTGAACGAACCGTTGAAGTCTGTTCCGCAAAATCAGGTATCTCACCACAGTTCGCAAATTCATCTAGGTGAGCTCTCACATGAATCGGAAGCCTCCCCTTAAAGTCCACATCGGCTTGTCTGGTCAGGGTTGAAAAGACCGTTGAGAAAAAGAGGGCGGAAAGAAAGCGAAAGGTCGTATCATTGTCAGGAATCACTAGATAGACCATGGTTTTCTGTGTCCCCCATGTTTTTAACTCCATGGTATCCCGCTTGGTTAAATCAATGACAGATTGGATATTAAAAATGGCAAACTTAGTGGTTGTCACCGCAATCACCGAATCCAAGGTCTTATCCTTATAATTTTGAAAATCAGCCCAATTGCGCATGGTGAAGTTTTCCGTCCCATACTTCTTGGCATAGTTTTCAAAGAGGACTTCTAGGACACTCTTGTCTTGGTTATCCCCTTTAGAAAGCAGTTTTATGAGTTTTCCTATCTCTGAAAAGCTTGGATAACGACCACGTTTTCTGCGACTGTCTGCCTCTTCCTTAGTGCTACCTGGAGGATTATAAAAATCAACCAGATAGGAGGCTAGGCTTCTAACCAAAGTCATGGAAGCCTCATCCCAAAAGGGATCGCTTCGTGAGCCATTACCTTTGGTGTTATTGAAGTAAACCGTAAGCATACGATTCAAATCATTTTCTGTCTCCACATAGCGAAAGGGATTAAAGCCGTCCGAATTGGTCATATTGACCAAATCCAAGATTTTGACCTGATAACCGTTCTCCAAAAAGAGTTTCCCCGTCTTTTCAGCCAAGTGGTCTTTAGGATCCACAACAATATTGGAACAGTTGAGTTGAATGAGGTTGGGTTTGACAAAGCGAAAGGTTTTTCCTGCACCAGAACCACCAATGACAACTAGATTCTTATTGCGGTCAAACTGAGGCTTTTTCTTTTCTAAGAGGGTCAAGCGCACGTTTCGGGCAAGAATGGTGTCGTTTAAGGGATGTTTACTGAAAAAGGCTTGTCGCTCCTTTACAGTCCCAAACCGAGCCGAACCATACTCAGCTCCTTCTCTATACACCTTTTGGCCAGTTGACACATATAAATAAACCAAGCCCATGGTAAACAGACCTAGGAGAAAGGCTAGGAAGGACCTTCCTGTAAAAGAGAAATTCCAAAGTGGAACCAGTAGCTCTTCTTGGCCATCTCCTAAGAGATAGGCCACTTTCTCTAAAGGTGGCTGATTGGGTAGGCTATCATAAAGCAAGGTCAAGCGATGACAAACATACCCCACGATCAAGCCCAAGCCACCAAAAACAATTCCTTTTTTGAAAGAATACATCAGAGGCTGACCTCCTTGGTTCTCACCGCACGAGGCTCAGTCAGAAGGATTTGTTCTTTGGCTTGTTCGATTTCCTCATCTAAGGTCTTATCAAACGTCAACCCTTCTAGCTTGTCTGGATTAGAGACTAACTTTTTAAGCAAGCTATCCAAGTGCGTATCAAGTAAGGACTTGTCCTTAGCGTAGAAATGGAGGTAATCTCCTTGCCAGCTAATCGCAAGGGGCAAGGCTTCTGACTCCATCAATTCCTTGAATTTCTCACTATCGATTGGCTTTTCTAAGATGTCTGTTGAGATATTAAGGGATTCAATAGCATAGGGACTCTGGAGGAGTTCTTCTAGTTTTTGCACGCCAATCTTATAAGCAGAATCCTGAGCGAGGGCGTGTCTCGCCGACCACTCAAGGAGCTTTAAGAGGGTTCTGACGGTAAAGAGTGCTGTTCGCTCGGCATACTGTACTGCTTGTCTCTCCTGGTGTTCTGATGACATCACGGACTTCCTTTCTGCTCTTTCTTCCCCGAGAAAAAATCAAGGGTAGTCTCATCATACGAAAGCACCCTTGATTTGTTTATCACACCATGGACAAGCTCAGCACAAGGACGTTCCATGAAACATGGAGTAACAGAGCAGTAAAGGCATCGGTCTTTAGGCGGACGAATCCAAGCGTCACTCCTAGTCCCCCATAGGTGAAGTAAGTGACGAGACTACTAGGATGATGAGCGAAAGTAAAAAGAAGACTGGTTATCATCAGCTGAGGTAAAGGACTTTTCAATCTTTCCCAAAGCAGTTGCCTGTAAAGATATTCTTCTGCGATACTGGCATTTAATAAGAACAAGAAAAACGGCACCAAGGGAACTTGACCTTGAACTTCCATGAGCCGTGCTTGATTGTGCGGGACTTCTGAAGCCAACAAACTGACCAAAAGAGATAAGAAGACCATAAAGAAGAGACCTAGCAGTACCCAACGGGCTCTCTTCTTCCAAGAAATGTCTAATTGTACCTTTCTATCTTTAAACACACTGCGCCACAAAATCACTAGGAATCCAACTTGTAGCAGTAACAACACTTCTCTATCCAAATAACCCAATAGATAACAACTCAAAAACAGCACATTCAGATGAATAGCTCCATAGGCTAATACTAATCGAATCATCTTTACCTCCTAAACAGGTCTTCATAATCAATCTCTAAAACCACTACTAGCCTCTCCACCCACTTGGTTTGCGGCATTAAGCGATGTGAGCGATAATGACGGAATGTCTGATACAAGCGATTAAACTCACTAGGATAGACATACTGACCCTGAAACATCAGCCGCGCTAAAGAGGCCCACGTCAGGTCTTTTTCTGCAACAATCAACTCTAGATTTTCCCAAAAGCGTTCGTTCATTCTTCCTCCTTTAGGGTTTTACTTACTTCAAAAGACTGGCCTGATACAGCTGCCGTTTCAAGTCTCTTGGTATAAAGGTTCGCATCTCGTCTAATGTCATATCAGGATAGACCCGCCCCTTACAAACAATCAAAGGCAAGCGAATCGCCTGTTCAGGTTTTTGAAGCACTAAATGAACCAATTCATTCAAACGCATGTGATGTTGGCGCTTATAACATAAAAAAGACGGTGACAAGAGGTCAAAACAATCATTGGTTTTTGAAAATAGCTTGAATAGCATCTCTCGATTAATCTGACAAGGTTCTATACAGGTATAGGCAACTCCATACGCCTCTAAAAAGCCAATGAGACGCTCGTTTCGTTTGGAATTTCTCCCTAGATAAAGCTCAAGCATACGAAACTCCTTACAAGGAAAGTGAGTTGTCTACTGCTTTTTTAGGAGCCGTCAGCACCTTACTCATATCAATCGGCGTCATGCCCTCGCCATAACACTTGACAGTAATCAGCGTTGTGAGGAGGCCTTCTTTTCCTTGAGAAGTATAGTGTTGCCCATACGCCCGAAAGGCTAGATGATTGTCGGAGGTTAATAGGGCATCCACCCCATTTTTGATGTCCTCTGCCTCCACTAGTTCAAAAATTCGATGTAGGTTTGATTCATAAGCCATCGGCTCCTGCTGGCTTCCCTCTTCTACTGTCACAAAGATGTCGCAGTCATAGTTGGGCAAGTCTAGAATCTCCAACATGAGCTGATCCATTTCCGCATGATGAATGGCTTCATCCAATTCTTCTAATCCTAAAATACTTTGTTTATGTAATAATTGCATGTTCTGCTTCCTCTATCTTTCTAAATTCTTTGGCAAGGGCTCGAATGACGGGGACCGTCACGCTATTTCCAGCCTGCTTGTACAATTGGCTCTTACTAGAGACACTTTCTGCTTTTTCATAGGCCCAATCGGGAAAGCCTTGTAACCTAAAACATTCTTTTGGGGTTAATCGTCTGATGCGCAAGCGATAGAGTTTGTCATCGATGACGATACCAGTCACTTCATGCCAACGGTCCTTACGGTATTCTAGAGCCGCCACGACTACCCCCATATTGCTTGAAGTCGTTAGGGTATTTGCGATACCTTTTCCAACTCGTCCTCTTCGTTTGGTTGACTCTGGATAAGCTAAGTTGATTGAATCTCCAAGTCTAGCCTTAGCGTACCCCAACTTTGTGGCTTCCTTGATTTTCAAATGAGGTTCTTCTTCTCGCAAGAGAATTTTGGGAACTTTATCGCCACCTTGCATGGTGGTAAGGGTTGGAGAAATCCCTGAAATGTCATAGACCCGACCTGTCTGCACAAAAGATGTGGGGAGAGTGCCTGCGACCATGACCCCATGCCTGTCTTGGCTCGTTAACGTAAACATCTCCTCTTCATTATCCTTAAATCGTCGCCCATTCTGGCGTTTGGCTACTCTATCAGGAGTGAGGACGGGTATGGCGATTTTTTGGCCCTCGCCTTTCCCTCGAACCAGAGTAGGAGCTAATCCTTCTGACAAGTAAACTTCCCCACTTAACCCCTTTTGGGACGGGTTGATATTTCCTAGTCGTTCAAGATGAGTTGGGCTACCTTCTCCTCTGAGAGGAAATAGGAATCGGGGACGGTAGGCTCGAGAATGTCCGATAATAAAGACCCTTTCTCTGTTTTGGGGAACGCCGAAATCTTTACTGTTAAGGACTTGCCATTCAACATCATACCCCAGCTCATCAAGCGTGCTGACGATTGTTCGAAACGTTCTCCCCTCGTCGTGATTGAGTAAGCCTTTGACGTTTTCAAGAAAAAGAAAACGTGGTTGGATTTGTTTGGTCGCTCGAGCAATCTCAAAGAACAAAGTTCCTCTAGTATCTTCAAATCCCAATCGTCGTCCTGCGAGTGAAAATGCCTGACAAGGGAATCCCCCACAGATGACGTCCACTTGTCCTCTAAGTTGTCTAAATTCTTGGTCTGTGACCTGTCTAATATCATGAAATTCTATTTCTCCTTTCGTGTCATACATGGCTTGATAAGACCGCATTGCGAACTTATCTACCTCACAAAATCCGATACACTTGTGACCTTCCAGTTCCATTCCGAGCCGAAAGCCACCAATGCCAGAAAATAAGTCTAAAAACTTCATCACTCCTCCTCTTCAAAAAAAGTACGTTCACATTCCAAACGAATGATTTCAAAAACGGTATAAACGAGTGAAATGGTCACAATCACGAACAAGATCCCATCAAGCATCTCTTCCTTCCTTTCTCAGTTCTCTATTGGTTTCAGCCAGTATGCCATTAAAGACATACTCCGCAATCGTTTCAGCATTCCGTGCAAATCGCATATTATCAAGCGCCAACTGATACCTCTTCTCAAAATGCATCAACATGGCCATATCGGCAGCTCCTTGCCTGTAACCTTCTGCCCTTAGCTGTTCATGAACCAAGCCCCAAATATAGTCCTTGTCATACTGGCTTGTTTTTTCGACCTTTCTTCTCAAGGATTGAAAGCTGTTTTCCTCCTCATCCTCTCCAAAAAAATCACTATCTTTAGTTTCACTAGTATTAGTCTCACTACTTTCAGTCTCACTAGGGGCTGAATTTAAGACTGGCCCCGGCTGATTTTGAGACTCCCCTCGTGTTTTTTTAACACTAGCCCCGTCTGAATCTAAGACTGGCCTCGTATCCTGTTCCAACTCCCCTAAGTAAATCTTATTTGCCAGTCGTCCTTTTTCACTAGAAGACTGTTGGACTTCCTCAATCAAACCATATTGTCTCAAGGCTTTCTTGATAGACAGGAGCTTAGACTTTGAGCAGCCCAAAAGTGCCATTAGTTTAGAATTGGAATAAATCAAATAGATGGATCCGTCTTCATCAATCCACCCTTTGGTCAAGGATAACTCCAAGCGGTCTTTTAGAACTGCGTAAGCAACCTTGACCTCTAACTTCATGTCCTTGTATCGCTCACTTTCAAACAAGAGTTTTGGCAATTTGTAATACCGCTCTGATGTCTGGTATTGATTTGCGGATATTCGTTTCATACGTCTCCCTCCAATTCCTTCATAGCTACATCTCCATTTTCATAGACCTGAATTAACTTCGCTTCTTCAAGTTCAGCTACAATTTCACTAGCTTCTATGATGTCTAGCTGCATATTAGCAACTAAAAAAGCCATCATCGTGTGACGGCTGGCCTGTTCTTCTGTTTGCATATTTTCTCCATTTCTTTTTACTAAAATAAAAAAGAGAACAATCCTATACTGTTCTCTTCTTACACTATTAAATTAAAACAAACGGCTCCTTTCAGATTATTTGTAGAACACTCAAATCCTTGATTTGACAGCGTTTTAAGCACCTGTCATTATTATGACACAATCCCCACCTGGTAAGGACCAGAGCCCATCGTTTTCCTGGACCAGTAGGATTTTATCCTTTTGGAAAATAGCTGCGCGGGTATCCAACTTAGGGGTCTGATAGCCTGTTTCATTGCAAAATAAGTCTTTCACCAATTCCAAGGGCTGTCCAGACGGCTCCACCAACATTTCCGCCGCAATCTGTCTAATTTCTTCGAAGCGCTCTATGTCATAAACATCTTTTCCATAGGCCAAGCCTGTCTGAGCCAAGGCTTGTAACCGTACGGCCCATTCCAACCACTTATCCATCGACATGACTTTCCCTCCAGTCTATGACAGCTTGCGCATGAATATGCCCATCTACCACAATCTCA
Organism: Streptococcus nasisuis; assembly: GCF_040836615.1. Lineage (NCBI taxonomy): Bacteria > Bacillati > Bacillota > Bacilli > Lactobacillales > Streptococcaceae > Streptococcus > Streptococcus nasisuis. The sequence goes on along the minus strand of NZ_CP162268.1, from coordinate 1,046,903 downwards.
TGCTGGCTGACACCAGATTCTGCCACCATACGCGAACTCACCCAGCTAGTCGCCTCTACCTCCTTAAGATACTTGAGTTGGATTTTTTTAGGGACATGGCAGAGCAGAAAATCATAGCCTAGTGCTTCATACATCCATTCCAGATACTTGCCATTATTGACATGCCCATTCATGTCCAAATCAAAATAGCGAACAGGAAATTCTTGTACAGATGGGTTTTCCAAGAGCTGATACTTGGGAGCCCGAGGCAGTTTTTTGACCTGTTCAGACTGATAGGGAGCAATCAAGGCCTCTGGCACTGGAGCAACCTTGCGGCTCTCAAAATCAATCAAGACAAAATAGCAAAGAATATCTAGCAAGAGATTGCCCGCTTCATCATAGATGTAAAACATCCGATGACAGAAGAATTTATTGTAGGCAACCGCTTCTGTTTTTATTGTGATGGTTTCATTGTACTTGGGTAAATGTTTAATAGTTAGTTCATAATCCGTAACCACCCAAATCAAACCAAATTCCTGAAAAACATAGAGGTCACTGCGACCTAGTTCTTCCGACTGTCGACCTGACACACCAAGACAGTAGGAAATAAAGTCGGGCAGTTTGATGTCTTGTTTGACATCCACCATATCAAAGGGAATGGTGAAATTTTCTTGGTAGGTTAAGCCCATCGTTTTGCTCTTTTCTAATCTGTAATAATAAATCGTTCAGCAACTGTGTCGCCCAGAAACAATCCTTTTTTGGTCATCCGCAACCAACGGCCTTCTTCTTGTAAGAGGCCTTCATTTTTCAAGTCTCTGACCACCTGACCATAGCGGTCTTCAAAGGAAATGCCAAACTTTTCCTCGAATCGCTCAATAGACACGCCAGTTTTTTTCCGTAGCCCTAAAAACATCTCTTCTTCCATCTGCTCGGTCTTGCTAAGAAACTCTTCGTGCAGGCGGGAATGACCTTTTTCACGGATGGACTTGAGGTAGTGCTGGATGGGGCCGCGATTGCGGTAGCGCATACCGTCGATGTAGCCTGAAGCCCCTGCCCCCAAACCGTAATACTCGGAGTTGTCCCAGTACATGAGGTTGTGGCGGCTTTCAAAGCCGGGCTTGGTGAAGTTGGAAATCTCGTAGTGCTCAAAGCCATTTTTCTCCAACTCTTGCAAAATGTAGTCAAACATATCGGACTCCACATCTTCGTTGGGCAGATGCAAATTGCCACGGCGTTGGCGGTTCATGAAGACCGTATGGTTCTCCAAAATCAAGCTATAGAGGCTCATGTGGGGAATGTCCAACTCCAAAGCCTTTGCGACATTATCGACCACCTGCTCCATAGTCTGACCAGGAAGGGCATAAATCAGGTCGATGGAAATGTTGTAGAAACCTGCTTCCTTGAGGGCAGCGATGGTTTCATAAATCTGGGCCTGGTTATGGCTACGACCGATTTTTTTCAACATACGGTCGTCAAAGGTCTGGACACCCAGTGACACCCGATTGCACTTGGATTTTTTTAGTACTGCAATCTTGTCTGCAGTCAAGTCACCAGGATTAGCCTCAATAGTAAATTCTTCTACTTGCGACAAATCCAGCATGTTCTCCAGATTGGTCAGGAGGTAGTCCAACTGTTCTGCCGAGAGAGCCGACGGCGTTCCACCTCCGATATAGAGGGTCTTAAGAGCTGGCAGGTCGTAAAACTTGACCTCTTCCATAAGGGCGGCCAAATACTCATCAACAGGCTGGTTCTTGATAAAGACCTTGGAAAAATCACAGTAGTAACAAATCTGGGTACAAAATGGAATGTGGATATAGGCAGATGTCGGTCGTTTTTTCATACCAACTATTATAGCACACTGTCTGTAAAAATATTTTCTTGATACTTTCCCCCCCCTCAAATAATGATATAATGAAATAAAAAGGAGGCCCTCTATGAGAAAAGAAGTTATCTACGATGGTATCAACTTGATTCTATCATTTCTGCTTTGTCGCTGGCTCTTTATGACCTTTCTCTTTTACCAGTTCACGACCATTTTCATGACGGTTGATTTTTGGCCGACACTTGCGGCGATCCTGTTAATGACTGGGGTTTGCTTTACACTATTTCGACTGGTCTATAAGTCCCACATTTCGAGACTGACACTTTGGTTTTTCTACGCTTGCTACGGGCTTCTGCTAGTCTATCTTCTCTTTTTCAAAAGCATGGGCGTCAGAGGTGTCAACTTGGATCTCCTCAGCACCTTCTCTCAAGACCTATTTCTCAATCCAGCTATAGTGGTCTTCAACTTCCTGCTCTTTTTGCCATTTGGATTACTTTTTTCATTTTCTTGGAAAAAACTTTCTCTCTTTGTAGGGGTCATATTGCTAGTTGAAGCTTGTCAATTCTTCTTTTCACTGGGCTTCTTTGACCTTGGCGACATCTTGCTGAACACCTCTGGCTTTGTCCTTGGAAACTTCTTGGGAAAATCCGCAATGGCTCTATCTTTCAAAAATAGAATCGAGTAGGGACTAATTTCTAGTCCCTCTCACACCACCGTGCGTGCCGTTCGGCACACGGCGGTTCAACTAACTTTTAACGCATGTCGTTTTAGATAATAATCTAGGCAAGAAACCAGTCCACGTTTAGCGAGGACTGGTTTTGATATGGCACGTTTCAGTACAGACCTCTGAGCCACTAATTGATAATGGTCTCCCCAGCCAGATACTTTATCCGCTATCCACTTCGGTACTCCTAATTTGAGAAGTCCCCATAATCGCCTAGATTTCTTCTTCCATTGTTTCCAGATAATAACTCTTATTCGAGTTCTTAGTCGTTCATCAATGCTTTCCATGACTGATTTCATGTTCGTCATAGAAAAGTAGTTTATCCAACCTCGGATGACCCAGTTTAGTCGCTCAATTCGGCTGTCTAAGTCAATACTCCACTTACGGGCCGTTAGTTTCTTGAGTTTTCTCTTGAAACTCTGTACGCTATCCTGATGCGGACGACTTTTCCAGCCCTCAGATGATTTCCAGAACCCAAATCCTAGGTACTTTAATTTGCTCGGTCTCACAATCTTGGTCTTGGTCATGTTGACTTTCAAACCTAATCGTTTTTCAATATAACGACAAATTGAATGCATCACACGTTTAGCCGCCGCATCACTACCGACTGTGATGACGCAGTCATCTGCGTAGCGAACGAAGCGAAGTCCACGATTTTCCAACTCTTTATCTAGCTCATTAAGCATGATATTGGACAGGAGCGGTGATAGGTTTCCTCCTTGTGGAGTTCCAACTAGTGTTTTATACCGTTGTCCGTTGATGACTACACCTGAATGAAGGTACTTACGAATTAAAGATTCTGTATCTCCATCTTGGATAATGTTATGAACAAGCGACATCAGTCTATCTTGAGGAACGGTATCAAAGAACTTCTCCAGGTCTATGTCTACTATCCACTCATAACCGTCATTAAGGTATTCTAATAACTGGATAATAGCTTGTTCGCATGACCGATTGGGTCTGAATCCGTAACTCCTCTCAGAGAAATAGGGTTCACAAATAGGACTAATGACTTGGACAATAGCTTGTTGTATCATTCTATCCATGACCGTTGGGATACCTAACTGACGGTCTCCGCCGTTAGGTTTGGGAATTTCAACTCGTAAGACTGGCTGAGGTTTGTACTTCCTCTGCTTTATGAGTTCTTTAGTTGAACGCCAGTGTTTGCGGAGATAGTCATCTATTTCGTCAATAGTTACGCCGTCAATTCCTGCTGAACCTTTATTGGCTCTAACTTGATTGTAGGCTTCAAGCATATTGGACCGAGATAGGATATTATCTAGTAACTGTGACATGTGCGTATTCCTTTCTTGTTTCGGTGTCTGAGGGACGTCTTATATTGGTGAACTTTCCTCTAGTCAATACGTGACCGCACCCAGTTCTATCAGACCGCTAGTTTTACAGACACAAGTGAAGTAGGTATACTTCGGTTAATTGTTCAGCCCTTCGCTCCACCTCTATTACAGAAGTTTCATCGCTACTATGGCCTCGGCTGACTTCTCATGATTCGTTGTTACTACGTCTTTGACGCTCATGAGACCTCACGGGATAAGTCGTACATCTTTCCTCGTTTACTCTCGTGATTTACGTCTATAGGTTACGACTACCTTTTTGGACTTTAGAGTTGTATGCCCCCTCATCCCCTATATACGCCTTGTTATCACGTTTCTGTTCGTAGAGCCACGATTTCGCTATCCCTTCCTCTCCCCGCTACCTCACGATAGTCAGGCTTGGGAGTCGCTTTGGGGTTCACCGGTAGCGGGTGTCCACGGAGGACTTTCACCTCAGATGTACGACATGCCCGTCGTACATACAGAAAAAATGACCCCGCAAGGTCATTTTTAGTTTATGTAAACTCAATGAAAATCAAAAGTAGCCTAGGAAACGAAGCCGACGATAGAGACGATAGAACTGAAGTTCATCTAGGTAAGTTGACAACGGATAGTTTTGATTTTCGAAGAGTATTAGCTTACTTAGCTTCCAAATGCCAAATATCTTCGTTGTACTGTTGAATGGTACGGTCTGATGAGAAGAAGCCTGCTTTGGCAATGTTGACGATGACCTTGTCCAACCAGCTGTCACGGTCTTCATAGTCTGCCAACATTCTTTCCTTAGTTGCAATGTAGTCTTCCAAGTCTAGCAAGGTCATGAAGTGGTCATTATGCTTGAGGTTGTCCTGCAAGCGCCAGAGGCGTTCATCAATACCACCAGCCTGACGAATGGGGTCAGATGTGATGAAATCGATCAATGGACGGATAGCTTCACGCTCATAGAAGGCATAAGGATGATAGGTTCCATTTGCATAGTGGTTAATAACAGTCTGGCTATCTTGACCGAAAATGTAGATATTTTCATCACCAACTAATTCATGAATTTCCACATTGGCACCGTCGTCTGTACCGATAGTCAAAGCACCGTTGAGCATGAATTTCATGTTACCTGTTCCAGAAGCTTCTTTAGATGCAAGAGAAATCTGCTCTGAAATATCTGCCGCTGGGATGATGAAGCTTGCTTCTGTTACATTGTAGTTTTCAATCATAACCAGCTGCAAGTGTGGTGCCACTTCTGGATCATTTTTAATAACCTGTGACAAGACCAAAATCAAGTGGATAATGTCTTGGGCAGTTGTGTAAGCTGGTGCTGCTTTTCCGCCAAAGAAGACTGTCAACGGGCGAGTCGGGATATTGCCTGCCTTGATATCCAAATACTTATGAATAACATAGAGGACATTCATCTGTTGACGCTTGTACTCATGCATACGCTTGATTTGTACGTCAAAGATAGACTCTGGATTGACATCTACTCCTTGAGTTTTGGCAATGTGGCGTTGCAGTTTACGCTTGTTGTGCTGCTTGGTTTCTTCCAACCATGCCTTCAATTCTTTACTATCTTTGTGGTCCAAGAGTTTTTCCAACTCGCTAGCATCGTGGTGATATCCATGTCCAAGTAAGCCATCAAGGTAACTTGCTAAGCTTGGGTTGGCATGCATGAGCCAACGGCGGAAGGTGATACCATTAGTCTTGTTGTTAAACTTCTCTGGATAGAGCTCATAGAAGGCTTTCAACTCTGATGTTTTCAAAATCTCCGTATGCAGGGCTGCCACACCGTTGATAGAATAGCCATAGTGGATGTCCATGTGAGCCATGTGAACACGGCCTTGCTCATCGATGATATTAACCGCAGGGTCATTTTTTACCTCTTTTGCACGACGGTCCAATTCCTCGATAAATGGTACCAAGTGTGGAACTACACGATTCAAGAAGTCAAGCGGCCATTTTTCAAGGGCTTCAGACAAGATTGTGTGGTTGGTATAGGCAGTCATTTGCTTAACAATTTCGATTGCCTCATCAAAGGAGATACCGCGAAGCTCCAACAAACGAATCAACTCTGGAATCACCAGCGATGGGTGGGTATCATTGATTTGAACTACGGCGTAATCCGGCAAGTCATGAAGATTAGAGCCTTTGGCGATAGCCTCATCAATCAAGAGCTGGGCAGCATTGGACACCATAAAATACTGCTGGAAGATACGCAGCACCTTGCCCTCATCTGTCGAATCATCTGGATAGAGGAAGAGGGTCAAATTACGAAAAATGTCTTCCTTGTCAAACTCAATGCCATCATAGATGATATTGTCATCTACTGAACCAAGGTCAAACAAACGCAAACGGTTCTTCCTCTCTGTCTTATAGCCTGGCACATCGATATCGTACAACTTAGACGTCAAGGTAAAGTTAGCAAATGGCACTTGGTATGAAATTGGGGATTCTGTCAACCAAGAACGTGGCGTAATCCACTCATTTGGCACTGCAGATTGTTGGTGGTATTCAAACAACTGACGAAACAGTCCAAAGTGGTAATTCAAACCTACACCATCACCGTTGAGGCCAAGACTAGCAATCGAATCCAAGAAACAAGCTGCTAAGCGACCCAAACCACCGTTACCAAGAGATGGTTCCATCTCCACATCTTCAATGGCAATCAAGTCCTTCCCTGCAGCAGCTAACTGGCTCTTCACCTCATCGTAAACACCCAAGTTAATCAAGTTGTTAGACAAAAGTTTACCAATCAAGAACTCCGCAGAAATGTAGTAGACTTTTTTCTTCTGCTCATTGGTATATTTAGCCTCACTCTGTTGCTTGGTAAATGCTAGAAGTGCATAGTAGAGTTCATGGTCAGAACAGTCTTCAATCCGCTTAGCGTACATGGACTGGACAAAATTTTGTAAATTAATCATTTCTAATCTCCTAAATGAAACCAATATATGTAAGTATTCATGTTTATTTCGTTACGATATGTAACCGTTTTCTATTGTACACTAAAAAACAAAAAAAGACAAGCTAAGTTCCATACAAATAGAACTTAGTTCGTCTTTCAAACGGTACAGTTTAACCTGATAACTTCTCTGTCTACTGATTTAGGCTGTCGGACGATTGTCCTTAAACTTAACAACCACGCGTAGTTGACGATCAGGATGTTCCGTCAAATCAATCATTTGAACGCGAGCTTCCAAAATATCCCCGTGTCCATAAAAAAACATCCGGCTGATCAAACTATTCTTGTGCTTGGGAATGTAACCAAGCTTTTTCCCTTGATACAAAATTACAACAGCCTCTGAATCATAGGGATTGGTCGGCTCTGCAAGCATTTGTAATGAGGTTCCTAGCTTCAATTCTTTTAACAATCGCTCCCTTCTCGTTTTCAAGGAGCGAGCTCAGACAGTCCACTGGACTATCCGACTAATAAGCAAATCCTGCTAAATGGAAGTCTTCAACATGCCGTGTAGGTTCAAAGTTGGCAAACGTCATAAGTAACCTCCTTAATAAAAAAATCGTTCAGCTTATTCTGCAATCAGTGTCTCTAAACCGACCTTCATCATGTCTGTGAAGGTATTTTGGCGTTCTTCTGCCGTTGTATCCTCATCTGAATTGACCAAGCTATCAGAAATGGTCATGATAGCCAGGGTTTGGACACCGAATTTAGCACCCAGATAGTAGAGAGCAGCCGCCTCCATCTCAACAGCCTTGACACCGATTTGTCCTAGCTCCAAGTTACGGGCAAATAGTTTTGGAGAATAGAAACTGTCTGATGAAAGGACATTTCCCACGTGAGTGGCCAAGCCAAGGTCTTTAGCAATGTGGTAGGCCTTGTCCAGCAAATCAAAGTCAGCGATTTGTGGCAAGTCGTATTCTGGCCAATCGATGTTAATCATCTTAGAGTTGGTCGCAGCGGCCTGAGCCAAGACCAATTCACGGACATGGACATCCTTGTTCATAGACCCCGCTGTTCCCACACGAATCAATTTTTTCACACCGTATTCGTTGATGAGCTCGTGGGCATAGATGGAAATGGATGGCATCCCCATGCCAGTTCCCATGACAGAAACACGGTGACCCTTATAGGTACCAGTGTAGCCGAACATATTGCGGACCTCGTTGAAGCACACAGCGTCTTCAAGGAAGTTTTCAGCGATAAATTTAGCACGAAGCGGATCACCAGGAAGCAAAATCTTATCAGCGATTTCGCCTGGTTTTGCGGAAATATGGATACTCATTTTTTTCACAAAGGGCTACTAGCCCTTCCTTTCTTTTCTCTATTTATGTAACACAGATTTCAAATTGACTAGGTTACATATAGGCTTGCTCCTTGAAACCAAGTGTCCCTCTTAAAAAGGCAAATGGCAAGGCATAGATTGATTTATTGTATTGTGAAACCGTATCGTTGTAATACAGGCGTTGGTTGGTCACTAGAGCTTCAGTTTCTTTGATTTCTTGCATCAAATCCCGCAAACTCTCATCAGCCCTTCCTTTTGTATCCCGTTCGATCCGTTCCACCAACTTTGTAACTTTTGCAGATTGTTGCGACAGATGGTCATGGAAATTGTTTGAACCCGAATTGGAAGTGAATTTCTTCTTAGTTTGATGATGATTGGCATCATTTCCTTCTGCAGTCAGACGGTCTGACTGCTTCTCCTCTTCAATCAACTCGGAAAAGGTATTCTTCACAGACATTTTTAACTCGTGATCTACAATTTTATCCGTCACTTCTTGCAGTTGGTCCAACAACTTTGTAACATGTAGTTGTTTAATCTCTATTGCATTGTAAGAAGTGGTAATCTCCTCTTTTAAGTGAACAACCTTATTATATTGCAGTATAAATAAAATAATCAGATAGGAAATCACTGCACAAATAATCGAAGCACCATTGAAAGGCTCATAGTTGGTTTCAGAGCCACTTGTATCAATAGCCGCGAAGAAAAACAACCATACCATTGTAAGTAGCGCAATAATGCCTATCCTTTCAGAACACTGAACCAGGGGTTGTTGGTCATTGGTCCCTCCTACAACTCAGCCAAAATCGCCTTAATCAAGCCCTTGAAATTTTCTTTGATTTGTTCAGTCACTTCTACCACTTCTTCGTGGTTGAGTTCTGATTGGAAACCAGCTGCAAAGTTAGTGATAGCTGAAATTCCCAAGACATTCATGCCTGAGTGAGCTGCAACAATGACTTCTGGCACGGTTGACATGCCGACGGCATCGGCTCCCAGGGTCTTGAAGGCACGGATTTCTGCAGGCGTTTCATAGGTCGGGCCTGTTACACCGATGTAGACACCATTTTCAAGCTTGATGCCCAATTTTTCAGCAATAGCATGCGCTTTTTCACGGTAAGCTGGAGTGTAGGCATTGGACATATCTGGGAAACGAGGACCGAACTCTTCCAAGTTTTCGCCAATAAGCGGATTTTGACCAGTCATGTTGATATGGTCTGTGATAGCCATGAGGGTACCAGGACCGTAGTTGATACCACCAGCAGCGTTGGTGACAATGACGCCCTCACAACCCAAGGCCTTCATGACACGGACAGGGAAGGTCACCACTTCCATCGGATTTCCTTCGTAGAAATGGAAACGCCCTTGCAAAGCCAAGACCTTGCGACCAGCCAAGTCACCGTAGACCAGCTTGCCTGCATGCCCAACAACTGTTGACTTGCCCCAGTTTGGAATATCCGCATAGTCGATGACAATCGCATTTTCGACTTCTTCTGCCAATTCGCCCAAACCTGAGCCCAAAATCAAGCCAAATTCTGGCTTAATCAAGCCTTTTTCTTCTAAAAAAGCCTTTGTTTCATTGATTTTTTCTAATAGTGACATAATTTCTCCTTTTACAAATATCTTGACCAGTCGTATTCTGGCATTTTTTCTACGATTACGTTCAGCGGTCTGCAGAGAAAAGCGTTACTTTCTCGCTCGATAATGGGTCTGTTGACAAGACTGGGTTCAGCTACCATGAGTTCCAGAATTTCTGGCTCGGATTTTCCTGCAAAATCGTCCTGTGCCAGGCGGATAAGCTGGGAAGGCTGGGCATCCATTTTAGCCAAAATCCTTTCCAAATCTGCCTTGGACAGGAGATTTTCCAGATAATTAACCCAGGTCACTTCCAGATCTTGATGAGCGAGAAGGACCCGCAATTTCTTGCACTTGCTACAATCGGGATTGTAATAAACGGTTACTTTTTCCATTAGACTAATTTATCCAAGAATGACTCCCCAATCATGGCATTGTCCACACCGAAGTTTTCAGCAATAGTCGCCGAAATATCCGCAAAATGTCCCTGTGGAATCAAGCCGTTGCCAGTAAAGGATGGGCTGTAAGCCAAGAGCGGAATGTACTCACGAGTATGGTCCGTACCGACATAGGTCGGGTCATTCCCATGGTCAGCTGTGATGAGGAGCAGGTCGTCCTCACGCATGGCAGCTATAATCTCTGGCAAGCGTGCATCAAACTCATGCAAGCAATCACGGTAGCCCTTGGCATCACGGCGGTGACCAAAGTTGGCATCAAAATCCACCAGATTGGTGAAGGAGAATCCTGTCTCAAACTCAGCCAGACCCATGGTTGTCAAGAGGGTATCGACACCATGGTTGTTATTTTTGTTGTGGCCCATGTCGTTGGTAATGCCTGAGGCGTTGAAAATATCGCTAATTTTACCAACAGAGTAGGTCGAGATACCAGCATCTGCCAGTTTATTGAGAACAGTTGGCTCAAATGGAGAAACGGCATAGTCGTGGCGGTTGGCCGTGCGGGTAAAGTTACCTGGCTCACCAACATAAGGACGAGCAATGATACGACCCAGAAGGGCTGGACGTTCTAAGGTAATAGAACGCGCGTACTCACAGATACGATAGAGCTCCTCAAGCGGAATAATGTCCTCATGGGCTGCAATCTGAAGAACAGGGTCTGCGGAGGTGTAAATGATGAGCTCCCCAGTTTCCATTTGACGAGGACCAAAATCATCAATTACAGCCGTTCCAGAGTAAGGTTTATTGGCCTCGCGGATGACCTTACGACCTGAAAATTCTTCGATTTTGGTCAAAATTTCCTCAGGGAAACCATTCCAGAAGGTATCGAAAGGTTCGGTAATGTTGAGGCCCATGATTTCCCAGTGACCCGTCATGGTATCCTTACCAAGTGATACTTCTTCCAATTTTGTCGCATAACCTGTCGGATTTTCCTCGGCAGGAACTGTTTTCAGAGGTGTTTCACGAGGGATATTGCCGAGGCCCAGCTTAGCCATATTTGGCACATCCAGGCCGACTGTTTTTGAAATGTGTCCTAAGGTGTCTGAGGCACCGTCTGGCACGCCTGCATTGGTAAAGTTGTTGGCATCTGGCGCCGCACCGATTCCCACAGAATCCAGGACAACCAGGTGAATACGTTTAAATTTAGGCATATTGCTCTCCTTTTTTTTGTAAATAAACGTTCGTCTTTTAATTATAACATAAAAAAGCTCTCATTTTCTAAAAAATGAGAAGCGTTTTCAACTATTCTTTAGTAAGGATTTTGGGACCTTCTGCTGTTCCTACGATGACTCTTGAAATCAAGTTGATGAAGAGACCGTGCTCTACTACTCCAACTGTGTGGTCCAGTTCATTGGCCAAAGCAAGCGTATCCAAAATTCGTTGCAAATCCAGGTCAATGATGAAATTCTGCATATCGGTCACCAATTTCTGGCCGTCCTTCATACGGAAACTTGGTCGATAGCCCTTCTTCTCAAACAGTCGGAAAAGATTTTCAGAACCGTATTGAACCACTTCAACCGGCAGTTTGAAGGCTCCGAGTGTTTCCACTAGCTTGCTTTCATCCACAATCCAGATAGAGTCCTTGGAATAGCTGGCAACGACCTTTTCCATGAGCAGGGCTGCACCGCCACCCTTGATGCCGTTAAAAGCTCCGTCTACTTCATCTGCTCCGTCCACCGTCAAGTCAACATAATCCACCTCATCAATATTCTTCAGAGGAATCCCCAGTGAAGTAGCGTGTTTCGCTGTGGCATGCGAAGTCGTCACACCGATGATGTCCAGACCTTCTTCCTGGACCCGGCGACCGATTTCCTGGACGAAATAATAGGCAGTCGATCCTGTTCCCAGGCCCACAATCATCCCGTCCGTGACAAATTCAGCTGCCTTAATCCCAACTTGTTCTTTCAAATTTGACATAGTTTACTCCTTTGCTTTCTTAACTAGCCCTGTTGGTAAACCATGGTCTGCGCAAGTGCTTGACCGTCACCACCCAGCAACTCAACAAGTTTATAGGCAAATGGCAGACTGGTTCCGGCACCTCGACTGGTCACGATATTGCCATCGACAACCACCTCATCCGTCTGGTGAATCCCTGAGGCAATCTGCTCTTCCATGCCTGGATAGCAGGTAAAATGACGGTCCTTGAGAAGCTCCGCTCTCTCTAAAACAATGGGTGCCGCACAGATTGCTGCCACAAATTTACCAGCCGCAGCTTGAGTTTTCAATTCCTCAATCAAACCAGAATGGTCACGTAGATTGGTCGCCCCTGGCATACCGCCTGGCAGGACAATCAAATCATAGGCTGACAAATCGCCATCAAAGACAGAATCAGTCTGAACAGGAATCCCATGAGAACCTGTCACCGTCTGGCTGGTCAAGCCAACCATCTGGCAATCCATATTGGCCCGACGAAGGACATCAACCGGTGTCAGGGCTTCGATTTCTTCAAAACCTTCTGCAAATAAAACCGCTACTTTTTTCATTTTTCCCTTCTTTCTACACGCTTTATCGTGATTTTCTTATAGGATGATGCTTGGCGAGTCTGAGCCTCGTCAAACAGGGTAAATTGGTAACTCATGGACAATATCAGGCCAATGCCAATCAAGTTGGAAACCATAGAAGACCCACCCTGAGATATGAAAGGCAAGGGAATCCCGGTCAGTGGCAAGATACCTGTTGCTGCACCGATATTTTCAAAGACGTGAAAGAGCAACATGACAATGAAACCTGTCGAAATATAGGTGTAAAAACGATTGTTGGACTCGACAGTTATTTTCAGCATGCGATAGATTAAGAGCAGATAGAGCGCAATGACCACCGAGGCTCCGATAAAACCAAAATCTTCTGCAATAACCGTGAAAATCATGTCACTTTCGCGAACAGGAATCAGCAGATTGGTTTTATTGATGCCGATACCCGTCAGACCGCCACTGCCAATCGCAATCAAGCTTTGGGCTTGCTGATAGGTCGTTGATAGGGCATTTTCAAAGGGATCTAGCCAGCCCAAAATTCGGTTGATTTGATAGGTGTCCATCCCCATATTATGAAGAAAAGACCGCCCACCAGGACTGATGAATATCAGCAGAAAAACTCCGACCAAGACGACAGCTGTCAAGACGGCTGGTAATAAAATTTTCCAGGAAATTCCCGACAGGAGCAACATGCCACCGTATATGGCCACGAAAACCAAGGAAGTCCCCAAATCTCGCTGTAGATAAAGCAAGCCCAGGACTGGCAAGGTCAAGAGGGTCAGAAAGGTAATCAGACGAAAATCTTCCTTTAACTGCCGCACTGGATTCCGCTGTTGAAAGCTGACAATCAATCTGGCTGACATGACAATGTAGGAAATCTTCATGAATTCCGACGGTTGAAACAGTGTCATATCACTGACCGTTACCCAGTTTTTAGCCCCTGTAGAGGCAACCAACTCTGGACTAAAATAATAGAGAGGCAAAATCATCAATCCCAGTCCCAGCATGTAAAGAAGCGGAGCCATTTTCCATAAAAACTTATTGGAAAAGAACATAACTAGGAAGGCCAAACCGATACCTAAGGCGATCCACAGCAGCTGCTGGCCGACTATCCGCACCAGTTTTTCCGGAAAATCAATGCTAACGGCGATATAGAGGGATAAGATACCTATCAACAATAGTAAAAATACAGGTAATATCAGACCGTAATCAATCCGATTATCTAAATCAATCTTTCGAGTACTCATGTCTCCTGCTTTCTAAATCTAATCTTCTACTATTATAGCAGAAAATAACGCACCGTATTTTATCAAACCCAAGATTCCTATCAAAAATCGAAGATGCGGCTGGCTAACTATAGTCTAGAGCAATCAAAATGGCAATCACGCGCACAAAAAAGCCCTCTCCGAAACTCGGAAAAGGCTTAAAATCAATGTTTCTCTTAGTTCGCAGCGTTTGCGTCTTTGAGACCGTATTTTTTGTTGAACTTGTCCACGCGGCCGTCTGCTTGAGTGAATTTTTGACGTCCAGTATAGAATGGGTGTGAATCTGATGAAATTTCCACACGGATCAATGGGTAAGTTTCACCTTCAAACTCAACAGTTTCATTAGAGTTCTTAGTAGAACCGCTAAGGAACTTGTAACCAGTAGTTGTGTCCATGAAGACAACAGTGCGATATTCTGGATGGATATCTTTTTTCATTATAAAAATTCCTTTCTGCCATGGACTCTTTCCGAGCCATAGATTATAACCATTTAAGTTTACCAAAAGTTAGGCAGACTTGCAAGTCTTTTCCCCTATTTTCTCAACATTTTACAAAGCAGAGGCTCCGGAGGCCACATCCGAGGTCACACGCACCCCAAAACCGCCTCTTGAAGGGCTGGCCAAACCGTCTGACAAATGCTGTTTCCCAGCCACAACCCTGTCCACCAATCCCGGCGTCACAAAAACCTTGCCATCCAGGCCAATCAGCACAGCCTCAATACCCTCCGTCTGGCAAACCGTCCTGTAAATCTCCGTAATGGACTGACCAAAGAGACGTGTGGTCCAAATCTCGCCCTCGACCGACCACTTGGAGACAATGGAAATACTGGCCAGTTCAGAGGCAATGGGATAGCCTGTCTGCGGACTGAGGATATGGTGATAGGTCTTGCCTTCAACCGTTAGGCTCCTTTCGTAAATGCCAGAGGTGACCACCGATTCTTGAATGATTTGCAGAACCAAGATGTTCTTCCCTCGTTCTTTTCTAGGATCCTGAATACCGATTAGCCAGTTACCATCAGGATTATGAGGTGCCTGTCCAAATGTCTTTACATTGCCACCCAGGTTAATCAAGCCAGCAGTCACACCCATTCGCTCCAAAAATTCGACGATGCGGTCTGCCACATAGCCCTTGGCTAAGGCTCCCAGGTCAATGGCCATGCCCTCTTTTTCCAGATAGACCAGCATGTCCTCATCGTCCAATTCAATATCAGCTGGGTCAATGATAGCCAGCTTTTCATCAATTTCTTCCTGACTAGGCAGCTTGGCATCGGAAAAACCAATCCGCCAGGTCTGGACCAGCGGACCAATGGTGATATTGAGAAAACTCTTGTCAGCCAGGCTGTGTTCCTTGCCCAGCTTGATCAGTTCGTACAAATCCTCTGCAACAGGAACCGCCTGTACACCTGCATTGAGATTGACTTCCATGAGTTCCGAAGTCAGGTCATTGGCTGAAAAACGGTCCTTGTACAGAATAAGGAGGTTTTCCACCTGGTCTAAAATTGGCTCAGGATTCTCATGCCAAATCTTGGTTTCAATGACCGTCCCCATGAGACGGACGCTTCTGCTACTTGCTTGCATCTCGGACAACCTGCTGGATTTCTTGATAAATGGCTTCATTTTCGGCTAGGGAATAGGAATTAGCACCGCTGGCTAATGGATGCCCCCCGCCGTCATGTCGCTGGGCAATAGCCGAAATAGGAATATACTTGCTGCGGAGACGGACACGGTAGTTACCATCGGCTTGTTCCACAAAAATCCCCCAGGACTGGACATCACCGATACGACCTGGAGCGCCAACGATAAAGGAGGTTTCCGCATCTGTCACGCCGTATTTTTCAAGAGTAGCGCGGGTCAAGGTCACCCGAGCAGCACCATGTTCATCCACCTCTAAATTGTCGTAGACATAGCCTGTCAGCTTGGCAATCTTGTAGTCAATGGTGTCCATTTGGCGGCTCATCCTGGTAAAATCAAAGTCCTCCTGACGCAGGCGGGCCGCAATTTCAAAGGTGCGAGCAGTCGTCGCAGGGTAAAGGAAACGACCCGTATCTCCGACGATTCCTGCGTAAAGCAGGCGGGCGATTTCCCCGTCTAGTTTGAGATTGTTGGCCAGAGCAAACTCCGTAATCATTTCGCTACAAGAGCTGGCAGCTGTGTTGACCCAGAGCAGGTCACCGTAAGGCTCTTCGTTTGGATGGTGGTCGATTTTGATGAGAAAATCCCCAGTGGTATAGCGATTGTCATCCACTCGCGGCGTATTGGCCGTGTCTGTCACAATGACCAAGGCTCCGTGATACTCCTCATCTGCGACTGAGTCCATGCTAGCCAGCCAAGCCAGGGTTGGTTCATTCACACCTGTCGCCTTGACGTTTTTTTCAGGAAAATTGGCCTGCAATAATTTCTTCAAACCCACCTGACTACCAATGGCATCTGGGTCTGGCCGCTGGTGACGGTGAATGATAATAGTGTCGTACTTCTTAATGGTTTCTAAAATATCTGTAGTAATAGTCATAGCAACTCCTTTCCCAATATTTTAGCACAATCTCCCCCTTTTGAAAAATAAGGGAGTGTGGTATAATGGGATTACTATGTAACTTGGAGGAAATTATGGCACTAGCAAAAATTGTTTACGCTAGTATGACTGGTAACACAGAAGAAATTGCGGATATCGTAGCTAGCAAACTAGAGGAATTAGGTTTGGAGGTACAGGTTCATGAATGTACCACAATTGAGACGGAAGAAATCCTAGATGCTGACTTGATTGTCGTTGCGACCTATACTTATTCTTATGGTGGCGACGGTGAATTGCCAGATGAAATCATTGATTTCTACGCTGACCTAGCTGACCTGGACTTGACTGGTAAGGTTTACGGTGTCTGTGGTTCTGGCGATACCTTCTATGATGATTTCTGTAGTGCGGTAGATGATTTCGACACTATGTTGGGGTCACGTGGTGCGGTCAAAGGTGCTGAAAATGTCAAGGTAGACCTGGCTGCTGAAGACGAAGACATCGTTAACTTGGAAAAATTTGCCAGCGATTTAGCCGCAAAATTAGATTAAGATGCAGAACAAAATAACCAGTAACAGGTGTTACTGGTTCAGAACGTAGACAAACTAAACTCTGGATAAATAAACTGAGTAGCTCTGCTAAGAAAAATAAAAATTAAGTTTATTTCGCGAGCGGAGTGAGCCTTAAGTCGGGACTTTCTGCTGTGATGAAAACGCTAGAAACGTTGTCGTTTCTAGCGTTCGGATTCATTGAGACCTTAGGCTCAATGACTAGGTATGGAATTCCGTAGGTAGCTCAAACAGTCTGGGGGACTGTTTGAGGAGTAAACCCAGAAACAAGAAAGTTTACTACCGTCCGACATCACCCCAGGAAAGTCCGAAAAGAGACTTTATCTACAAACTCAACCAGTAACACCTGTTACTGGTTTTCTTAAAGGAGAATGGGATGCTATTAGAAGACATTCGAAAAGACATTAACAACTTGGACTGCCAACTTGTCAGCTTACTGGAACAACGCATGGAATTGGTCGATCAGGTCACAGCCTACAAACGTGCGACTGGAAAGCCAGTCCTGGATGCCAGCCGCGAACAAGCTGTTCTAGATAGAGTCGGTAGCCTAGTGGAAAATCCAGCTTACCGCTCTGCCATTGTCGCCACCTTCAGCGACATTATGGCCCAGTCCAGGGCCTACCAGGCGGAAAAATTGGCTGACTATGAATAACAAGATTTCACGCACTGGACAGCTCAGTCTCTTTTCCCTCATCATTGGTCTCGCCGCAGGAGTGATTGAAACAATTTTTGGCAGAGTCTTGTTGGCTATAGGCACTATCCGTACCGATTACTTCTCCTACCTCATTCCCTTGCTCAGTCTTGCTGGACTTCTCATCATCTTTGTCTATCAAAAATGGGGGAAATCCGTCGAATCTGGGATGAATTTGGTGTTTCAGGCAGGACAAGGACAAGACACCACTATTTCCCCTATTCTAATCCCACTGATTACCACAACCACTTGGCTGGGACATCTGGTTGGCGCATCAGTAGGACGCGAGGGGGTCGCTGTTCAATTGGGTGCCAGCATGTCGCACTGGCTGGGTAAGCACTGGAAAAGCGCACTTCCTAAAGACACTATGACACAAATTGGGATGGCTGCTGGCTTTGCTGGGCTCTTTCAAACGCCTTTGGCAGCTAGTTTATTTGCTGTTGAGGTCTTGGTGGTCGGGAGCATTTCTTGGGTTGCCCTGCCTTACTGTCTCCTTGCTGCTATCATCGCCTCTTCTACCTCGCATTGGCTAGGCTTGGAAAAATTCAGCCATTCCCTGTCAGCTTCTCCCTTCCAATTTGAAGATCTATTCAAGTGGATGTTAGTGGCCATCTGTCTCGGACTGATCGGTAACTGCTTCGCTTGGATCCTCACACATGCCAAAGCAGAAATATCTACTATTCTTCCCAATCCTTACTGGAGAATGCTTGCACTGGGTTTGTTGCTCTCGCTCTTTCTCTATTTAGCACACCTCGGTCGCTATTCTGGTTTGGGGACTAATTTAATTGAGGCTAGTCTATCTGGAAATACAATTTTTGCTTATGACTGGCTACTCAAGTTGGTCTTTACCTGCTTGTGCTTAATTGCAGGTTTCCAAGGCGGTGAAGTCACCCCACTCTTTGCCATCGGTGCAAGTGCAGGACTTGTTTTGGCACAGTGGCTTGGTCTCCCACCAGAATTGGTTGCTGCACTAGGTTATTGTGCTGTATTTGGCACTGCGACCAATACACTCCTTGCTCCTATTTTGATTAGCTACGAGGTGTTCGGTTCTGCTATTCTTCCATATGCCCTACCTGTGCTCGGAGTCGCTTATTTCCTCAACCGTAAACAAACCATCTACGGGCAACAAATTCATTGAATAGATAAAAAAGTCTGATTAGTAGGCTTTTTTCTTTCTCAAAAATTCAAAAAGAAACGCTGATGTTACAACGTTTCTCAAGTCGTATCTATCTCCCTCGCAGAAATAACGCAAGGAGCCGACTAATCTAACCAAGTTGCTGCAAACCTTGTCAAATCAATGCTTTTAGACGTTTTATTTTTATATAAAAAATCAAAAATATTCAAAAATAGAAAAAGTTTGCCCCTTTTTTGCCCCTTGATTATTCCTTATCTAGTAATTTCAAAAAAGTTTGTAAAAATACTTAACTACTATTATAAATAATAGTCTAAAAAAATAAAGTCCGTTATAACACAAAAAAGCCCAGCAAATCGCTGGGCTAAAATTATAATCGTACTGCGCCAAAAGATTCCACGGTCGCATCGCCCCAAATCCCTAGAGCGTAAAAGGTGCGGATTAAGTACTGCTGGTTATCAAGAGATACTGTGAGTGTATCTGCAGGGTTATATTTTGCATTAGACCAATCATAGATTGCTACATCATTGACTGGATTAAGCACAATATATCCATCACGATACCATTGTGCTACCCCGTTTGATGTCTTCCATGTATTGAGCTGGACAGACCTACATGCTGTTCGAATGATAGCATAAGTTAGCGGTGCGGCAGCCAATGTCGTGGTTGACGCTTCGAGCGCAGCAGCCTGACCAATTCCAAGCACACCACCAGTCTCTTGGACAGGGATTTTAAGTGATTTTCGCAGCTCTAAAATACAGCCGTTGTCGAAATATACTTGATAATACTCGCCCGCATCGTCAGATAGCGGTTCGCTGATAGCATATCCGGTCGGCGCATGTCTTAATACTTTGACAACAGCTTGACTTTCTGATGGTACTTTTAAACTATCCAACCACTCCTGCTCACCGCCGACAAAACCATTATCAACAGCAATCTGATAAGCAGATTTGCCGTCTTGGCCATCATTGTCAGGCAATCCTTGAGGACCTGGTGTCAGCTGGATATTTTCTAAGCGTTCGGAAAGGGCGCTAATTTGACTTCTAAGCTCGCTATCATCGTACTGGACTGATTGTTCCTGAGACTGTTTTAAGACGCTAATTTCCGCCAAAATATCGCTAATTTGAGTAGTTAAAGGCCCGTCATCATATTGCGGGATAGTTAACTTACTCGCTAGTTCATCCAAATCAATCTGGCCAGTTTGAAAATCCGCTAATTTCTGTTTGATATAGTCATCGACAGTCAACAGCTCGGCAATCTCATCTGTGATGACATCCCCTAGATTTTCATTGACCGTCAAAACGACCGAGTTAGTCGATGGAAAGACATATCCGGCATGTTCAACCTCAACGATGTAACTGCCGACTGGCAGTGTATTTGGCAAATTAAATGTGACCTGGTTATCAACGACCTCAGCATCATACTCAATCTTGGCTTGACCTTGGACCAGTTGGATTTTAGCCGGACCATTCAATACGGCATTATCATCCGTCTTTAATTTTAACTTAAAGATCGATGATGTATCACCTTGCTTAATAACGGATCCGTTAACCCATGTTAATCTAGTCTTATCAGACATACTACCTCCTTATAATCTGCTCGTATATTTGAGAGCGATCCAACCAGCACCACTTTTGAGTTTACCCCATTCGTAGCCGTCAGCAGATTTAGTTTCCGTAATAGTGTATACTCCAGTTTTAGCTACACCAGCTTTACCGGCTTTTAAACTAGGAGACTTACGGATGTTCAAATCAGTAACCGAAACTTTCACACGAAAAGACCCAGATGGTTTTTGTATTGTTGCAGCTTTTGTGACTGCTACACCTTTTGAAACTTCCTGAGCCATTCGGATTAACTTATTCATATCAATACCACCGGGACATTCTGTAGCTGAGACTTGCTTATGTGGGATAATATGTTTTGCATCGATAGGTATGTTATATCGCTTACAGATATCCGCAATCAGCTTAGCTGATGATTTATAGGTCGTTTCCGAAATCGTCCAGTGTGGTGCTCCTGTGGCATTTAAGTGCTCAATACCGATAGACCGACGATTCATCGTAGCGTCGCCTGAGTGGAAAGCAGAATATTGCTCCCCGACGCAACCCCAAATTTCGTTGTCTGCAATTTCGTAATGAGCACTAGTCCAGTTGCCTGACGATTCGTACCATGTCTGCATAGCCACGTTTTTATTGGTAGTTGCGTTATGATGAATGACGATACGGTCAATCTTCATGCGACTATACCCGGTTACACCTTTTGATAGGTTAGAATACATCACATTTGGATTGAAGTGTGTTGTAAGAGATGAATATATTTCTCCGTTATGATTTATTGCGCCTGTTGAAGTCGTTGGTTTTGGTTTATTATCGTAAGGAAGTCTGAACCAACCAATAACATTGCTATAGTCTCGTTGATGTTTACGAGTAATACCGCCACCACCAATCTCCAACTGGTCATTGATACCGTTTCGATTGTGGTCAGAATAGCCGTCGATATTCTGCTCAACAGTCGACATACCATTCACATTGGCAGAGATACACACACCGATATGACCAAAAGGGTCATTGGCCCCAAACTGCATGACAAAGAAATCACCAGCCTGCGGGATTAAATCAGGCTTGCTCGTATCATTATAAACCACAGGCAATCCCAGCTTCTTAGCCCTGACCAGGCAATCCTTGGCGTTTGTATAGGCCATATTCAGTTGGCCACCCGTCAAATGTTGCATGATATGGTCAATCAAGGCCACACACTGTCCACCGTAGGGATTAGTTGGCACAGTGACCTTACGGCCGACTAAAGAAAGGGAATAGCTTACTACATCATTTACTGTTGTCATCTTCTTCCTCCTCCAAAAACGGATAAATCACAAAGGCAATGGGCGCTAAAACAACTAGCGCCACTACTACAAATATTGCCTTGACTACTTTCATCGATCCACCTTCGGCTCGTAGTAGCCTAGAGCCTGCTCGCTATCAGCAATCCCGTTTGTCGTTGGGTCATTGATGACACCGACCACAGTCAAAATGGACATGATTGTGCCAAAAGTGGTCTCCCAATCTTTCGGAACCCAGCTAAAACCTAATTGCTGTGCCAATAGTACAATCAATGGCACCAAGGTCCACCAAAATGTCGCGTTTCGTAATCGAACGCCCCAATTTATTTTATGCATATCAATTCTCCTTCATAATTACACGTTTCAGTTCCCGCACATCGTCGCCCAGGCTTTTGACCTGCTCCGCAAGGACCAAGATAGCTTTGTTCTGCTCGTCATGATTATCAAGTCGGCGATTAGCACTCTCTTTAAATTCCTTGAGATTTTCGATGTCCTTTTCCAGGATTGTGATGCGGTTTTCCTGCTTTGTGATTTTGGTCGAAAAATTGGTCCACAATCCGACGACTGTGGACACAAATCCGACCAAGGCATATACATGCTCTGGTTTAATGTGCATTCACTATTCTCCTTTCGGAATATAGTTCACCACATTCTCATCTGCAAGTTCAGGGTGTCCCATCAATTCCAACTGCGCCTTCACTTTCTTTTTAAAGATGCGTGGAACATCCTTGAATGCGAAATCAAAGTGCTCATCTACAATATTCATTGCCATTAACATTACCATCATTTTATTACTCCGTTTCTGTATCTGTGTTATCGGTAGAATTGTCGCTACCGTCGACTGTATCAACGTTTTCAATACTTTCATCTTCTGGGACCTCGCCTTCTTCAAAGCTAGCATAGAACTCTGCCAGCATTTCCATTACAGAACCATTCAGAATCCTAAATTTATCCTCAACCGCTTGGAATCGGCTGTTCCGCTCTTCCTCAGCCTTGCTTAGACGCTCAATTAGGTCTTCCTGGACAGACTGCATGGCCTCAAATTTCTCAGCGGATTCGGCCATAAAACGCTTAGCTGATTTAACAACAGCTTCCATCTCTTCAATCTTCTGCACACTCTCAGCCATAGCACGGTCAGCATACTCAGACTTAAAGTGAGCTTCACGGGCCAATTCGACCAATTCATTTTCGGTCTTGTCCATGTGATTGCCGACTACTTTTTCGGTATAGGTTGCGTAGCTTCCTGTTGTTGATGCTATAGCGATTTCTGTATGTGTGATTTCTCCGTCCTGTAAAAACGGATACTTCCCTATCACTTTCCAGGCTCTCATTCAGATACCTCCTCTGGTTTCGTAACCTCGTCCAGTTGCTTGGTTAAGTCAGCAATCTGCGCCTGCAGACTAGCAATGGTCTGCTGGCTTTCTTCCAGTTGCGCTTCCACTGTTGCTTTGTCCAAGGACAATTGAGCAATCTGTATGGCTAGTTTTGATTGGATATTTTCGTGCATATTTTCCTCCTAAACTTGTAATTTGTTAAAGAAATTAGTTTTGTTAATATAGCTGTCCATCAGGCCAGATACAGCTGATTGTAAGTTTGGCATTTTCCAATCCCAGTTATTCGCCCTCAAATGGTTTAAGCAGTGTGCAATAGCTTTGATCGCATTAATGTACAGATTCATGTCGATTGTTTGGTTTACCGTTTTAACTGTCTTAAACACATATCCCCTGCTTTCGTCAAAAGCATCTTTAAAATATATCGTGTCTCCATAAATCTCAACGCGGTCGAGTGTAGGATTATGATTATACCCGATAGCACTCCGAAAAATTCGGATGCCCGAGAAGCGACCAGATGATTGCGAGTTAATACCATCGCCAGACGAAGTCACGCCTAGCCCTGCATACACACCGCCAGCATTTGCGTCAGCGGAAGATGCCACGTCATTGAAATGCAAAAATGCTGTATGTGTTCCGCGTCTGCGCACTAGTGCATTATTAGCCGAATTAAAATTAATTGCAGCATTTTTGTTAAATGAGATGTTAGCATTATTCAGGTCCATCCGCATCGCACCATTCGTCGCGGACAGAATCCCTCCTGATATTTTACTAGCCGACAAGGTCACAGCCTGCACCTGCGTGATAAAAGCGTTCTTAGCAAATATCTGTTGCAAATAGGCTTCGTTTGCAGTCATTTTATTGACAAAGGCTTGGTCAAAGACCATCTTACTACCATCGATACTATTCGCTTTAATCCGTGCAGCATCCAGCGTACCGGTAGTTATCTTCCCAGCATCTAAGCTACCGATTTTGGCGGATGATATGACACCATCCTGTATATAAGTCGTACCAGTTATCTGCACTAACTTACCATCAATCTTGACAGAGCCATCTTTGTTTAGGTTTATCTGACCCAACACATCGCCGGCCTTAGTCAGACTTTTAATCGCATATGACCCAGCTAACGTGCTGACTTGCGTCTTAAGCCCATTATCACCAGACACCTCCTGCACCAAACCCGCTGCAGTCTGAGTAACTTTGCTAACGTTGTCCAAAATACTGCCTGCAGTACCAACAGCACCGATAGTACGAGTGTGGCCATCGACCGTGGATTTGACATTGTTAAAGGCGACGGTGGTGGTTAGGTCTTCAGGAGCTGGAGACCATGAGCTAGTCATGCTGCCAGCTTCCAACTGCCACTCGCACAAGTCTAAGTAAAACTCAGCCAGATTTGGCACAGGAGGCAAAATTTGAAGCGGATTGGCTCGTAAAATAGTCATCCCTTTTACAAACTCAAAATCAAATGAGTATGTCTTCCATTCCGTCCCGATAAAGATTTGGCTTCTATCCCACGGCAAATTGGTTGATGTACTACTTATCAAAATACCCATCACATTCATGTTGACTGGAGTGCTTGCCCTTGCTTTAAAGCTGATTTTTCCTTTCCCAGACGTAGGTATTTCTGAGCTAAATCCCCTAATTTCGGTGTATAGCGATATGAGACTAGGATTAAGCGAGGCGTTTGACCGTCTAATTCGTATAAACTCTCTGCTTCCATCTTTTAATTGTTCCGTTGATATTGGACAGGTCTGTGGATTATTTGTATTGATCCGGACGGTTCGGCTACCAAGGATATAATTTCGTCCCCCTGCCTCCGTTGGTATCTGACTCTCCACCCTACTGATGGTCCGCTCAAAGCTGGTCGCGGTCTTTGTGACCTTGTTTTGCATCTCAGTGATGGTAGGATAGGAACGGAGACTATTCTGCAAGGCGCTATTGGTGATGTAACCCTTAGCATCCAGATAGCCGTCTACCTCCACCCTGCTGAGTTTGGTACTGAGCTGACCATTTAGCTGGTTGTATTGTTGAGTAAAAGCATTACTCAAGCCGCCATAAGCATCCATAAAGTCCTGTAGGGACACCTTGTCAGACAAGCCAGACTTGACCTCGTCACTGATACGCTTGGCATCCGTAGCCAAGTTCTCCGCCACGCCAGCCTTTGCTAAGACTGCTGCGACCTTCTGACTCTGCTCCTCCTGATTGGCTTCCATGGATTGGGTGACTGCGTTAATGTCAGCATCAATACTTTGCTTGATGTTATCTGCGTAAAGCTCCGCCTCCGCCTTAGCCTGCTCGATACCATCATGGATGGATTTAACTCGCTTGTCAAATTCGGCATCAAAGGCTTGATTGGCATTTCTGATAGCTCGTTCCACTGCAATTTCTTGAGTGTTTGCATTTACTCCCAAAATCACATCAGCAGCATTAGACACGCCACTAGATACACCAGAGCCACCAACACCAGGCTTATCATCAAACGTGATAGAGATGTACTCTTCCATCAAAGCATTGTATTCATAAGCAATAGCCTTCTTGTAGATGTCTACATCGTGCTTCCTGCTCTTGATGTTGACTGTATCGCCCAGATGGATAACTTGACCATCAAGCTCATAAGCCTCAATCTCAATGGCATCGGATATCTTATCAATACCCTCGTGCTTAAACTTCGCCTCAGCCCACTTTCTCAGCTCATCCACTGTCTTAGCGTTATTATTCTCATACTCTTTTTCATTGATGTATGGATAATTACCGATAAGTGGACTGTCCACTGTTACAGCCAAGACCGTATCAGTTTCAGCGCCTTCTGCTCGAAAAGTAGAACGGGCATGGATTCGTGTGACCACGCTTTGAGAGTTTTTGGTCCGTTGATAAGACTTGAGGTTCTTATGTGTTGTGACAACTACTCCACGATCAGCCCCACGGCTACGTTTGACAGTTAGCGCAAAGTTATCACGGACAAGCTCGCCCTCCCATGTTCCAACGATGCTGTGCTTACCGTCCATCAGGACAGTGTAGAGCGTTTCAGTTTCAGTCGTGTTAAAGGTCCGACTGTCCATAATATCGCTAGTAAATGAAAAAGTCCCAAGATCCGTCTTGGCATTTTGGACCATTTGAGAGAGCGCCATAGCACAGCCTTGACCAACTACACTTACAGGAGTGATAGACCGTTGCATGACATCGTCAGAAATATGGTAGGCGGTGATGTCCAGACTGTCATCATTTTCTACAGGTTTTTTAATCCTAAAAAGCTGTGGACCAAGGACAGGAGTCGGTGCCTTTATCAGCATATCCTCTTTGATAAGCTGATAGATACTCGAGTCAGTGATAGGATAGCAAACAGTTATGTAGAAATCACCGTTGGTTTCTTCTTTGACAATGGCAGAGCTAGCTTCATGTAGTGGGATACCATTCCATTTGACCGTTCTCACATCTTTATCTAGCAAATAAAGCAACTATGCCCACCCCCAAACTGTTTCAAATTTTAATGACGTTATGCCCGGTCCCAATACCACACCGACATTCTGCCTCTTAGCAGGATCAACTGTGATAAAATCACCAGCCCACTTGATGAGGTTGCCGGTTTCCGTCTTAAAGCTAGGATTATCAGGATCATTGGTCATCACAAGCGATTCTGAGAGCTTTTCAAGTTTAATTACTTGGTCACCTATCGTAAACGATGTCTCAGAAGCGCTCTGACCGACCACTGTTATCTTCGGAAAAGCAAGAGCTGACCCTTGTACCCTCAAAACCCCGTTCCCAGTCAAAGTCTGGGTGTCTGTAGTTTTGAAAAACTTAGTAGGGTGGCAATAAAAGACAGCCCTACATATATACAAGTCAGGTCGTTCTTGGTTGACCTGCAATTCTCCAACCTTGTAGCACCACCGACGTGTTGACTTCAGTGCCTCACTCTCCAACCAAAATCCCTCACGGGTAAATAAAGCCAGAAAACGATTCATTTCCACCTCTGTGGGATTGATTAGTTGCAAAGTATATTCCTGCTTGCTGATGGGACGATGTTTGTTTGATTGCACCACAGCCCCGTTTATCCCATCATGTTCCAACAACTGCGTTTTACTTTCCATCACATCATAAGACGGAGGTTCTTTAATAATGATTTGAAAAGGAAAAGACGATGTTCGCACACCGTCTATGGTTAATTCATTATGAACCGTCATTGCCACACTCCTTTCAGTTGAGATTTCCGTTGAATTTCTTGAGCCAGTATCAGCCCCACTCGCTCAGCCAATTTCTGATAATCTTCTCTAGGTTCTTTTGATACATGGACAGTGATTGGTTGCTCGCTGCTATCCTTTTGTTTTAATGCCGATAAGATATCTTTTAAAACTTGCACGATAACACTATTGTCATTGTTTACCGTGATATCATTTTGATACCGCTGTTCCACTTGATCCAGAGACTTAAATATAGGCGAATCTGTCGAATATCCCACCCCTTCAGCATATCTAGGTACACCATACCGATCCATCAAGTCCCTCGTCTGCCGTGCAGGCAGCACCTTAGACCCGCGAGGCAAAGGAAGGATGACGTCTCGACCCTCAGGGATAAAACTCTCACCACTTGGAAGAGTGACCAACTCTTTATAAAGTGGGCCCTTCTGGTCATTGACCATCGCAAGACCACCAGGGTGGAAGTCTGTCCCTTTTTCATTCTTGAAAATCTTTTGAACAAACGTAGTAATCGTTGAGGTAATGGTCCTTGGAATGCTGTTCAAGTCCCATGTTGCTTGTCTTGCTGCCGAGCTAGCATTGTTGACAGCATTGATAGCAGCTGGGCTGTGTTGTCTAGGACTGTTTACAGCCTGCGTTGCCTGTGCCACTGGCCCAGCTGTATTGTTTTGAGCAAACATCCCAATAGGCTGAAACTGTTTCGGACTGTTGACACTCGCACTCGTTTGAGCGACGGCAGGTCCCGTACTGTTCAGACCAAACATAGGGATTGGACTGTTTTGTTTCGGACTGTTGACACCATCTTGCGCCTGTGCAACCGCTGAGCCAGTACCATCAACTGCATTCATAACAGGAACATTGGTCTGTTGTAAGCTATTCACAGCCTGATTAGACGTTACAACTTTTGACAACAAAGGCAAATCATTTGCATCCAAGCCGACCGTTTTCCCGGTTAAAGCATTGATAGCCTGTTGAGCATTTGCTGCGTTCCCGCTCGCCAAGTCATTTGCGATCAAGTCTTTCTGATAAGGTTGAAGCAGGTTCCAATTTTGCAAGGTAGCTTTTGCGGTTTCAGCGCTGGACAGGAATTGCTGATTTTCCCCCAGAAGTTTCTTAACCCCTTCTGGCATACTGTTCCAGATAGCCAAGTTTTCCTTACTCTCTATAATCGCCTTGATAGCTGGTTTTCCGTCCACGACCAGAGCTTTTTCCCGTGGACTCAGACTCTCCCATTGACCAGTTGCCACTAAGGCTTCACCGATAGCGACTTTTGCCGTCGTAGTCATCCGCCCTTCTTTGAGTGAGAGTTGCATAGCCTCCCAACCGCCTTCAGCTTGAAGAGCCTTTTGGATTTCCTCTTGCGCATTGGTCTTGACTTCCCCGGTCACAGGATCTAGCACGATCCCGTTCCAATAGTCAACTGCCGTTCGTGCTTCCTCACTCATTCCCTGCCAGTAACCAGTCACCAAAGACGATGTTGCCGATACCTTCTCAGCAACTCCCTCCATCTTCGCTTGGAACTCCTCATAAGACAGGCCTAGAGCCTCCATCGTTGACTTGACTTGGTTGAGGATTAGTTTTTGAGCTTCAGGACTTGACTTGGCGAGCGAACCGTTGACTTCCAACAACCGCTTTTGGATTTCCATGTACTGTTCGCCAAAAGCACCCATCTTTGCGTTGTGCTCAGCATTTAACTGCTCCATCTCCCGATAATAGGTTTCTTCAGAGATTTTTCGGTCATTATACAACTCTTGAATAGCCTTCTTTTGCTCCTTGTAGGCCTTGTTTTCCTCTTCCAGCATCTTTTTAGTGTTGGAGAGAGCCTTAGTAAGCTGCGTTGCATTCAATTCCTCGATACGACCGTTCATCGCCTTGGTGAGGGCCTCTTTTTCCTTGCTAGAAAACTTCATCAACTCCAGCTGTTCTTGAATCAGAGCATTTTGAGCAGACAAGACAATTTCTTTTTCCTCAGCGGATAATTGACGCTTCTGTTCATTGGCACGCTTGTAGATGTCCACGACATCTTGTGCCATATTTTGAGTGACTTGCTTAGTTTCCTCAGCTCGGTCTTTCATGTACTGGATTTCTTCGTTGCTCAATCCCAATTTCTCAGCCAATTTCAAATCCTTAGCCAGATTTTTATCAACCAACTTTGCGATTTCGCCTGTCAATTCAGAGAAGGCTTGCTTGACATTCTCCACACCCTGCACACCCTCTGTACCAAACAGAGTCATAGCCTTGTTGGTTTCATCCACCTTAGACTTAAGCTTGGACAGTTCTTGGGCTTCCGTCTTACTGACGGCGGTACCCCATTCTGCGGTTCGTTGTGCTGCTTCTCTCGCTTTCTCAGCCCACATAGCCACTCCAACAAGAGCCGCACCACCGAGGAGGACGCCCCACGTTACAGGATTTCCTAACAAACCAACGGCGCTAGATAATAAGCCAGCACTCCCTGCTGCGCCTGCCATGGCAGTGCCTGTTGCAGTTGCAGAAGTCGCCACAGAAGACAGAGTACTTGCCACCGCTTTTTTAGCTAAAATTCCGCTCATCTTGGTGGACAAAAAACCGAAAGCACTTGAAACATTCCCGATGCCAGTCGCTAGATTGCCCACAAAATTCAATGCAGGATAAGCAACCGCAAGACCACCAGCTATCGTCATCCAAAACTTCTGAGTCCCCTCATCCGCTTCAGCAAACTTCTCTACCCAAGTCGTTATCTTTTCGATAATCGGCGTCAATATCGGCAACAGTTTCTCTCCAACCGTTATCTGTAAGACCTCCAAAGAAGAGCGAAAACGCTCAACAGCAGACTTGCCAGAACCTGACATTTTCTTGTAGAGCTCATCCGTGTAGCCAGCTGCTCCCTTGGTTGCATCCGTCAAATTGTTCAACTCATCCGCACCAGCACTTACCAAAGCATTGATACCTGACTGAGCTTCGATACCAAAGGCTTGAGCGATTATGGCCGCCTTTTGGGCATCAGTCATCCCTTCCGTATTCTTACGGATGCGGTCGATGACATCAGGAAGCTTAATCGCACCACTACGAAACTCCTCAGCAGAAAAGCCCAGTTGTTTAAAGGCGGTCGCATTTTCCTTAGACGGATCTAGGAGTTTAGACAAGGCACCACGCAGGGCAGTACCAGCCTTTTGACCGTCAATACCCGCATTGGACAAGATACCGATAGCAGCAGCCGTCTCCTCAATGCTCATCCCGACAGAGTTAGCGACAGGTCCGACATACTCCATGGCCAGACCCATATCAGAAAAGCCCGCCTTTGTCTTATTAGCAACAAAGGACAGGCTATCGGTTACCCTATTGGTATTTTTGAGCATCTGGTTGGTATCTGACGTAATCAGATTAAACTGACTCATGATAGAAGTCGTAGCCCCCATGACTGTACCAAACGCTTCACCAGTTGCCTTGCTTGCTGTCAAAATCGCAGGCATAGCACCGATGGTTTGGTTGGCATCAAAACCAGCTTTGATAATCTCCTGCATTCCAAGGTTGATGTCAGAAGTTGAAATACCAAACTGCTTAGCCCATTTTTTCGAGTTGTCCCCAAGCTGGGCAGTTGTATTATCTAGCACTTTAGCATCTGTTACCGTATCGCCAAGCAAAGCCTTGACCGTCTGCATCTCGCCACCGAAGTCAAGAGCTTTCTTAGTAGCTAAAGTAAAACCTGCTGACAAAGCTGTAGAGACAGGCATCATAGCATTGCCCATAGTTGTCAAGACGGAGCCGACTTTTTTAGCTCCTTCCCCAAAATTTGTCAAGGAAGCCCCTAATTTCCCCCACTTAGAGTTTTCAGCATGAACCTTTACCAAGGCAGTTTCTACCCTACCAAGTTCTGCTCTCAGTTGCTCCAGCTTAGCATTCTCACGCTCGATTTCTATAGCAGCACTTTCCCATTTCTTAGACCCGACATCCAGACTATTGAAATTCTTTTTTAATCGTGCCAATACCTCGCCCTGCTTATCCAGAGCTTGTGTCAATGTCTTTTGTTTAGCACCCAGCAAGGTCATTGTATTCCCACTGCTTTTCATCGCAGCATCCAAAGCCCTTGCTTCCGCTTTGAAATAATTGACAGCCTTCTTGCTAGCGTTCAGATTACTTGCAAACTTTGAGCTATCCAGCTCAAGCTCAATCCGCATCGCACCTAAAGGTGTAGCCATATCTTCTCCTTTCCAAATTTTGAGTATAAAAAAACACCTAAAAATAGGTGTTGGGATAAATGAAAACTATCTAACAAAGTTAAATGACTTCTAACACTCAGGTTCATCCATACATCACAGCTTATCCCCGTACATCCTAGTAAAAATTGCAAGGAAACACCCCAGCATCAGATACCAGAAAAAAGGTTGAAAAACCGCAGGAAGAACAAGAGCTGTTAAAATCATTTGAGTAAGCAAGTTGTAATCTATATCTACGATCATCCAATAAATAAAGAAACCAATGTATGGGATCCAAAGAAAGCACAAAACATAGAAAATTTTAACATTACGTTCATATGCTTTTCCCTTTTCTAGGTTCATGATCACTCACCTCTCTTACCCACATTATACTCCTTTTTCCTATAAAATCAAGTAAAATTAGGCGCTGAGAGGGCGATTCTGAGCGCATTTCGACCATGTTTATGACCTAGTTATCACCAACTATTGCGAGAGTGACCCGACAAACTCACCAATAGACATTACCTTCTCATCAGTCGGCTCACTTCTATCGGTATCCGCCTGCAAGATAGCCATCAGATGTTCATAGTCGGTATCCATTACATCCCGTATACTCATGCCAAAGTCAGACCGAACCACAGCTTTTAGAAAGGTATCGAACTTCCTCAGACTATCCTTGGCGCTCAGCCGTTCCCCTTTGGGTCACCTTCACCGCCAATCAACTTGACAAAGACCCTACCGATGATGTCATTTAGCTCTGCCATTTCCAGACCGCTATACATGGCATCAACCGTTAAGCCTTCAAAAAGACTAGCGATAAAGCTCAATTGCTCATCCAATTTGACCGCCTCAGAAAGCGCAAGTTCCTCATCCTCATGACGTGCCGCCATCTCCAGATACTCACGATACTTAGACACAGGCAGATAGCTGTTTTCATAGACAACCTTCTCCCCTTTTTCGTTTCGAACCTTAACCTCAAGAATAGACATTTCTTCCTCCTTAAACATAAAAAGAGGCGGACGAACCGCCTCGACCTATCCAGCAGCTACCATATTTAACAATTGTTTCAATTTGGTTACTTCTGACGCTTCTTTACCGATGTAGTAACCCACATACTGACCAGCAGAATCACCCGTTTCGCCAGGCAAGACAGTGTATGCTAATTTATCGCTACCAAGTTCTTCCTGTTTCTCCTTGAGTGTTTCCGCATCCAAATCTCCTTTCGAGAAATTTCCACGGAAAAATGCAAAGTAAGCAGGAGTCCCGTCTGCCTCTTCTGATTCAAGCAAGATAGAGCAGTATGGAGCTTCGGTATCTGCACCGATAAAGCCCAGACTACCCGATTTCTTATAGCCCAGCAACTTCTCAAGAACTAGCATACGCAAGTCCAACAGCTCAAAATCCGCCTCAACATTTCCCACACCTTTACGGGACACATGATAAGCAATGTTTGACCCATATGTTTTAGTGACATCAGGCGAAAGCCCTTTGATATTCACCTTTTGAGTCGCTCCCTTATCCTGCTTCCCCTCAAAAGTAAACAAGTTTGTCCCTTCTGTTGGATTCTCCTTATCCAAGATACGAACCGTCATTGATTTAAAACCAACTAATACCATGTATATACTCCATTTCTAATATTCACTATAGAGGGAACTTCTCCCCCTGTACGTTCGGACATCGACATACCGCCCAATGTCCGCAATGTAATCTTCTAGATTGCTGATAGCATCGGTAACTTGATAAAACCGCTTGCCCTCAAAAATCTCTTCCACTATCCTTTGTAATTTCTTACACTCCAAACGTTCATCACTTTCCACATTGACCTGTATCAAGTAGCGTTTGGCAAGGCTGGTATTGGAGCCCATTGCAGTCTGGATAGGAGAGCTGACAGGCTTCAAGACGATACTCGCCTCCTTGCTACCCAGACTCTCAGGACGTTCAAAAGACTTGATAGACACACCAGCCAACCGTTCATCAGCCACCAGCAACTCATACAAGTCCAGCAACATATCCCTTTCCACTACAAATCACCTCCAAAGCCGTCTTGAAGATGCACCTTTATCTTCTCAGGATAGGTGGTTTCTAACCCTTCTGAAAAACGACGGATAACGCCAAAACCACGAGGGTTGGGATTTCTAGCATAGCCTAGCTCGTTCAAATGCACCAACTGCCAACGAGTAGGCTCTCCCTTTCCAAAACCTAGCTTTATCTGGGCAACACCAGTAGCCCGACTAACACCAGATACCACAATAGCATTGACTGTCGCCCCAGTATCACGATAGCTAGAAATAGCCTCTTTAAAATCAGGCTCGATTTCCTTGGCGACCTCACGAAGAGCCTTATTGGTCACTCGTCGCACCTTGCTCTCGCCAAGTTTTTCTTCCATCTTGGCAAGAACTTCCTCAAAGCCTACTAAGTTTGCACCACTAGCCATGACTACCACCTCCAAGCACGATGGTCAAAAAGAACCGCTCGTCAAATCGTGGACGGATATCCAAAATCTCCCACTTCTGACCAGCATAACGATGGTCTAAAATTTCAACAAAGTGCTGATTTTTAGGCACATAAGCCGTCAAGGGATCGCGAATGGTCAGTGTCAAGCTAGCCTTGACTCCCTTACTTTTTGAAATCTCCAAATCCTTCATACTCGGATTGTAAACCTCAGCAAAGGTTGAAAAGACCTTCTCAAAAGCCATATCCCGACCATCCAGCCCCTCTTCTACAGTAGCCGAATAAAAGACCACTGGTGTCCGCAAGTCCCCGTTAGAAGTCTCACGCTTGGCCATCTTCTTCTACCGACTTCTTCTTCCGACCAGACTTCTGAACTGGCTTCTCTTCAAGCACTACAATAAATCCAGGCAGCTTTTCTTCAATTTCCTTAAAACGCTCTTCAGTCACCTCAAAGACGTCCCCCTCAAAGTGGATGACATCTTCCTTCCTGTCATGAAAAATCTTCTTCGTCACTACTTTCATCATCAAATCCTTTCAAGGTATGTACAAAGGCAAAGCGATCCAATTCTGGTGCAAAGGCGATTTCGAACAACTCCAACTTGTCATTGTAAACAAATCTAGACCGCTCCAAAATCAACTCCTGACCAGAATCAATCACATCAACGGCCACACCAAAACGCTCAGAAAGAGCGGCTTGCGAACCAGCCAAAATCTGTCTCAGATTGTTATCTTCAACATCATGAAAAATCCGCATCCGCTCCTTGAACGCTGTCAACAACTTATCGCTGACCTCAACCATCACTAAGCACCAGGAATAGCATCAGGCACTTGCAAAGTCCACACTGCAGCCGCACGCTCGTCCTTGGCACGACCATAGGCAAACTGTTTAGCCGTGTACAAGTCTTGGTCATTCAACGCATAGGTTTGGTCGTATTTCTTAATTTCAATACCACCAGCTACATATGCATCATAACGACCTTTGACAAAAGTAGTCACCTTTCCAGCTACTTGAGCGACAGACTCAACAATGATCATATTGTAAGGCATAGCAGTGACAAAAACACCGTTAGCATTGAGCGAGGTAAACTGTTTTTTCACATCCCATGCATCAGCTGGATTGACCACCATGACCAAGTTGCCCTCAACTGGTACAGGTGTCACCCCGTCTTCTTTTACAGAGTGGTGTTTGTGAACAACTGTTAGATCACGAACAGTAGTCGCAGCATCCTTAAATGTTAAAATCGCAGTTGGTTCTTTAGCTTTGTAGGTTGTCTTTTCTCCAGCAACTTCGCCCTTCGTTGACATGGTCAATCCTAACGGCTTGTCGTCACCATCACCATTCAAAAATGCTGCTTCCAAAGCTACCGCAAAAGCTTCATGAATTTGTGTCATGACAAAAGATTGAATCCAAGCAGGACCAAATTTTGATAGGTCTTTCGGTAGTACCACATAAGCAGTCAATTTATGCTGGATAGCTTTACTTGATTTGAATGCTTGTTTTAATTGCCCCTTGATTTCACCAAAGAGTTCTCCCCACTCTGCCTTACCAGTAGCTTCAGAGTCGATAAATTTCAAACGAAGCCCAGCATTTTTTAGACCAATATGCTCAAGCAATGGGTGCTTGGTTGTCAAATCTTCAAAAATACGGTCAACCGTTTCTTCCGGCAAGATTTCCATAACACCAGCCGGGATACCTGACTGAACATCATTAAAGAATTTACGTTCATGAGCTGTCATTTTTGATTCCGCAGGAGTCATAGCGACCGCCGTTTCAACTTCGGATTTCGCCACTTTCTTACTTTCTTCGACAACTGCCGCCATCAAGTCAGCAAAGAGCCCTTCCTGCACAGTAGCATCCTCGCCATTGGCCACAGATGCTAAGAATTTTGCTTGAATGTCTGATACATTCGTAGATAATTTCATTGTCATTAATGTATTTCCTTTCATTTTCGATTAAAAAAAGCCCCAAACCCTTTTGGAACTTCCCTCACTTCTTCAACTATTTCTTTTACCGTGGTATTTTCCATTTTGGAAACAACCGCCTCAGCCAGCTTATCATAGTCAATCTCCTGTTTCTGATGGACTATCTCAGCAATCCGAGCCACCACACGACTAGGCACCATATTCTCCAGACTAGCCACCAACTGAGGAGCTGTGTTATCCTCAAACATGACCTTATCCGCAAAACCATGTTCCACCGCCTGCTGGGCAGTAAACCACGTTTCCTTGGCCATCAAATCAAGCAGAGCAGACATCTCCATCCCAGTTTTAGCTACATAGCTATTGGCGATGGATTGATTAAACCCTTCAAGAACACCAGCTTCATGCAACATATCCCGATGGTCGCCAGATACGACTGTTGATACATTGTGGATCATGATTTGAGCCGTTGGACTGATTTCAACCACATCCCCTGCCATAGCAATGACAGAGGCAGCACTAGCAGCAATCCCCACCACCTTGACCGTCACTTGACCAGCATAATCACGCAACTTGGTATAGATTTCACTACCAGCATAGACATCACCACCACCAGAGTTAATAACTACCTCAATCGGTTCACTAGTCTCAGGCAGGACAATATCCTTTGGAGCAGTTGCAGGCATGTCAAACCATTCGTAAAACCAACGGTCACTATCTGACACAATCGGTCCATTAACGTGAATCCTCTTCACTCTCTTCTCCTTTCTCATCTCTTCCAGCTACCTCGTAATTCTTCGTACGGATGATAATATCCCCACCCTCAATAGGCGCAAAACCAAGCTCACGACGTACCTCATTGACCATAAAGGCACCACTGGAAGTAATCTTATCGATACTAGACGACAAGTCCAGCATATCACGGTCAACCACCTTAGCAATCCCAAGTCTCACACCTGCCTGATAATCAGACGGATCGATCAGAGCAGCCGTCAACTCATCCGAAACCTTCTTGACCAAAGGTTTCAAGCAATCAATCGCAAAAGACTTCCTAGCCTCCTCAATACCAGCCACCTCACCATGCAGAACCACAGCAGGAATACCGATTAAGTCAGCCACCTCATCTTCAAATTGATGCTTGAGCTTTTTCAAATCATCGATTGACGTATTGGACACACCCACCTTATTCGTCAACTCAGCATACTCCAACTGATTGACCATAGGGACGATAGCTACCGAGCGATTGCTAAAGGCCTGAAACAACTTCTCACTATAGGATTTCATCAAGTCCAAGTTATCCTTGGAGAGCTGACTAGCCCCCTTGATATTCAATGTCCCACGGATTTGATTATTTCGAGCCATCGTCTCTACCAGACGGTCATAGAGCTTCTGATAATCCTCAAACAACCGATTGAGATAAGCCTCCAGATGACGATTATTGTACTGGAGATAGATGACCTCACTTCTGCCAAATGACCACTTAAACTGAAAGTCCTTAACAACCACAGACTCAAACCTATCCTCATAGAGAGCGTACTCCTTACGAACATAAGAATCAGCTATCAGCAACTGGTCATCTTCCGACAGGACAATCAAGACTTCATTGTGCACCAGCAAACGATACAGAGCCTTTTGCCAAAACTGAGAAGCACTATCATCCGTATTCGGACGCACATTGAGCAAGTATTCCCATGGACTAGCAAAAGCCTTTCCATTCTTCACAAAAGAAAACTCAGCCTTTGAGAAAATTCGAGCCACAAACTCAGCCGACTTGTCAATCGCTAAGGTCTTCAAGTATGCCTTGTTGAACTCCTCGAACAAGACCGAAAAATCCTCCAAATCAACCGTCGGACTCTTATTGCGACTCACGAAAAAATCAAGTAAGCCCAATCACATCACCCCTTTCTAAAAAACTTCTCAAAACCACGCTTCTTGCCAAACTTCACACGCTCCAACTCCTTATTGGTAGCCAAAGCATTCCGCTCAACAACTTCACGTAGCTCCGTGATTTCCTGCGACAGCTCCGAAATGATCTTATCCTGCTCCGCCAACTTCCTTTTAAGCCAACGCTTTATCCCTTTCCGAACGCTCATAGCATTCTCCTTTCAGCTTTTTTAAAAATACGCATTTTATACACATTTCTTCTTGACAAACTTTAAAAAGCAATCCCATGATAGTGACATTGCTTTGGTTGCTATTGACATACTTGCCTACAAGAAAAAATACCAGTCTCTGAGCCCGACAAGGCTCTTTTTTCGTACAAGAAAAGCACCCGATTTCTCGAATGCCCAATATTTGATACTACCATTCTATCACATCAAAAATGCCAAATGCGACATTTCGCGACAAGATGACAAAAAATTATACAAAAGATACCTTCAACTCTTTGCCCAAAGCCTTGGCAATTTTACTCAAAGTGTCAATACTCGTATTCGCACCTTTCTCAATCCTAGCTATCGTCGATTGAGGAACATGAGCCAACTCAGCCAGCTCACGCTGACTATAACCAGCAGCTTCCCGAGTAAGCAAAAGTTGAACCGCTTGCTCAGTCTGTGCTCTCGCCTGAATAAACTCAGTTTTAAATTCCTCGTCTTTTAACTGCTCAGCCAAATAATCATCAAATGCAATAGTTGTCATGTCATTCACCTCTTTTTTCAAATTCAAGTTTCATAGCCTTGGCATGCTCTATCTGTCCCTTTGGTGTCTTTTGTGTTTTCTTTGTAAATCCATGAGTAATCACATACCGATTATCAACCACATGGAAATACAAGGCTCTCTGGATATTACTAGAAACCTTTGAACGAATTTCAAAAATCTCCTTATCTAACTTCTTCACCCACTCCATTCTCTGAGCGACCAGTAAACCATGTTCCTGAACATGCTGGATAATATCCAATAACTTCGCCCTATCCTTCACAGGCAAACTTTGTAAAAACTCAATAAACTCCACCTGCCCATTCGGACGCTCATAAAACTCAAATTTAGGTTTTTCCATAAACTAATGATAGCAAATATTGTTCACTATGTCAATCAAAAATCCCAATCACTCACCATCTCAAGGAAATCCAAAGCCGTCCCCTCCTCGATACGATCACGCTTATAGAGAGCAGCCAACAAGGCATGGAAACCATCCGTCTTCCTCCGAACCTGCTCCTTCTTATCATAGCGAATATTCCCAGACTTATCCTTCCGGACAAAGGTATTATCCGTGTACCAGAGCATCATATTATCCTGACCAAAGACAAACCGCTCATTCTCAAAGTTATCCTCGATAATAGGCGACATCTTAGCCTGAATCGCCCCAGGATTCCGCAGAAACTCAAACTCAAAGCCCGCCTCCTCCAGCAACAACTTCAAATAGTCCATCTTATGACTATCCGCACAGACCACCTCAATCTGATACCCCTCATTCCGCCACTCCACCAGCTTATTCACAATCAAGCTGGCAGAAATACTTGGTTCATCCACAATTGTCACCAAGCCCATCTGCGCCCACTCATTCAGCGGTGCCTTGATATTAAACTTCCTGATAATCTCTCGACGAGCAAAAGAATGCTGCTTCCACACATACTCATCCCCAATCTTGAAAAGCAAACCAACAGAAGCAAAGTCACGAATACCCGCAAAGTCAAAACCAGCCACACAAGACCGACCGACCAAACTCTCACCAGGCTCCCGCAACGTCGCCAGTAACTTCTCACGACTAGTTACATCCTTCTCCAAATCCATCTCAGGGAAGTTCATGTGCTTGTTCATGAAATTCTTCCGAGAACTCGGATTCTCAGCCAGATCATAATAATCATTGACCCGCTTATTAAACAAACGAGTAGCCCGACGATTCATCGGCTTAGCAAAGACAGGATTTGCCTTCTCCCACTTATCGAAGTCATCTACCTCATCCGCTCGGTCAAGCTTACAAATAAAAGGGAAAATCCTCTCTAGACTCTCCCCCTTCAAAAATGCCACACACTTAGTAAACAACTTGTCATAATACCCATCACGGACAAAACCATTTGTAGAAATAAAAAACTCCCGAGGAAAATCCACCTTACCAAGACCACCAGAAAATACATTTACAATCGCCTCATCCACCATCTCATGAATTTCATCATAGATAACAGCACCCTCACGACCACCATCCTTAGTCTTGGCGTTGGAAGTCGCAAACTTAAAGGTACTCTTAGTCTTCTTGTCAACAATCTTTGCCTTGCCGTTAGTAAAGAACTTCTGCATGACCGGCTTCTCATCAATCTTGTAATGAGCCTCAAGGAAACTTCGCTGTGCCTGCTCCTCCGAGTTCGCCACAATTGTCACATCATACAAAGGAACACCATGTAAAGGACTAATTAAAAAATTCGCCAAAGTGGTGATAAAACCATTCTTACCACCACCGCGACCCATTGTCACAAAGAACTTTTCAAAAACCAACTCCCCGCTGTCCTTGAAGAAACAAAAAACAAACGGTGCTAAAAACTTTTCCCACTCATCAAGTTGAAAATAATACTTTTCCGAAAAAGTCACATAATCCTCAATCAGCTTCTCATCAAAATAAATATCGTCCCTAACCAGCAAGTCAGTTTTCAGGTAATTGTACAGCAGCTTTCGCTCCTCGTTGAATAAAATCTCCCCACGTTCATACCGACCAAGATAGTCATCAATAAACTTATGACTAACCATCTAACAGCCCATCGCTTCCAGTATCCTTGATGGGAGAGTTGTCAACGTGGAAACTGAATGATTTTTCAATGGCCAATAATTGTGCAGAAATTTTAAGCTGGGCACCAACTGCAGGGTTCTCCTTGAAGAATGTCTGAGAAGCATTTCGTGTTTCAACAATCAGCCCCTCCGTGTCAATCGATTTTTGAAGCTCATAATATTTTCTGGTCAGATTGATGTAGCGATGTACTTTTTCAAGTTCCACTGCATCTTTTTTCTTTGGACTGAATTGGGCTACCTTAGAAAGTAGCTGTTTTTCTAATTCTTGGATAGTTTTTTCCATTTTACCCCCCTCTAGTACGTATTTTAGTCATATTTCTTGCGAGTTGCCCCTCCCCACCGGTCTCCATTTCCATTTTTTTAGTGGTTTTTATTTGGTGGGGGGTATGCCGAACCATTCATCTTCTCTGAAGGTTCTCTCTTTCTTCGGTTTTCGTTTTTTAAATTCGAAGCGTTCGTGCCGTTGATTGTGATGATAATTACATAATGTTCTTAAGTTATCGATATCCAAAGCCAGCTCAGGATAATGTTCCAACTCCATGATATGGTCAACTTCTAAATCATCAGTAGATACTTTCCCTTCCTCTGCACACCAAAGACATTCATGGTGATCACGTTCCAAGACTTCGAGTCTCAATCTCTTCCATGCTGTCGAATGATAAAATGCTCTTCTGCTTTCTCTTGAAGTTGTATCAATCATTTTTAAAATCCTTCTAATTCTGGTTTTACAGTTTCATTTTGTTTAGTTACTTCACTTTCTGAACTAGACCAATTTGTTTTTTAGTTCATTGTTTTACATAAAGTATTGAACTCGCTAAGTAGCCGTAAAGCATTGTGGCTCTAGGCAGTTCATCACATACAGAATTTCAGTTCCGCCTACCCTTAAAATGATGAACTAAAATAAAACAAAAAATTAAAAACCCTCATACTTGGTCATTGCCTTGTCTTGAGAGTCTTGATTTTTCCCGATATACCTGTAAGTTATGCTTTGACTAGAATGGTTCAGCATTCCCATCACAATTGCCACATCTCTTGTCTGATCGTATAGCATCATACCAAATGTCTTGCGTAGTGAATGAGTTGCAATATTTTCCAGACCTAACCTGTCTGCTGCTGTTTTCGTGATTTTATAAACTGTGTTCGGTTGGATATGTTTTTGACGTTTCTTAGTTTTACCTAAGCCCTTGCCTTCTCGACTTGGAAATAAGTAATCATCTGGCTTCATGCCCTCAATATAAACCTTCAAACGTTCCTTGAGAGTTCCAGCCATTTTTCGCTTGGTAAACTTCCCTGTCTTCTGGTCCTGAAATGCGATATGCCAGCCCAGAATATGTTTCCTTTGTAGCTTGACAATATCCCCAACACGAAAGCCAGCATTGACGCCGATGGATATAATCAATGCATTCCTCATGCGTGTACGCTCTGACACAGCACTTTCATTTTCCATGTACTCAATTAAGTCGATGACATCCTGTCTGTTTCTGATAGGCTCTACAGTTGCCACAGATTATCCCTCCTTCCAACGAAAATAGCACTGTCTTGCTAACAGTGCCAAATCTTGTACAATACCATACTATCACAATAGAAATGCCAAATCGGTCATAATGCGACAAGTTTCTCTAATTTTTGAACAGCATTTTCCTTAATACGTTGTAATTGCCTTACGCTCCAATTCAATTCTTTACTAATGTCTTTCCATGGATAATTGTTTAGATAATGCAATCGAACGACATTTCTCTCCATACTATCTTCCAGTTTATTGATAGCCTGGGTTAGCACTTGACGTTCTTGATAGAGTGCTTCAATCTCCTTGTTAATTTTTGCAATATCATCAATAATCTGTGCATTTAAGTCTTCTATAGCATTTCCGAGCTTTTGCCCTTTTGGCATCGTTGAATACTGTGGACTTTTTAAAGCCTTTGAACGCAAAGAAACAATTTCCTGCCGTTTAGACATAATCTCTACGTCAATCGTCTTTAAATTCTTAAGCCTTTTAATCATTTCTTTCATCTCTTGCCTGCTTTCTGTGATATAATAGTTTTAGAATTTGTATTCACAAAAAGTCAGTATTGGGGTGCTGGCTTTTTTATTTCCACACAACAACCGGATTTTCAATTTTCACTTTCCACGAAGTCTTGTTCAGCGGGTCTAACTGACAGAAAGTCGGTCTGCGCTTTTGTGATTTTGGTTTATGTCGGTCCTTTAATTCATAGTACATGCGATTGATTTCCGCTACATATTTCAATTTTGGTTCCACCCCATCCATCCAAGCTCTAACGGTCTTGCCACACCCAACACCTATTAACTGCGCTAGCCTGTCATACGATAATCCGAGTCGATGTCTGACGTAACTGACTTTCTCGATGATATCTATGCCGTCATCTTTGATTTGGTTCTTAGTGTCTTCGTATAACTTCTGCAATTTATGCATAACTTCGGTCGGTGCAGAGTTAGAATACTCCCATTTAATTATCGTTGTCACCGAATACCCAATTATTGTGCTAAGCTCTTTCTGGGTCATACCAAGTTTTAACCGCAGGTCTTTCAACGAACCCTCAGCGTACGGTTCTGATCCAGGTTTCGGTGCGTGTTTATTAAAACTATGCCGTTTAATCATAACTCCTCCAACGCTACCCAACGGAATTGTGGGTATTTCTTCGCTTCTTCTTGGGTGCATTTGTAAGCAGAAAGTTCAACATCAAGCAACCCACTCGATTCCATTATTGCAAATCTTCCTAATACCACTATTAGAAATGTGTATCCCCAATGCTTCGGCTCTGGCACATTGACCAGTAGCACGCCTAGTTTTTCGTTAGTCATTGGTTGCCTCCTTAAATTGAAAATCAATAAGTCTAATGTGAGCAGGATTTATTACAGTGTTGCCAATGATAACCGCATGTCCGTTGTTCAATTGAGAAATCACTTTTTCTCGGATTTTTATTGCTTCATCATCAGATTTTACTGTACATACAGTTTTTGAACAATCTGTACAAACTGTTATTTTACACATATTCTACCCCTCCCTAAAATCTGGATGTTCTAATAACTCAGGATTTTCAAAAACGTTCCCAACCCCTTCATAGACA
This sequence comes from Streptococcus nasisuis, assembly GCF_040836615.1. Taxonomy (NCBI): domain Bacteria; kingdom Bacillati; phylum Bacillota; class Bacilli; order Lactobacillales; family Streptococcaceae; genus Streptococcus; species Streptococcus nasisuis. Next base: position 1,003,462 of record NZ_CP162268.1, on the reverse strand, counting down.
TTGCTGATGTAATAACAAACAGGTTCGAACATGCCGTGGTGTAGCTTTACTGGTAAAAGCTCGCCTGAGTGCATTCTAACCACATCCCCCTCAAAAATCTCCTTGCCGTTTTTATCAAACAGACCTGTGGATTGCATGAGAGTAACTTGATTTAATCCATATACGCTATCACCTAGATATTCTCCATCTCCTTTATCGTAAACAGGTATTGTTACGGTTTCATCGACAAAATCAATCGACCCAACCTCACCTATAATTTTGTTTTTAAAAGCAACTCTAAACCTCGGTATCATTTTCTGCCTCCTGCTTCTCAGCTCTCACTACCCAAACTCTACCACCGCAAATCTTTTTCACTAGCCTATTTTTGAGAACCTCCTTCATTTCGTTAGTAGATAAGCTACGTTTTTCCGACCTCATCACTTCACCTCCTTCGCAAACCCTGCGTTCCACGCCCACTCAAAATCCTGTTTGATTTCAGATTCGGTGAGTTGATTATCTGGGTCATTTTTCCATTTATAGTTGGGGACCTCATCCAAAAAGATATCACTTCCAATAAATACCTTTCCATTTTCTTTATACAAGAATGTGACAGCATCTGAGCGATTTGGGTCAGGTATCTCCACCGTGTACAACTTCTCCTGCTCAATCTCAAAGCCGTCCAGCCAGGCACGAGCGAAAAGGTCTTGGTTCTCATAAATCCATTCTTCCACGCCTGTTTCTGCATTGTTTACCCTCGTGTATCTCATAGCATTATCTAAATCTAGGTTACTTTGTTTGCAGTGTTCAATCCACGTTGCCACAAACTTCGGCACCACAACCTTCTGCGGTTCGTCGATTTGGGAGATTAGCTCGATTGCTTTATCCGCAAAAACCGCATGAACAAATATTCCTGGACCATAAGGAACTTGGAATTGTTCGCGTTTCATTCTCCTAATCACTTCCTGTTTATTCATCTGTTTCCTCCAATTTTTTAAGTGTATTTTCCAATCTGATTCGCAAAAAGAATGCCTTGGTCAATTCAGGTGACAACCGCTCATGCTTTCTCTTGTGGAAAAGCTTCAGTTCTTCCGTTGTCACTTCAAAAAGATTATCCGTCTTCACGTTTTGCCAATTCCCGTCCAAGTGAATAAAAGCCATTAAAATAATCCTTGCTCACGTAACGCTACATACTCTTTAAGCGTAGGCTGTAGTTCTTCTGGTTCGATTTGAAATTCCTTTATCCAGGCACCACTTTGACTGATGTGTAAGTCTTTTTTGACCTCGATAAATGCCATTGGCAATAATAGAATAATTGGGTCATTTAATTGTTCTCCCTCTGCACGTTCCAGGAATGCACAGATAAAATCTTGTTCTCCACGAGCCCCTACACTCCAATGCGACTTTCTGGTTCTATAGCGCTTGTCTATATGTAACGAGCTATATTTGACATCGACCGTCACATCTTTCAGGATAAAGTCATAGACAGGATTGTTTTTTTGAAAATAGCGATTAGCATCTACTGCATCAGGTACCAAAGTCTGAAACAATTCCTCTGCCTGACCACCTAATTTTGCACCCTTTGAGCCATAGCGGATTTTATCCTGTATCTTCAAACAACCACTTTTTAGCAACTTCAAATGAGCTACATGAATCGGTAAACCAGATTGTTTTACTGCTGTATGGAAATCGCCACATTCCATATAAATATCTACAATGTCAGCCATTTACTCCTCCGCCTAATAACATTTTCGGAGGTATTACCTCCTTACTCGTGACCTCCGATAAGGTCTCAACCACTCGCAAAGCCAAGGCCTGAGTTTTCAGAATTTCATCTGTCAAATGCACCATAGCCTTGCTACGAGTGACTTCTAATTCCAATTCTTCTGGCGATAAATCGTCAAAACTTAACTTTTCCAGCTGCGCAACAAGTAGATTATTCACATCTTCGATTGTGTTTTTGACCATCTGTTTCCTCCAAAAAATCAAATATAGTCATCTGTTCCTCGGCTACCTTATTGCCAAATCCTTCGAGGTTTTCATTCATATCTTGGATGATGTAGTCGATAAAGTGTTGACGTTTTCGCGTAGACTTGTTTCTGTAACTACGATAGCTGTACTTTTTCCCATCAATCTCCAATCGATAAGCAAAGGTGTACCGCTCAATCGCTTCTTGCTTATTCATTGTTTCCGTCCTTTCAAATAATCAGGCATCTCCTGCCCGATTTCAATTTCTTCATACTGTTCCCTGGTGACCAGGAACTTACCATATGGCTTGACCTCGACATAGTAATGACCGTCAATCACATCCTTAGCCGTGACCTGGCCAAACATCTCCGTGCCTGCGTTGTCTACCTGGTAGATGATTACTGGCTCACGGGATTCCAGGGCGTCAATCTTGCTTCGCATGCTATGCACTTCAATCAATGATACAATCAACGCAAAGCTTAGTGCTCCCACTATTAATCCTTCTTTTCGCATTTCTCCTCCAAATCCTCAATAAGCCAACCTAAATTCTGCTGAGCTTTCTTCAGGTCCTCGACACCATTTTTCCATTGGAATCGCAAGATGTATTTCACTGTGTTAAAGAAGTACGCAGCTTGCATACCACGCAAATTGCCGATAAAATTTCTGACGACATCAATTACTTCTAAACCATATTTACCTTGGTAGTGTTTGGGTTTGGTTACGTTATCATAAATTTCTGGTTTCATCCCCTCGCATTCTCCCTTCTAGGTTTTGGCAGGTACAGATCATAAATCCGCCGCCGAATTGCTCCTTTACTCCTACCGAATTCAGCCACCAGCTCATTGTAAGAATACCGATTGGCAAGACAAACAGCCAACCTCTTATCCTCTGCCGCGGTCCACTTTCGATAGCGTTCTTTTAGACTTTTCTGATCATCGAACCAAGCAGGCTCAGGCAAGAAGACGTACCGTGGAAACCTATCCCAATCAATGTACTTCTTATTCTGCTCTGCCCATTTCCAAAAATCTTCAATTTTAAACTTCATTTCCTTGCCCCGCTTTCTAGCAGGGAAGCCCTTAGCCCGAATCCAGTTACGAACCTTTGCAGGTTTCACACCTGTCCACTCGCAAAATTCCATCAAGCTGACAAAATCTTCTGTGCTCTGGATAGTCAAGTCCAATCGCTGCATCTTACAACGAACAGCAAACACCGACCGTTTCAACTTCTTAGCAATGTTCTTGAGTGGCATCCTATCGCAATGCTTTTCTAAATAGGCGACTTCATCCGCCGACCATCTACGTCCCATTGCTCAAAATCCTCCATACCTAGTCCGATGATATTCCTCGGCCATACGATCCAGCTCAGCTACAAAATCAGCACCAGGCAAAGCCATCAACCGAGCCTTTTCAGACATACGTAGTGTATCATTAGCTGCCTGCCACTCCTCCAGCATCTTCAATCTCAAAAATCCATCCATCAGCTCTCAACCTCCTTCACCAAAAAATAACAATCACAAGCACCATAATCCACCCGCTTCACTTCATCCGAACCACTTGTCCGAAAGACTGGACGTTGAATAGCCGAGTAAGAATAGATATGCCAGTAGATAGCCTGCTTGACATCTTCCTTGGTTTCGTAGACACCTATCGGAAAAATCCAGCCGCCATTCACAACAAAATCCAGCTTGTACATTCATTCCTCCTCAATCAAGTAAAAATTTCCATACTCTTTCAAGGCTCTTGAAACATGGATAGCAGCCGCACGACTAGCGAACCGCATAGCCTGACGCTCATTACCATAGAAAATATCAATTCCCGTACAGTTGACCCGTACCTCTCTGATGAAAGGTCTATCTTGCTTTGAACCATGTTTAAGTTTCACCATTTTCCATCGCCTCCAGCTCAGCATACAGATCAGCTAGCACAGCTTGACCTTCTTCAGTCTGCTCATTCTTGACTTCATCATTTGCCCAGTCTGGTATATTTGATTGTTTTGGTTTTGGGGCAATAGCAGAGCGACCATTTTTCTTTTGTTCAAAAGATAAATCATCTGCGATAACCTGTTCCATGGTCTGTATACCTTTCTTAGCCCAGTTTCTGAGAATGCCCTGCAAGTAATGGAAATTTGCATTGTTATTCGATGTACGCTTGATAGCCTCAATCATAATTTCAATGCTTAGCCCATCTTCCTTGTGGAATTTTTCCAAATCCTCGTACTGGAATGGTGTTGGAGTGTGACCACGAAACGCCTTCTGAAATGCAGAAATTAAGTCCGTCATATCAGTATCATAATCATTACTATATTCAGTCTTACTCTTTTCAGTCTTACTAGTCTTAAGATTTTTGTCATCTAGAATTAAAGAATTTTTACTTCTGCATTTAAAATTTTTAACTTCTTGACTAAAAGGATTTGGTCCCATTAGATAGATTCGATTGGACAAAGTAAGCCCTTGACGAACCTCTTTCAGTAACCCAATACTAGTCAACTCCTTCTTAGCCTTAATAACTGTTGGGATGGAGCAACTCAGCCCTTCCTTGCCAGCCAATTTCTCGTTGGAATAATAGACAAAAACCTGCCCATCATCATCCATCCACTCATTTTTCAACGACAAACTCAGACGATTGAAAAGAAACATATAGACAGTCTTGGCCTGCAATGATAGTTCACAATATGGCTCAGCAAACAACCATTTGGGCATCTGGAAATATTGAAACTTCTCGACCTCTTTCTTAAAAAACGGCACATTATTCATCTCTCTCCTCCCACATCTCAGCATTTACACCTTTATTAAACAAGTCCTGCTGATAAATTCTAGCCTTCTGCCAAGTATCAAGCGACCGTTTTTGGTAAAATCTATAACCACGCTTAGTCTTGGTTTTCTTTGCCACAACCCAAACCATAGCTAGACCTCACGATCTGCCAATAGCTCGTCCTGGCACTGGTTGACGTTCTCCAAGAAGTCAATCCGTCTGCGTAGCTCATCAATCAGCCTAGCCTGACCAACGCATTCCTGATTTTTTAGTAATGCCAACTTCTTGTATTCCCTGGCTGTGTGCCTAGCGTTGGTCAATTCATGTTCCAGCTCATATTGGCTTTCAGGAATGTAGTCATCTTCCTCAACACTAAAAAATTTTTTCATCATATCCCAAAATTTCATATCATCCTCCGTAATATCTGTGGATTTGCAAGTAGCGCAAATTCCGTTCTGGTTGCTTTTCTTCAATCACAGGCTCCTTGACCTTTATTTCAATCTCAATAGGCTTTCGGATCAGCCAGATTAAGATTATGGTCAAAATAGCAATGACTGCCAAACCTTGTTCAACTGTCAACATCAACTCTTCTGTCATAAAATCACCCATTAAAACTAAATGTCTCTTTACTACGACCGTACTTCACACGGTCACGATATTGCATAAATGCGATAAATGCTTTGTAGCAAGTGCTTCGACCTCTATGTTTGGAAATAAATTTCCGTCCAACAGGGTCTTTCTGCATCTCACGTAAAATGTATTGCGTTTGGTCTTTGGACTTGCCAGAATATTTAGATAAATTCTCATCGTTCATCCAGCCGTCTGTAATCGGAACTTCAACGACTTTAGTAATCACTGCTTCCATTGTCTTTTTTCCTTTCCTGTGTTATAATTTAAGTGTATATTTAAGTAAGGGCCTGATTGCCGTCAGGCTTTTTGTGTTGTATTCCAGTAGGCTTCCAAGTTAACCGACAAGATTGCTGCTAGGTTTTTCTTCTCTGTTTCAATTTGTCGCCTATACGGAGCCAACCCGTCCAATCTTTCCTGTTCTGACTTCGGCAGGTAATATCCATTTGGCTTGGTCTTCTTTGCTACTATCGGATGATTAAAATTAACCCGCAAGCTTTCAACCACTTCTTCCAAGCTGCGCTTTGAAATGCTGAATATTAGCCGTAGTTCACTGGCTTGGATTGGCAAGTCATAGCTAGCATTATTTTTGATAGCATTGAGAACTTTGATTTCCAAGTCATTCATTTCCCTAGATACTGTCATGCTGCTTCCTTTCTAATTTTGTCGGTTTTCCTAAAACTTGAATCAGACGGAAGTTACACTCCTGTAATAGATTGAGCCTTGATTTCAATCTTAGTCCCAGAGAAAGTAATTTCCGAATTCTTGGTTTTAAGCACTAAACGCTCTACAAGACTAGAATCACAAAGCAGCCTTGTCTTCAATTTTGGGTCTACCGTTAACTTGGTAGGTCCTTTTTGCATATACGGATACCGTTTTGGTCTCATGTCGTTCTCCTTTCTACTCCTCTTCAAAACTTTCCCAGCTCTCAGAAATTCTGAGTTTCTTGTTTACTTTCAATTTGAGGTCATCACTTCCATGACCCTCTTTTAGTAAACGAGTGACCATAGCAGGTGAAACACCAAGCACAATCGCAAAATCCGACTGCGACCAACCACGTTCATGTAGTCGCTTTTTAACCAAATCAATCCATTTTTGATGTTGTTGGCTCATATTTTCCCTTTCTATTTTTGGTATAATTGACTTGAAATCTTTAAGGAAAGGAGGACAAGTCATGAAACAATTTATTCTCGATTGTATTGGTGACCGTGATGATTTTACAATCACAATCACTTTCTCAAACGGGGACAAGATTGATTTTTTCCAAGTCTATGACGACTGCTCTGAAACTGCTAATGCCATAGACCTTGTTGAAGTCGGAACAGATTTCCGTCATCTAGTCAATCTTGACTACGTTGTTCACGTTCGACTGAACGTTTGATTTCTTGACACCTAATCCTTGTGACTAGGTGTTTTTTGTAGATAAGCCCTGCGCTTGATTGCGATTTCTAAACATTTGATAAGACCCCCTGGCTGATCAATGTCTAGGACCAAAATCTTTTTCAAGCTTGAAATAGCTTCTTCATAGGTTTCTGACGAAAGCAAAATCTCATCAACCATATTCTCAAAATGTCTTTCAATGATTTCTTTCATCACTTTCTCCTTTCCTTTCCACAAAATAAAAAACGCTCCTATCCAACTGATAGAAACGTGGTATAATATTTAATGGCACTTACTATACGCCTTAGAAAGGGAGGTATAGAAAATGTTGCTAACAATTCTCATCATCCTTGCAACTGCTATCATCGACAGCATTGTCGGCTGGATAGTTCATCGGCTGCTAGACCGATTAGTTGACAAAGATAACTAGTGCCTTCTAGCACAGAAAAAAGCCCCTAAGTCTGGCAGGACCTAGGGGCTTTCTGTTGGCACAATGTGCTAACAATTCTCATTTCTCCTATATCTTACCACGTTTCTATTCACTTGTCAAAGAACTTAGTTAAAAAGTTAGTAAATCTCTTGACATAATTTAGCTTATGGTTTAAAATCAAACCATAAGGAAAAACGCTTGATAAAACCCAGTTCAATCAATACAATCTGCTCGCCAAAGCTTTTATTTTTTGAATTAGTTTTAACTCGTGTACTTACTAACTCTTTAACTTTACAAAAACTATTTTAAACTAACGGCTAAAATATGTCAAGTATTTTTCGCCTGAAATTTAAATATTTTTTGTCAATCTCTTAGAAAGGTTGATAATATAATGTTTCCGACATTTGAAAGAATCAAGCTTTTGGCTAAAAAACAAGGATTATCTCTTAATCAATTAGAAGAAAAGCTTGGTTTAGGAAGAAATACTTTATATGGTTTAAAAAATAAAAAACCAAACGCTGAGCGTATTGCAGAGATTGCTGACTATTTTAATGTTAGTACAGACTACCTGCTTGGACGGACAGACAACCCACGGATTGCCAGTGATGAAACAGCGATCATTGACGGTCAAGTTGTGGACTTGAGGGAAGCAGCTGCCCATACCATGCTCTTTGACGGAAGGCCACTTGATGAAGATGATATAGACTTTATCACAGCAGTCTTGTCTGCACATTTTAAAAATAAACAGAAGGACTAATTGCCTATGAAACTAGACCAACTCTGTAAAGAGTTTGGGGTGGAATTGTGCCTGTTCGATGCCAGCGACTGGCATAGTTCGGGATTTTACAATCCAATAACCAAGGTCTTAGGGGTTGATGTGAATTTGTCTGAGCAAGAACAAAAGCAGGTCGCCCTACATGAGTTACAGCATAAAAATCACTTTCCATACCAGTATCAGCTTTTTAGAGAAAAGTGTGAACTCGACGCAAATAGGAATATGATCCATCATCTTTTGAAAGAAGAATTAGAAATTGCCGAAGACCACACTCAATTCAATTACCTGGTCTTTATGGAAAAGTACAAACTAAAGACCATAGCTGATGAGGCTATGATCAAGGAAGAGTACTATAATTTAGTAAGTGGATATTAGATAAAAATAAAAGGAGTTTACTATGAAAAGAATAATAACAGGAACAATTACTCTATTATCTGTTGTAACACTTGTAGCGTGTTCACAATCAAATAAAGAGACTACTACATCAACCAGTAAAGCACAAACAACACAATCAGAGACAACCACAGAAGTCAAGGTTGATAATAGCCAATACGACAGCGTTGTAGCTGAAATCAAGTCAGCTTTGGATCCAAATAATACTGGAGAGGTCACAGTTGAAATTGAAAATAATGTTATTGATTCCGAATACCCAGACGGACATAGCATTATCCAAGTTTTGCTGACAGGTGAGTCGCAAAAATCAGCCAAGGAGGCACTTGATGCAGTTTATTCAAATACCGCAACAACAGAACAAAGCAATGCTATCACATTGCTTCGTATGACTATCTCCGAACTGGCTAAAAAATTACCAGATGACACCACTGTGATAAATTTTGGATATGAAATCTCTGCTGATCAGTATGACTTGATTGCAAAATCATCAAAAACTCAAGACATCATTCCAGTTGGTGAATTGATTGTAGAATAAAAAAGCCCTACGCTCAAATTTTGGTAGAGGAGAGCGTAAGGCGAATTAAGTATAGTAAAAACCTGCTTTGCAGTAGGTCTCTTTACTATACCCATTTTAACATAGAAACGAGGTGAATGCAATGTGGATAGAAGAATTGCCGAGCGGAAAGTACAAGTACACCGAACGCTACAAAGACCCTTTGACAAACAAATGGCGCAAAACATCCATCACTCTTGAAAAGAACAGTCCACAAGCTCGCAAGCAAGCTCAGGCGATTTTAACAGAGAAAATACAATCTTTATCCTCTGCTACCTCTGACTATTCTGAAATGACTTATAGCCAACTAAAAGAGGAATACCTAGCTCAATGGTTGCCGAAGGTCAAAGACAATACCAAGCGCAATAATCTAATTTTTGACAAGCATCTGTCTGCATTTCTGCCAGATGATACCAAGATAGCAAATATCACAAAGCGAATTGTCCGACAACTCATTACCAAATTATCAGAAAAACACAATTATCCCGTTGTTTACAAATGCAGAAAACGACTTGCTGCGATACTCTCCTATGCGGTAGACATGGAATACCTAACTACTAACCCGACCAAGAACGTACTTGTTCCAAAACCTGTCAAAGAGTATTCAGATGAAACGATTGAATTTTTGAATAAGTCAGAAATATTGGCTTTATTTAAGCAAATGGAGGATGCAGAAGATTTCCAGACACTAGCTATCTGTCGCTTTATGTTCGCAACTGGTGTCCGATACGGTGAGCTTGCGGCACTCACAGTAGATAAGATAAACTGGACAGACCAAGTAATTACAATCAATGCTACTTTTGATTTTAATACAGGCAAACGAACAACCACAAAAACCGAAACATCGACTAGAATTATCTCTGTCAGCCAGAACATCCTAGAAATCGTGAAGCAAGAAATCACAGAAAATGCAAGGGCTGGAATAGAAACAGATTACATTTTTGTAGGAAGAAACGGCAAGCCTGTCTTTAACTCTGAAATCAATAGGCGACTGAAAAAATATAACCCAAATATCACCACTCACATCTTCAGGCACTCCCATATCTCATATCTAAGCGAGAAAATGGTCCCAATCAAAGCTGTTATGGATCGCGTAGGGCATTCAGACCCTCAAACCACCCTCAAAATATACTCACACACTACTCACGACATGATAGACTACATCAACAAGAGTACAGCTGAACTCTTTTAGTTTGCCCCTTTTGTGCCCCTTGGTCACATTTTAGATAAAACAAAACCCTTAAAAACATTGATGTTCCAAGGGTTTTGTTATTTTCTCTATCTCCCCTGCAGGAATCGAACCTGCAACTAATTCTTAGGAGGAATTTGTTATATCCATTTAACTAAGGGAAGGTTACCCTTCTATTGTAACCTAGAAGGGAAAGGATTGCAAGACTGGATTAGTCTGCTGCGTGCTTACGGTATTTTTCCATTTTGGCTTTGAACAATTCCCCATTGCTAGGTGCCGTGTAGGTAACCGCATTCGCTCCAGCCTCAATGACTGCGCGAATGCTGTCTTCGGTCGGACCGCCTGTTGCAATAATCGGAAATTCGGGGAAATCCTGACGAATCTTGGCCACAACCCGCGCAGTATCTGCTCCACAGGAAACATTGAGAATATCAACACCAGCCTCAATTCGGGCCTTAATATTTGATTTCTCAGAAACTACCGTATAGATGATAGGAATATCCACAACCTTGTTGATTTCCTGAATGGTATCAACATTGGTCGGACCATTGACAACAACCGCATAGGCACCTTCTGATTCCGAAAAGAGGCTCATATTAGCAGAGCGGAGACCTGTGGTCAAGCCACCACCCACACCTGCAAGTACAGGAACTGAAGCTACCAGCATGATGCTCTTCAGGATAGCTGGACTAGGCGTAAAAGGATAGACTGCTAGCACAGCGTCCGCATTATGATTGGCAATAATCGCAACATCCGTCGTAAACAAAATCGAGCGGATTCTGCGTCCGTAAATCATGATACCGCTACATTCTTTGATAATATTAGGCATCTGCACAATATCCTGGCGCAAATCTGACAAGATTGACGGTGGAACTGGCTTGGTCATAGGTCACCTCCATTTATATATTTTAGAACATCAAGACTAGTCGCAAAAGGAAACTCCTCATCTCAGCAAGAACATTTCCCATCCTTAGCTGAAAATTGAAAACCTGATGTCCACTTATACTTCTAGCTTAGTTAGATTTCGGTTTAATAATATTCATTATAACACATTTTTATCAGGAATGGGAAGCTATCCCTGAAAAAATCAAAAAATCCGGAAGATCGTCCGGATCCTTTGAACTATTTGGTAGATTTGCGAACCTTAATGCCGTGATTCAGAATGACTTCACGGTTTTCCAATTCTTCCTTGTGCATGATTTTGGTCAGCATCCGCATGGCAATGGCACCAATATCATACAATGGCTGATTGATAGAAGTCAGGTTAGGTCGTGTAAACTTGGTCACCAGTGAATCATCGCTTGTAATGATTTCAAAATCTTCTGGAACGCTGAGACCCTTGTCTGAAATACCATTCAAGAGACCTGCTGCAATTTCATCTTCTGCCACCAAGGCTGCCGTCGCACCTGCGTTCAAGATACGTTCAGCAAGAGCATAGCCTTCTTCATACTTATACTTAGATTCAAAGACTAGGCCTTCGCTAAAGTCCAAGCCCGCTTCTTGCAAGCCATCCTTATAACCAGCAAAGCGGACCTTGCCATTGATATCATCAACCAACGGTCCAGATACAAAGGCGATTTTCTTGTTGTTTTTAGCCAACAGGGTAACCGCATCCTTGCTTGCTACAGCGTAGTCAATGTTAACGCTCGGCAATTGTTTTTCCAAATCAACCGTACCAGCCAGAACGATCGGTGTACGTGAACGAGAAAACTCCGCACGAATCTTATCTGTCAAATGGTAGCCCATAAAAATGATACCATCCACCTGTTTTGAAAAGAGGGTGTTGACCACATTAATCTCTTTTTCATCGTTCTCATCGCTATTGGCAAGGACGATATTATACTTATACATATCAGCAATGTCATCAATCCCCTTAGCCAGGGTTGCAAAGTAGGCGTTAGCAATATTTGGGATAACCACACCAACAGTCGTCGTCTTCTTGCTGGCCAAGCCACGGGCAACGGCGTTAGGACGGTAATCCAAGCGCTCGATGACCTCTAAGACTTTTTTGCGGGTATTTTCCTTAACGTTCTTATTTCCATTGACAACGCGGGAAACGGTCGCCATAGAGACCCCGGCTTCGCGGGCAACGTCATATATCGTTACCGTATCATCAGTATTCAACATATTTGTGTTTCCTTTCATCTTTCTTTTTCTATGAAAATTACGCTTTCACTCTCTTATAGTGTATCACTTTTTGTAAACACTTTCAAGAGAAAAATAGGACTTTTTTCGCTAGGACTTGCAAATTTTTTGATTTTTTGAAACAATAGTCCATATAATAAACGAAAATTTCATTTTTCTTATCATCAAAAGAAAGGTATGCCTATGTCTAAATTACAATATGTACAAGATTACCTAGAAAACAATCAACTTGAATTGGCCATTTTCTCAGATCCTTCCAGTATCTACTACCTGACCGGCTATCACGCTGACCCACACGAACGCCACATGTTCCTCTTTGTCATGCCAGACCATGAACCGCTCCTCTTCCTACCAGCTCTCGATGTCGAGCGCGCTCGTGCAACTGTTTCATTCCCCGTAGCTGGCTACATGGATTCTGAAAATCCTTGGAAAATCATCCAGGCAAGTCTGCCAAGCAAGACCTTCAAGACTATCGGTGCTGAATTTGACAATATGAATTTGTCCCGCTACCATGGTCTCCAGTCTATTTTTAATCAGCCTTTCTCAGACATCACTCCGCTGATCAATACCATGAAATTGATTAAATCCCGCGATGAAATTGAAAAAATGTTTATCGCAGGTGAATTTGCGGACAAGGCCATGCAGGTCGGATTTGACAATATTTCCCTTCATGTCACCGAGACTGACATTATCGCCCAGATTGAATTTGAAATGAAAAAACAAGGCATTTCAAAAATGAGTTTCGATACCATGGTCTTGACAGGCAACAATGCTGCCAACCCTCACGGTATTCCAGGAACAAACCGCATCGAAAACGATGCTCTGCTATTGTTCGACCTAGGCGTCGAAACCTTGGGCTACACCTCTGATATGACGCGGACAGTCGCTGTTGGCAAGCCAGACCAGTTCAAGAAAGACATCTATAACCTGACCCTTGAGGCCCACATGGCTGCGGTTGAGATGATCAAGCCGGGCGTGACTGCTGGGGAGATTGACCACGCTGCTCGGTCTGTCATTGAAAAGGCCGGTTATGGCGACTACTTCAACCATCGTCTTGGGCACGGTCTGGGCATGAGCGTCCATGAGTTTCCGTCGATTATGGAGGGCAATGACCTGGTCATCGAGGAAGGCATGTGTTTCTCTGTTGAGCCTGGTATCTATATTCCTGGCAAGGTCGGCGTCCGCATTGAGGATTGCGGGCATGTGACCGAGAACGGCTTTAACGTCTTTACCAAAACGCCTAAAGAACTCCTGTATTTTGAAGGATAAAACAAATATAAAAAAGCCCTATTATGTACTGACCCCCAAAAGTTGGACAAATAATTATTGAAAGGATTTAGTTCTGTATTGGACAGGACTAAGTCCTTTTAATTTTGCTTTGATGCGTTTGTTGTTGTAGTAAAAAATATAGTCTGTAATGGCTTGCTCAAGCTCATCAAGCGACTGGTAAGATGTCTCAAATCCATAGAACATCTCTGATTTGAGTATCCCAAAGAAGGATTCCATCATGCCATTATCTGGACTATTTCCCTTGCGGGACATGGACGGACGAATGCCTTTGGTTTCCAAAAAGTAATGGTAAGATTGGTGCTGGTATTGCCAACCTTGATCGCTGTGAAGAATAGTCCCACTGTATAAATCTGCTGGAAAAGCCTTCGCAAGCATGGTTTGAACCTGTTTCAAGTCAGGTGACCGAGACAAGGTAAAATCAATAATCTCACTATTATAGCCATCAAGAACAGGTGATAAGTAAAGTTTACCCTCCGGCAAAGCAAACTCCGTCACATCGGTATAACACTTTTCATAAGGCTTAGAGCCTTCAAACTGACGTTTAATCAGATTATCAGCCTTCTTACCAACCTCACCTTTGTAAGAAGCATACTTGCGTTTACGACGAATACGAGCGGTCAAGCCCAACTCTTTCATCAAACGCTGCACCTTCTTGTGGTTGATGATGAAACCACGATTTCGTAATTCTAAATGAATCCGACGATAGCCATAATTACCTTTATGGTAATCATAAATGGCTTGAATTTCAGCCTTAATTGCTTTGTTCTTGTCGGGTTTATCCAGTTGCTTGACTTGATAATAGTAAGTTGAGCGAGGCATTTTAGCTGTCGCAAGTAGGAGGTCTAGTCGGAATCCTCCTTGGACCATATCTCTAATTGTTTCTGCTGTTCGCGCACGAGTGTTTCGTCCCTCAAGCGAAGTTCTCTCAACTTTTTTAGGAAGGCCACCTCAGTTCGAAGACGTTCATTTTCCTCTTGAAGGCGCTCTAATTCAGTCATCTCTTCCCAGGTTTTCTTGCGTTTACGTCCCATCTTGCTCGGTCTCCCTCTTGGTTTTTCAAGAATAGTATACCCGTTTTTCTTGTATTGTGCTATCCAATTGGGAAGCATTCCTCGATTTGAAAGAGCATAATCAAGGGAAACTGAGAGTTGAGAACACCCATGAATCAAGACCTTATCCATTATTTCTTGCTTTAGTTCAGGTGAATAATACCTATTTTTACCTTTTTTAACGATTTCCACGCCATATCGATCCATGAGATTTATCATGTAGGTGAGATTGGCAATAGTGACCTTGTATATCTGGCTAAGGTTGACCCACGACACGCCACTCTTTCTCAGCTCATATATTTCTAGTTTATCTTCATAACTTAATTTCATAAGAAAAACACCCCAATCGTTAGATTTTGTGTCTAACTTTTGGGGTGCAGTTCAATAAGCTAGGGCTTTTTTCAGTCAACAAGAATTAACAGATGTCACTTAATGTTGTTTTTTCTAAAGCTATACAGTCCAAAAACAAAGCTACTAATGCCGACTAAAATTACAGTAGCAGATGTCCGCTCACCTGTCGAAGGTAGTACTTTCTTTTGAGTACCCGACAGAGGCGTTACTCCACCAGCCATATTCGACTCAGTTGTCGAACTTGTGCTTAACTCTTCCGTAGTAGTTGTGCTGGCACTTGGCTCTTCTGTAGTTGTGCTAGTACTTGGCTCTTCTGTAGTTGTGCTGGTACTTGGCTCTTCTGTAGTTGTGCTTGATGCGTCGTAGATGGCTTCTCCAGTCGCATTTTTCCAATAAGCTGTATCTGTTTTGACTTCAGGATACTCTGCTGATGTAAAACTTGCTACGTTAGTGATTTCTGCTGTACCGAACGGAATGAGAGTCATATAAGATAGGACAATCTGATCTTGACTTGGAGTAGCAAAACTTGCGTCAACCTTTGTTAAATCCAAGGTAAAACCATTATCTGACCACTCGATAACATCCATGATCTGACTGCTATTTGCAACAACTTGTCCATTGCGAACGAGTGAGAATGATTGTTTCAAGTAAGAACCATTGAAAAGGCTAGCATAATCAATTGTTTGCCCCGCTCCATTTGTAAAGCCTGAAAAATCAGTTACAACTGTACCATTCATCTGATCACGGATAACAAGTTGGGAGAGGTCTGCTTTGGTTGCATCTCCATTAATACTGATATGCCACCAAGAAAGATAATCCTTCCCAGTATTCATCCAAGGTCCCCAGTTACCATTAAGTTTGAAATCCTTAGTCACATGAGAGCCTGTTTGGTTATACTTATTAACGAGAGTTTCAAAAGGTATCGGTCCGGTTCCAGTCTTTTTGATGACAATTGATTCTGTTCCGACAGTAACCTCTGCTGTAATCGTCTCACCTTCGGTTGGTTGGGTCTTGAATATGACATTGAAAGCCATAGAGCCCGAGCCGTTAGTATCACCTGTCACAGCATCATTGAAGGTAACCGTCACCTTGTCTCCACTCGGGACAGCCTGACCGATAACCACTCCGTTTTGAGTGACATCAAAAGGAATGAGATTAGCTGTCTCTAGTTCTGCCGGCAAGTCAATCGTAAAAGTGTCTCCTGATTTAGCCGCTAGACCACTGAGGTTGTAGTCAAAAGAAATACGATAAGTATTTGCAACAGTTTCCTGTTGTAAATTACTAATAACTGGTGTTAATTCTGCAGCTGCTACAGATTGTACACTAAATGTGGAAACAATCGTTCCAAACAGTAGGGTCAAGAGCATTACAACTCTTGTCCAGGTCATTTTATTGGTAGTTGAATGAACCATAAAAATCCTCTCTATTTTTCATAAATTCTTATGTACTTTACTATAAATGTTATGATTTGTCAATCATCTACATTAAAAATTACGATTTGAGTGGTTATAACCGTATTTTTCCATGAAATCTTGGCGGAATTCCAAGAGATTGTCATCCATAATGGCCTGACGAACATTTTTCATGAGGTTAATCAAGAAGAAGAGATTGTGGTAGCTGGTCAAGCGGATACCAAAGGTCTCATCTGCCTTGAGCAAGTGACGCAGGTAGGCACGGCTGTAGTTTTTACAGGTGTAGCAATCACAATTGGGGTCAAGCGGGGTGAAATCTTCTGCGAATTGCGCATTTTTCACGACCAAGCGACCTTGGCTGGTCATGCAGGTGCCGTTACGGGCGATACGAGTTGGCAGCACGCAGTCAAACATATCGACACCACGAATAACCGCGTCGATCAAACTATCTGGTGCCCCAACTCCCATGAGGTAACGAGGCTTGTTTTCCGGCAAAAGCGGCGTTGTGAAATCCAAGACTGCATTCATCTCATCATGGGTCTCACCGACAGCCAAACCACCGATGGAATAGCCCGGAAAATCCATGCTGACCAGGTCGCTAGCTGATTGGCGACGGAGGTCTTCAAAACCAGCTCCTTGGACAATCCCGAAGAGCCCTTGGTCATGCGGGCGACGGTGAGCCTTTAGACCACGCTCCGCCCAACGGCTGGTCCGTTCAATGGACTTCTTGACATAGTCATACGGTTGGTAGAATTGCGGGCATTCATCAAAGCTCATCATGATGTCAGAACCAAGATTATTCTGGATGGAAATGGCTTTTTCCGGCGACAGGAACATCTTACTACCATTGAGATGGTTTTTAAAGGTCACACCTTCCTCGGAAATATTGCGGCTATCTGCCAGCGAATAAACCTGGAACCCGCCCGAATCCGTCAAAATCGGCTGGTCCCAATTCATGAATTTGTGGAGTCCACCGGCACGCGCAATCAGCTCATCACCAGGACGAAGCCAGAGATGATAGGTATTGGACAAAATAATGCCCGACCCCATTTCTTTCAGCTCCTCAGGCGACATGGTCTTGACCGTCGCTTGCGTTCCCACTGGCATAAACATAGGCGTTGGGAAGGTCCCGTGTGGCGTGATAATCTCACCCAAACGAGCACCTGTGTGCTTTTCTTTCTTGATCAAGCGATACTTGATTGGTACATCTGTCATATATATTTACCTCCTACCAGGAAAAACAGTCCTGGGAAAATCAACAGAGGCTCAGCTGAGCCTGCAACTAATCTAGTCTATCAAAATTTACCTTTCTTGTCACTTGAAACTGTGTTAAAATATGGAGGAAAGGAAGGCTTTATGTTTACACTATCATCTATTCGCCAAAAAGCTCGCCTGAGCCTGAGAAGGAATCCTACTAGCTTTAAAATCGTTTTGCTTCCTGTCCTGCTCACTCTGCTGATCAATCTATTTACAAATTCCCAGACAGATATGGAGCGTGTTGCAGACATTAGCCAGGACACCCAGGCTAGCATCTATTACCTACTGTCCATTTTAGGATTTACAAGCTTCTACAGGTTGCTCCTTGCCCTTCTGCTGCTCTCCGTCTCC
The DNA here is from genome assembly GCF_040836615.1 of Streptococcus nasisuis. NCBI lineage: Bacteria > Bacillati > Bacillota > Bacilli > Lactobacillales > Streptococcaceae > Streptococcus > Streptococcus nasisuis. The sequence goes on along the minus strand of NZ_CP162268.1, from coordinate 985,566 downwards.
TACAGCCTGTTCCTATTGATGTTGGGCAAAAAAACGACAGGGAAATTTTCTGATAGCCTAGCTATCTTCAGCCATCCATCATTTGGAAAATTCTTGGCGGTTTTCAGTTTAAAAACAATCCTGCTCATTCTCTGGGGCTTGATCTTCTACATCGGTTCCTTCTTGCTGCTAGGGTCTAGTATCCTCATCGGCAACCTGTCCGCAGAACTGCTTCAAGCCAACTCGGTTGAAGTACAGGAAAGCCTGACTGGCATGATAGCTATCGGCTTTTTGGTTTTTATAGCTGGTTTGTTCCTGGTCTGCATTGGTCTGGCCATCTATTTGCCACAGGTCTATGCCTATTCCCAGGCTGAGAACATTCTCTTCCAACTCTTGGAAGCGGACACTTATACCAGTGCCAGAGCCATTTTGAAGGAAAGCCGTCAATTGATGAAGGGCTACAAATGGAAACGATTCCTCTTGGATTTGAGCTTCTTGGGATGGCTTATCTTGACCATTATCACCGGCGGACTTGCGGATTTCTATGTTCTTCCCTATCACAAGACTGCCCAGATTTATTTCTATCAGGCTATTCTGGAAGAAAAAAGGACCAAATCAATATAATTCGACCATTCAAAAAGCGATGTCCGCTCACACTTTGCGGTATCGCTTTTTATTTATGTTCTCAGTTACTACTATGCTCCTGTCATGACCAAGTATTCAATCTTGATGCACTTGTTCATGACAATGGCAGAGCGACCAGCCTGACGCAGGATTTCTTCTGCTTCTTGGCTCTCCAAGCCCAGCTGAGACCAAAATATTTTAGCATCTGTTTGGATAAATTCACGCGCTACATCGGGCAAGAATTCACTGCGACGGAAAATATCGACAATGTCAATCGGCTGGTCAATATCCAGCAGACTAGCATAGACTGGCTCACCAAGAATGGTTTGGCCAACTGCCGTCGGATTAACAGGAATAATCTTGTAACCAGCCTCCTGCATGAGCTTGGAAACCCGATAGGATGTGGCATCCTCACGAGCAGACAAGCCCACAACCGCGATGGTCTTGGCGTTTCTCAGATAATCAAAGATGACATTCTGATCTGGATTTTGAAAAGAATAGGTCATAACTTCCTCCTTTTAAGGGTGATAATGATAGACAAATAGGAAAATCAAGAGGTCAAGAGGCACACCAGGCGGATAAGCCTGACTTCTCTCTTGCTCAGTATCGAACGACCTGGCATTTGGGGAAAGAGGGCATCAAAACTGCCGTAGCAGCCAGACCTATATTGGCCAGATAGGCCATCTTGATCAGGCTTGCCAGTAGGAAGTCCAGAAATATAAGTCCTACCCCCAACAGAATCATTTCCCCATAGGTCCGTGTTTGTAGCCATTCTTGCATCATAGTCGTCCTCTGAGTGTTCTTATTTCTTAGAAAGGGAATAAACTACATCCTTAAGCTGACCGATAGCCTTCTTGAGTGCTGTCCGGTCCTTGTCCAAGCCTGGATCCAACGAGTAGTAGATAGAGCCTACAACAACAGAATCATCATACTCTCCAGTCGATTCCATCCGATAGAAGGTCAGGCGGGCCATTTTTTGATCGTTCATAATCTGACGGCCGGCCTTCCACTCCTGGTCATTGATGATCACAACTGACTGCTCAATGAAATTGTGCTTGGTTTCCGCCATACGGACAGCCAACTCTTCTTCGTTCATGTTAACACCTTCTTCCAGTGGTGACTTGTTGAAGGCATTGATATTGTAGAGTTGAACCATGTAGTTGTTAGCGCCTTCCTTGACATCGTAAACCGCAGCTAGGGTCTCGTCTTCTGTATTTTCTTTATTGATGGTCCAGTTGGCAGGCACATCGTAGTAGCGCCAATTTTCTTTGATATTGCCGTTTTCATCACGTTCCGCAACACCATTGTTGGCCGCATGTATCTTGTGACCTTTTTGCGTCTCATCAGCTGGCGGATTGTCATTGACAGCAACGACTGGGACATTGACAAGAACATTGAACTGTTCATTTGTGGTGTCTTGTTTTTCTTTTAAAATAGGCAATTGAGTTGAGAAATCATCACCCGAAGGATTGGTTCCCTTGTTTTCTTTCTTCTGGCCACAGCCAACGAGAATCACACTAAACAAGGCAAGTAGAAGAATTGATTTTTTCACGTTATTTCCTTTCTTATTTGGCTTCATACCAGGTCTGACCGGCATTTTCATCCGCAAGCAGTGGTACAGACAGGGCAATGGCGCTTTCCATCGTTTCCTTAACCATAGCTTTGACCGTTTCCAGCTCTGCCATTGGTACCTCCAAAACAATCTCATCATGGACCTGAAGGAGCATGCGGGTAGATAGACCAGCCTCGGTCAGGGCCTTGTCCAAGTTGATCATGGCCACCTTGAGAATGTCTGCGGCCGACCCTTGAATCGGTGAGTTGATGGCTGTCCGCTCCGCAAAATTCCGGACATTGAAGTTGCGAGAATTGATGTCTGGCAACTCACGGCGGCGCTTGTAAATGGTCTCGACATACCCCTTGTCACGCGCCTCGCGAACGATGGTCTCCATGTAATTCTTGATACCAGGGAAGCGTTCGAAATAAGTGTCGATGTAATTCTTAGCCTCTTTTCTCGTGATTCCGAGGTTGTTAGAAAGTCCGAAGTCAGAAATGCCGTAGACCACACCAAAGTTTACTGCCTTGGCATTGCGGCGGTCATTTGCTGTCACATCTTCTGCTTTTTCAATGCCGAAGACCCGCATAGCTGTCGAGGTATGAATATCTGCCCCCTGCTGGAAGGCCTCAATCAAGTGTTGGTCTTGAGAAATATGGGCCAATACACGCAATTCAATCTGTGAATAGTCTGATGCCAAGAGGACACTGTTTTCTAGCGAAGGAACAAAAGCCTTCCGAATCAAACGACCTTGTTCCAATCGAACAGGAATATTTTGCAGGTTAGGGTCCGTCGAAGATAGGCGACCTGTTTGTGTCAAATCCTGTACATAGCGAGTATGGATCTTACCGTCTTCTAAAATGGCATCCTGTAATCCGATAACATAGGTTGATTGGAGTTTTGTAATCTGACGGTAGTCCAAAATTTTCGACACGACTGGGGCAATAGGCGCCAGACGCTCCAGGACATCAACGGCCGTTGAATAGCCCGTCTTGGTCTTTTTAGTGTATTCCAATGGTAGGCCCATATCTTCAAAGAGAATAGTCCCTAGTTGCTTAGGCGAATTGATATTAAATTCTTGACCAGCTAATTCATAGATTTCCTTGGTCAGCTGCTCTATCAAGACTTCATTTTCAGCCTGCATGGCTTGGAGAGTCTCTTTTTCTACCTTGATACCGGCAATTTCCATCTTGGCAAGGACATCCGCCAGGGGCAATTCCATCTCGTAGAAGAGCTCCAATTGCTCATGTTCTTCGAGTTTTGCCAGCATAGCTTGCTCGGTCTCAATCAAGACCTGGACCTTACGAGCCAGATGCGGGAAGAATTCCTCACGGGCTGGTAGGGCCAATTTGGCTCCCTTACCATAGACCGCCTCATCTGGCACTAAGCTAGTCTTACCGTAGAGGTTGGCAATGGTGGTCAAGGTATTGTCCTCAACTGTTGACAGGAGATACTTGGCCAAGCGACTGTCAAAACTGGCAAGAGGGAGGTTCAGGCTCTTTCTAGCCAAGAGAACCTTACCACGCTTGAAATCATAGGTCTTAATGGTCTGATGTTCCAAGAAATCACGCAGGATAGGGTTGTCCAGTAATTCTGGACCACCGACATAAATCCCGTCCTTATCGCCCCAGGCCAGGCCAACAATCTCCTCTCGGTGGTAATTTTCACCTAGAATCTCAAAATAGAAGAACTGGTCCTTCTTAAGCATATCAGCCGTCACATCTGTAACCGTTTGGAAATCCAGTGCTACTTCCTCTTGGGTCTCGGTCACTCCCAGCTGGGCCCTGAGTTGCTTAAAGCCCATGTCATCGTAGAATTGAGCCAGCTCCTCAATATTTGGGCCAGTGTAGGCAATGTCGTCCAGGCCAATCTCAATCGGAGCATTGGTATCAATGGTCGCAAGGGTCTTAGACAGGAAGGCCTGGTCCTTGTCGTTGATGAGGTTTTCCTTCATCTTGGAGGCCTTCATGCTGTCGATATTTTCGTAAATTCCCTCTAAGCTGCCGTGTTCAATGAGGAGCTTGAGACCCGTCTTTTCACCGATTTTAGTCACTCCAGGGATATTATCCGACTTATCCCCCATGAGGGCCTTGAGGTCGATAAACTGGGCTGGGGTAATCCCCATTTTTTCCATGAGGTAGGCTGGGGTAAATTCCTCAAATTCTGCCACGCCTTTCTTGGAAATCTCCACAACTGTATTTTCATCTGTCAGCTGGATCAAGTCCTTGTCACCACTGACAATGGTTACATCAAAAGGAGTCTCTATCCGCTCTGCCATTTTGTCCAAGGTACCGATAATATCATCTGCCTCGTACTGCGCCAGCTCATAGTGCTTGACCCCCATGGCATCCAGCATCTGGCGGATAAAAGGAAACTGCTCGCGGAACTCGTCCGGTGTCTTGGCGCGGCCCGCCTTGTAGTCGGCGTACATCTCCGTCCGGAAGGTGGTCTTACCAGCGTCAAATGCCACCAAAATATGTGTCGGCTGGACCCGCTTCATCATGTGGTCCAACATGAGGTTAAAGCCATAAATCGCGTTGGTATGGAGCCCAGTCGGACTCTTAAAACGGTCAATTTGGTTATAGAGTGCAAAGAAAGCACGGAAGGCTACAGAAGAGCCGTCGATTAGTAAAAGCTTGTTTTTATTCATAGGTCTATTATAGCATGAAAAGGAGGTTTTAGTGGGCTGGGGAGGGCTGGAAAAAGAAAAATCCTAGCTAGGCTGCTAGGACTTCCTGAAGGTTTCATCAAATAAATTCTACTCCACTGACTTGAGGGCTTCCAGCATGTCGACCTTTCTGAGCTGGTGGTTGACATACCAGCCCAAGCCTGCCAGAATGCCCACTATGGCTAGGACAGGGATGATGTAGACTTCTGCACCCACATGGGGATTAAAGCGAATGGAGTCTGAGCCAATCATGGCCAGGAGCAGGCGGTGCAGGTAAAAACCTGATACCAGACCGACCAGCACGCCAATCAAGGACAGGGCAATGGTTTCCCGATAGATATACATGGTCACTTCCTTATTGTGGAAGCCCAGCACCCGAATGGTAGACAGCTCCCGGATTCGCTCGGACATGTTGATGATGGTCAGATTGTAGAGGATGACCAAGCCCAGCAGGATAGAGAGGACCACTAAGATAGTCATGACCGACTGCAGGGAGCCTGCCATGGCCGTCAGCATGTTCATGAGCGAGGTATTTTGCACCAGACTCTTGACTCCAGGCATGGCTAGGAGCTGACTGGCTGTATCTTGGACCTGGTCGACTTGCCCCCGCTTGAGCTGGACCAGATGGCCATTAGCCGTCCGCCGCTTGCCCGTCACCTGCTCATAGTAGGCGTCCGTCATATATATGAAGTGACCCGCATACATCTCGGCCACATCGGCCACACGGACGGTCACTTGCTCATCTTCCAGAGTCATCTTGAGCTTATCACCCCTTCCGACACCGTAGAGCTGGGCCAGTTTTTCCGTTAGGACAATGCCCCTGCCACTAAGCTGGATGGACTGACCAGCCTTATTTTCCAGGCTGACCAGATTTCCTACATCCTCTCTGTCCGTCACATAGATACCAACAGACAGGTTTTTTTTCTCATCGCCAATCTGCAGGGTCTGATTGGCCTGTTCAAAGGCAATTGGCAAGGACTGGCGGACCTGGTTTGACTGGAGAAAGGCAGTCAACTTGTCCAAGTCCTCCTCAGAAGCTCTGCCATTTTCCACCACCAGTAGGTCATAATGGAGCAGGTCCCCAAACTGGCGATCGACCACCCCAGAGATAGAGGAACGAATCCCCAGACCGCCAAAGAGGAGGGCGACGGTGCCGGCCACGCCAAAGATGGTCATGAGCATGCGGAGCTTGTAGCGGAAGATATTGCGGGCTGTCACCTTGTGAGTAAAGCTGAGACGAGACCAGACTGCCTGCCACTTCTCCAAAAGAATCTTGGAGCCCGCTGCTGGAGGTTTGGGCAGGAGCAAATGGGCTGGCTTTTCCTTGAGTTCCCGGTGGGCCACCAGATAGGCCGGCAGGACCGAGGAAATGAGGGACAGGACCAGGGCTAGCAGGGTCCAGAGGGGATAGAAATGGAGCTTGGCAGGGCCAATCACCGTGGTCTTGGTGATGATATCCGAAATCATGGGCGACAGGACGAAATTGCCTGCCAAAATACCAACCAAGGTGCCCAATAGACCGGCACCTAGACCATAGAGGATGAACTTGGTCATAATCTGACGGTTGGTGTAGCCCAGGGCCTTGAAGAGACCCGACTGGCTGCGCTCCTCATCGACAAATCGAGCCATAGTGGTAAAGGTAACCAGGGCCGCTACCAGATAGAGGACTACTGGGAAGACATTACCCACTGCGGCAATAGAGCGAGTAGCATTGCTGTAGGTCGTATAGCCGTCTCCACCTGGTAGGCTGGACCGAGTAAAGACCTGATAGGGTGATTTCTCCAGCTTGGTCAAGTCTTCCTTGGCATGGGCCAATTCATCCTCGGCCTCCTTGATGTCCTTGGTGGCATCTGCTTTTTTGCTGCTGAGCTCTGCTTGGGCCTGGCTCAAGTCCTGGTCCGCCTGATTGAGACGGAGAGCCTCTTGATTGAGGGTCAAACTGGATGATTCCAGAAGACTAGCCCCCCATTCATAATCAGCGAGACCAGCCTGATAGGCTGCCAGGCCTTGCTCGTATTGTGCCAGACCCGCCTGGTATTGGGCTAGACCTGCTTGGTGCTGGGCGTTCCATTCATTGAAGCTGGCAAGACCTGCCTCGTACTCGCCTAACTTAGCTTGGTAGAGGCTGTAGCCTGACATGTAGGACTGATAGGCTGTGTCGTAATCCGCAGCATTGGGATCCAATTTTTCTAGGTCTGCATCCAGCTGGGCCTTGGCCTGGTTAAGCTGATTGGCAGATACTTCCAGCTGGGCATAGTTTTCTTCTAGGAAGGCACCTGTCTGGTCCAGCTGGAGCTTGCTGGCATCCAACTCTGCTTTGCTGGCTTCTAATTGGGCCTTGCTGACCATGAGTTGGTCATAGGCCGCTTGCAATTCTGCTTCAGATTGGATGAGCTTGGCTCTGCCACGGGCAAATTCTGACCGACCCGTTTCCAGCTGCTCTTTACCAGACTGGAGGTCCTGCTCTGCCTTTTCCAAATCAGCCTTGGCCTTAGAAATATCCTGCTCTCCCTTGGCAATCTCTTCCTGGCCTTCCGACTGGATGCTGGCCAAACGGAGCTCGTCGTTATCAGACAGGAGCTTTTCCAAGTCTTCCTGGTGCTGCTCCAACTTGTCTTCATAGGCTGGACTGGCATAATCCAAGCCTGCCAAATCATCGTAGCGGATCCGGGCAATGGTGTAAACATCCGAGTCGAAGGCTTCTTCCATGACCAGACCGTAGCCAGCCAGCTGCCCATTGCCGCTAGAGGCCAGACCCATGGTCGTGTTGTCCAAGATTTCCGAAGAGGCCACAAAGCCAACTACCTTGAACTGTTTTTGCGTGAGAATGGTTCCACCCTTGTCTGGCTCCGTCATGTCTATCCTGTCACCGATTTTGAAGGATGATTGAAGCGAGGGGGACAGGGCAATTTCGTCTTTTTGCTTGGGAAAATTTCCTTCCAAGAGCTGATAGCCTGAAATGGTCGGACTGGCCGAAAAGAGGCGAACTGCCTGGTCCTTTTCAAGAGTCACATCCTTAAAATATCCAGCCTCAACCCGCGCACCCTCGACAGACTCTAGCTCCTTGATGTCATCCTGAGAAATTCCCAGACCAGATAGGACAGCCAAGTCCATGGTCTGATGCTCTTGCAAATACGCCTGGGCAGTTCTCTCCATATTTGGGGCTGTAACCTTGAGCCCTGTCAGAGCAAGTGCTCCCAGCATCATGAGGCTAAAGATAGACAGGAAACGCCCCTTGGAAGTCGTCAGGGCCTGACCAATGTCCTTCCAATAAATCTTCTTTTTCATAGCCACCTCCTAGTACTCCAGACTGGCGATGTCCTGGGGATGAGGATTGAGAACAATCTCATGCACACGCGCATCCCGCATCCGAATGACCCGGTCCGCGATAGGAGCAAGCGCCGCATTGTGTGTGACAATAATCACGGTCGCCCCCTGCTTGCGGGACATGTCCTGGAGGATTTGCAGGACCTGCTTGCCTGTCTGGTAGTCCAGGGCACCTGTCGGCTCGTCACAGAGCAAGAGCTTAGGCTTTTTGGCGACGGCTCTGGCAATGGCAACCCGTTGCTGCTCACCGCCTGACAGCTGGGCTGGAAAATTATTGATACGGTGACCGAGTCCGACCTCTTCCAAGACCTCCTCAGCATCCAAGGCATCCTTGACGATTTCCGCAGCCAGTTCCACATTTTCCTTGGCGGTCAGATTGGCAACCAAGTTATAAAATTGAAAGACAAAACCTACATCATCTCTACGATAATTGGTCAGCTGGTGACTGGTCAATTGGGCAATATCAACACCGTCAATCAGAATTTGGCCCTCATCAGCCGAGTCCATACCACCCAAAATATTGAGCAGGGTGGATTTTCCCGCACCTGAAGACCCCAGAATAATCACCAACTCGCCTTTTTCAATGTCAAAAGAAACCTTATTGTTGGCTACAATGGTCCCTTCTCCCATTTGGTAGTATTTTGACGAATTGATTACTTGGATATAGGACATGCTGCACCTCACTTCTTCTCTTCCTAACAACTATATTCTTACTACCTATTATAACACAAAAGAAGGTTTTCACCCCCTTCTTCATCCTTTACACTTGGGCAATAGCAGAGCCGCCATAGAGTTTGAGTTCTTCTCTGATCGTTTCGTAATAATATCGATCAAATGCCCTCCAAGCCTGCCTGCTGGTTTCACTCAATCGCAGGTCGCCTAATCCAACTAGAAAACTGGTCGAACGATAAAATTTCTCAATCGCAATCAGTTCTGTATTGGTGACCGACTCGGCCTCCGACAATATGCGTGTCGTCTCTGTCAGATTATGTTGCAATCGCTGTTCATCAGCTGTTCCTCGTTTGTCTGCTTGAAAGGCCCGATTCAAGTCTTGAATGAGGGCCAAAACGTCTTGAATAATCTGTGTCTTTTCCATAAAAGACCCTCCTTGTTTTTGATAATTTTAGTATATCAAATTTAACAAAGATATTCAAGTTCTTTATTTTTTCATAATATTAGTTCCCCCAGGATCAAATCCATCAGAAGTTCTCGTAACGGTTCGTTTAAGGGGAATGATTACTATTGCGATTGCGAGAAACAGACACACGAATTTAATTATCCGTTTCATAAATACCTCCTTTTTGATATAACTAATTTTTCACTATATTTCCTTACCCATTGTTACTAAAAAATTCTTCAATGACAAATACAACTTTGTATTTCCTTGTAACTTGTATAAAACTAGTGCCTGCTCATACAGATCTAAAACTTCATCTTCTCTCAATAAGCCTTTGCTGATATTCCCCAACAAACATAGTAAATCTGGCAATAAAAAACTACTGTTGTAGGCATTCAATTGGTTAATCAGTTCTGTCACTTCATCTAAAGCTAAGTTCGTCTGTTTTCGTTTTAGAAGAAATCTAGCATAATTGTAACCAATCTTTATATAGGTTTGAAAGTCAGCGTTAATTGATAAATCAAGCTTATGCACCTCTGATTTTACATTGCTGATTAACTCCATATATTTGTCATCTTCACCAACTTCACCTAGAAAAATAGTGTAACTGTTCAAAAAATCTAAATAAAAATAGTAATGAGGAGCAATAATGGCACTTAGTCTATCAAACTCTTTTGTCGCAAAATCCCTTTCATTGTATAAGTAAAATCGAACCAAGATAAAAATATAATCTAAATAGGCCTTATCTTCCTCATTCAATAAGTGCCTGCTTTCCACCTCTTTCACATGCAATTGCTCTACAATTTCATAATTTCTGAGAAGCAATTGTTGGGAGAAAATAGTTCGTATTTTTCCTATACTATGTCTACTTTCTTGAACGAATTCCTCAAAAAAATAATTCATGGTCACACCCATCCTATTAGACAATAGGAAAAGAATTTCCGATGACGGAGAAAGGTTGGTATTTTCGATTCTACTAATCAAACTCTGCTCACAAATATCCTTAGCTAAGGCACTCTGAGTCAGTCCAAGTTCTTTTCTTCGTTGCTTAAAACGACTACCACTTATACTATTCATACATACTCCAGATTTATTTAATAATATTATACACTATTTCAAAATGAATTTATTCATTTTTATATTAAAATTTTCATTTTTGTATTGACTATGTCCAAGAAAATAAATATAATAGTATGCAGAGAAGAGATTTTCTATAAATGAATAGAGAATATAACATGAAAAAGATTATTTTGCGTTCAGCCTTGCTACTATCTATCATTAGCCCGATACTAGCAACAACTACAACTCTATCTGTAAATGCTGAAACCTCGCTAAGAGTGGCAGCAATCCCTCGTTCCTATTATCTTAACAAAAGATTTTTTGTAATTAGTAATCTAACTCAAACCAGATACCACGAAGAGTTTCGAAATGGTGTAAAGTACTCTGGTTATTTACGCTTAACCGATTATCAAAAAACTAGTGACGGTTATTACTTAGCCTACTATTCGGGAACCATCTCTAGATAAAAATTAAAACCTGCCCGCCCCTACAATCTCTTCTCTTTTGGAGGTATCTATGTTTCAAATTGAAGGAAAGCTATTTTTCCGTAGCAAGAAAACCTTGGTCGCTATCTTGGTCATGCTGATTGTAATCCTAGCTAGTTCCCTTCTAGCAGGCTACCACAATCGCCAGGTCAAATTAAAGGTCATCCAACACTATGAAGAGTCTATCCAAAATTTTGAAAATATCATACAAGATTTAGAAACACAGTATCAGACTCAAACTCTCAGTGAAGAGGATTATCAGGCTGAAAAAACATTCTTTACAAACTATATTGCCAACCACCAGAAGGAGATTGAAGCGGTCAAGAAGGAGGACTGGACCTATTTTTATGAGAAAAATATCCAGCACTATCAGAAGGATGGTCAATACATCAGCCTTTCCTACCAAAGCTATGATTTTACCCCACAAACCATCGAAAATACCTTCTTGATGTCCAAGTATCTGCTAGAAAAGGAGATACCCTCAGCCTTTCCCACTGAGCTTTACCTAACAGCCTTTGAGAATCCCCAAACACCAACAGATAGAGAAATCGTCAAGAGCCTGGGCCAGCAGGCCTTAAAAGGTACTAGCCATGAAATCTGGCAGGGGCAAAAACAGCTAGGCCTTGTCATCACCCTTCCCCTCTTTCTCCTGGCTTTCACCAATTTTTTCATCAAAGACCAGCAGGGAACTAGCCGACAGATTCGCCTCTTACAGACCCTGGGGCTGACTAGAATTCGAATTACAACCAATAAATACCTAGCCTTCCTAACACTATATACTGCCCTCTTTCTCACCCTCTATCTGAGCCATTTTCTCATCGCATTTTTGCTAAATGGCAATAGTAGCTGGATCTATCCCGTCACAACCTATAGCGGTAGGGGACTGGCTTACAGTTTTATCACCACAGCCATCAAACCTATTTACCAAGTCATCTTATTGGCCTGTGGCATACACTATCTCTACCTTCTATTTCTGCTGGGACTGGCACAGACCTTGGCTAGAGTCTTAAAAAATGGACTGGCTGGACTGGTTGTCACACTGGGACTTGTTATCTCTGCCAACTTCTATCCCCATATCTTCAATCCATTCAGCCTTTGGAATGCAGGCAATCTGGCAGACGGAAGTGCTATCATCTACCAGCAATTAACAGGATACAACATTCCAAAAGTCTTTACAGTCCTGCTCATCAGTAACCTGCTCATCTATTGCCTGCAATTCTATCTCCTGACAAGAAAAAGTGAGGTCTAACCATGCGATTATCCATTCACAATTTGTGCAAATCCTACGGGAAAAAGAAAATACTAGACCAGCTAAACCTAGAACTGGTGGATCCTGGAATCTGGGCCTTGATTGGACCAAATGGAGCTGGAAAGACAACCCTCCTAGACTGCATTGCCAACCTGCAAACCTTTGATTCGGGAGAGATTTCTATAAACGGCAAGAAGCACAATGATCCAACTATCTATCGAACCTTTGCCTACCTGCAGGACAACCGGGTCCTCTACCCTGAATTGACTGGACTGGAGCATTTGCGATTGGTTCAAGCTATCCAAGATTTACCAAAAGAGCGGATTGAAGAAGTCATTGAAGAAATCGGTATCCGTGATTATGTGAAGATCCCTGTCAAAAATTATTCACTGGGAATGAAACAACATCTCCTGCTGGCTATCGGTATTATGAACAAGCCCCAGGTCATGCTCTTGGATGAACCCTTGAACGGATTGGACCCGACCAGCTACATCCAGACCAGAAAATTGCTCCAGAAACTAGCCAAGAATGGGTCAACCATTATCGTGTCTTCTCACCAATTAAACGAAGTGGATCAACTAACCGACCAACTGCTCTTTCTCAAACAAGGAAAAATCATCGAGCGAAAACTGGAACAGATTGGGCGACAATATACCGTTCAGACTAGTGACAATCAGACAGTTTATCAGAAACTTAGACAAGTAAATGGATTGACTTTGGTCAATGATAGCATTCAGGTAGACACGAGTGTTCATAGTCTGCATTTCTACCTAGACCAAGTCATGACGTGTCAGGTGGAAATTCTGGAAATTACACTTCAGGAACACCAGTCCGAAGAGATTTATAAAGAACTATTTGAATAGGGAGGTCTGACCATGAAGCTACTATCCCTTTTCATCCTACGACTGAGACGCAATGCTATTTTTCTATCCCTGATAACCGCTATCGCCCTTATCCCACTTTCCCTGTCCTATCGGAATGTCCTAGAGTCCGAAAACCTGCGATTTGAGGATCGAGCCCGTATCATACAAGTCAAAAAAGAAGCTGAAGTGGCCTTGTACTCTGACGATAATGAAACCCAAGCCTTAGACCAGGAAAGCATGGATTATTATAAAAAACTCTTGGAACTGGCGACCGCCTACTTAGAAAAGGAACATATACAAGGAAAAAGTCAGGAGGTATTGGAAACGGAGTTAGAACTCTACCAGACCTTGCAAAACTGGGAGGCAAAGGGAAATAGCGTCAATCATTTTACGAGCAGCGAACTAGCAGAACGTATCACAGTCTATAAAAAAGTTCTAGAGCAAACTCTTACCTTTCACTACCCTACTGCTCCCAAGGATTTTTATCTGACCTTGTTACAATTTCTTCCAGCCAGTATCTATATGATACCTCTCGTCATCTGCTGTCTCTTAGTCTGGCTTCTGATAACTGACCTTTCCAAACATCGTGGTCTCCTCTTTATCAACGGACTATCCCCTGGTCAATATGCCACTAGCCTGACCTTACTTGCTTTTCTCCTCCAAGTTGCTATCTATGCCCTCATCCTGTTCATACTACTTCTATTGGCACATCAGTTCCAATTTACCTTCCAAGAAAACTATCCTCTACTAGTCGGCACAAATACACTATCTACCATATCTATCAGGGAACAATTACAGAAACTCCTGCTGGAAATGGCTGGTGTGACAGGTTTCTATCTGACCTTTATCCGATTAGCAACCGCTAAAGTCCTACAAACATACAAGCGAAAATAGGCTCTTTGTCAACTGTAGTGGGTAGATGAAAAGCTAACACCTAGAGAGGACGAACTTCGTTCTCTCTTTCTTTATGTTCAAAGCAATCAAAATTCGTTTTTTAAAGTTTTCAAAGTTCCTGAAACCAAAGGCATTTCTCTTAATGACTTTGATGAGATTATTGGTAGCTTCCAGTTTGGCGTTGGAATAAGGCAATTCTAGGGCATTCAAAACCTTGTCTTTATCCTTTAGAAATGTCTTAAATACCGTCTGGAAAATAGGATTAACAGTGGCTATTTCCTGTTCGATGAGACTGAAGAAATGATCTGAGTTTTTCTCTTGGAAATGGAACAAGAGAAATTGATAGAGTTGATAGTGTTGTCGTAGTTCCTCTGAAAAAGACAGTAGTTTTTCTAGGATTTCCTTATTAGTCAAATGCATGCGAAACATAGGGCGATAAAATCGTTTATCATTGATTTTACGGCTATCTTGTTGTATCAATTTCCAGTAGCGTTTCAAAGCACGGTATTCGTGCGATTTTCTGTCGAATTGATTCATAATTTGAATACGGACACGGTTCATAGCACGGCTAAGGTGTTGTACGATATGAAAGCGATCAAGGACGATTTTGGCATGCGGAAAAAGCTGTTTAGCCAATTGGTAGTATGGGCTATACATGTCCATAGTGATGACTTTAACGCGGTTTCTAACCTTTCTAGGATAGCGTAGAAAGTGGTTTCGGATGGTTGCTTGAGTTCTTCCGTCAAGGATAGTAATGACGTTTAGGGAGTTGAAATCTTGTGCGATAAAGCTCATCTTCCCCTTCTTAAAGCCATATTCATCCCAGCTCATCACCTCAGGTAAGATATTCCAATCTGTTTCAAACTTGAACTCATTAAGCTTTCGACTAACTGATGATGTTGAGATAGATAGCCTGTGTGCAATATGTGTCATTGCTTGATTTTCGATGAGTAACTGGGCGATTTTCTGGTTAACAGCGACAGAGATTTGGTGGTTCTTCTTGACAAGAGGAGTTTCAGCGACAGCCATTTTTCCGCAATCTTTACACTTGAACCGACGCTTTTTAAGGCGGATGAGGAGTGGATAACCAGCAGTTTCTAGGTAGGGGATTTTGGAGGCTTTTTGGAAATCGTATTTAGCCATTTGTCCCTTACAAGAAGGACATTTAGGGGCTGTGTAATCCAAGTGACCATGTAGTTCTAAGTGAGTTCCCATATCATATTCATCAGTGATAAGGATATTTTTGTCTTTAATTCTGAGAAAATTTGTGATAAAATTTAGTTGTTCCATATGAGCCTTTCTAATGTGAGTTTGGTTGCTTTTCATTATAGGTCATATGGGACTTTTTGTATATACTTAAAAAGCTCCATAATCTCCACGGTGGTTTTACCCACTACAGAAATTATAGAGCCCGAAAATAGGCCACCTCGAAAATGGTGGCTTTTTTAACGCAAAAAACGATGCCTGTTCAGACACCGTTATCTATTCTTTTATTTTACAGCTGCGAGGGCTGCTTCATAGTCTGGGTGTTCGTTGACATTGTCCAGGTATTCCACATAGGTGATTTCATTGTCGGCATTGAGGACAAAGACCGCACGCGCCAGCAAATTCCACTCTCGCATGAGCACACCGTAAGATTTACCAAAGGCATGGTCATAGTAATCAGATAGGGTGATGGCATCTTCCAAACCTGCAGCGCCGCACCAGCGTTTCTGGGCAAAAGGCAGGTCAGCTGATACAGTGATGACAACCGTATTATCGCGGTCAGCCAACTCCTGATTGAAGCGACGAGTTTGGGTATCGCAAATCCCTGTATCAATAGAAGGCACAACACTGATGACCTTGGTCTGCTTGCCAAAGTCCTTCAAACTTTTCAAACTCAGATCATTGGCCATGAGGACAAAGTCCGGAGCCGTATCTCCCACTCGCAACTGCGGACCTACCAAGGTCACCGGTTTTCCAATAAAGGTTGTCATAAACATCTCCCTTGCATTTAATATATCTATTGTAAGCGTTTATGTAAAAAAATACCAGTTTTTTGACTGGTATTTTTAGTCTATTTTCACTCTTTTCAATCGCAGAGCGTTTAAGAGGACGGATACCGAACTCAGACTCATAGCTGCTCCTGCTAGCATAGGATTGAGCAGGGGGCCGCCAAATAAATGAAGAATCCCCATGGCAACTGGAATGCCCAATACATTGTAGGCAAAGGCCCAGAAGAGATTTTGTTTAATGGTTCGCATGGTTGCTCGGCTGAGTGTGAGAGCTCTCGGTACATCTAACAAGTCACTCCGCATCAAGACTACATCTGCGGACTCGATAGCCACATCGGTACCAGAGCCAATAGCAAGACCCAAATCTGCCTGTGCCAAAGCAGGTGCATCGTTAATGCCGTCTCCGACCATGGCCACTCGTTTGCCCTCTGCCTGCAAGACCTGGATCTGACGAGCCTTGTCTTCTGGTAGAACATCGCTAATCACTCGGTCAATGCCGACTTCTTGGGCAATAGCCTGAGCAGTTTTCTCGTTGTCGCCTGTCAGCATGACCACTTCAACTCCTTGCTGATGCAGTTTGGCGATGGCTTGACGACTGGTGGGTTTTACCGTATCGGCTACGGCGATAAGTGCCAAAAGCTGACCTGCTTCTGCTAGATACATAGGAGTTTTTCCTTGACTGGCTAATCGCTCTGCCTGCTGGCTGGCAAGTGCCGTATCCACACCTGCCTCCACCATCAGCTTGGCATTGCCAAAGAAAATGGTCTGCTCTGCTATGGTCACCGACAAGCCTCGACCTGCATGGGCCTGGAAGTTGGTCGTCGGCAAGAGATCCAAATCTGCCAGCTTGGCCGCATCCAGAATGGCCTGGCCTAGAGGGTGCTCTGAGTTCTGCTCGCTGCTGGCTGCCAGCTGGAGCAGTTCCTGCTCTGTCCGATCCGAGAAGGAAATTAGGTCTGTCACCTCCGGCTGACCTTGGGTGATGGTGCCTGTCTTGTCAAAGACCATGACCTCAATCTTAGGCAGGATTTCCAAGGCCTGACCGGACTTGAAGAGGACGCCGTTCTCCGCCCCCTTGCCCGTACCAACCATGATTGCCGTTGGTGTCGCTAGGCCCAGTGCACAAGGACAGGCGATGACCAAGACCGAAATGGTGATAGACAGAGAGAAAATCCAGGAATGTTGCCCCAAGAGCAACCAAGCTAGGCCTGAGAGGACCGCAAGACCCATGACAATGGGTACAAAAACAGCTGATACTTGGTCCGCCAACTTGGCAATAGGAGCCTTAGAGCCCTGTGCTGCCTCAACCAGCTGGATAATCTGAGCAAGACTGGTATCCTGACCCACACGGGTTGCCTGAAAGCGAAAGGCACCGGTCTTATTGAGGGAGGCACCGACCACCTTATCTCCGACAGACTTGCTGACGGGCAGACTTTCTCCTGTCAACATGGACTCATCGACAGTCGATTGTCCCTCAACCACGACGCCGTCCACCGCAATTTTTTCACCCGGTCGGACGATGACAATGTCGCCCACGACCACATCTTCTAAGGCCACCTGTACTTCCTGCCCATTCCGCAGGACCTGAGCCGTCTTAGGTGCTAAGTCCATGAGGTGCTTAATGGCTTCTGACGTTCTCCCCTTGGACACGGCCTCCAGATACTTACCTAGAGTTATCAGGGTCAAGATGACCGCCCCTGACTCGAAGTAGAGCTCTGGGTGCCCACCATGGGACATCACTACCTCGTCTTTGGCAATCAAAATCATCATAATAAGACCTTGGATAATAGCAGAGCTGGTACCAATGGCAATTAGGGAGTCCATATTGGGATGCCCTGCTAGCAGGGTCTGAAAGCCCTTGGTAAAGAAGCTTCTTCCAAGATAAACCACTGGTAAAATCAGGATAAACTGAGCTAAGGCAAAAGTCATGGGCTCATGTAGCCACTGAGGTAAGGGCAGGCCAACCATAGGCCCCATTGCGATATAGAGTAAGGGAAGGCTGAAAGCAGCTGACCAGATAAAACGAGTCCAGAGGCTGGCAATTTTCTCCTCCTGCCTGTCTGTCACCTTTTCCTGACTCTTTGTTTCTGGCTTGATAGCCTTGTAACCAGCCTGCTCAACGGCTGAAAGGATTCTTGCTGGACTCAAGTGGTCCTTATCATAGGTGATAGTTGCCTTTTCCGTTGCTAGATTGACGGCGACTTCTTCTACAGCAGCCAGTTTTCCCAGAGCCTTCTCCACCGTCATAGCACAGGAAGCACAGGTCATGCCCTCAATAGCATAGGTTTCCGTCACGAGATTGCGGATCATACCATAACCAGCCTTTTCAACTGCTTGACCAATGTCGCTCAGGCTCAAGAGGTTTTCATCAAAACTGACACTCAATTTTTCAGTTGCCAAATTGACACTGGCTTCTTCTACTCCTACCAATTTCTCGACAGCCTTCTCGACCGTCAAGGCACAGGTGGCACAGGTCATTCCTTGAACAGGCAGGGTCATTTTTTTCATAGAATTTCTCCTTCGACTACATTTGTAATTATATTGTACAACAATTGACTACAATTGTAAACAAACTTGTTTTAAAAAATCCATTTGAAAGAAAAATCTAGACCTCCGTGTTTCCTTCCCCACCTAATCAGCCTGCGATATGCTATAATAATCTCATGCACAATCCAGTTTTATTAGACGGGGAGCGGATTGACCAGCTCTTCTCAACAGATGTCCAAATTATTCAAAATCGGGAAGTTTTTAGTTATTCAGTTGATAGCGTCCTCCTATCGCGTTTTCCGAAAATGCCGGCTAAAAAAGGATTGATTGTCGACCTTTGTAGCGGAAATGGGGCAGTAGGCCTGTTTGCCTCCACACGTACCAAGGCTCAGATTGTGCAGGTTGAATTACAGGAACGCTTAGCGGACATGAACCGGCGATCCATCGCACTCAATGGTTTGGAGGAACAGGTATCAGTGATTAACGACGATTTGGCAAACTTACCTCAATATGATTTACGATCAAAAGTTGATTTAATGCTCTGCAATCCTCCCTACTTCAAGGTGGATAAAGAGTCTAATCTCAATGAAAGCGAGCATTACCTTTTAGCCAGACACGAGATTGCAACCAACCTAGACAGCATTTGTCAGGTAGCCCAACAGGTACTCAAGTCCAATGGTCGCTTGGCCATGGTGCATAGACCAGATCGATTTTTGGATATTTTAGATAAGCTACGTACCTACAAACTGGCTCCCAAACGCATCCAGTTTGTCTATCCCAAGGCCAGTAAGGAAGCGAATATGTTACTGATTGAGGCTATCAAAGATGGTTCTGTAGATGGATTACATATCCTGCCACCTCTGGTTGTTCACGAGGAAAACGGCGACTATACTCCGGCTATTCGTGAGATTTATTATGGAAAATAAGGCTTACTTTTATGTCTTGGAATGTGCCGACGGGAGTCTTTATACTGGTTATACGACTGATGTGGAGAAACGGCTTGCTACCCATAATCGTGGGAAAGGGGCCAAATACACCCGCGGACGCTTGCCTGTCAGCCTACTCTATCAAGAAGCTTTTGCCAGTAAGCAGGAAGCCATGTCTGCCGAAGCCTTGTTTAAAAAACGTAGCCGGCAGAGCAAGTTGAATTATATTGCAGAAAGCAGAAAAAATGATACGAAATAAGAAACAAATCCATCGCCTTCGCATCATTTGGCATATCTTGAGAGTGACTGGTTTTGCCACTTTTCTCACTTCCTTTTTCAGTTTTATCTTTCTGGCAGCTGGTTTGCTACTCTGGTTGGAGCCTGATTTTACCAGCTACGGTGATAGTTTATGGTACAGCTTTGTGACGGCGACGACTGTTGGCTATGGAGATATGCTGGTCACCACTGCTTTTGGACGGATTATCAGCATTATCTTAGCTATTTACGGCATTCTCTTTTTGGGTAGCCTGTCTGGATTGGTCGTCAGCTACTATACCGAGGTCAGCAAGCATTATTCTTTAGCAATCGAACAGGACAAGCAAAAAACTGGCTCTTAGGAACCAGTTTTTTAATAGCTTTCCAAAATCTGATCAATTTTAGCCATTGCCTCTTCAAAAATAGCCTGAGCCTGGCTCGGATCGGCAGATTGCCCTTCAATAAAGACTTGATGAATATCTTCAAAGCCTAAAAATTCAAAGATAGACTTGATGTACTGGGCAGCTGGATCCTGACCTGCATAAACACCACCATTGGACTGGATGTGCAGGAGCTTTTTGTCCTTGACCAAACCGATAGAGCCTTCTGGGCCATACTTAAAGGTCAGGCCTGCTACATTAATTGTATTTATCCATGAAACAAGCTGACTTGGTACATTGAGGTTCCAAAGGGGATTGACGACAACAATCTTATCTGCTGCAAGAAATTGTTGGGTCAAGGCATTGTAGCGGTCCAACTGCTCTGCTTGTTCAGGGCTGATAGCTTCGCCTTTTTTAGCTGCTCCCATAGCCTCTAACAAAGGCTTGTCCAGAGCTGGAACCTGATCTTCAAAGATATCTAAGACCTCTACCTTATCATCTGGATGCAAGCTAGCATATCGAGTTTTAAACTCTTCTAAAGCTCGCAAGGCGTAGGACTTTTGTGCGTCAAGGGGGTGTGCTTTTACAATTAATACAGTTGCCATTGTTCATCTCCTTTGTTACTAATTATTGATAAATATATTCTACTCTTTTTGATTTGAAATTCAAATCATTTGCCCGAAGCAAAAGGCTGGTCTCCCAGCCTCTGCTTTTTTAGATTATTTTATTATTTTAAATAGGTGTAAGCGACACAGTCCAGGCTATCAACGGCTGTAAAGCCAATTGCCTCATAGAAAGACCGTGTTTTCTCAGTATTGTCCGTCAAGAGATGGAGTTGATAAATACCTGGAAAGTAGGCAATGGCCTGCTCCAAAAGCTGACGCCCAATTCCTTGTCGCTGATAGGTTGGTAGGACCAAGATGTCCTGTATAAAAACGATTGAATGCCCGTCGCCAACTGCTCGCAAGAGACCAACTAGACGGTCACCGTCAAAGGCAGCAAGAACGAGCAGACTATGTTCCAAGGCTTTCTGTAACATGGTAGGCCGGTCAGTATAATTTGTCCAACCAACTGAATCATAGATTTCAAGGACTGCTTGAAAATCAAGTTGAGGATTTTGTTTGTAAGTAATCATGTCTTTCTCCTTTGTATTTTTTTAGAATACAAGGCTCTATCCATTGTCAAAATGCCCATGGTCAACCCTCCTGTTTTACTACTTCTAGTATAACAAAAACTGCTCCAATTAGGAAGCAGTCTCAACTTTATCTCTCACCTTTATTTCGGATAACAAAGCCTGTTTTCTTTTCACTTGATGTGCGTTGATGTGGTTTTTTGTTATCCTGACGGCGGTTATCGCGTTTAAACCTGTCATCGCGACGGTTGCGGTCGTTACGATCACCACGGCGTCCTCCGCGGTCTCGGTTGCGGTCACCATCGCGACGACCACCGCGATCACGGTCGCGACCTCCACGACCACCCTTACCCTTAGCTTGACCAGGAGCAAACTTGAATGGCAATGGTTTTTCACGTGCGATTTCCACTTCTGGCAAGCTATCTGGATCTTGTACGGTCAGGCTGAGTACGTAGAGAGCAAGCTCTTCAGGGGTAAATTCGGCCGCCAACTTGACTGCGTCTTTCTTAAACTTATCAAAGTTTCCACGAATGGTCTCGTCTGCGAAGTCTCGCTCAATCTTTTTCAGAGCAACTTTTTTCTTAGCTTCAAAAGCCTCTTCAGCTGTCGCAGGCTTGAGCCCCTTCATACGTTTCTTGGTCAAATCTTCGATGATGGCCAAGTAGCCCATTTCATTTGGCGAAACAAAGGTGATCGATTGACCAGACTGGCCAGCACGACCTGTACGACCGATACGGTGAACATAGCTTTCTGGGTCTTGTGGAATATCGTAGTTATAGACGTGGGTCACACCTGAGATATCCAAACCACGTGCTGCTACGTCCGTCGCAACGAGGACATCAATTTGATCTCCCTTGAAATCGCGGATAACACGCAGGCGTTTATTTTGATCCAAATCTCCGTGGATACCCTCTGCACGGAAGCCACGCAGTTTGAGTCCACGAGTCAATTCATCGACACGGCGTTTGGTACGACCAAAGACGATAGACAATTCTGGCTGGTCAACATCCATGAGGCGAGTCATGGTGTCGAATTTCTCATTTTCTTTGACGCGGATATAGTATTGATCCACGTTGACGTTGGTCAATTCCTTGGCCGCAATCTTAACGTGTTCAGGCTCTTTCATGAACTTGACACCAATACGCTTGATTGGTTCTGGCATAGTCGCAGAAAATAGAAGAGTCTGGCGACTTGCTGGCACACGTTCGATGATGGCTTCAATATCGTCCAAGAAGCCCATGTTAAGCATTTCATCTGCCTCATCAAGAATGAGGGTTTCAACACCATCAAGCTTGAGAGCCTTGCGTTTTATCAAGTCCAAGAGACGACCTGGTGTACCAACTACGATATGGGCACCTGAACGGAGGGCCTTGATTTGTTTTTCAATGCTAGAACCACCGTAAACAGAGCGAACTTTTACACCCTTTTCACGACCAAATTTGAAGAGTTCTTCCTGACTTTGCACCGCCAACTCACGCGTTGGGGCAATAATCAAGGCCTGAACAGCTTGATTGTCGATGTCAATCTTGTTGAGGGTTGGCAGACCAAAGGCTGCTGTTTTCCCTGTCCCCGTCTGGGCCTGACCAATCACATCCTTGCCTTCAAGAGCAAGTGGAATGGTTTGTTCCTGAATAGGCGATGGTGTTTCAAAACCAGCCTTCTCAACGGCAAGCAAAATGTCTTCTGACAACTGTAAATCTGTAAATTTCAATGTTTTCTCTTTTCTAACAAGACAGTGCGAAGCTGTCTTATACGGCTTTTTTTGTAACAATACATTCTATCGGTCGCGAACGAGCCGACATCAGACTTGCAACTTATCCAGTATAACACAAACCCGAGAGAAAGGTTGGGATTTACCTTGAAAAGAAAAATAATACGTTTTCATGATTTATCCCAAAACCGAGCACATCCTTCTTTCACTTTTTTCTAAAATCCAGCATATTTACTTTACAAATCTATCAAAATACGGTAAAATATTCTTCGTGTGTAATGGACGCACAAAAATACAGTTTATCCGCTGGGTTTAAAAGCACCTATGATTGACAAAGATAGGAGAAAAAAATGAATCCATTGATCCAAAGTTTGACAGAAGGTCAACTTCGTACTGATATCCCTTCTTTCCGTCCTGGTGACACTGTGCGTGTTCACGCGAAGGTTGTCGAAGGTAACCGCGAACGTATCCAGATCTTCGAGGGTGTTGTGATCGCTCGTAAAGGTCAAGGCATCTCAGAAATGTACACTGTACGTAAAATCTCTGGTGGTGTAGGTGTTGAACGTACATTCCCAATCCACACTCCACGTGTTGACAAGATTGAGGTTGTTCGTTACGGTAAAGTACGTCGTGCTAAATTGTACTACTTGCGTGCTCTTCAAGGTAAAGCAGCTCGTATCAAAGAAATCCGTCGTTAAGATAGTCCCAGAGGCTAGCTTAATCGGTAGAAAAAGGCATTCCAATCGGGATGCCTCTTCTTTTTACCAAATTTTATTTAAAATCCTATATCCAGGATTTTTATTTTATCTCATAAGTCACAGCCAGCACGCCAGACTTCAGAACCGGGCTCTCTTGAAGCTGAAATTCTGCTGCAATTCCCTCCAAGAGACGGAATCCTCCACCGACAGATACAGGAGAAATGCTTAATTTCAATACATCTACTAGGCCTTCTTCCATGAGAAATTTAGCCAGGCGTGAGCTACCCAAAACCAGAATATCTCCATCTTCCTGCATTTTTAGCTGCTTCTACTGTCCAACAATGTCACCTTTAAGCAAGGTCGTATTGTTCCAACCCGCTTTCTCTAGGCTGGTCGAGCTAACCAACTTTTCAACCTTCTCAATCCAGGCAGCATGGTTTCTCTCATGGTCACTAGCATCAGGATTGTCCAGCACAGTCGGCCAGTAGCCATACATCATCTCATAGGTCTTTCGTCCCCACAAGATTGTATCGACAGTAGACAGGACCTGATTGGCTACCGCCTCCAATTCTTCATTGTAAGCTACAAAGCCAATATCCATGCACCATTTGGTCCCTCAACCATACCATCTACTGATGGATGCAAAAATACAACCAAATTTCGCTAACACTTCTCCACTTTTCTTAAAAAGCTATTAGTCTAGCCTATTTCCGATAAAAATGCAAAAAAAGAAGGACTAGTTTCCTAATCCTTCTCGTTTGAATCTTCTTCAATCGGTGTGATAAGAATCTTCAGCTTGGTCACACGACCATTTTTCACCTTATCATTGCTGAGAACCAGGTGGTGGTCCTTGCTGTCCACCTCAAAGGAAACTTTTTCCTCCTGGCTTGGAATGGTACCCACACCTGTCAGATAATAGCCGGCAATAGTATCCACATCATCGCTCTCCAACTCCATATCAAAATGTTCATTGAAGTCGTTGAGGGTCATATTCCCCTGAACGATAAAGGTATTGTCTGCAATTTCACGGACAAAGACTTCTGTCTTATCGGTCTCATCATCGATTTCACCGACAATTTCTTCCAGAAGGTCTTCCAAGGTAGCAAGACCAGCAACGCCACCGTATTCGTCCAGCAAAATAGCCATTTGGTTTTGGGTATTGCGAAGGGCCTTGAGCAAATCATCCACAAAAATTGTCTCCGGTACGAAGAGCGGTTCTTGCATGATGCGGCGAATATTGAGATTATCAAAGCCGTTGGCAAAGCCTTCCGCCAAGATTTTCTTGGTATGAATCAGGCCAATCACATTGTCCTTGTCGCCTTCGTAGACTGGGATACGAGAAAAGTTTTGCTTGAGAATTTCAGCCATAATGGCGGCAATTTCATCATCAATATCCACCATGAAAGCATCGGTACGAGGAACCATAACCTCACGGGCCATGAGCTCGTCCAGATTGAAAATTCCCTGCAGCATCTCGATTTCTTCCGCATCCAAGGTCTGCTCGCTCTTTGTCAAGATGTACTCAATCTCGTCACGGGTCATCTGGTCATCCGGATCATCAAAATTCATAGGTGTGATACGGCTAATCAGGTTGGTCGCAGCTGAAAGCAGCCAGACAAAGGGGCTGACAATCTTGCCAAGAAAAATAATGACAGGAGCCGTTACAACTGCTAGATTTTCCTTCATATTCATGGCAATCCGCTTGGGATAAAGCTCACCAAGGACAATGGAAATAAAGGTCAAAAGTGCCAGAGCCAACCAATAGCCAGCTGTCTGAGCTGTAGCCGAATCGCCCAGCCACTGGGCCAAAATCGCACCTAAATCACTAGCCAAACTTGCACCCGAAAGAATGGAGATGAAGGTGATGCCGACTTGTATGGTCGATAAGAAGTTATTTGGATTTTCCAAGACGGAAACCAGGCGAATGTACTTCTTCTCCCCCTCGGCTGCCTTCTGCTCCACACGAGAGCGGTTGAGTGACACCAGGGCCATCTCTGAAGCCGAGAAAAAGGCGTTGAGCAGGGTCAACAAGAGCAAAACAAGTAATTGAATGTAAATGGTCTGACTACCGGGGTCTTCCATGATATGAATGTCTCCTAAAATAAAAGTTATAGCATTCCTATTATACCACAATTTCTAAAATTTGCTAGAAATGTGCTGAATCTTTCATTCTGTGGTAAAATAGTCAAAAAGATGAGGAGATGGGTCATGATTATTTCAATGAAAAATGTCAGCTACCGCAGACAGGGTAAAAACTTACTAGAGGACATCAACTGGGAATTCAAGGAAGGTGAGCGCTGGGCCATCCTGGGTCTCAACGGGGCTGGAAAATCTACACTGCTACGCATTCTCATGGCAGAATTTTGGAAATCGTCTGGGGACCTGACTGTTCTCGGAGTTGAATTTGGCAGAGGGGACATCCCCAGCCTCCGTACAAAAATCGGTGTGGTTGGCTCCTTTCTAGCGGAACGTTTTCCTATCGACCTGACGGCAGAGCAGATTGTCCTGACAGGAAAGTATAAGTCCTCCATTCTTTACAAGGAATACGGTCAGGCAGAAATCGATGAGGCCGCAGCCATGTTGCGGGAAATTCGTGCGGGGCATTTGATTGGGCGGACCTATGCTAGTCTGTCGCAGGGGGAGCGTCAGCTGCTGCTGATTGCCCGCAGTCTTATGGAAAATCCAGCAATTTTGATTTTGGACGAGGCGACGGTTGGTCTGGACCTCTTGGCTCGTGAGCGCCTACTCCAGCATATCGACCATATCTGTCAGCTACCGACTGCGCCTGCTATCATCTATGTGACCCACCATGCGGAGGAAATCACCAGCAACTTCAGCCATGTCCTCCTACTCAAGAAAGGCAAGGTTTTGACCCAAGGACCAAAGGAGAAAATCCTGACGCCTGAACTTTTGGGTGACTTCTATGGCAATCAGGTCGAACTGATTGAACTCGGTGAGGAACGGATTTTTATCAAGCCAATATTAGACTAAAAAACCAGGAAAACCTGGTTTTTTGCTGTTTATTTGAATTAGCTTACGAGCCCACTATTAAAATGAATCAAATTCCCGTAAACTGTAGCTTTCCAGCTGGTTGATATTGCGGCGCAGGTCCTTGGCAACCTGATTGGAAATGAGCTGGTCTGCCTCGTATTCCGCCACAATCTTCCTTTCCAAGTAAAATCCTCGCAGCAAATCCTCCAAATTATCCGGCTTGAGACGACCAATCAGATCTTCTACTCGAACCCCAGCCAAGACAAGCTTGGACTGGTAGACCCGGTAGTGCTTGAGAATAGTCAGATAGTCCTTGGGATAGTTTGACTGGCAACTATTGAGGAAGGCAATGATATCAACCGTATTTGCAATAAACAAATCTGACAGGGCTGGATGACCATGTTGATTGTCAGCTTTCATCCGTCGTCCCTTGTTTTTCAAAAATTCCACCCATTCATGGTACCACTTGGCCAGGACCCGGCGACCAATCATAAAGAGATAGGTCCAGGTAGCTACCAAGTCTCGGTTGATGTCCTGCTCCATTTCGCTGAGATAGGATTGGTAAATCCGGTAGGAAGGCATATCCAACAGGCCCTCTTCAAACCGTTTTTCAAGACCAGCTCGTTCAATTTCTAGGATTTTCAAACGTAATTTGGCAACTTCACGTCGTCGCTCCACAGGAATGAGCTGGCGTTGCAGATTTTCCATCCGCTTATAGTATTGACCGATAACTGCATAGATAGTACTAGGATTGTTGGCATGCTCCACATCCATTTCCAAGACATCAATCACTTCCTTCAAAATCGCCAAGCGTGCTGGACCTTCTGGGATGGTCGCCTCTGTTCGAGGTTCTGCTAAAAGGGGCAGGACAAGGAGACCGGTCAGGAAACTAAAGAGGGTAACCATGCCGACCGTAAAGAGGATGAGACTGTAGGTTATCTGATCTACTTCTGGCAGCAGGAGAATGGTTGCTATGGAAACCGAACCCTTCATTCCAGAAAAGGTCAAGATAAGCAGGTTCTTAAGTTGGTAATCGCCAGATTTCTTGACTAATTTCAACAGGAAAATACCCACAAAGCGAACCAGAAAGAGACTGGCAGTCAAGACCAAGACCGTCGTCATCAGCCAAGCATTACTGATGAAGGGATTCTTCAAGGCCGGCTGGACAATCCGGGTAAATTCATAACCAAAAACGATAAAGACAAAGCCATTGAGAATAAAGCTCAGGGTTTCCCAGATAATAACCGTCACTCGGTTGACACGCGCATCAAAGAGGGATATTTTCTTCAATTGCTTGGACTGGAAAAGACCAGCAATCACGACGGCGATAATGCCTGACCCGCCTAGATAACTAGCTACTAGATAGGCCAAGAGAGGCAAGGATATTTCCAACAAGAGGACCCCAGCAACATCAGCCGCATCTAATTTTTCCAGAATAGAAACAGCCGCTCGGTGCAAGAATACAAAGAGCAAGCCAACAAGGGCACCAGCAAGCAAAACCCAGACCAATTGCCCACTGGCCTCCAGGAGGGAAAAGGTCCCGGTCGTCAAGGCCAGGATAGCAAATTGGAAGGCAACCAGGCCACTCGCGTCGTTGAGCAAGCCTTCCAGGTTCAGGATTTCTTCTAACTTCTTGGGAAACTTAAAGCGTTTGGACAAGGCCAGAAAGGCCACAGCATCCGTCGGAGCTAAGGCAGCTCCCAGGGCAAAGCTAAGTGGCAGGGGAATTTCCACTGGGAGAAGATAGCCTGCCAAACCACTAATAGCCAGAGTGGTCAAAAAGACCAGAGGAAAAATCAAGTAAGCAATGGTGGACTTATGTCGCTTCAAGCTCTCAATATCACTCTCCTGTCCCTCACGGAAGTTAAGGGGAGCAATGACCAGGGCCAGGAAAAGCCCGGCGTCAATCCCCACAGTCTCGTCACCAAACAAGGCACCGACCAGGACCCCCAAGAGCAGCTGGACAAAGGGCAGGGGCAGTTTTGGGTTGAGCCTATAAAGGGTATTGGACACAATCAATAGAATCAATAAGAGTATCAAGATAAATGTATGACTGATAAAATCACCTCCGCTTTCTCAGTAGGATAGCACTAAACTATTTCATCCGTTCTACCATGACCAAAAATGGCGGTGTATTGACCTGATTGAGGGGCTGGTAGAGCATGGCTGTAAAGACAGTCTGGTCCAATCCTTTCACAAAGTCCAGCACAGCATCCTTTTCTCTACTTCCACCCTCATGACCATAGTAAATCATGATGGCCAGACGGCCACCTACCACCAGGCGGTCCAGGACTTTTTGAATGGCCTCCAAGGTCGTATCAGGTAGAGTGATGACCGATTTATCCGCTGACGGTAAATAGCCTAGATTAAAAATGGCTGCCTTACACTCATCTACATACTGGTCCAGGTTTTCATGGCCAGTCAAGACCAATTTGGCATTGGTCAAGCCAGCTTTTTCTAGTTTTTCAGCTGTTGTGGTCAGGGCTTGTTCCTGAATATCAAAGGCCACAACTTTTCCTGCTCGCTGGGCTAAAAATAGCGTGTCATGGCCATTTCCCATAGTCGCATCGACCGCTAGGTCCTGGTCTGTTAAAATCTCTTCTAAAAAGGCATGAGCCATGTGTAAAGGTCTAAGCATTTTCACTCCTTAAGCTAATAATCTTACATAATATTCGGTCAAGGTGGCTTCGTCCACCTTTTTGCGTTGCTGCAACCACCAGCTGACCGTCTCCACAAAAGTGGTCACAACAAAATGTACCAGCAAATCCTCTGGAAGATTCCCCTTGCCCTGCATGTAGTCTTCAACCACTTTTGGAAAAATGTCGTGTTTCAGCTCCGCTTCCAGTTCTCTTAGAAAATAGGCATTGCGGGACAATAAAAGGCTGGCAACTCGGTCTTGATTGGTTCGAAAGTGTTTGAAAATATGAGCCAACAAAGTCTTCACATCCGCATCTTCACGACCTGTAAATAAGTGGTGAAAGAGGTCATGACAAAGTTCTTCCAAAAGAGCCTCTTTACTGGCATAGTGGGCATAGAAAGTGGAACGCCCCACATCTGCCAGGTCAATAACATCCTGCACGCGCATGTCATCATAACCTTTATCATTTAATAAGGTCAAAAAAGCCTGAAAAATAGCTCTTTTTGTTTTTGCAATTCGTCTATCCATTTTTCGTACATTTCAAACAATTTGTTCAGAAAAAGACAAACCGTTTCTCTTGTTTCTAGTTTTTCGGCTCATTACAGTACATAATAAACCTATAAACAGTATAACACAGAAAGGGAATCTCATGTCATCTTCTAAAAATACATTTATCGCTTTTCTCCTCAATCTCAGCTTTTCTATCATCGAGTTTATCTTTGGCTGGCTCTTTGGTTCCAGCGCCATCTTAGCAGATGCTGTTCATGATTTGGGTGACGCCCTCGCCATCGGAAGCTCTGCCATCATGCAAACCTATGCCAATAAACCTGCTGACAAGTTCTATCCTTTTGGCTACAAGAGATGGAATATTTTGGCTGCTCTCTTGACTTCCAGCATTCTGATTATCGGCTCCAGCTTGATCCTTGTAGAAAACATTCCCAATCTTTTCCATCCCCAGCCTGTCAATCAGGATGGGATGCTGATACTTGGGATTATCGCTGTCATCATCAATTTCTTTGCTTCTCGTATTGTAAAAAATGGCCATAGCCATAATGAATCCATTCTCAGCTTACACTTTTTAGAGGATATTTTGGGATGGCTGGCGGTCATCCTTGTTTCCATCATTCTTCAATTCACTGATTGGTACTTTCTAGACCCATTACTCTCACTCGGTATTGCTATCTTCATCCTCTCCAAAGCCCTGCCAAAAGCTTGGAACAATGTTAAGATTTTACTTGAAACCAGTCCGCAAGGAGTAAATCTTGAAGAAGTTAAAGGAGTCCTCCTGGCTCTTGAAAATGTTCACGAAATCACTCAGCTAAATGTCTGGACCATGGATGGATATGACCATTGTGCGACTGTGACGGTCAAACTGACAAATCCTGCTGTAGCAGACAAGACCAAAGCAAAAATACGGAATTCTCTCCATTCCTTTGGCATTATCCAGAGTACCATCGAAATTTTGTAAAAAAATTTTAAAAAATATCTCATTTTCCTCTCCCATTTGCGAACTAATAGGTATGAAAGCAATTATCTTATTTTTCCTTGGAGCCTCTATCGGTTCCTTCCTCGGTCTGGTCATCGACCGGTTTCCCGAGCAATCTATCGTTGCACCTGCCAGCCACTGCAATGCCTGCAAGCGTAGGCTCAAGGCCTGGGATTTGATTCCCATTGTTTCCCAAGTCCTGACCAAATCCAAATGCCGCTACTGCAGAGCCAAAATCCCTTATTGGTATCTGGCACTGGAAGTCTTATCTGGTCTCTTGGTCCTGCTCTGCCATTTTCAAGTCCTTTCCCTTATGGAAATGGTGCTGGTCCTTGGCGGCCTGGTCTTGACTATTTATGATATCAAACACCAGGAATATCCTTTCATGGTCTGGTTGGTCTTTACCCTTGTAGCCCTAATCTTGTCCCAACTCAATTGGCTCTTCTGTGGCTTTTTGGTCCTAGCCTTTGTGACAGAGAAAATATCCAAGTCTATCGGCTCAGGCGACTTCCTCTATCTAGCCAGCCTGTCCCTGCTTTTTGGCTTTACCGAAATTCTCTGGATTATCCAAATCAGCTCCCTCCTGGGTCTGGCTATCTTCTACATCTTTAAATCTCGGTCCCTGCCCTATGTCCCCTTCCTCTTTTTGGCCAGTATTTTGGTGACTATTGTTCTTTAAATCGGGTTTTCCCGATTTTTTTTGTTATAATGATATTATTGTTAGCAAAGGAGAATACCATGACGCTATATACAGACGACAGCCTGACCATGCACACCGACCTCTATCAAATCAACATGATGCAGGTCTACTTCAAGCAAAACATTCACAATAAAAGGGCGGTTTTTGAAGTGTATTTCCGTAAGCAACCCTTTGAAAATGGCTACGCAGTCTTTGCAGGGCTAGAGCGGGTTGTCCACTATCTTAATAACTTGACCTTTAGCCAGACAGATATTGACTACTTGACCGAATTGGGCTATCCAGAGGATTTTCTGGATTATTTAGCCAATTTAGAGATGAAGTTGAGCCTTCGTTCAGCTAAGGAAGGGGATTTGGTCTACGCCAATGAACCGATTATGCAGGTTGAGGGACCGCTGGCTCAGTGCCAATTGATTGAAACGGCTATTTTGAATATCGTCAACTACCAGACCTTGATTGCGACCAAGGCCCGTCGCATTAAAGCCGTTATCGAGGACGAACCCTTGATGGAATTCGGGACACGCCGGGCCCAAGAAATGGATGCAGCCATCTGGGGAACACGCGCAGCCTTTATCGGTGGTGCTTCAGCCACTTCCAACGTCCGAGCCGGCAAAATATTTGGTATTCCTGTAGCTGGTACCCATGCCCATGCCTTGGTTCAAACCTATGGCGACGATTATCAAGCCTTCAAGGCCTATGCAGAAACTCATAAGGATTGCGTTTTCTTGGTCGATACCTACGATACGCTCCGTGTTGGTGTGCCAGCCGCTATCCGTGTCGCCAAAGAAATGGGCGACAAAATCAATTTCAAAGGTGTTCGTATTGACTCTGGTGACATGGCCTACATTTCTAAAAAAGTCCGTCAACAGCTGGACGACGCTGGTTTTACTGAAGCCAAAATCTACGCTTCTAACGACTTGGATGAAAATACCATCCTCAACCTCAAGATGCAGAAGGCTAAAATTGATGTCTGGGGTGTCGGAACAAAATTGATTACAGCCTTCGATCAACCAGCTCTCGGTGCTGTCTACAAGATTGTTTCCATCGAAGAGGAAAATGGAGTCATGCGTGACACAATCAAACTATCGTCCAACGCAGAAAAAGTGTCTACCCCGGGTAAAAAACAGGTTTGGCGCATTACTTCTAAGGAAAAAGGCAAGTCAGAAGGCGATTATATTACTTTTGCCGACACAGATGTGACCAAGATGGACAGCATCTACATGTTCCACCCGACCTACACCTATATCAAAAAGACGATTGAGAATTTTGAGGCTCGTCCGCTCTTGGTTCCTATTTTTGAAGAAGGCAAGCAGGTCTATGAATTACCAAGTTTGGCGGATATTCAATCCTATGCCAACCAAGAAATTGACCAACTCTGGGACGAATACAAGCGCGTCCTCAATCCACAGCTCTACCCTGTTGACCTTGCCCAAGATGTCTGGGATAACAAGATGGACCTCATCCACCGTATTCGCAAGCAAAGTCAAGCAAAATCTATCTAAGAGAGGCTCCTATGACCTTACAAAAAACGATTATCCAACAGCTAGGCGTCAAGCCCGAAATTGATCCACAAGAAGAAATCCGTACGTCTATCGAATTTCTCAAGGATTACCTGAAAAAACACCCCTTCCTAAAAAACTATGTTCTGGGCATCTCTGGCGGTCAAGATTCGACCTTGGCTGGTCGTCTGGCCCAATTAACCATGGAAGAAATGCGGGCAGAGACAGGGGATGAGGACTACCAATTCATAGCGATTCGTCTGCCTTACGGCGTTCAGGCTGATGAATCCGATGCCCAAGCCGCTCTCGCTTTCATTCAGCCAGATGTCAGCCTGACCATCAATATCAAGGATGCGACGGATGCTATGGCAGATGCCGTCAAATCGGCCGGCCTGCCCTTGTCTGATTTTAACAAGGGAAATGCCAAGGCCCGCATGCGGATGATTGCCCAATATGCTGTCGCTGGCGAACGCAAGGGTGCCGTGGTCGGAACCGACCATGCCGCAGAAAATATTACAGGCTTTTTCACCAAGCATGGCGACGGCGGTGCAGACATTCTGCCGCTCTTCCGCCTCAACAAGCGGCAAGGCAAGCAACTCTTGGCTGCTCTCGGTGCCGACCGCAAACTCTATGATAAAGTTCCTACGGCTGATTTGGAGGAAAACAAGCCCGGTCTGGCAGATGAAGTAGCCCTCGGCGTGACCTATGATCAGATTGATGATTATCTAGAGGGGAAAACCATCGACGTCCAAGCCCAAGAAATCATCGAAGGCTTTTGGAAAAAAACAGAACACAAACGCCACCTACCAATTACGGTATTTGACGATTTTTGGAAATAAATCACTTGAAACACAGAAAAAACCTCACTGTAACAGCTAAACAGTGAGGTTTTTCTATGAAACAAGACGAATAAACATACATGAATATCCAAGTAATTCCATCATTATTTCATCCACTAACCAAATCCCGTAAGTCATTTGATTAATTATACATATTTTACAAGATTTTATGAAAGCCGTCAATGGTTTTTACGGAATTTTCTGAAAATTCCGAATAATCATTCGTTTCATTTCTTCTGCTTATAGATACGGTACCAGAACCGATAGAACAGGTAAGCCAACACCCCACCCAGCGTATTGATCCAGAGGTCATCAATTTCAAAGACACGGCCGGCATCAATCAGAAGATCCAACAAGAGTTGGGTGCACTCAATGAAGAGGCTGATACAAAAACTATAGAGGGCAGCTGCTCGAAGGCTCCGCCATTTTTCAAAAAGAAAAACAAGAGCCAAAACGAGAGGAAAGAGCAGGAAAATATTGGTGGCATTTTGCAGGAAAATCCAGCCCAAATCCGCCAGACTGTCGACCTTGTCACCGTTGACGATGCTATTAAAAGGAACCGGCAGAAAATAGAGGCGCCCGACCTGGATGATGCCCGGAGTGGAAAAATCCTTGTACTGGGGATACCAGGACTGCGGGAGGAAACACATGAAAACAATAGCCAGAGCATAGGCTCCAGCTAAGATTTTGTATATCTTTCTTCCAAGACCAGTCAAATTGCCGTCACTGAGGAATAATCTTCTCATGCCTGAATACCTGCCTTGGCCTTGGCTGCAGCGATGCGGGCACGCGCCTTTTCACGGTCTTTCTTGAGCGTATTGGAACGCAGCTGACCACAAGCGGCATCAATATCCGTACCATGCTCTTGACGAACGACACAGTTGACCCCATTTTTCTTAAGCAGGTCAAAGAAGGCAAGGGTCCGCTCACGGGTCGACCGGCTGTACTGGTCATGCTCAGACACCGGATTGTAAGGAATCAGGTTGATATAGGACAATTTGCGGATATTCTTGGTCAAGTCTGCCAATTCCTGAGCCTGTTCCAAACCGTCATTCACTTCATTGAGCATGATGTACTCGAAGGTCACGCGACGGTTGGTCGTTTGGATATAATCCTCGATCGCCTCAAACAAAACCTCAATAGGGTACTTACGGTTGATGCGCATGATGCTGGAACGTAGGTCATTATTTGGCGCGTGAAGGGACACGGCCAGGTTGACCTGAACGCCTTCGCGGGCAAAATCCTTGATTTTTGGTGCCAAGCCAGACGTCGACACAGTAATGTGACGGGCACCGATAGCCAGTCCCTTGTCATCATTGACAACCCGCAAGAAAGTCATGACGTTATCGTAATTATCCAGCGGTTCACCAATCCCCATGACAACGATGTGGCTGACACGTTCACTCTGTCCACGTTCGTCCAAATATTTCTGCACCAGCATGATTTGAGCCACAATTTCACCACTGGTCAAGTCCCGTTGCTTGGGTATGAGACCAGAGGCACAGAAGGTACATCCGATATTACAACCGACCTGGGTCGTCACACAGACAGACAAACCGTAGTGCTGACGCATGAGCACCGTCTCAATCAGCATGCCGTCTGGCAACTCGAACAGGTATTTAATCGTACCGTCTTTTGACTCCTGCACAATCCGCTGTTTCAAAGGATTGACAACAAAGTTCTCCTCCAGTTTTTCAATCAAAGATTTGGGCAAATTGGTCATCTCTTCAAAGGACTGAACCCGCGAACGGTAGAGCCACTCCCAAATCTGAGTTGCGCGGAATTTCTTCTCGCCATTTTCTAATATCCAGTCCACCAAATTGGCCTGGCTAAATGAATAAATTGATGGTTTCATGTTTCTCCCTACTTCTGACGAATGACAAAACTACGCTTGGTCTCTTTGGCATCCGATGCTTGTCTACGCTCCTGCTTGGGCGCCTGCTTGCCAGCTTTCTTATCATGGTGGACCGTAAAGTGCCGAGACTGGTCAGCCACCTTTTCCTGGCGTGCCCCCTTCTTGCGGTCATTCCGGTTGGACTTGGCACGATTGTCCCGCCCCTTCTTCTCCGGTTGAGCCTTTTGCTGTTCCTTATGGGAAATAGGCTCCGTCCGCTGCTGGTTGCGATTGCGGTTTCGAGACCGGCTCCGCTTACGACGTGGTCTGTCGTCCACCTCTTCAGGCAGCTCCTGTGGATTTGGATTTTCCAAGACAAAATAAGCACAACCAAAATTACAAAACTCGGTCAGATAGTCATCCAAGCGACCGATTTTCAAGTCAGACTTGACCGTCTTATCATCCTTGTAGAATCCCTTGAGACGCAATTGTTCATTGCCCCAGTCGCCCACAATATAGTCAAACTTGAGCATAAGCTGGGAAAAGCGTTGACCGAAAATGGTCTGATCAAAGGCATCCTTATGATTTTCTAGCAAGTCCAACTCGATATTTTCAGAGACAACCTTGTCCCCAACCCGAGCAAAACTAGGACCAGGATACTTGTTGTAGTTATACATTTCTGGTGTAATTTCTTTTTTCATTGGGCCTCCATTCTATTAGTTTCTCATACATTCTAACCTTACCATTATACCATGATTTTAACAGGAATGCTCCTCCTATCAGTTTTCAAAGAAATTTCTGACAATTTTAAGAAAAAAGGAGCAACTAGGTTACTCCACAAACTCTATTTCTTCAAATAATCAATGGCATCTTGGACTGTTTTGACAGGTACGACCTCGATGTCTACTCCCGCTTTCTCTACAGCCTCCTTGGCCTCCTCATAATTGGTCTTGGCATCTGGATCTTCTTTTAGGATTTCCTTATCCACAGGATTATTAGGAACAAAAAAGATGCTGGCACCGGCCTTGGCAGCAGATAGGACCTTCTTGTCCGCCCCGCCAATGTCGCCGACCTTGCCGTCCTGCTCAATGGTTCCCGTTCCTGCAATGGTCCGGCCATCTCTTAAATCTGGCTCAGCCAGCTGGGTATAGATAGCCAAAGTGAACATGAGACCTGCACTAGGACCGCCGATATTGCCCGTCTGGAAGTCAATAGGTACTGAGGACTTGACCTCTGTGTGGTCCACCAGGGTAATCCCGATACCATTTTTTCCATTGACCAGCTTGATAATCTTACCGTCAGCTGATTTTTCCTGACCGTTTGTCACATAGCCCACCGTCACAGGACTGCCCAGTTCCAAACCGCTGACATACTTAATCAAATCAGGCGACGACTCAAAGGTCTTGCCATTGATACTGACAACCGTATCCGCAATCTTGAGAACGTCCTTAAAGGTCGAATCCTCCGCCAAATCAAGCACATAGACCCCAAAGAAATCCATTTCAACATCTTTTTTGGCCAGGGTTAATCCCTGGTATTTGGCCATATTCTGCGAAGTTTCCATGTAAAATTGCGCAATCCGGAAATATTCCTCGCTGTCTGCTCCTCCCGTCATCTCCTCAGCCGAAGTAATATCCGCATAGGGATCAAACTGGGCAAATAGCAGCTGCAGAGCCGTTGCCTGCTGGACAGAGACATAGGTAAACTCATAAGAACCGTCCTTCTTGTCCTCTTCCTCATTAACCGTCAGGACCTGTTGCACATCCATGGCTCCGCCAGGACTCTCGATATAATAGGGCAGGGGAACAAAGACCGTAAACCAGAGCAAGAGTACTCCTAAAATGATAGATAAAATTAAAATGAGACCTTTATTTTTTTTCATGCTTTTCTATTTCCTTACTAACAAGCTCGGGCACATAAGGACTAATATCCTGCTTGTAGGCTATCAGTTCACGGATTTGGCTGGACGAAATATTGCGGTATTCCGGCTTGGAAATCAAATATACCGTCTCCAAGTCTGGGGCCAACTTGCGATTGAAATAATCAAAATTGGCCTCATATTCCAGGTCAATTCCATTGCGCAAACCGCGGACAATATGGGTCACTCCCCGTTCATGGGCTGCATCGACCACCAGCTCTTGACCCGCTAGAAAGACCTGGATCTTCTCATCTTTGGCAAAGACCTTTTCCAATAAGTCCAGCCGCTCTTGACCAGTAAAGAGACCATTTTTATTGGGATTGTAAAAAATCCCCACATAAAGCCTGTCAAAAAGACTACTGGCTCGTTCGATAATGTCCAAATGTCCCTTGGTAATGGGATCAAAGGAGCCTGTAAACATTCCAATTTTATCTAACATAGACTGTTACCTTACTTATTCCGTAGACTTTTTCCTTCCAGATGCCCAGCTCTGCGATTTCTTCAGGAAGTGTGACAGATTTATCCGTCTCGCAGACTACCATGACATCCTCGGACAGAAGTTTTCGCTGACAGAGTTCAGTGACCATTGCCTCAATCTCCTGCTCCGCATAGGGCGGATCCAGAAAGACCAGGTCAAAGACTCCTTCCAGTTGAGTCAAGGCCTGACGGGCCTCCGTGGGCAAGAGCCGGAACTTACCTTCCTCCTTGGTCATGACTATATTTTCTCGGACAATGGCCTGGGCCTTGCGATCACGTTCGACCAAGACCGCCTCATCCATGCCCCGAGATACTGCCTCAATGGACAAGCCACCGCTACCAGCATACAAATCCAGCACTCGCCCACCTTCAAAATAGGGACCAATCATATTGAACATGGCTCCACGAACCTTGTCCGAAGTCGGTCGTGTCGTCTTGCCATCTAAGGTCCTGAGGAGCCGTCCGCCATAGTTTCCTGATACAATTCTCATAGAGTCTATTATAGCACAAAACAACCAATCTTTTCCTTAAAACACAGTTGAAAAAACATCAGCAAGGCTGATGTTAAGATTTATTATCAAGATAATAAAGGCTGGTCTGCCACATTTTGTTGAACAGGCGACTGGTCCGCCAAAACCAAAATAAGGTAGTTGGAATAAGAAAGAGATTGAAAATGAGAATGAGCGCTAGATTGCCTTTACCTATGGAAAAAAGGGTATAACCTACTAAGAAGGTCAAGAAAGCTCTCATAATCAGATTCACCAAAATCCCTAGCCAGCCCAACCAATGGCGACCTCCGAAAGGCTTGTGCTTTTTGGGATCAAAATCTGGCAATTCCGTCAAAAATTCAACGATTAATTCACCAATTAAATTCGTAATAGTCCCTCCTCGTCATTGACCGATAAAACCGTGTACGAGCAACAACCCTTTTACAGGCAAAATAGGCATAGCTCACTAAAGCAAACGTCATCAGAAAAAATAGAATTCCGAGCAAAACGGTGCCATTACCAAATCGATGATAGAGCATCAAGGAAATGCTAGTTACAAAGATTAAGCAGGAAATTAGGGCAACCAAAACCAGACAGAAGGCACCAACAACACTTAGCCAATAGCGAAAGCCGAAAGTCTTATACCGCATGTCATCATAGAAGACAGAACTTGCAATCACCAAGACCAATCCAAGCCAGATAAGATACCACATATTCAACTCCTCCATAGCCTACTCCTTTTTTTCAGTATAGCAAATTTTATCAGAAGAAACAAAAAAAAAAAAAAAAAGAGGGGTTCCCTCTTCAGAATTTATCTAGAATTTACTTTCTCATACCTCCAAAGGTCCCCAAAACCTTTGGAAGTTGGAGATAATGGGAGTGGGAAAGAACTCGACCAGTCTAAAACATACTAAGATTAGTAGTGAGGAAATCTCCGACGGGAGAAAGTACTCACTACTTTTTCTTTATGATAAAGTAGAGGTGTCTTGTTAAGTCGAGAACTCTTTTGACGCTAGACGTCGCATCAAAAACTGGCAAGGCACCTGTTTTAGAAAGAATGTTATCAAAGTATGTGGGACGCCAGACGTCGAGTATTGAAAATGACATCACTAAAACAAGGAATCATTCAAGACAAAGAGGTAATATCATGCGAGTAGTATTTGGGATTGACGTGAGTAAGGTAAGTTCAGAAGTAGCCATTCTAGTCAACGGCGAGAAGGTTCATAACTACACCATGTCCAATGATGCCATTGGCTTTTCTCGGCTACTTGGCGATTTGAAAACCGTCCACAAGCCAGAAATCATCTTTGAAGCAACAGGCGTCTATTCTCGTCGTCTTCAAGCTTTTCTGGATGAACATAGCTACGCTTATACACGACTCAATCCCTTAGAAGCCAAGAAGCAACTGGATAGCTTGCGTGTGAGAAAAACAGATCAAATTGACGCCGAAAAACTAGCTCAATCTCAGTTTGTACTGAATCGTAAATCGACGTATGTCCAAGAAGAAGTCTACCAAAACTTGCGGGATCTCAGTCGATTCTATCAGAACTTAACTGAGGACATCGTTCGAGCTAAAAACCGCCTGCACAAGGTCTTACAGGTCACTTTCCCTGAATTGGAAACTATCTTGTCAACACCAACTGGGGAACAATACTGGAACTTAGTTATAGCTTTTCCTTGCAAGGACTTCGTGCTTGAGTTAAGCAAGGATGAACTCTCAAAGAGCATCCGTCTGTCCACTTCAAAACGGATTTCTGACAAGCGTGTGGCTTACTTAGTTGAGAAGCTGACAGCACTAGCTAATCAATCTTATTGTGCCGTTAAGAAAACCTCTCCGATCATGGAAGAGGTGCGTTACTATGCAAAAGAATTGCTTAGACTTTCTGAACAGAGACAAACTGTCTTAGACGAAATGGTGGAACTAGCTCAGCCATTACCAGAATATGAGATTCTGCTTTCTATTCCTGGTATCGCTGAGACGACTGCAACAAGTATTATTGGCGAACTGGGAGATATTCGCCGTTTTCAGTCTGCCAATCAAATCAATGCCTTTATCGGTATTGACCTAAGACACTATGAATCTGGAAGCTTCCTCGCTAAGGAGCACATTACCAAGCGTGGCAATCCCTACGCTAGAAAGATTCTGTTCAAGTGCATTCACAATATCGCTTCAGCTAGTCACACTAATCCTTGCCATATCGCAGACTTTTATGAGAAACGAAAAAGACAATCGCAAACGACTTCAACCAAGCCACACACGATTGCCTCCATACATCGACTCATTCGGACAATGTATTACCTCATTATGCATAACAAACTTTACGATTACGCTTCAACCCAAAATCGATAAAACTGTTTATGCTCTATCATTGTAACACCTTATCAAAAAATTTCAACATAAGGTGTTGGTTTTGTATACACTTTTTTCACTAAACTTTAGTCCAAAAGAAAACAATTTCCTTATTTTGACTATTGAACTCAAAATATTTTTCGTCAAATACCTTGATGGACTTGACAAATGGTAGAAAAAGAGTTCGTCAACAAGTCCTTATTTCCAGTTGTTGAGCTGAAACAGTCTATCCCCAGACTGTTTCACTCCCACCCCCGCACAGCTCAAACTGTCTGGGAGACAGTTTGAGGTTGGAGATGAAGCGAACTCTGTTCGCATCAGTCGTATAGGTCAGATTTGGAGTGTAGAAAACGAACAAATCTGCCAATCAACCACTGCGCTGAGATGTTGACACGAACTCTGAAGAGTGGTGCTAGGCTTTTTGCCCAGCCTTTATCCCCGAACCAAGAAATAATAAAGCGAGGATAGTATCACAAACTTACTGGGAACGAAAGACCCCAACATCACTATTTTGGATTATCAACACCCTCGAACTGCCCTATTCAAACGCAAAACTGGAAGCGACCAATAACCTTATCAAAGTCATTAAGCGAAATGCCTTTGGCTTCAGGAACTTTGAAAATTTTAAGAAACGGATTTTGATGACAGTGAACATCAAAAAAGAGAAGACCAAACTGGTCCTCTCGTGAATATAACTTTTCGCCTACCTACAACAGTTGACAAAGAGCCTAAAACTGTGAATGGCTTTTGAGCTTTCTAGAGATAGGTCTGGTGATTTGTTCTTGAAAAATAGGGAGAACTTTCTTGAAACGTGTTTCTCCAAATGGAGAATTAGTCTAGACCTAAACTTCTAAATGAATGCTGGATGTTGTGACGCCGACGTTTGCCAGCAAGTGCAAAAGCTGCCATAAGCATGCTTGTTCCAAGAACAGTTACAGTCACTGAGCTTGCTTCACCAGTATTTGGCAATTGGTCAACAACCGGACCTGCAGGAGCTGCTGGACTAGCTAGCTGAGCAGGAACTGGAGTTTCAGGTTTAGCAGGTACAGTTGGTGGAACAACTGGTTGTCCTGGTACTGGCGTTGGTGTTGGCTGTGGCTCAGGTTCCGGTTCTGGTTCTGGTTCTGGCTCCGGCTCTGGTTGTGGCTCCGGTTCTGGTTCTGGCTCTGGTTGAGGCTCTGGTTGAGGCTCTGGCTCTGGTGTAGGAGCCTTATCATAGATAAAGGTAATCTCTGTAATACCTTCGACCACCTTACCGACTGGCTCGCCAGTATGCTCGCCTGCCTTGACATAGCCATCAATGTCCGTGTACATCGCATCCACATCGTAAGGCACATCCGCTACAGGTTCCAACGATTCGCTTGTTCCGCTTGGCAGGCTAGTCGTCACCTTATAGCCAACAAGGACATTATCGACAACTGTCTCGCTATCCTTGACAGAATTGCCATCACGGTCGTGGAAATGAACCAAAACACTTCCATAAACTGGCGTCCGTTCAACCTTAGCAAGCGGTTTATAAACATGAGTGACAATGGTTTCACCTTCCACGAGAATTCCTGACTGCTCGCCTACTGTACGAACCAGCTCATAGGTGAAGCCATCTTTTTCTACTGAATCTTTCAAGAGTGGTGTAACGTCATACTCAGCTCCCGTCGGATTTTCAACGCTGGTTGAGCCATCAGGTGTCGTTGTGGTCGTAATGGTTGTCACCACAACTGGCTTTGTCGAAATTGCATTCGACAGTGGAGTGCCATTTTCGTCCACATAGCGAACCGTTACGAAGCCTTTTTTAGCGTCCTCAGTAGTGATTTTTTCAACTGGCTTGTAGACCAGGGTGATTTCAGTCACGCCTTCCGGTATAAGGTCCTCAAGTGGCTTATCATTGCTCAAGAAATTGTAGGTGAAATCGTTGAACAAGATGGTTTCATCTTTATAGGGATTAGCGTCATAACGGACATTTGTCGCTACTTCACTTGTTTCCGTTGAACCTGGCAAGGTCTGGGTGGCCACTGTCTTAACAAGGACATCTTTCTCCACGGTCAAGCTAGTCTTGATAGTCTTGCCAGCTTCGTCCACATAATGAACGATGACTGTTCCACGGATTTCCTCTATTGTGTCCTTGGCAAGCGGTGTATAAACGTAGGTGATAACTTGCTCGCCTTCTGCAACTTTACCAGTTTCTAAAGCTGATCCGGATTGAATTTGCTTGAATTCGTAGGTGAATCCTCCATGCTCGATACTATCTGGTCTAGTAGATACATAGTCTGTTCCTATCTGAGTGTCTGCTGGCTGAACTGTCACAGGCGCCTGCAATTCATTACCAGCTTCATCGACGAATTTGGCGATGACAGAGCCACCAAGTTTCGGAGCATAGATATAGACGATTTCCAAATCACCTTCGACGACCTTACCTTGAGCTGGCGCCGTGTTTGAATCCCATTCCTTAAAGACATAGACCAGACCATCTGGACCTGTCAATTCGCTCGGGTATGTTGAACGATAATCTGTCCCCACTTGAGTAGCCGCTGGTTGGATAGTCACAGAATCTTGCAATTCATCACCAGCTTCATTCACAAATTTGGCGATGACGGAGCCACCCCGCTTGGCTTCATAGACAAAGACAACTTTTTGCGGATAGCTAGTTACAGTACCTTCAGCTGGCTCGGACGATTCTTCCAGACGGGAATAAATCCATACCAAACCATTTTCATCTGTCAACTCACCCTTATCCTCCGTCTTATACGGTGTTCCGATTTGTTGAGGTGTGTCAAATAGTGCCTTTTCATCAATCAGAATATCTCCGTCTTCAGTGATGTGCATCACTGTCACTTGTTCCCCAAGTAACTTTTCATATTCAAAGATAACCGTTGTAATAGCCTTGTCGGTGCTTCCACTAGCTGGATCTGACCCTGTTGCCAATCCCTTATAGGTCCAAGACAGACCGTTCTCATCTACCAACACAAGGTCATCATGAGTAACCTCATAGGCAGACCCCTTGAGAAGCTTTTCAAGGGCATCTCCAGATGCAGTATCCGT
Source organism: Streptococcus nasisuis (assembly GCF_040836615.1). NCBI lineage: Bacteria > Bacillati > Bacillota > Bacilli > Lactobacillales > Streptococcaceae > Streptococcus > Streptococcus nasisuis. The sequence goes on along the minus strand of NZ_CP162268.1, from coordinate 941,913 downwards.
CGCAATCTTATGCGCTACCAGGACAGCACCATCCACCGTACGGTGCTTGACAGTGACAACCCCTTCCAATTTGCGCTCGTAGACGTAGTTGAAAACAATCTTACCACCATCATCTAGCTTAGCCACAGCAACATCCGTTGCATAATCCGCAGGCGTCAAGGTCTCAGTTGAAAGCTCTACCCCATCTGGTCCATAAACCGTCTTGGTCACAGAAACCAACTCGTAGCCAGTCTTGTCGCTCGTTGGGGGCAACAAATCTTCAATGGTCGTCGTACTGTCACCCACCAACTTACGGGTATCATCTGTCTGGTACTTATTGTCTACATCATCTTCTGTAGGCTGACCAGCTGTTAGATTAACAGTATCCTCATCGACCACTTCAGCGCTAAATTCAACGGTCTTGTAGGTATGATTTTCTTCTAAAAGCGTACCAACAATGGTCACCGTTCGGACAATCGGCACCGCATAGGCACCTGCGTTTGTTGAAATTTCAATCGGCAAAAGCCCGTCAATCGTTTTCTCCGTGTCCAAGGCCGCATAGGTATAGAAGAGTTTGAGTTCCTTATTCAGATAATCCGACTTCAGCAAGGAAGCGTTAAGCGCATCAATGGTGAGATTGCGTTCCTTAATTTCCCCATCAAGGGTAATCATGACACGAACATTATTTTTATCCGTACCGATGGCAAATCCATCCTTGTCAATCCCCTTGTCTTCCAAACCAAAGGATTCGTAGCCAAACTGCTCGGTCAATTTCTCTGCCAATGCAGCATCTGTCACATCAAACTTGTGAGCAACCGTCAAATCACCAAAGTTTGTGAAATAAGGACGGGTGGTCTCAATTTGGAAGACTGACTTGGCAGGCGAATACAGTTTTGTCTGATCACCAGCCTTGTACATGTAGTATTCTACGTCAACAACATGGCTAGATTCTGCCGCACGAGCCGCCTGATCCGCCAAATAATTGGCATAGTCTGAAATGACATTGGCATCTAAGGTCGCTGCATCCAAATCTGACAAACGGTACAAACCGGTCAGCTGGATCTGACCGCCGACACCAAGGTTAATCCCTGTCGCCGCATTTTCATAGTTGGCCAAGTTGGTATTGACATCCGTCATAAAGTTGGTAATCAAACGATTTCTCAGGTCTTGGAAGGTATAGGACGAGACCGTACCCCCATTATTGACCTTTTCAAAAATCTTTCGACCACCGACAACTGATTTTCCACCTAAGAAGCCTTCTCCCAAGGAGTCAAAACCTTCATCTGTAATACCGATTTTTGTCGTCGTATTGATATAGAAATCATCTGACGCCGTCGTGGTCGCATCGCTCTTTTCAGCCATAGTCTTGCCATCTGCCGACACCGCCGATAAATAAGCGCGAGCACCTGTCAAATAGGAACCATAACGATCCGGACTGCCTCCCCGCATGGTCAACCAAACATCATCACGCTCAGTATTAAAACGAGTTGGAATAACAAATTTATTATTGTTGTTTGGATCTAGTAGATAATCATCGACTGTATTGTCCCATCCGTAGCCAATCAAATCCTCCATGACCTCCAGGCCTTGGACTGAACTAGCAAACCATCCTGAGCCCCAGGTCTTATCTACCACATTCCAGATGTCAGGCTGGTCACCAACTGTCAAACGAGAAAAGAGGTTGGGAACCTTGACCGTATGAGTAGCCCTATTTTTCACGTAAGTTTCTGTAGTGAAAGGCAATTCAAAGGTTGTTTGATTGGCTTCACGATTAGAAGCACGAACCTGGCGTCCCTGCTGATCAATAACATTATTCCTTGAATAATAGCGATCTTCAGGAGCATAGCCAAACTTGGTCCAAAATTCAGCAACCGTCATGTCTGCTGTCAACTCTGCACCATAAGTTGTCTGCAAGCGCGCAAAATCAGCTGTTATCTCACTAACTTTCGCACCAAGTACATTCCCTTGATTGATTGCTGGATCTTGGTAATAATTCTTGCCAACCACTAAGTAATTAGAGTCTGGACTAACTGCCGCACGAATCTCTGAAACTGGTTCTGCTCCCTGACCAGACAAAACTGTTTCAGTCACGGCTGTCTCGGTCGAATCCAGTGCTGCAGCTGGATTTGGTAATTCCTGAGCTTCAGAAATAAGTCCAGCTGCAGAATCACTCTCAATTGACACAACTTCATTCTCTTTTACTAGGGATTGCTGAGCATCAAGAGCAAGATTCTGACTATTTTCTGCTGGTGCGGGCGATACCTGGACTTCAACTAGTGGCACATCAAGACCAGTTTCCACATTGACAGGCTCTCCTGCTACTAGTTCCGTTGGAGTCAATTCCTCCAAAGGCGCTTCCGAAGCCTGAACGGTAACTCCACCGAAGACCAAAGAAGCCCCTAACAAGATACTGGCTGCACCAAAATGATATTTCCGAATAGAAAAATACTGCCTTCTGTCACCAAAATAAAACGATTTATTGATTCTTCTCATATTCCCTCCTTTATAAAAGTCGAACAATAAAAGACAATTTTATATATACAATCATATACTATCACATATTGTATCAAATAGCAATCAATATGAGTTACCCGTTGTGCTAGTTAATCAAGCGTAAGCAAGGGAATATTTTAAGCTGATACCAAATTCAGTATGACTGCTTTTAAGCAAAAGAGAATTGATAAGTAACCGCTTCTGCTCGGTCACTAACCCAATCAATGACTTGTGGTTGGAAGAACCTATAAACTCAAAAACCGAGCTTCGTTTGAAACTCGGTTAGTGGTTATTATCAGGAAGGTCCGACTCCAGAAGTTAATGATTAAAAACTAATATGCTTCGATTGCTACCCATTTTCTATTAATTTTCAATTGTCTAAAGTGTGGAGATTGCTTTATTTTTTACAGTGTTCTAAATATAATATCCGAAAATCAATCAATGACTGACGATCTTCTCTGAAAATACCAGGTCAGTATTTCCCAAATTCGAACGGGCAGCAAGCCAATGAAAATAAGGTTGTGAATAAAGAATATCATAAATAGATGGGTGGAACTGAAGCAGACCTTCCTCTAGTTACTGCCTTAGGGGGGCAATAGCTAGTTTGCGAAAGAATAAATGAAATCATCTTTCTATCTACAATGTTAATATAACACTTTTTCAAAATAAGTTCAAATAATTGTGTGCAAAAAACAAACTTATTTTTTAAAATTTTTGTTAAACTCATCCCACATTTTCTGCTGTGGCTTGGCAAAGGGATAGGTATGGAAATCTTCAACCGAAACCCATTTTAATTCACGATTAGCTGGTAAATCCGACTGACTTGCCACTCCTTCTATCAACTCAATCTGCCATTTGCGGTGGCTGAAAATATGCTGAACGGTCTCAAATTCTTGCTCCTGCCAGTCAATAGTCAGACCATATTCTTCTGTAAAGCGCAGCTTCATATCAGGCTGCTCCGGCTCTTCTGCCACTTCAAACAAGGAAACTTGTTTGGCTAGGATAGCCCCTTTTTCCAAAAGCGGAAAAGACCAAAATCCTGATAAGAGTCCAGCGTCGGTATTTTTCTCAAGGAGAAATTGATTATCCTGATTGCGAATGAGAAAGCCTTGATAGGCGACTGGGATAGGCTTTTTCTTGGGTACCTTGATAGGATATTTGTCCATTGTGCCATTGAGATAGGCAGCACTAAAGTCCTTCACGGGACTTTCTTCTGGCCGTGGATTGGCAGGCGCCTCAATATCTGAACCCAAATCCATCAGGGCTTGATTAAAGTCTCCCGGTCTAGCTGGGTCAATCAAGATGTCCATCATGGCTTGAAAAATCTTGCGATTCGCAGGGAGACCAATGTCATAATCCACTTCAAACAAACGGCTGAGCACGCGCATGACGTTGCCGTCTACCGCAGGCTCCGGCAAACCGAAGGCAATACTAGAAATAGCACCAGCTGTGTAGGGACCAATGCCTTTTAGACTGGAAATTTCTGCGTGTGTCTTGGGAAAGGAACCATCGAACCGTTCAACCATATCTTGGGCCGCTTTTTGCATATTGCGGACACGAGAATAATAGCCCAACCCTTCCCACAATTTGAGAATGACTTCTTCCGGCGCCACTGCCAAGTCTCTGATGGTCGGCAGATGGTGGAGAAAGCGCTCATAGTAAGGAATGACCGTATCCACACGCGTCTGTTGCAACATAATCTCCGACACCCAAATGGCGTAGGGATCCGATGTTCGTCGCCAAGGCAGGTCTCGTTTGTTCTCATCATACCAATCAAGAAGAGCCTTGCGAAAGGCGACAATCTTCTCTTCTGACCACATGTCAATTCCATATTCTTTCAAATCTAACATAATTCTAGTATAGCACAAAGAAAGGGAGCTAGCTGTGACTAACTCCCTGTCTGTAGTATGAAATGTTGCTTACCTACTGTTCAGCAGCCTGCTGGCTCATCTGCATCTGGTAATAAAAACCTTGCGCATCCATCAATTCCCTATGATTGCCTTGTTCGACAATTTTTCCATCTACCATGACCAAAATCAAGTCAGCTGATTGGATGGTTGATAGGCGATGGGCAATGATAAAGCTGGTCCGTCCCTGCATCAATTTGGCAAAGGCTTCTTGAACCAATAACTCCGTCCGTGTGTCAATCGACGAGGTCGCCTCATCCAAAATTAAGATTTTAGGGATTTTGACAAAAACGCGCGCAATCGACAGCAATTGCCGTTGACCCTGCGATAGAGAGGCGCCACCATCTGTCAGGACAGTATCATAACCTTGGGGCAATTGACGAATAAAGAAATCCGCATTGGCTGCCTTGGCCACCTCGATAACCCATTCCCTAGTCGCATGAGGATATCCATAGGCAATATTTTCATGGATAGTTCCTGATTTTATCCAGGTTTCTTGGAGAACCATGCCAATCTGCCGCCGCAAATCCTCTCGGCTGTATTGGGAAATAGGCACACCGTCCAGGACAATCTGGCCAGCATTGACATCGTAAAAACGCATGAGCAGATTAATCATGGTCGATTTCCCTGCGCCAGTCGGACCAACGATAGCCACCTTTTGACCAGAGGTAACATCAATCGTCAGGTCCTCAATGAGCGATTTTTCAGGCTGATAAGAGAAAGATACATTTTCAAAGGAAATAGCCCCCTGCAACTGATCCGAGTCAATTGTCCGCTCTGCCCTATCCTCTTCGCTAGCTAGATTAACAAGGGCAAAGAGCCTGTCTGCACAAGCTAAAGCGCTCTGCAATTCCGATAGGACAGAAGAAATATCGTTAAAAGGCTTGCTGTACTGGCTGGCATAGTTGAGAAAGGTGGTCAGAGAGCCGACTGTAAAGGTCCCCTGCATGATGCGAAGTGCTCCAAGACCTGTCAAAAGCGCATAAATCAAGGCATTGACAAATCGGGTAGTCGGATTGACCGTAGACGAAGCAAATATTGCCTTCTGCAAATATTGAGCGTAGTCGCCATTGACCTGCTGGAACTGCTTCTTAATCTGGTCTTGGGCATTGAAGGCCTGCACCAGACTGAGCTGACTAATGGTCTCCTCTAAGAGCTGAGCTTGCTGCCCACGCGCCTGGGTCTGGCGACTGTAGTAAGTATAGCTCTTCTTGGCAATAAAACGCGCCACAAAAAGAGACAGCGGGGTCAAGGCAACAACCAAAAGCATCATGACAAGATCCAAACCTGCCATGGTAAAAATGGTCAAGAGAATGGTCAAAATTCCAGCGAAAAACTGGTTGAAGACCATCAAAAGACCGTTAGTCAGCTGTTCACTATCACTGGAAAATCGTGCAACCAAGTCCCCCGTTGACTGCCTATCCAGATAGGAAAGGGGCAACTGGTGCAATTTGACATAGACCTGCTCCCGCAAGTCTGCCACCATATCATAGACCAGGCGATTGGTGACCAAGGGCAGATACCACTGGACCAGGCCATTGGCCAGAATGACGACAAACATCTGCAGCAGAATCTCCAGCAAGACCTGGCTATCTGCTACCAAGACCGCGTCGACTGCCCGACCGATAAGGATAGGAAGATAGACGGTCAGAAGGACCTGAGCCAGTGTCGCCAGCAAGAGCAGAATCAGACGAATGGGCTGTTTTAGGACCAGGCTTGTCAATTGATGCAGACTAGTTTTCTTCATGGCTGCCCTCCTCTCCATGCTGGGATTGGTCAATTTCACGGTAAATAGCAGAGCTTTCTAGCAAGTCTTGATGACGACCTAGCCCCACCTGCTGTCCCTGGTCCAGAACCAAAATCTGATCCGCAGTCTTCAGGCTATTGGTCCGTTGAGACACCATAATCAAGGTTTGGTCAGGCAATTCCTCCTTGATAGCCTGCAAGAGACGGCTCTCTGTCAGATAGTCCAGGGCCGACGTCGCATCATCCAAAATCAAAACAGGTGCTTCTTTCAAGAGAGCACGCGCAATGGTCAACCGTTGCCGTTGTCCACCGGAAAAATTCTTCCCAAAGGCTGCTACAGGACTATCCAAACCGCCCTTTTCTGCCACAAATCCATCCGCCTGAGCAATCTTCAGGGCCCACCAAATGCGTTCTTCGGAACTATCAGCCAGTCCCAAGGTAAGATTTGAGCGGACAGTTCCAGCAAAGAGCTGAGCCTGCTGGGCAACGGTGGCACAATTAGCCCGCCAGGTTTTGAGATTCACAGGACTCTTTCCATCAATAAAGTGCATCAATTGATTAGCTGGCATCGGATAAAAGGCCTGCAAGAGATTGACCAAGGTCGTCTTACCAGCACCCGTACCACCGATGATGCCGATAAACTGGCCTTTCTTTATCTGAATAGAAATTCCTGACAGGGCCTGTTCAGCAGCATTGGGATAGGCAAAATCCAGCTTGTATAGTGCAAAAACATCAGCTGGGTCATTGGCTTGCAGGACTGGCAGAGTGCCTTCCAGGTCTTCGGATTCTTGCTTGAAAATTTCCTGAATCCGTTGACCAGCGATATAAGACTGGTTGATAGATGAGACAACCATGACCATCTTGACCAGCTCCGCCAAGATTTGCAGGAGATAATTGATTAGGGCAACCAGCATCCCTTGCTCTAGCAGATTGTTAGAAATGGCTAGATTTCCTTTCCAAATCAAAATCATCAAGGTCGCATTAACCACCAGAAAAGTCAGTGGCGACAGCAGGCTAGACCAGTAACCAGCCTGTAACTGTCTATTTTTATAGGCCAGATTGAGTGCTTGAAAATGAGCAACTTCTCTCGCTACCTGGCCAAAGGCACGAATGACCCGCCAGCCCGTAACCGTTTCACGCACCTGCCCTACCAAGCTGTCCAAATCTCTACGAATCGATAAGAGATAGCGACTGACAGCCGCCGTAATACCTGCCACAATCACCAGCAAAACAGCAATCATCCCCAGAAAATAGAGAGAAAGGCTAGGACTGATATAGAAGGCCATGAAGAAAGCACCAAAGACCACAATCGGAGCCCGTAGAAACAGGCGCAAGAAAATATTGATTCCTGCTTGAATCTGCAAGGTATCACTGGTCAAGCGCGTCAAAATTGATGAGCGGGACAAAGTATCCTGACTAGCTTGCGGCAAAGATAAGACTTTTTCAAACAGGTCCTCTGTCAACTGCTTGGTCACCCCAACTGCTGCCTTGGCTGAATAATATTGCCCTAAAATAGATACTAGAACTCCCACAATTGCCAACCCTGTCAGGAGTAAAAGCATAGCAACCAGGTCCCCCTGATTGCCATGTGGAATAATAGTATCAACGATATGGGCAATAGCCAAGGGAACAAGGAGTTCAAAGCAGGCCTCCAACAGTTTGAAGAGAGGAGCTAGCGTAACTTCTTTCAGGTAATCCCTGACATATCGTAGGATAAATGTCATTAGCTTACAAAGCGTCTACAGCCTGAGCTGCTGTGATAATACCAAGTTTGTAGACGTCTTCTGAACTACATCCACGAGAAAGGTCGTTGACTGGCTTGTTCAAACCTTGCAAAACTGGACCAACTGCTTCATAACCACCAAGACGCTCCACTACCTTATAAGTAATGTTCCCTGCTTCAATTGCTGGGAAGATAAAGACATTGGCTTGACCAGCAACTGGACTGTTAGGTGCTTTCAAGCGAGCTGTATCAGGTACTAAGGCAGCATCCATCTGCAATTCACCGTCAATCAAAAGATCTGGACGGAGTTCTTGAGCCAAACGAGTTGCTTCGACAACCTTATCAACACGTGGACCTGAACCTGACCCTTTTGTTGAGTAGGAAATCATAGCCACTTTAGGATCGATACCAAATGTCTTAGCCGTTTCTGCTGATTGGATGGCAATCTCAGCCAAGGTCTCAGCATCGGGTTCAATGTTAATTGCACAGTCACCAAAGACAAACTTGTGCTGGTCTTTCACCATCAAGAAAACTCCTGATGTACGCTTAACGCCTGGCTTGGTTTTGATAATTTGAAGAGCAGGACGAACTGTATCAGCAGTTGAGTGGATTGCACCTGAAACCATACCTTCTGCTAATCCCATTTGCACTAACATCACACCAAAGTAGTTGACATCACGCAAAATTTCATCGGCCTGTGCTTCGTCAACTTTACCTTTACGAAGAGTAACAAATTCATGCTTCATGGCATCGAAGTTTGCGTAATTGTTAGGATCAATAACTGTGATCCCAGGGTTTGAGAAACCAAAGTCTGTCAACAAAGTATGAACATCTTCCGGCACACCAAGGATGATAGGCTCTACCAAACCTTCAAATTTCAAACGAGCTGCTGCACGCACGACGCGCTCATCTGTACCTTCTGGGAAAACGATACGTAGTTTTTTACCTACGATTTTTTGCTTCATTTCACCAAATAAATTCCGAATTTCCATTTAAATTCTCCTTTTAAATATTATTTATTAGTTAACGATGTAATAACAGCCTGAAAATCGTCTGGAAGTGGAGCTTCCAAGTCAATCCTTTGGGCTGAAAAAGGATTGTCAAAAGCCAAATTGTGACAATGCAAGGCCTGACGTTGAATACCACATTCTAAACTGCCACCATACATATCATCCCCTAGCAAAGGAAATCCAATGTGGGAAAAATGGACACGAATCTGGTGTGTTCGACCAGTGTGCAACTGAATGTCCACCAGGTGAATGTCGCCCCAGGACTGGACCACCTTATAGGAAGTATGGGCATATTTACCCGTCTTAGTCACACAACGGGTAATAATACTATCTTCCGGTCGACCAATCGGAGCGATAATCTCCCCTTCTGCATCCAGCTTCCCCTCACCCTTGACCAGAGCATAGTAGCGTTTATGGATAAGCTTTGCCTGCAATTGCTTGTCCAATCTAGCATGGGCATAGCCGTGCTTGGCAAAGAGCATGACCCCAGATGTATCCCTATCTAGACGAGTCACTATGTGGACCTGCTTGTTTTCATAGTCCTGCTCGACCAAGTAACCCTTGACAAAGTTGGCAATGGTCGACGAATGAAGACTGCTAGGAATGGAGGCATAGCCCACCGGCTTATTGATAGCTAAAAAATGGTCATCCTCGTAGACAATGTCCAGGGGAAAGGAAATAGGTTCCAAACTACCTGTCAAATCCTCTTCAGCTGGTATATCAATTGTAACCCTATCGCCAATATCAAGCAAGTAAGTAGCATTCTGTGGCTGGTCGTTAACCAAAATAGCACCACCAGTGTACTTGATTTTAGCCAGCAATCCCTTGGACACCCCGTGTTTCTTAAGGAAGGTCTTGATTTTGGTGTGCTGGTCTGCTATAAATTCAAACCGCATTACTCCACCTCGCCGATAAAGGCATCTTTGACCCGATTCCAAAAGCTAGTATGGCTGGGCGATGCGACAAAATGGATTTTACTATTGTCAATCTGGTATTCAATGCTCTTAATATTGTCGTAGACATAGGTCTTATTGTCCACTGCAATAGAATAGCGGTCATCATGCTGGGGCTCGATAACAATCTTGTCCTTTTTCGGTACTACGACTGATGACCCTAGCGTCCGGTAGACCCGATTGTTCAGGCTGGCCACTTCTGCAATCTGCAGAGCCTCAATAGTCGGATGAAGGACAGCGCCCCCCAGCGACTTATTGTAGGCCGTTGAACCAGTCGGTGTCGATACCGATATGCCATCCCCACGAAAACGCTCGAAGGGAACATGGTTGATGATAATATCAGCCACCATGGTCTTGGTCAGGCGCTTGATAGTCGCCTCATTGAGGGCACGCGCCGTGATTACCCGGCCATCATTGAGTTTGACCTTGACATTAAGAATGGGATAGGAAACACGAGCTCCCCTGTCCAACTTCAAATTCTCTACTAGCTTGTCCACTTCAAAATCTCGATAATCCGTGTAAAAACCCAGATGCCCCGTATGAATACCGACAAAGCGGACCCTATCGATGAGTTTCTCATACTTATGAAAGGCCGACAGGAGCATGCCATCTCCACCAATGGAAATGACAATATCTGGATTCTTGGGTGTCAGGATAAAATTCGCCTCTTTGAGCTTGGTCCAAAGTTCCTTGGACACCGCCTCACTCTTGGGATTTCGGCTGGCGAGCAGAGCGATTTTTTTTCTATCTATATTCTTCATCTGTATCATCACTATTTCCGACACCGTCATTCAACTTGCGGTGGGCGGGGTCAAAAAGAGCCTGAGCCTCCTGAATGTCGTTGCGGATTTTACGCATCTCCTCGTCTAGTTCGTAGGCAATCTTGGCTGTAATTTCCAGCCGTTTCTTGATTTCCTCAGGGAAATTTCCCTTATACTTGTAATTTAGCGAATGTTCAATAGTCGCCCAAAAGTTCATAGAAAGTGTTCGAATCTGGATTTCTGCTAGGACGGTCTTGCTGCCATTGATCGTATCCACCGGATACTCAACGACCACATGATAGGAACGATAGCCCGATGCTTTCATGTACTTGATATAGTCCCGCTCATGGACAATCTGCATGTCCTTGCGCTTGCGCAAAATAGCCAAGACCTCCTCAATGTCATCCACAAACTGGACCATGATCCTCAGACCGGCAATGTCCTGCATGTCCTGGGCCAGATTTTCCAGCTTGATATGCCGCAGAGCCATCTTTTCCTGAATAGACTCGATAGGCTTGACCCGCCCCGTCACAAATTCAATGGGAGAATGGCGGTTAAACTTGCGGTACTGCTTTCGAATACCACGCAGCTTAATTTTCAACTCCCCGACAGTCTGAATGTAGGGGTCTAAAAATTCTTCCCAATTAAACTCCATACGGCTCCTTTCTTGTCAAATCCTATAAATTGTATTAGAATAACACAAAGATTATTATACCATATGAAAGGGGTTTACAGTATGAAAAACCATCTGGAAATTGAGTACAAAACATTATTAACCAAATCTGAATATCTTCGACTGCTACCCGATTTCGCAGATGTCCAGCCTGTCATGCAGACTAATCACTACATAGACACGCCGGACTTAGATATGAAAAGCAACCGATTTTCCCTCCGTATTCGGACCTTTGAGGACATGGCAGAGCTGACCCTAAAAATTCCCCAGGAGATTGGCAATCAGGAATACAATCAAGCTCTAGACATCGATACTGCACGAAAATTGCTGACCAATTTTCAACTACCAAAAGGACAGATTACTGACATCATTTCAGCCACCGATGTCCCTCTTGATAACCTAGCCGTCTGGGGTAGCTTGACCACCAAACGCTATGAAAAAGAGACCTCTATCGGTCTCATGGCCCTGGATGAAAATGACTATGCCGGCATCCATGATTATGAACTAGAGGTTGAAGTGGCCGATGCCGAAGTAGGCAAAATCCTCTTTGACGACTACCTGAAAAAACAATCCATCCAATTCAAATACGCCAGCAGCAAGGTCGCCCGCACCGCAGCCCAGATAAAATCAGCCCAATAAGGCTGATTTTTGACTTTACTACTGAAAATTGTCCGTTTTTTTGGTAAAATAAATCTATCTATGTTTCATTGCTTTTATGAAAAAGTAGGGTTATAAAAAGGAGTTAGTCAAAATGGTACAACCACTTGGTGAACATAACATTAAATTATTCTCGCTCAACAGTAACCGTGATATCGCTGAAAAAATTGCAGAATCAGCCGGTATTCCTCTTGGAAAAATGTCTTCACGTCAATTTTCTGACGGTGAAATCCAGATTAACATTGAGGAATCAGTCCGTGGTGTTGATGTCTATATCATCCAATCAACTAGCTACCCAGTCAACAATCACTTGTGGGAACTCTTGATTATGATTGACGCTTGTAAGCGTGCCTCTGCCAACACCATCACCGCTGTCATGCCGTATTTTGGCTACGCTCGTCAAGACCGCACAGCCTCTCCACGCGAACCAATCACTGCTAAACTAGTAGCAAATATGTTGGTAAAAGCCGGTGTCGACCGCGTTCTGACCCTGGACCTCCACGCATCACAGATTCAAGGTTTCTTTGATATTCCAGTGGATAATCTCCTGACAGAGCCACTCTTTGCGTCCTACTACATGGAAAAAGGCCTCTGCAACGACGATGTGGTCATCGTTAGTCCAAAAAATTCAGGAATCAAGCGCGCTCGTAACATCGCAGAATTTTTGAATGCACCGATTGCAATCATTGACTACGCCCAAGACGATTCGGAACGTGCCGAAGGCTATATCATCGGTGATGTTGCTGGGAAGAAAGCCATCCTGGTCGACGATATTCTAAATACAGGCCGCACTTTCTCTCAAGCATCCAAAATTGTTCAAGACGGTGGTGCAACTGAAATTTACGCCGTTGCCAGTCATGGACTTTTCGCTGGGACTGCTGCGGAACTCTTGGATAACTCTCCTATCAAGGAAATTTTGGTCACAGACTCTGTAGCCAGCAAGGAACAACATCCTAATAATATTGCTTTCATTACGGCTAGCGACTTGATTGCTGATGCTATCCACCGCATTCAAGAACACCAGCCATTGAGCCCACTTTTCAAATTTAACAGCCCACTTTTCAAATTTAACAGCCCACTTAAATAAAACTAGGAGTTACACTTGATTTATTTAGATAATGCAGCTACGACTGCCCTGTCACCGGCTGCCCTAGAAAGGATGACGGAAGTCGCTGCAGACATCTATGGCAATCCGTCTAGCATCCACGGTGCTGGTCGCAAGGCTAATCAGGTTCTCAGACAGGCACGACAGGATATAGCTGATATCTTGTCGGTCCGTCCTGATAACTTAATCTTCACATCTGGAGGCTCTGAGGCCAATAATTTAGCCATTCAAGGCTATGCTCTGGCCCATCAAGACAAGGGCAAACACCTTATCACTACTGCCATTGAACACCATGCAGTCCTCCATACCATGCAGTATCTGGAGGAACGTTTTGGCTTTGAAGTGACCTATATCCAGCCAATCGACCAAATCATCACAGCCCAGCAGATCAAAGATGCACTTAGACCAGACACCATTCTGGTCAGCACCATGTTTGCCAATAATGAAACTGGCCAACTGCTCCCTATCCAAGAAATTGGACAGTTACTAGCAGACCACCAGGCAGTTTTCCATGTTGATGCAGTGCAGGTCATGGGAAAATTGCCTGTCCAACCTGAAGAACTGGGAATTGATTTCCTATCTGCTGCTGCCCATAAATTTCATGGCCCAAAAGGTATTGGTTTCCTCTATTCAAGATTGCCTAAATTTGATGCACTCATACATGGCGGTAAGCAAGAAAATCAACATCGTGCAGGAACAGAAAACCTCCCTGCCATTGCGGCGATGGCCACAGCCCTCAAAGAGCAAACTGCTAAAAGGGACCAAGATCTTCAATACATCACTTCCCTAAAAGAACACCTCATCCACCACCTGGCCGACACTGACTACTACATCAATCAAACTGGCGACCACCTTCCTCATATCATCAATCTGGGCTTTCCTGGTCAACTCAATGAACAGGTTCTCATGCGCCTAGATCTAGCCGGAATCGCAGTTTCAAGTGGTTCTGCCTGCACAGCAGGTGTTGTACAAAACAGTCATGTCCTTGAGGCTATGTATGGAAAAGATTCTCCACGACTGAAAGAATCCATCCGCATCAGTTTCTCAGAAAGCAATACGACTGCTGATATTGATGCACTCATCACTGAATTACACAAGATAATAGGAGGATAAAATGGCATTTGAAAAAACTGTACGCTTAAAAGATTGTAACTTTACCTATCATATCAGCTCTGGTATCAAAAAATACACCCTACGTGACAATACCTTTGAGCAAACCAAGGCTGGCCACTATCAGCTGGAACGCCTACTAGAAGAAGTTCCCAATTCTGGGCAAGGTTTCCTCTTGAAAATTATCATCAACCAAGATTTGACTGGTTTTAAAATCAACATCACAGACAAGTCTGGTCTTCGTTTGATTAACATTTTCAAACCAGGCAGCAATCCAGTTATTCAGGAAAAATTCTACTTCCTCATGGATAGCCTGGTCGACCGAGATATATTTACAAAAGAGGCCTAAGATGATTGAAATCTACTACACTGATGCCTACAAACTAGAACGGGTTCAACAATTTAATAATCTGGATGAGGCTAAATTGGCCTTTGCAGGCTGTGTCACCCTACCAGATTATTACCCTGTTACCCGCATTCTCAAGGACGGACAAGCTCTTGACTTCCAAGGCACCGTCGGAGACCTCTATCGCTATTTTCAAACCCTATAGAAAGACCAAGTTGTTTGGTCTTTTTTTCAAATCAATCTGTTGATTTTTTCACAAACATAGACTAAAATAGAAGAAAGAAGTGAATTAACAAACAAGCTGATAGTGATGTTATCGGTTTTGCAATCCCTTGCAAATTTTTGATACGATTTACAAAAGATTGTGAAATCTATCTGACCAGTAACCGGTGTCCTACAGCTAGAAGGAGAAAAGAGTGAAGAACATAAAAAACGCTGACATCCCTCGGGCCACGGCTAAGCGACTTTCCTTATATTACCGCATTTTCAAGCGATTCCACGCTAGCAATATTGAGAAGGCCAGCTCAAAAGATATTGCAGAAGCTATCGGAATTGATTCTGCAACTGTCCGCCGTGATTTTTCTTATTTTGGTGAACTAGGTCGCCGTGGTTTTGGCTATGACGTCCAAAAATTGATGGAATTTTTTGCTGAAATTTTAAATGACAATTCCATCACCAACGTTATGCTCATAGGGGTTGGTAACATGGGACGTGCCCTACTCCACTATAAGTTCCACGAGCGAAACAAAATGAAGATTGTTATGGCTTTTGAGGCAGATGATAATCCAGCTGTGGGCACAGTTGATGAATCTATTCCAATCTATGCCATTTCTGAATTGAAGGAACGGATTGCCGAGGCTGATTCACAAACTGCCATCTTGACCGTCCCAAGTGTTAAAGCCCAGGAAGTAGCTGATGTGCTAGTTGAGTCCGGTGTCAAAGGAATCCTCAGCTTCTCACCAGTTAACCTCTCTGTACCAAAAGATGTGGTTGTCCAATATGTGGATTTGACCAGCGAACTGCAAACACTCCTATATTTTATGAGAAAAGGCGAATAAGAGAGCAAAACAGAGTTAGTTTCGACTAGCCCTGTTTTTTGATACTAAAATAATTCACTCTCTTCCCTGAAAGAATAATAGTCCTTCTGCCCGACAATCAGATGATCCAAGAGAACCAGACCCAAAGTCTCACAAGAATCCTTCAAATTTTCAGTAAAGAGCAAATCGTTTTTACTCGGCTGTACAGAGCCTGACGGATGATTGTGAACGATGATAATCGAGGTCGCCATACACTTGACTGCATAATGCAAAATCTCCCTGGGCTCTGCAATACTGCGATTGACACTGCCGATAAAGACTGTTTTTTGGTGGATGACCTGATTCTGAGTGTTGAGATAGAGGGCGACCAAATGCTCCTGCTTCTGCTGTCCAATCTCCTGAATCATTTTACGCCCCAGTTTTTCACTACCCAAAATACGATCGTTGAGCAAAATCTCAGACTGATTGATGCGCTTACCAAGCTCAATCATGGCCTTTATCTCAATCGCCTTGACCCGACCAATCCCAGTCAAGCTCTGCAATTCCTCAATAGACAAATCCTTTAGAGCCGCCAGATTTTCCAGCTGATTGTGTAGATTGTTGGACAAGATAGAAACCGGCTCCTTTTTTGTACCCGTACGGATGAAAATAGCCAGGAGTTCCTGGTTACTCAGGCGTTCCGGCCCCAATTCTAACAAGCGTTCACGGGGCATCAGTGCTTCTTCCTTAAAATCAATTTGATACATAAAATCCTCCTCACCTATCTGTTCGTAAAAAAATTGAAAAAAGGATAGAAATTCTACCCTTTTGACAAATCAATTTAGGCTCTTTGTCAACTGTAGTGGGTAGATGAAAAGCTAACACCTAGAGAGGACGAACTTCGTTCTCTCTTTCTTTATGTTCAAAGCAATCAAAATGCGTTTTTTAAAGTTCTCAAAGTTCCTGAAACCAAAGGCATTTCTTTTAATGACTTTGATGAGATTATTGGTAGCTTCCAGTTTGGCGTTGGAATAAGGCAATTCTAGGGCATTCAAAACCTTGTCTTTATCCTTTAGAAATGTCTTAAATACCGTCTGGAAAATAGGATTAACAGTGGTTATTTCTTGTTCAATTAGGTCAAAGAAATGGTCTGAGTTCTTCTCTTGGAAATGGAATAAGAGAAGCTGATAGAGTTCATAGTGCTGTCGTAGTTCCTCAGAGAAAGACAAGAGTTTTTCCAGGATTTCCTTGTTAGTCAAATGCATTCGAAACATAGGGCGATAAAATCGTTTATCATTGATTTTACGGCTATCTTGTTGTATCAATTTCCAGTAGCGTTTCAAAGCACGGTATTCCTGCGATTTTCTGTCGAATTGATTCATGATTTGAATACGGACACGGTTCATAGCACGGCTAAGGTGTTGAACAATATGAAAGCGGTCGAGTACAATTTTTGCATTCGGAAAAAGCTGTTTAGCAAGTTGATAATAGGGACTAAACATATCCATGGTAATCACTTTGACTCGATTTCTAACCTTTCTAGGATAGCGTAGAAAGTGGTTTCGGATGGTTGCTTGAGTTCTTCCGTCGAGAATGGTGATGACATTTAGGGAGTCGAAATCTTGAGCGATGAAGCTCATTTTCCCCTTCTTGAAGGCATACTCGTCCCAACTCATCACCTCAGGTAGGGTATTCCAATCCGTTTCAAACTTGAACTCATTGAGCTTTCTCATAACTGATGATGTTGAGATAGCTAGCCTGTGTGCAATATGTGTCATTGCTTGATTTTCGATGAGTAACTGGGCGATCTTCTGACTAACAGCGACAGATATTTGATGGTTTTTCTTAACAAGAGGAGTTTCAGCGACAGCCATTTTCCCACATTCTTTACACTTGAAACGACGCTTTTTAAGGCGGATAAGGAGTGGGTAACCAGCAGTTTCTAGGTAAGGGATTTTTGATGCTTTCTGGTAGTCGTACTTAGCCATTTGTCCCTTGCATTCTGGACATTTAGGAGCCATGTAATCCAAGTAACCGTGGAGTTCTAAGTGAGTTCCCATATCATATTCATCAGTGATAGTAATATTTTTGTCTTTAATTCTGAGAAAATTAGTGATAAGATTTAGTTGTTCCATATGAGTCTTTCTAAAATGATAGTTTGAGCACTTTTCATTATAGGTCATATGGGACTTTTTGTATATACTCAAAAAGGCTCCATAATTTCCATGGTGGTTTTACCCACTACAGAAATTATAGAGCCTCAATTTATAGTTGAACCTGATTATATGTTTGTTCAAAGTATTTGAGTGTTTCGCCATCAGCCTGGTCATAAGGAATCACTTCTTCTAAGTCGCCCTTAACAATGGTCCGCATGGTGGCAGCCAAGTCTTCACAGGTAACCAGCGTAATCTCATTTTGCCCTTCAACATCATCGATGACATAGACACTATCAGGCGTCACTGACTGAACACTTTTCACGTTATAAACGTAGATGTTTTCCTTGTCAGTCAAATAAATCTTCATCCCCTCTTTGGCATTTTCAAGAGGAGAAAAGAGAGTTTCACTGGCTCCAGCCATACCAAAAATATGGTGGCTGGCTAGCGAATAGTTGCCTTTACCCATTTCTTGCGTTTCTTTCATGGTGCCCGCTCCATACATGAGGGCAACGTTTGAAAGACCTTTGAAAATTGGCAAGTTAATCTTCAAATCTGGGATAGCAATCCCTCCAATAACTGGCAGCTGCTGCGCTTCCCACTGGGCCTTCATAACAGCTTCCGTAGAGATAGATTCTACTTGAGCAAAATCAAATGTAGTCTCCACCTCTTTATTACTAGCAATTTCTTCCTTGGATACTTTGGTTACCTGATACTTATTACTGTTCCAGGCAATCATCATATTGCGGATAGATGTGTTGAAAATCAAGGCTAGCGAGATGAGCATTAGGAGACCTATTGCAAGATTTCTCAACCATGACCCCAGTCTTGCTTTTCTTTTCTTATCCTTTGTCATTACTTATCCTCTTCTTCCGTATTTTCTTCGTCTTCTGCAGCATCAACCAGTGCAAAGGTCATGATTTTCGCTTCCTGATCCAGTCTCATTACCTTGACACCCATAGTCGAACGACCTGTTTGCGAAATATTGGCAACGCTGGTCCGAATAATGACACCTGTATCTGTAATCACCATGATGTCCTCAGTGCCTGACACCGTAATCAATCCAGCCAATGGACCATTCTTTTCTGCCACTTTCATGGTGATAATTCCCTTACCACCGCGACCTTTTGTCGGATACTCACTCGCAGGCGTCCGTTTGCCAAAGCCCTTCTCGGATAGCACCAGAACTTCCTGGTCATCGAAAATCATGGTCGCTCCGACCACCTGGTCACCGTCTCGCAGGGTAATCCCTTTGACACCCGTTGCAATACGGCTCATACCGCGGACAGCTGTCTCCGTAAAGCGTACAGTATAGCCAAACTTGGTTCCCATAATGACGTCTGCCTGACCATCTGTCAAGAAAACATTGATAAGTTCATCATCTTCTTTCAAATTCAGAGCCTTGAGACCATTTTGGCGGATATTGCCAAATTCGGACACGCTGGTACGTTTGACAATCCCCTGACGGGTCGCAAAGAAGAGATAATGGCCATCTTCCTGCTCCTTGGTCACATTGATAATGGTCTGGATGGACTCATTTTCCTCCAGTTTGAGGAGATTGACCACTGGCAAGCCCTTAGCGGTCCGACCGTATTCAGGAATTTCGTAACCTTTCAGACGGTAAACACGGCCTTTGTTGGTAAAGAAGAGCAGACGGTCATGGGTGCTGGTTGACACCAGTTCACGGACAAAGTCGTCGTCCTTGACACCTGTCCCCTGAACACCGCGTCCACCACGTTTCTGAGCGTGGAATTCATCCTGGGCCAAACGCTTGATATAGCCCTGGTTTGACAAGGTAATCAAGACATCTGCCTCTTCAATCAAGTCCTCGTCTTCTAGTGACAAGACCTCACCGACCATCAATTCTGTCCGACGTTCATCCGCATACTTGCGCTTCACTTCGTCCAGCTCTTCCTTGATGATGAGAATCACACGCTCTGGCTTGGCCAAAATATCCGCCAAATCAGCTATCAAAGCTATCAATTCATCATATTCAGACTGAATCTTATCACGTTCCAATCCTGTCAGACGACGGAGACGCATATCCAGAATAGCCTGGCTCTGACGCTCTGAAAGATTGAATTTGGCCATCAATTCTGCTTGGGCAATAGCATCCGTTTCCGAATTGCGGATGATACGAATAACCTCGTCTATATGATCCAGCGCAATCAGCAAGCCTTCTAAAATATGGGCACGTGCCTCAGCCTTCTCCTTGTCAAACTGGGTCCGACGGGTTACTACTTCTTTTTGATGCTCGATATAGGATTCCAAAATCTGACGAACAGAAAGGATTTTCGGAACACCATTTTGAATAGCCAACATGTTGAAACTAAAGTTAGTTTGGAGCTGGGTCTGCTTGAAGAGATTGTTCAAAATCACATTGGCAGAGGCATCACGACGCACCTCAATGACGAAGCGAACACCCTCACGGTTGGACTCATCACGGACCGCGGTAATACCGTCAATCCGTTTTTCCTGCACCAAGCGAACGATATGTTCTTGAACCTTGGATTTGTTGACCATGTAAGGAAATTCCGTTACGACAATCCGCTCACGGCCATTGCCATATTCTTCAATCTCCGTGCGCGAGCGCAGGGTAATCGATCCCTTACCAGTCTCGTAAGCACGGTGAATACCTGATTTACCCATAACCAGGGCTCCCGTTGGAAAGTCAGGCCCCGGTAAAACCTCCATAATTTCACGAGTGGTGACTTCTGGATTGTCCATAACCAGCTTGACCGCATCAATGGTTTCACCCAGATTATGCGGCGGAATATTGGTCGCCATACCAACGGCGATACCTGTCGTCCCGTTGACCAAAAGGTTGGGGAATCGTGCTGGCAATACCTCTGGCTCACGCTCGCTGGAATCATAGTTGTCCGCGAAATTAACGGTATTTTTGTTAATATCACGCAGCATTTCTAGCGCAATCTTGCTCATCCGAGCTTCAGTGTAACGCTGGGCAGCGGCACCGTCCCCGTCCATGGAACCAAAGTTCCCGTGACCATCAACTAACATGTGGCGATAAGACCACCACTGGGCCATACGGACCATGGCCTCATAGATGGCAGAATCCCCATGCGGATGGTATTTACCCATAACATCACCCGTGATACGGGCAGATTTCTTATGGGGCTTGTCAGGAGTGATTCCCAATTCATTCATTCCATACAAAATACGGCGATGAACCGGCTTAAGACCGTCACGCACATCTGGCAGTGCACGAGAAACAATGACACTCATCGCATAGTCAATGAATGAGCTTTTCATTTCGTTGGTCAGATTCACCGTCACTAAGTTTTTATCTTGCATTCTATGCCTCATTTCAACTGCATTCTTACTACTATTATACCATATTCTGGGGCTCTTTTCTGACTTGGGAATTGCTATGTAAACATTTTCAAGTCCCTATTTCCAAGTGACAAACCACAGGAAAAGTGCTAGAATGGAATGTGGTCAGGGGACAACATGCCCCCTAAATAAAACTAAGGAGATGTTTAGAAGATGACTGCAACTAAACAACACAAAAAAGTGATCCTTGTCGGTGATGGTGCCGTAGGTTCAGCTTATGCTTATGCCCTTGTCAACCAAGGTATTGGTCAAGAATTGGGTATCATTGATATCAATAAGGACCGTACACAAGGTGACGCGGAAGATTTGAGCCACGCTTTGGCCTTCACTTCACCAAAGAAAATTTATTCTGCTGAGTACTCTGATGCTCACGATGCTGACCTTGTTGTATTGACAGCAGGTTTGCCACAAAAACCAGGTGAAACTCGCCTTGAATTGGTAGAGAAAAACCTCCGTATCAACCAACAAATCGTTTCTGAAATCGTTAAGTCTGGTTTCGACGGTATCTTCCTCGTCGCTGCTAACCCAGTTGATATCTTGACTTACTCAACTTGGAAATTCTCAGGCTTCCCTAAAGAGCGCGTTATCGGTTCAGGTACTTCACTTGACTCAGCTCGTTTCCGTCAAGCCTTGGCTGACAAGATTGGTATCGATGCTCGTTCCGTCCATGCCTACATCATGGGTGAGCACGGTGACTCTGAGTTCGCTGTATGGTCACACGCTAACGTTGCTGGTGTGAAATTGTACGACTGGTTGCAAGACAACCGCGATATCGATGAGCAAGGTCTTGTTGACTTGTTTGTATCCGTTCGTGATGCTGCTTACTCAATCATCAACAAAAAAGGTGCTACTTACTACGGTATCGGTGTTGCCCTTGCCCGTATCACTAAAGCAATCTTTGATGATGAAAATGCTGTACTTCCATTGTCAGTTTACCAAGCTGGTCAATACGAAGGTGTTGAAGATGTCTTCATCGGTCAACCAGCTATCATCGGCGCACATGGTATCGTTCGTCCAGTAAACATCCCATTGAACGAAGCTGAATTGCAAAAAATGCAAGCTTCTGCAAAACAATTGAAAGATATCATGGACGACGCATTTGCTAACCCTGAAATCGCAGCTGCAATCAAAAACTAAGATAAAAAAGATGAGTTGATTTAGCTCATCTTTTATTTATCTCGCACATCATAGCGGAGCATGGCGATGCCATCTGTCACAGTTGATTCGACCAAAGTCAATGTCTGCTCTTCTGCTAAAAAATCAAAGAGACGAATGCCATTTCCTAAAATAGTTGGTATAATCCCGATAATAAAATGATCAATCAATCTTTCCTTAAGACAAATTTGAACGAGTTGAGCTCCACCAAACAACCAGATATCTGAACCATCTTCTCCTTTCAACTTTTTGATTACATCAACAATATTTGAAACAAAGCGGACATTGTCATAGCTGGGCTGTTGATGGCGACTAGCAATGATAAACTCCTTCTCCTCATATCCCGCAATCATTTCCAGAGGACAATCTTCTAGTGATTTTCTGCCCATGATAACCGTATCACACGATTTGAAAAAAGCTTCATTATCAAACTGCAGACTCGTATCATAATCAGTTGTTCCATGCCCTTGTATCCAATCGTAAGAACCATCCGTTCTGGCGATGTAGCCGTCTAAACTCATGGCAATATTTAATACTAACCGACGCATAAATCTCCTTTCAAAAGGCAGAACCCTCAACAAATACTGAGGGTTCTTTGTATAGCTATTTTGATTTGATATAGTTGATACCGTCGGCTTTTGGTGCCACAGCTTTACCGAAGAAGGCAGACAGGGCAATAACGGTAATCAAGTAAGGTGCAATTTGCAGGTAAACGGTCGGAATATCTTTCAAGCCTGGCAACTGGCTACCTATAACCGCCAAACTTTGTGACAAACCAAAGAAGAGACTGGCTAACATAGCACCAAGCGGATTCCATTTACCAAAGATAACAGCGGCCAAGGCAATGAAACCTGAACCAACGATGGTTGTCGCTGAAAAGTTGATGTTTACCGATTGAGCACTTACTGCTCCTCCAACACCGCCAAGGAAACCGGCAATCAATACACCCGCGTAACGCATAGCATAAACGTTAATACCCAGTGTATCAGCCGCTTGTGGGTGCTCACCAACTGAACGGAGACGCAAACCGAATTTCGTTTTATACAGGACAAACCAAGATAGGAAGGCTGTTGCAATCGCGACGTAGCCCATCAAACTGGTGTTCTTGAAGAAGAGGTCCCCCAAGACCGGAATATCTGCCAACACTGGGAAAGAGAATTTACCAAATGATTGACGAATACTATCTGTCTGACCTTTATTGTAAATAACCTTAACCAGGAAGACACCGAGAGCTGGTGCTAAGAGGTTGAGTACCGTACCTGACACGACGTGGTCCGCGCGGAAGTTAATGGTCGCCATGGCATGGATTGCTGCAAAGACAACTCCAGCCAAGCCACCAACAATCACTGCTAATAGTGGGGTAGCTTTACCAAAGGTCTCAGCAAATTCAATATTGAAGACAACTCCAGCAAAGGCACCAATAACCATGATCCCTTCCAGACCGACGTTGACAATACCACCACGCTCAGAGAACACACCACCTAGACTGGTGAAAATCAATGGCGCTGAATAAATCAGCATTTGCGAAATGAGTAGCGTTAAAATAGTCAAGTTCATCTTATTTTACCCCTTTCGCTTTCTTTTTTGAGTTGAGTAACTGCTCAAAGATAAATTTCACACCGATGAAGAAGATGATAGATGCTGTTACAACGTTTATCAATTCTGGTGGAATCTGAGCACGAACCATACCTGGAGCACCTACAGATAGGGCACCGAAGAGGAAGGCCGCAAATGGAATACCAAGCGGTGAGTTAGTTGCTAGAAGAGCAACAGACATACCGTTGAAACCAATATCCAGGTTACCACTTTGAATATAGACATTCTGGAAGGTACCCAAACCTTGGATAGCTCCACCTAGGCCAGCAAGTGCACCTGAAATAATCATAGACAAGATGATAGTCCGTTTTGCCGACATACCTGCATAATCAGACGCTGTCGGGTTGATACCAACCGAACGGATTTCAAAACCAAGTGTCGTCTTGGTCAAGAGGAACCAGATAACAATAACAGCGATAATGGCAAAGAAGATACCGATATTCATACGCGAATTGTCTGTCAAAGCCCGCAACCACTCTGTTTGATAGGAAGCATTGGCCGAAACGTTGATAGACGAGTCCGTATTTTTCATTAAATCATCTGAGAAAATATCACGGATAATGTAGTTCCCAGAATAGAGTAAGATGTAGTTCATCATGATGGTCACGATGACCTCACTGGTTCCCAGATAGGCACGGAGAACACCAGGAATGGCTCCAGCAATACCACCAGCTAACATAGCAATGATTACCGTTGCCAAAATCAAGACTGGACGAGGTAAATCTGGATTAGCCAAGGCAAACCAGCCTGCAAAAATCCAGCCTACATAAGCTTGACCTGACAAACCGACGTTGAAGAAACCAGCACGACTCGCCACCGCAAAACCAAGGGCAGTGAAAATCAGCGGTGCCATAGCACGGAAAATTTCACCGACAGACTTGATAGTACCGAAGGCTGAGTAGAACAATTCCTCATAGCCCCAGATTGGGTCATAGCCAAAAATCAACATGACAATTGATCCCAATACAAGACCGCTCACAACAGCAAGTAAAGGAAGGATCAGATTTTGATATTTCTTAAGCATGTTCTTCTCCTTTCTCAATGTGACCACCTGCCATCAACACACCGAGCTCTTGCTTGTTGGTCTTAGCAGGGTCAACGATACCATGGATGACACCATCATGGATAACTGCAATACGGTCTGAAACATCCAAGATTTCATCCAATTCAAAGCTGACAACCAAAACAGCTTTCCCTTTATCACGCTCGGCAATGAGACGCTTACGGATGTATTCAATGGCACCAACGTCCAAACCACGGGTCGGTTGGCTAACAATCAAGAGATCAGGATTACGGTCCACTTCACGAGCGATAATAGCTTTCTGCTGGTTACCACCAGAAAGTGCCTTGGCAGGAACCAATTCACTGGCACCGCGAACATCGAATTCTTGCATCAATTGACGGGCTTTTTCATTGATAACGTTGTAGTTCAAAATACCATTCTTAGAAACGGGTTCTTTATAGTAGGTCTGTAGAGAAATATTTTCGGCTACCGTCATTGGAAGGACCAAACCATCACGGTGACGGTCTTCTGGTACGTGGCTGACCTGCATCTCTGTAATCTTACGAGGGGTCTTACCAACCACTTCTTCACCCTTAATCTTGATAGAACCAGATTTGACCTTCCGGAGACCTGTAATGGCCTGAATGAGCTCACTCTGACCATTTCCATCGATACCTGCGATACCGACGACTTCGCCAGCACGGACTTCCAAATTCAAGCCCTTAACAGCTGGAATTCCACGGTTCTCATTAACAACCAGATCCTTAATAGACAAAATGACTTCTTTTGGATTGGCAGGAATTTTCTCTGTTTTAAAGGAAACAGAACGGCCTACCATCCACTCAGCCAAGTCTTGGTTGGTTGCATCCCCGACAGGAACTGTCTCGATTGATTTACCACGCCGGATAACCGTAACCGTATCAGCAACCGCACGAATCTCATCCAGCTTATGGGTAATCAAGATGATGGATTTGCCTTCAGAAACCAGGGTCTTCATAATCTTCAAGAGCTCTGCAATTTCCGCAGGAGTCAAAACAGCCGTAGGTTCGTCGAAAATGAGCAAGTCAGCTCCGCGATAGAGAGTTTTCAAGATTTCAACACGCTGTTGGGCACCGACCGAAATATCCGCAACCTTGGCAGTTGGGTCAACTTCCAAACCATATTTCTGGGAAAGCTCTTTAATCTCAACAATAGCCTTCTTGAGGTCAATCACACCGCCCTTGGTTGTCTCGCTGCCGAGGATAATATTTTCCGCAACTGTAAAGGCATCCACCAACATAAAGTGCTGGTGAACCATCCCGATACCCAAGTGGGCTGCCCTAGAAGGTGAATCAATGTTAACTGGTTGACCATTGATAACAATTTCACCGCTAGTCGGTTCCAAGAGACCAGCCAGCATGTTCATCAATGTTGATTTACCGGCACCATTCTCACCGAGCAGGGCATGGATTTCACCACGTCTGACATTCAAATTAATGTGGTCATTCGCAACAAACTCACCAAAAATTTTGGTGATTTCACGCATCTCAATGACATAATCCTTAGTCATAATCTATTTCCTTTCTGACTACAATCGCTAAACGAAAAATCGTTTTCACATAACTATTGTACCATTTTTGTCAGTAAAACCTACCACCATTTGATAGGCTTTACTGAGAAAAATCTCAGCTCCGAAAAGGGCGACCGATAGGCCGCCACTTCGGAAAAATAACTGTTATTCAGCTTATTTTTCTGGTGTTTCTGGAACTTCAACTTTACCATCCAAGATTGCTTGTTTAGCGTCTGCGACAGCTTTAGAAGCATCTTCAGAAAGGTTTGTTTCAGCCAATTCTACACCTTTGTCAGCAAGTGAGAATTGAACAACTGTACCACCAGGGAATTCACCTTTAACTGCTTTTTCAGTGATGTCTTTAACTGAAGTACCAACTTCTTTGATGGTTGATGCCAATACGAAGTTAGATTCTTTACCGTCTTTAGAAGTGTAAACACCTTCAGCAGATTGGTCACGGTCAACACCGATTACCCAAACTTTATCTGCCTCATCACGAGTTTCGTTTTCAGCTTTAGCAGCAGCAAATACACCATTACCAGTACCACCAGATGCGTGGAAGATAATGTCTGCACCTGCAGCATATTGAGCAGCAGCGATTGTTTGACCTTTAGCAGCATCACCGAATGAACCTGCATAATCGATTGTGATTTTGATGTCTGGGTTTACAGACTTAGCACCAGCTACGAAACCAGCTTCAAAGCGGTCGATAACGACACCTTCCATACCACCGATGAAACCAACGTGGTTTGTTTTAGTAGATTTAGCAGCTGCAACACCTGCCAAGTAAGAAGCTTGGTGGTCTGCAAATCCAACGCTGACTACGTTCTCTTGATCTGGAACAACTGAGTCAACGATTACAAAGTGAGTTTCTGGGTTATTTGGAGCTACTTCAGCAATCGCAGTTTCCAAGGCGAAACCAATACCGAATACAAGGTTGTAGCCACCAGCAACAGCTGAGTCAAGGTTTGTTACGTAATCTGATTCACTTTGTGATTGAATGTAGTCATAGCCGCTACCTTTTGACAAACCATTTTCGTCACCCCAAGCAGTCAAACCTTCCCAAGCTGACTGGTTAAATGAACGGTCATCAACACCACCGATGTCTGTTACGATCATTGGCTTAACTGATATTTCTGATGAGTCTGTTGATGCTGCTTCTTTGTTTGCAGTACGGCTTCCACAGGCAGCCAATGTAAGAGCTGCAACAGTAGCTAGACCAAATCCGACAAGTTTCTTGTTCATTTCTGAACCCTCCTAAAAAATTCTTTTTGCAACTTTCGTTGCGGTGATAATACTACAGTCTAACGACTGCCTTACAGACTAGTTTAGGTCTGTAAAAGAATATGGAAGTAATTCCCCGACTGTCATCTCGACTGTCGATAGATCTTTGGCAACAAGTGTCACCTTTAAATCCTTATCAAAAAATTCAGCCATGACCTGGCGACAAGCACCACATGGTGAAACTGGTTTCTCTGTCTGACCATAAACAATCAACTCAGAAAAATCCAAGACGCCCTCTGAAACAGCTTTGAAAATAGCTGTTCGTTCGCCACAGTTGGTCAAGCCAAAGCTGGCGTTTTCAATGTTAACACCTGTAAAGACTTGCCCATCCTTGGCAACCAAGACAGCGCCAATTGGAAAATGAGAATAGGGAACGTAGGCTTTCTTACTCACTTCCTCAGATAATTTTATCAACTCAGTAGTCGCCATCTGCTACAGCTCCATTCATAATCGCTACACCTGAAGATGCACCAATACGGGTTGCACCAGCTTCGATAAAGGCAAGGGCGTCCTCATAGGTACGCGCACCACCAGATGCTTTGACACCCATATCTGGTCCTACTGTTTTGCGCATCAAGGCAACATCAACCACCGTCGCACCACCTGTAGAAAATCCAGTAGAAGTCTTAACAAAATCAGCACCGGCCTCTTGAGACAATTGACAAGCCTTTACCTTTTCCTCATCGGTCAAAAGACAGGTTTCGATAATGACTTTGACCAATTTATCACCACTGGCTTCCACAACCGCCTGTATATCTTCCAATACTAGGGCATAGTTCTGAGATTTGAGGGCACCAATATTGATGACCATATCAATCTCGTCTGCACCATTTGCAATCGCATCCTTGGTCTCAAAAGCCTTGACAGCTGGCGTGTTAGCTCCCAGAGGAAAACCAATCACTGTACAAACCTTGACCTCCGTTCCAGCTAACCCCTTTGCAGCGTAGGCAACCCAAGTTGGATTAACACAGACGCTAGCAAAGTCGTATTCTTTTGCCTCTTCGATAATCTTTGCAACCTGTTGCTCAGTTGATTCAGGTTTCAAAATGGTATGGTCGATATATTTATTTAATTTCATAAGTTTTCTCCGTACATTAGGAAATGATTTCAATGATTTCCTTCGTATTTACACTTACATCATCTATTTTAACATTTTTTTGGAAATTTGTAAGCATATTTTCCGAAATATTTTCATTTGCATAGATGGTTGCAATCGGCTGACCTTTTTCGACTGCGTCCCCCACTTTTTTGTGGAAAACAATACCAGTCTCATAGTCCAGTTCATCTGTTTTTACCGCTCGACCTGCTCCTAGTTTCATGGCAAATAGACCAAATTCTAGAGCTGGCAAACCAACAATATAGCCATCTCGCTCTGCCAATACGTCCACCTTGTGGGAAACATCTGCCGGTCGGTAGAGGTCTTCTAAATCGCCTCCTTGAGCCTGAACCATTTCCTCAAATTTCTTAAGGGCAGCTCCATTTTCAATATGCTGACGAACTTCCGCAACCGTCTTTTCAACACCAGCAAGTCCCAACATGATTTGAGCCAATTCACAGATAAACTCTGTCACGTCTTCCCTACCCTTGCCTTGTAAAATTTCCAAGGCCTCAAGGATTTCCAGGCGATTACCAATGCTGGTTCCTACCGGCTGAGACATATTTGTCAAAACTGCAACAGTCTTACGTCCGACAGCCTTACCAAGGTCCACCATGGTCTGAGCCAGCACACGCGCCTCTTCTACTGTCTTCATGAAGGCACCTTCGCCCACCGTGACATCTAGGAGAATGGCATCTGCACCAGCCGCAATCTTCTTAGACATAACCGAGCTTGCAATCAGGGGAATAATGTCCACCGTCGCTGTCACATCGCGCAGAGCATAGAGCAACTTATCAGCCTTGACCAAATTATCTGATTGGCCAATAACCGCAACTCCCGTCTCCTGAACCTGCTTGATAAAGTCTTCCTGAGTCACCTCAATCTGATACCCTTTAATGGACTCCAATTTGTCCAGAGTGCCACCTGTGTGACCCAAACCGCGTCCGCTCATCTTGGCAACTGGCACTTCAAAACTAGCTACCAAAGGAGCTAAAATCAAGGTTACTTTGTCACCCACACCACCAGTCGAGTGCTTGTCTACCTTGATACCAGGAATAGCAGATAAGTCAATCTGGTCACCTGATGCCACCATATTCATAGTTAAATCAGAAATCTCTCGCGTTGACATGCCTTTAAAGTAAATGGCCATCGCCAGGGCTGACATTTGGTAGTCAGGCACTGTTCCAGCCACGTAGCCCTCAATCAACCATTTAATTTCCTCAGAAGACAATTCCAAACCATCTCGTTTTTTCTGAATTAAATCAACTGCTCTCATTCTTTCACACTTTCTAAAATATAATATCCCTTATCCTTTTTCTTTATTTGACAATTACCAAACACTTCTTCCATCTTGGTCTTGGCACTTGGTGCGCCCTGTTTCTTTTGGATCACAATGGTCAAGGTTCCACCGTCCACTAAGTATGCATGGGCACCTGAAATGACTTCGTGCACCACCGCCTTGCCAGCACGGATAGGTGGATTGGAGATAATATAATCAAAATTTCCGCTGACATTTTCATAGATATTGGACTGGAAGATAGTTGCTGGAACACCGTTTTTCTCAGCATTTTTTTCAGCCAACTCAAGCGCTCTGCTATTGATATCAATCAAGGTCACATCAACATTAAAGACCTTTGCCAAGGTTAATCCAAGTGGACCATAGCCACAGCCAACATCCAAGAGGGTCTTCCCAGTTTCTAATTCTAGGGATTGTAAAAGCACCTGACTTCCATAATCAACCATTTTCTTACTAAATACACCTGCATCTGTCAAGAATGTCATGTGGGTATCTAATAAACGGACACGGAGTTCATGAATATCATGTGCTGTACTGGGATTTTTTTCGTAATACATCTCTGACATATCTTTATTATAACATTTCCTAAAAACGTTTTCAAGAGGTTTTACTTACCTGAAAAGATATGTTAAAATAAATAACAAGAAATAATTACTAGATATGGAAAACAAAAAATGAAACATGAATTTTTAAATTTTGAAGAAATCGATCGCTCCACCTGGCAGCAACTTCACCGTAAAACCACCATCCCCTTGACTCAGAGTGAACTCAATTCCATCAAAAGTTTCAATGATAAGATCCAACTTCATGAGGTATCAGACGTCTACCTCCCCTTGGTCAACCTCATTCACATCTATCGCAAGGCCAGAAAAGATTTAACCTTTACAAAGAGTCTCTTCCTCCAGAAATCCATTAAGTCTCAACCATTTATCATCGGTATTTCCGGAAGTGTTGCTGTTGGTAAATCCACTACCAGTCGCTTGCTCCAGATTTTGATTGCCCGTACTTTCAAGCATTCAACTGTAGAACTGGTTACCACCGACGGTTTTCTTTACCCCAATGCTACCCTAGAGGAAATGAATCTATTGGACAAAAAAGGCTTTCCTGAGTCTTATGATATGGAAAAACTGATTGGATTCTTAGACAATATCAAAAATGGCATCAATTGTGAAATTCCTGTCTATTCTCACGAAACCTACGATATTGTCCCTGATAAAAGTCAAAAAATTCAGGTCCCTGATTTTCTAATTGTCGAGGGAATCAATGTCTTCCAGAACCCTCAAAACCAGCGACTCTATGTCAGCGATTATTTTGATGTGTCTATCTATGTGGATGCCGAGGTGGAGAATATCGAAACCTGGTACTTAGAACGCTTCCAAAAATTGCTGAAGCTTGCAAAAAATGACTCTAGCAACTACTACCATCGCTACACCCGGCTCTCCTATCCAGAAATCATCGCAGTCGCTCAAAATACTTGGAAAAATATCAACCTTGCCAACCTCGAAAAATACATCGAACCGACGCGCAATCGGGCGGATATTATCTTGCACAAGGCTGAAAACCATGAAATTGATAAAATTTATCTAAAAAAATAAATAACACTTGTCAAAACCAGTCTTTTCAGATATAATGGTATGGTTAGTACAAGAAAGGGTGGAGGTGAAACCATTGGCAAACATTAAGTCAGCTATCAAACGCGCTGAATTGAACGTTAAACAAAACGCTAAAAACTCAGCACAAAAATCAGCTATGCGTACTGCAATCAAAGCATTTGAAGCTAACCCATCTGAAGAGCTTTACCGCGCTGCTAGCTCAGCAATCGATAAGGCAGAAACTAAAGGTTTGATTCACAAAAACAAAGCAAGCCGCGACAAAGCACGTCTTGCAGCAAAACTTGCGTAATAAAATCGAAGTCGTCAAGACTTCTTTTTTTATTTTAAAAATAGGACTGGCGCTGCCAATCCTATCTCGGTATCTTGATTTCAAAAATAGTTCCTGTTGGCTGGTTATCACGAATTGAAATTTCCCCCTTCAAGGAATCACTAATTTGTTTAGCCAAGGACAAGCCGAGTCCAAAAC
The DNA here is from genome assembly GCF_040836615.1 of Streptococcus nasisuis. Classification (NCBI taxonomy): domain Bacteria; kingdom Bacillati; phylum Bacillota; class Bacilli; order Lactobacillales; family Streptococcaceae; genus Streptococcus; species Streptococcus nasisuis. The sequence continues at coordinate 909,871 of NZ_CP162268.1, read as the reverse complement.
CACCTTTTTGTCGCGTTCTAGCCTTATCTACCCGATAAAAACGATCGAAGACCTTGGTCTTATCATCCTGACTAATTCCTATTCCATTGTCCGCGACTGTAAAGTACGCAAATTTATCCTTTACTATTGCCTGAATGCTAATTTGTCCATCGTCTCCTGTATATTTCAAGGCATTATCAAAAATAATGGTCAGGAGTTGTTTTAACAGGGCCTTATCTGTCCGAATAGGCTGCTTAATATGATTCGTAACAAGTAAATCCTTGCCACTCTCTTCAGCGATAATGTTAAAATTGTCAAAGATTTCCTCGAGATATTGTGGATCCAAATCATCCATCACAATCTGGAAACCATCATCTCGCCGAGCCAGATTCAGCAAATTACTGGTTAAAATCCGCATGTTCCGCACTTCATCAAGACTGGAGGCAATGCTTTCACTAGATTCAATGATGGTCGCATTGGGATGACGGAAGAGCCCCTCTAGGCGATTCTGTAGGACAGTCAGTGGTGTCCTGAGCTCATGACTAGCATTCTCCACAAAATCCTTCTGCTTTTGATAGCTTAACAAAATTGGCCGCATACTGAGTTGAGCTAAATAAAGACTGGCAAACAGCGAAATAAACCAGAAGGAGACCATGACAATTGCCACTGTTCGCTCATAGGTCTGAATAGACATTTTAATCTGACTGACATTGACACAGATAGTCGCGTATTTCAAGTCTAGCGACGAATATTTTTCCGTTACCTCACTCGGCAACTCCAGGGTGGTATAACGGAAATCATCATCACCAAATGGCCCTTCGACGCTGACTTCCTTTACATTTTTCAAACTTTCCTTATCAAAAGCCAATTCAGACAAACCACTGAAGACATCAGAATTGACTAGCTCACCCACAGAATTATACAAGAGTACATGGAAATTGGTTCCCAAACGAATGGGCTCACCGGGACCACCATCAGTATCATCTGGGAGAGTATTTGCACTCGCATTACCTTGATTGCTCTGGTCCTGAAGAATAATTTCCGAATCTGGATTCAGCATCCTAGCTGCCGCAAAATTCAAAACCAAGTCAGGATCTTGCTTGATTTTGTCAAACTTGATATCTGTACTACGATACATGGTAGACCGCATCAGTTGAAAAATAATGGCTGTCATGGATATGAAAATCAGCGTAAATACGGCAAAATAGCGGATAAAGTAGGAAAAATTGTCCGACTTGGTGAGCTTTCTCATCTTATTGATCATTTTTCAAAATATACCCTACACTTCTTAAGGTCTGTAAACGGTCTGCGAAAACCGTTCCCTTTAATTTCTTTCGGACTTTTGAAACATAGACCTCTACTACTGAGATGGTCGTATCGCTGTCAAAGCCCCAAATACGATCAAAAATTTGAGTTTTAGGAAGAATAACGTTCTGGTTTTGCAAGAAATAAACCAGTAAATCAAATTCTTTTCCTAGGAACTCAATTTCACTGCCGTCCACATAGGTCATATTAGTAGACAAATCAACAGTTACATTGCCAAATTCTAGCTGATTATCATTGAATTTACCAGCTCGCTTCAAAAGCGCCTGAATACGCATCTTCAACTCCTCTAGATAAAATGGCTTGGTCAGGTAATCATCCGCCCCCAATTCAAAACCGTGGCCCTTATCATCCAAGCTTTCTTTAGCCGTCATAATCAGGACCGGAGTAGAAATTCCTTTTTCGCGGATTTCTTTTAAGACCTGAAATCCATCCTTCTCTGGCAACATCAGGTCCAAGAGAATCAGATCATAGACACCTGATTCTGCCTCATAGAGGCCCTCATCGCCATCAAAAACCTGCATAACATCAGCAAAATCATCTAGAAAGTCGAACACCGAATTAGATAGGCTTACATCGTCTTCAACAAGCAATATTTTAATCATATCTGTCTCCTTTTTACTCATTATAACATCTTCACATTCATATTTCTATTTAGAAAAAGCAAACTAGCAACAATTCCTACTATTAAATACAGCAGGTGCACGAATAGATGTTAGAACCTGTAGTCACAAGTGCGATACATTTCGATAAGGGATAGCTTCTTGCTAATCAAGGCCGTTTGAGATGGAATACCGACTGTATTTCGAGAAAAACTAGAACCTATAGTCGCAAAGGGGAAGTTTTCAGATTTGCTCTGATTTTTGTAGCAATCTAGGCAGAAATTTTTACAATACTCTAGTATTACAAAAATTTCTAACGACGAGTGGGCTAAAATCAGAACTAAGGTGAGAATTTAACCTGTGACTGTAGGTTCTACCAATGAGTGGCAGAAAAATATCCTTAGCTCAGGTTCTGAGCTGTGAAGGCAGGTTCTTATACTCCTAGCTTGACCTCTCTAGTATAAACGATGTAACTTAAAAGAAACTAAAACACAAAAAGACTTCCAAAAGGAAGCCTCCTGATAATTACTTACCAAGTTTTGCTTTTGCAGCGTCTGCAAGAGCTGTGAAACCTGCTGCATCGTTTACTGCGATATCTGCAAGCATTTTACGGTTCACTTCGATTTCAGCCAATTTCAAACCGTGCATCAATTGTGAGTATGATAAACCGTTCATACGAGCTGCCGCGTTGATACGAGTGATCCACAATTTACGGAAATCACGTTTTTTCTGACGGCGGTCACGGTATGCATAGTAGTAAGAGTTCATTACTTGTTCTTTCGCAGTGCGGAACAAGAGGTGCTTAGCACCGTAGTAACCTTTAGCTAATTTTAAAATACGTTTACGGCGTTTACGAGAAACAACGCCACCTTTAACACGTGCCATTTAATTTTCCTCCAAATAATTCAAATAGTAATTATGCAATACTGATGCTATATTAGCGCATTTGTGTAAGCATTGACTTGATACGCTTAAAGTCACCAGCATGTACCATACCTGCTTTACGAAGGTGACGACGTTGTTTTTTAGTTTTACCGTGGAAACGGTGTGAAGTATAAGCGCGGAAGCGTTTCAATCCACCAGAACCTGTACGTTTAAAACGTTTAGCTGATGCGCGGTGAGTTTTTTGTTTTGGCATTTTAATTCTCCTTTTAGCGTAAAAAGCTTATTTTTTATCTGAAGCTGGGGCCAACTGCATAAACATTTGACGACCGTCCATCTTAGCGCGTTGTTCGATAATGGCAATATCTTGGGTTGCTTCGGCGAACTCAGCTAATACTTTCGCGCCAACTTCTTTGTGGGTAATCATACGACCCTTGAAACGGATCGAAACCTTGACCTTATTTCCTTTTTCAAGGAATTTACGGGCATTACGAAGTTTCGTCTCGAAATCCCCTTTGTCAATAACTGGACTTAGACGCACTTCTTTGACAGTGACAACACTTTGTTTCTTGCGTTGTTCTTTCTGTTTCTTCTGATACTCAAATTTGAACTTACCGTAGTCCATAATTTTAGCAACTGGCGGTTTAGCTTGCGGTTGAATCAATACTAAATCCACATTTGCCTGATCAGCGATGGCCTGAGCCTCATTGAGCGGTTTGATTCCCAACTGTTCACCCTCAAGACCGATAAGACGAACTTCACGCACTCGAATTTCATCATTGATGAACAAATCTTGCTTTGCTATGGCTTTTCACCTCATTTTATTTTTTTCGAGAAAAACGAAACGGACTTGCTACACAAGTCCGCACTACACCATTATTCTTTCCGAAGAAATCTTAATCCGTAGGGCCAGACAACGTTAGTCGCAAGGCGAGAAGCTCTCACTTCTGCTTTTCTCAATACGACCATTCTATCATGTCCTACACTACTTGTCAAGGATTTCTTTCGCTTTTTCTGAAATAAATTGCACAACACCTTCAATAGAAACACCAGTTGTATCAAAGGTAATGGCATCTTCTGCTGCTTTGAGTGGTGAAACTGCTCGTGTACTATCTTTCAAGTCACGGGCCGCAATCTCCTCTTTCAAGGTTTCCAAATCCGTCTCAATGCCACGCGCCTTATTTTCCTTAAAACGGCGAAGGGCACGCTCTTCAACAGAGGCAATCAGGAAAATTTTCAACTCTGCCTGAGGCAAAACAACTGTGCCAATATCACGACCATCCATGACAATACCACCTGCCTGGGCAATTTCTTGCTGGAGTTCGACCAGTCTTTCACGAATAGGAGCCAATGCTGCCACCCAAGAAACATTGTTGGTCACGTCGTTATCACGAATGGCAAGACTGACATCCCGTTGACCGAGGAACACCAGTTGCTGGCCGTCTTCCGAACGGCCGAATGAAATCGGATGCTGAGCCAAGAGAGCTAAAATATCGTCAACCTTGTCAGCTGTCAGTTTATTTTCCAGAGCTAACAGTGTAACGGCACGATACATAGCTCCAGTGTCCAAATAGGTATAGCCAAAATTTTTCGCAATAATTTTTGCCACAGTCGACTTTCCGCTCGAAGCAGGTCCGTCGATGGCGATTTGAATTGATTTCATAAATCCTCTTATCTAATACGTACTACATCTCCCGGGTTGGCCCACCAAGTACCACCAGGTCCCACCATTTTTTCTGGATTCAAACGTTCCAACTCAGCCATAGAAACCCCTGCTCGGTTGGCAATACTTGCAAGACCTTCGCCAGGTTGGACAGTTGTGGTTGTACCATCTCCACGATCTACCAAATCGGCAGCGGAGCTTGCCTCTGTTGATGATTCCTCAGTGGCTGCTTCTGTAGTCTCAGTCGTTTCAGTTGCGTTTGAATCTTGCTCAGATGAACTCGAAGTTGCAACCTGGGCATTTTCAGCATTATAAAAACCTTCTGTCGAATCAGTATTACTGCCACCTGTAGATAGGTAAATAGCCAAAATGATAATGGCCAAAAGGAAGAAAACAAAGATTGAAGCTAAAATAGTAAACAAACGACTACTCGCCATCATACCTACTTTTCGATTTCTACGACTTACTGACACTTGCTCATCCTCAACTTCTTCCAATTCTTCTTCAAAAAGTTCATCATTCCATGGTTCTTGTGACATTGATAGCTTCTCCTTGTATTTTTTTCCTATTATGTTTACAATTATTCTATGAATATTAGACTGATTCCTGAAAAATGTATCGCCTGTGGTCTATGTCAGACCTACTCGCCCTTGTTTGACTATGATGATGACGGTATCGTTATCTTTAGCCATACTGAGGCTTTAGAAACAAGCATTCCAGCTGATAATCAGGCTCTCCTGGCTGCAAAATCATGCCCCACCAAGGCTATTCTTGCGGAGTGATTTCGCTTCATCTGAATAGTAGACTTCAAAATAATCCTGCTTGACCAAATGGTCGACAAGCTCTATTTCGCCTTGAAATTTGGGATGAAGGGCTAAGGCATTGATGAAGTATTTCTTAGGCCACTTCCTCATGCAGAATGTTAGCTCCTCAGCTTCATTTCTCCTACAGATACTGATAGATAAATAATTGACCTTGACCTTGCTGATGGCAGCAATGTCAATTTTTTTATTCTTAAATAGATTTGCTGATGCGATATATAGATTTTCATCTTCGATGAGAAAGTACCGATGACTGCCTAAAATCGCTAAGACAATCGTCGTAAACAGCAAGAGAAAAATGATAAATACCTGGCGACTTCTCTCCAAAATGAGGGATAGCCCTAGAAAGAGAGGAACAAAGGACAGAGACCAATAGATCATCGAGGTCGCAAAATCCGGTTGCCAATGGTATCTTAATTTTCCAAATAGTCGGATCATTTTATACCTCCTTTTTCTATTTTAGCACAAAAATGAGGATTTTCCTATGGAAAATCCTTAAATTGTGTGAAATTATTACAACGAGATTGCGATTGTGTTACAAAGTAAAATAGAAAGAGTAAATTAATTAACTTTAGGTATTTGAAAAAAGTTAAACTATGTTCCATACATTTTAAAGATAATATTTCCATCTAAATCGGGACCATATATTTTTCTGAACTGATTTCCAAACTGCGCCTCTAAGTCTCTATTTGTTAAAACATATTTAACATCTAAATTTTTTATTTCGTCAACATTCAAATGTATTTTCAAATTATCCGGCGCAGGATTCTCCATATACGTTTCATCTTCAATCAAAATAAAATGTATATGAGCATACCTATTCCAATAATTTTCAAATTTGTTCTCAGAGTCAATCTTTCTCATTAAATTAATATCTGGATAAAACCTAACTCCTCCAATTGTCTTCGCTCCGAATATTTGTGGAAATTGATACAAATTATTAGAATCAGTTATCCACGTACCTTCCGAATCTTTAGAAACAATTTCTTTTATCTTAACTGATAAAGATTTATTTTCAAGTACTCCCAATCCATGTACAACAGGGTTGACAGTCATTCCAGTTAAACAAATGACTAACGTTAAAAGTCCCAATCCCAAACGACTTCTGTTAATAATCAATACAGCTACACAGAAGTAAAATAATACTAAGATGAATGAGATGGACAAACTAATGTAATCTTGATTCAATAAACTAACTTGAACAAGGAATAAAATTAATAATACAGAATAAACGAAAAATTTTTTTCTATCTAAAAAATTTTTTGATTGATTCCAAATTGCTCCAATTATCCAAACAGATATCATGACACCAAGAATTGACAATGCTTGCCAAGCCCTACTACTTGTAACAAAGCTAAAAAGTGTAATCTTAGCTAGAGTTGTTGGAATACCTACAATACTATAAAAAATCAAGAAAATGAAGTAGGCAACTAATCCAAGTTCAAAAAGATTGTCTCTATAATTCTCTTTCTTTATATAAAATGGGATGAGTACCAGTAATATCGGAGCAAAATGAATTGCACTTGATAATTCCACTTGATTACTAAAAGACGGAATTTTAAAAGGGATAATAAAGTTGTATAAAAATTCCGAAATCTGTGAAATTGATATTTCTCCTCCAGTCGAAACTCTACTTCCTGGATACACTGTATTCAACGTCAGTCTTATGGCATCTATACTTTCGATTAGGCAATAAAAGATTATTAAACTTGTTAATAGTACTGTAATTGAAATTATGAAAACATCCCTTTTCTGGAATCGTTTTTCTTTTATCGACTTTGTTAATTCTACAACAAAGAATAACAAAACTACATATGCAAATGGAACTTGAAAGGCTGGATAAATAACAAATACAAAGCCAATCATACCTATGCTAATCAGTAAGGCATGTAATACTTTATTAACCATTTTACTAGAATTAAAAAAATGATAAATGCTTACAATTAATAATAGTGAATTAAAGAGTATATCACCTAGATGTTGCATGAACCACCACTGAACTGCTGGTGTAAATGTAATCCAAAGGCTACCAATAGAAGAAATAAGTTTATTTTTTCGAGTCAGTATCATCGAAATTTCAAAACTCAATAAAATCAATCCTATTATTTTAAAACACCAATACCAAGACAGTCCTTTTGACGAATCTAAAAAAAGAAATCCCCAGTTAAAAGGCTTACCTAATGCGGAAATGTGAAATATAGGTGCATTATATGAAATCAACATATTTTGACCAGACTCTAGGTAATTTGGATTGACCAATTGATTTCCAACTTGAGATTGTGACAGGTAGAAGGGTGTTTGAACAAGCCATTCATCAGTCCGAATCATTCTTGGAGTTCCTATTATTGTTCCATCTGGTTTGGGAGGAATACTAATCCAATTATTGGCTGTATTTGTAATAGCTTTTATTCCGGATTCCCCTTCAGACAAATCATTTTTTGTAGTAGATTTTGTACCCCAAATAGTTTCACTCACCCCATAATTATTCCAATTTCCTATTGAACTTCCGTGCAGTTCGAAAACAAGACCGAATATCAAAAAGAATATCCCTATAAAATACCTGTATCCAATAATTAAATCAAAAAATTTTTTCATAACTATCCTAATATTTTTATATCGAAAATGAAAAACTAATAATTAAGCAAATTTCGATCATTTAAAATAATCATATACCTTCAATTCATATTGAATACGATGTTGACGCACAACTGTATCAAGTATGAACCCCGCAACGAAAGAAAGTGCAGATAAAATCATTAACCCGGTGGCTAATACGGCAGATGGTAATTTGTCAATCATGCCTGTTCTAGCAAACTCTCCAATTACAGGCAATCCAACTATTAAGCCCAGTATAAAAAATAATAATGTCAATAAACTAAAGAATATAAGAGGTTTATAATCTTTGAAAAGATAAAAAATCATTCTTAAAACTTTAAAGCCGTCAGAAAAGGTACTAAGTTTAGACTCGCTTCCCTCCGGGCGGTCTTTATAGGTGATGGGAACTTCTACTAGTTTGAAACGTTTATCTAATGAATGAATTGATAGTTCAGTCTCTATTTCAAATCCTGGAGATAAAACTGGAAAATTCTTTACGAAAAGACGGTTGAACCCACGATAACCTGTCATAATATCATTGTAATTCCCCTTGTATAGTTTGTTGACCAAGAGACGGACCAAATTATTTCCAAAATCATGGAATCCACGCTTGTTTTCTTCAGCATACGTTCCGTTAGATAGACGATCTCCAATCGTCATATCTGCCAAACCATCTCGTAGTGGTTGCAATAATGCCTCAACTTCAGCAGCTGGATACGTGTCATCAGCATCTGCCATAATGTAATAATCCGCGTCTATCTCTCTGAACATAGAACGAACAACATTTCCTTTTCCTTGTCGCGGTTCAAAGCGTACTATCGCACCTGCTTGCCGAGCCAGTTCATTAGTTTTATCCTTAGAGTTATTATCATAGACATAGATATCAGCTTCAGGTAGAGCCTTTCTAAAATCTTCGATAACTTTTACGATGGTAATTTCTTCATTATAAGCAGGTAATAAGACTGCAATTTTTTCTTTCATACTTAATCTCCTAATCTAAAAAAGTCACTATTTGATTTAAGAAATCCATTTTTACTTAGTAAGTCGTATTCAATTAACTTTAAATCGTTTTCAATTTCTTCTGCCTCTAAACTAGAAAACATTGAACTCTCAACTTTAATCTCCATAATCTTTGTCAATAATGCAAAATAAGGTGAGACCTTTGAATTCGTGGAAGTGAACAAAGTAGCAGAAAAGTCACTAGAATTTATTAAATCAATGTCTATTTTTTTACTGTCAAAATTACTCCAAATAAAGAAGTCGGTTTGATATTGAAGCAAAGGATTTTCAGCAAAATTTTCAGGCTTATATAAACCAGGCAAGTGATCTCCATAAAATACAACAGAAATTTTCTTATTAACTTTTGATAGCTTATCCAAAAAATCTTTAGTTGCACCATCGGTAACATTTAGTAATCTAGCATAACTAGTTAATATTTCATTTTCTTCATCAGAAAAGAATTTATTTTTCGCTATTAAATCTTCAGGATGTCCTAGTGACCAAGGCATATGGTTTTGCATAGTAATCACCGAAAAGAACTGAGGACTATTATTCAAATTCTCCAAAACTAAATCATAAGTACTCTTATCACTTGGATACAATCCTTCTTTTTGATAATCCACAATAATTTCATCAGCATTGGATGTTCCAATAAACTTATCATACCCAAATTTATTATATATCGATTGTCTTGAATAATTTGATCCAGACTCTAAATGTATTACTATTTTATTCTTTTCAAGATAAAAATTACTAATGGACGGTAAGTACCTCATTGAACTTGCAACTTCAGTATAAATTGTTGAAATACTGTCTGACATATTGTACATCGGTAAACCAGTCAATGCCTGAAATTCCATATTCGCTGTTCCACCACCATATCCATCCGAACTCATAGTGCCACTAGTAAATTCGTCCATAAGTAAAGAAATTTGAGGTATTGGTTCTTTAGTTAATTCGGTACCTGGTATCCTTTTTAAATTGAAAAAACTTTCACTTAATAAAAAAATTACAGTCTGCTCCCGAATATCTTCACTTCTATCTTTATTTATCTCTTCAGCAATTTTTTTATATTTAGATACAATATCATCAATGGTTTTCTTGTTATAATTTACTGGTTTAACCATCACAGGTGTAACAACTTGTTTAATCCAAACATATGAAAGAGACTTCAAGCTAGCATTAACAGAATTCCCCATCCAATCTGTATCGTATTCTGAATGTATTGTTGACACAATTGGAATATTCAAAATTGGCTTACCATCTGTACTTTGTTGAGCTGTAAAAAATATTATAATAAACGGAGCGGAAAAAAATAATACTAAAACTGACCTAATAACTACTCCTACATTTTGTTTTACTAAAATTACTCTTTTTGAGATTAGCAAATAACTACCAATAAAAATGACTATCAGAATAATTGTTAACAACAATATATCCGGGGTAATAAATTTAATAAGTGTATTCCATTCTTTCAACCAAACCAAATCACTCGGTAGAATCGGTTCAAATCTTGATTCATATTTCAAAGTATTTGAAAACAAAATAATAAAAGAAATCGCAGTACAAACGTAAATCTGTTTTAGTAAGTTAAAAATCAAAATAGATAAAATTGAAAAAATGAAAAAAAAGATTGTAAATTGGAATAAAAAAATGAAAAAACGATAAGATTCATTAGGTAAAAAAACATCTTTATTGGAAATTGTTGTTTGTAGAAAAGTATTTGTTAAGTAAGCAAAGAAAATGTTTAACAAAAAAATACTATACAGACTCGTTTTTTTATTTAATAAATCACGAATTGCGAATTCAAAGAACGATACGAAAACATAAATAAGAACATAATATAACAAGAATTTTAAATAATGATTACCATTCTGCATTCTCAATAAATCTACTGAGCATATAATAACAGACAATAAACGTGAGATAAATCTTTCTTGCTTTAAAAGTTCAAATGAGAAGGAATAGGTTAAATTCTTAGTAAACTTAACGAAATATAGCAACCATATACAAATCAATAGCGGAATGAATTGCAAAACTTGTATTTCTTTGAATTGTGAAAATTCAAAAATATTGAAATCTTTATTGTTGACATTAATCGCATATTCAACTGAATACACTACTATTTGAAAGAGAATGAACGATAAAATTGTATTTCCAACAATCCAATAATTCACTCGATTGAGTTCAGTGAAGATAAAGTATGAAATCACTAAAAAGAAAGTTGAAATATAAACTATATATTTATTAGCATCGGTCAAATATAGGAAATGAGAGAATGAGCCAACCAACAAAAACAAGATTGTTAGAATAAATAACTTTTTATTTTGCCAAGTCATTTTGAATCCTCTTTAAAATATACTTAATCGCTTTCAAAGGTCCAACAAAGATATATTTAATTGCTCCCTTAATACCACCCAAATGATCGAAATTAACATATGTATGTGGGAGTGCATCTCCACGTAAATTAAGTAATTTATTATCAATAAATGCCGTCAAATCAGTTGGATTTTTAGAAATTCGAAAATCATATTGTTGATTCCAAGCAATATATACCAAGAGACGTTCTATTGCATGTAAGACTGAGTTCTGTGGCAACGGCTCTGCGGGCACATCCGCGTCCGTCAAATTGAGGTCAAACAGTGGTTTTAATGCATCGTACTTGAACCACACAAAGGTTCCATAGGACATAACAAATGTATGCATTGAGTTAAAATCAATCGGTTTAGTCATTCCCATTTTTTTCCACAATTCATTCATAACTGGAGCAATCTTATTTTCATTATACGCATCAACTATCTTGTTAAAACGGAAGAAGGTTGGTATATCAGCAATAACCAAACCTACATCATCATTCGCTACCATATTGGCAAGTATTGTATTAGCAGGGATAACTAGCATTTCAATCAATTCTTTCCTCCAGGATTCTCCTGCCCAAAAATCTGCTTCCTTAGACTTTTTGGTGTGGAAATGACCAACATAATCATAACCCTGTAAGACTTCTTTTAACTTCAACATAGGCAGAACATCGCGACCGATATTACCAGTCACCACAATCTCAGATGATCTACTATTTTCCACCAATATTTTCTCTATCTCCACCACTTTCTCTTTTCGATCAGTGGTGATAAAGAGGTCGTAATCGAAAGCGAAATATGTAAAGGCTGTCAAAAACTCCTGCAACAAATCCACATAGAAAACATGAAGATGCACGGCGACTTTTTTTGTAATTGAAAATGGTTGAATAATTGAACGAACATACTTCCTTGCCAATAAATAGTTTAAATCAGGAGTATGAATATTCGACATATGAGATATGATTAATTCAAGCGGATAATTTGAAGTTTTCTCTAATTCCTGTAAGAAATAATGCGCAATATGTTGGTTAGCATCAATTGTTTTAACCTTAATGAATGGAACCTTATTCCTAATAATCGCTGTTGGATTATAGTATGAGAAATCCGGGTGTAACATACCTGTGGTATCGACGTTAACTGTATTAAAAACTGAACTATAATGATAACCTGCGTTAAGAAAATGCGTCGTTATTTGAGTTTCATACTGTTCAATTACGTCCTGAACATTTGAATAATCAATAACTCTGGACCAAAATTGATAAAACTCCTCTGATTGTACAACTCGTTGCTTAAAACTGATGAAATAACTTTGCAAATGCTCTTTGAATCTTTTTGTAGCTCTATGATTGGTCATTCCCCAGAAATCAATCATTTTTTGATTTTCAAAAGACTGATAAACTGATTCCATATCCCAAAGTGGACCAAAACATGTGTCGTTCATCAATGTCACCGAGTCATATCTTTTTAACTCATCAAAACCAATTTTAAACATGCCTTCACGCCATGCTAAGAAATCAAATCCAATATTTTCTCGTTGTAGATAATTAGTTATTAAGCCCTCCGTTTCCAAATAATCTAATTCGTTTGCTGAAAGTTGACTATTAGAAATGAAAAAAATAGTTGAAAATAAAGGGGCCAATTTTTGTAATTGGTAAATTACATGTGAACTTAGTTTATTATACTTATTATAATGAACATACAATAATAGACGATTCATTGCTTTCTCCTAAAGAAGTTGATTATTTTAGTCGTAATAGTCCAACGACGTGAATTTAACATTAACAAATATTGTTGTTCAATGGTCGTTAATCTACTGTTCAATTTATGCAGATCATCATTCGCAATTTGTAATTCTTTTATATATTTGTAAACTCTATCAGGTAATCTGTTTTGATCTGTATGCATTATATATTTCAAAGTTAAATCTTTTTGGTTATAAAACTCCAAATTATATACTATCTGAGGGTCACATAAAGGAAAAATAAATCCATCTCCTTTACGAAAACCATTCGTTGATTCTGGTTCTATGATTTCTCCAGTTGCGTTATTTTTTAGTTGCACTAACTCATAATCAGAGGGAATCTCTGTTAAATCTATTCTAATCCGCTTCGTTTGTGGATTAATTTTAATTGGAATTTCCTGCCCATTCAATGGATACTGTTCTTTGTCAATTTCTAAAAAACCTTCACCATTGTCAAAATAGATTGTAATTAAATTGGTTCGCATACCACCCGATACTAAATCAAACAATCGTAGATAATTGACTCTCATAGCATTTTTTGCAAATTCAGGATTTGCCAAATAATACTTACTAAGAATATATGAGTATACTTCATAGTAGTATCTTAAGTCATTTCTATTACTCATTGAATTTTCAAGAACACGATAATTCAAATGTGTGGTTTTGCAGGGGTGAGCAGTATAATTATTATTGACTATTAGATTCAAAAAAAAGTCATAATCTTCTAATTTTTTATAGTTTAAATAATAGTCATATTTTATATTTTTATTATTATGGTTCCTAACTAATGAGCAAGACTCTATATAATTTTCAATATACAATTGCTCCAAATTAAAGTCTCTTGCATCAAGAATCAATTTTTTAGTTTCTGCATCAATAACCTTGGGATATACAATTTCTGAACTATGAACCTGAGCAACATTAAGCATTTCATAGATATAATTTTGTTCTAAAAAGTTATCACTATCAACGAATAGAAAATAATCTCCAGAAATATACTCAAAAGCCTTATTTCGTGTAGCTACTAAACCGATATTCTCTTGCTGAATAAACTTGGTGTTTGAGAATGGACTTCTCATCAAAGTACACTCAATTATACTGCCCGAATTATCTAAGGAGCCATCGTTAAAAACAAACAATTCAATATTAGTGTAAGTCTGATTAAAGATGCTCTCTAAACATTGTTCAATATATTTTTCATGGTTGTAACAGGTCACTACAACCGAAACCAATGAATTAATCATATTAAAATTTCCATGTACCATTTCTCTGGATCATACCAGTTGCTGAATCTAAAGCAGAAGTATCCGTATGATGAATATCATTTCTAGATACCATAATTATTGGAGTGTTTTCTTGATTGGCAAAAGCAACCATCTTATCGTTACTATCACGGACAGAAACTTGCAATTTCATTTTTAAGTTATTGACATTATCAATAGAGCACGTATAACGCACACTCTTTTTCCCTTTACCATTAGTCATAAAATCTAATGAATTGTCATTATAAATCCAAAAATTTCTATCGACATCAGTTAATGAAAAAGCAATATAAGTCTGAATATCAGCAATAACTTTGTAACTAATTTCAAACGTAATCTCACCACCTGGCTGTATTTGACCATCCGTTAATAGATTAACTTTCAAATCACCTACTTGAATTTCCTCTACAAGCTCTCCTTCATCTGTTTTTACTTGATTAGCATTATCAAAACTGTATTGATTCGCAACTTGGTCTGGTTCCCCATATGCTTTCACCAAACCTTTTTCAATTAAAACAGCCTTGTTACAATACTTCTTGACTGCACCCATATCATGGGTTACCAATATCGTAGTTTTACCGCTTTTCTTACGCTCTAGGAAATAGTCATTACACTTGCGCTGGAAGGCTTCGTCACCAACGGCCAGGACCTCATCCAGAATCAGTATATCTCCCTGAGCCTTGATAGCCACTGAGAAGGCTAGACGAACCTGCATACCACTTGAGTAGTTTTTGAGTTTTTGATTCATAAACTCTTCCAACTCAGCAAAGTCTACAATATCATCATACATGGCGTCAATTTCTTCGGTAGTAAAACCGAGCATGGCACCATTCAGATAGACATTTTCCTTACCTGTTAGCTCTGGGTTAAATCCAACACCGAGTTCAATAAAGGAAACCAATTTCCCATTGACCGTTACCTTACCTGTCTCTGGAACATAAATCTGAGAAATAATCTTCAGAAGGGTTGATTTGCCAGAACCATTGCGGCCAACAATCCCAAAGAAATCACCTTCTTCTACTTCAAAGGTAATATCTTTGAGGACATGTTGCTCCTTGTAACCCTTAATTCCCTTAAATCGATTAACCAGTGCTGTACGCAAGCTCTGTGTGCTTTCTGTCGGGAGCTTAAAGTATTTCCCAACATGCTCCACCTTTACAGCTATTTTTTTATCAGTCATTATAAAATCTCCGCAAAACGCTTAGCATTTTTAGTAAAAATCGCATAACCAAGTATAAACACCACTACTGGCAGGACATACGGAATAGCTACAATCGCTGGATTGGCAACTAAATCACGAATGGTCATACTACCAGAATAGATGATATAGTGACGCAAATCTTGGATAATTTGTGCGATTGGATTGAGCATCATAAACTTGGCAACTGTTTCTTGCCCACGCTGGATAATGAAGGTCAGCGAATAGATAATCGGAGTCGCATACATTCCAGCCTGTAAAAAGACCTCCCAAATGGGGCCGATGTCTCTGTATTTTACAAACAAGGTAGACAAAATAAATGCAACACCCGTTGCAAGCAAGACCAGCTCAAAAAATAGTGGAATAATCACCAAGATAGACCAAGAAAATGGAACACCGCTGATGAGTGCGAAAGTCAACACAACTAAAAGGTTGATAGCATAATTAATCGATGCTCCTGCAACAGATGAAAAGACAATGATTTCCTTAGAGAAATTCAATTTACGTAATAGATCTCCACGAGAAACAATTGACATCATACCCATACTAGTCGCTTCTGTAAAAAAGTTCCATGTAACCATTCCGAGTAAAATACTTACTGCGTAATGCGGAGTTCCGTCATCAAAGCGAAGAAAACGTACAAAGACCAGATACATGATAGCAAATAAAAGTAATGGCTTCAATATCGACCACAAATGGCCAATTAACGAGCCCTGATACCGTAATTTGAAATCAGTCTTAACCATTTCTCTAAGTAGTATCTGATTTTCTTTTTTAAATAAATTCATATTTATTCCTTATAAGCAAATTTGGTTAGGATGAGGCTGGTAAATACCAGTGTGTGAAAGGCTTTGTTTTTCCTCAATCCATATGTTTTCAATATTCGGTAGCGTTCTGGCATAGGCTTATCCATTATAGTCACAAAGGCCTCGACCAGATTTCTATCGGTTGGCGCCAAGGGCAGAGCCAGCAGATGACTTGCTTGCTTTTGACTATTGTGAATCAAGTCCCAGTAAACGGAGAAAAGTACATGGGGCCGAATCCATTTTTTGAATCGCTTGGACAAGGTTCTAGCTCCCAAGACATTTTCAGCATGCTGCCGGTACAATTCCGTAGGCTGGTTGATGTAGACTAATTTTCCAAAAGCTGTGGCCAGCAAGGCTAGATACCAGTCGTGCATGAGAATGTCGTCTGTCACCGTCCACAGTTCAGCCAAAGCTTGGTTAATCATGCTAGTTCCGCCTGTCACTGTATTTTCAGTCAATTCTTGAACCAGCTCGGTATTGGCATGATGAGACTGGCTGCGAATCATACTTTCATTCATGACCTGCAAGTCTTGATTAACAACTTTTAAGTCTGTGTAAACCATGAGCGGTTGATCGGCTGGATAGGCTTGAGCCGCCTCCAAAGTCACCTGTAATTTATCTGGTAACCAGACATCATCCTGATCACTGAAAAAATACACATCAGCCCTCTGGTATTGCACCAAGGCGTGAAAACTTGTGATGACGCCTAGATTTTCGGTGCTGTCGGGATTGATGAAGTGAATTCGGTTATCCTGCTGGGCGAAATCAGCGATAATTTCGCGTGTCCTGTCCTTAGAACCATCGTCTCGTATCAAGAGCGTCCAGTCCGTAAAAGTCTGCGCCTGAATAGAGCGGATTTGCTCTGCTAAAAACTCCTGACCATTGTAGGTCGACATGAGTATGTTAACGTTCATGTAAAAATAATTCCTCATATTGTTGGACAATTTTCTCCCAAGTATAGTCCTTTCGCATGTGCTCTTTAGCAATCTGCCCTAGCTCGACTGCCTCTTCTTGTCCATCAATTTGATCGATTAGTTGAGCTAGATTTCCACTTTCCTTGGTCCAATAGCGAGCGCCATTTTGTGCGACTTTGCGATTGAAATCCACACCTAAAACAAGATTTTCATTCGTTTGAGCTAGCGCCTCTAAAAGACTTGGATTGGTTCCACCCACTTCATGCCCATGAATATAAGCGCGACATTCCTGCCGCAGATACTTGAGTAAATCCTGATCATAGACCGTCCCGATGAACTTGATTCGCGCATCTCTCTCAAAGCCCGTTTCTTCCTTTAGCTTTTGGAAATAGGCAGAGCCTTCATGATTGGCTACGATAACCAAATCACGCTGGGTGCTCGACTTCATGAACTCCTTGATAGCTGTCGCGTAATTATTTTCAGGAACAAAACGCCCAATAATCAAATAATAATCCTTTTCGCGGATGGACCAGTTGGCAAAAGCCTGCCGTACTTGCTCTGATTGGCTAGTCAGACTGGTCTGACTCAAATCAGTCCCGTAAGCGATAAATGTGGTCTTAGTCCCCGGATAGGCTGATTGAATATAGTCCTCTATGCCTTCATTATCTGCAATGATGAGATTGGCCTGCTTGGCCATCGCTTTCTCAGCATGTTTCAGATAAGCCTGTACAGGTTTGGGCCATTTGGCACGTTTCCATTCTAAACCATCAGGATTGACATATAAAACACCGCCAACATCCTTAATTTTCTTGGCAAAAGGAGTTATGAAACCACCTATGGTATTTCCCAAAATATAGAAAATCGGGGACTGCATCTGCTGGTCCTTGACCAGGCGCAGAGCGTAGGAAATGGCCATCATGTCATAGGCGATAACGCGGGCCGGACCTAATTTAGGAGGATTGATGGTAAAGCAATCCGCCCCCAAATAAGTCGAATGTTCCTGATGGCTGGTATCGGACAAACAAGCCACATGGTATTGTATATTTTTTGATCTTTGGTGACTGACCAGTTGCTGGACGAAGGTCTCAAAGCCACCATACTTTGCAGGCAAGCCACGGCTGCCTATAATAAAAACGTGTTGCATAACCCTCTCCATTTAACTGCAGTTCTTTCTATTATAGCATTTTTTCAGGTAATCCGCTATTTTGACATTAGGCAACACAGAAAAAGCCATCAAAAACGATGACTTATCCTACGGGTAAAATCCTTAGTTATCAAACTTATTCAATCCATATCTTTGAATCAAGGACAGCAATTTTTCTCCATATTTTGGGTCTGTTGCATAGCCTGATTTTTGCAAAGCAGCAATTGCCGTTTGATAATCTTTAGCCTGGGTATAGGCTCTGTAATTTTGTGTTCTCCAAGGTGATGATGTAAAGAATTTACTGTAATCTTGGATACTTTCTGATACGGTGTTATAGGCTCTAAAATGTGCCGTTTCTTGGACTGCTTTTCCATTACGGAACTCTGTCGTTTGTTTTGATACCGTCTTACCTTTCCAAGAGGCGTCTGCCTTGATTCCAAAAAGGTTTTTCCCTTGGGTAGCCAATTGAGATGTGCCCCATGCTGACTCAAGAATAGCCTGGGCCATTACCACACTCGGAACTAGACCCGTGGTTTTAGCAGCTGATACAAGGCTATTGATAAATAATTGTTGATTTTTTGATGTCTGAACAAGAGTGTCATTAGATGACTGACGGAGATTTGTGCCTTGTTCAGAAACAACTACTTTCCCCCAACTGCACCATACCATTCATTGATTCCTTGCGCTAAAGCTTTTGCCAATCGAACATGATAAGAATCTTGTTTGATTTTTTGAAGCTCTGTTGGGTTATCCATGAAGCCCATCTCAACAAGAACAGCAGGAATTGCTGTCTCGCGAAGTACAGCAAATGTATTTCGTTTGACACCTCGGTTTACCGCACCAGTCTCGCGAACCAGGTTGGCTTGAACCTTATTAGCAAGAACCTGACTCTCTGCTAATCGTGTTGGATCGTTATGCTTGGCTTGATTGATTTTTGGTTGGTACTCAGGATAAGCTTGATACCAGTAGGTCTCAATACCACTTGCATTAGTAATTCCCGCACCAGTGGCATTGAAGTGCAAGCTAACAAACAAGTCCGCATTACTTTGATTTGCACGGCGAGAACGTTCTGTAACAAAGTCAACATAAGCATCACCTGTACGCGACATCAAAACGTTGTATCCCATTTGCAATAGATTATTTTTCAACTTGTTTGCAACTGACATAACAAGATTTTTCTCATATACTCCGCCATAAGACGCCCCTGAATCTCGACCACCATGACCTGGATCAATAAAGATTGTCTTTGAGCGAGCAGTCGTTGTCGTTTGAGGAGTTGTTATTACAGGTGTCGTTGCAGGCGTAGAAGGTTGGGACGGTTTGGCTGGTTGCGATGCTTGCGAGGTCGTTGATTTGACATCATGTTTGGTAGTTAGAAGTGTGTCTAGCTTTCTAGTTTGGCTATTCTGTCCGTAGACAATCATATTGTAGGTACCAGTGTCGTTTTTATGGTCCTTAGTCGCTACTGCAAAGGTATATTGACCATTTGACTGACGGCTAGCACGGTAGACCTTCATATCATCCTGACCACCATTAACTGACCATACCGGAACTACAACACTGGAAACTGTTGATGGAACATTAGAAAGTGCCACGTTGAAACCTGTTGATGTATTGGTAACACTAGCCGACACCTTACCTGCGATAACGGTTGCTTTTGGCGTTTCGGCCGGCTTGGCTACTGCCGGTGTAGTTGCCGGTTTAGAAATTTCTGCTGGTTTGGCTACTGTTGGTGTAGAGACCGGTTTAGAAGCTTCGGCTGGTTTAGATACGGCTGGAGCAGTCGATGATTGACTGGTAGCTGAATAGTTATGACTGCCACTGAGGAGTGTATCCAGCTTTCTTGTTTGGCTATTCTGTCCGTAGACAATCATATTGTAGGTACCAGTGTCGTTTTTATGTTCCTTAGTCGCTACTGCAAAAGTGTATTGACCGTTTGACTGACGGTTAGCACGGTAGACCTTCATATCATCCTGACCACCGTTAGCTGACCAAACTGGAACTACAACACTGGAAACTGTTGATGGAACATTAGAAAGTGCCACGTTGAAACCTGTTGCTGTATTGGTAACACTTGCCGATACCTTACCTGCGACAACAGTTGCTTTTGGCGTTTCGGCCGGCTTGGCTACTGCCGGTGTAGTTGCCGGTTTAGAAGTTTTGGCTGGTTTGGCTACTGTTGGTGTAGAGACCGGTTTAGAAGCTTCGGCTGGTTTAGATACGGCTGGAGCAGTCGATGATTGACTGGTAGCTGAATAGCTATGACTGCCACTGAGGAGTGTATCCAGCTTCCTAGTCTGAACATTTTGTCCGTAAACAATCATATTGTAAGTGCCAGTGTCGTTTTTATGGTCCTTAGTCGCTACTGCAAAGGTATATTGACCGTTTGACTGACGGTTAGCACGGTAGACCTTCATATCATCCTGACCACCATTAGCTGACCAAACTGGAACTACAACACTGGAAACTGTTGATGGAACATTAGAAAGTGCCACGTTGAAACCTGTTGCTGAATTGGTAACACTAGCCGATACCTTACCTGCGATAACGGTTGCTTTTGGCGTTTCGGCCGGCTTGGGTACTGCCGGTGTAGTTGCCGGTTTAGAAGTTTCGGCTGGTTTTGGCGCTGGGGTCGTTGCTGGCAGACCTGCATGTTTCTTATAATAGTCAGAAATTCCTTTGACAATTCCATCAACCAATTTTTCCTGATAAGCTGCGGACGAGATTTTTGCTGACTCTGCACTATTGGACATATAGCCCAACTCTAGCAAGACCGCGGGAGCAGTCGTCTCACGCAAGACCTGGAAAGTTCTCCGCATCACTCCACCGTTTCGAGCACCAGTATTGGTAATTAGATTAGATTGGATGCTGTTTGCCAAACTTGCACTCAAATTTATGCGCTGAGCATCATTGTGATACTGGCTATTGATTCGCGCAGGATACTCTGGAAAATACTGATAATAGTAAGTCTCAATTCCATTAGCAGAAGGAGACGTCGAAGCATTAAAATGAATACTTACAAAAATATCTGAAGAAGTTCGATTGGCTTTTTCAGAACGCGGCAATAAACCAACAGAGCTATCTGCCGTTCGAGTCAATTCCACTCGGAAACCTTGCGCTTCAAGCTTTGATTTTACACGATTCTGAATCTGTAGGTTCAAATCCTTTTCATTTTTACCAAAATAAACGGCACCGGGATCACTACCACCATGTCCTGCATCTAAGTAGACAACTTTATTGAAGACATTGTACTGCCCTTGAGATGCTGAACCACCGGATACTGATGTCCTAGATGCAGATGGCTGAACAGGGGTATTTACGGGCGTTGTCGGCGCAACCGTTCCTACAGAAACATAGCGTCGATTTCCACCATAAGAAATGTAGCTTAACCATTTATGCTGGTCCGCAGTTACCACACTGTCATAGTTAACCGTTTGCCCCTTTTCATAGCGTGCCAAATCTGGACTTGAAATCTTTGGCTCACTCTTGACACCTGTAGCCTGAGTAAAGACATAACTACCTGAAGGTGCTACATTTGGGGCTACTGGTTCTGTTGATGCTACAGCTGGCGTCGTTTGGCTTGCTTGATTTGAAACAGCTTGGGTGCTCCCTGACTGTGGCATCGATCTCAAAGAGGTCGTTCCTGTCGTGTCAGTTGGTTGAGTCACTGCTTCCGCTGTCGCTTCTGTAGTTACCGTAGTTTCTGTGGCAGCAATAGGATCAACTGAAGGAGCTGTCGCTACCGTTGATGTTGAAGGCGTAATCACTGGACTAACATCTGACGAAACCGGCACTTCCTCAGCAGATGCTGTTTGAGCGGCCATAAAGGACACGGTTGCCAATAAAACAGAAGCAGCACCAAATGAATACTTCCGAATCGAAAAACATTGTTTTTGATCAAATTTCATATAAATCTCCTATGTGTACAAACATATCTTTCAACAATCACAAGCTAAATCTGGTCCCAAAACGTCCATATCAATTCGACACCACATTTTGTTGTGAGCACAAAAACTTCTGCCAACATTCTACCATATATAGGAAAAACTTGCAATGATAAACAACTATTCTGTAACTATTATTTCGTTTAAACATTCTACTACAAAATTTACTGCCTACAGAACCTCAGTTTGGTAAAGGGCTAATTTTTACATAAAAAATAGCCTGAATACAGGCTATCCACTCCCTACAATTCCTCAGCTATCTTATTAATTTTCCGCAGGCGGTGATTGACACCACTCTTGGTAATCGGGTTTGTCAAGCTATCCGCCAATTGCTGGATAGAATAGTCAGGATGCTGGATGCGGAGCTGGGCCACTTCCTGCAAATCTCCAGGCAACTGGTCCAGTCCAATAGTCTCCATAATCTTACTGATATTGTTAATGGTTTTCATGCTGGCAGTGACTGTCTTGGCAATATTGGCCGCCTCGGCATTGGTCGCACGATTGAGATCGTTTCTGGCCTCGCGCAGGAGCTTGACATTTTCAAACTCGGTCTTTGCCTCTTCTGCCCCAATGACTAGGAGGAAATCCATGATATCCTCGGCTCGTTGCAGATAGGTAATGGTCCCTTTTTTTCGTTCAATCACCTTGGCATCCAGCAGAAATTTCTGCATCAAGTCCGCCAAGTCATGGGCATGGTCGCTGTAGACCGAGGCAATTTCCAGCTGGTACTTGCCTTTTTCAGGGTCCTTGACAGAGCCCGCCGCCAAAAAGGCACCACGCAGATAGGCCTGGCTCCAGGAATCATTTTCCAATACCAGCGGTGAAATCCCCGTCTCCAAGCCGAAAAAGCTATCTGCCAGATAGAGGTCGTTGAGAATATCATTGACCCCGTCTTCGATATGAACAGAATAAATCCTATTCTTTCTAAGGTTTTGCCGTTGGTGGTGACGGATTTCCGCCTTAATCTGGTAAAAGGTCTGGAGCATTTCATAGACATGCCGAGCAATCTTGGCATTTTCAGTCGTAATGGACAGGGTCAAGCCTGATGATGCCAGACCTAGACTACCTGCCAGCTTGATCATGGCCGACAACTCTGACTTATTTTGGCTGGGCTGAATCAGCAATTCTTCCTTGACTTGTATCGTAAAACTCATGACCGCACCTGCAATATACTGAGTAATTCTTCTACTACAAGGTCCCCATCGTGAAAAGCTCCGCCATTTTCCAAACGAAGAAAATTCGACGAAATCACGCGCCGCGCCTGGTCCTGAAGCCCTGTAAAATCGTGCTTGACCTGGACCAGATACTCGTCAAACTGGTGGGTATCCATGTAGTCCTGCGGCACAGGCTCGATGTTGACCAGGACGGTGTCAATAAAACGACAGGCCAGATGGGCATTGAGGACCGCAGCGTGGTCAGCATCTGAGAAGAACTCCGTCTCCCCGCGCTGGGTCATGATGTTGCAGACATAGACCACCTCCGCCTTGGTCTCCTTGAGAGCTTGTCCAATCTCGGGAATCATCAGGTTAGGTAGTATAGAGGTGTAGAGGGAGCCAGGTCCCAGCACCACCAAATCGCTGTCCATAATGGCATCCACTACCTGCGGGCTGGCTGTTGGGGTTTGATCATTGTAGATATTGGTGACAAATACATGCCCAATCATGCCTGGATGCTTGGAAATTTTACTTTCACCGACCACCTCAGTCCCGTCAGTAAAGACGGCATGGAGGGTCAGCGGATGCTCACTGGAAGGGTAGATTTTCCCTGTCGTATGGAAAAAGCGGGTCAAGAGCCGCATGGCATTGTAGGTCGATCCCTGCATCTCAGAAATCCCAGCGATGATGAGATTGCCCAGCGGATGCCCTGCCAAGGGACCGTCGCTAGCATCAAATCGGTACTGGAAAATCTGCTCATAGAGCTTGGGCATATCCGACATAGCCAGGAGGACATTGCGCAAATCACCCGGCGGTGTAACCTGGAGGGCATGGCGAATCTCACCAGACGAGCCTCCGTCATCTGCCACCGTCACGATAGCTGTAATGTCCGCATCCTTGTTGCGCAGGCTTTTGAGAATCACAGGAATCCCCGTTCCTCCTCCGATAACCGTAATCTTTGGCTTTCTCATGACCGATTGACCGTCTCTTTCCGCTTGTCTTTGTCCCGATGACTCAGGTTGACAAGCCAGTTTTTCTCTAGGTCTTCTGCTAGGCGTTTGGCAAAGGCTACGCTGCGGTGTTGACCGCCCGTGCATCCGACGGCTATGGTCAGAACTGATTTACCTTCCTTCTGGTAACCTGGCAGAATTGGCTCGATCAAGCTTATCAAATGGCCGTAGAACTCTTCGGATTCCTGGTGGTCCATAACGTAATCGTAAACCGGCTGGTCCATCCCTGTCAGATTGCGCAGCTCGGGATTGTAATATGGATTTGGCAAGAAACGCACGTCAAAGACCAGGTCCGCATCCAGAGGTAGGCCATACTTAAATCCGAAGGATAGGACTTCCACCCTGAAAGACGGCTGATTGTCCTGGCTAGCGAATTGCTCAGAGATGGCCATACGTAGGTTTCTCGGTGTCAAATCCGAGGTATCAATCACATTCTGACTCATATTTTTCAAGGGAGCTAGAAGTTCGCGTTCTAGATTGATACCGTCAAGAACTCGGCCATCTGCAGCCAGAGGGTGAGAACGGCGGGTCTCCTTATAGCGGGCCACCAATTCACTATCCGTGGCATCCAGGAAGAGAATCTTGAAGTCCAGGTCTTCTGCGGTTTCCAGGTCATCTAGAACTTCACGGATTTCCGCAAAGAAGGACCGGCTCCGCATGTCGACAACCAGGGCAATCTTGTTATTGTCCTTGCTGGCATGGATCAGCTCGATAAATTTCGGCAATAGGGTCGGTGGCATATTGTCAATGGTAAAGTAGCCCAGGTCCTCAAAGGACTGGATAGCGACTGTCTTACCGGCTCCCGACATCCCGGTCACGATAACTAGTTGGAGTTTATCTGCCATGGCTAGACCTCCTTTTTCTGATTTATTCAACAACGGCGATGACTTCGATTTCAACCTTCACATCACGTGGCAGGCGAGCAACTTCTACAGCTGAGCGGGCTGGAAAATCGGATGAGAAGGCTGTTTTATAGACCTCATTAAAAACTACAAAATCATTCATATCCTTGAGGAAACAAGTCGTTTTGACAACGTGGTCAAAGTCTGTTCCAGCTTCTGCTAGGATGGCTGCAATATTTTTCAAGACTTGATCGGTCTGTTCTTGAATGGTCTCACCAACCACTTCACCCGTTTCTGGTGAAAGGGGGACTTGGCCTGATGCGAAGAGCAGATTGCCTACGACCTTACCCTGAACGTACGGGCCGATAGCTGCTGGTGCTTTGTCTGTGTGAATAGTTTTCATAGTATATCTCCTTTGGTTTTCTAAATCTATTATAGCATAGGTTGCTAGGATTGAGGTAGTTTTGGGAATTCTTTCCATGGACAATCCCTGAGATTTTATGTAACAAAAAAGGCTGGACATGGATTCCAACCTTATCTAGAGCTTCTCATTTTTTCTATTAACATCTCAATACAGCATGATATCATGTTTCCAGTGGCTTGATAAAATACAGAGCTAGGTTATCGTCGTTGTAAGCAGAAGCTCCAATTGCCATAGGGCTGCCCTCATACCAAACACCAGTCCTATCCGGAATAAATCCGTTTTGCACATAAAGTTTCTGAGCCTTGCCACAATGAGCATTCAGACCAACACCTATCCCTATCTGGGATGTAAAATCGGATACAAGTTAGCAGATAGCATCCAATAATCTGTAGCCACTTCCCTGACCCTGAAAATGTTCAAAGACATTAAAATCGACAATTTCAGGAATACCTGTCTGAGAAAATCGCCCCTTCTTGGGACATTTGACAAGAGTAATATAGCCCAGACAGGCCTGCTCATTTTCAGCTACCAAGACCTGGGCTCGCCTTCTTCCTGCTCCGTCAAATAACTTTCCAGGATTGCCTTCCGCGACGGCCAGCCCTGCTCTAAAAAAGCCTAATCTAGCTTCTCAATATGACAAGCCTCTAAATGAACCATTCTAATCATGTCACGCTCCTCTGTATAGATAAACACAAGACATCTTTAAGTAAAATGATAGGTGTAACTAAATCTCTCTAGAAAAATCACTGTCTAGTTCCCGATAGGGTTGGATATTTTGAACATATTCTAAGACGCCTTGAAATTGGTCTTCTTGGTCACGAACCGCCTTGTAAACGACATAAACAAAGGTTTCTTCATCCTTTTTGAACCACATAGTCACTTCATTTTTCTGTCCACTGCGCAGGAGTTCAAAGATTTTTTTGACCTTGTCAACAATTTTCGGTGGATGACAGAGTTCGACATTGCGTCCGATTTGACTAGGTGTCCGCTTGAAAATCATTTCCTCAACTGGATGGCTATCATTGTAATATTGGAAAATGTCATCCTTGTTCACGAAGGTTAATTCCAATGGTAAATGATTAAGGATGAGATTCGCTTGTTCAAGAGTCAAATATCCATTGCCAAAAGGCTGTGGACTAGCAGGGTCCAGAACTGATGGGGTCGGTTCTTTTGGTGTGAAGGAGATAGTAAACTGTCCCTCTGGCGTATCAATCACCCGGACATTGGGATCACTTGCCTGCGGTGCAGATGATGCGTCCTTCTGCTCTGCTATTTCTCCAAAAGAAACCCGATGGGGAACCCATTTTGCTGTAGGTTTCACAATTGCATAGCCATAAGCATCACTTTCAGCGGCAATCTGCAACCAATCATCTTGTGTAAAAGTCTCCAGCAAAATCATTAGCAAAATCGCTTCTTCCTTGAAAATCATCTCTTCAAACTCAGTGGCGAAACTTTCAAAAGTTTGACGAACAGTTTCTATATCTCCATCTGGCAAGGTATCTAAAGCCTTGCGGGCTTCCTTAAAGAGCAGACGAATATCATCATCTACGCCCCACATAACCTTGGGTGGCGCATCATGACCGTAGCGCTCCATGATTGGAAAGAAGAGTTTTTCCTTGCGCGTATAATGATGGTCAAACTGACCTAACAATTTATATTGACGTTGCAAACCTTGGAGAAGTTGGTCGCGCACTTCTTCCTCCTCCACTTGCTCATACTTCTCTAAAATCCGGCGAATGCGCAATAAAGCTCCACGAAGTGCAAGATTTTCTTGTTTAAAGACATAAACAGGATGACCTTCTTGATCCATGTCTGCCACTTGGACATCCGATATAGCTCCCTTGAAAAGATTGGCATGAACATTACATAAGCCCATAACATCTTCGAAGGTAATCCCCGTATCGCTGGACATGAGTTCGTGTTCCATCATCGAAATCTCCAGCGCTGACACACCTGTAAAATGCTGATTAAATTGTTCCTGAACGGACTCCGCGCTAGCTCCGTTATGCAGGTCCAAGAGGATATTTTTTAAAATATCAATTCGCTGTTCACTCATCATTGCCTCCTACTACCTGATACCCATTCCACTCTAAGGTTTGTTGGATTTGTTTCAACGAAATCTTGGTCATTTTAGAACCCATTTTCAGACTGGTCACCTTTCCAACTGTGTGAAGCATGGCAGGATTGGCCAGTGGGGAAAAACCAAGCTCAATCAGCAAATCTTTAACCTCCGGATATGCTTTAATCACTTCCGCTACAGGTGCATTTAAATCAATTAAATTATCCATTCTTATCTCCCTCTGTTAGTCTATAGGTAAAGCCAGCTGTCTGCATGGAAAAGCCATATTGCTTATAGAATTGGTGCGCTCCAGAACGTTGGTCAGTCAATCCAGAATTCAAGGCTAAGGCCCGACAGCCTTCTGCCCTAGCAAAATCCGAAACCGCATCTAATAACTTGGTCGCAAGTCCCTTTCGACGATGCTCAGACGATACAACCAAGGCAAGGATGCGACAATAAGCGCCGTCTGCTTCAAAGAAATACATTTTGTGAAAGCCAACAAATCCAAGGACTTGATGATTTTCCTCAACTACCAATAAATGGTAATCTGCTTGTTGCAGCAAATGCCTCCATCTAGTCTGCAAACTCCGCTCGTCTGTCGGATAACCCAAGTCTGCCATTAGCTGTACGCAAGGAGTAATATCCTTGTCTTTAAAGGCTCTAATCACGCTCTATACCTCCGATGCGCCTAGGCAAAAAGCTTAGGTTCGTTTTCTTTAGTTTGTGTCAACATCACAGCGCAGTGGTTGATTGACAGTTTCGTTCGCGTTTTACGCTCCGAACCAGGTGGGCAGACGAACTATTTATAAATTTGTCAAGTTCTTGTCCACTCCCCTTATTTCTAATTTATCAAAAACGTTTTGAAGCAATCAAAGTTCGCTCTATCCAACCCCAAAAAGAGCTATCCCCAGCCCTTTTGAGCCATACAGGCTCGGGGGGCGAATTGTTTCATTCCCGATCCCCTCTCAAGGCCTCAAACTTGGCTTTCATGGTTGGATTGTTACGGGTTAGCTTTTTGACGGTGACGTCATCCAGTTTATTATTAGCCAGTCGGAGCTGATTTTCACTGGTAGTCAGGGCTGCCTTGACCGCCTCCATTCGCTTGATGGCTTTGTCAATTTCATCAATAGCCTTTTGGAAATTGGTACTGGCTGACTGGTAGTTCTTGGCAAAGGCTGTTTTGAAGGTCGCCAAATCTTCTTCAAAATGGGTAATGTCGATATGCTGTTCTCTGACTAAAGCCAGCTCCTGCTTGTACTTCAAACTGTTGAGCGCCGCATTGCGTAAAAGTCCTATCAACTGTATAAAGAACTGAGGGCGAACCACATACATTTTCTCGTACTTGTGGCTGACATCAACAATCCCCGTATTGTAGTAATCGTTATCCGCCTCTAGCATGGTCACTAGCACCGCATATTCACAGTTCTTCTCACGACGATCCTTGTCCAATTCCTTGAAAAAGTCCTCATTCTTATGCTTTTTAACCGTGTCATCCGCCTCATTTTTCATCTCAAACATGATGGAAATGATTTCGACACCATTTTCATCCGTCTCGCGATAGATGTAGTCGCCCTTGGACCCACGCGCCGACACTTGATTATCTTTTTCAAAATAAGCATTAGGAAAGGCTAACTGTCGAACCTTATTGAACTCCGACTCAGCATACAATTCCAAACTTTCACCGATAGCCTTGGTCGATTGCTGGGCCTTGAAGTTCTTATAGAACTCCACCTGCTCGCTAGCCGCCTTGAGCTGAACCTCATACTCCTGCCGAGTTGTCGCCAGCGCCAATTCCTGCTTTTGCTCCTGCAAAACCAAGGCATTCTGGGCCGCATCCCGCTCCTTCTCAACCTGAGCCACTGCCTGCTGCAACTCCAAATCCTTGGACAGACCCACTTGCTCCAATTTTGCCTTTAGCTCTTGGATTTCTTGGTCTTTTTGGGAAATAGCAGAGCTAATTTCATGTTCCGTCTGACTAGACAGTTTGTCCAGCTGAGCCTGAAGTGCCAGCAGCTCCTTATCCTTTTGAGCAATAGCAGAGCTGACCTCATGTTCCGTCTGACTAGACACCTGCTCAACCTTAGCTGTCAGTTCTAAAATAGCCTTATCCTTGTCAGCCAATTTAGCCTGCAAGTCATTTTCAGCCTTCTGAGCCAGCAACTCTGTCTCACGCGCCAAACGATCATGAACTTCCTTATCAAACTCCACACCACGAACCTGAGCCAAAAGCTGGCTGTATTCTGTTTCATTAACTTGAAAAGCCGTCCCACAATGCGGGCAAGTAATATTGTGCATGATTTTCTCCTAAATCTGTTCTTGAACAAAGTGCGACCACTTTTCTTGCAAGGGTTTCTGTTCTGGCACTTCAGCCCCCTCAAGCAAGGCTTGAATACATTCATGCTGGACCAGCCAACCGGTCATATCTTTTTCAGCCGTCGCAAATTCATTGCCAAAATCCTTAGGGATGATTTCCTCAAAGGCAATGTGACTCCCACCTTCTTGCTCTGTCAGAATAAAACCAACCCGAGCAGTATCCCAAGTATAGACAATCTCATGCGGTTCGCGATAGGCCAACAAGTCCATCTCCTCACGGAAATCCTCCATTTCAAAGACCAACTTTTGTCCTTCAATATGGAGTTCTGGAAACCATTTGGCAAAACCAGCGTCTGTAGCCAGTAAATCCCATGCTTCTGTCAAAGATGCAGAAACGGAGTATGCCACATTTAATTGATAGTGTGTAGAGGTTGTAGTAATTGAAATTTTCATATGTCTAGTATAGCAAAAAATCTCTAAAAAATGAAAAAACACCAGCAAAGCCAGTGTCTAACTGTTCCTTTCCCTCACTGAGACTAGGATACGTCTCGCAAGAGGATTGACAATAAAATAACTTAAGGGAAGTGATAGAATAATATTTCTCAAAAAGCGGAAACCATAAATCGGTAGATGAAAGGGAAGATGACTCATATACATGCCAAATACTCCCATAATTAACCCCATTGCAACAGACCGAAAACTAATCATAGCAAAGGAAGTATGCTTTTCAGAAGGCAATTTCGGTCCGATGAAATTGATCCATCTGATGGCTAAAGGATTGACAAATTGCGATGCTATAAAGGCAACAACCACTCCCAACAAATAAGATGGTATCAAAATAGTTAATTGCAAGCGACCTGCCCACCATAAATTATAAACAGTCATTACAAATCCCATCATCATCGACATTAACATGCCAAAAAACAAGCGTTCCTTTCGATTTTGAGGCATAAGCTACTCCTCCTATACAGCTTCGTTAGTTATAGTATAACACAAATCACTAATTATCGGTATTTATTGATAAGAAAAGCCTGAATCGCTCCAGACTTATTACTCAAAGAATTTATAGTAATCTTCCAATTGCATTTCCGCTTTTTGCTGGCGATTGAGGTCTTGGATAATTTGACCATCCTTCATGACAATCAAGCGATTGCCAAAGTTAAGGGCATCCTCCATCTGGTGAGTAACCATAAGGGCAGTCAGCTCCTGGTCGGCAATCAGGCTATCCGTCAAATTCATGAGGGACTGGCTGGTCTTTGGATCAAGGGCCGCCGTGTGTTCATCCAAGAGCAACAGCTCTGGCTTGACGATAGAGGCCATTAAGAGGCTGAGGGCCTGACGCTGGCCACCCGATAATAAACCAGCTGGAGTGGCGATATGCTTTTCCAGACCATTGCCAATTTTTTCTAGGGTCGCCTCAAACTCTTCCAAATGCTGGGGAAGTTGCCGAGGAACCAACCCACGACCTTGGCCACGGTACTTGGCAATCAAAAGATTTTCCGCCACAGTCATCCGAGGTGCCGTTCCCATCTTGGGATCCTGAAAGACCCGGGACAGGTACTTGGCCCGCTTTTCCGCTGGCCACTTGGTCACATCCTCGCCCAAGATAGACACTGTTCCACTGGTTAAGGGCAGGGTACCTGCTATGACATTGAAGAGGGTGGACTTACCAGCACCATTGCCACCGAGAATAGTGATAAAATCCCCTTGATAGATAGTCAGATTAACATCCTTTAGAATCACGCGCTCCTGGTCCAGGCCATTGTTGACCACCACACGCGCATTTTTTAGTTCAACGATTGCATTCATTTGGTCAAGCTGGCTCCTTTCAGGATGTTATTTTTGATTTCAGGGACCATGAGACAGACTGCCAAGATGAGGGCTGAGAAAATGCGGAGGTAGCTGGTATTGATTCCCAGGGAAATCACACCCAAAATCAAGAACTGGTAGAAAATCGCTCCCACCACAATGGTGATAAAACGCTCTGCCATTGTCACATTATCAAACAAAACCTCACCGATGATGAGACTGGCCATGCCGACCACGATGACACCGATACCACGCGAAACGTCCGCGTAACCCTCCTGCTGGGCGATGAGGGCACCAGCAAGGGCGATGACCCCATTGGAGAGGATCAGACCCATAAGCTCCATACGGCTGGTATGAATGCCAAAACTGCGCGCCATGTCGGGATTGTCACCCGTAGCGATAAAGGCCTGACCCAGGCGGGTATTTAGGAAGAATAGCAGAGCAGAGATGACAGCCACAACTGCCACCAGGCCTAGTATCAATCCATTTGTCTCCCTTTCAAAAGGCAGGAGGTCCTGCAAACTCTTGATATTGAGCAAGCCCAGATTGGCCCGCCCCATGATGAAGAGCATAATGGAATGGCAGGAAGACATAACCAGAATCCCTGACAAGAGGGTTGGAATTCTCCCCTTGGTATACAGGAGACCGGTCACAAGCCCTGCCAAACAGCCTGCCGAAACAGCAGCTAAGGTCGCCAGAATCGGGTGGACACCCTGAGTAAGTAAGGTCACAACCACTGCTCCGCCCAAGGGAAAGGAACCCTCTGTCGTCATATCTGGAAAGTTCAAAATACGGAAGGTCATGAAGATACCAAGACCAAGAATGGCCCAAAGCAGGGCCTGGGAAATGGTGGAAAGGATCATAATTCTCTCTAAAATTTCGTTTATTTAATCACGCGGCTTGCTTTTTCAACAATCTCCGCTGGAAGGGTAAGGCCAAGTTCATCAGCTACTTTTTGGTTGACGACAACGGTACCTTGGTTAAAGACTTCAACTGGTGTGTCAGCTGTTTTGGCACCGTCAAGAACCTTGGCAGCCATTTTACCAGTAGCAACACCTAGGTCAAATTGGCTGAGGGTTACAGATGCGATACCGCCACCTTCGACCATATCCTCTACAGAAGTGTAGATTGGTTTTTTAGACTTGTTGGCTGCAGAAATGACTGTTGAGAAAGCCGATGCAATGGTATTGTCAACTGGTGTGAAGAAGGCGTCTACCTTGGTTGAGGCAACTTCTACTGTTGAGGCAATTTCGTTTGAAGAAGGAACTGCATACTCGATAACTTCATAGCCTGCTGCCTCAGCTGCCGCCTTAAATTCAGCAACTTGGGCCTTTGAGTTGTCCTCGTTTGATGAGAAGAGAGCACCGATTGTTTTTGCCTCTGGGGTGATTTGTTTAATCAAGTCAATAGTATCTGCTACTGGTGTTTGGTCAGAAACGCCAGTGATATTGCCACCAGGATTTTTCAAATCAGCAACCAAGTTGGCACCGACCGGATCGGTTACAGCTCCCATGATGATTGGCAGATCGCTAGTCGCATTAGCCAAGCCTTGGGCTGCTGGTGTCGCAATACCAATCAGCAATTCGTTGCCATTATCGACCAATTTTTTACTCATGGTTTGCACTTTAGATTGGTCGCCTTCAGCGTTCATAAAGTCGATTTGTATATTGGCATCCTTATCGTAGCCGCCTTCTTTGAGACCAGCTTCGATCCCTTTGTAAATTTCATCCAAGGAAGCGTGGGTCACATATTGGAGAACTCCGATTTTAACGGTTTGAGATTCCGTCCCAGTCTCTGTTGTGGTCTCTTGTTTATTCTGATTTGAAATCACTACAGCCACAATAATCGCAAAAAATGCAATCAACACACCCATTAATTTTTTATTTTTCATCATAAACCTCTTTCTTATTAAAACAATTGTATCTATTTCGTCAATTCAAGATCTGTAAGCTACGCCATCGTTTCATCATAATGTAATCTCCTTTGTATAGAAAAAGCCCACGCATACTAAAATCGTATGCGAGGGCGTCAATGACACGGTGCCACCTCACTTATGGGAATGTCTAGAATCCTCCCATATCTCATCTCCTCAAACAAGGAGTTGCACTGTAAGGTGTGCGGACCGAACTATCATTGTTTTAAGTTCATTTACGTGACTGTTTTGCCTGAGTACTTTGTTAGCTCTCCTTGCTATACCGCCAGTATAAGCTGCATCGACCTGCCTCGTACTCAGCCAAAACAGTCTACGCAAAGTATTTATGCCAAACAATCGTTTGTGCACCTAAGTCTGAAGACAGACAATTCTGCACATCAGCCCATTTCATAAAACTCCGCCACCCGTTCTCAGTACCACAGGCTCCCTGAAGACTTCTGCTTTACTACTTCTTCTGATTACAGATGATTATACGGTATCAAAATCACTTTGTCAATACTTTTGACGTAATTTTCTGAAAATTTTTCTACCTAGTCTGCCCTACATCAAAAAGTCACTGATTTATGATATACTAGACAGAGTTAGACCAGTTAGAAAGAGGAAAACCATGTCTTTTGACGGATTTTTTTTACATCACATGACGGCTGAATTAAAGGCCAATTTAGAAGGCGGGCGGATTCAAAAAATCAACCAGCCCTTTGAACAGGAGATTGTCCTCAACATCCGAAGCAACCGTCAGAGCCATAAATTGCTCTTGTCTTCACATTCCGTTTTTGCCCGTGTCCAGCTTACTCAAACAGAATTTACAAATCCTAAGGTACCTAATACCTTTACCATGATTCTGAGGAAGTATTTACAAGGTGCGGTTATCGAGGAAATAAAACAGCTAGAAAACGACCGCATTTTAGAATTTTCGGTGTCCAACAAGGACGAGATTGGCGACCATATCCAAGCAACCTTAATTGTGGAAATCATGGGCAAGCACAGCAATATCATCTTGGTGGATAAGTCTGAACAACGGATTATCGAAGCTATTAAGCACGTAGGTTTCTCGCAAAATTCCTACCGAACTATCTTGCCTGGTTCCACCTACATTCGACCACCGGAGACGCATTCTTTCAATCCTTATACGGTGTCTGACGAGAAATTGTTTGAAATCTTATCGACTCAGGAACTGAGTCCTAAAAATCTCCAACGGGTCTTTCAAGGTTTGGGGAGAGATACGGCTTCTGAACTGGCCAATCATTTGCAGACAGACCGCCTGAAGAACTTTCGTGCCTTTTTTGACCATGCCACACATCCTAGCCTGACAGACAAGTCCTATGCTGCTCTGCCATTTGCCAATGGCCCTGAAAATCAGCCACACTTTGAAAGCCTGAGCAGTCTGCTGGACTTCTACTATCAGGACAAGGCGGAGCGGGATCGGGTGGCCCAACAGGCCAATGAGCTGATCAAGCGGGTAGCCAGTGAGTTGGAGAAAAATCGCAAGAAACTGGTCAAGCAGGAGCAGGAATTGGCGGATACGGAGACGGCGGAGTTGGTGCGGCAAAAGGGCGAGCTCCTGACCACCTATCTGCATCAGGTACCCAACGACCAGCCGAGCGTGAGGTTAGACAACTACTATACGGGCCAGGAGCTGGAGATTGAGTTGGATGTGGCTTTGACTCCTAGCCAGAATGCCCAGCGCTACTTCAAGAAGTACCAGAAACTCAAGGAGGCGGTCAAGCATCTGACCAGCTTGATTGGGGAAACCAAGGCGACCATTGTCTATCTGGAGTCCGTTGACACCATGCTGGGACAGGCGAGTCTGGCAGAAATCGATGAAATCCGTGAGGAATTGATTGAAACAGGCTACCTCAAACGTCGCCACCGTGAGAAAATCCATAAGCGTCAGAAACCTGAACGATACTTGGCAACGGACGGGAAGACCATTATTCTGGTAGGAAAAAATAACCTGCAAAATGATGAGTTGACCTTCAAAATGGCAAAGAAAGGCGAACTCTGGTTCCATGCCAAAGACATTCCAGGCAGTCATGTGGTTATCACAGATAACTTGGACCCAAGTGACGAAGTCAAGACAGATGCTGCTGAATTGGCTGCCTACTTCTCCAAGGCAAGGCATTCTAACTTGGTTCAAGTCGATATGATTGAAGCTAAGAAACTGCATAAGCCAACAGGTGGCAAGCCTGGTTTTGTGACCTACCGCGGTCAGAAAACCCTGCGCGTGACACCGACAGAAGAGAAAATAAAAAGCATGAAAATCTGATGATTTTCATGCTTTTTAAAACCTGTGTTCACAAGTAAAGTATATTTAGAAAAGAGATAGTTTTTTACAAATCAAGGCTGTTGTTTGATGCAATACTGACTGTATTTCGAGAAAAACGAACGCTGAGTGGCAGAAAACTAGCCTTAGCTAAAGATGCTGAGCTGCGAATACAGGTTTTATTTTATTTCGGAAACTTCACCTTCATCACAGTTCCCTGACCTAACTGGCTTTGGACGTGGATGGTAGCGCCATGAACTTGAAGGGCGTGTTTGACAATGGAGAGACCGAGACCGGTACCGCCCACTTGTTTGGAACGGCTCTTGTCGGCCCGATAAAAGCGCTCAAACATGCGTTCCTGGTCTATCGGTGAGATGCCCAGACCAGTGTCTTCTACGACCAGGCTAATAGCCTCATCTGTCTGACTGAGGCTAACATGGACCTGTCCATGCTCGGTATTGTATTTAATGGCATTGTCACACAGATTAAAAATAATAGACTGGAGCAGGACAGGATTTCCATGATAGGAAATCTGGGGACCCGTAAAGCTCAAAGCGATATTTTTCTGCACCGCCTTGTCTTCCAGACCAGCCAAAACCTGCTGGACCAGGTCAGTCAATTGCACATCCTCTTTTCGGATATGTCTACCTTCATCCAACTGGGCCAATTGGAGAATATCCTCTACCAGTTGAATCATGCGCTGGGATTCCTGGTGAATCTTCTCGGCAAAGACGACAACATCATCTGGCGAGGCAATACGCGACTGCAGGATTTCAGAATAGCCAGATAGAATGTGGAGCGGTGTCCGCAATTCGTGGGAAACCGTCGCAGTAAACTCCCTCCGCAATTTTTCCAGATAATACTGCTCGGTCACATCGAAAAAGAGAAGAACGGCCCCTGATTGCTGCTCCGACCAAATCGGACGTCCGATGACCTTGTATTGGTGGTCCTGCAATTCGACAATGGTCTCTGTTTTCTGACCATCCAGTAACTCCGTCAGCAAGTCCTTCAAGGCCGATTGGCGCTGAAAAATAGCAATGGGTCTGGAGAGGGCTGACTCTTCCAATTCTAAAAGATTACGAGCCGCCTCATTGTAGATGACTAACCGGCCCTGGTCATCAACGATGACTAACCCCTCCTTCATCTTAGAAATGATAGTATCAAATTCATCCTGTTTCTGCCGCAGGAGACTCTCTTTTTCAGCCAATTGAGACTGGTGAAAATCCAGTCGCTTGAGCAGGGGATGCAATTCCTTATAAACATCATTTTTCAAGGGTCGCTCTAAGTCAATGGTTTCCAAAGGCCGGAGTAATTTTTGAGCCGTGTATTTGGCAAGGACGTAGGAAGTCAGAAGCGACACAAACCCCAAGACGGCAAACCAGGGAAACATCCGCTGCATCAAATCAAAGACCGTACTGTGGGAAACTGAAAGACGGACGATACTGGCGTCTTGCAAGAGCCGTGCCGAGTAAATGAGGGTTTCAGACAGGGTACTAGAATACCTGACCCGCTGGCCGATTCCATTTTTTTTAGCCTGAATAACTTCTTCACGCTGGCTGTGATTGTCCATTTGTGAGGCATCATTTTCGGAGTCATAGATGACACTGCCATCAGGAGCTATCCAGGTAAAACGGTATTCACCAGGAGCAATGTGCTGCAGATAGTCTATACCTTCATTTTCAACCGCCTCTGCCACCAACTGGGTTTCTTGAACTAAATGATCGACCAGTTGACCGTTAAAATAATTATAAAGGTAGACCTGGACAGTGAGGATAGTCAGCAGAAAGACCCCCATAGCTGTCATAAATACTGCTTGAAAAATCCGTTTAGTCATGGTCTTGCTCCAAGAGATAGCCTACTCCACGTACTGTTTTGACCAGGTGACCGGCTTGGCCCAATTTCTGGCGCAGGGTTCCCACATGGACATCGACCGTCTGCGTCTCGCCCATAAAATCTTGTCCCCAGACCTTGTCCAAGAGTTCCTGACGGGTAAAGACTTTTTGAGGCGACCGCATGAAGAGGTGCAGTAATTCAAATTCTTTCAAGGTCAATTCAACCTTACTGTCTTGGACATAGACCTTGTGACTGGCTAGATTGATACGAATCGTGGCAAAGGCCAGCTCTTGCTCCTCCTGCTTTTGAGTCCTGCGCAAAACAGCCTTGATACGGGAAATCATTTCCATCATACCAAAGGGCTTGACCAGGTAATCATCAGCCCCCATGTCCAAACTCTGAACCTTGTCAATCTCAGTCCCCTTGGCCGTTGCCATAATGACGGGTATAGCCAGCCACCTGGTCTGCCTACGCAGGTCCTGGAGGACTGAAATTCCGTCCTGGCCTGGCATCATAACATCCAAGACCACTAAATCAGGACTTGCTTCCTCCAATCCTTC
The DNA here is from genome assembly GCF_040836615.1 of Streptococcus nasisuis. NCBI lineage: Bacteria > Bacillati > Bacillota > Bacilli > Lactobacillales > Streptococcaceae > Streptococcus > Streptococcus nasisuis. The sequence goes on along the minus strand of NZ_CP162268.1, from coordinate 871,441 downwards.
CCAAAAACTAGCAGCCTCTGGAAAACCCTTAGCCTCAAAACCAGCAGTCTTGAGGCTATAGATCATCAATTCACGAATGGCATCATCATCTTCTACACAGTAGATCATTTTCTTACCCTTCTAATTGACCCGTGATAGAAAATTGTACCCACTTGGCAATATTGACGGCGTGGTCACCGATGCGCTCCAGGTACTTGGCAATCATCAAGAGATCAATGGCCTGGTCACCATTTGCAGAGTGGCTCCCGATATATGTGGCCAGTTTTTCTTTTATTGTACCAAAATATTGGTCAACTGTATCGTCTTTTGCAACGACTTGGCTGGCCAAATCGTGACTTTCTTTGATAAAGGCATCCAGGGCCCCCACCACCATCTGACTGACCTGCTCTGCCATTTTCTTAACCAAAGGAATCTCTTCCACCAGGTCAATGGGATTGTTGCGAATCAGGTCCGCCACTTCAGAGGATTGGGCGCCGATTCGCTTCATGTCATAGACCATTTTAAGGGCGGATGAAATGGTGCGCAGGTCCCGAGCAACTGGTTGCTGGCGCAGGAGCAATTTGAGGCAACGGGCTTCGATATCCCGCTCTAGCTCCTCAATCTTCTGGTAGGTCTGCTGAATTTTTTCGTAGTTCAACTGCTCTGGCCCATTGAGACCGTCGGCAGAGCCTGCGATAATCTCCTCACAGAGACCGCCCATGTAGACCATGTCCTTTTGCAATTCTTCTAATTGGCTTTCAAAACGTGAACGCATTAACCAAACCTCCCTGTGATATAGTCTTCCGTACGTGGATCTTTTGGCATACTAAAGAGACTGCTTGTCTTGTCAAATTCAACGACCTCACCCAAGAGGAAAAAGGCAGTCCGGTCAGACACCCGCAAGGCCTGTTGCATATTGTGGGTGACCATGACAATAGTATAGTCCTTCTTCAATTCCAGGACCAATTCTTCTATCTTGGCGGTTGAAATCGGGTCGAGGGCTGACGTCGGCTCGTCCATCAAGAGAACTTCCGGCTCGATAGCCAGGGCACGGGCAATACAGAGACGCTGCTGCTGACCGCCCGACAAGCCCAGAGCAGACTTATTGAGGCGATCCTTGACCTCATCCCAGATAGCTGCCTGACGAAGAGAACGCTCGACAATCTTATCCAGTTCCAGCTTATTATGAATGCCGTGGGTACGAGGTCCGTAGGCTACATTATCATAAATGCTCATTGGAAAAGGGTTTGGTTTTTGAAAAACCATTCCGACCTTCTTACGGAGGACTGTCGTCTTCATCTCCGCATAAATATCTTCTTGGTCCAGCAGAACTTTGCCCGTTAAACGGCAGTTCTTGACCAAATCATTCATACGGTTCAGACTTTTTAAGAGGGTTGATTTCCCGCAACCAGAAGGCCCAATAAAGGCTGTAATCTGATTGCCTGGAATTTCTAAATTGATATTCTTCAAAGCCTGAAAATCCCCGTAGAAGAGATCCAGACCTTGGATACTTAGTTTACTCATTTCTATTTCTTCCTAATTTTTCTGCAATCCATTCGGACAAGAGGTTCATGACAATGACCAGAATCAAGAGAATGACAGCTGTTGCGTAGGTCTGATTGACATAAATACCTTCACCCGAAATCAAATACATGTGGACAGCCAGGGTCCTACCTGAGCTGGTGAGATTGGTCGCCACTTCTGCTACTGTCCCTGCTGTGAAGATCAAGGCTGCTGACTCACCGATAACCCGGCCCAGGGCCAATACGACACCTGAAAAAATTCCCGGTAAGGCAGAGGGCAGAACCACCTGAAATATGGTCCGCAATTTACCAGCGCCAAGGGCAAAACTTCCTTCCCGATAGCCATCTTCAACGGACAAGAGAGCCTCCTCGGTTGTTCGCATAATCAAGGGCAGAATCATGATACTAAGGGTCATAGCCCCTGCAATGATTGACAGGCCCAAGCCAAGGAATTTGACAAAGAAGAGGGCGCCAAACAAACCATAGATGATAGACGGAATCCCTGATAGTGTCTCCGTTGCCAAGCGAACAATGGTCACTAGGGGATTGTCCGGCTGGGCATACTCTGTTAGGTAGATAGAGGCACCAATCCCGATTGGCAAGGCAATCAAAAGGGCCAGAAGAGCCATCAAAACAGTGTTGAGAAGGGCTGGTAGCATGGACACGTTGGTAGAATTGTAGGTCCATGAAAAGAGATCCAGATTGAGATAGGGCAAGCCCTTGATCAAAATATAGAGAACGATAAAGCTGGTTACAAGGCCTGCCAGACCAGCCGCTAGAAATACCAGCCACCTCAAGATAAGAGAGGTCCGGTCAGTCGAAGCTTGGTGTTTTACTAATGACATCCTAGGCCTCCTTCTTATTCATGCTATAGAAGAGCAAGTTAATGAGTAATATAAAGACAAAGAGCACAACTGCAGTTCCAATCAGGGCCTCACGGTGGAGATCTGTTGAATAACCCATTTCCATAACGATGTTGGTCGTCAGTGTCCGTACTCCCGAGGTCAAGGAACTTGGTATCAAGGCCTGGTTACCAGCCACCATGATAACTGCCATGGTTTCTCCCATTGCACGACCAAGACCCAGAATAACACTGGCCATAATCCCCCGCCTTGCTGCTGGTAGGATAATAAAGAAGATAGACCGTTCATGGGAGGCTCCCAGGGCCAAGCCACCCTGATAATAGGTTTCTGGAACCGCACGTAGGGCTGCCTCAGAGACACTGATAATAGTCGGCAAAATCATGATTCCCAACAAAATGGATGCTGTCAAAACCCCCATCCCGTGACCACCGACATTGCTACGGATAAAAGGCACCAAGACCACTAAACCAAAGAAACCATAAACAACTGAGGGAATTCCCGCCATGAGACTGACCGCACGCTTGAAAATTGGATACCATTTTTCTGAACAGAAGAAGGCCAGAAAGACAGCTGTCAGAATACCAATTGGTACACCGAGCACCAGGGCACCAAAGGTCACATAGACGGAGCCCACAATCATCGGCAAGATACCGAAAAGTTGATTAGACGGTCGCCAATCTAAGCCAAACAGGAAATTTCCCCAACCGATTTCTTGGATGGCTGGCAAACCAGCTGAAAATAGAAAGATACAAATAAATACTACGGATAAAACGGAAATGCAGGCAGCCAGAAAAAAGACTGCTTGCATGCCGGTTTCTCGGAACTGACGCATAAACTCCCCTTATTTAGAAATGTAGGATGACCACTCGGCTTCTTTACCAGTGTAAATATCCTGCACTTCTTGTACTGTCAAACCTGACAATGGATTTTCCTTATTGACAATTACTGCAATACCATCGATGGCAATTGGTGTAGCTGATACACCAGCTGAACTTTCTGAATCCTTCAATTCACGCGATGCCATACCAATATCAGCAGAGCCCTCAATGGCGCTTGTCACACCTGTTGAGGAATCACTTTGCTGGATTTCCACAGTTACATCTGGATTGACTGCTTGATAAGCTTCTTTTAATTTTTCCATAACTGGGTTAACAGAGCTTGAACCTGCTACCACGACCTTACCTGATTTTGTCTTAGCCTGGTAAGCTGCTTTGGCATCGACTGGGATATAGCCGGATTTTTCAACTACTGCTTGACCATCAGAACTCATAATAAAGCTGATGAAGTCTTGAGCAGCTTCGCTAATAGAATCCTTTGTAACGATATTAAATGGACGGGCAATCTTGTATTCACCAGATTTGATAGTATCAATACTTGGAGCGACACCATCGATTTCCAATGGTTTGCTGTTGCCGTCAAGCGCACCAAGTGAGGCATAGCCGATAGCCGCGGTATCTCCGGTTACTGTCTGTAACATAACCGCTGTAGAGTTGGTTACAATAGCTTGGTTAGTTGTATTGTCCACCTTTTCACCATTGGCATCCTTAGACTCAATTCCCACCAACTCAATAAAGGCACCACGGGTTCCTGACCCTTCCTCACGGGAAACCACTGTAATAGGCTGGTCTGCTGTGTCCTTAGCAGCCTGACCACAGGCAGTCAGAAGGCCGACACTGGCCAAACCAAGAACAGCAAATTTTGTAAGACGATTCGTTAAAGACATAATCAATTCTCCTTTTTGTTATGACTCCATCTTACACCGTCAATATCAAATCTATTAGAGGGCTTTTGTAAAGTTTGTGTAAAATTAGGAGAATCATCACTAGCTCCTCTCACATCACTGTACCTATCGCACGAAAAAAGAATTCCACCTGTAAGTCGAATTCTTTCCTTCGTATTCTCATTTAGAAACGTCACTCCGCCTTCTCTATATCCTCTCGCACTTCCTTGGCATTAAATTTCGCAAAGAGGTACTGGCGGTCTTGGATTGGGAAGCGTTGGTCCAGCTGATCGACTGCCCCCACTTCCACATTGCCCTGGGCGATAACATAGTCCATAACGTGGCCGCCAAAGGTCAAATCATCTGAGATAAAGTGCAGGTGGTAACCCGCTACGCTGACGCCATGGAAAATTTCCGGTGTCCAGATACCTACAATGGTGCCCGAAATATCCTCAGCCGTGTATTCAGGCTGGTGGCTGGCCACCTCCGCAAACCGAACGCTGGAGGCTGACTTGGGAATCATGCGGACGTGCATGCGAGAAAAGGTCCCCTTAATCTTAATCGAACGGAAAAGATTCTCCCCATCATAATAGGACTCAATCCTTGCCTGCAGCTCCTCACTGGTCATCTCAAAGCGCTGCTTGAAAATGACCTCAGCTTCGTGGAAAATAACCGCTGCATAGGGTACCTTCATATCAGAAGGAACCTCCACCACTTCCGGTTTATCCCCTGCTCCCTTGGCCTGATAGGCCTTGCCATCTAGAACAATCAATTCTCCGTCGATAGAGTCCAAGGTCCCCAGCCCCAAATCACCGTGTTCCAAGAGCTCACCGACCGTCAAGGAACCACCGTAAAGACCAGCCATGAGAGCCCCTAAGGTATTGTATTGAAATAATCGATTTACTTGCATATCCTACTCTTCATTCAAAAATTCTTGCATGGCCAAATCATCTGGCACCAGGCTCAAATACCGACCAGCCTGGACACGCGCATCCTCTGCCCGCCCCATAATCCGTAAAGCCTCCACATAATCCGCCAAAAATTCTGGATTGTCTGCCAAATCTGCAACCAAGTCATCAAAGATAGCCAAAGCCTGCTCCACTTCTTCCAAAGCCATATAGGCCTTGGCAATATTCCAACGGGCCAGGACATTGTCCAAGTCATCGGTCAAGAATGGCAATACTTCCTCATAGCGCTCCTGCTCCAAATAAAGATTGGTCAAGCGCAAGGCCACTTCATTCTCATCATCAATGACCTCCCGGGCCTGCAGCAGGAAGTCCTCTGCCGCCGCCTCATCATGCAATTCATAGGCATACTGGGAAGCCTGCAGGAGCAGATTGGCATCAAAGTCATTTTTGGCCAGGCCTTGCTGGGTCATGGCCAGAGCCTCCTCCAACTGGTGTTCCGCATGGAGAGACTGCCCATAGGCGTACTCATAGCCCTCAAAGTCAGGATTGATGGTATCTAGCTGCTTAAAGTAGAGATTAGCCTTCTGGTATTCTTCTTGTTCAAATAGCAGAGCTGCCAACTCAAAAACCGTCTGGTCATCATATTCCAGCTCCACAGCCTTTTCCAGAAATTCGACAGCCGCCTCGAACTTGCCCAGACTAGCATAGGCTAGACCAATCCGCTGATAGGTCGACACCCCAGTCAATTCGTAGATTTCCCGATTGTCCAGCTGGGCGTAGAGGGAAACAGCTTCCTTGAAATTTTCCAATTCCATCTCCAACTCAGCTAGTCCAAAAGTGATAATGGGCTCATCCGACAGGTGACTAGCCTCCAGCAATTTTTCACGGGCTACATCCGATAGGCCCTCTGCCTGGTACAAATCTGCCTTGACCAAGAGTGCCTCTAAGTAGGCAGGGTGGCGCTCAGGAATGGCCTCTAGATAACCAAAAGCCTCTTCAACCAAGCCATCTTCAAAGGCAATCTGAGCCAAATTGATAGCCACTTCTGGGTATTGGCTCTGCAATTTCCCATAAATCTCCGCCGCCTGGGGGAGAAATCCAATGGACTCCAGGTAGGCAGCCAGGGCCAAGAGCGTCTCTTCATCGTCCTGGACCAAGGCCCGCTTGAAATATTTATTGGCTTTCGCCAAATCCTGCTGGTCCAAGCAAGCCAGCATCTTTTCACTATTGTTCATTATTCACTTCTAAACTCTCTATTGTATCTTCTTCGTATAATTCGCTATAAACCTTGTACCATTCAAAGGCTACCTTGACCAAGACCTTGATAGAGGCATAGATAGGAATTCCCAAAAGAACGCCCAGCACCCCAAACATCTGCCCTGAAGTCAAAAGGACAAAGAGAATAGTAATAGGGTGGATGTTCAAGGAAGAACCTATGATCAAAGGCGTCACAAATCGGCCCTCAATGGTTTGCTCAATAATAAAGACAATCAAGACCTTGACCAGCATGAAGGGACCTGCAATCAAGCCCAAAATGACAGCCGGAATCATGGCCAAAAAGGAACCCAGATAAGGGATCAGGTTGAGAAAACCAGCCAAAATCCCCAGGGTCACAGGATAGCTGAGACCAATGATGGAGAACATGATGGAAAACATAAGAGCCACAATCATGGCCACCGTCACCTGACCGCGCACATAGTTGGACAGCTGGCTATTGACATCCGACAAAACGGTTCCAATGGGCGCCCGCCACTTGGTCGGCAAGTATTGGGTGATATAAGCATTGAGCCCCTTACCATCTCGCAGGAGATAGAAGAGGATAAAGGGCATAATCAAGACCGCCACAATAATCTGCGATGCCGTTGAAATCAAATGACTAGCCCAGTTGACCACGCTGGATGAAAATCGCTGAGCAAAGGAAATAATCTGATCATTGACCTGATTGATCACCTGAAGGGCCGTCGGTCGGAATTGTTCAAACTGCTTATCCTGCAACAAGGAGGTCAACTGTAGCTCCAGCTTTTGAATGTTTGCAGGCAGATTTTGCACAAATGAAACTACCTGTTCCTGGATATTTGGAATTGCTACTGCCAAGCCCCAAACTAAGAGCAGTCCAATCAGAACAAAAACAATGGAAATACCAATCGTTCTGGAAACCTTCCTCTTCTCTAACCAATCCACAATGGGATTTAGGAGATAATAAAGCAAGCCTGTCAACAGCATAGGCAAGAGAATAATCTCCACAAAACTACCTATCGGTTTTAGCAAAAAACTAATCTTAGAAAATACAAGAATGGTCAGACTAATCAGCAGGGTCACTAGGAAAAAAGTCACCGCCTGATTGTTAATAAACCATTTAAAAAACCAGGTCACACTAAACTTTTGCTCTTTCTCGTCCATCTCATTTCTACCTTTCCTTTTTCTACTATTGTACCATGTAAATGCCGAAAATTTATGCTGGAAATCATGTCCAAGAAATTTTTTCATGCAGAATTGTGGTATAATTTAAACAATCACTATATAAGGAGAAACAAATGAACATTTATTTCGGAACCTACACCAAAAGAGACTCAAAAGGGATTTATAAGGCTAACTTCAATCCTGAAACTGGCTCACTGGCTCAATTAGAATTGGTCGCTGAAGAGCCAAACCCAACTTACCTTGCTTTCGATGCAGAGGGACGACTTTACTCCGTTGGCTCAGAAAACGGTCAGGGAGGGATTGCTGCCTTTACAGCTGATTTCCAACCACTCAACCATGTCGTTGAAGAAGGGGCTCCCCATTGTTATGTTGCAGTTGACGAAGAGCGCAATTTGGTCTATGGTGCCAATTACCATAAGGGACAGGTCTTGGTCTACAAACGTTTAGAAGACGGTTCTCTGGAACTGGCAGACCAGGCGCAACATGAAGGGTCTGGTCCTCATGAAAACCAAGCATCTCCTCATGTTCACTTTGCGGATTTGACACCAGATAAGTTATTGGTAACCTGCGATTTGGGAACGGACCAGGTCATCAGCTACAAGGTATCTGACCAAGGTAAATTGGAACAAGTAGGTAGCTATTCTTCTGCTCCTGGGGCAGGACCACGGCACATTGTCTTCCACCACCACGCAAAAATTGCCTATCTAATCTGCGAACTCAATTCGACCATTGAAGTTTTGATTTACGACGGTCTTGGTCAATTTGAACACATGCAGACCATCTCGACCCTGCCAGCTGACCACACTGGTTTCAACGGCACAGCTGCTGTTCGCATCAGTAAGGACGGGAAATTTGTCTACGGTTCTAACCGCGGTCACGACTCCATTGCTGTCTACAAGACCTTGGGTGATGCCAGCCTTGAGCTAGTGGAAATTGTCCCAACCAATGGCAAGACGCCACGTGATTTTGCCCTCAGCCCAGATGAAAAATTCCTGGTTGCGGTCCACCAAGACTCTGACAATGCGACAGTCTTTGCGAGAGATACAGAGAGCGGTCGTTTAACAGAACTATATCATGATTTCTATGTTCCTGAAGCTGTTTGCGTCACGTTTTAATAAGACATATTAATTGTGAAATTGAGACCATTTTGGTTTAATAGTTCCATAGGAGGTGTATTCAACATGAATCCAGTAGATCTTTTCAATGAAGTAAAAGACTTAATCGCAAACAAAGACTTTGATGGTGCAAAACAATTTATCGAAGAAAACAAGGACCAATTCGGTGAATACTTGGAACAAGCAAAAGGCTTGTTATCAGGTTCTGAAGGTGTTAGCGGTCTTTTAGATAAAGTTAAAGGCTTGTTCTAATACATGTAAAAACTAGGCTGAGAATGTTCAGTCTAGTTTTTTGTTTGTTCAAAAATATTTGTTATCTCCTGCAATGAAGGAATGACCCAATTACTCATCAATTTTTCATTTTCACTGGCATGCTTCCTGAAACCTGTCAGTATCCGTACAGTCCACATTCCCAAAGATTTAGCAGGTAGAATATCATTATCATACCTATCACCAACATAGACAACTCTATCTGCAGGGATGTTTGCTTTTTGCAAGGCAAGTGTGAAAATAGTTGTATCTGGTTTAGATAGCCCAACCTCTTCAGAGAGGATGATGAGTTGAAAATAAGACTCAATTCCCCACTCTTTAAGCAGTCCTCTAATACTACTAGACTGATTGGCAATAATCCCCAATTGATAGTTTTGTGATAACTTCTCTAGAACATCTATTGTTTCAGGATACAGGCTCACACCCTTATTTGTCCATAAAGGACGTGGCTCGGTCGGTGCAAAATGGTTCCAAGTTGCTCGAATAGGGTCCAAGCCTTCCCGAGCAAACTCCTCCATCTTGCCACGATAAACAGAGACGGAAATGTCCATTCCAAGAGAGCCTAGCATTTTCACACACTCTTCAGTGTACTCACGATAGGCTAACTTTTCATCCAGCAAAGTAGAACCCAAATCAAAAAATATCCATTTTATCACTCTGTTCACTCATTTCTATTTTTCATTGACAAATAACAGATGAATTCCTATTTACACTATCGCACCTTGTTTGTTACTTAAGCTTCGGTTGCTATTTTCTAAAAAAGTCGCCAGTTGCTGCAATTTTTCTTCAATTTGATGCATGGTAGCAAGGTAAACTTGATCACTCTGGCCACTCGGGTCGTCCAGTCCCCAATCTTCTCGATGTCGACAAGGAAGATAGGGACAATCAACATTGCAGCCCATGGTAATAACAATATCAACCGTCGGCAATTCATCAATTAACTTGGAATACTGTGTTTCCTCCATATCAATCTGGTACTGTCTCTTCATTAAACGAACCGCATCTTGATTGATTTGCGGTTTGGTTTCAGTCCCTGCCGAGTAGGCATCGAAAACATGTGCATAGTTCGCCTTAGCTAAGGCCTCCGCAATCTGACTTCGACATGAATTATGTACACAAACAAATGCAACTTTGGTTTTTTCTTTCATTCATCTCCTCCTTTTATCGTCAACTAACAAGTATTTCCATTACCTATTTTAACCTGCTTTTCTTAGATATTATACAATTTCTCGTTCCATTTGTACAATATCGGAGATAGGTACCACAATCACCAACATAAGATAATCAAGACTGTAAATACAACCAACGATATTGCCATAAAAATTCCATGTAAAATAGTGACCCTTATTTGCCCCACTTTATATAGCACAATGAAACAAAAACAGTACATTTGTGGTATAATGTACTTATGGCATATTCATTAGATTTTCGTAAAAAAGTTCTCGCATACTGTCAGAAAACCGGCAGTATTACTGAAGCATCTGTTGTTTTCGATATTTCACGCAACACCATCTATCAATGGCTAAAATTAATGGAGACTACTGGCGAGCTTCATCACCAAGTTAAGGGAACCAAACCAAGAAAAGTTGATAGAGTAAAATTAAAGAACTATCTTGAAGCTCATCCAGATGCTTTTTTGACTGAAATAGCTTCTGAATTTGGCTGTCATCCAACAGCTATTCATTACGCTCTCAAAGCTATGGGATATACTCGAAAAAAAGAGCTGTACCTACTATGAACAAGACCCTGAGAAAGTAAATCAGTTCCTTAAAGAATTTAATAACTTAAGTCACTTGACACCTGTTTATATTGACGAGACAGGGTTTGAGACATATTTTCATCGAGAATATGGTCGATCTTTGAAAGGTCAGTTGATCACAGGTCAGGTCTCTGGAAGAAGATTCCAGCGGCTATCTTTAGTCGCAGGTCTTATAAACGGTGAGATTATAGCCCCAATGACCTACAGAGAAACCATGACTAGTGACTTTTTCGAAGCTTGGTTTAAAACATTCTTACTACCCACTTTAGATAGACCATCTGTTATCATTATGGACAATGCAAGGTTTCATCGGATGAGTAAGCTAAAAGAGTTATGCAAGGAGCAGGGTCATAGACTTTTACCACTTCCTCCTTACTCACCTGAGTATAATCCCATTGAGAAAACATGGGCTCAAATGAAAAAACACCTCAGAAAAGTATTGCCAAATTGTGATACTTTTCTTGAGGCACTTTTGTCCTGCTCTTGTTTCAATTGACTATAAAAATACTCCCAATTAAATCAGAGGGCATCTTCATATCCTTAAAACCTTGCTAGTTCGAGAGCCATAGGGATAAGTTGTACACTGCACGACAAAAAACAAGTCTGGATAATTCCGAACTGCTTTCATTATAATCTTCGCTATTCTAGCTCAGGGATAAAACTGTCCACCAGACATTGAAAAACAAGTCCAGATAATTCCGAACTTGTTTCCACTATAACCCTAGCTATCCTAGTTTGGGGGTAAATTAGTACACTGTACTATGAAAAACAAGTCTGGATAATTCCGAACTGCTTTCATTATAATCTTCGCTATTCTAGCTCAGGGATAAAACTGTCCACCAGACATTGAAAAACAAGTCTGGAAATTTCCAGACTTGTTCTTATTATGACCCTCGCTATGCTAGCTCGGGGATAAAACAGTCTCCCAGACTGTTTTATTTTTTCAAGTTGTAGAATGAGTTCAAGCCTTTGTAGACTGCAACTTCACCCAATTGATCTTCGATACGAAGCAATTGGTTGTATTTAGCAATACGGTCTGTACGTGACAATGAACCTGTCTTGATTTGGCCAGCGTTAGTTGCAACTGCGATGTCAGCGATTGTTGAATCTTCAGTTTCACCTGAACGGTGTGATACAACGGCAGTGTAGCCAGCTTCTTTAGCCATTTCGATAGCTTCGAATGTTTCAGTAAGAGTACCGATTTGGTTAACTTTGATAAGGATTGAGTTAGCAGCACCTTCTTTGATACCACGTGCAAGGTAGTCAGTGTTTGTTACGAAGAAGTCGTCACCAACCAATTGAACGCGTTTGCCAAGACGCTCAGTAAGAGCTTTCCAGCCATCCCAGTCGTTTTCATCCATACCATCTTCGATAGTGATGATTGGGTATTTGTTAACCAATTCTTCAAGGTAGTCGATTTGTTCTGCAGATGTACGAACAGCAGCGCCTTCACCTTCGAATTTAGTGTAGTCGTAAACTTTACGCTCTTTGTCGTAGAATTCAGATGACGCACAGTCGAAACCGATCATGATGCCGTTTTCACCAGCTTCGTAACCAGCAGCTTCGATAGCTTCAATGATTGTTTCAACACCGTCTTCAGTTCCTTCGAACTTAGGAGCGAAACCACCTTCGTCACCAACAGCTGTTACCAAACCACGAGCTTTCAAGATTTTCTTCAAAGCGTGGAATACTTCAGCACCCCAACGAAGACCTTCTTTGAATGAAGGAGCGCCAACTGGCAAGATCATGAATTCTTGGAAAGCGATTGGAGCGTCTGAGTGAGAACCACCGTTGATGATGTTCATCATTGGAGTTGGCAATACTTTAGTGTTGAATCCGCCAAGGTAAGTGTAAAGTGGCACTTCAAGGTAGTCAGCAGCTGCACGTGCAACAGCGATAGAAACACCGAGGATTGCGTTTGCACCTAATTTACCTTTGTTAGGAGTACCGTCAAGAGCGATCATAGCGCGGTCGATAGCTTGTTGATCACGAACGTCGTAACCGATGATAGCGTCAGCAATCACGTTATTTACGTTGTCAACAGCTTTTTGAGTACCAAGACCAAGGTAACGAGACTTGTCACCATCGCGAAGCTCAACTGCTTCGTGCTCACCAGTAGAAGCTCCTGAAGGAACCATACCACGTCCGAAAGCACCTGATTCAGTATAAACTTCAACTTCAAGTGTAGGGTTACCGCGTGAGTCAAGGACTTCGCGAGCGTAAACATCAGTAATAATTGACATTATATTACTCTCCTTATGAGTTTAAAATTGTTACAAAGCTATCATACCTTAAAAGCAGGGATTTTTCAAGAAAAAATAGGTTATTTTGCTGAAAGAAATAATGTAAGCGTCTTCCTTGGCGAACTTTTTCAACTATGTTATACTAATCAACATGACTGATTTACATTCTACCATTTTACAAAAAGCATCTGGCGAGACCAGACTGGACCCTGACCAACAGCGTAAATACATGGGAACCTTCCGCGAACGGGTGGTCCTCATTCTCAATTTTGAAGAGGCCAATCATCCTGACCTGGCAAAGAACTTTGCTTCTATCTGCCAAAAACTCCTGTCAGAAACCAGTCCTCTCTTTCTCAAGTTGTCCCCTTCCCTGTCCGATAGCCTGCAAATCGCATTGATGAAAATTGCTCAGCAGGGTAGCATCACAGCCAGCATTATTGATGAGAAAGTTGGCGCTTCTCCTTATGCTCTCCTATTCCACACGGACCATGCTGTCGATAAGGAGGATATTGCATTCGCAGCAAACTTTCCAGAATGGATGACAAAAACAGAAAAAAAGGAAGATACAAAACCTTCCTTCTGGAAAAAATTATTTGGGTAAGCAAGGCTTGCCTTTTTTATTCCCCAAAATAACACATTCATACTCAATGATTAGACAATCACAATATCAAGTCCTTGTGCCAGCCGCTGCAACCGGGCTACTTTTTCAATCTGATTAAAGAAAACATAAAGCTTGTCTTCTGTAACTGACAGCAAGCCCGCAGCCAAGCCTTCAGCTTCAAACTTGGCATTGATCGTTACGAGCCACTGGGCAAGATTGGCGCCTGGATTGAGTCCATCCGGATCCAATTTTAGTAAAATACCTGCAGCACGTACCTGTTTGAGCTGATCGAAACTATTGATAAAATCCGTCAAGTCAACTTCTATATCACAAGGGAAAATATAGTCCTGCCTGGTTAACAGCGTGACTAAAATCAACCATAAATTGTCTTTTTCTGACTCCGTCACCTGGTCCAAAAATTGGTCAAACTCCTCAGCTGACAAATAGGATTCGAACATATTCAAAATATGATTGGGATCCGTTGCAAAAACTGCCTCTTTCAACTGTGCGAACAGGTCTCTGTCGCTATTTGACAGGATTTCAGCTATTTCAAAAATATCCTGCAATTGATTTTCAGTTAGCATGCTTCCTCCTTCTTAATTCGTAGGAAAATCCCACTGGACATGGGGAGCGACTTCTTGCACAAAATGGTAAATGTCGTTAAAGTCCGCTCCAGCCAGGGCATTCAAATTCACTTCAACTAACAAATTTCCTGTATTTCCAACAATCCTCAGCTTATGCGACAAAAAATCCCGATAAATAGGCCGAACGATATAGCGTATCTCTCCAATTTCTTCCATTGAAAAATGCTGGCGCGGCGAGCCGATTTTTTCCTGAAAGTCCAAGCCTTCAGCTGTTAAGAGAAAGACTTCACCCTGCTGGCGCAAGACATACGCATAGACAGCCGATAGGATAGCGACCAGGAGAAAGACAAGTCCTAGTCCAACTGCAGGTTCTGTTTTGGTCATCACACCGATGCCAATCAGCGCCGCAAGGTTAGAACTGACAATCGGATAGACTAAAGATCGTTTGTAGGAAATCATCTTATAGGTGCACACCTTTCTCAACAAGAGCTTCCAACTCTGTCAAGCGGGCTTCAAAGACCTTGAAGGCATCATTGAGATAGTCTTCCTTGGTCATATCCACGCCAGCTTTTGCAATGACATTGAGTGGATAATCAGAGCTACCAGCCTTGAGATAGTTGAGGTAGTTTTCCTTGTCCTCTGGGCTACCATTGACAATCTTGTCTGCCAAAGCAGACGCTGCCGCAAAGCCAGTTGAATATTGGTAAACATAGAAATTGTAATAGAAATGTGGAATACGAGCCCACTCATACTGAATCAATGGATTTTCTTCAGCAGACAAGCCATAATACTTCTCATTGAGTTCACCGTAAAGCTGGTTGAGGAAATCAGCAGTCAAGACTTGGCCTTCCTGGTCAGCCTTGTAAATAGCCTGCTCAAACTCAGCAAATTGGGTTTGACGGAAGACCGTTCCACGGAAGCCGTCGAGGTAGTGATTGAGAATGGCAAAGCGGGTCTTGTCATCTTCCACTTCTGCCAAGAGTTTCTCTGTCAGTAGATTTTCGTTGGTTGTTGACGCAATCTCAGCCAAGAAAATAGAATAGTGCCCATAGACATAAGGCTGGTTCTGACGAGTCAACATAGAATGAAGTGAATGTCCTGTTTCGTGAATCAGGGTGTACATATTGTCCAAATTGTCCTGCCAGTTGAGGAGCATGAAGGCATTAGTATCGTAAGCACCACCTGAATAGGCACCTGAACGCTTGCCTTCGTTGACATGGACATCAATCCAACGGTTTTCAAAAGCTTCTTTGACGATAGCTGCGTACTCATCACCAAAAATAGTCAAGGTATCCGCACAGGTAGAAAGAGCTTCTTCGTAGCTTACTTTGGTCTCTGCGCTAGAAAGCGGTGTGTACATATCGTACATTCTCAGGTCATCGATACCCAAGAGTTTCTTACGCAAATTGATATAGCGGTGCAAGAGCGGGAGATGCTTGTTGACTGCTGATACTAATGTATCGTAAACGGACTCTGGGATAAAGTTAGCAGAAAGTGCTGCGTGACGGCCTGAATCGTACTTCCGCAAACGAGCTTTCAGGTTATTGACCTTAACGTTAGACTGCAAGGTCTTTGCGTAGGTATGTTGGAACTGCTCGTAGGTTTCGTAGAGAGCCTCGTAAGCTTCTTGACGCACTTCGCGGTTTTTGGACTCCATGAAGGAGATGTAGTTGCCGTGAGAGAGGGGCACCAACTTGCCATCCTCGTCTGCGATTTCTGGGAAACGCAGGCTGGCATTGTCCAAGACAGAGAAGGTTTCAGACGGTGCATCGAAAATCTCGCTGGTCGCTGCAAGGACTTCTTCTACTTCCTGTGACAAGATATGGTCCTTGGCTGCCAAGAGTTTTTCAAACTGGTGGCTGTACTGGTTAAGAGCTGGCTCTTCTGCCTTGAAAGCCTCTAGCTGCTCCTCGGTAATGGCCATAAATTCTGGCTCATAGAAGGCAAAGGCTTGTGAAAAGGCTGAATAAAGGGCCAAAGCCTTGGCTTGAAATTCCTGGTACTTACCTTCGCGAGTATCCTGATCGTTCTTCATAGACGCATAAACATAGAGTTTTTCAATGCGACGCATGAGGCCAAGCTGGGTTTCACTGATTTCCAAGAGGCTCTTAGCTGAGTCCAAGAGGTGACCTGCAAAGTCCTTTGTTTTTTCTGTTTCTGCTTGGAGTTCAGCTAATTCCGATTCCCAAGCCTCATCTGTTGGGAAAATGGTGGTCAAATCCCACTGGTACTTTTCTTCGATTTCATGACGTTGTTTTGACATATCTAATCCTCCGTTCCTACTATTTTACCACAAAAAAGCCCCGCTTTCCATTGGAAAGTGAGGGCTTACATACTAGTTTTTCCAATAAACCGCTGGTGGATAGACCGACTGCTGTCGCTTGTCCTTGACCCCTGCATAATACTGGTCAAAGGCTGGGTAGATGGAGCTTAAGTCTTGGCGGATTTGTGCAAAGCCAATAGCAGAGCGGGGCAGGCGGATTTGGGGATAGAAGTCAGCCAAGGACTGACTGAGCAAGTTTTTCCCTTGCTGGTAGGCCTCTGCCTGCAAGTTCATCCACTTGGGTACGCGGTAATAGAGCTGTTTGGCAACATAATCCAGCAAATCCTGATCACTCAAACAAGTAAAATGGGACAAGGCTTGCTTGGCAAATGGTGACCGCAGAATAGCCAACAAATTGCCTTGACCAATTGGAAAGACCTTGCTCAACTTGTGGACCTTGCCATACCAGTCCTCATGAATCAGGTAGTGCAACCGCAACTCCTCCTTCTCCGCATCCAACTCCCATAGATGAAAACCCATATTCCTACTAAAATACAGAAATTGCTTGTGGAGATTTGTCAATCGTTCTCCAAGCCAGAGGTCTTTGCCCAGAAGCCACAGAACAGCCATACCTGCCTGCTGATAGGCAGCAGTCCGCTCCTGCAAGCGTGAAATGGACAGACTGGAACACTGAACTTCCAGGGCCAGTTGCTGATTGACTAAAAGATCTGCCACCTGCTTGGTTGCAGGCAGATAGGCCTCCAACTCTACTTCTTCCTGACCCTGTAACCACTGATACAGACTGGACTTGAGGCTCAGGTGCTGGGCGGACTCATTCTCGGACCAGAAATCGCAATCCCGCAGGGTTTGATGGGCAAAATGCGAACGCAGAATTTTTCCAGACCGATAACGGACCTTTCCAGCACAGGCTGGGCAGAAATAATCTTCCTTCTTCACCTCTGGTTTTTCCAAAAGATTGACGGTTTGTCCTTTTTGATTGACGGCTACTAACATAGACTCTCCTTTCCTTATTAGTTCGGAATTTGTGGTATAATGGTGGAAAGGAGATGGAAAATGACCAAAAAAATTGCCAGATGGGAAAGGGATGGCTTTGTCTTGCAGTCCTTCCAACCGGGCTTTGCAGAGAAGTATTATGAGGACTGTTTTACCAAGCTTTCCGCTGAAATTGATCGCCTGACGGGGAGTTCGGGAACTTATAAAAAAGAGGAGGTTGTCAGCTACTACAACCGGATTGTCACTGATCCTGACCGGTTTGATTTTATGCTGATTGCGCCTGATGGGACCTTTATCGGTGAAGCGGTCATCAATGAACTGGATAAGGAGAACCGCTCTGCTGTAGGGTAGGATACTAGCGAGGTAGTCATTGCGACCCCTTTTCCATTATCCCCCCACCGAACCGGACATGATACTTTCGCATCATCCGGCTCTCCAGTAATTTCATTTCATAAACGTGTATTTATTGAACCATTATGTATCGCATGGTGACAATCCCGACAGGTCACTAGCGTTTTTCGACGTCTTGCTGACATGACTTCTTTCCACTTTGGAACTAATTTCCCATTGTGTTTGTTCAAGTCTGCTAATTTTCTGATATGATGTACCTCTATGTTCTCCTCACTTCCACATAGCTCACACTTATTTGCGAGTAATCGCTTGATAAGCTCTGTTCGACCACCATAAACTTGATACGGAGCATCTTCTATTACAGTTTTCTTTTTATAAGAAAGTGAAATGCCACCCCACGTTGCAACTAGAGGAGGTTTATCTTCTCGAGGCACAACTACCTGTAAACACGGCACAGTTCGGCCATTCGTGCTAGTTGTGGTAGTCTTATATTTAGCTAACATTTTATTAATGGATGACTTATGTTTAAATGCTAATGTTTTAAGGAGTGATGTTTCCATATACCAATAGACTTTTGAGAACCATGACAAATTTTGTGCCAATATATAATATTGAACCAGCCCTCTATATTCTTGTTGGTAAGTTTGAACGATACTAAAGTCATCATCCTGCAATAAGTTATTACGATGAATAGCTTTACCATTTTTCATGTATTGGCGGCATTTGCTTTCAATAACTGATGCAGGTACAAATAATGCGATAACACCATTGGCACTCCGTCTCCCTTTGTTATCAATATAATCATTGACACGTTGTGCTTTTATCTCATATCCCAGAAATTTAGCTGATTCTCCAGTCGCATGGGTAATCAAAGTCTTTTCTTGAGAAAGTTCCAAAGATAACTTAGTATTTAAAAAGTCTCCAATTTGCTTCTTTATAGCCTTTGCCTCAGCTTTTGAACCTGTAAAGCCTAGAATAAAGTCATCCGCATACCGAACATATCTTAATCTCCGATAGCTGGTATCATAAGTATCAACTGAAGGGAGATTTCTTCTCTCAACAATTAACTGATGAGCTTTTTTATAATCTCCTTTATCCTGATAG
Organism: Streptococcus nasisuis; assembly: GCF_040836615.1. Classification (NCBI taxonomy): domain Bacteria; kingdom Bacillati; phylum Bacillota; class Bacilli; order Lactobacillales; family Streptococcaceae; genus Streptococcus; species Streptococcus nasisuis. Next base: position 852,723 of record NZ_CP162268.1, on the reverse strand, counting down.
CATTTAATTCTTCTACTCAAACGATTATAGGCTGAGTTTGCTTTCTGCTTTTTTACCTCTTGTATATTGAGGTATCAGTTCTTCACCGACCCACTTATCAAATTGATGTAAATAGATATTAGCTAATAAAGGACTAATAACTCCACCTTGCGGTGTTCCACTAATAGTCTTGTGAAACTTCCAATCATCAAGATATCCTGCCTCAAGCATATTTTTGATAAGCCTAATAAACCGACCATCCTGAATTTGTCTAGACAACATAGTGATTAATACATCGTGGTCAATCGTGTCAAAATAACTAGAGATATCTCCTTCTATGAACCAACGTGTCCCTTTCCAAGTCTGAATTTCTTGTAAAGCTGTATGACACCCTCTTTTTGGTCTAAAACCATGAGAATGTTCACTAAATTGTGGCTCATAATAGGCTTCTAATATCATGCGAATCACTTCCTGAAGAAGTTTATCACTCCATACTGGTATTCCCAAAGGACGGTGTTTTCCATTCTTTTTAGGAATGTACTCTCTCCTAGCTGGTCTCCAGTAATAGGTTTCTCGTCTTAATTGTTCAATAATCCTATCTATTTTTTGAATAGACATACCATCAATCGTTTCCTCTGTAACACCTTTGTCATTGCTCCGTTATTCGGGTATAACTTTGCATAGGCTATTAGATACAATTCACGATTAAATAGTAATTTATAAACCCTTTCAAGTGGTTTATCTTGTTTTCCACGTTCATGAATGACTGTTAAAATAGTTTTGGCTGTACGCATCTCACGCACCTAATCCTTTCTAACTAATCGAAATTACCTGTCACCCTTCGCCATGTACAAGGTTTTCCCTTGCTCAAACTACTACGGTGACTCCGTTACCATAAGGGTCTCCCTCTTAGGCAATCCTGCTATTCGTTAAAAATGTACGTTCTAGTAACCCTTAGGTTCCTCACTCATTCCTTTATTCATACTTATCGTATGCTCTTTTACTGTAGAAAGTTATTCGTCCAAAATCACAACAACGAATATACAGTAACATCGGTCTCAGTTACTTTCCGATGGGCGATGCTTTGCACCTAGTCAGAATTGATGTTCAAGCAGTTTAGCCTTAACCATAGGTTACGGAACTTGCGGCACATCAAAGCGTTGTAACTCACTCCTTATCCGCTTTACTAACATGCTATTGTCCCCTTTGGGTTTCCCCGCTAGGTTAGTTAGTTGTTCCTATTATTTACTTTCAATAATATCCCTCTGCGAGGGAGATACATTTTTACGCTTAACAGCGCACAACTTTCGGATTGTCATCTTTGACGAGGGCTATCTGGGACAAGGTCTGGGCTCTTGGGCAGTTGAGAAAACCAGGGACTTTGCTTTTGAACAGGTCAGCCTGCATCGCTTGGAACTGGAAGTTTTTTCCTTTAATCCGCGTGCCAAGCGTGCCTATGAAAAAGCTGGCTTTCGTTTGGAGGGCATCAAACGTGACAGTCAAAAGACCGCAGACGGCTACGCCGACACCCTCATCATGTCTATCCTTGAAGACGAATGGAAAACACTCAAAAAACCAGCTGATTAGGCTGGTTTTTGCTCTGCAATTTTTAGGCAATCTTACCCAATCTGACTGCCGTTTGGCACAGCTGGATCTACTGTTAAGAGTGTCAAATTGCCGTCGTGTTCGGCTGAGAGGATCATGCCCTGGCTGAGCAAGCCCATCATCTTACGCGGCTTGAGGTTGGCAACGATTTGGACTTTCTTTCCGACCAACTCTTGCTCATTTGGATAGTATTTGGCGATACCAGACAGGATTTGGCGGTCCTGACCGTCACCTGCGTCCAAGCGGAATTTGAGTAACTTATCAGACCCCTCCACTTTGGCCACTTCCTTAACTTCAGCCACGCGGATTTCAACTGCATCAAAGTCCTCGAACTTAATTGCGGACTTCTCGTTTTTCAGCTCCACATCAGCTGGGTTCCATTCTTTTTCTTCCTCTTTGGTAATAGCAAAGCTGCCACCCATTTGAGCTTGGATATAGGCGATTTCTTCTTCCATATCCAATCGTGGGAAGATAGGTGTACCTTTTGCGACCACTGTCAAACCTGCTGGAAGACCTGGAAAGTCAAGGTTTTCAAGGTCAAATGCTGTTCCCAAACCAAGCTGTCCCATAATAGCATTAGACGTTGTCATCATAAATGGTTGAATGAGGTGTGCCACCACACGAAGACCTGCCGTTAAGTGAGCCATGACTGCTGCCAACTTGTCTCGGTCCGCTTCGTCCTTAGCCAAGACCCAAGGTGCAGTTTCATCGATGTACTTGTTGGTACGGGAGATGATATTCCAAACAGCTTCCAAAGCGCGTGGGTAATCAACTGCTTCCATATACTTGTGGTATCTTGCCAAGTTGTCAGCTACTACTGCCGCCAAGTCCGCATCAAAATCTGTCACGTTGGCAACAAAAGTCGGTACCTGACCGCCGAAATACTTGTTAATCATAGCAACCGTTCGGTTGAGCAAGTTTCCAAGGTCGTTGGCCAGTTCGTAGTTAATACGACCAACATAGTCTTCTGGCGTGAAAGTTCCGTCAGAGCCAACTGGCAGACTACGCATGAGGTAGTAACGAAGTGGGTCCAAGCCGAAACGCTCAACCAGCATTTCTGGATATACCACATTGCCCTTGGACTTGGACATCTTGCCATCTTTCATGACAAACCAGCCATGAGCAACCAAGCGGTCTGGCAGCTTCATATCCAACATCATAAGCATGATTGGCCAGTAAATGGAGTGGAAGCGAAGAATGTCTTTTCCAACCATGTGGTAAACAGTTCCATTCCAGAACTTGTCATAGTTGGCTGTTTCTTCCTGACCATAGCCCAAAGCTGTCGCATAGTTAAGCAGAGCATCAATCCAAACATAGACAACGTGTTTAGGATTGGACGGTACAGGCACACCCCAGGTAAATGAGGTACGGGATACTGCCAAGTCTTCCAATCCTGGCTCGATGAAGTTTTTCATGATTTCATTCATACGACCGTCAGGCTGGATAAAGTCTGGATGAGCCTTGAAGAACTCGACCAACTTATCCTGATACTTGCTGAGGCGGAGGAAGTAGGATTCTTCTGATACCCAAGCAACCTCGTGACCGCTCGGAGCGATACCACCTATTACCTTGCCGTTCTCATCTCGGAAGACCTCTTCTAATTGGCTCTCGGTGAAGAATTCCTCGTCTGATACGGAATACCAACCAGAATACTCTCCCAAGTAAATGTCGTCCTGCGCCAGCAATTTTTCAAAAACATCTGCCACCACTTGTTCATGGTAATCGTCTGTTGTGCGAATAAACTTATCATATGAAATATCAAGAAGTTTCCAAAGTTCTTTCACTCCGACCGCCATGCCGTCAACGTAGGCTTGCGGTGTCAGACCAGCCTCTTTTGCCTTCTCCTCAATCTTCTGCCCATGCTCATCAAGACCTGTCAGATAGAAGACCTCGTGGCCCATGAGACGCTTGTAGCGAGCCAAGACATCGCAGGCAATGGTCGTGTAGGCCGAGCCGATGTGGAGCTTGCCAGACGGATAATAAATCGGTGTGGTAATGTAAAACGGTGTTTTTGTCATGTTCTTTCCTTTCAAATCAGAGCAAATGAAACCCTGTTATTGATAACACTCCATTTTATCATATTTTTGTGTAAAAACAAAGCGACTTCCCGTCCACAAGCTATCAAGATATGGTATACTAGAAGAAGTTATGAAAAAGAATGGGGTTATCTATGTTTTCACCAAAAAATCTCTTGATTCATTTATTTTACGCATTGATAGTAGTCGGACTATTTCTATATGGTGCACAAGATTCACCCCTAATTGGAAATATTACGATGGCCCTGATTGCTTTGGATTTAGCTATTTTAGTCAAGGAAAATAGCCACGTGGCAAGCAAACTGCTCCTGACACCTTTTTGGCTCTTCTTCTATCCCAACACCTTCTTTATGGTGACCCAGCTAACCAATCTCCAGCTGGCCAGCAATACCCTTTGGGAACAAAGCAGCTTGATACTCTTCATGTTGACCATTCCTGCAATTTTATTTGGCATTATGGCTGGCGTAGAAAGCGTAGAACTGATTTTCAAGGGATACAATATCAGACATTACAGCTTGCGACTCCTAGTAATTGGCACCCTGGCTCTGACATCTAGCTACGCTATCTATATCGCCCATTTTGCCAATCTTCATTCTTGGGATATTTTCGTTCAGCCCTTCATCGTCTTAAATTCTATGTTGGCAGCTATTTCTTGGGGAAACCTTCCCCTTCATCATCGGCTTCACCTTCATACAAATCATGGTCTTGGTCTTTGCCGTTGATGAATAAATGAGTTGAAAGAAACAGGTCAGCTGTTTCTTTTTTGTTTCCTAGGACTTTATCCATTCTTAAACATGTTCAAACAATACAATGCCTACTCCCCCTTTTCTGCCTGAATGTGATATACTAGCATTTATATTCTACAGAAAGAGGTTTGTCATGCTTACAAAGAAAAATGTTTTTATTCATATTTTTTTCCTCATCATCGCTGCCGGTCTAAAGCGTTATGGTGTCACCGCACCAGACTTGACTTGGAATATGTTTTTGGCTTTGGTGGCACTTGATTTTGCCATCCTCACCAACTACAGTAAATCTAAATACATAAAGATTATTGCTGCCCTTCTCTGGCTCTTTTTCTATCCTAATACCTTTTATATGGTGACCGACATCGTCCATATGCATTTTGCAAACACTGTACTCTGGCAACGCGAAAGCATGATCCTTTTCATGCTCTATGTCCCAAGTATTTTCTATGGGGTCATGACTGGCGTGGAAAGCCTGAGGCTGATTTTCTCTGCCTTTTCTATCAAGTCCTACTGGATCAGGCTGTTTCTGATTGGTGGTCTTTCCCTCCTATCCAGCTTTGCCATTCACATCGGACGCTATGCACGGCTCAATTCATGGGACATCTTTACCAGACCAAGCCTGGTCGTCAGTGAAATGATTGAAGTCATTTCTTGGGCTGCCCTGCCTTTCATCCTGGGCTTTACCTTTATTCAAATCATGGTCTTGGTCTTTTCCATAGACGAATCGAGTAGGGACTAATTTCTAGTCCCTCTCACACCACCGTGCGTGCCGTTCGGCACACGGCGGTTCAACTAACTTTTAACGCATGTCGTTTTAGATAATAATCTAGGCAAGAAACCAGTCCACGTTTAGCGAGGACTGGTTTTGATATGGCACGTTTCAGTACAGACCTCTGAGCCACTAATTGATAATGGTCTCCCCAGCCAGATACTTTATCCGCTATCCACTTCGGTACTCCTAATTTGAGAAGTCCCCATAATCGCCTAGATTTCTTCTTCCATTGTTTCCAGATAATAACTCTTATTCGAGTTCTTAGTCGTTCATCAATGCTTTCCATGACTGATTTCATTTTCGTCATAGAAAAGTAGTTTATCCAACCTCGGATGACCCAGTTTAGTCGCTCAATTCGGCTGTCTAAGTCAATACTCCACTTACGGGCCGTTAGTTTCTTGAGTTTTCTCTTGAAACTCTGTACGCTATCCTGATGCGGACGACTTTTCCAGCCCTCAGATGATTTCCAGAACCCAAATCCTAGGTACTTTAATTTGCTCGGTCTCACAATCTTGGTCTTGGTCATGTTGACTTTCAAACCTAATCGTTTTTCAATATAACGACTAATTGAATGCATCACACGTTTAGCCGCCGCATCACTACCGACTGTGATGACGCAGTCATCTGCGTAGCGAACGAAGCGAAGTCCACGATTTTCCAACTCTTTATCTAGCTCATTAAGCATGATATTGGACAGGAGCGGTGATAGGTTTCCTCCTGTGGAGTTCCAACTAGTGTTTTATACCGTTGTCCGTTGATGACTACACCTGAATGAAGGTACTTACGAATTAAAGATTCTGTATCTCCATCTTGGATAATGTTATGAACAAGCGACATCAGTCTATCTTGAGGAACGGTATCAAAGAACTTCTCCAGGTCTATGTCTACTATCCACTCATAACCGTCATTAAGGTATTCTAATAACTGGATAATAGCTTGTTCGCATGACCGATTGGGTCTGAATCCGTAACTCCTCTCAGAGAAATAGGGTTCACAAATAGGACTAATGACTTGGACAATAGCTTGTTGTATCATTCTATCCATGACCGTTGGGATACCTAACTGACGGTCTCCGCCGTTAGGTTTGGGAATTTCAACTCGTAAGACTGGCTGAGGTTTGTACTTCCTCTGCTTTATGAGTTCTTTAGTTGAACGCCAGTGTTTGCGGAGATAGTCATCTATTTCGTCAATAGTTACGCCGTCAATTCCTGCTGAACCTTTATTGGCTCTAACTTGATTGTAGGCTTCAAGCATATTGGACCGAGATAGGATATTATCTAGTAACTGTGACATGTGCGTATTCCTTTCTTGTTTCGGTGTCTGAGGGACGTCTTATATTGGTGAACTTTCCTCTAGTCAATACGTGACCGCACCCAGTTCTATCAGACCGCTAGTTTTACAGACACAAGTGAAGTAGGTATACTTCGGTTAATTGTTCAGCCCTTCGCTCCACCTCTATTACAGAAGTTTCATCGCTACTATGGCCTCGGCTGAGAGTCTGCCCCAGCCATTGTTGGCCAACGAAGAATGAGTTGATGACAACAATAGGCAAGGGTACTTCTCATGATTCGTTGTTACTACGTCTTTGACGCTCATGAGACCTCACGGGATAAGTCGTACATCTTTCCTCGTTTACTCTCGTGATTTACGTCTATAGGTTACGACTACCTTTTTGGACTTTAGAGTTGTATGCCCCCTCATCCCCTATATACGCCTTGTTATCACGTTTCTGTTCGTAGAGCCACGATTTCGCTATCCCTTCCTCTCCCCGCTACCTCACGATAGTCAGGCTTGGGAGTCGCTTTGGGGTTCACCGGTAGCGGGTGTCCACGGAGGACTTTCACCTCAGATGTACGACATGCCCGTCGTACATAACAAAACCGGCAACAGCCTTGTACTGTTACCGGTTTTTCTTATCCAAAATGGAGTTGTTCAAATAGATCTTCCAAGTCGGAAATGATCTCCCGATGAAAATCCAAATAATAGGTTTTCTGGTCAGAATCCGGAAGTTTTTCAATATCTGCCAAAATATCCTGATAGCGTCGAAGAAGCTTCTCACCAGCCACTTTATCTATCTCATCCATTTCACCGATACCTGCTGCTATGTCATCTAAGTTGTCATATTTTGTCAGCATAGCCTCAGTCCACTCCCGCTTGTCCTTGTTGAGATTGACAATCTTTTCTGTCAACCAGTCTTCAAACCATCTCTCTTCTGTCAAAGATTGGCTATTAGCAGCCTTAATCACTTGGTCAGTTCTACTTGAACGAAGGTAATTCCGATAAAACCAAACGGCAAAAAGAATGACTAGAATGATATTGACGGGGAAGACAAAGCTAAGGGTGAACAGTACCGTCAGCCACAAGATCAACTTGATATTTCTGGTCGTTTTCTCTGCAGGTCTTTTTTTCTCTTCCCAATCATCCAGTATAGCCTGGGCTTGTGCAGTATAGGTTTCAACCAATTTTGCCAGTCGCAATTTTTTCTCTGGGTCATCTTCTAGTTCCATTGCCAGATAGGCTTGATTGGCCCTAGCCTTGGCTGCTTCATAGGTCTGAACTGTCCCCAAATAGGCCGCATTGCTATTCATCTGATTCAGCAAGCGGTCCGTCTGACCTTTGATAAAAGACCGATCTCTTGATGTTAATTTACGGTAAGGCATAGCAACCCCTTCCTGTATATCTGAAATATACTACCATTGTACGATAGGTTCCATTCTTTTGCAATGCTTCAATATCATTATTTCCTTCAGCCAAATAATAGACTTAAAATGACAAAGCCACCTGCCAATGCACCAATGATTACAGGGAAGCACAGTTTATGATAAAAACCAAGGCAACAGTTTGTCCTTCTCCTACTTCCTAGGTACGATTGAGTTGGTAATTGCTATGGCAATAATGCCCACCAGGAAACAGATCGCAAATGTAAAAAATAGAAATGCCCCCATATATTTCTCCTTCTCTTGTGAGAAGGATTACTTGGTGACCTATCCCCTCACGATTTCTAATAATTTTTCATAGGAATCCACCACATCGTACATGTGGTCGTCCGTAATCAAACCTTTTTCTTTCAAGGCTTTGAAGTGGGCCTTGGCACACTCAATTTTTGCAAGCTCTGCCCCTTTCAGTTGCAAACTAGACATGGAACCCTTGGTTTCGGCTACAAAATAAACATGCTTAACTGAACCATCTCGGAAGGCAATTGCCCAGTCAGGGTTGTAAGCACCCAGCGGGGTGGAAATCTTAAAATTGCTAGGTAATTTGGTGTAGACCATGACATCTTCAAATTGATCCAGCTCTTCTTTGAACTTCCGCTCTGTATCCGAATCAACCTTCACATAATTATACACGCCTTTTTGCGATTCCAGTATCCGTTTGTCCGATAATTTTCCGCTTTCTGGGTTATCCGTAAAAACAGAAGTGTCAAAGGTTTCTTCCAAGATATTGTAGCGGATATGCTCAATCACCTGACTGGCCTTTTGTTCATTGATCAGGCGGCTTGTTCGTTGGATAAATGCCTCAGGGTTATAGGCGAACATGTCAAACTTGCTTGGTGAGATCTGTTTCAGGATAGCGGCAACTGTTTTCCGTTTCAACTCTGTGCGACTGGCGATTTCACCCAACAAATCATAGCGGAGTTGGATAGATGACTTGTCCAATTCAGCCTGACGCTTGCCGTCTTTATTGACCTTGAAATCCAAACCTTGTTCAGCTTTCATTTCCCTTGCCTCAGCTTCTGTAATCATATAGCTTGGCTTTTTGACAAACAGAGACTCATTCAATGCCTTAACAGATTTTTCAATCAATTCCTCATCGTCAAACTCGACATAGTAGGTGGACTTGTGATGAATGCTTTCCCACAAGCGCTTAAACTCTTGACGGTTGTAGTTGTCAGGATTGATTTCTCTAGCAAAGACAACTTCCGAATCATTTTCACGCTCAATCTGGTAACGATTGACATCATAAATAGACTCCAAAATGTCTTTTACAGCCACTTCATAGCCAGCCAGATTTTCCGATAAAGTAAACTGACTTGTTTCTTTTTGTTCAAAGTAAGTGGTGGTCAGATTTCCCTTGCTGTCGATATAATCTTGCTTAATCAACTGATGTTCAATCTCTTTAGCTACTTCCTTGGTGACAGTCAGTTTTTGACCAGCTTCATTTTCCAAGACCTTATTGACAAAAAGATCCACTTCCACCTTGCTTGGTCGATCAGCCAAGATCTCCTTGAGTTCTCTTTGCAAGTTCTTAGCAAAATCTTCATAGCTTTCATTGGCAATGACGGTCAATTTGTTAATGTTATGAACATCAGCTCCTAAAAGTTCCTCATCCTGACGGACACCTTTTTGGTCAACAGCAAGACGCATCCCACGACCAATCTTTTGCCGTTTTTCTGTCTCCGTACCCGTATTTTTCAGAGTACAAATCTGGAAGACATTGGGATTGTCCCAGCCTTCTTTGAGGGCTGAGTGGGAGAAGATAAAGCGTACTGGCTCATCAAAGGACAGCAGACGCTCCTTGTCCTTCATAATCAAATCAAAGGCATCCTTGTCGTTGGACTGGTTGTTTTTCTTCTCCGTTGCCGATTTGTAATCCACAAACTTGACCTTGTCCGATTTTTTCACCTTATCAACGGAGAAATAACCTGCGTGAACGGGATTGCCTTCCTGATGATTATTTAGATAGTGCCAAAAATTGCTGCCATGAAGGTTTGGATCGGCCAACAAGGTCTTGACCTGAGCTTCGTATTCTTCTTCAAACATCTGGGCATAGGTACCATTGTAGGCATCATTTTGCTCGTCGTAGCACTTGTACTTGGCTACCTCATCAATGAAGAAAAGGGAAAGCACCTTGATACCTCGTTTATATAGGCCTTCTTCTTTTTGCAGGTGACTGGCAATGGTTTCCCGAATCTGGATACGACGAATGTCATCTTCGTTGGTTTCCCCAATCACTTCGCCCACATGGAGTTTGCGATTGGCACCGATTTGAATGGAATTTTCACCCTCACGCGCATCAAAATGGCTCAAAGTCCAACCATCTTGATAGGCTGGAAGATTCCCAGACTCTTCATAGAGGGCAAACGGTTCTTCAACCAGCTTGGTCACTCGTTTGACATCGCCTGACTTGGTCCGCACCTCAAACTCAATCCGAGCCTTTGGAGCTCCTGATTTTTGCGGAACCAGTTCTTGCAGATAAAGGTAGCCTTGTGTACCTGTGGTAGAAGTCTGCTCCACGGTCTTAACGGCAATCTTCTTGACCAGCTTTTTATTATAGGCATCCAAGGCATCCAGACGATAAATCATATCGTGCTTGTCCTTATGGGTGGCTGAGTAGCGGAGGGTAAATAGGGGCTTGAAGTCCTCCAAGCGTTCTTTGGTCTTTTTCCCCTCAACCGACTGAGGCTCATCAATGATCAAAATGGGATTGGTCGCCGCGATGACATCGATGGGCTTTCTCCAGCGGAAACTTTCCTGCTCGGTGTGAATGCGACGAGCATCCGCTCCAGTGGCATTAAAAGCCTGGGAGTTGATAATCATGACCTGAATGTCCGAGGAGTTGGCGAACTTGTCCAGCTCTCCCAAACGGCTAGAGTCATAGACAAAGTAACGTGGTTTCTTGCCGTACTCCATCTGGAAATGGTCTGCCATAATCTCAAAGGACTTGAGCACCCCCTCACGAATGGCGATGCTGGGCACCACAATGATAAACTTGAGCCAGCCATACTGCTTGTTGAGCTCCATCAGGGTGCGGATATAGGTATAGGTCTTCCCTGTCCCTGTCTCCATCTCAATGGTCAAATTGTAAGACGGACGACCATCCACTTTTTGGATGGATAGGTTTTCTGAAGGTTTAATTCCATAGCGGAGCTGCTGACTTCGTACCTGCTGGCTGATAGTCTCCTGTGAAAGCTGGATAGGCGCATTGCGAAAACCGATAAAATTCATATCCAGTTCCGCACCTGTCCCTTGTCCTTTATCCATGTGGTAGTCAAAACCGCTGTGTTTGCCCTGACCAGCAAAAACATCCACAACAGAGGCCACCGCATCTAACTGAAATTGCTGCTGCTTAAATTGAAGTTTCATTGGTTAACTCCTGTTCCTTGAAAAACTCTATCATTTCCTTGCCAAACTTCGAAATTACTATTTTGTCTCTGGCTTTCAATTTAGAAACCTTTGCCCGTGTCTTGTTTTTAATTGAAGTAATCTTACCTTTAGAGTTAGAAAGAAATTCTTGAAGTTCAATGATAGCTTTTCGTAGTTCTTCCAAAGTCGAATTTGTTTTTCCTAAATCCTCTCCTAAGTCTTTTTCAAATTTATTTTCAGCTAGTCCCAAACGATATAAGTTCGATTTTATCGCCGAGAATTGTTCATCTTTTATTGTCGTATCAGGTTGTTCATCTGGATTCAAGTAATAATAAAAATGTGACTTACTGATTTCAACCAATACTTTTATATCCAGAAATGTCAACTGCTCCAATGTATCAAAATAAATATACGAAATATCTACATCAATTTCACTATGTCCAGTAAGATTAATAAATGCATTTGTTAAATATTGAATTTTCTGTTCTTGCTTCTCATTAACTGTTTTTTCAAGCATGTACAGAAATAGTTTATCTAACTCCTTTCTTACCTCAACTGACATGATATTTAGGTTTTTCTGTATGACTTCTTGATATTCTGCAAGCTGATGTACCTGTATTTCAAGATTGCGGATAGCTCGGTTTGTCCTATAAGATGATACTGCTCCACCTAATGCTGGTACAAATGATAAAGCTGTCTCAAATCCAATTTCTGAAATCAGTGACAGACCTTGTTCTTTTATAAAATCTGTACCTTGTGACTGTAAAATATCTAAAAAAGTTTCAATCATTGTATCTTTAGAAACATCTTTTAGTTGCTGTTTATTCAATTTTACACCACCTTCACTTTGGTATTTGGTGCTTCTTCTTTGAAGATTTGACCCAGGTTGATTTTAGCTGCGGAGTTGGCGAAGGATTCATCCTTGAAGACCGCACGGAGAGGTTCTTCTTTGGCGATTTGACGGAGGACGCTTTCTGAAATCTCATCTGCAAAGCAGGCAATCAAGGCACCGTCTGCCACATTGTAAACAACTGTACCGTCAATTTGAGTTTTCGCAATCGGAAGAGATAATTTCATGCCCCAAGTCAGCATAATCTGGAAGAGGAGGTCAAGGTCTGTCCGACCGTCTTTGATGTTGGAAACACTGTCAAATAGGCTTTCTTGGCTAAAGCTGTCTGGTGTTTGGCTGACATCCTTGAAGTTTGAACTGTCTAGCTTATAAGCTCTAAAACCAAAGTCTTGCTTGCCGACAGTTTCAGGATGTTCTTCCTGAATCTTTTTCGCAGCCCGACGAATCCGCTCACGAGAAATCTGGTCAATGGTTTCATAGCCAGCCTCCTTGGCAGCTGATTTGTCTGCCACCTGCTCATCCAGCGTACAGAGAATGTACTTGCGGTTACCGCCGTCTTCAGCGTTCAACTGCATAACTGCGTGTGCAGTAGTTGCGGAACCAGCGAAGAAGTCAAGGATTTTCATATTTTTATTCCCAACAATCTTCAACATATTCTTAATTAACCTAACAGGTTTTTTCCCGTTTGAGAATTTCACATCTCCTTCTTTTCCTATATTCCCCATGTCCTCATTGAAGGATTTCCACAAATCACCAACCAAGACACTACTAGTTAATTCTGACTTGTAATCACTAGTTATATTAGTCAATTGAGAAAAAGGGTATAAATATAATAACTTTCCTTTTTCATTTTGATAAACATAATAATTATTTATCCTATGTTTTTTCCCATCTTTTAATAACTCTTTCTCATCATTAGAAATTTTTAGAGTATAGTCTCTTATACGATAAATATTTTCTCTCTCAGATAATATGAAGTTTTTAACATCAGGAAATACGGACATCATAAAATGTAGATTAGCAATATTATTCGTGATACCCAATCTATTAGCGTAACTATTAACTAATTCTGAGTTTTGTAAAAATTCATTAAATTGACATTCAAATTCTCCCTTTTTATAAAAAGTAAAGTGAGTATCAAACATCTTCTTGCTCTTAGTGTAGATTGGAGAAAATCTAATAATTTCATGCTGTTTAGAATAAACATGTACATAATCCTTAGATTTTACAATTGTTCTATCGACATGTTTAGCTTTCATACCAAAAACACCGCTACTAGTTTCGACGCATATGGTAGATATATAGTTCTCCTCCCCAAATATCTCATCACAGATAGCTTTGAGGTTGGCTTGTTCGTTGTCATCAATGGAGATAAAGATGACGCCACTATCTTTAAGTAGATTGCGGGCAAGGACTAGGCGAGGGTACATCATATTGAGCCAGTCGGAGTGATAGCGGGCAGAGAATTTTTCATTTTTCACCAGACGTTGCCCAGTCTCATCCAGACTATCGGTCGCCTCATCCATCTCTCCCTTACTTATCTGGAATTTATCCGAATAGACAAAGTCCTGACCTGTATTATAAGGTGGGTCAATGTAAATCATGTCAATCTTGCCCAGATAAGACTCCTGCAAGACCTTGAGGACTTCCAGATTGTCCCCTGTTATAAAGATATTCTCAGACTTGTCAAAATCAACACTTTCCTCAAGATCTGGGCGAAGGGTCTGGGTCGTCGGTTTACCTGCCTCCGCAATCGCTCCGCGTTTGCCGACCCAGGTAAACTCATAGGACTCCCGCCCCTCAACAATCTCTCTTGAAAGAAATTGGCGTAGCTTGTCAAAGTCAATGGCTGGTCGTAACCTGCCATTTTCATCACTACTTTCTGTTAGAACCTCAGGAAAAAGCTGACCAATTTTTGCAATATTGTCTGATAAAATATCTTTTGAAGTCAGGTCTAACTTTTCAACTTGAGTGTAGTCTCCAAGCTTTTGCTGTGCTGTGCTGTGCTGTGCTGTGCTGTGCTGTGCTGTGCTGTGCTCATGGTAATCTCCTTTTCTTAGGCTGTCAAGCCTTTTTTGATGATGTAGATAAAAAATTGTCAAACGATTTTAGTTTGTGATATAATAAGGGTGAAAAAGGGATTGAGCGCCAACTCAATCCCAGTAGAACCGTTTTAAAGACGGGACGAATGAAGATTACAGTCAACCTGCTAGTTCACTCGGTCAAAGTTTCGTAGCGGTTGGCTGTCTTTTATTTTTTACGATTGTTAAAAATAAATGTCAGTAGCACGATTAGTAACGTGCCAAACTGAAACATCAGCCCGAGGGCCTCTGCGACAGACATTGCGGCAAACCTCTCTAGTTCGGTACTGCATAGGCACCACCTCCCAAAATAGATTTCCGCCCCGCTTTTGGAACTTTTCTACTGTTCTATTATACCATATCGTCCACAGAATTTACTGTGGATTTTTTTGAACCTGTATTCACTTGTGAAGTACTTTCATATAAGTAATAGTTTTTAGCTAATCCAGGCAGTTTTTTGAAGAAATACCTGTATTTTGAAAAAAACGAACGATGAATATCTTAAAAACTAGCCTTAGATGAAGGTGCTGAACTGTGAATGCTGGTTCTCAACTGTTGGATTTCTTCTTCTAGGGCTTTGTAGGCCTTTCGAAGTTCCATTTGTTTGCGCATGGCTTTTTCGGCAAACATCTTTTTCTTGAGCTGAGTTGCTTTCTTTTCCATTGCTGCTATGCGTTCCGTCTGCTCAATCTGGTCTTTGATAGAAGCTCCGCCCCCGACCAGTTCTTTTTCCCCCGCTTGTTTGACCAAGTTTTCATAAAACTGGTCCAAGTCCCTTTCTTGGTAGGTCAACGCCAGAGGTTTGTCTGTTTGAAAGTGACGAACAATCTTAAAATTCCGACCCCCTCTCAATTGCGCCAGCTTTTCCTTAAAATGAATCAAATACTGGCTAGTCCCATCTGGAAATACCAGATGAAAGAGGGTGTAAAATCCCAGATAAGTGTCCAGCTCTGCTAGTAAGTGCAGGTCTAGTTGCTGACTCAAGAGGTCAATCCGAAGAACGATGATTTGCTGAATGGTCTTGCCCGCTGGAATGGGGAGGGTCTTGGCATCTAGTTGATGGGTAGCGGTAATCTGGCCGATTTGCTGCCGTAGGAGCTGTTTATCAGCTGTAGATAGGCCAAAATTATCTAGAAAGTCCTTGTTGCCTTTTTGATAAGGCTTGTAGAGGACTTTGGGGCTTGGAATCTGAGTAGATGGTAAAAATGGCATCTTAGTCTTCTCCTTTCAAAACGGCAAAGAAGGCCATTAGTTCAAAATCATCACTTCCGTCCACCCCGCTATCCATAAAGTCAATGGTATCAGATGTGAAGAGGGACTCATTGAAGGTCTCCTCATCGCTCTCCACGAGATTTTCAAGACTTCTTTGCAAGAGGTCGGAGTAATGCTCCATTTTGGCACCATCATCAGTGGCACGATTGTAGGTTGCCACCAAATCTTTCTCAGGCTGATTTTTGCCCTTGGTAATCATGCGTAGGTGCTCCAGCAATGCTTTGGTATCTGCAATGGAGTAGACCGTCTCTCCCTCGTCACTGATATAGACCAGATAGTAGGGATGAAGTCGATTTTTCTTACTGAGATGGGTCTGGTGGGCAATATTCTTCAAGAGGAAGATGGCTCCAGCTGATTGCCCTTGCCCTGCCTGCACCACTGCTTGAAGACCTTTAGGCATAGCTTCTAACTCTGGGTGTTTGGCTAAATAGCTGAGCAGGTCCATACGGTAGTCTTCCAAACCTAGATCCATAATGGAAATCCCCTCATTCATATCTTCCAAATCAACGACCTCTGTCTGGAGGCGTTCAAGCTGTTTCTTCCGATAATTATTGTCCTCGATTTCCTCGTTGGTCAAGACATTGTCATCAGCCGTTGAAGTCAGTACAGAGATTTTCATTCTGGATTCCACACGCGCCTTGAGATCGATATAAGTATCCAAAGCAATGTTGGGCCAAAAATTGACCAGCTGGATGTATTTGTTCTGACTACCGATACGATCTACCCGACCAAAGCGCTGGACAATACGGACAGGATTCCAGTGAATGTCATAGTTTATCATGGTATCAGCGTCTTGTAGGTTTTGACCTTCTGAGATAACATCTGTCGCAATCAAGACATCAATTTCTCGATGATCATCAGGATAAAGCAAGTCCTTCTGCTTGGATCTCGGAGAGAAATAGGTCAGAAGGGTGTTCAAGTCCTTATTTTTGAGTGGCAAAGTGGTCGAAAAACCTTTAGTCCCTGAAATCTGGGCTGTATGAAGTCCATACTTATCCAAGAGATAATGGCTAATATTTTTATAAAGATAGTCTGTAGTCGTCGCAAAGGCTGAGAAGATAATCACTTTCTTGTTATCTGGATTGATTGGCTGTGCCAATTTGTCATCAATCAAGTTAAACAAGGTCTGTAATTTCTGATCTTCCTGTGGTGTGATTAAATTGACCAGGTCCTCTAATTCTCTCAACACTGTTTGGTCAGCCTGTAAATCCCTCTTCCAAGATAGGTAGTCCATGTCAGACAGCTTGATAGGGAATTTCTTTCCAACAAAGAAATCCGTGTTGCTATCTTCGACATCAAAATCATCTTCAGCCAACTCTTGCAACTGAACATTCCCTTCACCACCTGCAACTTCAAACTCTTCTATGCTCAGAATTGTTTTGTCTACATAAGCCTTGACCACGTCAATCAAGGTATAGCGAAAGGCCTCAATAGAACTTTCCAAGCGTTTCAAGAGGTTGATCATCATCAGTTTCTTAATCCCGGTTTCCCGCCCAAGCTGGGTCAAACCTTGCCCTTCCGCTTTTTCATAGCGGGAACGTTTTGAGGGATGAATGAATAGACTTGGCTGATAGATTGTTAATTGAAGTTGGTCTAACAGAGCATAAATCCGTTCGTAAGTAATATCTCTTCGATTGACCGTCAAGTCTGGATAGAAGTTTTTAGGGGCCAGTCGTTCTGGAAAATCACCAATCACATTTCTATCATAAAATTGTCGGATATGCTTACGGCTTCGTGCAATGGTCACGCTATCAAGGACTTTGAAGAAGTCAAAGTCTAGTTTGTCAAGTAGAGCAGCTGTTGTACGGGATTCTGCTGGTAGCTCTGTCCATTGATTATAAGCAGTTTGTGCCATACGAAAGATATCATTGATGGAAGATTTGGTGTCTAATTTGGCATCGAATTGTGCCGCATCGCCTTCATAGGCTAGGGCAATTTGATTTTTCAAATCATTGAAACGGTTATTTACAGGGGTTGCAGACAACATAAGAACCTTTGTCGGTACACCGCTTTTGATAATCCGATTCATCAAGCGGGAGTAGCGATTTTCTCGTCCAGCTTCCGTCTCAACATCCGATGAACCACCGTTTCTAAAGTTATGCGATTCATCAATAACGACTAAATCATAGGTATCCCAACGGTTGAGCGCCAAGTCAATACCATTTGATATTCCCTTGTCACGGCTGAGGTCTGTATGATAGAGGACGTCATACTGGAGATAGCGGTCATAAATGGGATTGTTGACATAATCGTGGCGGTACATGTTCCAGTTATGCTCCAACTTTTTGGGACAAAGAACCAAGATTCGTTTGCCGCGATAGGCATAGTAGGTCATGACAGCAAGAGCTGTAAAAGTCTTTCCTAGACCGACCGAGTCCGCTAGAATACAGCCATTGTATCGTTCCAATTTTGAAATCAGCGACTTGACCGCATCCTTTTGAAAATCATACAAGAGATTCCAAATCTTGGTTTCCTTATATTGAACATGTTCATTTGGCAGTTGGTCTTGATTGACATCTTCTAAAAATTCACTAAAGATATTATAGAGCATGACATAGTAGAGAAACTCTGGCGAATGCTCCTTATGGGCCAAGGTCAGATTTTCTAAAACTTCCTCGGTCACATCACGGAAATATTCATCATTTTCCCAGTAATCTTCAAAGTTTCGCAGATAGGTCAAGCTTTGTGGCTCTGTATACAAATTACGGCTGGACTTAAAAAGTGAATTTTCATAGCCCAGTTCCTTACGGTCAAAATTTTTCAGCTTGTCTACTGTGATGATTTGACCGTTGTCAATCCGAATGCCGTTGTCAATTTCTTCATGGACATTGATAGACTTAAACTGAGCCTTTCGACGCACCCAGTCGGCACATTCTCTAGCCAGAGATTTTTGGGTTAGTTCATTCATCAATTTGAGCTCGTACTCAGCTCCAAATATAGATGATTCTCGCTGTTTCTTGGGTATAGTATATTCACGGTATTCTTTGGCGACTTCGTTGGTCGTGAAGGTTGGGCTGGTAAAAATAAATTTCAGCTCGTCAATTTGCTCAAGCTCTTCTTTTAAAGACTGATACGCAAACATAGAAAAGGTTGCCGCAGCCATCTTGACTGTGCTTCCCTTTGTTATATGCTCTTTTAACTGGTCCCCAAGCAAGACCGTTCGGTTATCAATTTCCATAGGAACCTCTCTATTCTTTCTATATAAACTAGTATATCATATCAAATGGATAAAAATATATCCCCAGCTGCTGCCAAGGATACCTTTCTACTCCATCAACCTCATCCGTCTCCTCATCTCCTCCATATCATAGTCAAAAAGAAGGTCATGGCAGTCCGTAAAAAGCTGGCGACGCTTGTCATCATCCACCACCGCGATATCTACCCCCCTATCGTCATAGCAATGATACAGAACCTTGTCCTTGCTAGATAGAAAGATAACTGAAGCAGAAAGATAGTTAAAGCCACCATGGTCGGCCTTGATAATCTCCCACAACAGAGCTTTCAAATCTTGGTCAGCGACCGGAAAAAGATAACGTTCATAGACCAGCACTTCTCCCGTCCAGTCCTCCACTTCAATCAAGTCAGGCTCAGGACACTTGTCAAAGTTAAATTTCGATGTAAAATGCCAAAGGTAAGAGTCGATATCCCTATCTTCCTGTCGAAGCAGTGAAAGAACCACATAGTCGTATGCTGAACTAGCCCGCTCCAACAGCTCTACCGCACGCGCATAAGCATGGTCAAGATAAACTTTTCTAGGAAGAGTTTCAGCCTCATCCACAGGTCCAATCTCAAAACGCAAGGCTTTTTCTGTACTATAAAAGAAGGGGCCAACTAAAGGATAATTGTCTATACATTCAAACTGCTCAAGCCATTCATTAATCAATTTCATCAATAATCACCTTTCAAAAAAGCATGCCATTTTCATGACATACTTGATTTCTCTTATAACAATTCATTCAGCGGTGTGAAGATAATCCGCTCCAAATCAGCTACGTAGGTTCCCAACTGCTGTTGCTTGCTGAAGTACTCTGTCAAAAGAGCGTTACCTTGAACCTGCTTATTGAAGTCCAACATCTTTTTCTGGTCCACTTCAGTCGGAATGTCACCAGCCTGCAATTTAGCCTGGATAGACTTTTGGAACTCAATATAGCCTTCCAAAATAGACTTGGCTTCTGGATTGGCTTCCACAGACACCTTAACCGCTTCAACCGCCTTGTATTCAGGCAAATTGCGGATAGCACGCTCCAACTCATTGGCAATATCATAGATATTTGTTGACATAATTTTCTCCTAATCTAGGTGGATTTGGTAGTCCGTCTGCTGACGCAACCGTCCAGCAGCATCCTCCAAATCTTCCTTATTTTTAAACGTAATTTGCAAGATACCGTAAATATCCTCACGGTTTTCCTCGTTGATACGGATATTGACGATCGAAATGCCTCGCAGGACCTCCAGCACCTTCAAGACCGTGTCTTCCTCATCCGGAACATTGATAAACAAATCATAGAAGGAATCCACACCAGCCCGCTTATGAATTTCCATAGCCTTGCGCATCTTCCGTCCATGGTCGAAAAACTCCCAGATAGCATCCTGGTCTTTTGTGGACAATAGCTGAGCCACTTGGTCCAACCTCGCCTTAAATTCCTCAATCCGTCCCAGAATCGGCTCTGGATTGGTCACCAAAATACTGGTCCACATGCCAGGCTCACTCTCAGCAATCCGCGTCATATCCCTGAAACCACCTGCCGCAAAATTATTAGTGAAAGGATGGTCCAGAGCATAGTCCCCAGCCTGATTCATCAGACTAGATGCCAAAACGTGAGGAAAATGGGAAACCTGACTGGTCACCCGGTCGTGCTCCTCCGCATCGATTTGCACAAAACGAGCACCGGTCCCCGACAACAAATCTGTCAATCGTGGCACTGCATCTGGCTTGGTCAGACTAGAAGGCGTCATGATAAAATAGGCATTTTCAAAGAGCAAGCTATCTGCCGCCTCAGCGCCCGATTTATGGCTACCTGCCATGGGATGTCCACCAATAAAGTTGATACCTTTGGGTGCCAGGTATTCCTCAGCCGCTGCCACAATGGCCACCTTGGTCGAACCTGCGTCAGTCACAAGGACATTTTCTTTTAAGCCCAATTGGCTCAGTTCTTTGATAAATTCGATAGTCTGCTGGATAGGCACACAGAGGATAATCACATCTGCCTGACCTGCATACTGGGTAAAATTGTCTGTCGCCAGGTCCACCATGCCCCGCTCCAGAGCCACGCGCCGCGATTGCTCACCGCGATTGTAGCCAATGATTCGGTAATCTGGGTGGGCCTTCCGAATACCCAGGGCCAAAGAGGCCCCAATCAGACCCAAGCCTGCAATATAAATCGTTTTTGTCATGAGACTCCTAGAAATTCTTCACATAGTCACGGTGGCTAGCCACAGCTGCCTTGAGTTCTTCCAGGTTATCAGATGAGAACTTGTCCAAGATTTCTGTCGCAAGAACTGTCGCCACAACAGCCTCCATGACCACTCCCGCCGCTGGCAACGCCGTCGGATCGGAACGCTCCACCGTCGCCTTGTAAGGCTCGTGAGTGTCAATATCCACTGACATAAGCGGCTTGTAGAGGGTCGGAATTGGTTTCATCACTCCCTTGATGACCAGGGGCTGACCATTGGTCATGCCACCCTCAAAACCACCGAGATTGTTGGTGCGGCGAGTGTAGCCCTCTTCTGCATTCCACAGGATTTCGTCCATGACCTGGCTACCTCTCAAATAACCTGCTTGGAATCCTACTCCAAATTCTGCTCCCTTGAAGGCATTGATAGATACAACGGCCTGGGCCAATTTTGCATCTAATTTTCTATCCCATTGCACATAGGAACCAAGACCAGCAGGCACTCCACCGACAACTGTCTCGACAACACCACCAATCGTGTCTCCGTCGCGTTTGATTTGATCAATGTAATCCTTGATTTCCTGCTCACGTTCCTGGTTGACAATAGACACTTCAGACTTAGCAGCCAATTCACGAATTTCTGCAACAGTCAGACCATCTGGAATGTCGATTTCCTTGCCACCGAAGACGACAACGTGGTTGGCAATTTCAATGTCCAACTCAGCCAAAATGCGCTTGGCAACGGCACCTACCGCCACCCGCATGGTCGTCTCACGCGCAGATGACCGCTCCAAGGAATTACGAAGGTCGTCAAAACGGTATTTCATCCCGCCGACCAAGTCCGCATGACCTGGACGAGGATGCTTGATCCGGCGTTTTGACTTGAGCTTGTCCTCAATATCTTCCACTGCCATAATGTCCAGCCACTTCTGGTGGTCTTTGTTGGTCACATTGAGCGTAATCGGTGCCCCAGTCGTCTTACCATGACGAACACCAGCCGTGATTTCCACACGGTCTGTCTCGATTTTCATCCGACTTCCGCGACCGTAACCGCCCTGACGGCGAATCAAGTCTGCATTGATGTCATCTGCAGTCAATGGAAGACCGGCAGGCACTCCCTCAATAATAGCCGTCAAACGTGGTCCATGGGACTCTCCAGCAGTTAAATATCTCATCCTAATTCTCCAAAATCTCTAAAAACTTGCGGGTATTGGCCAGGGACATTTGCCCAGGCGCAGAAACCTCATCTAAACTTGCAAAGGTCCAGCATGAACCAGTTATGTGACCAGCGATGCGAGTGAGTTTACCCAGCTCACCCATGGAAATCGTCGCAAAGGTCTGCTCTGCATTGAGGGTTTTGAAACCTCGTGTGTAGTTCATCACATCCAGAACATCCTGCTCTGACTTAGCCATCACAGCAATCTTAACAACAGCTGGCGATAGACTAGTCAATTCAGACATGATTTCCAGATAGTTGGCCGGTGTCTCCTCAAAGTTGTGGTAGCTCAGCACCAAATTTGGAAAGTCCAGCATCTGGTCGAAGACGGCCTTATATGAATAGTATTCAAAATCAATGTACTCAGGCTGATAAAGTCCAGCAACTTCCTTGATTAAGTCCACATATTCCTGGGCATCTAGGTCCAGATAGCCACCCTCACGCGTCGTACGAACTGTGAAAATCACTTCCTTACCGTTGCATTTTTCAAAAATAGCAGGCGCAAGAGTCAAGATAGCTTCTTTTTGCAGATAATCTGCCCGCCATTCAATCAAGTCCGCTTCGGCCAGACGCTCAACGTCTAAGGCTTCCACTTCCTCAAAATTTCTAGGCATAATCGGAATAACTATTTTCATTTTTTCACCTGTATTGTAAAGACCTTTAGGTAATTACTACTTTCATCTTTTTTATTGTATACAAAATCCGACGGAAGACGATAGGTCGTCACATAGCGATGCTTGACAGCACCGAATCCTTTTTCAATCTGGTCCTTGAATTTCTCCAGGGAAAGATTGGCCGCATTGGTTGACAAAATCAAATGACCATTTGGCTCTAAAATTTCCACCGCCTGGCTGACCAGCTTATGGTAGTCCTTGGCAACCGAAAAAGTTTGTTTTTTATTACGGGCAAAACTTGGTGGATCAATAACGATAACATCGTAGGTCAAGCCCTTACGCTTGGCATATTTGAAGTATTCAAAAACATCCATGACCACAAAGCTATGTTGGTCAACATCCACACCATTTGCCTCAAAATGCGCCTGGGACAGCTCCCGAGATCGCTTAGCCAAATCAACAGAGGTCGTCTGGCTGGCTCCGCCCATAGCCGCTGCAATCGAGAAGGCTGCCGTATAGGAAAACATATTGAGCAGGGATTTTCCAGCTGCGAGACCATCTATTAGTGAGCCACGGACCTCATGCTGGTCCAGAAAAATTCCCGTCATCAATCCATCGTTCATAAAAACTTGATAGCGGACACCATTTTCCAAAACCG
This sequence comes from Streptococcus nasisuis, assembly GCF_040836615.1. NCBI lineage: Bacteria > Bacillati > Bacillota > Bacilli > Lactobacillales > Streptococcaceae > Streptococcus > Streptococcus nasisuis. The sequence continues at coordinate 829,418 of NZ_CP162268.1, read as the reverse complement.
TAAAGGTATCTGGAGCCTCCTGACCGTATAGATGTGCACTCTCATAATCCAATCCCTTAAAACGAATCTTTTCATAGGCACCAGCAAGCTCTTGATAAACCTGGCTAAAGGCAGAAATAATCACCTCTTTGATGCCATAAACAAAGGAATTATACCAGGAGAATACAGCATAGTCAGCATACAAATCCACTGTAAAACCACCAAAACCATCGCCATCTTGATTGAAGAGACGGAAGGCAGTCGTCTGCTCAGAATGGAAATAGGCCTGCCGCTTAGATTTGGCTGTCTCAAAGAGTTTGACAAACCATTCCTCTGTCACTGCCTGCTTGGTAGAACTAACCAACCAGCCATAGCCCTTATTCTCTTTGGAAATATAGGCCTGACCAATAAACTGATTGGCTTGATTATAGAGTTCCACCCACTTGTCCAGCTCCGGTTGAACCAAAAAATCGTGTTCCAGAAGGCCATGCAGTCCTCTTTTTAGCCTTTTTTCAGCTTTGGGATGTAAAATCAATTTCATGGAAATATTATACCAAAAAATTATTCGATTCACAAAAATACTCCTAGAATTCAAGCATGTTTTGAAAATGTGGTATAATGATGAGAACCTATATTCACAGACCGGAACTCTTATATAGAGCTAGTTTCTAAATCTGCCTTCGGTGTGAAGGGGCTTATAAAATTTTTTGAAAGGACAGAGAGGACTTTAGAATGGTGAAAAAGATTAGCCAATGGATGAAACAGCACCTGAGTGGCCGACTGGCTTTTATTCTTGCCCTCCTGACCAGCTATTGGCTCAAGGCCTTGTGGGCCTATTTTGTTGACTTTAACCTGGACCTATCCAACCCCTACCAGTTGCTGATTGCCATTATCAACCCTATTCCACTGGGGCTGCTGCTGCTGGGGCTGGCCCTCTATATCAAAAATAGCAAGCTCTTTTACGCAACTGCAGGGACAATTTACTTTCTCCTCTTTGCCTGGCTGTTCGCAAATGCCGTCTACTACCGAGAATTTTCAGATTTCTTCTCCGTCTCGACTATTTTGGCATCTTCCAGCGTTTCCGAAGGGTTTAAGGGACAAGCAGTGACCAAGTTATTTCGTCCCTGGGACCTGGTTTATTTCTTAGATTTTGTTGGCCTGATTTTCCTGATTCGTGCAAAAAAAATAAGATTAGAACGTTCAGTTTTCCCTCAGAACCAGGCTCTGGCCCTAACGTCACTATCTGTTCTACTTTTTTCGGTCAACCTATTCTTAGCAGAAATTGATCGCCCAGAGCTCTTGTCCCGCGGTTTTTCCAATATCTATATCGTTCGGGCCCTGGGCTTGCCAGCCTACTTAAGCTATAATGCCAACCAGACCTATTCTGCGGAGAAGGACCGTTCCGGTGCCAGCGCAGCCGATTTGGAGCCTGTGCAAAGCTTCATCCAAACCAATTATGCAGCACCAAATCCTGAATTTTTTGGCAAGGCCAAGGGGAAAAATGTCATCTACCTGCACCTGGAAAGTCTACAGCAGTTCATCATTGATTACAAACTAGAGGTCGACGGCCAGGAATACGAGGTTACTCCCTTCCTCAACTCCCTCTACCATTCCAACTCTACCCTTGCTTTCTCAAACTTCTTCCACCAGGTCAAGGCGGGGAAAACCTCCGATGCTGAGACCATGATGGATACATCCTTATTCGGACTCGACCAGGGTTCCTTTATGGTCCAGTATGGGGGAAGCAATAGCCAGCAAGCTGCTCCCTATATCCTATCCAAGTTGGCCGGTTACGACTCAGCTGTCTTCCACGGAAATAGCGGCACCTTCTGGAACCGAAACAACACTTACAAGCGCTGGGGATACAACAACTTCTTTGATATTTCCTACTTCTCAGAACCGACGGAAGAAAATTCCTTCCAATACGGGCTCAATGACAAGGTTGTCCTGGCTGATTCCATTCAGTATCTGGAGCTTCTCCAGCAACCATTCTACGCCAAATACATTCTCGTATCCAATCACTATCCATTCACAACCAGCTTGAGCGGCGACGAAGTCGGCTTCCCACTGGCCAAGGGAGAGGATGCGACCATCAATAGCTACTTTGCTACAGCAAACTATCTCGATGCAGCAGTCAAGGCTTTCTTTGACTACCTGAAAGAAAGTGGCCTCTACGAAAATTCTATCATTGTCCTCTACAGTGACCATTACGGTATTTCTAATTCCCGTAACCCGGATTTGGCTGCCCTCATTGGCAAGGACCCAGAAACCTGGTCCGAATACGACAACGCCATGTTACAACGGGTTCCCTACATGATTGTGGTACCTGGAATGACAGAGGGACGAATCATTGATACCTACGGTGGCGAGATAGACTCCTTGCCAACCATTGAGCACTTACTAGGCATTGAAACCAATCAATTCCTACAAGTTGGACAAGATTTACTGTCACCGCAGAAACAACAGATTGTTGCCATGCGAACAGCAGATACCTTTGTTACACCAGAATATACATCCTATGCCGGCAAGCTCTACTACACCGATAGTGGCATCGAACTCACCAATCCAGATGAAACGACTTTGGCTAAAATCGAAAATATAAAAAATCGGGTAGCTTCTCAGTTAGCAACTAGCGATGCCATTCAAACTGGCGATCTCTTCCGCTTCTTAAAAAACGATATAGGATTCCCAGATGTTTCAACTTATTCCTATCAAGATTCCCTGAAAAAACTGCTAGAAAGAGAAAAAGCACTTGGTCAAGAGTCAACCAGCCTCTGGGCACGAAAAAATAAACAATCGACCGTCAGTCTCTTTAAAGCACCGAGCTATCAGGAATTGCATAAAGAAACAGCTGAGACAAGTGCGACAACTTCCAGCAACACAGATGATTCTGACACAACAACGGAAACCAGCACCAGCGCAGGGAATTAGGAAATGGGAGATAAGCTAACTTCCTTTCCCTGTGTCATTAATTTGAAACCTGTTGACATATTTCACTACTCCTTAGAATGACCATTCTGAGGAGTTTTTCTATGCAGATTGCACCTATACAACTGTCCTTTCAACCTTAATCCAATTGCTTCACTGCTATCTCCAAAGCGCAAACAAAGACCGAAGCTACTGCTTCAGTCCTTAATCTTCTATTAATAACGAATGCTTTCGCGAGTCTTTTCGTATGAACGAACAAAACGTTCTGTAACGCCTGGTTCAACTGCTTCCAAGGCAAATGAGATTTCTTCAAATGATGCTTGATAATCAAAATCTTTTTCAAAAATTGCAAGCGAACGATTGAAGGCTTTTTGAACATTCTCGTCGAATGAACGGTAGCGGTTAGAATACTGAAGCAACTGCTCTGTCAGTGTAGAATACTGAACGATTGAATAGGCGATTTCTTCTAATTTTTCCATATCATAGGTTGCATTCTCCAACAATCGATTGATGATTTCAATATTGATTTTAGAATACTCTAACTCTGCTGCCAAAGCTTCCACCTGATCGCTGGTACGGAAGAAACTTGAAAGGAAATATTCTGGGATACCAGGAAGATTTCGTTTTTCCATAAAGCGTTTAAGGGTGTGCAGCTTATGAATGTAGAGATTTGCTTTGATACGAGCCGATTTTTCTGAATCCTCTTGGGTCTTGAGATAGTCTGCCAAGACTAGCTGCTCTTCTTCAATTTCTTTCAAACTTGCAAGGGCATGTTCCAAGCGCTCCTGAAGAATTGAATAGGCTACCTGAGGATTGTCCAAATCTTCAACACCTTCTGTCACAACAGCATCCAGTGATGTCAAGCGATTTGCCAATTGTTGAATACGAGAAACCTTGCTATCCGCCAAAACGTAGGTAGCTTGAAGAAGGTTAACCTCTTCTGTCAATTTGTCTGAATTGCTGCGGATATGCTCCAAATACTTGGGCAGGGTTTTGCTGATTTTAACTGTCTCTTTGTGAGCATCAATTTCCTTCTGGAATACATCATAGAGATGGTCAATGCGCTCTTGAATGTGGGTATTTTCAGCCTCAGCCACATCCAAATCAAATGACACGATGAGGGCTGAATTTTCACGAATAGCAACACGGATTTCCTGGAAAGTCGACTCAATGTCCGTCTCTGTGAACAGGTAATTCTGTTCAACCAACTTACGGTAACCAGACTCCAAATCTTCTAACTGCTCTGGGAAGTCTACATCCACTTTCTCCACCAAGGCAGGGATTCGATCCATGATTTGATTGAGGGCAATCATGTGCTCCTCTGTCTTGTTCAGAATTTCAGCTGCCTCAAGCGGGTCACCAGAAGAATTGAGCATAACGAATTCTGAAAATTCAACTTCGATATTCTTAACTTGCTTTTCAAGCTCTGGAAGTGTATCGCCGTACTTGCCTGAATTTTTCTGCAGAGTTGCCTGCAATTCTTCAAACATATCCAAGGCGTATTTGACGCGACCAGTATTCTTCTCTTCTTGTTCGGAGAGCTCTGCCAAGCCTTGACGGATTGATGTGATATCTTCTTCAATTAGGTCAATCTGGCTCTCAATGCTGTCAATAGCATTCTTTGTGCTGACAAAGCGGAAAGCATTGTTAAACCCTTCTGCTTCAAAAATATGGTTCTCAATATCTGCAAATGAATTGAGGGAAAGGTCCACCCATTTTTGATTCCACTCGCGGAAGGAAATTTGACTCTGACCAATCAAGTGCAAGGTCTTTACCTGCTCCACTTCATCATTCACAGGCAGGTTAAATAGCTCTTCCTTACGATCCTCCAACTGGAGCAACTTCTGCTCGTTTCTCTTACGGATGATGAGGCAGGCTACATAGGCAACAATTAAAATGACAACAATCGCTATGATTAAATAGATTGTTCCTCTAGACATGTAGTTCTCCTTAGATAGTATAGTTATTTACTAGAATATATCGCCTTATTATACCATATATTGCTAGCTAGTGCACAATTTTTTTCAGTGAATATGTTCTAAATATCCAATGTTGAGTAAACCGCATTTTCCTCGATAAACTCGCGACGGGGTTCAACCTTGTCTCCCATCAACATATCAAAGATTTTATCTGCCTCTGCAGCATCATCTACTGAAACTTGTGCCATAAGACGATTTTCAGGATTCATGGTTGTTTCCCAGAGCTGGTGATCGTCCATTTCTCCCAAACCTTTGTAACGCTGAATGGTTGGCTTGGAACGTCCTGTACTATGTCTTTCTAAGGCTGCCTGGAGTTCTTGTTCTTGATTGGCTCCTGGTTGGATGTATTCCTTAATCTCACTTCCGACCTTGACACCATAGATTGGTGGCTGGGCAATATAGACGTAACCCGCTTCGACAATCGGACGCATGTAACGGTAAAAGAGGGTCAAGAGAAGGGTTCGTATATGAGCTCCGTCGACATCGGCATCGGTCATGATGACCAATTTTTGGTAGCGTGCTTTCTCAACATCAAAATCTGCCCCAAAACCAGTCCCCATAGCTGTAAAGAGACTACGGATCTCTTCGTTGGCCAGGATTTTATCCATGCTAGCCTTTTCCACGTTCAAAATCTTACCACGGATAGGCAGAATGGCCTGGAACTCACGGTCACGACCGGATTTAGCCGAACCACCAGCCGAATCCCCTTCGACGATAAAGAGCTCTGCCTTAGTCGCGTCATTTGACGAACAATCCGCCAATTTACCAGGCAGGTTGGAAATCTCCAAACCTGACTTCTTACGGGTGACTTCACGCGCCCGTTTGGCAGCAATACGAGCCTTGCTGGCCAGAATGCCTTTTTCTACAATTCGACGGGCAATCTGTGGATTTTCCAAAAGAAACTCCGCAAAGGCGTCTGAGAAGAGACGATTGGTGATTTTAACAACTTCGCTGTTGCCCAGCTTGGTCTTGGTCTGACCTTCAAACTGCGGTCCAGGGTGCTTGACAGAGATAACAGCGGTCAGACCCTCACGAACATCCTCACCAGTCAGATTGTCCTCATTTTCCTTGAGGATTTTATTTTTCTTAGCATAGTCATTGATAACACGAGTCAGGGCCGTACGGAAACCTTGCTCATGGGTACCGCCTTCATGGGTATGGATATTGTTGGCAAAGCTGACCACATTTTCGTGGTAGCTGGTCGTGTACTGCATGGCCACTTCCACCGTAATATCATCCATCTCACCATCCGTATAAATCGGCATTTCAAAGATGACATCCTTATTTTCATTGAGATATTCCACGTAGGAGGCAATACCGCCCTCATAGTGGTACTCCTTGGTCTGCTCCTGCCCCTCACGCTTATCGCTGATGGTCAACTGCAAACCACGGTTGAGGAAGGCCAATTCCTGGATACGTTTATTGAGCTTAGCAAAGTCAAACTCGGTCGTTTCCGTGAAGATTTCTGGGTCTGGAATAAAGTGAACGGTAGTACCATTGCGGTCTGTCTCACCAATGACCTTCAAATCATCTACCACTTCACCACGACGGTATTCTTGATAATATACCTGACCATTTTTATAGACATGAACATCCAGCTGGGTAGACAGGGCATTGACGACCGATGAACCTACACCGTGCAAACCACCTGACACCTTGTAGCCGCCACCGCCAAATTTACCACCGGCGTGGAGAACGGTAAAGACTGTCTCAACGGCCGGACGACCTGTTTTTTCCTGAATATCAACCGGGATACCACGGCCATTGTCAACAACCGTAATCGAATTATCCGGCTCAATAAAGACTTCAATCTTGCTGGCAAAGCCTGCCAGTGCCTCGTCAATCGAGTTGTCGACGATTTCCCAAACCAGGTGGTGGAGGCCTTCTTTAGAAGTAGACCCGATATACATACCCGGACGCATGCGAACAGCCTCTAGTCCCTCTAGGACCTGAATTTGACTGGCATCATATTCCTGGGCTTTTTCTTGTAAATCTTTGATTTCTTCTGTCATGTTCATCCCTTATTTTTCTAGTTATACTCAATGAAAATCAATCTAGCCTAGGAAACGACGCCGAAAGTAGAACTCTGTCGTTCTCTCGTTTCAAGGCGACAGGCTGAAAACCTCCCACGAAGCTTTTCACTCACCAAGGCACTTGACGACGGATATTTTTGATTTTCGAAGAGTATTAAAACATTCTAACGAATACCCTTCATTATACCATATTTTAGCGCTAATTCCTACTAAAAGCAGACGATTCCCCTGAGAAGCAGACCCTAACTCTCACCCCAACAATCAAGACACAGAACCCAAGAAAAAAGCCTCTAGACGAATGCTAAAGACTTCAATAGTTTATGGCTATTCTTACAATTCTGTGATATCACCTGTGCGGAGATAGACCATCCACTCACAGATATTTTTCGCGTAATCCCCTACACGCTCCAGGTAGGTCAAGACTTGGAAGTAATCACGTCCGGCAATCAAAGCGTCCGGATTTTTCTTGATTTCTTCAGTGGTCAATTCCTGGATTGTCGCGTAGAAATTATTGATGATTTCATCACGAGCTGCCACTTCGTAGGCTGTTTCGATTTCTGATGCGTTCAAGTAGAGATCCAGAGCCGCTTCTACCAGATTACGGACTTCTTTACCCATCTTCTTGATTTCATCTTCAACAATCTGGATACGAACTTCACCCTTCATGCGGATAGTCGCCTTGGCGATAGAAACAGCATGGTCTCCCATACGCTCCAAGTCGCTGGTTGCCTTCAAGACAGTGATAACACGGCGCAAGTCTGTTGATACAGGCTGTTGCAAGGCAATGATTTCAAGTGACTTTTTCTCAAGTTTGACTTCAAATTCATTGATTTTGCTATCTGCCTCGATGACTTCCTTAGCCAATTCACGGTCATGAGTTGTAAAGGCACGGACTGCATTGTTGATTTGCGCCTGTACTTCGTTCCCCATAGCATAGAATTGATTATGCAATTTTCCTAATTCTTCTTCAAATTGTGCTCTTAACATATATATCTCTTTTCTATATCTAAATGAAGATTAACCGAATTTACCAGTAATATAGTCTTCAGTTTCCTTGTGAGCTGGATTCAAGAACATTTCCTTGGTCTTATTGTACTCAATCAAGTCGCCATCCAAGAAGAAACCAGTACGGTCTGAGATACGGGACGCCTGCTGCATAGAGCGGGTAACCAGAACCATGGTGTACTTTTCTTTCAAGCCATAGAGCGTATCTTCAATCTTACCAGCCGAAATCGGGTCAAGGGCCGAGGTAGGCTCATCCATCAAAATAATCTTAGGACTGGTTGCCAATACACGGGCCACACAAACACGTTGCTGCTGACCACCTGACAAACCCAAGGCCGAGTCATGGAGACGATCCTTGACCTCATCCCAGATAGAAGCACCTTTGAGCGAACGTTCTACTGCCTCATCCAAGACGGCCTTATCCTTGATACCATTGATACGAAGACCATAGACAACATTCTCATAAATGGTCATTGGGAATGGGTTGGGTTGCTGAAAGACCATCCCGATTTCCTTGCGCAAGTCAACAGTATCTGTGCGTGGACTATAAATATTCTTGCCGTTGTAATCAATAGCTCCTGTCAAGGTTACTTCTGGGTTCAAATCGCCCATACGGTTGATAGACCGCAAAAGCGTTGATTTACCAGAACCTGAAGGACCAATCAAGGCTGTAATCTCATTTGGGTAGAAATCAATAGAGACGTTGTTCAAAGCCTTTTTCTTATTGTAGTAAACAGACAAATCTTTTACTTGTAAAATAGGTGTTGTCATGGTGTCTCCTTTCTATCCGAAGTGTCCTGAAACGTAGTCGCTGGTTGACTTGAGTTTGGCATTTTGGAAGACGTTTGATGTCTTATCATACTCAATCAAATCACCCAGGTAGAAGAAGGCTGTATAATCGCTGGCACGGGCTGCTTGTTGCATGTTGTGAGTCACGATGATAATCGTATAATTCTTCTTGAGCTCAAACATGGTTTCTTCCAACTGCATCGTCGCAATTGGGTCCAGGGCTGAAGCTGGCTCATCCATAAGCAAAATCTGTGGTTTTACAGAGATAGCACGCGCGATACAGAGGCGTTGCTGCTGACCACCTGACAAGGTAAAGGCTGACTTGTGCAAATCGTCTTTGACCTGATCCCAGAGCGCCGCTTGCTTGAGTGAGGTTTCAACGATTTCGTCCAAGACTTGCTTGTCCTTGACACCTGCACGCTCATGGGCAAAGGTGATGTTTTTGTAGATGGACTTAGCAAATGGGTTGGGACGTTGGAAAACCATACCGATGTGCTTACGGATTTCGTAAACGTTTATGTTTGGCTTATTAATGTCAATTCCTTCATAGAGGATCTGGCCGGTTACCTTGGCAATATCAATGGTATCATTCATCCGATTGAGACTGCGAAGGTAAGTCGATTTCCCACAACCTGACGGACCAATCAAGGCTGTGATTTTATTTTTCTCGAACTGCATATCAATGCCCTTGATAGCCTCATTTTTACCGTAGTAAACGTGGACATCCTTTGTCGAAAGGGCAATTTTTTCTTCTGGGAAGGTAATGATATGGCGTTCATTCCAGTTATATTCTGCCATTTTTTCTCCTTATAAGTCGACTGCTTATGCTGCAGAAGTCATTTTCGCATGAAGTTTCTTACCGATATAACGGGCAGAAAGGTTGAAAATCAAGATAAATACCAAGAGGATGGCTGCAGAACCTGCAGATACTTGTGTCGCATCAGGAATCGTTCCCTCACTGTTGACCTTCCAGATATGAACCGCTAGGGTTTCTGACTGACGGAAAATCGAAATCGGGCTGGTTACGCTGAGCGGGTTCCAGTTGGACCAATCAAGAGCCGGAGCTGATTGACCTGCAGTATAGATTAGTGCTGCTGCTTCACCGAAGATACGACCGGATGCAAGGACAATACCAGTAACAATACCTGGCAAAGCCTCAGGAATGACCACGTGGAGAACTGTTTCCCAGCGTGACAACCCAAGGGCCAAACCGGCCTCACGTTGTGTATGGTGAACGTGGCGCAGGCTATCCTCAACGTTACGGGTCATCTGTGGCAGATTGAATACAGTCAGGGCCAAGGCACCTGACAAGATAGAGAAACCATATTCAAACTGGACAACGAAAATCAAGTAACCAAACAAACCAACGACTACTGATGGCAGAGAGGACAAGATTTCAATACAGGTACGGATAAAGTTGGTCAACGGACCTTTCTTAGCATATTCCGCTAGGTAGATACCAGCACCAGTTGACAGAGGAACTGAAATCAAAAGTGTTACAACCAAGAGGAAGAAGGAATTGTAGAGTTGGATACCAACACCACCACCTGCTTTGTAGGAAGATGACTTGCTGGTCAAGAAATGCCAGTCTACATGAGGCAAGCCTCTTAATAGGATAAAGAGGATAAGGGCTGTCAAAATAGCGACGATAACTGTGGCGATAGAGTAAAGAATACCAGTCGCCAGTTTATCCATTTTCTTAGCGTGCATAGTTTTTCTTACCCTCTCTCGTAATAAATTTCATAATCATATTGAAGACCAAGCTCATCAAGAGCAGGACAAGGGCCAGTGACCAGAGGACGTTGTTCTGGACCGTTCCCATTACCGTGTTACCTATACCCATGGTCAAGATAGAGGTCAGGGTCGCAGCAGGTGTTGTCAAGGACGTTGGGATAACCGCTGAGTTACCCACCACCATCTGAATAGCCAAGGCCTCACCAAATGCACGGGCCATACCGAAGATAACAGCTGTGAAAATACCTGGTTTAGCTGCGTTCAGAATAACGCGCCAGATAGTCTGCCAACGCGTCGCACCCATGGCCAAACTCGCCTCACGGTAGTGACGAGGAACGGCCTTTAAGCTGTCCACTGTCATAAAGGTTACCGTTGGCAAAATCATGACGAAGAGTACGAATACACCTGACAAGATACCAAAACCTGTCCCACCAAAGATGGAGCGGACAAAGGGTACCACTACCTGCAAACCGATGAAACCATAAACTACTGATGGAATACCGACCAGCAATTCGATAACTGGCTGGAGAACCTTAGCACCACGTTTTGGTGAAATCTCTGTCATAAAGACTGCTGCTCCGATAGCAATCGGCGTTGCAATCACTGCTGACAGGATGGTAACGATAAAGGAACCAGAAATCATTGGTAGGGCACCAAAGGTTTTGGATGCCGGTTCCCACTTGTCACCGAACAAGAAATCTACAATGCTAATGCCATCCACAAAGAAGGTCGAAAGTCCGCGTTGGGCCACGAAAATCAAAATCATGGCAACGATGAAGACAATCAAGCTCAAGCAAAGGAAGGTCAAAATTTGACCAAATTTCTCTAAACGAGAGTTCTTGGAAGGGGTTGACAATTCTTTTTCAAGTTGTTGATTTTTCATTTCTACTCCTTCTCTGTGACCACGCCATCAGCTGTTTTTTCAACCTTCATGGCATTCATCGAAATATAGCCCATGCTGACAACGATACCTTCTTGAACTTCTTCTGAATACATGTAGTCCAAGAATTCCTTGGTTAAACCTTCAGGCTCGCCCTTGGTGTACATGTGCTCGTAAGCCCAGATTGGCCAGTCGTTGGTCGCTACATTTTCAATCGTCGGTTCAAACCCGTTCAATTTAATGGTACGAACTGACTCATCTAGATAGGCAAAGGCCAAATAAGAAATCGCTCCTGGCGTTTGGGCTACAATGGACTTAACCATCCCGTTTGAATCCTGTTCCTGACTTTGAATGGCTTTTTCACCTTGCATGATGATGCCGTCAAAGGTCGCACGAGAACCCGAACTTGCTGCACGGTTGATAATGGAAATTGGAAGGTCTTTACCACCTAGATCCTTCCAGTTGGTAATCTCACCAGTGAAGATTTTACGCAAGTCCTCTGTCGAGATGTCGTCTACTGTCACCTCTTCGTTGACAATGACCGCTAGACCTGCAACTGCTACCTGATGGTCCACCAGCTGGCTGGCATCAATCCCATCCTTCTCCTCAGCAAATACGTCTGAGTTACCAATTTGGACAGCTCCTGACTGAACCTGTGACAAACCAGTACCCGAACCACCACCTTGAACATTGACAGACTTACCGATGTTGACAGAGCCAAATTCATCCGCTGCCGCCTCGACCAGGGGTTGGAGGGCTGTCGACCCTACTGCTGTAATGGATTCTCCACGATCAATCCATGACGAGCAAGCAGAAAGGGCCAAACTAGAAACTAAAAATAAAGCTGCAATACCTAGCTTATGCTTTTTTTTCATGTCGTTTTTTCCTTTACATTTTTCAGTGGAACTCCTCTATTTTATGTATTTTTTACATAGAATTTACAAGATTTTTCCACCATTCCACTATAACATATAACCGTATAAGTTGCAAAAATAATCTGCTTTCATCTCTTAAAAACGAAGGCCTTTGGGAAAGCTGTTTTTCAAGGTCCCATTGACAATTTTTGCAAATCCCAGACCATTGCCAGCAACCGCTACCTGATACCAACCATTAGGCAAATCCTTGGACACTTCAAGAGGCTGACCAGCCACATAGGCGGAGAAATTATCCAAGCTAATGTCCACTCGTTTTTTCACCTCATGGCTATGCAGGGCAAGACCAAGGGCAAAACTTGGCTCAAAACGTTTCTTCTTGAAAACGCCCAGATGAAGACCATTTCGGGCAATCTTAACCTTGGATAAGTCTGGCAGACCGGCAGGCAAGAGATAGAGATTATCGCCAAAGACCTGCAGGAGACCGTCCAACTGAACCCGCAACTGCTGTTCCGCAAACTCCTTCCAGAGCTGGCTTTGTTCCCGGTTGAGATTGGACTTGCCAGACTTGACTTTCTTGCGTCTTCCCTGACCGACATAGCGGAACTTGGCCACAAACTGCCCTTCCCCCTTGAAATGGTGCGGATACATACGAGCTGTCTCAGGATAACCAATACCCTCCACCATTCCATTTATTTTAGGAATATCCACCAACTCTAGATGAAATTCTTCTACTAACCAGGCTACAATTTCTTCGTTTTCCTCAGGCGACCAGGTGCAGGTTGAATAAATCAGTTGTCCCTGGGGAGCCAGCATCTCTATTGCAGACTCCAAGATTTCTCTCTGTAGAGCCGCACACTGGGCCGGGTAGTCTGCCGACCAGTACTGAATGGCATCCAGATCCTTGCGGAACATGCCTTCACCTGAGCAGGGGGCATCCAGAACAATCATATCGAAATAGGAAGGGAAAACCTTTGCCAAACGGTCGGCCGATTCGTTGGTCACGATAATATTTCTGGCACCAAACCGTTCAATATTTTCAGCTAAAATCTTGGAACGCTTGGTCGATATTTCGTTACTGACCAAGAGGCCAGCATTATCCAGATAGGAAAGCAGGTAGGTCGACTTGCCTCCTGGGGCTGCCGCCAAGTCCAGGACTTTCATCCCTTTTGCAGGCGCAGCTACTTGACCGACAATCTGAGCGGCCGGTTCCTGGGAATAGACCAGACCTATCACGTGCTCAGGGGATTTTCCTGAAACCTTGCCATAGTAAGACCAGGGCATGTCCGGAATGGCATCCGCAAATTCCACCTGGGTCTCTTTAAGCGGATTGGTCCGAAACCCTGAAACAGCTGGCTGGTCAAAACTCTCAAAAAATGCTTGGGCTTCTGGTCCAAGCAATTCACTATATTTCTCAATAAAATCTTGTGGTAAATTCATGATGTCAGATACCTTTTTACTTCTTCAACATTGGCGTCGGCCACCAAGAGAACATACTCCCGTCCCTGGTAAAGTGGCTGGTCATTTTCCAAACTCAGGAGACTGAACCCAAGGGCCTGACCAAGTATGGCTGCTGCCGCATAATCCCAGGGATAAATATAGGAGGCATAGGCCAGAAGACGCCCCTTCAATACCTGTGAAAAGCCAATTCCAGCACTTCCTACCGATCGCGTCCCCAGGGTTTGCTGGGCCAAATCCCGCAAACCATAGGCATTTTCTGCATAAATCTTAGCATTGAGCCCCAGCAAACTGTAGGCAAAATCCTTCTTCTGGGGAGCAGGCAAGAGTTGGTCATTGAGCTTAACAGGATAGTTAGCACCACCATGCAAAATCTCATCATTCATGAGGTCGTAAATGATCGCAAAAATCCCTTTTCCTTCTTCAAAATAAGCCAGCATAATGGCAAAGTCCGCCTTCTGCGCGATAAAATTCGTGGTCCCGTCAATAGGGTCGATGACCCAGACATGACCAGTATCAATGCTGGAAACATCGCCACCTTCTTCACCCAAGATATGGTCGTCAGAATAATGCGATAAAATAGCCTGACTGAGACGCTCCTGGATAGCCATATCCACATGGGTTACCAAGTCCTGGGGATTAGTCTTTGCAGTGATTTCCAACTGGTCGTCCAGATGTTCCAGGAGAAAGTCCCCGGCTTCCTTGACAATCGTCAGGGCAAACTGGTATTTAGCGTCCAAGTCTGACCACCCCCTTCTGCCTTTCTTGGGCAGCCTTGACTACACGGTAGCTAGAGTAGCCAGAAACATCCTCAAAATCACGGTCAATTTGCTTTTCTTGGGCCTTACTGGGAACCACTTCCTTGAAGGTACGGTAGGCTGTCAAAACCTGTCCTGCATCAGCTCCCTTTTCATAGGCCAGCTCCACCTGATTCAAAAAAGAAAGCACGGAGGAAATCTCCTCTGTGCTCCACGAAAAATCAAGTGGATATGAATAATTTTTGTTCATATCAATTTATCCTATTTCTGCTCGCAATGTAGCATTTTTTAATTCTTGTTTACGGTATTTTCTAGGAAGGAAAGCACGGATTTCATCTTCGTTAAACCCTATCTGCATCCGCTTTTCATCCAAGATAATGGGACGACGCAAGAGACTCGGATGGGTTTCTATTAATTGAATCAATTGACCAATGGACAGGTCATCGACATCCACATTCAACTTTTGAAAAACCTTAGAACGTGTTGAAATGAGGTCGTCCGTTCCATTTTCTGTCAAGGCTAAAATTTGCTTAAGCTCGACAGCAGTCAGCGGACTGGTCATAATATTGTGCTCAATAAAAGGGACTTCATGATTGGTCAACCATGCACGCGCCTTGCGACAACTAGTACAGCTTGGCGATAAAAACAAGGTAATCATCTGTTTCAGCTCCCTTCTACATTCCTAATCACTTATATTATATCGCAACTTTAGAACGTTTTCAAGGTTATTCCTGGATTTATTCCTCTTTCTTAATCAAAATGTCGATTTTTTTCTCCAGCTCCTGAATCTTCAGACCTTGTTCCTCGATTTTAGCAAGGAGAATATCCATCTTGGTATCGCGCTCATTGTCGGTAAAAAAGCGGGTAATGGTCGAGGTCACCATACCGAAGGTGCAGATGCCAACCAACATCAGGAGGATGGCCATAATTTTTGAAACAGTATCCGTAGGAACAATATCCCCGTAACCAACCGTTGTCATGGTCACAATAGACCACCAGAGGGCATCAAAGAAGGACTTCTTCTCTATGATAGACAGGACCCCACTGGCCACTAGGACAGCTGATACATTGAGCATCAGAACCTTGGACAGGCTATTGGTATGGAGGAGCTTATTGAGCGTGTCCCAGAAACGATTGGACAGGGCAAAAATGCGGGCAACCTTGACCAGGCGAAAAAGCCGCGCCAGCCGACCAATCTGCAGGAAACGAAAGACCGAATCGAAGGGAATAATGGCAATCAATTCCAAGATATGGTCCTGTATGTATTGCAGATTATCTTCTGCATAATAAAGCTGAACGAAATAGTCCACTACAAAAATGAACCAGAGGCACCAATCCAAGGTCTGAAAGCCAGAATTATACACAAGGCTGGTGTCCAGCAGTTCCAAAACAATCAAAAAAACGTAGGCCAGGGCCAGATAGGTCATGACCTTTTCATAAATAGGGTGTTGGACCCATTTTTTAATCATGCTGCCCCCAGTTGAGTGAATAGGCTTCATCACTCTTCATCTGCTCCATCAGAGCCTCAATGCCATCAAACTTAATCATGTCACGGATTTTTTCCAGCCAGAAAATAGTCATGCTTTCTCCGTAGATAAAGTCTTCAAAGTCAAAAATATGGGCCTCAATCCGCAGTTCAGTCCCATCAAAGGTAACATTTTTCCCTACGCTGGTCATGGCTCGGTAACATCGGCCACCGACCTCTACATCTGCTACATAAACACCGTCCGACGGCAGATGAACTCTGTCGTAAGGAGCCAGATTAGCGGTAGGATAGCCAATGGCTCGACCTCTAGCATCCCCATGAACAACCAGGCCTTGAGTCGTAAAGGTGTGACCCAACAATTGATTAGCAAGGGTGACATTCCCTTCTTTAATAGCTTGGCGAATGCGGGTGGAAGAAATTTTTTCACCGCCCATGGTCACTGCCTCCACAACCTCAACCCGACCATCAAACAGTTCTGCCAAAGCCGCAACATCTGCTCTGCAATTGCCAAAATGATAGTCGAAACCTGCCACCAAGACCTGAGCCTTGAGCCCCTTGATGTAGCGTTCTACAAATTGCTCCGGCTGATTGCTGGCAAATTCACTGGTAAAGGGCGTCAAAAATAGCCGGTCTACACCATGGTCTGCCAAGAGCTGGTAGCGTTGCTCCGGGCTGGTCAAATGAAGGAGTAAGTCCGGCGAGAAGCGGGCAAAAGCCAACTTTGGTGACTCAGGAAAGGTCAAAACCGTCACGGTCAACCCCTCTTGATCCGCAATTTTTCTGGCCCGCTGCAAGAGTGCCTGGTGGCCCAGGTGAATCCCATCAAAATAACCCAAAACCAGCACCGTAGGCTCCTGCTGGTTCAAATCCCTGTAATCATTTATCTCTATAATTTCCATAACAGTTTATTTTATCATATTTTTGGACGAAAACTAGGCAAAAACCTTGCTTGGTTTGTAGAGTTCGTCTCGTTTTTCAAAAACAGCAATCAACTTGTCCTCATATAAGCCAGCTACTCGGTCTGCACTGGCATCCAATTGGAGAAAACGGCCAAAGCCAGCATCTGCCACCTGCTCTTCATTCAAGGTCACAATCGGCAGGTCACCAATGCCTTGCTCAATAGGGCGAAGGAAGGAGAAATCATCTCTAGCAACCAAGGCCGCTATTTCCTCCAAGGTCAGGGCATCATCCAGGTACATGCCTGCTGAACCAGTCCGCTCCAATTTGGACATGTGGCTGGCATAACCTAGCTTGGCACCCAGGTCCACAGACAAGGTCCGAACATAGGTTCCCTTGCCGCATTTGACACGGAACGTAAATCTGGCACAGCTGTCTGACAGCTGAATAGGGCTAGTGCGTTCAAAGCTGTAAATGTCCACCTGGCGTTGGGGACGCTCTACCTGCTCTCCTGCTCGTGCATATTCATAGAGCTTGCGGCCATTGACCTTGACAGCTGAGTACATAGGCGGAATCTGGGTAATCCGACCGACAAAGCTAGCCATAGCCTCATCCACTGCCTGCTCTGCTATTTCCAAAACAGGCGTCGTCTCTAAAGTTTCCCCGGACACATCTTCTGTCGTAGTCGAGTAGCCAATGGTAATCTCTCCCTCGTAGACCTTGCCCTCCTCCTGCATGAACTCAATCATGCGAGTAGCCTTGCCAACCGCAATGGGTAGAACACCTGTCACATCTGGGTCCAGGGTCCCGCCATGGCCAATTTTCTTTTCCTGTAGGATTTTGCGGAGCTTGAAAACCGCATCATGACTGGTCATGCCAGCCTCTTTTTTCAAATTGATAATTCCTGAGATCATAGATTTAATTATACCATAAAAGGACCGCTCTTGTGAGCAAGTCCTCGCTTACTTTCTAAGAAGCTGTATTTACAAGTAAATGTCATTTAGAAAATTTCCTTAGTTAAAGGTGTTGAACCGTAAATACAGGTTCATAAATTCCTGACTAGCCAATCATCCCTAGCAGATACTGCAAGAGGAGGGAGATACAGGTAATGCTAATCCAGCAGCTGGCTCCCAGCAGAATGGCTCTTCCACCTGTCCTGAGCAGATGAAGCAGGTCTGTCTTGAGTCCAATCGCTGCCATGGCCATGGTGATGAAGAACTTAGACAAATCCTTGATGGGCGCAAAAATTGCTTGAGAATAGCCCAGACCAGTCCAAATCGTCGTAAAAAGACTGGCCCCAAGGAAAAAGAGGATAAAGGTTGGAAAGACCGTTTTGAGCGAGAAATCTGACTGGCTGGACCGAGCTTTTTTGGCTTGCAGAATGGCCAGAAAAAGAGTAACCGGTATGATGGCCAGAGTTCGTGTCAATTTGACTGTTACACCTGTATCTAGGGTCTGATTTCCCAGCTGGTAAAGATTATCCCAGGTGCTTGCTGCCGCTGTGACAGAGGAAGTATCATTGATGGCAGTTCCTACAAACAAGCCAAATTCTTGACCCGATTGGGTGGAAAATCCCAGGATTTGTCCTAAACTGGGAAATAGCAGTGCTGCCAAGAGATTAAAGAAAAAAATCACCGAGATGGCTTGGGCAACCTCTTCATCCTTGGCCTTGATAACAGGCGCTGTTGCTGCAATGGCAGAACCCCCACAAATCGAAGAACCAACTCCGACCAAGATTGCAATCGGCGCTTCAATCGCAAAATACTTGTGCCCAAGATAGGCCACTAGCAGGGCTGTTGAAATCGTCGCAATGATAACAGGCAAGGACTGCTTGCCAGTCTCCCAGATGACACCCAGATTGAGACCAAACCCTAGTAGAATAACCGCATATTGCAATATTTTTTTAGATGTAAAGGCCAATCCAGCATCCAAAACATAGC
Organism: Streptococcus nasisuis; assembly: GCF_040836615.1. Taxonomy (NCBI): domain Bacteria; kingdom Bacillati; phylum Bacillota; class Bacilli; order Lactobacillales; family Streptococcaceae; genus Streptococcus; species Streptococcus nasisuis. The sequence goes on along the minus strand of NZ_CP162268.1, from coordinate 810,680 downwards.
TATCCTTGATAAAAAATGCTAAGACCAGTCCTATTATCAAGGAAAAGACTGCTCCACCAACCAGCGGAAATTGACTTCCCAGCCACTGACTAGCCAAGGCAATAATGGCACAAACACCGATACCAGCTGCTTTTCTCCTAAATTCCATCCTAACCTCCCCCAAAGGAAACTTTTCAATCATTATACTCTTTTTCTGTAAAAAATGCCTGGGAGGGATGATAAACATCTCAGGCCCATTAGAAAAGACCCGCACAAGTGTACTGACCCCCAAAAGTTGGACAAATAATTATTGAAAGGATTTAGTTCTGTATTGGACAGGACTAAGTCCTTTTAATTTTGCTTTGATGCGTTTGTTGTTGTAGTAAAAAATATAGTCTGTAATGGCTTGCTCAAGCTCATCAAGCGACTGGTAAGATGTCTCAAATCCATAGAACATCTCTGATTTGAGTATCCCAAAGAAGGATTCCATCATGCCATTATCTGGACTATTTCCCTTGCGGGACATGGACGGACGAATGCCTTTGGTTTCCAAAAAGTAATGGTAAGATTGGTGCTGGTATTGCCAACCTTGATCGCTGTGAAGAATAGTCCCACTGTATAAATCTGCTGGAAAAGCCTTCGCAAGCATGGTTTGAACCTGTTTCAAGTCAGGTGACCGAGACAAGGTAAAATCAATAATCTCACTATTATAGCCATCAAGAACAGGTGATAAGTAAAGTTTACCCTCCGGCAAAGCAAACTCCGTCACATCGGTATAACACTTTTCATAAGGCTTAGAGCCTTCAAACTGACGTTTAATCAGATTATCAGCCTTCTTACCAACCTCACCTTTGTAAGAAGCATACTTGCGTTTACGACGAATACGAGCGGTCAAGCCCAACTCTTTCATCAAGCGCTGCACCTTCTTGTGGTTGATGATGAAACCACGATTTCGTAATTCTAAATGAATCCGACGATAGCCATAATTACCTTTATGGTAATCATAAATGGCTTGAATTTCAGCCTTAATTGCTTTGTTCTTGTCGGGTTTATCCAGTTGCTTGACTTGATAATAGTAAGTTGAGCGAGGCATTTTAGCTGTCGCAAGTAGGAGGTCTAGTCGGAATCCTCCTTGGACCATATCTCTAATTGTTTCTGCTGTTCGCGCACGAGTGTTTCGTCCCTCAAGCGAAGTTCTCTCAACTTTTTTAGGAAGGCCACCTCAGTTCGAAGACGTTCATTTTCCTCTTGAAGGCGCTCTAATTCCGTCATCTCTTCCCAGGTTTTCTTGCGTTTACGTCCCATCTTGCTCGGTCTCCCTCTTGGTTTTTCAAGAATAGTATACCCGTTTTTCTTGTATTGTGCTATCCAATTGGGAAGCATTCCTCGATTTGAAAGAGCATAATCAAGGGAAACTGAGAGTTGAGAACACCCATGAATCAAGACCTTATCCATTATTTCTTGCTTTAGTTCAGGTGAATAATACCTATTTTTACCTTTTTTAACGATTTCCACGCCATATCGATCCATGAGATTTATCATGTAGGTGAGATTGGCAATAGTGACCTTGTATATCTGGCTAAGGTTGACCCACGACACGCCACTCTTTCTCAGCTCATATATTTCTAGTTTATCTTCATAACTTAATTTCATAAGAAAAACACCCCAATCGTTAGATTTTGTGTCTAACTTTTGGGGTGCAGTTCAAAGCAGGTCTTAAATTTTAGAGGGGCAGTTAATCTAGATCGGCGACTTGGTAGTCACTCTCAATATAGAAAGTCGATGTCAAGGTTTCATGACCGTCGTTGACAAGGATTTCCACACAGTTGGTGTCAACCAAGACCAGCAAGTCTGTCGCTTGAACAGTAACTGCTCGACGAACAGTTGGCCATTCCTCTTCACCAGCTTGCTGGATCTTTAGGTGGCTACGGTCAATATAGACTTCTTGACTTTCCTTGTCATAACCAAATTGCAGGTAATCTTGGTCGCTTCCAAGTTTTAGTTCCAAACTGTCTTCCAGTTTCAGAGAAAGCTTGCTTGGACCTTGGATGCTTTGTCCAATTTCAATATCCTTGAAGGCTTCCAAGACACTTGTTGGCAGAACTTGGTGCAATCCGTTTTCAGTCTTCTTGAGAATGCGTGGAAGGGTCATCTGACCGTACCACTTATGGCCTAGGTCATTGGTCACCAACTTGCGACCCCAGGTGTGCATCCAGGCTACCATGACACGTTCGCCTTCTGGACCTTGGGTAGTCTGAGCTGCGTAGAAGTCATGTCCGTGGTCAATTTCTTTAAAGGAATCTGCCACAAAAATCTTCTTATCCCAGTCCACATGACCTGTCACAAAGATGTTGGAGTTGATATTGATAAAGTCATTCCCATCTTTTTGGTAACGCATTGGAGAGATAATCAGGTACTCTTGACCGTCCACTTCAAAGTAGTCAGGACATTCCCAGACAAAGCCTTGGTTGGCCTCACCTTTCAAGAAGATAGACTCAAATTTCCAATCCGTCAGGTTGGGAGAGCTGAGTAAGACGATACAGCCGACATTGTCCTTGTGCTTGGTTGCGACAACAGAGTAGTAGTGACCATCTTTCTCAAAAATCTTCGGATCGCGGAAGTCATTGGCAATCACTTCTTCTGGCAGTCCATCTGCGGTTGCGACTGGATTCTGCTCGATTTTTTCAAAGTGAATACCGTCAGTCGAGAAAGCCATGTTCTGAACTTGACTAACTGTCCCGTCTTCATTGACGATGTGACCTGTGTACATGAGCCAGAGGACATCATCTTTGACAATAGCAGAGCCCGAGAAACAGCCGTCTTTATCGTAAGCTTTATCAGGAGCTAGGGCAACTGGAAGCTGTTCCCAGTTGACCAAGTCCTTACTTTTCGCATGACCCCAGTGCATCGGTCCCCAAACACTTTCGTAAGGGTTGAATTGGTAGAACAAATGGTATTCTCCACGAAAGTAGATAAATCCATTGGGGTCGTTCATCCAGCCTGTTTCTGGTGTTAAATGGGCTTGCGGTTTGAAAATCGGATTGACCTTTCCTTTTTCTGTCTGAATAAATTGATTGGCTTCTACTACTGTTTTCACAGGCAGCCTCCTTTTGATTACTGATTTTCTTTGTACTGATCGTAGTATTTTTGCTTGATAGCTAACCAGTCAGAAAGACCATAGCTTTCCAATTCTTTCAAGTAGCTATCCCATTCTTCTTCGACACCGCCGTTAACAATCCATTCTGCACGTTTGCGGTAGATGAAGTCGTTCATGTCTGCTTCAACTTGAGCAATCTTATCTAAATCTTCTTGTTCCATGAAGACACGAGGGTAGATGTCATCGTTGGTCACATAGTCAAGATAGGTTGCGTGCATCAAATCCAAACGCCATTTGGCATCGTCTGGCATGGTTGTTACTGTACCATAGTATTCATCAAGAATAGCAAGCGGTCCACCTACTTCTGTCTTCTGACGCAATTCACCCGGTGCAGTACCATTCAACGGCAAGTGTTTCAAGCTATTTGTCGCTGCATCGTATTCGAAGATGTTTTGTTGGGTTTCATCACCATAGGTACCCCAGTTGTTTTGGACAGACTGGATTGGTTTGTATTGGGCATCGATCCATTTTGCGGTCAATTCCAAGTTTTTGTTAGCTGAGGTAATGACCATGCGGTCACGCTGGAAGCCCATACCGTTTGTACGTGTGATGTGTTTGGTTCCGTCAGGACCTGCCAACACAGGCAAGATGTCATAAGTATCGTTCATCCCTGTAATGTTCGCTTTATCCCAAGTGAAGTAAACACCGTAGAGATTTTCACTACCTTTAGCAAGATAAGTATTCCAGTCATGCTCGAAGGCTTCTGGGTCAATGAGGCCTTTTTCTTGAAGGGTACGCATAAATTCAACACCTTCTTTGTAGTTTTCATTGTCCGCTGTAAAGTCAACGGTACCATCATTGTTTACGACGATATGTTCATCGTTATCACCGACGCCAAAGGCACCAAAGAGAATCTTGAAGTCTTCGCCGCCGTTACCGTTGACAAAGGACATCGGAATTTCATCCGCCTTGCCGTTGCCGTTTGGATCCTGTGTCTTAAAGGCTTCCAAGACCTTGATCAAGTCATCTGTTGTTTTTGGCATGTCAAGTCCAAGCTTGTCCAACCATTCCTTGTTAATCCAAGCAATATCGCTGACAGTATGGATAGACTCCTTGCCTTCACCTAGCTCTTCAATCCATGGGAATGAGTAGATATGACCGTCTGGTGCTGTAATCATGGAGCGGTACTCTGGATTTTCATCCAAAATTTTCTTGAGGTTTGGCATATGCTCATCAATCAAGTCTTCAACTGGTACGATGACTCCTTGTTTTGCCCAGTTCATCAATTCCACATCAGAAGCCCCATCATTATGGATAGCGTCTGGCAAATCACCTGAAGCAATGTCCAAGTTCCGCTTTTCACCAAAGTCAGACTGATAGTTGGTCCATTCGATATGAACGCCTGTTTCTTCCTCAAGACGTTGGAAAATCAACTTATCATTCGGATCAGCTGGAGCTAGAGGGGAGCTAGCTGTCATGAACTTAAGCGTAACTGATTTTTCAAGCGGGAATTGAACATCTTTCAATTCATAATCAGGGCTTGATGCAGTATTTTTTGAACCACAAGCAGCCAATAAAACGGTACTTGCTAGAAGCGTAACAACTGTTTTTCCAAATGTGTGTTTCATCAGAAACAACCTCCTGTTTTGTTTTCTATAAAAATTTTGAACAATTTTAACCTTTTAATGAACCAGCCATGATACCCTTGTCAAAGTATTTCTGGAAGAATGGATACATGACAATGAGTGGCAAACTTGAGATGACAATGGTTGCATATTTAATCATTTCTGCAATCCGTTTCATTTCATTCATGGCAGCCTGAGCACCAATCATGTCCTTAGCAGGCTCGCTTTGAATGAGGATTTTACGAAGTACTAGTTGGAGTGGCTCCAAGTCTGGATCCTTAATGTAAATCATGGCATCAAAGTAAGAATTCCATTGACCGACAAAGGCATAGAGGAAAAGCACAAACATGATTGGTTTAGCTAGTGGAATCATGATTTTCCAGAAAATCTGAAATTCATTGGCACCGTCCATAACGGCTGCTTCTACCAACTCATCTGGCAAGCCTTGGAAATAGGTCCGTGCCAAGATGATATTCCAAACATTGACTGCACCAGGGATAATGATGGCCCAGACGGTGTTCAACATTCCCAAATCTTTAACCAAGAGATAGGTCGGAACAAGCCCACCACCGAAGAACATGGTGAAGACTAGGAAGGCATTAATCCATTTTTTCCCAACCAAATCCTTTTTTGAAAGAGGATAAGCAGTCATGACCGAAATGGCTACAGTCACAAAGGCAAAGGAGAAGGAATAAAAGAGGGAGTTGAAGAATCCACGTAGGATAGACTTGTCTGAAAATACCCGTTGGTAACCTTCTACTGTCCAGTCCTTTGGATCAAAGCTAATGCCCTTGCTGACCAAGGCCTGCGGATCCATAAAGGAAGCGACTAAGATATAGACCATAGGCACAACTGTTATGAGAACAAGAAATGCTAGCAAGATTTTATTGACAATCAGCATTCGCTTGTCAAATTTTGTGTACATTTGCGTATTCATACGAACCTCCTATAAGCCTTGTCCATCGTTGATTCGTTGAACGAATTTGTTCACTGCAATCAGGAGAATAATATTGATCAAGGCATTGAACAAGCCAACCGCTGTTGAGTAAGAGTAGTCCCCGGACACCAAACCGATTTTATAGACATAGGTTGAAATGATTTCAGAACTGGTCAGGTTGAGAGAAGTCTGCATCAAGAACGCTTTTTCATACCCAACATTCATAATCCCACCGGCAGCAAGTATAAACTGAATGACCATAACTGGTTTTAGGGCTGGTAAGTCAATATGCCAAATACGTTGGAAGATATTGGCACCGTCTAGTTTCGCTGCTTCAATCAAGGCTGGATCGACATTGACCAAGGTTGCTGTGTAAAGCGTTGAGGCCCAACCCATTCCCTGCCATATACCACTGAGAATATAGAGAGGTCTGAAGTAATCAGGATTCGTCAGGAAGTTGGCTTCTAACCCAAACATACCTAGGATTGAATTGACCGGTCCTCCTACTGAGAAGAAGAGGAAAATCATACCGACGATGACCACGACTGAGATAAAGTTTGGAGCGTAGAGCACCAACTGAATCCGTTTTTTAGCCTTATCGCTCAATAATTGATTGAGCATGATGGCCAAAATAATGGGTGGGAGAAATCCTAGGAGCAGGCCGTAGACACTCAATTTCAAGGTGTTGGCAAGCAAGGTACCAAAGTTTGGAGAAGAGAGAAACTTGGTAAACTCTTCAAACCCAATCCACTCACTGCCAAGTACGCCTTTTAAAGGATTGTAGTCTTTAAAGGCGATCAGCACTCCGTACATGGGAATGTAACGGAAGATGAAAGTCAAGACCAAGCCCGGTAGTAACATCAGTAACAAGAGCTTCTGTTGCTTGATTCTATCCAATAGACTAGCTTGTTGCAGTTTTGATGTTTTCATAAGAACTCCTTTTTGAAACGTTTCAAAATTTTCTGTTTTAGAAAGAGGATGAACTCCTCAATTTTTTGAAACGTTTCATTTTTCTTGTAAAAATAAAACCAACTGTTTATTGATGATTTTATTCTAACATTGTAACCGTTTTCTGTCAACTACCTTTTTAAAAATTTTTTGTCGTTTTTCCTTCTAGGTAAGAAATTGGTAATGTAACTTGGAGAGGGCGCTCCCTTTTCTCAATAATGTCGACTAAACAGGCAACTGCTTCTTGAGCCATTCTTTCTAACGGCTGACGAATGGTCGATAGGAACATCGGACGATCTCTTGCGATTTGGATACCATCATAGCCAATGACCTGGACATCTTCAGGAATTCGTTTACCCAGTTTCTCCAAAACTTCTACCGTTTCCAAAGCTACAAAGTCATTGATGGTGAAAATGGCATCAATTTGCGGGTTGGCAATCAAAAATTTCTCTACTTCTCCAACAAAATCATTATAGGGTTCTTCCAAATCGAGAACATGGCAGGGATAGCCAGCTTCTGTGATTCGTTTTTCAAAATAAATTCTGCGTTTTTTGGTTTCGTTGATGGTTTTATTGTGCCCACCGATAAAGGCAAAATGGCGGCCACCTTTTGCTATCAAGGTGTCCGCTGCTAATTCTGCACCAGCTTGGTTGTCCGAGCTGACACAGGCAATAGCCATGTTTTCATAGGTGCGATCGATACTGACAAAGGGGATATTGGACGATAGATAATCGTCAATCGGGCTATAGGTGATGGCGATAATGCCGTCCACTTTATTTTGTTGCAGCATAGTCAGATAATCCAGTTCCCTTTTTGGACCAGAAATATTGCAAAGGAGCAACTTGTAATTTTTCTTACTCAGCTCCACTTCGACATGATAGGCAAACTCTCCAAAAAAAGGATGCCAAACAGTCGGAATAATCAAGGCGATGGTTTCGGTCTTGTTCTTCTTCATGCCACGGGCATAGACATCTGGAATGTAATTCAATTCCTTAATGGCTGCATTGACTTTTTCAAGAGTAGCTTCCTTAATGCCTGGCTCATTGTTGATTACTCTTGAAACTGTTCCAACGCTAACACCGGCAAGCCGTGCAACATCTTTCATAGTAATTGATTTTTGTTTTTCCACAAACGGCTCCTTTCCAAAATGTTTTTTGAAACGTTTCAATATTTGATACTAGGATATCATTGATAGCGTTTTCTGTCAAGAAAAAATAAAATAGACCAGCTGAGCCAGTCCATTGAGTTTAACAAAGTCTAATTATTTCTTTTTCTTTCTTTTCAAATAATCAAATAAATCCAACAAACAATAAGGAATAAGATAAACAAAATAAGCTAGAAAGAACCATCTTGAATCAAGATCGCTAAAATACAAAACAACCAAAACTAGAAGAGATAATACTAAATAGAAATTCTTATTTTTAAATAGTTTGCTCATTGTTATTTACCCCTAAAGTCCGTGAAATGTTTATAGCCTTTTGTTTTAAATAGAGCCGTCCATTCCTTACGATTTATACATCTTCTTCATCGGGTGCTTGGCAATGACTTCTGGGTGATTGTCCAGTGCTGCCTGGCCTTTTTCGGTCAAGGCGTAGCCACGAACCTTGAAGTAAGGTGCCAATTGCTCCTCCGTCAAATGGTCTTTGAGGGCTTGATCAACTTCTGCCGCCTTCATTTTCGACAAACCTGTCACACCTTCTGCCTTAAGAATATTTTTCTTGGCCGTTGAAGTAATGTGATCCAGCGACTCAAATGCTGTTTCGACGCGGGCATAGCCATCCGCAATCAGTTGTTCCATATGGGCAGGACCGTCAATCCCATAGCTGTACTCAAAATACTTGGAATAGGGCGTCGTCGTTTCAAAAGAACCTAGACTAATGCGCCAAAGCAAGATAATATCGCCCGGCAAAATTCCCTCTTCCAGACGGACCATATTGCGCTTGGGAACCGGCTTGGGTTCTAGCAACCATTGACCCAAATCGCGTTCAGGAGAAATATAAGGCTTGACCTCATGGTCTTTATACATTTCCTCAATGCGTTTCTCAAATGACATGTTCTCTTCCTCACCAAACTTAAACTTCTACTCAATTATAGCCTATTTATGGGCATAGAACAAGAAGAAGAACTGTAGACTGTTAGGCACCAACCATAATCTGCCAGCAGATACCAAATTGGTCCTCAAGGTTGGCATAGGCAGGAGCCCAAGGTGTTTCCTGGTATTCAGCAATAATCTTCCGTGCATCCCGGCTCAATTTCTCGTAAATACGTCTAGCATTGTCCGCCGTATCTACCACAATAGAGGCCGAAACATTGTAGCCCTGTCGGTATTCAAAGGCAGGATTTTCATCCGAAATCATCAGTCGATGCTCTCCGACCATTAATTCAGCGCTCAAGAGCAAATGTTCGTGCTCCTTGGGACAAGGATGGATAAAGTCTGCCCATTTCTTCAGATTACAGACCTCAGCCTGCAGGGCATCTTGGTAAAACTGGACCGCTTCCACCCCATTTCCATTCGTTACTAGATTGATTTCTAGCGCTTGTATCATTTTAACATCCTCACATCGATAAATAAACACTCTGCAACTTCTTCATTATGCAAAACGGTAATTTTTATTATACAATTTTTGTAGAAAATTTTAAAAACAAACGAATTTCAGATAATTAAAGTCAATTTATAAATATTGAAATAATCAACTTTTTATCGATATTTATTCAAAGATTAACTTAAAATCATTTGTAAATATTTAGTTATTTTTAATCAAATAAAATTCCTGCTAGCCAGAAAATGACTGCAGGAACTTGGTCTAATCTTGTCTTTTAAACTGGAGCAAGCGGCTGCCTTGGAAGGTCAATTCTCCCTGGTCACCTTCAGCAAGCAGGGCATATTCCTCAGGCTTGACACGAAATTCCCTGCGCTCCTTCTGCCATTCAAAGGTCACATAGTAATTGGTCCTAGCCATTTCATTGCCAAAGACATGAGTGCGCTTGGACACTAGCTTAGCCTGCCGAATTTCCACCGGAGACTGGTTATTGCGATGCCATTCCAAAAAATTTCGGACGATTTGATAGACAACAATCCCCAAAATAATGGCGGCAATTGCATAAATGAATAGCATAATTACATCCACACTTCCACCTGGACCTAAAAGATTGTCAAACATAGTAGATACTCCTTTTACATTTATAAGAATAGTATATCATAATTTGAATGGCCAGGAAATTGAATATTGACTAAAATCATGATAAAATGAAGCATAATTTTGAAATGAAAGTGATGATACAGATGAAAAAACTACTTTTTCTAGGCCTTGCTAGCAGCCTCCTACTGACAGCCTGCGCCAACTCAACAACGATACCAAGCAGCACTGAAGAGGCTAATTCAAGCTCTACCCTGCAAACAACTTCTGACTCGACAGCAACCAGCAAATTCAAAAAAGACCTGGCCTACGCTGTCAACAATCCTGACGCCGTTTTTCCACAGTTGAGCCCAGAGGTTGCTGACAATGAGGCCCTGGTCAAGATAAAAACAACCGAGGGAGACATCACCATCAAGCTCTTCCCTGAATTAGCCCCTATGACGGTGGAAAACTTCCTGACCCACGCCAAAGAAGGCTACTACGATGGTACGATTTTCCACAGGGTTATCAAGGACTTTATGATTCAAGGCGGAGATCCCCTGGGCAATGGTACCGGTGGCGAGTCCATTTGGGCTGGCAAGGGGACGACCAAGGATGCCGGCTATGGTTTCAAGGATGAAATTTCTGCCTTCCTCTACAATATCCGTGGCTCTCTTTCCATGGCCAATGCTGGCGCGGGGACAAACGGCAGCCAGTTCTTCATCAACCAAAACACAACCGATATGTCCGGTCAATTGGCTGGCGCAGGCTATCCTGAAAAAATCCTACAAGCCTACAAAAACGGGGGCAATCCAAACCTGGATACCAAGCACACCGTCTTTGGTCAAGTTACCGAAGGCATGGACGTTGTGGATAAAATCGCCGCTGTAGAAACCGGCGAAAACGATAAGCCCAAACAAGATGTTACAATCGAGGCAGTTGAAATTGTCAAAGATTATACATTCAACTAGTAGAGAGGCTAAGCCTTGCCAAGTTTTTTCTTAACAATTTTACAGAAAAAAGAGAAGCTATGTACTGACCCCCAAAAGTTGGACAAATAATTATTGAAAGGATTTAGTTCTGTATTGGACAGGACTAAGTCCTTTTAATTTTGCTTTGATGCGTTTGTTGTTGTAGTAAAAAATATAGTCTGTAATGGCTTGCTCAAGCTCATCAAGCGACTGGTAAGATGTCTCAAATCCATAGAACATCTCTGATTTGAGTATCCCAAAGAAGGATTCCATCATGCCATTATCTGGACTATTTCCCTTGCGGGACATGGACGGACGAATGCCTTTGGTTTCCAAAAAGTAATGGTAAGATTGGTGCTGGTATTGCCAACCTTGATCGCTGTGAAGAATAGTCCCACTGTATAAATCTGCTGGAAAAGCCTTCGCAAGCATGGTTTGAACCTGTTTCAAGTCAGGTGACCGAGACAAGGTAAAATCAATAATCTCACTATTATAGCCATCAAGAACAGGTGATAAGTAAAGTTTACCCTCCGGCAAAGCAAACTCCGTCACATCGGTATAACACTTTTCATAAGGCTTAGAGCCTTCAAACTGACGTTTAATCAGATTATCAGCCTTCTTACCAACCTCACCTTTGTAAGAAGCATACTTGCGTTTACGACGAATACGAGCGGTCAAGCCCAACTCTTTCATCAAACGCTGCACCTTCTTGTGGTTGATGATGAAACCACGATTTCGTAATTCTAAATGAATCCGACGATAGCCATAATTACCTTTATGGTAATCATAAATGGCTTGAATTTCAGCCTTAATTGCTTTGTTCTTGTCGGGTTTATCCAGTTGCTTGACTTGATAATAGTAAGTTGAGCGAGGCATTTTAGCTGTCGCAAGTAGGAGGTCTAGTCGGAATCCTCCTTGGACCATATCTCTAATTGTTTCTGCTGTTCGCGCACGAGTGTTTCGTCCCTCAAGCGAAGTTCTCTCAACTTTTTAGGAAGGCCACCTCAGTTCGAAGACGTTCATTTTCCTCTTGAAGGCGCTCTAATTCAGTCATCTCTTCCCAGGTTTTCTTGCGTTTACGTCCCATCTTGCTCGGTCTCCCTCTTGGTTTTTCAAGAATAGTATACCCGTTTTTCTTGTATTGTGCTATCCAATTGGGAAGCATTCCTCGATTTGAAAGAGCATAATCAAGGGAAACTGAGAGTTGAGAACACCCATGAATCAAGACCTTATCCATTATTTCTTGCTTTAGTTCAGGTGAATAATACCTATTTTTACCTTTTTTAACGATTTCCACGCCATATCGATCCATGAGATTTATCATGTAGGTGAGATTGGCAATAGTGACCTTGTATATCTGGCTAAGGTTGACCCACGACACGCCACTCTTTCTCAGCTCATATATTTCTAGTTTATCTTCATAACTTAATTTCATAAGAAAAACACCCCAATCGTTAGATTTTGTGTCTAACTTTTGGGGTGCAGTTCACTATGCTCCTCTTTTTTATTTCTCTTTTTTCTCAGTTCTACGACGAGCGATCCAGATACCAGCTAGTCCTAAGAAAAGTGCTCCACCAGCTACTGTAAGAGCTGAGCTAGCCGTTTGACCTGTCTTCGGTAAAACTTTCTTAGAAATAGGGGCAGATTCTGATGATACATCAATCGGCCCTGAACCTGTATTCGATGATGAAGAAGAATCTTCGGTCGGACTTGTCGTACGTGTTACTGTTTCAACAAGTTTGTAGACATAGACAACTGTTGTTTCCCCTTCAACAACTGTACCAGAAGCGTTTGCTGGAACTGCAATAAGTTCATAATGATAACTTGTCGTGATGGTAGTCGAACCATCTTTTTCAACCTTATCAGCTGGAGCAACTAGCTCACTATCCGTCAAAGGCTTGGTTTCATAAGTAGTTCCCACTGTCGCATCAGCTACCACAGTTTCCTTATCCTTCAAGACTGTGCCATCCTCAAGAACGTACTCAACCGTTACAGAGCCGACTTTAGCTACGCTTGTAACTGTTTCGACCAATTTGTAGGTATAGGTTACATATGTTGTGCCTTCCGTTACTTGACCTGTTGCATTTGCTGGTGTTTCGACCAACTCATAGCTGTAGGTTGTGGTAACAGTTTTATCCGCGAACTCTTCCACCTTAGGAGCTGGAGTAAGAGCGGCAAGCTCAGCATCCGTCAAGGCTGTTGTAGAATAATCTGTACCTACTGTCGCATCGGTTACCACAGTTTCCTTATCCTTCAAGACTGTTCCATCCTCAAGAACGTATTCAACCGTTACAGAGCCGACTTTAGCTACGCTTGTAACTGTTTCGACCAATTTGTAGGTATAGGTTACATCTGTCGTGCCTTCCGTTACTTGACCTGTTGCATTTGCTGGTGTTTCGACCAACTCATAGCTGTAGGTTGTGGTAACAGTTTTATCCGCGAACTCTTCCACCTTAGGAGCTGGAGTAAGAGCGGCAAGCTCAGCATCCGTCAAGGCTGTTGTAGAATAATCTGTACCTACTGTCGCATCAGCTACCACAGTTTCCTTATCCTTCAAGACTGTGCCATCCTCAAGAACGTACTCAACCGTTACAGAGCCGACTTTAGCTACGCTTGTAACTGTTTCGACCAATTTGTAGGTATAGGTTACATCTGTCGTGCCTTCCGTTACTTGACCTGTTGCATTTGCTGGTGTTTCGACCAACTCATAGCTGTAGGTTGTGGTAACAGTTTTATCCGCGAACTCTTCCACCTTAGGAGCTGGAGTAAGAGCGGCAAGCTCAGCATCCGTCAAGGCTGTTGTAGAATAATCTGTACCTACTGTCGCATCAGCTACCACAGTTTCCTTATCCTTCAAGACTGTTCCATCCTCAAGAACGTATTCAACCGTTACAGAGCCCACTTTAGCTACGCTTGTAACTGTTTCGACCAATTTGTAGGTATAGGTTACATCTGTTGTGCCTTCCGTTACTTGACCTGTTGCATTTGCTGGTGTTTCGACCAACTCATAGCTGTAGGTTGTGGTAACAGTTTTATCCGCGAACTCTTCCACCTTAGGGGCAGGTACAAGTGCAGATAATTCTGCATCCGTCAAGGCTGTTGTAGTATAGTCTGTACCTACAAACTCATCTGTCGCAATATTATTACGTTCTTTCAGAACTGTACCGTCTTCAAGAACATGTTCAACTGTTACGGAACCAATCTTACGGTACTGGTACTTGACAACTGTTGAAGTTGGAGTTGTTGTCCCAGAAGCATTGTTAGGAATGGCTACCAATTTGTAACCTGCTGGTGGAGTAGCTAATCCAGCTGTTTCATATGTCACTCCGATTTCATAGTTGGTCACAACAGGATCTTCAAGTGGCAAACCTGTATCAGCATCCTCAAATGTGGAGATGACAGTAGTTTGTTGACTTGATGAGCTGTTTGTAAACTGGTAAGTGTTACGAGCCTTGATATCAGGACGAGCCAGTACACCATCAACATAGACATTCATGCGCGCATTGTAGTACTCCGTAAATTGTTCTGCAATAGCTTGGCTTGTCAAGTTGACAGGAATGCTACTACCATTAATTCCCATACCTTCCGGAAGATTTGGAATAGTTAATGTTACCTTTGTTCCCTCATCATTTACAGTCGCTGTAATTCCAAGGTCATTGTTCAAAGTATTGATAGAGACACGATTTGAACGGCTAATTCCCATCAAAAAATTATAACCTTGTGTACGGATAGCATCCACATCATAACGAACATAAGGCTGTGTATCTGGATCAATCGTATATTCTACGACCATTTCATGGGCAGCATTTCGATCTATAATAGCTACCTCTGACTGGTGTAGCATCTTGTAAAGTTCTGTTGCCTGCCACAAACGGTTTGATGTACCGAAGTTCACTGCTGGACTGACATAGATGGAAACATTAACACCAGAAGAGTAGGTTGTTCCCGCGCCATCCTCAGCGATAGCTGTTAGATCTAGTGGTACCAAAACATCATTGTTTGCAGCACTGACTCCGACAGTACGAGTGTTGAAGGTGAAGTAAAGATTGTTGTTGATAGTTGTAGACATAGCGTCCGTAAAGACCAGTTTAGCAGTCGTTCCATCTACAGTTAATGTGGCTACTACTTCTCCCTTAGCATTTGTAATATCTGTTGTCTGAGCAACACCTTTAACTGCTGTTGGTAACTGCAAGGTCATGGTATCACCTGCTTTGATGACTTGGTTTGGCAAGACCAAATTTACTCCAAAATTAACAACAGCATCTGCCATTACTTGTGAGCCATCTACGATAGCATTGCCATCGCGCGCTTGACCATTGATGGAAACTGTAACACTCTCTGGGACGATGACTGTGCTAGCTGCTGTTGCTGTGACTCCAGCGAGAGGGGTCGCAGTGGCTTCTGAGGAAGTAGATGTTGCGCTTGCAGCTGTTGTGTCAGTTGATGCAGTTGTTGTGCTAGCTGCTGTTGTATCAGTTGATGTAGTAGTCGAACTTGCAGTACTAGTTGCTGTAGCATCTGAACCACTAGCAACTGTCGAAGTTTCAGTAGTTTCAGTAGTTTCAGTTGTTGCAGTATTTGAAGCATCTGTGGTTGAACTTGCAGTTGTTTCTGCCGCAACACTTTGTGTCACAGGCCCTGCAATGAGCAAACCAACTAAGACTGAGGCTGCTCCTTGTTTAAACTTTTTAATGCTGAATCGTTGTTTGTTGTTTTCTGTATTGTATTTCACAAAAAAAACTAACTTTCTTATATTTTTAAAAATTCACACCATTATCTCTTTATTCCCGACTCTTGTCAAGTATCTCGACTTATGTTTTTTTGTAAAGATAAATAAAAAAACAGTCTTTAGAGTAGAAATTAAAGAAGACTGTTTTCATATTTCATTTCTTTGATTTGTCCGTTAGAACTGCTGAAGAAAAGTTAGTAGGGTCCTTGCAGACCGCTCCCCTGCTTGTACAATGAATTCATCAAAGGTAATATTAGCATCGCCTTGAGCCGTGTCGCTCATGGCACGAATGACCAAGAAAGGCTTGCTCAGATTGACTGCTGCCTGGGCAATGGCAGCTCCTTCCATTTCAACAGCAAGGACCTGTGGAAAATGTCCTTTGATGGCCGCAATCTTGTCAGCACCTGCAATAAAACTGTCTCCTGTTGCGATCAGACCCACATGACTGTCGATTTCCTGCTCTGCCAAAACGGCTGTCACCTTCTCAAGCAAGGCCTGGTCAGCCGGGAAATACAGTTCCTGCCCTGACATTTGCCCATAGGCATAGCCGAAGGCTGTCAAATCCACGTCATGGTAAGCTAGCTTGTCAGCCACTACCACATCACCGATTGAAATGCCCTCTGCCACTGCACCAGCCGATCCTGTATTGACAATGGCATCAACCGCAAAGCGGTCCACCAAAATGGCCACCGACATGGCTGACATGACCTTACCGATGCCTGACTGGACCAAAACTACCTCATGCTGGCCAAGTTTGCCTTGATAATAGGTTCTACCAAGCACTTCTGTCTCGACCGGCTCCTGCAAATAGTCCACCAAAACCTTGAGTTCCTGGGGCATGGCTGCGATAATTCCAAATTTCATAATCTCTCCTACCAAAAAATAACCGCTACGATAAACAGAAGAACAAGAATCACTACCCAAAACAAGATTGTATTGACCTTGCTGCGAAAAGCTTCGCGCTTATTGGTCTCAATCCGTCGGCTTTTAACAACCGAGGGTTGGACAGGGATGCGGATGGTCTGCCCTTCTACATAGCCCTCGTATCCTTCCTCGTCCAGATAGTCCTGAAAATCATCTGGTTCCAAATAGACTTCCTTATCCGGATTGTAATGGCCAAACTGACTGGTATCTTCCAGTTTCTGACCCTTCTTAAATCGTTTTAGTATTTCATCTGTCAACAGGGGCTTGCCCATGTTTAGACCTACTTTCTCATTAGTTGTGCATATTGAATGGCCATGATGGTCTTAGCGTCGCAAATGTCACCACTTGCCACCAAGTCCAGGGCCTGATCCAAGGTCACTTCATAGAGCTCGATGACCTCGTCCTCGTCCATGGGACGGGGATTTTCTACCTTGACTAGATTTTCAGCCAGATAAAGATAGATGCGCTCGTTACAAAAACCAATAGCAGAATAGAAGTCTGCCAAGAGGGTCAGCTTGTCTGTCCGATAGCCGGTCTCCTCTTCCAATTCCCGCAGGGCTGCATCTTCTTGTGTAAATTCTTCACCCAGTTCCAGCTTGCCAGCGGGGATTTCATAAATAGCGCGTTCAATGGCCTTGCGATACTGCTTGACCAGGATAATCTTACCTTCCGCTGTCAGAGCC
Organism: Streptococcus nasisuis; assembly: GCF_040836615.1. Taxonomy (NCBI): domain Bacteria; kingdom Bacillati; phylum Bacillota; class Bacilli; order Lactobacillales; family Streptococcaceae; genus Streptococcus; species Streptococcus nasisuis. The sequence continues at coordinate 793,671 of NZ_CP162268.1, read as the reverse complement.
AGCACACAGACTGCTCCCTTGTGGAAAACCAGCTCACGCTTGCTGGTTCCGCCATTTGGCAGGGCAACATCATCGACAACGACGTCAAAAATTTTGCCCTTAAAAATCTCTGTCCGCTCAATAGTTTTTTCTTCAAAGTTCATGAAAAACTCCTACTTTTGACTAGGGTGGAAAGGAAAACGTTTGGCAGAGCCTTCCTTATTTTCCTGGCGACCGCGACCGATTCCAATCGAATCCGTCGGAACATCTTTGGTAATGGTTGAACCTGCTGCTAGGAGGGCATTATCGCCAACAGCTACCGGTGCAATGATGGTTGAGTTTGAACCGACAAATACACCATCACCAATCACTGTCTGGTACTTGTGTTGCCCGTCGTAATTGGCTGTAATCGTACCAGCACCGACGTTGACATCTTTTCCGATGGTTGCATTACCGAGATAAGTCAGATGACCAACCTTGGACTGTTCACCGATTGTCGTAGCTTTAACTTCAACAAAGTTGCCGACGTGGGCATCTTTACCCAGAATGGACTGAGGACGGATATGGGCGAATGGCCCCACTGTCACGCCTGTTTCAATGACAGATTCTTCAATATCGGAGTTTGTAATAACCACATCCGCTGCAATCTTGGAATCACGAACTCGGGTGCCGTTGGTCAACACTGTCCGCTCACCGATGGTCGTTGCGCCCTTGAGGACAACATTGGCCTCGATGACTGCCTCCGCACCGATTTCTACGTCAATGTCAATGTAAGTCGCATCTGGATTGATAAAGGTTACGCCGTTAATCATGTGTTTTTCATTGATGCGCTTGCGCATAACAGCTTCTGCCGTCGCAAGAGCAATACGGTCATTGACCCCCAAACTCTCATCAAAATCACGGAGGATATAGGCCCCGACCTTCTCACCAGCCTGACGGAAAATAGAAATAACGTCGGTCAAATAGTATTCCCCTTGGGCATTGTCCGTGTTGATATCCTTGAGAGCCTCGAAGAGACGCTTGTTGTCAAAGAGATAGGTACCTGTATTGATTTCCTTGACCTGTTGCTCGAAATCGCTGGCATCCTTTTGCTCAACGATTTTCAGAACTTCGCCGTCAGCGTTACGGATAATGCGACCGTAGCCAAAAGGATTGTCCGCCTGAGCTGTCAAAATCGTCGCCACATTCTTATGACTGATGTGGAAGTTAATCAGATTTTTCAAGCTCTCACCCGTAATCAAAGGTGTGTCACCTGCGATAACCAAAGTCTGGCCCTCAAGACCTGCTAAAGCAGGCTCCGCCATCATGACTGCATGGCCTGTTCCCAACTGCTCTGATTGCAGGGCAAACTCGGACTGACCTTCAAGGACCGCTTGGACCAATTCTGCTTTGTGGCCCACAATCGTCACGGTCTTGGCAGGATTGACAGCATCCACAGCTCGCTTGACATGCTCCAACATGGTGATACCTGCCACCTTATGGAGAACTTTTGGCAGGTCTGACTTCATGCGGGTTCCCTTGCCCGCCGCTAGGATGATTGCATAGTTATCGCTCATGATTACTCTCTTTTCATTGATACTGCTACCATTATAGCAAATTTTGATTGTTTTGGAAAATGGCAGAGCAAAAATCAAGTCTGCATTGGATAAAGAAAAAGAGGTCGAAACCTCTTTAGAATTTATGGAGCCATTTTCTATAGGCCAGTTCGGATAACAAAGTGGCACTAAAAACTGCTAGTAACATAGTGAACCAATTATCTGGTAAATCGAGCAGTCCGAAAAACACACCAAAGACGAACAAAAATATAACTATCATCATCAATAATCGCTTCATCTGGTCATCCTCCTGGCCGACAGTCAAAACAAGTGGACACCTAGAAAAATATCTGTCCGTTCCTTATCTGTCAAGCTTTTTAATTCCTCCCAGACAGGTTTTTCCTCGTCTGTGAAACGCAGTTCTGTTCCCGGTAGACCAGCATTGGAAACAGCTTGAACCAAGCCCTGCAAACTTATTCCCAGAGCCACCCCCTCGCTCTGCATTACTTCAGCCCGAGTCTGGTCAAGGGTTGCAGTCAGCTGTTTTGCCGTTTCAGCACCGATTGACTCTGCCTTACCAGCCAGTATGGGTTTCAATTGGTCCAACAAACCAAGCACTTTTTCTTTGTCCATAAAGACCTCCTTGTGAATCTTTTATTTATATTTATTATATCAAATCAACAAAAAAAATACAAGGAAATACAGAATGTAGACAAACTAAACTCTGGATAAATAAACTGAGTAGCTCTGCTAAGAAAAAATAAAAATTAAGTTTATTTTGCGAGCGGAGTGAGCCCTAAGTCGGGACTTTGTTTACAAACTCGGAAATATTCTCTATTTTGGATAGACTAATTCAAATTCTTCGCAGACCACCAGCATATCTTCAGAGAAGGTCAGACCTGCCTCTTCCAGCCAAATGGTGAAGAGTTCCTCATGAACCTGACGCCAATAGGACAGACTACGATCACCCTCGCCCTCTCTCCAAGCATGTTCTTCCGAAACCTGCGAAAAAGGGGTGACATAAACTTTTGTCGTTTTAATAATACAAACGGCATTATCTTGGCTATCCAGAATGATATCATATCCACCAGCCTGAGGGATTTCTTCGCCCTCTAATTCATAGAGTGCGTAGGCAGAGCTGGTCGCTGTCTTGATACCGCGCGCTACTAGGTCTGCTAATTCATCTGGTACCGCACCAAAAGCCCAGGCTTCTGGTTCAGGTCCTGCCTGCGGATTAACTGCCAAATATTCTTGCCATAATTGTGTTGGAGTCATTATTTCTCCTTACTTTCTAGCCAACTAGCTCTGGTCAGACGGGTCACATGCTCCGTCCGAACCTCACCAATCAGCGCACACTCAACATTCTCTAGCTTGTGATGATAGGTAAAACCACACTTGACCTGGGCACGTTTGGATTGCTCATTGCCCTCAAAATAGCCGCACCAGATTGTCTCTAATCCTAGGGTTTCAAAGGCATAGCAGAGCAGTTTTCGGATTGCCTCTGGAACCAAACCTTGTCCCCAGTAATCACGTCCTAGCCAGTAGCCCAGCTCCGCTTCCTTGTCCGAAGTCGTCAGTTTACTAGCACCGCCAATCATCAAACCGATGGCACCGACAGGCTTGCCGGAAACCTTATCCACAAGAGCATAGGTTCCTGACTGAGCAAAGACCGTTTCGACGATATTCCGACTTTCTTCTAAGGATTGGTGGGCTGGCCAGCCTGCACGCGGTCCGATTTCTGGGTCCGAGGCCAGAACAAAGAGATCCTCCGCATCATCCACCGTCCAAGGACGGAGCAATAAACGCGCTGTTTCTAGCATAAATGTCTTCTCCTATTTCAAAACTCTAACTATTGATAATCTGCCCTCTACGCAGCAACCAGTTCATCCCAAATAAATCTCTACCTTCTCAAGACTGAGTTCAACGGCCAAGATGCTTGTTTCCAAATTACCCGGCAGGAGCAAAAGCATCCCTGTCTGGGTCATCCTGCCAATGATATTCTGCCTGTCGGGCAATCTGCTCAGCCAATTCCTGACCAAATTGGTCCCGCACAAAACCGAGCACCATATCCATTCCCGCGGAGACACCTGAAGAAGTATAATACTTCCCATCATGGACCCAGCGTGCCTGTCTCTTCCAGTTGACCGCTGGACCTTGACTGGTCACCCAGTCAAAAGCAAGTTTATTGCTGGTCGCCTCCTTAGCATCGAGCAGACCCGCTTTTGCTAAGAGGGCGCTGCCAGTGCAAACAGACAAAACAAATGATGCCTGCTCAGCCAGTTGTCCTAAACTGGTCAAGAAGGCTTCATTTTCAACCAAGGTACGGGTTCCCCGACCACCCGGTAGGAGCAAAACGTCAATAGGACTAGTCAAATCAAGAGGCTGAGTCAGTATTTCTACTCCTTGACGATTGCGGACCAGACCACCAGCTAGAGACTTATAGGAAAAGTTAATAGCTGGAATACCAGCCAACAATTCCACCGGACCAAATAAATCCAAGGTTTCAAAATCTTCGAATACCAAGGCGACACATTTCATGACTGACCTTCTTCCTTTTTCTTCCATAGGAGCAGACTGATGACGATGGCTACTGCCAAGCCGACGATTAGAAAATTGACAGGATGGGCCATTTGCCAAAAACTCTGGCTCTATAATTTCTGTAGTGGGTAAAACCACCATGGAAATTATGGAGCCTTTTTGAGTATATACAAAAAGTCCCATATGACCTATAATGAAAAGTGCTCAAACTATCATTTTAGAAAGACTCATATGGAACAACTAAATCTTATCACTAATTTTCTCAGAATTAAAGACAAAAATATTACTATCACTGATGAATATGATATGGGAACTCACTTAGAACTCCACGGTTACTTGGATTACATGGCTCCTAAATGTCCAGAATGCAAGGGACAAATGGCTAAGTACGACTACCAGAAAGCATCAAAAATCCCTTACCTAGAAACTGCTGGTTACCCACTCCTTATCCGCCTTAAAAAGCGTCGTTTCAAGTGTAAAGAATGTGGGAAAATGGCTGTCGCTGAAACTCCTCTTGTTAAGAAAAACCATCAAATATCTGTCGCTGTTAGTCAGAAGATCGCCCAGTTACTCATCGAAAATCAAGCAATGACACATATTGCACACAGGCTAGCTATCTCAACATCATCAGTTATGAGAAAGCTCAATGAGTTCAAGTTTGAAACGGATTGGAATACCCTACCTGAGGTGATGAGTTGGGACGAGTATGCCTTCAAGAAGGGGAAAATGAGCTTCATCGCTCAAGATTTCGACTCCCTAAATGTCATCACCATTCTCGACGGAAGAACTCAAGCAACCATCCGAAACCACTTTCTACGCTATCCTAGAAAGGTTAGAAATCGAGTCAAAGTGATTACCATGGATATGTTTAGTCCCTATTATCAACTTGCTAAACAGCTTTTTCCGAATGCAAAAATTGTACTCGACCGCTTTCATATTGTTCAACACCTTAGCCGTGCTATGAACCGTGTCCGTATTCAAATCATGAATCAATTCGACAGAAAATCGCAGGAATACCGTGCTTTGAAACGCTACTGGAAATTGATACAACAAGATAGCCGTAAAATCAATGATAAACGATTTTATCGCCCTATGTTTCGAATGCATTTGACTAACAAGGAAATCCTGGAAAAACTCTTGTCTTTCTCTGAGGAACTACGACAGCACTATGAACTCTATCAGCTTCTCTTATTCCATTTCCAAGAGAAGAACTCAGACCATTTCTTTGACCTAATTGAACAAGAAATAACCACTGTTAATCCTATTTTCCAGACGGTATTTAAGACATTTCTAAAGGATAAAGACAAGGTTTTGAATGCCCTAGAATTGCCTTATTCCAACGCCAAACTGGAAGCTACCAATAATCTCATCAAAGTCATTAAAAGAAATGCCTTTGGTTTCAGGAACTTTGAGAACTTTAAAAAACGCATTTTGATTGCTTTGAACATAAAGAAAGAGAGAACGAAGTTCGTCCTCTCTAGGTGTTAGCTTTTCATCTACCCACTACAGTTGACAAAGAGCCAAAACTCTCACTGGTCTGACCATGTCGATTGGGCAGACCAATGGTGAGAAAGAAAGCCAAGAAAATCAACTGACACCAGAGCGCCGATCGGATAAAGGCCAACTTCCTTTTCAACTGCTGCTTTGGCACTTCAAACAGATAAAATGACATCAGATAGGCATTCAAAATGAGCAAATAAACCAAGGCGCTGGGCCAGCCCCACCAGAATTTTGTAATTAGCAACAAGACTATGGGAACAAGCATGGTCTTGACCAAGCCTAGTAAAACATTTTTCATCATTTCAAACTCCAACCACCATCAATGGTGATAATCTGTCCCTGCATGGATGCTAGTTTGCCAGAGGCTAGCATGAAAGTCAGCTCTGCGATTTCCTCAGGCTGGGTCCAGCGACCAATCGGTGTCTGATCTGCTACCCAATCCGCCAAGCCTCCCGGTTCAAAATCGGCAGCCGTCATACCTGTCTGAACCGCGCCCGGTGCAATGCCGAACACCTGGACCTTGTCCTTGGCATAGTCCAATGCCAACTGCTTGGTAAAACCTGCCAAAGCGTGCTTGGAGGCTGTATAGGCAGAACCGCCGCCACCAGCCAGACTAGAGGCAATGGAGCACATGGTAATGATAGTCCCCGATTTTCTAGCCACCATTTTTTCTAGATAGGGGCGGGTCAGTCTAGTCACCGAGAAAAAATTAACCGCGAAAATGCGAGCGAATTCTTCCTCCTCAATATCGAGGTGGGGACGGTAATCATCTAGAATGCCTGCGGTGTTACAGAGGACGTCGACTGTCTGGCACCATGAAAAGACCGACGATAAATCGCTTGTCAGGTCAAGCTGTAGAAAGTGGAAATCGCCTACCAAATCAGGCTTGCTGGCCTGGTCAATCCCGTAGACACGCCAGCCATTTTCCAAAAAAATCTTCGCCTGTGCTAGACCAATGCCGCTGGAAACGCCGGTGATGAGGGCTGTCTTAGTCATGGACTTCTACCCAGTCGGTCGCTAGAACATCGCATGGGGTCGGGCTCCACATGGAGAAGCCCTCGCCCTCGCCCGTCACGTTGATGAGGAAGTAGGGCGTCGCCTCCAGCTTTTGCCCGTGGACCTCAATGGTGTCAAAGAGCTGGACGTAGTTCTCCGCCCCGCCCCAGCCTGTGCGAACGTACTTTTTCTTGGCTTTTAAGCCCGGTAAAATCTCTTCAAATGTCATGGTTTACTCCCTATATTTTTCATTATTATACCAAAAATATCAATCCTTTACTTTCTCTTTCTCACCAACAAAACCGCAGTTCCAATCCAAAAGGCCATAGCTGGCAGAATGAGCAAAATCAGATTAAGCCAAACCGGAACGGTCATAGTCATATGTACGACTCCGCTCAACACTATAAAAAGATAAGTCGGTAAAAAGACATAGCGGACCAACTTTTCCTTATGGAAGAATAGCAGAGCAAGACCGATGAGGAGGACCGGAATCAGGCTTGGCCAACCAGTCAAAGAGATGTCTGCACCATCCGACAATAGGATGAAACGACCGGCCAAAATTGCTACATAGACCAGTGGAAAGCCAATATAGGTCGCCCAAATTTTCGGCTTCGAAGTTTGGTAAATCAAATTCCGCAACAAGAGCATGATGCCAGCCGGCAATAGAAAGGCTAGCAAACTATCACACACCAAAGCTAACCAATTAAATTGGACTGTGCCTGATCCTGCGAATTCCATGAGAAATTGACTGCCGACATATATCAGCCAGACAAGCCCTGCCAGGCGACCAACTTCCTTGACTCCAATCGAAGGCAAATAATTCAACAAATCATCCGCCATCTGCTTGCTGTCTTTTCCTAAGAATTCCTCGGCCGAAAGTCCGGCTTCTTGAGCTTCAAGGACATCTTGGTAAATGGATAAAAGCTGGGCAGTCACAGCTTCTTCCTGCCTGTGGAAGATCGAGGTAATCATCATGTAGCCATTGATTCGGCCCATATACTCCTTATTTTCCTTGGTCAGTTGGTCTTCAATCACCTCAATTTGCTTACGGTATTCCATGTGCTTCAACATCCTACTCTCCTTTCAATCGCTGAACCTTTTGAACCAATTCCGTCCATTGGCTCCAGAAATCTTCTAAATAAACTTTGCCTTGGTCTGTCAGATAAAAATACTTCCTATCGGGCCCATCCGAAGATGGTTTTATCTCTCCAAGGATATAACCATGCTTCTCTAATTTTTGCAAGAGGGGATAAACTGTACCGCCAACCATGTTTTCAAAGCCCTGATTTCTCAACTCCTGAACCAATTCATAACCATAAATCTCCTTCTGGCTGATAATTTGTAAGACACAGCCATCCAAGACACCTTTTAATAATTGCGTTTCTCTCACAAGATTCTCCACTTTTTTTCATCATCTGAAACAAGGTCTGTTAGGTAACACAGACCAACGACCGCCATTGGAATACCTATAAGCCACGATTTCGTAAGAAAACCTACAACAAATGCATTCACAATAAAAATGATCCCAATTATTTGACTCGTTTTCACAATGCCCTACTAGTTTGTTTTACCTATTAGGTTGTATCTATAGTGTAACACAACTCAACTAGTATGTAAAGCAAATTAGTGAAGATTTTCAAAAAATTTAAAAATAAAAAACTTGAGGTTGCCCCCAAGTTTACAGGTGAATGATTTTCTTATAGGCTCCTGTGGTAATAGCATAGATTAGCAGATAAACCAGCAGATAGCCCACACAGATAGCCAGAGTCACTTGCAGTATCAGCTCTGCATTGACCACACCGATAGACAACAAGATAGACGATAGCATCTTGTAGGCAAAGGATAGATGGACAAAGGCAAGTAGGATAGGCAGGAAGAAAACTGTCAGCAATTGCTTGCGAATGGACTGTCTGGTTTGTAGCTCGTCAAGGCCGACCTTTTGCATGATGACAAAGCGACTTCTGTCCTCGTGAGCCTCTGAAATCTGCTTGAAGTAGATAACCAGGGTTGTCGCCATGAGAAAGACTAGTGACAGGAGCAGGCCGATAAAGAAGAGCGAACCCGCAAAGCTGAAGTAATTCCGTATGCTCCAAGCGCGATAACCTAAACTAATGGATGAAAAACCATCTGTTAAACTATCTGACCAAAGCTGATTTTCAAAAGTGCTTGAAAGGAATAATTCCTGGACTGCAACCTGCTCTTCTTCCGATAGACTAGATGTATAACCTAGATAGGTATGTTCAATCCCGTCAACCTCTATACTATTCCTGTCCTTGACGATTAGGATAAGAAATTTGGGCAGAACTTCTGAAAGATGAAATGGAATATGCCCCTCCACTGGGTTTTTGCTGAAAACCTGACCAACCTGCCAGTCTTTATTGGCAAAGGATAGTATTTGACCACTTGTAAAAGTAGTCATTGGGCTAAAGATAGCGATTTGGTCCGAACCTAGCCCCAGAGACTGGCCTGTCATTTCTTGATAGGTTGCTTCATCCAAAATAGCTGCATAGCCAAAATCATCCTCAAAACCAATCTGTGCAACCTCTTCTTCTGACAGGACCTGCAGGGTCTGGTCGGTCACCTTAGAAAGTTGAACTTCCTTGTAGTCGTAGCGCACACGGTCCTTGACTGCTATGCCTGTATTTTCCATCAGCTGATCTGCCAATGCCGGTACCTGGTCCTGTTCAAGCTGATTCACAATTCCTACATCCAAGGAGAAATCATGGGGATTTTGCTTGTTCACATAATCCTTCCCACCGATATAAATATTTAGTCCCCCAACCAGGGTCACTAGAAACATGGTAGATAGGATAGTAATGGTCGCAAGACCCATGGCATTCTTCTTCATGCGGAAGACCAGATTGGAAATCGAAATGAAGTTAGCCGGCTTGTAGTAATAGGTCTGGCGTTTTTTCAGCCAATGGAGCCAGCTGATGATGCCTGCATTAAAGAGCAGATAGGTGGCGAGAATGACCAGCAAAACCGCTCCAAAGAAACCTGGAATGGCACTGATCGGCGATGTCACTGTCTGTGCAATGGTATAACCTGCCACCAGCAAGCCCAAACCAACTAGGGTCTGAAGCCAGAGGAACTTGTTCTTCTTATCTCCGCTCTTTCTATCCTTGACCAGCTGGAGCGAATCGGTCATGCCGAGTTTGCCAGCGTTAAATAGGTTGACCAGGAAGAAGATAGCCAGGAGATAGGCTGTCACCAGAAAGACATTTGACAGCTGAAATGTGGACACAAGAATCACTGGCATTTGCATGGCTTTGAGGAGAATGGCATAAAATAGCTTGTCCAAGGCCATTCCCAAAAGTAAGCCTAGGAAGATGGACAGGAGGGAAAAGACTAGATTTTCCAGGAAATTCATGAAGAGCAGGTGCTTTTTCTCCAGACCTAGGATGCTGTAGAGACCCAGCTCCTTGGACCGCTGTTTCATGACAAAGCCGTTGGCGTAGATAATCATAATGGCTACAGCAATCATGACCACAATCATGCCAAAGCCCAGCACCTGGATGACTCCGTTGGCCCCCTTGACTTGGCCCAGTTGGGGATGAAAGGCCAGGGAGGCGAAGATATAGGAGATGGCGGTGGACAGGACGGTCATGATGGCATAGGGCAGGTAGATAGTGTGGTTTTTCCGCAGATTGGTCAGGGCCAATCGTAAACTTAGTCCCAGCATATTACTCACCTCGATTCGCCATTAGGGTCAGAGTATCTGAAATAACCTGATACATTTCCTGGCTAGTCCGGTCGCCACGATAGACTTGATTGTAGAGGATGCCGTCCTTGATAAAGAGGACCCGCTTGGCCCGGCTGGCTGCCGCAACGGAGTGTGTCACCATGAGAATGGTCTGCCCTGCCTGATTAATCTGCTCAAAAATGTCCAGCAAAGTGGCAGATGACTTGGAATCTAGGGCTCCTGTCGGCTCATCCGCCAGCAGTAAATCCGGTCGGGTAATAATGGCACGCGCCACCGCTACCCGCTGCTGCTGACCACCGGAAATCTCGTAGGGCATCTTGTCCTGCAAGGTCGCAATTTCCAGACTATTTAGGGTATGGACCAGCCGCTTATTCATCTCATCAATCGGGTACTGGGACAGGACCAAGGGCAGGAGGACATTGTCCTTGACAGACAAGGTATCCAGCAGGTTGAAATCCTGAAAGACAAAGCCCAGTTTCTCCCGACGAAAGGCAGACGCCTCCTTACTCTTGATAGCCTGGGTATCCACCCCCTTAAGCAGGACCTTCCCCTGAGTGGGCTTGTCCAGGGTTGCCAGGATATTGAGCAGGGTGGTCTTACCAGAACCTGACTCACCCATGATGGCCAGGTATTCGCCCTCCTCCACCGTAAAATGGATATCCTTGAGAGCCTCGACCTGCCCCGCCTTAAACCGAGAACTATAAATCTTTTGTACATGTTGCACGTCTAGTAGAACCATGATACTTCTCCTTTGGAAACTGTAGTCACAAGTGCGGTCATTGAGATAAGAAATAGTTTTTGCTAATCAAGGGCTATGAGGGGCAGCAAACTAGCCTTAAATCAGGTACCAAACTGTGAATACAAGTTCTTATTTTTATAATCCCATTTTACAGTTTCAACCCAAGGCCTGCCATAGCCCAAACTTTCATTTGCCTTACAAAATTGTCACTTAATCCAAGGCCAGTTCTGTCTCTTTTATCCCAATCCGAACTTCAGTGCCTTGGCCTAACTTGGATTTGAGGGTGAGGGAATAGCCCAGCTCCGCAGCGATTTTCTTAGAGAGATAAAGCCCAAGGCCCGAAGACTGTTGGGTTCTACGACCGTTGAAACCTGAAAAACCACGCTCAAATATCCGCTGCAGGTCACTCTCCGCAATCCCCAGACCCGTATCTCGAATGACCAGGTCATGACCGTCTAGGAAAATGGAAATGGTCCCATTCTCACAATATTTGAGGGCATTGGAGAGGACTTGTTCAATCAAGAGACCCAGCCAGCGTTTGTCTGTTTTTAGGACTCGCGATAGGTCTCCCAAATCCAGCTTGGTTCTGGCCTGGATGAAAAAGAGGGAATATTTTTTAATCAGGCTCTTGACCAGTTCTTCCAGGTCCACCCGCTCAATAACCAGGTCGTCATGGAAGGATTGCAGGCGGAGATAATTGAGGACCAGACCTGTGTATTGCTCGATTTTGAAAAGTTGATTTTCCAGCTGGTAACGGATGTCTGGCTGGTCGATTTCCTTGGCCAGGAGCTGACTGGCAGCGATAGGAATCTTCATCTGGTGGGCCCAGAGGGTATAGTAGTCGTCCAATTCGGTCTTGGCTTGAAGTTGCTGCTCCTGCAAGAGCTTGTTTTGGGCTTCTAACTGCTGGACCTTTTCCTGCAAATACCGCTCTGCTGGGCTGCCTGATGCCGCCTGCTGGCCACGCCAGTATTTACCAAAGCGAGAAACATCCGCCAACAGGTCCCAGCCTAATGCCAAGAGCCAGACCAGGCTCAGGAGCAAGAGACCATAGGAGATGAGGGGGCGGTCCAGCTCAAAGAGGTAACTGAGGCCGTAGATGAAGAGGGCCAGGGCCGGGTAGGCCAGGAGATAGGGCAGGCGGTGGCGGATCCAGCTGGTCAGAAAGAGCCGATAATCTTCTCTAGTCATGAGCTTTCACCAGGCCGTAGCCGACCCCTTTCTTGGTAGCAATCAAGCCCGGTAGCCCCAGTTCATCCAACTTTTTCCGAAGGCGGGCCATGTTGACAGACAGGGTATTGTCATCTACGAAAATATCGCTATTCCAGAGCTGGCGCATGAGCTCCTCCCGGCTGACCACTTCCTGACCATGCTCGAAAAGAACCCGCAAAATCTGAAATTCGTTCTTGGTCAACTCCTCCAACTGGTGGTCGTACTGAACCTGCATGGTCTTGAGGTCAAGGGAAATCTCTCCAAACCAGAGTAGGCTCTGCTCACCAACAAAATCATAGGTCCGACGGAGCAAGCCTTGTATCTTGGCCAAGAGGACCGTCATCTCAAAAGGCTTGGTCACATAATCATCAGCCCCCATGTTAATGGCCATGACAATGTCCATGGGCTGGTCATGAGAGGACAAAAACATAATCGGAATGCGGGAGGTCTTGCGAATTTCCTGGCACCAATAGTAACCGTTGAAAAAGGGCAAACCGATATCCAGGAGAATCAAGTGTGGCTGAAAGCGGTCAATCTGGCTGAGAATATCCTGAAAGTCAGCCACTTCCTCCACCTCATAGCTCCAATTTCGTAAATTCTTGGCCACCAGCTGGCTGATGACCTTATCGTCTTCTATCAATAGTATCTTTTGCATAGGGACCTCCTTGACTATACTATTATTATATCGTAAAATTGCTCCAGAAACCTTTCAAATTTGTCATTTTCCACAATATCCGCTATACTAAGACTACTATGGCAAACCTACTTGATTACCTAAAAGAAAGTCAATTCGATAGTTTTTATGATCGGCCGCTCAACAAGCTAGATATTTTGGCCCTGACCGAGCTAGCCTATCTGCCCTTCGACAGTCTAGTCCCAGCTGACTTTACTGAAAAAGGCGTCCGAATCGACCAATTAGCAGAAGATTTCGCAGCTAAATACCAGGATGAATTCCCACCTTTTTCTATGGTGACAAAGAGCCGACTAGCCATGTTTCAGTTGCTAGCCCAGGCCAAGCGCTTCAAGCATCTACGGGCCTTTGCCTATGTCGACCAATATGAATTGGACCTGCAGAAACAGTTTGCGGTCATCAGCTACCGCCTAGACCGACAGACCATTATCACCTGCTTCCGGGGGACAGATGATACCATTATCGGCTGGAAGGAAGATTTCCACATGACCTACATGGAGGAGATTCCTGCCCAAAAGTCCGCCAAGGAATACTTGGAAGGGCTGATAGGGAGCCAGCCAGGACTGTTTTATATCTCTGGTCACTCCAAGGGGGGCAACCTGGCACTCTATGCCAGCAGCAAGCTTGCGGCTGACTTGCAGGAACGGATTTTGCAGGTCTATCCCTACGATGCTCCTGGACTCCATAAGAAACACCTGGAAAGTCCGAGCTACCTGATGCTTGCCGATCGGGTCCACCCCATTATCCCGCAAAATTCTGTGGTCGGTATGATGCTGGAAACTCCTGACCATGTTCAAATCGTCCAGAGCAATACCATTGGTCTCCTCCAGCATATTAGCTTTTCCTGGGAAATTAACGGCAACGACTTCAAGCCTGCTCCAGCCCTAACAGAGGATAGCTTGCAGGTTGACCAAACCCTCAAAACCTGGACAGCCAGCCTGACAGAGGAGGAATTACAGGAATTTTTCGACCTCTTCTTCGGGCTCATCATGGAGGCTGGTATTGAAAAACTAGCGGACTTGACCGTCAACCCCCTCCAAAAATTGCAGGAAATCGACCGACTGCGCAAGGAATTGCCAGATGAAAAGGCCCAGATGTTGGACAAATTGAGCCGCTTACTAATTGACACCCGCTATAAAATCTGGCTGGAAGGCCTCTACCAAAACCTGCCTCATACCCATTTCAAATTGCCTCAGTTCTCCCTCCGTTTTCCCAGTCCTGAATTGAAGGTTCCTGGTTTCAAAAACAACACAGAAAACCATGTAAACTATGGAAGGAAGGTCCAGCCGGACGATTTTCTCAGAGTACACAACTTCAAATTCCCGGATTGAAACGACTGGTTAAGAGGACCAAGCGATAAGAAAGACAAAGAAAACTAGCCTGGAAAAGCTAGTTTTTTCTATTATATTCGATGTTCTAGTCGAGCATTTTATTTTTCAAGATGAGCAACTACTTCTTCAAACATAAGCTTGGTTGACTCAAGACCACCACCTGAGAGGTACCAGAGGTCTGGTGTCAGCGTGATGATTTTCTTGTTCTTACCAGCATTGGTTTCCTGGATGAGGGCGTTGTTGAGAATGTCCGAATTTTGCGTATCGTCGCCACCGATGGCCAGGGTGCGGTCAACAACAAAGATGATGTCTGGGTTGATCTGGCTGACACTCTCTAAGCTCAGGCTGGAACCGTGACTTCTGCCTTGATTTCCTTGGGTGTTTTCTTCCAGTTTGAGGTCAGTTGGTTGAAAGCCCAGTGTCTTATAAATAAAGGAATAACGGCCGTCTGGAGCAATGCCTGCCATACTGCCTTCATTGAGCAGGACAGTTAGAGTGGTCAATTGGGTGTCCTTGTTTTTGTCTTGAGCCGTTTGAACAAGTGTGTCGATATCAGCCAGCTTGCTTTCAGCTTCTTTGACTGCCTCGTCTCCGAAGAGTTTTGCCAATTCAGTAGCATTGGTCTTGACAGAGTTCAAATAATCAGAAGTAGAGGTCTCAAAGTATATAGCTGGCGCAATTTTCTCAAACTCTGCCTGCTGGTCCTGCGTACGACTGGACAGGATAATCAAATCCGGTTCCAACTCCGCAACCGTTTCAAGGTTGACTTCGCGCAGATTACCAACGTTTATAATCTCTTTTTTATCCTTCAAGTCCTTCAAATAGGTTGGCAGGCTGTCTTTTGGCATCCCGACGATAGTGTCTTCCTTGCCAAGGGCACGCAGGCTGTCAGCCACACCGTAGTCCAAAACCACAATCTTTTGGGGATTACTTGGAACGGTTGTCTCACCCGTCGAGGTTTGAATAGTAATGTCCTGAGAGGTGCTGGCCTGCTCCGCTGACGAACAAGCAGCTAGAGCAATGATGCTAAAGAGTACTAAAAATGCGAGTGTGATGCGTTTCATAATTTTTCCTTTCTATTTATAGAGACAAATTTTCTTGCCGTCAATATCGGCGATGGTCAGCTCCATATCATAAAGGGAGCTGAGGATAGGCTCCGTCATGACCTCATGGGGTTGCCCCTGGGCATAGACCTTGCCGTCTTTAAAGGCGACCATCTGGTCGACAAATTGGCTGGCTACATTGATGTCGTGAATGACAACCACCACCGTCTTGTGCAGGTCATCCACCAGACGACGGAGGGTTTTCATCATCAAAATCCCTTGCTTGATGTCCAGATTATTGAGCGGCTCGTCCAAGAGGATAATCTCCGTATCCTGAGCCAAAATCATGGCAATGTTGACCCGCTGCAACTGCCCCCCCGATAACTGGTCAATAGGACGATGGCGGAAATTCTCCAATTCCATATAGGAAATGGCCTGATTGATATGCTCATGGTCGACAGCTGTCAAGCGCCCCTTGCTGTAGGGATAGCGACCGAAGGAAATTAGCTCCTCGACCGTTAATTTGACTTGATAATCCACCTTTTGCTTGAGCATGGATAATTCCTTGGCTAATTCAACCGAGTCCCAACTTTCGATTTCCTGCCCCTTGATATAGAGCAGCCCCTGCTCCTTGGGCAAAAGTCGGCTAATCAGCGATAAAAGCGTTGATTTGCCTGCGCCATTTGGTCCGATAAAGGCGGTAAACTTAGCTTTTTCGATGTTAAGACCAATTTCGTCTAAGATTGGATTGGTCCCATATTTCTTGGAAATATTTTCCATTTTAATCATAGCTTATTACGCTCCTTGTACAAGAGATAAAAAAAGAAAATGCCACCGATCAATTCAATGACCGTCCGAATGCTGATATTGAAGTTAAAGACTCTTTCGACCAAGGTTTGAGCCAGTAAAAGGTTAACAAAGCCGAGCAGAGAGCCAACTAAAAAGAGGGTTCGATGACGAAAATCATTAACCAGCTGATAGGTGAGATTGGCCAGAATGAAGCCCAAGAAAGACAAGGGACCGACCAAGGCTGTGGAGGCTGAAACTAACAGAGCAACCAACCAGAGAAGCTGTTGCTGCTCCTTTTCCACGTCCACGCCCAAGAGCCGAGCATTGTCTTTTCCCAGATAAAAGGTATCCAGTACCTTGCCCTTGCGGTAGAGCAAACAACAAATCAGAATGGCCAATCCCACAACCACAAGTAGGACGCCCTCATTGACATTCTGCAAGGAGGCAAAGAGTTTGGACTGCAGTTTGTCGTATTCATTGGGCTCCATCAAGACTTGTAGAAAGGTGGATGTGCTACGGAAAAAGGTTCCCAAGGTCATGCAAATGAGAAGAATAAGACCAATTCCCTTATTCAAAAGTGCTTTGATAGCTGGTTGCAAGAGCAAGAAAAATCCAGCCTGCAAGCCCAGCACCATGAAAAATTCGGTCAGGGAATTTGGTGCCAATCCCTGCGACCATTTCCAAAAGAAAAAGAGGAAAAGAGACTGCATAAGGACGTAGAAACTTTCCAGTCCCAGCACAGACGGGGTCAGGAAACGATTGCCCGTCACAGCCTGAAAGCTGAAGGTGGAAAAACTAGCAATGACAGCCACCACCAGATAGACCAGCAATTTTTTCAAGCGTAGGTTCAGGATGTAAGAATTGGGCAGGCTACCATCTGGCAGGAGATAAAATAGCGTTCCCAAAACAGCGATGGCCGACAAAATGCCAATCAGAAGCAAGGTTGAGCGTTTGATACGGTTCATGCACGCGCTCCTTGCCAGATAATGAGGAGAAAGGCTAGGGTGCCGACCACTCCCAAAATCAAAGAAACTGAGACCTCGTAAGGCCAGATGACCAAACGTGCCAAGATGTCACAGACCAAGACCAAGAGGATGCCCCAGATGACCACCAAGCCTTTGACTTTCTTGAAATAATCGCCTGCGTACTGCCGAACCAGATTGGGAATGATAACCCCCAGAAATGGCAGAGCGCCGACCGTAATCATGGTCACAGCCGAGGTCAGAGATACCAAGGCTAGATCCAAGGTCTCATAGGCTTGGTAAGGCAAACCCAAATTCCGACTGGTATCCTCACCCAGAGCCATGACCGAAAAGGCATCCGAATAGTACCAAATGGCAATCAAGACGAAAACCAACAAAAAGAGCCATTCGTACTGATTGCGCTGAATCATGGAAAAAGAACCCTGACTCCATGCGCTCATGGACTGAATGAGGTTAAACCGAAAGGCAATCATCTGGGCAAAAGAGCCGATAATACCACTGTAAATCAGCCCTACCAGGGGCAGAACCCACTTTTGCTTGAACTGCAAGCGCCGGATAACTTGGATAAAAACCGTTGTAAAGAGCAGGGCAGCAAGAAAGGCAAAACTCATTTTTTGAAAGAGAGTGGCCTTGGGAAAGGCAAATAAAGACAAGAGAATACCCAGCTGGGCTGCCTCTGTCGTCCCTGTTGTCGAGGGGGCTGCGTAGGGGTTTTGTGACACGGTCTGCATGAGCAAGCCCGACAGGGAAATGGCCCCACTGGCTAAGATAATGGCAAGAGTTCTGGGAAGACGCGATTCCCAAAAGAGGATCCTAGACGTATCCTGTCCCTGAAAAAGCCCAAGCCAGGAAAAGCCGGCATGACTGCCAATGGATAAAGAAAGAATGATTAAACTAGCCGTCAGACCAGCTAGGAGAATTTTATTTTTCATGATACCTCATTTTTCAATAGTACAAGCTTAACAGAAAAGCAGGTAAATGTCAATCTTTGATTATAATTGTCAGATAATTCTAATTTAATATAGAATCAGTCTCAAGAGCATAAAAAAATCCCAAGCATGGGCTTGGAATTACAGAATTATAAGGAAATCTTGGTCACTTCCTCTAAATTCAACAACTGAAAATGAGCAGCCTAGCAAAAGAGAAACTGTTTATAGCGATAGAGTCGCAGGTCGGGAATAGACCAGTCGCTTTTCTCAACCAAATCTTGACCAAGTAGCTCAGGATAAGTGCTGGTCAATTGCTTGACCCGTCTCAGATTATGGACCACTCTCAAAATGCCCAAGATGGCAGTTAGTAGCGCCAAAAATCCAAATACTCCAATGGTAATCTTGTCATCAGCAACCAGCTCTGCCCTGAAAAATGGACTGACATCAATTACAGCAAATACAACTATCGCCATGAGCGCAATCCAATAGCTGTTCCGCCAAGGGGCCATCAACCTATCAGACTTTCTTCGACTGACCAGCCGTTCATCCTCCAATCTAATGTCAGGGAAATGAGACTGAATGCTCTCGAACAAAGCCTTCTTCTCCTCCTCAAAGTCATTTATGGCTTCTGACTGTAAATCAATTCGATGGACTTTGCTGTCAAAATTAGCCTTAGGTACCAGGGTCAAGTAGTAAGTTTTCTTCCGATGATTGCGGCTGGTTTCCATCCGATACATGAGCGAAATACTGGCAATATCTCTCAAATCAATGACTGAAAAGCGACCATTTCGTGAAATCAGATGATGTTTGTAAATAAAAAGTTCCCAGAAAATATTCTTAAATGTAAAAGTATGCTAATAAATGGAACCCTGTTTCAGCTCAGGATAATGCTGGTAGAGTAGGCGGCTGTTTTGACAGGTTTCTTTGTATAAAGAAATCATCCAGACCAATTGCATCAAGATGAGTACAAACAGCAAAACTCCGGTGATTATACCAGGAATGGTTAGGAGGCCTTCTGGGTCAGATTGAATCAGGACCCAAATCGTATAGGAAAATAATCAATCACAATAGAGGGAATGATATAGGGAGTTATCGTTTGGGTTTCATACTTTTCCCTTTTAGCCTTCTCATCAGACGCTGTTTCTTTTTTCTACATCAATGACCAATTCTGGATATTTTGACTTGTAGGCTTGATAGAGTGCCGCTAGATTGTCTGAATAATCTGCCTTGGCATTTGGAAAAGCAAATTTAACCAACCGATGTAACCGACCATGCGCAATCTGAGCAAAATGTACCTGCAAAGACTGCTGAGAATGGATTCGAGCAACCTCCAAATAATGCTCCCTCCAAGAACCTCCTCGTCTTTGTTTCCAATCATAGTAATGGTAGATCAAATTTTTAGTATCGTTTAAGTCGACTACCTGGATGCTTTCAAAAAAGGAAATAAGATAATGCCCGTGATAGGCAAGTTGCATCTGCTTATCATAGTAGTCTAACTGAGCAAGAAACTCTTTCTTCGAACCCTCGAGCAGGGGATACTCTTCAAGGAAGCCAGCCAAAATACGGTGGTTTTGCGCAATTCTCCGCAAGCTCCTCCAGCCAAGCCCTGCAATCAACAACAGACAGAGAGCCACGATGACACTTGCACCAGCAGACCACTTACCTGCATTATCCGTCACCACAGCAAGCAACAGGATTAAGATTACCAAGATAAATAAAAGATTAGCCGCCTCACCTTTGAGCTTGAATAACCACATAACCTGCCCCCTTTTTGCATGTTTACATTATTATACCTTATTCTGTCTCCAAAGTCTTCCTCCGTTTATCGAAGCGCCAAGACAATAGAAAAACATCAACTGCATTTTCCTAGCTAATGGATGCAGTTAAAGGCACAATCTAAAATCACCCACAATTTTGATTGGAGTTGACGTTCAAGAACTAAAAAAGAGGCTGGGCATAAAGCCCAGGGTCGCTTCTCAGAGTTCGCATCCACATCTCAGCGCAGTGGTTGATTGGCAGATTTGTTCGTATTTTACACTCCAAATCTAACCTATACGACTGATGCGAACAGAGTTCGCTTCATCTCCAACCTCAAACTGTCTCCCAGACAGTTTGAGCTGTGCGGGGGTGGGAGTGAAACAGTCTGGGGATAGACTGTTTCAGCTCAACAACTGGAAATAAGGACTTGTTGACATACTCTTTTTATCTTGGTCGAGTTCTTTCCCACTCCCTTCTAACTTACTAAATATTCACCCTTAACATTAAAATAAGTCCCACGGATTTCACCAGCCAGTTTGCTGCGTTGGCGGGCAAACTTAAATTTCCCTTCAAATTCTTGGGGAATCTCAATGCCGTTGGACAATTTGAAGCCGACCGCTCGTTTGCCAGCGTCCTCTAGCGTATAGAGAACATTGACTGCCAGGCCATTGTCATAAAAAACAAAGGACCAGAGAATGCCGTCCACTTCAAGCTGGGCTATGTTGAGTGGTGTGTAGGGGAGTTTGATAGTCAGGGGAGTGACTATCAAAGCAAAAGGAGTCTGCCAGCACTTTCTCGATGAAAGGCAGGATTTCAGTTTTTTCTTCGGGCGTGAATACCTCAAAGGGGATTTTGTATTTGTTGTGGAAATAGCGGGCCTCATTGGCACGTAGACCAGCCAGCACATCAGCAACTGGCGACGTTTCAAGCCCAGTTGTCTCCACTTCCTTAAAATTTACGATATAAGACATAGGGTCTCCTTTCAAGCGAAAAGACCGCCGAAACGGTCTTGGAGATTAAGCATTAAAGCTCTCAGTTAATTGTGGTACCACTTGTTTCTTACGGGAAACGGCACCTGGCAAGAAGGCATGGTTGTTTTCCAATGTGAAATTAAAGGCTGCTTCTACCTTGTCCATGTTGCTACCAAGCGCAAGGATTTCAGAGTTTGAGTTGACGATGTCTGTGATCATGAGGACAAAATCACTGTAACCTTCTGTCACAATCGCTGCAGAGATCGCTGCTTCAATCTCTGCCTGGCGTTCCAAGACTTCTGCAATGTCTACTGTGTTAACCTGAGCCACACGGACTGGGTTACCATTGAGTTCAAAGGTCTTAGCGTCGATGTCAATCAATTCTTCTGCTGACTTGCTAGCCAAGTTTGTACCTGCCTTGAGAAGGGCCAAACCGTACTCTTCCAGGTTAACACCAGCAATTTCTGCCAATTCAGCCGCCACTTGTGAGTCAGATGCATGAGTCGTTGGGGATTTGAGAAGCAGAGTATCTGAAATCAAGCCTGACAAAAGCAGACCTGCTACTTCGCGCGGCAAGGTCACGCCGTTTTCCTTAGCGGCACGGTAGACGATAGAAGATGCTGAACCAACTGGCTCCAAGCGCATGTAGAGCGGGTTTGCTGTTTCAAAGTTGGCAACACGGTGGTGGTCGATGACTGCTGCCACTTCCACTTCCTTGATGTCTGCGATCGATTGTTGGAATTCGTTGTGGTCAGTCAAGATAACTTGGCTAACGCCTTCTGCCTTAGCTGATTCAACCACACGCGGTGCTGTTACACCAAAATAGTCAAGCGCAAAAGCTGTTTCTTCGTTAGGAGCTCCGAGGGCAACAGCTTCCGCATCACGGCCGAAAGCCTCACGCTCTAAGTAAGCCCAGCCGTATGATGATGCAATGGCATCTGTGTCAGGATTTTGGTGACCAAAAACTAAAAATTTTGACATGTCTTAAACCTCATTTTTTCTAATAATCTCCTACATTTTACCATAAAAGCTGACGCTTGAAAACAAAAGAAACCAGGCTTTTCACGACCTAGTTTCGGCATTCATTGTATCGTAAAATTAATCACCTAAAAATCGTGTCCCCACCAAGTAATCAAAGGCATAGTCATTAACCTTGACGTTGAGGGCATCGTGCCCATAGTCTGGTAGGATTTTCATTTCTTTTTCAACTTCCAGGCGGTTATAGGCCGCAAACTGGGTCGAAGGTGGACAAACTCCATCCTCCAGACCAGTCACCATGGCCACAGGGCATTTTACCAAATGAGCCAAGTTTTTAATGTCAATGTAGGACAGGCTCTGCAATACCTGCTCCTCCGTCTCATGGAAGGGATCCGAGTATTTGAAATAACGGAAGAGCTCATCATAGGCCTCGCTGTTATTGCCCAATTCCAAGACTCGCTTGAAGTCCGATAGGAAAGGATAAATAGACAGACATTTTGATAGGTCTGAATAGAGGCTGGCCGCTACCAGAGCCAAGGCCCCACCTTGGGAGGCCCCATAACTCATCAGCTGGTGCTCATCCACAAAATCAAAGCCAGCCACTAGCTTAATCAGCTGGTAGACATCCAGGTAAACATCCTTGTAGAAAAGATGGTCTGGTCCCTGCAACATGCCACGAATGACCTGCCCCTTGACTGTCAGGCCCTTAAATTGGCCCAAATCCTGGGAACAACCGGCCTGACCACGCACGTCCATGGCCACCACACCGTAGCCAGCTGTCGTAAACTTGAGCAATTCAGCCCAGTCAGGTGATTGGCCTTGGTAACCGTGGAAATAGAAGAGAACAGGCACAGGCTGTTCAGCTTTCGGAAAAATAGTTTTGGCAAAGACCCGTGAGCCGTTGGTACCTGTAAAATAGAGTTCATAGCAAATCACACCAGGCAAACCAGCTGGCTTTTCAAGCAAATCATAATCTGGCAGTTCTGGCAAAGCAGCTAGTTGCTGCTGCCAAAAACTATCAAAATCTTCTGGAAGCTCATGACGACCACGATAGGTACGCATAGCCTCCAGGGACATGGTATCAATCATAGACTCACCCAACTTTCAAGCCCTGTTTTTGGGCAAAATGATAGAAGGCACCTAGCATACCAGCCGCATTTTCATGCTCCGCAAAGGCAATCTTGGTCTTATCCACCAGACTAGGCAGGAGATGGCGTTTGAGCGCCTCCTCAATCATAGGCTGCAGGTATTCTTTCTGCCCCATGATGCCTCCACCCAGAATGACAATTTCTGGATTGACCACATAGGTAATGGTCGCAATTCCCTTACCAAGATTGTCCACTAGTTGATGAATAGCCACTTGACACTTGCTGTCGCCATTTTTAGCTTCTTGAAAAATCCGATAACCATCCCATTCGGATGGATTATCCCCATGCAGGTCTGCCACATGCTGGACCAGGGCTGTCGTAGAGGCAATATCCTGGAAGGCTCCGTCAGACAGGGGTAGATAGCCTACTTCACAGGCCGCATTGCTAGAACCATGGTAGATTTCCCGGTCAATGAGGAGGCAGCCACCGATGCCTGTTCCAATAGTCAGGCAGAGGCTAATCTGACTGCCCCGACCTGCTCCAGAAATCCCTTCGGCTAGGCCAGCACAATTGACATCATTTTCCATTTCACAGGGCAGGCCAAATGTTGCCTCAATTTCAGCCTTGAATTTTGTTCCGGCGTAGTTAGGAATTTGCGGTCCAGAGTAGAAGATTTCCCCCTTCTCATGGTCGACCATACCTGCCGAAGAAATAGCTACACCTGAAATATCAGAATTGTCCTTGTATTTTCTTACCAAATCCTTAACTGTCGCAAGGATATGCGGACCACCCAGATGAGCCTGGGTATCCATTTTATGTTGCTCTAGGAGCTGCCCTTCCTGGTCAACCAGGCCATACTTAATCTGGGTACCTCCTATATCTACTGCTAAATAGCGTGTCATAGGTCACCTCCATTAGCCAATAAAGACCGTCTTAGCCTGCACAATCATGTCTGCCGCCTCCTTGGCAATGACCAAATCTGCCTCATTTAGTGAAGACAGGGGGGCCCGAACAGAGCCGATGTCCAGGCCTTCATTGATGCGGAGAACTTCCTTGATGACAGCGTACATGTGACCGTGACCGGAGCAGAGTTTCGTAATAATTCGGTTGATTTCAGCCTGGAGTTCACGGGCTTTTTCCAGTTCTTTCTTGGCAATCAAGTCATCTAGGGCCAGGAAGAGTTCCGGCATAGAACCATAAGTACCACCGATACCACCGCCAGCTCCCATGAGACGACCGCCCAAGAATTGCTCATCTGGACCATTGAAGACAATATAGTCTGGACCAGCAATGTTGATAAAGGTGTCAATGTCCTGCACTGGCATGGATGAATTTTTCACCCCGATGACACGAGGATTCTTCAGCATTTCCTTGTAGAGGCTTGGCGTCAAAGCCACACCAGCCAACTGCGGAATGTTGTAAATCATGAAGTCCGTATTTGGTGCGGCACTGCTGATGCCATTCCAGTAGTCAGCGATGCCGTACTCTGGCAGTCGGAAATAAATAGGCGGAATGGCGGCAATGGCATCAACACCCAATTCTTCAGAGTGACGGGCCAATTCTTGACTGTCCTTGAGATTGTTGCAGGCCACATGGTTGATAATGGTCAATTTACCATGCGCCTCTTCCATAACTGCTTCAAGGACTTGCTTGCGGTCTGCTACACTCTGGTAGATGCATTCACCAGACGAACCATTGACATAAAGACCTTTCACACCCTTGTCAATAAAGTAACGGGTCAGGGCTTTGACACGTTGCGAATCAATTTCTCCATTTTCGCCGTAACAGGCATAAAATGCTGGGATAATTCCTTTGTATTTTTCTAAATGAGACATAAGATTCCTTTCAAATTTATCAGTTTTTCAGGATTTCAAGATTTCAGGATTTATAGTAAAGAAGGAAGAGATAGACCAGGCCCGCGTAGCCGAAAGTAGCCAGCAATGAGAGGACGACCAAAAAGGTCAGACCATTGAAGAAGGCTACAAAGGCTAGGACCAGAAGTACCACGACAATAGCCAAGGTCAACCAAAGGTTTCGAGCCGACTGCATCAGGGCGGTCAGGCCCAGCTGAACCAAGGGCAATTCTACTTGACTGGCCACTCGATAGAGGTAAGGAATCATCAACTGACTAAAGATGAGGGTCGCAAAGCAGACCAGGCGCAGAATTTGTATGGGCAGCGAGGTCACACCCGAAGTCAAGAATAAGTTCAGGATGCAGACTCCCACCAAGAGACCTTCCAGCAGACCCAAGGTCAAGCCCTGTTTCCAATACCGCTTCACCATGACAGGATAGGTCGCAAGAACAGCCACTTTTCCTTCCTTTCTAAGGATGTCCAGACTGGCAAAGAGAGCCAGGCGGGCAATTCCAAAGGTCAAGACAGGCAAACTGGTCACCACAAAGCAAATATTCAGAAGGAAAATGGTGAAGACCTTTTCCACCGATTGCCAAAATGGGTGATTGACATCGAATAAAGATTGTAATAACTGACCACCTGTCTTTTTCATGGAAATCTCCTATTCTATCAAAATTTTGTACACAAGTTTGCGGACCTGTTCTCCCTCGCCCGCTTTTTGGTTGGGCAAATGAGACTCTCCTGGCAGGAAAAAGGCAAAATACTGGTCATTGATGGTCAAATCAAGCTGACTGGATGCCGTCACAAAGCCAACATCTGACTGGGCTTGATAAGGTTCTAAGTCCTCCAGACCGTCATATCCGTAGGAAATCATTTCTTGACCAGCTAGAAGAAAATGCAGATCTGCATAATTTCTATGGTATTCAAAACGCTGCCCTGGCTCCGCCAGCTGATTGTCCTGAACAAAGCAGAAAACCTTGTTCCCAGCCAGCTCGTACCTGCCAGGATCTTGTGTCTTGAAGTCACCACTCAAAATACTATCGATGGCCAGATCCAGATGCGGATCCAGCCCCTTATATGTTGCAATATTTTCAATCAGATCGTAAATCATATACAACCTCTAATCTATATTTGCTTTAATACTCTGAGAAAATCAAAATCATCCGTTGTCAAGAGCCTTGGTGAGTAAAAAGCTCCGGTGGAGGTTTTTACTCACCAAACCAAATCGACTAAGTCTCGTACTATTTCCCACGAAGACTGAACAACCAACCCAACGGGATTTGGCAATGTAAATTTCTTTTAGCCTAGCTGAAACAGTCTTCACCAACACTCCAACGGGATGCTCTAAGAAAATGGCTTGGTATCTAGGCAAGGAAGTCAAAGGTTAAACTAAAGTTTACCGAGACGACTTAACGACGAGACAAAGCCATTTTCGACGAGCATCAGCCTTTCACAGCACCCATGGTAATCCCCTGTGTAAATGATTTCTGGAAGACAAGGAAGACGGTTACGATCGGTACGGCCGCCATGGCAGCACCCGCCATGATGAGACCGTAGTTGGTCGCCATCTCGGCCTGCATGGTCGCAACCCCCAGGGAAATGGTCAGGTTCTGACGAGAGGTCAACATAACCAATTGCATGAAGTAGTCGTTCCAAGAATTGATAAAGGTAAAGATTGCCAGGGCCGCAAAGCCAGGTTTTACGATTGGGAAGGCCACATTCCAAAAGGTAGATAGCTCGCCACAACCGTCAATCTTAGCTGATTCCAAAAGCTCGGTCGGGATATTTTCTGAGAATTGCTTCATGAGGAAGACACCGAATGGCCAGCCAACCAGTGGCAAAATAACCGCTGCCAGCGTATCGTGGATACCCATGAAATTGACAATCCGAACCAGCGGCACCAAGACTACCTGCTTAGGTAGGGCCATGGCCGCGATGAAGATAGAGAAAAGAATTTTCTGACCGTAGAAGCGTTTCTTGGCTAGAACATAGCCTGCCAAGGATGAGGTCGCACAGACCAAAATCATGGTAGCTAAGGAAATAAAGACTGAGTTCCACAACCATTGCAGGGCCGGGTTTTGCACAGTCAACTTGACAAAGTTTTCCAGGGTTGGCTCAGTTGGCCACCACTGGGGCGGAATGACAATGGTATGGGGTTGAGACTTGAAGGCCCCTGTCATAATCCAGTAGAAAGGAAAGATAAAGAGGACAGTCAAGGTCAACAAAATCACTGAAGATAGGATTGAAAATGGGGTAATGGTTTTCTTTTTCATCTTGACCTCCTTTCTAGTATTCCACATCATTTCCAAGAACCTTGAATTGGATAAAGGAAATGATAGCAATCAAGACTGCAAGGAAGACACCCATGGTATTGGCATAGCCATACTCAGAAAGCTTGAAGGCTTTTTCGTAGAGATAGTACATGAGGGTCGATGTTGCATAGTTTGGTCCACCAGATGTCAAGAGCTGGATAAGCGCGAAAATCTGGAAGGAGTTAATGGTTGTAATAACTGTAATGTAAAGGGTTGTAGGCAAGAGGCTAGGCCACTTGATTTGCCAGAAAACCTGGGTTTCATTGGCACCGTCTACCCGTGCTGCTTCTACCAAGGAATTATCAATATTTCCCAGAGCAGCGATATAGAGAATAATGGGCTGACCGACAGATGTAGTCAGGAGAATGATGACAATTGCCCAGAGGGCCCACTGTTTGTCCCCAAGCCAAGAGATATTTTGTTCAATAATACCACCTGATTTCAAAACAAAGTTAAGAATACCCGACAGAGTATCGTAAATCCATTTCCAGACAACCGTTACAGCTACCGAACCAGTAACCACCGGTAGGAAGAAGACTGCTCGATAGAAGGAACGAGCTATGACGTTTTTCTGGTAGGTATTGGCCGCTACAAAGAGCGAGAAAAAAATCACGACTGGCACTGATCCCACAACGATAACCAAGGTGTTAATCAAGGATTTGATGAAGATAGGATCGTTGAACATCCGCACATAGTTATCCAAGCCGACAAAGGTAAAGTCCGTCATGGTGTAGTTGAAGAAACTAGTCACAAATCCCATGACCATAGGTGCCAAGACAAAGACGGTAAAGAATACCAAAACTGGGGCCAAGAACGTGTAGGAAACAATGGTTTCCCGCATTCGTATTTTGTTGATTTGCAATGCAAACACCTCAATTCTTTCAAGTTAGAAAGCAAGAGCTCCCTTTCTAGATCTCGTTAGAAATGGGATTAGAAAAGGAGCCTACTTTCAAATATTATTTAATGGTTGCGTTCGCTTTTTCAGTGAAGTCTTTCAAAGCAGTTTCCGCGTCTTGTTCACCATTTGATACAGCTTGCAACATTGGGAACCAAAGAGTTCTCATTTCAGCAAAGCCATCAATTGTGTTGTAATATGGTGAGTAGTATTGAGTCCAACCGTTGATCATAGCCATACGGTCATCAGTGTACAATTCGCCAAAGGATGTACGAACTGGGAAAGCACCTGTACGAACAACGTTCTTAGGTCCCCACTCAGCATCATCTGCGATGAATTGAAGGAATTTCTTAGATGCTGCTACACGCGCTTCGTCGCCATTGTTGAAGACTGCAAAGCCGTTTACAAGGTATTCAAGGTCTGGTTTACCATCTTCTGATGGGAAGAGAACTTCAAGCACTTCTACGCCTGATGCTTCCAACAATTGTTGTTGGATACCATTTTGAGATGGTGCCCAAAGGATGGTGTAAGATGTTTGACCATTTGCAAAGTTTTGGATATCGTCACCACCAGCATATTGAGAACCGTTCATCATGTAGCCATCTTTGATCCAGCCAGCTGCCTTATCAAGGGCTTTAATCATTTGTTCTGAGTCAGTTGTGTACTTGGTTACTTCAGGGTCTGTGATGCTTCCGCTGTAAAGGTTAGCAAGGAAGGCACGAGTACCTTGGTCACCACCTTGACCATTCGAGAAGAGAGAACCTGGGTTGTAGCCCTTGTCTTTGAGAGCCTTGATAACTTTTTCAAAGTCATCTGTTGTCCAGCCGTCTTTTACAAGGTCAAGGACACCAGCATCTTCCAACATCGCTTTGTTGAAGGCCATGTAGAATGGAGCAGAGCTGATTGGATACATGTAGGCTGTATCACCAGCTTTAGACGCTTGGATGATGTTATCGTTGTTGACATCCTTAACAAAATCATCTGTAAAGAGGTCGTTCAAATCAGCCAATTTACCATTTTTTCCGTAGGTAATGATACGACCTGGCGCGTCAAAGAGCACATCTGGCGCAGTGCCCGCTTCAATAGCTGTCGTGATTTTTTCAGGTCCAGATGTGAAGTCGATGGTTTCCAATTTCACATCGATGTCTGGGTTTGCTTCCTCAAAAGCAGCAATAATTTTTTGCTCATAGGTACCCACACCATCTTCTGTTTTTTCTTGCGTGAAGACTGGGAAGGCCCACCAAGTGATTTCTGTCTTATCAGAGCTGCCTGACTCTGCTGCAGATGATGCGGTAGTGTCGCTTGCCTTATTGGCACAAGCTGCAAGTGACAAAATAGCTGCACCTGCTAACAATGAATGCATGATTTTTTTCATCATTCTACTCCTTTTATTTTTTAATTTTCCCCTGTGGGGAGTTTGATGACAATTTAAGCCTGCAAAGCCTTGATAAAACGCTCTGCGATTTCTTTTGGACGGGTAATGGCCCCACCAACCACAATTCCTGCTACACCAAGGTCGTGAATGGTCTTGACCTGGTCTGGATAGTGGATTTTCCCTTCAGCAATGACATCGACACCGGCCTTGACCAATCGATCTACTAGCTCGATATCTGGTCCATCTTCCTGACGACTGTATGAAGTATATCCAGAAAGTGTTGTCCCGACAAAATCAATTCCTGCTTCATAGGCTGTTATACCTTCTTCATAGGTGGAAACATCTGCCATGAAGAGCTGGTCTGGGTATTTTTCCTTGATTTGCTTGATAAACTCGACGATAGTCAAACCGTCGTACCGCTCCCGCTTGGTACAATCTAGTGCAATGACCTCAATGTCCAGGGCTGCCAGCTCATCGACCTCCTTCATGGTCGCTGTGATAAAAGGCTCCTGTGGTGGGTAATCCCGCTTGATAATACCGATAATAGGTAGATTGGTCACTTCTTTAATTTCTTTAATATCTCGAACACTGTTGGCCCGAATACCAACAGCTCCTGCTTCCTGGGCTGCCTTAACCATGAGGGGCATTATCCCGCCTTCTTCCCTATACAGTGGCTCACCTGGGAGGGCCTGGCAAGAAATGATGATTCCTGGTTTTATTTGTTCAATCAAGGCCTCCTTATTCAATTTAGCCATGAATTCTCCTTTCAATGACGGATCCGAGTTAGCGCTTACATTGTTATTATAACGTCTCGGATACAATAATTCAATATATTGCTATATATTAGATTTCAGTTTCAAAAATTGTAAAATCTAACATATTCCTAAAACTACTTTCAGAAGTCAGAAAATTTCAAAAAGAAAAAACCAGCCGAAGCTGGTCGATTGTCCTTGCTATTCTTCTCTGCCCAAAATCTGATTGATTTCTTGGCTATAAAGAATAGCCCGTCCGCCATAGATGGCTTGAATACCATCTTTCACATCCAGAACTGCTGTTGCTCCAATCGCTTTCAGGACATCCTTGTCAACCATTTGACTGTCCTTCAAGGATACTCTGAGGCGAGTCGCACAGGCTGTCACGTGTTCAATATTGGTTTCGCCACCCAAGGCATCAATGATCGAAATGGCACTATCATAGAGGGTTGAGCCGTTTTTCAATACCTTATCAGAATTTGCAGAACTATCACTCGTTTCCATACCAGGCACTAGAACATGGAACTTGGTCACTAGGAATTTGAAAACAACATAATACATAGCTGCCCAGGCCAAACCGACTGGAAGCACCAAGAGCCAGTTGGTTTTGTCATTGCCTTGGAAAACACCAAAGATAAGATAGTCAATCAAACCACCAGAGAAGGAATTTCCGATACGAATTTGTAGCAAGTCAGCTACCAAGAAAGAGACACCATCTAGGAAGGCATGGACGACGTACAACCATGGAGCAACAAATAGGAAGGAGAATTCAATTGGTTCTGTAATCCCTGTCAACAAGGACGTAAGGGCACTACTTGAATAGAAACTGCCAACTTTTTTACGATTTTCCTTTGGAATAGCATGGTACATGGCCAAACAAGAAGCCGGCAAACCAAAAATCATAGTCGCAAAACGACCGGCAAAGAAACGAGTCCCGTATGTAAATAATCCAGTATGGTTGGGATCAGCCAATTGTGCAAAGAAAATATTCTGAGCACCTTGAATCGTTTCGCCGGCAACTACTTCACTTCCACCCAGTGAAGTATACCAGAACATCGGATAGATAGTATGGTGTAAACCAAAAGCTCCGGTTAACCGTAAGCCAAATCCATAAAGGAACGTTCCTAGACTTCCCATTTCTGATATTGTTTCACCGAATGTCACCAAAAGCCCCTGAATCGGTGGACAAATCAAATAGAAAATCCCACCAAAGGCAATGGCTGCAAAAGACGACACTATTGGAATAAAGCGCGAACCTCCAAAGAAACCTAGGAAGGCTGGTAACTCAATTTTCCTATATTTATTGTGGAGATTTGCAACGGTAATCCCAATTGCTAGAGCTCCAACTACCCCTGTGTCAATACTAGCACCTTCTTCTGCAAATAACTGTAGAAAACCACTAATCGTAGCTGTATACACCAAGTAGGATACAGCCGCTGATAAACCGGCAGTTCCCTTATCAGCATCAGCCAATCCAACTGCCACTCCGACCGCAAAAATAAGGGCCAAATTAGCAAAAACAGCACTACCAGCTGTACTCATAATGGTGAAAGTTGCCTGTAACCAAGCCTGGTCTAATACAGGAAATTGAGAAACCGCATTGCTGTTGGACAAGGCACCCCCGATACCAAGGAGCAAACCAGCAACCGGTAAGATAGATATGGGCAGCATGAAAGCCTGCCCCAACTGAGAAAACTTCTTGAAGTTCATCAGAAACTCCTTTCTAAAGCATGGAGCGACATCATCGCTCTTTTATAAAATGTTAACGTTTACAAAAACATTATAAGCATAGTTTTTAGGAATTTCAACCATCTGAACTTGTTTAGAAAGTAGTTTTAAGATTGTAGATAAATTTTATAAATTGTGAAATTACTTTCGATTAGCTCCAAAATAAAAAAACCAGCCGAAGCTAGTTTCCCATCTCTATAATAGCTGTTTCTAAGTCAAGCCATTCGGTCACAACCTTATCCGGTTCCACACTTGTCTCCGGCTGCTGCCGTTTTCTGTGGTTGAACCAGATGGCTTGCCAGCCAGCTGACTTAGCACCGATGATATCATTTTCAAATGAATCACCGACATAACAGATTTCTTGACCCGCCATTCCCAGGCGCTCTTCCATCAGCTTGAAAATAGCTGGATTGGGTTTGGTTATCCCAACCTGCCCCGAGATAACCATCTTCTCCTGCTCTATCCAATCTTGTAGGCCCAAGGTTCGGATTTTCCGCAATTGATGCCGATGGGGACCGTTGGTAATGACGCCAAGAGTAATACCCCGCTGCTTGCAAGCCTCAAAAATAGCTGGATAAATCGGACTGAGTTCCAATTGCCCTTGATAATAGTCATAATCAATTTGAATGGTCAAAGCTAGAGCATCCGATACCTGAAATCCAAAATCAGCTAAGGCCGCCTTCATCCGATAAACATGACTGTCCTTGAGGCTGATCTTGCCAGTCGCAGCCGCTTCAAAAACCTGATCCGCATAGTGGCGAAAGGCCAGATACAGGTGAACCAATTGCTCCTCAGGCACCGACAAATGTCGTTTCAAGGCCCGTTCAAAGGGCCGAATCTGGTCATATAAGGTATCGTCTAAGTCAAATACAAGTGCCTTTATTGCCATTGCTCACCTCTTATAAACCGAAGAGATTTTTCATCCGCAGATAGGTCTGCTCTTCTCCGACAAAATACACCAGGTCATTTTTCTCCAAAGTCTGGTAGGGACTAGGAGAAATCAAGAGCTCTTCATTGCGCTCAATACCGACAATAATGGCTCCTGTGTGGTGCCAGATACGTGCATCCGCCAACTGCTTGCCCAGCAACTCACAGTCAGCTGTCAACTTTAAACCGTAGGGCTCCAAAGGGTATTTCTTTTGCACGCGCTTGGTCTGATCCAAGTAGACAGAAACCAAGCCACGCAATTCCTTGAGCATATTTTCCTGCTGGTCCATCTTCTCCAAAATCCGGTCTTTTTGCGAATTTAGGGAGCTGGTCATTTTGAAATTATCAATGAAATCGTGGGCCTTTTCCTTGGACAGGACGATGGCTCCACTACCATGCTTGACCGACACGATATGGAGGTCGGCCAGAATATTTAAGGCCTTACGAGTGGTCTCCGGCGAGACCCCAAACATACTAGCCAGGGTCGAACGAGATTTGATTCGCTCGCCTACCTCGTATTCTCCAGAGACGATTCGCTGCGCCACTCCGACCGCTATCTGCTGGTACTTGGATGCCTTTACAATTTTTCGATTTGGCATAAATCTACCTTCTTTCCATAGACAAAAGGAGCGGTACCGTATCACCTTCTATGATCCCGAAACGCACTCCTTTAATTGGTCCTAGGCAAGAATCATGCCCTGAACCCTATTTAATTGATGAACTGATTAGACTGAGTCTACTCTACGCGAGATGATTGGATTTGTTCCTTCACTTGTCCTGTTTTTTCTGAGACAAATTCACCAGCCTTGTTTGCTTGAGAAGCGATAGCCTGACCTGTAGCTTGACCTGCTTCAGTTACACGATCTTGCAAGGTAACAGATGCCGCTTCAAACTCTTCACGCGTTTGTACATCTACAACTTCTACGTTCACTTCTACTACTTGCAAGTGAGTCATAGCAGCAACTTCTTTGCTGATAACAGCTTTCATTTGTTCAACGATAGCTGGAATATCTTTACCATATTCTACCACAATCTTCAGGTCTGTTGCAACTTGTTTGGTACCAACTTCGACGTTGATACCTTCTCTCACATTGTCACTATTGACCAGCTTATTCTTGAAATCCGTCAAGAAACCACCGCTGACTGACAAAAGACCTGGAACAGTTTTCAAGGCATAGCCAATCATTTTTTCAATCACTTGGTCTGCGTATTCTACAGTACCTTTTACAGCTTCAACTTGTGTGTTTTTCGTTTCTTTCATTTCCTAATCTCTCTTTCTATAGATAATACTTATTTTTTCAAACCTTCAACAGCGCCTTTAACGGCATCTTTAGCGTCAGCGATAGCAGCCTTAGCCTTACCAGCCAATTGCTCTACCTTACCTTCTGCTTCTACTTCCTTGTTGCCAGTTGCCTTACCGACAAGGTTTTTAGCACCACCAACAAGTTCTTCTGCTTTTGCATTTACTTTTTCTTCTGACATAGGATTTCCTCTTTCTTTTATTTCTTAAATGACACGGGGTTCTTTAGCAGTCAATTCTTCAATACCTCTTGAAGTTTTCTTGACCTGACTACCTGTAAAATCTGCTACTGATTGGGTTGCATCTGAAACACGGTCCTGTAAGCTAACAGAATCAGCTTCAAATTGAGCTCGCGTCTTGATGTCAGATACTTCAACGTTGATTTCAACAACTTCCAAGTCCGTCATACGCTTGACTTCTGACTCAACAACTGTCTGGATAGCCTTGTAGATAGTCGGCAAATGTTTTTGGTATTCAGCCACAATCGACAAATCGACTGCAACCTGTTTTTTCCCAACTTCTACATTCACACCTGAACGGACATTTTCAGTGTTGACCAATTTATCCTTCAAGTTAGCTAAAAATCCGCCATCCACAGCCAATAAGCCGTCTACTGATTCCAAAGCTAAGCCAACAATTTTTTCAATGACCTTGTCCGCATAGGTCAATTCGCCATTGATTACCTGTGTATTTTGTTCTGTCATAATGACCTCCGAAAATATGAAATTCTATTTAAACTTAATAGCGCTTATTGAAATAGTTTTCCAAGAGACCTGTCTCCTGGAGGCCGTAGCCTACACCTACTCCGATTGCAACCAAAACTAAGACTAAGAGAGTTTTGAAAAATCCAAGACTCAGAAATAAGATAGATAATACAAGACCGACGGCACCTCCCACTAGAGGAAGAGTCCATTTATTGACTGTTTTCATGTACACCTCTATTCTACGCGAGAAGGACGCGACTGTTTACTGCTTGCAACATCCTTGACAAGAACAGTAAAGTTGATAGGCTGCTCCATTCCAAAGAATTGACGCAAACCATGTTGAATGCTTTTCTCCAAAAGACTAGTCTGCTCACCAAGGGAGCCAGCTTTAGCAAAATCACCCGCAAGCTTGACTTTAAGACGCTTCTTATAGGGAATAACTGTTGCACTTGCAGATTTCATATAGCCAGATTCTTCTGCTAGAGTCGCTACATAGGACTCGATAGCAGATTTTTTCATCAGAAGACTGCCACCATTTTCCTGGATGAGGTTAATCTCTGCATAGCGCTTAGGGTAGAAAAGGACTACCAGGAGCAGGACCGCAGTCAGAATTGCCAGTCCTATCAAGCCCCAAAATGCAAGGGGATTGAGGAAGGGAGCAACAACCTGATGGACAGGCCATTGAGGAATCCATGCTACTAGCTCCGCTGGGAGATGGCCCCCTCCTGCAAACTTCAAAGAAGTCAGCAAGAGGAAGAGCAAGACCAGCAATAAGAGGCTAGCAGTCAGTATTTTTTTTACTTTAGACATTGAGGCCTCTTTCTAGTTTCATTAACCCTTACGACCAAAGAAGAAGGATACAACTGCTACAACGATAACCGCACCAAGGATAGATGGGAACAAGGCCATACCTGCAAGGCTTGGACCGCCGTGACCAAACAAACTTTGACCAATAGATGATCCGACTAGACCAGCGATGATGTTCGCGATCCAACCCATTGAACCACCCTTTTTCGTAATCGCACCAGCGATAGCTCCAATAAATCCACCAACAATAAGTGACCAAATCATATAAATTCTCCTTTTAAATAAAAAATAGTAAAAATCGATTTTTGGGTTATAAAGATGAATAACAGCAACGTTACTTGATAAGTGACAACTTTTATTTATCTTTATATTGTCAGTATATCATCAATTTGGAGACTTGGCAAGTCTTTTTTCTTATTTTTTCAAAAAAAGTTGGAAAAATTCTTAAAAATGCCTATTTTATGCGATTTTTAGGTGCTATTTTTTTGATATTTCTTTTCAGAAGGAACTAGTTTCTAACCTAAAATGTCAGATAATGAGGAAAATAAGAGGAAAAAATAACACGATTTTTCGGTTTTTACTTCAAAAGAAATTACATTGACTAGCTTTTTAAATTTATAAGTTGTCACTTTTTCTAAACAAAAGAAAAAGCCGTTGAATATCCAACGACTTCCTCAAATGAGAAAACTTAAGCTACTTCTTCTTATAAAAGAGCACAAAGGGGAGCACAATTCCAACCGAAATCCACCATTTGACCTCCATATGGAGCAGATACTTGCCAAGACTGGCCACTAGGACATAGAACAAGGCCAAAGCGATGCGGATGTAGATATTCTTCAAATCAAATTTCATAGGCAGACCTCCTTATACTATCATTATACTATAGTCAATTGAAACAAGAGCAGGACAAAAGTGCCTCAAGAAAAGTATCACAATTTGGCAATACTTTTCTGAGGTGTTTTTTCATTTGAGCCCATGTTTTCTCAATGGGATTATACTCAGGTGAGTAAGGAGGAAGTGGTAAAAGTCTATGACCCTGCTCCTTGCATAACTCTTTTAGCTTACTCATCCGATGAAACCTTGCATTGTCCATAATGATAACAGATGGTCTATCTAAAGTGGGTAGTAAGAATGTTTTAAACCAAGCTTCGAAAAAGTCACTAGTCATGGTTTCTCTGTAGGTCATTGGGGCTATAATCTCACCGTTTATAAGACCTGCGACTAAAGATAGCCGCTGGAATCTTCTTCCAGAGACCTGACCTGTGATCAACTGACCTTTCAAAGATCGACCATATTCTCGATGAAAATATGTCTCAAACCCTGTCTCGTCAATATAAACAGGTGTCAAGTGACTTAAGTTATTAAATTCTTTAAGGAACTGATTTACTTTCTCAGGGTCTTGTTCATAGTAGGTACAGCTCTTTTTTTCGAGTATATCCCATAGCTTTGAGAGCGTAATGAATAGCTGTTGGATGACAGCCAAATTCAGAAGCTATTTCAGTCAAAAAAGCATCTGGATGAGCTTCAAGATAGTTCTTTAATTTTACTCTATCAACTTTTCTTGGTTTGGTTCCCTTAACTTGGTGATGAAGCTCGCCAGTAGTCTCCATTAATTTTAGCCATTGATAGATGGTGTTGCGTGAAATATCGAAAACAACAGATGCTTCAGTAATACTGCCGGTTTTCTGACAGTATGCGAGAACTTTTTTACGAAAATCTAATGAATATGCCATAAGTACATTATACCACAAATGTACTGTTTTTGTTTCATTGTGCTATATCTTTACTCTTGAAAAATCAAATCTATCCATTATCAACAGCCTTGGTGAGTGAAGAGTTTCGGGGGAAATTTTCAGCCTATCGCCTTGAAACAAGGGCACGACAGAGTTCAATCATGGACATTTTCATTGAGTATTATAGATAGAAATAAAGAAAATCCCAGTCCGTAGACTGAGATTCAATAGATTTATAAACACTAGACTTTAGACTGAATAGCCTGCATCTGGGCATAGACACCACCTAGAGCGACCAAGTCATCATGACGGCCTTGTTCAATGATGCGACCTTGGTCCAGGACCAGAATCTGGTCTGCATTTTGAATGGTCGACAGGCGGTGGGCGATGATAAAGGTTGTCCGCCCCTCCTTGACCACTTCCATGGCATGCTGGATGATTTCCTCAGTCTCCGTATCAATGTGGGAAGTCGCCTCATCCAGGATCAGAATCTTAGGGTCAGAATAAAGGGTCCGGGCAAAGGCAATCAACTGCCGCTCTCCACTGGAGAAGGCCGAACCTTTTTCGACAACAGGCTCATCGATTCCCTTTTCCAAACGAGCCAACATCGGCCCAGCTCCAACCTTTTCCAGAGCCTGGCGCACGCGCTCCCGGTCCATTTGGTCCACATCCATGGCCACATTGCTGGCAATGGTCCCCGTAAAGAGATAAGGATCTTGCAGGACAATCCCCATATGGCTGCGCAGGCTTTCGCGAGAATAGTCTCGAATATCCTGACCATCAATCAAGACCCGCCCAACCTGGGGATCGTAGAAGCGATAGAGTAGGTTCATAATCGACGTCTTACCCGAACCAGTATGGCCCACCAGAGCCACTGTCTGCCCCTTGTCCGCCTGGATAGAGATATCCTTCAAGATTGCCTTGCCTTCTTCGTAGGCAAACTGGACATGATCAAATATGACTTGACCATCAGTCACCTGCAAGATCTCTTCTCTATCTGGCTCCGTCTCTTCTTCCAAGAGGGCCATCAAACGCTTGCCCGTTTCAAAGGACCGCAGCATATTTGGAAATTGCTGTACCAAGGAACCCAGGGCAATAAAAATTCCCTCAATATAGTTGACATAGATAAAGAGCTTGCCTGGACTAACCCCCGGCTGGCCCTTGAGAAACTGATAGCCAACCACCGTAAGAATACCAGTGACCACCAAGTTTTGCAGGAAACCACTCAGGTTCCAGGTCGCCAAGGATTGGGCCCAGATAATTCGGTTATCGGCCCGTCGCATCTTGTCTGCCGTTGCCTCAAACTCTTCCATGACTGCCTCTTCCTGACCGAAAAGCTGGATCAGACTAGCCCCGTTCATGGTTTCATTGACCTGGGTATTGACATCACTCCTGGCATCATAAAAGTCCTTCATGGGTTTGTCTGTCATCCGCTTATAGGCATACTGGATAGCGATATAGAGTGGAATCAAGACCAGCATGAGCCAGCCCAGGGTGGCATTCATGTAAAAGAGGACACCATAGGTAAATGCCAGACGGATGAGGTTATTAAAGGCGTAGACCAGGGTCCCATAGAACTGGTTGCGCAGGGTCTCGGTATCATTGACAATCCGAGTCGCAATCTTACCTGCTGGTTTGTCATCAAAGTAGGAAATAGGCAGGCGCTGCATGACATCGTAGGCCTGATTTCGCAAAAGCTCCGCAATCCGATTGGCACAGTGCATAAGCAGGCGCATGGACAGATAAAAGCCCAGACTACCGATGACCGTCATCCCCATATACTGACTAGCCTTGGTCAAAAAAGCAGCCTGATCAAAGGGCAGCCCCTTGCTCAAATCCGTCAAGGGACCGTCAATAGCCTGCTGGACAATGAGCGGTGCCAAACGCACCATGGCAGAAGCCAGGAGATAGAAGGCTACCGCAATGACAAATAGCCATTTGACCTGCTTGATTTGTCGCAATAAAAATCCTAAAATCTTCATTCCTCTCCTCCTTCCTGGCTTTGTTGTCGCTGGTATTGCTCAAAGTACCAGCCACCTTGCACCAGCAAATCTGCTGGACGGCCCTCTTCAACGATGCGGCCCTCATCCAGGACCAGCACCCAGTCTGCATGGTTAACAGCCGACAGGCGGTGGGTGACGATGACATTGGTTTTACCCGCCCGTTCTTTTTGGATATTTTCAATAATCTGGCGTTCTGTACGAGCATCTACTGCCGACAGGGAATCATCCAGTATCAGCAGGTCTGGTTTTCGCAGAAAGGCCCGTGCAATGGAAATCCGTTGCTTCTGACCGCCCGAAATGGACACACCCCGCTCACCAATCATGGTCGACAGTCCATCACTCATCCGCTCCAAGTCTTGACTGAAGGCCGCTGTCGCAATGGATTGCTCAATCTCCTCAGGACTGGCATCCAGCTTACCAAGGGCAATATTTTCGCCGACCGACTTGGAAAAGAGAATGTGTTCTTGGGGAACATAGCCAATTTTTTCCTCGATAGATGCGCGTTTAAAGTCCAGAACTGACTGGCCATTTATCGTAAAACTGCCTTGACCGACTGGATATTGACGGAGGAATTGGCGGACCAGAGTGGTCTTGCCTGACCCTGTTTTCCCAACGATACCGACTGTCTGCCCTCTTTTCAGGGTCCAATGGATGTCCTGCAAACTCGGCCGGTCTGCCTGTGGATAGCTAAAGCTGTACCCTTCAAAAGCCAGACTGGACAGCTCTGCTATTTCCCCAAAACCATCAACTTCCAAATCATCCCCTGTATCAATCAGCTCCTGCAGCTTTTCAAATGAGGTCTTGCCGGTCTGGTAGACCAAGATGAAATCCGACAGCATCCAGAAAGGCTCGAGAAGTGAACCAACGTAGAGCTGGAGGGCGATGACCTGACCGATAGACAGTTGACCGGACTTGACAGCCACTGTCCCCATGACCAGGACCAAAATAGTGGACAAGCCCAGAGCCAAAGTAGCCAAGGGATTGTAGAGGGACTGGAGGGAGGTAATCCGGTCTCCACCCTTGGCAAGCTCCCGTGTCCGCTCCTGAAACTTGGCCTTCTGAGTGGCCTTCTTGCTGTAGGCGCGTGTGACCCGAATACCTTCTACTACTTCCAGAACCTCATTATTGAGCTGGGCGACAGCCTCCCGGTTGGCCTCAATGGCCTCATCCTGCTTGCGACCGATGAAAAAGATAGCCGCAGTCATAGCCAGCATAGGAAGCAGAGCCACCAGAGAAGTCTTCCAGTCGATGATAAACATATATGGAATGACAAAGGCAAACATGCCTCCTGCATAGACCACAATCATGATTCCGTAGCCAACCATTTCCATCAGCCCGTCCACGTCCGTTGAAAAGCGGGTCATGACATCCCCAGAGCGAAACTTCTCATAGAAGGGCGTCCGCATGACAACCATTTTTCGGAAGGCCCGTTGCTGCATATCAAATTTGAAATTGATAGAAGACTGAAAAAGCTTGAGATGCCAAATGAAGGCTGTAGCATAGTTGACCAGGGTCACCAGGAAAAGCAGGGTCATATCCTGGACCAACATTTTCTCGGTCAAGCCATTAGACGCCAGGGTGTCGACCATTCTTTGGATAATCTGGGTCGGCACCAAGAGCGTGGCGTCGTAAATAATCAAGGTCACAGCGATCAGCAAGTAGAGCCACTTGTGCCGCTTGACATAATCAAAAATTAAGCTGAACATATATCTCCCTTATCTAATAACCTTTCTAAGCACGCAAAAAAGCCTAGACGACACACTCCGCCTAGGCTCCCTCAAGTCCGTTCAAATAGACTATTATAGTTGCTTAAAAAGGAGTGGTTTATGAAAAACAGTTTGTTTTGTGATAAATACTGTATTGTTCATTGTAGTACTCCTTTCCTCATTCTACCCCTTATTTTATCAGAATATATTGACTTGTCAAGGTATTTTAGGTAAAAAAGTAAGAAAAAACGACCCATCCGGACCGTTTGTCAACTATATGCTAGTTGCCGGGATTGAACCGGCGACCTCATCCTTACCATGGATGCGCTCTACCGACTGAGCTAAACCAGCAGTACCTTATCAGTATATCATACTCTGGAAATTTGTCAATATTTTTTGAAAGAAAAAAAGCCTATAAAAGACTCTTTTCCGCTATACATAGCTGAATCGATTCTACAGTTTTCTCAGCAACTCTTTCAAAGCCCTGCTTTTGCCAAAATCGACTGGCCTGTGGATTGGCCACCACATAGCCAAGTCTGACTTTTTGGAAATACTGTCCTAACTGACTTTCTAGCTCTGCCATGATTTTGGAACCTATTCCCTGATCAGCCAAGCTACCGTCCACCATAAAGAGACCAATGTAAGCTATCTGGTCATCAGGATAGCCGGCAATCAAATCCAGCACTGCCACGAACTGATTGTCCCACCAGTAACCGACAAAATACTTATCTGACAGGTCCTTCCCAGGCGGTCAATCGACTAAATCTTGCCGCAAACCTTCCAAGCTCGGACTTGGCGGATAATGTTCAAAATAGAGGGGATTGGTCTGGTAAAGAACCAAAACCTGCTCTAAGTCAGCTTCAGTTAGCTTTCGGACTTGATAATGATTTGAAAATTGACTAATCT
Source organism: Streptococcus nasisuis (assembly GCF_040836615.1). Taxonomy (NCBI): domain Bacteria; kingdom Bacillati; phylum Bacillota; class Bacilli; order Lactobacillales; family Streptococcaceae; genus Streptococcus; species Streptococcus nasisuis. Next base: position 751,907 of record NZ_CP162268.1, on the reverse strand, counting down.
TTATCCTCTTCGCTCCCACTAGGCTCCCCAATCACCTCAAAACTCGCTCGGCTATCTGCTGCTAATGCATCTTGTTCGTAAGCATTGATAATCTGGGCAACAACCGGATGACGGACCACGTCCTTGGCAGAAAAATAGACAAAATCAATCTGCGAAATATTTTTCAATTTTTCCGTAGCATCAATTAAACCAGACTTGACCTTACGAGGTAGGTCAATCTGACTAATATCCCCGTTGACAATCATCTTGGAATTAAAACCGAGACGGGTCAAAAACATCTTCATCTGCATGATAGTAGTGTTTTGCGCCTCATCCAGAATGACAAAGGCATCTTCCAGCGTCCGCCCCCTCATATAAGCCAAAGGTGCAATTTCGATAATCTCCCGCTCCATGAGACGAGTGGTCTGCTCCTTACCCAAAATCTGATAGAGGGCATCGTAAACGGGACGCAGATAAGGATCAACCTTCTCCTTCAAATCCCCCGGCAAAAAGCCCAGACTTTCACCAGCCTCGACCGCAGGACGAGTCAGGACAATCCGCTTGACCTGGCCACGCTTGAGAGCGGTGACAGCCAAGGTCACAGCCAGGAAGGTTTTTCCAGTCCCAGCTGGACCGATACCAAAGACAATATCATGTCGTTTGACAGCATCCACATAAACCTTCTGTCCCAAGGTCTTGACACGAATAGGCTTGCCAGAATTGTCCTTGATGATTTCTTCCTCATAGAGGGCGACAAATCTTTCGATTTCATCATTTTTAGCCATGGAAATAGCCGTCACCACATCTGGCGTTGACACAGTTAGCCCGCGATTGACCAAGACCAAGAGGGACTGGATGACCAGACGGGCCTGCTCAACATGGTCAGCTTGACCAATGACCTGGACCTTTTCTGTCCGAGCATGAATGACCACACCCAGCTCCTGCTCCATCAGACGCAAATGGCGCTCATTGGATCCAAAAAGACTAAAACTATCATCCGGATGGCTGAGTTGAATATCAATAGAATGTTCTTGCAAAGACTTGCTCCTTTACCTGTGCTTTTCTATTATTATACCAAAAATCTATCAAACTGGCCTTGTGAAAACAAAAAGAACAGAGAAGATCACCTCTCTGCTCCTATGGAGACCGTATTCATTATATAAAGGGATTAGGTCATAAAGGAATAAGTAGATCTCCACGATTTTCGTAAGAAATTATTCTTACACTTGTATTATAATCCTATTTAGTGATAAATTGCAACTAAATGAACATTATTTTTTTATTTTTATGTATATTTTTACATTTTTGCATTTATATTGGTATGATTATATGAAACAATCCTATATACAGAGTAGGCTAATGGGCCATATAGTCCTCCCAAATGGCGTCAAAATCAGACATTGAAAAAGCAAAACTGGCAAACTCCTCCAAAAAGCGACTGACCTCATCAAAATCCATTGATTGCTTTGGGAAATCATACTCTTCAAAGGCGTAATCAGCCAAAATAGCCACAGGCTCGTTGGACTTGGGATTGCGATGGGTCATCAACCAGCTATAAAAGGTTCTTCTCATACTATCCTATTCTCCTTAATAATGAAAGAATCCTTCCATTCAGAACCAAAGGATTCTCCATAAAGTAAAACAAACTCAGTTTGTAGACAAAGTCTCTTTTCAGACTTTCCTGATGTGATGTCGGATGGCTCCGAAAGTCAGGGGAGTGACTTTCGGAGCTTGGAAATAGAACGAACGCAGTTCGGTTCATTTAGTCAGGGGAGTGACTTTCGGAGGTTGGAAACAGAACGAACGCAGTTCGGTTCATTTAGTCAGGGGTGTGACTTTCGGAGGTTGGAAACAGAACGAACGCAGTTCGGTTCATTTAGTCAGGGGTGTGACTTTCGGAGGTTGGAAACAGAACGAACGCAGTTCGGTTCATTTAGTCAGGGGAGTGACTTTCGGAGCTTGGAAATAGGGAACTGCTGAGCAGTTCCTCAAATCCTCTGTTACTTTGAGCCTAAGGTCTCAAATACTCCGAATACCTGAAACGACAGCGTTTCAGGTATTTTCATCACGGCGGAAAGTCCTGGTTTAGGGCTCGCTCCGCTCGCAAAATAAACTAAATTTTTGTTTTTTCTTAGCAGAGCTACTCAGTTAATTTATCCAGAATTTAGTTTATCGACGTCCTAACAAACTATTTATTTCTCGAACGACTCTTGCGTCTTTCCTTAAATTGGGCACGATTTTTCTGCTCATTCCTAAAAATAAAATAGGAAACCAGAGCCAGTGGTAACAAGACCAGACTAGAACCAATCCAAGTTAGGGTGAAACTTGTTTGATTGTCAGCTTCAGCGGATTGCTTTTTGACCAAGGCCTTATTGACCGTTGCCAAGACGCCTGTATCTTCAGCCTTCACAGAATCCTGAATCAAGGGACTGACCGAATCCAAGCCATTATCCGCATAGACCTGCCCATCCTTATATACCAATTTGGGACTAGTTCCAACGGGGACAGTCGCATATAGGTCCGACTCAACCTGGTAATGCTTTCCGTCCTGGCTATGTTTACCAGCTGTCAAGACTTTCTTGTATTCAAAGTCCTGATAAGCCTTATCAATCAAGGCGTTAGCAAAGGCATGGCGCTGGAAATCCGAATTCATATCAGACCAGGTACCCACACCCATAATGACTGCAATCATCTTTTGCCCGCCGCGATCGATGGTCATGGAAATATTGAAGGCCGCACGAGGACTGGAACCGGTTTTGAGACCAGTGACCCCTTCTAAACCGTAGATATTTCCTGGTAAAGAATAATTATAGGAATTATAGGCCTGCTGGTAGGGAGTGTCCACCATCGTAACAATGACCCGATGGCGCGTATATTCCAAAATGGCAGGATATTTTTTGGTCAAATGGTAGACCAAAATGGCCATATCACGCGCTGTTGTCTGGTTGGAAGCCGAATTGTCATAACGCTTGGGACTATAGTAACCTCTAAAGCCACTTGCCCCTGCTCCTCCTGGATTGTTCCAGACAGAATTGGTCATACCCAGCTCCTTGGCCTTGGCATTCATCATGTCCATAAAAGCATCCGGATCATTGTTAGACAAATAATTGGCCAACATGACTGTCGCTACATTGGAAGATGGTACCAAGGTCATGGCAATCAAATCACCAACTGTATAATCAACACTAGCATAGATCGGATTGTTCGAAATTTCATGGATAGCAGAAATCGCCTGGTCAGTCTCCGTTGCCCTGATAATCGTATCTTCTGTCAACTTTCCCTGACCAATGGCTTCATAGACCAGATACAAGGTCATGAGCTTACTCATACTAGCCGGATCCCTTGACTCATCAATATTATCTTGCCAAACAATATCCCCAGTATTTCCATCAATCAATATAGAAGACTTGGGCCTGTAGCCCTCATAAACCTCATAACCAGAAGCTCTAGCAATATCCATCAATTCATCTGCTTTTACTACCGGACCGCCCCAAACCAGGCCAATCAACAGTAGAGCAAGTAGTATTCTTTTCACTATAATCTCCATTGATTTTATTGATAAACGGGAGGATAACTACAAACCCTGCACCTTCCTCCTAACGCAATCCCAACATGGCTTCCTTGGCATGAACCATGTCCGTCATCATCTGGCAATAAGGCGTTGGAATACCAACCCGCTTGCTCTTGAAAACTACCGCTCCATTCAGATAGTCAACCTCCGTCTTGCGACCATGTTGGTTCAAGTCCTGATGCATGGACGGATAATGATGTGAAGCCTTTTTAGAAGTTTCCATGATGTACTTCCAAATTCCCTCTTCATCGATATTCCCTACTTCCGCGCGCGCCACAGCAATAAATTCCTTGAAAATCCCCTGAACCAGATTGAGCCCACCTTCCGTTCCAAAAAGTTCCCCAATGGTACAGTCCATAATGGTACAGGTCGGATTCATGACCCCATTGACACAGGCCTTGCGCCAGATAGATTCAATCACATTCTCATCATAGGTCGCATTGAGTCCCGCTTGGTTAAACATGTCCACGATGTGGGCAACAGCCTGACCGTCCCCAGACATATTTTGCAGGAAAATGGATCCTGGTCCCTCCAGATGAGCATGACCTGGCCCCTTGAGCCCAGCCAACCAAATGGTTACTCCAACCATGATAGACTCATCTGGCACATAGCGGCGCATGGTGGTCGCATGACCCAACCCATTCAAAAGACTGAGTACCTTGGTCTGTTCACCGATAATCCCCTTAATATCCTGCAACATTTTTGGTAACTGGTCTGCCTTGGTCAAGAGGATAATCAAATCCGCCACTTCCACAGCCTCAGTCGGTTTCATAATCGGCAGCTTGACCGTCTCGTCAAAATCCCCCGTCACCTTGAGCCCATTTTCACGGATAGCCTGAATATGGTCCTCCCAATTGTCCAGCAAAATCACCTCATGATCAGTCTTGGACAGAGAATAACCAAAACGGCAACCCATTGCTCCACTACCAGCAATATATACATGCATGATTCTTCTCCTAAATCAATTCTGTCCCAATCGCATCTTGCTTGATTTTACCGGCTTTCATCAGCCCACCCAGGGCTTTTTTGAATTGCCCCTTGGAAATGCCAAAGGTGGCCTTGATGTCTTCCGGAGCAGACTTGTCATTCAAGGTCATAAAACCGCCATTGCTTTCCAGATAAGTCAAAATCATCTGGGCATCATTTTCCAACATCTCAAATGAGCGTGGTTTGAGCGACAGATTGAGGGTCCGGTCAACAGCCCGATAGCCGATGACACGTGCCTCCAGGACCTGGCCCAAACGTGGCTCTGCATAACGCTCGCTAGGATGAATAAAACCCAGCATATTGTTGTCTGGCAAGTAAACAAAGGTCCCATTGAGTTTCAAGCGGTAGACAATGGCCTTGAGGGTCTGGTTTTGCATATTGTCATAAGCAGGACCTGCCATCTTTTGAAATTCCTCTTGAAAGGCAGGTAAAGCCCAAATTCGGTCTTTCTTGTCAACGTCCAACTTGACATAGAGCTGGTCGCCTTTCTTGGGCCAGAGTTCCTTGATGTCAGGAAGGATGTCTAAGGACACAACCACTTCCTTGTCCGGCAAACCCGTATCAATAAAGACACCCAAGTCCTTCCTCACTTCTGTTACCGTTCCCCAGCCAAAGGTATCGCGGGTTGCTCCCACTTCCTTGGTCGTCAAGCGCAATTTCTGCTTCATATCTGTGTAGGCAAAGCCCTTGACAGATTGACCCAGCTGAAAATCCCCTTCTTCCTTGGACAGGGCAAAGGTCTTACCATCCTTTTGGATGAAGTAAAACTGGTCATTTTGGTCGGTCACTAATCCGACAATATAGTGAGCTAGTAAATCATTCATAGCAATTTCTTTCTAGGCAACCACTGGGCGCCTGCATTTTTGGATGCTCTGCTGCTTACTCTCTAGACAAATCTCTAGGAAAACAATCAAGCAAAGCTAGCAAAAAAGGAAGGAAAGACAAGGATTCTGTAGATCTTTGTCCTCTCATTCCCCTTGTGTTGGTTAAACTTCTAAGAGTTCTTTTTCCTTGTCAGCTATCATCTTATCGATGGTCTTAATCGCATCATCCGTCACTTTTTGGATGTCTTTTTCAAGTGTCTTCAAGTCATCTTCTGTGATTTCTTTTGCCTTCTCAGCCTTCTTAGCCTCGTCCATGGCATCACGACGGATATTGCGGATTGCTACTTTAGAGTTTTCACCCACTTTTTTCACGTCTTTTGCCAAGTTCTTACGGGTTTCCTCAGTAAGAGCAGGGATAACCAAGCGGATAACCGTACCGTCAGACTGTGGTGTCAAGCCAAGGTCTGAAGCGTTCAAGGCACGCTCGATATCTTTCAAGATAGACTTATCAAACGGTGTGATAAGAAGAACACGCGCCTCTGGCACAGTGATACCAGCTAACTGGTTGAGCGGTGTTGGCGCTCCGTAGTAATCCACAGAGATACGGTCCAGGAGACTAGCATTGGCACGACCTGCACGGATATGGCTAAATTCACGCGCCAAGCTCTGGTGAGATTGATTCATACGCTCTTGCGCTTTGGCAATAATTTCTTTCGACATAAAATATCCTTTTCTTTTTGTTTTTATTTTTCTTCTTTGTTAGAAACGGTTGTACCGATTGGCTCACCGAAAACAACACGTTTAATATTGCCTGGCTCATTCATGTTAAAGACAACCAGGTCGATGTCATTGTCCATTGAAAGAGTTGATGCTGTGGCATCCATGATTTTAAGACCACGATGGATAACTTCACGGTGGGTCAATTCATTGAACTTAACCGCATTGGCATCCTTACGAGGGTCTGCATTGTAAACACCGTCGACCCCATTTTTAGCCATGAGAATCGCATCTGCTTCGATTTCTGCTGCACGAAGAGCAGCCGTCGTATCGGTTGAGAAATACGGTGAGCCGATACCAGCACCAAAGATAACGATACGACCTTTTTCCAAGTGACGTAGAGCACGACCGCGAATGTAAGGCTCTGCCACAGACTGCATAGAAATAGCTGTTTGCACACGAGTATCCACACCAAGTTGTTTGAGGGAATCCGCCATCACCAGGGCATTCATGACCGTACCAAGCATACCAGTATAGTCAGCCTGGACACGATCCATACCTGCTTCTGCAGCAGGCTCTCCACGCCAGAGGTTACCACCACCGATCACCAAAGCAATCTGAACACCTGAAGCAGCAACTTCTTGGATTTCCTTTGCCATCTTTTGTACTGTCGCAATATCGATACCGATACCACGATCGCCTGCCAAGGCCTCCCCAGAAAGTTTAATCAATATACGTTCATATTTTGGTTTCATTGTCTCACCCCTCTATTTTATCCCTACTATTCTATCATAATTTTTTCTTTTTTTATAGTAGAATCTTCTTCAAAAAAAGGAAATCAATCGATTCCCTTTACAAGCTATTTTTAGATCTATCTGGAGACATTTTAGTGATAAAAATCAAAGACTTGAAAATAAACTATTTACGCCGTTACTTCTTACTCATTCTCTTTTTCAGTAGAGTTGCTCACTGTTATCATCATTCCTTCATTTTTCCGATTATTCCTATACATAACTAAGACAAGCATGGCTGAAACCAGACTAATGAAAATTTCTATAAACAGGCATTAGACAATAAAAATGGCTCTATAATTTCTGTAGTGGGTAAAACCACCGTGGAGATTATGGAGCTTTTTAAGTATATACAAAAAGTCCCATATGACCTATAATGAAAAGCAACCAAACTCACATTAGAAAGGCTCATATGGAACAACTAAATTTTATCACAAATTTTCTCAGAATTAAAGACAAAAATATCCTTATCACTGATGAATATGATATGGGAACTCACTTAGAACTACATGGTCACTTGGATTACACAGCCCCTAAATGTCCTTCTTGTAAGGGACAAATGGCTAAATACGATTTCCAAAAAGCCTCCAAAATCCCCTACCTAGAAACTGCTGGTTATCCACTCCTCATCCGCCTTAAAAAGCGTCGGTTCAAGTGTAAAGATTGCGGAAAAATGGCTGTCGCTGAAACTCCTCTTGTCAAGAAGAACCACCAAATCTCTGTCGCTGTTAACCAGAAAATCGCCCAGTTACTCATCGAAAATCAAGCAATGACACATATTGCACACAGGCTATCTATCTCAACATCATCAGTTAGTCGAAAGCTTAATGAGTTCAAGTTTGAAACAGATTGGAATATCTTACCTGAGGTGATGAGCTGGGATGAATATGGCTTTAAGAAGGGGAAGATGAGCTTTATCGCACAAGATTTCAACTCCCTAAACGTCATTACTATCCTTGACGGAAGAACTCAAGCAACCATCCGAAACCACTTTCTACGCTATCCTAGAAAGGTTAGAAACCGCGTTAAAGTCATCACTATGGACATGTATAGCCCATACTACCAATTGGCTAAACAGCTTTTTCCGCATGCCAAAATCGTCCTTGATCGCTTTCATATCGTACAACACCTTAGCCGTGCTATGAACCGTGTCCGTATTCAAATTATGAATCAATTCGACAGAAAATCGCACGAATACCGTGCTTTGAAACGCTACTGGAAATTGATACAACAAGATAGCCGTAAAATCAATGATAAACGATTTTATCGCCCTATGTTTCGCATGCATTTGACTAATAAGGAAATCCTAGAAAAACTACTGTCTTTTTCAGAGGAACTACGACAACACTATCAACTCTATCAATTTCTCTTGTTCCATTTCCAAGAGAAAAACTCAGATCATTTCTTCAGTCTCATCGAACAGGAAATAGCCACTGTTAATCCTATTTTCCAGACGGTATTTAAGACATTTCTAAAGGATAAAGACAAGGTTTTGAATGCCCTAGAATTGCCTTATTCCAACGCCAAACTGGAAGCTACCAATAATCTCATCAAAGTCATTAAGAGAAATGCCTTTGGTTTCAGGAACTTTGAAAACTTTAAAAAACGAATTTTGATTGCTTTGAACATAAAGAAAGAGAGAACGAAGTTCGTCCTCTCTAGGTGTTAGCTTTTCATCTACCCACTACAGTTGACAAAGAGCCACAATTGCTCTCGAAGTCCGGAAGAAATGGCCTTCGTGGGTAGATTATAGACAGCTGCCAAATGCTGATAAAACGCTTTTCTTTGACTTGCTTCCATCCTACTCGCTCCTTATCCAAATTTATAGCTATTATAATGCTAACTGCTTTGCTTGTCAAATCAAAAAGACTGCCCGAAGACAGTCCCTCTACTCATTACAATGAGTTAGGATCAACTTTGATACCAACACCTTGTGTAGTAGTGATGGTTACAGAAGTCATGTAAGTACCTTTAGCTGTAGCAGGCTTAGCCTTAACCATTACATCGTTGAAAGCTTTGAAGTTTTCAACCAATTTGTCAGCTTCAAATGATACTTTACCGATAAGAGCTTGTACGATACCTGCTTTGTCCGCACGGTAAGTGATTTTACCACCTTTAGACTCTTCAACTGCTTTAGCAACATCCATTGTTACTGTACCAGTTTTAGGGTTTGGCATCAAGTTACGTGGACCAAGCACGCGACCAAGACGTCCAACAACAGCCATCATATCTGGTGTTGCGATAACAACGTCGAAGTCCAACCAACCGCCGTTGATTTTAGCAACAAGGTCATCTTCACCAACAAAGTCTGCACCAGCAGCTTTTGCTTCTTCTGCTTTTGCACCACGCGCGAATACCAATACACGAGCAGTTTTACCAGTACCGTTTGGCAATACCATTGCACCACGAATTTGTTGGTCTGCTTTACGAACGTCGATGTTCAAGTTGTAAGCAACTTCAACTGACGCATCAAATTTAGCGAAGTTAGTTTCTTTTGCAAGTGCTACAGCTTCTTCTACGCTGTACAATTTTGTGCTGTCGATTTTCTCAAGAGCAGCACGCAAGTTTTTGCTTTTTTTAGCCATGTTATATGTCTCCTTGTAATCAGATAATCTTGGGTGCTACTGCTTAGTCAGCAACAGTGAATCCCATAGAACGAGCAGTACCTTCGATCATACGCATTGCAGCTTCAAGAGATGCAGCGTTCAAGTCAGGCATTTTAGTTTCAGCAATTTCTTGTACTTGTGCACGAGTAACTGTTGCAACTTTAGTTTTGTTAGGTGTGCCTGAACCTTTTTCAACACCTGCAGCTTTTTTCAACAAAACAGCAGCTGGTGGTGTTTTAGTGATGAAATCGAAAGATTTATCTTCATACACAGAGATAACGACTGGGATAATCATACCAGCTTGATCAGCTGTACGAGCGTTGAACTCTTTAGTGAATCCCATGATGTTGATACCTGCTTGACCAAGTGCTGGACCAACCGGTGGAGCTGGAGTAGCTTTACCTGCAGGAATCTGAAGTTTTACGAGTTTTTCGACTTTTTTAGCCATGATATAAAATCCTCCTATTGTGGTTTTGGCGGTAATTAAAGATTTTTACCTCCCACAAATATGTGCATTTACACATACCTTTTTATTATACACGATTTCAGGAAAAATGCAAGCTTTATGTTTACTTTTTTTTATTTTTTTAATAGAATATAAGTATGTTATTACTGAAAATTGCAGCGGTTGTTTATCCAATTGTTACGCTGATTATTTCAATTCTATTTGTCAAATTATTAAAGTTAAATAAGAGGGGTTGGAACTTTGCTGACCTGGCTTTTCCTATGTTCGCTTTTGAATTTATCATCCTAACAGATAAGCTCTACTACAGCAGCCTACTACCCCACCTACTGCTAGCTCTTTCTCTGCTCTTGCTGATTCTGCTAACTGGCACTCTCTATAAAAAAAGAGAATTAGACTACAAGCGTTTTTTCAAGGTTTACTGGAGAGCTGGTTTTCTCCTGACCTTTCTCATGTACATAGGTCTTCTCGTCGCCATCTTTACCCAAAAATAAGCAATCCCTCCTGAGAAATTGTCAGAAGGGATTTTTTCTATTCATGAATTTCTAATGGTAGACCATCTGGGTCAAAGAAGAAGGCCATCTTCTTGCCATCAAAATCGTCATATCGCAGGGCTTCGTGGGGAATGTCCAAGCGGTCAAACTCCGCCAGACAGGCCTCGACATCTGCGACCTTAAAAGCTAAATGCCGCAGGCCAGTGTGTTCTGGTTGAGGCATTTTGGGGCGCAAGGGGGCGTCTGGCTTGATAAAGATTTCCAAGACCAGATTGCCCTTTCTGACATTGAAAAGAATGTCATTTTTTTCTGGGCGAATGTGCTCATCCAGCTGTTCAAAGCCCAATTTATCCACATAAAATTCTCTGGTTTTGTCATAACTACTACCGATAATGGCAATGTGGTGCACCGTTTCAAAAGTCATTACTGTGTCTCCAATACTTTTCTAGGTTTAGTCCCTTCGGCTGGCCCGATGACGCCAGCTGCCTCTAATTCTTCCATCAAACGGGTTGCACGGTTAAAACCGACCGATAGGCGGCGCTGGATCATAGATGCGGAAGCCTTTTGCGTTTCGATGACGAGGGCACGAGCCTCATTGAAGAGAGGGTCACCCTCAGAAGCTCCGCCATTGTCATCAAAACCACCATCACCTTCTGCCACTTCGCCCGGATCAAAGGACTCGTCGTATTCGGCATCGGCCTGGTCTTTGACAAAGCTGACAATCCGCTCGACATCATCGTCCGAGATAAAGGAGCCTTGTAAGCGAATTGGAGCCGACTCGCCAATAGGATGGAAGAGCATGTCCCCGCGACCGAGGAGTTTTTCGGCGCCATTTTCTCCCAAAATGGTCCGCGAATCCGTGCCCGATGCGACCGCAAAAGCCACACGAGACGGCACATTGGCCTTGATCAGACCTGAAATAACATCAACGGACGGACGCTGGGTCGCTAAAATCATGTGAATGCCCGCCGCACGAGCTTTTTGCCCCAGACGGATAATGGCATCCTCCACTTCCTTGCTGGCGACCATCATCAGGTCAGCCAACTCGTCCACGATGACGACAATCAAAGGTAGGGGAATTTGTTTTTCCTCGGAACGGCTGTTAAATTCCTCAACCTTGGCATTGTAGCCTTCAAGGTTACGGACGCCGATATGACTGAAGAGTTCGTAGCGTTTCTCCATCTCGTCTACCACCTTTTGCAGGGCGCGCGCTGCCTTACGAGGATTGGTCACAACAGGGATGAGCAGGTGGGGAATATCATTATAGACCGACAATTCAACCATTTTGGGATCAATCATCATAAACTTGACTTGGTCAGGACTGGCCTTCATCAAAATAGAAGAAATAATACCGTTGACCGCGACAGATTTACCAGAACCGGTCGATCCTGCCACCAGCAAGTGAGGCATTTTGGCAAGGTCAAAGGATTTGACAGAGCCGTTGACTGCCTTTCCAAGCGGAATTTCCAAGAGTTTGTTAGCATCCGTCTTAGATTGTTCCCAAAGTTCACGGAAGGGCACCGTAGCCACTTCGGAATTGGGCACCTCGATACCGACCAAGGATTTGCCCGGAATCGGCGCTTCGATACGGACATCTTTGGCAGCTAGAGCCAGAGCCAAATCATCCGCCAAATTGGAAATCCGATTGACACGGACACCGACAGCGGGCTTTAATTCATAACGGGTGACCGACGGTCCGATTTCTGCCCGCTCTACAACTACCTTGATACCAAAGCTAGCAAAGGTGTCTTCCAAAATCTTAATGTTCTGTCGGACCAGACGTTTTTCATTGGACTGGCTTTTGGCCTTGATTGGTGCAAAGAGGTCAATGGACGGCAATTTGTAGGCCAAGCGTTGCTTGAGCTTGGGTTTGAAGTCGATTTGAACTTCGACATCCTCCACTTCTTCTGGAAGGTCGGCACTTAGCTGTGGTTCCTCATCCTCAACCAGCATAACTGGAAATTCATCTTCTACCTCTTCTAAATGATCGTATTCTGAAATAATGGGCACTTGAACTGGTTCTGCGTCTAGAATTTCACCCGTTTCCAAATCGACTGGCCTATCCAAGGCTAATGATTCTTCTTCCTCCAAACGCAGGCGCTCTTCCTCCAAGCGAGCCAATTCTAGCTGGCGTTTTTCTTCTCGCTCGGCCCGCTTCAACTCCCGAAGCTCTGCCCTTTTTAACTGGCCCTCCGTCATCTTATCCTTGAGAACTGCCAGGCCATCGGCCACATCGTAGACAGACCATGGACTCATAAAGAAAATACCAAAGGCAATCAAGAGAAAACCGATGAAAAAGGAGCCTATATTAGAAAATAGGAAGGCAATGGGCATATAGAAGGCGCTACCCAGCAGACCTCCACCCAGAAACTCCTTGACCTGAAAACGCGACAGCTCATTTAAACTCAGCCGCAAACTATAGGTAAAGAGGTCCGCCCCACTGTAGGAAACATCCAAATAGGCCTGAAAGCCTATCAGGAGACCGGCCACAATCAGGTAAAAGCCCGAAATCATCCCTTCTCTGCGCTGCCAAAATTGGGGGAAGACAAAGTAGACTAGAAGTCCTGCCAGGACTAGATAAGATAGACTACCAAATAGCAGGCGGAAGACATTGTAGGCTGTCACACCAAAGGCACCCAGCCGACTAGCTGTCAAAATAATGAATAGGACGCCGAAAATCCGAATCAAGATTTTTTTGACCCTGTCTTGTTGGGCTAGTTCAGCCTTGGTCGGCCGCCTTGTTTTCTTTCCTTTTTTATTTGCTTGCTTCATCTCAACCTCAACTTTCTCAATCTCTTTATTCTACCATATTTTTAGTCCGAATTCAGGCTAGAAATGCAGGTGCTGACGAGACGAGAAAGAGAGAATCTTTCGACTCTCCCCACACTTTTATTTTGTCTTTTCAACATTCAAGATTTTCACCTGGTAGCTTCCAGCTGGTGTCTCAATCAGAGCAACATCTCCAGTCTTCTTACCAATCAAGGCATGACCGATTGGACTTTCATTTGAAATTTTATTGGCAAAGGCATCCGCGCCCGCAGCACCAACGATGTGATACACTTCTTCGTCTGTCTCGCCGATTTCTTGAACTGTAACGGTCTTGCCGATAGCCACTTCGTCTGCTGCAACAGCATCGCTATTGACAATTTCCGCATAACGAATCTTGTTCTCGATAGTTGAAATTTGACCTTCTACAAAAGCCTGCTCATCTTTAGCTGCTTCGTATTCAGAGTTTTCCGAAAGGTCTCCGTAAGAACGGGCGATTTTAATACGCTCCACAATCTCCGGACGACGGACCAACTTCAGTTCTTCTAATTCTTTTTCCAACAATTCCTTTTCTTCCAAGGTCATTGGATAGGTTTTTTCTGCCATTTTTACTTCCTTTTCCTGTTTGTCAGGGATGAAAACAAAATTATGCGGAAAATCCACATAATTTTGCCTCAACCTTACTGATTATTTAATTTGCTATTTACGTGTGTTTCAACGTTTTGATTGTGCTCGTCAAATGAAGCGGTAAAATACACTTCTCCAGTCGTCACATCTGCTACAAAGTAGAGATAGTCTGTCTGGTTTGGATTGATGGTCGCCTGAATAGCTGCCAAACTTGGACTTCCTACAGGACCAGGCATTAGACCCAGGTGTACGTAGTTGTTATAAGGTGAATCAATCGCAGTGTCGATTCCTGCATCCTCAGCCAAGGTTGTCTTCTCACCCAGTTTGCCCATTGCATACAAAACAGCGATGTTAGACTGCAAAGGCATGCCGATGTTCATACGATTGTAGAAAGTGCTTGCGATATTCCGACGGTCCTCGTCTGTAGAACCTTCCTTTTCAACCAGTGAAGCCATGGTCAATACTGAATTCACATCCAAGCCCTTGTTTGGAAGCTCTGCATAGTATGGTTGCAAGGCAGTATTGGTCGCCGCAATCATATCTTCTACCAATTGCTCAACAGTCGTGTCTTCGTAATACTCATAAGTAGCTGGAAAGAGATACCCTTCCAACTGATACTTGACACCACTATCCGCTGCAGGCAGGCTTGCAAAGAGGTCTGGATAAGTCTCTGTCATTCGCGTGATGAAAGCTGGGTCCTGAACCGTTGCCATAAAGGCATCCGAGCTAAATGGAGATTCCGTTTTTTCATCCTCTGAAGCACTATTTTGGGTAATCGCTTGGGCAATCTGCTCAATGGTGTACCCCTCAATAACCAGGATTTTACCTGATGCAGGTTTTTCAGCGACTGGAGTTCCACCCTCTTGCAACTTCTTAGCCAGATCTTCTACAGACATGGCCTGGTTCAAATTATAGAAACCACTCTGGAAGCTATTATAGCTCTTTAATTTAGAGAAGTAGTTAAAGACTGTCGCGTTCTTAATCAGCTTATTTTCTAAAAGAATTTGACCGATTTGACTAGTAGAAGAACCTTCTGGAATTTCCACTTGAATAGTCTCTGAAGCTTCCACATTGACTGGTTCTAAGCTTGACTTGACATAGAAGAAACCAGCAACCAAGGTAGCCACCAGGGCCAAGGCAACCAAGGAAACTATGGTCCCGACAATTTTCTTAACTGTTTTATCTTGTTTCTTCTTAACTTGCTTGGTCGCACCGCGTCTTCTTGCCAAGGGTTCTTCCTTTTCAACAACAGGAGTCACTGGTTCAGGTTGAGGAATTACTGCAGGAGCAACCTCTACCTCATCTCTTGTAAATACCGGCTCATCTTCCAATGGTGGTAAAACTACCGGTTCAGGTTGAGGAAGTGGCTCTTCTTTGGCTATTTCCGGATAATCCATTCCAGCCGCAATGGTCCGCAACTGTTGCAGACTGCGCTCAACCGTATCTTCCAATGGAGGTTCTACTGTCTCGTTCCCCTCTTCTTGAGAAAATTCTGGCGCGATTGGAGGCAGTTCAACTTCCTCTTCCTTGACCGACAAATCCACTTCAACCGCTTTCGGAGGCAAATCTTCTGCAATCTTTGGCATAACCTTTGTTTCTTCAAGGCCAGCCTCATCCTCAAAAGCAATCTTGTTAATCCGAATGGTTTGTGGCGCTGTTTCTTTTGTTTGTTCCAAGGCTTCTGTCAAAGGCAGATGCGTTGGAGTGGCTTGCTTCTTCTCTGTAGATTCTTGTAAGGATTCAACAGTATCCTGTCTAGTCGGAAGGTCCGAATCTGTGTTTTGGCGTTTTGATTTCAATTCCTCTAGTTCTCTTAATATCTGATCACGAAAACTAGCAGATTGTGTGTCTTTATCTTCAAAATCCTTTGGCACAATACTACTCCTTTCACACAATTACCCTTTATTATATCTTAAAAAAATTACAAAATCAAGGGATTTAAAGCCATTAACACGACATTGTATAAAAAAATGCATGCAACCATTTTCTGATAACATGCAACGTTTTTTATCATTATTTCATTCAATTCTCCAAGTTATTAGCGACAACTGAACGTTTTGCGGGATTCCCATAGCACACGTTGAGGAGACAGGAATTCCCTTAATCCCGTCTAAAAATATCCCGTGTATAGACTTTGTCTGCCACATCATCCAAATTAACATCATAGCAGTTGGCCACAATTGCCTGGCTCATTTCCTTAAATTTCTTTAAGTTGTTGACAACTTTGGAGCCAAAGAAGGTCGAACCATTTTCCAAGGTGGGTTCAAATATAATAACATTTCCATAACATTCGATTCTTGGTTGTTCATACTGTCTCCTAAAGTTTAAAGTTTATTTTGCATAAGGGCAATTGGGTTTTCTATAAGCAAGGCCTTGGCACGGTCGTGTCCGTATTCTTTCTCAATGAGTTGGAAGGCCTGGTCCATATAGGGTGGCCGACTGCTTGTATTGTGCATGTCACTTGCCACAAAGTGCACCAGTTCGTTGTCTAAGAAGTATTGGGCCCGTTGTTTATAGGTTTTGTGCCGATCTCCAAATAGTTTGGGTTTCAAGACACTAGAACTATTGATCTGCATATAGGCACCCATGGCGATGAGATCTGCAACTTTTCCACCTTCACCCGCCAAAGCATCGTAACGTTCGATATGAGCGAGAATGGGAGTCAAGCCCAACCGCAAGATGTCACGCACAGCTTCCTGAATTTTTTTGTAGCTAGTTGACCCGCTAAATTCAATCAAGACACTGCTAGAATTTCCATAGGTTGGCAGTTCTTTTCGTTCTAACTTACCAATGACATCATCGGTAAAGTAAATCTCCGCCCCGTAGAAGATAAAGAGATCTTCTGATATGGTTTTGGCCAGGGCCTGGACCTGCTTGAAGTTCTCTCTAATGACCGCCTCCGGGGTCTCAAACATGCCCTTGCGGCGATGAGAGGTGGCTACAATACCGCGCACCCCTTGTTGATAGCTGAGCTTTAAAAGCTCCAAACTCTCTTCTGCAGTTTTTGGACCATCGTCCACACCAAATATAATATGTGAATGAATATCTAACATCCTATTCTCCTGACATGACTGCCTGCATAGCTGCTTTCATTTGGTTGAGGCTATCTGGATTGACCTCCATCATATACAATTGATAACCTGGCATTGCATAAGAAGGCAAGAGACCTGTACTTCCAGTACCCTGCAAGGCTTGGGATTGAACTGTGTAACTGCCACTGCTTTCCATCTGGGTATTGACCAATTTCATCATGGTTTCCAAACTCATATTGGTCTGGATAGAATCTTGTAGGTTGTTGATGATGGATTGGTAATTGGTTAAATTTTCAGGTCTGCTTAACTTTTGAATGAGAGCCGCAATGACTTTCTCCTGGTTTTTTCCACGGTCATTGTCGCCGCCCTGTAGCGAATAGCGTTCGCGTACAAACATTAAAGCTTTTTCAGAATCCAAATGGATGGTTCCAACAGGGAAATCATGACTTCCTTTTGTAAAGGCCTGGTCGTTGACAACATCCACCCCTCCTACGAGGTCAATTAATTTTAGGAAGGAAGTAAAGTTCACACGCGCATAGTAATGGATATCGATGTCATAGAGATTTTCCAAGGTATGCATGGAGGCTTCAACACCGTAAATCCCTGCGTGGGTCAATTTGTCTTTTTGATTTTGCCCACCATCTGCGATCGCAACATAGCTATCACGAGGGGTGGTGGTTAAGAGTACCTGTTTGGTCGCCTGATTGATGGTCATGATGATATTGACGTCCGAACGGGAGACGGTCGATATTGGTCCATAGGTGTCAATCCCACTGATATAGATGTTCAAGACATCGCCAGTCGGTTGGTTGACTGCTGTTTCAACCTTTTTTGTCAAGGTGAAACTATAGATCTTTTTGACCTTGGTATCAAAGTCTGGGTCTTCCGCAGACAGGATATCTGCAAATACTCCGTTCAAGACCATAGCCTGACTCTCACCAGCAAGCATCTTCTGATAAGCATCCAGATAGGAATCCGTTTTAGTTGGTGTCAGAGATAGGTTTTTTGTCTGAGACAGGTTGTCCAACAAGGCTTGGATATTGTCGCCGTCATTTCCGGTAGGCGCCAACAATTCGGTCACTTGACTGATATCCGAGACCTGGCTATCTGCAGGAACCAGAACACTCATCTCATATTCAGAATAGGTAGCGTTTGAATTCAACTTGTTCGAAAGGTTGACGATACTCTGGACTCCATAGAGACCGACAGAACTAACGACAAGGCCTAGAATAAGCAGGAATGTGGTCACTACTTTTGCCCTTTTCCCTAAAATAAGGAACAAACAAACAAGTCCCAAGAAAATGGCCAACCCAGCCAGGACCAGGTTGAGATTGCGAAAGGCAAGAATGTCATACCGAAACACTTGATACAGTAAGATACCAACTGCTCCTGTGTAGAGGGAGCAAGACTAGGTTTGCCCAATGCAGCTGGTTTCTTCGGGATGATTTTTTTGTTCGACTCATGGTGTTTTAACCCTTTCATTCAAAACTGTAACATTACTATTATATCACAAGTTCTGTACCTCTTCTAACAAATTACTGCCCTAAGATTACGATTTTGTTACAAAACACACATGTAATGGTTTTCAAATGGTCTTTTTGACAAAAACAAGATTCATCTGATCAGAAAGTTCTGATTGATAAGAAAATCCATCAAAGGAAACTTGTTGAAGAGCTGCCAATTCAGTAATCCCTTCCTTGGCCATCACAGAAACAAGGCGTCCTCTGCCCTTTTTTGAAATGGTTGAGTGTATCCTTCGTTTGCCATCCTTTTCCTCCATAAAGGTCACCCGGACTAGTTTTTTCTGAATCTGGGGAGAAAATACCTGTTCAAATTCAGAAGAAGCGAGGGATAGGATCCAGTCTTCTTCTTCAACGACTTTGTCATAGGCCGGTCGCCAGTATTGCTTGAGGGATTTCCCTTCCACTTTGATCCCTGCTTGAAAATCAAGCCGATGGGGAGAAATAAGGTGGTCTGGGCTGATGAGCCCATACAAGGCTGTAGCTAGGAGGACATGTTTTTTTAGATAGACCTCCTCATCTATTGTCAGGTCTCTTCGGTCCATATACCGGTACATCAAACCGTCGTACAGCAACCAGGCTGGATAGGTTTTAGCTTGCTTGGCTTCAATCCGCTTCCAGCGATCCAACTCCAATCCAGCACGGTCATGAGAGATTTTATAAAATGAAGCTAATTCTTCCTGCTGGAATTGGCTACAGGTTTGAGCGACCGCTAAACTGGTTGGGTCCAAGGGGTGAAAGGGATGGTTATCAATTGTGGTATTGAGTTCTTTTGCATTTGGAAGTATGATTTTCATATTTCTAGTATACCACGAATGCTAGGGGCAGACACTTGAAAACACGCGCCACTTGTTCTCAGAACAGTTTTATACTATACTAGGACCATAGATCTGTAGGGGGACAGTTTATGGAGAAATATAAGCAAATCGTTCAAGACATTCTAGACGGAATCGAACGACAAGACTATAAGCGGGGAGAAAAACTACCTTCCATTCGCCAATTAAGTCTGCAGTACGAGTGCAGCAAGGATACTGTTCAAAAGGCTATGCAGGAACTTAAGTATCAAAACAAGATTTATGCGGTCGAAAAAAGTGGCTACTATGTTTTGGATGACCGCGACATTCTAGAAGAGCCCATTGATCTGGATCTGACTGATTTTGAAGAACTTCCTTATGAGGACTTCCGTATTTGTTTACACCAAAGTTTGATTGGCCGTGAAAATTACCTCTTCAATTATTACCATCAGCAGGCCGGTTTGACAGAATTAATCACATCTGTTCAACTGCTCCTAATGGACTACCATGTCTATAGCCGAAAAGACCAATTGGTCATCACTGCTGGAAGTCAACAAGCACTCTATATCCTGAGCCAATTGGATTTTGGTCCCGATCGAACCCATATCCTCATTGAGTCTCCTACTTATACTCGTATGGAGGAATTGATTCGCCAACAAGGCCTGCCTTACCTGACCATTCAACGCAGTATGGAAGGGATTGACTTGGACCGATTGGAATGTCTTTTTAAGACTGGAACGATTAAATTTTTCTATACCATTCCACGTTTGCATAACCCACTGGGGACAAGCTACGATAGAAAAACCATGGAGAGGATCGTTGAACTTGCCAAGCGCTATCAGGTCTATCTCATCGAAGATGACTACCTGGCTGATTTTGATGGAAACCGTCAACTACCCTTACATTACCTTGACAAGAACGACTTTGTCGTCTATATCAAGTCTTTCTCACCAACCTTATTTCCAGCTCTACGGATAGGTGCCGTTAGCCTGCCTCCCCTTCTTCTCAATGCTTTTTTAACCTATAAAGGATTGATTGACTACGATACCAACCTGATCATGCAAAAGGCACTTTCTTTGTATATCGATAATGGGATGTTCGCCCGTAATACGCAGCAGCTGCGGGAGCAATCCTTAAATGAAGAAGTTCAAATACACGATTTGATCAAAAAATATCCTCTTGCTTATCCCTATCAGGTGGTGCGTGACCAGTTAATCATTCAATTTCCAGATAATCCAAAAACTGCAAGACTTGAAGGACGATACCAGCTTATCAGTAACGGTACCTTTGCCTATCTTCTCCTCCGTCTCCATCCACATCTTGAAGACACATTAAAAGAGCTTAGCACCTTCTACAAGGACTAAGCTCTTTATTCTTATTTTAAAGGATAGCTTCCAGCCTTTCCATCAAAAAAAAACCAGTTAGTAATGAGCTGGCAAGTAGGATGCACTCCCTCTTGCTTAACCACCAACACATATTGTCCAGTGCGTCTATTTCTCATACCCCATCAAGAGGCCACCCTCTTCTGCATAGAAAGAGCAAAGGCCGGAAGTCGCAACTTCTTCGATACTAGCTTCTGGATAGGTTTCCTTAACCAAATCCGAAAATTGTTGGAAGAACTTCTCGTTATTACGATGAGCCATAATGATGCGTCCGCCCTTATAGCCAGCCTTTTTCATTTCGTCCCAAGCTGCGGTGACCGATTTTTTGTGACCACGAGCCTTTTGTAGCAATTCCAATTTGCCCTCGCTACTAGCTTCTCCCACCATACGGATATTGAGGAGACCAACGACTGCTCCGACTAGCTTGCTGAGTCGGCCATTTTTCACCAGATTGTCGACCTTAGCAAGGACAAACAATAATTTGCTATTTTCTTGATAGGTGGTAATTGCAGATACGACTTCTTCAAACTCCAATCCTGAAGCAATCAAACGATTGATTTCCGTAACCAGTAAGTCCATCTCGCCTCCAGCTGATAAACTATCAATCAGGTGAATATTGACATGAGGATGCTCTTCCAGGTACATGTCACGGGCAACACGAGCCGCATTAAAGGAGCCAGACAAACCACCGGTAATCGTCACAACGATAACATTTTCTGCACCTGCAAAAGCCTCCTCATAGGCCTGAGTGCTAGGACAGGCAGATGTCGCTGCCTCAGAAGTTGACTGCATGACAGAGACCATCTGATCAATATCCAGACTTGCATCATCAACAAAGGTCTGGTCCCCTATCTGTATACTCAGGGGAACACTGACAAACTCCGTATCCGGCGCAAGCTGAGCTAGTTGATGGTAATCACAGCCAGAATCAGCAACAATTTTCCATTTTGACATTTTCTTATCTCTTTTCTTTTGAATGATTTAATTAGTTGACAAGGTGCTCTATCTTACTCTACAATTGTATCATTAAATTATTAGTTATGAAAGCATTTCCAATCGGATGTCACAGTAGAAAGGAAGAGTATGACTGAGCGTAAAATTTCACCAAAATCCTTGAAAAATCTCTATCAATCCAACAAGGAGGCCAATCAGCTGACCAAGGAATCTCTCGAGACCGCTCTGCTATTTCTCCTTGAAAAAAAGGAACTCAAGAACATTTCCGTCTCTGAATTAGTGCGCAAGGCCGGTGTTTCGCGCAACGCCTTCTACCGCAACTATAAATCCAAGGAAGAAATTTTGGAAATCTACTACGAACGGACTTCCAGCAATCTCAAGAAAAAATGGCAGAGCCTGCAAGAAAAAGTCCACAAGGACGGCGTCAAACAGAGCTTTGTCGAATTTGTCCAGCAGAGCAAAAACAAATCTGAACCAAACAAAACCCTGTCCAACGTCAGCCAGTGGATCAAGGAAAAAACAAAACGGGATTAAGGGTCCCGTTTTTGTATGCCAAAAAACTTGACTAAAGTAGCCAAGTTTTTAAGGAGATTATGAAAAATATTTAGGATTGACTATAGTATATCTAATTCTCTAGTCCCTTACATCAGCCTTAAGACTGAAAATCTACCGTCATTAAGATTTTTTCTCCCCCAATTTCTTGGTCTTTTTGAGGGCAGCGGCAACGGCCTTAATAATGGCGTAGCGGAAACCTTCTTTTTCAAGGGCTACAACACCAGCAATAGTCGAGCCGCCTGGCGAGGTTACTTCCTGTCGGAGCTGAGCTGGATGCTTGTCACTGTTCAAGACCATTTGAGCTGTTCCTGCAAGAGTTTGAGCTGCCAAAACCTTGGCATCCTGAGCCGTGAGTCCGTTTTGCACACCAGCATCGGTCAGGGCCTCAATCATCTGATAGACAAAGGCTGGGCCACAACCTGCAATAGCCGTCGCTGCGTCAATCAAACTCTCTGGTACCTGTTGGATCTTGCCAGATTTTTCTAGGATTTTTTCCAATAGCGGAGCGAGCTCTTGATTGACCAAGCTGTAGGTTGTCATACCTTGTCCAATAGCAACAGGTGTATTGGGCATGATGCGGATGAGGTTGTCTGCCGACACAAATGCTGCCAGGCTGTCAAGGGTCACTCCTGCTGCCATGGAAATCCAAATGGCAGACGGATTTTGGCTAATCTGGTCCTCTAAGCCTGACAAGACTGACTGAATCAGGTGAGGCTTGACCCCAAGGAAAATCACCTCGGCCTGCTCTGCTATTTCTCCATTAGACAAGAGCTGACCGCCCAGCTGAGCTTGAAGAGCCTGGGCTTTTTCTGGGTTGTGGTTGCTGAGGAGGAGTTGGGTGTCCGCTTGTTGGCTGACCGCTTGGGCCAGAGCCGCTCCCATGTTGCCCAGTCCGATAAATCCAATCTTCATCTTGACCTCCTAACGAATATGACCGTCGCCTGTGATGATGTACTTGTAAGTGGTCATCTCACGCAGTCCCATTGGACCACGGGCGTGCATCTTCTGGGTGGAAATACCCAACTCACAGCCCAATCCGAACTCACCACCGTCTGTGAAGCGAGTTGATGCATTGACATAGACCGCCGCCGAATCCACATGGAGTGCGAAAATGTCTGCCGTTTGGCTGTTTTCCGTCACAATGGCCTCACTGTGCCCTGTCGAGTGTTGAGCAATGTGGCTGATAGCTTCTTCTACGTTTGATACGACTTTGACTGCCAAGATGTAGTCCAGAAACTCTGTGTCAAAATCTTGGTCGCCTGCTGGTGTGGATTGGTTGAGAAGAGACTGAGCCTGACTGTCTGCACGCAACTCCACCTGGCCAGAAAGAGCTTCTTCCAAGCGAGGTAAGAATTGACTGGCAATTAATTCGTGGACCAGCAAGACTTCAGCCGCATTACATGCTGAAGGACGGTTGACTTTGGCATTGACGGCAATTTGTAAAGCCTTGTCCAAGTCCGCATCCTTATCGACATAGACATGGCAGATACCTGTTCCGGTTTCGATAACTGGTACAGTTGCATTTTCCACAACAGCCTGAATCAAACCTGCGCCACCACGCGGTACCAAGAGGTCAATCTTACCTTTTGCGGTCATCAACTCAGTCGCAGAGGCTCGGCTGGTATCTTGGACTAACTCGATGACCTTAGGTGATAGGCCAACTTCTTCCAAACCAGTTTTCAAAGCTGAAACAATGGCCTGAGATGAATGAAAGGCATCCTTACCACCACGCATAATAACAGCATTGCCACTCTTGATAGCCAATCCTGCAACGTCGGATGTCACATTTGGACGGCTTTCGTAAATCATGCCCACCAATCCAAAAGGAATAGACTTCTTACGAATCTGCAAGCCATCTGCTCGAGTAGATTCTTCCAAGGTCAAACCAACTGGGTCTGGCAAGGTTATCAGGGCACGAAGACCCTCAGCCATAGCTTCAATTCGCTCTGCTGTCAAGAGCAATCTATCCTGCATGACTTGGCTAATCTTGCCTTGGGCATTCTCCATATCGATGGCATTGCCTGCTAGGATTTCCTCAGTTTGAGCAACCAACTGGTCTGCCATGGCTGATAGGGCCTGGTTTTTTTGTTCTGTTGTTGCAAGATTGATAGAGGCCTTGTGGGCCAATAAACTGTCTAATAATGCTTGTGTTGTTGTCATATCTTTCTCCTATTTAGTCTTTCAGTTTGCTCGTTCGTCAACATAATCAATACAAACTGAACGACTATAAGCTAACCCAATCGTTACGGTGAATGAACACACCTTCCGCTCTGCCATTTGCCAACCGGTCCTGCAAGTCCCGGGACGAGAGTTTGACCCGCCCTTTACCAATCAAGCGGTGGTCTGCTTGACTGTAAACTTCCACAACCTGCCCAACTTCAAAGTCGCCTTCTAGGGCTTTGACACCGGCAGCTAACAAACTGCGGCCTTGGTGTAACATAGCCTCAACCGCACCAGCATCCACCTCAACTGCTGCATCTGTCCGAGCGTAGAAGGCCATCCACTGCTTGCGCTGGTTCATGGCATGGTCGTCAGCTAAAAAGAGGGTGCCGCGATTGGCTTGGGTAACTGCTTGCAAAAGAGCTATGTCCTCTTTTGAAGAGCAGATAAAGACGGGCACGCCCGACTTAGTCGCAATCTGTGCCGCCTGCAATTTGGTGGTCATGCCACCCGTTCCGTTGGACGATCCTGCTCCTGCTGCCATGGCAAATAAATCTTCCGTAATTTCCTTGATTTCTGGCAAATGTTTAGCATTGGGATCACCGTTAGGATTGGCCGTGTAAAGTCCATCCACATCCGTCAAGAGCACCAAGAGATCCGCTTTCAAAAGGGAAGCCACCTGGGCTGATAAAGTATCATTGTCCCCTACCTTTATCTCTTCAATGGCAATGGTATCATTTTCATTGATAATGGGAATAGCACGTTGTTTCAGCAAGACCTGCAAGGCCTGAGAGGCATTTTGATAGCGTCTGGCATCCGCAAAATCATCCTGAGTCAGCAAAATCTGAGCTGACACAATGCCATCTTTCATCAGGTTCTGCGTGTATTCCTCAATCAGCAAGCCCTGCCCAACAGCCGCAGAAGCCTGCTTCTCCGCAATTTTGGTCGGTCGTTTATCAAAGCCCAATCTCCGAAAACCAGCAGCAATGGACCCTGAAGTCACCAGCACAATCTGGTAGCCTTTCTGGTGCAACTGAGCTAGCTGATTGGTAATCCTAGCAATCTTAATCCGGTCCAAACTACCATTTTCTTGGGTCAGAGAACTAGTCCCCACCTTAAATACAATCGTTTTTTCTACCATAGTCCCACTCTTTTTCCTAATATTTGAAAAATTATACCATAGTTTGCATGAATTTTCTATGTTCATGTTAGAAGAAAAGAGCCTTTCGGCTCACTCACTGAAAAAATAGCTCAGGGCATCCATGATTGCCGTCTCTTGCACCCCTTCTACCGGGTAGTCCTGCTCTAGAAAATCAATAACCTGTTGCCCATATTGCTTGGTCTGGAGGCGATTGTCCAGGAGAAGGACAGCAGATTCTTGGCGGTCATAGCGATTGGTGCGACCAATAGCCTGCTTGAGCTTTATCATCATCATAGGTAAATGGTAATCATAAAAAGGATTTTTCCCCTCTTGAATCAGTTTCCTATTTACCTTTTGAACAAAGGAATCCTTGGGATTTTCAAACGGCAGGCGGGGAATGACTTGAATCATCTGGTCCTGGTCGGCAAAATCTGCACCTTCCCAGAAGATGCCCGTTCCCAGAAGAATTTGACATTCTCCCCGTTCAAATCGTCGTTTTAAACTGGCATCTGCCCCATGTTTATGCTGGGCTAGATAGGGTAAACCTGCCTCTTCCAATAAATCCGCCACCTCCAAGAGCAGGGAAATAGAGGTAAAGAGAACCAAAATCGGTCGTCCCAGCTCTGCTATTTCCCCCAAACGCTCGGCAATAAATCCAGCATGATCCTCCTTGGTCAGGCTCTGAATATCCGGCAGCCCACGGGGAATGATAATCTGCTGGTTGGTGATCAGTTGATGAGGGAGACGGTCAAACGTGACTTCCTGAAAGCCCAGCAAATCCGCCAGGTTGACCTTACTACTAATGTCCAGTGTGGCACTGATACAGAAAATCTTACCCTGGGGCAGGTAGCTACTGACATCTAGCAAATCCTCCTTGGTCCCACGCAGGTAGGTCAGTCGCTTGTCGGCCAGGCGATGGTCTTCCAGCCAAAAACGCTCATAGTAGGTCAACAAATCCGTCAATTCCTGCAAATCATAATCCTGCAACTCTAGCAGATTCTGACGCAACTGGTCCAAGTCTGTCCGAGTGATTTCGCGGTCAGCCTGCTTGCGGAAATCTGTCATCAGATGCTGCAGCTCAAATTGGCAGGATTCATACAAGCGCTGGTCCAGCAGGTTGCTGGTCCTGTCTTTCTTGCTCTGCAGGGTTTGCAAAAGCTGGGTCATATTGACCTGTCCAGTGGCCAAATTCTCCGCTGCCAATAGCAATTTTTGCGCTTCATCAATGACCACCAGGCGCTGGTTCATCAAGGGGTCCTGGTCCTTAAGATGGCTCAAAAAATAGGCGTGGTTAGTGATTAAGAGCCGACTATCTACAGCTCTTCTCTGCACCTTTCTCCAGAAATCCTGGTCCCAAAAAAGGCTGTCCTCCGACAACTTGCCATCATGGGCAATTTCATCAAAATAGGCCTGGTAGCGCTGTTTCTGCTTGAGCTCGTCCAAGTCCCCTGTCTGCGTCTCACTGAGCCAGACCAGGACCTGCATCTTAAACTGATTGACCAGACGGTTGTCATCCTGGCGTTGCAGGGTCTGCCAATAGTTGTCTAGCTTAATAAAATGCTGGGGTGCCTTGAGGGAACTAATAGAAATGCGAAAAACTTCTGATAAGCGCTTGCCTTCCTTGGACATAATCTGTTCCTGCAAGAGCTTGGTTGGCACGGAGACCAGTAATTTTTGGTCAGTTTTAGCCAGGAGCGGCAAGAGATAACCGTAGGTCTTCCCAAGACCAGCCTGGGCCTGGATAAAATGAACCTGTTGTTCATCACTTAATCGTTCTTCAACCAAGCCTGCAAAGGCCGTTTGTTTTTTCCGCTCATAGAGACCCAGCAGTCCCAGATTGGTCACAAAATCATCCGAAAACTTGCGCGAAACCGGAACTTCAATAGATTCTTGCAAAAACAAGCCGTGGCAGTAAACCAAGTCTAACGAGACCTGATCCGACAGCTGTGGTAGCAATTCCTCAATGACTAAGCGAGACTCGTAGAGCAGGCAATCAGATAACTGCACTAGTTGTTCCACCATAGATTTGGGCAGGGAGAGGATTTTTTCCTGGATTTTCAAGAGCAAGTTGGCTGTCGCAGTAGCATCTGCCAAGGCCGTATGGGCCTGATCCAAACCCAGGTCCAATTTATCAGAAAGATTGCCCAAGCTGTACTTGTCAATGGTAGGGAAAAAGACCTGGGATAGCTCGACAGTATCTACCCGCGGTGTGCGGAGTTCATAACCCTCAAAAAACAAGGCTTCCGCCAGCAAATTGGCATCAAAGGTCACATTGTGGGCGACAAAAATAGCATCAGCCAGCATTTCATAAATCTGACCAGCCACCTGGCCCAGACTGGGGGCCTGGGACAATTGCTTGTCCGTAATCCCCGTCAAATCAACAATATGTTCATCCAGGGGCTCATAGGGATTGATGTCCGTTGAAAAAGTTTCGACAATCTGACCATTTTCAACAATGACAATTCCTATTTGAATAATTTTAGCCTCAATACCCGTACCCGTTGCTTCCAAATCAACAACAGCATACCGATTGCTTGATTTCGTCTCTTTCATAAAAACATTATAGCATAGATAGGCCATGAAAAACAAAATCCATGAAGGATGCCCCATTTTCTGTTAGACTATTAGATAGAATAAGGAGAGAAAGCGAGCCCCCATGAAAATCCACAAATCTGTCAACCAAGTTGCCACCCAAAACACTTATTATATCGAAAACGATAGCCATCTGCTGGTGGTCGATCCAGGCAGCGATTGGAATAAAATCCAGGCCACTATCGAAAAAATTGGCAAGCCTATCACAGCCATCCTGCTTACCCACACCCACTATGACCACATCCTAAGTCTAGACATCCTGCGTGAGACCTACGGTTTTCCACCCGTTTATGTGGCCGAAAGCGAGGCTAGTTGGCTCTATACTCCGGAGATGAACCTGTCTGGTCTACCCCGTCACGATGATATGGAAAATGTCGTCTGCAAGCCCGCAGAGCAAGTTTTCAAATATCAGGAAGACTACCAGCTTGACGACTTTCATTTCAAGGTTGTTCCTACGCCTGGCCACTCGATTGGCGGTGTTTCTTTCATTTTTCCTGAAGCCAAAGCTGTTGTCACCGGCGACGCCCTCTTCCGGGAAAACATCGGCCGCACAGACCTTCCAACCAGCAATTTTGATGATTTGATTGCCGGCATCCAGGAGCATATTTTCACCCTCCCCAACCACTACACAGTCCATCCAGGCCACGGTCAAAACACTACCGTTGCCCACGAGAAAAATTTCAATCCCTTTTTTAGATAAGCAAAAATCCTAGGAAGCCAAACTTCTTAGGATTTTTAGTATTCTTAAATTTTTAAATAGCGGTTCATTGAGATAACCGATCCGATTGAACCAATCAACACACCGATGACAACCAGCGCCCCCACCATGATGGGAACAAAGATATCAACCGGAAGTAGGGATAGGTCTTGACTGGCCAAGCTCGCATTCACGGATTTGTAAACCATTTGATAGAGGAAATAGACCAGGGCTGCTGGAAGAGCCGCTCCCAGCAAACCTACCCAAGCTCCCTCCCAGAGGAAAGGACCACGGATGTAGGAATTTTTCGCTCCAACCAGTCGCATAATCTGAATTTCACGACTGCGGGAAATGATGGTAATCCGAATGGTGTTGGAAATCAAGAAAATTGCTGTAAAGAGAAGCAAGGCTGCTGCAGCCAGACCCCAGGTCCGAACCATCCCAGCCAACTTAAAGATACGCTCCGTCTCAACCTCTCCATCTCGAACCTCTGTCACTCCATCAATTTTGGCAATTTCAGCCGCCACAGACTTGACATATTGAGGCTCAGTCGTATCAATGATATAGGCATCATAAAGCGGATTGGCATCCCCCTGGAAGAGATTCCAGGTATCACCCAAGGTCGCTGTCAACTTCTGCAACTGCTCATCCTTGCTAGAATAAGTCACCGTCTCAACGTTTGGCAGGGCTGTGATTTTATTGTAAACAGCCTTGAAGTTAGGATTGGCAACTGTCTTACCTTCGTCATCTACAATGGTTTCAGCCTGGTCTGTCGAATTGGCCCGCAAGAATACATTGATGCGGACATTGTTTTCCAAATCCGAAGCCAACTTAGCGGTATTGATAATGACAGAAGCAAAGATTCCCACCAAGGTCAGGGTAATGGCCACAGAAGAAATCGCCGCAACCGTCATCCAACCATTTCGTTTGAGACTCTTGAGCGACTCCCATAGATGTCTAAAAAATCGTTTAATCATCGTATCCGTAGTCTCCTTCCGCTTCGTCACGAACCACTCGACCATCTTCAATCGCAATAACGCGATGACGGAGAGTGTTTACAATCTGGCTGTTGTGGGTAGCCATGAGAACCGTTGTCCCCTGCAGATTGATGCGCTCCAGCAAGCTCATGATTTCCCATGAATTTTCCGGGTCCAAGTTACCTGTCGGCTCATCCGCAATCAAGACTTTGGGATTGTTGACAATGGCACGCGCAATGGCAATCCGCTGCTGCTCACCACCTGAAAGCTCATTCGGGAAGGTACGGATCTTGTGCTTAAGTCCCACCAGGTCCAAGACTTCCATGACACGTTTTTTGATGTTACGCGGTTTTTCACCGATAACTTCCATGGCATAGGCGATATTCTCATAGACCGTTTTCTTAGGCAAAAGCTTGTAGTCCTGGAAGACAACTCCCACACTACGGCGAAGGAGGGGAACATCCTTTTTCTTGATCTTAGCAAGGTTGAAATTCCCAACTGTCAAGCTACCTTTATCCAATTTTTCTTCACGGTAGAGGAGTTTGATGAAGGTAGACTTCCCTGCTCCTGATGGTCCAACGATGTAGGCAAACTCGCCCGCATCGACATTGATGGACACCCCGCGAAGAGCAGTCGTTCCGTTACTATATTTCTTGGTAACGTCCTTCATTTCAATAATACGTCTTGGAGCGGCCGGCTGGTCTGAGTCCAGATGGCGACCACTCGCATTTCTTCTATTTTTCTTTTTAAAAATTCCCATAGAATTTCCTGTCTGTGACAGTCCTTTCTGTATTCTTAGCTAATCCGCCATTTAAGATAGGCATCGATGAAACCTTCAATGTCTCCATCCATGACCTTATCAACTTGAGCCACTTCAAATCCCGTCCGATGGTCTTTGACCATAGTATAAGGCGTAAAGACGTAGGAGCGGATTTGGCTTCCCCAAGTGATTTCTTTCTTGTCACCCTTGAGCGAGTCGACTTCTGCCGCCTTCTTCTCCTGCTCCAACTGATACAATTTAGCCTGCAGGAGTTTCATAGCCCGGTCACGGTTGCCATACTGGGTACGATCCACGGTTGATTGGGTCACAATTCCTGTCGGAATGTGGGTCAAACGCACACCGGTTGACACCTTGTTGACATTCTGACCACCGGCACCACCCGAGCGGAAGGTATCCATCTTGACTTCATCATCACGGATTTCAATTTCAATGGTATCGTCCAACTCAGGCATGACTTCGACAGACGTGAAGGAGGTATGGCGACGCTTGGCTGAGTCAAAGGGAGAAATCCGCACCAAACGGTGGACACCCATTTCTGACTTAAGCAACCCGTAGGCATTTGGTCCCGTGAAACTAAGCGTCACAGACTTGATACCGGCCTCATCACCCGCTTGATAATCCAGCGTTTCGACTGTAAAACCTTTGGCATTGCCATAACGCTGATACATACGCAAGAGCATCTCGCCCCAGTCCTGTGCCTCTGTTCCACCAGAGCCCGGATGAATTTCCAAGATGGCATTGTTGTGATCATAAGGCTCAGACAGGAGCAAGGTCATCTCGTAGCTGGTCATGAGTTTGTCCAACTCTGCCAATTTTTCAACCAGTTCCTCACGAACTGACTCATCTTCCGCTAGGAAATCCAAGAGAATTTCAGCCTCGTCGTAGAGATCAATCATCTGATGGAAATTTCCATAGGTATTTTTCAGTTCATTTAATTCTTGAGAGATTTTCTGAGCCGCCAAATTATCATTCCAAAAATCTGGCTCCGTCATCTTATTCTCAAGAATGGCAATCTCTTCTTCCAGACCTTCTAAGTCAAAGAGACCCCCTAAATGATGTTAATTTGTTGCCAAGCTCTTCCAGCTTTTGGCGAATTTCTGCTGTATCCATAAGTACCTCGTTCAAAATTTTATCTTTTCATTATATCACAGTTACCTAGATTTCACCAGTTCTAAGAAAGCAGCCTGCTCCGCACGCACATCCTCATGATCAGAAGTCAGACTTGCGATAAAGTCTACCAGCTCCTGATTGGGTTGCTTAACCAGCTGGCTCAGAGCCCAAATCGCTGTCGCCATGTGGATCGGATTTTGCTTCTTATCAATGATTTCAATCAGTTTGGGAATGGCAGAGCGGTCATTTGCATTTGCCAGTGCAATAATAGCATTGCGCTGGAGAATATTTTTCCCCCGCCAAGAGCCTGCAATCATGCCAAATTTTTCCTTGAATTGCCCATTGGACAAGTCCAGAAAGGGAATTAACTCCGGCTCAGCCAAATCGGGATCCACTTCTACTACAGGGGGACTGGAAATTCCCTTGTTGTAAGGACAACAAATCTGGCAAATATCGCAACCGTAGATAACGGTCTTGATTTTCTTGCGAAATTCCAAGTCCATCATGCCCTTGTCCTGAGTTTGAAAGGACAGACAGCGTCGCGCATCCATGGTCGAATCTCCAATCAGGCAGGAGGTCGGACAGGCCTCAACGCAGCGGTTGCAATCACCACAGTCATAATCAACTGGCTGGTCGGGTTCAATGTCCAGATTGGTCACCAATTCCCCAAGAAACATATAGGAACCAAATTCCTTGGAGATGACCAAGCCATTTTTGCCGATAAAGCCAATACCTGCCCGTCTGGCTACAGCCGTATCAACGAGGGCGCCCGTATCTACCATGGCCTTGTATTCCAAGCCCTCGGTTAATTGTTCGATGCCACGAGCCAAGCGCTCCAACTTATCTTGGAGAATATAATGATAATCCAAGCCCCAAGAATTGGGCGTAATCTTACCGCGCTTGTACTGGGTTTTGGCCGGCTTGACCGGCAAGTGACGTGGATAGGCTACAGCAATGGAAATAATGGTCTTGGCGGATTCTAAACTTAATCTTGGCCGAATCCGTTCCTCAATATTCTTATGCTCAAAACCTGTTGTTCGCCCCTCTTCGACTCCAGCCCTCAGGGATTTTTCCAAATAATCAAAATCATCCGCTGTGGTGAAGCCAATTTTAGAAATGCCAATTTCTTGGGACAATTTGATAATTTCTTCTTTGATTGTCATTATGTCTATTGTAACAAATTTAGTATATGCTTTTCAAGCTAGTAGATATAAAAATAAGTTAAAAGAATGAAGAAAATTGTAGCCAGGCCAGCAAAAATAGTCATTCTCCAGTAGGCCTTTTCCCGCCAAACAGCCGTCGCCTGGTACATGAGATTAATCCCAATGGCTCCGCCCAGACTATTTGCCAGCAGGTCCGTGATGTCTGCCACCCCCAACAGGAGCAGGTATTGCACCACTTCAAATACCAGACTGGCCAGCAGAATAACAGCTAAGTTTCGCTCCCACTCGGCCTTCCGAAAGATTATTTCCATGTAGAACCCAAAGGGAATAAAGCTGGCAATATTAAAAATGATTTCTGGATAATCCAGAACACCATTATAAACAGCCGTCCCAGCAAAAGGAATGAGATTGAGACTGGCATAGCCATGGCGACCGTACAAAATGGACAAATCCATCTTAAAAACGATGATCCAAATCAGCGCCAGCAGATAGATAATAAAAGAAATTCGTGCTATCTTTCTTGTCATCATGACTCCTCCCTTCAAGCTACATATCAAACCCGAGTTCACCGTTAACTTATATAAAAGTGTCCATCTGTGAACACAAGCTCTATCATTATACCACAAATAGAAGGTTCAAAAATGACACTTCTGTGACAAAATCAGCTCAAACTTTCCACACCTGTAAAGAAAGAAAACCCGGTCAGACAGAGTTTCGCTAAACATGATGCCCTTCTTGAAAGGCCTTAAATTCATAAATCTGTTTCATCAGACGCTGGTAATTGGCCTCCTTACAAGCCTTCATAATCAAAAAGCAGTCGATTAGTTTCCAGAGGTAAATCAAAGGCAGAAGTAGAAAACCAATCACGACAAACATAAGGACAAAGGTAATGCCCATGGCAGCCAGCTTGAGAAATCCTAATTCCTTATTTCCAACATAAAAACGGTCCACTCCCAATTCACCAAAGAAAATAGCCAACAAGAGAGCCACCAGAGGATTCTTCAAGGGTACCATCATCAAAGCGTTGAGAGCTGAATCTTCAAGACCAGCCAGTTCCTGCTGCAAGAGGGGCAATTTTTCACTAGGGAAAGACGAGCTGTTGTTCAAAACATAGGTTTGTGGGTAATTCATAAAAACTCCTTTTCTCTAGTTTACCACTCCCTTATGCCAACTTCAACAAAAAAACTAACCCAGTTGCCTGAGTTAGCTCATTCTATTCAAATTAGATAGCTTTTTCATCCAAGCCCATCTTGCGTTGGACAAATTTAACAATCTCAACAATAACAACCATAAGTACAGAACCAACGATCGCTACAAGCCATTGAGTAGGCGTTAACACAGCTACGTGGAAGAACTTGCTAATAGCTGGAACAACAATAGTAACCATCAAGAGCAAGAAAGCACCGACGATGGACCAGTTGAAGAGCTTGTTCTTAAATGGTCCTACTGTAAAGATCGATTGGTAAACAGACTTCACGTTGAAGGCATGTACCAACTGAATCAAACCAAGGGTCAAGTAAGCCATTGTCAAAGCATCAGCGTGGATTTCTTCATAGGTTGCATGCTCTGGGAATACTAAGGCAAACCAGTACACGCCCAATACAAGGGCAGCTTGCAAAATACCTTGGTAGATGACAGAGCTGAGAACACCACCTGAGAAGAAGCTTGAGTTACGACCACGAGGTTTGTGCTGCATAACACCTGGCTCAGCAGGTTCAACACCAAGAGCGATGGCTGGAAGGGTATCTGTTACCAAGTTAATCCATAGAAGATGAACTGGCTCTAATACATCCCAACCAAAGAGGGTTGCAAGGAAGATACACAATACTTCTGCAGTGTTAGCTGACAAGAGATACTGAATAGTCTTTTGGATGTTTGAGAAGACCTTACGTCCTTCTTCAACCGCAACGATAATGGTCGCGAAGTTGTCATCAGCAAGGACCATGTCAGAAGCACCTTTCGAAACCTCCGTACCTGTGATCCCCATACCGATACCGATATCCGCTGTTTTAAGAGATGGTGCATCATTAACACCGTCACCAGTCATGGCAACAACCTTACCGTCATTTTGCCATGCTTTTACGATACGAACCTTGTGCTCTGGAGACACACGCGCATAAACTGAATATTGCTTGAAGACTTTTTGGAATTCTTCATCGGACAACTCATTGAGTTCTGCACCAGTGAAGACATGGTCTTCAGTGTCATTTTCATCAATGATACCAAGACGCTTAGCAATAGCCTCAGCTGTATCTTGGTGGTCACCGGTAATCATGATTGGACGGATACCCGCTTCTTTCGCGACACGAACAGCCTCAGCAGCTTCTGGACGCTCAGGGTCAATCATACCAACCAAACCTGAGAAGACAAGATCATTTTCAACGATGTCAGATTCCAATTCAGGAATCACATCCACATACTTGTAAGCCATCATAAGGACACGAAGTGCTTGCTTAGCAAGTGATTTGTTGGTTGCAAGAATAGCATCCTTGTCCGCATCTGTAATCGGACGGATAGTGCCGTTTTCTTCGATCTGAGTCACACGTTTGAGCAACTGATCTGGTGCACCTTTTACCGCTACAAAGAAATTGCCTGCAGCTTGTTGGTGAATGGTAGACATCAATTTACGTGTTGAATCGAATGGCAATTCAGCCACACGTGGCTCGCTAGCCAAAACTTCACGAACATCGAAGGATTTGTCCAAACCAAATTGAACAAGAGCTGTTTCAGTTGGGTCACCAATCAATTTACCAGTTGGGTCAACCTTTGTATCGTTGGCGAAGTTCATAACACGAAGCGTTGTATTGCTAGCATCCAAAGCTTCTTTAGCATCCACCAATTGACCGTTTGTATAGACTTTCTCAACCGTCATTTGGTTCATGGTCAAGGTACCAGTTTTATCTGATGCAATGATTTCAGTTGAACCAAGTGTTTCAACCGCTGGCAACTTACGGATAATAGAATTCCGTTTAGCCAATACTTGGGTGCCAAGCGAGAGGACAACAGTAACAATAGCTGGCAAACCTTCTGGAATCGCCGCAACCGCAAGGGCAACGGATGTCATAAGGGCTGGCAAGATACCTTCACCACGGACAAATACAGATACCAACATGGTGATAACTGCAATAATCAAAACGGCGTAGGTCAAGACCTTAGACAATTGGTGCAAGTTTTGCTTAAGTGGTGTGTCTGTCTCATCAGCATTTGCCAACATGCCCGCAATGTGACCAACCTCAGTAAACATACCTGTGTTGGTTACCACACCAAGACCGCGACCGTAGGTCACGTTTGAGTTTTGGTAGGCCATGTTGACACGGTCACCGATTGGCGCATCTTCTGCCAATTCAGCACTCAAGTCCTTATCAACAGGAACAGATTCACCAGTAAGAGCGGCTTCTTCGATTTTGAGGGAGTTAGCCTCCAAGAGACGCATATCGGCTGGAACGACATCACCTGCTTCGAGCAAGACGATATCACCTGGAACCAATTCTTTTGAATCCACCTCAGTGACATGGTTGTCGCGAAGGACACGCGCCACTGGGCTAGACATGTTTTTCAGCGCTTCAATGGCTGCCTCAGCTTGACCTTCTTGGTAAACACCGAAGGCTGCGTTGAGGATAACTACAGCCAAGATGATGATGGCATCTGTCAATCCGTGTGAGCCTTCAGTGATAACTGTAAGAATGGCTGCACCGATCAAGATAATAATCATCAAGTCCTTGAACTGGTCTAGGAATTTAGCCAGAAGGGTACGTTTTTCACCCTCATCCAATTCGTTACGACCATATTCTCCCAGACGCTTACCAGCTTCGTCGCTGGTCAAACCGTCCAAGGATGAACCTAAGCTAGACAATACTTGCTCTTCGCTTTGCGTATAAAACAAATCGCGTTTTTGTTCTTTTGACACTGTTTTTCTCCTTTTCGATCCCCTTTTTACTTAAAGAAATAAAAAAGAGACCTGTTGTATTAAAACAAGTCTCGCTATTTAAGATAGTGCCGGAAACGATTTTCGGATTGACGACACTATCACGGACAAGTCCGTTAGCTACTCCCTCGATTTGTCCTCTATTATACCAAAATTTTTTGCCAGGTCAAATAGATTTGCGCTTGAAAACGTTTTATTTCCAAGAAATTTCCATTTGATAGGAAGCAAAGAGTTGTTGGTTCTCTAGTCCCTTCAAATCGTAAGCCAGTAAAACCGATTGATTTTCCCTATCTAGCTGGTAGCCTTTGGTATGGGTCACAAAATGCTGGATACCCATGGGCGTGGGAATGGTCACGATAGCCTCACCATCCGCCAGAAAGCGCATAATGGACTTGGGATTGGAAAAGCGCGTCATGGTTAGCTCGGCCTCACCACATTTAATCGCTACTTTTTCTTTCTCGTCATTGGTATAGAGCAGATAGAGGGAACCGTCTTTTTCCTTGACATCTACCGGAAAGACCTGGTCTACCACTTCTAGCTGACCGTCCAGGTCAATTTCATTTCTCAAGCGAATCTGCATATTCTTTCTCCTGTTTGGCATTTTTGATAAAGGATGAGCGGAGCAACATGAGGCCTGTATAGGCTGCGATGAAAACAACCAGCACTTTCAGCTTGTTGATATCGAGGTTGGACAGGAAGAAGGCCGCTGTCAGAATGCCAAGCACTCCTCCCAGGATAATTCCTGGAACGCCTGGCCAATTGACACGACCAGACTGAATAAATTGTCGTGCACCTGCTGATAACATGACTGCCGCATTGAGCATCATAACAGGCAGAGCTACTGCTGGACTGATACCCATCAGGGAAAAGAAAATCAATTCCGGTGCATAATTTCCAAGGCCCATGCTAAGCAACATGCCAATGAAAAAGTCAAAGATGATGCCGACCAACAATTTCCAGCCCGTCAAACCGCGAACAGCGTTATCTAGGTCAGCACCAGGATTAGTTATCATACGATAGACCATGATGCCCGCCGCCACTAGCAACAAAATCCCCAAGACACGCTGAACCTTGCGGGTATCCCAATCTTGACTCACCCGTGCACCAACCGAGGCTCCAGCAAAGGCCGCTATAGCGAGAGGTACTAGGGTGGTCATTTCCACCTCAACAATAGCGATGAAAATCAAGGCCTTTATCAAAATTGGAATAATGTGGGCCGTGGTCATAGTTAATGGAATTTTCCGGTCGTCCTGGATGATTTTTGTCGCCTTGAGGAGACTGGTGGTCGTCGCAAAGGTTCCAATCCCCAAAGTATACAACAAGTCCATCACAAAGCCAATACCAAACCCTGTCCAAAAACGGTCTGTTATAGATATTTTATACTTGCAGATATGGGAAAAAATCAAATAAAGCAAAGCATGTAAATAATCAAGCCCATCAGCAAGAACTGAATGGCACGCAAAATATGTTGATCCGTCATTCCTCCATTATACTCAAAAACTGAACCGGGGTACATCTCAATATCCTTGTAGTGCCTCAAATTGAAGAAAAAAATCTATTTTTTTGCTATAATGAAGGTTATGATTGAAAAAGTTTTTCGTGATCCGGTTCATAACTACGTTCATGTGGACCATGAACTTATCTACAAACTAATTAACAGCAAAGAATTTCAACGACTGCGCCGCATCAAGCAATTGGGAACCACTTCCTATACCTTCCATGGTGGTGAGCACAGCCGTTTTTCCCACTGTCTCGGTGCCTACGAAATTGCCAGACGGATTACCCAAAAATTTGAAGACAAGTATGCCGAACTCTGGGACCCGTCTGATTCTATCCTGACCATGGTGGCTGCTCTCTTGCATGATGTGGGCCACGGGGCTTATTCCCACACTTTTGAGCGCCTTTTTGATACCGACCATGAGGAAATGACCTGCGCCATCATTAGCAGTCCAGAAACAGAAATAAACAGCATTCTGAGGCAGGTATCCCCTGATTTTCCAGATAAAGTAGCCAGTGTTATCAACCATACCTATCCCAATAAACAGGTGGTCCAGCTGATTTCCAGCCAGATTGATGTGGACAGAATGGACTACCTCCTGCGGGATTCCTACTTCACAGGAACCAACTATGGGGAATTCGATTTGACCCGCATTCTCCGAGTTATTCGTCCGACTGAAAATGGCATTGCCTTTAAGGAGTCGGGGATGCATGCGGTGGAAGACTATGTCCTCAGCCGTTACCAGATGTATATGCAGGTCTACTTCCACCCAGCTAGCCGCTCTATGGAAGTCCTGCTGCAAAACCTGCTCAACCGTGCTAAATTACTCTATACTAGCGAGCAGGATTTCTTTGCCAGAACCTCACCACGACTGCTGCCATTTTTCGAACATCGCATTACCCTAGCAGACTACTTGTCCTTGGACGACGGGGTTATGAATACCTACTTCCAGTCTTGGATTGACGGACCAGACCGCATTTTGTCGGACCTGGCCCAGCGCTATATCAATCGTAAGGTCTTCAAGTCCATTACCTTTAAGGCCGAGCAAGAGGCTCAATTAGACTCTCTTCGCAGCCTGGTGGCCGATGTAGGCTTTGACCCCGAATACTATACAGCTATCCACCATAATTTTGACCTACCTTACGATATCTACAGGCCCAATGCCGAGAAAAAACGGACACAGATTGAGATCCACCGCAAGGATGAGATTTTGGTAGAACTGTCTGCCCTCTCTCCTATCGTCGCTGCCCTATCTGGAACCATTCATGGCGACAGCCGTTTCTATTTCCCCAAGGAAATGCTGGATGAGTCTGGGATTTTCTCCCAGCAAACAGCGGCATTTATCAGCCATGTTCACAATGATCAATTTGTAATTGGAGACCAACATGACCATTAAACTAGTTGCTATCGACATCGACGGCACCCTCTTAAACAGCCAACACGAAATCACACCTGAGGTCTTCCAGGCTATTCAGGATGCTAAAAAAGCAGGTGTCAAAATTGTTATTGCCACAGGACGACCTATTTCTGGTGTCCGTGCAATCCTAGACCAGCTCAACCTGACAGAGGCTGGTGATTATGTAATCACCTTCAACGGTGGCTTAGTCCAGGATGCAGCTACCGGCGAGGATATTGTCAAAGACACGCTTTCATACGATGATTATTTGGATATTGAACTGGCTGCCCGCAAGCTAAACTTGCCTATGCATGCTAGCACCAAGGAAGGCATGTACACTGCTAACCGCAATATCG
This sequence comes from Streptococcus nasisuis, assembly GCF_040836615.1. Taxonomy (NCBI): domain Bacteria; kingdom Bacillati; phylum Bacillota; class Bacilli; order Lactobacillales; family Streptococcaceae; genus Streptococcus; species Streptococcus nasisuis. The sequence continues at coordinate 712,049 of NZ_CP162268.1, read as the reverse complement.
GCAAGTACACTGTCTATGAGGCCATGTTGGTGAGCTCGCCGGTCTTTTATAGAACCTCAGAGGAAATGGTGGGCAAGGAAATCATCAAATGCATGATGGTCGATGAGGCTGAAGTACTAGATGCTGCTATTCCACAACTACCTAGCAACCTGACAGATAAGTACAATGTCGCAAAATCAGCCCCATTTTACTTAGAAATCACACCTAAGACAGTCAATAAGGGCCAGGCCATTATTCAGCTGGCTGCTAAATTAGGCCTGACTATGGATCAGACCATGGCAATCGGCGACCAGGAAAACGACCGTTCTATGCTAGAGGTGGTTGGCAGTCCTGTTGTCATGGAAAATGGCAACTCCGAATTGAAAAAAATCGCCAAGTACATTACCAAATCAAATGACGAATCGGGCGTTGCCTACGCCCTTAGAGAGTGGGTATTAGACTAATGTTTACATATAAAATCGGTATCTCCGCCGAGGAACACGACCAATTTGTAAAAATCCATGAACAGGTCAACCTCCTGCAAAGCAGCTCCTGGGCAAAGATTAAGGACAACTGGGGGAATGAGCGGATTGGCTTTTATAAAGATAATCAGCAAATTGCATCTGCAAGTATCCTCATAAAGCCATTACCACTTGGCTTTACCATGCTCTACATCCCTCGTGGGCCTGTTATGGACTACTCAAACCAAGACTTGGTTCAATTTGTCCTTGCTTCTCTAAAAAAATTCGGAAAAACCAAGCGAGCCCTCTTCATTAAATTTGACCCAGCCCTTCTACTCAAACAGTACAAAATTGGGCAAGAAGTTGAAGAAAACCCTACAACCCTTTCTCAGCTAGCCATTCTCCAGAAGGCAGGAGCTGAATGGACAGGACGGACTCAGGATATGGCACAAAGTATCCAACCCCGCTTCCAAGCCAATGTCTATACCAGTAAGGATTTGCTTCAAGAATTCCCTAAACATACCAAGCGCTTGATGAAGGATGCTCTAAATCGAGGTGTTACAACCCACCGCGGAGGATTAGAAGATATTCAAGCCTTTGCAGATGTTGTCGCTTTAACAGAAGATAGAAAAGGAGTTGCACTTCGTAACCACGATTATTTCCAAAAAATGATGACCGTTTACGGAAAGGATGCTTATTTGCATCTAGCAACCGTTAACCTACCTAAACGTTTGGCAGAATACAAAGAGCAGTTAGCTCAGATTGAAAAGGATTTATCAGAAACAGCGGAACACCAGAAGAAACGTCTGACCAAGCTGAGTCAACAACAAGCCTCGATTAGCAAATACATCGCAGAATTTGAAGAGTATGTTAACAAGTACCCAGATGAACTTATTATCGCTGGAATCCTCTCCATCCGCTTTGGAAATGTGATGGAAATGCTCTATGCTGGTATGAACGACGAATTCAAAAAATTCTATCCCCAATATTCGCTTTATCCTCAAGTATTTGAAGATGCCTACCAAGATGGCATTATCTGGGCAAATATGGGCGGTGTCGAAGGCAGCCTCGATGACGGTTTGACTAAATTTAAGTCCAACTTTGCACCAACAATTGAAGAGTACATCGGTGAATTCAATATTCCAGTAAATCCTCTACTCTATCGTTTGTCCAACTTCGCCTATAACCTACGAAAACAATTAAGGAACCGACACTAATGCAGCTAATTGAACTGACCTTAGCAGATTTCCAGAAACATGCCAAGCAAGTCGCCCAGCGATCATTCATGCAGACGGAGGAAATGGCTGAGCTACTAAGAAGACGAGGCATGGATGTTCGCTTTATCGGCCTGACCAAGCAAGATCAAATTCTCGTATCTGCGGTTATCTATGCTATTCCAATGACCGGTGGTCTCCATTTGGAAATTAATTCTGGACCTGTTTGCCAAGACCCAGCACATTTGCGCCACTTCTACCGCTTGCTCAAAACCTATGCCAAAGAACGCGGTGCTTTGCAAGTCTTAATCAAACCCTATGACAGCTATCAAACCTTTGACAGTGATGGAAAGGCTACTGGACCTGAACAGCAAGATCGAATCAAGGATTTAACCGACAACGGATTCTTACATGACGGACTTTTGACAGGTTATCCAGGAGGGGAACCAGACTGGCACTATGTAAAAGACCTGTCAACCTTGACCCAAGATAGCTTGTTTGCATCCTTTAGTAAGAAAGGAAAAACACTCGTCAAGAAAACCAATAGTTTTGGACTAAAGATTCGTGAATTGGACAGAGACCAACTGGAACGATTCAAAGCCATCACTTCTGCCACCTCAGAAAGAAGAGAATATCCAGATAAATCTCTAGACTATTACCAAGACTTTTTCGATGCCTTTGGCGAAAAAGCTGCCTTCACTATGGCCAGCATTAACTTTCGCGTCTATCTCCAACACTTGGAAAATAACCAAAAGCAGGTCCAACAAAAATTGGATGCCATCCAAGAAGAACTAGATAAGAATTCAAATTCTAGAAAAAAACAAAACGAGCACCGCGAGTTGACCAGCCAGGTAATGAGCTTTGAAACCCGCAAAGAAGAAGCCTTGAAATGGATTGACCAGTATGGCGAAGCTGATATCGATCTAGCAGCCAGCCTTTTCGTCTATACCGACCATGAACTTGTCTATCTCTTCAGCGGTTCACTGACAGAATTCAATGCTTTTTATGCCCCTGTTGCCCTTCAAGAATTCGCTATGCGAAAAGCCCTAGATAAAAATATCCCTTTCTACAACCTTTTAGGCATTCGTGGAGAATTTGATGGCTCCGATGGCGTTCTCCGTTTCAAACAAAACTTTAATGGGACAATCGTACGAAAAATGGGAACCTTTCGTTACTACCCACATCCTATAAAATATAAACTCATTCGCTCCTTAAAAACTATTTTAGGCAGAAAATAAAGGAAAACTATGACATTAAGAGTAATCACTGAACAAGAATTTCAAGCCCACATTGATCAAGCAAAATCCCAACTTTTTGAGCAATCTCCAGAAATGGCCAGCCTGTTAAAAAAGCGGGGCTATGAAGTGACCATCCTAGGTTATGAAGTAGAAGGAGATTTGAAAGTATCCGCTATCTTATTTAGCACTCCAATTGCTGGTGGACTCCATATGGAACTTCACAATGGACCTATTTGTACTGATGAAACCTATCTTCAGGATTTTTATAAAGAGTTACAACACTTCGCAAAAAAAATGCAGGCTATTGAACTCAAGGTAAAACCCTACCAGTCCCTACAGGAATTTGATACCAATGGCAATCCAACTACGGACATCAATCATACCATCATTGACGAATTAACCTCGATTGGTTACCACCATCAAGGTTTACATGTCGGCTATTCTACGGGGGATTGGTACTACATCAAAGATCTGACCGGTCTGACTCAAGAAAATCTATTTCAATCTTTTAGTAAAAAAGGGAAGCCACTTATTAAGAAAGCTAAAACATTTGGCATCTCCATTCGTAAGTTAGAGCGGGATCAATTGGCACTTTTCCAAAAAATAACGGTTGCAACTTCCGATAGACGAGATTTTAATGACAAACCGTTAGAATATTATGAGTACCTATATGATAGTTTCGGTGATAAGGCAGAGTTTCTTATCGCTAGCTTGAATTTCAAGAACTATTTAGACAATTTGGCTCGAGAACAAGAGGGGCTATCAGGCAAGATCGATCAACTCCAAGCTAACTTGCTCCAAAATCCGACTTCAGAAAAAAAGCAAAATCAATTACGCGAACTCAAGAGTCAGTATGAAACATTTGAAATCCGTAAAGAAGAAGCACGAAACATGATAGAAAAATATGGTCAACAAGATGTCCCACTTTGTGCAAGCCTTTTTGTCTACCTAAAAAAGGAAGCCTACTATCTCAATAGTGGTTCCTATCCTGAATTTAATAAATTCTATGCGCCAGCAATACTTCAAGAACATGTAATGCTTGAAGCGATTAAGCGCGGATGCCAATCCTATAACTTCTTAGGAATAAGTGGACAGTTTGATGGAAGCGATGGGGTGCTACGATTTAAGCAGAATTTTAACGGCTATATTAAACGTACACCCGGCGTATTCATGTACTATCCAAATCCACTTAAGCACAGTCTAATTCAAGTTGTCAAGAAAATTACAGGTCGATATTGATAAATCTAGGAGGACTCCTATGACTTTAGAACTAATAACTGATGAATTGTTCCAGGAACATATCAAAAAAGCAAACCGTCAATTTTACGAACAATCACCCCAAATGGCGGCTCATTTACGGAAAAGGGGATATAGGGTACAAATTCTTGCCTACGTAGTCAAAAAGGAGATACAGATTTCTGCGATTGTGTACAGTCAGCCAATTGCAGGTGGCTATCGAATGGAGCTACACAATGGTCCCATAGTAACCGACAGCGCCTACTTGCTCGATTTTTTTAAACAACTCCAGGATTTTGCAAAAACAAACAATGTGATTGAATTGGTTGTCAAACCCTATATTCCATATCAATACTTTGCCAGCCAAGGTACACCAACTTCTGAACCAAATGATCTCTTCATCGAACAACTGACTAGCATTGGTTACACACACTCGGGATTACAGAAAGGATTTGATAGTGGGGATTGGTATTATCTCAAGGACCTTTCACAACTTGATTCTAAAACTCTGCTGCGTTCCTTTAACAAAAATGGTCAACAGCTAGTCAAAAAAGCTAGAGGGATGGGCATTCAAATCGAAAAGTTAACGAGAAATCAATTAAAACATTTTAAAGCAATTACAACTGAAACTGCCGAACGAAATGGCTTCTTAGACAAGGATTTAGAGTATTACTACTGCTTTTTTGATGCCTTTGGAGAAGATGCCTCGTTCCTAAGCGCTACAATCGATTTTCAATCATACCTCAACTCATTACTGAAGGAAAAGACCGACTATGAGTAACTACAAAACCAAATAGTATCTACTTATGGTGCAAGTCCAGCCGGTAAAAAACAAAAAAGCAAACTAGCTAGTATTCACGAGCAACTTCGGAAAATCGAAGAAACTATTGAAGAGGTCAATCGAATCATTGAGAAACATGGTCAAGGTGAAATAACACTAGCAGTAGGGCTCTTCGCTTATCTCGACAAGGAAGCCTACTATCTACATAGTGGATCATCTCCTGAATTTTGTCATTTTCCTGCACCTTCCCTTTTACAAGAATTTGTCATGTTGGAAGCCATTAAACGTGGTTGCCAAACGTATAATTTTCTTTGTTTTAGTGGCCTATTTGACGGAAAAGACGGCGTCCTTCGCTTTAAACAGAATTTTAATGGCTATATCATGAGAACTCCTGGCGTTTTTACCTACCTTCCAAGACCTTATAAGTATCAGTTCTATCAATTGATCAAAAAATTTTTGCGACGCTCGTAACTTCTTAGTAGAAAAAATTGAGAAACACATGAAACAAACACAAAATCAGCTTACACAAAAAGATCAAATGCTACGTGGAACATTTTGGTCCACTATCAGTGATTTCATCAGTAGATTACTTGGAGCACTTTATATTATTCCATGGTATTATTGGATGGGCCAATTTGCAAATGAAGCCAATGCCCTCTTTTCTATGGGTTATAATATTTATGCAACCATCCTACTTTTTTCAACATCTGGTATCAATGTCGCCCTTTCTAAACAAATTGCACGCTACAGCGTACAGAATCAAACCGAAACAATTGCAGCATTGATAAATGGCTTTTTGAAACTAATGGTTGTCTCTGGCCTCTTCTTTTCCACCTTGATGTACTTCACTTCTCCACTATTATCTGAAGGTATGGGACTCGGGCACGATTTAGTTCCAATTCTCCATAGTCTATGCCTTTCAGTCCTTGTATTCCCAGCAATGTCAACGATTCGTGGGATATTTCAGGGCTATGCCAATTTGAAACCAAATGCACTTAGTCAAATTTGGGAACAAATTATTCGCGTCATCTGGATGTTACTGACCACATATATGATTATGCAAGTGGGCAATGGAGACTATAAAGTTGCAGTTATGCAATCAACATTGGCAGCATTTATTGGTATGGTCGCCAGTGTTATTGTATTGCTTTATTTCCTAAAAAAAGAAGGACTTTTTCACCTTCTAAAAAAACCAAAAACGTCCACATTGGAAATTAATGTTACATCTTTAGTAATTGAAACCTTTAAAGAAGCTATTCCATTTATCATTATCGGATCTGCTATCCAAGCCTACCAGTTGATTGATCAAATGACCTATATACGAGTGATGGAATCCGTAACAAACTTTGATGTCAAACGGTTATTGGTTCTCTACTCCTATATGTCGGCCAATCCCAATAAAATTGTCATGATTTTAATTTCAATTGTCAATTCAATAGGTGGTATTAGCATTCCACTTTTAACGGCTAATTTCTTGAAAAAAGATCACGAAGCTTCTGCTAGTTTATTGCAACACAATATAAAATTGATGAATCTATTCATCATTCCAGCTCTTACTGGTGCCCTGCTCCTTTCAAATGAGATTTATACGATTTTCTATTCCCAACCTGAATCGATCGCCCTGCAATTATTCAACCATGCACTAATTCAGACATTATTCTTATCTGTATATGGACTTTTATCACCAACTCTATTAGCATTTTTCGAAGGCAAACGAGCGATTAGTTACTTCCTTATTAGTATCATCGTAAAACTTATTTTACAGATTCCATTCATCTACCTATTTCATTCAAATGGTCCCCTTGCAGCTACTAGTTTGGCTTCCTTAACCGCCATCATTCTTATGTATCGCCGTATCCACCAGTTGGTGGGACTTGATCAAAGCCGACTCATAAAGCACCTTATCCAAGTTCTATTTGCCACAATCCTAATGGGAACACTTGTCTTCCTTGGAAGAATTGGTTTGGATGTATTCCTAATCGGTACTGGAAAACTGACCATGTTGATTAAACTAGTGCTCTTATCTGGTATTGGTGTTCTTACTTACGGCTACCTAACTCTAAGATCACAGATTCTTGATGATATTCTTGGGACGAAGGCAAATTCTCTACGAAGAAAATTCAATATTACACCCAAATAATAAAAATAGGATTTCCAACCATCACGTCGTAGGAAATCCTATTTTTTATTTAATTAAAAATTTAATAATGCCAAGAAGCTTTCAGCTTCAAGTGATGCACCACCAACGAGGGCACCGTCAACGTCTGGGCAAGCCATGTATTCAGCAACGTTTGATGGGTTTACAGAACCACCGTATTGAACGCGAACCTTGTCTGCAACTTCTTGACCGAAGTCAGCTGCAACAACATCACGAACAGCCTTACACATTTTTTGTGCATCTTCTGAAGTAGCTGATTTACCAGTACCGATAGCCCAGATTGGTTCATAAGCAATAACTAGTGAAGCTACTTGCTCTGCTGAAAGGTCTTTAAGTGCTGCTGAAACTTGAGCACCTACGAATTCTACTGCTTTACCAGCTTCGTAAGTTTCAAGTGACTCACCGCAGCAGATGATTGGCGTCAAACCATTGCGGAAGATAGCGTGCGCTTTCTTGTTGATATCTTCATCTGTCTCGTGGAAGTAATCACGACGCTCAGAGTGACCGATGACAACATAGTTAACACCCATTTCAGCCAATACTTTTGGAGATGTTTCACCAGTGAAGGCACCTGCATCTTCAAAGTAACAGTTTTGCGCAGCAACTTTGAGTTCAGAATCCTTAGCGAACCACAAAAGAGCGTTCAAATCAACAGCTGGAGCTGCGATAGCTGCTTCGATTTTATCGCCAGCAGGCAATTTACCTGCAATCGCCTCAACGAAAGCTTGTGCTTCTTGAGGATTTTTGTTCATTTTCCAGTTACCGGCAATGATTGGTTTACGTGACATTTCACATACCTCTTCTATTTTTATTGTACAAGGTTCATTATATCACAAAGTCATGGAAGATTAAAGCATTTCATACCTTTTATGAAAGCATACAGAAAAACTCCCTGCCAGAGACAGAGAGTTTACAATTAAGTTGTCTGACTATAATTGTTATATCTGGGAACTCAATCGAATTAAGCTTCGATTGCTGTAACCATACCTGAACCAACAGTACGTCCACCTTCACGGATAGAGAAAGTAGTACCTTGTTCAACGGCGATTGGGTGGATCAATTCAACGTCGATAGTTACGTTATCACCAGGCATTACCATTTCAGTACCTTCTGGCAATTTGATTGAACCAGTTACGTCAGTTGTACGGAAGTAGAACTGTGGACGGTAGTTGTCGAAGAATGGAGTATGACGTCCACCTTCTTCTTTAGTAAGGATGTAAACCTCACCAAGGAATTTAGTGTGTGGGTTGATAGAACCTGGTTTAGAGATAACTTGACCACGTTCGATTTCGTCACGTTGAACACCACGAAGAAGTACACCAACGTTATCGCCGGCAAGACCTTCGTCAAGCTGTTTACGGAACATTTCAACGCCAGTAACAACTGCTTTAGTAGTTTCTTCTTTAAGACCTACGATTTCGATTTCGTCGTTGACACGAACTGTACCACGGTCAATACGACCTGAAGCTACTGTACCACGACCAGTGATTGAGAATACGTCCTCGACTGGAAGAAGCAATGGCTTGTCAGTATCGCGTTCTGGTTCTGGAATATAAGAGTCAACTGTAGCCATCAATTCCATGATGATGTCTTCGTATTTAGTATCACCTTCAAGGGCTTTAAGAGCTGAACCTTGGATAACTGGAAGATCGTCACCTGGGAAGTCGTATTCTGACAGGAGGTCACGGATTTCCATTTCAACCAACTCAAGCAATTCTTCATCGTCAACAAGGTCAATCTTGTTCATGAAGACGATAAGGTGTTTAACACCTACCTGACGAGAAAGAAGGATGTGCTCACGAGTTTGTGGCATTGGACCGTCTGTTGAAGCTACTACAAGGATCGCACCGTCCATCTGAGCGGCACCAGTGATCATGTTTTTAACGTAGTCCGCGTGTCCTGGAGCGTCGATGTGAGCATAGTGACGTTTTTCAGTTTCATACTCAACGTGTGCAGTGTTGATAGTGATACCGCGCTCGCGCTCTTCTGGAGCAGCATCGATAGACGCATAGTCTTTAGGTTGGTTAACTGATGAAGGCAAGCGACGTGCCAATACAGTTGTGATAGCTGCAGTCAAAGTAGTTTTACCGTGGTCAACGTGTCCAATTGTACCAATGTTAACGTGGGGTTTACTACGATCGTATTTTTCTTTTGCCATTTTGGTAAAAGCCTCCAATAAAATATATTTTATAGATAGACAGTAGGCAATACGGTCTAACTTTACCTTACTATTCTACCAAAATGTCGCAGAAATGCAAGCATTTTCTATTTTTTTTGTGATTTATTCCATGTAGAGCTGATAATAGGGCTGATTTTGGATGGAAGCACCGATGCTCGAAGCATAAATCCAGTCCTTGCCCTCCAACTGAGCAAAGTCCTCTGCTTTGCCCGTTAGGATAATGCCTGCGAACTCCAGCTGGTCAATCTCTTCTTGATTGGTGAAGTCTGTATCGCCAAACTTGACGACAAAGGCCTGCAAGTCATTCACTGGTATGTTTAAATACTCCGCCCTTTCCCAATCTCCTGTTTCTAAGAACTCTTTCATAAAGTCCATACCTGTCATATAGTCCTCTGGCATAGCTGAAAAGACCAGTTGAATATCCTCTGGCTCTAATCCCAATAACTGCTCTGGACGATAGTAATAGGTACTCTGCTTTCCTTCTGTCCCTATCCAATACCAATTTTGCTTGAGGTTGCTTGGGACCATGTTCCTTATCTCTGCCAAGTTATACTTCTTATCAAAAGTAATTGCCACTTCTACAAGCTGACCGCTCATATCTCTTAGATAGGCTAATTCATTGGCAATTTCTGACTTACTCCATACGATCTCATTTCGATTGTAAAAGACGGGTACCTTGGTATTGGTTGTATGATCATATAGGTATTTAAAACTATTTCCTGGTAAGTGTTGAGCAAAATCATAATGGCTGTCAAAAAGGTCATAGTAGATTTCATGTTGCCCAAAAGCCATTGGAACACCGTCTAAATCCTTATACAAATCGAAGTAGAGCTTCCCTGATACATAACTGGTGCTTTGAATTTTAATGCCATCATGGTTTATATTTGGATAGGCGATTTCCATTAACAGCGTTTATTCCCATACCTCACGACCTTCTCGTGCACCAACGATAATTTTTACAGTTTGAACGCCAATAAGCATTAAGATGAAACCGATGAGCGATGATAGCCCTATTGTCTTCCATAAATTCTTCCGCTTACTCTTCTTTGTCACTTCTTCAAAAGTCTTCATAGTCATACCCTCTCTCTTCTAGTATTTTCCTCAACTGCTTGCGTCCGCAGTAAAGGATAATTTTCACCCAACTTTGACCAGTCCCTAAGATATGGGCAACTTCTTTGACACTCATATCTTGAAAATAATAGAGGTCAATCACTTGCCGGTATTTTTCTGGCAAGTCCGCAACTGCTTGATAGAGTTCCTCATAACCTCCTTGGTCATAGACCAAAAGGTCTTCTCTTCTAAAAAACTCCTTTTGTAGAATTTCATAGTAGCGCTTATCTCGCCTGTATTTGTCAATGTAAGCTCGGACAGCCGATCGGTAAAGCCAGGCTCTTAGTTTTTCGAAAGGAAGGACAAGCTCTGCTTCTAAAATTTTCACAAGTATATCCTGTGCGATGTCCTGACTATCTGCAAAGTTGGCGCCAGATTTTTGTAGATAGTAGGAAATCTCCCCAGCAATACCAATGACTTCTTTTTCATAATCATCTAGTTTGATACTGCTCCCCTCCCTTCACTAATATAACGAATGAATCTGCAATCGGTTACACAACTTTTCTATATCCATTATACATTTTTTGACAAGCAAAAAACAACCTCCGCAGAAGTTGTTTTCGTCTCTTATCCTGAATTTCGGAGGCCTGTCGCCACACCGTTGATGGTGATGTGAATCAGGCTTTCCTGCTCCTTGCTGAGCTCCCCGCGACGGAGGCGGTTAATTAGCTCGATTTGAATATAGTTAAGAATATTGAAGTAAGGCATGCGGTAGTCCAGACTGGCCTTGAGGAAAGGCAGTTCGTCTAGCAACTCTTCATGTTGCTCAATAGACAAAATCATGTCTTTAGTCAGCTGCCACTCATCTAAAATGGCATGGAAGATACTGCGAACCTCCTCTGTCTCGCACATTTTGGCGTATTCAAAGGCGATGTTCATGTTGGACTTGGATAAGACCATGTCTACATTTGACAAGAGTGAACGGAAGAAAGGCCAGCTCTCGTACATTTTTTGTAGTTTAGCTAGGTTTTCAGGCGCCTTGTCAATATAGCGTTTGAAACTAGAACCAACACCATACCAGCCTGGCAGCATGACACGGTTTTGTGACCAAGAGAATACCCAAGGAATAGCACGGAGCCCACCGATTTCGGTAATGGTCTTACGGGCTGCTGGACGAGAACCGATATTCAAACTGGAAATCTCACGGATTGGCGTCGCGGCAAAGAAGTAATCGTAGAAATGAGGATTATTGAAGACCAGGTCGCGGTAAATAGTATAGCTATCCGCCACAATCTCATCCATGGTTTCACGGTAGCCACCAATTTCATCCGGATCCGTGATCATCTGCGTTACCATACGATCCAGCGTTGCAGACACCAGCATTTCCAAATTGTAGTAAGCTGCGTCCTTGTTACCATATTTATTACCAATCACCTCGCCCTGTTCGGTCAAACGGATACGGTCTTTGATAGAACCGAATGGCTGGGAGGTAATGGCATCATATGATGGACCACCACCACGACCAACCGTACCACCGCGGCCATGGAAGAAGGTAATCTTGACACCATTTTCTTGACCGATTTGGGTCAATTCATTCTGGGCCTTGTAGAGGGTCCAGCCTGATGACAGATAACCACCGTCTTTATTGGAATCCGAATAGCCCAACATGATTTCCTGGTAATATTTATTGCCAGCAATCCAGCGTTTGGCCAGGTCTAATTTCAGATAATCACGCATGGTAGCAGCAGCATTGTCCAAATCTTCAATGGTTTCAAAGAGTGGAACAATCTGAACACGGGCCTTGTCGACATCAACCAGACCAACCTCCTTGAGCAAGACTGCCAATTCTAGCAAGTCTGATACGCTCTCTGAGTGGGAAATGATGTGCTGTTTGATGACCTCTTCACCTAGCTTATCCTTGAGTTCACGCGCTGTAGCAAAGATTGCCAACTCTTTTTCCAACTGCTCTGACTTGGCTACATGGGTTGCTGACAGGATGCGTGGGTCTGTTTCCAATTGTTTGAGGAGCACATGGCACTTAGCCTCTTCTGACAGGCTTGAATAATCTTCAACGATCCGTGCAGATGCTAGGAGCTCTGCGACACTTGCTTCTAAGATAGATGAATCCTGGCGCATGTCGATGCTGGCCAAGTAGAAGCCGAAGGCTTCAATCGCTTCTAAAAGCTCTGTCAAATCTCCCTTAATCAGTGCCGCTGCTTTATTTTCTTTCAGGGATTTCTTAATAGCTAGCAGGTCAGACTTGAAAGCAGCAACATCTTCATAGCGGTCATCAGCTGGTTTGTTGTGCACGAGGTAATCACGCGTGTTTGCCAACTTCATCTGGATATAATGGAAGGCACGGCGGTAGGGTTCGTTTTCACGATAGACAGACTGATCCTGTGACAAATCAGCCAATTGCTGAACTGCCGGACTGACCTTGACAATAGTGGTCGACAGTGAGAAATTACGGTAGAGCTTGTAAAGCTGCTCATCGTAATAGTTCATAATCACTTGGCACTGGGTCAGGGCTGATAATTTCAAGGTTTCGGCCGTCACAAATGGGTTTCCGTCACGATCACCACCAATCCACATACCCATGGTAATAGGACGCGGATTATCCAACTCAATGCCCTTCGCGGCAGCCAGACGCTTGTACTCTCCTTGGAGCTTGGTCACTGCCTTAATAAAGGAGGAATTATAATACTCCATGACATTAGTAATTTCATTGGTAACCTTGAGTTTCTTCTCCCGCGTCATATCCGTCTGCATGATGATTTCGATATAAAGACGCAGTTGGTCTTCCCACTTGGTCCGGTTCATCAAGCCCAATTTGACATCGCGGTAACGACGGAGCAATTCGTGGATATGCTTGGTCAAATCCAGCATGGACTGGCGTTGAACCTGAGTTGGGTGGGCCGTCAAGACAGGAACGACATTGAGTTTTTCAAGGATTTCAGCCGCATCCTCATGTTTGGACACCATATCAATTGTTGTGGACATTTTTCCTAGATAGTCATGACCACTATTATTCTGATGGTTGATTTCATAGGCCAAGTCCACATCTTCAGAGATGTTAATCAAGAGAGGTAAGACAGCGAAATAGCGAGAAATCACAGCCAATTCGTCATTGTCTAACTGGCCGATAATATCAATCAAGGCCTGGTAATCATCCTCATGTGAGAGCTGAGAAAGCTCCAAAATCTTCTGAAAGGTCTCTGCAGACATCATCTGTCCAGCTACCTCTTCAAGGATAGTGGTTAGAATAGCGACTTCTTCCTTGATAGCATCCTTGTTGTTGTAGTTTTCTAACTTCTGAATTTTCATAGTTCTCCCTAACTTTCTGTTTTAGCCATGGTCTGCTCTATTTCCTCTTCCCAGAGCTCCCGTTTTTCATTTGCATCAATATTTAAAACAAAGGCAATTCCTATAGAAATAACTAACAAGCTATTCCCCCCTTGTGATAGGAAGGGGAAGGTCACTCCCGTAGCGGGAATCAAGCCGGAAATACCACCGACATTGACAAAGGTCTGAATCAGCATCATCCCTGCTACTCCCAAAGCCATCATGGAATTGAAGGGGCGTCTAGCCCGGATACCCACCACAATAATTCTCAATATCAAAAAGAATAAAAGGGCGAGAATCAGGGAGGATCCGACAAAGCCTAATTCTTCGATGACAATGGAAAAGACAAAGTCTGTATGAGCTTCTGGCAGATAGCCATTTTTCTCAATAGAATTTCCCAAGCCTCTACCCAGCCAACCGCCATTACTCATGGCGTAGTAAGAATTGGTCAGCTGCAAACCAGATTCTGTCGCGTTTTCAAAGGGATTGAAGTAGGCTGAGAAGCGACGGGCAATATAGCCAAAGACGGGAATTCGTGCCACCAAATCAACCCCTAAAATCCGAATGGATCCCAACAAAATGGTTGCTCCCAGGACCAAACCCAGCAGGACTGTTGAGAACCAGCGATAAGCCACACCACTGACCGTTACCATGACCAAAATAATCAAAACTACAATCGTAGCATTCCCCAAATCGGGTAGGCTGGCTACCAACCCCAGGAAAAACAGGCTGACAATCCGCCAATCATTAAAGGCCTTGGGTATCCAGCTTCCCTTAATCAAGGCCTGGTAATCATAGACCTGGATATCCCTTTGCATAGCGGAAAATCGTGCCGCCAGATACCAGACAATCAATAATTTCAAGTATTCCGCCGGCTGGAGACCGATGATTCCCCCCGGTCCCAAGCGAATCCAACCGTGGGCACCATTGACCGGATCAAAGAAACGCGACGCGACCAACATAGCTACTTCCAAGAGGAGAAAGAAGCGAATCAGCCCCCACTTCTTCAGGACTGTCAATTTCATCCGGTAGATGATAAACATGGCTACCAAACTCAGAATCCAGAAAAGTCCCTGGCTAATGACCATGCTAAAAGGATTTCCGCCCTTTTGTATTTGTAAGGCACTGGTTGTTGAATAGACAATAATCAAGCCAATCACTGAAAGAATCAGATAGGGCAAGAGAATAGAATAGTTTAGCAAATGCCGTTTATCAATCTTCATTGGTTCTCCTATAAAAATCAAGTTCTATGCTGTATATTATTTCTATTATAGCATAGTTTCGTCAAAAAACGAGAGAATAGCCAAGCAGATTCAAAAATAAGGAACATTATTCTGTTCACTCAATTTTAATAAAATATACCGGCCTATTTCTCTGCAAAATCAGGAATGTCAATTGACCATTTTCACAACTATAATTTGTTCTTCAAAGCATATAAAAAGCCAGAGGCAATCCTCTGACCTAGTTTGTTTAAGTGCTCTAGCTATTTGAGTTTATTGAAAGCTTTCAAGGTAGAATTCAACATCGTCGCCTTCTTGTAGAATTTGTTCTGCAGCACCTTTTTCTGCCAAGCTACCATTGACCTTATACATCCAGTAGGTATTGCTGGCTGGATCCTGACTTTTTCCGTCGATGACCGTAACCATGCCGTTTTCTTCCTCGATATCGTAGTACTCTTCCAGGACATCCATGACAGAATCACCAGCTTCAAATCGGACATTTTTGGTAGAAGTCTGACCATCAGTCGTAATCCTCAAAGTGGCCTCAAGTAGCTGACTGGTTTCCTCTATCTGACTGCTAGCTGTAGGCTGGTTGCTCGTTGTCGAACACCCTAGCAAAACCAAGGCAGATAGGACACTAACACAAATTCTTAGTAACCGTTTCATTTTATAAACCTCCGAAAAATCCCGTCAATAATTGGGTAAAATAAGGCAGTTGATACTGCATGGGCCACATCAAAACTCAAGCCATTTATCCAATAGACCCATGGATTGACCCCAAATTGTAGGGCTGACAGAAGACTAATGACCAATCCATATAGAAAAGTGACTACAGCAGCTAACAACATAGGTATGAGAACTGAATTCCAAGAGCTCAACCGCAGGCCGGACCATACCCATTTCCACACTAGCATGATAGCTGCAAAACTGAGAATCTGCCACAAAACAACTATCCCAAACCCCATATAAATAGCCGTCCCAACCATGGTCAAAGCCATGATGAGGAAAGCATCTGCCATGGGCAAAAAAAGGCTGGAGACTAAAAATATAGCTGTAATGGGCTTGATATTAGCAAAAGGAAAAAAGGCAAATCGAAGTGCTATGCAAAGGCTGGCTAAGATAGCAATTCTACTAATTTTCTGGGCAGTCATGCAACTCCTACTTCATTTTTAGGACCTGTATTCTCGTGCAAGAAACTTGTTGGACAAACTCGCAACGGAGAAAGGTTCCGTCCTCTAATGACAGGTTTTTATATTCATTAGTAGCTTACCCCAATAGCCAGGATATGTCAAGCGGATGAAAGTTAGCTATTTCCTGCATAAATGAGACTATTTTTTTTGATTTTTCCAGAGCTTTGAGTTAAAATAAAAAAGATGAGAAAAAGAATTAAACCTATCATTGTGATTGTTTTCTTTGCTCTATCCACTTCCTTGATTCTCCTGACTCGGACCATGGCTATCCAAGCTGAAAAACGGGCGACAGCAATTCAAGAAGCCCAAATAGAAAAAGAAGCAGAGAAAATCGCAAGCGAAAGCTCTACCTATGTCATAGAGAATGCTTTAGAAATGAAGCCAATCATTGACGTTTCCGCATGGCAACGACCTGAGGATATCGACTACGATACGCTCAGCGAACAGATTTCTGGAGCTATTATCCGGATTCAGAGTGGTTCCCATACAAAGAAAGAAAACTCTGCCACCGATAAAAATGGAATTGACAAGTCCTATAAGCAGCATATTGAAGAATTTCAAAAGCGGGGAGTTCCCATCGCTGTCTATGCTTATGTGACAGGAAATTCTATAGAGGCCATGAAAAAAGAAGCCCAATCCTTCTACAAGCTGTCTTCACCTTACAAGCCAACCTTCTATTGGATGGACGTTGAGGAAAAGACCATGGGCGATATGGATGCCGGCGTCGAGGCTTTCAGACAGGAGTTGGTAGACCTTGGTGCTAAAAATATTGGACTCTATATTGGAACCTACTTCATGGACGAGCATAGCATCTCAGTAGATAAGTTTGATGCCCTGTGGATTCCAACCTATGGGACGGACTCAGGTTACTACAATGCCGCTCCCAACACTGATTTGGCCTACGACCTTCACCAATATACTTCACGAGGTTACTTGAATGGCTTTAAATACCATCTGGACCTCAACCTCATCACTAGCTTAAAAGACCCTAACGAGGTCTATCAAAAGCTCTTTACCGTTCCTGAGTAACAACTAAATAATTCCACAAAGGAGTGCTTCGGCTGAGATCGCATCTGCGAAATCCTCGAACCTGATCTAGGTAAGACTAGCGTAGGGATTGTGTTTTATGGATATCATAAAAAGCCAAATCTCCTTTCATTGCAACCATAAAGGAGGTTTTTTATGTCCCATACTAAATTACGTACCCTGGCTGAAGTAGCCATCTTCTCTGCCATTGCCCTGGTCTTTGACAAACTGCCGCTCTTCACTATGCCCCAAGGTGGATCGGTTTCCTTGGTCATGCTGCCCATTCTCTTTCTGGCACTCAGACATGGCCTGGCTATCGGTGTGCTAGCAGGTGGAATTGTCGGTACCATCCAACTCTTCTACGGAGGCTACTTCCTCAATCTCTTCCAGGTCTTTCTGGATTACGCCCTATCCTATGCTGGAATTGGGTTGGCAGGGCTATTTACAAGACCTTTTAAAGCCAGTAAGACCAGCACAAGTGCAACCAGCTGGATTGGACTAGCCAGTCTACTTGGAGGCAACATTCGTTTCCTGGCCAACTTCCTGGCCGGAATCATCTTCTATGCTGACTACGCTACACCTGGTATGCCTGTCTGGCTCTACTCTCTTCAATACAATATCAGCTATATTCTGCCATCGACCCTGATTGCAGCAGGTCTGTTGATTATTCTCTACAAATCAAGACCTGCCTTCTTTAAGGTCAAATCATCCTAAGTCTGTCCGTTTTGGCAGGCTTTTTCGACGAAATTCGGTCTATGTGCTATAATGGGTCCATTACATAATTTTGGAGGAATTTATGTCATCTTGGATTTCAAGAATTATCAAGGGAATGATTATCGCCCTTGGATTTATTTTGCCCGGTGTTTCTGGTGGTGTATTGGCTGCGATTTTGGGCATCTATGAGCGGCTCATCGGCTTTTTAGCCAATATTCGCAAGGATTTTAAGGAAAATTTGCTCTATTTTATCCCTGTTGGAATCGGGGGGATTTTGGGTATTGCCCTCTTCTCCTTCCCGGTTGAATTCCTGCTCAAGCACTTCCAGGTACCCGTTCTCTGGGCCTTTGCCGGTGCCATTGTAGGAACCATTCCTAGCCTGCTCAAGGAATCTACTCAAAAGAGCCAGCGTGACAGCATTGACTGGATTTGGATGGTTGCAACCTTTATCGTCTCTGGTCTTTTGCTCTACAATTTGAACAGTTTGGTCGGAACCCTGCCAGCTAGCTTTGCTAGTTTTGTCTTGGCTGGTGCTCTGATTGCTCTGGGGATTTTGGTACCTGGGCTCAGCCCGTCTAATTTGCTTTTGATTTTAGGGATTTACGCGCCTATGCTCAATGGATTCAAGTCCATGGACCTGCTTGGCACTTTTCTGCCTATCGCTATCGGTGGGGCTCTAGCTATGGTGGCATTTTCTAAGTCCATGGACCATGCTCTCAAGGTCTACCACTCCCGCGTTTACCACTTTATCATCGGTATCGTCGCTTCATCCACCATTCTCATCCTTATCCCACAAGCTGGCAATGAGGAAGCCATTTCCTATGCTGGAGCTGGCATCGGAACCTGGCTTGCTGCCCTTGTCCTCTTTGTTCTTGGTGCCTGGCTAGGCCTATGGATGAGCAAACTCGAGGAAAAATACAAGTAGGAGGTCATCCTATGGCAAAGAAAGAAAAAATCAAGAAAACCTTGGTCGACCAGATTCTGGACAAGGCCAAAATTGCCCACGACAGTCTGGTCATCAATGCCCTTGAAGGCAAGGTACCTGAAGGTATCCAAATGGAACAAATCTACAAAACCCTGGCCCTAAAAGGCGATAAGACAGGGCCCATTATCGGAATTGTTCCCATTACCGAGCACCTGTCTGAGAAGAAATTGGCCAAGGTCTCTGGCAACAAGAAGGTCGCCATGATTCCACAAAAGGATCTGGAAAAGACGACCGGCTATGTCCACGGAGCCAACAACCCTGTCGGTATCCGGCAAAAGCACAATTTTCCTATCTACATAGACCAGTCAGCACTGGAAACGGGCTACATGATTGTCTCTGCTGGTGAAGTGGGCCGTTCCATCGGCATTGAGAGTCAGGTCCTGGCTGATTTTGTCAAGGCTAGTTTTTCCGATTTGACCGAGGGAGACTAGCATGAGGATTTACTTTATCCGCCACGGCAAGACCGAGTGAAATCTGGAAGGTCGATTTCAGGGTTATTCTGGCGACTCTGCCCTCCTGGCTCAATCCTATGAGGACTTGAAAAGAAACTGTTTACCAAGTCCGTCAACGTTTGGTCGATTTTGTCAAAAATCTGGAAGATTCCCAGCTGCCAACTGTTCTCATCGTGTCACATGGTTCAATATTAGTCGCTGGAATCATGACGCTGCTGGGCTATCCTGCCCACGAGGCTTGCTCTCGCGGTGGCTTGGACAATGCCTCCGTGACTATTCTTGAAACGTTTGATGTTGATCATTTTATGGAAATTTGCTGGAATGATACATCTTATAAACAGTAGAAAAATCTGCTGTTTTTTTGTTTCCCTGGCTATTTCCTGCTGATTTTTTAGGCTTTCTGTGATAAAATAAAAAGAACAGACTTTGGAGGAATGAAAATTTTATGTCTACTGAACATTTTGAAGAATTGAATGACCAACAGCTTGTCCGTCGTGAGAAAATGGCAGCTCTTGCAGAACAGGGCATTGACCCCTTCGGTAAGCGATTTGAACGCTCTGCTGATTCTGCTCAGTTGAAGGAACAATACGAAGACAAATCAAAAGAAGAATTGGAAGAGCTGGGTCAAACGGCTATTATCGCTGGTCGTATCATGACCAAACGCGGTAAGGGTAAGGCTGGCTTTGCCCATATCCAAGACCGTGAAGGGCAAATTCAAATTTATGTCCGTAAGGATGATGTTGGCGAAGAAAATTACGAAATCTTCAAAAAAGCTGACTTGGGTGACTTTGTCGGTGTTGAGGGCGACGTCTTCAAAACAAACGTGGGCGAATTGTCTATCCACGCTCGCAAGCTGACCCATCTGTCTAAGGCGCTCCGCCCATTGCCAGAAAAATTCCACGGTTTGACAGACATCGAAACCCGCTACCGCAAGCGTTATTTGGATTTGATTACAAACCGTGAGAGCTTTGACCGCTTTATCACGCGCTCAAAAATCATTTCTGAAATCCGCCGTTACCTGGACGGACTTGGTTTCTTGGAGGTGGAAACACCTGTCCTTCACAACGAAGCTGGTGGTGCTGCCGCTCGTCCATTCATCACCCACCATAATGCTCAAAACATTGACATGGTGCTTCGTATCGCGACCGAACTCCACCTCAAACGCTTGATTGTCGGCGGTATGGAACGCGTGTACGAAATCGGTCGTATCTTCCGCAACGAAGGGATGGATGCAACTCACAACCCTGAGTTTACTTCAATTGAGGTCTACCAGGCCTATGCTGACTACCAAGACATCATGGACTTGACCGAGGGCATCATCCAGCACGTGACCAAGGCTGTCAAGGGCGATGAGCCTGTCATTTACCAAGAAACAGAAATCAAGCTCAACGAGCCATTTAAACGTATCCACATGGTGGACGCAATCAAGGAACGGACTGGAGTTGACTTCTGGACGGACATGACCTTTGAAGAGGCAAAAGCTGTAGCAGCTGAGAAAAAGGTTCCTGTGGAAAAACACTATACTGAGGTTGGTCACATCATCAATGCCTTCTTTGAGGAATACGTGGAAGCTACTCTCATCCAGCCGACATTTGTCTACGGTCACCCCGTGGCAGTGTCCCCATTGGCTAAGAAAAATGACCTGGACCCACGTTTCACGGACCGCTTTGAGCTCTTCATCATGACCAAGGAATACGGAAATGCCTTTACAGAATTGAACGATCCAATCGACCAATTGGAACGCTTTGAAGCCCAAGCTAAAGCCAAAGAATTGGGTGATGACGAAGCGACAGGTGTGGACTACGACTATATCGAAGCCCTCGAATACGGTATGCCACCAACAGGTGGTCTAGGAATCGGTATCGACCGACTCTGCATGCTCTTGACAGATACTACTACTATTCGGGATGTACTTCTTTTCCCTACGATGAAGTAAGTTAGATATGAGTGCAGTTTTAGGGACTCATATCAATTCCAATCGTTCTCTTATTTCTCAGCGATTAGCTCCAATAGTCCACTGGACTATTGGACTCCCTAATATGAAATATGCTCTAGCTGAACGCAAATTTATAGCTTCACACCAATTCCAACTAGAAAATCAAAAAAATGAGTTACAGTTTCATTGCTGTAGCTCACTTTCTCTTCTAATCAAACAAATTTCCTAGTCCGGCAAAGGGATTGTTGGTCACGACTTCCTGCTGACCTAGCATCTGTTGGTTTTCATCAAACTCTAAAAATTTCTCATACACCTGGGCGGTCATACGAGCATCTTCTAGACTATTGTGCCCTCGTCCCTTGACACCCAGATAGTCCGCCACTGAGGTCAGCTTGAGATTGACGATACTGTTTAAGTCTGTTGACCGACGCTCCAAGGCCTCTTCATAGAGGTCAACCTGGTACTGGGCCTTCAAATTCAGACCATTTTCTGCCAGAATAGGTAGATCAGACTTCATAGCATTGTAACCGATGAGGGCTGCTTGTCCCACAAAGGCCTGAAAATCTGCTAAAACTGTCTCTATTTTAGGGGCAGTTTTAATCTTCTCTGCGGTGATACCTGTCAAACCGTTGATAAAGGACTGGAGGGGAACATCTGTGTAAACATAACTGTCGAACTGGTCCACTTCCTCATGGTTGACAAACTTGACTGCCGACAGCTGGATCAGCTGATAGGCACCGTTGGCCGCATTAAATTCCAAATCAAACGCTACATATTCCTGTAAATTTTCCATTTTGCACCCTCAAACATCTATTTCTACATCTATTATACACCATTTTTTCCTAAAATGGACAGATAAAAAGGCTGGCGAATACCAGCCTTTCAGTGAGGGCAAATTTACTTTTCAGCTTCTTCTTTTTTAGCAAAATATTCTCGCACAATCGGTGCGACTTCTTTACCATAAAGCTCGATAGCACGGAGGACATCCTCATGTGGCATAGAGCCGATTGGAAGATGGAGGAAGAAGCGATCCAAATCCAAGGTTTCGATAGTTTGGATAATTTTTGCAGCGACGTGCTGTGGATCACCAACAATGCTTGCTCCTTCATCTGTCAAAGAATAGAGGTATTGGGCCTTGGTCATTTCAGACCAGTGTGGCCGGTCCTTGGCGATATTGTTAGTGACCACTTTAGTTGGGTGGAAGTATTCCTCAACAGCCTTGTCATGGTCATCAGCAATCCAGCCCCAAGAATGGGCAGCAACCTTAGTTTTCTCAGGTGAGTGACCGGAATTGCGAGCCACCTTGCGGTAGGCATCTACCAGTGGTTTGAAACGATGAGCCCCTGCTCCAATGACTGCATAAACGATTGGTAGGCCTTTTTGGGCAATCTTGATGGTTGACTCGACATTACCACCAGTCGCTACCCAGATAGGAAAATCTTCCTGAACAGGTCGCGGATACACAGGCTTATTGTCCACCGACTGGGTGAATTTGCCACCCCAAGTCAAGTTGGTAGCCTTGTCAATCTCTAAAAGCATATCCAACTTTTCATCGAAGAGTTCTTCATAGTCATGGAGATCATAACCAAACAAGGGAAAAGACTCCGTAAAGGAACCACGACCCGCCATGATTTCCGCTCTGCCATTTGACAAAGCATCAATGGTGGTGTACTGCTGATAAAGTCGTACAGGGTCCATAGAGGAAAGGATAGAAACTGCTGATGTTAGCTTGATATGATTGGTATTGACTGCACCAGCTGCCAGCACAATCTCAGGTGCAGAGACCGCAAAATCCTCCCGGTGATGCTCCCCAATCCCATAGACATCCAGGCCAACCTGGTCTGCCAGTTCAATCTCTTTGACCAGCTGACGAATTCGCTCGTCGTGGCTGTACGTTTCTCCTGTCTTTTCAAGAGTGGTTGTTTCTCCGAATGTTGAAATACCTAATTCTACCATGATGTGACTCCTTTAATCTGAATGATGTCCTTATTTTATCTTTAACTAGTGACAATGTCAAGCCGTTTGCTCACAGAAAAACGACTAGGAAAAACCTAATCGTTTTGAATGTTATTCATATCGCAGTGCTTCAATTGGATCCAATTTAGAAGCCTTATTTGCTGGGAGGACACCGAAGATGATACCAACCAGGGCTGAGAAGGCGAGACTCCCCAGAACCACTGGGATAGAGATGACGGCGGACATACCCTCACCCATGACCTTGCTGATATTGAGTAAAACGACAGTCGTTTGGGCGATTAAGAGACCAATAGCACCGCCCAGAGTGGTCAAAACCATAGCCTCAATCAAGAACTGACTCAAGATATTGCCACGAGTCGCTCCCAGTGCCTTCCGCAGACCGATTTCCCGTGTCCGCTCGGTCACGGATACCAGCATAATGTTCATCACGCCGATACCGCCGACCAAGAGGGAAATACCTGCAACCGCACCTATAAAGGTGGTCACAATACCTAGCTCACTCTTGAAACTTTCAATCATAGCAGACATGTCAAAAATATCATAGCGAGCCTCTTTTAGACCAGAAACCCTAGTCAAATAGTCCGCGGCAGCCTGACCAACCTCTGTGGCCCTGGTCACGTCTTCGACATAGACATAAAGTCCAGAATTTTCTTTCATGCCCATCTCTGCAGCAACCTGAGTATTGGCCATAATGGCATTACCGCCTGAGTTCATCCCAAACATGGCCGTACCAGCATTGGGCTCCTTGTAAACACCGATAACTAGATAGGCATTGCCATTGAGAGAAA
The DNA here is from genome assembly GCF_040836615.1 of Streptococcus nasisuis. Lineage (NCBI taxonomy): Bacteria > Bacillati > Bacillota > Bacilli > Lactobacillales > Streptococcaceae > Streptococcus > Streptococcus nasisuis. The sequence continues at coordinate 688,123 of NZ_CP162268.1, read as the reverse complement.
CCGTCTGGTTGAGGGAGGCTTCCATGGAGCCAAACAGTTTTTCAGCCAGATTGACATCCAACATGATAATGCGAGCAAAGCGACTATAGTCATTAGGAGTGAACTTGCGTCCTGCCAAAATTTCTAGATTTTTGACATCAAAATAGGACTGGCTGACCCCATTGATGGTCACATTATCAGCTGATTTGTTACCGGCTTCTATTGTTCCCATATTACTCAAATTGATATAGTAGTTGCTTAAACCGTCAATTTCCAGAAGTCCTTGCAACATGCTATGAGTCAAGTCAGGCTCTTCTTCCATAGACATTTCCCCAGTGAAGCCAGCATTAAATAAACCCGACGAAACCTCTTCTAAATTTACATAAGGAGAAAAATGGACAGAGACATTATTTTGCTCACCAGCCAGGGCCTTCTCCATGGATTTCTGTAGGCCTTCACCTAGAGCCATGATGATAACAACAGCAGCCACACCGATAATGATACCCAGCATGGTGAGGAGGGAGCGCATCTTGTGGGCTAGGATTGATTTTAAGGCAAATTTCCAATTTTCCATTAAGCCTCCTCCCTTCTTCTGTCCTCAGTGATAACCCCGTCCCGAAGAACGATTTTCCGCTTGGCATAGGCGGCAATCTCTGGCTCGTGGGTGACCATGATAATGGTCTTACCTTCATTATTGAGCTCAGTCAAAAGCTCCATAATCTGCTGGCCAGTCTTGGTATCCAGGGCCCCTGTCGGCTCATCCGCCAAGATAATGGCTGGGCTATTGACCAGGGCACGCGCAATAGCCACCCGTTGCTTTTGACCTCCAGACAATTCCGACGGCAGGTGGTCCATACGTTCTGCCAATTCAACTTTTTCTAGGTAACGTTTGGCCTTTTTCTTACGTTGGTTGGACGGTACTCCTGCATAAATCAGGGGTAACTCCACATTCTGCAAGGCGTTGAGCTTGGCAAGGAGGAAGAATTGTTGGAAGACAAAACCGATTTGGTCATTGCGGACCTGGGCCAACTTTTTCTCCGATAACTGGCTGACTTCCTCGCCTTCTAGCCAATAGTTGCCAGAACTAGACCTGTCCAGCAAACCAATAATGTTCATGAGAGTGGATTTACCGGACCCGGACGGTCCCATAATGGCTAGAAATTCTCCCTCTTCGACTTCCAAATCAATATCCTTGAGAACTCGCAACTCCTGGTCACCGTTTTTATAGGATTTGTTGATTTGTGTGAGTTTAATTAGCTGGTTCTTCATCGGCTTCTACCTCTTGACCCTCTTGTAAGTCAAAATCTGGGAGGACAATGACATGGTCACCAACAGACAAGCCCTTGGTCACTTCCTGGTTAAGAGCATCTGCATTACCCAGAGTCACCTCTACTTTTTTAGCCTTACCATCTACCAATGTCCAAACAAAGGTCTTATCATCCTCATAGACAACAGCTGTCACAGGGACCAAGATATTTTTGCTGGTGTTGACCACTTCCATATTGACAGTGAAACCTTGCTTGAGGTCGCCGATATCGCTAGTCAAAGTCACCTTGAAAGGATACTTGGCACCACCGCCAGATCCGCCGCCACCCGGTACTGCTGCCGCAGCTTGATCATTGGCTGGATAGTTTGAAATATAGGAAATTTTACCAGTCCAGGTCTGTTCTGGATAGACTTTAGTGCTTAATTTCACTTCTTGGTCAACCTTGATATTGGCCAAATCATATTCTGTAAGCTGACCTGTCACCTGCAGGCTATTTTGGTTGACGATGTGAATGACTGTCTGGCTATTGGTCGAGCTCTTAGAAACAGACTTATTGACCTCAACAACTGTACCTGACACGGTGCTGGCAACAGTCGCTTCATTGACGGCCGTCCATGCCTTGTCTACCGCCGCTTGGGCATCCGCATAGGCATCATTCAAATCCGCCAATTGCAAATCAATGGAACGTTGGGCAGAGGCCGCTGCTTCTCCATCCAAGGATGGGTCACCTGTTGTTGGCAAGGTCTGACCACCATTTTGCACCTCATATATTTGACGTCCAATCTTATCCCGTCCGCGCACAGCCGAATCAAGAGCCGTCTGCAATTCATAAGCATCATAGCGAAGCAGGGCCGTCCCAGCCTCTACCTGGCTCCCCTGTTCAACGTAAAATTCACTGATATCGCCTTTAGAGGGGTCATAATAGACAAACTGCTCTTCACCCGCAGCCACTGTCCCCGTCAACAAGGTCGACGAAGCAATCGAACCTTCCTGAACCACCCTGTAGGTCATGGGTAATGTAAAGTCTTCACCTGCGCTACCTGAACCACCTAAGGCATTAGAGAAGAGCAAGGCCCCACCGACCAGGGCTACCGATGCAACCCCAAGACCAGAAAAAAGGGCAATTTTTGCTTTTTTGGACTTAAACATATCTGTCTCCTTTACATGTTACAAAAATAATTGTGTTATAAATACAATACACCAATACATCGTTTTTGGCAAGTGTTTTCCATACTAATTTTATATCATTTTTATCAATTATCCCACTTACATTTTTGTAAGAAATAGCTTTTATCAATCATGCAGGTATGGCCAGTATTTTTACAAAACAATAGTAAGAAAAACCTAAACAAGGTTTCACGATAGACGTAGCGGATTTTTGATTGAAAGATAAAAAAAGGGTAGAATGTAATCAAGAGATCTTTGGAGGAAGAAAATGAGAGAATTTGATATTATCAGCATTGGTGGAGGAAGTGGTGGTATTGCCACTATGAACCGAGCGGCTATGTATGGTGCCAAGGCTGCCGTTATTGAAGGCAGCTATATCGGTGGAACCTGTGTCAATCTAGGCTGTGTTCCTAAAAAAATCATGTGGTACGGTTCTCAAGTAGCTGAAGCCATTCACACTTATGGACCAGAATACGGCTTCACCAGCCAGGATGTTCACTTCAACTTCGCAACCCTGCGTCAGAACCGTGAGGCCTATATCGAGCGTTCTCGTTCCTCTTATGGCAATACCTTCAAAAACAATCAGGTTGAGGTCATTCAAGGTTTTGCCAAATTTGTAGATAGCCATACGATCGAGGTCAATGATGAGCGAATCAAGGCCAAACACATTGTCATCGCTACTGGTGGCCTTCCAGTTATTCCCGCCATTCCAGGTGCTGAATTGGGTGTCGTGTCCGACGACTTCTTTGCCTGGGAAGAATTACCAGAGTCTGTCGCTGTTATCGGCGCTGGCTATATTGCCGTTGAGGTGGCTGGCGTCCTACACGGTTTGGGAGTGGATGCCCAGCTCTTTGTCCGCGGTGACCGCCCATTGCGTAACTTCGATACCTACATTACCGATGCCCTCATGGAAGAGATGGAGCGGACCAAGCTCCCACTTCACACCCATAAAACGCCAAGCAAGCTGGAGAAAACGCCAGAAGGAAAAATCCAAATCTTCTTTGAGGACGGCACTTCCCACATTACTGACCAGGTTCTCTGGGCTGTTGGGCGCAAGCCAAATACCGACCAGCTTAACCTAGAAGCTGCTGGTGTGACACTAACAAAATCAGGCCACATCGAAGTCAACCAATACCAAGAAACAGTGGTTCCTGGCATCTATGCCTTGGGCGACGTGACGGGTGAAAAAGAGTTGACCCCCGTTGCTATCAAGGCTGGACGGCTCCTATCGGAACGCTTATTCAACGGTAAAACAGATGCCAAAATGGACTACACAGACATTCCAACTGTTGTCTTCTCCCACCCAGCTATCGGTACGGTCGGATTAACAGAAGACCAGGCCCTTGTTCAATACGGTGCGGACCAAGTCAAGTGCTACACTTCATCCTTTACCTCTATGTATACAGCCATGGCAGACAACCGCCAGCTGACCAAGATGAAACTAGTCACCGTTGGTCCTGAAGAACGAGTGGTCGGCCTCCACGGTATCGGCTACGGTGTCGACGAGATGATCCAAGGTTTCTCAGTTGCTATCAAAATGGGAGCTAGCAAGGAACAATTTGACGCCGTTGTGGCCATCCACCCAACTGGCTCAGAAGAATTTGTCACCATGCGATAAAAATTTTATAAAAACGCTCAGACTTTCATCTGGGCGTTTTATCATCTTATGGCAAAATAGCAATGGCTCTAACTGGTGAACCCGAGCCCTTTTCCCAATGTGGAAAGGCGATGGAGATCAAGCTCCCCGTCGCTGGAACCTGATCAAGATTGTTGAGGACTTCTACCTGGTAAATGTCTTTTGACAGAAGATAGTATTCCTCTGGAAGGCTACCACCATTCTCTGCTGCTGACACTCCTGAGTCTGTATCCAGGGTCTCATGACCAACGGCCTTGACCTTGCGTTCCTCAATCAGATACTCCAAGGCATCATGGCTCCAACCTGTGGCATGTTGCACTCCATTTTCATCCAAATTACGGATGGCATCATGGCTTGGCCAGCGTTTAGACCAGTCTGAGCGGAAGGCAACAAAGGACTCCTCTGCAATAGGACCATGTTCCTCTTCAAAATCCAAAATATCCTGCTTGGTGATTTGGTAATCTGGATTTGCTGCAACTGCCTGCGACTTATCGATAACATAAAGAGGCAGGAGCAAATCTTTCAAGCCAATCTCGTCCAAATAACGAGCCCCCTCCACAAAGTGAACAGGCGGGTCGATATGGGTACCATACTGGCCAACGACCGTGAACTGCTCTACGAAAAATCCGTCCTTGTGGTCAAACAAGGTCTTCTTCTCCAAGGCAGGCAGGGCAGGGAAATGAGGACTATTTTCATTGATTTGATGAGTCAAATCCACCCATTTTTTGGCTTTTAAGGTACGGTAAATAGCTAATAATTCTGACATCGGATGTCCCGCTTTCTTAATTTTATCCATTGTAGCATGAGAATGGACCAGTCTACTTAAAAAACATAGTTTTTTGCTTATATAACTTTTTATGAATAGCTATAGATTTTTCCTATAACTGTGACAGCTGATAGTCAATGGATTGACTTCCTTTGAAAATCAAACTATAATTTTGTTAACCAATTATTATAAAAGGATAACCATCTCATGAAACAAGAATCAACTCTCCATTTGATCTACACTGCAATCGGTGCGGCCCTCATTGCAGCTCTTTCACAAATCAGCCTTCCCATTGGTCCTGTTCCCTTTACTCTCCAAACCCTGGCTATCGCCCTGATTGCCTGCCTCTACCCAAGGAAACTGGCCCTGGCAAGTGTCGGAATTTATCTGACCTTGGGTGCCATTGGACTCCCTGTATTTGCAGGATTGTCAGGTGGATTGGCCAATCTTTTCGGACCGACTGCTGGATTTCTCTGGGGCTTTTTGGCCTACGCGGCTATCACATCCAGCTTGACGACAAATAATAGATCTCCACTCCAGGTCTTTCTGGCTTGTCTGCTGGGAACCGCTACTTGCTTTGGACTGGGATGTTTAGTATTCAAACTGGTCAGTGGTGCTAGCTGGACAGATACTCTTGGCTGGACAGTCCTGCCCTTCATCCTGCCTGATTTAGCAAAAATTTCCCTCGCCACAGTGGCACACAAACTCCTCCAACCAGTTATGAGAAAAAGGAACCTAATCGCTTAGGCTCCTCATCTTACTTATTGGTAAATGCATCCAGCATGACTTGAAATTCTTCATTGCTGAGGGTAATGCCCTTGCCCATCTTAGTATGGTCGGGACTCCAAGTGCGGATGTCATATTTGGCTGGTGCTCCGTTAAAGGACACACGGTTAAGCTCCTTGGTCCAGCCCTTGTCATTCTCAGATAGGACCAAGAGTTTTTCTTCGATTTCAAATGTAAATTCTGCCATTTGTTACCTCCTTCACTTATTTGTTCGCAAACACTTGTCATTTTTATAAAAATTGTATAAGATGATTATAGCAAGTTTGAAAGGATATTGCCATGAAGAGGTTTTTGGAATCCATTTTCGGTCATATAAATGATTTTCTGGTTTACAAATCCCAACCAAAGCCTTTGGAGTCTGCAACCAGAGAAGAGATTCAAGAGTATCTTGAGCTGGCCATTCAAAAGAAGGCTGCTATCCATGTTATTTATGGTGAACGTAGCTTTACCGGGGACATTGTCAAGTACGACAAGGAACGGCAACGCTTGATTATGAAAAATTTCAAACGGCGTGTAACCAGTATCATTCGGATTGATGAGATTAAAAAAATCTCTCTGGTTCCAGAAAACATCAAAAAATCACAACTATCAAAAGGCTGAATTTCTCCAGCCTTTTTCTTATGCACGAATAGTAACAGCCTTGCCGTCCTCTTGATAGAGATTGATGAGTCCTGACTTGCAGGCGCGGATCATATCGCCTGGATAGATTTCACGGTCTAGCTTAATAGTCAGCAGTTCCATAGGCTTATTGGCACGGTCAATCTTATCTCCATTGGAATCATGCAGGCCTTGAATGGTCGTCTCAAAATGACGGAAACCTGGCCCGTAGAACTCAATTTGGTCTCCTTCGTTGATGACATTGCGCTGACGAATAGTTGCTGTCATGGTTTCCTTGTCAAAGGCAACAACTTCAGCGATAAATTTGTACTCAGGAATTTTGCGACGGGCACCAAACAATTGCTCGTTTTCAGTTGGTGGATTGTAGTAAAAACCAGTTGCCAGTTCACGCTGGGCTACTTTCCACAACTCGTCAATCAAATCTTGCTTAATCGCTTCAAATTTCTCAGGGCTTTCCAGATAGGCATCGACCGCAGCCTTGTAGCAATTGGTTACGGTTGATACATAGTGGACAGACTTCATCCGACCTTCGATTTTCAAGCTATCAACACCATTTTCAATCATATCTGGAATATGCTCAATCATACACATATCAACCGCAGACATGGAGAACTCCTCTGGTATTTCCCCCTTAATGGAACGGCGTTCTTCGCCAAAAGGTAGGTCGTAGAGGTTGTACTTCCAGCGACAAGACTGGGAGCAGCCGCCGCGGTTGGCATCACGTTTGCTCATGTGGTTGGAGAGGACGCAACGTCCTGAGTAGGAGATACACATGGCACCGTGGACAAAGGCTTCGATTTCAACATCTGTCCGTTTGCGGATTTCAGCCACCTCTTCCATGGTTACTTCGCGAGCCAAGACGACACGGGTCAAGCCCAATTCCTTCCAGAACTCGAAGGTTTCATAGTTGGTTGATGAAGCTTGGGTGGATAGGTGGATTTCAAGGCCTGGTGCTTCAGTGGCACAGATGACTATGAGGGCTGGGTCGGATACGATGACGGCATCCAAGCCCATATCCCGCAATTCACGGAACCAAGCTCCTGCCCCTTCTTCATTACCCTCGTGGGTCACCATGTTGGCAGCAACATAGACCTTAGCGCCGCGGGCATGGGCGTATTCAATCCCTTCCCGCATCTGTTCCATGGTAAAATTGCCAGCTCGGCTACGCAGGCCGTAGGCTTGACCACCGACAAAGACAGCATCAGCACCATAATCGATGGCTACCTTTAATTTTTCCAAAGTCCCAGCAGGTGACAAGACCTCGGGACGCTTCAATGTTTTTGACATAATATTCCTCTTTCTATTTGCAGGATAGAATTAAGATAAAAATTAAGAATTGGCGACGGTTTTCAAGTGGAACGATATTTTTCCACTTGAAAACCTATTGCAGGGCCTAGGAACCCGCCTAAAGGCGGTTCCGTACTTGGATCTTACCTATAGTATGTGGCAAAGTTGGCTCTGCCAGTATAGATGTGATTTGAATTAAAATATGCGACGATAGCTAGATCAAAACGACACTTTTTGACCTAGCTGTCTAGTGTAACTGACAAGGAAAGGTTCAATGGAACTTTCCTTGTCAGTTACCAGGATAGAATTAAGATAAAATCTAAGAATTGACGACGACTAAAACAACCCTCTGGACCGGACTTTCCCATTGACAGGCTCGGGATAAAACAGTCCCCCGGACTGGCCTCGCTTCTCTATTTCTAGGCTCGGGATAAAACAGTCCCCCGGACTGTTTTATTACCTCACCTTGTTCCGGTCAAATTCGTAAAATCCGGTGTCCAAACCGCGTTGGCTTGGGTGGAACTTGCGTACTTGTTCGTCCAAGAGAAAGGCCTGGTCGTAGGTGAATTCTCCTTTTTCCAATAAATCACGCGCTTGGACGAATAATTTGGCAATCTCGACGAAGTTCTGACCTGGACAAAAAATACCATCCAACTTCCAATTTCGGTAGCCATGTTCATAAAGCTCTGTCAACTTGGTCATCATGTCGATATCATTGTTGATAAAAATATGCGTTCCGTGTTTATCCTCAAAAATGGAATAATGACTTTCTGGATCAGCAGGTTCTGCCAAGAAAAGTCCACGTTCCTTGGACAAATCCGTCTCATCCGCCTTAGTGAAGTTATAGTAGTTTTTGAGCAAGGTCCGCTTGGAATGGTGGATAACAGAGGCACCGTAAACCAATATTTCCGCAGGAATTTCCAGATTTTCCGAAATATCAAAGAGTTCTGCCGATGGGATTTCTCTGGCTAAGACAGCCTCGACAGCGCCGTGGTCCTTCCAGAAATTGATTTGTCGGCTGGATGTTACAAAGACAGAGGTGTCGTAAATAAGCTTGAAATTGTAGCCGTCCCGCTTATTGATATAGAAAACACCTGCATCCCCAACGACCAAATAATCGACCTTGATTTCTTTCATCAATTCCATAAAAGGCTTGATATTGTCCATCATATCTTGGTGCATGAGAGCGTTGGCTGCGACTGTCAATTCCTTACCTGCCTCGTGAACCAGCTCTGCAATTTGGCGGAGCTCATCGTATGAAAAATTGGTCGGAATGCGGAGGGCATGGTCTGCCTCACCAACATAAATACGGTCAACACCTGCTACTAACAGTTCTTTGACCTGTTCAATGCTTTCAGCTGTTGCTGTTATAATAATATTTTTCATAATGTTCATTATATCACAAAGATTTTTTAAAAACGGAAGCGGACCTGAATTTTAATCTTCAGACTTTTCTAATTTTTTTTGTAACAATATTGTAATAATCTTGTTACAGTTTCCACTCAATTTTATGGTATCCTTGAAAAGCAAAATAAAGGAGACGATATGGCACTTAGACAATATCGGCCTGACCAAATCCCCACTGAAGAGTATATCCCGAAAGAGAAACAGGCCCCTTATCAAGCGTACCAAGCAAGAGAATCCAGTCTTCCACGAATCAATGAATTATTATTTTTTGTGAATATTGTTGTTTTTAGTATTTTGACGGTTCTAGCAACTTACGTGTATCTTTCGCTGAACATCCCTGCCTTCCTGTCCTTCTGCTTGGCTATTCCAAGTGGTTTTATTGGTATGCAGCTGCTCAAATACTCATCAAATAAAATATTTAAACGATTATTCTCGTAAACATCACCTGAGGGCTCAAAGCCCTCTTTTTCTTGCAAAAAAGCCAGGCTCTTTGTCAACTGTAGTGGGTAGATGAAAAGCTAACACCTAGAGAGGACGAACTTCGTTCTCTCTTTCTTTATGTTCAAAGCAATCAAAATTCGTTTTTTAAAGTTTTCAAAGTTCCTGAAACCAAAGGCATTTCTCTTAATGACTTTGATGAGATTATTGGTAGCTTCCAGTTTGGCGTTGGAATAAGGCAATTCTAGGGCATTCAAAACCTTGTCTTTATCCTTTAGAAATGTCTTAAATACCGTCTGGAAAATAGGATTAACAGTGGCTATTTCCTGTTCGATGAGACTGAAGAAATGATCTGAGTTTTTCTCTTGGAAATGGAACAAGAGAAATTGATAGAGTTGATAGTGTTGTCGTAGTTCCTCTGAAAAAGACAGTAGTTTTTCTAGGATTTCCTTATTAGTCAAATGCATGCGAAACATAGGGCGATAAAATCGTTTATCATTGATTTTACGGCTATCTTGTTGTATCAATTTCCAGTAGCGTTTCAAAGCACGGTATTCGTGCGATTTTCTGTCGAATTGATTCATAATTTGAATACGGACACGGTTCATAGCACGGCTAAGGTGTTGTACGATATGAAAGCGATCAAGGACGATTTTGGCATGCGGAAAAAGCTGTTTAGCCAATTGGTAGTATGGGCTATACATGTCCATAGTGATGACTTTAACGCGGTTTCTAACCTTTCTAGGATAGCGTAGAAAGTGGTTTCGGATGGTTGCTTGAGTTCTTCCGTCAAGGATAGTAATGACGTTTAGGGAGTTGAAATCTTGTGCGATAAAGCTCATCTTCCCCTTCTTAAAGCCATATTCATCCCAGCTCATCACCTCAGGTAAGATATTCCAATCTGTTTCAAACTTGAACTCATTAAGCTTTCGACTAACTGATGATGTTGAGATAGATAGCCTGTGTGCAATATGTGTCATTGCTTGATTTTCGATGAGTAACTGGGCGATTTTCTGGTTAACAGCGACAGAGATTTGGTGGTTCTTCTTGACAAGAGGAGTTTCAGCGACAGCCATTTTTCCGCAATCTTTACACTTGAACCGACGCTTTTTAAGGCGGATGAGGAGTGGATAACCAGCAGTTTCTAGGTAGGGGATTTTGGAGGCTTTTTGGAAATCGTATTTAGCCATTTGTCCCTTACAAGAAGGACATTTAGGGGCTGTGTAATCCAAGTGACCATGTAGTTCTAAGTGAGTTCCCATATCATATTCATCAGTGATAAGGATATTTTTGTCTTTAATTCTGAGAAAATTTGTGATAAAATTTAGTTGTTCCATATGAGCCTTTCTAATGTGAGTTTGGTTGCTTTTCATTATAGGTCATATGGGACTTTTTGTATATACTTAAAAAGCTCCATAATCTCCACGGTGGTTTTACCCACTACAGAAATTATAGAGCCAAAAGCCAGGGCAGTAATCCTGTCCTAGCTCGCTGTCTTCGTTAAAAAACTAATATTGATTCAATAGCCTTGATGTAGAAATCCACTACTCTTGACGGATGTGGCTAATCTTATATCTGAACTGATCTGCCCGCGCAATACTAAAGGTAAACTCAATAATCTTATTTTTTTGATTGTAGGTCTTCCGAGTGATATGAAGTACAGGACTATTGTTTTTAATGCCCAGGACCTTGGCCTCATGGTCTAGTGCAATACTGGCATAAAATTCTTCTTCTGCCAGCCGAATGGTTTGATTGTAATCTTCAGCAAATATTTCATAGAGCGGCATGTGATTAAGGCGCTCTTCAGTCATTCCAGATACAACTTCAGCTGGAATATAAGTCTTTTCCAGCATCATTGGAACATTATCAGCCAGGCGAATCCGTTCTAATTCAACGACGGGCTCGTTGATGTCGATTTGCAGCTGCTTGGCCAGATACTCGGACGCATTTTTCTCAAGCAACGATAAAATCTGGGTCTTTGGGACCTTGCCGATTTTACGCATCTGCTCTGTAAAACTATAGGCAGAGGACAGATCAACAGCAGGTTCTCTTATCTCTGAAACATAGGTTCCCTTGCCATGTTTTTTATAAACAAGTCCCCTTCTTTCTAATTCTTGAATTGCCAGGCGGACTGTAATCCTACTCACCCCATGAATATGGGTTAACTCGCGCTCAGAAGATAATTTATCATTCGGTTCCATGGTATTCCGAATCTTCATCTCCAATTCGTCTACCAATTGTAAATATAGCGGTTTGTCACCTGCTTCGGTAACCATATTATCACCTCTTTCGTTGGTTATAACCACCATTAGTATAGTAAAAAAACGTTCGGAAATCAAGAGTTTGTAGGGATTTTCCCTACTTTTCATTTTCTAGGAAAATTTCAAGAAAAATGTCGGTAAATCATCCATGACTGCCAGTAATAGACTCATTTCCTCACCAACTTAACAACCGCTTCAACCGGTGTACTATTGTCCAAACTAATTTCTAAGTCTTCCTCAATGATTGGAAGCTTGAAATGAATGGCTTTTACCCAACGTCCTGCTTTATTTTTGTCATCATAAATTTCGACTTTTTCAATCAACATCTGACACAATCGCTTCTTGTCGATATCTTCCATGACGTCCATAAATGATGCAAAGTTAACTAATATTTTATAAATATTATCAGCGGTCATTTTATCTTTTAGGATTACCTCTCGTTTAGATTCACTTGTCTCAATTAGCATTTCTACATCTGCTAATTTATCATAAATAGTATTTAATCTCATATCTAAATCAATTGACTTTTGCTGAAAATGAGGATCTTCAAAATTTAAGGAGTCAATCTGTTGGATTAAATTCATTTTAGTTGCACTTAATTGGCGAAAGAGACTTTTATATTGTTCAATTTCACTGTCTATCCTACTTGTATCAACCTGAATATTTATTTTCTCTTGCAGTTTTCGTGCAAAATCAGGTCTTGAAACTAACTTACTAATGATTGATAATACTTCATGGTCTAAATTTCCTGTTTTAAGCTGTTTATTAAATGTGCACTTATGACCATCTACATGTTTTCTATGTTTACAAGCATAGTAGTAATAGTTTTTATAGTATTCATCTTTCTTATTTTTATTTCGCTTGATACTTTTATTTCCATAAAGCCCAGCATTGCATAATGGACATTTTATCAACCCTGAAAGTATATAGATAGAGTCGCCCTTGTTTGGATTCTCACGTTTATACTTATGGGCATTAGCTTCTCGTTTTTTCCTCACTTTTTTCCAAGTCTCATCGTCAATAATTGCTTCATGGATTCCGTCTGTTAGAATATAATTTTCAGACTGCGTGACTTTCGTTTCACCAGAAATTTTATCTCGAGTGCTTTCACGCCGTCCAAAAGCAATTTTTCCATTGTAAACTGGATTGTCTAAGATTCTTGCAATGCCACTTGATGAAAAATATGGAAGCGTACTATTGTGTCGAATTGGTTTCTTTATATCTAGGTTGGCTAAATGCTTGGCAATAGCTATAGTGCCCATATCACTGTTGGCAAATAAATCAAAAATCATCTTTACGGATTCAGCTTCTTCATGATTTACTTGTAATTGACCATTAACAAGGGAATATCCTACAGGCGCAAATCCACCATTCCATTGACCAGCTCTCGCTTTTTGTCTACGACCTTCCATAGCTTGAGAAATAATATTCTCTCTTTCCATTTCAGCAACTGCCGACAAGATCGTAATAACTAACTTTCCTGAATCCTTTGAACTATCCAGTCCATCATCAACGCAAATCAGATTTACACCATGAGATTCCATAATAGCTAGAGATTTTAAAGTATCCGCAGCATTCCGACCAAAACGTGATAATTTGAATACAAGTACATAGTCCACCTTATCTTTCTCTGCTTCGATGTCTGATATCATGTTCATAAATTCCGTTCGTCCTAACATGGTTTTACCAGATTTCCCAGCGTCTTGATAGGTTTTCACAATCTCAATATCAAAAGCATTGGCATATTGCTGAATTTTTGCTTCTTGAGCATCTAATGAAAATCCTTCAACCTGCATAGTCGTAGATACCCTTGTATAGATATAGGCTTTCTTTCGCTTCATTTAATTTCTCCTTGAAAAGTTTGACCAAAAAATACCCTTATAATCTTAAGGGTATTTTAACTCTTTTTAGAAAAGAATACAAGCAACTACTCATCAGAATACAGATTTTCTTCCTTGATTGGTAAATTTGAACAATCAATGTTATCTCCGTATTTCAGAAGCATTTCTTCCAAAAATCTCACTAGTTCATCCATAGATGGTCTCCAAGTGAAATTATTTGACTCAGATTACTCATTACAAAAGGCAGAAGTAGTTGCTTGTAGAAATGTAAATCATGTACAATCATGATAAACTCCTTCTATAACTCAACTACATTCTGCCATTTTTTGGAAATTATAAAAAAACTGTTTCTAATACTTTAAATCAAACACTTAACTCAAATCTTACAGCCATATTATTATTCATGTTTTTAGATTCTAAACATTAATTTTATTAAAAAATCTTCTCACACTGCAGTGAAAGAAGATTGATTGTAAATTTATTAAAAGGGCTCTACTAAAATAATCTAATATTTTATCAATTCCGTTAACTTGATATCTAAGTTACTATTAAATGTCATGATATTTTTTTCGGAAAGTCTTTTGAAAAAAATATCAAAATCTCTAGGAGTAAGGAATGTAAACTTATATCTTGTTAACTCACCCATTTTTTCAGAATAGTCATTAATTAGTTTGAAATGCTTGAGAGCAGCTTTATTTTTTCCAATATTCTCTGCATCAGGATCAGAAATTTGTGAGTCATCCTTAACCTCTACCGCTATAATATTATTACCTTGCTTAATAAACCAATCTGGGTTAAATTGTCCATTTTTATAATGTGTTCCTTTTTGCCAAGAATAGTCTATGCTATAAAAGGACATATCATCTGATTTTATAAATGAATCAATACTTTTGATAACTTCTACGTCTGTAGTCATTCTGTATAAAAATTCTTTTTCAGGATTGCCAGTTGTAACTATCCCATACTGAGGGGTTTTAAAATTGTATTTATTGTCTATATTTTTCGTTCTGTAGCCATTTGATGTATCAGTTAATTCTTTGAAAGTATCTAAACTTGCTTTGTCAGATGAAAGGCTATCTTCCAAATCAGAGCTATAGAAGAGAACTTTGCTCATTCTAAATCCGCTTATTTCAGAAGTGTTTTTGGGTAATTTAGTAGTTGAAACCAAATAAAATTCTTTGGGTTCTATATCATATGTAACCACTTTCGATCCATCCCTAAAGATAACATTCATTGATGACAAAAATTTATTCTTAAGATTTTTTGTAATGTACGAATTTCCGCTCTTCTTCAATGACTCCTCAATCATATTTTGTATCTTTGAAACTGGCCAAAGACTTTGATATTCACTCACATACTCACGATCTTCTAAGTCTTCAAAGCGACTATATAAGATGTTTGCCATTTCCTTCACTGTCACCAGCTCATGCTCATACTTTGTTTGAAATTGTCTGTCTGAGTTAGTTTTAATGTCTGTAAGGGTAATGGTACTCTTACCAAATTTATCATCTGTTGGTAGATTAACCCCATTTTCCCATAGATTATAAGTCCCCATTTTTGGATAATCTTTAGTGTCAGGTTTTGAAGAATATTTTACATTCGTCAAGCTAAAATTATAATTTGATTCATGATTAACAGATAAAGTAATTCGTTGTCTAATTTCTAGAACCTCATTTACGAGTACCTCTACATTGGCAGACCATTTTTCATGATTAAATACTGTTACGGTTGGAGTTCCCCACTTACTAGCATCCCAACCTTCTGGGACACGTAAACCCCTTCCAAGTACTTGTGCAATCAAAAGTTTTGAGTTAAACGCTCTTTCATCGTCTGGAACTATCTGAAATACTCGTTTAACATCCCAACCTTCAGTAAGCATTGAAACACTAAAAATGAATTCCACTGGATTACCTTTATCATTAACTTTAGACAGTTTCATTCTATCTATAGCTGCATTCTGCCCACTGTGAACTGAAAGAACCATGTTGTCAACTTCAGAATCAGTCAAATTTCTTTGTATTTTTAGAAATTTTTTAAATGCTTTAGCCTGACTATCGGCAAGGTTTTGTTTTGATGTTACTATAATAGTAATTGGCTTAATATTCAATTCCTCAGGTATATGCGATGCAACATCTTCATGAGAATTCAAAATAACTTGCCAACGTTCATCCTTATCTTTTGGAATATCTTCTTTTGAAATATATTCAATATCCTTAACAAAACCTTGTTCTATAGCATCTCGTAAAGAAAAACGATAAATGACATTTGAAAAATAGTCATTCCCACTTTTATTTTTCCCTTTATAAGCAGTACCAGTTACTCCAATAACATACTTGAAATTGATATTATTACTTCTTTCATCTTCTATGAAATTTTTCCATTCATTTGTTTCAGAATAATAAACATGATGAACTTCATCATTCAATACAAGTGTCTTCTCACCATTACCTTTCAAGCTATCAACTATTGAATTTCTAGCTGATTGGGCTTTATAAATAGCATTTCGGTTTTCAATCGCAATGGAATTCTCTACAAGTGTACTATCTCCATTTAAAATTTGAGGCGGTACAAAATTATCCCCGAGAGTCTTGAGAAGTTGCTGATTTCCTAATAAATCTTTAAATTTTTGAGTCAGCTCACTTTCGATGGTTACACTGGGAACTAATACGAGAACTCGAGAGACTTTTTTTGTGGCAAGCATAACAAGAGCTATCGCAAACATAACATATGATTTACCAGTTCCTGTTGCTAAATCTAGAGTTGCTGATAACTTGTCAGATAAATCTAAATCATCTTGCATCAAATTAAAATCATTGTTCCATCTTGCTCTTATAACTGGATTTTTTTCAAAATTCTCTTTTGCTAACGCCGATATATCTTGGTACTCACCCGAATTTAGAAAGCGTAATGCGACTTCTGCCGCTTCCTTCTGGTAGCTTCTCTTTCCGAATAATAATTCGAAAAAATTTTGAAAAAAACCTTCATCCCAAACAGCAGGATTTACATTTTTACTTACTTCCAATACTAAATCGCTATCTTTATATTCCATTATGCCATTTCTCCCTTCGTTGTTACAAATTCATTTCCGAACTTATCCACAAATATGAACATAGCTTGACCATCAATTTGGTTCTCATCAAATACTATAGATTGATTTTCATCAAAATCTTTGTGGTAGTAAACTTTATCTACATTGAAAGCTTGACTGTCATATGATAAGTCAACTAACAGCATTGAAAAGGCTTCAAATCCACTCACATTTTCTTTACCTTTCAATCTAGAGAATGATTCAAAAGTGCTGATTCGTAATTCTTCCCCAGTAATTTCAAAATCAACATTTGGTTTTCGCATAAAATCAAATCCATAGGCATCAACAACCGCATTCACTGAATCGGTATCTTCTGCTTGAATTGTACCTTTGAAATTCTCCGTGAATTTTTGATACATTGAGTAGGGAACACGTAAAATATTAAAAATAGTACTCCATTCTCCATCATTATCGTACTCATCAACAGCAAAAGAAAATTTTCCTTGTGGAGCAATAATGAATATCTCACTAGGGGAAGCAGAACCTAAACGAGAATAAATCTGTTCCAAAGTATCTTCTGATATTTTCGCTTTTAGTTCATTTAATTCATTAGGTGAGTAAACCTTAACTAATGAGCCATCTTTCATCCCATCAAAAGATAGGCCTTTAATTGACTGATAAGAGGGTTGGACATTATATAAAGCCATTGCAAACTGTTTCCATTGTGTACTATCAAAAGCATTTAGCTTTTCATTATCATAGAGGCCTGCATCATAAACTGCAAAAGGTTCATTGTTTTCAATTCCTAAAATTCTTTTTTGAATGGTGTAAATTGATAGCTTCCCTGCATCAACTGTAATCCATCTTCTACCTAACTTTTCAGCTACTGCAGCAGTTGTTCCGGAACCACCAAAGCTGTCTAGGATTAGGTCTCCCTCATTAGATGATGCACTAATTATTCTTTCCAGTAATTCTTCAGGTTTTTGTGTTGGATAACCAATTCTTTCTTTTGCCATTGGATTGACAGATTGAATTTCCCAAACAGAATCAACAAGTTTTCCCTCTACACTTAGTAGTAAATCATCCTCATTAGGCTCTCTACCGTTTTCTTTTTTGAATCTTCTTACATAGCCAGAAAATTTGGAATCGTCTTTAGGGTAATTTTTCCCAAGAATTTGATTATTTTCATCAAAGTAATTTTTCCACCTCTTATAATTTGCATCATTTTCAGGATTCCCGTCTCTCTGGGGATAGAAAATTCTATCTTTACCTTTACTATATAGGAAAATTGAATCATGCTTTCTTGGAAAATTATTTTTTGTATTACCTACATATGTTCCATAATGCCATATAATTTCGTTCCTAAAATTTCCTTCACCAAAAATTTCATCCATAAGAACTTTAATATAATGAGCTTTATGCCAATCTAAATGGATAAAGATTGAACCATCATCAGATAACACTTCCCTCAATAGAATTAGTCGTTTTCTTAACCACTCTAAAAATTCGGCACCAGCCAATTTATCAGAGTATGCCTTAGAATCTTTATTTGAAAAATCTTGCTTGGTTGCAAATGGTGGATCAATATAAATTAAGCGTACACCATCTGTCCCATCAGCATTCTTCAATTCACCTCGATGCTTCATCTCTACAAGAGTTTTTAAGACCTGCAAATTATCTCCAAATATAATTTTATTTAACCATTCATTGTCGAGTGCTTCCCCAAATCTTCGGTTTTCTTGTAAAGGAACTGCAAAAGTTTGACTAATGATAGCTTGCTCACTTTCTTTGCCATAATAAGTTAATTCATATTCTTTTCGTGCTGGCGGGAAAAGTACTCTTGCAAATTCTGTCGAAACCTCATTCCCGCTCATTACCTCTTCTTGAGCTTTAGCCAAAAGTTTCAAAAGTTCTTTTTGTCTGTTATTGTCCATGAATTCTCCTTATAAGAGAGACCATTAGGATTCCTTTGTTATATTCATAACAAAGGAGGCTAGCCTCCTTTGTTATATTCATAACAAAGGAGGCTAGCCTCGGTTTTTAATTTAATTATAGCATTTTATAGTAACCGTTCAAAATTACGTTTACTATAAAGAATCCGACGTATTTCCATAGTATTTTCAATTAGCACATAAAATATCGTAAAGTTCCTAACTTTGATTGTGTAATAATCATTAGGACGTTTTTTGAGTGTAGGAAATGGTGCGTAGCCAGAGGGATTCTTTAACCTTTCAAAAATAGCCTTTTCTACTTCATCAACTAGATTCAAAGCTGATTGGGGACTATTTAAAGTATTTGTAATATAGTCCACAGCTTCATTAAGATCTTGTTCAAAGAGTGGTAGAAAAGTAAGTTCATAATGTTTATTCTCCATCAATCCTATTTCTCACTCTTCCAAAAATTTCTTCGGCTGTGTATCGTTTTGAACTTATGGTTGCTTGCTGATCTGCTTCATCCAATGCTTTCTCCCTTGTGTCCGTCAAGAGTGAATATTGCTCTAAACTCATTACAACCATAGAACCATACCCATTTTTTGTCAAAAATACTGGTTCACCATTTTCTATAACATCTGATTCGATTTCACTGAATCGATTTCTTAAATCTGAGACTGGTCTAATATTAAGCATTTCTGCACCTCCTGTTTTTGATAAAATTATATCAAAATTTTATCAAAAATAACAGTGGAGAATAAGAGTTCCTTTTCTATTTCGTACTCGTTTTTCATAATCTTTAAACTAGCTTCCGCCTTATTCTCTGACAATGTCTTTGCGATTCTTGGACATTGTCTTTTCGTCCTTAGGGACGAATGTGCCGTCTGCAAGACCCCTCGGAGAGCGTTTGTAGTTTTGATGGACCACAGGGCTGTCAAAACTACAAAAACGTTACTTTTTGACAAAAAGTAACAAAAACCTCTGTTACTTGCTTATCAATTTTTTTAAGGAGAATCATTGAGTCTAATTTATTTGGCGAGGAATAGCGGTGCGCCTCGCCATTGCTCGTTATTCGAGCAATCATAGCACAAAATTTTCAGATATTAAAAATTTAGAAATTAAGATACCAATCTTAAATAATCACTTTTC
The DNA here is from genome assembly GCF_040836615.1 of Streptococcus nasisuis. Lineage (NCBI taxonomy): Bacteria > Bacillati > Bacillota > Bacilli > Lactobacillales > Streptococcaceae > Streptococcus > Streptococcus nasisuis. The sequence continues at coordinate 668,562 of NZ_CP162268.1, read as the reverse complement.
TACTAAAATAATGGGTTTATTTATCTATCCATTTTTTACAGTCATAATGGGTATCTTTATAAGACCATTACCTGTTAAAGAATGGCTTACTTTATTGGTCCGCTGTTTTTGAAAACATGGACTTCTTTAATTAGCCCATTAATTTAGAGAATATGGTCTTCTTTATCTACCCATTATTTTAGAGAACGTGGCCTTCTTTATCTATCCATTATTTTAGAGAACGTGGTCTTCTTTATTTACCCATTATTTTAGAGAACGTGGTCTTTTTTTATCCAAAATTACAGCCAAAATAGTTAACTATACAAAACCATTATTTGTTTACATATGGATTACTTAAATACTCCACACAATTTTCAACTCTAAACTTATTCATTAGCCAATGCCATATCATTTATTTCCACAAATTTCTATGCTCAATAATATGACATTAATAATTAATTACATGATTCTAGAATAATCATCAACAAATTAATGCTTGAATTTTTTTAATTCGGTTTTAAGGCATACTAATAGTAAATAAATAATAAAGGAGCAATAGGAATGCCTAGCTTAACTATTTCATTTAAAACAAATCCGAGAATGACAAACATTCGACATAATAATCGAGATTTAACGGAAAAAGAATGGAAGAGCCCAGAACATTCACACATTCTTAGAGATAAAAGTCATCAAAATATTGTAGTGAAACAATTAGATATTCGAGAACTATATGAAAAGGAATTCGGGCCTGCTTTGAAGGAATACAATGAAAAGCAGATAAGAAATGATCTAAAAATCAAGGATTATTATAAACATGTTGGTAAACTTGATACCTTAGATCAACAGAGAGAGTTTATCATTGGTATTGGATCAAAAGCGGATTGGGATGAATTACCAGAAGGATATAAACTCAACATAGGGATATATTTAGCTAAATATGCACAAGATTTCGAAAAACGTCATCCACATTTCCGTGTTTATAATGCAGTAGTGCATCTGGATGAAAAAGGTGCTCCGCATTTACATCTAAATGTAGTTCCTGTCGCAACTGGCTACAAAAATGGTCTTTCAAAACAACCAAGCTTTTCAAAAACATTGAAGCAAGAGGGATTTACTGAAAAAGGAAAATTTCAATTGATGGCTTTTCGCAACAACGAAATTAAAATCCTTGAAGAAATGCTGAAAGAAATGGCAGTTGAACGCAAGCAGGTAGGTACGAATAATCTTAAGGATATGCGTGAATACAAAGAAATGATAGCAAAACTTGAGGAGGAAAAAGGAAAGAAACTGAATGAGATTAAAGCTGAAATCACTTCTGAGGTCTCAAAAGTAGAAAAAGAATTTGCAAAAAAGAAAGAGAAGTTGAATACACTTGAAAAAGAGATTGATAGAAAAACACAATCAATTGAACAATATGATAATGTCATCCATTCAAAGCAAGAGTCTGTTAATAAGTTAGATGAAAAGTTTGAAGCTAAAGCTGATAAACTAGAATTACTATTAGCTCAAGAAAAAGCTATAAATGCTATCAACGAACAATTATTAAAGGATATTGGAATTAAAGAGGATAAGAATTACCTATTTACCAAGGACTTTAAAGTAGAGGAACGTGGACTAATTGGAAAAAAAGAAAAATTTGCAGTTGTACCTTTAAAAATTTTTGAAAAAATGTTATACCAAGTAAATACTAAACCTATGAAACAAATTTTAGACGATTTTATTGATAAAGTCTTTAACAATAGTATCGTCAAAGGATTGAAACAGAAAATTAGCCAGTTGACAGGCGAATTAAAAAGAGCCAGGGAGCAGCTTCAACATGAGAGGTCAGTACGAATTGCTGAACAAAAAGAAGCTAAGAAAAAAATGGATTCACTATTGAAAGAAGTCCAACCTGCAATAAACCTTTACGACGATTTTCAAAAATATCTCACAGAAAATGATAAGAAAAAAGTATTTGAACGTATCGAAAAACACAAAAAGTTACACCGAGAGCAAATAAGTAAAAATCGCAATACAAATGATTATGAACGTTAAAAAGTGCAGAGAACAGTACTCTGCACTTTTTAATTTATTTAATTACTCAATCATTCCAAACCAACTTAACGCATCGATGATAGCTTGTTCTTTTTTGGGTGGACAATTTGGAACTCTTTGATTTTCTTTCTTAGAGTGATTATAGTTCTCTCGCTCAATTATCCCAAGTTTCCTTTTAACTTGTGCAATGTTAAGGGTAGATACTTTTAATTCAAATTTTCTAAAGACATAATCTTTGATTTCTGAATAAGTGGCATCCTTCTTAACAGAAATATCTTTGAGGTCGTCTTCATTGATTTCAAGATCAATATGATGGTTGATATCTCGTTTGGACAATTTAACAACCGCCTCTGTTCGTGGTGTCCGTGGACTGAGGAGACAATTTTTCATCAATGTTTGTATCATTACTACACAATTCTGACGAAGCATTTCCCGATTTTTTCGACTCATTTTTACGCTTATCTTTGAAATTTTTAGAATTCAAAGAAGTCTCATCTCCAGATTTATAAATAAAAGTAATCTTTGCTGGATCAACAACTCCATCATCAGATATACCTCCAATAATCACTTTCTCTACTAAACTTTCAAAGATTGCACGATCAAACTCGCTAATTAGTTGCTTAGATTTCAACAATTTTCTAAATGGTTCTAAACGTTCTTTAACACCTGAATCTGTATGTAGCCTAACCTCAAGATTTACTTTTGAAGCTGATAGTTTTTCTTTATCCTTTATAATAGCATGGAATTTTTCATCATACAAGTCATCACTGATCCTGCCATCAAGTTTCATTTGGATGATATCTCTTTCTTGCTGTTTCAGTTTTATTAGCTGTTTCTCAATACTTTGTAGCTCTAATTCTAGTGAATTATCACTAATTTCCTCTTCAACTGTTTGTAAAAATAGATCAATAATTTTATCGTTGTTTTGATAAAGCAATCTGAAACTTTCTAAAAAGCTTTCTCAATAGCGGACTCACTAATCCCCTTACTATGCTGACAATGACGTTTACCTTTTTTTATTGCAACTTGACAATGCCAAATAACCTTATGGTAAATCGTTCCACTATGCCAAGAACGTCTTGATAACACAGACTGACAAAATCCGCATTCTAGCATGCTACTGAACGCATACATTCTAGAAAAACGTTGTCGTTTTCCAGAAGTTGAACCAATTCTACCACGTCTCCCTGACCGGCGTAATCTGATTTCTTGTGCTTGATTGAACTCTTCTTCTGTCACAATCGGTTCATGATTCCCTTTTATGTAATATTGGTCCTCTTCGCCATAATTATCTAAACGTCGTTTGCTAATTGGATCTACGGTAAAGGTTTTTCCTTGTAAAACATCTCCTTTGTACTTCTCATTCTTTATTACTCCCAGGATAGTCGTCTCTGCCCAAGATTTATTTCCCCGTGGGGAAGTCACTCCCATCTCCTCCAATTCACGGGCAATGACACGCCCCCCGATTCCCTCTAAGTACCTATCGAATATATAGCGAACAATCTTTGCTTCTTCCTGATTAACTGTAATTTGACGAGTTTCCCAGTCAAAATCATACCCTAAGCAACGGGGACCACCAACAAGTTCTCCTCGTTGCATCTTCATTTTTAGCCCCTTTTTAACATGTGCTGATATATTTTCTACTTCTTGCTGAGCTACGGAACTTAGGATAGTCAACAATAGCTCCCCATCCATAGTTAAAGTATCAATGTTCTCTTCCTCAAAGTAAACTCCAATCTGTTTATCTTTTAGCATACGAACATACTTAAGAGTGTCAAGTGTATTTCTAGCAAACCTTGCAATAGCCTTGGTAACAATATAATCAATTTCACCATTTAAGCAATCGGTTATCAATCTTTGAAAGTCTTGACGTTTGCCAACTTGAGTGCCTGTAATACCTTCATCAGCATAAATATCAACAAGTTGCCAATCTGAACGTTGCGATATATACTCTTTGTAATGTTTCACTTGTGATTCATAACTATTTTTCTGATCTTCACTATCAGTGCTAACCCTACAATAAGCTGCGACTCTCTTTTGAGAAATTTCTATTTTCCCATGATTACGCCGAACATTTTCCTGAGCTCTGATTACTTCGATTTGTTTTACCATATCTCCAAATCCTTTCTACAAAATAGGAAACTCATTGAAAATATTTTACCGCGTTCAACTACTTATGTCCGCTATTTTGTGTTCCCTAATTAGTATTTTTGTATTTCCTATCTAGTTTAGCTTTAATATTTTGATACTCCACTTGGGTAACTAAATTTTTATGAAATAGAAGTTCTAAAAGAGACCTCTGCATTTGATATTCCAATATATCTTGTTTCATATAAATACCTCAAAAATTCATTCCTCCGTGGGTATGATTGGTTAAATCATTCATGGGCATTTCACCCGCTGTCCTTTTACGATGGCAGCCTGAACGGTCAGAAGTATCATTGTCCTTATTTATGGTCATGGCAGATAGAGAACCACTCTATTTTATAGCTAATAATTATCGCTCATATCACCGCGTATTTCACTAAATTGCTCAACAAATAAGAAAGTCCCACCTTGGTCTATTCAGTTTTCAATGAACTAGGATCTATTAATGACTAAATCTATCCATTTCTAAAATATAATCAGTAGTTACCTGATATAATTTTGCTAATTGTTTCAAAAATGGGGTAGGAATATCTTGCTTGCCACTTTCTATTCTAGAATAAGCAGACTGTGAACAATGAAGATATTCCGCAATCTGATTTTGTGACAAATCTTTGTCCTCTCTTAAATTTTTCAATCTGATATACATTAACAATCCTCTTACTATTATTGTAATTCGGTGAAAATAATAATCAGAATTTTATGCGAAATATGCATAAATTAATTTAGAACCTGTATTCACAAAAAAATGTTAAACTAAAGATATGGCACGAAAAGCATATGATACTGATTTAACCAATCAAGAATGGGCTCAACTTGAACCCTATTTCTCCAAACACCGCACCTATAAATGGTCTAAATGAGAACTCATGAATGTAACCCTATATATCACTAAAACAGGCTGCTAATGGCGCATGCTCCCTCATGATTTCCCTCCTTACCCAACTGTCTGGGGTTTCTTTCGTCGTGCCAAGGAGAGCGGACTGTGGGACACCATTTTGATAGAACTGGTTAAAAAAAGCAACTAAATGCTGGTAGAGCAGCCACTCCAACCTATGCTATCATTGATTCTCAAAGCGTGAAAACAGCAGATGCTGCAGAGGAACGTGGGATTGATGGCGGTAAAAAAGTCAAAGGGAGGAAGCGCCACATAGTTGTTGATACCATGGGCAATCTTCTTGATGTGGTGGTTCATGCAGCTAATTTGCACGATACAAAATCAGGCATTTTAGTGGCTCGCAAAGTGATGGTACAATTCCCAACCATCAAGGCTTTTTCAGCCGATGCTGGTTATCGGAAAAGTTTTGAGGAGATGATGATTGAAGAGTTTGGCTGCGCAGTAGATATTTCTGAAAAAATCAAGGGCAACTGGCAAATCATTCCCAAACGTTGGGTTATTGAGCGAACTTTTTCTTGGTTGAATCATTCTCGAAGATTAGCTAAGGATGTTGAAAAATCCGTATCGTCAGAGGTTGCTTTTGTCAAACTATCACACATTAGTCGTCTTTTAGGGGCTCTATAATATTGTGAATACAGGTTCTTAGAATTCTTTAGAACGATAAACATAAACAAGGCCACTAACTACGTCTTCTTAATTAAAAATTCAACAATATCTATAAAAATCACAAATTTTACGCTAAAACTAAATCTTTTCATTTATGTCAAACATATGAACAAATATAACTTTCATACGGCGAAGCGTTATGTAAAAAGATTTTTTATCGAAAATATATGCTATATCTCTGATACTAGAAAAGAGTAGCACAAATTGTGAATAAATATAATTCGTTCCATCCATAATTCTATCCCAGCCAAACTTCTAGCCAGAGAATGTTCTATATCATACACAGTACAGAGGAGTGAAACTTGTGTTTCAGTCATCCATCTAGCTTTCAATAGTTCCCACTTATTGTGTTTTCTCGCACTTGCCATATTCTTACAGGGAAGGGAGCCCAGAACTAATCTCCCTTTCGTGCCAAAGCATCTCTTAGCTCTTCCACAATATGGTCCGACATGATGACTAACATGTGAGCTTTAAAACCATAGTAATAATTCTTTTGCGAGGAATTCCAAATAATATCTGTCTGCCTACCGATATTACGCCCACCCTTATTCTTCTTGGGAAAGTGACACAAACAAGAACTACAATAAAATCATCTATCGTTGCTCGTCCAAAGGCACAAGAAAAACGACTTCTAAACAAGTCGCATTCATTGAAAACTGGATAAACAACGGCACTGCACCCCACTAATGGGAGAGAAGAAAAACACTTTTTATACGACCAGTTTTCTGTAATCTACAGGGGATTGGTCGTTGAATCTCCGTTGAATTCTATTTTCATTATAAATATGATTTAATATTAACAATATCTGTTATACTATCTTTGGTTAAGTTTCTCCAGTTATGGAGATAGAAGGTTCCAGACTTTAGTACGGAATGGAACCATTCGATACAGGCATTATCCGCTGGGGTTCCCTTACGGGACATGGATCGGGTGATGCCTTTTTCTGTACAAGCCTGATAGTATAACCTTGGAAGTGTAACCGATTCACCTGATCACTGTTTAAGATTACTCCTTGAGGAAAATCCAGTTGATTGAGCGTGTCCAGTACAAAGTCTGTATCCTGACAATCTGAAATGGTATAAGCCACAATCTCGCGATCGTAGAGATTCATGATAGAGGATAGGTAAAGTTTACATTTCCCAAAGTATAGATAAGTAATGTCTGCAACAAGCTTCTCCAATGGCTTGTCTGCTTGAAAATCGCGACCTAACTTATTTTTCGTCACATAGTAAGATTTCCCTAAATTTGGGACTTTCTTAGACCGTGTCCGACAGATCCAGCCGTTCTCCTTCATGATACGATAAACTTTCTTACGATTGACGACAAGACTATGAATTTTCTTGAGTAGTCGGCTGATAGTACGATAGCCTTAGATAAACTGATTTTCCATACAGAGTTGTTCTATTTTCTCTACAACCTCATCTCTTTCCTCAGATTGCTCTCCTCTTGCTTTCTAACGGTAGAAAGTGGAGCGTTTGACACCGAAACAGTCCACAATGACAGATACGGGATAGAATTCTCTATCTTCTTCCACAAGCTTGAGAAGACTCACTTTGTCGATTGTCTTACCTAGCTCCGACACTTTTTAGCAGTTCTACCTGCAAACGTAACTGTTCTACTTCAGATAACTGCTCAATCCCTTTGCCGTAGGTGTATTGTTTCCCTACAAGTTAGTGGAAACAATGTAGCTCATCATTCCGATACCAACACCTCCAAGTCTTTACTTGACTGACATTTTTGATACCTAAGGTCTCCATGATGACCTTGTTGAACTTCCCAGCCTTCTTCATTTCGATGCAGGCCAACTTAATTTCTACCGAATACACTTTTTTAACCATAACAAAACACTCCTGTTTCTAGTGTGTACTAGATTTCAACAGGAGTGTTTTTCTTGTGTCTCATTTTTAGGGGCTAGTGCCATGATCTTTTCTTTATACATTAATGTACTTTTTCATTGCTTTTTACTTCCCATATTGAACAATAGTATGGTATAATAGATAGGAAGAAAACGCTGACATTACTTAATACCATGCAGATGTATGCAATAGATACAGGACAGGAAGTAATGCTTCCTGGTGACTACGGTTATAGGTTATCGGGAGACTTATTTTCAGGTGCTTCGGGTGTCCTTCTTGCTCTAGAAGCGATTAGAGGAAAAAGTTGGAAAAGTTGGTTTCCTTTGATACCTGAAACACTAGATTTATTATTCTAATGGAAGAGTTTCAAAATTTATTGAGATATTATATTTTATATAATATAGGGTATTTTTAAGGAAGTCAATACTATTATAATAGATAAATAAGGTAGCTTAACTATAATTAAAAAAGGAGAACGAACATGAAAAACATTTTATCTTTACAACAACTCAAAGTGAAGGAAAACACAAAATTAATGGCTAAATCATCAAAAAGCGTAAACTGTAAGAACAGTAGTCATGCTAGTTGGTTTATTTGTTAATAAAATTTTCCGATAAGATTAATTCTCATTTTTATCTTAACTTTATAGGAGGGATTTAATGAAGAAAGTATTATCTTTGCAAACTATGGTCTCCACTGAACAAGCAAAATTTTGTAATGCTTCTAATCTCAGTGTAATGTGTAAAAAGCAAAGCTCAATTAGTCTATTTTTATGTGTTAAAACAACAAATAAATAGAAAGTATAAAGCTACTATACATATGTTATTATAATAGTTTTGAATTTTATGGGTTTCTCCACTATTCTGAATAATTTATTCGGAATAGTGGAGGCCCTTTTTGATTACTAACTGTAAGATTGATATAGGTCAAACTTACAGTTATTTCTTATCACTTTTCTTCTCTTAAAACCAATAAATTATTTTCTGAATAATTTGAAGAAATCTTTACTGAACTAACTGATTCAACTTTTATCTGTTTTACCGAAAAAAATGTCTTACTATTATAACGAATATTGAAATCATGCTCAGACCCTTTTTTAACATCTTGAAAAGAATCATTATTGATATTAAATTCTGATTTTCTAATTGATTCAATATTTTCTTTTGTGCTCATTATGTAAATATAGCCAGTAAAATCTTTAGTAGATATATCCACATTTTCACCGTTTTTTTGTACTAATACCTGTTTTATTCCTAAACCTTCAGTATCTTCTTTGGGAGTTTCTTGATGAATTTCTGATGTAACATCTTGTACTGTATCACTAATTCCTAGACCACACGATACAAGTATTATTGATGCTAAAAAACCAACTAGAATCATCAATATTTTTTTATTCTTCATTATCTTTACTCCTTTTATATTCAATAATTTCACCGGGTTGGCAATCAAGTTCTCTACAAATATTCAATAATGTCGAAAATCGTATCCCTTTGGCTTTTCCGGTCTTCAAAATTGATAAGTTTGCTTCGGTTATATCAATTCTTTTAGCTAGTTCTTTTGATGTAAGCTTCCTAGACTTAATCACTTCATCTAAATTTATTTTTATTTCTTCCATATCATTAAATTATCTCCTCATTATCCTTCTGTATCTTTTCTCCTTTTTTGAATACGATAATCAATAAATAATTCAATATCAGAAACGATATATTTACAAAATAATTCTTTATTGACAAATCAAATAATCCACTAACATTATCTATGTTCAAGTAATTAAATATTAGGTTAATTGAGAGTTGAAAAATTGTTAAGCAAAGCAAAAACAGAAAAGATTTCTTTAAATATTCTAAATTTTTAAAATTAAAGTATTTACCATCACTAAAATCTATCATCAGAATACTCCAAATTTTTAACAATTTAATAACAATAAAGCACATAGCTATTGTCATAAAAAGAACCAACAAAGGAAAAATAATTGGAATATTGATTATAAAATTTCCATAATCAAATATAAAACTTCCGTGGCTCGTCTGTCCTCCAAAGAAAATTCCCACTACTCCTATTAATAATAGAAAAACAAGCAACCAAATAACATATTGTGCAAGGGATAGACCATAACCGATTATTTTTAAAAATCTGTTCATATAAAACACCTCCATTATTGTGATACAATAATTTATTTTATGAAATTATTGTATCACAATAATGTATTTGTGTCAATTATTTTTAAATATTATTGGAACATAAAAAATGATAGCCAATATTAGATCAAATCAATGTATAGCTATTTATTTTTTATGTGAGTATTATCCAGAAAATCATAACCACCCTTTTTGGTATCTAATCACATATAGTGGGTGGTGGTTTATTTATTTTTCGCACCTCCGGAGCGAAACACGGTAAGCGCCCAATAACCAGGTATCTATCTTAATTGCGCGCCTTTAGTATACTGTTGTAAACAATGATTACAGGAGGTTATTTTGATTTCACAACCTATCGTCCCCTTGGATACACCACAAACTCGTCGGTTTGAATCCAATTCTAGAAATGATGTCTTACTGAAAATCCGACCGGATAAACTTGAACTGACCTTATTTCAATGCCTTAATCAAGACTGGCTAGAAGCTATTTTAAACAAGGTGCTAGGCTATGACAATCCAACTCAGTGATTTAGGACAAGTTTTCTTGGTTTGTGGAAAAACGGATATGAGACAAGGGATTGATTCACTGGTTTATTTGGTGAAAAGTCAATTTGCTTTAGATCCTTTTTCAGAGCAGGTTTTTCTCTTCTGCGGTGGACGTAAAGACCGTTTTAAGGCTCATTACTGGGATGGTCAAGGATTCTGGTTACTCTATAAACGGTTTGAAAATGGAAAACTGACTTGGCCAAACACAGAAACTGACATTAAAACCTTGACCTCTGAACAGGTTGACTGGCTGATGAAGGGATTTTCTATCTCTCCTAAAATAAATCTTGCAAAAAGCCATGATTTCTATTGAAATCATGGCTTTTCTTTCGATATAATAAAAGAAAAATAGCACAAAGAACAATCAAGAGGGCAAGACTATGGACAATGTCATTAAGTTAAATCCCCTACTACTCCAAATTATGAGTGGCAGGAGATTTTTTTCTATGTTAGACTAAAAATAAAAGGGAAAAATCATGTTTGACCAAATTAAAAGTCATTTGCTTAATAGTATTGATGACATCGTTTCAGATGCCAACCAGTTTGTCCGTCAACCAGAAAAAGATTTCAGCCGAAACAGCCCATTGACATGAAAACGATGTTGAAATCTCTCCTTGCCTTGGGTGGCAAGAGTTTAGCTAAAGAACTGCTGGATTTGGACTTTCCCGTCTCTCAGTCTGCTTTCGTTCAACGACGTTATCAGATTAAATTCCAAGCATTTGAAAGGCTTTTTAGAGATTTTACTGCTAAAATCCCCACTGTTAACCCTATGCCAATCTTAGCTGTGGATGTCAGTGATGTCATTTTGCCTAGAAATCGCTTTGATAAGTCGACCTGTATCCAAACGGGGGCAAATCGTACGCTTTACGATTTAGAAAACGGTGTTTATTGTGACCTGCGGATTCAAGACAAGGTCGATCATGATGAACGCGCTGCTTTCTTTGACATGATGGAAAATTCTCCCTTTCGCACGAGCACTTGTCATCATGGATAGAGGCTATAACTCTTACAATGTCATGGCCCATTGCCAAGAGAAAAATTGGTTGTATGTCATCCGAATTCGGGATGGAAATGCCTCCATCAAATCAGGTTTGAACCTGCCTGACACGCCTTGTTTTGATGAACATTTCAACCTCAAACTCTGTCGGAAACAAACCCATGAGATGAAGCAAAACTATCGAGACTTTCCCAACCAATATCACTATTTAACGCATCACTCCCCTTTTGATTTCTTACCGAGCTCTAGTCGAAAAGCAGACCCCATCAGCTTTTATGAGCTAACATTTCGTATGGTACGACTGGAAATCCAACCTGGTTGCTATGAAACCTTAGTTACGAATACAGATGATTCCGTGAAAAAATTAAAAGACCTCTATGCCAGCAGATGGGGCATAGAGACCCGTTTTCGTGACCTTAAATACAGTGTGGGGCTGACTCATTTTCATGCCAAAAAGAAGGAAGGGATTATCCAAGAAATCTATGCACTTTTTATTAATTTTAACTTTTGTAAATGGCTCATCTCACATGTTACCATTAAACAATCAAAGGCGAAAAAAACATATGAAATCAACTTTTCAGACGCTGTTTATGCCTGTCAAAAATTTCTCAGAGGTATCCTTGCTTCCTCCAAATTGAACACCTACATAGCCAAGCATTTATCCATTGTTCGACCCAATCGAACATTTCCAAGAAAGATAAAAAGCCAAAGTCCAGTAAGTTCAAGTTTAGCTTATAGAGTACCATAATTAATGAAAAATGGGAAAAAACCTTCCTTTTGTGCGGCCAAAATGCGATAAAAAGTACCACCTATCCCAGAATATGCACTAATATACGAGTGTAGGAATAGGTTGTTTGATGAAGGATGAGGTTAACTTAATGACATTGAGACTATGGAAGAATTACTAAACATTATCAAACAACAGTCTTCTACAATTAATCATTTATCCAACGAACTTGCTCTCCTTCGTGAACAAGTAGCTTACCTAACTCAAAAACTCTATGAGAAGTCATCAGAAAAGTGACTTATCCGTCTGGTCAAATCAGTCTCTTCGAAGAAGACCAGCTTCCAGAGGAAGATAAGGACTTACCCAGTTGGAACAGAAACGATTACCTATAAACGCAAAAAAGCTAAAGGGGTTCGCCAAGCTATTTTTAACCAATTCACTCCAGAAATAATCCATCAGAAACTAAAGGGTGAAGACTGCATTTGCCCAGACTCTCATAGCGACCTTAAAGAAATTGGTTCTTGTATTCAGAGGCAGGAATTGGTCTTTATTCCTGCCCAATTAAAACGTGTTGTCCATATCCAACATGCCTATAAATGTCAAAACTGTAGTGAAGAGGGGCTCACTGATAAGATTATTAAGGCTCCTATTCCTAAAGCTCCCTTATCACATAGTTTAGATTTTGCATCGATTATTGCTCACACAATCCATCAAAAGTTCAACCTTAAGGTACCCAATTATCGTCAGGAAGAGGATTAGAACAAGATGGGTTTACCGATTAGTCTCAAGGAAATAGCCAACTGGCATATGAGGTCTAGCCAATATTATTTTGATCCGATTTATGACCTTCTACACGAGAAGTTGCTGGAACAACCTGTCCTTCATGCGGATGAAACTTCCTATAAGGTCTTAGAAAGTGATCGACAATTGTCCTATTAGTGGACATTCTTATCTGGGAAGCAGGAAGACCAAGGCATTACCCTCTATCACCATGACTAGCGCCGAAGTGGTTTGGTTGTTCAGGAATTTCTTGGAGATTATGCCGGTTATGTGCAGTTTGACATGTGGAGTGCTTATCGGTAATTAGCTCATGCCAAGTTAGTCGGCTGTTGGGCTCATGTGAGAAGGAAGTTCTTTGAAGCAACACCGAAGCAGGCAGACAAGACTTCTTTATGGGCCAAAGGGTTGGCTTATTGTAAGTAGATGTTTAGCTTAGAAAGAGAATGGAGGCATTATCAGCTGAGGAGAGATACTATAAACGCCAGACAGAGTTAGCTCCCTTAATGACAGAATTCTTCGATTGGTGTAAGCAAGTTGTATTATCCAGGTCAAAGTTAGGTACTGCCTTGGAGTATAGCTTGACATACGAAAGCACCTTCCGAACGGTTTTAGCGGACTGGAATCTCGTTTTGTCGAACAACCTAGCAGGGCGAGCGATAAAGACCCTTGTCATCGGTCGGAAAAATTGGTTATTTTCTCAAAGTTTTGAGGGAGCCAAGGCGACAGCTATTATCTTAAGCCTTTTAGAAACGGCCAAGCGCCACGGACTTGATTCAAAGAAAGGGAACTATATATAAGTTTACACCAAATACAATATGTAGCGTTTTGAAATAACATTTCACTTGATTAAACAACTACATTTAGTGTTTGTGTAAACAAGTATATAGTTCCCCAAAGAAATATATGACATACCTTTAGACCATCTCCCTAACGAGGAGACCCTCGCCAAAAAAGAGGTTCTAGAGGCTTATTTACCATGGCATAAAACCATTCAACATCACTGCAAACAAAAAAGTTCCAAAGTCAGTTAAGTTTGGAACTTTTTCAATATACTCTATTATTGGGCGGTTACGAAACACGAACTGAAAGTCACATAAAAAGCATCTCAAAGCTATTCTAAATACTAGTATAGCTTTGAGATGCCAAATGTAAAAACAAAAATAGAACACTCCCTCCAAAAAAGAATATTGGAAGTAATTCATTAATTAACTGACAGAAGAGATACATACTAATCATTTCTACTTTTTTCCATCCGATTACTTCCTCTTTTTCTTATCTTTAACAAAAAAGTATAAATTAAACAATACCCCCTCACACCTATCCGGTTTTGAGTTCTTTTAGCTTAAATCTTTAAACTTTATTTTAGTGTACACTATCTTCTAATAATTGATTATACAGATTGCAAGATTTTTTTAACTCACTATGCTTTCCGTGATACTCGATTGTTTTATTATTCAATATAACAATTTCATCTGCAGCAGTTATAGTCTTCAATCTGTGCGCAATAACTAGAACAGTCTTTCCTTTCAAATATTTCTCTAAAGTAATTTGAACTAGTTTTTCTGTATGAGTGTCCAAGGCTGATGTTGGCTCATCAAGTAAATATATATCAGCATCCTTTAATATTGCTCTAATAAGAGCAATACGTTGTCTTTGTCCTCCCGAAAGAGTTATTCCCTTCTCTCCAACAATAGTATTATAGCCATATTCTAAATTATCAACAAAAGATTTTAGATCAAATTGTTCTACTAACTTATTTACCTCATCCATAGAGTAGTCTGATATGCCATAAGTTAAATTTTCTAACAATGACCCGAATGATAGATCAATATCTTGTGATAAATAGGCAATTTTACTCCTCCACTTTTTTAATGGAATACTTGTTATATCTTTATTCTGAAAAAAAATTCTTCCATTAGTTGGAGTATAGAATCTTTCAATCAGTGAAAATATGGTTGTTTTTCCAGCGCCACTAACTCCAATAATTGCTGTTGTTTTAAATAATTGAAATTCATAATTTATACCATTAAATACCGTCTTTTCATTTTCACTATAAGAAAACTCAATATCATCGAAAAACAATCCACCTCTATCTGTATTAACACTATCATCAGCTTCTGGAAAATAACTCTTTTCTAAAGGTTCTAAAAGTAACTCTTGTATCTTTTTTACTGAAGCCCTAAATTTTTGATAGTTAGTAAAGAAAGAAATAATTTGTGAGAAAGGATCAGCTAATTGAAATAAGTATACTATACTCGCGACCAGTGCTCCGTTTGATAACGTCCCATTTGATATTCGATATGTACCATAACCAAACGTTATAACTAGAAGTAACATAACAACCATTGATGATATAGGAGAAAGAATACCAAGTACTTTGCCTTCTTGAACTCCAACATTATACAGAGAACTAAACAATTCGCTCTCTTTTCGAAGCTCTGCCTCTTCTGAAGTAGTTGATTTTACTAACCTAATTTTTGAAAGAGTCGATGTTAGATTGTTTTGCAAATTCGAGATACTTTCTCTATATCTCATAGCAATAATATATTCTTGATTCCCAAAATAGCTAGTAATTAAAACAGCTATAGGGACAGCAATACCTAATAATATTGCTAACTTCCAATCTAACACCAAAAGTATTATAATTGAACCAATAATTGATACGATATTTGTAAAAAAAGAACTAACTTGACTATTTAAAAATTCTGATATTTCTTCAGTGTCATGGATAATATTTGTTACAACAGCTCCTGAACGATTTTTATCAAAATACGAAATAGGTAAATTCAAAATGTGATACCATATCTCTACTCGTATTTGTTTTACAATTCTCTCTGATGTTTTATTTATAAAATAAAATGAGAATGCAGTGAAACATAATTCCATAATAAACAGTGAAATAACTAGCATTATATCAGCAACATGTAGCCCATTTTTCATGTTATCAATTAATTTCATAATAAAAATTGGAATACTTAGAGACACAATAGTACCAGTAAATACTAATAAACTTAAAAAGAAAAGATACAAACTACTGGGCATATACTTCTTTAAGAATAAGATGTCTAAATTATTGTTTTTTCTCATAAATACACACTCTCTATACTATACAGCTAGCCTTGAAAATTTTTCAAGGCTAGCTAGGGTATTAATAGGTAAATTTTTATAAAACTATTTTAGCAGAAAAACCAACTATTATTACTACTCATGCGACAATTTAAACTCATGCTAGATTTAGCTCTAGTGCTATCTGTTTTTTTTAATTGTTGTAAAGATAATACTTTCTTCATTAAATCCCTCCTATAAAGTTAAGATAAAAATGAGAATTAATCTTATCGGAAAATTTAATTAACAAATAAACCAACTAGCATGACTACTGTTCTTACAGTTTGTGCTTTTTGATGATTTAGCCATTAATTTCGTGTTTTCCTTTACTTTAAGTTGTTGTAAAGATAAAATGTTTTTCATGTTCGTTCTCCTTTTCAAATTACAGTTAAAACGTCCTAAAAGTTATCCACTATAAAAATAATGATTTACTTAAAAATACCCTATATTATATAAAATATAATATCTCAATAAATTTTGAAACTCTTCCATTAGAATAATAAATCTAGTGTTTCAGGTATCAAAGGAAACCAACTTTTCCAACTTTTTCCTCTAATCGCTTCTAGAGCAAGAAGGACACCCGAAGCACCTGAAAATAAGTCTCCCGATAACCTATAACCGTAGTCACCAGGAAGCATTACTTCCTGTCCTGTATCTATTGCATACATCTGCATGGTATTAAGTAATGTCAGCGTTTTCTTCCTATCTATTATACCATACTCCTGTTCGATAAAGGAAGAAAAAAGTAAAAAACCAGCGAATCCCCTAAATAACCCACTATTATAGCAACAAATTGTCGAAGACAATGGTAAAGTTTGTTCAAATTTTTTAAAGTAAAATTCATTGTTTGTCTGCTTTGCGAGAGAAAGTAGAGCAATTGCAACACCTACTCCTCCACCTGCTAAATATGGAAGCAGCCTTTGCTCATCCTCTATATGCAGAATTCCCTCATCATCTAAGGTACAACTATCTAGTTCTCTACTCATCATGTCCTCAGCATAGTTAAGCCACTCTTTATTTCTAGTCACTTTATATAAAGCATTGAAAAAAATCGTAGCTCCACTCCATCCATCAAATAATCCTTTAGAAAAGAAATCAGGATCTTTTGAATAGATATCAACATTGCTAATAAATACTTTTTTAATTATACCAGCAACATTAATCGCCTTCTCCAAGTAGGCGGTGTCATTTAACGAAGAGTAAAATGATAAAAATGCAAGTCCAATCCCAGATAGACCAGTCATGATGGTAATATCTGAAGTTTCGTCTGAAATATTAATTGAATCTATAATTTCCTTTGAACGTTGAATCTCTCCTAACTCAAATAAGATACAAGCAATTCCTGATTTCCCAGAAAAAAGTCCATAATCTAATTCAGATAAATACTTTTCTTTTGAATATCTAAGTGCCCATTCTTTAATGGAAGGGGGAGTTTTTCCAGTTCTAATCAATGACATCACTACCCCAAAACCACCGGTTAAAACATTATATATTCCTCCCGAATATTCAAATTGTCTTATATCTCCCGGAATCAACTGCTTTTTACGAGGTTGTAGGTGTGACACTATCCCTTGACGAACTTTTAATATTAAATTTTCTAAGTCATACTCCTGATGATTGTCTTGATTATCAGAATTATACATACGCTTAGCTAAAGGAAGAAGTTTTTTAAAGTAATAACGTAATCGTATGCCTCTCTACCAAATGTTATTAAAATCCATTTGTCCATTTTTCTTTCATTTTTAATTTCAATATCTTGAATTGGAGCAATTGGAACTAACATAGAATATACAATTCTATAGAAGCTAAACCAGTCTGATTGTTTACGTGTTTTAGAGTACTTTGAAACAAATCCCGGAGTAGCTAAACTTGGAGAATACTCATCATTAATTGGCCCGGCAGTTTCAAAATCAATAAACTTGATTTCCAATGTATCATTGTTAATTAGTATATTAGATGGTGATAAATCTCCTATTCCAATATGTTTATTATGTATTTTTTGTAAACCAATTTTTATTTTTTCCGTGATATCCAACACCTTGTGAAGATAAGTTTGCTTTTTTCCTCCGAACCATTAAACGGATAATGCTGAGCAATCCAAGATTGAAGAGGTATACCGTTCACTACTTCCTCAACCAAATAAACATTCTCCCATGCTTTAAAAAATTCATATACATCCACAACTTCATCAACCTCTGACAATTTAGACAGAGTATCAAATTCCGTCGACAATCTTTTAAATCCGTCTTTTCCCGTACTATCTAGACCCGCTTCTGGTCTTCCTTCCTTTATTATCACTTTTTTTCCAGAAGATATAATGGTTGCTTTATAAACTCCACCTCCATTACTAAAATGCATAGCTTCATATATATTATAGGCATCTAATCTACTTGCATCCAAAGACCTACTTTCTTTTTCCAATTCCATCAACTTTAATTTCTCCGGAACTTCGACAAAGGAAGGTACTACATATCCAGGGATACGTTGATCTGGTATGATTTCTCCGTATTCATTAATTATACCAGATTCTCCCTCTCGAGTATGCATTTCTAAAAAACCACCATATCTAAAATATACATTTCCAAAGAACCAACGATTATCATTTAATATATAAGCTCCGTTTTCCAATCCAGAAAGTGCCTCATTCAATTCATCAAGCAAAGTATAAAATAAATAATCCGTCGCAGGATATATAGTAATAAATTTTCCTGAAGCACTTCTATCACCATATTTTGAATTTTTTACAAACAAATCCCATGTGCTCATTACAAATTTAAAATGAGTATTCCTAGAAATTAATATGTTTGATACAATGTCTAGTGTCTTTTGAGTGTTTTCTAATGTGGAACTAATATGTATTTTCCAGCCTTGTGGAGGTATAGGAATCCCAAATGGTCCACAATAGTGCCAGTGCTTTTCTTTATCAATTTTTGAATACCATCCCTCTGGCAAATTTTCCACATGAAGCAAAGTCTTCTTTTTGTTAACCTCTCCTGCTCGCTTATAAAATTTATAATTTGGGGTTAAATACATTTCATACCGTAAATCCATCGTTATCCTCCACTTCTATGATTTCCAGCTATGAATTACCATAAATTCTGGTTCAACTTTTTTATCTCCTGTAAGAAAATCAAGAATGATTTCGAAATCTTTATTCCATGGTGCACACCACAAAATTCCCTTTTCTGATACAAAAGATAAACTAATCGTCCCAACAATATTCAAACCATCTTTATTTTGACATATTAATGGTCCTCCCGACATACCTTCCTTTTTATTAGTTCTTATTCCTATTAAATTCGAGGAATATAAGCTGTCGCTAATTCCATTATTATCTTTCTTTATATATAATTTATTTCTGAATAATATTTTTCCAGGAAACCCAACAATCATAAATTTCTTATCAATTAAAGGTGCAAAACATGGTGTCAAATACATCCTATCCAAATTTGAAAAACTATCAGCACAGTTGATATTAAAAAAAGCAATATCGTATTCTGGTGCATATAAGCTCGGCCAAAATTTATGTAAAAAAACATCACCAAGGATATATTCCTTTTTACTACTTGGCTGAGTAAATTTAAAATCTGTATAGAACGTATCTTCATCTATGTTATAAACACAGTGTGCTGCTGTTGCTAAAATCCATCTCTCCTTATAGTGGAAAATACAGCCTGTTCCCTTTTGCCTTCCGTTACCTATCCCTCTATATGAAAGAATTCCAATATACATCTCGATTTTTTCTCGCATACTCTCCTCCGTAAAAGAAAACGCTTACTTGCCTTATTATAACATTTTTTTACCATTATTCAATCAAGAAGAAACTATATATCACGCCGTACGCATGAAAACTTTCTTTTCTACTTTTGAACGTGAATTTTGCTATTCTAACCCCAAGACCTATCTTTGCACTATCACATTATCCTCGACTTCCGAATAATTGTGGCAAACAATCCTCCAAATGGATAGAAATATAGCCTTGTTTACGGCGATAGCTGAGCTTCTCCTTAGGAAAGGTCAGCATTTGTAAGAGATGAAGACAAGCCTTACGAATAGCGTTCAAATTAAACATGGCTCGTTTATCTAAGGTTGGGTTTTTATCTTCTCGGTAAACCACATCTAACAACCAATGCAAAATCTCAACCGACCAATGACCACGAACTATCGAAAGTCTGCACATCCCCCTTGAAACTGAAGATAAAATAACGAACTTCTTCCGTGATGACGACATCTTTATCAAGGGTATTCTTAGTCATACCAGTTCCACGAAGCTTCTTCCATTTGGGGTGTCGTTGTCTTAGCCATTTCACATCGTGAGAAAGCCAGTAATCCCTTACCTCAATCTGACTGCGTGCCTTTTCGATGGTCTGATAATGACAGCCGCTTTCTGTCAACTTAGAGAATAATTTGGAATCACTAAAATAAAGGCAAATATCTTCTTGAAGACTCCTTTGATTGCCAAGCAATAGCCTCCTCTGCCTCTTACAATCGTAACTACGATGTTGGGCTAAGTTCCCATAGCATCAATCGTAACGACACTCTTGCGAAGGTCTAACTGACACAAGAGACGAGGAATGGCAGTAATCTCATTGCTTTTATTATCAACAGCTACCTGGCCATTCGTCCCTTCATAAGCAGTGACAATATGAGTTGGAGATTGAGACTTCCCTCGGTTCCCACAAATCGTTTTTCTATCAATGGCAATCAATTTGAAAAAAACAGTCGCTTCTGAACTGGCTTCGAAGGACAGCTTCAGTTCTTTTATGAAATCGGGATTAACCAGATTCACGACACGTTCCAAGGTATCGTGAGAAGGATAACCAATACTTAAATCAACATACTCTCCTAAAATCGACTCGTTCATTTCTATGAAATCTTCCATTTCTTTCTACGTTTCAATTCCGGCCAATTGACAAGCGAAAAAAGAAAGAGAATCGTAGATAAAGGATATCGAATCTTCCAAGCTTGACGACTATCATACTCCGCTTGGCACTCTTCTATAGATAAAAGAAAATCAATCATTGTAAGTCACCTATATTCTAATGAACTACTTTGATTGATTTTGGAGTATGATTTTCGATTTCTGAAAACAAAATTTTCTTTATGTATTTGTTGGAAGCTATATGCTATATAAAGAAATTAATCAATTATTTCATATTTGTCAACTTCTCTATCATGACCGTTTCTCCAATTTAACCCTTGCCTATTTAATATCTTTCTAAATGTTTCTAATCTTCTTACAACATCCTCATACTCATCAAGATAATGACCTAGTTCCTCTTGCAACACTTTTATTTCCTCGTTCACTTGTTCTACTGTAATTGATTCTGTTAAATTCAGTTTTGAAAAGTCATACCTTGCTAATTTTCGACTATTCGGGTCTTCACTCTTTAGGTTGATAAGCACTTCCGCAATCTTGTCTAAGGTAGTGATTTTTTCATTAGTTTGATTCAGTTTGATATCTAGCTCTGCTATTTCTGCAACCAGGTCGTCTTTAACATCCAGGTATTTTTTGTCTGTCTCGGTTAGCTCAATCAAGAGGTTAATCTCAGTAATCTTTTCTTGAATTCTTTCAACAGTCGGTCGTCTGTACGGTATTGCTCGACTATCGTTGGTTAGCTGTCTAATCAAGGTTCGCCCTTTAATATACTGATTCTTATCCGAATATTCTTTGTTATAGACAAAATATGAGGTTGTCTCACGGATATAAACTTTATATTTTTTCTGATTCTCTTCTTCAATGATATCTAATTGATAATTGGGAATGAAAATAAGACCGCTCTGCTTTATACCAAAAGACACCTTGATATAAACGCCATCATCAACCAACTTCTCAATTTGATGCTCTGCAAGTTCCACCTCAAATTCATGAACGGCATCTCGTTTTTCCTTAAATGTTTCAAAGCATTCTTCAATCTCTTCAGTGGATACCTTATCCTTATCTCGTTCTTCTTGAAAAGCATGGTACTGTTCCTGTAAATTTTCTAATCCTTCTGAATCACCGACTTCCATATTTTTAAAGTAATCTTGAAAAAAATTGACATCATATAATTTCTTGTCACTTATTTTTTTATGACTCAGACTTATCTGCTTGCCATTCTCTTCAAGAGTAAAGACAACATTTTTTTGTTTCAAGTCAATGGTTAGATTCAATTCTTTCGCTTTTGTCAGTAATGCTTTTAAAGAATTGACACGGTTCAATAAAAATTCTAAACGATTCTCAATCTCTTGCTTGGCAAAATGTGTACGGAAAAAGTCTTCATCATATAAATCTCGTTTGCTGAGTTGGCGTCCTCGAATTGGTTTTGTCATTGCTCTATCCGTCATTATGAATCGACTATGCTTCTGAGTGAAATCAATATGAACATGTAACTGCTCTGCTTTTTCCAAAAAATTATCAAAGGACTTTGAGTGCTGCATCAAAAAATAAAGACGTTGCTTTAATTCAAATTTATGACTAGACTGCCTATATTTTTGATAGTCACGATACGAGTAACGCTTCTCGATAATTTTTGCTCCTGCCATTTTAGAAATACGGTCTGAAATCATACGAAGGTTTCGTTCCAAGGCATAATTCCATATCAACTTTTTATCTGAATTACGGTCAATAGCATTGATTAGGATGTGATTATGAACATGATCTTTGTCTGTATGAGTCGCTACGATGAAACGAAAACGACCTCCTGTTAATTCCATCATGGTCTCATAACCAATGCGGTTAATTGCTTCAGGTGTCAGATTATCCTCGGGAGAAAATGATTGTATGAGGTGATGGGCATGAATATTTTGTTGGTGTTTTTCTTGTCGGTCATTTCTAGATTCGTACAACTTGTCGTTATTGGTAAAGTTGACATTGTACATTTCTACCATTTCTTCATAGCTAGGAAAGTCTAAGTAATTGCTCATGCCAAAATCAGATACCAATTTCAAATTGTCCGTTTTATCGGGATTGAGGATATACTTAATCAGACGCCTACGATATTTTTTTCCATGTGTCGCAAAGTGTTTAGTGACTACCATGAAACTCCTTCAGTCTTTTCACTTCCACTTGAAATTCTTTCTCTACTCCAGTAATTAATTCACTAACTCCCTTACTTAATTCTTGTAACTGTTCCTGGGAAATCAGATGGCTTTGATTGATGGCACGCGCAATTTGATTAATGTTATTTCCAATCCGTCTCAATTCAAATACTAACTGGTCATAGGTATCCGTGTTAATGGTGATAAATGACATATTGGGATTCAGCAACACTTTTCTGGCATAGACTGAAAAATTTTGACAATGACTCTTAGTAATTCGTTCATTCAATTGATGTAACTCTGAATCTGTTAAAAATACTTTTTTGAGATTGGTACGATAGCGATAAACCATTACACCCTCCTAGCCCATATATTTTTCACGAAACTCACGACTGAGTGGTTGTACTTGATTGACTTCCTCAATCAATTCTTGAACGCAGGTCAATAAGATTGACACGTGTTCTTGAGTCACTTGGTGATTTTCTCTTGCGACAACTAGGACTTCATGCACATCTCGACTAATTTGTTCAAACTTTTGAGATTGCCAAAGAGAAAACCAACTTTCAAAAATTCTATCCTGATAATTCTTTTTCAACAAATTTTGACGAAGAAATTCTGAGAAACTATCCAGTTTTTGTTCCCTCATCATTTCTTTGATCTGTTTTTCTTCTTGTCTCGTGATTCTAAATTGCTTACGAATCAACTTAATTTCTTGTCCCATCCTACTATCCTTTCAACATTATACTTGTCTGACAGTGTCAGGCTGCCTCACATTGTCAGTACGATTCCTAAAGACTTCGCTCTCTTCTTGTTCGGTCTTTGCGAGCTCAGGCATTGTGGTCACAATACCCAAAAAATCATATCGCCAGCCGACCAAAACCTTCCAGTTTTGACAGCCAACGATAAGATAACTTGGTGGCTTCGCCCCCAACCCCCCAGTAGAAAATCAACACTTGATTTTCATATGAATGATATAAGGATAACAAGGATGATTTGGAAAAGTTATCACAGTATGAAAATTAGAGTAAGAAAAAAAGAGAGCTTAGAGCTCTCGGAAAAATCACATTTTTTATTTAAAAATTATTTGTGGAGTAGTAGTCACATTGGAAGATATTTCTTCAAACACTTCAGCTTCAACTGGTATTGGAAATAGTTCCCCAACAAGAAAAGCTGTTCCAGTTGGTAAATAAGAGAATCTAGATAACTGATTTTTATTAATGTAAGGGATTGTTTGTAAAAGATACTCTAGATCAATATTATTTTTTATTCGATGTATAATATAATTGTTACACTGTGATAAAACTGTTGATGAAAGTTCACTCGGTCTCTGACTAGACAGCAATAAGAAACAACCAAACTTTCTCCCCTCTCGCGCGATTTTCTTAAATACTTCTACTTCATGAAACTGACTGTTCTCTTTTATTTTTGATATATAACGATGTGCTTCCTCCAAAATAAATACATTTACCGTTCTTTGCTTTAATGTTAAAATTTTATTCTTAGAAAATTCTTTCTTTAGGACATAGGTTGTAAAGAATAAAAGTAAATCATCGTCCATTTCAGATACTGAATATACAACAGTTTTCGAATCAATAGATATTTCACCATTTTCAAAAAGTTTAGAGTACCGTGTCTGTATATTTTTTATACGAGTTTCAAGTGTTCCTGAATATGCACGTGCTTGACTATTCCCTTTACTTTCTTCAAGAAGAAATACATAATTTAAAGCGATTAGTAAATTTTCAAAGCTATCCACCTGATAATTGGCTTTTTCAATTTTTCGACTTAAATAACTATACTCAACTTCTCTATTTGTAGCTTGTAGTAAATCATTTAGGAACTTTTTCTCATCTCCTTGAGGAAAACTCCCATATTGTGAGCTATACTTTGAAGTGTCTATGCCAGTACCATCTAGAATACCAACTATTTTAGTACGTTTTGTCACAGCATCAGTTTGCTGATTAGTATAAAGATTATAAGCAATGAAACATTTCAACCAAGATTCGTCAATCGATTTTGTCAATAAACAGTTAGCAATTTTTAAGGCCATCTCAATAACAGGTAATTGAACTAATTCAGAAGGCTTAACCAAATTCAACCAATCCTGATGATCCAAATTTAATATATCTATACCATAGTCTTCCAAGACATTAATAATTTTAACGCCTGGTAGTTGACCATATTCATCATGAACATCAAAAATATGTAGTTTTAAATTGTCTGAGTCTATCTTATTTATTTCTGAAATAATTTTACGTACAGTAGTAGACTTTCCTGAGCCTGTGTTACCTAATATAGCACTATGATGTGTCAACAGTTTATTAGGATCAATTTTAGCAACATATCTTTCTTCAATCAAGCCAAGCGAAAGACTGTGTTTTAGTTTATTCTCATTGAAAATAATATTAAATTCTTCAAGAGTTGTTAAATAAACTTTATCTTGCAGAAATGGATATTTCTTTAAATTAAACTCAACAAAATCATTCTTTATCATACCAATCGGAACACATTCAAAGTTTCCTGAATAACTAAACTTTGCGGATTCATCAGCCGATAACGGCTGTTCTTTATCGGAAACCTTTACAACCTGATAAATAAATCTTTCATCGAAACGATTTTTTATTGTTACATAATCAATAACTCCCTTAGCAAGATAAATTTGCCCTTTGAAATTATAATTTAATTTTTCAAAATCACTAACTTCAAAAATCAATCTGTCATAAGAAACACTGACGACCTTACCAATACTATTCATTATTATCCTCTTCTACATCACTTGAAACTTGTTTTTGATAATTCAAGAATTCTTCCGATATCACATTGAAGTGGTGAGCATTTTTATTATCAAATTGCCCACCAATTAGATGTAAGTCTCTATTCTTAAATTCTTCATAAAAATCGTTTAACTTACTTTCATTTTTATTTCCAAAAATTATCAGATTAAAATCTTGATTCTTTAAATTTTGTGAAATAATTGTATTAATGTGTTCATCTGGAAAACCATATCCCATAACAATCAAAGTTGTATTTTTCTTTTGCAAACAGTTCGAGAATTCTCTAAATAATTCAGAATAAGGAGCTTGAGCTGTCTCTTTGTGTTTCAACATAGTAGGATAAATAACCACGACATCATCATCCGTTACCATAGAATTTGACTGATATAAAAATCCATCTTCCCCACTAATCCAATTTATCGATCCGTGAATCTTATATAAATTCGCTTCTTTAAAGACCGGTTGCCATTTGTCTTTGTATCTGTTAGTATCATCTACTAGCCTATATTTAAATTGATTTATATCAAATCTCTTAGCTAAAGTAGAGGGGAAACCTGTTGTATAGACTATATTGTTGGCTTCCAAACTGTATTCATTAAAAAGGTCATAATTCGTTGTGAAAATCGAAATTTTTGAGCTTCCTTCAGTACGATTTGAAAAAACAAATTTATAGAAATCAGCGTAAGTTTGAAAAACATCTCCCTTATATGAATCCGAATCTAATTTAGGAATAGAAGCTATAAATTCATCTTTTAAAATTTGAAAAGCATTTAATAATTGTTCGTTATTTGGACTAAAGTTTAAGCCATTCTGTATCCAGTTTAAAAGAGATTCTATATCGGAGAAAGAACTACAAAAATTTTCATAAATCTCTAACAATTGTTCCTTATCCCACAGTTGACTCTGAATAATATGATTATATAAATTTGCAATTGTTTCCAAACTATGGCTTTCACATAATCGTACAATCACTCCCTTAAGAATCTCTTTATCATCAAGACTATTTATTAATAAGTTGACGTTCTTCGTACCCAAAAATTTTTTTATTACGCATAATATATCATCATATTTTCCAATTATAGTTTTCATAGTCTGTGACATAAGCGGGATTGCTGGTACAGAACAACCTGAACCAATAAAAAATACCAAATTTTCAGCGGAAAATTGTGCTTTGATAAAACTAGAAATATTTTGTTTTTGTTGATCTAAATCTAGTCCTTCGTTTTCATCTTTTCCTTGATAAAAGTGATATATTGACATAAATGTGACCTCCGATTAAATTAGTAACTACTTAAGTATTGTTATAAATCTACTTCAATTCTTGCATCTCCCTCAATCGTTCCTGTCCCACCTTCATCATCTCTTCCTCCACCTTGCTCCATTTTCCGAAGAGACAATCTTGTAACACATCAGCAGCTGAGCCTTCATCCATGCCAGAATCATAAACACAGGTTCTATCCCTTTGATAAATTTGAATCTGTTCAAAGAGTTTATCAGTTTCTAATTCTCGTAAGTTATCAACTAAATGCTCTACAATACCATCGTGATGTTCTTTAGGAGTTGCTCTAGCCTGACTTGGATTCACTGCATAGACTTCCTCATAACGGATTAAGGTGCTGAGATAGGACAATTCAGGCTTGGTTGCTATTATTGCTAATGAGACTTGATACCCCCTTGATTTCAATAGCTGTGCTGTTTTTCGTGGGACTTCTGTCGTTCTCAAAGTTCCTTCAATTAACAAATGATAACCTTGTTTACCTAGCTCATCTACAAGATGTTCCACCATTTTTCCTGCAAAACCTTTGGTATAATCCACGCTATTTTTACCGTATTCATCTTGTAAAGCTAGATAATTCGGGTATAAAGAACGATAGCTGTCACCGTCAATAATAATGATATTGCCTTGGAACTCTTTCTGCTTGATACGGTGTATCGTTGTCTTACCCGCTCCGCTTTGCCCACCAATTAAGATGGCTTTGGGGTTAACTGATGTCGTTTTACCACGAGTTAAGGAACGAAGAGTCCGTTTTAAGACTAATTCAAAGTCATCTTTGCTAAATTCTTCTAACCGCATTAAGCCACCACCTGATGATGAGCAAGCTCCAACATTCGCTCAATACCATCCAAATAACCATTGTAGCGCTCCACTTCATCAAACGATTGAACAAGATAAATCTTGGTATTGATAAGATCAGACAAATCATCACTCATCAAAATCCAAGGATTGGTTTCATCGTCAAATGCAATTTCTTGGCTATCTTGATAGCGATACAGTTGGGATAAAATCGCTGCGCCGCGCTCTTTAATAACTTCTATTTTTAACGTTAATTGATAATCTTCTACTGGTGTTAGCATTTTTTCTTCTCCTACAATATCGACATAAGACACGTTGAATTTCTGACAAATACGGTCTATCAGTTCTGTCGAAACAGAGCTTGTTCCATTTTCATAGCGACTAAGGCTATTCCTTGAAATACCAACAATTTTTGCGAATTCTGGTTGTGTCAAATCATGAGTTCTTCGTAAGGATTTGATATTCTCTCCAATCATAGTTAATAACCTCCTATTAAGTTACTTTCATTATAACACAAAAAACGGATAACGCACCAAAAATGGTGCGTTATCCGTTTTTAGGTTTCTTCGCCTGCCTAAACTGCTCTATCCGCTTTTCAAGTTGCTCAGTCTTCAATATATTCTTAGCTTCAGCTATGGTCTCATCTAATATTGGCTCCTTTGGCTTAGCTTTAGGAGACTTTTTGTCTTCACTGGTCGTTTGACTGGTTAAATCAAAAACGATATCTAATAATTGGTTGACCTTATGTAAGTCGGCTTCAGACATTCCTGATAGACGATGAATAAGTCGTTTAAAACTATCTTGGTTGTGTCTTTGCTTTTGGAATAACCTCATCTTATCTCCTTATAAAAAGCAGCCCTTGTAAGGACTGCCCGTACTTATAAGTCATCAATAGCTTCTGCAATGGCTTGTAATTTCTTATTCTGCTTATTCTTTTCGTCAATCAACTGGTGCAGCTCTTCAATTTTCTTCTGACTTTGACGAATGTCTTCATTATTCTGAGCCATCACATCAGCTAGATGTTGCTTGTAGTCACTGGTAATGGTTGAGGAGGGCTTATCTTCTGGTATGGATTGATCTTGAGTTTTTTGCTGTGGAGCCATCTGATTTTTAGATTTTTGTTGTTCCATTTCAAAGGCTGCCACATAGTCAACGTCTTCTACGCTCTCTTGGTTTTCTTTATGAAATAGTGCCGCAATCTTCGCACGTTCTTCTGTGGAAGATGTCGGTGTGTTATCATCTAGTGGTTGGTCAAAGGTCCAATCTTTTGTCATGTGTTATTCCTCATTTCTATTATCTGATGGTTTGAGTTCTTGTTCATCTTGGCCAAAGGCTTGCGTCAATGCTTCATCAAATGTCCAGGGACTATTTTGTTGGCGTTTGATAAAGGCTTGATACATCGCTGTTTGTAATTGACTGCGATAGGTTTCTAATTTTTCCGTTTCTTTCGCAACTTTTTCCTCTTGCCTAGCTACTCTTTCGGCTAGGCGTTCAATCACACTCATAGGGTGTCCTCCTTATCACTTTCTAGATTAAGCTAAGAAACTTGATTTTGTTATCACAACTCTAAAGCGGTATTTTTTCTAGGCGGAGGATTGTTTCGGATAACTTGTAACTTGGCAAATTGTATCACGTCCTTTAGAGAATGATTACTATAACCTTTCACAACATCATTCCAATCTGCTTTAGTTTCCAGTTCCTGTAATGGTGGTAAGTCTGTTTCAATGGGAAGTCCTTTCTCAGATAATTTCTGACAAAAGTCTCGCCCTGCTTCATCATTATCAACAGCTAAGGTTAATAAGCCTGGGTGCGTCTGAAAGAAGGTAGTCGTCTCTTGTATAGAATGAAGGTAATGCGTTAATCGACTTGGTTTTACAGTATCTAAAAACTCAAGTTTGCCTTGTTCCTCAGCTGCTAATCGTAGGGTCTGATAAGCAATCACAGAGAGTTTTAAGCCCTCCATAGAAACTAAACGCACATCTGATAACTGCTTCTGATGGAGTTGATAATAACTCATCATATCAATCACCGATTCACAAAAGATAAGGCGTTTCGGTTTTCCAATATCAAAGCTCATTCCCACATATCCATGAGAGTCTTTCATAATTTTTTTAAGATAGCCTCGATCATGTCTCTGATCATTTTTGACAAGCCCTTGAAGACTTGCCCCCTCTAGTTGTCCATGATGATTGTAACTCTTAAAGACAAGGACTGATTCTTGAAAGGTCTTTGTCTGGTAATGAGCCTGTGCTAATAGACCTTGTCTGCCAAAAGCATTTATAGTCTTGTCACTTAAACCACGAATGTCATTCAGATATATCCGTGCTTGGTCAAATGGTTCTTCCCTTAGATAATAACGAAAGGGTTGATAGGTCTCTTCGACTACCTTAGCTTGTTCAAAGTCTCCAGTTTCAAGGTACAACATGGCTTCTTTAAAAGACACTCCTGTCATTAACTGAACGAAATCAATCACATCTCCCTGGATGTCACGTGAAAACCATTTAAAAGTATTGGTATCCGCAAAAATCCTAAAAGAATCGTGTTCTGGATGTTCATAGACTTGCCCTGATAGTCGTTTAAAAGAATAGCCTAGACTTTCTGCCACCTCTAGAATTGCCTTTTGTTTCACTGCTTCAATTCTTGTCATCTCATCTCCCTATCAAAAAAAGCAGAAGAGTAACTCCTGCTAGTTGGTCTCACTTGTAGTAGTGCCTTGAATCTTTGGAATACTTGAGTTAACTCCCTCAGAAGTTTCTTTTAAATCCTCTAGTTTCCCATTCCAAATGGTTACCTGATTGACAAGGAGTTTATCTGACAATTTGGCATAAGATAATTTAAGAGTTCTTGTTTCTGTCTGTGTACTTCTCTGAGCCTTATCACTGACATCTGACACGTAAACAACCTGATAAGACACTTCCGCAAAAGCTTCATTTTCTTCTGTATTGACATAGATATTGGCAGACTCAAAGCGATAATCCAACATATAGTCTTTATAGACTTGGTTAATGGAATCTTCTTGACGAGATACCTCTTCCTTAAAGGCAGAATCTGTCATATAGGGCTTGATACGGTTGTTGTTCTCGCCTAACTTTTCCTTTGTATAGTATTGCGTGAGAAATTCCTTGACCAATTCATCAGAAAGGACATTTCTTTTTTCCTTTTCTTTCTCTTTGGTCAACAGTTTATGAGCCTCAGTCTGAATTTGTTTCTGTGTATGATTGGTTACAGACTGAGAACCAATAGTATAGCCCATCATCACCACAAAGCTGGTGACTGCTAGACCACCGAAGCCAATGAGTAACCGAGCCTTCATTTTGTTTAACATCACTAGTGCTACCTCCTTTTTCATAAGATAGCACCATCATAACAAGATGGACTTGAAAAAGTTATCACAAACAAAAAGGATTACCTAATTTAGGTAATCCAATAATTATTATTATGAAGTCTATATTTTATAATAGCAACTATTCAAGTGATAAATAATTTTCAAAAATTATTTTTTCTACCTCTTTTTTAATTAATTCTTTTTCATAAATACCAATCATTACACTATCATATTTTTTAAGTTCATCAGCAATTCCATCTAAATACGTATCTAGTGTCAATTGATTTCTATTAAGATGATTAAGTAAAGCAAACTTAAATTCTTTTTTAAAATCTTTATCATTAACAATTCTTAAATATTGATTCCCTTGACCTTCTGTCAATTTTAAAGTGAAAAATTTCAATAAAGACCCATCGAGGCTATACTTATAACCACTCAATCTATATTCAACTTCTTCTTTTATAAGATTAACCATAAATTCTTGTTCATCGTGCTTATTATCTCCCCACCACTTCCAATGTAAAAGTTTTTCGAACAACAAAATTGAACTTAAAGGTAACTGTCCAAAATCATAAGAGTTTAGTAACTCCATATTCTTCAATAAAAACTCACTCATAGATGAATTCAAAGTCTTATTATCATCAGTGTAGCTAGGAAATAATTTAGGGGTTATAGAAAGCCCTCTTATGTATTGTTCAACTAAATCTTGTTTTTCCCATCCGTCTTGCAACTCCACTCTTCTAAAACCATATGTATTGGTAGACAATATACTTTGAACTACTATGAGTTTTAATTTAGGAATCCCTTTGAAATCTTTCAAAAACTCATCATCAAACAGTTCAATATCTCTTGTCTTAAATACCTTTCCAAGAACTTCCGAACCAAGACTCTTACCATATTTAATCTCATTGATTATTGAAACCATATCATTATAGATTTTTTCTCTCTCTTCTTTTCTTGGTGGTAAAACTTCTGATAGAATCTCTATGTAACTTTCAACACTCGAATCCCAATTCGAATTTTCTGGATAAAGCAATTGGTACAAAGCAAATGCTCCACGATAATCAGCAGACATGGTTTTTACCATTTCTAACAAATTCGTAAATTGTGAGTTATTGTTATCGATATATTCAAAGTGATCAGTTAGGTACTTGAAGCAAGTTTTGGAATAACCAATCTTATTATCATAGTCTCGGATGGTTACTTCATCACTATCTCCAAAAGAACCTAATATAATTTCAGGTTCTCTTAAATTAGGAAGAAATACATCTGATAGATTATCCGAATCTCTAAATTTATCAAAAAGAATATTCCAAACATTTTCTTCATATTCATCATAATAGTCTCTAATCTCATTACGTTTAATATAATACTGTCTTCCGTCTTTAAAATGGAATTCAATTTTAAGTATATTTGGATACAAAGAAATATATATATTATTACTATCAGATTTATATTCAATCTCGGAATAGTATGATGAATAAAATACATCTATCTTTTCGATTTCCTCATAACAACTTTTAGAAATTCGGAGATTAGAAGTAGAGATTGTTTTTTCAAAAATAAATGCACCGCCTGGGCTATCCGTTTCCCAATAATTTTCCCTAATATTATTTTGAGAAATCTTTTCCTGAATTAGGTGTACCATCTGAGAAATTGATTGTTTATTTTTAGCCATTTTCGATATTTTTTTAAACATGTAAATATGTATATTATTAATCTCACTAAATTCATACGAATTAAGTGATAATCGTTTGATTTTATGGTTACACTCTACATCTAGAATAGGTTTCTTATTAAAAATACCACCCATGGATTCAAAGATACATTCACTCTCTATCCAGCGTGTATCCTTTTTAATCAATTTATCAAATATTTGAGCATCTAATTTAAATAAAGTAATAGCAAAAGAAATCATTTTGTCATCTTTAAAATCAATATTAGATATTAAATCGTATTTCTCTTTTATAAAGTACTTATAATTGACGATATCTCTATCTTCAAATTTGTCAAGAAGTTCAGTATCTATAATTTTTAAGTAAATAACTTTTAAAAATATAATTTTGTCTGTGTTATTGTCAATATTAGACAAATCCATCTTGACTTGTCTAAAATAACTCTCCCTTGCTCCGTAGGAAAATTTTTGCTTGATTAATTTATTAAAGTATTTATTATATCTATTTTCAATATCCGATTTAATAACTTCTTTCAGACCTCCATCTGTTTTTTTGTTAATAAATATGGTTATTTTTGCGACTTTTAAACTAAACTTCAAAAGAAAAATAAATAAAATCAGTAGGAACCCAACTACAGACTGCCAAATATATTGATAGTGAATAGCAACTGATAAGTTGACTTTAACCATGAGAGGAAGAACAATTGATAGTAATAATGAACCAAAGAATTCCCAACTATTTGTTAAATGGTACCAAACATTGCTTTTTGTCAAAAAATCCATTTTTTGATAGCCTAAGTAGGTTCCATTCTCTTTATTATCATACCCAGCCATGAATTGTAGAAAACCGACATAAACTCCAAAACTTGCCCATATTGTCAAGACTAGAGAAAATAGTGATAATAAATCTAAATTGTTATCGCTAGTTTGAAATAATAAAATCTCATATTGATTGCATACCCAATAAATATAACTCACAATTGACCAAAATAATATATGGGAAAAATTTTGATTTTAACACCTGAAATTAATTCATCTATAAAAATTGAAAATCTAAGCCAAAAAAACTTCATTATATAGGACAGTACAAAAATAATTATTGGGAAATATAGGATTAATTTTTCAAGCAAGCAAAACACCTCTTCTTTTTTCTAATCAATAATGATTATACCTGATATATAGAAGGCACACAATCACTATTACGAGTTCGTTTCAAAAATAATCTATAGAAAAGGACTACCTAACTTAGGTAATCCCATTACGTCATGCCATCCGACTTCTAACAACTTTTCTAACAAGTCCAAAGACAAGTAAAAGATTAAAAATAATATAGAAAGTGGTAAAGCTCAACATACCATTGGTGGCTAAATCTTCCACATAGAGGTATCGTTCTGTAAAAAAGAGGTAAATCCCATAGACTTCTGTGAAAGCTAAAAATCCGATTAATCCAATGACAAATAAGCTTCCAAGCATCTTCGCAATCTGGTAAAGGACAAGTAAAATTAGTCCTGTTGCTGCGATAATGAAAAGACTTTGAATAATTTGTTCAATCATATCTGTCCCTCTTTCTACGCTAATTGCTTACGATAATAATCTGCCTGTCCCTTATCTAGATTATCAAGTTGTTCAACCAGGTCAAGATACTCTTCTTTGGTGACCTCATCTAAGTCTGGAAAATCATTCTCACGAGTCGTGATAATAACTTCTAATTGACCAATAATTTCTCGCTTTGAAAAGCTGTAATCAAGGGTTTCATCCTCATACTGTTCCTTTAAGGCTTGATAGTTAGCTCTATCTTCAGGGCTTGTAAAACCTTGTGCTAGCCATTCTTCTAGTTGGTATCTTAATTCTTCTACTGTCTGGGTCATAATCAATTCTCCTTTGATGATTTCTTGACTTCATTTTACCGCGTTCATTATTTTTTGTCAGCCTTTTTCTTAAAAATCAAGCGAAAGTTGTTGGTCCTGTTGTGGTTGGATCGTTTCATTGAACTTAGCTAGGGCTGCATCAATTTCCTCAACCTCTGCTTCTTGTTCAACCAAAGGGGCAAGGATGTCATATTTGGCTTTAACCAGCTGATAATCTTCTTCTTTTGGAAAGACCTTCTCTACTTCAACCCTTGCGACTGCTAGCTTATCTTTCAAATTGTTAGCCATTTCTTCTGTTTTTTCTTGGTCCTCTAGGATATGGTCAATGGCATTAGTAATGCGTTGGATGGTTCCCACATCTGATTTCAAGTCTAAAGAGACAGAATACTGGTTGCTGCCTGAAATGGTTAAAGACACCATATCTGGCAAGGGCTCACTAGGACTTCTGGTTGCCATCTTAAGCTCAAACCCTCTAAAGGTCGCGAGCGTTCTTACTTCTTTGGTTTCA
Organism: Streptococcus nasisuis; assembly: GCF_040836615.1. NCBI lineage: Bacteria > Bacillati > Bacillota > Bacilli > Lactobacillales > Streptococcaceae > Streptococcus > Streptococcus nasisuis. The sequence goes on along the minus strand of NZ_CP162268.1, from coordinate 633,447 downwards.
GAACGGTTATAGGTAATGAGTTTACGTAGATAGTCTCCAGCTTCTGCACGGTTATCCATTGTCTGATTATCAAATCGCATGGCAAAATCTTGTGACTTAGTTGCCAAAGATTGGGCAATATCTTGGTCATATTGACTAAGGCGTTTCTCAAGGGCAGGGAGGTTCTGCTCACAGTAAGAAATAGTATGGCGATACTCATCTTTAGTGCGATGAAAGGCACGCTTTTGATTGTCCAATACCGTCAACTCATTCTCTAGTTCCATCTTGAGTTTGAGATAAGGATTACCTGTCGCTAGAGCCTTAAAGTCTGAAGCAGTCATGGTTTGTTCATCAATGTCTTCTGCCGACCGTACAGGATCTTTAGAGGTCATGATTTGCGTGATATATTTGAGTTTATTCTCCTGAGTTTGCCAGAGGTAGTTATCGAAGCTCCCTTTCGTAATGTAATGGTAAATAGCTACCTCTTGGTGCATATTGCCTTGACGAATTAACCTACCATTGCGCTGTAGGCTAAGTACCCAGCGCCTTACCGTATTACTACGGCAGGTTTCCAAATACTCGCCCCCGAACCGTACGTACACCTTTCAATGTATACGGCTCTCCATTTATAAACTCAATCTAACTTGCCATAATGTAATTTCTTATGGCAATCTTTACACAATGCTATTGTTTTCCGTTGTCTAGAAATCATCAAACGTTCCCAAAAAGTCTTTTTCTTTAAATCCTTGAGTTTTTTCACATGATGAATTTCAATGAGACTATTGGTAGCTTGACAGTACTCACAACGGTTTGCTTTTAATCTATCAATTAAATTGGTTCGGCTAAAATATTTTGCCGTATTTGGTAAATTATCATTTTCTAGGAAAGATTTCTTTTGACGTTTAAAGCCTCCATTATAGAAATAACGGGTCATTGTATCTCCTTTACGTCCAATATACTGTATCCTGAATTGACCATCCTTTTTATATTTACGGATGATGTGAGATTTAGTCGTACGATACTTGGTCGCATAGGTTTTATACATGCTATATTCCATAATATACTTAAAGCGATGGAGGATAGAACTGTTGTTAGCGATACAATAATAGTTATAAAAACCTCTTATTTCTGCATTGTAGCGTTCTAAAATCTCTAAATCATCACAGTCTTTCATAAAATAACGAGCTGTTGGTTTCCAAACTTCGTGACCTCTATGATAAGTCATTTTCATAGCCCCATAGGACAACAATCTATCTCGAATCGTTTCAATAGAAACCTCTAAAACCAATCTACCTGTATAATTTCTGACCAATCGTCCTGACGAATCACGTTTGGCTAAATTGGATTGGCGAATGTACAGATGATAACCCAGAAACCTCGCTTTATCTCTTGCATTGGTAATCAGGGTTTTCTCTTCAGAGAGTTCCAATTTGAGAACCGTTTCCAAATAGTCCTTAATGTCTGCTTTAATACGACGAGCGTCCTCTTTACTTCCAATCACACCACAGATAAAATCATCTGCATATCGGGTATAGGTTAGACGCTTAAAACTACTATCCATAGGGTCGCTATGAGGAATCAATACTCTTTCTTTTTCTAATTGACGAATACGTTGAATGGCTTCTTGGCGTTGGTTTTCCGTCGAAGTACACTCTAGTGTTCTTCTTGCTTTTCCCAGTGCAATCTCATTTTGGCGATATTCTGGGGTACGTTTACGGTATTTCCCTTCACAGAAGTTCTTCACATAATCTGTCATATATTTATCAAACTTATCCAAATAGATATTGGCTAGAATTGGACTGATTATTCCTCCTTGTGGAGTTCCTGAGTAGGTTTTGTAGAATTTCCAATCTTCCACATATCCTGCATTGAGAAATTTACGAATCAGGCGTAAGAAACGCTCATCCGTAATTCTTTCTCGTAGAATTTGAATTATCACATCGTGGTTGATATTATCAAAAAACGATTTGATATCTCCTTCAATAAACCACTTTACTCCTGTATAGGTTTTCTGAATTTGAGTAAGTGCTGAATGACAGCTTTTATTCGGACGAAAACCATGGGAAGAGGATTCAAATTGTCCCTCGTAGATGGATTCCAAAATCATTTTGATAACCTGTTGTAAGAGCTTATCATCAAATGATGGAATACCTAGTGGACGTGGCTTCCCATTCTTTTTAGGAATATAGGTTCGTCTTGATGGATGTGGCTGATAAGATTCATCTTTCAGGGAATCAATCAATTGGTCAATTCTAGCCATACTCATACCATCAATCGTCAACTCATCTACTCCAGGTGTCATGTGTCCTGGGTTAGCGTAAATCGTTTGATAGGCAACTAAGTACATTTCTTTGTTGTAAAGTAAGCGATAAGGTCGCTCAAATTGATAGTTTTTATCTTTACTGTGTTTTGTTAGATTGTTTAACACATTTTGAGGATTTCTCATGGTGTCTCACACACCTTCCTTTCCATAATGTTAATGTTATAAACTGTTCCCCTTCGCCATGTACGTGCCATTAACACGCTCGAACTACTACGGGAACTCCGTTACCTTATCAAATATTCATAAACCTGATGTTTAATAGCTTTTACAAGCATTTTGACTTAGGTAATCTCCGTTTAGCTGGTATAGTAACATAGCTTGATAATTTCATCGGATAGGACGTTCATCTGTTTTCATTTACTATGAATACGCTATGGAATCCCTTTGCTTCACTACCTCGAACAGTGATAATGAAGTTCCATAGTATGAGGGTTTTAGTTATCTTACCTCACAGTCCCGACACAGACCGTTTAGACTATCCTTCAATCAGTTTAGATTTTATCCTTATAATTATCTCAGTAACAACTGTTACATTGTCATCTCCTCATTCAGTCGTGATGTGATAACTCATCAACTTATGAGTTTCCCAACGTGCTTTGTTCCCTGATATTTGGTTTCCCTCACAGGTCAGTTGGGTGATGATAGGCATTAAGGTCACGCCTACTACTTTGCCAAAAAGTAGATTCACTATACCGCCTTTACGGACGCACGGACAATGTCTGAGGGCCTCCAGGGAACGTCTAAATGGTGGACAGCTTTCATGCGAGACTGGACGTTTAATCCTGTTCCCCCTTTTTCCGTAGAAGCCATGAGAATCCGTACTTCTCCACTATTGACCTTGCGTGACAGAGAGTTTTTCTTGTCATCCGTATTAGCGTCATGGACAAAGGCTATTGCTTCTTTGGGAATCCCTCTATCCACTAAAAGGTCTTTCAATTCATTGTAAACATCAAACCCTTCTTCCTTACTTTTAGGCGTTCCAATATCTGAGAAAATCATCTGGGTAGCTTTCTCATTTTCTCCCTCACGGTAAATGCGTTCCACATTGTCCACTACTTGAAGAATCTTCTGATTGTCAGACAAGGTGTAAGCAGGATCAATGAGACGCATGTCAATGGCTAGTTTTCTGGCTTCTCCAGTGTAGGGTAGGATACTAGCGAGGTAGTCATTGCGACCCCTTTTCCATTATCCCCCCACCGAACCGGACATGATACTTTCGCATCATCCGGCTCTCCAGTAATTTCATTTCATAAACGTGTATTTATTGAACCATTATGTATTGCATGGTGACAATCCCGACAAGTCACTAGCGTTTTTCGACATCTTGCTGACATAATTTCTTTCCACTTTGGAACTAATTTTCCATTGTGTTTGTTCAAGTCTGCTAATTTTCTGATATGATGTACCTCTATGTTCTCCTCACTTCCACATAGCTCACACTTATTTGCGAGTAATCGCTTGATAAGCTCTGTTCGACCACCATAAACTTGATACGGAGCATCTTCTATTACAGCTTTCTTTTTATAAGAAAGTGAAATACCACCCCATGTTGCAACTAGAGGAGGTTTATCTTCTCGAGGCACAACTACCTGTAAACACGGCACAGTTCGGCCATTCGTGCTAGTTGTGGTAGTCTTATATTTAGCTAACATTTTATTAATGGATGACTTATGTTTAAATGCTAATGTTTTAAGGAGTGATGTTTCCATATACCAATAGACTTTTGAGAACCATGACAAATTTTGTGCCAATATATAATATTGAACCAGCCCTCTATATTCTTGTTGGTAAGTTTGTACGATACTAAAGTCATCATCATGCAATAAATTATTACGATGAATAGATTTACCATTTTTCATGTATTGGCGGCATTTGCTTTCAATAACTGATGCAGGTACAAATAATGCGATAACACCATTGGCACTTCGTCTTCCTTTGTTATCAATATAATCATTGACACGTTGTGCTTTTATCTCATATCCTAGAAATTTCGCTGATTCTTTAGTCGCATGGGTAATCAAAGTCTTTTCTTGAGAAAGTTCCAAATGTAACTTAATCTTTAAAAAGTCTCCAATTTGCTTCTTTATATCTTTTGCCTCAGCTTTTGAACCTGTAAAGCCTAGAATAAAGTCATCCGCATACCGAACATATCTTAACCTCCGATAGGTAGTATCATAAGTATCAACTGAAGGGAGATTTCTTCTCTCAACAATTAACTGATGAGCTTTTTTATAATCTCCTTTATCCTGATAGCATTTAATTCTTCTACTCAAACGATTATAGGCTGAGTTTGCTTTCTGCTTGTTACCTCTTGTATATTGAGGTATCAGTTCTTCACCGACCCACTTATCAAATTGATGTAAATAGATATTAGCTAATAAAGGACTAATAACTCCACCTTGCGGTGTTCCACTAATAGTCTTGTGAAACTTCCAATCATCAAGATATCCTGCCTCAAGCATATTTTTGATAAGCCTAATAAACCGACCATCCTGAATTTGTCTAGACAACATAGTGATTAATACATCGTGGTCAATCGTGTCAAAATAACTAGAGATATCTCCTTCTATGAACCAACGTGTCCCTTTCCAGGTCTGTATTTCTTGTAAAGCTGTATGACACCCTCTTTTTGGTCTAAAACCATGAGAATGTTCACTAAATTGTGGCTCGTAATAAGCTTCTAATATCATGCGAATCACTTCCTGAAGAAGTTTATCGCTCCATACTGGTATTCCCAAAGGACGGTGTTTTCCATTCTTTTTAGGAATGTACTCTCTCCTAGCTGGTCTCCAGTAATAGGTTTCTCGTCTTAATTGTTCAATAATCCTATCTATTTTTTGAATAGACATACCATCAATCGTTTCCTCTGTAACACCCTTTGTCATTGCTCCGTTATTCGGGTATAACTTTGCATAGGCTATTAGATACAGTTCACGATTAAATAGTAATTTATAAACCCTTTCAAGTGGTTTATCTTGTTTTCCACGTTCATGAATGACCGTTAAAATAGTTTTGGCTGTACGCATCTCACGCACCTAATCCTTTCTAACTAATCGAAATTACCTGTCACCCTTCGCCATGTACAAGGTTTTCCCTTGCTCAAACTACTACGGTGACTCCGTTACCATAAGGGTCTCCCCTCTTAGGCAATCCTGCTATTCGTTAAAAAATGTACGTTCTAGTAACCCTTAGGTTCCTCACTCATTCCTTTATTCATACTTATCGTATGCTCTTTTACTGTAGAAAGTTATTCGTCCAAAATCACAACAACGAATATACAGTAACATCGGTCTCAGTTACTTTCCGATGGGCGATGCTTTGCACCTAGTCAGAATTGAGGTTCAAGCAGTCTAGCCTTAACCATAGGTTACGGAACTTGCGGCACATCAAAGCGTTGTAACTCACTCCTTATCCGCTTTACTAACATGCTATTGTCCCCTTTGGGTTTCCCCGCTAGGTTAGTTAGTTGTTCCTATTATTTACTTTCAATAATATCCCTCTGCGAGGGAGATACATTTTTACGCTTAACAGCGCACTATCTTTAACATGTTATCTCTACTTGGGTCAACACTACCTGACTTGATAGCGTCTGAACGCTCTACCAGTTCTTCTAAATAGTATTTCTGAGCTTGCGTTAACTCGCTTTCCACCGCAATAATCTTAGCTTCAGGTACAGGTAAATCAAGCATATCTGAAGTCTGAATATCAGCTGTTTCCTTGTAAATTCGCATGAGTTCAGGAAGGTTGACAAATTTCTTGAACCGTTTCTTAGGTTGGTATTTATCTCCTGTCGGGGCTAGTTCCATAGAGTTTTCGATATTCCCAAAAGCTCCCACCCATGAGTCAAAGTTTGAGACTTGATAGCGTTCTAAGACATCTGGTTGGATATAACTCATCATGGTATAGAGTTCACTAATAGAGTTAGAGACTGGTGTTCCTGTCGCAAAGACCACATTACGATAGTCGTGTTCTCCTTGAACCTGTCTGACCTTCATTTCCATATCCACGTTCTTTTTAGAAGTCGTGTTGGTAATCCCTGCGACATTCCCAAGGCCTGTAATGGGTCTGATATTCTTAAAATGGTGAGCTTCGTCCACAAAGAGAAAGTCAATCCCAAGGTTTTCAAATTCAATAAAGGTATCACGTTCCAGTTTTTGGAGTTCTTCTAGTTGATGCTCCAATCCCTTAATAGAACGCTCTGCTTCTTTTACGGTATAATCACTGTCGCTACCTTGCTTAATTTCTCGTAATTGGTTCAGCTTATCTTGGATATAGGTGACCTGTTTTTCCTGACTCATGGGAATTTTTCAAACTGAGAATCCCCAATGACAATGGCATCATAGTCCCCTGTGATGATTCGTGACACAAATTGCTTGCGTTTAGCTTTCGCAAAATCTTTCTTGGTCGTCACGTAGACATTCTTGGTTGGGAAGAACTTCATGATTTCTTGGCCAAACTGAGCGGTCAGACTTGATGGCACCACATAAAGAGGTTTATGAACCATTCCCAGTTCTTTCAGTTTGAAACCTGCTCCAAGCATGGTTAAGGTCTTACCTGAACCGACTTCATGAGCTAGAAGTGCTCGTTTTTCTTCCACAATCCGTTGAATGGCATTCTTTTGGTGAGGGCGTAAGGAAATATTCTGGGCAAGCCCATCAATAGTTAAATGACTACCATCATAAACTTTTGAAACCGTACGGTTATAGAGGCTATTATATGTCTCTTCAATCATCTGTTGCACGTCTGGATAACTAGCCACAAAATCTTGAAAGAGTTCTTGTAGTTCAGTTTCCTTAGCACGAAGAACCGTTGTTTTCTCAACGTCAGTCACATGCTTTTTCTTATCCCCATCTTCCACTTGTTTCGTGATAGTTGGTTGATTGGAATTAAGGAGATTTTCAAAGATTTTACGACCACTATCATAGCGTGACCCAGGCACACCTAGACTTCTATCCGTTGCGGTAGAATACCGAAAGTCAAACTTGGATTGGTAGGACATTGTGCCATCAATTAGACTGACTGCAAGAACAGTTGATACTTCTTGGTCAGTCAAGTCAAATGTTTGTCCCATAAAGGTTTCTTGGGCAAATTTCCCATAGACGGCTAGAGGAATCCATCGTGAGCCAATCCGATAATCAATATCAGCCAAGGTCACACGTGGCGGTTTCACATCTTCTAAGAGACCTTGATAATAGACCCAAGGAAAATCAGAATTATCTTCTTTGATGAGTAAGTCCACAACCTCTAACTTAGTCACCACATCTCCTGATAAGAAATCCTGCCGAGATACATAGACCACTTCTCTATCGTTTAGATAGCGTTCTGGGTCTGGAATAATAGCGTCTCCTAATTCCTCAATCAAAGTCGCTTTAGAATCCGTCTGATAAATAGACATCATGTAATCCAAATCTACCCCACGACCATCTGCTAGACTAGAATTGAGAGCGTCAAGGGCAGAAGAAACTGCCGTCACTTCCTTTTCAGGACGAACCAAGGCTTTCTCAAAGGCAAGAGATTTGGTATAGATAACTGTCTTCCCACTCGGGTCAAGACTTTCATCTTCTAAACTCGCAAGGAGCGAATACTTATCATCACTATCGAAGAGGTTACGGTTTACGGCACTATTTACATAGCCAAAGCGTTTCACAAAACTATCATAGGTGCGATTGAGCTTTCCTAACAAGTGGTTAAACTCATCTCTGTCGTAATCATAGTAGCGCTGAATGGCAATCACCTCTTGGTAGGCGTTCCGAATATCAACCATCCCTTTAATTCGTGCCACTTCTTTCTCAGACAAAGGCGCTTCATAGAAAAGAGTCTTTTTGAAATAGCCCTTAAATTGCCCACGTTTGGTGGCTTCTTCGGTCACATACACATCAAGAGCGGTGCTATCAGTCACTTCTAAAGCATTAAAACGGTCAATTTGTTTTTGAGAATGCTTGGTATCCCAATCCTTAAAGTTACCCTCTTCGTCCACATAGTAGCTAATCTCCTCAGTTTTTTGTCCCTACACGAATGCCCTTATGATCACGGTAGTAAACCGTAGAATCTTTATAGCCAAAGCTATACTGGTCTAAGCTTTCTCTGATTTCAGGCGGAACAGAGGTATCAATGACTTGTCTTCTCATCACATCAGGACTGATGAAGATATCAGAAGGGTCAACAGTTCTAGGCGCTTTAACCTGTTTAAGAGCCATCTGAACATCTGCTAGCAAATTATCAGAAGTGCCTTTCACAGAAAGTGTCCCTCCGTTAAAGTTTCTAACCTCATAGGTCCCAAGAACCTGACTGTTGTAGTCTCCATCAAAGTAAGGATTGAGCCAAATACGGTCATCCTTGTCATAACGAATAGAACCTGAAAAAGCTAAATCATCTGCTTGGTAGCCCTTTTCCATATGTTTTTGGAAGAACAACATATCTGTTGTGACATTGGTACCTGCAATGGCCTTAAAGGCGCTATCTGGTAAACGCACACCACCTAGAAAATCAGTCGTCTCACGAATATCTTGGAGAATGTTTTCTGTCCGTTTGTCCATGGTTCCTGTTGAGGAAATGATAGCCACTTGCCCACCATCATGCACCAAATCTAATGATTTTTTGACAAAGTAATCATGAATCATATAGGGTTTGTCATAGCGATTATCCGCAATTCTGATATTGGCAAAAGGCACATTTGAGAGAACCAAATCAAAGCTATTGTCATTAAAGGCAATGGTCTCAAAGCCCTTTACTTCAATGTGGCTATTTGGATGAAGGTGTTTGGCAATAGCACCTGTAATCGTGTCTAACTCTACACCATACAACTCACTATTTTCTCTCAGGTGTTTAGGCATTGCCGCAAAGAAATTCCCTGTTCCCATCGAAGGGTCTAGGATTTTACCACCTGTAAAGCCATCACGTTCTAACTTCTCCCACATCTGACGAATCAAGTGAGGGTCTGTGTAATAAGCTGTCAAAGAAGATTGTTTCATGTCCGAATACTCTTTATCGGTGACTAGCGTTTTTAATGCCTCACGTTCCTTAGAAAACTTGGGGTTATACTCATCAAAGACCTCATTAGCAAGTCCTCCCCAGCCCACGTATTTGGCAAGGAGTTCTTGTTCACTTGGTGTGGCTTGACGGTGTTCAGATTCAAGACTTTTCACCAAACGAATAGCAGCAACATTCATATCAACCTTATCCCTTGTTGTCTTAGGGTAAAAGTCTGTTAGATCTTCTGGAAAGTGAAAATCAGTGGCTGGGGGCGTCTTAATGACTTTTGGTTCCAACTCATCTTCTGACAATGCTTCTTCTTGTTTAGCCTCTCTCTTATTTGATGATACAGAAGCCGTCACTTGAGAAACTGGCTCATTTTGTTCTTCCATATCCATAAAAGGAAAACAGGTCTAATTCCTGCTGAGTTTCTTCCACTTCCTCCTTTTCTTCGACAGAAGGAACATGAAGAGCTTGAGTGATGTCTTCTAGTGTCCGTAAGAAAAGAACCGGATTTTGTTCAATCACATCTGTGAAATCATTTTGTAATTCAATCCGAATCAGGTTATTAACGCCTGAGTCCTCAATGGCCATTACCTGAAACTCTTGCCCCTTATAAGTCACTCTAGAATCAATCGGATAGCGTTTAAGAGCTTCCTCTACGATAGCATTTTGAGGGATTGATGGAGGCGTGATGATTTCAGTTTCTGTTTGCGATAAGTGTTCTCGCCATTCTCTAAAGGATAGGTCTGATTGGGACAGTTTGTCCCTTTCAAAGGTTCTTGCTTCTTCAAGAGTGAGGTCTTCATGCAAGAAGGCGTAGGCAATGGGTCTTAACTCTTCTAAGTCTAGCTGACTGGTCAAGAAAAATTCTGTCTTGTCATGCGTTAATCCCATCTGAAGCAATTCTATCGCAAGGGCTAATTGAGTAACGGTTGCTTTAGGATAGCCCCCTAGTAAGGCTAGGTCCGCATTCTTCAAATGAAAACGTCCTGCAACATCTATCAGTATCCTACGTTGCTGCTCATCAACGTCAGCTAAGTCTATCCCTAAACGAGTCAGTTTTTCGGTATTTTCAGCCAAAATGGTTTGACCCATTTCAGCTAAGATTACTTCTTCTTGAGGTGTTAGAGGACGTTGTAAGTCATAGGCTGTCCCATCTGCTTCTAAATAGGTTAATAGCTCATTGTCCTCATAGATTGGCGTCATTTCCATTTCATGGTCAAACTCCCCACGTCTCAAGTTTGGTAGTTTTGGACGGCTATTTCGCACTTGGTCAAAGTGACTTAATATCTCAAATTTTTGGGACAAGTTTAGATGTTCATAGGCTGGTAAATGTTCTGTTTGCCCTGTTCGTAAATCGAGTTGTGATAAATCTTCCTCAAGACTTGCAATGACGATACCCCCTTCTTCACGAAAGGTGATGTCTTGAGGAGGTTCTGGAACTACTTTTTCTTCAGCTGCACCCTCTCTTTCCTCTACCGTTTCCTGGGTGCTTATTAGTTCAGGTTCAAAAGTGAGAAGAAATTGTTCAATATCACGGCTAATACGGTCAGACAAATTATTGGCCACTCGGTTGACATTGACCAAATTAGCAGCTTTGCTTTTATCCAAAAGAGAAGCTACCGAAATGGACTGATAGGCGCCTTCTTGGTCTAAGAGCTGAAAGCGAGTGGCTAGGTTAAAGAGGGCTACTTCAATCACCAAATCTTTCTCATCACTGTTTAACTGAGGTAACTTCTTTAAGCCAGCCTGACCAAAGGGTCTGTGTGTAGCTGCTTAGGTCAGTCACTCCATCAAAGGGGCTTGCCTTGACAAATGCAGAAACCTCTGTTTCAAACCGAACCACTTGAACAGGTGAGGTGACTACTCCTCTTTGGGTTGTAAAATTTTGGATAAGGCTATCCCAATCCTCATCAAAATGGACTGCTTGATAGCGTAAAAAGGATTCCAAAAGAATCTGGTCACGTGGCAATCTCGCCCGCAACATCTCAAGTAATTGTTCTTGAGTCATATGTTCCTCCCAATTAAAAAAGGAGCTGAGAGGTATTCTCAGCCCACTGCTTTAGTCTAGGACCAAGTCTCTTTGGTCTTTTTCTTGTGGCAACTTATCCATTAAAGTTGTCACATACTGTTGTAAGAAATGGCTTTTCTGGTCTAACAAATCCTTCTGCAAGGCGAGATAGGTCACATCTCCAAAATAATCTTGACTCGTTAAAGACAACTCCTTTTGGATAATGTCCTGCAAGGTCTCTAAGGTGAGAGGCGAATAATCCTCCTCATTCAAAACCTCATACTGAGCAAGGGACTCAGAAATGTTGTTGGACGCAATCACTTCCATAATGAAACTAGCTCCCTCACCTGTTCGATAGAGTTTATCCAAGAGGTCCGTCACTTCTTCTTGAAGCTGTTCCTGATAACCGTCTGCTCTTAGGCGCAGGTCTTCACTGACTAAAGACAAGTCATCAATGCCCATAAAGTCTTGATAGAGCATATCAAGAAGTGACTTATTTTTGATACTCAATTCCATGGCTAAAAAGGCTTTAACCATGTCTTCATAGTTTTCTCGTGCCATCTCAGAAAGGGCTCTAGAAATTGTGTCATAATTCCAAGCCATAGCTTCTCTCCTTACGCTGTTGAATTGGATTCAAGCCTTGTTGGACTTCTTCAAGGTCTGTCAGTCCATCACTATCCGTATCAATGCTAAAAGGATTGGTCCCTAAAGCTAACTCTTGAGCATCCGTTAGGCCATCTTGGTCTGAATCTCTTGTGTAAATGTTTTTGGGTTCCATTTAGTTGTCCTCCATTTTGCGTTTAGAAAGTCCGTAAGCTAGGCCTAAAAGAAGTCCTCCACCGACAAGCGCCAAGAGGGATTGACTCTCTCCTGTATTTGGTAAGACACTTGCTGGAACTGGTGGTTCTTGTGTTGGGATAGGTGGTTGTGGTGGGGTTGGTTGAGTCGGAGTTGGTGGCTCTGGTTCAGGTGTAGTTGTCTTAACCGTGTTTGAACTGATGGTGTAACCATTGACAGTATGTAACACCGTATTTTCTACTTCACCTGAAGCAATCCGTTTCATTTGCAAGTAAACATCTGCTTGAAACTCGGATTCTTCTGCTAGTTTTTCAAGGAATTCCTGATCAAAACTGATGGTAACTGTCCCTTTTGACGTGTCGACCTGTTGTAGCGTGTACTTAGTCACTTCTGTCCCTTTTGGTAAAACCGTTCCATCTTTTAGAGTGACATCTACCACAGTATAAGCCTTGTAAACACCATTATAGTCGTCATGGCTTTCATCATAATCATCGTCAAAGCGGTATTCGATGAGTGGTGTCGCACGATTACCAGGAATAAGTGCTCCCACCAAGCGGTAGTTAAAGACCTGATTCAAGGCAACTTCTTTTCCATCAAGACTTTTCTCCTTTTGTGACAAATCAATCACCACATCTTTTTGTGGGTCTAGTTTTGGCACATTATTGACCACTGTCTCTGTCACATAAGCCAAACCAAAGTCAATCTGATAAGCGGTGTTTTCATACTTCCCGCCAGTCTTTGTCAGCTCATTCTTAATGGTCATTGGAAGGGTCACCACTAAGGTTTGACCAGTTTTAACATAAGCCTCGTAGAACGCTTTTGGATCTTCAGCACTTAAAACTTGAATGGCTCCTTTGGGTGTGAACTGGCGTTTGGCCATAGCGTCTTGAACCACTTTAGGCGCTTCTGACAATGAGGCATAGGCTTTCACCGAAATCCCTTTGACAAGATTTCCTGCCTTATCCATCACTTGGACACCATCTGCATTGACGCTAAGCGCTTCTTCAGGGTAATCATCCACCATGTAAAAACCTTTGGCAAGAACATCCTCCGTCACTACCAAATCCTTGTACTGACTGTAATCCAGAACAATTTTGTAGTAATTAACGGTATTTGGAAGAACGGTCTTGCCATCAATAGACACGCCTTCTTTATTAGTATTAGTTTTATGTGGTGTTACTTTTGGCACGTGATTCGTTACCGTATTGGTTTCATAGGCTTTTCCAAAGTCTACTTGATAAGCTACATTATCATAAGACTTTCCTGAATTAAGCATAGACTCACGGACAGTCATAGGGGTGATGATGGTGATATTTTGGCCTTTCGTTACATAAGAATCGTAGAAGGCTTGTGGATCTTCTGCCATAAAGACTTGGAAGGCTCCTTTAGGCGCAATCTTGCGTTTCTCAAGGGCTACTTGTAGGTTTTTAGGAGCTTCTGATAAGCTCGTATAAGTTTTTACCGTCACACCTGACACTGCTTTACCATCAGTTGTCACAAGTTGAATGCCTGCATCATCTGGTAATAGAGCTTCTTCGGGATAATCATCCACAAAGTAAAAGCCTTTTGCGATTTGAGCGTTATCGGCTTTAATGCCACGGTATTGGTCCAAGTCCCATGACAAGGTATAGTGGTTCTGTGAACCGACTACCATCGGTTTTCCATTGATGTCCACCTTATCCTTATTAAGGTTTTGTTTTTTAGGTGTTGGGCTAACAAGGGTGTTGATCACCTCATCGGTTTCATAGCCATTGCCAAAATCCACTTGGTAAGCCTTGTTTCGATAGGTTGCCGTTTTCCCATAGAGGTCATCTTTCGCTGTCATTTTAGTGACAAGGTTTAAAGAGGTTCCTGTTTTGACATACTGGTCATAAAAGGCTTGATTGTCATTAGGCATAAAGACTTGGAAAGCCCCTTTAGGAGAAATCTTGGCATGAGCGAGTTTATCTTGAAGGTCTTTAGGAGCTTCTGACAGCGACGCATAAGCCTTAACAGTAATCCACGATACGGCTTTGCCATCAGGAGTGGTGATACTTGTTCCCTGGTCTACTAAATCCAACACTTCCTCTGGGTAATCATCTACAAAGAAGAAACCACGAGCAATTGTCTTTTTAGAAGACCTATCACCTTTATATTGATCTAAATCCCAGGTCAAACGGTAATGATTAGTCGTTCCTAAAGCCACTACCGTATCGTTAATGACCACACCGTCTTCATTTTCATTGCGTTTTTGAGGCTCAATACGGCTAGTGGTTGTTCCATCACCAGGCGTACGCACCGTCACGACATTGGAAGTCACGGTATAAGCATTTGGGGTTCCCTTATTGATGAGGAGCTGATAACTGTTGGAATAGGTTGCTCCATCATTTTGAAGGCTACCGTAAAGTTTCGGAGCCACCAGTTGGTAAGACTTGGTGAGGTCTTTATTGACCTCTTGAAGCAAGGCTTCCTTGGCGGTCAAGGTCACAAAGTTCTTAGCAGCATCAAAGCTAAGGGTATAATTTCCATTTTCTGCCTGCGTTTTTTCCTTGTCAAAGGCATAGCCTGCTGGAAGGTAATCTTCAAATGTGAGGCTAGTGGTTTTGGCTCGATTTGGAGAAAAAGCGTCTACGGTTAAAGGGTAAATGACCGTTGAATCTTTTGCGACCGTTTTGTCATGAAGGTTCACTTGGTCGGTATTGATAACTTCCTTAACAATTTCAGGAGTCGTTGTCAGACGATAGTCGTGGTAATGAACCGTTGGCACGTTTGGTGCTTTTGGTAACGGTTCTGGCGTAGGGTCTTTAGGCAAGGTCACCTTGGTAAGTGTTAGGCTAGGCTGAGTAACTTTCTCTAATGGTTTTTCCTTAAAGCTCACAGGTGGCTCTGGCGTAAAGGTCTTTGGGGTAAAGGTTTTTGGCACAACCTTAATCGGTTCTGGAATTGGCTCTAACTTTGGTGTCACATGTGGTTTTGGACTATAAGGTTTAACCGTCCGTGCAACTGGAAGGGTATTTAAGGCAAACCAATAAGAGAGACCAACATTTTGGGGCATATCCCCTTGACCAAAGGTCACTGTATAGGTGTTGCCTGATGTAACCGTTGAGACAATCGCTCCCTTATAGGCATACTTACTATATGACGTATCCCATTCTTCAGGAAGCTTCAAATCACTGGCACGGTTTGACCCAAGTGAACGAGCCAAACCTTCGTTAGTCACTTGAATGGTTGAGCCATTGATAGGAACAAACTTACCTGATGTGTCTTTTACATACTCTAAACCGATGTCATTGTGGTTGAGTGAGGAATGAGTAAAGACACCTGGTTTTTCCTTGGTGAAGCTGACTTGAGAGCCATCTTCTAAGAAATACTTGGCCTTGACACGAAACTCCATCTTGTCTGTTCGCCAATTGCCTGTCCCATCATTACGGTAGGCAATAAAGCCTTCTGTTGGGTCATTTGGTACAACCAACTGCACGGCATTAGTTCCAGCTGGAGAAACAAGGTTTGTAATGTCATAGGCTACTTTTGTGATTTTCTTACCATCAAAGCGAGCATTTTGAAGATTTTGATAGGTAAAGGAAAGGGTTTCTCCCGTTTTGAAAGTATCATAGACAAAGAAACCAGTAGAATCTAGGATTTTAGAATACCCACCAAGCATAGCGTCACCCTTAGCAACGATACGATTAGGATTTCTGGTATCAGCTGAATGACGTGCTTGCGGTTCTCCATTATTCAAGTTGAGTGCCTGAGCAAGAGCTTGAGAGATATAGCCTTCTTCTCCTTTTGAAATCTCAGTTAAATCACGTTTATAGCGCTCCATTTCCTTGGTGTTATAGGTGTCAATGGCAGCATTTTCTTTCTTGGCGGCTTCTTCTTTTTCCTTATTACGTTTCGTGATAGCAGCAATCTCAGCTTCACGGTCTGTCACCAATTTTTGTTGGTCTTTATTATAGGCATCAACAGCAGCTTGACCTGCCTTGTTTTCATCATCCACTGCTTTTTGTCCAGCTTGATTGCGTTTGTCAATTGCGTCATTATCAGCTTTTGCTTTAGCAAGACCCGCTTCATTTTCCATTTGAGTCACTAAGTTCTTTGCGACAATGGCATCTGCATCTTTTTTCTTTGATTCGTATTCAGATAGATTGTCCTTATTTTGCTTATCAATAGCAGCTACCGCAGAGGTATAATCCTGATAGCCTGAAACCGTTGAACCATCTCCTGATGTTACGGTTTGAGTTGTGACGGTCACATTAGCCGACGGATCTTGGTCTTTGATTTTTGAAGCTGTGCTATCTACTAAACTATTCAAGGCCTTTCCTGCTTGAGTGGCTTCTTTATGACTAGCAGCCAACGCAGCATTCCCTTGTTCAACACGTGTTTTATCTTGTTCATAAGTCGCTTTATCTGCTTTATAGGTATTGGTCACCTGAGTGATGACTTCAGCCTGCTTAGCAGCATCCGCTTCCGCTTTATCTAATTGCTTACTGGTATCACTAGCAGAGGTGGTGTTCCCTAAATCCATAGGCTTATCCTGAATGGTCATAACCCCTTCAGCAGTTGCTTGATTGACAGCCTGTGTCACAACATCATGAGGAACCGTAACCGTGATAGCCCCATCTGATTGACCAGTTGACGCAAGACTATTCGTTTGTTCAGCAACTGGTGTGGGCTGAGCTTCTGGTAAGTTGGTCGCAGGATTATCTGTCAACTGAACGGTTTTACCTTGCGAGGATGTTACCACTTCGTCAGCTTGTGCTACTTGGCCACCCCAAGCGACAACAGCTGTCACCATAGTTCCAAGAGCTACCGAACAAAGCGTACGGTACTTCTTACTTTTACGGAAGACGTGTTTTTCTGCTTTTTCCTGATTGACTAAAAAGTGATGATGACATTGTTTGGTCATAAAAAGTCCTTCTTTTCTTTTGATAAGTAGTAACATTCCGTCACTCTCTCCTCATCATAAAAAAGACGACTTGATTTTGGTATCACATCGAAGAAGGACAAAGAAAAAAGCTATCAGTAGCACTACCGATAACTTCTGAAAATCCCTATAAAAAAGGAGAGGACTGACGCATCAGACCCTCCCAGAACCACTCTATAATGCCAAATTATGGTGAAATACTTCATTTATAATTTTTTGGGTTTCTATTTCATCTATTCCAAAATATTGTAGTTGCATAGCTAGGACAATTTGTTCAAGGAACACCACATCTAGCAAAGACTCATTTATAAATTCCTTATCTAAATTTCCATGAGCAAAATTATTTCTTTGTTTGCCTATTCGCTCTGCAATTTCAGAGTGATCATAAGAAATATTGTTTAATTTATATATGGATTGTCCAAATAAATCCAATAAAGATGCACCGTATTCTTCAAATATTTGACCAATCTTTTGAGAAAGAGATAAATAGGATACAACTGATTTTTTCAAATCTTTGTAAATTTTTTTCAGCTTACCTGTTGAATTTTCAATCAAACGCTCTAATTCTTTACTAGCTTCTTCTTCCAGTTTTTTTCGTTGCTCGCTTTTCCATTCATCTTCTGAAAATAGTCTACTAAACTCCCATTCAAATGCAGCGGTTCTTAATACAAAACTAGCAGCATCAATTATCCGACTATCCCTAAAACTCTTACCTAGATGTCTAAGATATAGATTATTTTCAGCTATGTCATCTAATATCTTTCCCTCATAACCAGCAATATATTTTTGTTGAATATATCTTCCATCTTTCAATGGCTTCATCTCAATCTCAATACTTTCTTCAATCACATTGAATTCCCCAACCTTTCCTTGATTATTTGACAACCGAATATCAGTAAAATTAACATTTCTTCGATTACAAAGAAATTGGATAAACTCCTTTGCGATACGATATAACTCTCGTACAAAAGAATAATCTTGAGTTTCTTCAAAATGAAAAACCATTGACGATGATAACGCTAGAGGTGGCTTTTCGATAGATAAACTTGTTGTTCTAGTGACGCCGAAATAAACTTGAACTTCTTTTCCAAAAACATTAAACTTCTGTTCTTCTGTCGTTGTTGAGTCAAAATCATAGGTACTAATATTTATTTTCCCATCGTGTTCTTCAGGTTTATACGAAATTTCAAAAGTACGATTAATTGGATGAATATAGTTTAGCTCTAGCCCGCTAAATGATATTCGACTAATCCTAGGTCTGTCAGAATAACTAAAAAAATAGGCCAAAATCGGCACTGTAATGATACCGTTATTTTCCTGAAGTTGCGTGTGTTTATTTGTTAGAAATGTAATAACTCGATTTGTTTCATTTGTCCGTCCATAAAGAAAGTTTTCTTCTACGAATTTAGGCTTCCCTGGCCAAGAAAAGATTCCTGTTCCTAATTTAGTATAGAACCAAGAATGCCTAATCTCATCTTTTTCCCCTTCTTTGGGAATCAAGGATAATCTTTCTTCAGCGAACGTAAAGAAAAATTCATAACCCATCATCTGCAAAGTTCCTGTCAGCATACACTACTCCCCCTTTAATTGATTTAAAATAATTGCCACCACTTCCACTGATTCCTCAAAACTAATTTCACTGGCATATCTAAATGATTTTTGATAGCGAGACCAAAGCTGATTCTGATAGTCAGAACTACGGATTTCCTCTAGTTGACTTTCCCAATTTGTCAAAACATCTAAGCTTTCTCTTTTCTTAGCAGTATTGTTTAGAGCAGTTTTCAATATCGGGATATCAATCTCATCTTTTCGAAGGTGATATAATGTGAAGAGGTCATAGCGGTCACGAGGTCTAGTTGAAGCAGCTCCTCGACGAATAATAGTTTCCAATTTTTCAGCAAGAACAGTTTCTAAATTATAAGTCCAAACTTCTAGTTTATTCTCTGAAAAAACAGACTGCAATTGATAAGTAATTTCTCGTGGCGTTATCCGATCACCTGTTGTTATATCAATAAAGACAACTTCACGTAGGGTATCGAATGTCGCCTTGAGTTTGAGGGTAAAGCCCCCATATTCATCATCTTGTCGAATTGACTCTAACATATCAACTTCAAATTGAAAACCTTCGGAAGGTTGACTTACAATTTCTTTGAAGATTGTTTGAATATTTTCCTCGCTAAGAGGTTGACCTTTCAAAGTAACATCTAAATCCATAGTTGTTCGTTTATCTAAGCCAATCATCTGTCCGATAAGGAATCCACCTTTCACAATGAAAGAATCTTTATACCGACTTTCAGAGATGAGTTTTAAGATTTTTTCAATCAAATAGTTCTGCTGAACTTGTTGAGCAGGTATCCCTTTTTCTCTTGCGATATTCTTAATTTTCGCTTTGAAACTATTGGCATTTGAAAATTTCACGACAAGACCTCCACATAAGATTGTAGCTTTTCAGTGACTTTAAATAATTGTGCATAGTGGTACAACTTGGCATAATTCACAGCTCCTTTTTTAAAGTAAGCTTGAAACGCTGGAGCAACGACTTGAACATCAACATGATAAGCTGTTCTCAAACACTCTACCAAAGTTCGTTCCATATCATATACTGAGATAAACTGTCCAGCCTGTCGCTCTAGTTTTATAATACCGATTTCATGATGATTTCTAGCAACAATCGGCTTAACACCAGCTTCTTTCATTAGCCTCGTGTTCGTCCCAAAAGGAAAAGTCATTACAGGTTCAAATGGAACAGTAAGGGAAAGGCCATGTAACCAAAGTGCTGTGTCTAAGGAATAAATTCCTTTTGGAAAACGATACTGTAAACTAAAGAAATCATCAATATAGGTATCAGGCAGATGATAAATCCCTCTTTCAATTGATTCCACTTTACCTTTTGAGACCAATTGATTCAATTGTTGGTAAGAAAAGTTAAGCTCTTCTATATCACGAAAAGTTATAACTCCATGATTTTTTTTTATGTAATTATAGACAGGTTTCTCTAACAAATCCACATTACCACCTCCTAAATAATATGCTAACATTTCACTAAAATGTTAGCATATTATTTAGAAAAAATCAATCACAAATGAAACAATATGCTAACAACCTAATGGTTTGTTAGCATATCATTTTCTATTTCGTCGTAAAGACGACTTGATTTTGGTATCACATCAAAGAAGGACAAAGAAAAAAAGCCACCCTCAAAAAGTGGATGACCCAATGATTATCATATCAATATTTCCATTAAGACGGCCAATTAACCTTTCTAGCTTTAGCAGTCTTAAAGCGTTTCTTATCAACAAGTTTCAACTCTATTTCTCTACAATTTGTAATTAAGGTGTCGTTGATTTTAAGACTTCTTGGAAAGTATTGGTTCCCTTGTTCACGCGATAATTCAACTGTATAACTAATACCATTACTTAATTTGAAGACCACAAAATAAATATTATCTCTTCTAAATCGTTTGCCAACTTTTCTATTCAAAATACCATCCGTTGTGTAGAATTTACATTCCATCACATGTAACATTTGATAAAGTAATAATGTTCCAACGATTTTGAATTTATTTTCGTTAAACCAACCATTATCAGCCTTATTTAGACGCTCCAATGTCCAATCATCCTTTAATCCTTCAAAAATACTCCCTGCGTTATTAGTTGGTAAATTAACATGATGATTTCTTGATAATCCTAATAAATGGGGAATAGAGGAATTTGGGACAGAAAGAACAATTTCGGGATAGTCCTCCATATTTGTCTGATAAACGTATTTGTACTGAGAAACATATTTCTCAATAGTATTGGCTAGACAGGACATATCGACATTGAGAATATCAATTTCTCCATCAAAGGTCTCGAGCCATTCCAAAGTATATGTCATTCTATTTTTCTCCTAAAAAGAGAAGGAAGCAGGTGCTTCCTTCTCTTCCACGTATTGAGTTTCACCTCACGCTAGATATGCCCTATCTATTCCTCAAGGGTAGGCGGTCCTGCTATTCTTTTTCTCAACAAACAGTTTGAACTGAGTGCGGAGCCCACAGGCGGGTGCAGACCATATCCACTAGCCCACAAGTAATTTATAACCTTTATTTACTACTATTATACGGGATAATTCCTTATTTGTCAACTCGTTCACGCTTAAAGTTTAGATGAGATGATTACTTTGTCCCAAATATCATACAACATTTGGGACAAGAAGACAAGTATTCTAATATTATTTCGTCGTATAGGCAAAGCTAATCGTACTATCGACTCCTGATAATTTACGGAAGGTATAGTTAGGATTACCATTAACATTGGTCTCTGAGATGAGGAAAGAACCATCAGGGTAAACCTTCTCGACAAAGGCGACATGACCGTATTCTGTTGGCGATCCATGACCTCCTCCCGCAAAGGAAATAATCGCTCCTGCTTTTGGTAGCTTGCCTGTTTCACCACCAAGGCGTGCTGCTGTTGCCACCCAATCTTGACCATTCCCCATGGTACTAATGATTGGGATTTTCTCACCATTTCGTCCTTTGAGTTTCAAGCCCAATTGATTGATACGGGCGGCCACTCCCCAAGTACATTGCCCATAGGCATAACCCATACCGTCACCTCCACCTGGAATGGAGTTGTCATAAAGGTCTCCTCGAACCACTTCCAGCGCTTTTGGATCACTTTGAGCAGTTCCACCATTTGGTTGGCTAAAGCCTTTCTCAATTTGGTAATACCACTCGGTAGCTCTGGTCTGTCGCTCTAGAAGCTTGTCGCCACTATTTCCCTCCCAATAAATGAGAAAGACTTGGGCAAGACTGGCTGGGCTTCCTGAGTTTTTGAAAAAGTCTTTTAACCAGTTGGTATAGTAAGGATTGTCCCCATGGAGCATAAAATCCAGTTGTAAGCCTAAGTCATACCACTTCTGCTTTTTTCGGTTGGCATAATCTAATAATAAGGTATGTCTGCGTGACCCGTCTGCTGTATCTGTCCACTGCCCCAAGCCTAAGCCACGTCTTAAAATATTGGGGTACCTGCCATTATAGATAGCTGGACCATTAAGAGACAACCAGCCCTCATCGTCCCAAGAACTGGCACTTGCCCCAACAGGAGGCGATAAGTAGTCCCCTTCAGCTCGTTTAGGATTGATTGATGATTCTACTGACCAGTTTCCTAAAATTGCCGCAATGGCTTGATTAGTCGCTCCTTGGCTTTTCAAATACTCATAGATAGCTTTGGCTCTCGCAAACTCATCGCCTCCAAATTGTCCAATGGTAGGGAGAATAGTCGTTTGGAGTTGAATGACTTTAGGAAAGTAAAAGGCTGGATTGACGTAAACCAGTTTCTCTGAATCATCGTCAACCTTTTGATAGGTCACTTTAAGACCAGCACCATCCTTGGTTTGACCAATCACTTCCCCTGCTTGGACTTTCTGACCGTCTGTCACTCGACCAGTATGGATATTAAACAAGGTCAATTGAGACTTGTTTAGTCCCTTACCTGACGTAATGATAATGTTCTCTCCCTCTAGGGAAACCTTACCATCCATGGGAGCCACAATCACTTGATTCTCTTTGGCTTCTAGAATGATATGATGATGAAGCGTTGGCTGGTCATCAATCACATCATAGCCATATCGGACCGTCATGGTTAGCGCATCGTCTTCAGTCTGTCCCTGAAATGGATTATCCAATTCTTGGAGGGCAAGGTAGGTGCCTTCCTCACTTAATTCCTTTAAGTCTTCTCTATCGTCATCAGAGAGTTTGTAGGCAGGTTCCTTACTTAACTCAAGCATGGACTTTAAAGAATCCCCACCGTTTAAGTCCTGCCAAAGCTGACTCAAATAGGCTTGATAGGTTTTATCCCCTTCTTCCATGACTTCTTCTAAAGCATAATCTTGATACTTGAGATTCATAAAGCCCATGACGTCATCAATCTTGGTGTAGTAGGTAATGCCAGTGGGGTTGGTTCGGGTGTTTTCCGCATCTTCCCACGTCATGTGCGTATAGGCTTTTGTCAGTTCACTCTCATCCTGTTGAATGAGAGTGGTTCCTGAAACTCCTATCACAAAACTCATCATCAAAAGCAAGAAAAACAAAAGGCCTGACACGACCCAAGTCATAGGATTAAGGGCAATCGATGAAAAGAAGGTCAGGCTATTCTTAATCGCTTGAATACACCCTCTGATTCCTGACACACTGTGCCTTCTGGCTTGCTTGAGAAAGGTGTGGTATCTCCTTTTGGGCTTTAAGGGCTTCTGACGGGTGAACCCTTTCCCCTTTTTAAAGTTCTGATACCGCTCCTTACTATGAGCGGCTTTTGTCTTAGTAAACCGAAGACCTGTCTGCCCACTTTTGACAAGGAGTTTTCCTGACTGATAAGTAAATCTCCCATAGCGTCTTCCTTTAATCACAGACTCTTTTAGGGTTCTAATTCCCTCCAAGTCATCATCTTGAGCGACTAAATCCAGTGATTCTGAGGCGACATAGCGTAACCCTCGTTTGACCTTGGTCGAGGGGTTCTTAAACTGATGTGCTTTTTTCAGTTGTTTCACGTCACGCTTAGCTGATTTGACCTCTTTTTCTGCCTGAAGGCGTTCAAGAGGTTTTTCTTTTGAAACTGAAACCGTGATGTTTTTGATACTGTTGGCTTTTTCTGATCGGTAACCTTAGAGGTAACAGCCTCCTCTTTTTCGGCCATCTTGACCTCTGCCAAGTGTTTTCTCGCTACTGCTAGGCGCTGTCTGGCTTGAGGAAGCCGATACTTCTTAATTTCCTTACTTTTTAGCCATCTGGGAGACACATAGGCAATCGCTTCCTTAAAGGTATCTGTCGCTAGGTCTTTTTCCTCCTGATAGGTTTGCTTCAGAGCCTGACGTTGTTCCCTTGTTTCAGCTTTCTCAGCTCGACGCATGATAAAGCGTCGTTTCGGAAAAGAGCGTTTCAGCCCCTTCTTCTCCCTACGGTAATGGATACGGCTGGCCTTTAAACTACTCTGAAAGGTTTTACGGGCCTCCTTGACCTTCTGTTGTTCTCTTGTCATTGTTCAGCCCTCATCTTTTCTGGATCGGTACTCATGATGTCAAAGAGTTGGGTTTGAAGTGGGATTTTATTTCTAAAGGGAACAACCGTTGAGCCTGCCTTAATCAATCCAGCTCCCTTTTCTGGGTTAACCAAATATTTCTCAAGTTCTTTAGATAGGCCCAAGAGATGAACCAATTCTTCTCGGTCATTTTTAGCTTGTTTTAGAAGTATCATGAACTCGCTATTAGCGATAATGCGTCTGCCGTTGGCATCAAGCAATAAAGTTTCTACGTTTTGAGTAATGCCTGTTGGAATGGCTCCATACTTACGGACACGGCTCCATAATTTGAAGAAGAAATCAGAAGCGTACTTATCCAACAACAGAAGCTGCATTTCATCAAAGTAAATCCAGGTCTTCTTGCCAAGTTTTTGGTTTTTAACCACACGATTCCAAATCTGGTCAAAGATGACCATGAGGGCAATCTGCTTCAACTCATCTCCTAACTTTTTAACATTGTAAATGAGGAAATGGCTATCCGTTTTAATATTAGTACGGTGTGAGAAAATATCGAGTGAGCCTTCCACATAAAGTTCCATATCAAGGGCTAAGTCCTTGGCTTCTTGTTCAGGCTGTTTAGAGAGAACAAAGACCCATTCCACGAGAGATGGTGTGTCAAAATGCTTATAGGTTAACCGTGTCACACGGTCAATTAGGGACTTTTCTCGACCGTCCATTTTCCGGTCTAAGAGTTTCCCAATCCAAGACAATAGAAATTCCGATTTGACCTTAATAGGGTCTTCATCCATATTGTCATCGGATAAGTCTAAAACATTTAAGAAAGTAGTAGAGTCAGGCGCAATATCAATGCTCTCCCCACCAAAGGCTTGACCAATGATACTGTACTCATTTTCAGGGTCTACAATGATGATTTCGGTATTACTCTCTGCTTCTTTTAACTTGGTTGAGATGATTTCATGCTTAGTCGCCATCCCTTTACCAGCACCTGATGTCCCTAGAATCAAGCCTGATGGGGTATTGAGTTTCCCACGGTCAATAGTAATAATGTTACTTGAAATCTGGTTTATCCCATAGAATTTCCCTCCCTTATCTTGTAGGTCAACAGAGGTCCAGGGGGAATTAACGGCAATGTTTGAGGTCAAAAGAGACCGAGACACACCCTCAAGGTAGTTCTTGCCAAATGGCAATAAGCTATTAAAGGCAGCTTCTTGCATATAGGTCAGATTATCAATCACAAGGTCATTAGAACCTGCCACTTGTTTGATAATATCAAGGGAGTGCTTCAATTGGTCTTCGTTATCCGCAAAGACCCCAATCAAAAAAAGGGTGTCAAAGAGCTTGTCGCCTGTTTGCGTCATGGTTTTAATCAGCTCATCGGCTTCATCGATGTTACTTTCTAGGACCTGACTAACCTTTTCAAGATAAACGCCGGATCGTGCCATCTTTTGTTGTTCCCCGATTTTTTGCGATTCCATCAAAGTCTTCTTGGTGCGGAGCTTGGTCATGGCTTCTGACTTGGCTGCTCCTTTGGCATGAAGACTAATCATCACTTCCAAGTCCGACTGCATGAGTTCTCGTAAGAACTTATCTCCCAACTCCATCCCATAGTCACGAACATAGACAATCTGAAGCAGTCTATCATCCATTTCAATATGATTTTTGTGCTTAAAGGACAGACTGGTTGGGGCAATAAAGTGCTTAGTTGTTTGTCCTGAACGCACCAGATCTTGATAAGTAAAGGGCAAATGATTTTCCCCTCGCAACATATCAGCCAAGTGGTTCACACGGCTTTCTCCACTGAGGAGAGTAAAGTTCGCATCTATTTCCGAAAAACCACTCTTAAAATATTCCCCAATCTGAGACAGGGAGCGATAAGCGAGTTTCGGATTTTGGTCTGACTTCCCAAAAGAGATGAATTTAACCGCTGAAAAGTTATTTTCTCCAGCTTCAAGGTTATTCTCCATGATACGATTGAGTTCTTCACGATAGGTATCATACCCATCCTCATGAAAAGGATACAAGACACTTTTTCTAAACTTATCCAAGTTGACCCTTTGGTTAAAAATAGTGAGTTGGAAATTGGTCTTGTCATCCAAACTGTTAATCAAGTCTGAATAGGTTTCCATAATCGCTCCCTTATCTTCAAGTCCCACCGTTTGGTAATTGACATCCCCTAAAAGATAGGACTGGGAAAAATAATCTGGGGTGACTTGCATGAGACCATTAGGAAAAAGGCCTTGGTAAAGAAGCGTATTAACAGTTGTTGGCAGCACTTCTTCTTTTGGTTTACGTGTCTTCTTGTGTTTAGAAGAGGTCTTTGGTTTCATTGAGCGATTTGTTTTTTTCACGTTGTATTCCTTTCTGTCCAGTTAGTGTACGGTCTGGTATGGTCATTTCATAATGCCATCTATAATTAAGATACGTTTCAAAAGGTAAGTCATTAGGACGATAAACCCCAAATAACATGAGGGGAATAGTAAAGGTAAAGATAAGTCCGTAGACAAACCAATCCCCAAATTGCCAATAAAAGAGGTTTAACCCTAAAATCAGGATAGTAATGGCAATGGCTGGTAAGACAAAGATAACTTGTCGTGTAGTAAAGCCTAGCCAAGCCCTATGTTGGACTTTTGTGATGTCCTTAAAAACACGTGTATTCATAAGACTCCAATCTAATATGAGTATCAAAAAAGATTGGGAGGAACGTCCTTCCCAATCCTCCTTACATGCCTAGGATACTTCTGGCAGTCCGTTGACTGCCCACCAAGGCAATGATCAATAAAATAGCCTGGACTAAACCACCAAAGGCAGTCGCTAGCGTCTCCATCACTCCCGCACCATTTGAGAGTGCTAATTTCCCAGCTGATTCAAAGAGGGGAACAAGGGAGATGATTAAGAAAATCAAGACCCCTTGAAGGGCATAGACCATGATATTTTTCAGGTAGCCAATCCCAACGCTTCGCCAGTCATCACTAAGGAAAGTCGGAATCGTTAAAGGTGCAAAAGGAATCATGAGATAGAGTTGGATAAAGCGAATGGTAATGAGGAGATTCACCACCATCACACTCACTAATCGCACCAACCATATCAGAATGGCAAAAAAGCCAACAATCAGTTTTCCAATAATTCCTGACCCTTTAAGTCCTGAAATGGTCTCATAAGTCGTTCCCCCATGAGAAACGACACCAGCTACGCCTTCAATGATGTGAGAAGCAACGGCTAAGATGGCTTCTACAATAACGGTGGTGTTGGTAATGACCACAGCTACCATGATATAAGAGACAATCATTGGGGCAATAGCTTCAAAGGTCATGGCACCACCTGAATTGGCAATTTTCTTAGCCATCTTAGAAAACTCAAGGACTAAAACGACTGCTAAGATAGCCACTCCCAAGGGCTGCATCACTCCTTTTGTGACAGCTGACATATAAGACCACACGGTTGGGTTATAATCCGCAAGGGATTTGACCAAGTTGGCCGTCGATTCCAAGTCCACGTTAAAACCTTCAAAAAGGCTATCGCTCGAAATTTTCTCTGACGCTAGAAAGACAAAAGCTGAAGGTAATGTGTTGTTCATGTCATACTTAGCCCTCCTAAATGGTAATTTGAGTGATAAAGGCACCAGCGGCACCTACCATAACACCACCCACAATTTCTAAGATGGCATTTCGGACACCAGGTCCACCATCTTTGATATTGGTTGATAGGTTAATAATGCCCATGACGACAAGAAAGGTGCCTGTCGCAACCATTCCTTTTTGTAAGAGCGCCATGGCTTGGGCAAACATGGAACTAGCGTCCACGCCATAAACAAAGCCTATTAATTTTTGGTTCATACGATTACTCTTTTCTATTAGTGTAGTGTGGTTTCTTGGCTTAAATCCCTAACCTTGTGGTCTGAGGGTTCAAACGGAACTTCCTCTGTTTTGAGGGGGTCAATGTGGTAATGCCACCAACGTTCATCTGACTCCTTATCCGCTAAGTATTGCCAGTTCTTATGTTTCAAAGGAAAATACTTCTTTTCCTTAAAGACTGGAACCCCTGCAATTCTCACCAAGCACTCATCACGTTTCATGTTTCCGACTTCATCAGGGGTCATGAGATTCCTTGCGATTTTCTGATGAGACGTTGACCCAGACCCTGTTTGGCCATACGACCGACTGGTACTTCTCACATCAATGGTTTGTTTGCCTAAGAGACCACTCATGAACTTGAAGGTCTCTTCATCATTGCCTCCAAGATAAAGCAAGCTATCACAGTTTCCTAGAATGGTTTTCCAAGCCTCCTTCTCCTTATAAAGACCTTGAAGTTGGGCAATGTTTTGAAGAATGGGTACGAGACTCATGTTTCGTGAGCGAACCGTTGAGGTTTGTTCCGCAAAGTCTGGAATTTGGCCGACATTGGCAAATTCATCTAAATAACTTCTCACGTGGATAGGCAATTGTCCCTTGAAGTCCACATCAGCTTGTCTCGTTAAAGTTGAAAAGACGGTGGAGAAAAAGAGGGCTGAAAGAAAGCGAAAGGTGGTGTCATTATCTGGAATAACGAGATAGACCATAGTTTTCTGCGTTCCCCATGTTTTTAAGTCCAAGGTGTCACGTTTGGTTAAATCAATGACGGATTGGATATTAAAGAGGGAAAACTTAGCTGTTGTGACGGCAATTACTGAATCCAAGGTCTTATCCTTGTAGTTTTGGAAGTCTGCCCAGTTACGCATGGTGAAGTTTTCTGTCCCATATGTCTTGGCATAGGTCTCAAACATCACTTCTAAGACACTCTTATCTTGATTTTCTCCTTTGGATAAGAGCTTGATGAGTTTTCCAATTTCAGAAAAAGAGGGGTAACGCCCACGCTTACGGCGACTGTCTGCTTCTTCTTTGGTACTGCCTGGAGGATTGTAAAAATCCACCAAGTAAGAGGAAATAGCACGGACTAAGGTCATGGAAGCCTCATCCCAAAAGGGATCACTGCGACTGCCATTGCCTTTGGTATTATTGAAATAGACCGTAAGCATACGGTTCAAATCATTCTCCGTTTCCACATAACGAAAAGGGTTAAAACCATCTGAGTTGGTCATGTTTACGAGGTCTAAGACCTTGACCTGATAGCCATTTTCTAAAAAGAGCTTCCCTGTCTTTTCAGCCAAATGGTCTTTAGGGTCAACGACAATATTGGAACAGTTAAGCTGAATCAGATTGGGTTTGACAAACCGAAAGGTCTTCCCGCTACCAGACCCACCAATGACCACAAGGTTCTTGTTTCGGTCAAACTGTGGGGCTTTCTTTTCTAACAGGGTTAGCCTAACATTACGCGACAAAATGGTGTCATTAAAAGGATTCTTACTGAGAAAGGCTTTACGCTCACGACTATTCCCAAAGCGAGCAGAGCCATATTCAGCCCCTTCTCGGTAAACCTTTTGACCAGTTGAGACGTAAAGATAGACTAGGCCCATCGTCACAAGCCCAAAGCAAAAGCCTAAAACTGATCTACCAGTAAAATGACCATTCCACAAGGGATTTAAGACCTGATTCTGTCCTTCGCCTAAGAGATAGGCAAGGCGTTCCAAGGGCGGTTGATTAGGTAGGCTATCGTAAAGCAAGACTAGCCGATGGCAGAAATAGCCAAGAGCAAGCCCTAAAATACCAAAGATAAAAACTTTTTTCCCTGAGACCATTAGAGAATGACCTCCTTTGTTTTCACAGCAGAGGGTTCTGACATCACAATCTGTTCCTTGGCTTGTGCGATTTCCTCATCAAGAGTTTTATCCATAGTTAGCCCTTTCAGTTTTTCTGGATTGGAAATCAACTTCTGAAGCAACTCATCTAAGTGCTTGTCTAAGAGCGACTTATCCTTAGCATAGAAATGAAGGTAATCTCCTTGCCAACTAATGGCAATAGGAAGGTTTTCTGATTCCACCAATTCCTTAAATTTCTCGACATCAACGGGTTTATCCAAAATGTCTTTTGAGATGTTAAGCGACTCAATGGCATATGGACTTTGAAGGAGTTCTTCTAACTTTTGAACCCCAACTTTATATGCCGAGTCTTGTGCTAGGGCGTGTCTAGCTGACCACTCTAAAAGTTTGAGAAGGACCTTCACCGTAAACATAGCACTCCGTTCCGCATATTGAATCGCTTGGCGTTCCTGTTGTTCGGATGACATCATTTCCTCCTTTATGTGATTCCCTTATCAAAACAATAGGGTGCTTTCATGATACGAAAGTACCCTTGATTTTGGTATCACAATAAAGATAGGAAAAGACAATTCCGTTCCAAGACAGGTGAATAAGTGTGGACGTTAAGCAGTCTGTTTGCCCTCTCACCACACCAAGTGTGAGACCTAAACTCCCATAAAGCACCCAAGTGAATAGACTGGATGGGTGATGAGCTAAAGCAAAAAGGGAACTTGTTAACAAAACTTGAACCACTGGTTGAGACAAGACTCCCCACAACACCTCTCTATAAAAGACTTCTTCCACAACACTGGCATTAAGGAGAAAGAGAATGAAAGACAACATTGGTACTTGGCCTTGAACAGTCACTAACGTCTCTTGATTTGCCTCACTGCCTAAAAACATGTCACTCATGATAAGTGCCAGACTTACCATGACACCTAGACTACCAAGTACCCAAAGCCCTCTCTCCTTCAAGGATAGGTTTCTTTTAGGGAACTTAAACCTTTTCCAGCTCCACAATAGCAGGGCTAGAAACGTCACTTGTAAAACGTGTAACCATGCCCCATTTAGCCAACCAACCAAGTACAAACTCACAAGGAGGACATTGACATGAATGGCTCCGTACATCACTACTAGACGTTTCATCGCTATCTCCTAAACAAGTCTTCATAGTCAATCTCTAAGACAGTCACTATTTTCTCCACCCATTTGCCTTGTGGCATCAGGCGATGAGATTTGTAGTGGCGAAAGGTTTGGTAGAGGCGCTTAAACTCACTAGGATAAACGTATTGCCCCTTAAACATCTGTCGAGCAAGGTCAGCCCATGACAGTCCTTTTTCCATAACGATAATTTCCAAATTTTCCCAAAAGCGTTCGTTCATAACTCCTCCTTATGTCGTCATGTCCTTAAAAAGATGTTCACGAAAGGAAACTACTTTTTGACTTCTCGGAAGAAAGGTTCTCGCTTCTTCTAAACTCATATCGGGATACACGTTATCCTCACAAACCACAATCGGGAGACGAAGATTCTGGTCAGGTTTCCGTAGAACTAACGTCACTAACTCACTCAATTTCATCTCTCTATGACCTTTAAATCGTTGTAGCGAAGGGGATAAGAGCGTAAAACAATCACTGCTTTTGGTAAACAACCTCAGTAATTCCTCACGTGATAGATGACTCACTTCTTTACAGGAGTAGGAAATACCATGCGAGTCACAAAAAGACAGGAGTTTTTGATTCCGACTGGTATTTCGACTTAAATAGATTTCTAACATCGCTTCCTCCTACACAGATATCTCCTTCTCTAATGCTTGAGTTGGTGGGGTAAACACCTTACTCATATCAATAGGTGACCTGCCTTCACCAAAGCACTTCACTGTTATTAATGTGGTGACGACATCATTCTTATCATTCCAAGAATAGCCTTGCCCATATGCCCTAAAGGCGAGATTGTTCTCATCCGTTAGATAAGTATCAACACCATTTTTGATGTCTTGGGTTTCAATAAACTCAAAAATACGGTGTAAGTTGGACTCATAAGCTAACGGATAATTCATTTCTTTGTGGTAGTCATCTTCAAAAGTGACATCAATGTCACAATCATAATTGGGTAAAGAAGCAATCATTTCCGAAAATCTCTCTACTTCTGCTTGATGTATGACTTCTTCTAGCTCCGTGCAGTTCCTAATACTTTTATAGCACAATGAAACAAAAACAGTACATTTGTGGTATAATGTACTTATGGCATATTCATTAGATTTTCGTAAAAAAGTTCTCGCATACTGTCAGAAAACCGGCAGTATTACTGAAGCATCTGTTGTTTTCGATATTTCACGCAACACCATCTATCAATGGCTAAAATTAATGGAGACTACTGGCGAGCTTCATCACCAAGTTAAGGGAACCAAACCAAGAAAAGTTGATAGAGAAAAATTAAAGAACTATCTTGAAGCTCATCCAGATGCTTTTTTGACTGAAATAGCTTCTGAATTTGGCTGTCATCCAACAGCTATTCATTACGCTCTCAAAGCTATGGGATATACTCGAAAAAAAGAGCTGTACCTACTATGAACAAGACCCTGAGAAAGTAAATCAGTTCCTTAAAGAATTTAATAACTTAAGTCACTTGACACCTGTTTATATTGACGAGACAGGGTTTGAGACATATTTTCATCGAGAATATGGTCGATCTTTGAAAGGTCAGTTGATCACAGGTCAGGTCTCTGGAAGAAGATTCCAGCGGCTATCTTTAGTCGCAGGTCTTATAAACGGTGAGATTATAGCCCCAATGACCTACAGAGAAACCATGACGAGTGACTTTTTCGAAGCTTGGTTTAAAACATTCTTACTACCCACTTTAGATAGACCATCTGTTATCATTATGGACAATGCAAGGTTTCATCGGATGAGTAAGCTAAAAGAGTTATGCAAGGAGCAGGGTCATAGACTTTTACCACTTCCTCCTTACTCACCTGAGTATAATCCCATTGAGAAAACATGGGCTCAAATGAAAAAACACCTCAGAAAAGTATTGCCAAATTGTGATACTTTTCTTGAGGCACTTTTGTCCTGCTCTTGTTTCAATTGACTATACTATGTAATAATTTCATGTTTTTCTTCCTCTTCAATCTTTCTAAATTCTCTAGCAATGGCCTCGATAACGGTGACGGTCACGCTATTGCCTGCTTGTTTATACAACTGGCTTTTGCTGGATACGTTCTCAGCTCTGTCATAAGCCCAATCAGGAAACCCCTGAAGTCTAAAACACTCTCTTGGGGTTAGGCGTCTGATTCTTAACCGATACAGTTTTCCCTCTAGGATTATTCCAGTCACTTCATACCACTTGTCCTTACGGTATTCTAAAGCAGCAACTACCACACCCATATTGTCAAAAGTGGTTAAGGTATTTGAAATCCCCTTTCCCACTCGTCCTCTGCGTTTGGTAGACTCTGGGTAAGCAAGGTTGACAGAATCTCCCACTATTGCCTTGGCATAGCCTAGTTTGGTCGCTTCCCTAATTTTCAAATGTGGCGCTTCTTCACGACAGAGAATCTTAGGAACTTTATCCCCTCCTTGCATCGTGGTCAGTGTTGGAGAAAGCCCTGAAAGGTCATAAACTCGTCCAGTTTGGATAAAAGAGGTTGGTAAGGTTACTGCGACAACTACACCATGCCGATCTTGGCTAGTTAAAGTAAACATCGGATCATCGTTCCCTTTAAAGCGTCTCCCATGTTGGCGTTTTTCTAGCCTATCAGGGGTTAAAACTGGAATGGCAATTTTAGTTCCCTCACCTTTTCCTCTGGTTAAAGTTGGTGCTAGCCCACGTGATAAATAGACTTCTCCATTCATTCCTTTGCCTGACGGATTGACATTACCTAGTCGTTCAAGACCAGCTGAGCTGTTTTCTCCTCTGAGAGGAAATAGGAATCGGGGACGGTATCTTCTAGAATGTCCGATAATAAAAATTCTTTCACGGTTTTGCGGCACTTGGAAATCTTTACTGTTAAGCACCTGCCATTCAACATCATACCCCAACTCATCCAATGTGGTGAGGATTGTTCGAAATGTCTCTCCCTTGTCGTGACTGAGTAAGCCCTTGACATTTTCGAGAAATAAAAAACGTGGTTGGATCTGTTTGGCCGCTCGAGCAATCTCGAAGAACAAAGTTCCCCTAGTATCCTCAAATCCCAATCGTCTGCCTGCGAGTGAAAATGCCTGGCAAGGGAATCCCCCACAGATGATGTCCACTTGCCCTCTAAGTTGTCTAAAGTCCTGATCTGTGACTTGTCTAATATCATAAAATTCTATTTCTCCTTCGGTCTCATAGATGGCCTTATAAGATTTCCTCGCAAACTTATCAATCTCACAAAAGCCAATACACTCATGGCCTTGACGAGTTAACCCCAGTCGAAAGCCTCCAATTCCTGCAAACAAATCTAAAAACTTCATGTCTCTCATTCCTTTCTGACAAAATTAAAAAGGACCTTACTTCTTGCGTAACGTCCTTGCTTAACAATGGTCTTCCATTTCTGGGGCAGTGATAAGTTCAAAAATGAACCAAATCATTCCTAGTCCCCAAATACCTAATAATATCCACCAAAACATCTTACTCACCCCCTTTTAGTTCTTTTAAGCGTTGGACCTTGGTCCATTCGGATAAAACACCATTAAAGACATACTCCGCTATCGTTTCTGATCTATCCGCAAACCTCATATTCTCTAAAGCGTACTGATACCGATGATCAAAATAAATCATAGCATAATCACTAGCAGCCTGTGATAGACCAACTTGTCTCAACTGGTCATGTACCAAGCCCCAAATGTAATCTTTGTCGTATCTTGTGACTCGGTCTACTTTACGTTGAAAATTGTCATTGTCACTTTTCTTACTTGTTAGACTTTCTTTCTCCTCCTCGTCCTCAATGACTGACTCACTCTCTTTAGTTTCACTCGCATCAGTCTCACTAACTTCAGTCTCACTAGTGGCTGAATTTAAGACCGGCCCCGGCTGATTTTGACACCCCCCTAGTGTTTTTTGGACACTACCCACGTCTGAATTTGAGACTGGGGTAGGTTCATGTTCCAACTCACCTAAGTAAATTTTATTCGCCAAACGTCCTTTTTCACTGGAAGACTGTTGGACTTCATCAATCAAACCATACTCTCGTAAGGTTTTCTTAATCGTCAGCAATTTTGACTTGGAACAGCCAAGCAGTGCCATGAGTTTTGAGTTGGAATAGACCAAATAGATAGCCCCATCTTCATCAATCCAACCTTTACTCAGAGATAATTCCAAACGGTCTTTTAGAACAGCATAAGCAACCTTCACCTCAAGTTTCATGCCCTTATAGCGATTACTCTCAAACAAGAGTTTTGGGAGCTTATAGTAACGCTCTGACGTTTGATAGTGATCTGCGGTGATACGTTTCATGATTGTCCCTCCAAGACTAACAGAACAACATTTCCCAACTCATCAAATTGAATGAGTTCTTTCTCCTCCATTTCAGCAACTATCCGCTTTGCTTTCTCAATATCGATTCCCATGATAGCCATGAGATGACACATCACAATTTGTCGTGATGACTGTTCATTCTTTTGCATGATTTTCCTCCTGAAAATAAAAAAACGAGAACACTTATTAAAATGTTCTCGTTTACGTTGAAACATCTAATCTTTGTGTCTTCCACAGACAGGCAAGATAAAAACGCTAACTTCAATCTCCTTTTTTTGCACTTTTTTGAGTCCTCCTAGACCATCTGGAATAAATACAAAATGTTTAAAAAACTGCTTGAAATCAAGGATTCTCAGCATTCCTTCTTTTGTAGCTTCACTACAGCCTCGGTCCGTGCAGTATGAGGAAACATATCAACGGATTGGATATATTCTACCTGATAAGCTTTTGTAAGTTCAACCAAATCTCGAGCCAAGGTCGAAACATTGCAGGAAACATAAACCATTTTAGCTGGCTTGAACTTCAAAATTGTTTTGAGAAGTTTTTCATCCAGTCCAGTCCGAGGAGGATCCACCACCAGGGCATCAGCACGATAACCTTCCTGATACCATTTAGGAATAATCTCTTCAGCCTTACCAGCTTCATAGTGGGTATTTTTCAGTCCCAGACGGTCAGCATTTTTTCTAGCATCTTGAATAGCTTCCGGAATAATATCCATTCCCCGAACCGACTGAACCTTTCTTGCAAAGGCAAAGCCAATGGTTCCGACGCCACAGTAGGCATCAATCAGATGCTCCGTCCCATCAATATCCAGCGCCCTAACAGCCTCACCATAGAGAACCTCTGTCTGTTGCGGGTTCAATTGGTAAAATGCCCGAGGTGACAGTGAAAATTCATAGTCCAAAACAGCCTCGGAAATGGCTTCTTGTCCCCATAAAATCTCCGTCCGTTCCCCGTAAATCTCGCTGGATTTGGACTGGTTCCAGTTGAGGGCAACGGTGACAATGGCAGGAAATTGATTCGTCAATTGCTCAATCAATCGCGTCAAATTGACCTGGCAAGAAGTGACGAAAATCAGCTGCACCTGGCCAGTCTGGCGGGCCCTGCGGACCATCACCGTCCGAATCCCCTGCTCTCTTCGCTCATTGTAAATAGGAATCCGATGCTTGGTCAGTAAGTCTGACACGGCATTGATAATGGTCTGGGTTTCTTCATCTTGGACTAGACAATCTGTAATCCCAATCAAGCGGTGACTACCTTCTGCGTAGAGCCCAGCAGTCACCTTGCCCTTAAAGGAACGGGTCTGGAACTGCAGTTTTGCTCGGTAGTGGGTGGGCTGGTCCATGCCGATGGTCGGACGGATGTCAAAATGTTCATAGCCTGCTGGTTTGAATTTTTTCAGAGCTTGTAGCAGCAAATCTTGCTTGAAGTCCAGTTGCTTGTCATAGCGGAGGTGCATAATCTGGCAACCACCACAGGCCTGGTAAATCTCGCAGGCTGGCTGGACACGAAACTTGGACTCTTTATTGATTTTCAGAAGCTTGGCCTGGACAAAATTCCGCTTGACATCGGTAATTTGACAATAAATTTCTTCTCCCTTGAGAGCGCCAGGGACAAAAACGAGAGTTTTCTGGTAAAAGCCGATACCTTCGCCGTTAATGCCCATGCGCTTGATTTTTAGAGGAATTCGTTGGTTTACTTGTAGATTCATGTTTCTATTTTACCGAAAATTCCTGTATAATGAAAGAATGAGAGTAACAAAGATTGAAAAGAAAAAACGGCTCTATTTGCTGGAGTTGGATAGTTCAGACAAGCTCTATATCACTGAGGACACCATTGTACGCTTTATGCTGTCCAAGGACAAGGAAATTTCTGAACAGGAGTTGGCGGAGATTCGGGACTTTGCCCAATTTTCTTATGGGAAAAACCTGGCTCTTTATTTTATTTCCTTTAAGCAACGGACCAAGAAGGAAGTGGCTGACTATCTGCGAAAGTACGAAATTGATGAGAGCACCATCCCAGCGATTTTACGCAATCTAGAGGAGGAAAACTGGGTCAACGACCTAGCCTATGCGGAAACTTTTGTTCGGCAGAATTGCTTGAACGGGGACAAGGGGCCAGCTGTCCTTCAACAAAAATTGCATCTCAAGGGTCTTGAAAAATCCCTGATTGACCAGGCACTGACTGATACAGACTTTTCTGAGCTAGCGGCAAAGGTTGGAGACAAGATTGTGCGAAAATATGGTCACAAATTGCCTCTCCGCGCCCTACAGGATAAGATTGCCCAAGGACTGGTGACTAAGGGATTCTCCTATGAACTGGCCAAAAGCGTAGTAGCTAACTTGGACTTGGACAGTGATGAGGAGGCAGAAGCCGATTTGTTGGAAAAAGAACTGGACAAGCAATACCGAAAATATAGCCGAAAATATGAAGGTTATGAGCTTCAACAACGTCTGACCCAAGCCCTGGCCCGAAAAGGCTATGATTACGGTGACATTCGTTCGGCTTTACGCGACTATCTATAACAAAAATTTCGCCAAGGTGCCAAAAATATGATATAATAGTCAAGATAAATTGTAATAGTAGAAAGTTGGTAACAAGGTGAAATTACCAAAAGAAGGCGACTTTATTACAATTCAAAGTTATAAACATGATGGTGAAATTCATCGCGCCTGGCGTGACACCATGGTACTAAAAACAACAGAAAATGCCATCATTGGAGTCAATAATCATACATTAGTCACTGAAAATGATGGTCGACGTTGGGTGACAAGAGAACCTGCTATTGTCTATTTCCATAAAAAATATTGGTTCAATATCATCGCCATGATTCGAGAGAACGGGGTTTCTTACTACTGCAACCTTGCCAGCCCCTATGTCCTAGACAATGAGGCTTTGAAGTACATCGACTATGACCTAGACGTAAAAGTCTTTGCGGATGGAGAAAAGCGATTGCTGGATGTAGATGAGTACGAGCGCCACCGGAAATCGATGAATTATTCGACGGATATTGACTATATCTTGAAGGAAAATGTCAAAATCCTGGTAGACTGGATCAACAATCAGCGTGGCCCCTTCTCTCCAGCCTATGTCAACATTTGGTACAAACGCTATTTAGAACTGCGAAATCGATAAAGTCATTCATAAAGAAAATCCTGTTTTGCAGGCTTTTTTCTTACCTGAGAGGAGGTCACTATGGCATTTCAAGAGACAAAAGGGCGCTATGCCAGCTTCGGCGTCGTCACTTCCCTTCCTGGCGAAGTGATTGACCATTTTTGGTTTATCATTGATAATTATTTAAAAGGAGTCCTGCCTTTGAAAAAGGTTCTGCGCTTCTCCCTGAAAAATCGCAAGGGCAAACTCAGCATTACCTTTTCACAGGAAGGCTATAAAGAGGTTCTCACCATTGATTTCCAAAACAAATTCGACCCCTTCTTCCCGTCAACAGTATTGGTATTCGATAAAGAGGGGCAAGAAACCGTCGCCCTGCCGAAGGAATTGAATTATATATCGAGTAGGGACTAATTTCTAGTCCCTCTCACACCACCGTGCGTGCCGTTCGGCACACGGCGGTTCAACTAACTTTTAACGCATGTCGTTTTAGATAATAATCTAGGCAAGAAACCAGTCCACGTTTAGCGAGGACTGGTTTTGATATGGCACGTTTCAGTACAGACCTCTGAGCCACTAATTGATAATGGTCTCCCCAGCCAGATACTTTATCCGCTATCCACTTCGGTACTCCTAATTTGAGAAGTCCCCATAATCGCCTAGATTTCTTCTTCCATTGTTTCCAGATAATAACTCTTATTCGAGTTCTTAGTCGTTCATCAATGCTTTCCATGACTGATTTCATGTTCGTCATAGAAAAGTAGTTTATCCAACCTCGGATGACCCAGTTTAGTCGCTCAATTCGGCTGTCTAAGTCAATACTCCACTTACGGGCCGTTAGTTTCTTGAGTTTTCTCTTGAAACTCTGTACGCTATCCTGATGCGGACGACTTTTCCAGCCCTCAGATGA
This sequence comes from Streptococcus nasisuis, assembly GCF_040836615.1. Classification (NCBI taxonomy): domain Bacteria; kingdom Bacillati; phylum Bacillota; class Bacilli; order Lactobacillales; family Streptococcaceae; genus Streptococcus; species Streptococcus nasisuis. The sequence goes on along the minus strand of NZ_CP162268.1, from coordinate 594,301 downwards.
TTTCCAGAACCCAAATCCTAGGTACTTTAATTTGCTCGGTCTCACAATCTTGGTCTTGGTCATGTTGACTTTCAAACCTAATCGTTTTTCAATATAACGACTAATTGAATGCATCACACGTTTAGCCGCCGCCTCACTACCAACTGTGATGACGCAGTCATCTGCGTAGCGAACGAAGCGAAGTCCACGATTTTCCCACTCTTTATCTAGCTCATTAAGCATGATATTGGACAGGAGCGGTGATAGGTTTCCTCCCTGTGGAGTTCCAACTAGTGTTTTATACCGTTGTCCGTTGATGACTACACCGGAATGAAGGTACTTACGAATTAAAGATTCTGTATCTCCATCTTGGATAATGTTATGAACAAGCGACATCAGTCTATCTTGAGGAACGGTATCAAAGAACTTCTCCAGGTCTATGTCTACTATCCACTCATAACCGTCATTAAGGTATTCTAATAACTGGATAATAGCTTGTTCGCATGACCGATTGGGTCTGAATCCGTAACTCCTCTCAGAGAAATAGGGCTCACAAATAGGACTAATGACTTGGACAATAGCTTGTTGTATCATTCTATCCATGACCGTTGGGATACCTAACTGACGGTCTCCGCCGTTAGGTTTGGGAATTTCAACTCGTAAGACTGGCTGAGGTTTGTACTTCCTCTGCTTTATGAGTTCTTTAGTTGAACGCCAGTGTTTGCGGAGATAGTCATCTATTTCGTCAATAGTTACGCCGTCAATTCCTGCTGAACCTTTATTGGCTCTAACTTGATTGTAGGCTTCAAGCATATTGGACCGAGATAGGATATTATCTAGTAACTGTGACATGTGCGTATTCCTTTCTTGTTTCGGTGTCTGAGGGACGTCTTATATTGGTGAACTTTCCTCTAGTCAATACGTGACCGCACCCAGTTCTATCAGACCGCTAGTTTTACAGACACAAGTGAAGTAGGTATACTTCGGTTAATTGTTCAGCCCTTCGCTCCACCTCTATTACAGAAGTTTCATCGCTACTATGGCCTCGGCTGACTTCTCATGATTCGTTGTTACTACGTCTTTGACGCTCATGAGACCTCACGGGATAAGTCGTACATCTTTCCTCGTTTACTCTCGTGATTTACGTCTATAGGTTACGACTACCTTTTTGGACTTTAGAGTTGTATGCCCCCTCATCCCCTATATACGCCTTGTTATCACGTTTCTGTTCGTAGAGCCACGATTTCGCTATCCCTTCCTCTCCCCGCTACCTCACGATAGTCAGGCTTGGGAGTCGCTTTGGGGTTCACCGGTAGCGGGTGTCCACGGAGGACTTTCACCTCAGATGTACGACATGCCCGTCGTACATAGCAAAAGACTTGAGCCGAAACTCAAGCCTTTTCTTTGTCTTAGGAATTAGGGTCGTCCAAACTACGCCCATGCAAGCCTTTTTCACGTTGGACTTGGCGGAGTTTTTCAGGGGTCACATCATTGCCGTCTTCATCGACGACCTTGATTCCTTCCACATGGGCACGCACACTACGGCGGTAGCCCTCGATGTACTCCTCACGAAGAGCTGCCTGTTCCTGCAACTCCTCCTCTGTCAAGCCTTCCGCCTTTTTCTTGCGGGCCAATTCATTGATACGATCAATTTTTGCTTGTTCCATAATAACTCCTTTTATCTCTTAAAACACGGTCCACTTCCCTTGATTGTCCGGTAAATACGCTTCCTGTGGCATCAGAGGATTATAGGCAATTCTCACCACATCAACATTCTCTAATTGTCTTTTGCCTGTATAACTAACCGGAATTGGACCTAACTTAATAACTTCACCTATCCTATAAATTATAACATCATAAATTTCATAGGTTTTTCCATCCACATCATAAGCATAAACATAGACATAATTCTTCTTAAAACGTAGTTGCCTCATAAAACGCCCTTGCGTTTCAGCAGTACAAAGTTTCTGTTTGGACTTTTTGCGAATAGCAGGTTTAGCATTGCCCTTTTCTATCTTAGATGTTCGCCACATCCAACGAATAAAGAAAAACATAAAAACAATCATCGCCAAAGCTTGCAATGGAATGATAACATACAACTCTATAATTCTGAAAAGAGACATACTATCTACTTGCTATTCAAGAGATTGAAAACAGCTACTACTGAAGCCTTATCCGCCAAGGCTTTCAAGAGAGCCAAGCGGTTGGCTTTGACTGCTGCGTCATCTGCCATAACCATGGTATTGTCGAAAAAGGCTGCGATGACTGGGCTGAGAGCAAAGAGCTTGTCCAAGTTTCCTGCCATGTCTTCCGTCAACTCTAAGCCAGCCACTGCTGCAGCAAGTGCTTTCTCCTGGTCATTTTCAAAGAGAGTCTCATCAATCGCTGTCGCCTCCGCCTTTTCAGCCAGGTTGAAGACCCGTGACAAGTTTTCCACAGCTTCCTTGTAGTCAGCCTCTTTTGATTTTTGGAAAATAGCAGAGCTGGCTGCCAGTTGCAGTCTGACCACAAAGGTTGAGCTAGCTAGCACAGCCTCGCGGACGTCTTTCGGAATCGCCTTGTCCATCATCTTCTCTACACGAGCACGGATAAAGTCCATCACAGCTGGCTGGTTGTCATAAGTCAAGCTAGCAAAGTTCAAGCTGTAGAGCTCCGCAATCAACTGATCCAATGGAATTTCCCAACCAAACGCTTCCAAAATCCGCACGATACCCTGTGTTGCACGACGAAGAGCGTAAGGGTCGTTCGAGCCAGAAGGAATCAAGCCAACTGAGAAGAAGGATAGGAGGGTATCAAATTTGTCAGCCAGTGCCAAGACCGCACCGACCTTGCTCTCAGGCAATTCGCCTTCTGCTGAGTTTGGCAAGTAGTGCTCACGAATCGCTGCTGCCACCGCAGGTTTTTCCCCTGCAAGAAGAGCATACTTCTCACCCATAATCCCTTGCAATTCATCAAACTCGCCGACCATGCCTGTCAAGAGGTCAAACTTGTAAATGTCCGCTGCACGTGCCACATCTGCTTTTTCATCCGCAGACAAGCCTGCCAAGTCAGCCAGTTTTTCTGCGATAACTTTGGTACGTTCCATGTGCTCGTAAAGCGAGCCAATTTTCTCATGGAAAGTCACGACTTTGAGGCGTTCCACCAGGTCAGCAATCTTGAGTTTTTGGTCTTCACGCCAGAAGAACTCACCATCTTCCAAACGGGCCACTAAAACTTTTTCGTTCCCTTTGATGACATTGTCAAGGTACTGATCGTTCCCGTTGCGGACAGAGATGAAGTTTGGCAAGAGTTTGCCAGCCTTATCACGCACCACAAAGTAACGTTGGTGATTTTTCATAGAAGTAACCAAAACTTCTTCTGGTACTTCCAAGTATTTGGTGTCAAAGGAACCCATGAAGGCAGTTGGGTACTCGACCAAGTTGAGAACTTCATTGAGCAAATCTTCATCAATCTCAACTGTCACATTGTGTTTGTCCTCGATAGCCTTGATCTGCTCAACAATCATATTTTGACGCTCTGCGGGGTCTGTAATGACAAACTGTGCACGCAAATCATCCTCGTAAGAATCTGCGCTTGCAATCTCGGTTTCGTTCCCAAGGAAACGATGACCACGGCTGATGCGAGCTGACGAAACGTCCAAGAAGTCCATATCCAATGCCTCGTCATCCAAGAGAACGGTCAAGGTGTGGACAGGACGGATGTAGGCGAATTTATTGGACGCCCAGTTCATGCTGACAGGGAAGGTCATAGCCTTCAAGACCTCTGGAATGCCCGCCAAAACTGCCTTAGCTGGCTGGCCTGCTTCGTGTTTGGTCACATACACATACTCTTCACCCTTGATCTCGCGGAATTCGATGTCAGCGGTCGTCAAGCCTTTACCACGGACAAAGCCTTCAGCAGCTTTAGTGAAGTTTCCGTCTACGTCCAAGGCAATCTTCTTAGCAGGACCCTTGAAATCTTCGGTTAAGTCAGTCTGCCGGTCTGCCAAACCACGCACACGAACAGCCAAACGGCGTGGCGTTGAAAAGACATCAATGCTATCAAAAGCCAAGCGGTTATCTGTCAAAAAAGTCGCCATGCGGTCACGCAACTGGTGCATGGCTAGGGTTACGATGTAGGCAGGAATTTCTTCCAAACCAAGTTCAACAAGTAAATTCTTTGTCATTATTCTGCGTCCTCCTTCAACAATTCTGCTCGTGTTGCTTCGTCTAAAAGTGGGAAGCCAAGTTTCTTCCGCTCTGCCACAAAGGTCTTGGCAACGACACGGGCAAGGTTACGGATACGGGCAATGTAGCCTGCACGCTCGGTTACAGACACAGCACCACGCGCATCCAGCAGGTTAAAGGTATGAGAGCATTTGAGTACATAGTCAAAGGCTGGATGAACCAAGCCCTCTTCCAAAGCCCGCTCTGCTTCTTTTTCAAACTTAGTGAAGTTTTCAAGGAGCATATCTTGGTCGGATACTTCAAAGGAATATTTTGAATGCTCATACTCTGGCTGGATGAAGATTTCACCATATTTAACGCCGTCTGCCCACTCAATGTCGTAAACGGAGTCAACTTCTTGGATATAGGATGCCAAACGCTCCAAACCATAGGTTACTTCGGCTGTGACAGGACCTGTCGCCAAGCCACCGACCTGTTGGAAGTAGGTAAACTGTGTGATTTCCATACCGTCCAACCAAACTTCCCAGCCCAAACCAGCTGAGCCTGTTGACGGATTTTCCCAGTTGTCCTCAACAAAACGAATGTCATGCTCCAAAGGATTGATGCCCAAACGCTCCAAAGATTCCAAGTAGAGTTCTTGGATATTAGATGGAGATGGTTTCATAACCACTTGGAACTGGTGGTGCTGATAGAGACGGTTTGGGTTTTCCCCGTAACGACCATCCGCAGGACGACGCGAAGGCTCAACATAAGCCGCATTCCAAGGCTCAGGGCCAATGGCTCGCAAGAAAGTGTAGGGACTCATAGTACCCGCACCTTTTTCCGTATCATAAGCCTGCATGAGCAAGCACCCCTGCTCATTCCAAAATTGTTGTAAGGTCAGGATGATTTCCTGAAATGTAAGTTTTTTTGCCATAAGTTACTCCTGTTTCTTTTTAAATTTCTTTTTCTAATAATTCTTCCTGCACAAACCAGTTGAGTAGCGAAATGCTTTGGTCTGACTGAGCCCATTTATGATAGGTTTCAAAAAGTGCTTGGACTGAACCTACTTTCTCTACTAACTGGTCAATGGTGAGAAAACTTCGCCAGTACTCGTAAAAAATACTCGCGTAATCTCCTTCGTAAGTGGATTTTCCAAAAGCATCCAAGGAATGCCAGCCGTGTTTTTCTTGAAAGAGGTCAACCAAGAGCTGATTACAGAACCGCTCTTGAGCAAACTCTTCTTCTGTCAAAAAATACTGTCTGCTGATGTACTCGACCATGCCCTCTTCAAACCAGATGTTTGCATCATAGTCCGCAAAGTCATCCAGAAAAAGGTCTGACCAATGTGCCAGCTCATGACCGATAATTTGCAACAGATGATTTTCCGACAAATCTTTGTAGTGAGCACACAATGTCTGCAAGTCTGGGCTGTTCTCGTAGCTATCTAGTTGATGCTGGTAAATCTTTTTCCAAACTGCTAAGTCTGGTGTCATGACCATGCGGATATCATTAGTGTAGGCTGGTACGGGACTTTGGCCAAGTAATTTTCTTGCTGCTTCTTCATTTGCCCAGATAAGGGCTTGGGGCAAATCACAAACTTGATATTCCTTCCTTAGAAAATGGATATAGTCATGCCATTTTGCCTCGTATTTTGAGACAAATTGCTGATAGTTAAACAGCTGTTCTTGGCTATCCACTAGATAAAAATTCTTCATATCCTCTCTTTCATCTCTGGCAAAACAGAAAAAGAACCACCTTCTCTCCCCCCTGCCTTGCGACATAGGGGCGTTGAGAACGCGGTTCCACCCTAATTTATTACTTCATTTTATATAATTTTTCACTGAAAGCGCCAATTATTTCCACCCCGGCTCGGCTCCCACTCTCCCAAGCTCGCTAAACAAAGATGCTGAAACAACCTTCTTTCTTGTTGAATAGTATAGCAGATTTGCTGGGCTTTGTCTACTACCATATCACAAACTCAAGCTATCCCAGTCTCCTGTCTGGGCAATCTCTACTCGACTACTGATTTGCTTTGCAGATGCTACTAGGAGGTCACATTCCTCCTGGGTCAAGTCTAGTCGCACCCTGTCTACAATGCCCGCTCTGCCGATGACTGCTGGATAACCTAGATAAACCCCGTACTTTTGCTGGTAATGAGAAACCGGTAGCACTGCTCTGCTATTGCCCAAAACCGCCTCAACCAAGCGTTTGGCCGCCGCTGCGATGGCAAAATTGGTATAGCCCTTGCCGAAAAAGACAGTGTGTCCGCCCATGCGCGCTTCCTCTGCCAGCTTGTCCAGCTCTTTCTTGGGCAAAAGTGCCTGAATAGGCTGACCCGCCACCACCACCTGGCTCCATGCAGTGAATTGGGAACTGCCATGCTCACCCAGATTGTAGCCTGAGATGGCTATCGGAGAGAGTCCAAACCGCCGCCCCACCGCACGCTTCATCCGCGCCGTATCCAGCAAGGTACCCGTGCCAATCACCCGCTCGCGAGGAAAGCCGGTATAGGTCTGATAGAGCTGACTGATGACATCGACGGGATTCGTAATGACAATCAAAATACCAGAAAAACCTGAAGCAACCAACTTGCTCGAGACTTCCTTGACCTCTTGACTAGTGAAAGGCAGTTCCGCAAAGCGGCTATTGGCCGCATTGGCCTGGAGACTGATTTTCCCAAGGCTCGACACGATAATATCTGCGTCCGATAGAGCACTGTAATCATTGGCAATGAAAGTGGCAGACTGCCCCGTATTGGCCACACGGTCCTCCATATCCAGAATATCTGCCGCAAGTTTCTCTTCATTCTTGTCAATCAGGACATAGTCGTCAAAGAGATTGCCTGCCACCAAATCATGCAGGAGGGTGGCTCCGACATGGCCCAGACCTATGATACCGATTTTTCTAGCCATAGACTTCCTCCACCAGACTTTCCAAGGTCAACATGGCCTTAACCACATCCTGAGTTTGAATATTCTGATCAATATTGATGTAGCTTTCCTTGCTAGAGGTCGCAAATTCAGCCACCTTTTGCATAGCAGCTGCCTTATCCTCCGTCACACCCAGCTGTTTCCAAGAATAGATATAGCCGTTCTTTTGGTAAAAAGGCAGGAGTTTTCTGACCTCATCCCTGTCACCCGTCAGGCATAATTGCACCAAAATCCCATAAGAAACCTTGAGTCCGTGGGCAATGCTGTGGGTTTCATGGAGCAGGGTCAATCCATTATGAAGAGCGTGAGCCCCCGATACATAGTCGCTGGTCTGACAGCCGACATTAGCCGCAATGGCAAAGGTTGTATCCACAATCCGCTGAAAGGCTGGACTAAGTTTGGTCTGGTCAAAATCCGCAACAGCTGTCTCCGTGTCCTGAAGTAAAATATCCAGCGAGACCTTGGCTGTCGCTAGCGCCAGTTGAACAAGGGCAGGCAAGTCCGCACGATTTTTCCCTCTGTGAATCGCCTCCAGCTCATACCATTTGGCCAGGGTATCCGAAATGCCTGAAATGAAAAACTCCCGTGGCGAATCCAACAGTAGGTCATAATCCACCACCGTCATAAAACCCGATCTTTGGCAGTAATCGATAGACTTGAAGGTATGGTCTGGATGATAGGCCACCAAGAGCGGGGTCGAGCAGGCACAGGTAGAAACCAGGGTCGGTACAAAAACTGCCTCAATACCCAGACGGTCGGCTGTCCCCTTGGTCGTATCCATGACCTTGCCGCCACCTACGCCAATCAAGACATCCGCACCTAGACTTTTAGCCTTTTCTGCCAAGCGATTCATATCTTCATGACTGGCTGTTTGGTCATAGAAGAGCACCGGCCAATTGGGTTGATTGCCACCGTGTTTGACAAAGGCCGCATAGGATTTCTGCCCTGTCACAATGACCGGCTGCTTGAAGATTACCAATCTTGCTGGCAATTCTTTAATGGCACCGCTGGATGCCACATATTGCCCCGGCTCACCCCGCACTAATTTTTCAAATTCCATACTATCCACCTCTTTTTTATTTATGATATGAAAAAAACAAAGATATATCAACCATTAGCCGACATCTTTGTTTTCTGTCTATTAACGATGGTTGATTTTCTTGGTCACAAAATCTCCGACAAACTGGATGAAGAAAATCATGATCAAGATGAGGAGTGTCGCAACCAAGGTTACATCATCATCCGAACGGTTATAACCATAGGAAATAGCGACGTTACCTAGGCCACCGGAACCAATGGCACCTGCCATAGCTGTGTAACCAACCAGGGAAATCAGAGTCAGGGTTGTTACACGAATCAAGTCTGGCAGACCTTCGCGTAGGTAAACCTTGATAATATCAGGAATAGTGGCTCCTACTGACTGGGCTGCCTCAATCACACCCCGGTCCAACTCTGACAAGACAACCTGAACCTGACGGGCATAGAATGGAAATACAGACAGGGACAGAGGGACCAAGGCAGCCTTGAGACCGATACCTGTTCCCACAATCGCACGGGTTACAGGGTTGAGGACAGCCAAAAGGATGATAAAGGGAACCGCCCGAAAAAGAGAGGCCACCTTGTCCAAAATCCAGAACACATACTTGTTTTCCAAAATGCCACGAGGGCCTGTCAATACCAAAAGAAGACCTCCGACCAGGCCCAAAAGGCCTCCAAAGATAAAGGACCAGAAGGTCATATAAATGGTCGCCTGAATGGCTGGCAACCAACCGTAAGGCGTATCCCAGCCCATTTTTATCACATTTTCAAATGTTGTTTCAATCCACTGATTCATCTTACGCTCCCTTCAAAACAGTCACTTCTACCTGTGCCTCTGCCACAGCCTCCAAGGCATGGTGCAATTGGGCAGGCTCACCTGATAAGATAACGACTAGCTCACCCACTGGCGTGTGGTCCAAAATCTCAATATTTCCATAAAGAATATTGGATGTCACCCGGTACATCTTATACAAATCATTGACAATAGCCGTATCCGTGCTGGCACCCGAATACTTGAGTTGGACCAGAAGACTGTCTTCCGGCAGATTTTGCACAATCCCCTGCTGGTAAATTTTGACCAGTGCTTCATCGATTCCTGTTGCTGTTTTGATAAAGTCCTGGGTCAATTCCTGCTTAGGATATGAGAAAATCTCAAGTACAGATCCTTCCTCAATCAACTGACCATCCTGCATCACCGCCACCCGGTTGCAAATGTCTTTGACAATCTGCATCTCATGGGTAATCATGACAATGGTCAAGCCCAATTTCTCATTGAGTTCTTGCAAGAGAGCCAGAATCTGCTTGGTTGTTTTAGGGTCCAAGGCAGAGGTTGACTCGTCAGAAATCAATATTTTGGGATCATTGGCAAGGGCACGCGCAATAGCAACCCGCTGCTTTTGGCCACCTGAGAGTTGAGACGGATAGTTTTCTGCTCGGTCCGCCAAACCAACCAGGTCCAAGAGCTTGGCAACCTTGGCTGCCTTTTCTTCCTTGGTCAAGCCAGAATGCTTGAGGGCAAAAGCCACATTTTCCGCAGCAGTCATCTGGGCCATCAGATTGAAATGCTGGAAAATCATCCCAATTTCACGGCGTTTGATTCGCAGTTGGGCTGGTGTCAACGTAACCTTATCACCTTCAAAAATCACATCTTCATCAATAGTGATTTTACCTGCTGTCGGCACCTGCAAGAGGTTGATGACACGGACCAGGGTTGATTTCCCCGCCCCAGAATAGCCGACAATTCCATAAATATCTCCTTGGTTAATATGGATGGTCACATCCTTAACTGCCTCAATCGTTCTCTTTTTCTGATGAAAGGTCACATCGATATTATCTAGCTTAATCATTTCCTTACTCATAACTTGCTATTAACTCCTCAATTAGTTGAACATGACTATAATAGTCAGCAATTTTTACATTTTCATCGCCCGCATGGTCTCGGCTATTGGCATTGCCCAGTCCAAATCCAGCAATTGGCACCTGCAGGGCATGAAAGACCGTATGCATAGGGCCTGTCCCCGGCGAGGTTGGCAGCACCGAAACCCCGTCAACCGTCAACTTTTTAGCTAACTCGATAACTTTGGCAATGGCTGGCGCAGTCATGTCGCTACGGTAACTCTTGATGCCTAGGGTGAAATCGACCTGAACCCTGTCAAAGCCATTCTTCACCAGCTGTTGACGGACCTTGTCCAGCACATCCTGAGGATCCAAATCCGGTACCAGACGAATCTCCATCTTGGCAGAAGCCTGGGCTGGAATAATGGTCTTGACTCCCTGGCCCAGATAGCCTGTGGAAAGACCCTCAATGGTAATGGACGGCTCAAAATAAAGGCGTTTCAAAAATGCTTTTCGCTCTTCCAAGAGTGTTGGCAGGGTCAAGCTGTAAATCTCCGTAAGATTTTCAGGACTGGTCAGGGCGAACTCCTCTACCAAGGCTAACTCCTGCTCATTCGGCTCCTGAACCTGGTCATAGAGACCATCCACCAGAACACGACCATCTGGACTTCGGAGGGACTGGAGGCCGGACAAGAGATACCAGCTAGCGGAGTCAATCACTCCGCCATAGGACGAATGAATGTCCAGCTCTGCCGATTGGACAGAGACATCGAAAGTCACGATTCCCTTGTTTCCACCAGCGATTTCTAGCTGATTGAGGGCATTTCGGTGACCTTGTTCCCAGATGAGCAGGTCTGCACCTGATAACTGGTCCTTGTACTTGACCAAATACTTATCCAAATCAACCGATGCCGACTCTTCAGCACCTTCCATGATGAAAATAACATTGACCGGTAGTTGACCGTCGTGCTTAGCCTGATAGCTCTGAAGGGCGGATAGGCGAGCCGTGATATGCCCCTTGTCGTCATCCACCCCGCGGCCATACATGTGGGTCTCGTCCATTGTCAGTTCAAAGGGTTGCCCCTTGAGCCAAATCTGGTCACTATCAGCCGGCACTGTGTCATAGTGGTTGTAGAAAATCAGGGTCTTGGCATTGGGCACCGTCGCTGCAAAACGAGCCATGACAAAAGGAGCCGTATGAGACTGGTCCAAGATAACCTCTGCCCCTGCACTTTCAAACAAATTCTTGAGGTAAGTAGCAACCTCCAAAAGACCAATCTGCTGGGCAAAGATAGATTTCATACTAATCAGTTTTCTCAGATGCCCAATCCCCTCCTGGACAATCTTGTCTTCCTGGAAGGCTGCGATTTGTGCCTGCTCATTTGTCTGTCCCATTTTTTCTACCTCCTCCAAAAATAGGAAGAGAAGCTGGGGGTCTCCCAGCCTCTATCCTGTTGTTTAATTCTTTTTATTCTGCTTCATTCCAGATTGGGAAATCTGTTTTCTTAGAGCCGTCCTCAATCAACTTACCAACTTCATCAGTGTTGTATGCTTTGACAAGGGCTTTGATCGCGTCAGCCTTGTCTGACTCTTCCCACTTGTCTTGAGCAGCGATAACATTGTACCAAACTTTTGTATTTGGACCTTTTTCCTCGATATACAAGGCAGTGTCTGTATCGATACCTGCTTCTTGAGCGTAGTTATTGTTGATAACTGCCCCGTCAACTGATTCCAATGAACGAGCTGTTTGGCTAGCATCCAATTCAGTGATTTTGATATTTTTTGGATTTTCAGTAATATCAGCAAGTGATGCCAAGTCACCGTCTTTCACTTCCAACTTGATCAAGCCAAGTGACTCAAGCAAGAAGAGGGCACGGCTACCGTTTGTTGGGTCGTTAGGAATTGCGATTTCAGCACCTTCTGGAAGGTCTTTGACATCTGTATACTTGTCTTTACCGTCTGCGATACCTGAGTAGAAACGAATTGGGCTGTAAAGAGTGTAGCCCGCAACCTGCAAGTTTTCACCGTTTTCTGTGTTCCAGTTATCCAAGAAGAAAATGTGTTGGAAGGCATTGACATCCACATCGCCCTCAGCCAAGGCCTTGTTTGGTTGTGAATAGTCTGTGAATTCTGTGAACTCCAACTTCACACCTTCTTTGGCAGCATTTTCCGTAACCTTGTTCCAAACATCAGTCGTGTAAGTGTTGCGCGTCATGATACCAACCTTCAAGGTTGTTTCCGCTGCATCTGAAGAAGTTGAACCTGATTCAGATGCTGGAGCACATGCTGCAAGTGTCGCAATGGATAGGGCAGCTGTTGCTGCAAAGGTAAATAATTTTTTAAGTTTCATAGAAAGTAACCTCCTTAATTTTTGAACTGTATTTATCTTAACACAGAAAATGAAATCTGACCAATTGGTATTTTTTATAGATAGTTATAAGTTTTAACTATACCAAAACCCAGTTTCACTATAGCTTTTGAAAACATGCAAAAACCAACCACTCTTACGAGCAGTTGGTTAATTTAAAATCGATCAACAATGTATTGGAAGAGTTCGCGGTGTTGACGGCAATCCTCAAACAAGAACTCTGGGTGCCACTGAAGGCCAAAGAGGGCCTGCTTGCCCTTGCTTTCATAAGCCTCAATGGTCCCATCTCGTGGATCACGTCCTGTTGCTACTAAACCAGGTGCCAATTCCTTGATCCGCTGGTGGTGGAAGGAATTGATTTGACTACCTTGAGCAAAGAGGTGGCTGACACGGCTATGGGCCTCGACTTCTAGCTGGTGAGAGGTTCCTGCCCAATCATTCTGCCAATGGTCCTCCAAGGACTGCTCCAGACTACCACCCAGGGCCACATTGAGCAACTGCATCCCACGGCAGACCGCAAAAATCGGTTTGCCCTGACGGAGAGCCTCCTTAATCAAGGCCAATTCAAACTCATCACGCGCCAACAAATAATCGTCACTGTCAATCTCTTTTTCCTGGCCATACAGGCTAGGGTCTACATGCTGACCACCAGATAAAATCAACTTGTCCACCATGTCAATGTAATCCTTGGCCGAATCCGGATTTCCCATAGGAATCACGATTGGCAAGCCACCAGCCTGGCGCACACCGTCTGATAATTCACGCGCCACCGTCACATAATGACGGCCCGATTTGCTTGGAAATTCTTGTTCATTACCCGAAATACCAATCACAACCTTCTTCATAGGAAATCCTCTCTATCAATTTTTTATTATTCTATCACGAGCAAGAAACATCGTCTAATATAGATTCTCAATCTCGTTATAAATTTTATTTATCAGGGATTGAAAGGACAAAATGTCCCTCCTCCACTTCTAACCACTGACCTTGAGTGACAAAGTCGTGGCTCTGCTTATTCTTTGCCAAATCAGCCAATTCCTGCCGGGCCTGGGCTGGATCCAAACTCAGATTGGACTTTAGCAGATAGCGGGTATAGGCGTGCTGGGGATTTTGGAAAATAGCTGACGCAGAACCCAGTTCGACCAGACTACCCTTATACATGACAGCAATCCGATCTGCAAAGTGCCGCACCAAGGTCAAATCGTGTGAGATGAAGAGATAGGTCAAACCAAATTCATCCTGCAAGCCCCGTAGCAAATCCAAAATGGTCGCCTGTATGGAAACATCCAAGGCTGATGTTGGCTCATCACAGACCACAAACTGAGGCTGCGAGACGACCGCCCGTGCAATCCCAATCCGCTGACGTTGACCACCTGAAAAGGATTTGGGACGCTTGTGGACCTCATTCCCACTGATTCCCACCCGCTCCAGAATAGCCAAGGCCCTGCTTTCCGCCTCTTCCTTGGGCAGGGCGTAGAGGGGTTCCTTGACCAATTCCAAGGCTGATAGGTAGGGATTGAGAGACGAATAGGGATCTTGGTAAATGACCTGCAAGGCCTGTTTTTTCAGCTCCTGATCCGATAGGCTTGGAAAACGAATGTCCCCTTGGCTGGCTGTTTCCAGTCCCAAAATAATCTTGGACAGGGTTGATTTCCCACTACCTGACTCACCTACCAAGCCCAGGGTTTCCCCCTTGAAAATGGACAGGTCAATATCTTTCAGGGCCTGAACCACCTGTTCTTGACCCAATAAGGATTTTTTCCGATAGGTCTTGCTGACACCAGCAACTTCTACCATAATATCTTTAGGCATCTGCTTGCTCCTTTCTTACCCAATGGTCCGGACCGACCTCAACCAACTGACTGGTCGGACTATCTACTGGCAAGCTGCCGTCAAAGGTTTCCAAACGAGCCGCCTTGAGCAGGGCCTGGGTATAAGCATGCTGCGGTTCAGCAAAAATGGTCTCCACATTAGCCTTCTCTACCACCTTGCCCTGACGCATAACATAGACCAGGTCACAAATGCCAGCAATCACACTGAAATCATGACTGACAATGGCAATGGTCAAGCCAAAGGACTCCTGCAACTCATTGAGCAGGGCCAAAATCTGAGCCTGAATAGTCACATCCAAGGCCGTTGTCGGCTCATCTGCAATCAAGAGCTGGGGTTTGGCTAATAAAGCCATAGCAATGACAATCCGCTGCCGCATACCACCTGAAAACTCAAAGGGAAATTGCTTGAGACGTAAAGCTGGGTCCGCAATACCAACCTTTTCTAGAATCGATAATATTTCTGTTTCCACCTGGTCCTTGCTCAAACCTGGCTGGAAACGACGCACCACTTCCCTCAGATGAAAACCAATGGTCCGCAAGGGATTGAGAGAGGTCATAGGATCCTGGAAAATCATGGACAAGGGCAGAGCTTTTGGATTGTCAACAGCCTGTCCGTTCATCTCAAAGCTGCTATAACTTGCCTCCAAACCTTTGGGCAAAATCCCCATCAGAGACTTCATGGTCAAGCTCTTTCCAGAACCCGACTCGCCAACGATACCGACGATTTTTCCCTTGGGAATGCTGAGGTCAATATCGTCCACCAAGACCATTTGAGAGGTCCGTTTCTGATTGGTAATGGTCAGGTTGTTTAAGCTAATCAAATTCTCTGTCATTAGTAGACCTCTCTTTCTAGGCAATCACGAATCAAGTCACCGATATTGTTAAAGGAATAAATGGTCAGAAGGATAGAAAGTCCAGGCAGGATTGCCATATGTGGAGCACTCTGCAAGGTTGACTGGGCATTTTGCAGGAGACTTCCCCAAGAAGCCAGCGGTTGCTGGATCCCCATTCCCAAGAAACTGAGGGCAGACTCCGTCATAATGGCCGACGAAATGCTGGTCGATGCCGTTACTATCAAGGTTGGGAGAATTGCTGGTAAAATATGGCGCCAGATGATTTTCCGCTTTTTTACACCGATAAAGGCTGCATAGCCAACATAGTCTGCCACCTTGGCTTTCATGGTCTCTGCCCGTAAAATTCGGGCAATGCTCATCCAAGAAAAGCCACCAATAACAATGATAATGGTTGACAAGCCAGGTTTCAAGAAGACGCTGAGCACGATGACCAAAACAAGCCAGGGAATAGAAGACAGAACTTCAACAATCCGCATGATGACATTGTCCCATTTTCCGCCAAGATAACCAGCCGTTATCCCGACCAGGCTGCCGATTGTCACCGAGGCGACCATGGCCATGAGACCGACTAAAAGGGAAATCCGTCCACCGTAGATAACGCGGATAAAGTAGTCACGCCCGACCTGGTCCGTTCCAAACCAATGCTCCGCACTCGGTCCCTGGTTCATCTGCGTCACATCCGTCAGATTGGGATCGATAGGGATAAGGGGGGCTAAGAGAGATAGGACTACCAAAAAGAGGATAAAGATAACTGAAAAGAGATAAAGGGGAGATTCTTTGAGTGTTGCCTTCAATTGTTTGAGTATCAACATTAGTTTTCTCCTCCTTTCCAGACACGGGGATCCACTAGGGCATACAAGACATCCGACAGGAGATTGCCCAGGATGACAAGGCTGGCAGACAGGAGCATAACCGCCATAATCACCGGATAGTCCAGGGCCTTGGTTGCTGCTGTCAGATAAGGTCCCACTCCCGGCCAGGCAAAAATGGTTTCTGTAATGATAGCTCCCGTCACCAACATAGGCAGGGCCATCCCCACCTGAGTGGCTACAGGAATCAAGACATTTCGTGCCACATGCTTGCCGAAGATTTCTGATTTTTTAGCCTTAAAAGCCTCTTGTACGGTCACATAGTCCTTGTCCACCTCCACAATGGCTGATGCCCGGATGAAACGAATTAATTCTGGCAGGAAAGCCATGGTCAAGGTCAGATAGGGCAGGGTGAAATGGGAGAGAAAATCCATAAAATCTCCTTCCTTGCCCAGGGTATACATACCGATAAAAGGAAAGAGGCGCCACTTATAACCAAAGAGGTAAATCAAAATCATGGCAAACCAGAAGGTCGGCATGGCAATCCCGATAGAGGCAAAGGCATCGATAACCTTATCAGCCCACTTCCCTCGCTGGGAGGCTGAAATCAAACCCAAGGCCACTGCCAAGACCAGGGCAGTCAAGTAAGAAGGCAAGACCAGCGAAATAGTATTAGGAATTTTCTCCGCCAAATCCTCCCCAATCGAATGCTGGGTCATCAGAGAAAAACCAAGGTCCCCTGTCAAGAGGCCCTTTAGCCAGATGCCGTACTGAACCAAGAAAGGTTGGTTGAGCCCATACCGTTCCTTGAGCAGGTCAATTTGCTCCTGATCCATATTGGGCGTTGTCATGGAATCAATCACATCAAAGGGGGCCAATTGAATCAGAGAAAAGACGATAAAGGAAATGAGTAATAAGAGAGGAATGGCCTGCAAAATCCTCTTTACAATATAACGAAACATAGTTCCTCCAAAAACACGAAAAGGGAGCCGGCCAAAACCCTAGAACCTGTATTCACAGCTCGGCACCTTTAGCTAAGGCTATTTTTCTGCCACTCAGCGTTCGTTTTTCTAGAAATACAGTCAGTATTTCTAGAAAAAACGGCCTTGATGTGCAAAAAACTATTTCCTATCTAAATGTACCATACTTGTGAATACAGGTTCTTATAAAGTTCGGACCTAACTTCCCACTATTGTTTGAATGGGCTGACTAAGATTAGTCAGGCCCATTCGTCTTGTTGAACAAGAAACTCCCTTATTCAATCGTCAATTTAGACGGATCTTCAAAGGTAAAGATTGGAATCAAACCAGCCTCTTCGACATTTTTCACACGCTTGTTAACAGCCAA
The DNA here is from genome assembly GCF_040836615.1 of Streptococcus nasisuis. Classification (NCBI taxonomy): domain Bacteria; kingdom Bacillati; phylum Bacillota; class Bacilli; order Lactobacillales; family Streptococcaceae; genus Streptococcus; species Streptococcus nasisuis. The sequence continues at coordinate 577,160 of NZ_CP162268.1, read as the reverse complement.
GATTTTCTTGTTGTCCACAATTGGGTAGATAGCCGCTTGGTCAGCCAATTCTTTCTGCAAATTGTCATAGATTTCTTCACGCTTAGCCTTATCCAGCTCAACCGCGCCTTCTGCAAAGTAGCCGTCAATTTCTGGTGAAGTCAATTTGAAGTAGTTAGACGCTCCACCTGACTTGAAGAGACGAGCATATTGATCTGGGTCATTCCCCATGATGTAGCCACCCAGGAAGAGATTGTAGGCTGTTGAGCCTTCCTTGCGCAATTCTGTGAAGAGGGCAGATGAATCGCCACCAGCCAATTCAACCGTTACACCGATAGCAGCCAATTGCTGTTGGATCAAGGTTGCTTGTAGGGTTTGTGCTGCGTCAGATGAGTTGTAACCCAGGTTGAGGGTCAGATTGCTGACACCTGCTTCAGCCAAGAGCTCTTTGGCCTTCTCAACATTTTGCTCATATTTTTCAACATCATCTGTCTTGTATGGGTTGGCAACTGGAAGGAAAGAATAAGGTGTCTCATAGTATTCCTTATCCAAGTAAGCTGCCTGGTTGAATTCATCCTTGTTTAGTGCAAAGAGAATAGCCTTGCGGACCTTGACATCCTTCAACTCTTCAGTCGTCGTATTGAGACCCAGGTAGCCAACACGGTTTTCACTATAAGCATAGGTTTCAAGTGTATCTTTGTCCAAGTCCTTGATAACCGCTGGAAGAACAAAGGCTGCATCTACTTCACCTGTTTGAAGAGCAACCTTAGTCGTATCTGGGCTTTCGATAATACGAAGGACCAGATTGTCGATTTCTGCCTCACCCTTGTAGTAGTTCTCGTTGGCTTCCAACTTGATATACTCACCATTCTTGTACTCTACAAATTTGTAAGGTCCTGTACCGACAGGGGTTGCCTTCAATTGGTTAACAGACAGGTCTGCCTCATCTTTAAAGATGTGCTCTGGGATAATGTAGGTCTCTGCTACGATATTGTCCAAGGCAGGTGCAGACACTGCTGGAAGGACGAATTTGACCGTATAGTCATCTACCTTCTCAACCGTCACAGGTTGGTCGTTGATATAAAGGCCGTCTGAACCACCATTTTCTTTCTTCACTTTTTCATTGTAAGTAAAGACAACATCATCTGCGTTAAAGGCTTCGCCGTCTGACCATTTAACATCCTGGCGGAGTTTAACCGTGATGCTAAGGCCGTCTTCTGCAATCTCGTAAGATTCTGCCAATTCATTGACATAGCTACCGTCTGCCTCGATACGAATCAATGGCGAGTAGATAAAATTGGTCAAGGTCAAGCCCCAACGGTCGCTGGTGTTAAGCGGGTTGGTCGAACTTGGGTCGCCGTCGATAGCATAGGTAAAGGTTTCCGTATCTGCTGATGATGCAGCTTTTGAGCTAGAACCTGTATTGGACGCTCCGCCATTGGCGCAAGCCGCCAAGGTCAAAACTGCTACAGTTGATAAGAGGCCAGTAAGCCATTTCTTTTTCATGTCATTTTCCTCCATTTTACAAAAGTAGTACTAGTTTACCAAGAATCAGCTGACTTGACCAATATATAAAATTTATGAAGACTTAAAATTTATCTATACAGATCGTCTTCAAAGAAAAAACTCTCTGTCCTAGAAGCTACACGTCCAAGACTGAGAGTATTTGTTATTTACAGATATAAAATCGCAAGTGTCAATAGACTCATTCCAAGGCCAAGACCCCAAAGGAAGAAGTCTACCTTCCATTCGCTCCATTTTTCGGATTTGCCAGATAAACCGCCTAGTTCCAAGTGATGGTGGAAAGGAGTCATGCGGAAAATCCGACGACCTTCTCCAAACTTTTTCTTGCTGTATTTGAAATAGGACACCTGTAGCATAACGGATGACGTTTCAAGGACATAAACAAAGCCGATGAGGAGCAGGGTCCATTCCACACGCAGAGCGATTGAAATCGTAGCTAGCATGCCACCCAGTGCTAGCGAACCGACATCCCCCATAAAGATTTTTGCGGGTTTTCGGTTGTAGACAAAGAAGCCAAGCAGACTACCAATCATGGTCAGGCAGACCAGTAAAATGTCGAACTGCCTATTGATAAAAGCAATGATGGAATAGGCTGCCAAGCTAATCACGACCGAAATCGAAGCTAGGCCATCAATACCATCTGTCAGGTTGACCGCATTTGAGAAGCCGACCAACCAGAAAAGGACAAAGGCAATGTAGAAGGGGCCCAGGTCAAGCAGGTAACCAAAGACATTCAGTTCACCTCCCCCAGTAGCATTGACATGGACAAAGTAGAAAACAAGTCCACCTAAAATCTGTAAGGCTAATTTTTGTTTAGGGTTAAGACCTTCATTAATTTTTTTAAATATTTTTAAGAAATCATCCAAAAAACCAACCAATCCATAGAGTGCAAGGATGAAGAGAATGGCTAAAACACCGCCAGTTAACATGTTAAGGCTAGCAGCAAAAATAAATGTAACCAAGATAGCAACAACTAGAAAAACCGTCCCTCCCATGGTTGGGGTTCCTGCCTTAAATTGATGTTGTTTCACATCCTCGTGCATCTGTTGCCCTTCGATGCGTTTGGCTTGATAAAAAGTAATAAAGCGTGGTATCAGAATCACCGTTGCTAAAAAAGCAACCAATCCCGATAATAGTGTAAATTGCATTTTAATTTTACTCTCCTAGTGTAATCGTTATTTTTTTGTGTTTACTGATTTTTGTACCAAACTCAATACTCTGTTCAACAACCATCGAACCTGCTCCTTCATAAGTGACTTCAAGACCTAGCCATTCTGCAAGAATATCCATATTTTCTTTTGTCAAACCATATAAATCTGGCATATCCTCTACTGAATCTGTCAGCAAGAGAATTTGCTGGTTTGAAGTAAGATTTGTTCCAACATCTACGGATACTTTCTTTATTTTGGAACCATTCCCTACAATAACTGGCTGAATTAAATAACGACGCAATTCCTCAGCAGTTGTGCCTGGGCCTTGACCAATAACATCTGGCAACTTATACTCAGTTTCATTTTCCACAAACTGCAATGAAGGAGCAACATTATCCAAGTTTAAATTATCTTTCAATAACATAGCTTCTTTCAGTATTGGATTAAATATATCCTCCCACTCCAATCCAGTAAAGGATTCTGACTCTCTCAAGGCTACATACATGATAAATTCTGGATCTTCAGCAGGTATCATTGCAACTACTGAGTTTAGGTATTCCCCTTGAATATATCCTCCGCCCTCTTCCTTGGCAATCTCGGCAGTACCTGATTTTACTGCTACATCATAACCATTGACCTGAATAACAGGAGACATAGTCCACTTGTTATAGAGCGTACCAAAAACTGGATCAGTCCCAACTGTGATCATGTAATCCCGTGTATCTGAAGCTGCTTTTTCAGAAACAGGATGGCCAACCACCTCAGGTTTGGCAATACGCACCGAATCGGAATTTGGATCATACAAGCCTGAGATGAACTTGGGTTGCAACATGGTTCCGTCGTTACCAATAGCCGAGAAGGCCCGCAACATCTGGACCTGAGTCGCTGAAATACCCTGACCGAATGAAGACATGGCAATGGTTACGATGTTGTCGCCCGGCAGGAGGCCTGCACTTTCAGACCCCATTCCAAAACGTGTCGGATAGCCAAAACGGAACTTGGCTAGGTAGTCCAACCATTTCTCATTGCCCATTTTTTGTTCCAACATGGTCATCCCAACGTTACTAGATAGGGCAAATGCCTGGGCCATATTGAGGGAAACAGCAGACTCTCCCCCATTGACCGTCCAGTCGTTAATCGTTGCATCCGCAATGGTATAGCCATTATTGACATACATCTGATTAGGATCAAAGACATTGCTATCGATTGCTGATGCCAAGGTCATGACCTTCATGGTCGAACCTGGCTCCATACTGGCCTGATACAGAAGGGAGTACTGGAGCAAATCTTTATCAGCTAACCCTTCTTTTGTATCCGCATCATAGCTTGGTCGTTGAGTTGTTGCTAAAATTTCCCCAGTCTTGGCAGACATAATGGTAGCTGACGCATATTTTCCTTTAACATTTTCAATAAAAATGTCCATATTGGTTTCAAGAGAGCGTTGCAAATCAGCTGACAAGGTCGTGTAAACATCTTGGCCATCTACTGGCCGAACCCTGATGTCCTCTGTTCCAGGCAGAATCCGGCCCTTGTTATCTTTCTCGTAGATAATCTTGCCATCTTGACCTGCGAGAATGCTATTGAGGTAGTATTCCATGCCTGTCTTGCCGCTCAAGCTATAACTTCCATCTTCATTTTCATCAGGCGTCGCCAATCCAAGGAAAATTGAGGCAAAATTCCCATTTGGATACATTCGACCAGGGCTCATGTTAAACTTAATGCCCTTAATGCCGGCCGCTTCCATTTCCTGACTAATGGTCATCATGGTATTGTAGGAAATATTTTTCCCCTTAGCACCAAAGTAAATGTGGCTCAATTCTGGCTGCTTCAATTGCTTGAGAGCATACTCCTCATCAATATCTAGAAGATTTTTAAAAATAGAAGCCACCTTGGAGAATTGGCTCGACTCTACATATAAAATCTCATTGGAAGCTGATACATAATTCTTATCAACGACTGCATAGACCGTATAGGTGGTCGAATCTTCTGCGATTGGGAAGCCCAGTCGATCATAGATGGTCCCACGCCTTGCTTGAACTGTTACCTCTTGCTGGTGCACACGACTAGCGGCCACTGACAAATCCACTCCGAACTTGGAGTCGGTCCCAATAATGATAGCAAAGTTGATAAGGAAAACCAAAAAGGTAAAAATACTGAGTAAAATCAGGTTCTGACCGACCCTACGCCGGTTCTGCGAAGGCCGGTAGCGTTGTTTCAATATGTACCGTAATAATTTCTTTCGTCTCGTCTGCATTATTCGGCAACCCCTACATTATTATTGTCCAAGGTCAATCCTTCTTTTTCAGCAATTTCCATCAATCGACCCGAGCGCGTCAATTCCTGGATAGCCTGCTTAGTATCGTCAATTTCGACCTGCTTGGAGTTGATTTGCTGATTGACCCGTGCCATTTCGCCCTGCACCTGCAAGAGCTTGGTCTGGATGAAAATAACCCCAATAGCCAAGAACAGCGCTGTAAATACCAGGCTAGCATAAAAAGCCTTTTCAACGCGGTTAAAGGTTTTGATTTTTTCACTAATCAGACGCATGGTCGTTTCTCTACGTTTTTCCTGCAACATAGCTTACTCCTACTTATGCACTCTCTTTGCTACGCGCAATTTGGCTGAATGCGCACGGTTGTTACTGTCTAATTCTTCTTGACTTGGCAAGATTGGCTTTCTTATGACCAATTCAAGTGGTGCCTTCAAATCATCTGGGATACAGGGTAAGCCTTTGGGAACATCAATTGTCGAAGCCTCTTTGAACAATTGCTTGGTTAGGCGATCCTCCAGAGAATGGAAGGTAATGACCGAAATCCGTCCTCCCACCGCCAGCAAATCGATAGCCTGCTGAATGGACTCATCCGCTGCCCCCAGCTCATCATTGACCTCAATCCGAATGGCCTGGAAAATCTGCTTGGCAGGATGGCCTTTTTTCTTGAGTTCTTTGGCTGGCTTGGCCGACTTGATAAGCTCCGCCAATTCTGTCGTCGTTTCAATCGGCATGACCTGGCGAGCCTGCTCAATCTTGCGCGCAATTTGCTTGGAAAATTTATCTTCTCCATACTTGAAGAAAATCCGCACCAGGTCATGGTAGTCATAGCCATTGACCACATCATAGGCCGTCAAATGCCCTTCTCGGTTCATCCGCATGTCCAGAGGCGCATCTTGTTTATAGGAAAAGCCACGCTCTCGCTCATCCAACTGGGGACTGGAAACACCCAAATCATAGCAAATCCCATCAATCTCCGTCACACCCAGCTCAGCCAAACGCGCCCTTAGATTGCGGAAATTATCCTTGATAAAGGTCACCTGTCCCTTTTCAATATAGGGAGCCAGGCGGATGCGGGCATGGTCAATGGCCGTCTGATCCTGGTCAAAGGCATAAAGATGCCCACCTTCTGTCAGCTGGCTTAGCAGGTACTCGCTATGCCCTGCCCCACCCAGTGTCGCATCCACATAAATTCCATTTGGTTTGATGTCTAGCATGTCGATGGTCTCACGCAAGAGAACCGTCGTGTGATTAAATTCCTTGGTCATATCTTATCTATTGTACCACAAAACAATACAAAAAGTTGTTGCAAACTTTTTACAAAAAATATGTCAATTATAGTTGACATCTCTTTAAGATTTTCTTATAATAACATTAGGAAACATGTCAGATATATTTGACAAAAATGGAGGAGACGTCCTCAAAAAATTTTATACGGAGATGTCGCATATATGTGACATAAGTTAGGAGGTCATATGAATCGTGTCAAATCCTTCCGAACGGAACTCGGCTTGTCCCAGCTGGAATTAGCCAAGGCTATCGGAGTCTCACGTCAAACCATTAACATGATTGAAAATGACAAATATAACCCCTCGCTGGACCTCTGCATCAACCTAGCCAAGATCCTACAGACCGACCTCAACAGCCTTTTTTGGATTGATTAAAGAAAGGAGAACACTATGAAAAACAAAAGAACACTCGTATGCTCTAACCTCTCAACCATTCTCTTCCTTCTTCTGATGGCCATTTGGAATATCGCTGATTATAGCTTGGACCATTTCCTTGCTCAAGCAAGTAAACCAACCAGTTGGCTTCAGGTTGCCATTATGGGATTGGTCTACTTCCTAGCGACTCATCACATCACACCCTACCTCATCAAACGGTACAATCTCAACTAAGGAGACAGGCTATGAACAAGGAAACTTTTCAAAACAAGCTCATCAAACAATTTTACGGCATCGCAGGTCCGCTGGATGAATTTCGCCGCAAAGAGGTCATGAGATTGGGCAATATGGCCTTCATCTTCCTCTTCATCGGACTCCTGTTTACTCTTCTTCTGGCTCTCTCATTGTCCAAACGATTTCCGGAGCAGGTTGGCTACGGCTACCCAGTCTTTTTAGAAATCATCTTGCTAGGACTTCAGAGCTATCTGGCTCTCCAAAGCTATCGCAGCCAGCTGACTGCACTAGATAGGGAGGATTTGTCGGAGAAAGAGGTACGTGGCCTCAAGTGGGCTAGTGTGAAATTCGCTGTATATTTCACTCTGGTCATGTATCTCGGGAATGCCTTTTTCGGGGCCTGGATGGACAAAGACATGGACTTCATAACCAATCTGACCACTCCTCGCTTTTTCTTCGCAGCTTGTTTAGGCGGTATCTTCGTGGGGATTGTGACTCACATTCAGTTAGTTTATCGCCAGAAACAGGCTCAAAATCTGACTAGTAGCTCTGCTATTTCCAAAAAAGAAAAACCCTGGATGACCAAGCTTATCAAACATTTCTACGGTGTGCGAGGTCCCTTGGATGAATGCCGGCGGGAACAGGCTGATGAAATTGGCGGTCTTGCTTTTGTCTATCTAAGCTGGTTTCTTTTGATAAGCAATGCTGTCGCTTTTATGCTAGCTGTTCGCTATACAACCGAGGTTGCAACCTGGTATCCTATCCTGCTCGGTGCCATTCTCTTTATTCTCATCGCTGTGCTCAGCGTCCAGATGCTCAACTGTGATTTTAGTCAATTCGACCCTGAAGAAATCAGTCCAGAGGAGCAAGCCCGAACCTATCCCCACCCCTTTCGTTGGGGAATTGGTGTCAGCCTATTCAGCTTGATTTTTTCTAGTGTCTCAGACTTGTTTGACAGCAATGGTCCTGTCCTCGAAACTCTCTTCCAACCTAAAAACCTCTTCTACGCTGGTTTTATGGGACTATTTGCAAGCATCGTCATCTCTGCTACCAACTATGTCAAACGACTGGAAGACCAAGAAAACCAACGGAAAATGGAGAGGAGGAAAAAATGAAGAATCACCTATCAACTAAACGACAGTCCATTCTATACTGCATCATTTATATCTTCGTTGCCAGCATTTGCCTGGTCTCCTATTGGGCCCCAGAGCCCTTTGCCTCTCCTAGCCTCCTCACCGTCCCTATCACCATTAGCCTGCGTGTGTCACCTAGTCAAGAAGATATTGCCTACTACCTCCTCCAAATCGTCGTCGCTCTGCTAGCCTTGCTTCTGGTATTTGGTATTGGGGTCTGGCTAGGAAAGGTCAAGCCAATCGGACTCCTGTTCCCATTGGCAATGGGACTCTACCTCGTCTACCTTATTAACAAAAAGGAGTAGACACATGAAATCGAACCCCCCTCCTTCACTTCGCCATAGACTACCTGACATTTACTAGTCTGCTCATTGATGACTTTCTGACCAATCAGCCCAAACCCATGATAATATTGTTCATCCTGTCTATTCCTATCTTTACTCTCCATTTAGTGGAGACCAAGTCCTCAGTGGGATAGGTTCTATACAGACACAACAGTATTCTTCGTCTTATCGCTGCATTGGGAATCCTTTCAACCCCGGCAGTGGGCTATGCTACGGGGCATGTTGACCTGCTCTGCTCCTAGCCTCCCTGGTCTGGTTACTACTACTTTTACTGCCGTCAATTTTCAAAAGAACCTAGTTCGAGATGTACAAGCTCGAACTTTTTCTTTGTCTTCGGACAATTATTTCTTATACGTAACAAAAATCAAAAATAGTGGCTTAATGGTATTATGACAAACAAACTCACCCCCACTCAAGTTCACAAATTAAAACAAGCCCTCAGAGACAAGACAAATGCCCACATCACAGAAAAATTCAGGCTCTCATTCTTTACTCAGAAAACCAGAGCCTAACAGCTAGCGCAAAATCAGTGGGCTTTGTCCATCAAACAGTTCGAAACCTCTTGAATCGCTATCTTGACGGAGGCTTACAGGCACTCCTTACTGACAATCGTGGTGGATGTCGTCGCGCCTACATGACACAAGAAGAGGAAGAACAATTCCTGAATGAGCAACTTTCTTCTGCTCTTAAGGGAGAATTGGTGACATTAATTCTCTTTTGGCAGCCTATCAGGCAAAAGTTGGTCGAAAAACGACTCGAGAAGGATTATACGCTCTCTTAAAACGCCATGGTTGGGTCAAAGAATCAAGAGATTCTTTGAGGTGGGAGATAAAGCTTACGCAGTAAGCAACAAAAAGTCAGCCCACGCCCCCAACATCTTAAAAAAGCAGACGCGGAAGCCATTTTAGCGTCTAAAAATAAAATTTTTGTGCGAGAAGAGGTTGAGTAAGCGCTTTATTAATGGGAGATCGTATCAAAAAATCCGCCTTATGTATCAGGATGAGGCGGGTCTTTGTCCTATTAGTAAACTAGGAAAATCTTGGACTACAAAAGGTATAGACCTAGTGTAGCAAGTCACCATATCAGTGAATATCGCTATTGTTATGGTGCTGTGGACGCCCACTCAGGAGAATCATTTTTCATCATAGCAGGTGGTTGTAATAGTGATTGGATGAATGAATTTCTACACCAATTGTCTGAAGCTTATCCAGATGACTACATTATTCTAGTCATGGACAATGCCATCTGGCATAAATCTCAGACATTGAATATCCCTGAGAATATAGAATTTACCTTTATTCCACCTTACACACCAGAGATGAACCCTATTGAGCAAGTCTGGGCCGAAATCCGCAAACGTGGTTTCAAGAATAAGATATTTAGAAGCTTGAATGAGATTATTGATAAACTTCAAGAGGTTATTCAAAACCTATCTCCTTCTCAACTCAAATCAATTGTACGTAGAGATTGGAGCTTGGCTATTTTTGATTTTAGTTGAGTATGAGTATTAAGTGTAAGGTTCCAGAAAATGGCAGAAAAAAAGAGCTCGGATTTCTCCAAACTCCTACATATAATTAAGCATGCACTGGTGCCAAGCTCTCACCAATTGCCTCCAAACGTGCTGCCCATTCTTCGCGGGTCAAGCCGTTTTCAGAGATGTAACGGTTGCGCTCATGGGCACGGCATTCTGCAGAACATCCACGAACATACTTGTGCTCATTTTCTTCTGACATGAGCGTGCGGCGATTACAGAATGGATTGCCACAGTTGACATAGCGTTCGCATGGTGTGCCGTCAAACCAGTCCTTACCAACAACTGTCGGATCTACGTGGTTGACATCCACAGCGATACGCTCGTCAAAGACATACATCTTACCATCCCACAGTTCACCACGAACTTCTGGATCCTTACCATAAGTTGCGATACCGCCATGCAATTGGCCGACATCCTTGTAGCCTTCGCGGACCATCCAGCCAGAGAATTTCTCACAGCGGACGCCACCTGTACAGTAAACCACGACACGCTTGTCCATGAATTTTTCCTTATTGTCACGGACCCATTGTGGCAATTCACGGAAGTTGCGAATGTCAGGACGGATTGCGCCACGAAAATGACCTAGGTCGTACTCATAGTCGTTACGGGTGTCCAAAACAACGGTATCTTCGTCCAGAAGCGCCTCTTTGAATTCTTTTGGTGACAAGTAAGCACCTGTTGTTTCAAGCGGGTCAATATCACTATCGAAGTTATTGTCTTCTAGACCCAAATGTACGATTTCTTTCTTATAGCGAACGTGCATTTTCTTGAATGCTTGTTCATTTTCTTCATCAATTTTAAACCAAAGGTCGCTGAAAAGCGGGTTAGCATGGACATAATCCATGTACTTTTGAGTTGTTTCATAGTCACCAGAAACAGTACCGTTGATGCCCTCATCAGCAATCAAGATACGACCCTTGAGACCAATCGATTTACAGAATTCCAAGTGCTCAGCTGCATAAGCTTCCGCATTTTCGATTGGAACATATTTATAATATAGCAATACGCGAATGTCTTTTGACATGGTGTGATTCTCCTTTAATCTTTGCAATAGATTAGCGCTAATCAAGCGATTTGACCAGCTCGAAGCTCTGCTATTTTTCAATAACACAGTCTGTAAAATTATACCCCGAATCCGGCAGAAATACAAAAATCTTGATTGAAACTATTGGTCTGATAATTCTTCCCTCAATGCCTGCAATTTCCCAAGCTGCTCCGATGGTAGGACTATTTGCATGTTATTATGTTTTGAAGCTATAACAGAAAAATACCTGAGAATCTCTTCTCAGGCACATTTCTTAATCTTTTGACAAACTTCCAGTTTGAGTTTGTGATTTGGTATAAACGGCCACCAAAATTGTTCCTGCGATAGCCACTGTCAGCCCATTCACAATACCAGCAACCAAGCCTTGCGCAAAAACCTTATTTGCAGGCTCGCTATAAACCAGGATATCCAAAACAGGTGCAACTACTCCCCAAGCTACTACGTTAGCAATAATTTGGAAAAGGTTGAAGGAAAGAATATCTTTTTTCTCGAAAATTCCCTCTTGGACACGAAGACGATTTTTGGCAAAACCAAGCACTAAACCAAATACACCTGATGCCAAAACCCATGACCACCATGGTGAACCATACTGCAATGCATCCTTGAAAGCATGACCGATAAAGCCGACCAAGAAACCAACAACTGGACCAAAGATAACAGAAAAGAGGGATTGGACAGCATACTGAAGCTGAATCGAAGTATTTGGTACAACGAGTGTCGGAATGCTGATTAAAATCCCAATTACCACAAAGAGGGCTGCACCAATACCGGTTGCGACAACTGTTTTGATAGAATTATTTTTCATCCTAAATCTCCTTAAAAAATATGTTTAGTTAACAATGCGTTTGATTTCAATATGCCAGTTTTGACCGACACCAACGTTGTAGGCCTTGGCAAATGAACCCTGGTTGATAGCAAGACCAACACGGTAGAGGGAATTGATATACAAGAGTGGCTGACCGATGCGGACATCCGCAAAGGACTTGCCATAGGTCACTTGGTTTTGGTAGACCAGCATATCGTTGTTGTAAATGGTCACCTCAAAGCGGTCTTCAAACTGCGGGTTGAGGGTATAGAACTCCTCACGGGTAATCGAGGTCCAAAGAGAACCGAAGCGAACATCGAGAATGTCGATGGCGCCCTTGACAAAGTCTTGTCCAAGTTCTGTTGGAACGGTTGGAATTTCAACAACGTCTTCTACTCGCAGTTCTGGCCCCACTTCTTCAAAAGTGATATGCCCAGATGCCAACTTAGCACCGGTATAAGCATAGACATCGCGACCATGGAAAGTATAGGAATGCTCGGTATTAGCTCTGCGATTGGCTACTTCAGAAATCTCGCGTACTGCCTTGATACCAACGTGCTTCTTGATGAAAGACAGAGTACCGTTGTCAGGGGTAACGATATAGTGATTTTGCTCGGTCAATGCCACCACGCTCTTACGCTTGGAGCCAACACCTGGATCAACAACCGATACAAAAGTAGTGCCTTCTGGCCAGTATTCCACTGTCTGGAAGAGGCGGTAAGAGCCCTCAAAAATATTGTAAGGGGTGATATCGTGGGTCAAATTGTGAACCACAAGGTCACGTGATTCCTGGAGGGCTACACCAATCATGGCTGAAACCGCTCCGTCAACAAGACCAAAATCCGATTGTAAAACAAGTAAATTATTAGACATAAGTTCTCCTAGATTTGATACTGTTCTATGATAACAAAAAACACTTCAAGAATCCAATAGGTAATTTTTAAGCTCTGTTATAAGTTTTAACTATAACAAGAAAAGGAGCCTGAGTGTCTGATTAAAAATACACCCAAGTTCCTTATTCCTTAGGCTACAATAGCCTTAGCCACTTCTTCTGTCGTCATGCGCGAGAAGTAATGCGTGGTATCGATTTCTTGCAACTTGGCAAGGACGTCCGCATATTCGTAGCGTGTACCAATCAGCAATTTCTCAATATCCGAAACATCTCCGATACCAAAGAAGTCACCATAAATCTTGATATTTTCGATAACAGATTTCTCCGTTTTCACATAGGTTGTGATTTTACCTGCTGGGTAGCGAACGTTGCGCTCCACAGTGTACTCAGGCGTTTGACCGAAATTCCAGTCCCAAGTACCAAATTGGGTATCATGGATTTCTTGGATACGAGCCAAGTCCTCGTCAGTCAGGACATACTCGTCCATATCTGGATATTCCTTCTTCATTTGGTTGAGGATGGCATCCTTGAACTCCAGAACAGTCATTTTTTCTGGTAATTCATCATTGATATTGGTCACTCGCGCACGGACAGATTTAACCCCTTTAGACTCAATCTTGTCCTTGGAAACTTTGAGCGCATTGGCAAGGACGGTCATATCCACGTCAAAGAGGAGACAGCCGTGGTGCATCATACGACCTTTAGCATAGGCTTGGGCATTTCCACAGATTTTCTTCCCATCAATCTCAAGGTCGTTACGGCCGGTAAAATTCGCCTCAACACCTAGTGTCGCAAGAGTATCAATCACAGGTTTGGAGAAGGTTTTGAAGTCAAAAGCACCTTCTTCAGACTTATTGGAAATAATGGTGTAGTTGAGGTTGTTGAGGTCGTGGTAAACCGCGCCACCACCTGACAAACGACGAACAACATGAATGCCGTTTTCATCTGTGTACTCTTTGTTAATTTCTTGAATAGCATTCTGATGCTTACCGATGATAATGGCAGGCTCATTGATCCAGAGAATAAAGATTTCATCAATATCGGTCAATTCCTTGAAGGCATAGGCTTCGAGAGCGATATTGTAAGCAGGATTGTTACTGTTATTTACAATGTATTTCATGCTAGACTCCTTGATTTTATAAATTGTTAACTACCTTTTATTATATTGGAAACGATAACAAAAAACAAGCGCGAGGCTTGTTTTATATTAATCAATATCGGCACCGTTGCTGGCGATAACCTTCTTGTACCAGTCGAATGATTTTTTCTTAGAACGCTTGAGTGTTCCATTACCTTCATTGTCACGATCTACGTATATAAAGCCGTAGCGTTTTTTCATTTCACCGGTACCTGCAGACACCAGGTCAATACAGCCCCAAGTTGTGTAGCCCAGCAATTCTACGCCATCCTCAACAATGGCATCACGCATGGCTTCAACGTGCTTGCGGAGGTAATCAATCCGGTAGTCGTCTGCCACATAGCCGTTTTCATCCGGCGTATCGACAGCGCCCAGACCATTTTCCACAACGAACATTGGCTTCTGATAGCGATCCCAGATAGAGTTGATCGTGATACGGAAGCCAAGTGGGTCAATCTGCCAGCCCCACTCTGAGGCATCCAGATATGGGTTTTTGATAGAGGCAAAGATGTTACCAGCTGTCTTTTCATTGACTTCTGGGTCACCAGATGCCACACGGCTTGAATAATAAGAGAAGGAAATGAAATCAACTGTATAATCTTTCAAAAGGGTCAAATCTTCCTCTGTCATCACGATATTCAAGTTTTCGCGTTCAAAATGCTTCTTGGCATAATTTGGGTATTCCCCACGCGCTTGTACATCAATGAAGAAATAATTTTCACGGTCCTGGTTAATAGCCGCCCAGACATCGCGCGGATGACAAGCATTTGGATAATATTGACCCGCCGCCAACATACAGCCTACCTTGTTTTCTGGGTCGATTTCATGGGCAAGCTTGGTCGCAATAGCTGAAGCCACTAACTCATGGTGGGCCGCTTGGTATTTGACCTCTTCTACATTTTCACCTTCTTCAAAATACAGACCTGCCCCCATAAATGGCGCATGAAGAATCATATTGATTTCATTAAAGGTCAACCAATATTTAACCAAGCCCTTATAGCGTGTGAAGAGAGTACGGCAAAGGCGTTCGTAGAATTCCAGCATCTTGCGATTGCGCCAGCCACCATAGTGCTCAATCAAATGCATCGGACAGTCAAAATGAGTAATGGTCACCAAAGGCTCAATCCCGTATTTGTGACATTCCTTGAAGAGATCTTCGTAGAACTGCAAGCCTTTTTCATTTGGCTCTAACTCATCTCCCTTAGGGAAAATCCGTGTCCAAGCGATAGAAAGACGATAAGTCTTAAAGCCCATTTCGCCAAAGAGGGCAATATCTTCCTTGAAATGATGGTACATGTCGATAGACTCTTTAGCCGGATAGAAATAACCATCCTCAAAGTCAAACATTTTTTTGCGACCTGTGATAATTGGTCCACGGTCTTCGCCAATCGGCACAACATCAACGTTGGCAAGGCCACGTCCGTCTACATCGTAAGCTCCTTCACATTGGTTGGCAGCTGTAGCACCACCCCATAAAAATCCTTCTGGAAATACTTTTCTTGTCATCTTTTCTCCTTTTCCTGTCCTTCTTTTTGATAAAGAGTTTCTTTGTTAACGGGATCCACAATGCTTTGCAAATCGTAGTGACCGTCTTCATAAGTAAAAGTCAGTATGGCACAGTTCCGCATCCGTACTCGCGGAAAATCTGTCAATACCTGTCTGAAAAATTGGGCAATGGCGGCTCCATGGCTAACTACTAAAACAGATTGATTGTCCGCTTCTTCCATAATGCCCCCAATGGTTTCTTCCATACGCTTTCGGACATCTCGATAGGATTCGCCTCCAAAGGTGACAAAATAATCACCGTAGCCAATGTCTCCCTGTAAGGGAGGATTGAGGTATTCCTGTTGACCCTCGAAAGCTCCGAAATCCTGTTCTTTCAATCCTTTCAAGCGGACATAGTCCGTCCTCCCTGTAACCAATTCTGCCGTATCACAGGCCCGTTCTTGAGTGGAAGAATAAATCTTTTCAAAAGAGATAGCCTGCTCTTGAAAATACCGACCAGCAGCCCGTGCTTGTTCCTTTCCTTCATCTGTCAGAGGAGAATCGCAAGCACCTTGAATCCGTCCTTGGAGGTTGAACCGTGTCTGTCCATGACGCATCAAGTAAAGATAGTTCATACTAAACCTCCTTACTTAAAGTCATAAACCTTAAAATCATGTGCGGAATCAATCAGTTTTTCAAATCTTATTTGCTCATTTTCAACAGTCAGCTGGCAAATGGCACAGTTGGGCAGGAAGACGCCTGGTGGGAAGGTGACCTCCAAAACCTGCACCAATCCCCAAATGGCTGCACCATGACTGACCATGAGGATTGGATCAGCTGAATCGCTTTCCGCGACAGAGAGAATCGCCTCTTTGACACGACTTCCAACTGCTCGAATGTCCTCGCCTCCAAATGGCACCAAGAGGTCTTCAAAGGAACGAGCTCCAGGACGGTGCTTGGGAAGCAATTCTTCCTCTCTGGCTTCGAAAATCCCGAAGTTCATCTCCTTGAGCCCTTTGAGCTGTTGGTAGGGAGCATCCGTGACTAATTTTAGTGTATCAGTAGCCCTCTCTTGCGTGGAAGAATAGGCACTGGTAAAGACGATTCCCTGCTCCTTAAAATACTGACCAACGGCTTGGGCCTGAGCGATACCACGTTCTGTCAAGGGAGAATCCGACCAACCCTGCACTCGTTTTTGCGTATTAAAGAGAGTTTCACCATGACGCATGAGATAAATCTTTTTTGTCATAAGACCTCCTATTTTTCTGTCAATACATTGGCTCCATTGCTGGCAATGACATCTTTATACCAGTAGAATGATGCCTTCCGTGATCGGTCAAAACTGCCCTTTCCTTGATCGTCCGCATCCACATAGATAAAGCCGTAGCGTTTGGACATTTCACTGGTTGAAGCAGAAACCAGGTCGATACAGCCCCAAGGGGTATAGCCCATGAGTTCCACACCGTCTTCAATGGCTTCATACATTTGCTGGATGTGTTTTTCCAGGTAGGCAATACGGTAGCCGTCCTCAATACTGCCGTCTGCCTCAACCTTATCCAAGGCTCCCAGACCATTTTCTACAATGAAGAGGGGAACTTGGTAACGGTCATAGAGCTTGTTGAGGGTGATACGAAGTCCGACAGGGTCAATCTGCCAGCCCCAGTCCGACGCTTCCAGATAAGGATTGGCCTCTCCTAACATCAAATTACCTGCCGTTGCCTTGTCCTTGTCTGGAAGAACACGAGTGATGGATGTCATATAGTAAGAAAAACTCATGAAATCAACAGGATATTGTTTCAAAATCGCTTCGTCTCCCGGCTCGAACACGACCTGGATATTGTTTTCTTTGAAGAAGCGTTTCATATAACTTGGGTAGGCTCCACGCACCTGCACATCTGTATAGAAGAGATTTTCCTGGTCTTTTTTCAAGGCCGCCAAGACATCGTCTGGATTGCAGGTGGCTGCATAGTTCTCCATCCGTGCCAGCATGCAACCAACCTTGTTTTCTGGGTCAATCTCATGGGCAGCTTTTGTTGCCAAACTAGAAGCGATAAACTGATGGTGAACTGCTTGGTACATGGCTTCTAGGTCATTCTTTCCGTCTTCAAAGAGAAGACCGCCTGATAGATAACCAACCATGCCCAAAATATTGATCTCATTAAAAGTCAGCCAATACTTAACTTTACCCTGATAGCGTTTGAATACTGTCTCGGCATAGCGAACAAAGAACTCTATGACCTTACGGTTTTTCCAGCCGCCGTATTCCAGAGCAAGATGAAGAGGAAATTCATAGTGGGATAGGGTCACCAGTGGCTCGATACCATATTTATTCAGCTCATCGAAGACTGCATCATAAAAGGCCAGTCCTTCTTCATTCGGTTCTAACTCGTCTCCTTTTGGAAAAATACGAGACCAGGCAATCGACAAGCGGAAGGTCTTGAAGCCCATTTCTGCAAAGAGGGCGATGTCTTCCTTGTAGCGATGATAGAAATCAGAACCCCAACGTTTTGGGTAGAGCCCTTCTTGATCTGCCAAAGCAAATTCCACATCAGCCCGCGAAACAGGCTTACCAAAGTGGCTCATATCCTTCCGCTTATCTGGATCAACCGCTATATAGGTATCGGAAGTGGCTGGACCACGACCTCCCAAATTCCAACCACCTTCATATTGGTTGGCCGCTGTCGCACCGCCCCAAAGAAATCCTTTTGGAAATTGTTTTGTCATTGCATAATACTCCTTCTGATATTAATACTATTATAATAGCAGAACTCCTCCCATCATTCCTACAGGATAATATGGCAAATCAATACTATCCTATGATATAAGCTAGTTTAAAATCAGACTGATTTTTAAAAAACGGAGAGTGTTTCTACCTCAAATTTGGAAAAAGGATAAGATTTTCTACCGATATTGGTAGAAGTAGATAAATCATTTGTATCTAAATAAATTCGGATGTTGATAGTCATTTTTGCACCAATTTAACTGCCGAAATTCCTTTTCTCTTGTCCAACCGCATACTCCCACTAGTCTGGAATAAGAGATAGCAAATATAATACTATCTTACGATATTTATCCAAACTAATCAGTATTTTTCCATTTTTTATGTAAAAAACTCCTTGAACTTAAAAGAAGTCAAGGAGTTTCTCCAGCTTAAGCATTTGCTGCTTCTTCTTTGAGGAGCTGTTTGTCATATGCACGAATGAATGGGTAGTACACAAGGAAGGCAACAACTGCACAGACAAGTGAAACAACAATCGCACGCCAGTCAGCTGTTCCAAGGAAGGCTCCGATACCAACTGGAGTTGGCCATGGTACTTGAGCAACAACTGCGTTGATGAGATTCAACTTCATAGAGAAGTAATAAACTGTCATAGAGGCAATTGGGGCAAGCATGAATGGAATTGCAAGCGCTGGGTTATAGATGATTGGCAAACCAAAGATCAATGGTTCGTTGATATTAAAGATCCCTGGAACGATTGAAGCTTTCCCGATAGCACTCAACTGTTCTGAACGAGCACGTGTTGCAAGCCAGATACAGAGACCAAGAGTTGCACCAGAACCACCAGCGATAACAAACATATTTGAGAACTCACCAGCTACAATCATACGCTCACCTGCTGCGTTTAGTGACATATTGGCAAGAGCAATTGGACTAACAAATGCAAAGATAATATTTGCTCCATGGATACCTACTATCCAAAGGGCTTGTGTAAGTAAATAAATAATAACAAGACCAATCCATGTATTTGTCAAATTACCTACAAATCCAAAAGGAATTGCAATGACTTTAAAAATATCTGTCCCGAGCGCAACCAATGCTCCGTTCAAGAAAATCACAAAGAAGGCTACTACAAATGATGGAATCAAGGCAGTAAAACCACGCGATACACCTTCTGGTACTGAGTCAGGCATTTTAATAACCCAGTTCTTTTTCACACACATACGGTACAAAAGAACAGCTGCAACAGCCATAATAATCGCTGTAAAGATACCAGTTGTACCAAATCGTGATACACCGCCACCCATTGCCCAGCCATCAACAACAACTGCTCCTTCTTTAAGTGAGCTAACTGCTGACATAGCTCCTTTTTCAAAGACGATCTGTGGAACAGTCATAATGAAAGCAAAGAGTGACAAAAGAGCTCCATTGAGTGGCGTTAGATTAAGCTCTTCTTCTTCAGCGTAAATTTTAGTCAACTCATACCCAATGGCAAGAGCAAAGTAAAGTGAGAGTGTTCCCATGGTAGCTGTATTAGCAACCATGTAAAGTGGTGTAAATTTGTCAAAAGATGCTGCAAAAATATCTGCAACAATTGGCCAGAATGAAAATGCTTGAGGTAAAATGCTGAATACCAAGAACATTGAACCGACAATCGTAAATGGTACAGCTGCCATACCAGCTGCTGTGATGGCACGTACAACTTTGTATGATGCCAATTTGCCCATTGGACCCATTAGGTATTTATCCAAGAGACCAAAGAAACCTTTTTGTTCTTCCATGAGAAGACCTCCTAAAATATTAAAGATGTTTTTCAATTATTTGAAAACGTAGATAGTATTTGTCGGTATTTTGTTTTACCTGCTCCAACCGTTTCATATTGAGAGCAACTAAAGCAAAACCAAGTAGCTGTAAGCCAATGATAAAAATCATGGCCGAGGTATGGTTTGAAAAAGTTGGAAAGAGTGTTGAGGTCTGACCAAGGATTACCAAAACCACCGTCAATCCTTGCAGGATAGCCTGAGCCTTTAACACCAATTCCGTCTTTGTCAATCGAGGCTCTTTAGCACTATACAACTTAAATTGTTCTGCCGTCGCAAGGACTATTGCAATCAGCATAAACAAGGGTAGGATAAGATAGAGGCTTGGTTGAAATAATTGAACCAGAAACCAGTAGAGATTTGCAAAGAAGAAAGCAGCTAAACTATAGCGAAACAGCATATAGCGATTAAAGAGCTGGCTTTTGCGTTTCGCTTCCTGTTTTAATTGCTCAGGTGTTTTCTGTAGCTGTTTACTTGTCATTTCCTTACTCATCCCATATCCTCTTTCTAACCCACTTTACGATACAAGGCTAGCATTTCAAACGCTACCTCACGCAAGGTCATCGTTGTCATCAAGTGATCCTGCGCATGAACCATAATAATCTCCACCTTCACTTCAGTACCACTTGCATATTCTTGCAAGAGACCCGTTTGTGCATGGTGGGCTTCAAGCATATCTGCATTAGCAGCTTCCAACAGTTCTTCTGCCTTATCATAGTTACCCTCTCGCATAGCAGCGAAAGCTTCGTGAACAATAGTCCTCGCATTGCCACTACTCAGGATAATCCCAAAAGCAGCCATTTGTAATTCTTCCGTATTCATATGTCACCTTCTATTCTCTTTGTAAAAAAATATGCTTAAATGTTTCAAAATCAGGAGATGCAACTAAACTTTCCTTAACATCTGGCAAATCTACCAAATCAACCAGCCGATTGGTAATGGTTGATAGACCTTCATTTGAATATACAGATGGACTAACCAAGAAAACCAATCGAATCTTGTCATAGCCTTCTTCCCAATCTAGGCCATCCTTTATAACCGCAACAGAAATCGTATGTTTTTCACTAACTGGTTTTAAGGGATGAGGAACAGCTATATCTTTGTCAAACACTAATGTACTCAAGCGTTCACGAGCCTCAATTAACTTGTAAAACTCCTGCTGATTTTCTAGACCATCGTTCTCCAACTGCGAAATCATTTGCTTTAGTAGATTTTCTTTTTCAGCTGACTCAAGGACTAAAAATCGTTGTTCTGAGAAGTAATAATCAAAATATTTCTCCAAGCTAGTTTCTAATTTCACTACTGATGGCTGTTGGAGGGTTGGTCTCAAGTTTTCCAAACGTTTTTTGACTTCCTTGACTTCCTGATCCGTCAAAAAGACACTGACAGTGATAACAGGTATCTTAAAGACCAACCCTGATAAGTCAATAGTTGACATAATCACATCTATGCCCTGCAACTTTTGATTATCTAAGTCATAGTAACCAATGACATCTGCGATGGATACCTGTTGCCCAAGTTCATTTTTAATCCTATTCTTTAGCATCTGAGCACTACCATAGCCTGTTGCACAGATAACTAGAACATTTAGCTTGTATTTTTCCTTTTGGCGTTCCAATGAAGCCATCAAGTGTAGCGCTACATAGGCAATTTCTGCCTCGGACAAGGTATAGGAGTGAAAGACTGAAAGTTCCGCCATCAAGGATTGCGTCAAATTAAAGATATCATGGTAGGTTGTTTTGATATCTTCTAGCAAGGGGTTATCAATATGGAGGTTGTGTTGCAGTCGCTCTCTAAGCACCTCCAAATGAGTTAACAATCCCTCTATCAAGGAAAAGTCATGTGAAAACTGGTAGCCATATGCATCATCATAACGTCCTAAAACTTCAAAAAGCGCTTGCCGCAATAAGAGACGATCCGAGGACTTTTCCGCCTCCAACTGTGTTTTTGAAATCAAATGCAGAGCGATATAGGCTACCTCCTCGTCAGGAATCATATTTTTTGGTTCCAGTCGATTCGACAACCGTCTAGCAATCTTTGTAGCTACCGCCAATTCTTTAGCGTATCTTTTCTTATCAATGGTAACAGGAGAAATTTTAAAGCCTTTTTGATAGCGTTGAATAGCTAATCCTAGATGAATAACTAAATTTTGAATAATATAATCCGAAAGATTTAATTGACTATCGCGACATTCATCTAAAACCACTATGGTTAATTCTTCAAAAGATAGGGGTAATGCCAGACTATTATCATTAGTCAAAAAATGATGGATATTCTGATAAAAATGTTCACTAAAGAAATAGTCCATGATGAAATGACGTTTTTGTCTCTCTTCACCTACCACATAGACCCCCCGATAGGGCTTACTTTCGATAGTCAAACCATAAGAGGCAAGTTGCTCCCTAATATGCTTGAAATCATGAGATAGGGTTGACCGGCTGACGAAGAGCTGATCCGCCAAATCATCAAATAAGATACATTCTTCTTCAAATATCAGTTTGTTCAGAATTTGCTTGTAACGATTTTCCGCATCGCTATAATCCATCCCAAAAACTAGTTGGTTTTCAGATAAGAAACGATGGTATTTCTCTTCATCACTAATGTTGAGCTGGTAACCATAACCCTGTTTGGATAAAATGGTGAACCCTGCTTCTTCCTCGGATATTTCGGAAATCAGTTTTTTGATATAGGTTCGGATGGTACGATCCGTATAAGAAAGATGCTCTGCCAATACTTTACTGGTTGAAAAACCATTCTGGTGCTGATAAAGATACTGTAATATCATTTTTTCCTTAGTATTTAGCATAACTAGCCTCTTTTCAAATCAATATACCATCTATGATAGCAAAGAACTAGATATTATCCAAGACCAATTTTGCCATTTTTTCAATCCCCATCGGAATTGGGATATAGGCTTGAGGTGGAATTTGGACAACTGGCTTCCCTACCTTCTTACCTGCTTCTTCAAATTGCTTAAAATGCATTTTTGTCTGCGGGCTAATCAAGTACAAGTCATACTCTGCCGCATTTATTTTTTTGCCACCTTCTGGAACACCGACAGCATTCATTTCTACTGTATGCCCTTGTTCTTCCAAAAGAGTTTGTGTTTTTTTCGCAATAAGTGAAGAGGACATGCCTCCTGCACAGATAATCAAAGCTTTTGCCATAGGATTTTCCTCCATCTGTTTTATTATTTACTTATGTTATGATTTTATTATAATTGAACGCGCTTACATTTTCCATAGGAAGTATTTCCTTACCACTACGGAAAATTCGCTACTCATATAAACCTTTTTTCCGCTTCTCTCCAGAAACCAAAAAAAAAAGGCTCTATAATTTCTGTAGTGGGTAAAACCACCGTGGAGATTATGGAGCTTTTTAAGTATATACAAAAAGTCCCATATGACCTATAATGAAAAGCAACCAAACTCACATTAGAAAGGCTCATATGGAACAACTAAATTTTATCACAAATTTTCTCAGAATTAAAGACAAAAATATCCTTATCACTGATGAATATGATATGGGAACTCACTTAGAACTACATGGTCACTTGGATTACACAGCCCCTAAATGTCCTTCTTGTAAGGGACAAATGGCTAAATACGATTTCCAAAAAGCCTCCAAAATCCCCTACCTAGAAACTGCTGGTTATCCACTCCTCATCCGCCTTAAAAAGCGTCGGTTCAAGTGTAAAGATTGCGGAAAAATGGCTGTCGCTGAAACTCCTCTTGTCAAGAAGAACCACCAAATCTCTGTCGCTGTTAACCAGAAAATCGCCCAGTTACTCATCGAAAATCAAGCAATGACACATATTGCACACAGGCTATCTATCTCAACATCATCAGTTAGTCGAAAGCTTAATGAGTTCAAGTTTGAAACAGATTGGAATATCTTACCTGAGGTGATGAGCTGGGATGAATATGGCTTTAAGAAGGGGAAGATGAGCTTTATCGCACAAGATTTCAACTCCTAAACGTCATTACTATCCTTGACGGAAGAACTCAAGCAACCATCCGAAACCACTTTCTACGCTATCCTAGAAAGGTTAGAAACCGCGTTAAAGTCATCACTATGGACATGTATAGCCCATACTACCAATTGGCTAAACAGCTTTTTCCGCATGCCAAAATCGTCCTTGATCGCTTTCATATCGTACAACACCTTAGCCGTGCTATGAACCGTGTCCGTATTCAAATTATGAATCAATTCGACAGAAAATCGCACGAATACCGTGCTTTGAAACGCTACTGGAAATTGATACAACAAGATAGCCGTAAAATCAATGATAAACGATTTTATCGCCCTATGTTTCGCATGCATTTGACTAATAAGGAAATCCTAGAAAAACTACTGTCTTTTTCAGAGGAACTACGACAACACTATCAACTCTATCAATTTCTCTTGTTCCATTTCCAAGAGAAAAACTCAGATCATTTCTTCAGTCTCATCGAACAGGAAATAGCCACTGTTAATCCTATTTTCCAGACGGTATTTAAGACATTTCTAAAGGATAAAGACAAGGTTTTGAATGCCCTAGAATTGCCTTATTCCAACGCCAAACTGGAAGCTACCAATAATCTCATCAAAGTCATTAAGAGAAATGCCTTTGGTTTCAGGAACTTTGAAAACTTTAAAAAACGAATTTTGATTGCTTTGAACATAAAGAAAGAGAGAACGAAGTTCGTCCTCTCTAGGTGTTAGCTTTTCATCTACCCACTACAGTTGACAAAGAGCCAAAAAAAACAGCAACTCCGAAGAGTTGCTGGCTATGATATATGAAAGAAAAAATGAGGAGGATAGTAAACGACAACCTCGGAAGATTTGAGCTGGAACTCATCCATAATCAAGTCCCTCAGTTTCACATCATTGACTGTTGAGGTGACTTGATAGGTATCCCCTTTAGCACGTTGGATTTTGGCGACCCGATTAAAGACACTACTATTTGCTAAGTCTGGCGGATTTACCCCCTTAAACCTTACAAAGTAGAGTGTGGCACTGCCCTTCTGACCAGCTGAAGTCGCTATGAATTTCCACATATTAATTAATAAATAAACCAGAACAGCCATAACAACTACAATGACAACTATTTCAACTGCATATTCCATCATAAACCTCTTTTCAAAAATAAATACGTTTTAGCTATATGCAACTAATGAACCTGCTTATCTTGGTGGCTTAAAAAGATTAAATCTTAAAAAAAGTGGAACAAATAACATAACACTCACACTTTCAACCTTTATTTGTCACTATTATATTCCTTTTACAGAAAAAGTCAAGCGCTTTCAAAAACTTTTTCACTTTTTTATACACATTTTTTATTGATAGAATAGTATATTATTTGTAGATTAATTTATAAACCAAAATAATGCCTGCTAATGTTACAGATACGCTATTAGCAATAATGAGAGCTATATCTCCTTGGATAATACCATGGAATAACCAGAGAGACATCCCTGTCACAGACATGACATACATCCCTAGTGAGATTGACTCCGTATCCTTTGTCTTGACAACTTTGATTACCTGAGGAATAAATCCAAAAGTAGTTAAGCAAGCTGCAATAAAACCGACCATATAATTTCTCCTTTAATATAAGAAACATAAATGAAGACCTATGTAGCTATAACACTACAAAGGTCTTTCCATTAAACTTCCTCACCATTTGTTGCGATGACATTTTTATACCATGCAAATGAGCGTTTTGGAGAACGGGCATAGCTTCCATTGCCTTCATCATCCTTATCAACATAGATAAAGCCGTAGCGTTTGCGCATTTCACCTGTCCCTGCTGACACTAGGTCAATACAGCCCCATGGAGTGTAGCCGATTAAGTCCACTCCATCCTCAGCTACTGCTTTCTTCATCTCAATGATATGGGCTGCTAGGTAATCAATTCGGTAATCATCATGGACCATGCCATCTTCTTCTAACTGATCGATAGCTCCGAAACCATTCTCAACGATAAATAGAGGTAAATGATACATATCCGTTAACCAGTTTAGAGAGTACCGCAGGCCTTCTGGGTCAATCTGCCAGTCCCAATCTGACGCTTTCACATATTCATTTCTTACCAAATCTTCTGACTCCAAATAGTCATAGTGCGGATTGTTGGCGCGATGAGAGCTGATGGCAAAGCTCATATAGTAAGATAGACCGATGTAGTCAACTGTTCCCTCTAGCAAATCCGCCTTGTCTTGGTCTGTGATATCAATAGCGATGTCTTTGCGTTCCCAGTATTTGAAAATGTGTTCTGGATAAAATCCATGAACATGGACATCCGCAAAATAGTACCGTTTTTGCATCGCTTTTTGAGCCATCAGGATATCTGAAGGTTTACAGGTTGCTGGGTAAATCGGGCACATGGCGATCATACAGCCAATTTGAAAATCTGGATTAATGGCATGGCCTACTTTTACAGCACGGGCTGATGCAACCAATTCATAGTGGGCTGCCTGATACATTATCGCTTCCCGATTATCGTCTTCTTTGTAAACCAAGCCTGAATTAGTAAAAGGAGCAAAGTCACTCTGGTAGTTGGCTTGGTTATTAATTTCATTAAAGGTCATCCAATATTTGACCTTATCCTTGTAGCGTTTGAAACAAGTTTCAGCAAAGCGAACAAAGAAATCAATCAGTTTTCGATTTTTAAATCCACCGTACTCTGTCACAAGATGGAAAGGGAGTTCAAAGTGGGAGAGGGTAACCACTGGCTCAATCCCATGTTTCAAACACTCATCAAAGAGGTCGTCATAGAACTGAAGTCCTTCCTCATTTGGCTCTAATTCATCTCCTTTTGGAAAAATACGTGTCCACGCAATCGAGGTACGGAAACACTTGAAGCCCATCTCTGCAAAGAGTGCAATATCTTCTTTGTAGCGGTGATAGAAATCAATCGCTTCATGATTAGGATAATATTTTCCTTCTAATACACCAGCTGTAATTTCTCTAGGTACCCCGTGTCTTCCTGCAGTCATCACATCTGCTACAGAAATTCCTTTTCCACCTTCTTGCCAGCCACCTTCAAGTTGGTGAGCAGCTACTGCTCCACCCCATAAAAAATTCTTAGGTAATTTAGACATAGTTGCCTCCTGTATATTTTATAGTTATTAGTTTAGCAAACGGTTACAAAAATAACCACTGCAGTTTTTTCCGTAACAGTAAGGAAATAGCTGATGGACAAATCGCGCCTGCTTCCATTGAAAAAATTAGTCTGGCATCACCTATACACTGTTATAGTCGAATGAATTAGCTTTCAGACAAGGAACTGAGGCGTAGGCAGTACTAGAGTACGGCAAGCCGAAAGTGACGATATATCAAAGATAATTCAAATGACTATAATTCAACTGGTAGACTGCTACAACTAGTACTCTATCAATTTATCCTCTGCTCTCTCCAAAGAAAGACGGCACTTCGCCGCCTTCCTTATTCGACATCTTCACCATTGCTAGCAATGACTTTCTTGTACCAGTAGAATGAATCTTTTGGTGTTCGGTCAAGTGTTCCATTTCCAGCATCATCCATATCGACGTAGATAAAGCCGTAGCGTTTCCGCATTTCGCCTGTTCCTGCTGACACGAGGTCAATACAGCCCCAAGTGGTGTAGGCAATCAAGTCTACGCCGTTGGCAATAGCAGCTGCCATAGCATTGACATGGGAACGGTGGTAATCGATGCGGTAATCATCATGGATCGAGCCATCTTCTTCCACTGTATCAAAAGCTCCCAAGCCATTTTCCACAACCATGAGTGGAATTTCATAGCGGTCGTACATTTTTTCAAGGTAGTATTGGAGTCCAGACGGATCGTGTGCCCAGCCCCAGTCAGAGTAAGTCAAGTAAGGGTTTTTGGCACCTGCAGAGAAGTTGCCTGATACTGTATCATCTGACTGGTGAGTGGTGACAACGGTTGACATATAGTAAGAGAAGGTATACATATCCACTTTCCCTTTAGCAAGGATTTCTAGGTCTCCCTCTTCCATTTGCAATACAACATTGTGTTCCTTCCACAATCTGTTTGCATAGGAACCATAGCGACCTTTGGCTTGAGCATCACTACAATAGAAAATATTCTGTTCCCATTTGTGTTGATTTTCTAAAATATCCGCAGGGTCACAGGTTCCTGGGTAGAAGGTGATGCCACAAATCATGTTTCCGAATCGATAGTTCGGATCAATCTGATGTCCTAATTTTACAGCCTTGGCAGAGGCAACAAACTGGTGATGTAAGTGTTGGTAGGCATCTTGATAATCAGAATCCTTTGGTTCACTAAACATATCCAAAAACATGATCGTGTTGTTAATCTCGTTAAAGGTAATCCAATATTTCACCAACCCCTTATATTCGTTAAAAATTGTCTCAGCATAGCGGACATAGAAATCAATCAACTTACGATTGGTCCAACCACCATAGCGTTGCTCCAAGCTCAAAGGTGTATCGAAGTGCCAAATGGAAACCAATGGCTCAATGCCATATTTGCGGCATTCTTCAAAGACAGAACGATAGAAATCAAGACCTGCTTGGTTTGGCTCTGCATCATCACCATTGGGGAAAATCCGTGCCCATGAAATTGACAAGCGGAAAACAGAGTAACCCATTTCTGCGAAGAGCTTGATATCTTCTTTATAGCGGTGGTAGAAGTCCACAGCCTTGTGGTTTGGATAATAGTGGTCTTCTAGGACGGCATAGGTCGCCCCTTCTGGCAAATGACCTCCCATATGCCCCATTGAAGCATACTTACCTGGCTTGCCGTCCTTATCAATGTAGGTTGTATAGCGGGGGCTGTTGACAGTTCCTCCTGTTGTAACGTCTGTCTGGACTAAACCCCGTCCGTCCACATTATAGGCACCTTCTGCCTGGTTGGCTGCGATAGCTCCTCCCCAGAGGAAATTTTTTGGAAAACGCGACATGTTTCTTCTCCCTTATTTTTTCTAACAAATATAGTATAAACAGATTTGAAACCCTTTTCTTCTCAAATAATATGCTATAATGATACTATCCTACGAAAAGGAGGAAAGTATGCAACCGCCATTAACGGATAAACAGTTTAAGCACACCATTGACTACGATAGTCGTTTGTTACCCTACAAGTATTACCATACCTGTGTCATGGATGGCATTCCTGACATTCTCTTTCATTGGCATAATGAATTTGAAATCAACTATGTTTACGGAGGGACAGCCCGTTACCATATCGACTATGATTATTTCAATAGTGAAGCTGGTGATATTATCCTGATTCGACCCAATGCTGCGCATTCCATCCATCCGATTGAACAACGGGGACATGAAACGGATACCCTACTCTTTCACTTGGATATGCTGGGGGCATCTCACCTAGATCAGACCAGTATGCTCTACCTACAACCCTTACAGACAGATGTTTTCAAGTGTATTCCACGCATCCAGCCCCAAGACCCTGGCTACGCAGAGATTCGACAATGCCTGCTCACCATTTTTGAGTTGGTCAGACACCAGCCACCGTACTTTGAGCTACCTCTCAAGAGCCGACTCTTTGACTTCTTCTACTTGCTCTACCGCTACCGCTACATTGTCCGGAAAAATACCGATGATATGTATCGGAAAAATGAAAAACTGCGGTTGTTGATTGAATACATCCAACAACATTATGCAGAAAATCTCACCATCGAGCAGCTAGCAGAGCAAATGGGCTATACAAAAACCCATTTTATGACAATCTTCAAGCAACAAACAGGAACTTCCTGTATGGAATTTATCATCCAAGTCAGACTGCGGGCAGCTACCGAGCTCCTGACAAACACTCTCAAACCTGTGCTTGAAATTGCGACCGAAGTTGGCTTTAATAACCTGTCCAACTTCAACCGCCAGTTCAAGCAGTACTACCATACCACCCCTAGCAGCTACCGCAAGCAATTACTGAAAAATCGCGCCTATACTGGCATCGCCCCATTAGATAAATAATACTCTTCGAAAATCAAACCCAGACGTTGTTGACTTACCTTGATGAACCCAAGTTCTATCTGCATCTTCGTCGCCTAGTCTGAATTTGATTTTCATGGAGTAAAAGGAGACTACTATGATCACTATGCACCTTTACTATACTGGTAAAAACGGTTCTGCCCTGGCTTTTACTCAGGAAATGGAGTCTTCTGGAATTGCTGACCGCATTCGGATCCAGGCAGGAAACACACGTTATCAATACTTTGCACCGCTCGATGATCCTCATTCAATCCTCTTGGTTGATAGCTGGACAGACCAAGCTGCATTGGACATCCACCATGCTTCTCCAATGATGCAGGAAATCCTAGACTTGCGAAGTAAGTACCAGCTGACTGTCACCGCTGAACGCTATAAAAGTGATGAAGCAGGCATTCCTGAGCAAGATAAGGATTTTCTTCAACGCTAACAAAATCGAGTAGGGACTAATTTCTAGTCCCTCTCACACCACCGTGCGTGCCGTTCGGCACACGGCGGTTCAACTAACTTTTAACGCATGTCGTTTTAGATAATAATCTAGGCAAGAAACCAGTCCACGTTTAGCGAGGACTGGTTTTGATATGGCACGTTTCAGTACAGACCTCTGAGCCACTAATTGATAATGGTCTCCCCAGCCAGATACTTTATCCGCTATCCACTTCGGTACTCCTAATTTGAGAAGTCCCCATAATCGCCTAGATTTCTTCTTCCATTGTTTCCAGATAATAACTCTTATTCGAGTTCTTAGTCGTTCATCAATGCTTTCCATGACTGATTTCATGTTCGTCATAGAAAAGTAGTTTATCCAACCTCGGATGACCCAGTTTAGTCGCTCAATTCGGCTGTCTAAGTCAATACTCCACTTACGGGCCGTTAGTTTCTTGAGTTTTCTCTTGAAACTCTGTACGCTATCCTGATGCGGACGACTTTTCCAGCCCTCAGATGATTTCCAGAACCCAAATCCTAGGTACTTTAATTTGCTCGGTCTCACAATCTTGGTCTTGGTCATGTTGACTTTCAAACCTAATCGTTTTTCAATATAACGACAAATTGAATGCATCACACGTTTAGCCGCCGCATCACTACCGACTGTGATGACGCAGTCATCTGCGTAGCGAACGAAGCGAAGTCCACGATTTTCCAACTCTTTATCTAGCTCATTAAGCATGATATTGGACAGGAGCGGTGATAGGTTTCCTCCTTGTGGAGTTCCAACTAGTGTTTTATACCGTTGTCCGTTGATGACTACACCTGAATGAAGGTACTTACGAATTAAAGATTCTGTATCTCCATCTTGGATAATGTTATGAACAAGCGACATCAGTCTATCTTGAGGAACGGTATCAAAGAACTTCTCCAGGTCTATGTCTACTATCCACTCATAACCGTCATTAAGGTATTCTAATAACTGGATAATAGCTTGTTCGCATGACCGATTGGGTCTGAATCCGTAACTCCTCTCAGAGAAATAGGGTTCACAAATAGGACTAATGACTTGGACAATAGCTTGTTGTATCATTCTATCCATGACCGTTGGGATACCTAACTGACGGTCTCCGCCGTTAGGTTTGGGAATTTCAACTCGTAAGACTGGCTGAGGTTTGTACTTCCTCTGCTTTATGAGTTCTTTAGTTGAACGCCAGTGTTTGCGGAGATAGTCATCTATTTCGTCAATAGTTACGCCGTCAATTCCTGCTGAACCTTTATTGGCTCTAACTTGATTGTAGGCTTCAAGCATATTGGACCGAGATAGGATATTATCTAGTAACTGTGACATGTGCGTATTCCTTTCTTGTTTCGGTGTCTGAGGGACGTCTTATATTGGTGAACTTTCCTCTAGTCAATACGTGACCGCACCCAGTTCTATCAGACCGCTAGTTTTACAGACACAAGTGAAGTAGGTATACTTCGGTTAATTGTTCAGCCCTTCGCTCCACCTCTATTACAGAAGTTTCATCGCTACTATGGCCTCGGCTGACTTCTCATGATTCGTTGTTACTACGTCTTTGACGCTCATGAGACCTCACGGGATAAGTCGTACATCTTTCCTCGTTTACTCTCGTGATTTACGTCTATAGGTTACGACTACCTTTTTGGACTTTAGAGTTGTATGCCCCCTCATCCCCTATATACGCCTTGTTATCACGTTTCTGTTCGTAGAGCCACGATTTCGCTATCCCTTCCTCTCCCCGCTACCTCACGATAGTCAGGCTTGGGAGTCGCTTTGGGGTTCACCGGTAGCGGGTGTCCACGGAGGACTTTCACCTCAGATGTACGACATGCCCGTCGTACATTCAAAAAAGTGGTCGGCACAAATTGCCAACCACTTTATTTTTATTTCACCGTCGTCATCAGGTAATCTCCGATATTCAATTGACCTTCTTGTGTGACTAGAACATCTTCGTAGTCAGCTGAGTTGGTCACGATAATTGGAGTGATGACCGGTAGGTCAGCTGCTTTGATTTGGTGGAGATCAAATTCCAACAATTTTTGTCCTGCTTCAACTTGGTCACCTACTTGGACGAAGGATTCAAAGCCTTTACCAGCTAGAGAGACTGTGTCCATACCAATATGGATGAGAAGCTCTGCCCCATTTTCCGTCCGAAGACCAATGGCATGCTTGGTTGGGAAAACAAGGGTCACTTCAGCTTTAGCTGGTGAAACAAGAATACCATCTAGGGGATCGATAGCAATTCCTTTCCCCATAGCTCCTGAAGCAAAGACTGCATCTGGAACATCTTCCAATTTTACAATCTTACCGATAAGGGGACTTGCAAGAATTTCTTGCTTGATTTCTTTTAATTCTGGGATAGACTCCTGTGGAGTCTCAACTACTTTTTTTCAGTTGGCTCTCCGTACAAGTAAGGAACTGGAAGGGCCATTTGGATAGCGAAGGATGCGACGATTGCAACTACTGTCAAAATAATCGCAGCAATCATACCTGACATGTCACCGTTTGCTGGATTAACCAGAGATGGATACAAGAAGACACCCATACCACCTACAGAGTAACCTGTTACATTGAAGAACATAGTGGCAGCACCAATTACACCTGAAACAGCACAAGAGATAAAGAACGGTGTTTTCATAGGAAGGGTCACACCGTAGATAGCTGGCTCAGTCACACCAAAAATAGATGAAACCAATGCAGGCATAGAAACTGTTTTAACCTTAGACTCCTTGGTCTTCAACATGATTGCCAAAAGAACGCCGGTCTGTGTAAAGTTTGGAAGCAAGGCCGGTACAAGAATTGAAGACAAACCATTTGATGCTACTTGCATAATTGCCAATGGGACAACTGCCCAGTGCATTCCAAACATAACCAAAACTTGCCAAGTCGCACCAAGAATCAAACCATAAAGCAATGGACTAAAGTTCATGATAGCAGTAAATGTATTTGACAAGACATCAGAGATGAAGTTTGCGACAGGACCAACCACTAAGAAAGTCAGTGGAACAGCAAGCAAGATAGTCACAAATGGAACAACGAAGAGTTTGACAACATCTGGTGTTACTTTACGGATGTTTTTCTCAATAATTGAAGCCACCCACGTTGCGAGAATAGCTGGGATAACCGTTGACAAGTAGCTACCTGCTGTTGGCAAAACAAATGGAATACCAAATACATTATCCAGTCCTGCCTCTTTCAATGCTGCAAGCGATCCTGGCAAGGTTGGGTAAATCAAGGCCATACCGATTGCTAGGGCAGTAAATTCATTCATCTTGAACTTACGAGCAGATGTCAGAGCCACTAACAAAGGTAAGTATTGGAAGAAACCGTCGCCCGCTGCATTTAATATAGCATATACAGCACTATTATCACTCGTCAAGCCTCGCGAAGCCATAATGGCAACAAGACCTTTAATGATACCAGCAGCAGCCAAAGGTCCCAAAAAGGCTTGGAAGATACCTGATAACAAATCAATAAAGCGTTCAAAGAGATTTCCTTTTGGACCATCGCCTTCATCAATATTTAGTGCCCCATCTCCTGCAATACCTGCTGCTTTTTGCACCGCTGCATAAACATCTGGGACATGGTTACCAATAACCACTTGGTATTGTCCACCAGCTTGTACCACAGTAACGACACCGTCACGCGACTTCAAGTAGTCTGTATCAGCCTTGCTCTCATCCTTGAGACCAAAACGAAGACGAGTCACGCAGTGTTTGAGACTGCTGATGTTTTCTTTTCCACCAACATGAGCTACAATATCTGTAGCTAAATCTGTATAATCC
This sequence comes from Streptococcus nasisuis, assembly GCF_040836615.1. NCBI lineage: Bacteria > Bacillati > Bacillota > Bacilli > Lactobacillales > Streptococcaceae > Streptococcus > Streptococcus nasisuis. The sequence goes on along the minus strand of NZ_CP162268.1, from coordinate 543,233 downwards.
TTAGCCATTTTTCGGCTCCTTTCTTTTTTCCTGATAAACAGAAAAACCTAAACATATACCAAACACTATCCCCAGCCTATGCTGAAAAATATGCCTTGTATATATTTAGGTTTTGCCTGCCTACCAGTAACAATCCTTTTGATGAATTTATGATAACACATTGCAAACTCTTTTGCAAGCGTTTTCTGAAGTTTTTTTTGATTTTTTATAAACTTTTTTACATAGGTTTGAGACGCTGAATGTGGATGGTCAGATAGACTTGTTCATCCTTGGACATTTCAAAGTCGTATTCAGCACTGATGTAGCGACGGATTTTCTGAGTACATTCAAAGGCGCTCGGATAATTGGCCTTGACTTGTTCATAAAGGAAGGCATCGTTAACCCCTTCGATTTTGCCATTTGCCACCCTCTGTGCAAAATACTGGACATGAGTGACAAAGCGGTGGTAGCTGGTATCATCCTCATCCAGACCCTGGCCGAAATGCAAGCGCACAATCGATAAAATCTGTCCTACAATCCGACTAATTTTCTGCGTTTCTCGTCCCAAGGAACCATTCTTCTGAGCATTGATAATATGGAGGGCGATAGAAGCCGCCTCTACCTTGTCCAAATCCAAACCCAGTTTATCTCTGATTAAATCTAGAGAATCCAAACCAATCTGGTATTCTTGGGGATAGAATTTACGCACCTCCCAAGCCAATGGATTTTCCATCTCTAGGCCTTCCCGACTACGCTGGAAGACAAAGTTAAGATGATCACCCAGGGCAATGTAGAAAGACAAATCCAGTTGAATATCCAAGGTCTGCTCAGCCATAAAAGCAATCTGATTGACCACTTCCAACTCTCCTGGCTTCATGGTCAAATTGAGGGCCAACAAGTCCTGGACCTGATGATCATTTTGCGAGGCGAAAGTCTTTTCGATTTTGCTTTCGTCTAGGTCATCACCCGTACGCTTTTGAAAACCCAGCCCCTTTCCCATAACAATCAATTCCCGTCCATGATTATCCAGAACTTGAACCACATTGTTATTGTAGACCTTATCAATTTTCATGTCTAACCCCTTCCCTACTGGCAAATAAAAGCCCTCAACCCCATAGTAAAGAATGGCCTGGGCCAAACTAGCTATGAAGTTGAGGTTTTGCCTGCTTACCAGTAACAATCCTGAGATTATTCTAACAGATTGAAAGCGTTTTTGCAAGCCTTTAAAAAAAGCAATTTAAATTTAAAATTTATCGTCACAACTTTCGAAAGTTCTATAATGAATGAAGTTAGCCACCCCAACCTAGCCAAAAATCAGCTATTTCAACTGGTTCAGCTGTCTGTTCTGGTTTCAAGTGAACGCTCCTAGTCTAACAACCCCAATTTTTCAAAGGCATTGTAGAGGCCATCCTCCTCCACATCGTCTGTTACCATATCAGCCATGGCTAGAATCTCAGGGCCGCCATTTCCCATAGAAACACCAATCGCACAGTATTCCAACATCGGAATGTCAATTTTAGCATCCCCGAACGCAATGGTATCTGCCTGCGAGACTCCCAAATGCTCCAGGAGGACCTCAACAGCACGGGCCTTGTCAATATTGGCTACCCCCAGGTCACCGAACAAGGCCGTCTCGCCGCGTCCTCCCCAAGTATTGGCCTTCAAGTGTGGAAAGGCTGCTTTTGAATCCAGATGATCCTGATAAGAATCGAGGACAAAGCTGACTTTATTGAGGTCATTGCGATAGAGCTGACCACCAAATACCATGCCATGCATGACATCTTCTACTTCTTGATGAGCCACCTCTTCGGCCGTTTTCCCCTTAGACATACTGTAAATCTTGAGCGTTTCACGCGCACGTTCACGGAAATTCTCGCTGGCAAATAGACCGTTGTTGCTCTCCAAATAAAATTCCAAGCCACGGCCTTGGAGCCAATCCACAATGGCCTTGGAATCCTCTTCTGAAATCATTTGGTGCATGACCACTTCCTCGTGGTGCTCTACATAGGATCCATTGCCACCAATCATGCCATCCAAGCCGATATCCCACAATTCTGGCTGCATTTCAGCTCGGCTGCGACCTGTACAAACATAGACAAGGTGCCCATTTTGGCGTGCCTGCTGGATGGCCTCGATAGCCGATTGAGGAAGACGATTGTGGTAATCAACCAAGGTACCATCTACATCTAGAAAAATAATTTTCGACATTTCTTCACCTCATGTTTTTCTTAATTCTAGTATAGTATGTATTTATAGAAAAAAATAGTAAAATAATGTGATAAAGTGATACTATTCTATGAAAAAAACTAGACACATGGGCCTAGTTTTCCTGCAATAATTGATACAAAGAACCCATTAGGTTCGCATTACCGCCAAATTTACATGGTAAAATTTCTACCGGAGTAATCATAGCTCCTACAAAAGGCAGGCCTGCTAGCAGGTCTCTATATTGCTTTTCAATTTCTTGGAGCAAAATAGGCTGGGCGCTAATGCCTCCCCCGATTACAACCCTCTGGGTATCGATAATCGCTTGGGTATTATAAATGAGAATAGCCAAGTATTTACAAAATTGCTTAAAGATAGCAAGAGCTTCTTCATTTCCTGCGTTAATGTACTCAAATACTTGTCGGCCGTCCTTCTTATCTGGCAAGCCAAGTACATCTGCAATTTTCCCAATCATTTGCACAGGCGAATAACGAAAGCCAGCACCGTGTTCACCATCTGGGTGTTCATCATTTGGAAGGAGAAAACTGAATTCTCCAGCCTGGAAATGGTGGCCCTGCACGAGCTGATTATTCAAAATAATCCCTCCTCCAAGCCCTGTTCCAAGGACAAGAGCCATACCATTTTCAACGTCTGCTAAATTTCCCTGCCATTTTTCAGCTAGGGCAGCAGCCTTGCCATCATTGATAGCGACGACAGATTTGCCACTCAAATTCTTCATGAAATCTGCGATAGGAAATTGATGAAGATAGGTCAGCGCTCCTCCATAATAAACGACTCCCTCCCGGCTATCTACCTTGCCTGGACAGGAAATGGCAATTCCTTCCAGCTCCTCGTTAGCCGCAATCTCACGATAGATAGACTCTAGCGCCAGCTTCATTGCTTCCAAGTCTGAAGGCGTTGGTCTATCCTTCTTATAAAGTAGCTCCCCGGTCTCTAACAGCACCCCATATTTAATTAGAGTGCCCCCAATGTCAATGGAAAGATATTTTTTCATAACTTGCTCCTTTCTCTTTTCATTCTATTGTATCAAAAGCTAGGTAAATGACAAGGCCGTGATACAGCACTTCATTCCCTAAATTTTGGTACCAATTGATACAAAGAGTATTTCCTGATGAAATCATTTTCTTGACACAATTTTGCCTTTTTTGTTTCAAGCAATATATATTACTTTTTTGTTTATTGGAGGATTTTATGATGATAAATAATTTACAATATTTCATTGCTAACAGAATAAAAATATTACGCATTCAGACCGGTATGACGCAGACAGAGTTGGAAGTAAAAGCTGATTTTGGTTTCAATTACATCAATAAGCTAGAGAACAAGAGAAGCAGCATCACCATCCACACACTGCATAAAATTATTGATGCGCTCGAAATAGATATCCCTGCTTTCTTTGATGTACAAGTCAACCAAGATGAAAATATCAACGAATTGATACTGCTATTGGCTGAACTGCCTAAAAATAAAAGGAGACTGTAAAAGCAATCATTCACATTATCAAAACGCTTCATTAGTGTTAATAAGCTACCTGAATATTAAATAACTAGAAGAAAACGTAGTGAATTTTTATGAAGAAACACAAAAAACACCCCATGGTGTGAACCATGAAGTGCTGATAAATGCTGTATTGTAGCTGGTTCTTAACGTTTAGAGAACTGGCTAGCTTTACGAGCTTTCTTAAGACCTGGTTGGAGCATTGTTTATTTCAACTAATTTTAAAAGCCTTTAGAATCAACGTTTTTACGGGTTTTCAAAACTTAATATTTCATCCAATTTCAACTAATTTCATCAAAATAAGGTAAATTTTCAAGCAAAATAAGCAAAATCGAACCAGAAAATATAAAAGTTTACCTTACTATTGATTCTAGAAAATGCACCACCCCAAAGTATTCATTTTTAATTTTCACACATTCTATGTATAATATAGTTACAAAATTGGGAGGCGTAGCTAATGAATGTTCCACTGAGTATCAGTACTACAAAAGTTTGCAAAGAGGAACCGAATGTAGAAACCAGCATTCTCAAAGCTGGGCCAACTTTTGACTTTGACAAAGAATTAGAAAATGCTAGGAATCAATACGATGAATTATTGAAAGAATTAGCGGATAAGTGAAAAAAAGTGGTTATCGACCTGATTGTTGATAACCGCTTTTTCTGTATTCTACTGTATTCTGTATTCTACTGTATTCTACTGTATTCTACTGTATTCTACTGTATTCTACTGTATTCTACTGTATTCTACTGTATTCTACTGTATTCTTATTACTAATAGTATCCTGACTGCAATCATTTATCAACTAAAAGATAATACTGATTGCGGTCATTTTTACTTGAACCAAACCAAGTAATGATTTCTAGGTCACGAAGATTATGAAGTAATTTAACAACAAATGATCGACTCCTACCTGTAAGCTCAATGGCTTTTGCAGTTGTCATTTTATTGCCTGAGTTATACATATAGTGGACAATCAATTGCTCGTCTGCTGTTAATTCAACAAAATCAGAGAACTGTTTTTCCAAGCTGTCTCTTGTACGGAGATGTCGGCTGACAATGTTGTTCTCAAGCGTCAGGACAACCTTATTCCCAGGTTCTGAGAATTTAGGTTCATGGAGAAAAGCAGATTCCATCTCAGAATAGATACGCTTTACTCCTTCATTCATCTCACGTACCCAACCGAACTCTGTCAAGGTTCTGGCAATGCGAGGGTTTCGTGAAAAACGTTCATGCTTGATATTGTCAACGGTGACGATATTGGGTAATTTCCCTGGGCTATGAATCTCTAGTCGATCATCAAACATAAGCACACGAATGTGATCGCCATAGACGGAATAATCACGGTGCGTTACAGCATTGACAACACCTTCAAACCAAGCAAATTCAGGATACTCAGGTAAAATTTTGAATTGCCCACTGTCATCCAAATACTGAAATTCCCGAAGCTGGGTGCGAATAAAATCTCTAACCTTGATATAGTCAATTGAAACAAGAGCAGGACAAAAGTGCCTCAAGAAAAGTATCACAATTTGGCAATACTTTTCTGAGGTGTTTTTTCATTTGAGCCCATGTTTTCTCAATGGGATTATACTCAGGTGAGTAAGGAGGAAGTGGTAAAAGTCTATGACCCTGCTCCTTGCATAACTCTTTTAGCTTACTCATCCGATGAAACCTTGCATTGTCCATAATGATAACAGATGGTCTATCTAAAGTGGGTAGTAAGAATGTTTTAAACCAAGCTTCGAAAAAGTCACTCGTCATGGTTTCTCTGTAGGTCATTGGGGCTATAATCTCACCGTTTATAAGACCTGCGACTAAAGATAGCCGCTGGAATCTTCTTCCAGAGACCTGACCTGTGATCAACTGACCTTTCAAAGATCGACCATATTCTCGATGAAAATATGTCTCAAACCCTGTCTCGTCAATATAAACAGGTGTCAAGTGACTTAAGTTATTAAATTCTTTAAGGAACTGATTTACTTTCTCAGGGTCTTGTTCATAGTAGGTACAGCTCTTTTTTTCGAGTATATCCCATAGCTTTGAGAGCGTAATGAATAGCTGTTGGATGACAGCCAAATTCAGAAGCTATTTCAGTCAAAAAAGCATCTGGATGAGCTTCAAGATAGTTCTTTAATTTTTCTCTATCAACTTTTCTTGGTTTGGTTCCCTTAACTTGGTGATGAAGCTCGCCAGTAGTCTCCATTAATTTTAGCCATTGATAGATGGTGTTGCGTGAAATATCGAAAACAACAGATGCTTCAGTAATACTGCCGGTTTTCTGACAGTATGCGAGAACTTTTTTACGAAAATCTAATGAATATGCCATAAGTACATTATACCACAAATGTACTGTTTTTGTTTCATTGTGCTATAATTAAGGTAGACAAAGCACCGTCAAATAGTGTAACAATAAAGAAAAAGGAATGATAAACCACTCCCCCTTCTTTAACTATAAAATCTTAATCAATATCTATTTCTAGTCATCAAAACCAATAAAAGTAATCAAATCATTCTCCCGAATTATTTCAGCAAAATTCATAACTGGTAATGTATATACTGGGAATTGATTCCCTAAATTGGTCAACGCAGAAATATAGGTGCGCACATAAGGGTAGAGAATAGCTACAGCATTCTTCCCTAAAACATCTTTTAAATCATTATTTGTTTCAAAAGCTTCTGACTGATAACCATAGATTCCTCTAACAGAAACTTTACAAGTAAAAGGAATGTGTTTTTCTGACTCTTCTTCCAATTCACCTAAGGAAACATTGATGATGACATAGGCTTTTTCTTGAGATTTATCTATACCGATTTCTGCAGAAAACGATACAGGCATACTCAATTTTTCCTCTGTATTTTCAAATAAATCATTAACCCTGTAATAAGATTCATCAATTACATAATTTTCAAATGATATAACTGCCACTATGCTACCTGCCCTCCAGTTAGTTGATAATCAATAAAACTAGGCATTGTGTTTGAGTATTCTTTTATTTTTACAGTTGGTTCTGGAAATTTTTTCTTATCAAAAGTTTCTAGTTTGTATTGGCTATTTTTAAATGATTGCATTTCAATCGGGGTCTTTGCATGAGTCTTAATGATCTCAACAATCTCATCAATTGCTTCTTGGGGAAACCAGGAATCAACATCAAGAATTGAATCGTCTAAAATAATATTTTTATATGTCATTATTCTACCTCCTTAGTAGCTTCCCAATTTATTGCATCAGTATTTCTCAAACAAAGTTCTCGACCATTTGGAAAATTAGATAATGTACTTCTTGAACTATAAAAAGGTGTATAGGTGTCTTTCACAACCCCATCAACCTGAATTTTTAGACCATGCTGAATAAGATACTCTATAAATATACCATCCAAATTAGCTCGTCTCAACGAATTAGTCTCTTTGAAAGTCGTCAAACTCTGTTCTATTTTCCGATATAGCTTATCACGAAGCTTTACAAATCGTTTAAAGTTCTCCGGCTCGTTAAAATCTAGAATATAGAGAGTAGTCTCATCAAAGCAAAATTGAATAAGTGCTGTTTTATTCCTATCACTTTTCCATTTCTGTGCATATTGCTTTGCGCATTTTTTCCCGTCAAATTCTAGTAATTCATTGTCCAAAAAAAGATATAATCCTTGACCTAAATCATTCGGTAAACGCTGCCCAGGAGGTATAACTACATCAGATTTTATAGAAAATGGTTTAATTTTTACTTCTTTTGTTTGAATAATAGCTTGTGCATTTTGAGGAGTGGTGCCATGATAACCTTCCAACAGTATCTCCTTACAGCCTCAATTTACTGTAGTAAGCTCTGCTTACTACAGTAAATTATAATATTTTTATTGTATCTTGTCAAAAAAGATACAGATTATTATGACTCTGAATCTCTATCCACAATCATTCCACCATCTCCTTCACTTTACTTTCAATAAAGGCAATTTCATCATCTGAAAGTCCATATTTTCGGTAGAGTTGTGCGTCTATCTCAGCTTAAATGAATTGCTACCGTAAATTATCTACTCTATCTTCAATTCTATTAACTTCTTCATTCGTCAAAGCCAATATTTTTATGAATTGCTCATCAATATCCCTAGTAAAATCAATTATTTTTTGATTTTGTGTATAGTCTAATAAGTCAGGGACTAACTTTGCAAGCGAAGAAAGATTTTCATCAGTTAATAAGAATGCAAAACGTATGAATTTCGAAGAAACATAGTTATAGAAATTTGTAGATTCTATTCTCGTATCAAAGGCCTTTAAAGCAAGACGACTCCTACCGAATGCAGTATATGGCTCTAATATTGCCAATTGGTTATCCCTCTTCTGACCACCAGCATTAGCACTAGATACAACAACTTTATATTTATCGATCAAATCTTGCTTAACTTTAATAACTTCTCGTTGTGCGATAAACCAAGTTGCACGTCCAGCCTTACCTGCTTTGTCATTTGCAAGAAGTTTAATCTGAGTTTTTTTATCAAATTCCTGACCATTGTAAATCTCAACTTTATCAGGATTTAGTTCAACAAAATTACTTTCAATTTGGAAAAGCTTTTGATTAATCGTTGAGGAAGATGAAAGAAAGTTTAAATTATTATCAGTAACAAACTTTTTAATTTTTTGAACAATCGTTTCATCAGTAGGATAAATTACAAATGTCTCCTTGCCTGGATAATTTCTCTGAATAGCCAAAGTTTTCCCACCCTCAACTAGCGAATACTCAAATGTATCGGATGTTTTACTATAGTCTTTATGAACAATTGAAATACCATCTGAGATTGCCACTTCTCCAAAAATTTCATTTGCATTTGGATAATAAATCAAGTGACTTAGGTTAGTACTGTTTATTAGCTCTATTCCGAATTCATTCATTCCACGACCAGATTGTTGCATCCAGCGTCCCCCAGGATAAATAAGTACAGAATGATTAGGATTCAATTTATCAGTAAGTTTTTGAAACAATTGAAAAACATTATTAACCCTTTGCTGCTGACCAGAAACCATATCTTTGTCTGTTGCACTTTCCTGATAAGGAGGATTTCCTATCACTACATCAAATCTCACCTTGTTAAATGCCTCCTCAACTAGTTTTTTACCTTGTTCACTATCTGTTTTTAGGGTATCTGTCAGGCTTTCTATATAAGTCACATTGGTTTTGTACTTCCGATAGCCTGTCAGTGTACGTTCAGTAATAGTTTTTGCCATTGGCGTTTTGGCAATAGCGTAGATATTATTCGCTAAAATCTTTTGATAGACTTGGTCAGCTTCAAAATGGTTGTCATCATTTTCTGTCACTCTTTGATAATACAAGCTAATGGCGCTATGAAGAGGGTAGAGACCTGTCTTCGAGTTAATGTCTAAGATTTTCGTATCTCGTTGATAGATTGATGGAGTCACTTCATTAGACACCCAGTGAAGATTTGACCTCGCACCATCTGTCGTCGACTCAAAGTTATCATCATAGAAGTTCAATCCGCCTACTGACTTAGATACTTGTAGATTGACCACGCGCCAAGGTGTCAGTACGGTTTCCTTGTCAGGATTCTTAAAGGTACCAAACAGCTCTGCAATCTGCTCTGCCCGCTCGATGAAATCCAGGTCATCAAATGATTTAGCACGCTGACGGATAATACGACCCGCTTCGATAAAGACCTCAGTATCATAATACTTGGTAATCTCACTAAACATTCCCTTGGTGAAACCTTTTGGCATGAACTCTTTCCACGATTCATCATCCACCTGCTTGATAAAGTCTTGAATGGTAATATCTTTTGATAAATCGACCGCCATGCCGTAAATCATCATTGGAATACGGATAGAAACCCCGCGTAAAATAGAAATCATATTTTTTCGCTTTTCTTCGCTTCTTTTTGTTTTTCGATAACCTCTAGATCTTCTGATGTTCGTTTAGCTTTTGGTTTCTTTTTAGCTTTTTCAGCTTGCTCATGCTCTTCAGTTGTCAAGCCATTTTCATTGATAACAACTTTCTTAGGCGTTTTTTGACTCTGCGTTTTGCCGACAATCGCATTGAGTTTGGTAAACATAGACGCATCATCAGCGGTCAAAGTTAGTAGATTATCATTATAGAGACTGTCGTCTTCGAAACCTGACCGCACTGCCTTTTCAGCATAAACTTTCTTGAGCTGTGTCAGCATTCTATCCACATCGTAGGTCTTCATTCCATTGTCTGAAGCCCCTAAGATTGGCATAAAGTTTAGAAGACGAGCCATGGCTTGTTTTTGAGCCTGCGTATTCTTTTTCCCTACACCTGAGTTAATCTGGGCACTCTCAGCCATGACAGTCAAGGCTCTATCAGGAGCAAAATCAAAGACATAACAATTTGTCTTCATTCCCAATTTCTCATGAGAAAAAGGCGTCTGGGCACGAAAGGCAGCTTGTAGGTAGTTCATGGCACTATTGGTATTTGACAAAAACAAGACTGCTGTCCACTCTGGGATATTAACACCTGTAGTTAGTTTACGAACCGTCAGGGTAATGGTTTTTGTCTGCGAAGGGTCTTTACCAATAGCAGAACGAACTTTCTCTATGTCCGCATCGTTAGCAATTCCATCATCACTACTTGCACCTCGAACAACGTTAACAATTTTATATTCTTTACCGAAAATAGGGTGTTCTTTAAGCAAGTCCTCAAAAGCATTTGCTTCCTTAACACCTGGCATGAGCCAAAGCGTATGACGCAACTCTTCACGATAAGACTTCGTTGAAAAAGGGTAGTTCGTACGACTATCTGGATGTGTGATATTATCTAAGAATTGGCGAACCTCTTGCTTATAAACAAGTTGACCATCCTCAGCCACACGGAAAAATTCCCTAAAGTTAAACGACTTACTCTCATCAGAAAAACGTTCCTTATGCTTCATTTCAAAAGTGTACATTGATACTTTTGGCAAAGTTTCATAAGGATTTGGCTCACTTGGACGTTCTAATTCCCACTTCTTCTTAGCCTGTTGTTCCATGACATAGTCCCAAGTATAAACTTGCTCCTCGTCAAATTGATCCAGAAGATTGAAGGGGGTTCCTGATAATTCAAATATCTTTTTATGCTCTTTGACCAATTCTTTCATAACGGTGTCACTGAGCTCGGTTTGCGTTCCCTCGTGCGCCTCATCAATGATAATCAAATCCCAATCCACATCTGCAAAATCTTTCAGATTGGTTTGTCCGCCATTGTACCGAAGCAATTGGATTGAAGCAAAATACACAAAAGGTTTTTCTCCTCGCTTCAGGTTTTCAAGCGTTTCTCCTTGATTGACTGAGCCATAATCATACCCATCAGCGCTCATCTTCATTTTCTTGAAATCATCAAACCAAGAATCCGCCACAACAGGACGATGAGTCATGATGAGAACTTTTTGAAAAGCCTCATTCTTGACTAATTGCAAGGACGTCAGAGTTTTGCCAAAACGCATTTTAGCATTCCAGAGCATTCGGTCTTTTTTCTTAAAGACTTTTTGCGTCTGCTCGACCGCTGCCTCTTGTTCTGGACGAAGGGTGATAACTGGTTCTTCAATAAATGATTCTTTGGCAGTAATATTTAGATAATTTCTACCTTCTTTAACAGCTTTAATAGCAGCCTTAGCTGTCTCTAAATCCGTCTTGAACCACTCTGTTCCTTCCAGTTGTTCAGCCTGTTTAATCCCTGAACGCTTCAAGACATTATGCACATCATAATCATGAAACCAGGACTTGGTCGCCTTTTTGTAAGCAAGCTCTACCCAACCAAGCGTGTAAGGCAGACCAGATGTTTTCATGTATTGATTAATACGTTTTGGGGCAACAGTACGTAAAAAGTCACTATTTGGCGACCAATCTGTCTCAATATCATCCGAAGAAACGCTACCCTCACCAATTTTTTGAGTCCCTTCGAAGGCATTAAATAGTCCACTTTCATTGTTAACTGTTTGAATATAGATAAACTTCCGCTCAGCCGTAGTGTACATTTCTTGTGCTCTCGGTTCTAAAAACTGACCAATTGCACTGGCTTTAATACCCGGTTCAATATAGGTCAGCATGACCCAAGCTAATATGTCAAAGACTTGTTTTAGTGATTTTAGGGCATTTTCTTTTGTCGCATCTTCTGGATTAAGGACATGGGCAGAATTATTCCCTTTTCCCTTGATATCATAAAAGTGATCAACGATTGTTTTATTGGGAATAAAATCTCTTATCTCTCTTAGTACGTCATTAAAGGTGGCGCGCTCAATAATATCTAAATATTCTCTATCGGCAACCAACCTCGCTGTATTCTCAGCAACTTTTCTAACCTTAGTCAGCGTGCCTTCATAGTCCCCATGTGTATAATTTTCTTCAGCCATATTTATGGTTCTAAAAAGCTCGGCTGTATCTATATCAATTGCCAAAAATTCAAAATTTGAAATCATAGCCTAATCTCCTAGTAAATACACTTTTTGAATGGTTATCTCTTTTATCACATCTGTTTTTTTAACAGATTCATTCTCAATAATAAATTCATCATCTATATCAAAAAAACTCAGTTGTCCTTCCACGACTGTCCGATTGTCTTCTACTTCCTTACCCAAAAGTTCTGAAAGTGCAAAAGGAATTTTTCTCACCAAACTGGGATGACCTTTGACCAGTTGCCACTCATTGAACCTAATAGGCTCCCCTGTGACTGGATGCTGCTGAGTCAAGGTATTTCCTCTCACAATATTTTTATGAATAAGATAGTGTGCTGATTGATAGATATCGTTTTTGCTATTTAGTCTAGTTCCAAAAGCTTGCTCGTACCAGTCTAAATAACAAAGAAACATCCGTGAACGTGCCACTTCCAAATTATCTTCTAAAAACTCTATGCCATATATGGACGAGAGAGCAATCAAAGACTTTGTTTTCCAATTTCGTTTGTCATACTGTCTGACCACAGCCTCTAGCTTTCTCTCTAAAATAGCTTGCAAAAAATTTCCATCGCCTGCAGATGGCTCTAAAAAGGTCTTATATACACTTTCACAAGCTTCCTTCACTCCAGGAGAATCCAGCATTTTCTGAACCATCCAAGCAGGTGTAAAGACTTCTCCATGTTTTTGAACACGTTGTTTTGATTTAATTAAGCTCTCTTCCAAAACCTACTCCTTGAAAACGTTTATATCTCCACCTATTATATCATTTTCCAACGAACACTACTAGATTTCATTAGCCCTTATCCAAAGAAAGCATCAAATAAAATTGGTATACGATTTTTGAAAAAATATTTTTCAAAAAAACACGAAAAAAGCACCCATGAGGTAAACTCTTGAGTGCTTTGAAACGTTGATATATCGCTGATAATTAACGTTTTGAGAATTGTGATGCCTTGCGGGCTTTTTTGAGACCTGGCTTTTTACGTTCAACCATACGAGCGTCACGTGTAAGTAGGCCAGCGCGTTTCAATGAATCGCGGAAATCTGGGTCAACTTGAAGCAACGCACGCGCGATACCGTGACGGATCGCACCTGATTGACCACCGTAACCACCACCGTTCACGTTAACGAAAACGTCGTATGAACCTTGAGTTGAAGTTACTGCGAATGGTTGGTTGATAACCAAACGAAGGTCAGCGTGTGGGATGTACTCTTCTACATCTTTTTTGTTAACTGTGATTTTACCAGTACCTGGGACCAAACGTACGCGTGCAACCGCGTTTTTACGACGACCAGTACCTGTGTATTGTGCTTGTGCCATTTAGATTACGTCCTTTCCCTTAGATAAGACCTGAAATATCAAGTACTTCTGGTTGTTGTGCAGCGTGAGTGTGCTCAGCGCCTACAAACACTTTCAATTTCATGCCTTGTGCACGACCCAAAGTGTTGTGTGGAAGCATACCTTTAACTGATTTCTCAATCAAACGAACAGCGTTTTTAGAACGCAATTCACCAGCAGAGATTGACTTCAATCCACCTGGGTGGTTTGAGTGAGTGTAGTAAATCTTGTCAGTCGCTTTTTTACCAGTCAATTTCACTTTTTCAGCATTGATAACGATAACGAAGTCACCAGTATCAGTGTGGGGTGTGAAAGTTGGTTTGTTTTTTCCGCGAAGTACGCTAGCAACTACTGCAGAAAGACGTCCAAGAGGTACATCAGTAGCGTCTACTACGTACCATTTGCGTTCAACTTGGCCTGGTTTAGCCATGAAAGTTGTTTTGTTCATGATTTCTCCTATACGAATTCGTAATATTTGTTTACAGGGCGATGGGTGTTCCGTCCCATCGAAGGTATTTGGAAGGTTCCGGGGCCTTTCAAATGGGGTAAACAATACCGTCTACCATTGTATCAAATCTAGCAGTCGGCGTCAAGATATTTTACTTTACTTTTTTCACTTTTTGAACCGCGTTTTATCGTCTCACAGATTGTCCCATCTTAAAGTAAGTATGGCGCTTGCCACGGACAGCTAGCGATAGGGCAAGGATGTTTTCAGGGTCTGGCATACGGCCAAAACCGCCGTCTCCGATATGATGAATGTCCGCACCGACCCGCTTGTTACTAAGCCCAAATTCCCGCACGGTCTGCGGATCCGCACTCCCGGAACCGTCCCGACAGCAGGAACTAAAACACCATCTGCTCCCAAAGCAACAAAGTCCAGCAGAACCTCTTCATTGACCACCGACTCGCCCAGACCAGCACCGTGCATTTTCCCAGCAAAGACCAGCCCCTTGAAGTGCTCTTTTGCTAGGGAAATGGCAGAGCGGATAGCCGACAAGGATACCCCCGTAGCTGGATTTCCAGTTAGCATGATGAAGTCTACGCCCAGCTCCTCTGCCCTAATAAGACTGTCTGGACTGACCAGACGACCTGCGGAGAGGGAGATGCGTTCTTCAAGTAAATCCTGCTCCTCATCAACTGGCTCTAAGTTAATCCCAATGGGCCGACCTGTCAATCGTTTCAGCTCTGCAATGGGATTGTCGCAATCATAAAAACCGACAATCTGGGGAGAAAAAACATCCAATTCATTGAGCACCAGCAAATCACAGCTAAAAGCTGCCATCATCTCGGCATTGGAAACACCCGCAATCAGCGGGGCAGCCGTAACGACCGTTTCCCCCAGAACAGTCCGGCCTTCGCTGGCCAAAATAGCCTGCTTGAGCTGGGCAGGAGTCATCTGAGCAATCTCGCTGGCATAAGCAGATAGTAAACGTTTCATATGCATTCTCCTTGTAAGCGCTTTATTCCAAAACTGGTAAAAAGAGAGCTGATACTAGGCTCTCTTCTCGGTAGAAATAGACAAAATGGCTAGGGAACCTGTACCTGTATGTGTAGCAATAATAGGTCCCAACTCGGTCAAGATAACATCGGTTACCTGGTCATTTTCCAAAAGGGTAGACTGAATGTCCTGGGCTGCTGCCAAATCACCTGTGTAAGCGACCATAACCGTTGAATGATCCAAATTATCCAAGGTCAGGTTCAACATTTCCTTGATTCCTTTTTTGCGACCACGGATTTTAGCAATGGCTTCTAACTTCCCTTCCGCATTGAGCGCAAGGAGAGGTTTGATATTGACTAGACCGCCAATGAGAGCAGCTGCCTTGGACAAGCGACCACCACGCACCAGGTGGTTGAGGTCATCAACCAAGAGATAGGTCCGCAAACGAGGAGCTAAGTCCTCAACCAGCTTCTTGACCTCAGCCAAACTCTTACCCTCCGCACGCGCTGCTGCCGCCTGCATAACCAAGTACCCTTCACCAATAGCCGCCGCCTTAGTATCTACAATTTCAATAACAGCATTAGGATAAGCATCCAAGACCATATCGCGTGCAATGGTTCCACTCTGATAGGTTCCTGAAAGAGCAGATGAAAAGGCTAGGTAAAGCACATCTTGTCCTACCTTAGCAGCCTCTTCGAATACCTCTTCAAATTGACCAACATTGACCTGGCTGGTCGTCGGCTGACCACCCGCCTCCATTTTTTTGAGTAGCTCTGCACTTGTTAGTCGATTGGATCCTACCGTTTCATAGGTTGTTCCGTCCAAATTGATGGTCAAACCGAGCACGTTCACATCATTTTCTGCTAACCACTCCTGTGACAAATCAGACGTTGAATCTGTTACAATCTTAAAAGTCACGAATCCAATTCCTCCATTAAATGTTGCAAATCTTGTAAATTTCCTTGGGACCAGGGAGATAGTCTAGGCGTATAGAGGTCCACCTGATCCACAAATTTGTCTAAATCTTTTTTGACCACCCTGGTCCGTTCCTCTAGTTCTCGCGCAGAAACACGCAGGGCACCTTGCGAGAAAACCACCCACTGTTCATTGAGGTCGCTGGTTGCCACCGAAACCTGCCTGTGCCGGTCGCTATTAAGCTCTGCACTCAAACGCTCAATATAGCTGTCAGCTGTTTCCTCTTCCTCAGTGAAAATCACCGTCAGCCTATATTCATCATAGGTCTGTCGAAGGCCGGGCACATGTTGGGCATCAAAAACACAGATGATTTCTAAATGTTCAAAGGCTGCGTAATGGGACAAGGTCCTCAGTAAATACGTCCTAGCTGCATCCAGATTTCCCTTCTTAAAATCCTGCTTGGTTGACTGCCAGAAGGCAATCATATTGTAGCCATCGACAATGAGCACTTTTTCCTTCATCAGATTTTCTTCCGAAACACTTCATACATGAGAATAGCGGCTGCCACGCTGGCATTGAGGGACTGGACATGCCCTTTCATGGGAATGGTAATCATCTCGTCCACCTGTTTTTTGATATTGGGCGAAATCCCCTTGCCTTCATTGCCAATAATCAGCGCCAACTTACCAGCTGTATTCCACTTGTGGCTGGACGTACCATTCATATCGGTCCCAAAAATCCAGAAACCAGCCTCTTTTAATTTGTCCAAGGTCTGGCTGAGATTGGTCACACGGGCAATGGGCACATGGGCCACCGCACCTGTCGACGTCTTGGCCACAACCGGCGTCACGCCAACGGCACGATGCTTGGGAATGATAATCCCAGCTACCTGAGTAGCGTCTGCCGTCCGCAAAATCGAGCCGAAGTTGTGGGGGTCTGTCAGACCATCCAAGATGAGAATGAGGGGATTGTCTTGCTGCTCTGCTATGTCCAAAATAGTCGAAAGTTCCGCATAGGCGAACTCAGAGACGCGGAGGACAAAACCTTGGTGGACAGCACCTTCTGTCATGTCAGACAGGGTCTTTTTGGGCGTCCAAGAAATGGACACCTTCTTTTCTGCTGCCAGATTTTTAATTTTTTCTACATTTTTACCGCGCAGATCGTCCTGGATGTAGAGCTTGTTGCCAGTGTTGGCCTCCAAACTCTCCACAACGGCGTGCACGCCATATACGATGTCATTTGTTTCCATATTGCCATTATAGCATAGATTGCCCGCAAAAAAGGTCAAAGTCACTTTTGACTATCGATTTATTTTCTAATCTTGACTTTCCCATCTCCCTGTGGTATCCTTATCTCAAAAATTGTCCGTACAAGCGGAACTATTAAGGAGAACTTATGTCGATTATTTTAGGTATTGTTGCAGGGCTTGTAGCCTTTGCCATTGGTGGTTTGTGGTATGGTTTGATTTTCCGCGATGCTTGGATTAAGGCCTCTGGCATTGATATGAAAAAGATTGAGGCTGATCGTCAGGCTGGTAAAAATGGACAAAAAGAAATGATGCTGTCCGCCATTATTGAAGTCATCTTTGCAGTCTTGTTGATGATTTACATCCAAACGCTTGGTGTATCGCCACTTCATGCAGCAGGTGGCATGGGGATTTTTGCTATTATTTCTTCTATCAAGAATTACCTCTTCGAGCAACGCCCTATCCAACTCATTCTCATTAACGAAACCTACAAATTGGTCTGCTACTTGGTAGTTGGTGTCTTTGCTTTGTTTCTTTAATTGTTAAAACCGCTCTGAAAGAGATTTTCAAAGCGGTTTTTTCTTGCTATTTTTTTTTGAATGGGTAGGAGTTGAACATCCGCAGCAATCATCGGTACACGTTCAGTTGTGATTTCTGAAAATTACAGGCCAAACCAACGGACAGGCGATGCTGTATAGCGCTGAATGGTTACTTTACAACTCAAAATGAAGCGCTGGAAACCGCTGATGGTCGATGAAGGAGCCATCGCCTCTTCCATGATAACAAAGCCGAAATCTCCAATTTCCTTATAATCAGCGAAATCGAACCCAAAACGAAATCCTGATTGACCTGAGCCAGTCCGCCCTGTCCGCGCACCAAAGCCTGCATGGTATAAAGAGGACTGGTCCCAATGTCCCCATAAACAACGCCTAAAGCGACTAAAAAACCAGCCTTGCTGGCCTTATCAAATTGCACACTATCCTTATGTTCCATTTCTCATACCCCAATTCTATTCACCACAGTATAGCGAAGAAGGCAGGCAGGTGCAAACAGTTTTTGTCAGAAAGATTAAGTTCACTTTATGATACAATAGGTCTATCCTATAGAAAGAGAATGCCTATGCCCCTCCTCCACCGCACGATCAAGCTCATTATTGCAACGGTTGTCGCCATTTATCTGGCCGATTGGCTGGGAATGTCCTATGCGACGTCGGCTGGGATTATCGCCATCCTCAGCATCTTGGACACCCGCAAGTCCAGCTTCAAAATGGCCCGCAACCGCTTTTACTCCACCCTACTAGCCCTGACTGTCGCGACCGCGACCTTCTCCCTGCTGGGCTTTGAGATTTGGACCCTCAGCATCTACCTGGCCATCTACATTCCCTTGGCCTATCGCTTCCGCTGGGAGGCAGGCATTGCGCCTGCGACCGTCCTCGTCACCCACCTTATGCTGGAAACCAATCTTTCTCCCGCTTTTTGGGGAAATGAGCTGGCGCTTTTTCTGATTGGAGCAGGGAGTGCCCTGATTTCCAATGCCTACATGCCCTCGCAGGACCAGCAAATTCAAGCCTATCATGTTCAAGTTGAGGACTTGCTCAAGCAGATTCTCCTGCGTTTTGAGGCCTTCCTGCTCCAGGGAGACGGGCGTAACGAGGCAGAATTGATCAATCAGCTGGACCAGACACTGGAAGAGGCCTTGAAAGTCGTCTACCTGGACCGCCACAACCAGGTCTTCCACCGCACCAATTACCAGGTCCATTATTTTGAAATGCGGGCTGCCCAAAGCAAAATCCTACGCACCATGGCCAAGACCATCAATAAATGCTTCCTGGAGAGCCGGGAAAATATTATTTTGGCCAGCCTCTTTGAACGAACCGCCCAGCAACTGAGTCGGGAAAATTCTGCCCAGGACCTCCTGCTCGACATCGAGCTCTTTCACGCCATGTTCCGCGAGAGGCCTCTCCCTCAGACACGGGAAGAATTTGAAACCAGGGCCACCCTCTTCCAACTTCTCCACGACATGGAACACTTTATCCAACTCAAGGTGGATTTCTATCAAGCCTATAAAGAAAATGAAGAACCGTCAGCTTAAACTGGCGGTTCTATTCAATATCCTTGATTTTTCCGTGAAATTCATCTGATACTTGGTTGTGCAAATGCAAGAAAGACAGGCCCATCATGACCGCATTCCCTGCAACTGCAATCATAAATTCTTCCTTGGAAGATACCTTTCCTAGCCAAATGGAGAGGATTAAAATGAGATTGTAAAGAAGGATAGACAGAGCTGCCAGACGAATTTTTTTCAGTAGTGTCTTCATAAGAACCTCCTGTAAGTGTTTTCTATATTTATTATATAGAATTTGATAAAAAAACAAGTATTTATGCGTTCTCAACCCCAAAAAACCGCCAGATTTTCATCTAGCGGTCAGGTGTTTTATGAACAGTGTAAAACCTTAAACAATTGCTTGGCTGGTCTCATCGTCAAAAAAGTGAGCCTTGTTAAGGTTGAAGGTCAAGCGAACAGTTTCGCCTGGGTTGTGGTAATCACGCGCATCCACGCGAGATACAAACTCTGTGCTACCGACTTTAGAGTAAAGCATGGTTTCTGCACCGAGAAGCTCAGATACCACCACTTCTGCTTCCACGATAGAAGAAGGGTATGTGTCTAATTCCAACTGAGAAGCCTTGATGTCTTCTGGACGAATTCCGAGGGTAAATGATTTGCCATTGTAGCCTTTTTCTTCCAAGTGTTTGCGACGTCCTTCTGGAAGATCCACTTTGAAACCATCTCCAACAAGAACGCCATCTTGAAGCGTAACTGTGAAGAAGTTCATAGCAGGGCTACCGATGAAGCTAGCAACAAACTTGTTAACTGGGCGGTTGTAGAGCTCTTCTGGGCTACCAATTTGCTCGATACGACCGATTGTACCTGTACCTGCTGGGTTTTTAGTCGCAGACATGATAACAATACGGTCAGCCAAGGTCATGGCTTCTGTTTGGTCGTGGGTTACGTAGATGGTTGTCGCACCGATACGGCGGTGGATTTTGGCAATCTCTGTCCGCATGGACACACGCAATTTCGCATCCAAGTTTGACAAAGGTTCATCCATCAAGAATACTTTTGCATCACGGACAATAGCACGACCCATGGCAACACGCTGACGCTGACCACCTGAAAGGTCTGCTGGTTTTCGCTCCAAGAATTCTGTCAAGCCAAGGATTTGTGCAGCTTCTTCTACACGTTTTTTGATTTCGTCCTTGCTGTATTTACGCAATTTCAAACCAAAAGCCATGTTGTCAAATACAGTCATGTGTGGGTAAAGGGCATAGTTCTGGAAGACCATGGCAATGTCGCGGTCTTTTGGAGCCACATCGTTCATGAGGACGCCGTCGATGTAAGCTTCACCTTCTGTGATATCTTCCAAACCAGCAATCATACGAAGAGTTGTTGACTTACCACATCCTGAAGGACCTACGAATACGATAAACTCCTTATCCTTGATGTCCAAGTTGAAACCTTCAACTGAGTAGTGCTCGCTGTTTGGGTATTTTTTGTAGATATTTTTCAGATTGAGTTGTACCATGATGTAACCTCTTTTTTTTATTGATAGATTTAGTATATATGAAAGCGTTTTATTTTTCTAGGTCAAGCTGAACAAAAAGAAAAGCATCTTTTGTACAAGTTGCACAAAAGATGCTAGGGAGAAGCAAATAGTTTGAATAAGAGAAACAATCAGTCCAATTTCCTCATCTTTTGACGGTAATTCTTAGGTGATTTCCCACAGATGCGTTTGAAAATCTTGTAAAAATGGCCGACGTTAGTATAGCCTACCTTGAAGTAAATTTCCTCTATTCCGAGATGGCCGCTAAGGAGGAGCTGTTGGGCCACCTATATCCGCTGATGATTGAGCAATTCTGCAAAGCTGTGCCCAGTCTCCTTCTTAATCAGCTAACCCAGATAAACCGTGTTCAGATAGAGAGCGGCACCGATGTCCTTGAGACTCAATTCTTCCTGCTACTGCTCACGAAGGATACGGACAACCTCCTCTACATGGGGACTGTAAGAAGACTGCTCAGAAAATTTCCCTAAGGACTGATAGAAAATATCAATCAAATCCGGTAGGGACCTGCTGTCCGCCACCTGTAGATAGAAGTCCTCCAGGCACTCATGTTTGCTGTCATTGAAATAATGAAAAACATCTGACATCAACTGGTTGAAGAACTGCTTGATCAGATAGATGGCCGGTGTCGTTTGCATCAGCCTGCTGGCCAAATTGGGAACCTGCTCCATGAGCTCGGGGAGGCGTCCTGCCCTGAGCAGGGGTTCGATTTCCATGTAGAGGTCCGTCGTGGTCGCAGCTAAATCCTTGGACAGATTGCCATAAAATAGCTGACGTTCCACCCTGTCCAAAATAGCCTGCAAATCGCCGGTAGGCTGAAGAGCCTCTTGATAGAGACTGGCTGCTACCATATCCTGAACCAGCTATACATAGTAGACCTGCTGGAAAATCTTTTTCCACGATAATAGCCCTGGTCTGGCTTATCCTCAAAAACTGCCAGCCAGCGCTTGGATGTTTTTTGAATAAGTTCTCCAATTGGTGTCACTTTAGACTCCGGCATTTTCCGACCAGACCTATTGGAAATCAAATCCAATCGCTACCAACTGACGAGTCGCCTGACGCCCAGCCTCTACGGAGCCAACCTGGACATCTGCTCCCAAAATGAACAGACAGTTAACCTGGTACATTTTCTCCTGCCTAGGCTTCTACCCCGTCTGTCCAGGAAAACCTAGCTATCAAGTAGGCCTACCTCAATTTAAGGAAGTCAGATTGAAACTGCCAAGCGGGCAAGTCACCATTCTGACCCCCAAAGCTGGCCAGAGTTAGGCCTTTGTGAATCGACTCAAATTGGACTGCCTGTCCGTAGAAAATCTACTCCATTCTGACCTAGTCAAAGCCAAGCAGCTTCGATTTGATTTGTCCATCTTGCCATGAAAAAGAGCCTAGGAAAATTTTCTAGACTCTTTTCTCATGTCTTATTATTTTACAGTTGCAGTGCTTGTGATCACTTCTACTGCTTTCTTCACAGCGATATCGTGTTTAAGCATTTCTGATGAAAGCAAGTTACGAACTTGTTCCACTTCCATGTTGTATGTTGCTGCCAAGTCTTCGATTTCTTTGTTGATTTCTTCTTCAGTTGCTTCAAAGCCTTCTGCTTGAGCTACTGCTTCAACAACCAAGTTTGTCTTAGTACGTTTTTCAGCATCGGCTTCGTATTGTTTATGCAAGTCATCTTGAGTTGTACCAGTGATTTGGAAGTACATATCAGGTGAGATACCTTGTTGTTTCAAACCACCTAAGAATTCGTTGATTGCACGATGAACTTCTTCGTGAATCATTTCTTCTGGCAATTCAACGATTTCAGCGTTTTCAACTGCCAATTCAAGAGCTGCTGATTCAACTGCATCATCAAATGCAATTTCTTTTGCTGCTTCTAATTCTTTACGGTATTTCGCTTTCAACTCATCAAGTGTTTCCACTTCTTCGTCGATGTCTTTTGCCAATTCGTCATCCAAAGCTGGAACTTCTTTTGCTTTTACTTCGTGGATTTTTGTTACGAAGAGTGCTGGTTTACCTGCAAGGTCAGCTGCTTGATAATCTTCTGGGAAAGTAACTTCAACATTTACTTCTTCACCAGCTGCATGACCTACCAATTGTGCTTCAAAACCTGGGATGAATTGACCTGAACCAAGTCCAAGTGAGAAGTTTTCACCTTTACCACCGTCAAATTCAACTCCATCAACAGAACCAACAAAGTCGATGACAACAGTGTCACCTTCTTCAGCAGCACCTTCTTTGATGACCAATTCTGCCAAGTTATTGCGTTCACGTTCGATTTTCGCATCTACTTCTTCATCAGATACTTCTTTAGTTGCTTCTACTGAGACTGCCAAGTTTTTGTAGTCACCCAATTTTACTTCAGGTTTTGTCACAACTTCCGCAGTGATTGTCCAGTCTTGGCCTTTTTCCATAGACACAACGTCGATTTTTGGTTGTGCAACGACTTCAAGACCAGCTTCAGCAACTGCTGCTTCATAAGCTGCAGGTAAAAGTGCATTTACAACATCTTGGTAAAGTGCTTCTTCACCAAATTTTTGGTTAAATACGGCACGTGGCAAGTGACCTTTACGGAAACCTGGAAGATTGATATCTTTCTTAACTTTGTTGAAAACGCGGTCCAATTCTGGTTTAATCGTATCTTGACCGATTGTGAAAGTCAATACACCGCGGTTTGTTTCTTTTGCTTCAAATGATACAGACATTCTGTCATTCTCCTTAAAATTTTATTGCATACTCTTCATTATAACACAATTGACAAGGATTTCAACGATTTTATAACGGACTTTTGGGAAATGGCGGAGCTTCTAATCTGGTTGCTGACCGTCGTGGGCCAACCACTTGCAGTCTGTCAAGCTCATTTTGGAAAAGACCGCTTCAAAAGAAGAATCTTCTGGCGAGCAAGCATAGATACCAAAATGGATTTGACCATTACCTTCATGTAAGTGGCAAATCCGCATCTGCTCAAAATGAACACCGTCTTTAGAATTTTCGATGCAAAAATCACTGCCTCTTCGGCTCAAGCGGTAATAGATAGACTTGACAGAAGCAGGGATTTCCTGAGTTGCCCAGTCCGAAAAACCCTGATTGGTTACGACGCTACCTAGGTGCTGAAAATCTTCATTTTCATACTCAATCGATCCCTTGATCCAGTTTTCCGAATCCTGATAGACCACGACACCGCACTGATCAAAACGAGTATGGCTATTGGAAAAATCCGTCTTAACCGTAAAGGAAAAATACTCTTCCTCCGTGTCCATCAAGAGCAAAGGAGCATTGTCATTGACAAAATGGTAATAGGTCTTCTGCCACAAGTCTGTACGGGCTTGGGTTGTGATTCTGATTTCCTTATCTGAAATCTGGTAGTTTTCTGGCTCTCGTACCCAGTAAAAGTTCTTTGTGTTCATGTTACTCCTTCGTTCGTTCATCGATAAAAGTCATCATCCGCTCAAATGCTTTGGCAGACACAGGGTCAGTTCGCAAATTCGCCACAAAACCATGAGGCTTTTCAAGCCCTTCTTCTGCTAAAGGATCGACCAATTCATTTTCAACTCCCGCTTGCTTCAAGGCCTTATTGAGCGACACCATATCTGTCCGATACTCGCTACCCAGAAGGAAACTAGCTGGGTAGTCCTTGTTCACATGGGAAATCGGGTTATAGGCATTGATTTCTTCCTCACTTAGATAAATGGTTTCTGAAACATAATTTCCAACCAACATCTTCGTTCCTAAGCTGAATTTGGCATAATCTAAGGGAGCATCGTCAATGACCAGAGCTTTGACATGTTCTTTTGCAATAGTTGGTTCAATGTTCAATTGCTGAGCGTAATCATTGTTGGCTAAGAGGCTACCGTATTGCGCTACCATGATGGCACCTGCTGATGAGCCCATCAAGACGACGTTGTCCATGTTCAAATGGTATTCTTCAGCGTGTTCCTTTATGTAGGCAATAGCCTGATTCATCTGAATTACAGGCGTTGGGAAATGGTGATCTGGCACAAGCGCATAGTCAACATTGACCACATTATATCCTTTTGACACGATATCGTCAATGAGATAGGTCGCTTGGCTGGCAGCCAGAGGGTCCCCCATATTTTTACTCCCTCCAAAGAATCCACCGCCGTGGAAATAGAAGAGGGTTGGTCGATCAGCTTCAAGATTTTGGTCTGGATAGGTAATATCTAAAAAACTGTTAGGGTAGTCCTTGCTATAGGCAATCTCACTTTTCAGATACTGACCATTTTCTTTCAAGCCGTCAATGGGATCATAAAGGGGACTGTAGGAGTTGGGTGAACTGGACTTGTAAATCATCTTTTGAATAGCACCCACTACTAACTGTGGATGATTGGTACCTGTCACATAAGCAATTGCCCCCAAACATACGACTATTCCAACTAACCATAAGAGGCATTTTTTAATCTTATTCATGATCCATTCCTTTCTTTTTTCACATCAGAACTTGTGAAAAAACTAGGAGTATTATACAATGAAAAAAAGAGTGAGACAAGTGTCTCACGCGAAATAAGACAGAAAGCGAAAAATGTCTCATGAAAGAATACTATGTAGAAAACCAGCTGAGTCAGACCCTGATTCAACTTTTACAAGAAAAAGACCTCCACAACCTGACGGTCAAGGAGGTTTGCTTGAAAGCCCAAATCGGACGAGCATCCTTTTATCGTTACTATTCTTCGCTAGAAGATGTCCTCTCCCAGCAATCCCGCCGACTCATGCAGGAGTGGGGACGAGAGTTTGAAGCCAACCCACAGTCAACACCTGGTACTGTCTTTCAAAGCCTCTTTCAGCATTTTCAAGAGTACAAGGAATTTTACAGCATCCTCTACCGCTACCAGCTAACTCAGGTCATCGTGGATACCATAAAGGAAAAGATTGAATTAACAGCTGACCTTCCAAACGGCATCGCCTACGGCAAATCCTTTTTTGCCTACGCCATTTTCGGCTGGATCAATGAGTGGATCTCACGCGGTATGCCAGAAAATCCGACCCAACTCAATCAGCTCTTTCAAGAACAGGCTAAGGTGATTTTGGGGACTTTGCAGGCCTTGTATAAGCAAGAGTAATAGGGACTATTCCTCCAAAAAGTCTATCAAGGCTGTTGAAAACTCTTCTGCATTTTGGAAGATAGAGCCGTGACCTGCATTTGGATAGATGATCAGTTGGCTATTTTTGATCTTCTCATGCATGGTATAAGAATTTTCTGTTGGAACCTGCATATCCTTATCACCGTTGACGATAAGTGTTGGTTGGGTGATAAAGGTCATGTCATCTTGCGGCTCTCTTCCCCAGCGTTTGATAGCTTTGAGCTGGGTCAAAAATCCTGGAACATTCATGTCCTTGTCTGCATGAGTAGCACTTCTTTGCCCCATACGACCCAAGACTTTTTCCGCCTCCAAACGACCTGTTTCATCATGATTGTAGAAGATGTAGCGTTTTGGATCCACACGCTCCAAACCAGCCTTCAGCATATAGCGGAAGGTTTTTCCAGTTACCTTATCGACTTCAAAACCACCACGAGGACCTGTACCTGCTAAAATCAAACGGTTAACCAGCTGACTATCCAGACGAACGATTTCTTGAGCAATAAAACCACCCATAGACAGACCCAGCAAATTGATTTTCTCATGACCCAAAGCCTTGATAATGGAAACAGCCTGCTCAGCCATTCCTGGAATAGTCGGAGCTACCTTGCCTTGACTAGCTCCTACGCCAGGAAGGTCTAGGACAATCACATGGTGCTTTTCAGCTAGCAAATCCAGCAATTTTGGATCCCAGTTGTCCAAGGTCGCCGCTAGGTGAACTAGCATGACCAAAGGAATGTCAGACTTGCCCTTGCTGAGCTCACGATAGGCGATTTTATTGTTTGAAACGGTGATGTATTGGTTTTTGGTTGTAATATATGACATGATATTCCCCTGTATATTTTATTTTTTAGTTGAAACTGAGAACGGTTTTTCCGCGTGAACGTCCGTTGGCAACCTTATCAAGTGCTGCGTTGACTTCTTCAAATGGATAAACGGTATCGATTGACGGTTTGATTTCGAGCTTGCTGAAAATGTCTGCTACTTCTTGCAGTTGACGACCATTGCTCTCTACGAAAATAAAATGGTAGTGAACACCGTATTTTTTCGCCATTTTGTCAAATGAACGACCAGCTAGGCCAAACAAGATTTGTTTCCATTTTGGCAAATTCATGCGTTTGGCAAATTCACCATTTGGCATGGCACGAAGGGAAACCAGCTGTCCACCTTTTTTCATGATTGACATTTGTTTTTCCGTTTCTGCTCCACCAAGTGTGTCCAAGACGTAGTCAACATTGCTAAGTGTTTTGGTATAATCTTCTGTCTTGTAATCGATAAACTGGTCTGCACCCAGTGACAACACCCGCTCTGCACTTGCCCCATCGCCATTAGTAATGACGGTCAAGCCTTTGGCTTTGGCAATCGGAATAGCCATACCGCCGACACCACCAGTTCCACCTGAGATGAAGATGGTCTTGCCTGCCTCAGCACCCATGAGGTCAAGGGCCTGCATGATGGTCAAGGCTGTCAAAGGAATAGCAGCCGCTTCTTCATCAGTCAAGTAGGCCGGAACCTTAGCAAGAGCTTTAGCGTCAACCGCTACATACTCAGCAAAAGCACCGATATTATCAAGCGGAAGACGACCGAAGACACGATCACCTGCTGCAAATGTCGTCACACTTGAGCCTACTTCTTCAACCAAGCCAACTACTTCATTTCCAGCTGTTTGGGGCAATTTGTAAGGGACAATCAATTTCACATCTCCGCGTGAGATCATATTATCCAATGGATTAACGCCTGCTGCAGTCACTTTGACAAGGACTTGGTTGGGTTTAATTTGTGGCTTAGCAATTTCGGTAAGGTTAAGGGTGATCTTGTTTTTGTTATAAGATGTATGTTGTGCTACTTTCATGTTCTTCTCTTTTCTATTTTTTTATTTGTTCCTGTATCAATTACAGGTCTATGTTTGAGTTGATAAAATCTGACCGAGGTCAGATTCGGGTTTCATGTGCGGATTGATAGAGATTATCAATCACATTATCTAAGGATTGACTACTCAGTTGATTTTCCAGTTCTTGTTCAACGCTGGAAAAAATGGGAACCATTGCACCTTCTATATGTTGCCCAACCGGACAAGAAAGATTGGCATTCTGGTGTATCTGAAATAGACGAATATGCTCCACTTCTTGCGTCGCAAGGTAGATTTCTAATAAGCTAATATCCTTAGGGGACTTGCTCAATTGGTAGCCTGATCGCCCTTGGTGCGAAGTAATTAAGCCTGCATTTTTCAAAAGTGCAATCACCTTGCGGATGTAGCTGGCATTGGTGCCAACGCTCTCAGCTAAGGCTTGCGAGCTAAGTATTTCCTTGCTCTCACTGATCATGGTCAGTATATGAAGGGCTACTGAAAACTTTGTATCCATTCTGTCTCCTTTCTGTTCTTGTATCATTTACAAGAACAAGTTTACCATAAGCTAAACTTCTTGGCAAGTCTTTTGCTTTATAGTCATTTGAATTAACTTTGATACATCGTCACTTTCGGCTTGCTGTACTCTACGAATGTGACTTGCTTCGCAAGTCTTATTTCCAACCTAGAACAGCCTCTATGCTATTCTAGCAACCTGCACCTCAGTTCCTTGTCTGAAAGCTAATTCATTCGACTATGTTTTTTTAATAAAGCATTCTACCAAGAAGTTGCTTGTCTTACATGCGTTTGCCGTCTAGGACGAAAGGCAAGGTTTTTTCTATATGATAGGCGTGAGCTGCTGAGGCGTATTGCACCACTTCTGCATTCAACTGCGGAGCTAGGTTGGCATAGAAGGCCTCTCTTGCCGTTTGATCCGCAAAACCTAGGATGATGGAAGCATGAAGGTGGTCTTCTTTAGGATTGTCATGGGCAACATTTGGGGTATTCCAAGTCGCTTTATTCCAAGGAAGATAGACCTGTGTCCGTACTTCCGTTACTCCAGGGACTGTCACCAGTTGACTGGCGAGTCCATCTTGAACAAATTTTTTGAAGCTGCCGCTCTTCACACCATCTTTGCGACGGAAGTAAAGGACATCACGCAGTTGGGTTTGGGCCTGAGTACTAGTATGGTACCAGCGTGATGAATAAGGGAAGCCCATGTGCATCAAAGTCCGACGGAAAACATTGACCTCATCTTCAAAAGCAAGAGCAGTCTGACGGCGACCGCCTATTGGTGCCAATAACTTTTGATAGGTCACTTCCGCAATGCCATCAATCCGATGGTCTTCTGGAACAGCCGTCTCCAAGCCTGTCGCTTTCGACCAAAAACTATGTTCTGTCGCACTCAAATGTTGCTGGCGGTATTCTAATAGACCCGGTGAAGCTGCAATAATCTGTGCATGACCGCCACTCCAGTAGTCCATCCCCTCTTGGCGCGGTTTATCTTGACGCATCCATAATAAAATGGACAGTGAAAATCGTTGTTGGTATCCTTTTGTCATGTTTCCCCCTTTTGTTCTTGTATCATTTACAGGAACAAATTTATCACAAGCCAGACTTCTTGGCAAGGATTTGGCTCAAAAAATCACAACCTTCTGGCTGTGACTAATTTTTCCGTATTTTATCCTCTACATACGCTGCACGAGCTCCACCGATTAGTTTGGGACGGCTGGCGAGAGCGGTGACATGGGCCTGACCAATCTCACGCAGGCTAGGCCTAATCGGAACTTGAACGTGCTTGATGTGCATGCCGATAGCTGTGTCGCCGATGTCTACACCAGCCTGAGCGGTGATAAACTCGACTTCCACCGGATCCTTCATATACTTGAAGGCCGCCAGCTGTCCAGAACCACCTGCATGGAGGGTGGGTAAGACATTGACTATTTCCAAGTCCTTCTGGATAGCCAATTCACGCTCCACCACCAAGGCACGATTGAGGTGTTCGCAGCCTTGGACAGCTAGATAGATACCTTTTGGCTCCAGAATTCCCAAGATAGTTTCAACGACCACCTCACCAACTTCCAGACTGGAATTTTTACCAATATGCCCTCCAATGACCTCACTAGAAGACAAACCTAGGACAAACATCTGTCCCTTTTGAAGATTGCTGAGTTCTAGGACTTCTTGCACAACTTGTTGGGTTTGAACTTTGATCTTATCGAGTGACATAGCGAATAGCTCCACTTTTCTCTACTAATTTAGCCACTGCAAACCCTAAGCCCATCCCGACAAAGTTTTGCATGCTATTGCCAAAAACACTTTCAATGGCTTTAAGGTCATTAAAATAAATCCGAGATGCTAGGTAGTAGCCCCCAACCATAGAGAGTGTTGCCAAGACTAAACCGAGAATCCGTTTCTTGCCTGTCCAACCTGCAAAATAACCCTGAGCCCCGTGGAAGACTAGACTAAAGAATGCCCACTGGGGATAGCCCAGCAAGAAATCTATCAAGAGTCCAGACAAACCGCCGACAATGGCTCCTTCTTTCTTGCCCAAGTAAAAGGCCGTAAAGAAAACTCCCACATCCAAGAGTGTCACAAACCCCGAAGGTGTTGGTAAATGGAAGTAGGCTAAGACCAAGCTCAAGGCTGTTAAGATGGCTAATAATACTAATTCCTGTGTTTTTTTATTTCTCATATTGAATCACCCCGTAATCATCTGATTTTTCAATCGCTGCATGGACAAAGTCCTTGGACAGTCTGACCGCCTCGAAAGGTTCTCTTCCCAGCAAAAGCTGACTGGCAATACTGGACGCAAAGGTACAGCCTGCCCCCACATTGTTTTCTGACAGCAGAGGCGACTGGAGTACCACCACTTCCTGACCGTCGTAGAAAACATCCACAGCCTGCTGGCCACCCAAGCGATTGCCTCCCTTGATGACCACCGCCTTGGCTCCCAAGTCATACAAGGCCACTGCCGACTGCTTCATCTCCTCCACCGTTTTGATGTCCTTTTGGAGCAATAGCTGAGCTTCTGCCAGATTTGGCGTGATAATGCTGACATAGGGAAGGAACTTCAAGAGTTCATCTCGCAGCTGGCTGACCTCAGTATCATGCGTTTCCTTGCAAACTAAGACCGGATCCAAGACCACAGGAATCTCCTGGTGAGCCTTGATAAACTCCAAGACTTGCTCTGCTATTTCCACCGTCGGAAGCAAGCCAATCTTAATAGCTGAAAAAGGCACATCCTTCAAACTAGTCAGTTGCTGGGCAAATACCGCAGCCTCCGTCGGAATGACCTCGAAGCCTTTTTCCGTCATAGCTGTCAAGCAGGTCACTGCCACAAAGCCATGCAGGCCATGAACCGTATAGGTAGTCAAGTCTGCATGGAGTCCCCCACCGCTAAAAATATCATTACCTGAAAGTGCCAAAATGTATCTAGTCTTCATAGATAATCTCCTTTAGATAGAGGCCATTGCCTGCCGCAGTCGGACCCGCCAAACCACGATCCTTTTCTTCTAAAATCCGCTTAATCTGCCCCACAGGCATGCGACCATTGCCAATTTTCAGTAAGGTCCCGACCATATTCCGCACCTGCTTGTATAAAAAACCGTTGCCCGAAAAGGTAAAAATCAAAAACTGCCGCCGCTGGTCGTACTCCATTGTCGCCGCCGTGATGGTCCGTACCTTGTCCTCGACCGAGGTCCCTGAAGCCGTAAAGCCTGTAAAATCATGGGTCCCCACCAAGTCCTGAATGGCTTCTTCTATCAAGCTCAAGTCCAAATCATAGGGATAAAAGGTCGCATAGTGCCGCATCATGGGATTCCTGGGTCGCCCAATATCCACCAAAAACTCGTAGGTCTTGCTATGCTTGGCATAGCGGCAATGAAAATCATCCGCCACCTGCTCCACACTGACCACATCAATATCCTCAGGTGTTTGAGTGTCCAGAGCAAAGCGGAGCTTTTCAGCATCTCGACTGCCAGCCAAATCAAAGTGAATCACCTGACCGTAAGCATGCACCCCCGCATCTGTCCGACCCGCACCATGCACTGTCACCAGCTGGCCACTGTTCAATCTTACTAATGTTTTTTCGATTTCTTCCTGAACCGTCCGAGCATGAGGCTGGCGCTGAAAACCAGAAAAATCATGTCCGTCATAGGAAATAATTGCCTTATATCGTGTCATGGTCTGATTGTAGCACAAAAGATACTGGAAAAAAAGAGAAGGAAACCACAACTGTCCTAGCACAGATATTCTCATTCCAGTTGACAAGGAGAAAATCAATTTTCTATAATAAGAGAAAAGATAGCCAACTCACAAATCCACAGGCTATCAAGGAGGCAAACATGACCCAATTCATCATCGACCAATCCTTTTGGAATCTCTTTCCCCAAGCCAAAATCGGCGTTCTCTTGCTCAAAAATTACCAGAACAGTGACCAATCCTCCCAAGAAATCATTCAATTACTAGAAGATAGCCTGCCACTGGCTCAGGCTCACCTGACCGAAGATGTCTTCAGCGACAATCCTGTTATCCAAGTTTACCGCAAGGCCTATCAACAGTTCAAGACCAAGAAGGGAGCCCGCTCCAGCATCGAAGCCCTGCTCAAACGAGTCAGCGGCAACAACCCTGTCCGTTCTATCAATCCCTTGGTTGATATTTATAATGCTGCCAGCCTCCGATACGCTCTTCCGGTCGGTGCAGAAGATTTGGATACCTTTGTCGGCAATCTGCAACTAACCATTACAGAAGGCGGCGATGAATTTTATCTGATTGGCGACGATACCAACCAACCTACTCTGCCTGGTGAGCTTTGTTATAAGGATCAAGCTGGTGCCGTCTGCCGTTGCTTCAACTGGCGGGACGGTGAGAGGACTATGATTACAGACCAGACAAAAAATGCCTTTCTAGTGATTGAATTGCTGGACATCGAGCGACTGGATGCTTTACAAGAAGCCCTCAATTTCATCGAAGAAGCTGCCCAACAATACCTTCAGGCAGAAACCAGCCAGTTTATCCTGGATCACGCTAATCCTCATATCAGCCTTAGCTAAATCACATCTGGAGCAAGCCAGATATTTCTCCATCCATATTTGACAGCCCTGAAAAAAAAGTCTATAATGAAGACAAATAAATTAGAATTATTATAAAAAGAAAAGGAGGCTGGAATGGAGCTACATTCTCACCTGAATGCAGAAAACCAAACTGCCTTTGAGCACGTTATTCGACACTTAAAGGAAAAAGGCGTCCGCATCACAGAAACACGTAAAGCTGTCGTGGCTTATATCATCGAAACCGATGCCCATCCTAGTGCAGAAATGATTTACCAAGATCTTCTACCAGACTACCCGGGAATGAGCCTAGCCACTGTTTACAACAATCTGAAACTTCTGTTGGAAGAAGGATTTGTAACAGAAATCAAACGAACCAATGACAATACGACTTATTACGATTTTATGGGCCACGAACATCTCAATGTCATCTGCGAAAAATGCGGGAAGATTACCGACTTCATGGACGTAGAAATCCCTAGCCTCAAACGCGAAGCCCACGAACAAACAGGTTACAAGATTACCAAGGAAGTCCTGTCTATCTACGGGATTTGCCCGGATTGCCAAACTAAGTGAGAATCCGAAAAAACGACCGCTGTGGTCGTTTTTTCGTTTTATGGGAATTGTCTGACAACTCTTATTTAAAATAATTCTAAATAAGTATTGACTTCTTTATTTAGAATTGTTATAATTAACTTATCCTAAGAGATAAGGAACTTGAAACAATGTTAGACAAATTAAAGAAAAATATCCATATCATCACGACTGCACTCTGTCTCTTCTTCATTATCGTTGGTATCATCTTGCTCAACACAGGACAAGAGGCACTTGCAGCACCTTCCTTCATTTTGGCCTTTGTCATCGGTGGCTACCTGTCTGCCAAGGCAGGACTTTCTGAGCTGATTTTCGACAAGCACCTGTCTGTCGACGTTCTCATGATTTTGGCAGCCATCGGCTCTGGCATTATCGGCTACTGGATGGAAGGTGCCCTGCTCATTTTTATCTTCTCCCTTTCTTCTACTCTGGAAGAATTGGCCATGGAAAAGAGCAGAAATGCTATCGCCTCACTCATGAATATGACACCGCCAACTGCACGAAAAGTCGATGAAAATGGTGAGATTACTGTTCTGGATACGGCATCTATTCATGTCGGTGATACCATTCAGGTTCGTAAAGGCGACACCGTTCCACTTGACGGCACCTTGCTCAGCCCTCAGTCTATTTTTGATGAATCTATGATTACTGGTGAACCATTGCCTGCGGAAAAAGTAGAAGGCGCGACGGTCATCGGAGGGACCATCAACCAAGGTCCAACTGTTCTGGTGCAAGTAACTGCCGAAAAGGGCGACGCCCTTTTTGATAAGATTGTTCAGATGGTGGAAAACGCCCAAGAGAACAAGTCAAAAACAGCTACTTTTATTGAAAACATGGAAGATACATACGTCAAGATTGTGCTTGCTGTAGTTCCACTGTTCATCCTCTTTGCTCATTTTGCTTTGGGCTGGGAATGGTTGACCGCCTTCTATCGCGGTATGATTTTATTGACGATTGCTTCTCCTTGCGCCTTGGTGGCATCTTCTTCTCCAGCTACCTTGGCAGCCATCAGCCGAGCTGCTCGTAAGGGCATGATTATCAAGGGCGGTGATATTGCAGATAATATCGCTGGACTGGAAGCCATTGTCTTTGACAAGACAGGCACCTTAACCATCGGGAAACCTCAGGTTGTCGATGCTACTTATCTTGGGGATCAAGATTCGATCAAAGAGGTGGTCCAAGCTGTCGAAAAACAATCTAGCCACCCGATTGCTCAGGCCCTCATGACCTATACGGCTGACAGCTCTGCCATTGACCTAGAAGACATCCAAGACATTACAGGAAATGGATTTAGCGCTCGTTACCAAGGGCAAAACTGGAAAATCGGTAAAGCAGACTTTGTCCTATCCCAACTGGCACAGCCCCTGTCTGTGGACCTTCGCAACCAAATCCACGCTGCTGAAAGCACTGGTAAAACGCTGGTCTATGTCAGTCAAAATGATGCAATCGCTGCTATTTTCTTTATCGAAGATAGCCTCAAACCAGAGAGCAAACAACTGATTGCCCAGCTCAAGGAAATGGGCGTCACTCCCATCCTCTTGACGGGCGACCAAGAAAAAACTGCCCGCTATGTAGCCAGTCAAGTCGGTATCGACCGCGTCATTGCTAACTGCCTGCCGACGGACAAGGCCTCTGTCATCCAAGAGCTGCAAAAGGAATTTTCAGCTGTCGGTATGGTCGGCGACGGTATCAACGATGCTCCCGCTCTAGCTCAAGCCAATGTCAGCTATGCCATGGGGTCCGGTACGGATATCGCTATGGAATCAGCCGATATTGTCCTCATGGAAGATTTGACCCGCATCCCTTATTCCATTCGCCTGTCCAAGAAAATGCGGACCACTATCAAGCAAAATATCGTCTTTGCTCTGGCTGTCATTGCTGTTCTCATCATTTCCAACCTCTTCCAATCCATCAACCTCCCTCTCGGCGTTGTCGGACATGAAGGCTCAACCATTTTAGTGATTTTGAATGGGTTGAGATTACTGTATTTTAAATAGCTGAAAACCGCCAGGTAGTTGGCGGTTTTCTTTTGTGATTTTGAATTTAGAAAAACTTGCCAAAAATGACAAGTTTTCCTTCAATTTACCCAAAAGATTTATCTATCAACTCCAGCATCCTGCCTTCTTTGGCATATGGAACAGTATCCACTTGTAAGAAGTTTTTCCGACTGATGGTGTCAGGTAGGGTGCCAAAGATGAACTCCAAAGCGATCTTATGGATAATAGCCGTTGGCGCAAAGCCATATACTTGCTCTTCCAAGATATGCTTGAGCCGATCATGCCTTTCTGGAAAGGCTGCTTGTAAGCCTTGGCTATTATAGAGGCGTTTGACCAACTCTGTGATATAGAGGCCTGACTTCATATAGAGGTCAATAAAAGTTTTGGACGGGTCATCGAAGATACCAGGATTTTCCTTTTCCAACTCATCCACCATTTTCTGAACAAGCTTCTTCGGTGTGAAGATTTGGTTGGTCTTTTGAGGTGGAATATAGTCAAAGATGTCTTCTGTCCTATCTTCAAAATAGTTTGCCAGCTCTGCTTTTTTCCGTAAAAATTCTTGGATGGCCTGATCAAAGGTCGGCTGGTCAAAGAGGTGGCCGGCAAATTCAGGTCCACCATCACGCAAATAACGGAACTGGTTAAGGTTGATGCCCGTTACCTCGATAAAGACTTCATCTGGTACGTAGCTATCGAAGTTTGCTAGGGTCAGATGTTCATCGCCATAAGCCATGATGAAGCTTGGAATGGTGCGTGCAAAACCACGTAAGTGACCGCGAATCTCGTCCTCAGCCTGAGCCTTGGTGCGTTCTCGCTGTTTGACTTCCTGTTGTTTGACCAGATCATGCGGCAAATCCTGCACTTTTTCTGCCAGCCGTTGCCGTAACTCTGCTTGATGGGCTTGGTGCGCTTCTATCTTCTTGACTTGATAGGCCTGCTCCAGTTCCTCTTGTTGCTGACTATCCACCGTTTCCTTCAAGGCTTCTTGGTATTCATTTTCGAGATGAGCCTGCTGAATATCAAATTCTTTTTCGCTACGCTGGATGAGGGTCTCAATCTCCGTATGAATCTGTTTCTCAATTTGCTTACTTTCCCGATTGGTCAAGTCATAGCCAGCAGTTAGGTCTGCCACCAAGGTAGAAGATATTTCTTTCTGAACAGTTTTTACAAAAGCCTTGTCAACGGTTTCCACCTGGTCAACCATCTCTTCCACCGTATCCAACAAGTCATAAACTTTTGTCCCAAAAAGGACTTCCTGACGGTTGATGACCAAGTCTTCTGCCACCTGAACCTGTCCTTCTTCATCCACCTCAATATCTGGAAATTCAAGTGTGTCAGGTGCATGACTGATTTTCCCTTGTTGCTCAACAGGCAGTTCATCCAAGATGTCCAAGACCAGCTGACTAGCACGGAAAATACCAGCAATATTGTCAAATAGGAAGTTGGACATAAAGCCACGCTTGATGACTTCTGCTGCACGTATCTGGCTTGGAATGGTCATGACTGCCTGAGCGTCAATTTCCACCATCTTGCCTTCCCTATCTTCTGCGATAACTGGGAAGAAGTTGAGCAGGTTGCGGATATTTTCTTCTCTGGTTTGACTGGTTCCTGCACCGCCAGCAGTCGCTAGACTGAGATTGTTGGCAAAGTCACTAAAGAGTGACAGGGTTCGCTCAGGAGCAAAATCAAAGACATAGGCCCGCTCTTTGCGGTAAACCTTGTCTCCTTCCACCCAACTGTAAGGGTTTTGGGCACGAAAGGCAGCCTGCATATAGAGGGCTGGAGATTGAAGATTGCTCAGCATCAAGACTGCTGTCCACTCTGGAATGGTCACACCAGTCGTCAACTGACCGACAGATAGGGTGATGGTATAGTCATGTTCAGCAATGGCCTTCCTAACCATATCGAGTGATTTGCCATTTGCTTCAGTATCCTCAACTTCTCGTTGACTGGCAGAACCTGCAGCCAGCACAATCTTATACCGGTCAAAGGTTGGATGGTCTTCCAACAAGTCTTTCAAGGCCTTGGCAGAGGCCACTCGGTCTAATAGCCAAAAGCTGTGCTTGATTTCTCGGCGTAGCTCCCTAGTTGAAAATGGGTATTTTTCACTAGAGGTCAAGGTGTTCAGCCATTCTTTGACTTCTCTCTCATGGATAAAGCTACCTGATTCATTGGTCGCAAAAAATTCATTCAAGTCAAAGGCAAAATCAACCGTTTCACTGCCAAAATCCGCACCATCTCGAACCCTGTCCGTGATCATCTTGGACATCTGGTAGGTAAACATGTTGAGCTGGGGAAGGTTTTCATAGGGATTTTCTTGCTCGGAGCTTGTGAGCCAATCTTGCTTGGCAGCCTGCTCATCCGCATAGGACCAGTTGTATATCTGGTTTTCCGCAAACTTGCCCTTGGCTAGCGCCTTAAAGGGAGTCCCTGACAAGTGGAGGGTAAAGTTGCGCTGGATTTGGTGAAAGGCAACATCTGTTTTTTCCGTATCCACTCCTTCATGGGCCTCATCAATGACCAAGAGATCCCACTGGGTCTTGGCTACCCACTGCAATTTATCATAAGCTCCGCCGAAGTATTTGGATCCTTTCAAATCTTGAAGACTTAAAAAGGCGATTTCCTTAGCGTCTTCCTCGGTAAAGAGGAGTTTATGGAAGTCCTCTCGTGATAGGGCTGGTCTGCCCTTGAGGGAATCCGATTCTGAAACGAATTTATAGGAGGTCGTGCCAGCGATAAACTTATGAAAATCATCAAACCAAGAATTGGCGATGGCTGGGCGGTTGGTCAC
Source organism: Streptococcus nasisuis (assembly GCF_040836615.1). Taxonomy (NCBI): domain Bacteria; kingdom Bacillati; phylum Bacillota; class Bacilli; order Lactobacillales; family Streptococcaceae; genus Streptococcus; species Streptococcus nasisuis. The sequence goes on along the minus strand of NZ_CP162268.1, from coordinate 505,220 downwards.
AATCAAGACTCGGTCACAGTTGAGTCGTTTGACTAAGTCATAGGTGGCTAGGGTCTTGCCAAAGCGTGGCTTGGCGTTCCAGAGAAACTCTTTCTTGCGTGCGTCCTGATTGGTCTGGATATAGGTCAAGGTTTGCTGGACAGCTTCTTCCTGCTCCTGTCTGAGCTGGTAGTCTACCTGCTCCCCAGGCTGGTAACCTGAAACATCATGACGGACAAACCTGTCAAATAGGAGGTTGGCCTGTTCTGGATGCCCATTGAAATAAAACCACTCGGTCTTGGGACGGCGTTCGATGGCATGGAAATTCAAAAACTGGTGAAAATCGTGGTCTTTAAAGGGCTTGCCCTTGTCTGGCTCTTCGATGTACCTAGCCTCTTGCTGCCACAAAATAGACGGCTCAATCCCCGCCGTGTGGGTCTGCTCCTTAATCCTCTGCTCCACCTGACGCTCGGTATAGCCAATCTTGATCCAGCCGTCATTGGTCGTCACATGGGGTGTGGTATAGGCGTAGATTTTTGGAGAAATCTCTTCTGAAGTTTTAATCAAAACGGACATAGATTACCTCTTGTTTGCATTAAATCTTAATCATTTGTAATCGTTTAGTTTGTATCAGTCGTGTTAATAAGTTCTTTCCGTGATCTTTATTATCTAAAGTTTGACCGTATTTCTCAATCAACCGTGAAATCGCCATAATTTGTTCATGCTCAATTTCATGACTTTTGCTTTTATCATAAATACTATAAAAGAAAATTAAGCTAAGATTTGGATTGGAGTATAAATCATAGTAATCAAACAACTGCTGAAAATAGGCATAATCCGCTTCTGCTAGAGAATGACCATAGAACTTAATAGTTTGAATATCTTTTGTATAAATATCACGACCCTCACCTATTTTTTCAAAACCTTGTGTATAGGATTTTAATGTACGATATGTCTTTGTGAATCGATATTCCAATTCACTAGCTTGAAACAATGAATGATCCACACCAAAAATAATATTTGAAAACCTCAAACCTTCATCATCTGGAATTTTACCATGTACGTCCAAAAATTTTACTGGAGAGAATTTCGGCCGAAACATTTGAGACCAAAGTGATGAGTAATTAAAACTAAGTAAATGATAAGGAATTGGGACAGCAGTAAATATTTCCTTTTCTGGGTCAACCATCCTTCTCAAAAGACTGTTTATTTTTTCATTGTAGTTTGGAGTTTCAGACAATCTATATCGTAAAAAGCATTGAAAGTCGTATTCCAATTCATTTAATTCATGTAGCAAAACATCTGCAACTAAAGACTGAATATCCTCTAATTCATATTCAACAACATTATCATAGATTTCTTGAATCTTTTGATAAGATTCCGTTTCTGGAAGTTGTAGTAAAGTCAAATCTTTTTTAACCAACACATATGCTAATTTTGCAAAAAAGTTAGTCTGACTCCCCTGCATACTTGGAACTCTGTAAACCGTTTGCTTTCCAAGGGAAACTATTTTTCTTTTCTTGTACTTAATGACACTTGCAATATTATAAATGAGATGTTCTTCTTTCAAATAATGAGCAATCATACTTTCAACGTTTGACCAATTTCGATTTTCCAACATTTTTTCATGTAGAAAAATTTGATACCAAATATTTACAAACGAATAAACTTCTTTTCCACTATGCTCGAACCAATTAGTGCTATAAAAATCAAATCTATTCTCAAACCTATCAGCTACAATACTCAAATCAATTTCTTCTGTATCGATAGATAGCTCACTTTTTTTCTGCGAAAAAACATATTTTAAAAAGTTTTCATATGTCGTTTCGAGACCACATTGTAAATCCAGACCATTCCCAACCACAAATAATTCAGTGGCTACTTGCTGATTGTCTGTCATCAGTCCATCTCCCTAACTTTGGATTCAATAAAGTCAATCTCTTCCTGAGAAAGGCCGTATTTTTTATACAACTGCGCGTCAATCTCCGCCACCGACTGGGACCAGTCGATGTCCGAGCTTGACGTAAAATCTTGGAGAGGGACGTTTTCAAAAACTTCTTTATTTAGCCTTGATGTTGCCTTTAAAGTTCCAATCAAAAACCTTGAAAATTTGCACTTTAGATATTTGCTCAAATTTTCTGCTTCTTCTAAACAATCAAAATTTCCAATCGAAATAAACGTTTGAGTAAAACCCTCATATGGATGAATTATTTTGGGTTGTCCAATAATATTTACAATTGTTGATCCAAGTTTTCCAGCTCCCCCGTTGGTAGCTCCTAATATTACTTTATACCGAGGCAAATTTACTTGAGAGCTGTCAATATATTTGTTATGTATAAATCGAAAACTTAAATTCCCATCTCTATCATTTCCCCAAATTTTAATAAAATTATCATCTAACTTTGAATCCATAAAAAATGAAAAATCTTTTTGAAGAATTGATGTTATTAATCTTCTTTCAGATCCAATTTTCTTAGAATCATCCGGAAAATCTTGCACTAATTTAGAGAGATCAAATTTAGATTGTAAGGTAACACTATTCATTAAAGAATGCTTCCTTGGAATCGTCTGTACTTTATTTACAATCGTTCTCATTCTTTCATCAGCATAAAATTTTACAATTGGATTTCCTGGTTTCTCAATATTTCTAATAGTAATGACAAGAGAACTAGAAAGGCTAGTATTTGTAAATATTTTCCTGGAATCCGGTTCATACATCACAACTCTCAGATATCTATCAGTAAGCATTTTATTATTCCATGCTTTGGGCGTCTTTCCTGCATTAAACAGAAACTTTCCTGGAGTAATAAAGATTCCTATTTTGCCAATTTTATAACCTGACTCCATAAATAAATTATAGATTTGCTTATCACTTGTACCTTCCAATTCTTCCTGATACGGTGGGTTTCCAATGACAACATCAAATTTCATAGGGCTTTCTCCTTGTGATAGATGCTCAAAATCTATCAACTTATTTGTTTTCCAATCTTTGATTTGTGCCTTTTGTGGCTGGCTGGTCTGCTCTGCTATTTCCTCAAAAAGGCTGAGTTGAACAGCTTCCTTTGCTTGCTGGGAGTAGGGGCTGGTATAGGTCAGGCCGTCCATCTGCAGGACATTGTAGGAAATAATCTGGGCAATGGTCTGTTTCTGGCTGGGGCTGGGTTCCTGGTCAAACTTGGCTTGATAGTAGTCGATGAAGCTGGCTAGGAGGTTTTCTCGCGCCAAGAGCAGGGAATCTCCTTGATATTCATAACCATAGGCGTTCTGGTAGGCAGTCACTGCTCCTTGGAACCAAGCTTCTTCCTCGTGGACTTCCTCAGATAGACGATGGAGCTTGCGGTCCAAAAAACCGACCCGCTCTTCAAGGTCGAGAGCTTGTCCAGTCACGGTATCGTAGCGGGAGACCATGTAAGGGGCTTCCCCGCAGGTGATTTCCAACCATTTGAGGTCCAGGTAGGTCTCTAGGTCTTGGTCTTGGAAGTCTTGGTCCACGGCATCAATCTGCTGTTTGACCAACCAGGTTGGGGTGAAAACTTCTGCTCGAACTTTAGTACGGTCTTTTTGCTCGTACTTGGACTTTTCTGAGCGTGGCTGGATGAGGTTGGCATAGGGACCCGTCACTTTACTTGGGGTGATGCGATCATACAAGCCAAACCCTTTTCCCAATAACTCATAGGAATGGGTCGCCCACACAATGGACTTGTTGGTCGTTCGATCTTTCAAGAGGGTCCGAAGAAGACCAGTGGACTCTCTTGCTAATGATTCTTCGCTAATATCTATGGTCGTCATATGGCACCTTTTCTCTTTATTTACCTTCTATTATACCATTTCTTTACAAGTAATAAAATCGTTTTCAGAGGAGTGTAAAAAATAAAAAAAGCATTGGGTGTGAAAAGAACCTCCTTATATGAACAGTATAAGGAGGTTCTTTTCAGGGCTTTTTCTTTTTTTAATAAGTAGCCAGACGTTTTTCCAAGCGTAACTGCCCCACAGCATAGAGTGTACAAATGACCCAATAAATCAAGGCTACGCAGATATAGACCGTCATGTAGTCAGACTTAGCACCGCCGACTATCTTGGCCTTGTTGAAAATTTCAGGCACTGTAATCATAGCTGTCAGAGAGGTACTTTTTACCATATCCAAGAGAACATTGCTCAATGGAGGGAGAGCAATTCGGAAGGCTTGGGGAATAATGATTTTTCGATAAATCACATTGGTCTTGAGGCCCAGACTGCGTGCCGCCTCCCATTGACCCTTATCAATAGCCGACAGGGAAGAACGGATGATTTCCGAGATGTAGGCCGATGACATGGAAGTAAAGGCAATGATGGACGCTGATATCGCATCCAGCTGAATGCCCATAAAGGGCAGACCAAAATAGATAAAGAAAAGCAAGACCATAAGCGGAATACCCCGCATGAGGGAAATATGAGCCATAGCCAACCAGCGGAGGACGGCAAGCTTAGACATACGCATCAAGGCTACAAAAAAGCCACAAAAGGTCCCTAGGGCAAAGCCGATAAGAGAGAGAGCCAATGTATAGGGCAAGCCCTCTAGAATAAGCGGAATAGCCTCAAAAGCTAGTTTTGGATCAAAAACTCCCTGCCAATTGATAGACATAGAGAAATACCATGGAGGCGCCGACCAGGTCAACACCCGTCCTTTCTTTACTAGATAAAAAGGTAGGAATCACTTCCAACCTTTCTGATGTTTAGTCAACGTCTACTACTGGCAACTCATCTGCACCTTCAGCAGGTTTGGTCAAGTCTTGTCCAGCATAGTGTTTTTCAGAGATAGCTTTCAAACTACCATCTTCCTTCATTTCTTTGATGACCTTATCCAACTCTTGCTTCAAGCTGTCATCTTCCTTGCTCATGACAATCACAGATTCGTTTGGATTGTAACGAACATCACCCATCTTCACTTTGATATCTGGGAATTTTGCAGTAATCATCTTAACTGCGACCACTTGTGTGAAGTAGTCATTTGGAATAAAGTCTGTTCGACCAGTGGATACATCGCGAAGGTAAACGTCGTTGGTTACGTTATCGTAGATAACTGGCTCTGCGCCTTGCTTTTCAGCAATCTTCATGAAGGTTGTACCAGCACCACCACCAGCTTTTTTACCCTTCCAGTCTGAAAGGTCCTTTGCGGTGATGTTTGATGAACCATCTTCACGGACAATCATACCAGATACAGAATACTTGTAAGCCTCAGAGAGGTTGTATTTTTCCTTACGCTCAGCTGTTGGCTGCAGGTTGTTTACTGAAACATCTACCTTGCCTGAGTCTACTGATGTCAGAGCTTCTGCTACACCGATTTCTTGGAATTCAATTTCGAGATCCAAGCGCTTGCCGATTTCCTTCATCATATCGACTTCATAACCGACCAATTCCTTCTTGTCATTGTAGTATGACGTTGGGAAAAGCGTACCTGGGGTCGCAACTTTCAAGACACCTGCTTCCTTGACTTGTTCCCATTTGGTTGGTTCTGCAGCTGCTTCTTCTGTCTTCGAAGCGTTGCTTGAGCAAGCTGCCAGCGTTAGTGTAGATACAAGAAAGGCTGATGCCAACAATTTTTTCAACATGTCAATCTCCTCTGGAAGTGACAAACTTCCTTTTTATTTATTTTTGGTGTTAACCCACCAACTTTAATAGGGTAACATTTTGAAAAAGATTTGGCAAGAATTTGGTACCGTTTTTTGTAGCATTTACATTCTAAACAAATGGGCATCTTCCAAGTCCTGGGCTAACTGTAAAAGGATATCTTCTCGGCCCTTAGCTGCTGTCAATTGGACCCCTATCGGTAGGCCTTCTTTGGTAACATGCGTCGGCAAGCTAATGGATGGTTGACCTGTAATATTGGCCTGTTGCGTAAAGGGAGTAAGAGCGAGACTGTCCGCAAACATCTCCCAAATCAAGTCCTGCTGAGCAGCCATTGAATATTCCTGGGTCTGCTTGAGGCGGGTTTCTAAATCAACAGACGGCTGAAATTGACCATGAAGAGGAGCCACATCTGCCACCGTGGGAGTCAGGAGAATATCGTAGGTCTGGTGAAATTCCTGCATGCTGGCACTGTAGCGGTCCCAATCCTGTAAAACCTTTGAATAAAGCTTGGCCGGTATGGTTTGACCGCTCTGATAAATGGCCCAGGTCATGGGCTCCATGTCATCCAGAGTCATTGGGCGTCCAAAAGCCGCTTCAATTTCATCAAACATCTGAGCAGTCTCTACGCTATTCATAATATAATAGGACTGCATCACTTCACTCCCGTCCAAGGGCTGTCGCTGTAATTCCTCCACTTGATGACCCATCCCTAGAAGGTGGTCGACCAGCTGAAGAACCGCCGTCTGCGCTTCCAGACTAACCTTGCTACCAATAGGGGACTGACAGGTAAAGGCAATTTTCAAAGGGCGATTAAGAGGCCTGAAAATCGACTCTTCCGAAAGGGTTGCCAAGGGAAAAGGCGCCTCAACCTGATAGGTTTGAAAATGATAAAGCAGCCGCTTGGTGTCCCGCACGGACTTGGTCAAGGCAAAGTTGCTAGAAGCCCCCTGCCAACCTCGGAAAGACTTGGGACCAACAGGAATGCGCCCACGACTGGGCTTGAGACCAATCAAACTATTGAAGGACGCGGGAATCCGAATGGAACCACCACCGTCCGATGCTGCCGCAATGCTGACCATTCCAGAAGCCAGGGCTGCAGCTGCTCCTCCGCTTGAACCGCCAGCATTGCGCTTGACATCTGATGGGAGATTAACCGGACCATGGACCAGAGCATCCGAGATATTTTTAAAGCCAAACTCCGGAGTATTGGTCCGACCCAGAATAATAAAGCCCAGGTCCTTGAGAGCTTGCACATACCTATCCGTATGGCCGACCGAATGCCCCTGAAACAACCGAGAACCCGCTGAAGAGGGATGCCCCTTTTTATTTTGCCCTAAATCCTTTAACAGCAAAGGAACCCCAGCAAAAGGTTTACCCAAAAAACCTTGCTCTTCTGCCTCAGCTAGAGCCTGGTCATACTGGGTGTAGACCACCGCATTAAACTGCGGATTTAGCACCTCTATCTTCTTGATAGCCTCTTGGACCAGTTCCTTGGCCGAAACCTGTCCGCCATTGACAGCCTGAGCCTGAGCTGTCGCATCCATCCATTCCATATCTATACCTTTCTCTTTTGTAAATAGCAGAGCTGCTAGCTAGCCTGAGGGCAAAACTTGATACGACTATATGCCATACTTCTCCTGAAACTCCTTAATTCCTCGTCCCAGGTCCATAAAGTCAGCCATATTGTCCGACGAAGGATAATAGTTTGAAAGCCTAGCACCATTTCTCTCTAGGACGACTTCAATTCGCTTCTGCATATCCTCGACTGTCAATTCACGACCAACCAGGTCTGAGAGATTGGCCATAGAATCTGGATTGACCTGGGGATAGCGGTCTAGTATCGGTTGACCACCACTACTCTCCTGGTAAAAATCAGCCACCAGCTGGCCTCGAGCTGCTTGATTGCCATGAACACTGATATAGGCTGAAATAGCAATGGCCTGCTTATAGACCCGCTGGGCCAAGCCAGCAAACTTCCGCCCCTGGATAGACAAATCATAGGTGCCTGGGCAGTAGGAAGTCGCTATTTCGCCACTCTCCACTTGAACTGGAAAATCCGCCAAAGACTGGCTAATCAAGTCCACCATGACCTGATAGCTTTCGTGGAGGTTGACCTGATGCCCTTGAGCATTCGGCAAAATCAAGGTCAGATTGAGTACGCCTTGGTCAGCCACCACTGCCAAACCACCCAGACTACGGATAATAGGGCTGTAGCCAGCCTGTTTAATATGAGCCAGACCAGCCGCCAAGTCCGGCACCTGACTGTCCATCATACCCAATATGACCGTAGTATCCATGGGCCAGTAGTGCAGAATGCCTTGCTGGGTCTGTCGATTGACCTCGCGCAAAAAGACTTCTGTCCAGACCAAGGGGCCCTGCTTACTCCCTGCCAGACCCGAACGGTCCTGGTATTTTTTCAGGTCAAGACCAGTCAACCACTTGTCCATCCGTAATCCCTTTCATTTCTACTAATGCTCTTATTTTACCATAAGACTGTTGGAACTATTTGAAAAAAAATACTGATATAGAAAAAGAGGTTTGATATAACATCCAACCTCGCATTATTTAATTTGATTTTTCATTGAGTATGATACAGAAAAAGGACTGGCAGTGCCAATCCAATCTCTCTTATAAATCTTCAAAAGCGTCCTTGACCTTGTCGAAAAAGCCTTTTTTCTGCGGATGCACATTGATATTGCCTGCTGCCGCAAAGTCTTTTAAAGCTGCTTTCTGGCGGTCATTGAGCCCTGTTGGTGTCACTACATTGACAGTGACATACTGGTCACCCATGGCACCCCCGCGGATACTTGGCGCACCCTTGCCTTTAAGACGGAAGGTCTTGCCTGTCTGGGTTCCTTCCGGAATAACCATATCCACATCACCATGAACCGTTGGCACATGGACGGTGTCACCTAGTGCAGCTTGAACAAAGTTGAGGTCCAATTTGTAAAGAATGGTCGTACCTTCACGCTCAAATTTATCCGATGCCTCGACTTGAACGACTACATAGAGATCTCCGTAAGAGCCTCCGTTAAATCCAGCTTCACCTTGACCAGCCAGACGGATACGCTGACCAGTTTCGACACCTGCAGGAACCTTGACCGTAACAGTGTGAGCCTGTTTCTCATGACCAGTTCCACGACAGGTCGTACACGGATCCTTAATCTGCTTGCCACGACCGTGACAGACATCACAGGTCATCTGACGGCGCATGGTTCCAAGTGGTGTCTGTGTATCAACATTGATAACACCAGAGCCATGACAGCGTCCACAAGTTACAGGACTGGTCCCAGGTTTGGCACCCGAACCAGTACAGGTACGACAAGTTGCCTCACGGTTGTAGGAAACTTCTTTTTCAGCACCGAAAATAGCCTCTTCAAATTTCAAATTGACACGGTACTGCAAATCATCTCCCTGACGAGGTGCATTAGGATTACGTTGAGCAGTTCCACCGCCGAAGAAACTAGAGAAGATATCCTCGAAACCGCCGAAACCAGCACCGTCAAAGCCACCAAATCCGCCACCGCCGAAGCCACCATTGGCTCCAGCCGCACCAAATTGGTCATAAGAGGCACGTTTTTGAGGATCGCTCAAGGTCTCGTAGGCCTCTTGAACTTCCTTATATTTATCTTCCGCACCAGCATCCTTGTTAATGTCTGGGTGATATTTTTTTGATAGCTTACGATAAGCTTTTTTAATTTCGTCCTGTGAGGCGTCCTTAGAGACGCCGAGACGATCATAGTATTCTGTATTGTTCATATAAGATACCTTATCTTTTATTTTTGATAGTTGCCTTAGGCTGCGGGGACGCTGTGAGCTTTTCCTCGCTTATGGCTAGAGGTTTCTTATTGTCAACTTTGTTGCCAATAAAACCTCTTCCCTAAGTCTCAAAAATCTCTCTAGCTAAGTTTCAAGCCTAAGGTATTGAAACTTCCCGAAATACCACAGCGGCGGTAACTATCGTTTTAGCGACCCCTGGTCGCTCTTGCTGACGCACATTACCCAAAAACAGAGGCTGGGTTGCAACCTCTGTGATTGGAAATTTTATTGACGAATGATTTCTATTCTCGGGTAGATGAGAACTGAGTTCGAGCTAAGAACTTCAGAAAAAAGATAACTTTCCTTGTTCTAGATACTCAAAGAAATTCAAGACTAGGCTAGGCAACTGGACGAAGATTGAACTGGAGTTCATCGAGGAGAGTTAACGAAGCCTAGTGAAGAATTTCGAGGAGTACTACTTTTCAGTAAACTCGCCGTCTACCACATCATCGCCTGCATTGTCAGCAGTTTGTGCACCCTCTTGGCCTGCGGCTGCTTGTTGTGCTGCTGCGGCTTGCTCATAGAGTTTCACTGCAAGGGCTTGGGCTTTTTCGTTGAGGTTTTCAAGTTTAGCCTTCATGTCGTCCAAGTTGTTTGCTTCTTGAGCTGCTTTCAACTCGTCAAGAGCTGCTTGGGCTTGGTCGCGTTCTGCGTCGAAGCCTTTGCCTTCAGTTTCTTTCAGAGTTTTCTCAGTCGCAAAGATTGCTTGGTCCACATCGTTACGAAGGTCCACTTCTTCCTTACGTTTCTTATCTGCTTCAGCGTTAGCTTCTGCATCTTTCATCATGCGGTCGATTTCTTCATCTGTCAAACCTGAGTTAGACTGGATAACGATAGTTTGTTCTTTTTGTGTACCAAGGTCTTTGGCTTTTACAGAAACGATACCGTTCTTATCGATATCAAATGTTACTTCGATTTGTGGAATACCACGAGGTGCTGCTGGAATGTCAGTCAATTGGAAACGACCAAGAGTCTTGTTGTCCGCTGCCATTGGGCGCTCACCTTGAAGCACGTGGATGTCAACAGCTGGCTGGTTGTCTGCAGCAGTTGAGAAGACTTGTGATTTAGAAGTTGGGATCGTTGTGTTGCGGTCGATGAGTTTTGTAAATACACCACCCATTGTTTCAATACCAAGTGATAATGGTGTTACGTCAAGAAGGACAACGTCTTTCACATCACCAGTGATAACACCACCTTGGATTGCCGCACCCATAGCAACGACTTCGTCAGGGTTTACAGATTTGTTTGGTTCTTTGCCAGTTTCAGCCTTAACAGCTTCTACAACAGCTGGGATACGAGTTGAACCACCAACAAGGATTACTTCGTCAATTTCTGACAAGCTAAGGCCTGCATCTGAAAGGGCTTGACGAACTGGAGTCTTTGTACGTTCTACAAGATCGTAAGTCAATTCATCAAATTTCGCACGAGTCAATGTCATTTCCAAGTGAAGCGGACCAGCTGCACCTGCAGTGATGAACGGCAAGCTGATTTGAGTTGAAGTGACACCTGAAAGATCTTTCTTGGCTTTTTCAGCCGCATCTTTCAAACGTTGAAGGGCCATCTTGTCAGCTGACAAGTCGATACCGTTTTCTTTCTTAAATTCTGCTACCATGTGGTCGATGATCTTTTGGTCAAAGTCGTCACCACCGAGCTTGTTGTCACCTGCTGTTGCAAGTACATCGAAGACACCGTCACCAAGCTCAAGGATTGATACGTCAAAGGTACCACCACCAAGGTCGAATACCAAGATTTTTTCATCTTTGTCAGTCTTGTCTAAACCGTAAGCGAGGGCTGCTGCAGTTGGCTCGTTGACGATACGTTCTACTTCAAGACCAGCGATTTTACCAGCATCTTTGGTTGCTTGACGTTGAGCATCGTTGAAGTAAGCAGGAACAGTGATAACGGCTTTAGTTACTTTTTCACCAAGGTACTCTTCAGCGTAGCCTTTCAAGTATTGAAGGATCATTGCTGAGATTTCTTGTGGTGTGTATTCTTTGCCATTTGCTGAAACTTTTTCAGAAGTTCCCATTTTTGATTTGATAGAGATGATGGTATCTGGGTTGGTTACTGCTTGGCGTTTTGCCGCATCACCAACGATGATTTCACCATTTTTGAAAGACACAACAGACGGAGTTGTGCGGTTTCCTTCTGGGTTTGCGATAATTTTTGATTCAGTTCCTTCAAGAACTGCAACTGCTGAGTTTGTTGTACCTAAGTCAATACCGATAATTTTAGACATGTGTGTTACCTCTTTTTAAGTTTTTTCTACTACATCATTAGTTAGGTTTTACCCTATATAATATTTTCGCAGTAGCTGACTGAACTTTCTACGCCTGATAGGCTATGAAAATTCTAGTCAGCCTTGCGGGGGGTGCGTCAACGAAATCAAAGATTTCTGACTTACCGCCTAGTTTAATGACATTTCGGTCAGGTTGTTCGACGCATGAAGATATAGTCATCTTCAATGTTGTTTGATTCTTGAAAGCCGAACTTCTTCCAGAAATTTCTAGCTTCCAAATGTTCTTTATGAACTGGTAGGGAAATTTGGGCTAGACTGTACTCTGTTTTCAGATAGTCTATACAGACTTCTACTGCTTTTCTCCCAAGCCCTTTTCTTTGATGTTGCTTATCAATTACAAAATTGATGATTTCACCATTTCTGTCTTTGCAGTAAAGCGAAACGTAGCCTATCAAATCCATCCCATTGTAAATGGCTTTCGGATGCGAGAACGGTCGGAGACTCCAAGCCTCTGCCAATGAAAACTCAACTGAATCGACATAATCTTCTTTAGATATACCAGAATCAATATGTAAGCAATCGTAAAAATTTTCATCGCTAATTTCGCGTAGCTCTATCATTTATTCCGACACCACCACCATAGCCGGTCTCAACAGACGTTCATGCAGCTTGTAGCCTTTTTGGAAGACTTGTGCGATGTGTTCTGCTGGGCAATCGTCTGTAGCTGGGACTGTTTGAATGGCCATGTGAAGATTTGGGTCAAAGACATCGGTTGCGACTTCTTCCACCCCTTCTTCTTTGAGGGCTTGAATCAAGCTTTCCTGTACCATTTCCAAGCCTTTTTTTACATCTTCTGTCAGACCTTCGACTTGAAGGGCACGTTCCAAGTTATCCAAGCTCGGCAAGATTTTCTTGGCCAAGTCTTGCGAACGGTAACGCTGAATGGTTTGGCGTTCCTCGTTGGCACGGCGTTGGATATTTTGCATTTCAGCGTGGGCACGGAGGTACTTGTTTTCAAATTCCTCTGCCCGCTCATTTGCCAAATCCAATTCTGATTTTTCAGTCGTTTCCACAACTTCTTCTGTTATTTCAACCTCTTCTACAATTTCTTCATTTTTGATTTCTTCTGACAAAGCATTCTCCTTCTAATTGACTTCATAATGATTACTGCTCAAATATCGGTAGTAATCGGTTAATTTCATAAATAGGACGCGACTGATGATGTTGATTAAGCTCATCTGCCTACGATAGTCCATGTCAACAGGACCAAGCAAACTCATCTGAGCCATGCCCCGATAGGGGATTGGAAAGCGATGATGAATCACCGTTATGTCTGCAAGAGCAGGTTCTCTATGTTCCGCCACTGTGATACTGGTCTGCTGTTCCTGCTCCAGCCCCTGCCGCAACTCGCTAGCAAGTACCTGCGGACTATCCAAGAGCTGGTAGGTAGCGAGATTGCCATAGGTCAGCGAGGCTACCTTGCCACCGATAAAGACCAATTCTTGGAAGAGGCTGGAAAAAATATATTCCATCAAATCCAAAACATTGTCCGTCGTGGTAAAGTAACGCTGAACAATCTGAGGCACTTCCGTCCGCAACTTATAATGAATGTTCAAGACCGTCTGATCCAGAAATCGTTCATTGACCAAGCGCTTGAGCACTTCCAAATCGCGCCCCAAGAAATTCTTGGGGATGGCAAATTGAACAGTGACAGGTTTGGACTGGTCCAGAGTTAAGACTGCCAGAGCATCGTGGCTGCTGAGCTGCACGATGTCAAAGGAAGTCAGCTGCTGACTGGTCGGTTCCACATCTAAAATGACCGAGGTGTAGCCTGTCAAATCCGCTAGAACCTGACTTGCCCGCTCCAAGATGTCCTCCAGCTTGAAGGCTTCAAAGTCGAAGGCCTTAACCACCTGATAAACATCTTCTTCATCAATGTGTTCCAGATTGAGCGAGTGGTTGACAAAGTATTGAAAACCAGCCCTACTGGGCATCCGACCACTTGATGTGTGAGCCTTTTCTAGCAAGCCCAACTGCTCTAGCTTGGCCATATCATTGCGAATAGTAGCAGAGCTAGAAGCAATCATTTCCTGCAAGGCCTTAGAACCAACTGGCTCATGATGACGCGTAAACAATTCAACAATCAGATTCAAAATATCATTTTGACGTTGGGTAATCATCTCCGCTCCTTTCATGAACATGGTTGATTTCTTAGCATTAGCACTCTTGTATGTCGAGTGCTAATATTTATACTCCCATTATACGCCGAAAAAATAGATTGTCAAGAGAAAAAGACAAAAAATTAGCACTCTTTTGCTTAGAGTGCTAAAAATCAGTCTGAGGACCTAGTTTCCAGTCTTCATCATACGATAAAAACGCAGGCCAAGTATAGTTAAGAGGGGCAAATAGAGAAGAGAAATAGCTAGAGCTAAAATCGGACTGTGTCTAAGGAAAATCGGCAAGGTCAATCCGTAAACAGCCAAAATAAAGAGATAGCGCTGTTTGAAAATCCGTGACACCATGGCCTTCTTTGTCTTTAGATCACTGTATAATTCTGTATCCCCTCCTCCCTTTTTTCTAAAGATACCAAAGTGATTACAGTCCGTGACATGTTCCCAACCATAATCATGATACATCTGTTCATAAACAGCTTGCTCTTCCTTCTTTTCTGGTCGAAAATCCACTTGATAGACCACATTTTCTGGTGGGCAGGATTCAAATACATACCACATCCCCATTTGGATTTCTACTAATGCCCATCCCTTATGATGCATAGTGCTCAGGTAAGCTGCTTCCTGTTCAAAATCTGTGATAAAAAACACTTTCCATTCTGTCTTAGTTTCCATAACTTTCCCCCTTACTATTTCGATAAAGTCGTTCAATTCGAGCCAATTCTATATCCAGAATTTCTCGACCCGTTGCTGTTATTTGGTAAAACTTTCGCTTGTCTTCTTCTCTGACAAAGGCAATCAAGCCATCCTTTTCCATTTTCGACAGGGTGCCGTACATGGTTCCAGGACTAATCACGACCTGACCTGCCGTGACTTCCTTAGTCTTCTGTGTAATATCGTAACCATGTCGTTCCTGCTGTAAATGAAAGAGAATATAGAAGGCTGTCTCTGTCATGGGAACATAGACACGTTTTAACTTATCGTTCATAAAACTCCCTTCGCACTGCGATATATCGTACTTCGATATGTAAAGTATATCGCATCTCGATATACATGTCAAGAAAAAAATCAGAGAAAACTCCCTGATTTCATTTCTTGATTATTTTAGAAAATGGTGTTTTATGTGTCGTAATAAAGTTTTCAAGCCAGCTAGCATCATCGCTCTCCGTCGCTACTTCTTCCCTTTCCTCATCCGTGTCTTGTTCTTCATCGTATGAAAAATCGACTTTTCCAAACAGAACTACCTTGCCCTCCGTTTCAGAACTTGCTGAATTGCTATTAGTTGTTAGAAGCCCAAAAGTTACAAAACCTAGCATTGCAAGAGCACCTAAAACAAGTAATTTCTTCATCATTATTTCCTCCAAGATAATTAAGAAACTGTATTCACAGTTCAGCACTTCTAGCTAAGGCTAGTTTTTCAGCTACTCATCGTTCTTTTTTTCAAAATACAGTCAGTATTCCCTCAAAAAACTGCCTTGATTAGCGAAAACCCATCTCTTCTCTAAAAGCACTTTTCTTATGAATACAGTTTCTAAACATTGTTTTGTAAAGTTGTAAAACTTACTAGTATTATCTTACAGGAAATGACGAGCCGCTTAAAATTCATTACATATCTGTAACTTTCTCAATTTCCTTATTGACCTGGTGGATTAAATCATAGCAATCTAAAAATTTGGCAATATGCAGGCATTCCTTCATTATTTCTAGGCCACCATCATTTCCATTCATGTAGGACAAGCGTGCTTTTAGGAGCTTAAGCAGCAAGCGATCCCGCATATTCTTTTCCATGATATTGACAGAGTCAAGAATTTTGAGAAAGCGAATCGCAGCAATCTCCTCTCCCCTATCTAACAAAGTGCTCGAAATATTGATGAGTACCTTATAGACATTATCTCTGTTTTCTGTGATATCCATATAAAACTTTGTTCGATTGAGGACTTCCATTCCCAGAACTTCCAACATCTTGCTAGGAAGACCTCTGCTACAATTTCCGAAAATCCAGAGTTCAAATTTCCCCCAATCATCTATGGACATTAAATAGTCCGATAGAATAGCTTTTTCATCCTCAGAAACATCATAATCAGGATCGCACCATTGTTGCTTGAAAATATGAAAGGCCGCAACCATCACCCTATCAAACGGACGTCCATCCCTATCATACTCTGCTTGATGGTACAAAATTCTATCATCCATATACTGAGCATTATGACTATAAACTGCACGGACAAATTCCTCTGATGAAAACAAATTATCTATCTGAAAGTAGGACTGGTAGAGGGTAGAAAATTCGCCCTCTACCACATTCATCCGTCTCAAGCAATAAAAAAATGTATCTACAGAAAGATTGCTCTTTCCATTTTCAAAGCGTGATAACTGAGCAGGTGTCACGAAATCCCCTGCCACTTCTTTTAGAGACATATTTTTTGATTCACGAATGATTTTAAAAATTTTTCCGTAAGTTCCCATTATATTCTCCACGCGTTACATTTATGTAACGAAATTCGCTAACTTTTGAATCTAGTATATCATAGATTTATCATTTTTTATAGAAAGGCAGGTAGTTATGTCATCTCTCTTATCTACCCAAGAATTATCAAAGCAATATGGAAAACAAAAGGCCGTTCAGCAGGTTTCTTTAACGATTAATAAAGGAGAAATCTGTGGCTTAGTCGGTGAAAATGGTGCTGGGAAAACAACGCTTCTCCGAATGTTATCGGGCCTCATTTCCCAAACTTCAGGTACCATTACTAGTTCAAAAGATTGTCGTATTGGAGCTTTAATTGAATCCCCTGCTCTACAACCCAATTTATCTGCAATCGATAATCTTCGTTACATGGCTCTACAGTTAAACCTTAAGCAAGCTGATGAAAAAATATTAGAGACATTAGCAATTGTTGGTTTAGAGGATGTGGATCCTAAGAAAAAATCCAAAGATTTTTCACTGGGAATGCGTCAACGTTTAGCTATTGCCTTAGCTATTCTAGATAAGCCTGACTTTTTAATCCTAGACGAACCGATTAATGGTCTTGACCCTGTTGGAATCAAAGAAATGAGAAGCATTATTTTAAATCTTCGCAATCAATATGGGATGACCATCCTTATCTCCAGTCATATCCTATCAGAGCTTGAGATGGTGGTTGATCGATACATTATTATGCATAAGGGCCTTATCGTCAAAGAATTCTCAAAGCAAGAGCTTGAACAAACTTTAGAGGAACAACTCTATCTACAAACAAACAACCATCCTAAGACCTTTACTATCCTTGAAGAGCAGGGCATCGCTTACAAAATCGATAAGGATTATATCAGTCTGTCATCAGATACGAATGTTATGAGCCTCATTCATCTCTTGATAAACCATGAGATTGAGGTCAAAGAAATTTTTAAACAACAAATGTCATTTGAAGATTATTATCTGACATTGCTTCAAGAAGGAGAAGAGCATGATACATTACTTTAAAGCTGATTTATTTAAGATTCAAAAAGAACAGAGATTAACGATTTCATTGGGAATATTGGCTTTACTGTCCTTTTTATCCGCTTTTTTGTTGCATGGCAACGAAGACTTCACTAGCTCTTTTATTCAATTGCTTTCTCAATTTATCACACTATTTTTTATCGTCCCGACAAACCTATTCTTTGGAGAAGATTTTACTTACCGTACCATCAATCATATTATTATCAAGCAACAAACAAGAAAAAGGGTGTTTTTCTATAAAGTCTTAGCAACCCTTGTACTAGATCTCGCTTATATCCTTCTAGCCTATTTATTGAGTAGCAGTATTGGCTTACTTCTGGGTGACCCTGTTGATTTTGCAGTGATAATACAAAGTTTCATTGTTCAAACACCTTTATTTATCTGTATCTCTCTGTTATCCATCCTGATATTTGTCAAGTCCAATAAGGTCAATCAAGCCTATCTTGCCTTTAGTTTAATTAGCCTTCTTTTTGACAATATCTCCAACCTCATTACTGGTAACCTACTCCATATGAAATTACCAACAGATTATTTTCTATTTCTTTCGCTTCAACAAGGAGAACATATTTCAAGACTATCCATGGGCGTTAGCTTTATGGCTACTATACTATATCTCTATCTGAGTTACTTTATCTTCAGCAGGAAAGAGTTAAAATGATGTAACTTAGATTTCATATATAAAAAACAGGTATGTCACACATCCGAAAAAACGTATGACATACCTGTTTTCATTTCACATTTATTTCCCTTGGGCAATCAATTCTGCTCCACGTTGGCGGTAGGACATATCCCCAACCGCCTCAATCAAGAGCTTACCATTTTCGTATTTGAGGACGGTGATTGAACCGTTATCGAGAAAGACATTGGCACCACGCTCTGGCTCCAACAGATGAGCCAGGGTTGCAATGGTCATACCATGACTGACTACAAGGGCATTGCCCCCACCTTGCTTTTCCAAGTCTAGAGCAATCGATTCAAAACCTGTCAAAATACGATTGCTAAGCACTTCCCATGATTCAGACCAACCAGCTGTGTCTGCTTCTTGAATCCCTGTCGCTATTTCTGCAAATGACATTCCATTCGTATCCACAGTTCCTTTCAAGCGAGGAAGAACTCCTTGAAATAGTTCAGCATCATACATACCCTCAAAACTACCAAAACACCATTCACGGATGCGTTTGTCCTGATAATATGGAATTTTCCCTAATTTTTCCAATTCCCGCAAAGCAATGGTCATCGTTTGAACTGTTCGTCCCAAGTCGCTTGACACAGCTAATTTGAAATCAACTCCGGTATCTTTCAGTCCAAGCCCTAACTCACGAATACCTTCTTCTCCCTTTTTGGTAAGAGGCGTATCACACCAACCTTGTACCCGACCAATTGTATTAAACATCGTTTTTCCATGACGGGAAATGTATAATCTTACGTCTGCCATAGTATTCTCCTTGTCATTTCTTACTATATAGTATAACAAAAAACCGACTGCTTGGGCAATCGGTCTACGTTTTTTAATTCTTAAAACTATGAATTGGCGCAGGAATCTGACCACCTCGGTTGATAAAATCAACAGAAGATGCTTGGTTGACTTTCATAACAGGAGCTGTTCCTAGAAGACCTCCAAATTCGATCATGTCACCTTCCTTACCCAATGGAATAATACGGACTGCTGTTGTTTTTTGATTAATTACCCCAATGGCTGCCTCATCTGCAATCATTGCTGCAATGGTTTCGGCTGGAGTCGTTTCTGGAATGGCAATCATGTCCAAACCGACAGAACAAATCGCAGTCATAGCTTCTAATTTTTCAAGATTGAGCGATCCACTTTGTACCGCTGCAATCATCCCTTCATCTTCAGATACAGGAATGAATGCGCCGGATAAACCACCTACTTGGTTACAAGCCATAACCCCACCTTTTTTGACAGCGTCATTGAGCAAAGCCAGGGCAGCAGTCGTTCCGTGGGTACCGACTGTTTCCAGTCCCATTTCCTCTAAGACACGTGCCACTGAGTCCCCAACCGCTGGCGTTGGAGCAAGCGACAGGTCCACAATACCGAACTTGACACCCAGGCGTTCGCTAGCCATATTGCCGACCAACTGACCGATACGGGTAATCTTGAAGGCCGTTTTCTTGACGGTCTCCGCCACCACATCAAAGCTCTCACCACGGACTTTTTCAAGAGCACGCTTGACCACACCGGGACCTGACACGCCGACGTTGATGACCACGTCTGCCTCGCCGACACCGTGGAAGGCGCCCGCCATGAAAGGATTGTCCTCGACCGCATTGGCAAAGACTACAAGTTTAGCCGCCCCCATATCAGAAGCCTCCGCCGTCTCCTTGATGATCCGCCCCATGTCCCGCACAGCCGTCATATTGATACCCGTCTTGGTTGAGCCGATATTGACCGACGAGCAGACCTTAGAGGTTTGGGCCAATGCCTGCGGTATAGAGTTGATGAGGATTTCATCTCCTTTTTGGTAGCCCTTTTGAACGAGAGCTGAAAAGCCTCCGATAAAATCGATGCCGATCTCATGAGCCGCCTTGTCCAAGGCATGAGCCAAGGGAAGATAATCCGTCGCATCCGTCGATGCACCAATCAAAGCAATAGGCGTCACCGATACCCGTTTGTTGACAATGGGAATGCCCAATTCTGCCGCAATCTCATCACCGACTGCTACCAAGTTCTTGGCCTTAGTCGTAATTTTTGTATAAATCTTCTCCGCAGCCTTATCAATATCCGAATCAATACAGTCTAGGAGGGAAATTCCCATAGTAATGGTCCGAATATCGAAGTGCTGCTCCTCGATCATCTCAATGGTTTCAGTAACTTGTCTAATATCCATGGTCTACCTCTTACAAATTGTGCATCGCATCAAAAATTGCTGCACTTTGAATATTGATTTTAATGTTTAAAGCCTCACCGTAAGCTTCCAATTCTGCACGAAGCTTTGTAAAGTCCTTCTTTTCTTCGGCAGATACCACCGCCATCATAGTGAAATACTGGTCTAAAACGGTCTGTGAAATGTCATCGATATTGAGCCCCAAGGCCGCAAGTTTGCTTGCAACACCTGCCACGATACCTGTCTTATCTTTTCCTACAACAGTAACAATTGCTTTCATGTTTCTACCTCATAAAATTTTCTCCTATTTTACCACAAATAAGAGGAAAACGGAATTGCTAGGACATATTGACCTCGAAATGTTCGCATCTCCAGTTTATCTGAAAGACAAGGACAATCTCAAAAAATAGTCCTCACGGCTACTTACTTTCCTTTTTCTGAATAGTATGTTACACTGGAATGTACATTTATAACCTGTATGACTCCACAGTCTGGGAGAGACTGTTGGAAGTTGGAGAGGGAGCGAACAGAGTCCGTATCATTCGTTATGACTGGTTCGGAGCCTAAAACGCGAACAAACGGAATTTGCTACGCTACCTCAATCTCTAACAAAAAACAGGAACTATCCGTTGGAGTCTTAGAAAGGATATCCAGCCTTTATTTTGCCCAAACTCTATGAAATAAAAGAAAGGATGATTATGAAAATTGTCAAACAACTCTGGTGGTTTTTTAAGCTAGAGAAAAAGCGCTACCTCCTTGGCATTATATCTCTGTGTCTGGTCAGTCTCCTCAACCTGCTGCCGGCCTATATTATGGGAGAAATCATTGACCAAATCGACAGCCGTGCACTGACAGGACAGGAACTCCTCTTGGGCGTTCTGGGGCTTATCCTATCTGGCTTTGGCATGTACGCCCTCCGCTATGTCTGGCGAATGAATATCCTAGCCACCTCTTTTCGTCTAGGAAAAATTATGCGGGCTCGTCTCTTTGAGCATTTTATGAATATGTCGCCCTCATTTTTCCAAAATCACAGGACCGGTGACCTCATGGCCCATGCCACCAATGATATCAATGCCTTGACCCGTCTCGCAGGAGGCGGTGTTATGTCCTTCGTCGATGCGACCGTGACCGCTGTGGTGACCCTGGTAACCATGAGTTTTCTGATTTCTTGGCAAATGACCCTGGTAGCTATCCTGCCCCTGCCCTTCATGGCTATGGCGACCAGCTATCTGGGCCGCCGCACTCATGAAAATTTCAAGGCCTCTCAAGCTGCCTTTTCAGAGCTGAACAATAAGGTCCAGGAATCTGTGTCTGGTATCAAAGTCACCAAGTCCTTCGGCTACCAAGAGCAGGAAAGCAAGGCCTTTCAAGAGGTCAACCAGGCAGCCTACCTCCAAAACCTCAAGACCATGCGCTACGATTCCCTCTTCGACCCAGCTGTCCTCTTCTTTGTCGGACTCTCCTATGTTCTCACCTTGATTTTTGGCTCCCAATTCATCGCCCAGGGCCAGGTTACCTTAGGGCAATTGGTCACCTTTATGACTTACCTGGACCTGCTGGTCTGGCCCCTCATGGCTATCGGTTTCCTCTTTAATATTACCCAGCGTGGTGCTGTTTCCTACGACCGCATCCAGAGTTTACTGGATGTTCATTCTGATGTAAAAGAGGCCAGCAAGCCTCTGCCAGCACCAGAAAATGGACAAATCTCCTACAAGGTCGACCGCTTTTCTTACGATAAGGATTCTGAGCAGCCTACCTTAGAAGATATTCACTTCAGCATTGAAAAAGGTCAGACTATCGGCCTGGTTGGTCCAACAGGTTCTGGTAAGACCAGTCTCATCAAGCTTCTCCTACGGGAATATGATGTAGACCAGGGCGCTATTTCCCTAAACGGGCAGGACATCAAAAACTACCGCCTGGCAGACCTGCGTGCCCTTATGGGCTATGTTCCCCAGGACCAATTTCTCTTTGCGGCCAGTGTTGCGGACAATATCAGCTTTGGCGACCCTGATTTGGAATTGCAGCACATCAAAGAGGCGGCCAAAACTGTCCATGTCTATGCAGACATCGAAGATATGCCTGACGGCTTTGCGACCATGGTCGGTGAGAAAGGGATTTCCCTATCTGGTGGGCAGAAACAACGTCTAGCCATGGCCCGTGCCATGATTCTCAACCCTGACATCCTGATTTTGGATGATTCCCTATCAGCAGTCGATGCCAAGACAGAACATGCTATTATCGAAAATATCAAGAGCAGCCGTCTGGACAAGACCACTATTATCACAGCCCACCGGCTCTCAGCTGTAGTCCATGCTGACTTGATTTTGGTTATGGAAGACGGAAAAATCGCCGAGCGGGGTACCCACCAGGAACTCTTGGAAAATCAAGCCTGGTACTACGACACCTACATGATGCAACAACTGGAAATGGAGGAAGAAAATGCAAGCTAAATCAAAAGAAAAAGGCGTTTTCTGGCGCCTCCTATCCTATCTCAAACCCTACTCGCTCCTGACCGGGGCAGCCCTGACCTTTCTCTTGCTGACGACTGTTGTTCGCAGCATCATTCCCCTTCTAGCCTCCCACTTTATTGACAATTATATCGGCCATATCTCCCAGTCTGGGACCATGATTCTGGCTGCCTACTTTGGGCTTTATCTGGTGCAGATGCTCTTTCAGTATCTAGGCAATATTTGGTTTGCCAAGGTTTCCTATAGCGTAGTCCGAGATATTCGTCGGGATGCCTTTGGCAAGGTCCAATCTCTAGGCATGGCCTATTTCGACCAAACACCGAGCGGTTCTATCGTGTCTCGCCTAACCAATGACACGGAAAGTATCTCAGAGATGTTCTCAGGAATCCTATCCAGCTTTATTTCAGCCCTCTTTGTCATCGTGGTTACTCTCTATACCATGTTTGCCCTGGACTGGAAATTGACCTCCATGCTGGTACTTTTCCTGCCCGTCATCTTCACCCTGGTCAATCTTTACCGCAAAAAATCCGCTCCTGTCGTCGCTAAGACACGCAGTCTCCTCAGCAACATCAACAGCAAGCTAGCAGAGTCTATCGAGGGCATCCGGATTATTCAGGCCTTTTCTCAGGAAAAACGTCTAACTGAGGAATTTGAGGCTATCAACCAGGAACACCTGGCCTATGCCAGCAAGTCTATGGCCCTGGACAGTCTCTTCCTCCGTCCTGCCCTATCGCTGATTAAGATTTTGACCTATGCCCTGCTGATTAGCTACTTCGGCTTGGACTGGTCAGACGCTACTGTATCTGCTGGGATGATTTACGCCTTCATCCAATATGCTAACCGCCTCTTCGACCCGCTTTTGGAGGTCACCCAGCATTTCTCTACCCTGCAAACCTCCATGGTTTCGGCCGGTCGTGTCTTTACCCTTATGGACCAGACCATTGAGGAACCCCAGCAGGTTGACCAGGGAGCCCGTATCAGCCAGGGAGATATCGTTTTTGAGGACGTTTCCTTCTCCTACGACGGCAAACGGAAAATCCTTGACAAAGTTTCTTTTCAGGTCAAGAAAGGCCAGACTATCGCCTTTGTCGGCGCGACCGGTTCTGGAAAATCATCTATTATCAACGTCTTCATGCGTTTTTACGAATTTGAATCCGGGCGGATTCTGATTGACGGTCAGGATATCCGGACCTTCCCTGCCCAGGAATTGCGGTCAAATATCGGTCTGGTCTTGCAGGACCCCTTCCTCTATCACGGAACCGTTGCCTCCAATATCCAGATGTATCAGGATATCAGTAGAGAGCAGGTCGAGGAGGCAGCCCGTTTTGTGGACGCTGCTCCCTTTATCGAAAAATTACCAGACGGCTATGACCACCTGGTTACCGAAAAAGGTTCCGCCTTCTCAACTGGACAACGTCAATTGCTGGCCTTTGCTCGCACCATGGCCAGCCAGCCTAAAATCCTGATTTTAGATGAGGCCACAGCCAATATTGACTCCGAAACCGAGCAAACTGTCCAGCATTCCCTGGAAAAAATGCGTCAAGGACGGACCACCATTGCCATCGCCCACCGCCTATCCACCATCCAAGATGCCGATTGCATCTATGTCTTGGACAAGGGCAAGATTATCGAGTCGGGCAACCACGAGCAACTCTTGGCCATGAAAGGCACCTACCAACGCATGTACCAATTGCAAGCAGGCCAATTGGCAGAGTAAAGATTGTAAAAGGAGCACCTCAGCCAGGTGCTCCTCTTTCTATTCTATATATATTCCATAAAAATCAATCTAGCCTAGCTCCCTCGGAGCCTTTCAGTCACCGAGGCTCCGAGGGATAAGGTGATTTTCTAAGAGTATTATTTTTCTGCTGACCGTCTTGCATAGGCCGTCCAGTCAATACCACGTGCCTGACACCAATTCTGCACAGCCGGTGCTAGAATCAGGTCGGTCTTTCTCAAGTCTGCCACAGTTTTAGCACCCAGCATGGTCATGATTTCCGCAATCTGTGTCTGGTAGCGGTTGATAGCCTGCATGGCCTCTTCCAGGCGGTCTGCCTTGCCGTCTTTTACAAATTGCAGGAAGTGATTGGACATCCCGACCAGGTCAGCACCAAGGGCCAGGGCTTTGACAATATCTAGCGGATTTTTAATACCACCTGAGGCGATGACCTGAGGACGACGGTCAGCCGGCAGAGACATGACCTCCACCAGAGACACCACCGTCGATTGGCCCCAACCCTCCAGGTAGTCGTAATCATGAAAGACCCGACGGGCATTCTCAATCTTGGCAAAATCCGTCCCACCAGTCCCCGAAACATCAACTGTCTGGACACCAACCGAGGCCAATTTTGCCACCGTTTCCCGGCTCATACCAAAGCCAACTTCCTTGGCAATGACAGGCACATCCAGCTCCCGCACCAGGATTTCGATATTCTTCAACCACATAGAAAAATCTCGGTCCCCCTCTGGCATAACAATCTCCTGAGGAGCATTGACATGAATCTGAATGGCATTGGCCTCCAGCAAATCCACAGCCCGCTTGGCATTGTCCACATCGTGGTGGGCACCTAAGTTAGCAAAAATGATTCCGTGAGGATTTTCTCGACGCATGACAGAAAAGGTCTCCGCCACAGAAGGATCCTTAATGGCCGCACTAACAGAGCCCGACGCCAGCGGAATCTTCCCAAAGCACCCCAAAATCCCCAGCATCTGATTGATTTTCCCAGTCTTTTCACTTCCGCCCGTCATGGCATTGATGAAAAATGGGTGGGCAAAATCCAAACCAGCCACACTGGTCGCAAGGGACACATCCTCCAGCTTAAGCTCTGGCAAAGAATGGTGCACAAAACGAGTCTGGGCAAAGTCCGACGCCGACTGACTACTATACTGCTGGTTGGCCAGACCCACATGCTGGTCCTTACGATCCAAGCCAAATTGTCCAAAATAATACATAAAGTCTCCTTATTCACGCATGGCGATGTTTAGTTGGAGTGGAAGAATCCCGGCTTGTCGCCAAGCCGTCTCAATCATCTCTTTTTGTTCCCTACTGTCTACCAGGCAGATGCCGCAGTCACCTCCACCTGCACCTGAGGATTTGGCCACCGCCCCATAAGCCTGGGCCCGATTAGCCAGTTGACTCAGTATAGGCGTCTCGATGACCAGGCCCATATCAGCTGAAAAATCCTGCAAGAGCCTGCGATTTTCTGCCACAGCCTGCTTGACCGCTGCCACTTGTCCTGTCTGACAGGCCAGGATAAACTGCTCCACACAGGCCTTTGAGTCGGCCAGAAACTGGCTATGGATACGATCCTTCTGCTCCTGGCTTTTCTGACTTTCCAGCTGCTGGACCAAACTGTCAGTCGAGGCCGCCGACCCCGTCCAACCAACCAGGAGTTGCAGGGGAGCGGGTAGCTGGATAGATTCAATCTTCAGGCCCAGCCAGTCAGAGACTAACAAGTCCTCCAAGGACTGCTCTGCCATTGCCTGCAAAAGCCAAGCCCGGTCCAAAGAATGGTAGGCCACAAGTCCCCCAAAGCTAGAAGCTGCCAGGTCACCAAAGGAACCGGTCATGCCCAGCTGGGTCTGAGCCAGGGCAGCCAACTTGTAAACCAAGAGGGGCTCAGCTGACTGTTGGTAATAGGCCAAAACCGCCTTGACCGTCGCCACCGTAACCGCACCTGAAGAACCCAGTCCGTACTTGGTAGCTGATACCTGGTCGTCCAGGTCTGACTGGATGTCTAGGGCATAAGCTCCTTGACAGGCCAAGCCCTTGGTCCGCAGATAGGCCTCGGTCACCTGTATGGCTGTCGTAATCAGTGGATAGGGATTTTCCCCATGGGTAACAATAGTCGCTCCCTGACGGCTCCAAGGCAGATAGAGGTCTGCCTGCTGGCTAGAATGAATATTGGCCTGGTCTGACGTTTGAACGGTCACGGTCAGATACTGGTCCACTGCTGCAATGACAGCTGGCTGACCAGCCTCGACCACCGCATATTCCCCTGCCAGAAAGAGCTTGCCTGGTGCTTGTACTTGTACCTGCATCCTAAGACCTCTCTTCAAATGCCTGCTGGGAGCCTTGCCAGTCCTCTTCTGTCAAAACATAGGCCGCAGGACCTGGTAGGCTAGTAATGATTTTTTCTTTGGGGAGGTACTGAGATAGGGCATCGACCAGCTCTGCCATTTGACTGGCTCTGCAAAGAACCTTGACATTTGGTCCCGCATCCATGGTCATGTAGGCTGATAGGCCGCTTTCCTCACGGACCTGACGGACAGCCTCCTGGGCCAGCAAACTATCTGCCGACCAATAAGTAAACGGCGGATTGGCAGACAGGGTGGTCGCATGCATCTTCATGCCATTATGCTCGGTAATCTGACCGACCTGTTCAAAATCCCGGTCCGCAATAGCCTGCTTAATAGCCTGCAAATCTTCCTTGGCGGTGTCCACCCAGGCCTGGTAAAAGGGGGACGTTGCGACCGTATGGTCCATGCCTTCACGGCTGGCAATCTTTTTCTGACCTGTATTGACCGCAAGAACAATCATGCCAATATCCCAGTCCGCATCATCGATGGGATGGGCCATAGAATCTGCCGAACCTGTCCCCATATCCCACTCGACAAAACCTCCGAAAAGGCTACGGGTGCTGGAGCCTGAACCACGACGGGCAAGGGTTGACAATTCCTCTCGACTCAAATTCAGACCTAGAGCTGTCGCGGTAGCCAAGGTAAGGGCCGCAAAGGCTGAGGCGGAGCTGGCTAATCCTGCCGCAGTCGGAACAAAATTGAGACTTTCCACTCGGGCAAAAGTCCTCTCACCTATATATTCGCAAAATAAATCCAAAAATCGCGAAATTTTTAAAATTTCTTTTGAATCTTGCAAGATTCCATTTAAATAAAACTCATCAGCCGTCAAATCGCTGTCAAAAATCACCTTGGTATCTGTGTAAAAGGCATCCAAGGTCAGTGACAGGCTGGAGTTCATGGGCAAGAAGAGTTGCTTGTCTCGCTTACCCCAGTATTTGATCAGGGCGATATTGGTATGGGCACGGGCAATGCCGATTTTCTGGCTCATCTTATTCTCCTAAGTATTGGATCCAGGTTTGCTTGGCGCCTGCTTGGGCGAGGATGCGGGCCAATTCCTGGGCTTTTTGTTCTGTTTTTACAAGGGCAATCATACAGCCACCACGTCCGCCTCCGGTCAGCTTGGCTCCTAGAGCTCCATGGGTCTGGGCTAGGCTGACCAGTTTATCTAGGCTGGGGTCTGACACGCCTAATTTTTGTAAGAGGACATGGGCTCGACTCATCTTTTGACCTAGAAGCTCTGCCTGATCATTGGCTAAATCCTCTCGAGCAGCCTGGGTTAAAGAACCTAGTTCTTCCACTAGCTGAACGGCCTTTGGCTCATTTTCCAAAAGAGTCGCAACATCAAGGATAGCCTCAAGGGTATTTCCGGTGACGCCGGTGTCAGCCACGACCAAATAGGCCTGGAGGTTGAGGGTCAAAGGTTGGATGGGCTGGTTTTTGACGAAATAAATGGGGGACTTGCCGCTAGTCGTAGCTGCATCAATGCCTGAGGGGTTACCGTGGGCAATCTTTTCCGAGGACTGGACGATGTCCCAGAGCTCGCTGTCAGTCAGCTCCTTTTGGTAGTAGGCAAAGAGGGCGCGTGCCACCGCTACTGCCACTGCGGCACTGGAGCCCATGCCCCGCTCTGCTGGTATAGTGGAACTAATCTGGATATGAATGGCCGGGTCGGTCGGTGCTCCGATGCGGTAGAGGGAAAAGCGAATGGCGTGCTTAAGACTCTCCCAAATTTTGGGCATCTTGTGGACAAATCCCTGGTAAAAATCACAGGTCACGGTTAGAGCAGTCCCTTGGGCCGCAATGGTCGCAGTAATCTGGACAGCAGAAAAAGGCATGGCAATGGCCGGCTGACCGTACACCACCGCATGCTCTCCCATTAAAATAATCTTTCCTGCCGAAGCTCCTACTGCTGTCATATCTGTCTCCTTGTCAATCAGCTCTATTATACCACTTTTTTAAATCAATAGAAAATGTGAAAACAGCCGACCATCGCCGACTGTTTTCTAGGAGATTATATGAAAAAGATTTCGCTATTTCTAGCTTGACTATAGTATACCCCTTCAAGCTTAAAGAAAGCTAAAGCCATTTTTTATAACCAATATACAAAAATCCAGCCCGAAAGGCATTGTCCAGGATAGTCGCAATCCAGATGGCATCTAATCCTAGCTTGAAAACCTTGACCAAGATTAGGGCGCCAAGTATCCGCACCAGCCACATGCCCAGACTAGTGGCGAAAAATGGAAGTTTGGCATTGCCCAAGCCCTGCCAAAGAGCCGTCAGAATCAAGGTGGCCGCCGTAACCGGCACACCGAGCAGAGAATAAAACAAAACAGTCTGACTGGCTTTCGCCACTAGAATGTCTTCGGTATAGAGTCCAGTAAGCTGCGGGCCAAATAAATAGGCTAATCCAGCAACCAAAACCATACAGACCATTGACAAAAGTAAACCTGCTTGCAACAATCGGGCAACCTGTGCCTTATCCTTGCGGTATCTAGCCGTCAAGATGACCAGGGCCGTCGCCACTCCCATGGCTGTCATGTAGTTAAACTGGGTCAGGGTTTCCCCAATAGCATTTCCCGCTAGAACAGCCGTCCCCAGACTGACAATAAGGCTGACCACCACGACATCCCCCGCCCGCATCATCAGCCTTTCTCCAGCAGCGGGTAGGGCAAGTCTGACCAAATCCTTATCCATGGACCAGGTCCATTCTGCCAGGGGCACTGGCAACTGCGACCAAAGGAGCAGGCAACCTATGAGACGAGATAGAACTGTTCCGACAGCAATTCCAGCCACGCCAGCATGGAGCACAAAAACGGTAAAAGCGGAGAGCAGGATGTTGAGGAGATTGCTCAAGAGGCTGACATACATGGGGAGGGCAGGCCTACCAAGAGACCTGAGAATGGCGCTGAGGCTGGTCATAAGACCTAGAAAAACGACAGCACCGCCGACTAGGGTAAAATAGAGACCGCCCGTTTCTACGACCGCTGCCTCTGCTCCCAATAGAGCCAGCAAGCTAGGGCCTGCCAAAATAGCGACTAAACCAAAAATGCCGCTGACAAGTAGGGTCAATTTGAGACTTTCCGTCATCCTGGTTCCGACCACTTGCTCACCTTGGTTGCTGGATTGGGCCAGACGTGCAGAAATAGCAGCAGCCAGGGCGATGAAAAGGGCCTGGTAAATAGCCAGAATATTGTTGGCGACGGAAACACCTGACAGGGCAACCATCCCCAGACCTGCCACCAGGTAGGAATCTACCATTCCCATCAGCATCTGCAGGACATTTTCTCCCATGGCAGGTAGGGCAATAGAGATTATTTCTTTATAAATTTTTTTCATAAGGCATAGAAAAAGGGAGTGGGCAAGAACTCGACAAAGCTAAGAAGAGTTCGTCTGCCCACCCCCGCACAGCTCCAACGATTTGGGGAACCTTTGGAGGTTGAAAATAGAGCGAACAAAGTTCGCATCATTCATTAGGTCTGATTCGGAGCGTAAAACGCGAACGAAATGAGGTTTGCTACGCAATCCTTATTTCCAACCTTTCACAGTTCCCCAAACTGTGAAAGCCAATCAACCACTGCGCTGAGATGTTGACATGAACTATAAAAAGCGATTCTAGGCTTTTGCCCACTCCTTGAATATTCCAATTATACTCCCAAATAACGCTCGACTTCGACCTGCATATCCGCTGCTGCAACGATTGTGGTGTGGCGGACAGGAGCTATTTCTAAGCCGTCCACCGCCGGTGGCAAGGCAACACCTGAAATTTCATGGAGTTTAGCCAGCGCCTCAAAGTCTGATAGACCTGTTTCCCCTGTCACAGACTGGACTGCCACAACTGGGAACTTGTAAGGACTAGCTGTAGAGGCGATAACTGTCGGTGTCTGGTCGCCTGTTTTCTCCACATACTTCTTATAGACAGCGGAGGCAACAGCCGTGTGTGGGTCCTCGATATAGTCTGACTCTTCATAAACACGCTTGATTTCCGTCGCTGTCTCCTCTTCCGTCGCAAAGGCGGCATCAAAGAGAGATAGGATAGACGCGTCAGCCCCTTGGATGTCATACTGGCCATCTGTCGCCAAACGATCCATAAGCTCAGCTGTTTTTGCTGCATCATTTCCAAAGAGATGGAAAATCAGGCGCTCCAAGTTAGACGACACCAGGATGTCCATGGACGGGCTAGTCGTCACGCGGAAGGTGCGTTTCTTGTCGTAAACGCCGGTCGTGAAGAAATCAGTCAAGACATTGTTGTCGTTGGATGCACAAATCAGTTTGTTAATCGGAAGGCCAATTTGCTGGGCATAGTAGGCAGCCAGGATGTTTCCGAAGTTACCAGTCGGTACAGTAAAGTTGACCTTGTCGCCAGCCGCAATCTCGCCAGTCTTGACCAGCTGAGCGTAGGCGTAGACATAATAGACAATCTGTGGCACCAGACGGCCGATGTTCATAGAGTTGGCTGATGAAAATTGTAGTTTCTTAGCTGCCAATTTTTCACGCAAGTCCACATCGTTGAACATGTATTTGACCGCTGTTTGGGCATCATCAAAATTACCGTCAATAGCTACAACGTGAGTATTATCACCAGTCTGGGTCGTCATCTGCAGCTCTTGCACCTTGGAAACACCGTCACGTGGATAAAAGACCACGATACGGGTGCCAGGCACATCCGCAAAACCTGCCATGGCCGCCTTCCCAGTATCGCCAGAAGTCGCGGTCAGGATGACAATTTCATTTTCCAGACCATGCTTTTTGGCGGCCGTCGTCATCAGATAAGGCAGGATAGACAGAGCCATATCCTTAAAGGCAATGGTCGAACCACGGAAGAGCTCCAGGTTGTATTGGCCCTTTAGTTTTACCACTGGGGCAATGTCTGGCGTATCAAACTTGCTGTCGTAGGCATTGGTGATACAGTAATCCAGCTCATCTGCCGTGAAATCATCTAGGAAGGCAGACAAAATCAGCTTAGCCACTTCTTGGTAGGAAGCGTCCTTGAGCCGGTCAAAATTCAAGTCAACTGCTGGTGCAGAAAGCGGTGTAAAGAGACCACCGTCTGTCGCCAAGCCCTGCAAGATAGCCTGGCTGGCAGAAACACGGTTGTTAGCATCGCGGGTGGATTGGTAAACTAAAGTCATGGGCGAATATCCTCTAAAAATCTATTTCCCCTATTCTACCATAAATTGACAGAAAATTGGAAAGATTTGAGAAAAAACCGAACAGCGGTTCGGTTTTATTCACTTACTTACTGGTTTAGTATCACAAAATCGCTTCCGCAATCAGACGGTCAAAGCGACGGATGTCAATCCCTTTTTTCAGGTTTATCTTGATGTGACCTGCCCTAGTCCAGAGCTCTACTTCTGCATTGAAATCTAAGAATTTCCCTGCATTTTCCGTTGACCACATATTGATGGAACTGTACGGCAGCGAGTACATCTCTACCTTCTTACCCGTCAGCCCCTGAGCGTCACGCACAATCAAGCGACGATTGGTAAAAATAGCACTATCCCTTATGGTAGCGTAGGCCGCCTTAGGTTCTTCTCCAGGTAACAAGATGTCATTAATATCAGCAGGTACAGGGCATTCACGGACAAAGGTCCAAGTTAAAGGGGTTAATTCTGCCATAGAGGCCTCCATATTATATTTTTCTTTTAGTATATCATAATACAAACATTTCCTCAATCGAGTAGGGACTAATTTCTAGTCCCTCTCACACCACCGTGCGTGCCGTTCGGCACACGGCGGTTCAACTAACTTTTAACGCATGTCGTTTTAGATAATAATCTAGGCAAGAAACCAGTCCACGTTTAGCGAGGACTGGTTTTGATATGGCACGTTTCAGTACAGACCTCTGAGCCACTAATTGATAATGGTCTCCCCAGCCAGATACTTTATCCGCTATCCACTTCGGTACTCCTAATTTGAGAAGTCCCCATAATCGCCTAGATTTCTTCTTCCATTGTTTCCAGATAATAACTCTTATTCGAGTTCTTAGTCGTTCATCAATGCTTTCCATGACTGATTTCATGTTCGTCATAGAAAAGTAGTTTATCCAACCTCGGATGACCCAGTTTAGTCGCTCAATTCGGCTGTCTAAGTCAATACTCCACTTACGGGCCGTTAGTTTCTTGAGTTTTCTCTTGAAACTCTGTGCGCTATCCTGATGCGGACGACTTTTCCAGCCCTCAGATGATTTCCAGAACCCAAATCCTAGGTACTTTAATTTGCTCGGTCTCACAATCTTGGTCTTGGTCATGTTGACTTTCAAACCTAATCGTTTTTCAATATAACGACAAATTGAATGCATCACACGTTTAGCCGCCGCATCACTACCGACTGTGATGACGCAGTCATCTGCGTAGCGAACGAAGCGAAGTCCACGATTTTCCAACTCTTTATCTAGCTCATTAAGCATGATATTGGACAGGAGCGGTGATAGGTTTCCTCCTTGTGGAGTTCCAACTAGTGTTTTATACCGTTGTCCGTTGATGACTACACCTGAATGAAGGTACTTACGAATTAAAGATTCTGTATCTCCATCTTGGATAATGTTATGAACAAGCGACATCAGTCTATCTTGAGGAACGGTATCAAAGAACTTCTCCAGGTCTATGTCTACTATCCACTCATAACCGTCATTAAGGTATTCTAATAACTGGATAATAGCTTGTTCGCATGACCGATTGGGTCTGAATCCGTAACTCCTCTCAGAGAAATAGGGTTCACAAATAGGACTAATGACTTGGACAATAGCTTGTTGTATCATTCTATCCATGACCGTTGGGATACCTAACTGACGGTCTCCGCCGTTAGGTTTGGGAATTTCAACTCGTAAGACTGGCTGAGGTTTGTACTTCCTCTGCTTTATGAGTTCTTTAGTTGAACGCCAGTGTTTGCGGAGATAGTCATCTATTTCGTCAATAGTTACGCCGTCAATTCCTGCTGAACCTTTATTGGCTCTAACTTGATTGTAGGCTTCAAGCATATTGGACCGAGATAGGATATTATCTAGTAACTGTGACATGTGCGTATTCCTTTCTTGTTTCGGTGTCTGAGGGACGTCTTATATTGGTGAACTTTCCTCTAGTCAATACGTGACCGCACCCAGTTCTATCAGACCGCTAGTTTTACAGACACAAGTGAAGTAGGTATACTTCGGTTAATTGTTCAGCCCTTCGCTCCACCTCTATTACAGAAGTTTCATCGCTACTATGGCCTCGGCTGACTTCTCATGATTCGTTGTTACTACGTCTTTGACGCTCATGAAACCTCACGGGATAAGTCGTACATCTTTCCTCGTTTACTCTCGTGATTTACGTCTATAGGTTACGACTACCTTTTTGGACTTTAGAGTTGTATGCCCCCTCATCCCCTATATACGCCTTGTTATCACGTTTCTGTTCGTAGAGCCACGATTTCGCTATCCCTTCCTCTCCCCGCTACCTCACGATAGTCAGGCTTGGGAGTCGCTTTGGGGTTCACCGGTAGCGGGTGTCCACGGAGGACTTTCACCTCAGATGTACGACATGCCCGTCGTACATAGCAAAAACACCGACTTGCCAAATGCAAGCCAGTGCTTCAAAAAGTTTTGGAGGCTAGTCCATTGTCTATACAAAGGTTGTTGAGAAACACTTTTTCTAAACGAACCCAGATAGATGACCGAAATCATTCTAGTCCTAAGTCTTTCTAGGCAGATTGACGAAGGTAGAACTAAAGTTCACCGAGGAAATCTAACGACGAAAAGCGTCGAAGTAGGATTATTTCAAGCGTCCTGGACGTTCTTTGTAACCGTAGTAAGCGTCATTCATGATTTCTTCCATATCTGCTACCATTGGCAAGCGTGGGTTAGCAGGTGAACATTGATCTTCATATGCAAGAAGAGCCAATTCATGAGTGTATTTCTTCCATTCTTGTTCGTCAATACCTTGATCTTTGAAGTTCATCTTGATACCAACTTTTTCACCCAATTCGTAAACTGCTTTAGCATAAGCTGCAACAGCTTCTTCTGGAGTAGAATGTGGCAAACCTAACATACGAGCGATGTCTTGGAATTTTTCATCCGCTTTCCAGTAGTTGTACTTAGGCCATGTAGTTGTCTTAGACGGACGAGTACCATTGTAACGGATAACGTATGGCAACAAGATTGCGTTTGTACGTCCATGAACTGTGTGGAAGCGACCACCAATCTTATGGGCCATAGAGTGGCTCATACCCAAGAAGGCATTTGCAAAAGCCATACCAGCCATTGTAGAAGCGTTGTGGATTTTTTCACGTGCTTCTGGATCACCAGTCAAGACAGATTTTTCAAGGTATTGGAATACCAACTTAATTGTTTGAAGGGCAATACCATCAGTGTAGTCGTTAGCAAAGTTAGAAGTGTATGCTTCTGTCGCATGAGTTAATACGTCCATACCAGTATCAGCTGCGATGAAGGCTGGAACTGACTCAACCAATGCTGGGTCTACGATTGCAATTGTTGGTGTCAATGAGTAGTCAGCAAGTGGGTATTTGCGGTTATTTTTCTTATCAGAAATAACGGCAAACGGTGTTACTTCTGAACCTGTACCAGATGTAGTTGGGATACCGATGTATTTAGCTTTTTGACCCAATGATGGGAATTTGAAGGCACGTTTACGGATATCCATGAATTTTTGAACAAGGTCACGGAAGTCGATTTCTGGTTGTTCATAGAAGAGCCACATTACTTTAGCAGCATCCATTGGTGAACCACCACCGAGCGCAATAATTGTATCCGGTTGGAATGCACGCATTACTTCAGCACCGCGTTCAACTGTTGTAATATCTGGATCTGGTTCAACATCTGAGAAGACTTGAATAGTCACTTGATTTGAACGAGCATTCAATTGATCGATGACACGTTGAACAAAACCAAGACGTTCGATTGATTTGTCTGTTACGATCATAACACGTTCAAGGCCTTCTGCTGTTTGAAGGTATTGAATAGAGTTACGTTCGAAGTAAATTTTTGAAGGAACTTTAAACCATTGCATATTATTTCTACGTTTCCCTACTTTCTTGATGTTAAGAAGGTTGATAGCAGATACGTTATCACCAACTGAGTTACGTCCATATGAACCACATCCGAGTGTTAATGATGGAATAAATGCATTATAAACGTCACCTATACCACCGAAAGTAGAAGGTGAGTTCCAGATAATACGCATTGCTTTCATTTCAGTACCGAAACGTTTTGCAAGTTCCTCATCTTTAGTATGAATTGCAGCAGAGTGTCCAAGACCGTTGAACTCTACCATTTGACGAGCTTTTTTAAGACCATCTTCTACGTCTTCAGCTTTCAATACAGCAATTACTGGAGAAAGTTTTTCACGTGTAAGAGGCTCATTTGGTCCAACTTCAGCACATTCAGCAGCCAAGATATTTGTTCCTTCTGGAACTTTGAAACCTGCTTGTTCCGCAATCCATGCAGCTGGTTTACCAACGATATCAGCATTCAATTTACCTTCTGCACAGTTTTTGCTATTTGCTTTTACACCGAAGCAGTACTCTTCAAGAAGTGCCTTTTCTTTTTTGTTAACAAAGTAAGTTTTGTATGATTTAAATTCTTCAACGAATTCATCATAAATTTCTTTGTCGATGATGACTGCTTGCTCAGACGCACATACCATACCGTTGTCAAATGATTTAGACATAACGATATCGTGAGCTGCTTGACGAATATCTGCAGATTTTTCGATATATGCTGGAACGTTACCTGCACCAACACCAAGAGCTGGTTTACCACATGAATACGCTGCACGTACCATTGCGTTACCACCTGTTGCCAAGATAGTTGAGATACCATCGTGGTTCATGAGTGCATTTGTTGCAGCAATAGATGGCTCAGTAATCCATTGGATACAGTTTTCAGGGGCACCTGCTTTTACAGCAGCTTCATAAACGATA
This sequence comes from Streptococcus nasisuis, assembly GCF_040836615.1. Lineage (NCBI taxonomy): Bacteria > Bacillati > Bacillota > Bacilli > Lactobacillales > Streptococcaceae > Streptococcus > Streptococcus nasisuis. The sequence continues at coordinate 468,624 of NZ_CP162268.1, read as the reverse complement.
CGTGCTGCATGTGCAGAAGATTCTTGTGCAGATGGGTGGAAACCAAATACGATTGGGTTACGAGTTTTAAGTGCGATAAGTGATTTGAAAATAGCTGTTGAAGTTGGGTTAGTTGTTGGAGTAACACCACAGATAACACCGACAGGTTCCGCAATTTTTGTCAAACCAGTAATAGGATCATCTTCGATAACACCAACTGTTTTTACACCGCGCATGTTATTTACAACGTGTTCACACGCAAATAAGTTTTTTGTAGCTTTGTCTTCAAAGACACCGCGACCTGTTTCTTCTACAGCGTGTGCTGCCAAGATGCCATGAGCGTCAAGCGCTGCTACAGAGGCTTTCGCAACAATGTAGTCAACTTGTTCTTGGTTCAATTTGCGAAACTCATCCAAGGCCACCAAACCTTTTTGAACAAGTTCGTCAACATGTTTTTGAGCTGCTGCCATTTTTTCTTCAGGTGATACTACTTTTTTATCAGCCATTTTAGTCCTCCATTTACAAAACAGATGTTTGTTAATTTTTTCACATGTTTATGATACAATAACTTTTTAATTTTGTAAAGCACTTTTGTTAATTTTTTCACAAGTTTTTTTAAAAAATTTTTGGAATAGTAAAGAAGGACAAATTATTTCTGGCTGGACATCTAATTGAGCAACAAAAAGAGCCAGGCAACTAAGCCAAGCTCTTCATCTAAAATCTTTCTTAATCGTGCTAAAAGCCGTCTTGTTCTTCTTTATTTTTTAACAGTGTGACTTTCCAAGCCTTCTTCTTCCAAGAAGATGCGGAATGGCACCAGTTCTTCTGCTTCGTAGCGTTCTTTGAAGGCTGCGATTTCTTCTTCAGAAGCGAGAGCTGGGTCCAACTTCATAGCCTCTACTGGTATTGGACGTTCTTTGGTAATTTTGGCATCAATGACGACCGTTTTACCGTTTTTATTGTCCTCAACCGCCTTGCGCATGACTTCGTCCATTTCTTCAATCCGACGAACAGTGTAACCAACGGCACCTTGGGCTTCACCAATTTTGGCATAATCAACATCAATAAAGTCTGTACCGAAGAGGTGTTTGTTGGTGTCCTCGTATTTATTCTTAATATATCCGTACTCTGTATTAGCAAAGACAATATTGATGACCGGAAGGTTGTACTGAACATTGGTCACGACATCTGGATAGGACATGTTGAAGGCACCGTCACCCATAATGTTCCATACTTGACGGTCAGGATTGTCTTTTTTAGCTGCAATACCACCCGGAAGCGCGATTCCCATTGTCGCAAAGAGTGGAGAAGTCCGCCACATATTTTTCGGTGTCATGTGGAGGTGGCGAATAGAAGTTTGAGTAGAATTACCGACATCAATAGAGAAAATGGCATCCTCATCGGCATATTTATTGATGGCATTGTAGACTTGGTAAAGTTGCAATGGACCTTCTTCTTTGGTCTCAATTTTCTTCATGTAATCATGCCAGTTTTGGTTGTTTTTCAAATTAGCACGCCACCAAGCGGTTTCTTCTACTTCGTTGACCTTGTCTAAAATAGCTTGAACAGCCTGACCAGCATCTCCTAAAATCGCTACGTCCAATTCATGGCGTTTGCCCAGTTTGTAAGGGTCGATATCCACTTGGATAAAGGTCTTCTTCGCCTTGAAAGCTGGGAAAATTTCAGCAAATGGGTAGTTAGAACCCAAGAAGAGAACGGTGTCAGCCTCAGCCAAGACTTCATTAGCTGGTTTCCAAGCCACGCGCCCTGCAGAACCTGTCAAGGCTGGTTCATCCCAGTGGAATGCGTCAAAGTTTTTACCCGTTACAATGATGGGAGCCTTGATTTTATGAGCCAATTTTGTGACTAAATCGCCGGATTGATTGGTACCAATCCCCGCATAAATGACTGTTCGCTCTGCCTTATTGAGCAAGGCAACTGCTGCATCAATGTCCTCTTGATTGAGGGCTGGCAAAAGATAGTCGCGTTGGTAGGTACCTGAACCATAATAGGCATCCGCTGTGATTTCCGCATAGCCGTAGTCATTTGGAATTTCCACCACGGCAGGTCCTTTTCTGGAAATGGCCGCCCGAGCTGCTTCGTCGATGATTTTTGGCAATTGTTCCGCGTAGGCAACGCGTTTGTTGTAAACAGCCACATTGTCATACATTGGGTTTTGATTAAGTTCTTGGAAGGCATCCAAGTTGAGCTCGTATTCGGGACGTGAACCCAAAATAGCAATCATGGGAATTCGGTCCATAGCCGCGTCATAAATCCCGTTGATCAAGTGAGTAGCACCCGGTCCACCTGAACCGATTGCGACAGCCAAGGGACCGCCAAATTTCTTCTGCATAACGGCCGCCAAGGAACCTGTTTCCTCATGACGAACTTGCAAGAAACGAATGTCATCATCTTCCGCAAGAGCATCCATGAGTCCACCAAGCGTACCGGATGGGATACCGTAGATGGTGTCAACACCCCAAGTTTTCAATACATTCAACATCGCCGCTGCTGCGGTAATTTTATCAGTAGTCATAAAAAGCACCTCCTAATTATCACTAACTATCGATAAATATATTCTACTACTTTTTAAAAATAATGCAAGGATTTTGACAAAGTTTTTTTATTTTTTTAGTTTTATTAGACTTTCCTGAAGCGATGTCGGACGCCCTTGATAGTCAGGGGAGTGACTATCAAGGGTTGGAAATAGGGAACTGCAGAGCAGGTTCTCCAAATACTCCGAGTGGTGGAGAAAGTTTCACTTTCTTGATTTCCAACCCCAAACAGTCCCCCCGGACTGTTTGAGCACAGCAGAAAGTCTCGGTTTAAGGTCGCTCCGCTCGCAAATAATATTACTTTTCTCAACAGTGCTGCCCAGTTTTATTTATTCCAAAGCATCATTTCCCTACATTCTAAAAAAAATTTTTACATAATCGCTTGACAAGTTTTGGGTATTAGGTGTATATTTAATATATAATAAATTTTGATATATAGAAAAATACATTATATTACAAATTCAGACCTACCCTTATCCATCAGAAAGGAGTGACCAGCCCATGCATTTTCCCGTTCCTGCAGTGCTAACGGAATTTCTCATCATGGCCATACTGGAATCGGACGATTCCTACGGCTACGAAATTGGTCAAACTATCAAATTGCTGACCAATATCAAGGAATCCGCCCTCTATCCCATTCTCAAAAAATTGGAGCAAAAAGAATTCCTGACCACCTACTCGCGAGAATACCAAGGTCGTATGCGAAAATACTATAGCTTGACCCAGCTGGGACACGAAGAATTGGTCCAACTCAAAGAGGACTGGGATATTTATACCAATACTATTAACGGCATCATAGAAGGGAGTATCCGCCATGACAAGAACTGAATACATGGCCCAACTGGAAAAACACTTGAAAAAACTACCACGCAAGGAGTACCAAGAGGCCATTACCTTTTTCAATGAATACTTCGACGAGGCGGGTCCAGACAATGAGGACGCCATCATGGAAGAATTAGGTTCACCAAAAGAGGCTGCCAGCGACTTGATTAACAACATTTTGGACCGCCATATACAAGGCGAGGACGACCAAGCAGACTCCAACCAGCCCATCAACCGCAGACCGCTCTACATGATTGTCGGGCTTGTCTTGGCCCTACTACTATCCATTTTCTTCCTATTTGTGGAGCCACTCCTCGGTCTACTGGGATTGTCCCTAACCGGCATCGTCGGCGCCTTCTATCTGGGACGCAACTTCCAAGAAGTCAAGGAAGCCAAAAAAACCATTTGGCTAGCCCTGCTCGCCATCTTCTCACTACCGATTGCTATTCCAGCCCTACTTTTCTTAGTCGGAGCCTTGATTTTTCTCATTCTTCTGGTATTGGGCTTCATCTTAGGCGGCTTTATCCTCAGCGTCGGTCTCTTCGTCAGCGGAGGTTTCCTCATCTGGGAAGGCTTTAGTTTAATGCCAGAGGGCTTTAACGTCTTTCTACTGGGTTCAGGTAGTGGATTGGCTATGTTAGGTGGCGCCTTGATTGTCTGCCTAGTGACCCTGATTTTTACCTACTGGGCTTGGAGATTGGTAAAGACCTTCTTCCAATGGATTTTGAAACGAGGTAAACGAGCATGAAAAAGAAATTGATTATCACAGCTATCACAGGCTTTGTCAGTCTGATACTGGGTTTGATACTGGCAGGAATTGGCTTTTTCTCAGGTGGTATTGACCAACTCAACAATGTGGTCAGACCAGAATATAAAGAGGAAACCTACAAGCAATTGGACCAGTTAACCATCAACGCCGGTTACAATCGCCCTATCCGCATCATCCAATCGCCCGACGACCTCTACCATGTGCGCTACCATGATTTTAAAAATAGTAGCTTGATGCCCTTGCATGTGAATGAAACAGAGGGGCAACTGACTATTGATAGCATTGTTCCAAAATTCAAAATTGACGGCATCATGCAATATGCAGCCGAAGGCGTCGCCGCCCATAATCCTGACTATCTTGAGTTGACCATTGAAATTCCAAAAGGAAAAACCTTGAAAAAACTGGATACAAGTGTTGATGGCTTACTGATTGACGGTGTTCATATCCAAGAAATCGCACTCTATGGCAGTCCAAGCATCATCAATTCAACCATTGACAAGGGAAGCATCAACGGTGGCTACAGTCAGATTTATGTTGAAAAATCTATCCTGAAAAACCTGACAGTTAACAGCTACACCAGTAGTATCCACATTTCAGACAGCCAGCTGGAAAACACGCGCTGGGAAAACTACGATAGCATGGAAACATCCAATATCACTGTCATCGGGGACAACATGTTCACAAGTAATACTGAAAATTCCTATTCGATAGCAAATATCAACCTCTCTGAAAAGAGTCAGAAGGAGGCCCTGCTGACTGCGGAAGTCGTGATTGAGAAGAAGAAACTCTTCCAATTTATGGACAGCGGTATGACGGATGAAGAAATCGAAAACTTGCTAGAAAATGACTACCATGTTCAAGAACAACTCAAAGAAATCGGCATTTTCCCAGAGGACGTTTACAAAGACCAAAAGGTGACGGGGACTGACGACAAGCAGAGCCTTACCGTTGGCAATAAAGACAGCAAAAATAAATTGACCATCACCGCCACAAACGGTACAATCAATCTTGGAAAGAAATGGAGACCCTAATATGAAAACACAAGCACTAACCCTACTAGACGAACGTGGCGTACCGCTCGAGCGCATTGCCGAATTGGTCATGCACCTACAAAACAAATACATTCCTGACTTGGAATTTGCGGAGTGTTTGGAAAATGTTCAGGCCGTCCTAGAAAAACGCGAGGTACAAAATGCTATCGTGACGGGGATTGAAATAGACAAATTGGCTGAACAGGGCTTGGTATCCCAACCCCTTCAATCCGTCCTCATGAATGACGAAGGACTCTACGGAATTGATGAAATCCTCGGTCTCTCCATCGTCAATCTCTACGGGACTATCGGTTTTACCAACTATGGCTTTCTGGACAAGTCCAAGCCCGGCATCATCTCTGAACTTAATAGTAAGGATGGCCAGCATTGCCATACCTTCCTAGACGACATTGTCTGTGCCATTGCTGCGGCAGCGGCCAGTCGGATTGCCCACAACGACCCAGATAAGAGCGCCATCGCCAACCAGAAATAATGTTTACGATAGAAAAAGCGAGTAGGAGACCTCTTTGGTAAAGGTCAACCACTCGCTTTTTTATCTTCTTATTTGTTCTCTTCACCCGTTTGACTGTCCTGACGGTAAATCAATAGACCTGCCAGCAGGAAAACCATCAAAAAGATGAACAAGCTTGTGACCTGATGACTTACTTGCCCTGCGATAGAAATGGTTTGTCGCAAACCAGAGACAGAGTAGGTCATCGGTAGGAAGGGTTGGATGGTCGAATAGATGTGTGGGCTTAATTCGATTGGATAGGTTCCTGCGCTAGACCCCAGTTGCAAGAGTAACAAAATCAGCGAAGCAAAGGAACCAAAACGATTGCTCCAACCGAGTAAGGCGGTGACAAGGGCCATAAAGGTCCACGAGGTCAACAGCATCAGTCCAAACGTTGCCAGTGGATGACTAGGTTCGACCCCAATCCATCCCAAGACAAAGTAGAGAATGAGCGCCGCCGCACTGGCGATAAGTCCATTTAAGACCAGCTTGCTCTTAGCCCAATCCCACCGATTTCGATAAGGACGGTCATCCAAATGCTTAACAAAAATAACGTTGGCAGAGAGGGCGACAACCATGAGAGATACAGAAATCATGTAAGGCGCCATGCCGACACCATTGGTCGCTACATCATCTTCATCCTTATGGGTCAGAGTAACAGGATTCGCTATTGCTTGGGCATTTTTTTCGGTAAAGGATACCAGTGACAATCGATGCCCGGCACCTGTCAGAGCTTGGTCGAGACTGGAAATTCCTGTTCCCAAATCATTCAAACCAGACCCCAAACGCTCATCACCGTCCACTAATTGCCCCGCACCGCTAACCAATTGATCAGATCCAGTCGCCAGGGCTTGGGCACCTGTCTGCAAATTAGGACTATTACTGTTTAATTGAGCCAGACCAGCTGCCAAGTCACGACTGCCTCCCAAGAGTTCCGCATTTTTGCCTACCAAGGTCTGGCTGCCAGCAGCAAGCTGGTCTACTGCTTGCGTGTATTGACCGACGCCTGCTGTCAATTGACCGACACCTGCTGTTAACTGGTTAGCTAATTGATTGGCACCGTCTACCAATTGGTTGCTGGCTGGAAGGACTTGTTGGGTCAGGGCTTGATGGACTTGGGTCAAACCAGATGATAGGCTGGTCAAGGCTGCGCTCGCTCCCGGTAAGGCTTGACTAGCAAGACCGTTGATTTGGGCAATAGATCCTTGCAAAACTGACACCTGTCCGGCCATGCTTGATAAACCTTGGAGACTGGACAAGGCCGTTTGTAGGTTCTGCACTTCGCCTAAAATGGCCTGGGCCTGACTCGCGACACTTGATGGACTGGCATCAAGGGCAGCGAGTAATTCCGCCTGCTGGTCTGCTGACAAGGACTGATAGGCGCTGGTTGCCTGCAAGGATTGCACTTGACTAGCACGGTCATTCTGACCGGTAGCCAACAGCAATTGGGCTTGAGCTGAAATATTGGTCAAACTCGTCGTCAAAGCAGTCGGATCAATCGGCTCTATGGTCAAACCAGAAACAGAACTATTTAGCTGGTCAATCGCTGTCGCCAACTGAGGCAAGCCCGCAATCAAACTGTCCATTTGAGCTTGTTCTTCCGCAGAAAGACTTGTCTTTTCTGCCAATTGCCCCAAACCTGCTTGCAAATTGCTCATACCATTGGCCAATTCAGTGACTTTATCAGCACCTGTTGTCAAACCTGCCATACCAGATACCAGTTGCGCAGACTTGTCTGAAATGGCCTGACTACCGGTCGCCACTTGAGTGACGGCATGGGTGTAAGCTGTCAAACCAGACAAGAGCTTAGTGCTTCCAGCTGCTGTTTGTCCAACGCCATCTGTATAAGTCGCCACACCTGTCGCTAATTGATTCGCACCGTTTGCTAGAGTCTGGGTGCCATCCGACAAATCCACCAAACCGCTATGAAGGCTCTGATTTCCTGTGACCAATTGGTCTGCTCCGGTTAATAATTGATGGCTACCTGAAGCTGCCTTATCCATTCCATTACCAAGCTCGGTCATGCTGGCAAAAACTGACTTGGTATAGGTTTCTGTAATCGTTTGGGACAGGCTGTTTTTGAGCTGCGTCATGGCAGATTCACCTATTTTCGATGCCACAAAACTGTGACCTTTTGAGGTCTGATAGGCAATATCGACTGGTTCCGGGTGGTCGGTCATCAGACTTGCCGCCTTTTTAGAAGTATTTTCCGGCAGGGTGACAATCATATAGTAGTCCCCATCTGCTAGACCGTCCTCTGCCTCTTTTTGAGATACAAAATGAAAATCCAAGCTCGGATTTTCATTCATGGACTCTACCATATCTTGCCCGATGGTCAATTGTATATCATCAAGCGTGGCTGGCTTATCTTGATTGACCACCGCGACCGGCAACTGATCCACGCGCCCGTAAGTGTCCCACATGGAGGTCAAAAAACTAATATTGTAGAGACTGGGTATGATTGCAATCCCCACCATGGTAATCCAAACCATCGGTTTTTTAATAATTCGTTTCACTTGTTCAAACATAGCATTCTCCTTTAGACATCCTGTCCAAAAACTGATAAAATACATTATACAAGTATCATTTTCAAAATCAAGTAGAAAGAATCGTTTTTAGACAATGTGTCTAAAAATGTTCAAAAGGAGAAAATATGGGAACAGATAATCGAAAAGAACGAACTCGTCAAGCCATTTTAGAAGCAATGGTGACTTGCTTAGAAACTCAAGGATTTAATGAGATTACAACCACCCATCTCGCTCAGACAGCAGGAATTAGTCGCTCTAGTTTTTATACCCATTATAAGGATAAATATGAATTGATTGACTCCTACCAACAAGGCTTATTTCTCAAGTTAGAGACCATATTTGATCACTATGATGGAAATCGACAGTCCTCTTGCTTAGAAATTTTTGAACTACTCTACCGTGAAGAATTACTGTCATCCTTATTGACCCATAACGGAACTCAAGAAATCCAAAATTTCCTTATCAACAAAGTTAGATTATTGATCGCAAACGATTTAGCTGAGCGTTTGGGAAAAGAAGATTTATCACCACTTGAAAAAGAATATCGGAGTATCTACTTTTCCCACGCCTTCTTTGGAATCATTCAAGTATGGATAAAAAATGGGAAGCAAGAATCTCCTCAATATATGACCGATTTCCTTATTAAAATGTTACCGTAATGCTTCATTTTTCGTTGCAAATCTCTTTAATTGTGTTATACTAAACACTGTGCAAACGTTTTCAGTGAGGAGATTTAGATATGATTCAAGCAGAGCATCTATCAAAAACTTATTCAGTTATAGATAAGGAAGTCGGTTTAAAAGGATCAATCAAAGCCTTTTTCAAACCAAAGAAAAAATTAATCCCAGCGGTTCAAGACATTTCCTTGCAAGTTGAGAAAGGAGAAATTATTGGATATATAGGCTCAAATGGTTCTGGTAAGTCAACCACAATCAAAATGTTAACTGGAGTCTTATTTCCTGACAAAGGACAAGTCCGCATTAACGGGTTGAATCCGCAAGAGCAACGTAAGGAAGTGAATAAGCAAATTGGCGTCCTCTTTGGGCAAAAATCGCATCTTGACTGGAATTTACCCGTACAGGAATCTTTTATTCTACACGCCAAAATTTATGATGTTCCAGATCAGCTATTTAAAGAGAGATTAGCTGTATTGATTGACTTATTGGATTTGGCAGACATCATGAAGCAACCTATCCGTAACCTCTCTTTAGGACAACGAGTTCGCTGTGAATTTGCGGCTATCTTTATTCACCAACCTGCCGTTGTCTTTTTGGACGAACCAACCATCGGCTTGGATGCCAGCGTAAAGGAGACTATTCGCTCCTTTATTCGCTACATGAATCAGCAATATCAAACCACCTTTTTGATTACTTCCCACGATATGAAGGACATTGAGAGTCTCTGTGAGCGGATTTTCATCATTGATAAAGGCAAAAAAGTTTACGATGGTTCTCTGACCATTCTAAAAGAACGGTTTTCCACTATCAAAACCATCCTTTTTTCCACAGAAAAACCAATTGAACAGGACTTACAATTGGAAGGCTTGGAATTTGTTCGAAAAGATGATTTTCACTTTGAAATCCACTACCAAAGTAAATTTTGGACCAGTGCTCAGGTGATTGAGCAAGTCTTCAATCACTTTACTGTGGAAGATGTTACCATGAAAGAATTGGAAATTGAAACCATGGTCCGCCAAATTTATGAGGAGGGTATTCATGCGTAAATATTTCTATATGACCCGCCTGACTATGATGACTGCCATGCAATACAAGGCTTTCTTTCTAGCGACCTTCGTTTCACTGGTAGTGAAGATCTTGGTGGCTCTCTATGTCTGGAAAACTATTTTCTTTACTCAATCTGAAGTCAACGGTTTTACCTTGCAAACTTTTACCACTTATATTATTTTCGCCAATTTACTAGCCAGTTTGAATTCTTTCTCACTAGGTGAAGATTTATCTTATAGTATTTTGAAAGGGAGCATTGCTGGAGAATTTCTCAGACCCTACTCCTTTATCCTAGCCCTCTTTTTCAAAGATTTAGGAAATAAACTGTTGGAACTCTTTAAATTTGGACTAGTATTTATCGGAATCTTGCTTGTTCATCAAGATTTCTATTTGCCTGATGGGAAAACATTGCTCCTTTTTCTCGTCAGCTCCATCCTCGGCATGTTTATCGTCCAACTACTTGATATGGCTTTTGGATTTTTGGCTTTTTTTACAGTCAACGCTTGGGGCGTTATGCTCTTGAGAACCGGTCTCTTCAATCTAGCCTCTGGGGCACTCTTGCCACTCAGCTTTTATCCAAAAGCCGTAGAAAACTTTTTAAAGCTATTGCCCTATAATTATGCTGTTAATGTCCCTATCTCCATTTTACTTGGGCAAGAAAGCGATCTAAGGGCTTTGGGCTTGCAAGTTCTTTGGATACCTTTTCTTGCTATTTTTATTGCAGGCCTTTGGTCTCAAGCCAAACGACGCATTGTCATTTTTGGAGGTTAACATGAAAAAATATATCAGCCTCTACTTGTATAATATCAAAGTCTTCATGATGGCTCAGATGTCATTTCGCGTGGACTTCTTTATCGGGCTCTTCTCCTCTTTGATTGAACAAATTGTCTATCTCATTTTCCTCAACATTCTATTTGGAAACATTAAAGAAATTGCCGGTTTCAATTACGGCCAAATGCTTTTCATCTATGGAATTGCAACAGTCGGTCGATCTATTCACTTAATTTTCTTTGATAATCTTTGGATGTTCGGTAGTCGCTATATCCGACAGGGTGAATTTGAACGACTCTTGCTGATGCCTGTCAATCCACTCTTTCAACTCATTTGTGAACGAATTCAGCCACAAGGAATTGGAACGACGCTTATCGGTTCCATTGCCCTCTTTCAAGCTTCCAAAGAACTTGGCCTGGAATGGAGTCTTGGCAAACTAATCTTACTCATTTTTATTACAATTTGTATTGGCTTACTCTATGCAGCAATACAACTTGGACCTACTGCTCTTGCTTTTTGGATTGTAGAGTCTTTTCCATTAACTATGGGTATTTTTGCCCTTAATCAGATGGCCCAATATCCTCTAAATATCTATCCAAAAATCATTCAAATTCTTCTAATTTTTGTCTTTCCTTACGCCTTCACAGCTTATTTCCCAGCACTCTATTTTTTAGATTTGTCTATGTGGGGACTAGCCTTGCCACTTGTCCTTATCGTCATATTTAGCATCAATTACAAAATCTTCCGCTACGGCATGACCAAATTCACCAGTGTAGGTGGTTAAAGACAGCGGAGCTGGATGTCAGTAGAGACTAGGAAGTGGCTAAGGCATGTTGGAAATTAAGTCAGTGACCGTTGCTTTTAGAGTCTGTTAGTTTGCTTTTAGTACTAGGCGACATGCTACAGACAGTCCGGCCTACACCTCAGTTCCTTGTCTGACTAGGCGACGCTGATGCAGATAGAACCCTGTTACTATTTTGTTTCAAGGTAACAGACTGAAAGGCTCCAGTGGAGCCTTTCACTCATCAAATCAAGTCAACAACGTCTGCTTTTGATTTTTGAAGAGTATAAACTAAATGACGATATCATTACCTACTAAAACAGCTTGACCGCCTTTAAGCAGTCAAGCTGTTTTAGTTTGAGGTCAGCAGTACTTGTTCAACCACTTCTAATACTCCTGATTGATTATTTGAAGGAACAACAAACTTTGCTGCTCTAATCACTTCCTCTGGACTACCTTCCATCGCATAGGAATATGTAGCATATTCGAGCATTTCTAAATCGTTACCACTATCACCAAATACCATTATTTCACTTGGAGAAATCTCCCATCGACGGGCAAGAAAGTCTAAAGCGATCCCCTTGTTAATTCCTGAAGGGATAATATCAATAAATCCAAACCCACTAGACACCGCACGGGCTTTTCCTTGACCAACTTGATTAAGCTCTTTCAACAAATCCGGAACAACTTCTTCTGGTAAATGAAGAGTGATTATCGTCATCTTATCATTCGGTAATTGTAAGAGGCTTTCCACCTCCTCACAGACAAAATTATGAACTTGAATAAGTTGTTTAAAATCAAGATTTACATCTTTTGCATAATAAAGTGCTTTAAAACCGCTAACTGAACAGGACCTTAGCAAATCCTTTTGATTTAATATTTCTAATATTCCCTCTACAATATCTTTCTCAAAATGAGATTCAAATATTCTGACACCGTTTTCTACTATAACAGCACCAACTTCGGAAACAATGGTCATTTGATTTGCTTCTTCCGTAAAAAAGGAACGAATCTGTTGGTATTGGTTTCCAGAAATGGCCGCCATCCGTACCCCCATTTCTTGCATTTTCTTGAATATTTTCTGAAATCTTGGACGGTCATAATCATTTTGAGAATTGAGGAATGTCCCATCCATATCAAAGGCAATTAATCGAATCATTTTACTCCCTCTCTTGTCTAATATAGGTCTCTATTACTCGGAAAACTCCTGACTCTAGATGGCTAGGCGCCCTATATTTGGCAATTGCCTTAACTCTATCTGTCGCATTTTCCATGGCATAGGAATACCCTACGTAGGACAATAATTCGATATCGTTGTCTGAATCACCAAAGGCCATCACGTGCTCAGGGGCAATCCCTAATCTGTTCAAAACCTGCTCCAAGCCCCAAGCCTTATGAATTCCATGTGGTAAGATATCAATTGAGCCGTAACCACTCGTTACTGCAACTAATCGACCTTGAAAAGCCTGATTAAACTGCTCAGTTAGTTGATCTACGCGATTTTCAGGCACCCATAGACCGACCTTATAAATCGGTTCAGAGGTAGGATAAGTACTGAGATTTTCTAAGTATTTTACTCGATTTTGGAAAGCAGCCATTTGTGCAGGCTCGATTGGTAAATCAGTTCCTGCAAAAGGCATGTTTGCTCCTACCTGCATATAAATATTTTCTTCATTTGATAACATCAGACACACGTCAGCCCATTGTCCGCTGAAAAAATCTAAAATAGCCTTCGTTTCCTCTTGCAGAATAGTACGACGAATAAGTGTTTTACCATTCTGATAGACATGAGCCCCATTATCTGCTACAAATATTAGTCGGTCTTCAAATCCTTTACAAAGTTGCAGTAATCTACCCATTCCATTGCCGCTAGCGATCACAAAAGGAATATTTTTTTGATCTAACTGATTCAAAATGATAGAAAAACGTTCTTTATCAAAACTTCCCTGACCATCTAAAAATGTTCCATCCATATCTGTTGCTATTAGTTTAATCATACATCAATCCTTTCCCTTTCAATGGAATTTCAAATCAAAGGCCCACAATTCTTACCTCATTATATCAGTTCTTAATCTATATTTTACAATTATAAAACAGAAAACTCTCTTGTGTTGCTTAATAAGTCTACAAAGTAATGCATTTGTAGTAAGATATGATAAGAAAGAGGTGTATCAAATGGCCACAAGTCCAACTCAAATCAGAATTGAAACAACCGTTAAAGAAGACGCTAATGCCTTGTTTGCAAGACTGGGCTTAGATATGTCCAGTGCAGTGAATATCTTCTTACGCCAATGCGTGTTGCGCGGCGGTTTACCATTTTCCGTGGAGCTACCAAAATACAATCAAGAAACCTTGGAGGCAATGGAAGAAGCACGAAAGAATTCACGTGATCAAAATGTACCAAGTTATGCAACTGTCCAAGATTTATTTAAGGTATTGGATGAAGAATAATGTATCAAATAAAGTTCACGAACAAATTCAAAAAAGCTACAAGTTAATGAAGAAACTTGGATACGATCTGGGTTTGTTGGAAGAAATTATTACGAAACTAAGCCAAGGTATCCCACTTGAAGACAAACATCAAAATCATATGCTGACAGGAAATTTTTCCGGATATTATGAGTGCCATATTATACCAGATTGGCTCCTAATCTATTTAATAGAGAATGATATTCTAACCTTGACCTTGATTGATACTGGCGCACACTCAGATTTATTTTAGTCACTCACTAGAGTGGCTGTTTTTATTTTATAACTCATTCCAACTAGTCGACTAGATAAAATCAGCCTGTATAATTTCTGAAATAGCACTGCAAAGCTGGTCAAATGTTTTTGGATAAGCATTCGAACCTTCAATTCTCAACGGCGCATTTCTTTTAAATAGAATGTCTACATACCATTGAGTGCCATCTAGAACGTATGGATTTACGTATTCTTCATCCCACTCAAGCAGTTTACAATTTTCTAAATCATATCTAAACTGAGAGGCAGAAAAACTTAATTCTAGCTCACTCCTTGAATCATGGTCATCTATATGAGTATAAATAACTTCCTCATCTTCAAAATCCATTTCAACAGAATTAATCGGACCGAAATATCCTCCAATCCAAACCCTCATACATTGTATATCTTGATAGCCCCTACTCATGTTTAACTCCTTCTTATCTACAGGAATTTCAGACTATACCTATTTATCTTATAACTGTCTGGCATCGTTTTGCTGAACCTTACTTGGTCAACTGCAGATGTTCTTCATTCAGAATTTAGATAGACTCTACTATTCCTTCTCCTCAGTTACCCAATCCAAAGCCATAAATTCATTCATCTCAGCATAGGCTGTATCTACCCGCTCCTGGGTTACTGCATCCAATTGACCATAATGCTTGCCACCTTGGACAAAATCTTCCAAAATCAAGGTTTGATAGGTATAGAGCTCGTAGCCTTCCGGTGAAAAACGTCCCTTAGGTTCCTTGCTGACCCAGGTCGGATGGGCCTGGGCTGTTTTGATGCGGGTCACGCCGTCCTTCTTCTCTATCGTCACGTCCATCAGCACCCCACGCTCGGTCCACTGGGCATTGGCAACACCCGCCATGGTCTCAATCCGCTGGTTAGAAATAAAATTCCCCATAGAGTAGATGATTAACTTCTTCTCACCGTCTTTTTCAACCGTCTCAGAAGGCTCCGCTACATGGGGATGCCCGCCAAACACCAGGTCTGCTCCCCAGTTAATCATGTCATGATAGAGACTAACCTGCTCCTCCGTCGGCTCCAGCTGGTATTCTACACCCGTCTGAGGCATGACGATAGTAATGTCCGCCTCTTTCTCAGCCAGTTCAATCTCAGCCTTCATCTTCTTGCGGTCAAAATCCGATAGATAGGCATTGTATTCTTCCTGGGTCAATGATGCCTCCATCCCATTGAATCCATAGGCATAGGCAAGAATTGCTACCTTGATACCATTGACATCACGAATATAGATGGGAGCCGTCGCCCGATTGCCCTCCGCATAGACGCCAACTGCATCTACATTGACATCCTTAAAGGTCTCCACTGTGGAAATGAGGCCCGACAACTGTGAATCCAGAATATGATTATGGGCCAAATCCACCACATCATAGCCTGCATCACGAATATCCTTTGCCACCTGGGCCGGCGCATTAAACAAAGGATAGCCAGCCAAAGGAAAATCAGGAGAAATAGTCCCCTCAAAGTCCGCAATAGCCAAATCAGCCTGCTCAATCCAGGGTTTCACATAGGTAAAATTCTCAGAAAAATCATAGGTCCCATCCGCCTGGAGAGCACTCCAATAGAGGAGATCATGGTAAAGCAAGTCCCCATGAGCCATGATACGGGCGGTCTGCACCTCATCCTGCTTGCCTGAAAACCAAGAACCTATCCCAGATGATTGCTGGCTGGTCCTATCCGCCTTACCAAACAAGGGCAAAACATGATCATGCACGAGAATAATGGACAGGATGACCGCAGCCAAAAGGCAGATAAACATAAATTGGCGCTTGTTTCGTGCCTTTCTAGCAAGTTTCCGACGTTCCTGTAATGATGTTCTAGACATAGAAGGCGACCTCTCTCTTTCCTATAATCCCTTTCATTATACGCCTTTTTACCTCAAAAATCCAGACAATACCTGTGTACTTTTACAAGAATTTTACACATATTTCTCCTAGATTCCCTGGCTAATCTGTCAATTTATGATAGACTGAAATAAGAATAGATTTGGAGAACACTATGCCGCAGCACATACAAAACAAACAATTTTTAAAAGATGTCTTTCTCTGTTCACTAGCCTCCTACGGCGGGCCCGAAGCTCACTACGGTGTCTTTAGCAGGGAATTGATTGACAAAAAGAAGTATATCAGCCAGGAGGAGATGACGGAACTCATCGGAATTTTTTCGCTCTTGCCTGGACCTTCCAGCACACAAACCATTACTGCCATCGGCTATCGTGTAGGCGGGCCATGGATTGCCTTGGCTAGCTTTCTCATCTGGATTCTTCCTGCCTCAGTCATCATGACCAGCTTAGGAATCGGTCTGGAATGGGTAGCTCAAAACCAGGCTTGGAACAAGCTACTGATTTTCTTACCTACCGTAGCGGTCTCCTTCATTCTCTACGCAGCCATTCAACTGACCAGGAAGGTCGTCACGTCCAAAAAAGACCTCATCCTATACATCTCTTTCTGTCTTCTGAGTTTTGTTCTTATTCCACTTTCTAGCTGGTCTATTCTCTTGCTTCTACTTGCAGGAGGTCTAGCAGGCTTGGTGCCCGTCTGGGGGCAAGCCGGACAAGAATTGCAAAATATCCCCAAAACCAGCAAGGTCAGATGGCAATTGCCAGCCACCATTATCATCCTAGCTATTCTATTTTCTGCAATGGCAAACTATTTTGGTGGCGATAGTCGCTTGTTTGCATCTATTTATCGCTATGGCTATTCCATCATTGGCGGTGGACAAATCATGATTCCGCTAATGATTCAAGACCTGGTCAAACAAGAAGGATTTCTCAGCCAGGCTGATTTTCTAGCGGGCTATAGCTTGGATCAGGCAGTTCCTGGGCCACTCTTCAGCTTTGCTTCCTTTGTCGCTGCCCGCTCTGTGACAGGAGGAATAGTGGTAAAATTCCTAGCTGGCCTATTGGGTGGAGGACTCATTTTCCTTCCTGGAATCTTGCTTGTCTATTTCGCAACCCCCCTTTGGCAGGTCTATCGTCAGTTACATTATGTTTCCTCATTCTTAAAGGGCATCTCCTGGGCGGTCGCTGCCATCATCAGCTGGACAGCTTTGAATCAGTTGCAGGGCCTATCATCAGGAGGGGAGTACTTCATCTGTATTCTGGCAACCCTACTCCTCCTATCCAAACGCATCCCGTCTCCACTACTAGTCATCGCCGTTATGCTATTAGGATTTTTCATCGGTTAAAAGTATTGAATAATAACTAATTAGTGATATAATAAGAGATAGATAAAACTCGACTGGAGGTGGATGAGTCCCAAGCAGTCACGAACGGAGGTCTATTATGTTACACATTCGGTATTATCAATCACAAATTGCCCATCCATCAGAAAAGCAGTATGGAAGTCCAGAAGAATTTCTGATGCTCCAATCTCGGGAAGTTCAGCAACTACAGGATTTCTTCGTGATTGATAGTGTCACCCTTGATGGCCAGGAGCTAGTGGATATGCACCAAAAAACCATCGGTGATTTGTTTAATTATTTTAACCGTAAGTAAAAGAGTTTGGAAGCCCCAAACTCTTTTACTGTTTCTTTTTTACGCTTAGTCATCCAAATGGTGCAATTTCCCACGGAAATCTTCGATGGTTTCATAGCCTTTTTCAGCCATAATGTCTCGGAGTTCTTGGGTAATGCGGTCAAAGGCTACTAGCCCTTCTTTTTGCAGAGTTGTCCCGATTTGAACCATACTGGCACCGCAGAGAATGTGTTCAAAGGCATCGCGTCCTGTCAAGACACCACCCGTTCCCACAATTTGAATTTCTGGCTTAAGACGTTGGTAAAAGGCATGGACGTTTGCCAAAGCAGTCGGCTTGATGTATTCGCCACCGATACCACCAAATCCATTTTTAGGCTTGATAATTACGCTCTCATCTTCTATATAAAGACCGTTGCCAATCGAATTCACACAGTTGACAAACTTGAGCGGAAATTGATTGAAAATCGCAGCAGCCTGGTCAAAATGTACAATATCAAAATAAGGTGGCAACTTGATGCCCAGCGGTTTGGTGAAATAGGCAAAGACTTCCCGCAAGATGGTTTCTGTCGTTTCAAAATCATAGGCAATCTGCGGTTTCCCCGGAACATTCGGACAAGAAAGATTGAGTTCAACTAACCCTTGAAAGGTGCTATCCTGCACTTTTTTGAGAATGGTGTGGGTCTCGTCTGGCGACATGCCTACTAATGAAAGAACAAAGGTGCGTTCTGGTTCCTCTTCCTGTAACCCCAAAAGATAATCCAAATAATAATCCAGACCTTGATTGGGCAAGCCCATGGAATTAATAGACCCCAGCGGTACATTTTTGTAGCGCGGCTCTGGATTCCCCGCCCGGTATTCCAGTGTAGCGGTCTTTGTGACAAAGGTTCCTGCTGCTGAGTTTTTCACACCGTCCAACTCTTCCTTGGTCATGCACCAGACACCTGCCGCATTCATCAAACAATTGTCAAAAGAAAATCCACCCAATGTCGTCGCTGTTGAAACCATTCTATAACTCCTTTTTGCGTTTTCTAGCTTGATTATACCATAGAAAACATACGGATTTTCCCTATTTACTGCCATTGTTCGGCTTTTATCAGGGAATTTTGAAAATTTTTTCATTTTCTTCTTTACATTTAAAAATCATAGTGCTATAATAATTTTCAGATAAATTAAATTGTCAGACAATTTAATAATAAATAAAGAAATCAGGTGACTCCTATGACAAATGCAAAAGCATACATCCAAGCATCATTTGAAGCTGTAAAAGCTCGCAATCCACACGAAACAGAATTCCTCCAAGCTGTTGAAGAACTCTTCTCTACACTTGAGCCTGTATTTGAAGCTCACCCAGAGTATATCGAAGAAAACATCTTGGCACGTATCGTTGAACCAGAACGCGTAATTTCTTTCCGTGTTCCTTGGACTGACAAAGACGGCAAGGTGCAAGTCAACCGCGGCTACCGCGTTCAATTTAACTCAGCTGTAGGTCCATACAAGGGCGGTCTTCGTTTCCACCCAACTGTTACACAGTCCATCTTGAAATTCCTCGGTTTCGAGCAAATCTTCAAAAACGTCTTGACTGGTCTACCAATCGGCGGTGGTAAAGGTGGATCAGACTTTGATCCTAAAGGCAAAACAGATGCTGAAATCATGCGTTTCTGCCAAAGCTTCATGACAGAATTGCAAAAACACATCGGCCCATCACTTGACGTGCCTGCTGGTGACATCGGTGTTGGCGGTCGCGAAATCGGCTACATGTACGGTCAGTACAAACGCCTTCGCCAATTTGATGCAGGTGTCTTGACTGGTAAACCTCTTGGCTTCGGTGGCTCTCTCATCCGTCCAGAAGCAACAGGCTATGGCTTGGTTTACTTCACTGACAACATGCTTGCTGCCAACGGTAAATCATTCAAAGACCAAACAGTCCTCATCTCAGGTTCTGGTAACGTTGCCCAGTATGCTGTTCAAAAAGCAACTGAACTCGGTGCCAAAGTTATCTCTGTTTCTGACTCAAATGGTTACATCATCGACGAAACAGGTATCGACTTCGACCTCTTGGTAGACATCAAAGAAAAACGTCGCGCTCGTTTGACAGAATACGCTGCAGAAAAAGCAACTGCTAAATACTTCGAAGGTTCTGTATGGAACTACGATGGCAAAGCTGACATTGCTCTGCCATGTGCGACTCAAAACGAAATCAACGGCGAGCAAGCTGCTGCCCTTGTGAAAAACGGTGTATACTGTGTGGCTGAAGGTGCCAACATGCCATCTGATCTTGATGCTATCAAAGTTTATAAAGAAAACGGCGTTCTTTACGGTCTTGCTAAAGCTGCCAACGCTGGCGGTGTAGCCGTATCAGCCCTTGAAATGAGCCAAAACAGCCTTCGTCTTTCATGGACTCGTGAAGAAGTAGACGGCCGTCTTAAAGACATCATGGCCAACATCTTCAACACAGCTAAAGAAACCGCTGAGAAATATAACCTCGGCACTGACTACCTTGCAGGTGCTAACATCGCAGCATTCGAACAAGTTGCAGATGCTATGATTGCCCAAGGTTTGGTGTAAATAGATTAAAACGAGCTGGAAGTCCCAGCTCGTTTTAATTGTGATTCATTTCGTATACTCTAACATATTTCTGATAGCAAATCAAGCGCTTTTCTTTTCCGCCAGTTTGTCTCCAGGCATTACTTTTCAGGAAAAGGTTAATATACGTCAACCATCAAGCTACCATCACAATATCATGTCCGGTGTTCGTCCTATCTCTAGTATACAAATCTGTAACTCCCTAATTTATATAAGTTATCATGCCATACATATCCTCTTATCTATACTTGAATAAATCTGAAACCACCAATTGCGGCATTGGTTTACTTGACACCACCGTTCATTCCTCATCCGTAGCAGAATTTTGAAATCTTCTCTACTTTATCCTATAATAAAAGAAAAAATAGAAAGGACTAGGGCTTCCGTATTTAGTTGAACTGAATACGGGCTAGGGACTGGGTCAAAAAGATAAACGAGAACAGGACGCTTGCATCGTCCTTCTGGCTCCTATTTTTTTGTGTCCGCTTACCCCCTTTTATATCTTATACCATGAACTTTCAAGACTACATCCAAGATTTTACTAGCGTAGCTGTGGAGCAGGCACAGAGCCTGCTAACTGCTCAAGAGGGCGCCATTCTCTTCATCGGAAGAGCAACCTGCCCTTACTGCAACCGCTTTGCGCCAAAACTCCACAAGGTAGCCCAAGACAAGCAAGTGACCGTCCACTTCCTTGACTCCAGCCAAGTCAGCCCTCAACTCCAGGCCCTTCGCGACCACTACCAAGTTCCTACCGTCCCAGGTCTCCTCGTCGCTAAATCGACTGGTGTCCAAGTCCGCTGCGACTCCAGCATGACTGAAGAAGAAATTGCAGCTTTTATTCAAGGCTAATGCTAGACATTTCCTACCAAGCCAATACCTTCCATATCTCTCATCACGGAAGACCACTCGGCAAGATTCACAGCTACCAAAATCCCTACCACCAGACCAATATCTATCTGCGACTAGATTTGGTTGATTTCGATTGGACCATAGCAAAGCAGCTCTTCCAGTCCCTACAGACTTCCTTAGACGGAAAACCTCTTCAAGTTATGCTCTCCTCAGCAGAGCAGGAAAGAATCCATCTCCTCACCGCAGCAGGCTTTGTCTGCAAACGAAAATGTTACGAATTTGAAGTGACCAAGCAAGACTATCTCAGTCAAACAGGCACTTCCAACTTAAGCATAGTCCGCAAAGGCACCGCACTCTACCAAAGAGCTAGCCAGCAAATTTTTGATCACTATCAAACAGTCCACCAAGACATCAATCCTTGGACTGCCAGTCAAGAAGAATTTGAAAAGGGCTTACCTGATCTGGTTTATACAGACTCAGAAAATTGTGCCTTCGTAGAAAACAATGAAATTGCCTACGTATGCGGAAAAGATGAACAAAGCTTTGATTCCTTCATCCAAGCAGTTATTTGCCAACTATTTGAACAGTATGAACAAATTAGCTTTGAGGTAGATGATTGCGATTCTATCGCCATGTGTTTGGCTGACCAATTCCGACAACCAAACAAGCCTAGCTGGGATACTTATATTTTAGAAATCTAACAAAAAGCACCGGCCTTGTGGTCGGTGCTTTTTAAGGAGATTATGAAAAATATTTAGGATTGATACTAGTATAACCGAATCAAACATAGCCGACATCCGCCCTAAGACCGATTTTGCAAAAAGAACTCCCTTTCGGAAGTTCTTGAATTGTCGAGTAGTCTTTCAGTTTGCTTTTAGTACTCGCTTCAAAGGTTTGGGGAACCTTTGAAGGCTGGAGATAGTGCGAACCAAGTTCACCTCAAAAAGAGCCGTACAGCTTGTAAAGCAAGTCACATTCGTGAAGGACAGCTCTCAATATGAAAAGAACTCCCATTCGGAAGTTCTTCTAAAAATGATTATTTACCAAGAGCTGCCGCCATTGTCGCTGCAACTTCTGCTTCAAAGTCGTTTGAAGCTTTCTCGATACCTTCACCCACTTCGAAACGAGCAAATTCTACAACTGAAGCGTTCACTGAGTTCAAGTAAGCTTCAACTGTTTTGCTGTCGTCCATGATGTAAACTTGTGCAAGAAGTGTGTAAGCTTGGTCAACTTGAGTGTTGTCAAGTAAGAAGCGATCCATTTTACCTGGGATGATTTTGTCCCAGATTTTTTCTGGTTTGCCTTCAGCTACCAATTCAGCCTTGATTGCTTCTTCAGCTGCTGCAATGATTTCGTCTGTCAACTGAGCTTTTGAACCATATTGCAAGAGTGGCAATGCTGGTTTGTCAACCATTGCACGGCTTTCGTTGTCTTGTTCAATCTTGTGGTTGATTTGTGCCAACTCATCTTTAACGAATTGCTCATCCAATTCTGTGTAAGAAAGAACAGTTGGTTTCATCGCAGCGATGTGCATTGAGATTTGTTTTGCAAGAGTTTCGTCGCCACCGTCGATTACTGAGATAACACCGATACGTCCACCATTGTGTTGGTAAGCACCAAATGCTTGAGCATCTGTTTTTTCAACCAATGCAAAGCGACGGAATGAGATTTTCTCACCGATAGTTGCAGTTGCGTTTACATATGCTTCTTCAAGAGTTTCACCTGAAGGCATTGTCAATTTAAGAGCTGCTTCGTTATCAGCTGGTTTACCTTCTGCAATTACTTTAGCAGTTGTATTTACCAATTCAACGAATTGAGCGTTTTTCGCAACGAAGTCTGTTTCAGCGTTGACTTCAACAACTGCTGCTACGTTACCATTCACGTAAACACCTGTCAAACCTTCAGCTGCTACACGGTCAGCTTTCTTAGCTGCCTTAGCCATACCTTTTTCGCGAAGCAATTCAATCGCTTTTTCGATATCACCGTCAGTTTCTACCAATGCTTTTTTCGCGTCCATAACGCCAGCACCTGATTTTTCACGCAATTCTTTAACGAGAGCTGCTGTAATTTCTGCCATGTCTATTCTCCTTGTTTGTTTTTTTATAAAAATAGAGGGCGCGGGCTCAGCCCTGCCCCTCTAGGATTGTTGTTATTTATTAAGCGTTGCCACCTTCAACAACTTCAACCAATTCTTCGATTGATTCTGTAGATGCTGGCTCAGCTGCCAATTCAGCTTCAACTGCTGCTACACTGTCTTCACCTTGGTTGCCTTCGATGATAGCGTCAGCCATTTTAGCTGTAATCAATTTAACAGCGCGGATAGCGTCATCGTTAGCTGGGATGATAACATCAATATCATCTGGATCTGTGTTTGTGTCAACCATCGCTACAACTGGGATACCCAATTTTTTAGCTTCTTTAACAGCGATTTGCTCTTTATGTGGGTCAACAACGAACATTACGTCTGGAATACGTGGCATGTCAGCGATACCGCCCAAGAATTTTTCAAGACGTGCACGTTGTTTGTTCAACAATGCTACTTCTTTCTTAGGAAGTACTTCGAAAGTCCCATCTTCTTCCATACGGTTGATTTCTTTCAAACGAGCGATACGTTTTTGGATTGTACCCCAGTTTGTAAGAGTTCCACCTAACCAACGGTGGTTGATGAAGTATTGACCAGCGCGGATAGCTTCGTCTTTAACAGCTTCAGCAGCTTGTTTTTTAGTACCTACGAACAAGATAACTGCGTCGTTTGCTGCAGCATCACGAATGAATTCGTAAGCTTGGTCAGCCAATTTTACAGTTTGTTGCAAGTCGATAACGTGGATACCGTTACGCTCTGTGAAGATGTACTTAGCCATCTTAGGATTCCAGCGACGAGTTTGGTGACCGAAGTGTACACCAGCCTCAAGAAGTTGTTTCATTGAAATTACTGCCATGAGTATTTCTCCTTTTTGTTTTTTCTCCTCTCCCAGACGTCAGCTCGCAGGCCAACCCGTAGGCAACCGGACCACGATTGGTCTAGGATGAGTATTTGTTGCTACAGCAACTTTATTAGTATATCAGAAAAACGGCCTGTTTTCAAGAAAAACAATAGATAAATTCACCAAAAATCTGAACGATGACCTTTGACTCCAATTTTACTCAAAATATGTTTCTGTTACGACAGAATAGGACCCTGCAACAACATCCATTCTTTCTAACTGTCCACTAGCATTTATTCTATAAAAACCAGCTGATGGAGCAACATTGGGATCTGTTCCCTGCATATTAGGGCTATTATGGTCTTTTCTTACCTCAATATAGACCAATCCATCCGAAGATTGCGCATTGGAAACCACTTGGGCTAGAAAATCCGCTTTGGTAAATGGAGCCCCCTAACGAGAAGCTGCGTGTGCCTTGGCCCAATTAGTTGCTTGTTCGACTGTCAAGTTCTTGGTGTCTACTGAAGACTTAGTAGCCATCGCTGAACTGGTTTCAGTCGCTGCAATCGAACTACCATCGAGGACCAAGTTTTCAAAGAAGGCTTGTAATTCCTGGTTTTTGGTTGGTCGGAAATACAAACGTTTTTCTGGATTGCCCTGATTTTGCTCGGTAATCCAAGCAATACCTTGACCATCCTTGATAGTAAAGAGATAGAGGTGGGCCAATTGGGATTTTGATGCTTCAATATCTGAATAGATTCCGACCACGGCTGTCTGACCTGCCGCCACTTGACCGTTCTCGCTCCAAACCAATTCCAGAGTCTCCCCTTGAAAATCGGGTGTCATTTGCTGACCAGGACCACTTAGAACCCCTGACGGCAAGCTCACCCCAAAAAAGCTTCCCTCATTTCTTGGATGATAGGATAAATAGTACTGAGGTGGCGAGAAGGATGGCCCCCATTGCTCAATCACGAAATTCCTTAACGCCTCTGACTTATCAGCATCCCAGGGACCAGCCTGGCTACTTGAACTACTTGTCAAAGATGTCGTGGAACCGGTGCTTGATGTACTGAAACTCGTGCTTGTCAAGCTAGAACTTGAAGATGAAGTCGACGAAGAGGTTGAGGTCGCCTCCTGTTTCTGATGACCACATGCCACCAACAAGCCAACACTAGCTACCAAAACCAAGCACAAAATGAGTTTATTCTTTTTCATTCCGTCTCTCCTAATCGTCTACTCGATAAAAGACACCTTTACTAAAATCTTCTGTTGTCGTAACACTCTGAGTACTGAAGATTCTATCCTTACTGGTGTCCGTCTGATCGCTATGTCCTTCTAGAAATCCATAAGTATTCTGTACACCTTTTGGAATCAATAAGGTCGGTACACTAGCAGAGGCCCGACCATTCGGATCGGTAATACTTACAATTAGGATAGCCCCTTCAACTTTATGATATTTTAAATCAATAAAGCCAACAAATTGACCATCATTATAAGAGACATTCCCTTGACTGTCAATCTCCATTCGATCCCCTCGTCCATTAAGCCAATCACCTTCTAAACTTGAAACATCCCCAGCTTGAATCTGCTCCAAATTCATGGACTGGACTCCATCGGTTTGCTCTGAACTACTCGTTTCTGTTTCTAATTTTGTTCTGTCAATCTCAAATTCTTCCCAATCAAATTGATTGGGATTCAAAATGTCTGCTTCTGTCTTTCCAAAAACGGAAACCAATTCATCTCTCATATGAAAATCGATCGGAGCGCCCTCTATCAATTGACCCATTTCATCAATCCGATTCAGTGTACCGACAGCCTCCCCTGTTCCTGAATACCATCCGTAACTCACATATTCCCCACCTTGGAAGAGAACCATGGCATTTCTTGCACCACCGTGTCCAGCCACAAAACCTTCGGCTAACAATGATACCTGGTCAGCAATTATCCCATAAAAACCCGTCACAAACATAGAGCCATCTGGATTTTCTGACCCGAAAAATAATTCATTTTGACCATCGTTATTGAAATCATAAAAGGCATATCTAATGGAATCCGACGTATTTATTGCACTTTCCACCACCCAAGAATTCATCGGAAACTGAAGTTCATTCAATACCGTTAGCACACCATCTACATTACTTGGATCAGCTGTAGCTGCAAAGTCCACGATTTTCTGATAGTCAGCAAAGACTGCCTGATACAACTCATTATCGTCTATCTTTAGCTCACTTGAACTGGTCGAACTTTCCTGACTTGTCGAAGAAGAGTTCTCTGTTTCAGCCGGAATATTGGATTGAGCACAAGCCGATAAAGTCATCAAGCACACCAGACCTAGTAAAAAATGTTTTTTCATTCTAACCCCAAAATAAAATATACACCGACAAAAGATCGAAATCTTTTGTTAAACTCTCGGACTCTCTACATACGACATACTTCCAAACGCCAATTTCCTTTTTCAATAATATCTAAATATTGATTTTACCACTTGACCCTTTTCGCTTTTTAAGGTACAATATTCTTTGTTATGGCGGTATAGCCAAGTGGTAAGGCACGGCTCTGCAAAAGCTTGATCGTCGGTTCAAATCCGTCTACCGCCTTTATTATAGGATTTTATCCGAATTTATACAAGTCAAAAGCCCGATTTTTCGGGCTTTTTTGATTTTTAATTCGGTTAAGTTTGAAAATAATTTCGGACGAATTTCGGACGAAAACCTTTTGAAAAAGAGAAAAACTCTCTGCAAAGAAAATAGCCCCCAGCAAACGCTGAGGGGCTTTTGAAATACAATGATAGCGGTTGGGCGGCGCATCCAACATCTAAGGTAGCCTCACAGGTGCGTCAGGATCCTTTCTGACCTCGTCATCATCCCAATGCCTGGCTCTCCACTATATAGTATAGGAGCGCCAAATCCGTCAATTCCCTCAGCTGCAAGCCTGTCAATTCGAACCATTTGTCCAATCGGTACTGCAAGGTATTCCTATGAACAAACAAACTTTGCGCCGCCTTGGTCAACACTGCACCATTGTCCCAAAGTGCACGAATCACATCTTCCATCTCATGTTTCGCAATCATATCCGATAAAATGCGCATGACCGCCTTGTCCTTAGCCCCATCCAAAAAGAATAATTGACTAAAGGTTAAAAAGCTAGCAGAAAGATTCTTTTGCATCCAACTACGGAATAAATCCATTTCAGCCCTTATGGCATCTGGCCACCATTCTTGAACCTGATCCGGCCAAATTTGCCCCAGAAAAGCAGTCATCTTTATGCCAAAGTCATATTCCATGACTCCAATTGTATCTCTGAGAATCTCCTGATAGTCAATAAAAGGACGCTGGTCCATGATAAATACAAAATAATCCGATGCTGAGGCATAGTGACTAACCAAATTCGGTAACAAGGTTTCCATGAATTCTAACCAAGCCTGCACAACCTCCTCGCTAGGATTGGACCATAACTTTATTTGAAGGACCTGCAACTGCCCAACCAAAGTCGGCATCGGACCTTGCCCATCAAAAAAATCTTGCCACGGAGCGCGAGGAATATTGTCCTGATTTTCCTGCAGAAGTTCCAACAAATAGCGCTCTCTATCTGTCAGACTGTTTAATTCTAGATTCAAGAAAAACCGTTCTCCCAAGCTCAAACTAGCCATCCCCTCCCTTTTCTGAGGAGAATCAGCAAGTGATGCCGTCGGAAAATATTGCTTTAACTTATTCTTATCCACACTTGCCTCCATGAAATAGTCCCTAGTCACTCTCCACCTGCGCGATACACCAAGCGATCAATTCTTCCAGCCGCTGAATTTGGTCTGTCATGTGCAGAAAGCCCAAGACCGCCTCAAAGCCTGTCGACATGCGGTAGGTCACAATGTCCGCATTTTTAGCCTTGGTGTGGCTGTTGGCATTTCGCCCACGCTTGTAGATTTCTTCTTCTTTTTCGGTCAATAGCTGAGCTTCTAACATCGCTGCAATCAGGCTTGCCTGGGCCTTGGCCGACACATACTTGTTGGCCTGACCGTGCAGCTGATTGGGCTTGGTCAAGCCCTTGAAAATCAAGTGCCTACGGACATACATGGAATAGACCGCATCACCCTCAAAAGCAAGAGCGATACCGTTAATGAGATTGACATCGACTGACTTAGTCACGAGTCCACCTCACACCATCCTTGGTATCTAGGAGCTTGATACCCTGGGCCGCCAATTCGTCTCGAATCCGGTCTGCCGTCGCAAAATCACGATTAGCACGCGCCACTTGTCGTTCTTCAATCAGAGCTTCTATGTTCGCATCCAGCACTTCCTCTTCAAAGACAATCCCGAAAACTTCCAACAGCTTGCCAAATTCCGCTTTGACAGTTTCATCGTAGTTGCCAGAGTTGATCCATTTTGCCATGTCGAAAATGGCGGTAATCCCGTTGGCTGCGTTGAAATCATCATCCATAGCCGCCGTGAAAGCAGCAATATACTTGTCCAGCTCTGCCTTATCAACAGACTTATCCACAGCTTGTGTATAAGTATTTTTCAGATACTTGAGATTGGTTTCCGCATCCGAAATGGCCTTTTCCGTATAATTCAACGGACGGCGGTAATGTTGGGTAGATAGGAAGAAACGCAGGACCTGACCATCAATTTTGGTCAGCATCTCATGAGCCGTCAGGAAATTCCCCAGCGACTTAGACATTTTCTCGTCGTTGATATTAAGCATGGCATTGTGCATCCAGTAATTGGCAAAGGTCTGACCTGTCTTGCACTCCGACTGGGCGATTTCATTGGTATGATGCGGAAATTCTAGGTCGGCACCGCCACCGTGAATATCGATTGTGTCCCCTAAAATCTCTGTCGCCATGACCGAGCACTCGATATGCCAACCCGGACGGCCTACACCCCACGGACTTTCCCAAGAAACTTCGCCCGGCTTAGCCGATTTCCATAGGGCAAAGTCAAAAGGATGCTCCTTGAGCTGACCTTCTCCCTCAACCCGACCAGAAGCCCCTGCCTCAAGGTCTGACAAGGTTTTATTAGCCAAGCGTGCATAATTTTCCGCCTTTTGCACACGGAAATACACATCGCCAGAAGCTTCATAGGCATAGCCCTTGTCGATCAAGACCTGCACAAAGTCAATGATTTCATCCATAAAGTCGATGACACGAGGGTTCTGCGTCGCAGGTTTGACACCCAACTGAGCCACATCTTCCTTGAAGGCCGCGATAAATTTATCCGACAACTCCTTGGTCGTCATGCCTGCCTCATTGGCCGCCTTGATAATCTTATCATCCACATCGGTAAAGTTGGAAATGTAGGTGACATCATAGCCACGATATTCAAAATAACGGCGCACCGTATCAAATGCCACGACGCTACGCGCATTGCCAATATGAATATAATTATAAACCGTTGGACCGCAGACGTACATTTTCACCTTGCCCTCTTCCAAAGGCACAAAGTCACGCAGACTGCGGGTCATGGTATCGTAAATTTTAATCATAGTTTCTCCATTACTTCTGAATATTCTTTAGGACTTGATACTTTTGATACAATTTTACTAGCCAATAGGCTGTTGCTGCCAACCAGATCATCCCAACCTGCCAATTACCTTGTAAAAATTTAACGATAAATAGAATCGTTCCAACGATGGAAGTCAAGATATAGGGCCAATTCTGTTTCACTAATTCTTTTAACATACTGCACTTTCTAATTTTCTTGCAATGGCCTTATCCGTCGGTTCAATGACTGCAGAGGTATTTTCAAATTCTTCTAGTAGCACATCATTCTCCCTTTGGGTCTAGGTAAACTACTTGTGTCTGCTTTATAAAACCGATATTTTCATACAGCCGCTTAGCGATGAGGTTATCATCTTCGACAGCGATTTGAAAAGGTTTGTCGTTTTTCGTGATAAGGTCATTGATGACAGCTTTGACTAAGTAGGTGCCGTAACCTTTTTGTTGCTGGTCTGGGGCGATAGCTAAACCGTAAAGATAGTTATCATCGGTTGATATATCTACTGTGCAAGAACCGATAACCGCTCCGCTATGTTCCAAAAGATAAAGTAAACTATCTGTATCCGCAATGGCTTCACGCACGTAGCGGAGCGCCACCTCATAGTCGTTACCGAATGCCGCAGTCTTACAGCGTGCAATACTGTCTGCATGGTGAGCCTGTGCCAAGCTTACTGTGAGTTCAGCCTGTTGCGAGAACTGATAAGGCTCTCGCTCACGTCCCAGCCATGTCTCAGTATCCGTATCTTCTACCAAGTTCCATGCTGGCGCAAGGTCTGGGTGCTTGTCCAGAAAGACGCGTTCGGTCTGAAAGGTCACACTAGCGATAGGATAGTTTGCCGTCTTCGTCTGGTAGCAATCATAGAGCTTGCGTGCCAGCCCCTGTCTGCGGTAGTCTGGGTGCACGATAATCGCAAGCTCCACATCCTCATCATCGGCATACACAGTCAAGAGTCCCACCAACTGTTCGCCTTGATAAGCCAAGAAAAAAGCTGGCATTTCAGGGTCAAAGTTGAGCATATTTGACAAGTAAGGGTCACGATAGGTTCCGTCATGGGATTGTACAGTACTTATCAGAGTTTTTGCTGCGGATAACTGCTGGGGATTTAGGACATTAGTTGCTATTATCATGCTTATTTTTCCTCTCTATGGCTAACTCACATAGGACTTACCATATGTGGCTTTCCTACAAATGTGAGGAGCGATGGCTAGCTTCTCTCAGTTCTGCTAGCTTGGTTGTGTAGTATTCACGACCGCCTTCCATATCATGAATGGCTTGCTCATCTTTTTTCCCATGAACACGGACTATTTTAGCCGGCATACCGACCACTGTCACATCAGCTGGCACATCGGCTAGGACAACGGCAGCTGCACCCACCTTGGCATTTTCACCGATTTCCACAGGACCGATGACCTGAGCGTGAGCGGAAACAAGAGCCCCTTTACGAACGGTCGGATGGCGCTTTCCTGTATCCTTCCCTGTTCCTCCAAGAGTTACTCCATGGTATAACATTACACCAGATTCGACAATTGCAGTCTCACCAATTACCAATCCTGCACCATGATCAATAAAGACTCCCGAGGCAATTTCTGCACCTGGATGAATTTCAATGTTGGTCCAAAATCGCCAAAACTGACTGTGCATCCGAGCCAGTAATTTAAAGCCTTTTTTCCACATCCAGTGGGACAGACGGTGGGCAGCCAAGGCCTTGACACCTGGGTAAGTCAAAAGAACTTCCAAGCTGGTCCGGGCTGCCGGATCTTTTTCTTTTACAATCTCAATGGTGTCCTTCCACCAACCCATAGTCACTCCTTCTAGCGAGAAGACAAGCCCGCTACCGAACTTGTCTACTCAGCTTATTTCTTTTCAACCTTGTGGAATTTGAACTCGCCAAAGTTGTTATCTTTTTTCTCTTTGTGGTCTTTTTTGTCGTGATCTTTATGACGGCGTGGTCTGTCAGAACGCTCGCGTTTTTCTGGCTCTACATAGCCTTCTGGTTTTGGTAGAAGAGCTTTCATAGAAGCGTCAATACGTCCTTTATCATCAATCTTGATAACTTTAACATCGACAATATCGCCGATTTCAACTAAATCTTCTGGCTTATTGACACGGGTCCAAGCCATTTCAGAAACGTGAACGAGGGCATCTGTCTTGTCAAAAAGGTTGACAAAGGCACCGAATTTCTCCAAACGAACCACTTTTGCTTGGAAGACTTCACCCACTTTTGCTTCACGAACAAGACCTGCGATGATTTCCTTGGTCCGTTCAATCGCATCGCGATCTGGTGAGAAGATAGCTACAAGACCGTCTTCGTCGATATCAATTTTCACGCCAGTTTCTGCAATAATCTTATCGATGGTTTCGCCACCCTTACCGATGACAATCTTGATTTTATCCACATCAATCTTGATAGTGTCAATCTTCGGTGCGGTTGGTGCCAAGTCAGGACGAACTTCTGGGATAGTTGCTTCAATCACATCAAGGATTTCAAAACGAGCTTTCTTAGCCTGTTCCAAGGCTTCTTCCAAGATTTGCGGTGTGATACCGTCAATCTTGATATCCATTTGAAGGGCTGTGATACCGTCACGGGTACCAGCTACCTTGAAGTCCATGTCGCCAAAGTGGTCCTCAAGACCTTGAATATCGGTCAAAACAGTATAGTTGGTACCGTCTGAAATCAGACCCATGGCAATCCCTGCAACTGGTGCCTTGATTGGCACACCACCTGCCATGAGGGCAAGGGTACCAGCTGTGATAGAAGCCTGTGATGAAGAACCGTTTGATTCCAAGACTTCTGCTACCAAGCGGATCGCGTAAGGGAAGTCTTCCAAGCTCGGCAAGACTTGCTCAAGGGCACGCTCACCAAGGGCTCCGTGACCAATTTCACGACGACCAGGTGCTCCGTAACGACCTGTTGACCCCACTGAGTATTGTGGGAAATTGTAGTGGTGCAAGAAGCGTTTCTTGTACTCATCGTCCAATCCGTCGATGATTTGGGTTTCGCCCATTGGCGCCAAGGTCAAGACAGACAAGGCCTGGGTTTGTCCACGAGTGAAGAGACCAGAACCATGCACGTTTGGCAGGAAGTCGACTTCCGCATCCAGCGGACGAATCTCATCGACACGGCGTCCGTCTGGGCGGACCTTGTCTTCTGTAATCAAACGACGAACTTCTGCGTGTTCCATGAGTTCCAAGATTTCATGGACATCCCGCATGATACGGTCAAATTCTTCGTGTTCAGCGTATTTTTCTTGGTAGGCTGCGATGACAGTTTCACGCACGGCATTGGTCGCATCTTCACGGGCCAATTTTTCTTCAACCTGCACCGCTTTTTTCAAATCGTCATTGTAAGCTGCAACAATCTCAGCCTGCAATTCTGGG
Source organism: Streptococcus nasisuis (assembly GCF_040836615.1). Taxonomy (NCBI): domain Bacteria; kingdom Bacillati; phylum Bacillota; class Bacilli; order Lactobacillales; family Streptococcaceae; genus Streptococcus; species Streptococcus nasisuis. The sequence continues at coordinate 435,707 of NZ_CP162268.1, read as the reverse complement.
TCCACTTGAAGAAGCTCCACATCTGCTTTTTCCTTACCAACTGCTGCCACGATTTGATTTTGGAAATCCAAAAGTTCTTGAATAGCCGCATGACCTTTCAAGAGTGCTTCCAACATCACTTCTTCTGATAATTCTTTGGCACCCGATTCAACCATGTTGATAGCGTCTTTGTTACCAGCAACTGTCAATTCTAAAAGGGAGGCTTCTTGTTGGGCTTGATCTGGGTTAATAATCAATTCGCCATTAACATAACCAACCTGAACACCAGCAATTGGACCATTGAACGGAATGTCTGAAATCGCTAGAGCCAATGAGGAACCAAACATGGCTGCCATTGGAGCTGAAGCATCTGGATCGTAAGAAAGCACTGTGTTGATGACTTGAACTTCGTTACGGAAGCCTTCCGCAAACATTGGACGGATCGGACGGTCAATCAAACGAGCTGTCAAAGTCGCATCGGTTGATGGACGGCCCTCACGCTTCATCCAGCCACCCGGGAACTTCCCAGCAGCGTACATTTTCTCTTCATAGTTGACTTGGAGGGGGAAGAAATCACCCGTCGCCATTTTCTTGGACATAACTGCCGCAGTCAAGACGGTTGAGTCACCATAGCGAACGACCACCGCACCATTTGCTTGCTTGGCAACCTGACCAGTCTCAACGACTAATTTCTTACCAGCAAAAACCGTTTCAAACACTTGTTTTGACATGAATTGTCTCCTGTTTTTTTGAAAATTTTCTTGCGTGTTTTCTACAAAGTTCAACCCAATAACCATATCGGATTCAGCTTTGCACAAAACCACGCATATCTACTATTTTATCATATATAGAAGAAAAAGTGAGCCTGAGACTATCAATTTAAAGAAAGAATGTACGAGTTTGTAGGCAAGGCAAATTTCATCCACTGGATAATTTTTCTCCTCCTTTCGCTTTACAATAGGCTTGAACACCTTTATTGTATCGCGTTTGGAGTTTTTTTGTATAACCTGCGATGCGCACCCGCATAGCGGGTGGTTTATTTGTCTCGCACCTTACGGAGCGAGACGGACTAAAAGTCACATAACAAAAACTGCCTAGTATCCAAGGACACTGGCAGTTCTTTATTTTCAGTCGTCTGTAACGGCTTTTGTGCCTATCTTAACGACGGAGTCCGAGTGAGTTGATTAACTCGCGGTAACGGTTAACGTCTGTACAGCGGAGGTATGCCAACAAGTTACGACGGCGACCGATTTTTTTCATCAAACCACGGTAAGTAGCGTGGTCTTTTTTGTGTTGTTTGATGTGGTCATTGAGGTGGTTGATTTCCCAAGTAAGTACAGCTACTTGTACTTCAACTGAACCAGTGTCGCCTTCATGACGAGCATATTGCGCCATGATTTCATTTTTTTTCTCTTTTGAGATTGCCATGAGTATTTCTCCTTTATTTTGAGCCTAATCCGAGTGACAGGTTGGCGACCTACAACCAAGAAAAAGCTAGATGTGTCCTTTAGGACCTTAACCATTCTATCAAGGAATAGTCTTTTTGTCAACTGATTTGGGCAATCGCTAAGCTGCTCTGCTATTTTTCCAAAAGACTTTCTTGGACTGCTGTAATCAGGTCGTTTTTCCAAGCCGCCACCGCATCCAGATGCAGGGCAAAATCAAAGTCCTTGAGGTTGACCTGAACCTGCAGACTTCCTTGCTGATAACGGGCCATGAGTGTCAGCTGATCCAGTCCTTTGCCCATATACCAATAAACCGCCTCAACGTTTGGATTATCTGCCACATCTGCCTGTATTCTGGTCGCAATCTTGTCCAGACTGCTTGAGCTGGTGTCGAAAATCTCCCCATACTCATGGGTATTCGTGACATCTGTCTGGTACCAGATATGGAGGGTGTTATCATAAACTTCTTTAGCTAATTCTTTCATGTTTGCTCCTTTTTACTCTTAATATAACATAATTCACCAAAAAAGCCAGCCGTGGCTGACTTTCATTTATATCCCTATTACTCAGCTTTTTCTGCTTTTGGCAAGATGAGATTGAGGACAATGCCGACAATGGCTGAGAGGGCTGTTCCTGACAGGGTGATGGCACTGATGTTGAGAACTGCTCCACCAAGACCCAGTACCAGCATAGAACTTGCAATAATCAGGTTGCGGACTTGACCGAAATCAACACGACTTTCAATCAAAACTTTCAAACCGTTTGAAGCGATAACTCCGTAAAGCAAGATAGACATCCCACCAAGTACGGCACTTGGAATGGTGGAGATAAGAGCTGTAAATTTACCCAAGAATGAGAAGGCAATGGCAATCAGGGCTGCGTTACGGATAACAGATACTGAGGCAATACGAGTCATACCGATAACCCCTGTGTTCTCACCGTAAGTCGTGTTAGCAGGTCCGCCGATAAAGGCTGATACAGCAGTAGCCACACCGTCACCAATCAAGGTACGGCTGAGACCTGGGTCTTTCAAGAACTGGCGACCACAGATTTGGCTAAGAACGGTGTGGTCTCCGATGTGTTCTGCGATGGTCACGACTGCAATTGGTAAAATGGCAATCATCTCTGGACCGAAGTAAAAATTGTAGGTTTTGAAGGTCCCTGTTTCAAATGGTAGGTAGAAACCTGGTAATTCAAACCAAGCTGCTTCTAAAACAGGTGTAAAGTCAACCAGTCCAAGGAAGAGGGCAATCACGTAACCACCGATGATGGCAATCAAGAAAGGCACAATCTTGGCGAAGCCTTTCCCTTTGGTATTGACAAAAGCCGCTATCAAAAAGGTTGCGATGGCCACGACGACATTTTTCCAGTCCCCGTCTGCGACGAAGCCGGCTGAAGTCACGGCAGAGTTGGCAAGACCAAGACCGATAACGATAATCATAGGGCCGATAACAATCGGTGGCAAGAGGGTATCAATCCACTTAGTTCCGATAACTTTGACAAGTGCTGCGATCAACACATAAATCAAACCGACGAAAAGAATACCTGTCTGAGCAGCTGACACATCGCCACCCATTTCTTTGATAGCGAGCGCCATAGCCGAAATGTAGGCGAAGGAAGAGCCTAGGTAAACAGGCACCTTAAACTGCGTCGCTACTTGGTAAATCAGGGTTCCAATACCAGATGCAAATAGGGCCACGGATACGGGCATTCCCAAAATCAAAGGTACTAAAATCGTTGCACCAAACATGGCGAATACATGTTGGAAACTCAACAAAATCCCTTGCAAGGGTGCTGGCTTCTCATGGACATCAAACAAAAGATTGGCTTTTGTACTCATAAATCTCCCTTCTGGGTACACAAAAAGACCCAGACTTTCTAAATATACATAGTCATAGGCCCTTAATTGATTTTCCTGTTGTCTTTCTCACCTCACGGGATGAGTTTAAAAACCTACGCTTTTGGTATTGTAACACATGGATTCAGTTTTAGGCAAGGAATTTTATAAAATTTTATTTTTTAGGAAAATGGCAGAGCGGGGGGAGCGAGTCCTATTCTGCCAGGTGATTTCTGCTATTTATCCGATCCCTTCTCCACATAAGGCGTGATATAAACCTGTCCGTCAAGGTATTCTGCTAAAAAAAATATCTTTGAGTTGATAACCTTCCCGTTCCAATTGTTTTTGTAACCAGTCCTGATTTTTACCAATCAAATCCAACACATCTTCGTTGATATGGGTATTGCTGATAAGTGGAAACTTGGGATTCTGGGAATGTTTATCCAAAATTGTCAAGCTACCATTTGGCTCCATAATAGCACTTTTAATATCTCTAGTTGACTGTAAACCAGCCATGCGAATATGGAGCATGAGCTGGTCAGCCGACAGACCGACACGAGCACAATTTTCGACATTTACCCGACCGTTCTTCACCAGAACGACAGGATTTCCCACCACCAAAGACTTAATCCACTTTTGATTGACCAATAATTTCACGACAATGACCACCAAGGACCAGATTAAGAGGACAATGATAAAAGTCAGTAGGGAAATGGTACTATTGTAAATAACCCCGCCGATAATCCCACCGAGGACATAGTTTTGAATTTGATTGAGGGGCGTGTTGGCAGAAAACTCATACTTTCCTAAGATATTAATCTGCAAAATCATCACAAAAATACCAATAATAAATTTACAGGCTACCAATAAATACAAATTCATATTCTACTTCTCCCCGTTGATATAAACATTATGATCAATAACGTGCGTACGAACCAAGGTGTAGGAATTATTGTCACTATTGAGGTTTACTGTGTAATTTTCCTCATTGTACCGCACGATGATGCCGTTCTTGAGAGTGGTTGAATTGACATAAACCTCTTTCTCCGACACATGATTATCAATGGCGACACTTTTGATGAATTGTGTCAATACCTGGGACTGTGTAAAGTCTTGGTTGTTTTGCATATAGTCTTCAATCTGAATACCCAAGATAATGAACATTAAAATCACCATACCGATACTGATGTCCCGCAAGCGAGTGTTGATACGATTTCACTTATAGTAGAGTCCCGTCGCCGTCGCCACAATCAGCAAACCAATCAGTATGATAGACCGTAGAACAAGATTGAAGGATTGGTTCTGAATAATGTAATCTAAATCATAAAAGTTCATGCAACTAATAGTCCTTTCCAAATAGATTTTCCCATTATAGCATATTTTTACAATAAGAAAACAGGCAGAAAATTTCTGCCTGCTCCTCTTTTTTCTCCTAAAACTTCCCTAAATTCGTCAAGTCTTTTTTCTCTGGCATGACTTCCTTGTTATCCCAGTGCTCAACAATCTTACCCTCTTTGAGCCGGTAGATATCAAAGTGGGCGTAGTCCTGACCTGCAATCCAGACTTTAGAATAAGCCACCACATAGTCACCCTGTCCCATCACCTTAAAGACAAAGTCGTAGTTGACTTGATTGTCGACAAGATAGTCCTTATAGGCCGCACCGCCTTGGGCAATCTCTTGGTTGTGCTGAATCAGATCCGCTGCCACATAGTCGTCAAATTTCTCGATTTCCCCATTTTGAAGGACATCGACCAAGAAACGACGGACGATCTTCTTGTTGTCTTCGGTCTTATCTAAGTCAGTCAGCTCAAAGTCTGCGTAAATCGGGTCTGTTTCACCAATGGTTTTTGGATAGGCATCGATAACATCCCAATGCTCAACGATACGACCTTTTTCATCCGAACGGAAGATGTCCGCCGTTACCCACTCAGCCTCACCGTCATTGAGTTTCTGGTGGACATGGACGAAGACAAAATTTCTGTCTTCAATGGCACGCACGATATTGATTTCCCGCTTGGGATTGCGTTTGAAAAAGTCCTCAAAGAAAGCCGCAAAGCCCTCTTTCTCATCCGGCACTCCTGTACTATGCTGGGTGTAAGTAGCACCCATGTAGTGCTCATGAACTTCCTTGATTTCCCCGTCGCGAATGCCACGAAGGTAAAGATTTTAAGCGTTTTCTAGTTGATGTGACATAGTATTTTCTCCTACTTTAGTAGATTTTCTTTCTCGAGGTATTCCCTCGCCACTTGCTCTGCCGACTTGCCTTCCACATCGACCGCATAGTTCATCTGGGTCATTTCCTCGGTCGAGATTTTGCCCGCCAAAGCCCCTAGGACTTGCTCCAACTCGGGATATTTGTCTAAGGTTTCTTTGGTCAATAGCGGAGCGGCCTGATAGGGTGGGAAGAGCTGCTTGTCGTCTTCCAGGATTTTCAGCTTGTAAGTGACCACCTTGCTATCTGTCGAGAAGGCTTCGACAATTTGCACATCTCCGTTTTTAATGGCTTCATAGCGAAGAGCAGGCTCCATGGTTTTGACATTGAGTTTTAGTCCATAAAGATTGGTCAACCCGACATTACCATCCTCACGGTCGTTAAACTCCAAAGAGAAGCCTGCGACAGCTGTCTGCTGCACTTTTGCCAAATCCGAAATCTTTTCAATCCCATTTTTTTGAGCATAGTCTTCCGTTACCGCCAAGGCAAAGGTATTTTGAAAGTCTGTCGAAGCTAGGTAGACCAAGCCGTCCTGCTCCAAAATTGCTTCCTTGGCGTAAGTGTAAACCTCCTCAGGGTTATTGGACAGATTAGACGGCGGATTGGTCAAAAGGGTGGTCGTAATGGTACCAGTGTACTCTGGATAAATATCAATCGAGCCTGACTTGAGGGCTTCATAGAGGAAGCTGGTCTTGCCAAAGTTAGGCTCCAGCTCCACCTCGATATCCGTCTGGTCTTCAATCAAGAGTTTATACATATTGATAAGAATCTCAGGCTCTGCCCCCAATTTCCCTGCGATGCCCAGCTTTTTCGATGACGACTGATTGAGTGGAACATAACTAGCTCCGACTGTCAAGAGTGTCACTAAAAGAGCCACCAAAATGGTCCCTGGTTTCTTGTCCTGCAAGAACTTGATAATCGAGCCGAAGAGAACTGCCAAGACAGCTGACGACACTGCTCCAATCAAAATCAGGGCTGAGTCATTTCGGTCAATTCCCAAGAGAATAAAAGAGCCAAGACCACCTGCACCGACCAAGGCAGCAAGCGTTGCCGTCCCGATAATCATAATGGAAGCCGTCCGAATGCCAGACATGAGAATAGGCATGGCCAGAGCCAACTGAAACTTACGCAGTTTTTCTAGCTTGGTCATCCCAAAGGCTGTCGCAGCTTCTTCCAGCGAAGGATCGATTTCCGAAAGTCCAGTTAAAGTCCCTTGTAAAATGGGGAAAATTGCATAGATGACCAAGGCAACTACAGCAGGTAAAGTGCCGATACCCATAAAGGGAATAAAAAGCCCTAAAAGTGCCAAGGATGGAATGGTTTGGAAAACACCTGTCACCTGCAAGCTCCACTCGGTCAGTTTTTTCTTGTTGGACAAGACCAAGCCCAGTGGCACCGCAAGAGCAATAGCGATGATCAAAGCCAAGAGGGAAATCCGCAGGTGTTCAAAGAGGGCTGTCAACCAGTCGGACTTACGTTCTAGAAAGGTTACAATCAACTGATCCACTAGTCACCTCCCCGATTTTTCATAAACTCGCTGACAAAGTCGTTGGCAGGCTGGTTACGAAGTTCATCAGGCCTGCCCAATTGAACCACTTCTCCTGCCTTCATCAAGCAAATACGGTCTGCCAGCTTAACTGCCTCATCCATATCATGGGTAACGAAAACCGTTGTCATCTTGAATTCCTCATGCAAGTCCTTGATCAAGTCCTGCAACTGACCCTTGCTGATTGGGTCCAAGGCTGAGAAAGGCTCATCCATCAGCAAGACCTTGGGATTGGCAATAATGGCCCGCAGAATCCCAATCCGCTGTTTTTCTCCCCCAGACAAGTCCTTAGGCAAACGGTCCAGGTAACTGTCTGGATCCAAGCCTACCTTGGTCAAAAGTTCCCTGGTTTTGGCTAAGATTTCAGTCTTGTTCAAGCCCTTCATCTCAGGAATGAGAGCGATATTTTCAGCCACTGTCATGTTTGGAAAAAGGGCAATCTGCTGGAGAACATAGCCTGTTTCCAAGCGTAGCTCACGCAAGTCAAAGTCTTTCAGCCGCTTGCCCTGAATCCGAATATCTCCGTCTGTCTGCTCAATCAGGCGGTTAATCAATTTCAGCGTCGTTGTTTTTCCGCTACCGCTTGGTCCAATCAAAACAAAGAATTCTCCCTCTTGAATGTCAAAAGTCAAGTTCTTCAAGATTGGTTCGTTGACCTGATAGGTCAAGGACACATTTTGGTAATCAATCATTGGTTTCTCCTCCCAAAATTTCCGTCAAGGCATGCCCATAGCAACCAAAGAGGTCTAGTAACTGCTCCTGTTCTTCCAAGCTGAACTGGGACAGGGCTGTTTTTTCTGCCTCTTCCAAGGGATCCAAAATCCGACTGGCATAGACACGGCCTTCCTCAGTCAGCTTGACCTTCTTATGCCGCTTATCTGCCGGATTTTCCTCAAAAAAGACATAGCCCTTATCAAGAAATTTCTTAATGGTGGCATTGACCACCTGCTTGCTAGAGTAAGTCTTCTTACTGACCCAATTCTGTGTCATACCTCCGGGATTATAATAAAGCCACATAAGGATCGATAGGCACTTGCCGTTGAGGCTCTGCCGCCGTGCATAACCCTCGTAAAGCCCGACCTGCTGGTCAAAAATACGGGCCAAGTCCTTACTCCGCTGTCTCAATTCTGTCATTATCTTCCTCCCTATTCAGCACAATCACCTTGCCAAAAGCCTCCGCCCCCTCTAAATAGCGGTGAGCCTCCTGTATGGTATCCAAACTAAAAATCTTCTCCGGCCCAACTGGCACCTGATAATGAGCTAGGTAGTCAAACATCTCCTGCAACTTGTCCTGATTGACATTCCCCGAATAAAAAGTAGTCAAATAGACATTCTGCCGCAACTGCTCAATGGGATCAAAGTTCTCCAGATACCACTTGCCACCCAGCTGACCAGTCGAGCAGATGATACCACCCTCCTCCAGATGAGCTAGTGAATCCGACAGGGTAGCAGGCCCGACCAATTCAAAAATTTTGGTAAAGGTCAGGCCCGTCTGCAAACGCCCCTCTTTTTCAAGGATGACTTGGCTAAAACCAGAGTCAAGCAGCTTATCTGTCTTTTCTAACTTACGGACAGAAGCGTAGATTGGCAGGTCTGGAAACTGGCTCCGCACCAATTTGACAAAGGCCTGTCCAACCCCGCTAGCCCCCGCACGCACCAAGATTCGATCTGTCGCTTCCAGCTTGAGATTTTTCATGGAGCCGTAGGCAGTGTAGTAGGTTTCAGGGACGCTAGCTAGCTCCGCCCAGCCCAAATCAGTCTGAACAGGGTAGAGGATTTGATTAGGCACCAGGGCGTACTCTGCATAGCCACCGTCAAAGGCTCGACCCAGCTCGCCCATGATAGATATAACCTTTTGCCCGACTGGCAACCTGTCTGGCTCCGTCGTTTCCTCAATCACGCCGACCAATTCAATCCCCAAAATCCGTGGAAATACTACACTTGGTGACAGGCCCTGTCTGGTAAAAATCTCCGAATGGTTGATGCCAAAGCCCTTGATGTTCACCAAAGACCAGCCTGTTTTAACCTGAGGTTTAGCCACTTCTTTTACTTCCAAAACTTCTGGACCACCAGCTTTTGAAACCACAACTGCTTTCCTAGACTTCTCCTGTTTTGTAATTAGTCAATCTTTTTTACTATTTTACCAGAAAAAGAAAGATAGTCAAGTTTTTTGACTATCTACTTCCTCTTATATATACCCGTAAAATTCCCTGCGGACCACGGCCGAATGCACCCAGTTAATCAGGGTAGTAAAATCAAAAACTGGAAGTCCTGTTTCTCTATGAATAGCAGCTGCGTAAGGAGGAAGGTCACTACATTCCAGCAAAATGGCACCAATTTCTGGGTGGTTAGTTCGCAAGTCCTGAACGACTGTGATCAGATCAGCCTTCAAGCGACCATTGTCCAGATAGGGCTTATTGTAGCGAATAGGAGCAAAACTCTCCAAACTGCCGATTTCCTTGATGATACAGTCGTCAATGGAAGCGTTGGCTTTGGCGAAAAAGTCTGCATTGGCACCTGCACCGTCTGCCACCAGAACGGCAATCTTTTGGTCTGGCTTCAGCCCCATTTTAATCAAAGGAATTTGAAGCACACTAGACAAATAGACAGGAACCGCTACAGCATCTCGCACCTGCTCCTGAAAATGGTTAAAGTAACCACAGGCGCCTACAATGGCTCGCACACCCTTTTTCTCTAACTTCTTAGCTGCCTCAATGACCATTCCCAACAGTTTCTCCTCACCATTGAACAGATCCTCAATTTCCAAAACAATATCCTCATAGACAACAGGAAAAGAAAAAGTAGTCGCGTTGGCCACATTGCCCGGCAGCTTGACATAGTTAAAGTCAATGGTAATAATTCCAATCGAAAATCCTGCCACAGAAGCATCCTGCACCTGATAAAACTGGTCCAGCTGCCCTGCATTCTCAATACTGGCTCTGAAATGTGTCATATAATCCTCCTTGGCACGAAAACTGCATGTTTCTAAATACTTCCTTGGGCCTGTGATTTTCAGACATCACAAATCTTTTCTCTAGTATATCAAACCACGACTGTCCCGACCAATAGGATTTAGCTATCAAAAGCTATAAGAAAAGACTATCACGAGGATAGTCCAGACCCTTATTTCTCTTTTAGGACAATGTTCAATAGTAGAGCTGCCAAGGTTCCTGTGGAAATACCAGATGAGAAAATCATCTGCAAGGCAGACGGGAGGTGACTGAGCAATTCTGGACGCACAGTTACACCAATTCCCAAGGCAAAGGCAATGGAGATAATCAAGAGTTCACGGTCACCGATTTTGATAGTGGCAAGGGTCTTAATTCCCTGAGCCGCCACGAGACCGAACATGATGACACCGACACCACCCAAGACAGGTTGGGGCATGATCGAAATCAAGGCAGATAACTTAGGAAAGACACCCAAGATAGCCAAAATCAAGCCCGCTAAAATCATGACATAGCGGCTGGCAACCTTGGTCAGGGTAATCAATCCAACGTTTTGCGAGAAGGCTGTGTTGGGACCTGCTCCAAAAACACCCGCAATCATGGAACCAACACCATCCGCCAAAACACCATTGGCAGCACGCTCGGATGAAATTTTTTCATTAGATGCTTCACCGATAGCCATCATAATCCCCACCGTACCAATCAAAGATACAACATAGGCAGGAACAAATGCTAGAATGGACGACACATCAAAAGTCACACCGTAGTGGAAAATTTTCGGAAGGGCAAACCAAGCTGCATCTTTAACCGCAGTCATATCAACTTTTCCAAGGAAAATGCAGAGAATATACCCAAAAACCATTCCAAAAAAGACAGAGGCTGTTGACAACATGCCCTTACCATAGTGATTGAGGGTAAGAGTGAAAATCATAACCACGACTGCAATGCTGACATTTTCAACAGAAGCATAGTCCGCCGCACCGACACCACCCGCTGCCCAATCCATGCTGACCGGCAAGAGGGTAATCCCAATAAGAGCGACAACTGTTCCTGTAATCAGTGGCGGGAAGAAACGCATGAGCGGCTTAATAAAGCGACTAAGGACAATTTCCACCAACGATCCGACAATGGTCGCACCAACAATTCCTGCAATACCAAACTGGCTACCGACAGTGATGGCTGGATTGGCAAAGGTAAAATCCGTTCCCATCATACCAGACACGCGCGAACCAATCGGACCGAGCCCCTTGGACTGCAAGAGGGTCGCAAGACCGGCTACGAAAATGGACGCCGAAACCATAATGGACGTATCTTCAACCGATAAGCCCAAGGCCGTCGCCACCACCAAAGGAACCGCAATAATACCTGCAAAAGCAGCTAAAATATGTTGCAGGGCCAACAAAATCGCAACCCCAACAGGTGGCTTTTCTTCAATCCCGTAGAGCATGTCTGATTGGACTTCATGTGTTTGTTCTTTGGACATAATAACCTCTTTTTCATAAAATAGATGGTTTATTCTATCAAAAACTATCCGTTTTTACAATATATTTTTAAAAAACCATATATAATCATTCGGATTTTAAGCTAAAGCTCTCTTTATAAACTATTATTTATTCACAATGTTCCTATTTTTCTTTTTCTATTTCGAAAAACGTGTTATAATACCAAAAAAGATTTTACGAGGTTAAATATAGTATGCAAGCATTGGAAGAACGTATTCTCAAAGACGGAAATGTGTTGGGCGAGACGATTTTGAAGGTTGATTCTTTCTTGACCCATCAGGTTGATTACAAACTAATGAAAGAAATGGGGCAGGTTCTAGCGGATGCCTACCGCACAAAAGGGATTACCAAGGTCGTGACCATCGAAGCATCTGGTATTGCACCGGCGGTCTACGTCGCAGAAAGTCTGGATGTTCCTATGATTTTCGCTAAAAAACACAAAAATATCACTATGACAGAAGGCATTTTGACGGCAGAGGTCTATTCCTTCACCAAACAAGTCACTTCGACCGTCTCCATCGCCAGCAAATTCCTCAGTCCAGAGGACAAGGTTCTGATTGTCGATGATTTCTTGGCCAACGGACAGGCAGCCAAGGGCTTGATTGACATTATCCAGCAAGCGGGCGCTACCGTGGTCGGTGTCGGCATTGTCATCGAAAAATCCTTCCAAGACGGGCGTCAACTACTCATTGATGCCGGCGTTCCTGTCACATCTCTGGCTAGAATTGACCGTTTTGAAAATGGACAGGTCGTCTTTGCACCAGCAGATATTTAAACTAGAAATCGGTTGTTCTGACCGATTTTTTTCTTTTGTTTTGGCAAATGGCAGAGCTTCCTAGACGACTTACTCTGTTTATTTTTTATTCTTTTTAATAAAAATATATCATTTTTCATTATTTTTTTATTGAAATTCGATAAATTCTGTGGTATGCTAGAGAAAAATCACAAAGGAGTTTTTATGTCACAACCACATCCGACCTATGAAGACTGGAGTATCCGTCTGACCAAAACTTGTTTAACCCTTCTTTTCTTGGCCTCCATCCTGCTCATGTGCACGGGTACATGGGTAGTTGATTTGGTTATCATCTACCCTTCTCCTTTGCTCCAAGGAGACACGCGCTACCTGACCCTGCTGATTTTCGGTTATCTTTTGGGCTTTTTGGCGCTGATTTTTCTCTTCCATCTCTACCAATTAGTGGCGCGCATCGGGAAAAATCAAGTATTCATCGCAGAAAATGTCCGCAGTTTACAAGTCTTGGGCTGGGAAATAGCGCTTGCTACCCTGATTTCATTCGGTCTGGGGGTCACTTGCTACGTGCCCATGCTCTTAATTACAGTTGCTGGTCTCGCCTTGACCTTGGTCATTCGCGTTGTTCGCAATGCCTTTGGTAAAGCCGTCGAACTGCAAGATGAAGTCGACTATACGATTTAAGGAGGGATTATGATACAGATCAATTTAGATATTATTATGGCTCAAAAGCGGATTAGCGCCGGTCGTCTGGCAGAATTGATTGAGCTAACGCCTGCCAACCTGTCGATTTTGAAAAATAACAAGGCCAAGGCCATCCGTTTTTCGACCTTAAATGCCCTCTGCCGTGAATTGGGCTGCCAACCGGGGGATATTTTAGAATATGTCCCCGATGAGGAGGATGAACATGAAGGTTAAAAGCATTTCTGACCAGACCATCTCCCCAATCAATCCCGCTCTTTCCCCGAAAAAGAACCGGATTGCCCAGCTGACTCCGGCTGAAAGACAGGTCTTTAACACTGGACGCTGGCTCAGCTACCTACTGGCCTATCTCTATGTCTATATTTTTTTCGATTACCAGCCTCAACTTCTCCTTCTCTTTAGCTTGGGAATAATAGCGCTGGTGGAGCTCGGACAATTTTTATCCACGGAAAAAAGATTGAGCAAGCCTAACTTAGAAAGTATCATCTTTGCCAGCTCCTGCCTGCTGCAAGCCTTAGCCCTATCGATTTGGGACTTTCGCGAATCGATTGAGATTTTACAACTGCTGGCTCTCCACACCAGTTTCGTCTGTTATGTTCTCGCACGAAATGGTTGGTTGGCACAAGGACGAATTGGTGTTCTCTTCTGGTATGATGTGCTACAAGGTTTTATCCTCTTGCCCTTCAAACACTTCTTACTTCGCCTGCATTTTGCGACTTTTAAAGAAGATAAACCAGAACAGACCGGACAATCACTTGCCCGCTTCCGCTTTATCCTTCTCTTAACTGTCAGCTCCATTCTCACCTTTTTCCTTGTTTACTTTGTTTGGCAGCAACTGTCGCAGGTATCACCAACCTTCTCTCTAGCAACTGGCGATCTTGGGAAATGGGTTGACAATTTCATTCAAGGTTTGCTTTCTGGCTGGGATTTCAATCTCCTTTTCGGACGCTTTATCTTCTCTCTACCTGTCGGTGCTTGGTTATTCGGCTTGGTAGCTGGCACCTTGCTCTATTATCCGAAAAAATCACTGACCTATTCGCAATTTCAGGACCAACTGAAACCGCTACGTATCTTTCCTGCCCTGTCTGCCTATCTCCTACTGGGCAGTTTATTGACCATCTACCTGCTCTTTTTCGTCACCAGTTTGACCGAAATTGGGGATTTGCTGGCACTCAATGGCATTTCTCCTCAGACTGCCTCGACAGTTGCTGTTACAGGTTTTTGGCAATTGGTCCGGGTCTGCTTGGTCAACTTTGCAGTCTTAGCAGGGGCCTATATCTTTGCGGACAAACCACTCTGGGAGCGAAAAAGTACCCGCTTGCTCCTGACCTTGGTCTTTATCAGCGCCAGTCTCTTTGCCCTATTAGCTGCTTGGAAATTGTTTGGCATCTATATCTACCTCTACGGACCAACACCCCTGCGACTCCTATCAGGTTGGTTCATTACCGTTCTGATTGTTTGGTGCGCTTTGGCTCTCATCCGTTTCCACAAACCTATCCAAGCCATCCGCTACGGCATCTTCTATGCCCTCATCAGTTTTACCCTCTTGACCTATCTCCATCCCATTATTTTGGGATAAAGAAAAATCTGCCAGTGAGCAGATTTTTTTCATTTACTTCAAAGTAGGCATAGAAGCCACAGAGTTTACAGCTCCACTCCGAATCCTTCCAAACTGGTCAACTCCTCCACTGTCAACCTTCTGTAAGCTCCCAGAGCCAATTGCGAATCCAAGCGCAAGGGCCCCATGGACAAGCGTTGTAAATCCGTAACCGTCTTACCACGCGCCTGCACCATACGTTTGACCTGGTGAAATTTGCCCTCTCGAATCGTGATGCGGACGGTAGATTGATTTTTTTCCTCATCTAGGGCAAGAATCTCCAGCTTGGCTGGTTGACAGGCAAAATCTTTCAGCTCAATCCCATTTTCAAAAGCAAGCCTATCTGCCTCATCCATGATTCCGTCAACCTGAGCTTGATAGATCTTATCCACATGTTTCTTGGGCGACAGCATGACATGAGCCAAGGGACCATTATTGGTCAAGAGCAGGAGTCCGTGGGTGTCAATGTCTAGTCGCCCAACTGGAAAAACTCCCTTGTGACGATTCGTGTCATCCAGCAAATCCAAAACCGTCCGATGCCTGTCGTCCTCTGTCGCCGAAATGACGCCCTTGGGCTTGTTGAGTAGATAGTAGACATATTTTTCATGCGTCAATCCTTGACCTGCAACTGCTATCTGGTCAGCCTGCTCATCGATCTGAGCCTTGGGCGACGTCTCCACTTGTCCGTTGACCGTGACTTGCTTGCTTTTCAAGATTTTTTTGACCTCGGTCCGACTGCCGACACCGCAGTCCACCAAAAATTTATCTAATCGCATGGTATTTCCTATTTCTATTTACGAATTTGTTGGGCAATCAGACCAGCACTAATGAGGATACAGCCCAGCGCATAAATACCAAAAGCACCTGTTGGCGTTGGATTTAGTTTCTCCAAAAGATTTGGCAAAATAGCTGACGTTGCCCCGCCAATATTGCAGCCAATCAAGACAATAGTCATCACGGCATTGAGCAAGGCCTTGGGCACGCGGTCGGTCACACTGCTAAAGACAATGGTCAGGATAATACTGTAGAAAAATCCTGAGACCATGCCGCCCAGCCCCAAAATCCAGAGATTGTTGGCAAAGGTAATACCGATAACTGCCAGGCCGAAAATAACATAGGATGTCGCAAGCAACCAGTCTTTAAGCCTGTTGACAAGGAGACTAAAGAGAGTCCCCGCAACAATCCCCATAATCTGCATCAGACTGAGAATAAGACTAGCCTGCTGGGCCGTCCCGATGCCCTTATCAATGACAATCTGGGGAATACGAATGGTCAAAAATGTATTGACATTGATGACAAAGAAGGCCAGAAAAGCCAAGTAAATCCCCATTTTCCACATGGATTTATCCAGTTTGACTTTATCAGCTACTCCTGACTCCCTCTGGCCATGGATTACCAATTGATCCTGTGGAACAAAGAATAGAAAGAGGACTAAAATAACCAAGGCAAAGAGATAGACCAGAAAAGCAGGTTGCCAGCCAAATTGAATCAGCCAACCCACCAAGAGGGTTAAACCTGCTGAGCCCAAGACTTCTGCGGAACCACGAAATCCCATCATCTGGGTGCGTTCATTGCCAGTAAAAAAGAGACCAATGATATTGATAGCACGCGCATTGATTAGACCCAGTCCAAATCCCAGCAAAATCCGAGCCAGAAAAATCAAGGGATAGGCTGCCACAAAAGCTGGCAGGGACCCCCCCAGCGCGACCAAGAGCAAGCCGACAATAAAGACAGCTCTCTCTGATAAAAATCGCACTACCAAGCTATTCATTAGAAGGCTAGCCATAATAGCAAAGGAAGTTACGGTAATCAGATTTTCAACTTGACCAGCCGAAATTCCCTGCCCTGCAAAATGCTCAATCATCTGCGGAA
This sequence comes from Streptococcus nasisuis, assembly GCF_040836615.1. Classification (NCBI taxonomy): domain Bacteria; kingdom Bacillati; phylum Bacillota; class Bacilli; order Lactobacillales; family Streptococcaceae; genus Streptococcus; species Streptococcus nasisuis. The sequence goes on along the minus strand of NZ_CP162268.1, from coordinate 419,318 downwards.
TGGCTGGCGATACCGCAAATGTAGATACCAACATAGTCGACAGAGCCAACAAACTCACTTTTTCTAAAAAAACTTTCACAATTTCTCCTTTTCACCAATCATCTCTATTCAGTATAACAGATTTTTTCACAGAAGTAATGTTCGTCTCCCTATTTCCTACCAAATCCGCTGGAACAACTGGTCCATTATACTTTTTAAATCCAATAAAACAAAATGATATAATAATACTTAACAAAAAAATCAAAAATAGCGGCTTTATGGTATTATGACAATCGTGGCGGACGTCGTCGCGCCTACATGACACAAGAAGAGGAGGAACAATTCCTGAATGAGCAACTTTCTTCTGATCTTATTACTAGTTTATCTTCCAGAGAGTCTTCCTAGTATTGGGCGCGTCTTTGGTCATTCTAGCAATCGCACTCAAAAAAATCAGCCTCTTTCTCCTGGTCATAGCTATCATCTTTGCCTTTTGGATCAATTTCTTTCTACTCTTTGCCATCCTCCTAGGCCTGGTCGGCAACTGATTTTCCTTTTCTTCTCCTCCATTTCGTGCTATACTAAATGAAAGCAATTCAAAGGAGAGAAGAATGTCTGTAATTGAAAATCTTACAAAACCTGCCCATTTGATTGACATGGATGACATCATCCGTGAAGGGCATCCAACCCTACGCCAAGTTGCAGAGGAAGTCCAATTTCCACTTTCTGATCAAGAAGTGATTTTAGGTGAGAAAATGATGCAATTCCTCAAACATTCTCAGGACCCTGTCATGGCTGAAAAAATGAAACTCCGTGGCGGAGTTGGTCTTGCAGCTCCCCAATTGGATGTTTCTAAACGCATCATCGCTGTTTTAGTACCAAACCCAGAGGACGAAGAAGGAAATCCACCTGCCCAAGCCTACTCTCTACAAGAAGTATTGTACAATCCTAAAATCGTGGCTCATTCTGTCCAAGAAGCAGCTATAGAAGGGGGCGAAGGTTGCCTATCTGTTGACCGCGAAGTCCAAGGCTACGTAGTCCGCCACGCGCGCGTGACTGTTGATTACATGGACAAAAATGGAGAAAAGCACCGCATCAAACTCAAGGGATATAATGCCATCGTGGTCCAACACGAAATCGACCACCTCAACGGTGTCATGTTCTACGACCGCATTGACCCGGAACACCCATTTGCCGTTAAAGAAGGCATGCTGGTGATTGAATAAACGTAGGAAACTGACTGAAAATTTTCAGCCAGTTTTTCTTTTTTCATGAAAATAGCAGAGCTAACTGCCTAAAGATCTCCTGCCCATCCAAGACTAAATCTTGAAAGAGGAGGTAGTCCAGCAGAACCAGCAAACCAGCTAGTAGGATGAAAACCACTAAACGGTTTGAAAACCGAACTTGTAAAAGATGATTGAGACTGACTAGAACAATTTCCAAGACAAGCAAGCCAAGCACCATCCACAAGAGATAAGGAGCATTGGGCAGGAACCAAGCCCAGAGGTCTTGTCCCATCAGGAGTTCAAGAAAAATACCCCTCTCCGAATGCGAAAGCAAGATAAGGCCATCTTCCAGATAACCGATTCCTCCGACCAGACTATTGACTAGGAAAAGGCTAACGAGAAAGAACACTGTAAATCCTAGTGCCTGCCCCAGTCCCAGCAACCACTTGGTAAGCAGAACCTTGCGCAAATCCACAGGCTGGGTCTGATAGAGACGCCAGTTTTTTCCAGAGACTTCCACCGCCTTGCCCCGACTGCCAATCCAAACCGCCAGTAATAGCACCACCAAATAGGCCGGACCATCAAAAAGAGAGCGCAGGCTGCCGATACCTGACAAATCTCTGGAACGGTCCCAAGTGGGATCGTCTACTGGAACCAAGGCATCATTTGTGTCAAAACGATTTTCCAAGCTAGTCAAAATGACATCCTTGCCCCGCTTAGTTGCAGGTACCCCAGCCTCCATCAGCTGCTGCCAGTAATACTGACTGACCTGATTGCGGGTCTGGTAACGGCGAAGATTGTCCACCGTCTGGCTAGCCCCAATATCACCATTGGCAAAAGCCTTCTCCTCTCTAGCCCATAAATAGACCTGATCTGCCCTCAGAAAAGCCAGGTGACTGGCTGGCAAAGCATTAGGATTGTCCTGATAAACCTGCCACTGCTTGACATATAGGTCTTTATAGACACGATATTCTTGCAAGAGACCAAGCCTCAGCTCCAACTCCTCCTGATAGCTCACGTCCTCTTTGACCAACTGCCTCAGACGGTTGATTTCCGACTGCAAAACCTCCACATATGCCCCAGCCTGCTCATAGGACTGGGCAACTAACTCCATCGAAACCCTCTCCTCCTGGGCAACCTCTTGCTTTTCTAGTCCCGTCAGTAGGGAAAATAGCAGAGCTAATAGCAAGTTGCCCAAGACGAGCCCTTTCCAAGAATTGAGCCGACTAAGGATGAGAACATCAAAAGACCAAACCTTGTCCAAACGCCCTGTGTCTAACTCCTTCTGATGCCCCACGGTCAGGACCAGCCTTTTCTTTTCTGTCAGCAGATAATAAGCAAAGAAAAGCCCAATGGTCAGCAGGAGCAAGACATCCACCTCTACAAAGACCTGTGAAAATCCAGCTGTGTCTAAAAAACTAGGAAAGGCCAGCAAGGGAAATACTTGACCTGACCAACCAGCTACTGCACCTGCCTGATAGGAAAGCCCCAGAGCCAATAGTAACCCCATCACCACAAAAGTTAGCCGACTGGCTAACAAGTGGTCCAAAAATCCAAAAAGTAGGCGAATAGCTAGGAGTAAGATTAGCCAAAAACCAATCAAGATAAGCCCGTAAAGCCAAGAGCCGACCAACTGACTCTGACCCAAAATCTCAACAGGAGCTTGAACACTAGATACAGCCAACTGACCTGTCAGCCCATCATAGACCAGGATAAAGAGCAAACCTATCCCCACAGCCAGCAAAAGCGAAAGCAAGGAAGCAACCAAACGCCTCATCCCCTGCAAACTCAGACTATCCCATTGCCGCAACTGCCAAACTTGATGCGCCAGTGTCTTTTCTGCCAGCTGATTGGCAAGCAAAAAACCAAGCACCAAAAATACAGGAAGAAAACCAAACAAACTTTCTAAGTAGGCTTGAACAATACGCCCTGTTGACCAAGCTTGATTTTCAGGACCATCAGGCAATTGGTAGGCAAGCAACCAATCATTCCATCTGGCTAAACGCTTGACTTCACTAAGCGTCAAGGATTGCCGCGTTTGAAAAAGCTGTCGATTGCGACTGATAAAATAGTCCAAATCCTGATACATGAGCTTTCGATAGTTGGGGATAGCTTCAAACTTTTCCTCATCTAAGGCCTGACCGACACTTTCTATATCGGATTTCAAGCCCAGCATCCGCGGTGCTACTTCTGAATCCTCCTCAATTTTTATATCTGCCAAGACACTGGCCAATTCACTCAGTTCTTTTTTATAGGTTTCCACATAGGTCGCTTGGTGGACTTGGCGCTGAGAAATAGGAAGGTAAGCCAGACCCAGAAAACCCAGCACGAGCAGGCAGTAAAGAGGCGACCTGAGGATTTTCTTGATTTCAAAGTTCAGCCTCATGTCTCCTCACCACCTTCCTCCACGTAGAGATCACGATAGAGGGACTCCATATAGTCGCTGGCTTTTGTAAGACCTACCAACTGCTGGATTGGAATACAATCCAAACAATCCAGTAAATCTCGCTCAGGCAAGAAGATTTCCACCAGACCCTGCTCTGCCTTTTTCCACAAGAGTTGAGGATAATCCCGTAAAAATTCCTGAACCTGCTTGGAGTCTTCCACAGCAAGATGGTAATCATAATCAGCAGTCAACTCCACTTCTGTGGCAATCAACTTGCTGGCCTTGAGGAAATAAACCTGATTGGTCAGCTTCTCAATCTCCGACAGATGGTGGGAAGAAAGCAAGATTGCCACCCCTTCTGCCTGTAAGTTCAGAAGAAATTCCCGCTGCTGGATGATATTGGTCGGATCCAAGCCGATATGGGGTTCATCCAGCAACAAGAGCTTAGGCTTGGGAAGGACAGCCATGGCAAAGAGAAGTTTCTGCTTCATGCCCATGGAATAGCCAGCCACCCGTTTTTTGACATAGTAGCCCATCCCCAACTCTTCCACCAGGACATCCACTTCCTTCTTCCCCATCTTATGGGTCGCAGCCACATAGGTCAGATGGTCGTAACCCGTCAACTGCGGATAAAGGGCTTGGGCGTCCAACATGACAGACATATCTTGAAAAATCGCTCGGTCACTATTGGGTCTACCATTGATGGTTACTGACCCACGGTCAGCTGTTTCTGTATTGCTGATGATATTCAGGAGGGTGGATTTCCCCACACCATTGGGACCTACTAGGGCCACCAAGTCCCCCGCTTGCAGTTCAAAGGACACATAGGACAAGACCTGGTGGCTACCATAGCATTTACAGATATCACGAACTTTTAGCATAGAAACTCCTTTCTTAGGGAAATGGCAGAGCGGTACAGCAGACTTTCATCAGCTTAGTTAGCTCGACTACTTCTTGAGAGCCTTGTATAGCAGGTAAAGCCCCACAAGAAAGCCTAGACTAGCAACAGGTTTTAAAAATAGCACATGAATAAATGAATTTATCTAGAGCCAAATCTCTCTATCTACAATCCGAATCGGGTCCATATGAAATAATAGGACACTACACGAAAGAACAATAACTGCACTTAAAAATAAGGTGTTTTTATCAATCTGTTTCATTATGTTACACCCCGTAAAATAAGTTTATGGGGATGTTTCAATCCCAAATTGTTAATAATTGTTATAACCTATTGCAGGTTTTCCAGAACAATAGAGTCATGGAATGGACTCATGGTGGTGTCTTTTCCTCCTTGTCATAACTGACTGATTCCAATTCAAGTCTACACCCTTGTAAGCTATTGATACAATGATAACACTTTTTATTTGAGTAAGCAAGGAAAAAAAAGGATTGCTGTAGCAAAAGTGAAGACTGTAACAATCTTCTCTATCTGGATATTGCATTTTCTATTCTTATTAAAACTACATTTTCTCTACAGGTCTTCCATACGAACTACTACATCTGCTTTTTCCCAAACAGCAGGATTATGTGTAGCGATAATAATGATTTTATTCTCTGTTTTGAGCGAGGTCAAGAGTTCTATAACTTCTTGAGAATTGACAGGATCTAAGGAAGCCGTCGGTTCGTCTGCTAAGATTAAAGGAGGATTTTTTAAAAAGATTTTTGCCAAGGCAACCCGTTGTGCTTCACCACCCGAAAGTTCATATATTTTCTGATTTATGGTTAGATGGGAGAGATTTACCTTCTCTAAAACTTCCAATTTGCGAGCTAGCTTATCCTTTTTGGAAAGTTTTTGACCAATAAATCCTAATTCCAAATTCTGACCAATTGATTCATTTTCAATTAAACCAAAATGTTGAAATAAATAGCCTAAGTAATCACGATAAAATATATGCTCATTAATCTTTTTGATGTCTTTACCATCATATTCAACTGATCCATCATCAAAAGGGATTAGCTTGGCAATGATATTCAGTAGTGTTGACTTCCCACTCCCGCTTTTGCCAATAAGAGCGTAAATTTTTCCCTCCTCAAAAGTCAAATTGATTTTTTCCAATATCACTCGATTGGAAAATTGCTTCTGTAAATTTCTAATTTCAATCATATTATCCTCCTTGCAAGACTGTATAGGCTACCATACTTTCTTTTCTTTCTTGTAGAAACAAAATCAAGAATAAATTGGTTAGGAAAATAGATCCAGTTCCAACACTCAATCCCAGCTCACTTGTTACGAAAAGCAAACCGAGCATTCCGACTCCAAGCACTAAAAGCTGAGTAATTAGATAGATAAAATGAAGTTCTATGAACGTCATACCTGCTAGACGACGAATAAAAATTTCCCTACGAAATTGTTCAAAATATACCAAATTCATTGTATTAAATAACAGTATGGAGGTAGCAATACCAATCAAGGCTCCCAACAAAAGAAAGAGAAACTGATTCCGAATAGTATTCAAGTTTTCATAGTATGTAGACTTACTATTTAGCAAATAGGAAACCCACTGATAAACACCCTGCTCTTTCAGTAGCTGGACACTCTGCTGATAATCTAACAAGAAAAGGGATTGGAGGGAAGTTCCCCAGAGTATTTGCGATGCCGGAGTATCCCCTGTTGATTCTGGTGTTATGACTACAATAATCGGGTCTATCAGATGTTGTTCTAATATATAGGGTACTGTATTGTAGAGAAATCTACTCTGATTACTTTCTACATAGCTTATATAAGGTTTAAATTCAAATAATTGTGAACTCTCTATATCAAGATTCTCACGACCAAATGAATTCAAGTAGTCTACATAAAGTTGAACCAGCGTTTCTTCTTGTCCTTTCAATTTATCAGGAATAATCAACCCAAACTCCCCTTGGTGTCCGTGGACTGAGGAGACAATTTTTCATCAATGTTTGTATCATTACTACACAATTCTGACGAAGCATTTCCCGATTTTTTCGACTCATTTTTACGCTTATCTTTGAAATTTTTAGAATTCAAAGAAGTCTCATCTCCAGATTTATAAATAAAAGTAATCTTTGCTGGATCAACAACTCCATCATCAGATATACCTCCAATAATCACTTTCTCTACTAAACTTTCAAAGATTGCACGATCAAACTCGCTAATTAGTTGCTTAGATTTCAACAATTTTCTAAATGATTCTAAACGTTCTTTAACACCTGAATCTGTATGTAGCCTAACCTCAAGATTTACTTTTGAAGCTGATAGTTTTTCTTTATCCTTTATAATAGCATGGAATTTTTCATCATACAAGTCATCACTGATCCTGCCATCAAGTTTCATTTGGATGATATCTCTTTCTTGCTGTTTCAGTTTTATTAGCTGTTTCTCAATACTTTGTAGCTCTAATTCTAGTGAATTATCACTAATTTCCTCTTCAACTGTTTGTAAAAATAGATCAATAATTTTATCGTTGTTTTGATAAAGCAATCTGAAACTTTCTAAAAAAGCTTTCTCAATAGCGGACTCACTAATCCCCTTACTATGCTGACAATGACGTTTACCTTTTTTTATTGCAACTTGACAATGCCAAATAACCTTATGGTAAATCGTTCCACTATGCCAAGAACGTCTTGATAACACAGACTGACAAAATCCGCATTCTAGCATGCTACTGAACGCATACATTCTAGAAATACGTTGTCGTTTTCCAGAAGTTGAACCAATTCTACCACGTCTCCCTGACCGGCGTAATCTGATTTCTTGTGCTTGATTGAACTCTTCTTCTGTCACAATCGGTTCATGATTCCCTTTTATGTAATATTGGTCCTCTTCGCCATAATTATCTAAACGTCGTTTGCTAATTGGATCTACGGTAAAGGTTTTTCCTTGTAAAACATCTCCTTTGTACTTCTCATTCTTTATTACTCCCAGGATAGTCGTCTCTGCCCAAGATTTATTTCCCCGTGGGGAAGTCACTCCCATCTCCTCCAATTCACGGGCAATGACACGCCCCCGATTCCCTCTAAGTACCTATCGAATATATAGCGAACAATCTTTGCTTCTTCCTGATTAACTGTAATTTGACGAGTTTCCCAGTCAAAATCATACCCTAAGCAACGGGGACCACCAACAAGTTCTCCTCGTTGCATCTTCATTTTTAGCCCCTTTTTAACATGTGCTGATATATTTTCTACTTCTTGCTGAGCTACGGAACTTAGGATAGTCAACAATAGCTCCCCATCCATAGTTAAAGTATCAATGTTCTCTTCCTCAAAGTAAACTCCAATCTGTTTATCTTTTAGCATACGAACATACTTAAGAGTGTCAAGTGTATTTCTAGCAAACCTTGCAATAGCCTTGGTAACAATATAATCAATTTCACCATTTAAGCAATCGGTTATCAATCTTTGAAAGTCTTGACGTTTGCCAACTTGAGTGCCTGTAATACCTTCATCAGCATAAATATCAACAAGTTGCCAATCTGAACGTTGCGATATATACTCTTTGTAATGTTTCACTTGTGATTCATAACTATTTTTCTGATCTTCACTATCAGTGCTAACCCTACAATAAGCTGCGACTCTCTTTTGAGAAATTTCTATTTTCCCATGATTACGCCGAACATTTTCCTGAGCTCTGATTACTTCGATTTGTTTTACCATATCTCCAAATCCTTTCTACAAAATAGGAAACTCATTGAAAATATTTTACCGCGTTCAACTACTTATGTCCGCTATTTTGTGTTCCCTAATTAGTATTTTTGTATTTCCTATCTAGTTTAGCTTTAATATTTTGATACTCCACTTGGGTAACTAAATTTTTATGAAATAGAAGTTCTAAAAGAGACCTCTGCATTTGATATTCCAATATATCTTGTTTCATATAAATACCTCAAAATTCATTCCTCCGTGGGTATGATTGGTTAAATCATTCATGGGCATTTCACCCGCTGTCCTTTTACGATGGCAGCCTGAACGGTCAGAAGTATCATTGTCCTTATTTATGGTCATGGCAGATAGAGAACCACTCTATTTTATAGCTAATAATTATCGCTCATATCACCGCGTATTTCACTAAATTGCTCAACAAATAAGAAAGTCCCACCTTGGTCTATTCAGTTTTCAATGAACTAGATCTATTAATGACTAAATCTATCCATTTCTAAAATATAATCAGTAGTTACCTGATATAATTTTGCTAATTGTTTCAAAAATGGGGTAGGAATATCTTGCTTGCCACTTTCTATTCTAGAATAAGCAGACTGTGAACAATGAAGATATTCCGCAATCTGATTTTGTGACAAATCTTTGTCCTCTCTTAAATTTTTCAATCTGATATACATTAACAATCCTCTTACTATTATTGTAATTCGGTGAAAATAATAATCAGAATTTTATGCGAAATATGCATAAATTAATTTAGAACCTGTATTCACAAAAAAATGTTAAACTAAAGATATGGCACGAAAAGCATATGATACTGATTTAACCAATCAAGAATGGGCTCAACTTGAACCCTATTTCTCCAAACACCGCACCTATAAATGGTCTAAATGAGAACTCATGAATGTAACCCTGTATATCACTAAAACAGGCTGCTAATGGCGCATGCTCCCTCATGATTTCCCTCCTTACCCAACTGTCTGGGGTTTCTTTCGTCGTGCCAAGGAGAGCGGACTGTGGGACACCATTTTGATAGAACTGGTTAAAAAAGCAACTAAATGCTGGTAGAGCAGCCACTCCAACCTATGCTATCATTGATTCTCAAAGCGTGAAAACAGCAGATGCTGCAGAGGAACGTGGGATTGATGGCGGTAAAAAAGTCAAAGGGAGGAAGCGCCACATAGTTGTTGATACCATGGGCAATCTTCTTGATGTGGTGGTTCATGCAGCTAATTTGCACGATACAAAATCAGGCATTTTAGTGGCTCGCAAAGTGATGGTACAATTCCCAACCATCAAGGCTTTTTCAGCCGATGCTGGTTATCGGAAAAGTTTTGAGGAGATGATGATTGAAGAGTTTGGCTGCGCAGTAGATATTTCTGAAAAAATCAAGGGCAACTGGCAAATCATTCCCAAACGTTGGGTTATTGAGCGAACTTTTTCTTGGTTGAATCATTCTCGAAGATTAGCTAAGGATGTTGAAAAATCCGTATCGTCAGAGGTTGCTTTTGTCAAACTATCACACATTAGTCGTCTTTTAGGGGCTCTATAATATTGTGAATACAGGTTCTTAGAATTCTTTAGAACGATAAACATAAACAAGGCCACTAACTACGTCTTCTTAATTAAAAATTCAACAATATCTATAAAAATCACAAATTTTACGCTAAAACTAAATCTTTTCATTTATGTCAAACATATGAACAAATATAACTTTCAGACGGCGAAGCGTTACGTAAAAAGATTTTTTATCGAAAATATATGCTACATCTCTGATACTAGAAAAGAGTAGCACAAATTGTGAGTAAATATAATTCGTTCCATCCATAATTCTATCCCAGCCAAACTTCTAGCCAGAAAATGTTCTATATCAAACACAGTACAGAGGAGTGAAAATCGTGTTTCAGTCATCCATCTAGCTTTCAATAGTTCCCACTTATTGTGTTTTCTCGCACTTGCCATATTCTTACAGGGAAGTGAGTCCAGAACTAATTTCCCTTTCGTGCCAAAGCATCACTTAGCTCTTCCACAATATGGTCCGACATGATGACTAACATGTGAGCTTTAAAACCATAGTAATAATTCTTTTGCGAGGAATTCCAAATAATATCTGCCTGCCTATCGATATTACGCCCACACAATTCATCAGAAGCTCAATCTTAAGGTGCCGAATTACCGTCAGCATAAGCTTGGCCTGCCAATCAGCCGGAAGGAAATAGCCAACTGGCACATCAATTCTAGTCAGTATTATTTCAAACCAATTTATAACCTAGTGCACGAGAAATTGTTGGAGCAGCCTATTATCCATGCGGATGAAAACTCCTAGAAAGTCCTAGAAAATGATAGCGAGTTAACCTTCTAATGGACCTTCTTGTCTGGGAAAATGAGAAAAAGGGGATCACCCTTTATCATCATGACAAACGACGGAGTAGCTTATACTCAATAAAAATCGAAAGTAGACTAGGAAACGAAGCCGAAGGTAGAACTAGCGTTCACCGAGACAAGTTGACGACGTATCCTTTTGATTTTTAAAGAGTATTAGTTATGGAGGAATTTCTTGGAGATTATGGGGCTACGTACATTGTGACATGCGGAGTGCTTATCGCCAATTAGACAAGGCACAGCTGGTTGGTTGTTGGACTCACGTCAGACGAAAGTTTTTTGAGACGACTCCTAAGAAGACTGACAAGAATTCTCTAGGCGATAAGGGCTTAGCCTATTACGACCGCCTATTTGCCTTAGAGAATGACTGGGCAGATTTGTCTAGCGAGGAGCGACTGCATAAACGCCAGACAGAGTTTGCCCCTTTGATGGATGAGTTCTTTGATTGGTATCGCAATCAGGTCGTATTGCCAGGTTCCAAATTGGGTACTGCAACTTGAATACGAAATCACCTTCCGAACCGTTCTCTCGGATGGTAACTTAGTCCTATCTAACAATATGGCTGAGAGGGCTATGAAGACCTTGGTTATGACTCGTAAAAATTGGTTGTTCTCCCAAAGTTTTGAGGGAGCCAAGTCGACAGCTATCATTTTGAGTTTTTTGGAAACGGCTAAGCGATGTGGCCTTGATTCAGAGAAATATATGACCTATCTTCTAGAACACTTACCTAATGAGGAGACGCTCGCAAAAAAGGAGGTTCTAGAAGCCTATTTGCCATGGGACGAAACAATTAAGAGAGCACGTAAATAGAAAAAGGTTCCAAGGTCGACTTTGGAGCCTTTTTCAATATACTTCGTTATTGGGCGGTTACTTTTGTCGCAAGTCATAAATTTGAATCTTATCTTCATAGCTAAGTTTCATAAAAATAGCACCCCAGTCGTTAGATTTTGTATCTAACGATTGGGGTGCAACTCAAATCTCATTAAAACTTTTTATTAAAGATAGCAATATGATTATTAATTTTTTCCATTTTTTTAGAAAATAATTTAAGGAATATTGAACGTTTTTTCATAAAATACGTTAGATTGATACTTTCTGATAATTGATAATTAGGACAAATATCTTCGAAATCTTTAGTTTTATCAACTCCCCATTTAAAAATAATTTTATCTGAATCTGTTATGTCATGAAATTTTTGGTTCTGAACCATCCAACTACTCATTAATTCTAGATACAAGGTCAAATTATTAAATTTAGATGCAATATTTATAAATAATTCTTTTACTTCTTTCTCTTCAAGATACATCAATAATCCTTCTGCTATAATCAAAATGTTATCAGAATGATTATATGAAATTTTATCTAACCAAATGTAATCCAAAACTGATTGAGCCAAATTTATAACTCGTTCATCATTTTGAATATATTTATCTCTTAAAGAAATCACTTCTGGGAAATCTATATTATACCAATGTATCCTGCCATTATCAACACGTCGATATCTATCATCTAATCCACATCCTAAATTTATTATTCTAGCTTCTGGATTTTTTGCTATATATTCCTTAACTTTATCATCTAAAATTTTAGTCCGAGCAATGCAACCCAAAGTAGAGAAATTTGATTTATTATATTTCGAAGGAGCAATTTCTAAATCCTTTAATATTTTTATTGCTGTAAAATCTTTAAATAAAGCATCTGTTCTTTGAGTTTCTTCAGCTCTTGCATAAAGAGGAAGAAGTAAAGACTGTGAAATTCCACTAAGTTTCGTTTCCATCACTTATTACCTACTTCCTTTTTAGCCTGATGTAAAATATTGATAGCAGCCAAGAAATCTGAATTCAAAACTTCACAGTATTCCCCATCTCTATTAACCGCTGTAGAACTAGCATATAATACCATATTTAGCATGTCACCACCTGAGAATCCTTCTGTCTGAGTAATAATTTGATCTATATCACTTTCAGAGAGTCGTACAGGTAGCGCAGATGGAATCAATTGCTTTAATAATGAACGTCTCAATTCTTCATTAGGTAATTCTAATTTTATATGGCCAATAATCCTTCTAACAAAAGCAGGATCATAGTTTTCTCCAAAATTTGTTGTAAAGATAACAATCCCAGAGAAAGCATCTAATTCTAATAACAATACTGATTTGGTCACATTAACCGCGTGATCTGTACTTTGATTTACTGATGATAGTCGCTTACTTAGCAATGAATCTGCTTCATCAAAAATTAAAATTGAATCATTTTTTGCTGCTTCTGAAAATAAAACTTTGATATTTTTAGGCGTTTCCCCAACAAATTTCGATTCTATCTCAGCGTAATTTGCTCTTATAACTTTTTTTCCCAATTCCTTTGCAATCGCTTCAGCAGTAACACTCTTTCCAGTTCCTGGAGGACCGTATAAGTTAATTGCCGTTCTTCCACCTGATGGATCAATTTCTTTTAATCCAAATTTATTATATAGAATATCATAATTCTTTATCTTGGTTATCAAGCTCTCAATTTGCTCTCTAGCACTCTCTTCCAAAATTAAATCATCTAAACTTTTCTTTGGTTCAACTATCTCAAAAAGAGACTCTGTTCCATTATTGGATACTACTTTATCAGGAGATACATACCTTCCCTTTTTTTGAATCTTACTCAAATTTATTCCTCTCATTCTTACTTCTTAGATTCACCTTAACATTTTTCAAAAGGTAAATGATAATACCTATTTTAAAATTTATAATTCGTTATTATTTTCAAGAGTTTCATATTGTTCCTGCAACCAAATATCCTCTAATTCATCTACATAATAATCAATAGCTGATTTTAAAAAATCTGGTAAATTAGGATCAATTTCTTCAAATTTAACTCTAAATCTTTCATCGTCCGCATACAGATAGCCTAACCCCTTAACACCTCTAATGAAGGCTCATAAAAATATTGGATAAATTTATGCCATCTTACTAGGAGAGCCTTGATTTCTTCGCTTTCAACCCCTTCTTTTTGAAAATTAGCAATTTCTAAAAAAATCTTCTCACATTCCTCTAGTATATCTTCTTGCTGTGTATCACTATAAGAGTTCCAATTTTTATTAGACTCTTTAACAAGACTAGATCCCCAATCATTTGTTAGTTCTGCTACTCTGGTTTTTTCCTCAATTTTTTTGTTCTTTTTTAGTTTTTTATCTTTTTTCTTCATAATTATAATTTATTCCTTTCGTTTCACTCAAGGCACAACACTGAATGAAAAGGTGTTATGCTCTTTATTTTTGTCTATAATAACAGTGAGAAGCCCTATCACTACTACAAATCACGGGGAGGAGAGTAAGTGAGTAGTTCAGCTACTACCTCGAATAATTATAGGTGTGGTTCTTCCTATCAAGCACATCTAACTGTGACTAAGAGCACGTAAACTTATACTTGGATAAGCGACTCGTTTGTGAAAAGGAAGAGCAGTCAAGGGATAGGAGCTTCTCTACTTTTGAGAAAGGAGTTTCCTCCTATGTTAAAAATCGTTTATCCTAATTGTTGTGAAATTGATGTGCATAAAACTTTTGTCGTAGCAGTTATTGCCATCGCCAATAATCAAGGAATTACTGAGTACCATCGTAAACGCTTCTCCACCTTTACCAATGGACTCACTCAGCTACGTGATTGGTTGGAATATTATTCCTGCTTCGATGTCTGTATGGAATCTACTGGTAAATACTGGATTCCTGTTTTCAATATCCTAGAAGAACAGACCAATGTCTGCTTAGCTCATCCCAAATATGTCAAAGCTATTCGAGGAAAGAAAACCGACAAGAAAGATGCGCAATGGATAGCCGACCTCTTCAAGCATGATTTAGTTGCTTCTAGCTTTATTCCCCCGCTCAAAATCAGACAACTCCGTGACCTTTTCAGATATCGCATGAAGCTAACACAACTTCAGGTTGGCGAGAAAAATCGGTATCAGAACTGTCTCATTTGGTCTAATCTTCAAATTGCAAGTGTCGTTTCCGAAGTTTTCGGAAAAAGTGCTCAAGCTATTATTAAGAGCATCCTTGACAATCCACAAGATAAACCCAATATTGAGCAACTGGTTCACAAGAGAATGAAGAATAAAGTCCAAGACTTGGAAATCGCTATGGCAGGTGCTTTAACACCTGAACAAGCTGAGAAAATCAGAGTTATCCAATCTCATTATGATGCCTTAGCTATCTGTAAAGAAGATTTGGAACAGATGATTCGGGAACTGGGACAAGACTATCAACATCAAGTAAAACTAATTCAAACCGTACCTGGTTTCAAAGAGGACTTATCTGCTCTCAGAATCATCTCAGAAATTGGTTGCGATATGACAGTCTTTGATTCAGCTGCCAAACTGTGTTCCTGGGCTGGACTTGTCCCTGCCAACAATGAAAGTGCTGGGAAAAAGTTTTCTACGCGCATTTCTAAAGGGGGAAAATACCTGAAACCTTTCCTTGTTCAAGTCGCAAACGCTGTTGTCAAATCTGATAAGCATCCAGAATTGAGAAACAAGTATCTTAAACTCAAGAAACGCCGTGGACACCGAAAAACAATTATCGCTATCTGTCGCAGATTACTGGTTTCTGTGTACCAAGTGCTACGGAAACAAGAAGACTACAATCCTGTTTTACAAGGACTGACCGAAATACGAAATCCTGATAAAACGATATCTGTTCAAGACGCTGTTCGTTTTGCACAACAGCACTGATTCAATGTCGCTTAATCTCAAAAATCAGGTTTCAACACCTCTTTTAGTGCGCCCAAAATCAGGATAAACAATAAATCAATTAGCTTTTATTTTTTTCAAACTTTTTCTCTACTATATTGACTATTCTATACTTAAGTATTAACTATTAGTGCTTTAATCTTTATTAAAAAAATTAATTACTGTATCATAATATTTCTGCGCTTCATCAATATGAATCCAATGCTTACTATTCTGAAAATATATTATTTCACATGTCAGAGCTCTTTTTTCAATGTTCTCTAAAGTTTTAGTGTTCATGCTAATATCTTTAGATGAATACAAGACCAATAATGGAAGTTTGATTAGATAATCCTCTTCAATAGAATATAGTGACTCTGCTCTACTCATCATTATTTCTGTTTCCCTAGATTTTAGTGAATTATTATAATCATAAAATTTCTTTAGCTTTTTTAATTCCTTAACTGTCTTTTCACCCATGATTAAGTGATTAGTATCCATCTCAATTGCCTTAGAGAGTTGTTCACTGAAACACTCTAAGTCTGAAATCGTATGAATTTCATTACATATAGGTAATAATCTATTGTACTCATTAATATTTTTATTTTTTAATATCTTCAACTGTAATGGAATAATATTTTCAAATGGCTCAATCGAAGTTATTATCGGATTCTCAAAAACAATTTTCTCAAATACCTCAGGAAATTTTCTATAATATTCGATAAATATTCTTGCACCAAAGCAATGCGTAAGTACATTCCATTTTTTTATACCTAAGTTCTTTCTTATAGTTTCATAGCCGTTAATAATCTTCTCTATACTATATTCTTTGACCGCATCAGATCTCCAAACTCCCCGTTGTTCAGGAGCTACTACATAGAAATCTGATTCAAAATTTTCACCTTGAAAATAAATAAAATCTAGAACTCCAATTCCAGGTGCTCCATGTATGTAGAGTATCGGAGGGTTACAGTCATTTCCTAACGTCTCAAAAAACAATAATTCATTATCAACTAAAATCTCATTCCTCATATCACAATTCTTCTATCCAATATTTGTTAGGGACTCTTTCTCTAACTATCTTTCCATTAACATTCCTTGGTAAACTTTCAACTCTAATTATTTTTGATGGAAAAATTTTCGAATTGAAATCTTTAATAAAAATATTTCGAATATCATTAAGAGTTACTTGATCGTCTTTATTTATAGTAAAATAACAATATAATTCTAAGTCAAACGTATGAATTAAACATTCGGAAATATTAGTATTTTCTATAAGCGCCTTTTCAACTTCTTGAGGATTTAACCATGTTCCATTATATTTTACAATGAAATTAGAACGTCCCATATACCAATAATAGCCCTCTTGATCAACTTTAAATATATCATTTGTTGCTATTTTTTTACTACCAGAAAACTCTTCCCCAAAAATATTGTTAGATATGCTAGGTCCCTCAATGATTAATTCACCTTTATCAGTAAATGTTACCTCAAAACCATTCAATAATTTTCCTGAACTTCCTTTTTTGAAATATTGTAATGAATTTGATATAACACCAACTAGCAACTCTGACGAACCATATCCCTCTATAATTGGTTGTTTAAATAAATCATACCATTCATTCCATATTTTCATGGATAATGCTTCTCCACTGCTTAAAGCTAATCTAACAGAGTTTTCATTCAGTTTTGATACAGCTTGTAACTCAATAATTAATGAATAAATTTTTGGTATACCTGCTATCACTGTTGGTTTAAAACGGTTAATGTTGTCAACGATTTTCCAAATATTTTTGGAATCTAATATTAAAGAAGTTGCTCCTGCATAAAAAGTCTGGAACGTAGCCGTACAGAATGAGAAGGCATAACCTAAATTTGACATTGCATATACACTATCACTTGGTTTTAAATCAAGTATTTCTTTTCCATACGTAATACAGGCATAGTACATATCAATTTGATCATGTAGCACCCCTTTTGGTATTCCTGTACTACCAGATGAATAGACGACAAAACCACCTTCTTGTATTGTATGATTTTTCTGTTTAGAGTTAACAATTTTAGAATACTCTAGACTATTTTCTTTAAGAATAATTATATTACACAATGAGGAAATCATTTGTAAATCAATAGTGCCTGCGTATGTTTCTGAAACCACTAAATAATCATATTCTCCGATATTTATAATACTTTCAAGTTGATAACTATCAATATTTTGAAAATTTATTAAACCAACTGTTGTTTTATATTTTAATAATCCCCAATAAACAACAACAGGGTAGACAGAATCATTTGTTAACAATAAACACCTATTACTGTTAATTAACTCATTAAAAATACCGGATTCATCAATATTTATTAACTCCCAAAATTTATTATATGTAATAGAATCACTCTCTGATCTAAGAGCTATATTATCTCCTTTACCACTATTTATATTTCTCTCTAATATGAAATACTCTGCCGCATTAAAATTTGAGCTCTCTATTTTATATAAGAGTCTTCTTTTTAATTCTGATACTGTTATATCATCGTATAATTCTATAACAACTTTAAAAGTATTTTTAATAAAAATAGCTAAATCAACTAACTGACGTGAAGTAAGATGTAAATCCTCTACCAAAAAATCATCATCAGAAATAGTAATAATTCCAGTTCGTTCTGATAAATAAGCTACTAATTTATCCATCATACTCCTCTTTCTATATATATTTTATGTAAAATAGAATTCTTTGCATCTGATAATAAAACAAGATTCAATACTATTTCATCTGTTAAGAAAAACTTCTCTAATTTACCTATATCATATCCCAGTATTGGATGAGTATAACAACAATATTGACAAGCAACATATGTGAGTATTTGGCTAATAAAACCTACCTTTACCTGAGTATTTTTATAATCAGATAATTTAAATGCTGAATCATATAAATCTATTTCCGAAGCAAAAAAGAACATGACTTGAACCTCATTTAAATTAAAATTTTTCTTTCTCAATATATTCTGAAACTTATAACTTTCTACCTTATCTATAAAAGATAAGCCTCTAGAATCAAAAGTATAAAATCCAGATTCCAAACACTCTACTTTATTTATGTATATATAAAACTTAATTCCCTCAGATAAATTATGATATTTAGTCATTAATTGATAAAAATCCGATAGTAAATATAATAATTTATTCTGACTAAATTTCTTACGAGAAATCATAGCTCCACCACCTGGAGATACTCTATATTTTTTCCAGTTATTGTTAAACTTGATTGAAGAAGTAATATCACAGTCTATCATTTGAATAATTCTATAATCTTCCGATAAAATATTTTTTTCAATACTATCATACAATAAGTTATCCTCGCTATCCCAATCATCTGATAAACTATATTCAATTATATTTTTATCCTCCATAATTATTGAAGTTAAGTCAAAAGGATAAAACATTTTAATAACTCCCACTAGGGATTCAAAACTAGTATCAATTTGTAAAATTTTATATAATTCATTATGAAGATTTGAATCTAGATGAACTTCATGCCTTTTCGATTTACCACTAAGCAATATGCTAGCATGAGCCATTAAATACCCACTATCAACTAGCATTAATCGATATCCAAAGTAATTATATTTTGGCCAGTTTTTCCAATAGTATTCACTGAATACAAGGAAGCTCTCTTCTTCCAATAATATATTGTTTTCATCTAAAATAGAAGCAATAAAATTTAAACTGTTAAACCAAGGATTGTATTGATAAATAAATAATTTATCTTTTTGTTTTTTTATTAGATAAATATTATTCGGATAAAGTCCTCCACCACATGCAACATCTCTTTTAAAAAAATGAAGCAATTTATTTTCAATTATAGTTGGACAATATTTTGTTAATCCAAACACTTCATTAATAAATATAGAAAATTCATTTCGAGAATTACTCAAATCAAATTGATATATATTTTTCTTAATACCTCTAGTCGGATTAATTTTGTACCATTTTTGTTTTGGAAGATCTACACTAAGTTTATCAGGATTATACAATGTTTCATTTAAAAATTGTATAATGTCATATTTACTATCTTTCATAATCAACTCCTAGAAACTAGAAATATTTATAGTTTTTTTCTATCTCAATGATTTTATATGCCATATAACATAGCAATGTTCTCATTTTATAGTCAATACCTAAGCAACAATACAAATATTCATACTGACAAATAGTCATAAATCTAGAACATTTAAAAGAAATAGAATTAAGACTTTTTTCCCAATTAGGATTAACTAATAAATCTTTATGAAATTTGCTCTTATCTAATTGATTTGATAAATCATCATCATTATTTTTAAAAAAATCTTTTGACATTCAATTTTAGATTGAACCTCTTGTTTTAGTTTTGGAATAAAGTTGCAATATTTTTGGTAAAATATTTCTTTTTTTACATAAGGTATGTTATTAAAAATTTTAGATAACTCATTCCTATGCTGTTTAAAAATTCTATTGTAATATTCCTCTACCTCTTGGTTATTCTTAAAAAAAGTAAAAAAACCTTGGGAATGTGAGCAAAGTGATTTGCCACCATTGATCATATCATCAAAATTAGTCTCTACAAAAATTAATAGTAATGAAATTAACATTTCAGTTTTATTTGAGGTTGTAGCATATAATTTGGTGTAAGGATTCATAAACATTAGAAATTCTGACAAAATATTATCTGCCTCTCTCCCCATTTCCTTTTTTAATATATTAATTCCGCTACTATTAACTTTTTTCAACGTATTACCACTAACTTTTAAAAAATAGTCATTATCTATTTCATTTATAGTGTTATCTTTATGATAATTTTTCATTTATTATTTTCTCTCCTAGTAATGACACAACAATTTCATCCTCAGGTTTAATTCCTAACCTATTATTAAATAAATGGATAAAATTGAATAAAAACTGAGCTACCGAAACTGATGTTTCTTGAATCTTCAGTTGTTCAAAAATTTCACTATGTATAATATTGAAATGTGTCTGCTTGAATACACCTTCTATTTCGTTTACAAATTCTATAGGTATTAACCCCGGGTCAAACTTATTTAAATTATCTTTTACCTTTAATAAGCTATCTTCTACTAAATATTTTGACCAATAACTAGTATAGTATTCAAAAAAACTAGTCATCTGTTTCTTATCGAGCGTTATCAACACTAAGTTTACACTAAATAATGCTGCAATAAGCTTTTTTTCAATACTATTATTTACAAAATTAAGAAATAAAAGAGCTAAATGACTACTATAAACAAACTCTTTTTCTGCAAATTTTATACCAACATTTCCATATTTACCAATCTCAGGTAGATAATCATCTATAATAACACTATTATCTGCTATAAGATCAATACTATGAGTATCTATATTCTCTTGCAAAGCTAAATTTTCCATACTTTTCAAAAGATATTCTTCATTAATTACAGCTACAGATGGAACTTTCTCCATGTAGTCTTTAATTTTTTGTATAAAATCTTTTTCGGAAAAACTACTGTTCTTCTTAACACGTAAACGAATATGAGGACCTCCTTCCCAATATCGAATAAAGAAGAAATCTGTAATTGAATTGTTATCAAAATACGCACTAATCATATTCGTCAAAAGCTCATCTTGATTTTTATAATAATAAATTTTGAAATTATACCACATTGCTTCTCCTATAATTCATTAATTTCAATTAGAAATTCCTCTGCTGGATGGGTATTAGGATATAATTCTTGGGCTGTAATTATCCCAGAACAATTAAAAATTATACTATCCAAATTTTTAAAATCATTGTAACTAGCTAAATCATATAATTGAGGCTTCCGCAATTTATTGTTCGTTATTTTTTGGAGCCATTCATTCATAACTTCCGTACTAGGAGTTTCTTTTACGTTTATATCTTCTACTGCACGAACAAAAATTTTTCTGATGGTATATTTAATTTCTTGAAGAAATCTATATATCTTAAATATCGCTCTAACTCATTAAGATGTCTTGGGTTACTTAGCTTGTATTCCATAGAATCAAATTTCCATGTTTTACGTTCAATAATAAATGTATTCTCTACGGTAATCTGTGGAAAAAATTTTGTCTCATCAAATCCAAAGTATCCTGAAAAACTATCCCATATATTTAATTCAATCCCCTGAGAACTTGATAATAATGATAAAAAACAATATAAGTCTGGAGCTGTTCTATGAAATTGAAATCCCATTGGAGAAATATCTATTATATTATTTTTTTCATCAATCAATTTTATATTTTCGATATCTGAGTCATAAAATACTCTTAGTTGTGAAATGTCTATATTAGAATTTGTATAAGCATGTGGATATCCTATAGTATAATTAGCTAACTCAGTATGCTTATTAATGTTTAATCCTAAGGTTGTACCAATATCTGCAAACTTCTTATTTTGTGTTTTTTCAAGTGTATCAATATACTCTTTTGAAATTTTAGTGAATTTAACTTTTTCTTCAACATCAAGATATTCAATATATCTACTGAAATGGCGCAAAGATCCTGGAGCAAATTTATTTACTATCAATTCACCACTTTGACTTTGTTGAAAATAAACTCCATAATTTACTTTCTGATTGAAGATCTTTGGCATTCTTTTGATATAACTATCAATTTTCTCCAATGAGAAATTGATTTTATCCTTTTTTAAGGAAAGTTTTAAATATTCTAAAATATCTTTTCTTAATGTTTCAATAGTAGCATAATCTTTACTATCTTTTAAATAAATATGTGATTCATTTAATTTTACGACTTTCATATATTCCATGTAAAGATCAAGCAAAGTTACACTATCAGATTGTTTAAACTTAGCCAAAAATATATTTCTTATTAAGATTTTGCTAATAATACTATTATCCAATATCCGAAATATCTTCTCTATACCATATAAACTTTCTAAAAAAGTAACATTCGGTATCTTAGTTCGGCCTAAAACAGGGACAATATTATTCTCGTAAATAATATTTTTATAATCTAGACCTTCGACATTAGGTTCATCATCCCCAGATTCTCTTAGAATCTCTTTAGCTAATCTTATAAGTTTATTTTTTATCGATCCTATATCAAAATTAGATTTTTCTATATTAATTCTATTCAAAACGGTGGTCAATTCCATTACTTTTGATGACAATTTATCCAGACTATTTTCATTAGCTTTTAAAGACACATTCCCCATTTTCTCTAAGCCATTATAGTCAAACTGAGATATGTTAAAATTTCGATGTAAAAAACCAATTTCAGATAAGTATAGAATGTAATTTATTGTGTCTGATATATTACTAAAGTTTTTATTATCCAACATAGCAAGTTCTTTAGCCAATTCAATTAACAGATTGTTTTTTGACTGTAATTTACCTATAAGTAAATTTAACTTTTCATTTTGTGAAATTGTTCTTATTTTTTCTCTATAGTAATAATATTCAATACCTGTCTCTGTCGATTCTAAAGTAAAATATAAATATTGATCCCTTAATTTAATAATGGTAGGATTCAGTTTTACATAAAAACTATCTATTAAGCTAAAATTATTTAATAAGTTATGGCTTAATTGAAAGAATATTTGCTCGTTTAGCATAACTTTAGAAAATTGGCTGCTCGTTTTATTGAGAGAGGAATACTCAAGTTGTTCATCAATGCAAAGTATTTCTGTACTCACAAACGTACTAAACGGAGTTGGTTTGAACATCATTCTATTCTTATAATTTTGGAGAGCACGACAAACTTTTAGTTTTTTATTTTTATCGTTTAAATTTTTTAAGACAAATTTATCTAACTGCTCCAAAAATGTTGCATCGCCAGAATGATAAACACCATTTCTAAAATTAAAATTATTAATAAGTAAATGCCGTAAGTTTTCTTCCTCACTCTCTTTTATACTTTCAAAAATATCGCTTTGTGTCTTGTGACAATCAATTATTTCAAGAGATAATTCTTTACATCTGAAAAATAATTCCTGAGTCTCTTTTGTAAAATACTTTTTTAATTGTTCTTCAGAAACATTAAAATTCCTCTTTCTAACTTTTTTCCTTATATAAACAGCTTCCTTATAAACAGCTTCATCTAAATTACCTATTTCAAAATACATATTATCTAGAAGTTTCTCAAGAGTTTTCTCTAATTCATATTCCAAATCCGAGGTTTTAGAATTTTGAGCCAAAAGTTTCTTATATTGAGCAAAAAAACTCTTTTCTTCCAAAAATAGGCACTTTCTTTTTAACATAACTGGAGAGGGATATAACTTCCTCAAATTTTTTTTAATATTCCTGGAATCCTTTTTTTCTTCTTTCACAAGCAGTTCCTAGGGAAATGGATGAGGTTGAAAGTTTACCTTTAGTCTCTTTTGCTCATACCTTTCCAAATCCTCTACCCTTTCTTGAGAGATTCTTAAATTATTATAGCCGAAAGTCATCGGCAGTAAGCCGGGCACCATAGTTTTGGTACAATATAGACCAATTTTTTTCATTTCCTCAGTAGTTTGATCAAAGACCAAAATATCCTTATCTTGCTTCCTGAGTTCATCTATCAAGATAGAATAAGCTTTATTTAAAGAGAAATTGGGTCTTTCCATGTAGTCCTCTACTTTTTTTATTTCAGTTATTCTATCCCAAAAAGTAATATCTTTTATCTTTTCAAAGTGTCCATATACTAAACAGTGATCTGTCATATTATGAATAAGGGTTATATCTTTTGATTTTTTTACAACCTCATCATACTCCTCTATAAATCTCTCTTCTAGACCAAAAAAGATGCTTGTTATCTCATGCATTGCTTTACACATTGCTTCTTCAATAGAAAAATCAGATGAAGTTGCACACATAAAATTCATTTTTTTCTTATCCACACTAATTCGCTGAATAGTACACATCACTGTTTTAACTGTCAGATTTGTTGAAATATCAAAAAATCTTAGTTTAAATTCCTGATACTTTTTAGAGAAAAAAACTAAATTATCAATTAATTCCTCATGCATTAAATTACCAGAAAAATCGATTTCAATTATTCGCCTATCAAAGTACCACATTGTTAAAAAATTATCTCTCTCAATAACTTCTAACAAGCCATAATAACTAGATTCTAATAAACTTCCTCCTGTAGAGCAACCATTTGAAATTTCATAGGTGAAAATTTCGTCTTTATAAGACGAATCTTTAAGTACTAGACCATAGTAAACTAATGTTTCTGGAATTAAAACAGCATTCTGACTAGTTAAATTATATCCATAAACCCAATGATACTTTTTATGTGAATCAAATATGAATTTATTATTAGTCGTAATCCCTTTATTTGAAATAGAATTTTGATTTAATATAAATTTCTGAATCTCAAATACTGGATAATTCTCCTGTTCTAGCTGATATAAGCTATCAAAAATTTTTGTTTTTTTACCTCTAGGTCTAAATCCAGCATATCTCTCCAAAGCTTCTATCATTGCAATGGCTCTACTAGTATCAATACTACTTGTTCGACCACTTCCTGGTTCATCAATTCCATTCTCTAAAGGTAACATTGCAATAGCAGTAGGAAAAGAGCCACCAAAATAATCCAACAAGCAACTTATAACTCCAAAATTTTTATCTAAGAACAATTTATCTATCCAATTTCCCCAAAACACACTCTTATGTTTTCGAAATGGGAGATTACTTTTCGAGTTTATCTCCTGTAACATCTGCTTTCCTGCATCGTAAGCTAATTCTTCAGAATCAATAGGCAAAGTAGAACAGTATTCACAATCTGGGACAGGGTTACAATATGAAGTCTCTAAATTAAGCGTTCTGCTATCAATTTTTACAACTTTACGTCTTCCAAATTCATCTACTAAATTTATATCTTTATTTAATAATAACTCTATATTACGAGCCATATCTTGAAAAATAAAATCATAATCGCCTGCACTGCCTAGTGCAGCATTAGATTTTTTCAAAATAGCTCTATCTTTTCTAGTATTAAAATAACGTGTTAAAATACATGATAAACAACATCCTTCACCTTCATAATGAGAAACCAACAACTCTCCAAAATACAAAAACGATACCATATATCCTCCTGAAATTTATGATATTTGTAACAGTTTCGTGTCTAGCACATAGTAATCTTTAAATTGCTCTATTCGCTGTCCATAATACAAATCAATTAAAATATTAATTGTCACTACGTTAAATAATAACTTCAAAAATTCTTTTGGAAATGTTTGTAAATTAATAGGGGGAGTATTATCAATCATAGATTTACTAGCTACTAAATCTCCATTCACACAATAAATATTCCAACTTTTTAAACATTCTTCTTTACAACCATAGGAGATTTTGATACAATTAATCTCGTTATTTTCTTTAAATCTTATTTCATCAAAATATTTTAAAGAATCTAGACAGAATATGTTATATATTTGAGAATTACTTGCCTCCACTTCAACTAGACTTTTGAGAGTGTTATGAGTTATAAAATCTAGATTACTGATAAAAGGAAGAAGAGCTTTTTCTGGAAGCTGGAATGAATGTAAGTCAATTTTTGCTTCTGAATAGTACAAAAAATTTCTGCCGACTAATATTTCTAATATACTTTTATATGTTTGTTTTATGTTTGAGTTATCAATTTCGTTGATTGCTTGCTCAATATCCTGTTGTCCATCGAGTAACGATATGAGGTTTAGAAAAACATTGTATGCTCCCTTTTTATCAATTTTAATCGCGCCAAACTCATTTTTCAAATAAATACCACCATTATCTAGTTCCAAATAAAAATTATTTTCCTTAAATAAATAATACATATTAATCTCCCTTCGTTTTCTAAAAAATAACGGGAAGTAGTCACCACTTCCCGTTATCAAAAAAATATTTTTATCCACAACAACTACATGTGCAAGCGCACGTAGTACATGATGCACCTAAAATAGCTTTTTCATCAGCCTCAGAAAGCGAATTATCATCAATAAGTTCAAAATCAGAAAGATTTAGTTCATTAATAATATTCTCATCAATACTCAACAAAGATTTTTTCATCTGTTTTTCCTCCTTTCTAGTCCTAGTAGCTGGGGCATAAATAATTGTCAATAGATACTCATCTATATTATAAATAAGTACTAATACACTTTGAAATGAAGAAAGCATTATTTTATTAGCGCTGAATAACTTTAAATTAAAAACTTTTATCAACGATTCCTTAAGTGTCCAAAAGATAGTAAATCTCACCTTACTATCTGATGAAGCTATGATTGTTTTAATTTCATCAACAGAGAAAAACATATCATAACTACTTATTGGATATTGAATAGCTTTTTTTTCTATATCTAATCCAATTATTCTATCAGCTATGCAAATAACTATATAATCGGAACATTTAGATTTACTAAAATATTTAGTTTTGTTATGCAAAAGCAATGATATCCTATCAATCATTTTTACGCTATCTATTCCAATATTCTTAAAAATTATCTTAAAAATATCGCTATTAGAGGGCATTTTAACACCTATTTCTCTTGTCGGTATTAAAAAAATGTCAATCGGTTCTTTCTCTAGGAAGATGTGATAATACTTCACTTCTGATTTATTACTCCAACGTTTTATTTTGGACAATCCCATTCTAGCACTAAAACATATTTATGTCAATAAAAATCTTGACAAGATTACACCAAACGCATGAAGAAAATGCATGTAACCATTTTTGAGTTACATGCATTTTTTCAATAAATTTTAAGTTATTTTACATTTTTTCGTCATCATTTCTTTATCTCTATTAGAGATTATAACATAAATTTAGAGATAAAAATGAGTTTACATATTGAAAATCTGACTGAAAATCTGACTTCTGAAAGTTATATTTTCTTCATGCGTTTGTCCTGTGAAAAGGCACGACAAAAAGATGTTGATTTATTCGGCTCTATAATTTCTGTAGTAGGTAAATCCCCAGTCACAGAGATTATAGCGTCTTTTTTGAGTACACAAAAATCCTATAAGAGTTATAAGGCTCTTTGTAGTGGGTTGACAAAGAGCCATTTATTCTAGATTAACATCTTTTTGTAGTTTGGAAATATACTTATTGTTCAGCAGTTTTGTAAACACTTCTAATCTTCCTACTTGTTCCTCATATTTAACAATATCGTTATCAAGTTCCTGTTGTAATATTAGCACGCCCTTATTAAGTTGATCTAAAGTTATTGACTCTGTCATGTTCAATTTAGAAAAGTCGTACTTAGCTAAAGCCCTACTCTCATAATCATCACTCTTTAGATTGATGAGAACTTCCGCCATCTTGTTTAAGGTAGCGATTTTTTCTTGTGTTTCTTCCAGTTTCATATCAAGCTCTGCAATTTCTAATACAAACTCATCTTTGATTTCTTGGTATTGTTTGTCCATCTTGGACAACTCAATCAAAAGGTTAATCTCAGAAATCTTCTCTTGCAGATTTTTTAGTGTTGACCGTCTGTATGGGAAATTTTGGCTATCGTTGGTCAATTGTCTGATTAACGTTCTCCCCTTGATATAACAATTTTTATCCGAGTTTTCTTGGTTATAGACAAAATAAGTGGATGTCTCTCGAATGTAAACTTTATATTTTTTTTGGTTTTCTTCTTGGATATCCAACTGATAGTTGGGAATAAAGATGAGGCCACTTTGGTTGATACCAAATGAAACCTTGATATAGATACCATCATCAACTAATTTTTCAATCTGATTATCCGAAAGTTCAACTTCAAACTCATGGATAGCATCTCGTTTTTCCTTGTATTTCTTGAAGGCTTCCTCGATTTCTTCTGCGGAGACTTTTTCCTTATGCTGCTCCTCTCGAAAAGTCTGATAATCTTTCTGAAGATTTTCTAATGCCTGAATATCTCTAACTTCTCTATCTTCAAAATAACGATTAAAAAATTGAACATCGTACAATTTTTTATCGCTAATTTTTTTATGACTTAGACTTATCTTTTTGCCATCTTCTTCTAGGGTAAACATCACATTTTTCTGTTTTAACTCGATGGTTAGATTCAACTCTTTAGCTTTTACATGCAATTCTTCTAGTGAATGAACATGCTTTAATAAAAATACTAAACGATTTTCAATCTCTTGTTTGGCAAAATGTGTTCGAAAAAAGTCTTCATCATATAAGTCTCGCTTACTAAGTTGGCGACCGCGAATAGGTTTTGTCATTGCTCTATCTGTCATCATAAAACGACTATGTTTCCGACTAAAATCAATATGAACATGTAACTGATTTGCTTTCTCTAAAAAATCATCAAACGATTTAGATTGCTGTATCAAAAAATAGAGACGTTGTTTCAATTCATACTTATGACTAGATTCCCTATATTTTTTATAATCACGATAGGAATAACGCTTCTCAATAATTTTTGCACCAGCTATTTTTGAAATACGGTCAGAAATCATCCGAAGATTGCGTTCCAAATGATAATCCCAAATCAATTTCTTTTCAGAACTCCTATCGACAGAATTGATAATGATATGATTGTGGGTATGCGACTGATCAACGTGAGTTGCTACAATAAAACGAAAACGGCCACCAGTTAATTCCATCATAGTCTCATAACCAATACGGTTGATTTCTTCTGGTGTTAAGTTATCCTCTGGCGAAAAAGATTGTATCACATGATGAGCATGAATTTTTTGTTGTTTTCTTTCCAATCGGTCATTTCTTGAATCATACAATTCATCATTATTGATGAAATTGATGTTGTACATCTTGACCATTTCTTCGTAAGTTGGAAAGTCCAAGTAATTACTCATTCCAAAATCAGAAATGAGTTCAAGATTATTGGTCTTCTCAGGATTGAGAATGTACTTGATTAAGCGTCTACGATATTTTTTTCCATGCGTCGCAAAATGCTTAGTGACTACCATAAAACTCCTTTAATGTTTTGAGGTTCACATAAAACTGTTTATCGACTTCAGAAATCAGTTCGTCAATCCCTTGATTCAAGCTTTTTAGTTGTTCCTGAGAAATGAGATGACTTTGGTTAATGGCACGTGCAATCTGATTGATGTTATTTCCAATTCGTCTCAATTCAAAAACGAGTTCCTGGTAATTTGAAGTGTCAATCGTTAAAAATGTCATGCTTGGATTAAGCAATACTTTTCTAGCATAGTCGGAAAAATTTTTACTTCTACTTTCTGCTATACGATCATTAAGTTGGTTTAATTCGCCATCTGTTAAAAAGACTTTTTTCAAGTTAGTTCTGTAACGATATTCCATATTATCCTACCTCATATACTTATCACGAAATGGTTGACTTAAAGAATGAGATTGACTCACTTCTGCGATCAACTCTTGAACACAGGTCAATAAGATTGAAACATGCTCTTGAGTCACTTGATGATTCAGTTTCGCAACGACTAATATCTCATGTAAATCACGGCTAACCTGTTCTAACTTTTGTGATTGCCATAGGGAAAACCATAGCTCAATGTTTTTATCATCGTCATCGGTTTTAAAAAGTTTATAGCGAAGAAATTCTGAAAAACTCTCTATCTGCTGGTCTTTCATCATCTCCTTTATCATACTTTCTTCATGTCTCGTCATTCTAAACTGCTTTCGAACCAGTCTGATATCTTGTTTCATTCTATTCATCCTTTCAAATTTGTCATTGCCTGACATTGTGAGGCGGCCTGACATTGTGAGGCGGCCTGACATTGTGAGGCGCCCCTCGAAAGACCTCACTCGTTCCTTGTTCGGTCTTTGCGAGCTCAGGCATTGTGGTCACAATACCCAAAAAAATCATATCGCCAGCCGACCAAAACCTTTCAGTTTTGACAGCCAACGATAAGATAACTTGGTGGCTTCGCCCCCAAACCCCCAGTAGAAAATCAACACTTGATTTTCATATGAATGATATAAGGATAACAAGGATGATTTGTAAAAGTTATCACATTACAGAAGAAGGTAAGAAAAAAGAGAGCTAGATGCTCTCAAAAAACCTATATAATTTTGATTTTCTCTGGAGAGACATTTGTAGTTATAAAATAACGGCTCTTTGTCAACTGTAGTGGGTAGATGAAAAGCTAACACCTAGAGAGGACGAACTTCGTTCTCTCTTTCTTTATGTTCAAAGCAATCAAAATGCGTTTTTTAAAGTTCTCAAAGTTCCTGAAACCAAAGGCATTTCTTTTAATGACTTTGATGAGATTATTGGTAGCTTCCAGTTTGGCGTTGGAATAAGGCAATTCTAGGGCATTCAAAACCTTGTCTTTATCCTTTAGAAATGTCTTAAATACCGTCTGGAAAATAGGATTAACAGTGGTTATTTCTTGTTCAATTAGGTCAAAGAAATGGTCTGAGTTCTTCTCTTGGAAATGGAATAAGAGAAGCTGATAGAGTTCATAGTGCTGTCGTAGTTCCTCAGAGAAAGACAAGAGTTTTTCCAGGATTTCCTTGTTAGTCAAATGCATTCGAAACATAGGGCGATAAAATCGTTTATCATTGATTTTACGGCTATCTTGTTGTATCAATTTCCAGTAGCGTTTCAAAGCACGGTATTCCTGCGATTTTCTGTCGAATTGATTCATGATTTGAATACGGACACGGTTCATAGCACGGCTAAGGTGTTGAACAATATGAAAGCGGTCGAGTACAATTTTTGCATTCGGAAAAAGCTGTTTAGCAAGTTGATAATAGGGACTAAACATATCCATGGTAATCACTTTGACTCGATTTCTAACCTTTCTAGGATAGCGTAGAAAGTGGTTTCGGATGGTTGCTTGAGTTCTTCCGTCGAGAATGGTGATGACATTTAGGGAGTCGAAATCTTGAGCGATGAAGCTCATTTTCCCCTTCTTGAAGGCATACTCGTCCCAACTCATCACCTCAGGTAGGGTATTCCAATCCGTTTCAAACTTGAACTCATTGAGCTTTCTCATAACTGATGATGTTGAGATAGCTAGCCTGTGTGCAATATGTGTCATTGCTTGATTTTCGATGAGTAACTGGGCGATCTTCTGACTAACAGCGACAGATATTTGATGGTTTTTCTTAACAAGAGGAGTTTCAGCGACAGCCATTTTCCCACATTCTTTACACTTGAAACGACGCTTTTTAAGGCGGATAAGGAGTGGGTAACCAGCAGTTTCTAGGTAAGGGATTTTTGATGCTTTCTGGTAGTCGTACTTAGCCATTTGTCCCTTGCATTCTGGACATTTAGGAGCCATGTAATCCAAGTAACCGTGGAGTTCTAAGTGAGTTCCCATATCATATTCATCAGTGATAGTAATATTTTTGTCTTTAATTCTGAGAAAATTAGTGATAAGATTTAGTTGTTCCATATGAGTCTTTCTAAAATGATAGTTTGAGCACTTTTCATTATAGGTCATATGGGACTTTTTGTATATACTCAAAAAGGCTCCATAATTTCCATGGTGGTTTTACCCACTACAGAAATTATAGAGCCAAAATAACTTACAAATGGTATATAAAAAATTTTACTCCTTTATTGTATCCTCTTATATTTTTCTAAATCGGATTGATTTACAAAATATAGATTCCCTCTCGTACGTGTACATGCAACATAAAATTTACTTTTAGTTTGTGAAGAAAGTTCATTTAAGCGATCAGCTGCGAATAATTTATATGTTGTTGGATTTAATACTACACAAACATTGTCATATTCAGAACCTTTACTATCCCCCCAATTCTGACTTTTGCAATCATAATCATAAGATTTTTGATAAAAAAGTTTCATAACATTGTCATCTGTCATTATTGATTCTATTTTATCCTGTGAATCTATGAGAGTAATTTGGGCAGAATACTTCTCTTCTAGCTGCGATGAAATTTCAATAGATAATTTTTCAACAATAAAGTCACAAACTATTTTTGGGCAACGATAACTTTTTGACAAACTTGATAAATCAATTTCAAACCCTGAATCAGAAATAACTTTTATCCAATTATCAAAATTAGAATGAACACCTTTCCCCTTATTTCCTCGCCTTGAAGTACTAAAGGTTTTTTGATAAAAATCTCCAAGTAAAGACACTTCTGCATTAAGATTACTTAAACTTAGGAGCCAATCAAAATCATCTGATGCAAAATCCTGACACTCATCTACATAAATACAATCAAAAAATTTATCAATTCTCTCCAAATATGAATTCTCAAATGGGATATTGTTCTTTTTATAAATTAACTCCCCCCTCATTAAAGACTTAGAAAGTTGATTCTGAATAATTCTACCAGTAGTATCTATAGAATTATTGTCAATCTTTCCTTGAGTTTTATAATCAAAATTTATTCCTTTTGGTCGTTTCCCTAAATAGGGCACTAAGCAAAAACTATATAGAAACTCAAAAACACCAAAAATAAAAGTAGACTCAGGAATGTAGCCAAATTTGTCAATCAGTTTTGCTCTGATTGTATTCTGGTTCGTCTCTGTGTACGTAAGGATAAGATTTCTT
The DNA here is from genome assembly GCF_040836615.1 of Streptococcus nasisuis. Lineage (NCBI taxonomy): Bacteria > Bacillati > Bacillota > Bacilli > Lactobacillales > Streptococcaceae > Streptococcus > Streptococcus nasisuis. The sequence goes on along the minus strand of NZ_CP162268.1, from coordinate 386,601 downwards.
TTTTGAGGGTCAATACTTTCAATTATTTTAGTTGTTTTGCCACTTCCAGCAACCGCATGAATCAATCTTTTATTATCCATTCAATCGCCTCTCTAATATAATCAGGTATAATAAATTTGTCACTTATAATATCAGTTTCCAAGTGTTCTAATAATCGCAATGCAAATTCAGCCTTTTCTCTGAGCATGTATCCTTGTAAATCTTTGGATTTAGTTAAACCTGAAGAATCTAACAAAGCTTTGTTATTTTTATAAATACATATTTCAAATGTTTGATTATCATTATCTAAATCAGAAGAAACTTTTATATTCTGGAATTGCTGATAGGAACTATATTTTAACTGTACATTTCCTGCATAATCACTATCGTTATCCGTAATTACTACCACCTTCTTATCTCCAAAACAAGCGGCAATTTCTAAATACCTTTCAAAACTTAATCCATCTACAGAGATAATTGATACGTTAAAATCCTCAGGCTTTTTTGAATGAATCATTTCAAAAAATTTTTCCATTAAAATATACTCTGCATTCCCTTCAACAAGCATAATCTTCTTACCAAGAGAAAAATTTAATAAATTCTGATTCGTAGATTTTTGGAAAAATCGTATCGTATCTCTATTCAGTCCTTCAAGTTTAGATATCTGACCATTGTCTAAGAAATGCAGATTATCTACTCCTAATCTTGAAGCAATCATATTTGAATGTGTTCCAATAAAAACTTGAACTCCAGTATTTGAACTCAACATATTGACTAATTTCTGGAGATTTTGGAAACTCAAATGATTTTCAGGCTCTTCAATAAGTAGTGTTTTAACTGTTTCCTTGAGGTGACTATATGCATTCTCTACCCCTAATAATACCTTTTCACCCTGACCTAAATTTTTTATATCTACACCATTTTTTACGGCTGATATTGAATCTCTAAATGAATTTTCTGATTCATCAAAATGAAGTTGGAATTCTGAACCATTCTCCTTCAATAATTCGTCCTTCCTTAAAGTATGTAAAAAATTAAGTGAATTTATCCTGTACTGATGATTAACTTTTGCCCTATTTTCTGCTGATATATTACCTAAGTACACCTCATGGATCCGTTTTTGAATTTCTTGTTGTGTATCAATTAGACTGGTATTTACTATTAAATGTATAAACTTATACGGTTTATTATATGAAGAGTAAGATTTTCCTGAAAATCTCAAAAATTCAACTCTATAGAATTCAAATGGAAAAACTGTCCAATTACTATCATTTAAGACGGAGTTCATTTCAGTAATATAATCTTGATTGGGAGTTATTTTTAATGAAAGTCCAAAAGCTTTGATATTTTGAGAATTATGTTTCCCTTCAAGATTAAAATTAGATGAAATTTCAGCATTTATCTCATCAAAAAAAATTTCTATGATAACCTCAGGGAGCTGCTTGATATCCTTTGTACTCATAAATTCTAAAATTGCTTCTTGATTAAAGATATTAGCCAAACTGCTTCTTTCAATCAGACTGTGGCTACCACTCAGAACCAATCCTATTGCGTATAACAATGTCGACTTGCCCGCACCATTCTCCCCAACAAAAATATTTATATCTGAATTACAAATAAAATCAACTCTTTTATAACGTTTAAAATTTTGTAAAATTATCCTAGAAATCATATATGTCCCCTAACATCAATTAGTATAAACTACTCAACAAAATTATATCATACTAATGATAAATGGTACTTAATCACCACTATTTAATAACCAATAATCACGTAAATATAGTTCTTTCTTGCATCTTAAAAATTTTTTGATATAATTGTTGCATAATAAAGCAACAGGGGTTTTAGCTTATGTTTTCTGGTAGCCGTCTTAAAGTACGTAGAATGGAAAAGCAGTATTCTCAATCAGAGTTAGCTAATCTATTAAAAATCAATAGAGCGTCATACAACAAATGGGAATCTGGTAAATCCGTTCCTAATCAAAAGAATCTTTCTGCTCTCGCAACAATACTTGATGTTCCAACAACCTATTTTGAATCGGAATACAAGATTGTGAATACCTATCTCCAACTCTCAATAGAAAATCAAGGAAAGGTTGATGACTATGCTGATGAGTTACTTCAAAAACAACAATCACAAGAGAAAGTAATTCCTCTTTTTGCAGTTGAGGTCTTATCTGATGTTTCACTTTCTGCTGGTCTTGGAGAAGCACTCTTTGATGAATACGAGACTGAAACCGTCTATGCTGAGGAAGAACAATATGGTTATGATATTGCTGCTTGGATTAAAGGAGATTCTATGGAACCCATCTATCTTGATGGCGAAGTAGCTCTTATCCGTGCTAGCGGTTTTGATTACGATGGTGCAGTCTACGCCCTATCTTGGAATGATTCTGTCTATATTAAAAAACTTTATCGAGAAGAACATGGCTTTAGAATGGTGTCACTCAACGATAATTACCCTGATAAATGGATTCCTTATGAAGACAATCCTCGTATCGTAGGGCTTGTTGTGAGTCACTTTATGCCTGTTATAGGAGCTTAAATATGTCAGTAAATATTAAAGAAATGATTTATCTCAGAGACAACCGTATCTATTTTACACCCTATCTCAAAGAGTATGATATTACTGATCATATTCAAGAACTGATGGAAGAATTAGAAATGCTTAAAAAAGGATAAGATGATGGGCTATATCGATTATTCAAAAGAACCTCAGTCTGATATAGCTTTCGTTGATATGAAATCATTCTATGCTTCGGTTGAATGTGTGGATAGAGGATTGAATCCCCTTCATACCTCTCTCTGTGTCATGAGTCGAGCAGATAACGCTGGAGGCTTAATTTTAGCCTCTTCTCCTATGTTCAAAAAGGTCTTTGGAAAAAATAATGTTGGACGTGCCTACGATTTACCGTTTGACATCAGCACAAGAAAATTTGACCACTATAATGCCAAACGTCAAGGCTTAGACATATCACCGCGCTATATTTCCTATATTGAACATTGGGCTAAGCGAACGCTTATTGTCCCTCCTAGAATGGATAGATATATTGAAAAGAATATTGATATTCAGCACATTTTCCAAGATTATGCTGCCCCTGAAGATATTCTCCCCTACTCCATCGATGAAGGGTTTATTGATTTAACCTCCTCGCTCAATTACTTTGTAAGTGATAAACAGATGGATAGAAAGGCAAAATTAGATGTGGTCTCTGCAAAACTACAACATGACATCTGGCAAAAGACTGGTATCTATTCTACTATTGGAATGAGTAACGCCAACCCATTATTGGCCAAACTTGCACTAGACAATGAAGCCAAACGAACACCTACTATGCGTGCCAATTGGTCCTACGAAGATGTAGAAACAAAAGTTTGGTCAATTCCTAACCTAACTGATTTTTGGGGTATTGGTTCTAGAACAGAGAAACGCCTTCACAAACTAGGGATTACCTCTATCAAGGAACTTGCCAATAGTAATCCAGACCTATTGAAAAAAGAATTTGGAAAGGTTGGGGTACAGTTGTGGTTTCATGCTAATGGTGTTGACGAGAGTAATGTTCATCAACCCTATAAACCAAAGTCACACGGACTTGGCAACTCTCAGGTGCTACCTCGTGACTATGTCAAGCAGCGTGATATTGAGATTGTTCTTAGTGAAATGGCTGAACAAGTTGCCATCCGAATGAGGCGAGAACATCAGAAAGCTACTATTGTTTCCATCTTTGTGACCTACTCTAAAACAGAAATGAAACAGCCAATCAACGCTCAAATGAAGATAGAACCCACTAATCATACACGACTGCTTACCGATACCGTATTAACGCTTTTTCGTAAAAAATACACGTCAGGAGCCGTTCGGGGTATTGCAGTCAATTACTCAGGATTTGTCGATGAAAGCTATGCCTTAATCTCATTATTTGATGATATCGAAGCAACCGAAAAAGAAGAAAAGTTACAACAAACTATTGACCATATTAGAGACCAATTCGGTTTTTTAGCGGTTCAAAAAGGAACTGCCCTCTTAGACAGTTCCAGGAATATTGCAAGAAGTAAACTAATAGGAGGCCACTCAGCAGGTGGCTTGGAGGGATTACAATGATTGACCGATCATACTTACCATTTCAATCCGCAAGAGACTATCAAGACGTTAACATGCAAAAGTGGATGGGGTTCTTTTTATCGGAACATACCTCTGCCTTATCAGATGATGATAAGCAAGTCAGCTACCTTTCTGACCTATCGCTGAATCAAAAATTAATGTTACTCAGTCAGAGTTACGCTAATCAATTGACCATACAGGTGACTAGAAAACAGAAAAATGACTATCAAACTATTATCGGAACCATTCCGACACTTTCAACAAATGAGGTCATTCTAAAAACCAATGACGGACATATCGCTATCGCTTTAGAAGATATTATGGCTATCACATTAGTTGAGGAGGTCTACCATGAATCAGCTTGACTTTTATAAAAACGAATTACAGATGGACTACTTCAGTGAAAATTACCGTAAATTTGAAAGTGACTTCTATCGCTACTCAGCACTTGCTACACCACTGACTTTTCTAACAGATGATATCATGTTAGCAATGGCGAAATCTGCTAAAAACTATTTCAAGCTCAATAAAGAAAATGCTAAAGACAATCGTGATCATTATTTCATCTTTGACATAGAAAACCTAAATGATAGTAAATTGACAAAAAAATATGTGTATCAGCGAACAACAAGCATCAGACAAAAAGATTAGGCCTTCATCACAATGCCTAATCTTTTTTACTCATTTTTAGGTTTCTTTGCCTGCCTAAATTGCTCTATCCGCTTTTCAAGTTGCTCAGTCTTCAATTTATTCTTAGCTTCAGTTATGGTCTCATCTAATATAGGCTCCTTTAGCAATATTTCAGGAGACATTTTTTCATCTCGGTTAGTTTGACTTGTAGCGTCAAAAACGACATCCAATAATTGGTTGACCTTATGTAAATCCGATTCAGACATTCCTGATAAGCGATGAATGAGACGTTTAAAACTATCTTGATTTTGCGTTTGCTTTTTGAATAACTTCATCTTATCTCCTTATAAAAAGCAGCCCTTGTAAGGACTGCCTCACTTACAAGTCATCAATAGCTGCTGAAATGGCCTGTAATTTCTTATTTTGCTTATTTTTGTCATCAATCAACTGGTGCAACTCTTCGATTTTCTTCTGACTTTGAAGAATGTCTTCATTATTCTGAGCCATCACATCAGCTAGATGTTGCTTGTAGTCGTTTGTAATGTTAGAGGAGGACACCACTTTTGGTGTGGATTGCTCTTGAGTTTTTGGTTGTGAAACGGATTTCTCCTTAGCTTTTTGTTGTTCCATTTCAAAAGCTGCCACATAGTCAACATCTCCAGTACCCTCTTTCTCTTCCTTATGAAATAGTGCCGCAATCTTCGCACGTTCTTCTGATGAAGACGTTGGTGTTTTATCATCTAAGGGTTGGTCAAAGGTCCAGTCTTTTGTCATGTGTTATTCCTCATTTCTATTATCTGATGGTATTGGTTTTTGTTCTTCTTGGCCAAAAGCCTGCGTCAATGCCTCATCAAAAGTCCAGGGACTATTTTGTTGGCGTTTGATAAAGGCTTGATACATGGCTGTTTGTAATTGACTGCGATAAGTTTCTAGTTTTTCCATCTCTTTCGCAACCTTTTCCTCTTGCCTAGCCACTCTTTCAGCTAGGCGTTCAATCACACTCATAGGGTGTCCTCCTTATCACTTTCTAGATTAAGCTAAGAAACTTGATTTTGTTATCACAACTCTAAAACGGTATTTTTTCTAGGTGGAGGGTTACTTCTTAAAACTTGTAACTTGGCAGATTGTATCATGTCCTTTAGAGAATGATTACAATGACCTTTCACAATATCGTTCCAATCTGCTTTAGTTTCCAGTTCCTGTAATGGTGGTAAGTCTGTTTCAATGGGAAGTCCTTTCTCAGATAATTTCTGACAAAAGTCTCGCCCTGCGTCATCATTATCAACAGCTAAGGTTAATAACCCTGTGTGCGTCTGAAAGAAAGTAGTCGTCTCTTGTATAGCATGAAGGTAATGCGTTAAACGACTTGGTTTGACAGTATCTAAAAACTCAAGTTTGCCTTGTTCCTCAGCTGCTAATCGTAAGGACTGATACGCAATCACAGAGAGTTTTAGACCTTCCATAGAAACTAAACGCACATCTGATAACTGCTTCTGATGGAGTTGATAATAACTCATCATATCAATCACCGATTCACAAAAGATAAGACGTTTCGGTTTTCCAATATCAAAGCTCATTCCCACATATCCATGTGAGTCTTTCATGATTTTTTTGAGGTAACCTCGAACATGTCTCTGATCATTTTTGACAAGTCCTTGAAGACTTGCCCCTTCTAATTGCCCTGATGATTGTAACTCTTAAAGACAAGGACTGATTCTTGAAAGGTCTTTGTCTGGTAATGGGCCTGTGCTAATAGACCTTGTCTGCCAAAAGCATTGATAGTGTCATCACTTAAACCACGAATGTCATTCAGATATATCCGTGCTTGGTCAAATGGTTCTTCTCTTAGATAATAACGAAAGGGTTGGTAAGTCTCTTCGACGATTTTAGCTTGTTCAAAGTCTCCAGTTTCAAGGTAAGACAGGGCTTTTTTAAAAGACACTCCTGTCATTAACTGAACAAAATCAATCACATCTCCCTGTACGTCACGTGAAAACCATTTAAAGGTATTGGTGTCCGCAAAAATCCTAAAGGAATCGTGTTCTGGATGTTCATAGACTTGCCCTGATAGTCGTTTAAAAGAATAACCTATACTTTCTGCCACCTCTAAAATCGCCTTTTGTTTCACTTTTTCAATTCTTGTCATGCCATCTCCTTATCAAAAAAAGCAGAAGAGTAACTCCTGCTAGTTGGTCTCACTTGTAGTAGTTCCTTGAATCTTTGGAATGCTTGAATTTACTTCATCAGAAGACTCTTTTAAGTCCTCTAGCTTCCCATTCCAAATGGTTACCTGATTGACAAAGAGTTTATCTGACATTTTGGCATAAGAGAGTTTAAGAGTTCTTGTTTCTGTCTGTGTGCTTTTCTGAGCCTTATCACTGACATCTGACACGTAAACAACCTGATAAGACACTTCCGCAAAAGCTTCATTTTCTTCTGCATTGACATAGATATTGGCAGACTCAAAGCGATAATCCAACATATAGTCTTTATAGACTTGGTTGATGGAATCTTCTTGACGAGCTACTTCTTCCTTAAAGGCAGAATCTGTCATATAGGGTTTAATACGGTTGTTATTCTCGCCCAGCTTTTCCTTAGTATAGTATTGGGTGAGAAATTCCTTGACTAACTCATCAGAGAGGACACTTGCCTTCTCTTTTTCTTTCTCTTTGGTCAGTAATTTTTGAGCCTCAGATTGGATTTGTTTCTGCGTGTGATTGGTGACAGACTGAGAACCAATGGTGTAACCCATCATCACCATAAAGCTAGTCACAGCTAGACCTCCTAAACCAATCAATAGCTGAGCCTTCAATTTATTTAACATCACTATTGCTATCTCCTTTTTCCATAAGATAGCACCATGATAACAAGATGGACTTGGAAAAGTTATCACAATAAAGAAAAGGACTACCTAACTTAGGTAATCCCATTACGTCATGCCATCCGACTTCTAACAACTTTTCTAACAAGTCCGAAGACAAGTAACAGATTAAAAATAATATAGAAAGTGGTAAAGCTGAAAATTCCATTGGTGGCTAAATCTTCCACATAGAGGTATCGTTCTGTAAAAAAGAGGTAAATTCCATAGACTTCTGTGAAAGCTAAAAATCCGATTAAACCAATGACAAATAAGCTTCCAAGCATCTTCGCAATCTGGTAAAGGACAAGCAAAATCAGCCCTGTTGCTGCGATAATGAAAAGACTTTGAATAATTTGTTCAATCATATCTGTACCTCTTTCTACGCTAATTGCTTACGATAATAATCTGCCTGTCCCTTGTCTATATTATCAAGTTGTTCAACCAGGTCTAGATACTCTCCTTTAGTCACTTCATCTAAGTCTGGAAAGTCATTCTCTCGAGTCGTGATGATAACTTCTAATTGACCAATAATTTCTCGCTTTGAAAAACTGTAATCAAGGGTTTCATCCTCATACTGTTCCTTTAAGGCTTGATAGTTAGCTCTATCTTCAGGGCTTGTAAAACCTTGTGCTAGCCATTCTTCTAGTTGGTATCTTAATTCTTCTACTGTCTGGGTCATAATCAATTCTCCTTTGATGATTTCTTAATGTCATTTTACCGCGTTCATTATTTTTTGTCAGCCTTTTTCTTAAAAATCAAGCGAAAGTTGTTGGTCCTGTTGCGGTTGGATCGTTTCATTGAACTTAGCTAGGGCTGCATCAATTTCCTCAACCTCTGCTTCTTGTTCAACCAAAGGGGCAAGGATGTCATATTTGGCTTTAACCAGCTGATAATCTTCTTCTTTTGGAAAGACCTTCTCTACTTCAACCCTTGCGACTGCTAGCTTATCTTTCAAATTGTTAGCCATTTCTTCTGTCTTTTCTTGGTCCTCTAGGATATGGTCTATGGCATTAGTAATGCGTTGGATGGTTCCCACATCTGATTTCAAATCTAAAGAGACAGAATACTGGTTGCTGCCTGAAATGGTTAAAGACACCATATCTGGCAAGGGCTCACTAGGACTTCTGGTTGCCATTTTAAGCTCAAACCCTCTAAAGGTCGCAAGCGTTCTGACTTCTTTGGTTTCAGAACGGTTATAGGTAATGAGTTTACGTAGATAGTCTCCAGCTTCTGCACGGTTATCCATCATTTGATTGTCAAACCGCATGATAAAATCTTGTGACTTAGTTGCCAAAGATTGGGCAATATCACGGTCATATTGGGTAAGGCGTTTCTCTAATACAGGGAGGTTCTGCTCACAGTAAGAAATGGTATGGCGATACTCATCTTTGGAGCGATTAAAGGCACGCTTTTGATTGTCCAATACCGTCAACTCATTCTCTAGTTCCATTTTTAGTTTGAGATAAGGATTACCTGTCGCTAAAGCCTTAAAGTCTGAAGCGGTCATGGTTTGTTCATCAATGTCTTCTGCCGACCGTACAGGATCTTTAGAGGTCATGATTTGCGTGATGTATTTGAGTTTATTCTCCTGAGTTTGCCAGAGGTAGTTGTCGAAGCTCCCTTTCGTAATGTAATGGTAAATATCTACCTCTTGGTGCATATTGCCTTGACGAATTAGCCTACCATTGCGCTGTAGGCTAAGTACCCAGCGCCTTACCGTATTACTACGGCAGGTTTCCAAATACTCGCCCCCGAACCGTACGTACACCTTTCAATGTATACGGCTCTCCATTTATAAACTCAATCTAACTTGCCATAATGTAATTTCTTATGGCAATCTTTACACAATGCTATTGTTTTCCGTTGTCTAGAAATCATCAAACGTTCCCAAAAAGTCTTTTTCTTTAAATCCTTGAGTTTTTTCACATGATGAATTTCAATGAGACTATTGGTAGCTTGACAGTACTCACAACGGTTTGCTTTTAATCTATCAATTAAATTGGTTCGGCTAAAATATTTTGCCGTATTTGGTAAATTATCATTTTCTAGGAAAGATTTCTTTTGACGTTTAAAGCCTCCATTATAGAAATAACGGGTCATTGTATCTCCTTTACGTCCAATATACTGTATCCTGAATTGACCATCCTTTTTATATTTACGGATGATGTGAGATTTAGTCGTACGATACTTGGTCGCATAGGTTTTATACATGCTATATTCCATAATATACTTAAAGCGATGGAGGATAGAACTGTTGTTAGCGATACAATAATAGTTATAAAAACCTCTTATTTCTGCATTGTAGCGTTCTAAAATCTCTAAATCATCACAGTCTTTCATAAAATAACGAGCTGTTGGTTTCCAAACTTCGTGACCTCTATGATAAGTCATTTTCATAGCCCCATAGGACAACAATCTATCTCGAATCGTTTCAATAGAAACCTCTAAAACCAATCTACCTGTATAATTTCTGACCAATCGTCCTGACGAATCACGTTTGGCTAAATTGGATTGGCGAATGTACAGATGATAACCCAGAAACCTCGCTTTATCTCTTGCATTGGTAATCAGGGTTTTCTCTTCAGAGAGTTCCAATTTGAGAACCGTTTCCAAATAGTCCTTAATGTCTGCTTTAATACGACGAGCGTCCTCTTTACTTCCAATCACACCACAGATAAAATCATCTGCATATCGGGTATAGGTTAGACGCTTAAAACTACTATCCATAGGGTCGCTATGAGGAATCAATACTCTTTCTTTTTCTAATTGACGAATACGTTGAATGGCTTCTTGGCGTTGGTTTTCCGTCGAAGTACACTCTAGTGTTCTTCTTGCTTTTCCCAGTGCAATCTCATTTTGGCGATATTCTGGGGTACGTTTACGGTATTTCCCTTCACAGAAGTTCTTCACATAATCTGTCATATATTTATCAAACTTATCCAAATAGATATTGGCTAGAATTGGACTGATTATTCCTCCTTGTGGAGTTCCTGAGTAGGTTTTGTAGAATTTCCAATCTTCCACATATCCTGCATTGAGAAATTTACGAATCAGGCGTAAGAAACGCTCATCCGTAATTCTTTCTCGTAGAATTTGAATTATCACATCGTGGTTGATATTATCAAAAAACGATTTGATATCTCCTTCAATAAACCACTTTACTCCTGTATAGGTTTTCTGAATTTGAGTAAGTGCTGAATGACAGCTTTTATTCGGACGAAAACCATGGGAAGAGGATTCAAATTGTCCCTCGTAGATGGATTCCAAAATCATTTTGATAACCTGTTGTAAGAGCTTATCATCAAATGATGGAATACCTAGTGGACGTGGCTTCCCATTCTTTTTAGGAATATAGGTTCGTCTTGATGGATGTGGCTGATAAGATTCATCTTTCAGGGAATCAATCAATTGGTCAATTCTAGCCATACTCATACCATCAATCGTCAACTCATCTACTCCAGGTGTCATGTGTCCTGGGTTAGCGTAAATCGTTTGATAGGCAACTAAGTACATTTCTTTGTTGTAAAGTAAGCGATAAAGTCGCTCAAATTGATAGTTTTTATCTTTACTGTGTTTTGTTAGATTGTTTAACACATTTTGAGGATTTCTCATGGTGTCTCACACACCTTCCTTTCCATAATGTTAATGTTATAAACTGTTCCCCTTCGCCATGTACGTGCCATTAACACGCTCGAACTACTACGGGAACTCCGTTACCTTATCAAATATTCATAAACCTGATGTTTAATAGCTTTTACAAGCATTTTGACTTAGGTAATCTCCGTTTAGCTGGTATAGTAACATAGCTTGATAATTTCATCGGATAGGACGTTCATCTGTTTTCATTTACTATGAATACGCTATGGAATCCCTTTGCTTCACTACCTCGAACAGTGATAATGAAGTTCCATAGTATGAGGGTTTTAGTTATCTTACCTCACAGTCCCGACACAGACCGTTTAGACTATCCTTCAATCAGTTTAGATTTTATCCTTATAATTATCTCAGTAACAACTGTTACATTGTCATCTCCTCATTCAGTCGTGATGTGATAACTCATCAACTTATGAGTTTCCCAACGTGCTTTGTTCCCTGATATTTGGTTTCCCTCACAGGTCAGTTGGGTGATGATAGGCATTAAGGTCACGCCTACTACTTTGCCAAAAAGTAGATTCACTATACCGCCTTTACGGACGCACGGACAATGTCTGAGGGCCTCCAGGGAACGTCTAAATGGTGGACAGCTTTCATGCGAGACTGGACGTTTAATCCTGTTCCCCCTTTTTCCGTAGAAGCCATGAGAATCCGTACTTCTCCACTATTGACCTTGCGTGACAGAGAGTTTTTCTTGTCATCCGTATTAGCGTCATGGACAAAGGCTATTGCTTCTTTGGGAATCCCTCTATCCACTAAAAGGTCTTTCAATTCATTGTAAACATCAAACCCTTCTTCCTTACTTTTAGGCGTTCCAATATCTGAGAAAATCATCTGGGTAGCTTTCTCATTTTCTCCCTCACGGTAAATGCGTTCCACATTGTCCACTACTTGAAGAATCTTCTGATTGTCAGACAAGGTGTAAGCAGGATCAATGAGACGCATGTCAATGGCTAGTTTTCTGGCTTCTCCAGTGTAGGGTAGGATACTAGCGAGGTAGTCATTGCGACCCCTTTTCCATTATCCCCCCACCGAACCGGACATGATACTTTCGCATCATCCGGCTCTCCAGTAATTTCATTTCATAAACGTGTATTTATTGAACCATTATGTATTGCATGGTGACAATCCCGACAAGTCACTAGCGTTTTTCGACATCTTGCTGACATAATTTCTTTCCACTTTGGAACTAATTTTCCATTGTGTTTGTTCAAGTCTGCTAATTTTCTGATATGATGTACCTCTATGTTCTCCTCACTTCCACATAGCTCACACTTATTTGCGAGTAATCGCTTGATAAGCTCTGTTCGACCACCATAAACTTGATACGGAGCATCTTCTATTACAGCTTTCTTTTTATAAGAAAGTGAAATACCACCCCATGTTGCAACTAGAGGAGGTTTATCTTCTCGAGGCACAACTACCTGTAAACACGGCACAGTTCGGCCATTCGTGCTAGTTGTGGTAGTCTTATATTTAGCTAACATTTTATTAATGGATGACTTATGTTTAAATGCTAATGTTTTAAGGAGTGATGTTTCCATATACCAATAGACTTTTGAGAACCATGACAAATTTTGTGCCAATATATAATATTGAACCAGCCCTCTATATTCTTGTTGGTAAGTTTGTACGATACTAAAGTCATCATCATGCAATAAATTATTACGATGAATAGATTTACCATTTTTCATGTATTGGCGGCATTTGCTTTCAATAACTGATGCAGGTACAAATAATGCGATAACACCATTGGCACTTCGTCTTCCTTTGTTATCAATATAATCATTGACACGTTGTGCTTTTATCTCATATCCTAGAAATTTCGCTGATTCTTTAGTCGCATGGGTAATCAAAGTCTTTTCTTGAGAAAGTTCCAAATGTAACTTAATCTTTAAAAAGTCTCCAATTTGCTTCTTTATATCTTTTGCCTCAGCTTTTGAACCTGTAAAGCCTAGAATAAAGTCATCCGCATACCGAACATATCTTAACCTCCGATAGGTAGTATCATAAGTATCAACTGAAGGGAGATTTCTTCTCTCAACAATTAACTGATGAGCTTTTTTATAATCTCCTTTATCCTGATAGCATTTAATTCTTCTACTCAAACGATTATAGGCTGAGTTTGCTTTCTGCTTGTTACCTCTTGTATATTGAGGTATCAGTTCTTCACCGACCCACTTATCAAATTGATGTAAATAGATATTAGCTAATAAAGGACTAATAACTCCACCTTGCGGTGTTCCACTAATAGTCTTGTGAAACTTCCAATCATCAAGATATCCTGCCTCAAGCATATTTTTGATAAGCCTAATAAACCGACCATCCTGAATTTGTCTAGACAACATAGTGATTAATACATCGTGGTCAATCGTGTCAAAATAACTAGAGATATCTCCTTCTATGAACCAACGTGTCCCTTTCCAGGTCTGTATTTCTTGTAAAGCTGTATGACACCCTCTTTTTGGTCTAAAACCATGAGAATGTTCACTAAATTGTGGCTCGTAATAAGCTTCTAATATCATGCGAATCACTTCCTGAAGAAGTTTATCGCTCCATACTGGTATTCCCAAAGGACGGTGTTTTCCATTCTTTTTAGGAATGTACTCTCTCCTAGCTGGTCTCCAGTAATAGGTTTCTCGTCTTAATTGTTCAATAATCCTATCTATTTTTTGAATAGACATACCATCAATCGTTTCCTCTGTAACACCCTTTGTCATTGCTCCGTTATTCGGGTATAACTTTGCATAGGCTATTAGATACAGTTCACGATTAAATAGTAATTTATAAACCCTTTCAAGTGGTTTATCTTGTTTTCCACGTTCATGAATGACCGTTAAAATAGTTTTGGCTGTACGCATCTCACGCACCTAATCCTTTCTAACTAATCGAAATTACCTGTCACCCTTCGCCATGTACAAGGTTTTCCCTTGCTCAAACTACTACGGTGACTCCGTTACCATAAGGGTCTCCCCTCTTAGGCAATCCTGCTATTCGTTAAAAAATGTACGTTCTAGTAACCCTTAGGTTCCTCACTCATTCCTTTATTCATACTTATCGTATGCTCTTTTACTGTAGAAAGTTATTCGTCCAAAATCACAACAACGAATATACAGTAACATCGGTCTCAGTTACTTTCCGATGGGCGATGCTTTGCACCTAGTCAGAATTGAGGTTCAAGCAGTCTAGCCTTAACCATAGGTTACGGAACTTGCGGCACATCAAAGCGTTGTAACTCACTCCTTATCCGCTTTACTAACATGCTATTGTCCCCTTTGGGTTTCCCCGCTAGGTTAGTTAGTTGTTCCTATTATTTACTTTCAATAATATCCCTCTGCGAGGGAGATACATTTTTACGCTTAACAGCGCACTATCTTTAACATGTTATCTCTACTTGGGTCAACACTACCTGACTTGATAGCGTCTGAACGCTCTACCAGTTCTTCTAAATAGTATTTCTGAGCTTGCGTTAACTCGCTTTCCACCGCAATAATCTTAGCTTCAGGTACAGGTAAATCAAGCATATCTGAAGTCTGAATATCAGCTGTTTCCTTGTAAATTCGCATGAGTTCAGGAAGGTTGACAAATTTCTTGAACCGTTTCTTAGGTTGGTATTTATCTCCTGTCGGGGCTAGTTCCATAGAGTTTTCGATATTCCCAAAAGCTCCCACCCATGAGTCAAAGTTTGAGACTTGATAGCGTTCTAAGACATCTGGTTGGATATAACTCATCATGGTATAGAGTTCACTAATAGAGTTAGAGACTGGTGTTCCTGTCGCAAAGACCACATTACGATAGTCGTGTTCTCCTTGAACCTGTCTGACCTTCATTTCCATATCCACGTTCTTTTTAGAAGTCGTGTTGGTAATCCCTGCGACATTCCCAAGGCCTGTAATGGGTCTGATATTCTTAAAATGGTGAGCTTCGTCCACAAAGAGAAAGTCAATCCCAAGGTTTTCAAATTCAATAAAGGTATCACGTTCCAGTTTTTGGAGTTCTTCTAGTTGATGCTCCAATCCCTTAATAGAACGCTCTGCTTCTTTTACGGTATAATCACTGTCGCTACCTTGCTTAATTTCTCGTAATTGGTTCAGCTTATCTTGGATATAGGTGACCTGTTTTTCCTGACTCATGGGAATTTTTTCAAACTGAGAATCCCCAATGACAATGGCATCGTAGTCCCCTGTGATGATTCGTGACACAAATTGCTTGCGTTTAGCTTTCGCAAAATCTTTCTTGGTCGTCACGTAGACATTCTTGGTTGGGAAGAACTTCATGATTTCTTGGCCAAACTGAGCGGTCAGACTTGATGGCACCACATAAAGAGGTTTATGAACCATTCCCAGTTCTTTCAGTTTGAAACCTGCTCCAAGCATGGTTAAGGTCTTACCTGAACCGACTTCATGAGCTAGAAGTGCTCGTTTTTCTTCCACAATCCGTTGAATGGCATTCTTTTGGTGAGGGCGTAAGGAAATATTCTGGGCAAGCCCATCAATAGTTAAATGACTACCATCATAAACTTTTGAAACCGTACGGTTATAGAGGCTATTATATGTCTCTTCAATCATCTGTTGCACGTCTGGATAACTAGCCACAAAATCTTGAAAGAGTTCTTGTAGTTCAGTTTCCTTAGCACGAAGAACCGTTGTTTTCTCAACGTCAGTCACATGCTTTTTCTTATCCCCATCTTCCACTTGTTTCGTGATAGTTGGTTGATTGGAATTAAGGAGATTTTCAAAGATTTTACGACCACTATCATAGCGTGACCCAGGCACACCTAGACTTCTATCCGTTGCGGTAGAATACCGAAAGTCAAACTTGGATTGGTAGGACATTGTGCCATCAATTAGACTGACTGCAAGAACAGTTGATACTTCTTGGTCAGTCAAGTCAAATGTTTGTCCCATAAAGGTTTCTTGGGCAAATTTCCCATAGACGGCTAGAGGAATCCATCGTGAGCCAATCCGATAATCAATATCAGCCAAGGTCACACGTGGCGGTTTCACATCTTCTAAGAGACCTTGATAATAGACCCAAGGAAAATCAGAATTATCTTCTTTGATGAGTAAGTCCACAACCTCTAACTTAGTCACCACATCTCCTGATAAGAAATCCTGCCGAGATACATAGACCACTTCTCTATCGTTTAGATAGCGTTCTGGGTCTGGAATAATAGCGTCTCCTAATTCCTCAATCAAAGTCGCTTTAGAATCCGTCTGATAAATAGACATCATGTAATCCAAATCTACCCCACGACCATCTGCTAGACTAGAATTGAGAGCGTCAAGGGCAGAAGAAACTGCCGTCACTTCCTTTTCAGGACGAACCAAGGCTTTCTCAAAGGCAAGAGATTTGGTATAGATAACTGTCTTCCCACTCGGGTCAAGACTTTCATCTTCTAAACTCGCAAGGAGCGAATACTTATCATCACTATCGAAGAGGTTACGGTTTACGGCACTATTTACATAGCCAAAGCGTTTCACAAAACTATCATAGGTGCGATTGAGCTTTCCTAACAAGTGGTTAAACTCATCTCTGTCGTAATCATAGTAGCGCTGAATGGCAATCACCTCTTGGTAGGCGTTCCGAATATCAACCATCCCTTTAATTCGTGCCACTTCTTTCTCAGACAAAGGCGCTTCATAGAAAAGAGTCTTTTTGAAATAGCCCTTAAATTGCCCACGTTTGGTGGCTTCTTCGGTCACATACACATCAAGAGCGGTGCTATCAGTCACTTCTAAAGCATTAAAACGGTCAATTTGTTTTTGAGAATGCTTGGTATCCCAATCCTTAAAGTTACCCTCTTCGTCCACATAGTAGCTAATCTCCTCAGTTTTTGTCCCTACACGAATGCCCTTATGATCACGGTAGTAAACCGTAGAATCTTTATAGCCAAAGCTATACTGGTCTAAGCTTTCTCTGATTTCAGGCGGAACAGAGGTATCAATGACTTGTCTTCTCATCACATCAGGACTGATGAAGATATCAGAAGGGTCAACAGTTCTAGGCGCTTTAACCTGTTTAAGAGCCATCTGAACATCTGCTAGCAAATTATCAGAAGTGCCTTTCACAGAAAGTGTCCCTCCGTTAAAGTTTCTAACCTCATAGGTCCCAAGAACCTGACTGTTGTAGTCTCCATCAAAGTAAGGATTGAGCCAAATACGGTCATCCTTGTCATAACGAATAGAACCTGAAAAAGCTAAATCATCTGCTTGGTAGCCCTTTTCCATATGTTTTTGGAAGAACAACATATCTGTTGTGACATTGGTACCTGCAATGGCCTTAAAGGCGCTATCTGGTAAACGCACACCACCTAGAAAATCAGTCGTCTCACGAATATCTTGGAGAATGTTTTCTGTCCGTTTGTCCATGGTTCCTGTTGAGGAAATGATAGCCACTTGCCCACCATCATGCACCAAATCTAATGATTTTTTGACAAAGTAATCATGAATCATATAGGGTTTGTCATAGCGATTATCCGCAATTCTGATATTGGCAAAAGGCACATTTGAGAGAACCAAATCAAAGCTATTGTCATTAAAGGCAATGGTCTCAAAGCCCTTTACTTCAATGTGGCTATTTGGATGAAGGTGTTTGGCAATAGCACCTGTAATCGTGTCTAACTCTACACCATACAACTCACTATTTTCTCTCAGGTGTTTAGGCATTGCCGCAAAGAAATTCCCTGTTCCCATCGAAGGGTCTAGGATTTTACCACCTGTAAAGCCATCACGTTCTAACTTCTCCCACATCTGACGAATCAAGTGAGGGTCTGTGTAATAAGCTGTCAAAGAAGATTGTTTCATGTCCGAATACTCTTTATCGGTGACTAGCGTTTTTAATGCCTCACGTTCCTTAGAAAACTTGGGGTTATACTCATCAAAGACCTCATTAGCAAGTCCTCCCCAGCCCACGTATTTGGCAAGGAGTTCTTGTTCACTTGGTGTGGCTTGACGGTGTTCAGATTCAAGACTTTTCACCAAACGAATAGCAGCAACATTCATATCAACCTTATCCCTTGTTGTCTTAGGGTAAAAGTCTGTTAGATCTTCTGGAAAGTGAAAATCAGTGGCTGGGGGCGTCTTAATGACTTTTGGTTCCAACTCATCTTCTGACAATGCTTCTTCTTGTTTAGCCTCTCTCTTATTTGATGATACAGAAGCCGTCACTTGAGAAACTGGCTCATTTTGTTCTTCCATATCCATAAAGGAAAACAGGTCTAATTCCTGCTGAGTTTCTTCCACTTCCTCCTTTTCTTCGACAGAAGGAACATGAAGAGCTTGAGTGATGTCTTCTAGTGTCCGTAAGAAAAGAACCGGATTTTGTTCAATCACATCTGTGAAATCATTTTGTAATTCAATCCGAATCAGGTTATTAACGCCTGAGTCCTCAATGGCCATTACCTGAAACTCTTGCCCCTTATAAGTCACTCTAGAATCAATCGGATAGCGTTTAAGAGCTTCCTCTACGATAGCATTTTGAGGGATTGATGGAGGCGTGATGATTTCAGTTTCTGTTTGCGATAAGTGTTCTCGCCATTCTCTAAAGGATAGGTCTGATTGGGACAGTTTGTCCCTTTCAAAGGTTCTTGCTTCTTCAAGAGTGAGGTCTTCATGCAAGAAGGCGTAGGCAATGGGTCTTAACTCTTCTAAGTCTAGCTGACTGGTCAAGAAAAATTCTGTCTTGTCATGCGTTAATCCCATCTGAAGCAATTCTATCGCAAGGGCTAATTGAGTAACGGTTGCTTTAGGATAGCCCCCTAGTAAGGCTAGGTCCGCATTCTTCAAATGAAAACGTCCTGCAACATCTATCAGTATCCTACGTTGCTGCTCATCAACGTCAGCTAAGTCTATCCCTAAACGAGTCAGTTTTTCGGTATTTTCAGCCAAAATGGTTTGACCCATTTCAGCTAAGATTACTTCTTCTTGAGGTGTTAGAGGACGTTGTAAGTCATAGGCTGTCCCATCTGCTTCTAAATAGGTTAATAGCTCATTGTCCTCATAGATTGGCGTCATTTCCCATTTCATGGTCAAACTCCCCACGTCTCAAGTTTGGTAGTTTTGGACGGCTATTTCGCACTTGGTCAAAGTGACTTAATATCTCAAATTTTTGGGACAAGTTTAGATGTTCATAGGCTGGTAAATGTTCTGTTTGCCCTGTTCGTAAATCGAGTTGTGATAAATCTTCCTCAAGACTTGCAATGACGATACCCCCTTCTTCACGAAAGGTGATGTCTTGAGGAGGTTCTGGAACTACTTTTTCTTCAGCTGCACCCTCTCTTTCCTCTACCGTTTCCTGGGTGCTTATTAGTTCAGGTTCAAAAGTGAGAAGAAATTGTTCAATATCACGGCTAATACGGTCAGACAAATTATTGGCCACTCGGTTGACATTGACCAAATTAGCAGCTTTGCTTTTATCCAAAAGAGAAGCTACCGAAATGGACTGATAGGCGCCTTCTTGGTCTAAGAGCTGAAAGCGAGTGGCTAGGTTAAAGAGGGCTACTTCAATCACCAAATCTTTCTCATCACTGTTTAACTGAGGTAACTTCTTTAAGCCAGCCTGACCAAAGGTCTGTGTGTAGCTGCTTAGGTCAGTCACTCCATCAAAGGGGCTTGCCTTGACAAATGCAGAAACCTCTGTTTCAAACCGAACCACTTGAACAGGTGAGGTGACTACTCCTCTTTGGGTTGTAAAATTTTGGATAAGGCTATCCCAATCCTCATCAAAATGGACTGCTTGATAGCGTAAAAAGGATTCCAAAAGAATCTGGTCACGTGGCAATCTCGCCCGCAACATCTCAAGTAATTGTTCTTGAGTCATATGTTCCTCCAATTAAAAAAGGAGCTGAGAGGTATTCTCAGCCCACTGCTTTAGTCTAGGACCAAGTCTCTTTGGTCTTTTTCTTGTGGCAACTTATCCATTAAAGTTGTCACATACTGTTGTAAGAAATGGCTTTTCTGGTCTAACAAATCCTTCTGCAAGGCGAGATAGGTCACATCTCCAAAATAATCTTGACTCGTTAAAGACAACTCCTTTTGGATAATGTCCTGCAAGGTCTCTAAGGTGAGAGGCGAATAATCCTCCTCATTCAAAACCTCATACTGAGCAAGGGACTCAGAAATGTTGTTGGACGCAATCACTTCCATAATGAAACTAGCTCCCTCACCTGTTCGATAGAGTTTATCCAAGAGGTCCGTCACTTCTTCTTGAAGCTGTTCCTGATAACCGTCTGCTCTTAGGCGCAGGTCTTCACTGACTAAAGACAAGTCATCAATGCCCATAAAGTCTTGATAGAGCATATCAAGAAGTGACTTATTTTTGATACTCAATTCCATGGCTAAAAAGGCTTTAACCATGTCTTCATAGTTTTCTCGTGCCATCTCAGAAAGGGCTCTAGAAATTGTGTCATAATTCCAAGCCATAGCTTCTCTCCTTACGCTGTTGAATTGGATTCAAGCCTTGTTGGACTTCTTCAAGGTCTGTCAGTCCATCACTATCCGTATCAATGCTAAAAGGATTGGTCCCTAAAGCTAACTCTTGAGCATCCGTTAGGCCATCTTGGTCTGAATCTCTTGTGTAAATGTTTTTGGGTTCCATTTAGTTGTCCTCCATTTTGCGTTTAGAAAGTCCGTAAGCTAGGCCTAAAAGAAGTCCTCCACCGACAAGCGCCAAGAGGGATTGACTCTCTCCTGTATTTGGTAAGACACTTGCTGGAACTGGTGGTTCTTGTGTTGGGATAGGTGGTTGTGGTGGGGTTGGTTGAGTCGGAGTTGGTGGCTCTGGTTCAGGTGTAGTTGTCTTAACCGTGTTTGAACTGATGGTGTAACCATTGACAGTATGTAACACCGTATTTTCTACTTCACCTGAAGCAATCCGTTTCATTTGCAAGTAAACATCTGCTTGAAACTCGGATTCTTCTGCTAGTTTTTCAAGGAATTCCTGATCAAAACTGATGGTAACTGTCCCTTTTGACGTGTCGACCTGTTGTAGCGTGTACTTAGTCACTTCTGTCCCTTTTGGTAAAACCGTTCCATCTTTTAGAGTGACATCTACCACAGTATAAGCCTTGTAAACACCATTATAGTCGTCATGGCTTTCATCATAATCATCGTCAAAGCGGTATTCGATGAGTGGTGTCGCACGATTACCAGGAATAAGTGCTCCCACCAAGCGGTAGTTAAAGACCTGATTCAAGGCAACTTCTTTTCCATCAAGACTTTTCTCCTTTTGTGACAAATCAATCACCACATCTTTTTGTGGGTCTAGTTTTGGCACATTATTGACCACTGTCTCTGTCACATAAGCCAAACCAAAGTCAATCTGATAAGCGGTGTTTTCATACTTCCCGCCAGTCTTTGTCAGCTCATTCTTAATGGTCATTGGAAGGGTCACCACTAAGGTTTGACCAGTTTTAACATAAGCCTCGTAGAACGCTTTTGGATCTTCAGCACTTAAAACTTGAATGGCTCCTTTGGGTGTGAACTGGCGTTTGGCCATAGCGTCTTGAACCACTTTAGGCGCTTCTGACAATGAGGCATAGGCTTTCACCGAAATCCCTTTGACAAGATTTCCTGCCTTATCCATCACTTGGACACCATCTGCATTGACGCTAAGCGCTTCTTCAGGGTAATCATCCACCATGTAAAAACCTTTGGCAAGAACATCCTCCGTCACTACCAAATCCTTGTACTGACTGTAATCCAGAACAATTTTGTAGTAATTAACGGTATTTGGAAGAACGGTCTTGCCATCAATAGACACGCCTTCTTTATTAGTATTAGTTTTATGTGGTGTTACTTTTGGCACGTGATTCGTTACCGTATTGGTTTCATAGGCTTTTCCAAAGTCTACTTGATAAGCTACATTATCATAAGACTTTCCTGAATTAAGCATAGACTCACGGACAGTCATAGGGGTGATGATGGTGATATTTTGGCCTTTCGTTACATAAGAATCGTAGAAGGCTTGTGGATCTTCTGCCATAAAGACTTGGAAGGCTCCTTTAGGCGCAATCTTGCGTTTCTCAAGGGCTACTTGTAGGTTTTTAGGAGCTTCTGATAAGCTCGTATAAGTTTTTACCGTCACACCTGACACTGCTTTACCATCAGTTGTCACAAGTTGAATGCCTGCATCATCTGGTAATAGAGCTTCTTCGGGATAATCATCCACAAAGTAAAAGCCTTTTGCGATTTGAGCGTTATCGGCTTTAATGCCACGGTATTGGTCCAAGTCCCATGACAAGGTATAGTGGTTCTGTGAACCGACTACCATCGGTTTTCCATTGATGTCCACCTTATCCTTATTAAGGTTTTGTTTTTTAGGTGTTGGGCTAACAAGGGTGTTGATCACCTCATCGGTTTCATAGCCATTGCCAAAATCCACTTGGTAAGCCTTGTTTCGATAGGTTGCCGTTTTCCCATAGAGGTCATCTTTCGCTGTCATTTTAGTGACAAGGTTTAAAGAGGTTCCTGTTTTGACATACTGGTCATAAAAGGCTTGATTGTCATTAGGCATAAAGACTTGGAAAGCCCCTTTAGGAGAAATCTTGGCATGAGCGAGTTTATCTTGAAGGTCTTTAGGAGCTTCTGACAGCGACGCATAAGCCTTAACAGTAATCCACGATACGGCTTTGCCATCAGGAGTGGTGATACTTGTTCCCTGGTCTACTAAATCCAACACTTCCTCTGGGTAATCATCTACAAAGAAGAAACCACGAGCAATTGTCTTTTTAGAAGACCTATCACCTTTATATTGATCTAAATCCCAGGTCAAACGGTAATGATTAGTCGTTCCTAAAGCCACTACCGTATCGTTAATGACCACACCGTCTTCATTTTCATTGCGTTTTTGAGGCTCAATACGGCTAGTGGTTGTTCCATCACCAGGCGTACGCACCGTCACGACATTGGAAGTCACGGTATAAGCATTTGGGGTTCCCTTATTGATGAGGAGCTGATAACTGTTGGAATAGGTTGCTCCATCATTTTGAAGGCTACCGTAAAGTTTCGGAGCCACCAGTTGGTAAGACTTGGTGAGGTCTTTATTGACCTCTTGAAGCAAGGCTTCCTTGGCGGTCAAGGTCACAAAGTTCTTAGCAGCATCAAAGCTAAGGGTATAATTTCCATTTTCTGCCTGCGTTTTTTCCTTGTCAAAGGCATAGCCTGCTGGAAGGTAATCTTCAAATGTGAGGCTAGTGGTTTTGGCTCGATTTGGAGAAAAAGCGTCTACGGTTAAAGGGTAAATGACCGTTGAATCTTTTGCGACCGTTTTGTCATGAAGGTTCACTTGGTCGGTATTGATAACTTCCTTAACAATTTCAGGAGTCGTTGTCAGACGATAGTCGTGGTAATGAACCGTTGGCACGTTTGGTGCTTTTGGTAACGGTTCTGGCGTAGGGTCTTTAGGCAAGGTCACCTTGGTAAGTGTTAGGCTAGGCTGAGTAACTTTCTCTAATGGTTTTTCCTTAAAGCTCACAGGTGGCTCTGGCGTAAAGGTCTTTGGGGTAAAGGTTTTTGGCACAACCTTAATCGGTTCTGGAATTGGCTCTAACTTTGGTGTCACATGTGGTTTTGGACTATAAGGTTTAACCGTCCGTGCAACTGGAAGGGTATTTAAGGCAAACCAATAAGAGAGACCAACATTTTGGGGCATATCCCCTTGACCAAAGGTCACTGTATAGGTGTTGCCTGATGTAACCGTTGAGACAATCGCTCCCTTATAGGCATACTTACTATATGACGTATCCCATTCTTCAGGAAGCTTCAAATCACTGGCACGGTTTGACCCAAGTGAACGAGCCAAACCTTCGTTAGTCACTTGAATGGTTGAGCCATTGATAGGAACAAACTTACCTGATGTGTCTTTTACATACTCTAAACCGATGTCATTGTGGTTGAGTGAGGAATGAGTAAAGACACCTGGTTTTTCCTTGGTGAAGCTGACTTGAGAGCCATCTTCTAAGAAATACTTGGCCTTGACACGAAACTCCATCTTGTCTGTTCGCCAATTGCCTGTCCCATCATTACGGTAGGCAATAAAGCCTTCTGTTGGGTCATTTGGTACAACCAACTGCACGGCATTAGTTCCAGCTGGAGAAACAAGGTTTGTAATGTCATAGGCTACTTTTGTGATTTTCTTACCATCAAAGCGAGCATTTTGAAGATTTTGATAGGTAAAGGAAAGGGTTTCTCCCGTTTTGAAAGTATCATAGACAAAGAAACCAGTAGAATCTAGGATTTTAGAATACCCACCAAGCATAGCGTCACCCTTAGCAACGATACGATTAGGATTTCTGGTATCAGCTGAATGACGTGCTTGCGGTTCTCCATTATTCAAGTTGAGTGCCTGAGCAAGAGCTTGAGAGATATAGCCTTCTTCTCCTTTTGAAATCTCAGTTAAATCACGTTTATAGCGCTCCATTTCCTTGGTGTTATAGGTGTCAATGGCAGCATTTTCTTTCTTGGCGGCTTCTTCTTTTTCCTTATTACGTTTCGTGATAGCAGCAATCTCAGCTTCACGGTCTGTCACCAATTTTTGTTGGTCTTTATTATAGGCATCAACAGCAGCTTGACCTGCCTTGTTTTCATCATCCACTGCTTTTTGTCCAGCTTGATTGCGTTTGTCAATTGCGTCATTATCAGCTTTTGCTTTAGCAAGACCCGCTTCATTTTCCATTTGAGTCACTAAGTTCTTTGCGACAATGGCATCTGCATCTTTTTTCTTTGATTCGTATTCAGATAGATTGTCCTTATTTTGCTTATCAATAGCAGCTACCGCAGAGGTATAATCCTGATAGCCTGAAACCGTTGAACCATCTCCTGATGTTACGGTTTGAGTTGTGACGGTCACATTAGCCGACGGATCTTGGTCTTTGATTTTTGAAGCTGTGCTATCTACTAAACTATTCAAGGCCTTTCCTGCTTGAGTGGCTTCTTTATGACTAGCAGCCAACGCAGCATTCCCTTGTTCAACACGTGTTTTATCTTGTTCATAAGTCGCTTTATCTGCTTTATAGGTATTGGTCACCTGAGTGATGACTTCAGCCTGCTTAGCAGCATCCGCTTCCGCTTTATCTAATTGCTTACTGGTATCACTAGCAGAGGTGGTGTTCCCTAAATCCATAGGCTTATCCTGAATGGTCATAACCCCTTCAGCAGTTGCTTGATTGACAGCCTGTGTCACAACATCATGAGGAACCGTAACCGTGATAGCCCCATCTGATTGACCAGTTGACGCAAGACTATTCGTTTGTTCAGCAACTGGTGTGGGCTGAGCTTCTGGTAAGTTGGTCGCAGGATTATCTGTCAACTGAACGGTTTTACCTTGCGAGGATGTTACCACTTCGTCAGCTTGTGCTACTTGGCCACCCCAAGCGACAACAGCTGTCACCATAGTTCCAAGAGCTACCGAACAAAGCGTACGGTACTTCTTACTTTTACGGAAGACGTGTTTTTCTGCTTTTTCCTGATTGACTAAAAAGTGATGATGACATTGTTTGGTCATAAAAAGTCCTTCTTTTCTTTTGATAAGTAGTAACATTCCGTCACTCTCTCCTCATCATAAAAAAGACGACTTGATTTTGGTATCACATCGAAGAAGGACAAAGAAAAAAGCTATCAGTAGCACTACCGATAACTTCTGAAAATCCCTATAAAAAAGGAGAGGACTGACGCATCAGACCCTCCCAGAACCACTCTATAATGCCAAATTATGGTGAAATACTTCATTTATAATTTTTTGGGTTTCTATTTCATCTATTCCAAAATATTGTAGTTGCATAGCTAGGACAATTTGTTCAAGGAACACCACATCTAGCAAAGACTCATTTATAAATTCCTTATCTAAATTTCCATGAGCAAAATTATTTCTTTGTTTGCCTATTCGCTCTGCAATTTCAGAGTGATCATAAGAAATATTGTTTAATTTATATATGGATTGTCCAAATAAATCCAATAAAGATGCACCGTATTCTTCAAATATTTGACCAATCTTTTGAGAAAGAGATAAATAGGATACAACTGATTTTTTCAAATCTTTGTAAATTTTTTCAGCTTACCTGTTGAATTTTCAATCAAACGCTCTAATTCTTTACTAGCTTCTTCTTCCAGTTTTTTTCGTTGCTCGCTTTTCCATTCATCTTCTGAAAATAGTCTACTAAACTCCCATTCAAATGCAGCGGTTCTTAATACAAAACTAGCAGCATCAATTATCCGACTATCCCTAAAACTCTTACCTAGATGTCTAAGATATAGATTATTTTCAGCTATGTCATCTAATATCTTTCCCTCATAACCAGCAATATATTTTTGTTGAATATATCTTCCATCTTTCAATGGCTTCATCTCAATCTCAATACTTTCTTCAATCACATTGAATTCCCCAACCTTTCCTTGATTATTTGACAACCGAATATCAGTAAAATTAACATTTCTTCGATTACAAAGAAATTGGATAAACTCCTTTGCGATACGATATAACTCTCGTACAAAAGAATAATCTTGAGTTTCTTCAAAATGAAAAACCATTGACGATGATAACGCTAGAGGTGGCTTTTCGATAGATAAACTTGTTGTTCTAGTGACGCCGAAATAAACTTGAACTTCTTTTCCAAAAACATTAAACTTCTGTTCTTCTGTCGTTGTTGAGTCAAAATCATAGGTACTAATATTTATTTTCCCATCGTGTTCTTCAGGTTTATACGAAATTTCAAAAGTACGATTAATTGGATGAATATAGTTTAGCTCTAGCCCGCTAAATGATATTCGACTAATCCTAGGTCTGTCAGAATAACTAAAAAAATAGGCCAAAATCGGCACTGTAATGATACCGTTATTTTCCTGAAGTTGCGTGTGTTTATTTGTTAGAAATGTAATAACTCGATTTGTTTCATTTGTCCGTCCATAAAGAAAGTTTTCTTCTACGAATTTAGGCTTCCCTGGCCAAGAAAAGATTCCTGTTCCTAATTTAGTATAGAACCAAGAATGCCTAATCTCATCTTTTTCCCCTTCTTTGGGAATCAAGGATAATCTTTCTTCAGCGAACGTAAAGAAAAATTCATAACCCATCATCTGCAAAGTTCCTGTCAGCATACACTACTCCCCCTTTAATTGATTTAAAATAATTGCCACCACTTCCACTGATTCCTCAAAACTAATTTCACTGGCATATCTAAATGATTTTTGATAGCGAGACCAAAGCTGATTCTGATAGTCAGAACTACGGATTTCCTCTAGTTGACTTTCCCAATTTGTCAAAACATCTAAGCTTTCTCTTTTCTTAGCAGTATTGTTTAGAGCAGTTTTCAATATCGGGATATCAATCTCATCTTTTCGAAGGTGATATAATGTGAAGAGGTCATAGCGGTCACGAGGTCTAGTTGAAGCAGCTCCTCGACGAATAATAGTTTCCAATTTTTCAGCAAGAACAGTTTCTAAATTATAAGTCCAAACTTCTAGTTTATTCTCTGAAAAAACAGACTGCAATTGATAAGTAATTTCTCGTGGCGTTATCCGATCACCTGTTGTTATATCAATAAAGACAACTTCACGTAGGGTATCGAATGTCGCCTTGAGTTTGAGGGTAAAGCCCCCATATTCATCATCTTGTCGAATTGACTCTAACATATCAACTTCAAATTGAAAACCTTCGGAAGGTTGACTTACAATTTCTTTGAAGATTGTTTGAATATTTTCCTCGCTAAGAGGTTGACCTTTCAAAGTAACATCTAAATCCATAGTTGTTCGTTTATCTAAGCCAATCATCTGTCCGATAAGGAATCCACCTTTCACAATGAAAGAATCTTTATACCGACTTTCAGAGATGAGTTTTAAGATTTTTTCAATCAAATAGTTCTGCTGAACTTGTTGAGCAGGTATCCCTTTTTCTCTTGCGATATTCTTAATTTTCGCTTTGAAACTATTGGCATTTGAAAATTTCACGACAAGACCTCCACATAAGATTGTAGCTTTTCAGTGACTTTAAATAATTGTGCATAGTGGTACAACTTGGCATAATTCACAGCTCCTTTTTTAAAGTAAGCTTGAAACGCTGGAGCAACGACTTGAACATCAACATGATAAGCTGTTCTCAAACACTCTACCAAAGTTCGTTCCATATCATATACTGAGATAAACTGTCCAGCCTGTCGCTCTAGTTTTATAATACCGATTTCATGATGATTTCTAGCAACAATCGGCTTAACACCAGCTTCTTTCATTAGCCTCGTGTTCGTCCCAAAAGGAAAAGTCATTACAGGTTCAAATGGAACAGTAAGGGAAAGGCCATGTAACCAAAGTGCTGTGTCTAAGGAATAAATTCCTTTTGGAAAACGATACTGTAAACTAAAGAAATCATCAATATAGGTATCAGGCAGATGATAAATCCCTCTTTCAATTGATTCCACTTTACCTTTTGAGACCAATTGATTCAATTGTTGGTAAGAAAAGTTAAGCTCTTCTATATCACGAAAAGTTATAACTCCATGATTTTTTTTTATGTAATTATAGACAGGTTTCTCTAACAAATCCACATTACCACCTCCTAAATAATATGCTAACATTTCACTAAAATGTTAGCATATTATTTAGAAAAATCAATCACAAATGAAACAATATGCTAACAACCTAATGGTTTGTTAGCATATCATTTTCTATTTCGTCGTAAAGACGACTTGATTTTGGTATCACATCAAAGAAGGACAAAGAAAAAAAGCCACCCTCAAAAAGTGGATGACCCAATGATTATCATATCAATATTTCCATTAAGACGGCCAATTAACCTTTCTAGCTTTAGCAGTCTTAAAGCGTTTCTTATCAACAAGTTTCAACTCTATTTCTCTACAATTTGTAATTAAGGTGTCGTTGATTTTAAGACTTCTTGGAAAGTATTGGTTCCCTTGTTCACGCGATAATTCAACTGTATAACTAATACCATTACTTAATTTGAAGACCACAAAATAAATATTATCTCTTCTAAATCGTTTGCCAACTTTTCTATTCAAAATACCATCCGTTGTGTAGAATTTACATTCCATCACATGTAACATTTGATAAAGTAATAATGTTCCAACGATTTTGAATTTATTTTCGTTAAACCAACCATTATCAGCCTTATTTAGACGCTCCAATGTCCAATCATCCTTTAATCCTTCAAAAATACTCCCTGCGTTATTAGTTGGTAAATTAACATGATGATTTCTTGATAATCCTAATAAATGGGGAATAGAGGAATTTGGGACAGAAAGAACAATTTCGGGATAGTCCTCCATATTTGTCTGATAAACGTATTTGTACTGAGAAACATATTTCTCAATAGTATTGGCTAGACAGGACATATCGACATTGAGAATATCAATTTCTCCATCAAAGGTCTCGAGCCATTCCAAAGTATATGTCATTCTATTTTTCTCCTAAAAAAGAGAAGGAAGCAGGTGCTTCCTTCTCTTCCACGTATTGAGTTTCACCTCACGCTAGATATGCCCTATCTATTCCTCAAGGGTAGGCGGTCCTGCTATTCTTTTTCTCAACAAACAGTTTGAACTGAGTGCGGAGCCCACAGGCGGGTGCAGACCATATCCACTAGCCCACAAGTAATTTATAACCTTTATTTACTACTATTATACGGGATAATTCCTTATTTGTCAACTCGTTCACGCTTAAAGTTTAGATGAGATGATTACTTTGTCCCAAATATCATACAACATTTGGGACAAGAAGACAAGTATTCTAATATTATTTCGTCGTATAGGCAAAGCTAATCGTACTATCGACTCCTGATAATTTACGGAAGGTATAGTTAGGATTACCATTAACATTGGTCTCTGAGATGAGGAAAGAACCATCAGGGTAAACCTTCTCGACAAAGGCGACATGACCGTATTCTGTTGGCGATCCATGACCTCCTCCCGCAAAGGAAATAATCGCTCCTGCTTTTGGTAGCTTGCCTGTTTCACCACCAAGGCGTGCTGCTGTTGCCACCCAATCTTGACCATTCCCCATGGTACTAATGATTGGGATTTTCTCACCATTTCGTCCTTTGAGTTTCAAGCCCAATTGATTGATACGGGCGGCCACTCCCCAAGTACATTGCCCATAGGCATAACCCATACCGTCACCTCCACCTGGAATGGAGTTGTCATAAAGGTCTCCTCGAACCACTTCCAGCGCTTTTGGATCACTTTGAGCAGTTCCACCATTTGGTTGGCTAAAGCCTTTCTCAATTTGGTAATACCACTCGGTAGCTCTGGTCTGTCGCTCTAGAAGCTTGTCGCCACTATTTCCCTCCCAATAAATGAGAAAGACTTGGGCAAGACTGGCTGGGCTTCCTGAGTTTTTGAAAAAGTCTTTTAACCAGTTGGTATAGTAAGGATTGTCCCCATGGAGCATAAAATCCAGTTGTAAGCCTAAGTCATACCACTTCTGCTTTTTTCGGTTGGCATAATCTAATAATAAGGTATGTCTGCGTGACCCGTCTGCTGTATCTGTCCACTGCCCCAAGCCTAAGCCACGTCTTAAAATATTGGGGTACCTGCCATTATAGATAGCTGGACCATTAAGAGACAACCAGCCCTCATCGTCCCAAGAACTGGCACTTGCCCCAACAGGAGGCGATAAGTAG
Source organism: Streptococcus nasisuis (assembly GCF_040836615.1). NCBI lineage: Bacteria > Bacillati > Bacillota > Bacilli > Lactobacillales > Streptococcaceae > Streptococcus > Streptococcus nasisuis. Next base: position 355,763 of record NZ_CP162268.1, on the reverse strand, counting down.
TCCCCTTCAGCTCGTTTAGGATTGATTGATGATTCTACTGACCAGTTTCCTAAAATTGCCGCAATGGCTTGATTAGTCGCTCCTTGGCTTTTCAAATACTCATAGATAGCTTTGGCTCTCGCAAACTCATCGCCTCCAAATTGTCCAATGGTAGGGAGAATAGTCGTTTGGAGTTGAATGACTTTAGGAAAGTAAAAGGCTGGATTGACGTAAACCAGTTTCTCTGAATCATCGTCAACCTTTTGATAGGTCACTTTAAGACCAGCACCATCCTTGGTTTGACCAATCACTTCCCCTGCTTGGACTTTCTGACCGTCTGTCACTCGACCAGTATGGATATTAAACAAGGTCAATTGAGACTTGTTTAGTCCCTTACCTGACGTAATGATAATGTTCTCTCCCTCTAGGGAAACCTTACCATCCATGGGAGCCACAATCACTTGATTCTCTTTGGCTTCTAGAATGATATGATGATGAAGCGTTGGCTGGTCATCAATCACATCATAGCCATATCGGACCGTCATGGTTAGCGCATCGTCTTCAGTCTGTCCCTGAAATGGATTATCCAATTCTTGGAGGGCAAGGTAGGTGCCTTCCTCACTTAATTCCTTTAAGTCTTCTCTATCGTCATCAGAGAGTTTGTAGGCAGGTTCCTTACTTAACTCAAGCATGGACTTTAAAGAATCCCCACCGTTTAAGTCCTGCCAAAGCTGACTCAAATAGGCTTGATAGGTTTTATCCCCTTCTTCCATGACTTCTTCTAAAGCATAATCTTGATACTTGAGATTCATAAAGCCCATGACGTCATCAATCTTGGTGTAGTAGGTAATGCCAGTGGGGTTGGTTCGGGTGTTTTCCGCATCTTCCCACGTCATGTGCGTATAGGCTTTTGTCAGTTCACTCTCATCCTGTTGAATGAGAGTGGTTCCTGAAACTCCTATCACAAAACTCATCATCAAAAGCAAGAAAAACAAAAGGCCTGACACGACCCAAGTCATAGGATTAAGGGCAATCGATGAAAAGAAGGTCAGGCTATTCTTAATCGCTTGAATACACCCTCTGATTCCTGACACACTGTGCCTTCTGGCTTGCTTGAGAAAGGTGTGGTATCTCCTTTTGGGCTTTAAGGGCTTCTGACGGGTGAACCCTTTCCCCTTTTTAAAGTTCTGATACCGCTCCTTACTATGAGCGGCTTTTGTCTTAGTAAACCGAAGACCTGTCTGCCCACTTTTGACAAGGAGTTTTCCTGACTGATAAGTAAATCTCCCATAGCGTCTTCCTTTAATCACAGACTCTTTTAGGGTTCTAATTCCCTCCAAGTCATCATCTTGAGCGACTAAATCCAGTGATTCTGAGGCGACATAGCGTAACCCTCGTTTGACCTTGGTCGAGGGGTTCTTAAACTGATGTGCTTTTTTCAGTTGTTTCACGTCACGCTTAGCTGATTTGACCTCTTTTTCTGCCTGAAGGCGTTCAAGAGGTTTTTCTTTTTGAAACTGAAACCGTGATGTTTTTGATACTGTTGGCTTTTTCTGATCGGTAACCTTAGAGGTAACAGCCTCCTCTTTTTCGGCCATCTTGACCTCTGCCAAGTGTTTTCTCGCTACTGCTAGGCGCTGTCTGGCTTGAGGAAGCCGATACTTCTTAATTTCCTTACTTTTTAGCCATCTGGGAGACACATAGGCAATCGCTTCCTTAAAGGTATCTGTCGCTAGGTCTTTTTCCTCCTGATAGGTTTGCTTCAGAGCCTGACGTTGTTCCCTTGTTTCAGCTTTCTCAGCTCGACGCATGATAAAGCGTCGTTTCGGAAAAGAGCGTTTCAGCCCCTTCTTCTCCCTACGGTAATGGATACGGCTGGCCTTTAAACTACTCTGAAAGGTTTTACGGGCCTCCTTGACCTTCTGTTGTTCTCTTGTCATTGTTCAGCCCTCATCTTTTCTGGATCGGTACTCATGATGTCAAAGAGTTGGGTTTGAAGTGGGATTTTATTTCTAAAGGGAACAACCGTTGAGCCTGCCTTAATCAATCCAGCTCCCTTTTCTGGGTTAACCAAATATTTCTCAAGTTCTTTAGATAGGCCCAAGAGATGAACCAATTCTTCTCGGTCATTTTTAGCTTGTTTTAGAAGTATCATGAACTCGCTATTAGCGATAATGCGTCTGCCGTTGGCATCAAGCAATAAAGTTTCTACGTTTTGAGTAATGCCTGTTGGAATGGCTCCATACTTACGGACACGGCTCCATAATTTGAAGAAGAAATCAGAAGCGTACTTATCCAACAACAGAAGCTGCATTTCATCAAAGTAAATCCAGGTCTTCTTGCCAAGTTTTTGGTTTTTAACCACACGATTCCAAATCTGGTCAAAGATGACCATGAGGGCAATCTGCTTCAACTCATCTCCTAACTTTTTAACATTGTAAATGAGGAAATGGCTATCCGTTTTAATATTAGTACGGTGTGAGAAAATATCGAGTGAGCCTTCCACATAAAGTTCCATATCAAGGGCTAAGTCCTTGGCTTCTTGTTCAGGCTGTTTAGAGAGAACAAAGACCCATTCCACGAGAGATGGTGTGTCAAAATGCTTATAGGTTAACCGTGTCACACGGTCAATTAGGGACTTTTCTCGACCGTCCATTTTCCGGTCTAAGAGTTTCCCAATCCAAGACAATAGAAATTCCGATTTGACCTTAATAGGGTCTTCATCCATATTGTCATCGGATAAGTCTAAAACATTTAAGAAAGTAGTAGAGTCAGGCGCAATATCAATGCTCTCCCCACCAAAGGCTTGACCAATGATACTGTACTCATTTTCAGGGTCTACAATGATGATTTCGGTATTACTCTCTGCTTCTTTTAACTTGGTTGAGATGATTTCATGCTTAGTCGCCATCCCTTTACCAGCACCTGATGTCCCTAGAATCAAGCCTGATGGGGTATTGAGTTTCCCACGGTCAATAGTAATAATGTTACTTGAAATCTGGTTTATCCCATAGAATTTCCCTCCCTTATCTTGTAGGTCAACAGAGGTCCAGGGGGAATTAACGGCAATGTTTGAGGTCAAAAGAGACCGAGACACACCCTCAAGGTAGTTCTTGCCAAATGGCAATAAGCTATTAAAGGCAGCTTCTTGCATATAGGTCAGATTATCAATCACAAGGTCATTAGAACCTGCCACTTGTTTGATAATATCAAGGGAGTGCTTCAATTGGTCTTCGTTATCCGCAAAGACCCCAATCAAAAAAAGGGTGTCAAAGAGCTTGTCGCCTGTTTGCGTCATGGTTTTAATCAGCTCATCGGCTTCATCGATGTTACTTTCTAGGACCTGACTAACCTTTTCAAGATAAACGCCGGATCGTGCCATCTTTTGTTGTTCCCCGATTTTTTGCGATTCCATCAAAGTCTTCTTGGTGCGGAGCTTGGTCATGGCTTCTGACTTGGCTGCTCCTTTGGCATGAAGACTAATCATCACTTCCAAGTCCGACTGCATGAGTTCTCGTAAGAACTTATCTCCCAACTCCATCCCATAGTCACGAACATAGACAATCTGAAGCAGTCTATCATCCATTTCAATATGATTTTTGTGCTTAAAGGACAGACTGGTTGGGGCAATAAAGTGCTTAGTTGTTTGTCCTGAACGCACCAGATCTTGATAAGTAAAGGGCAAATGATTTTCCCCTCGCAACATATCAGCCAAGTGGTTCACACGGCTTTCTCCACTGAGGAGAGTAAAGTTCGCATCTATTTCCGAAAAACCACTCTTAAAATATTCCCCAATCTGAGACAGGGAGCGATAAGCGAGTTTCGGATTTTGGTCTGACTTCCCAAAAGAGATGAATTTAACCGCTGAAAAGTTATTTTCTCCAGCTTCAAGGTTATTCTCCATGATACGATTGAGTTCTTCACGATAGGTATCATACCCATCCTCATGAAAAGGATACAAGACACTTTTTCTAAACTTATCCAAGTTGACCCTTTGGTTAAAAATAGTGAGTTGGAAATTGGTCTTGTCATCCAAACTGTTAATCAAGTCTGAATAGGTTTCCATAATCGCTCCCTTATCTTCAAGTCCCACCGTTTGGTAATTGACATCCCTAAAAGATAGGACTGGGAAAAATAATCTGGGGTGACTTGCATGAGACCATTAGGAAAAAGGCCTTGGTAAAGAAGCGTATTAACAGTTGTTGGCAGCACTTCTTCTTTTGGTTTACGTGTCTTCTTGTGTTTAGAAGAGGTCTTTGGTTTCATTGAGCGATTTGTTTTTTTCACGTTGTATTCCTTTCTGTCCAGTTAGTGTACGGTCTGGTATGGTCATTTCATAATGCCATCTATAATTAAGATACGTTTCAAAAGGTAAGTCATTAGGACGATAAACCCCAAATAACATGAGGGGAATAGTAAAGGTAAAGATAAGTCCGTAGACAAACCAATCCCCAAATTGCCAATAAAAGAGGTTTAACCCTAAAATCAGGATAGTAATGGCAATGGCTGGTAAGACAAAGATAACTTGTCGTGTAGTAAAGCCTAGCCAAGCCCTATGTTGGACTTTTGTGATGTCCTTAAAAACACGTGTATTCATAAGACTCCAATCTAATATGAGTATCAAAAAAGATTGGGAGGAACGTCCTTCCCAATCCTCCTTACATGCCTAGGATACTTCTGGCAGTCCGTTGACTGCCCACCAAGGCAATGATCAATAAAATAGCCTGGACTAAACCACCAAAGGCAGTCGCTAGCGTCTCCATCACTCCCGCACCATTTGAGAGTGCTAATTTCCCAGCTGATTCAAAGAGGGGAACAAGGGAGATGATTAAGAAAATCAAGACCCCTTGAAGGGCATAGACCATGATATTTTTCAGGTAGCCAATCCCAACGCTTCGCCAGTCATCACTAAGGAAAGTCGGAATCGTTAAAGGTGCAAAAGGAATCATGAGATAGAGTTGGATAAAGCGAATGGTAATGAGGAGATTCACCACCATCACACTCACTAATCGCACCAACCATATCAGAATGGCAAAAAAGCCAACAATCAGTTTTCCAATAATTCCTGACCCTTTAAGTCCTGAAATGGTCTCATAAGTCGTTCCCCCATGAGAAACGACACCAGCTACGCCTTCAATGATGTGAGAAGCAACGGCTAAGATGGCTTCTACAATAACGGTGGTGTTGGTAATGACCACAGCTACCATGATATAAGAGACAATCATTGGGGCAATAGCTTCAAAGGTCATGGCACCACCTGAATTGGCAATTTTCTTAGCCATCTTAGAAAACTCAAGGACTAAAACGACTGCTAAGATAGCCACTCCCAAGGGCTGCATCACTCCTTTTGTGACAGCTGACATATAAGACCACACGGTTGGGTTATAATCCGCAAGGGATTTGACCAAGTTGGCCGTCGATTCCAAGTCCACGTTAAAACCTTCAAAAAGGCTATCGCTCGAAATTTTCTCTGACGCTAGAAAGACAAAAGCTGAAGGTAATGTGTTGTTCATGTCATACTTAGCCCTCCTAAATGGTAATTTGAGTGATAAAGGCACCAGCGGCACCTACCATAACACCACCCACAATTTCTAAGATGGCATTTCGGACACCAGGTCCACCATCTTTGATATTGGTTGATAGGTTAATAATGCCCATGACGACAAGAAAGGTGCCTGTCGCAACCATTCCTTTTTGTAAGAGCGCCATGGCTTGGGCAAACATGGAACTAGCGTCCACGCCATAAACAAAGCCTATTAATTTTTGGTTCATACGATTACTCTTTTCTATTAGTGTAGTGTGGTTTCTTGGCTTAAATCCCTAACCTTGTGGTCTGAGGGTTCAAACGGAACTTCCTCTGTTTTGAGGGGGTCAATGTGGTAATGCCACCAACGTTCATCTGACTCCTTATCCGCTAAGTATTGCCAGTTCTTATGTTTCAAAGGAAAATACTTCTTTTCCTTAAAGACTGGAACCCCTGCAATTCTCACCAAGCACTCATCACGTTTCATGTTTCCGACTTCATCAGGGGTCATGAGATTCCTTGCGATTTTCTGATGAGACGTTGACCCAGACCCTGTTTGGCCATACGACCGACTGGTACTTCTCACATCAATGGTTTGTTTGCCTAAGAGACCACTCATGAACTTGAAGGTCTCTTCATCATTGCCTCCAAGATAAAGCAAGCTATCACAGTTTCCTAGAATGGTTTTCCAAGCCTCCTTCTCCTTATAAAGACCTTGAAGTTGGGCAATGTTTTGAAGAATGGGTACGAGACTCATGTTTCGTGAGCGAACCGTTGAGGTTTGTTCCGCAAAGTCTGGAATTTCGCCGACATTGGCAAATTCATCTAAATAACTTCTCACGTGGATAGGCAATTGTCCCTTGAAGTCCACATCAGCTTGTCTCGTTAAAGTTGAAAAGACGGTGGAGAAAAAGAGGGCTGAAAGAAAGCGAAAGGTGGTGTCATTATCTGGAATAACGAGATAGACCATAGTTTTCTGCGTTCCCCATGTTTTTAAGTCCAAGGTGTCACGTTTGGTTAAATCAATGACGGATTGGATATTAAAGAGGGAAAACTTAGCTGTTGTGACGGCAATTACTGAATCCAAGGTCTTATCCTTGTAGTTTTGGAAGTCTGCCCAGTTACGCATGGTGAAGTTTTCTGTCCCATATGTCTTGGCATAGGTCTCAAACATCACTTCTAAGACACTCTTATCTTGATTTTCTCCTTTGGATAAGAGCTTGATGAGTTTTCCAATTTCAGAAAAAGAGGGGTAACGCCCACGCTTACGGCGACTGTCTGCTTCTTCTTTGGTACTGCCTGGAGGATTGTAAAAATCCACCAAGTAAGAGGAAATAGCACGGACTAAGGTCATGGAAGCCTCATCCCAAAAGGGATCACTGCGACTGCCATTGCCTTTGGTATTATTGAAATAGACCGTAAGCATACGGTTCAAATCATTCTCCGTTTCCACATAACGAAAAGGGTTAAAACCATCTGAGTTGGTCATGTTTACGAGGTCTAAGACCTTGACCTGATAGCCATTTTCTAAAAAGAGCTTCCCTGTCTTTTCAGCCAAATGGTCTTTAGGGTCAACGACAATATTGGAACAGTTAAGCTGAATCAGATTGGGTTTGACAAACCGAAAGGTCTTCCCGCTACCAGACCCACCAATGACCACAAGGTTCTTGTTTCGGTCAAACTGTGGGGCTTTCTTTTCTAACAGGGTTAGCCTAACATTACGCGACAAAATGGTGTCATTAAAAGGATTCTTACTGAGAAAGGCTTTACGCTCACGACTATTCCCAAAGCGAGCAGAGCCATATTCAGCCCCTTCTCGGTAAACCTTTTGACCAGTTGAGACGTAAAGATAGACTAGGCCCATCGTCACAAGCCCAAAGCAAAAGCCTAAAACTGATCTACCAGTAAAATGACCATTCCACAAGGGATTTAAGACCTGATTCTGTCCTTCGCCTAAGAGATAGGCAAGGCGTTCCAAGGGCGGTTGATTAGGTAGGCTATCGTAAAGCAAGACTAGCCGATGGCAGAAATAGCCAAGAGCAAGCCCTAAAATACCAAAGATAAAAACTTTTTCCCTGAGACCATTAGAGAATGACCTCCTTTGTTTTCACAGCAGAGGGTTCTGACATCACAATCTGTTCCTTGGCTTGTGCGATTTCCTCATCAAGAGTTTTATCCATAGTTAGCCCTTTCAGTTTTTCTGGATTGGAAATCAACTTCTGAAGCAACTCATCTAAGTGCTTGTCTAAGAGCGACTTATCCTTAGCATAGAAATGAAGGTAATCTCCTTGCCAACTAATGGCAATAGGAAGGTTTTCTGATTCCACCAATTCCTTAAATTTCTCGACATCAACGGGTTTATCCAAAATGTCTTTTGAGATGTTAAGCGACTCAATGGCATATGGACTTTGAAGGAGTTCTTCTAACTTTTGAACCCCAACTTTATATGCCGAGTCTTGTGCTAGGGCGTGTCTAGCTGACCACTCTAAAAGTTTGAGAAGGACCTTCACCGTAAACATAGCACTCCGTTCCGCATATTGAATCGCTTGGCGTTCCTGTTGTTCGGATGACATCATTTCCTCCTTTATGTGATTCCCTTATCAAAACAATAGGGTGCTTTCATGATACGAAAGTACCCTTGATTTTGGTATCACAATAAAGATAGGAAAAAGACAATTCCGTTCCAAGACAGGTGAATAAGTGTGGACGTTAAGCAGTCTGTTTGCCCTCTCACCACACCAAGTGTGAGACCTAAACTCCCATAAAGCACCCAAGTGAATAGACTGGATGGGTGATGAGCTAAAGCAAAAAGGGAACTTGTTAACAAAACTTGAACCACTGGTTGAGACAAGACTCCCCACAACACCTCTCTATAAAAGACTTCTTCCACAACACTGGCATTAAGGAGAAAGAGAATGAAAGACAACATTGGTACTTGGCCTTGAACAGTCACTAACGTCTCTTGATTTGCCTCACTGCCTAAAAACATGTCACTCATGATAAGTGCCAGACTTACCATGACACCTAGACTACCAAGTACCCAAAGCCCTCTCTCCTTCAAGGATAGGTTTCTTTTAGGGAACTTAAACCTTTTCCAGCTCCACAATAGCAGGGCTAGAAACGTCACTTGTAAAACGTGTAACCATGCCCCATTTAGCCAACCAACCAAGTACAAACTCACAAGGAGGACATTGACATGAATGGCTCCGTACATCACTACTAGACGTTTCATCGCTATCTCCTAAACAAGTCTTCATAGTCAATCTCTAAGACAGTCACTATTTTCTCCACCCATTTGCCTTGTGGCATCAGGCGATGAGATTTGTAGTGGCGAAAGGTTTGGTAGAGGCGCTTAAACTCACTAGGATAAACGTATTGCCCCTTAAACATCTGTCGAGCAAGGTCAGCCCATGACAGTCCTTTTTCCATAACGATAATTTCCAAATTTTCCCAAAAGCGTTCGTTCATAACTCCTCCTTATGTCGTCATGTCCTTAAAAAGATGTTCACGAAAGGAAACTACTTTTTGACTTCTCGGAAGAAAGGTTCTCGCTTCTTCTAAACTCATATCGGGATACACGTTATCCTCACAAACCACAATCGGGAGACGAAGATTCTGGTCAGGTTTCCGTAGAACTAACGTCACTAACTCACTCAATTTCATCTCTCTATGACCTTTAAATCGTTGTAGCGAAGGGGATAAGAGCGTAAAACAATCACTGCTTTTGGTAAACAACCTCAGTAATTCCTCACGTGATAGATGACTCACTTCTTTACAGGAGTAGGAAATACCATGCGAGTCACAAAAAGACAGGAGTTTTTGATTCCGACTGGTATTTCGACTTAAATAGATTTCTAACATCGCTTCCTCCTACACAGATATCTCCTTCTCTAATGCTTGAGTTGGTGGGGTAAACACCTTACTCATATCAATAGGTGACCTGCCTTCACCAAAGCACTTCACTGTTATTAATGTGGTGACGACATCATTCTTATCATTCCAAGAATAGCCTTGCCCATATGCCCTAAAGGCGAGATTGTTCTCATCCGTTAGATAAGTATCAACACCATTTTTGATGTCTTGGGTTTCAATAAACTTAAAAATACGGTGTAAGTTGGACTCATAAGCTAACGGATAATTCATTTCTTTGTGGTAGTCATCTTCAAAAGTGACATCAATGTCACAATCATAATTGGGTAAAGAAGCAATCATTTCCGAAAATCTCTCTACTTCTGCTTGATGTATGACTTCTTCTAGCTCCGTGCAGTTCCTAATACTTTTACTATGTAATAATTTCATGTTTTTCTTCCTCTTCAATCTTTCTAAATTCTCTAGCAATGGCCTCGATAACGGTGACGGTCACGCTATTGCCTGCTTGTTTATACAACTGGCTTTTACTGGATACGTTCTCAGCTCTGTCATAAGCCCAATCAGGAAACCCCTGAAGTCTAAAACACTCTCTTGGGGTTAGGCGTCTGATTCTCAAACGATACAGTTTTCCATCTAGGATTATTCCAGTCACTTCATACCACTTGTCCTTACGGTATTCCAAAGCAGCAACAACCACTCCCATATTGTCAGAAGTGGTTAAAGTATTTGAAATCCCCTTTCCCACTCGTCCTCTGCGTTTGGTAGACTCTGGGTAAGCAAGGTTGACAGAATCTCCCACTATTGCCTTGGCATACCCTAGTTTAGTCGCTTCCCTAATTTTCAAATGTGGCGCTTCTTCACGACAGAGAATCTTAGGAACTTTATCCCCTCCTTGCATGGTTGTCAACGTTGGAGAAAGCCCTGAAAGGTCATAGACACGTCCAGTTTGGATAAAAGAAGTTGGTAAAGTTCCTGCGACAACTACACCATGCCGATCTTGGCTAGTTAAAGTAAACATCGGATCATCGTTCCCTTTAAAACGTCTCCCATGTTGACGTTTTTCTAGCCTATCAGGGGTTAAGACAGGAATGGCAATTTTAGTTCCCTCACCTTTTCCTCTGGTTAAGGTTGGTGCTAGCCCACGTGATAAATAGACTTCCCCATTCATGCCATTTCCTGATGGATTAACATTACCTAATCGTTCAAGACGAGTTGAGCTACTTTCTCCTCTGAGAGGAAATAGGAATCGGGGACGGTATCTTCTAGAATGTCCGATAATAAAAATTCTTTCACGGTTTTGCGGCACTTGGAAATCTTTACTGTTAAGCACCTGCCATTCGACATCATACCCCAACTCATCCAATGTGGTGAGGATTGTTCGAAATGTCTCTCCCTTGTCGTGACTGAGTAAGCCCTTGACATTTTCGAGGAATAAAAAACGTGGTTGGATCTGTTTGGCCGCTCGAGCAATCTCGAAGAACAAAGTTCCCCTAGTATCCTCAAATCCCAATCGTCTGCCTGCGAGTGAAAATGCCTGGCAAGGGAATCCCCCACAGATGATGTCCACTTGCCCTCTAAGTTGTCTAAAGTCCTGATCTGTGACTTGTCTAATATCATGAAATTCTATTTCTCCTTTGGTCTCATAGATGGCCTTGTAAGATTTCCTCGCAAACTTGTCAATCTCACAAAAGCCAATACACTCATGGCCCTGACGAGTTAACCCCAGTCGAAAGCCTCCAATTCCTGCAAATAAATCTAAAAACTTCATGTCTCTCATTCCTTTCTGACAAAATTAAAAAGGACCTTACTTCTTGCGTAACGTCCTTTCTTAACAATGATCTTCCATTTCTGGGGCAGTGATTAGTTCAAAAATGAACCAAATCATTCCTAATCCCCAAATACCTAATAATATCCACCAAAACATCTTACTCACCCCCTTTTAGTTCTTTTAAGCGTTGGACCTTGGTCCATTCGGATAAGACGCCATTAAAGACGTATTCCGCTATCGTTTCTGATTTATCCGCAAACCTCATATTCTCTAAAGCGTACTGATACCGATTATCAAAATAAATCATGGCGTAATCACTAGCAGCCTGTGAAAGACCAACTTGTCTCAACTGGTCATGAACCAAGCCCCAAATGTAATCTCTGTCGTATCTTGTGACTCGGTCTACTTTACGTTGAAAATTGTCGTTGTCACATTTCTTACTTGTTTGACTTTCTTTCTCCTCCTCTTCCTCAATGACTGACTCACTCTCTTTAGTTTCACTCATATCAGTCTCACTAACTTCAGTCTCACTAGTGGCTGAATTTAAGACTGGCCCCGGCTGATTTTGATACCCCCCTAGTATTTTTTGAACACTACCCCCGTTTGAATTTGAGACTGGGGTAGGTTCATGTTCCAACTCACCTAAGTAAATTTTATTCGCCAAACGTCCTTTTTCACTGGAAGATTGTTGGACTTCATCTATCAAACCATACTCTCGTAAGGTTTTCTTAATCGTCAATAATTTTGACTTGGAACAGCCAAGAAGTGCCATGAGTTTGGAGTTGGAATAGACCAAATAAATAGCTCCATCTTCATCTATCCAACCTTTACTCAAGGACAACTCTAAACGGTCTTTTAGAACAGCATAAGCAACCTTAACCTCAAGTTTCATGTCCTTGTAGCGCTCACTCTCAAACAAGAGTTTAGGGAGCTTATAATAACGCTCTGACGTTTGATAGTGATTTGCGGTGATACGTTTCATGATTGTCCCTCCAACACTAATAAACCAACATTCCCCATGTCATCAAACTGGATTAAGCCAGACTCTTCCATCTCACCAACTATCCATGTCGCTTTCTCAATATCGATTCCCATGATAGCCATGAGATGACACATCACAATTTGTCGTGATGACTGTTCATTCTTATGCATGATTTTCCTCCTGAAAATAAAAAAACGAGAACACTTATTAAAATGTTCTCGTTTACGTTGAAACATCTAATCTTTGTGTCTTCCACAGACAGGCAAGATAAAAACGCTAACTTCAATCTCCTTTTTTTGCACTTTTTTGAGTCCTCCTAGACCATCTGGAATAAATACAAAATGTTTAAAAAACTGCTTGAAATCAAGGATTCTCAGCATTCCTTCTTTTGTAGCTTCACTACAGCCTCGGTCCTTGTTGTAAGGAGGACATTTTGCTCTTAAATTCTTCTGAAACCTGTATATTCTGAAGTTCTAAATAGTTGGGAGTAACAAAGATTGTATGACCAGAAGGAGCGTAATCAAATTTGTTGATTCCATCCGATTCATCACCTTGTAAATATCTGTTCAAATTATTCTTAACAAATAAGGCACCGTGGTTTTGTATAGCCACCTTAGCAAACTGATACCAACGACTATCTTGCTCTTCTTTGCTCATTTCTCCATTAAAAGCAGCACCATAGCTGTAAGAAGCTTGGTAGTAGTCCTTATTCTTATCCCATGCTTCCACACCTTTCTCCACCGTCTGTAATTCATTAAAGTGTATGAGTGTTCGATTTACCGTCCAGCCAACAACTAAAATCGAAGCTAATTGACCTAACAACATGAGAGCCAGCAAGCGTTTTAACGGAAGTTTCCCTTTTAAAACTTCAACTAAAGTTATAACCTTTAAGCCTAGAACATATACTAAACTCAAGGAAAGAGATAAGATAAACAATGTCACCACAAACAGAGCAATACTTAGTAAAATTATTGAGAGAGTTAAATCATTTAGCAACTGTAGATAAAAAAGAATTGATACTGCTAGACTAGCATTGATAAGATAAGTCAATCCCAGTATCACTCCGTCTGTCGTTAAGGGCAAGAATATAATTTTTGCAAAACTCTGTCCGGACACTCTTCGGATTCCTGCGCTTCTTAAGTCTTTGATGCGATAAATTAGGGTCAATGAAACAAATGTCAAGAGACAAAGAGCAATACTGACGAGAAATTCTTCGCTCATCAAGAGTGAATAAATAGAATAATAAATAGAATAGCCTGACGAAATCCAGGGGCTATAACCTTCCTGTTTGATTACCTCAGCTAATTTGTCACTTGTCAGAGAACCAGATACAATCAAATAACTATTTACTAGGTCACTTGTCTCCACACTGACTTTAGAAGCACGCTCCCAACCTTTTGGTAAACTTCCTTCTCCGTACACTTCGTATACAAACTTGACCTTTCCATTTTCTTGTGGCTCGACAATACGCCTTGCAATAACGCTATCTGTCTGAATTGCTAAGCCGTTTAAAGCATCTGTAAATTCTTCGCGACTGGATAATTCTGAATTGCCACTACGACCGACAATATCAACAGCATTGTAGCTTAAAAATTGTAATTGTTGATTTTCCTGCTGGATTCTGATCACTATAAATACAGATAGCAACACTGTTGATAGGAAAATAAACCACTTCCTCATCTCTATCTCCTTACTTAAAAAAAAACAGCTAGGCTAAGAACTACTCAACCTAGCTGTTGCTAATAATATCACCAGTAATTGTAATAAAATGCAGCGGGTTCCCCAAATTCGGTTCGAATATAGGCACGAGAAGTTTTACCAGGATCTGCGAACGCTTTCGCTGAGTTAGAATTTTTACGGCTAACTACTGTCGAACTATGGTGCTTACTGCCGTGATAGTAATTAGAAAAAGCTCCATTATTTGTAGCTCCATAGGTCCAAACACCACCATCAGGATACTGTACCGCTGCAGCTACTGTTGGAATCACTGTAAACATTGTCAAAATAGCACCGAATAAAGCGAATGACTTTTTTCATAATAGTCCCTTCTTTCTATTTCTACCAATTTAAGTATATAGTTACCCCACCAGATGAGTTGTCGGTTGGGTTTCTAATGGATTTTCTTCTGGCAGACCAAAAATACGAATGACCGAGATAAGTAAGACCAATATAGCAATTGTCATATATGCAACCTTCTTTTTCATCCTTCCCCTCCTCCTCTCTGATGGGATCTTTTCTTGTATACCTCAACTCCTACCAAGAATATCGTTTCCGCTCTTCTTTTTCCTTTCTACTTGATAGAAATCTCTGTATATTTTCTATCAATATGATATACTATTTTTATAAAGCTTATTCATTTTGTTGCATATAATCACATTTTTTCAAGGAGTATATTATGCGGTGGGATTACGGAAGTGTCTATAAGAGCATTCGGAAAAGCAAGCATTTGAGTCAAGAGCAGGTTTGTGGTGATTATCTCAATCGCACGACCTTGGTTCGCTTTGAGAATAATCAAACCATTCCCAGCTATGAGCTCATGCGCTTCTTGCTCAAGCAAGTAGATATGACCTTCGAGGAATTTGAATACCTCTGTAACTACTACCAACCCAGCCAACGCCAACAGTTACTCTATGATATAGATAATCTCAGAAATCCAACCACTAAGACCATGGAGGATTTGATAAACCGTTGCCAGGACCACTTGAAAAAAGAGCCCAATGATGTTCCTATCCGTCGAAAATGTCAACTTTTAGAAACTGTAGTAGCTGTTCGAAAAAGTACTTCTTTCAATCAACTTTCCGACGAGGCTGAAGCCCTGTCCAAACTCCTCTGGTCCCAACTAGAACGATATGACAACTGGTACCATAACGATATTATCTTAGTAGGCACTCTTTTGTCCAAGATTTCTTCATTTGATACCCTTGAAGAAACTGCCAATCTTCTTCTTAAACGATTGGAAAAATACAAGGATTACAAGAAAATTCAACCCACTATACTGTCACATTATCGTTCACTTTCTTATTTTTTCTTGGAACAAAAACAGTACAACAAGTCTACTTTTTTTGCCACCAAACTCATGAACCTAGCCAAGAAAGAAAAACGCTATGACCAACTAGCCCGTGCCTATGTCTATCTAGGTATAGCCCAAAACAAGCAAGAACTAATGGAAAAAGGGTTACAAATCTTAGAACTGACAGACGAGAAAAGGCTAGTCGACAACCTCCAATTTCTTATCAAACAGCACAAAACTGACTGAAATATCGGTCAGTTTTTTATGTGAGTACGAAAAAACGACCCTTTCGGATCGTTCCTATTTATAGTTTATAGTCTTCAGTTTGCTTTTAGTACTTGCTCTAACTGTCTGGGAGACAGTTAGAGGTTGGAAATAAAACGAACACTGTTCGTGTCAACGAGCTGCAGGCATAACTGGAGTTAGGCAAGGTGAGTTCAAATAATGATGAAATTATTTGAAGTTGGAAATAAGGAAACGGAGTTTCCTCGTTCGTCGAAGTAATAAAAGATAAACTGAATGATTATATCTTAATAGTATTCCCCTTGTCTATAGTCCCAAGAGTTGAAATGGTCAGACAGGTGCATCATGATTTTATCAATGTCCAGACCCTTACGGATAACAACTGGGCATGGGCTGATAGAACGGCTATCTGCACCTTGTTCTGGAATGAGTTTACCATCTTTGTCTACCATAGACACCATAACCCCTTGCTCATAGCGGGTTTCAATGGTCTTATCTGGCTGGATAGATGCCACATAGTCATCCGCCTCGATAATCAAGTCTACTTTAGACGCGATACGCTCACCGATACCTTCTACCTTACCACGATTTCCCTTACCTGATGGATTGGCAGAAGAAGCGTAGACCATACGACCTTCTTTTTCCCACATTTCCTTGGCAATCTGCTCGCCCGCCACGCCAAACTTGATTACAAAGCAAGAAGTCCCACGAACGTCGGTCATCAACTCTTCACGACCATCGCCATAGGCTTGCAACTTAGCATAAGCCTCTGGTTTCCACGGTAGGATACAACCCAACAAAATGTCCTCATCCCAATGTTTTTGGTAGAAGGCATCAATCTCAGGCGTCAGCTGCGCCAACTCACGAAGCTCCTCCATGCTACCACAAAGGACCACACCCGGCTTATTACGCTTACGCTCTTTGGCATCAAACTTCCGCTCCAAGCCAGCCTTGTCAGCAGTCATGATGATGTAACCAACCTTCGTCGGGCAGACAATCACGCCTCCCTCACCCTTAATAATGTCAAATCCTTCTTGTGAAAGTGCGCCATCCCAGTGAATTTGTTTCGTCATAATAGTTTCCTCTTTTCTTTTGTTTCATAGCAGAGCGACCTGCTTGTTTTTTTCATATTTCGTAGGAGTCTTTCAGTTTGCTTTTAGTACTAGCTCTAACTGTCTGGGAGACAGTTAGAGGTTGGAGATAAAACGAACATTGTTCGTGTCAACGAGCTGCAGACAGTACTAAAGTACGGCAAAGCGAGTTCAAATAATGATGAAATTATTTGAAGTTGGAAATAGGGAAACGGAGTTTCCTCGTTCGTCGAAGTAATAAAAGATAAAATGAAAGACTCTATTCTTGCCAGTAGCTTGGGCGATTCCCCTCATACTCCTCAATCAAATCCTGATACTGAAGGGTAATCCCAATATCATCTAGACCGTTGAGTAATTTGTGTTTCCAATCTGCATCGATTTCAAAATCAAATTCTCCGACTGGTGAGATAATCTTTTGCTGGTAGAGATCCACAGTCACCTCATCAGTTGATGCCAGCGAAGCCAATTTCTCCCGAACCTCACGAGGCTGAACGATTGGCAAGATGCCATTGTTGAGATCATTGTTATAATGAATATCCCCGAAGGAACCAGCAATGATAACCTTGAAGCCATAGTCAGCTAGTGCCCAAGCGGCGTGCTCCCTAGACGAACCTGCCCCAAAGTTATCCCCTGTAATCAAGATCGTTGCCTGACGATATGGGGCCGTATTAAAGATAAAATCAGGGTCCTCAGTGTACTTGTTATCCAAATAACGCCACTCATACATGAGGTACTTGCCAAACCCCTTCTTATCAATCAACTTAAGAAACTGCTTGGGCAAAATCTGATCGGTATCAATGTTGTCATTCATGAGTGGAACGGTCGTACCAGTATAGATTGTAAACTTTTCCATCAGACCACCTCCAATTCACGGACATCCACAAAGCGTCCGGCAATTGCGGCAGCGGCGGCCATAGCTGGGCTGCACAGGTGGGTTCGCGATCCAACACCCTGTCGATCCTCAAAGTTTCGGTTACTAGTCGATGCACAGTGGACACCTGTCGGCACCTTATCTGGGTTCATCCCCAGACACATAGAGCAACCCGGATCCCGCCATTCAAAGCCAGCTTCCAAGAAAATCTTATCTAAGCCTAGTGCTTCTGCAGCTGACTTAACCGGCCTAGAACCAGGAACCACAATTGCAGTCACATGATCTGCCACACGTTTGCCTTCAACAATCTTTGCGGCCACCTGCAAGTCAGAAAGACGGGCATTGGTACAGGACCCCAGGAAAACATAGCCAATTTCAATATCCTTTGGACTTTGTCCAGGCTGTAAGTTCATGTACTTATACGCTCGTTCATCATTCATATCGCGAACCTCAGGAAAGGTCTCATCAAAGGATACCCCCATGGAAGGGTTGGTTCCCCATGTTACCATCGGTGCTAGATTCGAAACATCCATCTCGATGACCTTGTCATAAACTGCATCCGGGTCGGATACCAATGTCTTCCAATCAGCCACCGCTGCCTCAAAGTCTTTGGGGCGTTTTTCCTTGTCTGCTAGATAATCAAAAGTGGTTTGATCAGGGTTCATAATCCCCATCTTGGATCCGAACTCGATGGACATGTTACAAATCGTCATCCGTTCTTCCATGGTCAGAGCATCAATAGCCTCACCCACATACTCGACTACATAACCAACCCCCAGTGCCACACCATACTTAGCAATCAATGCTAAGACATAATCCTTGGAGTATATCCCCTTTTTCGGCTTACCAGTAAACCTTACTAAGAGCTTTTTGGGTTTGACCTGCCACAGGGTTTGAGTCGCAAAGACATGCTCTACTTCTGTTGTCCCAATCCCAAAGGCAATGGCGCCGAATGCTCCGTGGGTTGCCGTATGGCTATCTCCACAGACGATGAATTTCCCCGGCTGGGTCAAGCCGGTCTCTGGTCCCACCATGTGGACAATGCCTTGGTTGGCAGATCCATGTGGTGCATGTGGAATGCCGAACTCCGCCACATTGCGAGCTAAAGCATCCATCTGAGCCTTGGAAATGACATCACGAATATCATAAATATTAACCGTTGGAACATTATGGTCAAATGTACCAAAGGTCAATTCTGGCCGACGGACTTGACGTCCAGCCTCTCGCAGACCATCAAAGGCCTGGGGACTAGTCACCTCATGGATATAGTGTTGGTCCACATAAAGGAGTTGGGGCTGACCTTCTTGCCCTGTAATCACATGGCGGTCCCAGAGCTTATCGAAAATGGATTTTCCACTCATGGCGATCTCCTTTCAAGCTGTTCAATAATAGCCTCCGTCATTTCTTTGGTAGAGGCGCTACCACCTAGATCTTTAGTGAAAATGCCCTGTGCAAAGACCGCTTCGACAGCTTGGCGAATGGTCTGACCTGCTTGGACCAAATCAAAACTTTCTTCCAGCATCATGGCAACAGATAGGATCATACTGACCGGATTGGCAATGCCCTGACCTGCAATATCTGGAGCCGAACCATGAATAGGCTCGTAGAGACTTGGTCCGGCGACCGCATGACTGGCTGACGGCAAGACGCCCAAGGTTCCTGTCAAAACACTCGCCTCATCTGACAAAATATCTCCGAAAAGATTTTCGGTCACCAAGACATCAAATCGACTAGGATTGGTAATCAAGAGCATGGCTGCACTATCCACCAACTGGTGCTCCAATACCACATCTGGATAGTCCTTAGCCACCTCATCCGCTACCTTCCGCCACAATTTTGACGTTGCCAGCACATTTTGCTTATCAATGCTGGTGACTTTTTTTCGTCTTTTTTGGGCTAGGTCAAAGGCAGAGCGGACAACTCGTTCAATCTCTTTTGCCTGATAGGTATTGCTATCGCTGGCTTGGTCTGTTTCCAGAATATGCTCTCCAAAATAAATCCCACCTGTCAACTCCCGTACCATGACCAAATCCACACCGTCCAGCCGGTCGGCCTTCAGAGGAGAATAGTCTCTCAAGCTATCAAAAATTTTGACCGGACGGATATTGGCAAAGAGACCTAATTCCTTCCTAAGTTGAAGCAGACCTTGTTCTGGTCGAACAGCTGCATCATCATACTGAGGGCTACCGATAGCTGCTAACAAAATCGCATCCGCCTGACGGCAGGCTTGTAAGGTAGCATTTGGTAGAGGATGGCCAGCCGCATCAATCCCAGCGCCACCAAAAGCTCTCTCCTCAATCTCATAATCAAATCCTACTTGCCCAGCAACAGCCTTAAGGACTGCTAGGCCAGCCTCCATGATTTCAGGACCGATTCCATCACCAGCCAAGGCTACAATTTTTTTCGTCATATTTCCTCCTAGCTAGTTGGCAACTCTTTCTCAGATAATTTCTTATCAATCTGTCCGCTATTTTCTTTCTGTACCATGACATTGGCATGAATATAGGCAATTGCAGAAGCCTTCACCACGTCAAAGTCAATACCAGAGGCATTGAAGATAGTTTCCGTTGCCTTGTTTTCTACAGCGACAAGTACACGCGCCTGGGCATCGATACCGTCGGTAATAGCATCAATATGATACCGTTCCAAGCTGATTTCCTGCTGGAAGAATTGGTCAATGGCATTGAAGACTGCCTCAACCGAGCCCTTACCAGTCTCAGCAACAACCACTTCTTCCTCATCCAGATTGATAAAGGTCACCTGAGCCTGGATGCTACCGTCGTCCTGGGTATCCAGACGCAGGTCCTTGAATTGGAAACCGTCACGATTGGTAATCTCTGTTCCAACTACCAGAGCACGAATATCGGTATCGGTAACCTTTTCCTTCTTGTCGGCCAGGCTCTTGAAACGAGCAAAGAGAGTCGCTACATCCGCCTCTTCAAAATAGAGATCCAGCTCTTTCAGTTTCTCCACAAAGGCATGGCGACCTGAGAGTTTACCGAGTGGCAGAGAATTTTTCTTGACTCCGACCAACTCTGGCGTGATGATTTCATAGGTCAATGGATTTTTCAAGACACCATCCTGGTGAATGCCGGACTCATGAGAGAAGGCATTGCCACCGACCACGGCCTTGTTGCGCGGAATGGCAATTCCTGAAAAGCGTGATACTAGCTCAGACGTATTGAGCGTCTCGGCAAGGACGATTGGACTAGTCACGTTGTAGAAATCTTTCCGAATTTCAAGGGCAACGGCCACTTCTTCCAGCGCCGCATTCCCCGCCCGCTCACCAATCCCGTTGATGGTTCCTTCCACACGACCCGCACCATTTTTGATGGCCGCCAGCGTGTTGGCAACAGCCATTCCTAGGTCATTGTGGCAATGAGGACTAAAGATAATCTCGCGGTCTGACTTGACATTTGTGGTCAAATATTTGAAAATCTCACCGTAATGCTGGGGCGTTGTAAAGCCGACCGTGTCAGGGATATTGATGTAGGTCGCACCTGCATCTACCGCTGTCTGCACAACTTCTAGCAAATAATCCAACTCCGTCCGCGTCGCATCCTCTGGCGAGAACTCGACCACTTCAAAACGCTCGCGTGCATAGCTGACATGTTCAGTGATTTGCGCCAAAATTTCTTCTTTGGACTTTTGAAGTTTAAATTCACGGTGAATCGGACTGGTCGCAATGAAAACATGAATCTGCGGATACTTAGCATCTTTCAGAGCCTCATAACAAGCATCAATGTCTGATTTGACCGAACGGGCCAAACCAGTGACGGCCGTCTTGGTCATGGCTGCCGCAATCTGCTTGACCGCCTCAAAGGAATCTGGACTGGCCGCCGGGAACCCCGCCTCAATGGCTGAAATGCCCCATTTCTCCAATTGCTTGGCGATGGTAACCTTTTCCTTAATGGAAAAATTGACCCCCGGCGTCTGCTCACCGTCCCGCAGACTGGTATCTAGAAATTCAATAACTCGCATAAACATACCTTTCTAAGTTAAAAGAAAAACACCTCGAAGACCAGCGAGATGTTTTTCAACAGCGCCCGCTTGGTAAGCCAAACAGGACTAATGCATTCTTTCAGCACTAGCCCGACCGTCGCAACAACAAAGTAAAGAATTTTGTAGTGACAGTGTTCATTTGACTTTTCCTCTCTGTATTCTAATTGTTTACTATGATACCTCACTTATTTTCACTTGTCAACAGAAAAGTGGAAATTTTCTGAAAAATCCGAACAATGCGTCAATTCGTACAAATTATGATTAAAGAAAACCAAACCTCATCCGAAGTTTGGTTTTAAAGTTCATTCTAATTCCGTCTGGAACTGCTAAAAATCGCCACCAACAGTACTGCTCCAAAGACAGATGGAACCAAGGCCATGCCAGCAAATTGTGGTCCCCAATCACCAAAGAGCAACTGTCCAATCCATGAACCTGCAAGTCCAAGGATGATATTTCCAAGACAGCCACGACGGTCATCTGATGAGGTCAAAGCCCCAGCAATTAAGCCAATAATGGCTCCAGCGATAATACTTGATAACATCTTATTTTCCTGCTATTTTTACAAAATGGGAGTGGGAAAGAACTCTGAGAAGTGATCCTGGGCTTTTTGCCCAGTTTCATTCAAATATCATTAGATAGCCCATTCACCGTCACGGAAGATTGGTACACGGGTACCGTCTTCACGGATACCGTCAATGTTCATCTTGTTAGAACCAATCATGAAGTCCACATGGACATCAGAACGGTTGAGACCTGCTTCTTTGAGCTCTTCTTGGCTCATTTCCGTACCACCTTCGATAGAAAAGGCATAGGCTTGCCCAATCGCTAAGTGGTTTGAGGCATTTTCATCAAAGAGAGTGTTGAAGAAGGTTACACCTGATTGAGAGATTGGGCTCTTATCTGGTACAAGGGCAACTTCACCCAGACCGCGCGCTCCAGCGTTGTCAAAGACCAATTTCTTCATGACTTCGTCACCTTTTTCAGCAGTTACATCCACGATTTCACCGTCCTTGAAGGTTACCTTGATGCCTTCGATGATGTTACCGTTGTAGCTGAGTGGTTTGGTTGATGTTACATAGCCGTCTGCCACACGGTAGTCAGGTGCTGTGAAGACCTCTTCTGTTGGCATATTGGCGATAAACTTCTCACCTTGGGCATTGATCGAGCCAGCTGCTTCCCACAAGTGGTTTTTCGGCATACCGAGAACGAGGTCAGTTCCTGGTGCTGTATAGTGTAATTTGACAAACTGCTCGTCGTTAAGGACCTTGGCCTTAGCTACCAAGCGTGCCTCGTGCTCTTCCCAAGCCTTGATTGGATCTTCTTCATAGACACGGCAGGTCTTGAAGATTTGGTCCCAAAGGAGGTCCACTGCTTCTTCGTCAGAGGCTGCATTTGGGAAGACTTTTTTAGCCCATTCCAAACCAGAGGCTGCCCCAAGTGTCCAGCTGATCTTGTTAGCTTGAGATGCTTGTCGCATTGGGTTCAAAGCCTGGCTGAGAGCCCGTGCGTTGCGAGACAATTTCTCAGGATCAACACCATCGTAAGCACCTGGATCTTCTGACAAGACAACCAAACGGCTGGCCTTACGCTCCAAGAGGTAGTTCATTTCAGTTATGCGTTGTGGATGAACTTGTTCCAAGAGTTCCACATCAACATTAACCAATCGCTCACGTGCAATCACATCGTCCAACCAGTTGACCAAGACTTCAGCCGCACCGTGCGCATAAGCCTCTTTAACAATCAAACGAGCCAATTCAGCCTGTTCCACACCGATTGTCAATTGCACCGTGTGACCTGGCTGCACATTGATACCAGTTGAAACCAAGAGTTTAGCATATTTAGCGAGATTTTCTTTAAAATTTGGTAGTACCATTTTATTCTCCTTTGAAATGTAATACTAGATTATTGTATCATATTTTGAAGCTGGGCTGACAAAAAAACTTCCTGACTGAGACAGGAAGTTTAATTCATATTCATTTATAGATTCGGTTTTTATCCATCACCACTCTAGAACTTTACACTTATTAAGATAAGCTTACAAGGGGAAAGTTCCAATTTTCACAGGGTATTAGTTACCAAAAACTTTTACACGGTCACTATCCGCCATATAGTCTTTGTCTGCTGCTGGAGCTGCGATGCTACCGAATGGTGCTTGTGCACGGAGTTTCCAGTTAGCTGGGATACCGTATTTCTCAGCTACTTGTGCATCCACCAATGGGTTGTAGTGTTGTACGTTCATGCCGATATTTTTCTCAGCGAAAGCCAACCATACTGCGTACAAGTTGATACCGTGAGCTTGTTCAGACCAGATTGGGAAGTTTTCAGCGTAAAGTGGGAAACTTTCTTGCAAGCCTTTGACAACATCTTGATCTTCGAAGAACAAGATCGTACCAGCACCAGCTGCAAAGTTAGCCAAACGGCCTTTTGTGCCTTCAAAAGCTTCTGCTGGTGTTACTTTTTCTAATTCGCTGTAGGCAATTTCATTCCAAAAAGCTTCTGATTCTGCACCAAACAATACAACTGCACGGCTAGATTGTGAGTTGAAAGCCGATGGAGATTCTTTCATGGCTTTCTCAACAAGGGCTACTACTTCTTCATTTGATACTGGTATGTCTTTACCAAGTGCATAAATCGTACGACGTTTTTCTTGTAAGTTTGCAAAGTTTGACATAGGATTTCCTCTTTTCTAAATTATTACTACCTAGTAGTATTTATCACTATGTAGAGATTATATACCTATCCAACACAATAGTCAAGAGTGTTGACTTCTTTATATAAAAAAATTCACTGCCCCAAAAACAGAGACAGTGAACAAACTTAAAACAATTCATCAAAGAGACTCAGTTGGTTATCCTCTGGCATTTTACCGAGGATACCCATCTCGTCCATTTTTTCAACCAGCGTTGTGGACAAGCCGCCCCGTTTGCGGAGCTCTGTTTTGGAAAGGAATTCCCCTTCTTCACGGGCTGCAACCAACTGCTTGGCTACGTTCTCACCCAGACCGTCCATGGCTACAAAAGGCGGTATCAAGGTATCTTCTTCAATCAAAAACTCGGTCGCATGGGACTTGTAGAGGTCCAGCTTGCCAAACTTGAAGCCACGCTCCAGCATTTCATTGACCAATTCTAGGGTAGTATAGAGATCTTGCTCGACGTTGGAGGCCTCGTTATTCTTCTTCTTGAGGGCGATTTCTTCCATCTTGGCCTTGACCCGGTCCAAACCACCTGACATGGTCGCCAAATCAAAGGCCTTGGCACGGATAGAGAAATAGGCCGTGTAGTAATAAAGCGGATGATGAACCTTGAAGTAGGCTACCCGCAGGGCCATCATAACGTAGGCCGCCGCATGGGCTTTGGGGAACATGTACTTGATTTTTCCACAGGATTCGATGTACCAGTCCGGCACCTTATTGTCCTTCATGGCTTGGATGTAGCCGTTGCGCTCTTCCTCGGAAATTTTCAGCCAGAGGCCCTTCCGCACCCGCTCCATGATGTTAAAGGCCATTTTCGGTGGTAGACCTGCGTGCATAAGGTAAACCATGATGTCATCCCGACAACCAATAACGGTGGATAGGTCGGCAATTCCTGCCTTAATCAAGTCCTGGGCATTGCCCAACCATACGTCCGTACCGTGAGACAGTCCAGACAGCTGGAGTAATTCAGAGAAGGTGGTCGGCTTGGTTTCCTCCACCATGCCTCGAACGAAGTTGGTCCCAAACTCGGGAATGCCTAGCATACCTGTCGGTGTGCCAATCTGCTCTGGTGTAACGCCCAGAATTTCCGTACCAGAGAAGAGGGCCATTACTCCCTTGTCGTCAGCAGGAATGGTCTGCGGATCGATACCTGACAAGTCCTGCAACTTCCGTACCATGGTCGGATCATCGTGTCCCAGGACATCGAGCTTGAGGACGTTCTCGTCAATATCGTGGAAGTTGAAGTGAGTAGTCTGCCAGTTGGCGGTCACATCATCGGCAGGATATTGGACAGGCGTAAAGTCATAGACATCCATGTAATCAGGGAATACGATAATTCCCCCTGGGTGCTGACCAGTCGTCCGTTTGACACCAGCCGCTCCTGCCGCTAAGCGCTCCACCTCTACATCCCGATAGAATTTACCATAGTCCCGCTCGTAGCCACGGACAAAACCGTAGGCTGTCTTGGCCGCAACCGTACCTACCGTTCCTGCCCGAAAGGCATTTTCCGCGCCGAAAATATCTCGCACATCCAAGTGGGCAGAGGGTTGGTCATCACCAGAGAAGTTCAAGTCAATATCAGGTACCTTGTCTCCATCAAAACCAAGGAAGGTCTCGAAGGGAATATCCTGGCCGTCCTTGTTGTACTTGTTGCCACACTGGGGACAAGGTTTGTCCGGCATATCAAAGCCCGAACCGTAGGAACCGTCTGTGATAAATTCACTGTGTTGACAAGAAGGACAGACATAGTGCGGTGGCATAGGATTGACCTCGGTAATCCCAATCATGGTCGCAACGAAGCTGGACCCGACAGAGCCACGAGAACCGACCAGGTAGCCCCGCTCATTTGACCGCTGTACCAACATCTGAGAAGCCAGGTAAATCACGGCGAAGCCATTACCCAGAATGGACGTCAATTCCTTCTCAATCCGCAAGTCGATAATATCTGGCAGAGGATTACCATATATTTCAAAGGCCTTTTGGTAGGTCAGCTCGGCAACCGTCTCCTCTGCTTTTTCGATATAGGGCGTGTAGAGGTCAGTCTTGACCACTTCCACATCCTCGAAACGGTCCAGCATGGCATTTGGATTAGTGATGACAATCTCACGCGCCTGCGCCTCGCCTAAGAAGGCAAATTCATCCAGCATTTCACTGGTGGTACGGAAATGCGCCTTGGGCAGGGGAGCCGGCTGGGCATTCTCACCATTGCCGATAGTCCAGTTAATCGGCGAACTTTGGCCCAGGGCACGGACAATGATTTCCCGATAAATTTCTTCCTCGGGGTCAATATAGTGGACATTACCCGTCGCAAGAACAGGCAGATTAGCCCTGCGACCGACCTCAATCAACTGCTTGATGGTCTCCTCAATCTCGCCCATGTTCTTGAATTGCTCCTTGGCAATCATGGGCGCGTAGAGGGCTGGAGGCATGACCTCTATAAAGTCATAGTAGGCAGCCTTCTTAACTGCATCGTCAATGCCCTTGGACAAGAGTTCGTCGAAGACTTCGCCCTCTTGGCA
This sequence comes from Streptococcus nasisuis, assembly GCF_040836615.1. Taxonomy (NCBI): domain Bacteria; kingdom Bacillati; phylum Bacillota; class Bacilli; order Lactobacillales; family Streptococcaceae; genus Streptococcus; species Streptococcus nasisuis. Next base: position 329,212 of record NZ_CP162268.1, on the reverse strand, counting down.
GGCCGTTCCCAAAATCAAGCCTTCTCGATGAGCATCCAGCACCGTCCGTGGAATACGTGGAACTCCCTCAAAATACTTGGTATTGGACAGGGAAACCAGTTTGAACATATTTTTCAAACCAACCTGATTAATCACATAGACCGTCGCATGCTTGACGCGGGCTTTTTTGTAGGAATCCTCAGCAATCAGGTCACGATTGAGCTGATTGAGATTGGCAATAGCGTGCTTTTCGAATGCATCTTTCAAGAAAATAAAGAGTAGACGACCAGTCGCCTCGGCATCGTAGTTGGCCATGTGGTGGTGCTCCAAGGCAACCCCAAACCGCTTGGTCAGCGGCCCCAAACCGTGCCGTTTGAAATCTGGATAGAGATTGCGGGCAAATTCCAGCGTATCAATGACCGGCTGCGTAATGGTCGGCAGACCCGCCCGTTCATAGTTGACATCCATAAAGCCGACGTCAAAGCTGGCATTGTGGGCAACCAGAACGCTGTCCTGACAGAATTCCTGAAACTCCCGCAGGACCTGCTCCAAGGGCTTGGACCCCTGCACATGCTGGTCCGTAATTCCCGTCAACTCGGTCGTGAACTGGCTGAGTGGGTGCCCCGGATCAATAAATTCATCAAATTCTGCAATGATATTGCCCTTGTACATCTTAGATGCCGCAATCTGAATCAGAGCATTGTTGACCGCAGAAAGACCGGTCGTCTCCACGTCAAAGACTACGTAAGTCCCATCTGACAAGACCAAATCCGTCTCATTGTAGACAATAGGCACCGAGTCCTCAACGATATTGGCCTCCATCCCGAAAATCGGCTTGATACCCGCTTTTCTGGCAGCGTGGTAACCATGAGGGAAGGACTGGACATTGCCGTGGTCGGTAATAGCAACCGCCTTGTGCCCCCAGGCTGCAGCCCGTGCCACCAAGTCCTCAACGGCAGGAAGGGCATCCATGGTTGACATGTTGGTATGGGCATGAAATTCGACCCGTTTCTCACCTTCTGGCATCAGGTCCTTGCGGATTTCCTTCTTGACTTCTTGGATTTCCTGGACATTCATGGTCAGATCACGGGTGAAATTGTTGGTCTCCACATTTCCCCGCACCCGGAGCCATTGCCCCTTCTTTATCATGCTAAATTTCTGGGCCTCTTCCTCATTTTTAGCCCATTTTTGCAGGGTAAACGAAGAGGTATAGTCGGTCATCTTGAAGTTGATAATGACCCGTCCCGTCTTAGTTGTCTTGTGCTCCGCCTCAAAGACCAGCCCCTCAAAGACCACGCGGTTTTCCTCACTGTCGACCTCAATCATAGGCGTAATCTCCGCCTTATCGATGGCTACCTTGGCAGGCCGGTTGGCCTTCTTATATTCTGGGACAAATGGCTGAGCTGCCTCTGGTGGTGGCGCCATCTGTGCTAGTTGTTCCAGAGCAGCCAGATTTTCCTCATTGGCCTGCTGGTAAATTTGCTCATTCTGATTCTGGAAGTCCGCAGCCTGTTGCTCGGTCATGGTTTGACAAGCTTCGATGTCCACCTTGAGATTTGCAAAGCCGAAACGGGCGTATTGCTCGACTAGATTTGGCAGATGATTCTTGCGAAAATGAACCGTGTCAATGGTTTCAGGTCCCTTGATCCAGAGAACACCATCCCGATAGACGACTTCCAGCGGCTGAAAGAGGGCCTTGAAACCAGCACTCTGGCAGAGCTCCTCCGTAAAGGCCTCCGGATAGTAGGCCACCAGCAAGTCACCGTCGTAGGCTTCCAAATCCGTCACAATGGCAAAACGGACCCTATTGCCCATCTTTTCAAACTCAGTAGCTAGCCTTGCCTTGAAAAGCTGATAATCCAGAAGGGGCAAGGGAGCAGGCAAGCGGAAGGTAAATTCCCAGAGCTTGCTGACCTTGTGCAGGACAACCTTCTCAATCTTTCCAGATGAAAAAGCCTCTGATTGCCGAGCATCAAGAGGCATATTGATCTGTTGGAGCAAGAGTTGAAATTTATCTGACATGTTGATTTCCTTTGAATGTTGTTAGGATTATTTTACCACAATCCAGCCCAATTTTCGAGGGGAAGACTATGACAAGTCCTGACCGCATTCACCTTTCTACCAGGCAGCCGCATCCGTATCCGCCAGCAGATAATCCAGCCACTTCCGGTCTTTCAAGCGACAGAGGGTCACCGAAATCCCAGCCATGTCTAAGCTGGTCATCAATCTTCCCTGCTTGATAAAAGGAAGCTGCAGGCCCTGCAAATCTAGAAATTGGCAGATAGCATTCGTGAAGATTCCCAATTCCAACTCTGAAACAGTACCCAAATTGTTGACCAAAAGGATATAATCTTCACCCTCTCGCCAGTGGAATTTTATCTTTAATTTGTTGACGATTTCATTGGCCAACTGCTCAGCCGATTCAAAAGTGACCGTCCGGTAACCTTCCTCCCCGTGAATCCCCATACCATAGGAAATCTTGCCCTTTTCCAGCTGAAAGAGGGGTTGGTTATGCCCAGGAAAATGAGCAGACCTGGTCGCAAAGCCAATGGTAGCAATCTCCGTCGCCAATTCTAGGCCAAGGGCCTCCAGTTCAGCCAAACTGGCCCCAGCCTGAGCCGCAGCACCTAATATTTTATGCAAGAAAATAGTACCCGCCAGCCCCCGATGCCGCATCTGAAATTGCTTTTTGGGCTCGACAGAAATATCATCGTGGGAAACAATATAGCGGACATCGATTCCTTCCTGACGCGCCTGTTTAATGGCCTGGCCGAAGTCTGCTAAATCAGCCTCGAAATTCTTGACAATGACAAAAACACCTTGGCCTCTATTGATATGGCGGATAGCTCTTAAAATCTGCTCTGGAGTCGGCGGAATAAAGATTTTCCCATAGACAGCGGCAGTCAGCATACCCTGGCCGACAAAACCAATATGGGCCGGTTCATGCCCGGAACCACCACCCGACAAAATCGGCACCCGATCCTCGGCCTGATGTTTATCCACAATAATGGGATAATTCTCCAGTTGCTCCAAATGAGGATGAGCCAGCAAGAGCCCATCTATATAGGATTGTAGCAAATCTTCCTCCTGATAAAATAGTGGCAATTGACTCATTGTCCTCTCCCTCCTTCAAGTGATTGCAACAAGACGGAAACTAGGTTCCGATAGGAAGTATGTAGCTGGCGATGGGGGTCAACCACCCCCGCCTCAATAAAGCCCACCAAACCCTTGATATGGTAGTCTAATAGGAAGAGCCTTAACGAGCCTACTACTTCTACCTCTTGCTTAACAGACCACTCATCTATGATTTTTTCCAGCAAAAGCCTAACATAGTCAGATAAATAGCTCCTGAAGTCATTCTGCTCATTGACCGAAAAAATCCGTGCATAAAAAGACTGGTTGCTGTCGAAATAGTAAAGTAACTCATCCAACAACTTCCATCCACTGATATAATTCAAATTATCCGTAATCTGCTCTTCCAGCTCCGTCTTAAAAATCCAATCTAAGAGCTCATACTTGTCTAGGAAATGATTGTAGAAGGTCTGGCGACGGATAGCAGCCTCCTGCATAACCTCTACCACAGACACCTTCTCAAATCCCTTTTCAATCAACTGCTTTTTAAATGCCTTTGCGATGCGCTTTTTGGTCAGCAATGAAGTGCCCATGCTGCCTCCCTTCTGGTCTCTCCTATCTTATTATACATTATCAGATACACTTATGTAAAAAAAGGGACAAAATTGACCAATTGTCCCTTTAATTTGTCTACACAATACAATATAATAATCTTAGTATTATATCACGGAGGTTTTCTCATGAAAAAAATTATCAATCAACCTGAAAATGTTGTTGACGAAATGCTCAATGGCCTGGTCTTTATGCACAATGACCTGGTAGAACGTCTAGAGGGCTTTGAAGTCATTGTCCGCAAGGCAGAAAAGACTGGCAAGGTCGGTATCATCTCTGGAGGAGGCTCTGGCCACGAACCATCTCATGCAGGCTTTGTCGGTAAAGGTATGCTGTCTGCTGCTGTCTGTGGCGCAGTATTTACCTCCCCAACACCGGACCAAATCCTAGAGGCAATCAAGGCAGCCGATGAAGGTGCCGGGGTCTTCATGGTCATCAAGAACTACTCTGGTGACATCATGAACTTTGAAATGGCCCAAGAATTGGCAGAAATGGAAGGCATCGAGGTCGCAAGTGTAGTTGTCGACGATGATATTGCCGTAGAAAATAGCCTCTATACCCAAGGTCGACGCGGGGTTGCTGGAACCATCCTAGTTCATAAAATTCTCGGACATGCAGCTGAACAAGGCCAGTCTCTCGCTGCCATCAAAGAGTTGGCCGACAAATTAGTTCCACAGATTAAGACAATTGGTCTGGCCCTATCTGGTGCAACCGTTCCTGAAGTAGGAAAACCAGGCTTCGTTTTAGAAGAAGATGAGTTTGAATATGGGGTCGGCATCCACGGCGAACCTGGCTATAAGAAGGAAAAATTGCAACCGTCCGCAACATTGGCAGCCGAATTGGTTGAAAAATTAGCCCAAGGCTTTGAGCTCAAAGAAGGCGAACATTACGGTCTTCTCATCAATGGTCTAGGCGCAACCCCACTCATGGAGCAGTATGTCTTTGCCAACGACGTAGCTAAACTATTACTGGAAAAAGGCATTGAGGTAGACTACAAGAAAATCGGCGATTACATGACATCAATTGATATGGCTGGCCTATCATTGACCCTTATCAAATTAGAAGAACCAAGCTGGCTAGAGGCTCTAAACGCCCCTGTACAAGTAGCCGGCTGGTAGGAGAAAAACTATGGATGTAAGAACAGCATTGACTTGGATGACACGATTCAACGAAAAAATTCAAGCAAACAAGGATTACCTAAGCGAGCTGGACACCCCTATTGGTGATGGTGACCATGGAGGCAATATGGCCCGTGGGATGGCTGCTGTGATGACTGAACTGGATGGCAAGGAATTTGCCAGTGCGGACCAGATTTTCAAAATTGTAGCCATGCAACTACTCAGTAAGGTAGGTGGTGCCTCTGGTCCCCTCTACGGTTCGGCCTTTATGGGTTTGTCCAAGGCTAGCCAAGCTGGTGCTGAACTGGCTTCTATGTTACAAGAAGGCCTGGATATGATTCAAAAACGCGGCAAGGCGGAGCTGGGCGAAAAAACCATGGTCGACGTCTGGACCCCTGTCATCTCTGCCATTAGGGAAGACAAACTCACTCCTAATCTGATTCAGGAAATTGTCCAAGCTACTGCTGATACACTTGCGACTAAGGGACGTGCTTCCTATGTTGGCGAACGTTCTGTCGGCCACATCGATCCTGGTTCTTACTCATCTGGCCTACTCTTTGAATCCCTCCTGGAGGTGACAGGTTCATGACAAAAACTGGCATTTTACTAGTCTCCCATTCCAAAAATCTTGCCCAGGGGATTATCGATTTAGTCTCGGAAGTAACTCAGGACGTTTCTTTGACCTACTGCGGTGGCTTGGAGGATGGTTCAATCGGCACTAGCTTTGAGACCGTCCAGGCAAAGTTAGAAGAAAATGATGCAGACACCATCTTAGCCTTTTTCGACCTAGGAAGCGCTCGGATGAATATCGAAATGGTTGCTGATTTTTCAGAAAAAGAAGTCCTGATTCAGACTGTTCCCGTCGTTGAAGGCTGCTATACAGCTGCCGCTCTCCTGCAGGCAGGAGCTGATTTAGAAACCATTTTGCACCAATTACAGGAGCTTGAAATCAAAAAATAGATTCATTATTAAAAGAGCCTGGGCAAAAAGCCTAGGCTCGCTTTCTTTAGTTTGTGTCAACATCTCAGCTCAGGGTTGATTGGCTTTCACAGTTTGGGGAACTGTGAAAGGTGGGAAATTGGGATTGTGAAACAATCCTCAGCACTTCGCGTTTTACGCTCCGAACCAGACCTTTACGTATGATGCGAACTGCGTTCGCTCAATTTCCAACCTTCAACCGTCTCCTAAACAGTTGAAGCTGTGCGAGGAAAACGAACTCTCTTTTCATCTATCGAGTTCTTTCTCGCTCCCGAACTAAAAATCACATAATAAAATAGTTAGAGGCTGGACTTTATGCCCAACCTCTCCTTTATTTGTTACTTATTCAAAATTTTCAAAGTTTCCAAGAGCTGGTCGACATGGACTTCGACAGTGTCGCCAGTGCCCTTGATTTTGACTTCGACCACGCCGTCGGCAGCTTTCTTACCAACTGTCACACGGATTGGCAAGCCAATCAAGTCACTATCAGAGAACTTCACGCCGACACGCTCGTTGCGGTCGTCTGTCAAGACTTCATAACCAGCACCGATTAAGCTAGCTTCGATTGACTGAGTCAATGCCATAGCTTCTTCGTCCTTAACATTGACTGGGATCAAATGTACATCAAACGGTGCCAATTCTTTAGGGAAGTTGATGCCCCAAGCGTAACGGTATTCGCCTTTTGGTGTCTTGTTGACGAAGAGGCGAGCGTGTTGTTCAAGAACGGCTGACAAGAGGCGGCTAACACCGATTCCATAGCATCCCATGATAATCGGCATGGCACGACCATTCTCATCCAAGATGTTGGCATTCATGCTGTCTGAGTAGCGCGTACCCAGCTTGAAGATGTGACCAATCTCGATACCGCGGGCAAAGTTGAGCACACCGTGACCGTCTGGCGAAGGCTCGCCTTCCTTGACTTCACGAATGTCCACATACTCAGTCACTTGGAAATCACGTCCCGCATTGGCACCTATATAGTGGAAACCATCTTCATTGGCACCGACAACAGCGTTTTTCACGTCCTGCACCTTGCGGTCAGCGATAATCTTGATATTTTCTGGCAAGCCGACTGGTCCAAGGGAACCAAAACCTGCACCGAAGATTTTTTCAGCATCCGCTGGACTGGCTACATCAAAGAAATCTGCTGCCAAGTAGTTTTTCAACTTGATATCGTTGACCTGATCATTGCCAACAAGGAGGGCAACAACTGGCTCTCCATCAGCCATGAAGAGCATGGTTTTGATGGTTTGCTCTTCCGCAACATTCAAGAAGGCTGCGACTTCATCGATGGTTTTGGCATCAGGCGTTGCGACTTTGGTCAATTCCTCTTCGACCACAACAGCGGTGCTTGGTTTGTAGGCGCTAGTCGCCATTTCCAAGTTGGCTGCGTAGCCAGATTCGCTAGAGTAGGCAATGGTATCTTCACCAGAAACATTCCAAGCCAAAAGTTCCGCCTTGATGGCTGTCAATACGTCCTCTGGAATTTCGTCAAAAGAAGCTACCGACTTGTCCAAGACAACCCAGCGGTCCAAGTCCGTACGATCAGGGGTAATGGCCATAAATTCTTGACTGTCCTTACCACCCATGGCACCACCATCACCGATGATAGCCTTGAATTCCAGACCAGCACGCGTAAAAATCGCCTCGTAGGCACGCTTGTAATCGTCGTAGGTTTCATCCAAACTCTCGTAGCTAGCGTGGAAACTGTAGCCGTCCTTCATGATGAATTCGCGACCGCGCAAGAGACCGTTACGTGGACGTTTTTCGTCGCGGTATTTTGGTTGGATTTGATAGATATTAAGCGGCAACTGCTTATAAGATTGAACCGCATCACGCGCCAATAATGTCACTGTTTCTTCATGGGTTGGACCCAAGATAAAGTCGGAACCCTCGCGGTTTTTGAGCTTGTAGAGGTCGTCGCCGTAGGTATCGTAACGACCAGACTCGCGCCAAATGTCGGCTGACAAGAGAGCAGGCGCCAAAAATTCGATGGCGTCAATCTTGTCAAATTCCTCTCGCATGATATTTTTGGCTTTTTCAATCACACGGTTGGCCAACGGCAAATAGCTGTAAATCCCAGCGGAAATCTGACGCACATAACCAGCACGCACCATAAGCGCATGACTGATGACCTGCGCATCAGAAGGCATCTCCCGCAAAGTCGGGATAATCATTTTAGATTGTTTCATAATAAGATACGGAGGTCGTAAAAAACGACTGAAAATTAGGAAACTGGCGCAATGTGCTTGCACATCAGTCAGTTTATCTATTTTCCGAGTTTTTAGACCGAGTTCAATTACGAACCTCCTCTGTTCCTTTCATCATTGGTTGTTAGGAAGACACAGGTTTCAGCCCGTGTTCAGTTCCTTTCATAGTTTTCAGAACATCCTACGTATAGCACGCATTCAATTCCTTTCTTAATCTTTATTGTCAGGAGGACACAGGTTTCAACCCGTGTTCAATTCCTTTCATAGTTTATTTGATTAGAAATCACAGATATTGTTTCTCTAAATTCCAAGCTGACGCTCGAGTTCAAATCTAAAAACTCTCTGTTCCTTTCTTTTTCTTAGTTTTCAGAACTTCCTGCGTTTAGCACGCATTCAGTTCCTTGCAAATTTTATTTTAGAAAAATACCCGCATAATGTCATTCCAGGTCACAACCAGCATGAGAACGACCATGATTGCAACGCCTGCCAGCGTGATGTAGGATTCCGTTTCTGGCTTGAGCGGTTTGCGACGAATTCCTTCCAGGATATTCATAACAATTTTACCACCATCAAGGGCCGGAATCGGAATGAGATTGAAGATTCCTACGTTTATCGACAACATAGCCATCAGTCTAATAATGGACATCCAACCATCTTGAGCCGCTTGATTGCTGACAGAGTAAATAGCCACAGGACCACCTAGTTGCTTGACATCAAAGCTGGCAATCAGATTTTTCAAGGCTGTGACAATCATGAGAGCTGTCGCTCCGGCCTGCTGGACACCACCAATAATCTTGTCCAAGACACCCGTCTTCAAAATAGGGGAAACACCTAGTCTGTAGGTGCCATCTTCCTGCTTGGCAGTCACAGACACATTCTTCTCAGTCCCGCCCTGCTCCACAAGCAAGTCAAACTTAGGAGCACTGCTAGCATCCTGCACTGCCTGCCCAATCATCTTAGAAATATCGGCGTAAGAATCTGTTGCCTGACCATTGACCGAGAGAATCTTATCTCCAGTCTCTAATCCAGCAGCTGCAAGAGCACTACCCTCTACAACTGTCACCTGATTGCTAGACGTATCGGCCACACCGCCCTGCATGAACATAAGCAAGATGAATGCCAAAACACCGAGGATAAAGTTGTTCATGGGACCCGCAAAGTTAGTCATGAGCCGACCCCAGATCGTCGCATTTTGATACTGGACATCCAGCGGTGCAATGCGGACTTCCGTCCCATCTTCCTCGACAATGGTCGCGTCGTGGTCCACCTTATAGGTCTTGGTCTCATCCAGGACCAGACCAGTGATTTCCAGCTTATCATCAAAGTCAAAGCCGGTCACATTCATGGGTAGACTGTTGACATCAAAGCCCTTACCCGATAGGTTGATTCGAGTCACAATGCCGTCTGAATTGAGGGTCAAACTGGCCGGTGTCCCGGTCTTAATCTCCGTTTTGTCCTCGCCCCAGCCAGCCATACGAACATAGCCACCAAGCGGAAGAATACGAATCGTATAGACCGTCCCGTCCTTGCCCGTATGAGCGAAAATTTTCGGACCCATACCAATGGCAAATTCCCGAACCAGGATGCCTGCTTTTTTTGCGAAATAGAAGTGACCAAATTCATGGATAACCACAATCACGCCAAAGATAAAAATAAATGCTAAAATTCCCTTCATGGAACCTCCTTAAAATAAGCCGAAGAAGTGCATGATTGGAAAGACAAAAATGACACTGTCAAGACGATCCAAGATTCCACCATGCCCTGGAATCAGATTACCGGAATCCTTAACACCAAAACGGCGCTTGATAGCACTCTCAACCAGATCTCCAAACTGGGCCACGACAGAAAATACAGCCGCCAAGACCAGCATCAAGGGAATTGAATAGACGTCACGAATTTCCTTGGAGAAGATGAGATAGATGGCTGCCACTACAACTGCCGAAGCAATCCCACCGAGAAAACCTTCAATAGATTTATTAGGTGATACCAGAGGAGCCAGCTTGCGTTTGCCAAACTGACGACCAAGCATATAGGCACCGATATCCGTCGCCCAGACAAGCAGCAGGGCAAAGAATAGCTTGTTGAGACTATCCATACGCGCCAGGGCCAGATTGTGGAAACCAACCCCGATATAAAAACTGCTGGCAATAGGATAGACCACTTCTGAGTAAGTATAGGTGCCTGTATGGAAGACGATGGAACCCATCAGAATAAAGACAATGACCGTAAAGGCCACATAGTTCCCATCCGTCGGCAAAAATGGCAGATAGTTCTCAAGCGGAAGGGTCAAGACAAAACTTCCCAGCATGGACAGGATACCCTCAATGGAATTAGGCGCCAGCTTGTACATCCGCATCAATTCCGCAGTAGCCAGCATGGCCAAGAGCCCCAGCACCAACTGGAAGGTCACCCCACCAATATATATAACAGGGATAAAGAGGGCCAGTGCAACGACCGCCGATATCACCCGTGTTCTTAGTTCCTTTGTCATCATTTCTCCTTACACACCACCAAATCTTCTATGGCGACGATTGTATTCTTTTATGGATAATAGCAGAGCTTCTCCATCAAAGTCCGGCCAGGCCACGTCAGTGAAGTAGAGCTCACTGTAGGCTATCTGCCAGGGCAAAAAATTACTGAGACGGAGTTCACCACTGGTCCGAATGACCAAATCAGGGTCTCGCAAGGAAACCGGCAAACTACCTGTATACAGATAATCAGCAATCAGCTTGTCATCAATATCCCCTGGATTGAACTTAGCATCCAAAATATCCTGCGAAATCGCCTTAATCGCACGAGACAGCTCATCACGACCGCCATAATTCAAGGCAAAATTGAGGATGAGACCGGTATTTCTCCTGGTCTTTTCTTCTGCCATCCGCAGTGCCTTCAAGGTCGCCTCTGGCAGGCGAGAATGGTCACCAATCATCTGGACTTTCACATTGTTGGCATGAAGCTCCGGCACGTATTTATCGTAAAATTCAACCGGCAAATTCATGATAAATTTGACTTCCTTCTCAGGGCGAGACCAATTTTCCGTTGAGAAGGCATAGACTGTCAGGACCTTGACCCCTAGTTTAGACGCTGTTTTTGTTACCTTTTGCAGGGCATCCATACCGGCCTTATGACCCATAATCCGAGGCTGCATCCGTTTTTTGGCCCAGCGCCCATTCCCATCCATAATGATGGCAATATGTTTGGGCACCTCCACAGGCGTCTCAAACTTCTCTTTTTTCTTAAAATTCCACTTAAACATGACTTATTCCTCAAGCTATAATCAGTCTATTATACCACAGTCTCTAGTTTTTAAGCAAAAAGCACATCATGAGGATAAGATAAAAACCAAGGATTCCCCTGGTTTTTCGTCTTTATTCCTCAATGACTGATTCTTGAACTGGCTCAACCGTTTCTAGAGCTGGTTCTTCTGCCACTACTGTTGTCGTTGCAGCCGGTGTCACACGATTGCGAATGGCTCCGCGTTCAAAAGTCAAATAGACACCGTCCACATCCAGAACGACCTTCTTGTCGTCGATTTCATCAACGATACCAAACAAGCCACCGATGGTCACGATTTCGTCACCTTTTTTGATTTGACTAAGGGCGTCTTGGCGCTGTTTCTGTTGCTTACGCTGTGAATAAAACATGAAACCAACCATAGCCACCATGATTAGGGGTAAAAATAAACCTTCCATTTGTAAACCTCTTTATTTTATAGAATCTAGTAAAATCTATTATAGCAGAATATCAAAAAAGAACAAGTTCAGATAGAACTTGCCCTTCAATCTTTAATTTGAATATAGATCCAACACGGTTTCGGCAATCCAAAAAAGAGCTAGACCTGAACAAAGCAGCAATACCACCCCTACTATTATCAAGAAGGTTCTCCATCCTTTTGACAGTGGAGCAGAAATTCCATAACCAAGGCTAAAGCCAAATATAGGAAAGACCAAGGGGCCAATAAAGGGAAATAGGAGCAGACTTAGTAAGGAGCCTATCAAATAGTAACGATGTTGCTGTTTATCCTCCATACGTGGCAAACTCCAAGCAACCACGAAAACCAGGTAGCCCACCAATATGCTGAATAAGAACAGGACTCCAGTAACACCCAATATGAGGAACATACTATTTTTCTCCTCCTAACTCTACTGATTTCTCGCTCAATATCCTATTTAGAACTCCAGACACTCTCAAGGATGTTGGTTTGTTCACGACCAGGACCTACTGAGAAAGTTGAGATACGAACCCCTACCAATTCGCTGATGCGACGAACATAGTTGCGAGCCGCTTCTGGCAATTCATCCAAGCTACGTACACCTGTGATGTCTTCAGACCAACCTGGCATCTCTTCATAAATTGGTTTACAACGTTTCAATTGCTCCAAACTTGCAGGATAGTGGTCAATACGCTCACCATCCAAATCATAAGCCACACAGATTTTCACTGTTTCAAGGCCTGATAGAACGTCAATAGAATTGAGTGACAAGTTTGTAATACCTGATACACGACGGCTATGGCGCATGACAACAGAGTCAAACCAACCGACACGGCGAGGACGACCTGTTGTCGTACCGTATTCTTTACCGATTTCACGGATGCGGTCTCCGATTTCATCGTTCAATTCAGTTGGGAATGGTCCGTCACCAACACGGCTAGTGTAGGCCTTACATACACCAACCACCTTGTCAATCTTGCTTGGTCCGACACCACTACCGATCGTCACACCACCGGCAACAGGGTTTGAAGAGGTAACGAATGGATAAGTACCTTGGTCAATATCCAACATAACCCCTTGCGCACCTTCAAACAAGACGCGTTTGCCTTGATCCAAAGCATCGTTGAGGATGACAGACGTATCGGTCACATATTGCTTGATTTCTTGACCGTAGGCGTAGTATTCTTCAAAAATCTCGTCAAATTCGATTGGCGTTGATTCATACATTTTCTCGAAAAGACGATTTTTCTCAACCAAGTTGGTACGGAGACGTTCTGCAAAAATCTCCTTGTCCAGGAGGTCGGCGATACGGATACCCACACGCGCAGCCTTGTCCATGTAAGCAGGACCAATACCCTTGTTGGTTGTCCCGATTTTATTATCCCCCTTGGCTTCTTCCTGCAATTGGTCCAATTTGATATGGTATGGCAAAATGACATGAGCGCGGTCTGAAATACGCAGATTGTCTGTCGTCACACCTGAATCATGGAGATAGTTGATTTCCTTAACCAAGGATTTTGGATTGACCACGACACCGTTACCGATGACAGAGATTTTTTCTGGAAAGAAAATTCCTGATGGAATCAGATGCAATTTGTACTTGGTGCCATCGATGACGATGGTGTGACCGGCATTGTCACCACCTTGATAACGTGCGATGACTTCCGCATTGGCAGAGAGGAAATCCGTGATTTTGCCTTTTCCTTCGTCGCCCCATTGGGTTCCTACAACAACTACTGATGTCATATTCACTCTTTCTCTGAACTGGCTAACCAGCCCAGCCTTTCTTCTACTTCTGGCAGGAATCTCACCTGCAAGTTTCGTTTTACAATCCATTTTACCAAAAAACGAACATTTTTTCAAGAATTTCCCATATTTTTGTATATAACGAATATTACATAGATAATGACAAGTAAATCAATAACAGAACGAACATTCTAGCTTGCAAAACCTTTTTAAAGTTGTTTTTGACAGAAAAAACCGAAATCTCTCCCTCCTTCCTTCTATTTGCACCATTTTTTTCCTTAAAAACGTAGCAGAAATTTGTATTTGTTTTTTAAACTAGATAAAATTGGAAGTAGAATTTATCAGAAATAAGAAGGACCAAATATGTTACAAAAATTATCCCCAAACAGCCCTATTCTTCAGGCCACCTTTGGAATTGAACGAGAATCCTTACGCATCAACTCCGACAACCGTGTGGCTCAAACGCCCCACCCTGAGAGCTTGGGCTCGCGCAGCTTTCATCCCTATATCCAAACGGACTACAGCGAGCCACAGTTGGAGCTGATTACACCAGTGGCTCATTCGACCAAGGAGGCCCACCGTTTCCTTGGAGCTATTACCGATGTGGCGGTACGGTCCATGAACAAAAGCGAATATCTTTGGCCCCTATCCATGCCGCCTGTGATTTCAGAAGATGAGATTCAGATTGCCCAGTTGGAAAGCGACTACGAATACCAGTACCGTGTTGGTTTGGCAGAGCGATACGGCAAGCTGCTCCAGTCCATGTCTGGTATCCACTACAACTTTGAGCTAGGCAAGGACCTGACCCAGCAACTCTTTGAAGCAAGTGATTATGGGGACCTCATCAGCTTCAAAAATGCTCTCTATCTTAAATTGGCTCAGAATTTCTTGCGTTATCGCTGGTTTCTCACCTATCTCTACGGGGCAAGCTCCCTAGCAGAGAAAGGGTTCTTGGCTGACGAGATTGGTTGCGTGCGGTCTATTCGCAATTCCAACTACGGCTATGTCAATGCACCCGATGTCCACATTTCTTTCGCTTCTCTGGAACAATATGTAACCGACATCGAACAAGCTGTGGCTAGTGGTCAGTTATCCGCCGAAAAAGAATTTTACTCTGCTGTCCGCCTCCGTGGTGCTAAGACCAGCCGAGACTTCTTGACCAAGGGCATCACCTATCTGGAGTTCCGCAACTTCGACCTCAACCCCTTTGAGCCACTTGCTATTAGCCAAGAGACCCTTGACACCACCCACCTCTTTGCCCTGGCACTGCTCTGGCTTGATGACATGGAGCGGGTTGACGAGGAACTGGCAACAGCGGCAGACCTCAACAACCGCATCGCCCTCAGCCATCCCCACACTCTCCTACCAGCAGAGGCAGACGCCAACCCTATCCTGACTGCCATGAAGTCTATCGTTCAGCATTTCCGACTGGATGATTACTACAGTCAGCTCATTGCTCAGGTAGAGGCAGCCCTTCAAGACCCTCGTCTGACCCTTTCTGGAAAAATAGCAGAGCAGGTTGAAGACGGGTCTTTGGAACGATTTGGCCAGCAGCAAGGTCAGCTCTTCCATGACTATGCTTGGACAGCGCCTTACGCCCTCAAGGGCTATGAAAACATGGAACTCTCCACCCAGATGATTCTCTTTGACGCCATTCAAATGGGCTTGCATGTCGAGATTTTGGATGAAGAAGACCAGTTTCTCAAGCTCTGGCATGGTAACCATGTTGAGTACATCAAAAATGGCAACATGACCTCCAAGGACAACTACGTCATTCCTCTGGCCATGGCCAACAAGGTGGTGACCAAGAAGATTCTGAATCAGGCTGGTTTCCCAGTGCCTGCGGGAGCGGAATTTGCTAACAAGGAAGAGGCCCTGCGGTATTACGGGCAGGTCGCCAGCTCTGCTATTGTGGTCAAACCAAAATCCACCAACTTCGGCCTAGGCATCTCTATCTTCCAAGAGCCAGCCAGCCAAGCGGACTATGAAAAAGCTCTGGATATCGCCTTTTCGGAGGACAGCCATGTGCTGGTGGAGGAATTCGTAGCGGGAACAGAGTACCGCTTCTTTATCCTTGATGGCAAGTGCGAGGCTGTCCTGCTCCGCGTCGCAGCCAATGTCGTAGGAGATGGGCAGTCAACCATCCGAGAATTGGTGGACCAAAAAAACCAAGATCCTCTAAGAGGACGTGACCATCGTTCACCACTTGAGATCATCAATCTCGGTGAAATTGAACTACTTATGTTAGAACAGCAGGGCTATACTCCAGATACAGTACTTCCCGAGGGCATTCAAGCCTTTCTACGCGGTAATTCTAATATCTCAACGGGTGGTGACTCTATCGATATGACTGACCAGATGGGTGAATCTTACAAGCAATTAGCTGCCGACATGGCACGCGCAATGGGGGCCTGGGCTTGCGGTGTAGATTTGATTATCCCAGATATACATCAGGCAACCAGCAAAGAAAAACCGAACTGCACTTGTATCGAACTCAACTTTAACCCAGCTATGTACCTGCACACCTATACCTTTGCAGGACCTGGGCAGATTATCACCAGAAAGATTTTAGAGAAATTATTTCCGGAAGCCTAACTGATTGCCTAGCGATCAGTTTTTCTATTGCTTAAAATATTCTATTCTATGCTATAATATTCCTTATGGACAAAATTATAAAGACACTATCAAACAGCGGGCATTTCCGTGCCTATGTGCTGGACAGCACTGAAACGGTTCGAACAGCCCAGGAGAAACACGGTACCTGGCCATCGTCAACAGTGGCGCTGGGCCGGACCCTGATTGCCAACCAGATTCTCGCCGCCAACGAAAAGGGCGATACCAAGATTACCCTCAAAATCTTGGCTGAGGGGGCCTCTAAGGCTATCATCTCAGTGGCCAATACCAAAGGTGAGGTCAAGGGCTACATCCAGAACCCTGACTTGGACTACAAGCGTGCCTCGACTGGGGAAGTCATCGTTGGACCTCTTGTGGGGAACGGACAATTCCTAGTCATCACAGACTACGGAACAGGTCATCCTTACAACTCCATGACACCTTTGATTTCTGGTGAAATCGGTGAAGACTTTGCCTATTTCTTGACGGATAGTCAGCAGACACCGTCTGCGGTGGGGCTCAATGTATTGCTGGACGAGGAAGACAAGGTCAAGGTAGCTGGCGGATTCTTGCTGCAAGTTTTACCAGGTGCGACCGAGGTTGAAATTGCTCGTTTTGAAAAACGCATCCAAGAAATGCCTGCCATTTCGAGCTTGCTGGCTTCTGAAAACCACATAGAAGCTCTCCTATCCGCCATTTATGGCGACGACGACTTCAAACGCCTGTCAGAAGAAGAAATCGGTTTTGTCTGCGACTGCTCTAAAGACCGCTTCCTCGATGCTCTGGCTAGCCTACCCAAAACGGACCTGCAAGAGATGAAAGAAGAAGACAAGGGCGTGGACATCACCTGCCAATTCTGCCAGACCCATTACCACTTTGACGAAAACGATTTGGAGGAACTCATCAATGGCTAATCTCAACACTCCTTTCATGATTGGTGATGTGGAAATCCCCAATCGCTGCGTGCTGGCCCCAATGGCCGGCGTGACTAACTCGGCCTTCCGCACCATTGCCAAAGAAATGGGGGCAGGTCTGGTCGTTATGGAAATGATTTCTGAAAAAGGCCTTCTCTACAACAACGAGAAGACCCTCCACATGCTCCATATCGACGACAACGAATACCCTATGTCTATCCAGCTCTTCGGTGGCGAGGCCGAGGGCCTCAAACGTGCAGCTGACTTCATTCAGAAAAACACCAAGGCCAATATCGTGGACATCAACATGGGCTGCCCGGTCAACAAGGTCATCAAGAACGAGGCTGGTGCCAAGTGGCTCAAGGACCCTGACAAGATTTACCACATCATCAAGGAAGTGACTTCCGTCCTTGACATTCCCCTGACCGTTAAGATGCGGACCGGTTGGAATAATACCGACCTGGCGGTCGAAAATGCCCTGGCCGCAGAAAGTGCCGGTGTGGCTGCCCTGGCCATGCACGGACGGACCCGCGAGCAGATGTACACTGGAACTGTTGACCTGGAAACCTTGACCAAGGTGGCTGGCAGCATGACCAAGATTCCATTTATCGCAAACGGCGACATCCGAAATGTGGAAGACGCCCGTCAGCGTATCGAGGAAGTTGGGGCTGACGCTGTCATGGTCGGCCGGACCGCTATGGGAAATCCCTACATCTTCAACCAGATTAACCACTATCTGGAAACGGGTGAAATCCTACCCGACCTATCCTTTGAGGACAAGCTCAATGTCGCCTTTGACCACCTAACTCGCTTGACAAATCTCAAGGGCGAAAGCATTGCCGTCCGCGAATTCCGTGGCCTAGCTCCCCACTATCTCCGTGGCTCGGCAGGTGCTGCCAAGATCCGTGGCGCCGTATCCCGTGCCGAAACCATCGAAGAAGTCCAAGAACTCTTCGACCAAGCACGCGCTGCCTATCAAGCAAAACAAGTTAAATAAACAAAAGGAGATCAGTTCCAGCTGGTCTCCTTTGTCATCTCCGCAAAAGACGTGTTACTAAATAAAATATAAGGAAATGGTTGGGCATGCCTCAGCCATTTTTTATGGATAGTTCTTGCTAAATACATATAATTATAATATGTTAATATTGTGAAATGATTTACAATATCCTCCAGGAGGTAGCTATGAAATCAAAAGCTATTCTTATCAGTCTCTGTCTGTCTTCTTTAGCTCTCATTCTTGCCTCTACCAGCTTTTTTCTGCTTATCCCTCGGCAGGAGCAGACCTCCCCTGAAGTAAAGGTGACAAGTAGCTCTGTTGTCAAAACAAGTGGAGAACAGACTAAAAACCCTAGCTCTTCAAACTCCAGTAGCTCTGCCATTACCCAAGAAAATGAACCAAATGAGACCACACCGAGTTCCGAACCAGAGCAGGTGAAGCCGGCATCCAAGCGAATCAAAATACAGCTGAGTGTCCAACCGCAAATCCAAACTGTCTGGAACTACTGCGCTCCGACGACTGTCAGTATGATGCTATCTAGTCAGGGCGTCCATGTTGGGCAGAAGCAGTTGGCGTTTGAAATGAGAACCTATGAGCCTTTTGACACCCATAATCGTGACGCCATTCGCATCCTCAATAAACATCTTTTCAGCTATTAATATCCTACAGATGGTCAGGCTGGCTATCAGCTGGCGACGGGACGGACCCTATCCAGCTGGACAAGAGATGGCCTTGTTTAAGCAGAGGGTCAGGGAAAATATTGATGCTGGCTACCCTATGTACTATACTTTTGACTCCGCTGTGATGTATCCTAGTAAAAAGGGGAGCACAACGTCATTGGCATTGGCTATCTGACCACAGAAGACGGGAAGGATATTGAGCAGCTCTACTACCTCGACCCCTCTCCCAATGTCCAGGACCCTAGATACGGTGGGCTGAAAGGTCATTACGCTCGAAGAACTATTCCAAGCCCTGATGACCTGTGAAGAGCCAAATTATGGCTGGTTGCAATCGAGTAGGGACTAATTTCTAGTCCCTCTCACACCACCGTGCGTGCCGTTCGGCACACGGCGGTTCAACTAACTTTTAACGCATGTCGTTTTAGATAATAATCTAGGCAAGAAACCAGTCCACGTTTAGCGAGGACTGGTTTTGATATGGCACGTTTCAGTACAGACCTCTGAGCCACTAATTGATAATGGTCTCCCCAGCCAGATACTTTATCCGCTATCCACTTCGGTACTCCTAATTTGAGAAGTCCCCATAATCGCCTAGATTTCTTCTTCCATTGTTTCCAGATAATAACTCTTATTCGAGTTCTTAGTCGTTCATCAATGCTTTCCATGACTGATTTCATGTTCGTCATAGAAAAGTAGTTTATCCAACCTCGGATGACCCAGTTTAGTCGCTCAATTCGGCTGTCTAAGTCAATACTCCACTTACGGGCCGTTAGTTTCTTGAGTTTTCTCTTGAAACTCTGTACGCTATCCTGATGCGGACGACTTTTCCAGCCCTCAGATGATTTCCAGAACCCAAATCCTAGGTACTTTAATTTGCTCGGTCTCACAATCTTGGTCTTGGTCATGTTGACTTTCAAACCTAATCGTTTTTCAATATAACGACAAATTGAATGCATCACACGTTTAGCCGCCGCATCACTACCGACTGTGATGACGCAGTCATCTGCGTAGCGAACGAAGCGAAGTCCACGATTTTCCAACTCTTTATCTAGCTCATTAAGCATGATATTGGACAGGAGCGGTGATAGGTTTCCTCCTTGTGGAGTTCCAACTAGTGTTTTATACCGTTGTCCGTTGATGACTACACCTGAATGAAGGTACTTACGAATTAAAGATTCTGTATCTCCATCTTGGATAATGTTATGAACAAGCGACATCAGTCTATCTTGAGGAACGGTATCAAAGAACTTCTCCAGGTCTATGTCTACTATCCACTCATAACCGTCATTAAGGTATTCTAATAACTGGATAATAGCTTGTTCGCATGACCGATTGGGTCTGAATCCGTAACTCCTCTCAGAGAAATAGGGTTCACAAATAGGACTAATGACTTGGACAATAGCTTGTTGTATCATTCTATCCATGACCGTTGGGATACCTAACTGACGGTCTCCGCCGTTAGGTTTGGGAATTTCAACTCGTAAGACTGGCTGAGGTTTGTACTTCCTCTGCTTTATGAGTTCTTTAGTTGAACGCCAGTGTTTGCGGAGATAGTCATCTATTTCGTCAATAGTTACGCCGTCAATTCCTGCTGAACCTTTATTGGCTCTAACTTGATTGTAGGCTTCAAGCATATTGGACCGAGATAGGATATTATCTAGTAACTGTGACATGTGCGTATTCCTTTCTTGTTTCGGTGTCTGAGGGACGTCTTATATTGGTGAACTTTCCTCTAGTCAATACGTGACCGCACCCAGTTCTATCAGACCGCTAGTTTTACAGACACAAGTGAAGTAGGTATACTTCGGTTAATTGTTCAGCCCTTCGCTCCACCTCTATTACAGAAGTTTCATCGCTACTATGGCCTCGGCTGACTTCTCATGATTCGTTGTTACTACGTCTTTGACGCTCATGAGACCTCACGGGATAAGTCGTACATCTTTCCTCGTTTACTCTCGTGATTTACGTCTATAGGTTACGACTACCTTTTTGGACTTTAGAGTTGTATGCCCCCTCATCCCCTATATACGCCTTGTTATCACGTTTCTGTTCGTAGAGCCACGATTTCGCTATCCCTTCCTCTCCCCGCTACCTCACGATAGTCAGGCTTGGGAGTCGCTTTGGGGTTCACCGGTAGCGGGTGTCCACGGAGGACTTTCACCTCAGATGTACGACATGCCCGTCGTACATAGCAAAACCTCCGAATGCTGACTCGGAGGTTGTTTTTGTATTTATGTTTTTAATTTCCTATCCCTTTTTCATAGCCTTGGACCATTGGTACCAGCCGACGACACTATTGAGAGCGTAGACCCAGTACATGGCCTGCATGTGGATGGAATTTCCCCACCAGAGGTAGATAGAAAAGAGGTTGGTCGCAATCCAGAAGAGCCACTGTTCCCTATAAAGATAAGTCATGAGAAATTGCCCTGTCCAGTTGGTTCCGTCTGTCACAGAATCTCGGAAGGGTCTGGCAGATCCGATAGATTGGTAGAGAAGACCAAAAATCCCCCAGACAAGAGCTGTGAAGCTCAGCCATTTGACCCAGCCAAAGAAAGACAGACTGCGAGTTTCAAATTCGCTGATTTCAGGCGTCTCATCCTCGGTTTCATTGACACGGGCAGCCAACCAAGTATAAAGGCCAATAGGCTGCATGACCAAGAAGAAAACAGCTGTCATCACTTCCCCATAAAAGGCACTATTATAGGAAAGCACAAAGTAAATCAGACTGTTGATAAAACCAAAAACATAGTTACTAGCCCGGCCTTCTGCTACCATGATGACGCAAACAATCCCTGTCCAGGAGGCAAAGAGCCCCATCCAGTCGTGTTTGTCGCTACCGCTGGTAAACTCTAAAATCAGCGGCACACTGGATAGGCCGATGAGATAGAGCCACTGAAAGGCTGTTCGTCCCAAAAACATATCCGCAAAGGCTGCCTTCAAGAGCCCGAAAAATCCTAATTCCTTGGCTGCCTGGCCTAATTTCGCAAAGGTGGCAGGGACATTTCGGATGCCCTCCACCCAGCCAATCAGCATCTGTTTTATTTTTTCCATATCTCCTCTTTTCTCCTAAAATTCCTGATAGATGGCATCAATCAGATCAATGGATTTTTGATAGTTTTCCAGATAGGACCCACCGATAAAGGCCAAATGCGCATCTGGGTGATTTTTTGCCACTAATTTTTTCAATAACTCCGTAAAAGCATGGCGAACTTCCTGGTCGGCCATAGACATGTCCCGAAAACCGTCGTCCACATAGTTACCTGTCGGCAGGACAAAGATAATCAAGTCCCACTTTTCATTCTTGACCGTGTCAGCACAGAGGGAATGGAAGGAGCTGGAGCTTTCGCCGATATAGTAATTATAGTAGGCCTCGGTCACAGTCGCATTGGTATCCGCAATGACCAGCCCGCGGTTGGTGTCTGAGTCAATCAAGTCAGAAGTCTGGCGATACTGGCCCGTCAGCAGGTAATTGTAATCCTTGCCTGTCAACTCATCGTCACGAACATTGTAGCGCTTTTGGTAATAGCGGGCGTACTCTAGGGAGACAGGACAGGAATAATAGCGTCCCAAATCCTTGACCAGGGTAGTCTTGCCGTTTGAGGCCGAACCAACCACCAAGACATTTTTTGAAAAATGCCGTCTGAAGGGCTTGGCAATAGAATTCCAATACTTAGCAGGGTTTCCCCGAATCAGGGTAGCCGAAATACCGAAATTACGCTCGGTGAAAGATGCTCTGAAGCCACGCTCTTCCAGCTCCGCAGAGTATTCTTTTTCAGAAACATAGAAGACCAATTCCTCGTCTTCGCCAGCCTGCACCAGCTGTTGTAAGGCCTCTAGCCAGGGCGTCCAACCTTCTGGATAAGGAGGCATGCCTGTTTCGTCTAGCTTATAAACCGAAATCAAGGACTCGTCATTAAAAGTTTCACGAATATAGCGAAAACGCTTTTGCAGACCCAGGCCAATCTTGTCCCCACGGTCATTTTCATAACCAGATACGATGACCACCGCTCGGTCACAGGCTCGCTTGGCCCGCTGGATCAGGTCAATGTGACCCTTGTGCATAGGCGCAAAGGTCCCAAAAATAACAGCAACAGTTTTTTTCATAAGATACCTATTTACATTTTATATTTTAGGAAAATGGCGAATTCGTTCTCCCTTTTCTTCTTACACTATGTCAAATTTCAATTGGCCAGCTTTGACGCCCACTTTAAGGGTTTGACCGCCAACCAGGTCACCACGCAAGAGCATTTCTGCCAATGAATCTTCCAGCTTGGTCTGCAAGAGACGGCGGAGCGGACGGGCACCCATTTCTGGATCGTAGCCTTCTGTCGCTAGGAGTTTGAGAGCAGACGGTTGCAACTTGAGGGTCAGACCACGCTCGGCCGTGATGGCTATCAGCGGCTGCACCATGACCTTGACAATATCCTGCATATCCGCTTCAGATAGGCTGTGGAAGACAACCTTTTCATCAATACGGTTGATAAACTCTGGGCGGTAGGCCTTTTTCAATTCCTCGAAAATCCGTTTTTCCACATGCTCCTGGCTCTTGGACAAATCAAGGGCACCAAAACCAACCGTCTTATCGTCCCTCAGGGCAGTTGCCCCAAGGTTGGAGGTCATGATAATAATCGTATTAGAGAAATCTACCTTACGCCCCTTGTTGTCTGTCAAGACACCATCGTCCAAGACCTGGAGGAGGATATTGAAAATATCTGGGTGGGCCTTTTCAACCTCGTCAAAGAGAAGGACAGAGTAAGGCTTGTTGCGGACTTTTTCCGTCAACTCGCCACCCTCTTCATAGCCAACATAGCCTGGAGGCGCACCGTTGAGGCGGCTGGCCGCAAATTTCTCCATATACTCGGACATATCAAAGCGGATTAGTGCCGACTCATCATCAAAGAGGACTTCTGCCAGGGCCTTAGCCAGCTCGGTCTTGCCGACACCTGTTGGCCCCAGGAACATAAAGGAACCGATTGGACGGCGACCGGTCCGAATGCCAGACTGATTGCGTCGAATGGCTCTGCTGACGGCTGAGATGGCCTGGTCCTGACCGATGACCCGCTTGTGGAGTTCTGCTTCCAGGTTCAGGTATTTCTTGGCATCTGTCTGGCTGAGTTTCTGCACTGGGATACCCGACAGGCGACTGAGGGTCTCCAAAATATCTGCCTCCGTCACTTCTAAGTCGTAACCTTGGCCGGCTTTAACAGCCTCTTTCTCAGCCAGGAGGAGCTTGCTGACCGTTTTGTATTTGCCAGCCATGAGGGCCTGGTCAAGGACTGTCAAGCCTGTCGCAACTGGCTGACCCTTGACACGGTTCTGCACCCTTGCCGCTGATTCGTCTAGTAAGTCAATTGCTGAATCCGGCAGGCGTTTGCTGGTCAAATACCGCTTGGCATAGGTCACGGCTGTCTCTACAGCACTATCTGTGATTTGGACCCTGTGGTATTTTTCAAAAGTCCCTTTGAGACCTGCCAAAATGGCAATGCTGTCCGCCATTGTTGGCTCTTCGATGATGACCTTGGCAAAACGGCGAACCAGAGCAGCATCCTTCTCGATATGTTTCTGATATTCCGACTGGGTCGTCGCACCAAGCGTCCGCAGAGTGCCACGTGCCAGAGCAGGCTTGAGGATATTGGCCGCATCCATGGTCGAATCAATCCCAGAACCAGAGCCCATAATGGTATGAAGCTCATCGATGAAAAGAATCACCTGACCATCTTCTTCGATGTCGTTGATGATATTGTTCATCCGCTCCTCAAAATCCCCACGGAAACGGGTCCCAGAAACCACACTCATCAAATCCAGCTCCAAGACCCGCATCTTGGCCAGGGTAGGAGGAACATCTCCCGACGCTACACGCTGAGCAAGTCCCAGAGCCAGGGCTGTTTTCCCGACACCCGCATCACCGACCAAGACAGGATTATTCTTGGTCTTGCGCGATAAAATCTGCACCATACGCGAAATCTCAGTATCACGACCGATAACAGGATCCATCTTGCCTTCACGAGCCAAGGCAGTCAAGTCACGGGTGTAATCTTCCAAACCACCTGTCTGGGGCTGAGGCATACCGCCACCCATCATCTGCCCCATGGTCTGTTGAGAAGCCTTGCGCCCCTTCAAGGCCAGACGAATGGCCTTAATATCTTCCTTGTTGAAGCCTGCACGGGCCTCAAGATTTTTCCGCAAATCTAGCAGGCGAATCTTATCATCCGAGTCTTCATGGTGAAAACCAACCTTGTCCAAAATCTGGCTGGCCACTGTTTTCTTGTCCAAAAGCATGGCTAGGAAAAGATGCTCTGTTCCTACTTCCTTGGCCTTGACGGCCTGCGCAATGGTTTTGGCATTGGCTGCCTTCTCATCCAAACGCTTGGACGACGGCAAAATCTTGAAGAACTCTATGTCCTCCTGATAGACTTTTTCGGTCACGACAAAGGTAGCATGCTCATAGTCTGCCACACTAGGTGGATAATCTGCCAGGACCGCTCCAGCTACCGTATCTTGGTTGATAACAAAGGCCAAGAGCACATGCCAGGTCTCCAACAAGTCACTACTATAACGTTGAGCAATCAGCTGGGCATCCTCAAAGACCCGTTTCAATCCCTTTGAAATATTCATTCCCCTAATCCTCTTTCCTATCTAAGCGCCGTAAAATCTGACGCATCATGCGGGCCCGGATACCTGCCGCTTCCTTGCCGAGCACCTCATCTGTACCCGTCGCAAGAAACAAATTGCCCTCGCGCTCTGTCATCAACTTCTCATCAAACAAGAGCTGTAAAATATCATTATAAACGGTCGCAGACAACTGGTCGCCCATATTATTTAACAAATCACGAACCAATTCATGCTTGTCCGAAAAGGTAATGCGGCCAATTCGGATATAGCCTCCGCCACCGCGTTTACTTTCCACAATATAACCCCGACTGGCTGTAAACCGTGTCTTTATGACATAGTTTATCTGACTGGGCACGACCTCAAACCGACTGGCCAATTCACTCCGACGTAGTTCCGCCACATTGACCTGCTCCAAGATCGCCTTGATATGCTCTTCGATATAGTCTGATGTATTTTTCATCGCCATAGTGTCGCCTCTTTCTTTGACTATCTTTGACCATTATACCTTAAAAAATAAAATAATAAAAGTAAAAGACTGGGCCAGAGAGTTCCAGAGTCCCCCAAAGTGATCGTCACCATCCCAAATTCACTTTGGTCTCTGCTGTTTTTGAAATAAGCAGAGCTCCTCAACTGTTTTCTAGTTCGAAGTCAGTTTGTCAAGTCCAACTCTGTCACATCCATCAGCTCCGCTCAGACCAAGTCTAGCCTCGCTGTTTATGTATCAAGGAAGAACCTACCCTTCCATTATAAAAAAAATCCAGACAAGGTAATCTTGTCTGGATAGAAATAGCTTGACCCGACCACCGAAATGGTCCTACTTCAAATCAAAGTCTTATTTGACTTGTTTACGGGGAATTTGTAAATCAGACTCCCATTGTCCGTAGATCTCCATAAATCTACTTTCTTCGTCATCGGAATAACCTTTGAAAAGCTACCTAATTTTTGATATTCTCTAAAGTAAATCTAGGATAAGTTATCTTACCAACTTCATTCCTAGCAATTTTGCGGTATTCTTCTTCTTGACCATCTACATAGCCTTCAAACCAAATTGTTTTAATATCTTCCTCATTAAAATAATAAAACTGGTTATCAGCTGTTCCTTGAGGATAAATGCATCCTGAATAATCGAAGTATCCAATTTCTCCTTGATTATCATATAGGGGGAATCGGCTTACTATCATTAATTTGACTTGACCATTATTTAACTGTACAACCGTTCCAATTGGTAAATATTTCATCGAATCAACTCTTTTTTAATTTTATGTAAAACGAACATACGCTTGAAAATCTGGTATTTTGCCAAAAGTGCTGTACAAACGAACATCCCTAACGAAAGAAAAAGGAAAATAAATAGATGCATATATAAATACAAGATAGCAAAAATCAATGTTACTAGTAAAAATACTATAAAAAATTTCATTAAGGTATTATTCCGTTTCGTAGCATCTATTAACACTTCTTCAAGCGATATATTTTCAAAATGAAATTCTTCCACTTCCAAAATAGTATGAGGGAATTTTCGATAAATCCATTCGACTGATAAAAAGACCACCAAGAAACCAACTAATAAAAGTGGCATACTCGCTTGAAAATTTTTCGAATCAATATTTCGAATCAAAACTGTTACCGCAAAAGTCATACCCGCTGGAATTTTCCACCCATTTGATTCTGTGTCATCTTCTTCAGTAGCAATATAGAATGGCTTCTGTAAATCTTTGTGGATTAGTAACGCACGTTTTCCGATTGCACCAATAACATGGTAATCTCTTAATTTGACTTTCATATTTACCCCTTCTAACCGATTGCAGAACCGAGATTACTAAACCACCCCGAAACGGCATCGCCGACATCTTCAACAATTTCTTTAGCTTTGTCTACTGCATTGTCAACATGCTCTCCTATATAGGTGTCATAGATGATAAATATTTCATCGAATTAGCTCTTTTTTAATTTTATGTAAAACAAACATGCGCTTGAAAATCTGGTATTTTGACCATAATGTAAAGCAAAAAAATGATAGTACCGAGAATAATAGGAATAAAAATGAGTTTGTTTTAAAGTAAAGCAATCCGAATAGCAGAGTAAAAATGAATAAAACGATTAGAATCAACAGCATCATGTTGTTACGCTTTTGGTTCTCATTGACAAATGTTAGAAGAGCTTCATCATCTGAAAAAGTATACACATCAGCATCGTGTGTCTCCTCTGCATGGCGACGAAGCATCCATTCAACTGAAAAATAGACCAAAACAAAACCAATTAATAGAAAAATTGGATTTGGGGTCATGTTCCTTGAATCCATTCTTCGGATCAACATCGTAGTTGCAAACGTTACACCAGTTGGTACTTTCATCACACCACTTCTAGCCACTATATCATTTTGACTAACATAATAGGGTAACGTATAGTCTTTACTAATAAAAACAGATTTTTGACCAAATCCCCCTATTACAAAATAATTATTTGGATTAATTTTCATATAACCTCTTACTCTAATCAACCGAAGGCAGAACCTAATCCACCAAACCAGCCAGATACGGCATCACCGACATCTTCAACAATTTCTTTAGCCTTGTCTACTGCATTGTCAACATGTTCTCCTATATAAGTGTCATATACTACATCAAATACAGCTGTTCCCACAATTAGATAATGAACGATTACTAATAAGCCAAGCCATACGGGGATTGAAAATAGGATTTTTGCCTCCACAAATAATATATTTCCAACTTCTTTATCAGAGTAGGGGCCAATAAAGGAAAATAAAAACATAAAAAACTCGACCGTTAAAAATCCCAAAATTTTCTTTTTGTAGCCATTTTTTTCAATATCTTCTAGGGAAGTCTGTATATATTTATCCGTTACAAGATTCAAACTCTCTTCTAAAGAGGCATTCCATACTGTTTTTTTCATGTTTTCTCATCCTTATCAGATTATCATACTTGTCTATTATACCAAAAAAAGCTGATCACTCAGCTTTTTCTTTCTGCACGCATAATCTAAGTAGGGGGCAGCTTACGTCTCTTTAAATATCGGAGGATAAAAGTTATTCAAAAATATTTCCCAACTCAACGTCCACTCGGTTTTCTTTGACATTGATATCGGTCACGGCTAGCAGAGACTTGTAGTTAGCCACACTGCGGTCGCCTTTTTGATTTTCCGCAAAAACTGCTACACCAACCAAGGTCGAGTCAAACTCTGTCAAGAGGCTAATCATACCGTTGATAGTACCACCATTTTTCAAAAAGTCATCGACAATGAGCACCCGGCTACCGGCCTTGAGACTGCGCTTAGAGAGGAACATCTTCTCGATCCGGTCACTAGAACCCGACACATAGTTGACCGAAACGGTCGAACCTTCAGTAATTTTCAAGTCCCGACGAACGATAACAAAGGGAACATTGAGGACGTTGGCAACGGCATTGGCCAAAGGAACCCCCTTGGTCGCCACGGTCATAACAGCATCAATCTTCTCTGCCTTAAAGGCATCCGCGATAATGCGGCCAACATTTTTTAATACATGGGGCGTCGACAGCAAATCCGACGAATAAATATAGCCACCAGGCAGGATACGGCTACTTTCCGCCATCTGATTGCGAAGGCTCTGGGCAATCTCGATCGACTCTTCCTTAGAAATAGACGGCGTAAAGACAACACCCCCACTAGCACCCGTAATGGTCTCGATATGTCCGATAGAGCTCTCTTCAAAAGCTTTTTTGATAATGGCAATGTCCTCTGAAATCGAAGACTTGGCTGATTCGTACTTTTCCGCAAAGGTATTCAAACTGGTTAATTCATAGGGGTGGTTAATCAGGTAATTGGAAATAACCACCATCCGTTCACTTCTTCTTAATTTCATAACAATTTCCTCTTTCACTTTTTTTCATTATACCACACCAACACACAAAAAGCGAACTTTTTCTATCAATAAAGTCCGCTTTTTTCGTTTTTTATCTGTTTTTACCTAGATACCAGGAGGGAATGACCTCCTTATAGCCCTGATACCAATCAAAAAGCTGTTTAGCCTGCGTTTTCATCAGAGGAATCTGGTCTGGATTCACCTCTTCCGCCCAGACCAAGGCTCCAATGCTATTGACCGTCAGATAAAGGGCCAGCAGCTGCCAAAATTCTTCTGGAATAGCCTCTTCAAAATAGGCATCCAGCATCCCTCGTGCCAAAGCTGGAGAAGTTTCCACTGTAAATATCAGTCGATTGAACTCCTCCCAAGGATCGCCCTTGTCAAAACGATCAAAATCTAGCAAGTAAAGCTGACCATCCTGGCTCACCAACATATTCCCATCATGGAAGTCCCCGTGGTGATAAGCAATCGGACGACCCGCTACCAAGTGACGACTGCGCTCGATGAACTCCAACATGGCCTGCCCCTGCTCATAAGCATGGCTAGCAGTCTGGTAAGCCGCAGTCTTTTTATCAATTTTAGCCTGATAATAGCTCTCCCAATCCAAGCTAGTCTGGTCAATTGGGATTTGATGAAGGACTTTTAATAGCTTTCCCGCTTGGCAACCTAGCTCATAGAGAGTTTCATCCGACAAATTCGGAGCCGCTTGTCTCAAATCCTCCCCCTCAATCCACTCAAAAATCTGGTAGACTGACTGACCATCATAAGTCAATTCGACTGTTTTTTGCACTGGCAAATTCCTCTCAAACAAGATTTTGAGTAGGGCAAATTCAGCCTGCTTATCAGCCAACTTTTCCACAAGCGCAATACGTAATAAAAATTTCTGACCATGTTCATCCACAGCCAGAAACTTTTGGTCAGCAGACCAGCCCTTGGTGATGGGCTGCACGCAATCAATTTGGTTTTCATCTTCATTGGTCAATATCCGGTTTGTAGAAGGCGCGATTGTCCATGGCAAAGATACGGCTGGTCATCTCGCCCGGTCCCACCTTTTCCAGAGCCGTCAGCATCATCATCATTTCCGCATCAATGTTGTCAATCATGTGGAGAATTTCTGCCTCCATGATTTGCGGACGAACAGGACTACCATATTCCAGCAAACCATGGTGGCTGAGAATAACATGGCGGAGAACGGTTACTTCTTCCAGACTATCATCAATGCCCAATTCCATCAGAACCTTGGTAATTTCTTCATCAATCAAGGAAATGTGCCCAATCAGATTGCCCCGAACAGTATAGCCCGTATTGTCTGGACCTGTCAATTCAATGACCTTGGCTAAGTCGTGCAACATAATCCCGGCAAAGAGCAGGCTCTTGTTGAGCTGCGGATAGACATCGCCAATCTTGTCCGCCAGACGAACCATGGTCGCCGTGTGGAAAGACAAACCGGAGTAAAAGGCATGGTGATTTGTCTTGGCCGCTGGATAGGAATAAAATTCCTTTTCGTACTTGCTGTAGAGAGCCCGAACGATGCGCTGCCAAGTCGCATTTTCAATCTGGAAAATCATCTGACTCAGGTAGTCCTTGGTGTCCTTGACATCAACAGGCGGTTTTTCCTTGAAATCCGCTGGATCATTTGGCTCGCCAGCTTTCGGCAAACGGATCACCAACTGATTGACCTGAGGCGTATTATTGTAAACCTCGCGGCGTCCTTGGACATGAACGACCACTCCAGCCACAAAATCCTTGATTTTTCCCGGTTGGGCATCCCAAACCTTGCCATCAATTTCGCCCGTATCGTCTTGGAAAGTCAGGGCTAGATAATCCTTGCCAGCTCTGGTCTGACGAACATCGGATGACTTGATCAGATAAAATCCTTCGAAGAACTCATCTACTTTCATTTGGTTAATTTTCATCTAAATCCTCTTCTAATGGAGAAATGCCGAGCAGACCCTTGGTCTGATCGTCTTCGTAGAGTTCAATGGTGCGCAGGGTCCGCTCAATGGCTGACGTCCGTGTCGTCAGGAGCTTGTCAATATTGGAGCTAGCTTGGTTAATCTGGCGCTGGGCCTTGATTAATAGATCGCTGAACTTGCCAAATTCCAGCTTGACATTGCCTAAGACCTTGCTGATGTCGTCGGCCGACCGCTGAATATTGAGGGTCTTAAAGCCGACGGACAGGGAATTGAGCAAGGCAGATAGGGTCGTCGGACCTGCCACTACAATGTTTTCCTGCCGGCGCAGGTCATCAAAGAAAATGGGATTGCGGACCACTTCCGCATAGAGCCCCTCGGTTGGCAAAAAGAGCACACCAAAATTGGTCGTTTCAGGCGGGTTCAAATACTTGCTCTGAATATCCTTGGCAAAGCGCTTGATAGCCGCCAACAGTTGCTTGCGGTGAAAGTCAATTTGGTCCCTGTCGCCGGTTTCATAAGCATCTTCCAAACGGTAATAATCCGCCAGTGGAAACTTGGAGTCAATGGGCAGGTAGACATAATCCTCTGCTGATTGCCCCGGCAACTTGACAGCATATTCGACCCGCTCTCCGGAACCCTTAACCGTCGCAAATTCCCTCTCGTACTGGCTGGGCGTCAAAATATCCTCGATAATCTGTCCCAGCTGGAGCTCACCCATGATGCCTCGCGACTTGGTTCCGGACAAAACCTTATTGAGGCTACCAACATCACGCGCCACTGTCTGCATCTCACCCAATCCACGATTGACAGATTCCAACTGCTTGGACACTGTTTCAAATGAGGCTTGCAGGCGAGTTTGCAGGGTTTTCTCTAATTTTTCTTCCACCGTCTGGCGCATCTCTTCCAAGCGTTTTTCGTTGGACTCCTGAATGGCTTGGAGGCGCTGGTCAGTAGCATCACGAGTTTGCAGGAGACTGTGGTGAATATCCTGCCGAATGTCTGTTAATTGTTGATAGAGTTCGCGCCGGAGTTCATTGACTTCGCGGCCGAGAACCTGTTGCTGCTTGAGACTGGTTGATTCCAATTGATAGGTCAACTGGTCCGACAATTGGTCAGCAGTGTCCTCGGCCTGGTCTTGCAACATCAGAGACAAGCTCTGCCATTTTCCATAGAGAAAGACCAAACCGACCACCACCAAAAGCAGCAAGATGATTTGTAGTATTTCCATCTAATCCTTATCCTTGCTGTAAATCAGGACCACATAGCCTGTGTCCAGACTGATGTCCATGTCCCTACCTATAAATTCGTTAGAGGCGTAGCATTTTTTGTAAAAATAATTTTTGTCGTCCAAGGGATACTTGGCATGTTTGATGGTCAAGCGACTGCCGTCGGACGGCATGAAGGAAATATAGGTCATACCCGCAATCGGTGAAATCCTGTGCTGTCCAGCCGGCCGAAAACGAATGACATTCTGCTGGTCCACTAGCTCGATATGCTCCATAAATGGCGCCAAATCAGGTTCTGCTGCCAGAAACAAATTGGTCATGGCATGGTCCATTCGACCGCCAAAGGCTGCGTAAATCTGAACCTGTGCCGTTTGATGCCGCTTGAAAATCTCCTTGAGCGCCAATTCCAAATCCGTATCATCCTTCTCAGCTGGGGCCTTGATAACCAGCTCTGCTCTTTCCTCAATCCGCGATAAATCCGCTGGACTGACCGAGTCAAAATCGCCAACTGCCATATCAAGAGGAAGGTCATTTTCCAAAAGCCGTAAACAACCCGCATCTACGCCCACATAGAGGTCCGCAGGCGCAGGAAAGCTGTCAAACTGTCCACCAGCGACGGCTGCGACCCTAATCATGAAGAGCCGCTCTCAACTTGGCAACATTGGTCTCCAAGTCACCCTTGAAGAGGAAGGAGCCAGCCACAAAGACGTTAGCACCCGCGTCCTTGGCAGAATGAATGGTCTTATCGTCAATACCACCGTCGACCTCGATGTCAAAATCCAATCCCTTAGCCTTGCGCATTTCCACCAAGGCTGCAATCTTTTCAGCCACCTCTGGAATGTAGGCCTGTCCGCCGAAGCCCGGATTGACTGTCATCAGGAGCACTTGGTCCACCAAATTGAGCACAGGCTCAATGGTCACCAAAGGCGTACCCGGATTGATAACCACGCCAACCTTCATACCCGCCGCATGGATTTTCTGCAAGGTTCCATGCAGATGTAGGGTCGCCTCAGCGTGAATGGTTAAAATGTCCGCACCCGCACGGGCAAAGGTTTCGATATGATTTTCTGGATTGGACACCATCAAATGGCAGTCAAAGACCAGTTTGCTATGGGGACGCATGGCAGCCACCACGTCGGCACCGAAACTGATATTGGGCACAAAATGACCATCCATGACGTCGATGTGGACATATTCAACACCAACCGCCTCTAGGCGCTCCAGTTCTGATTGAAAATTTGCATAATCTGCCGCCAAGATAGATGGCGCAATCTTGTAATGTGACATAGGAACCAACTTTCTATTTGAATTTCTTACTAACTTTGCTATAGGTTTCGCGCTGATTTTGGATTTCGCTCAAAAATTGCAGGTAATTGTCAAAGCGACTTTGGGAAATGGCAGAGCTTTCTACCGCAGCCTTGACTGCACAGTCCGGCTCGTGGGTATGAGTACAAGTTCTGAATTTGCAAGCCTGACTGGCCTCCGCAATTTCTGGGAAACAATCCGTCAGAGCCTCTGCCTCCTTGACCTCGTAGTCCAAGGATGAAAAGCCCGGTGTATCCGCAATTTTCCCGCCGAATACATTGTAAAAACTGACCGCACGTGTCGTATGGCGACCGCGACCAAGGCTGTCTGAAATCGCCCCTGTTTCTAAGGCCAAATCTGGCGCAAGGCGATTGAGCAGGGTCGACTTGCCCACACCTGTCTGACCCATAAAGACCGTGACCTTGTCGGTCAAGAGCGGCGTCAGCTCCTCCAAGCTGTAAATGAAGGGGTAGCCAATTTTTTCATAGATAGCCTTGAAGGCATCCATTTCCGCATGGTCCTCCAGCAAATCCATCTTGGAAATGTAAACAATCGGCTCCATCTCCTTTTGCTCCAAGAGCACCAAAAAACGGTCTAAGAGATTGGCATTAAAATCCGGCTCCTTGGCCGACATAATCACGACCGCTTGGTCAATATTGACAATAGGTGGCCGCACCAAGCTATTCTTGCGCTCATGGATTTTTAAAATGTAGCCCTCCGACTGCTCCTCAGCCGAAAAGTCCACAAAATCTCCAACGTAGGGCGTCTGGCCTTTCTTGCGAAAATTTCCCCGCGCTCGGGTCTGATAAATCTGTCCATCCGCCTCGACATAGTAAAAACCAGCCAAGGCCTTAATAATTCTTCCTTGCAAACAAGACTCCTTTGGGTATTCTTATAAGTATTATACCAAAATTCCCTAGAAAAAAGGGAATAACAGGTGTTTAACTGCTACTCCCTCATCTAAAACTGATTCTTTTTATCCATCGTGCGTTTTTCTACTTACGGCTATTTTTCTAGTAATTCTTTGCCAAATCGGTCCAGCAGGATAGCCCCTAGAGGTGCGGTGACTAGAATACCCAAAATAGCCACAGATAAAATCAATTGCCCACTAGCCAGACCGGCCGCCAGGGGAATACCACCGATAGCCGCCTGAACAGTTGCCTTGGGCAGATAGGCAATGACACAGAACAGCTTTTCCCGCTTACAAAAGCCATTGCCACTGACGCTAAGCCAGACAGCCAGGGAGCGGATGACCAGGGTCAGAGCAATCAAGCCCAGCGCTGGCAAACCAGCCACTGCAACGTAGGAAATATCCACGATGGACCCGACCAAGACAAAGAGGAAAATTTCCCCAATGACCCACAAACGGCTAAAGAAACCAGCAAACCCTGCAACCTCAACCGGCAAGGCCTGACGATTGACCACCATGGTCGCCAACAGAATAGCCAACAAGCCTGAGAATGGAAACTGATTGGCATAGCGGGCCTCAATCGTCGCCAACAAGAAGGACAAGCTAAAGAGCAAGAGGTATTGGTAGATAGGAGGAAGGCTGTCAGACTGGCGAATTGTTTTCAAGAACCTGGCAAAGGCTAAGCCTGCCAAGACCCCCACTAGCATACTGGTCAGAATAGTCAGTGGAATATTGACCAGGGATAGGACTTGGTAATCCCCCTTCTGAACCAGGCTAAGGAAGGCCGTAAACAGGACAATCACCACCACATCGTCAAAGGAGGCCCCCGCCAGTATCAATTGGGGAATTTTCTTCTGATGGCCAACTTTATTTTCAATCAAGTCCACCATGCGCGGAACAACAACCGCAGGAGATACTGCTGCCATGACACTGCCCATCAGAGCGGCCTCCCCATAGGACAGGTCAAAGAAAAGAGGCGCCAACAGGGTATAGCCGACCAACTCTGCACAGGCTGGCAGGAAGGACATAAGCACGGCTGACCGACCAATGGACTTGAAATCCGATAGTTTTATGGTCAACCCCGCCTTTATTAAAATTATAATGAGGGCAATCTTACGTATATCCGCCGAATTATCCAATAAACTCCTATCAATCCAATTCCCAACATAGGGTCCCAGCAGCATACCAACAAGCAGGAAACCAATGATTTTAGGCAGACCACCCTTTTGGCATAGCCAAGAAACAGCATCCGCTGCTATACAAATTAAGGCCAAAGACAATAACATAAGCACCCTCATTTCTTCAAGAAAAATTCAAATCTAGATTGGTATAAACTCCCTACACCAAACTATTTGATTAGGAGAAACACATTAGTGCAGGGGTTGATTGTTCAAAAGGTTCGGGGAACCTTTGAAGCTGTGGGGGCAAACGAACTCTTTCAACTTTCTGAGTTCTGGCCCACTCCCAGAATAAGCTAAATAAAGAAAGATGCAAAGTTGCATTTGCCTCTAGCCAAATGAAGAAAAACATAGTATAATAGAATCTATAAGCGGAGGTGGTGGAACGGCAGACACGCATGCTTCAGGCGCATGTGCCCATCGGGTGTGAGGGTTCAAATCCCTTCCTCCGCATATCATGATAAAAACTCAAAACCCAAGTCAGGCAACTGACTTGGGTTTTAGTATGCCACTCAGAGGCGAATCAATTCATCATATAGATTCACAGTATCATCTGATAACCTGTGCGAAATATGTATCAGCATCACATTGGGAAGAGAGGTAAGATATTCCTCCACACGGCGATAGGTTTCCGCATCCAAGGCTGACAGACTTTCATCCAATAGGAGAACCTCCTTCTCCTCAAGCAAGACCCGAATCAAGTTCAGCCGCTGTTTTTGCCCACCCGACAGACCCGACTCATCCGAAACCAACTCCATCAAAGACGGATAGGTCGGAAAACGACTAGTCAGCCCCATCACCGCAAGCAACTGCATGACCTTCTCCTCCGCCACCTCCCGACCCAAGGTCAGATTATAGAGGACTGTATCGTGAAAAAGATAGCCCTCCTGTGGCAGATAGGCCAGCTTCTCCTGAACCTCTTGGTAGGACAACTCATGAATTGGTGTCTGATTAAAAAGAATATCCCCATCTTGCAGTTGGCTGTTTTTGGTCAATAGCAGAGCGAGAGAGGATTTCCCAGCTCCGCTTTCGCCGACGACGACATACTTTTTCCCTCTCTCAAACCGAATATTAAGCCCATCAAAGACCAACTTGTCACCAAGCGTCAACCGCCCATTGCAAATCTCAAGAGTTTGAACAGGCTGGGAAACGGATGATAGGCCTTGGCTGTCAGAGATAGAAGTCAGCTCTGCCTGAAATTCCTTGCGTAAGTCCTTGACCGCATGCCGGTCCAAAAAGGCATTCGCAACACTGTTAATCGGATCCACCAACTGCTCTGAAATGGTCAAGATAGCTGTCAGACCGCCAACAGTCAAACTCCCTGCAAACACTTGATAACCACCGATGAGAATAATCAGCAAGGTCGTCACATAAAAGACCAAACCAACCAGCAAGCGCATGGTGACCGTCGTTTGATTGGCCAGACTGATTTGCCGATTGGCCTGCTGGTAGCGGCTATCTAGCTCCTCCACAATGGCAGACCTACGGTCACTATTTTTTACCTGCAAGTAACTAAAGAAAATATCTGTCACACGGGTATTGTAATCCTGCTGGGCTTCGGATATGGCCAGCTGATTCTGCCTGCGTTTCTCCTTAAAAAGATAGGGGATTAGCACAGGTAAAAAAGAAATCAAAATGATAAAGATAGCTGTCCAGCCATCCAAACTCAAGAGGGCAAAACTAGCGATAACAAAGGTGCAAGAGCCTTGAAAAATCGTGAAAAAGGCATCATAATACTCGTCTTTGACCCGCTCCAAATCATTGTTTATCTGGGAAATATAGGCTCCAGCTCCCTGCTCTGCAAATTGCCCGTAGGAGAGGTTCAATATCTTACCTATAAAGGTAGCCTGCAAGTCAAACCCAATCTGGTTCAGATAAATCACATTAACAATCTGGCGAACATACTCAAAGACCAACATGGCCAGAACCGTCACACTCATGCTGACCAGATAAAGAATAAAGGCCTGCATATCCTTTCCAGCAATAGCATCAATAATGTAGCTATACTGATACAAAAAAGCAACATTCAACAGGGATACTGTAAAGATGCACATTAGAGTTATCCAAAAGCTTTTACGTTTCATTTATTTTCCACCACTCTATAAATCTCTTCGCAAACATTTTTTGTCGAAAGTCCAACTGTACGCAGTAAACTCTCCCAATCATTAATTTTCGAAATAATACTACTCTCGTTATTTAAACTGGCATACTCTTGATAATTTTCAATACTATATCCTAAAAAATCATTATCAGGGAAGAAGGGACATGGTTTCAGTTCCCCATACTCATTTATTGTCCATTCAATAATCCCGGCTCCACACTTCATCACCTCGCCAGTTGTATCCTCAAAAAAACTTGAACATGTATCACTTTCCCAAGTATGAATATTTATTTGATTTTTGTAATCCTTACTCTTTTCGATAAGCATATCATAAAATTTTTCTATTTCTTTGGCGTTTAAAAACCACTCCGAACCTACACTTTTTCCTCTTCCAAGATGACTAAACAATCCAAATCTTATAGATTTGACTTGATTATAAATTAAATAATCAATAAAATCATCAAATTCATCAATCAAATTTTTACGTACGATATTTGTCACGGAATAATCAACACCACTCTCGTTAAGAAACTTAATCCCTCTAAGAGTTTTAAGTAAGGTATCTTTACCATTTGTAATGCTATCATTTTGCTCTGGATTATAGTGATATAAGGATACCTGGACATATGACAGTCGCTTAATATACTCTATATTCTTAGAATTTATTAAATGACCAGTAGTTGTCATTGATACATCAGAAAAGTTATCTAAAACATATTCTATAATTTTCTTGAAATGTGGATGAGCCATCGGTTCTCCACCTGTTAGCTGGATACTATAAACTTTATCTTTTATTTCATCCAAAAATCTAATCAAATCACTTGAAGTCAAATGATCTCTGTTCACAGGAGATGCCTCTTTAAAGCAGTGTACACATTGCAAATGACATTTATTAGTTAACTCTATTGTTATTTTTTTAGGATAATATTTCCCTGATTCCCCGTAGATAGGCACTTTCTCTCTCTTATTGGAAGGAACAACGAACCCTGTTTTTAATAGCAAAACTAGCGCACTATCTAACAATTCCTCCACTTTGTGTCTATCTTCGTCAGTTACCTGGGCAAAGTAATCCACAATACTATCAATACTACCAGTTTCATTTATTTGACTAACTATGAACGCTTGATACTCATTCAATAAATATCTACGATCACTATTAATAACAACCATATCATGCCCAAAATAATGATAATAAAAATTACAATTAAGTTTATACATAACCTCTATTCTCCTAGTAAAATGCATAAATCCCTTTACTAGAATGGGCTACTATATTAATTTCTTCAATTAGTTCTAATAATTTAATTAAAACTAGTATGTTCCTTTTGTTTGCTGAGTTCTTTTTGTTCCACACCCACCTAAAGTTTCAATTTTATTAACTTTTAATAATTTTGATGATAATGCTTTCAATTCAATTGCTGACATATTCGTTCTCCTTTAATGCGTTTACTATATCCAATAAAGAGATTTATGCATCTCAATTCTACACAAAAAAATTTTTAAGGGATAGATGTCCCATATCTGCAATATCTCACTCATCTCCATTTAAGATTTTCTCTAAATATTTCTCATACCAATCCGCTATGCCATGACTTTCAACCTCACGAAACAAGCCTATACACTTCCTCATCTCCATAATTGAACTCGTGCTATTGTTTTTCTTAAACTCATATAAGGCTTTACCATATTTGTACAATATACGTTCAAATATCTCCGTTTCATCAAAAAAAAGACTATTTATGGTTTTATCAAGATAGAGAGCATCTACAAATCTATCTCGATGAATACACACCAAGTATGCACCCAGTAAAATCTGTGAAATGACTGTCCGATGCTGCTTCATCTCTCTGTAAAATTGAGTACGCCTAAGAATTTCCCTACAAAAAATAAGGAGACTGTCTTGTGATAAATCATCCATCGAATTAGCAAATAACAACAATTCATAATAGCCCCAGTTTTCAACCTGAAACAGATAGTCTGTCAGCAACAGTAGCTCCTCTGGATGAACGACTATTTCCTTATCCAAATCAGCCAAGCGTAACTTAATTAAAAGAGCGTTCAATTCATGAAACTCTTGATGTATCCCTCCCTGAGCCTTACGCATTTGCTCTGATAATAACTGTTTAAAAGTCACTACGTCTCTGTCATATATCGCTTTTTTCATCTTTTCTAAGATTTTTGTCAATTCATCTTTTTTAAAATCTTGACTAGCATAAACAAATTCATCCAAACCAACATTCAATTCTTCTAAAACCAAGATAAGTTTACTAACTGTTATGTCAGATTGCCCATTTTCAAAACGGGATAACTGAGAGGTTGAAAGGTGGTCCTTGGCAACTTCAGAAAGACTCTTTCCTTTCCCCTCTCTTAAATATTTAAATATTTTTCCAAAATTTTCCATAAATCTACCTCAAATTGCATATAGGGGACAACATCCAACTCAGCAAATAGATGTGTTATGCTAATACTTATAAAAATACTTATTAACAGGAGAATTAACATGAGAATAAATAGATTAACCTATGCTGTTTTTATTGCGTCACTAATACCAATCGTTGGTATTTTAGAAAAACTCCCACCCATCATTATTATAAAATAATTATCACTCACAGTTATATTGATTACCTATATTTTATCACAACAAAATAGATTTTAAAACATCAACAACCCCAAGCCATACTTCGACTTGGGGTTCTGTTTATTCCTTAACCTTAAAGAAATTCTTTTGTTTGAGCAGGTAGCCCTTGCCTGTCGATAGGTCGTACTGGACCATCTTGAGTTCTTCTGCTACCTTGGCATCGCGCTCGGTCAAACCCACTCGGTCCTTGTGGAGGACTTCCGTCAAGAGGGCATAGTAAGGGCTGACCTTGGCATTAGTGGTCTCTAGCATGAGGGCATTCATATCGCTGGAATTGACCAACTCGTAATGGCGGTCCTCCGTCTCAAAATTGCTCCAAATGAAGTAATCCGTCTTGTATTGGAGGCTAGGGTCTGTCACAAAAGCTGACTCAGGATAGAGCCCCGGCAGGTGGTCGCCATAGAAGACAACCGTTACCTTTTGATCCAACTGCTTGAGCTGGTCCAAGAAATCGCGGGTCGACTGGTCCGTAAAGGACAAAAGTCTTGCATAGCTGGTCAAATTGGCGTTTTCCTCAGCCGTGAAATTGACCCCTGTACCTGTAATGGCAACAGGCTCCTCTGAGTGCCACTGGACATGGTTTTGCATGGTTATAGCCGAGACAAATCGAGGATTACCTGACCGCACCTGCTCCAGTATCAAATCATAGGTCTTCTTGTCGCTGACAAAATTCCCCTGATAATCCTCAGCCGTCACCGCAATAGGATGGGTCGTAGAGTTCAAGGTGTAAAATTGCTCAATCCCCAGCTGCTTGTAGATGGCATTGCGGTTGTAACTGGTATCAAAATAAGGATGGATGGCCACACGCGCCGTATCCGCATACAGATCACTGATACTTGGCAACTTCTTCATCCGAGGTGCCACATCCAGATAGACAGACGAAATGGACGAATTGTAATTGTAAAAAGGCAAGCCACTGTAAACCTGAAACTCAATATTAGCCGTACCCCCACCATAATGGTCACTCTTCATGAGACCGCTGGTCGTCTGGCTCATAATCTGCTCAATATTTGGCAGGACATTCTGGCTCAAGGTCACACCCGGAATCCGTCTCGGATCCGCCAGACTCTCGCTGAGAATGTAAATAACGGTCTGGTCGGTCAGCTGATTGGCACGTTCAGCGTTGATTTCCTCTGCCAGCTTTTCATATTTCTTGACGATAGCCTTAATGGTTTTCTCCGAATATCCCTGCGGTTCTTCCATGCTGGTCTTACTCAACTGCTGCAGCCAGAGGAAGGATAGCGTGCGATAACGAGCCACGAAAGCATAGCCCTTCCAATCCACGTTCCGCCAATTATTGACCTGGGACAAAATCGGTATCCAACTGGCAATCTTGTGGTCTTTTTCCTTGCGGATAGCAAAGCCCATTCCCACAATCAAGAAAACAATCATGGCAACCGTCACCAAGCGCTTCCAGAAGGTCTTTACAATTGGCCCCAGGAAATAGCGCCTGTGAATACGATGATAGAAATAAGCGGCGATCATTAGAAAGACGACTGATACAAGGACAATGCGCAAACTGATGAAGCTGAGAATCATCCCCATATTTCCAATCCACTTGAAATCATTTGGAGTCAGAGGCTCTGACCGGTAGCGGAATTTGAGGAAATTGGCTGTAATCAAGGTCACATTGAGGCTGGCAATAACAGCCGCCGACAGGACCTGACGATTGAGCACTAGGCTGATGATGACGTTGAGCAAAAAGAGACAGCCTATCTGAAAAATGATGGCACCAGGGAAGAGATGGCGGGTAAAATAAGACCCCGTCGCCCCAGCCATAGAGACCTGATAGCCGATATGGGACAGGCTTGCCAGCACCAGACTGATAAAGACCATGCTGTGGACATTGGTCCTGTGGGCCCGAAACTCCTGCCAGGTCTTGACCAGATAGCGTAGGAAGAAATAGATCGCCACAAAGTGTAGCACCGCAAAAATCGGTACCTGTACGAAGAAGTCCGTGTAGATGCCTTTTTCCACCAGCGTTTCATAGTGGCTGTCCTTCCAGTAGGAAATGGCCAGAGGGCTCAAGGACAAGAGACTGGTCAAAAGCAGGTAGCCATCTGCCACCAGATACTTGTCTGACCAGCTCCTCAATTTCCCACGGATTCGCCCATTATTTCGCCAGTAAATAGCCAGCAAAAGAGGCAGGAGCAACATAAGCACCAACTCATACTGGAAGAGATTGTTGCGGAAGATGTTCCAGGGCTGGAATTTCTTAGCGTTGAGGCGATAGACCAGATTGACCAGATAGAGGCCACCGATGAAGCAGCCCACATACTTGGCAAAGAACTTGGTTTTGATAAAGTCTTCATACCTATCCAGCAGGGCTAAGATATAAAAAGTAAAAATAAGATAGGCAAGCAAGGATAGGGGGATAAACCAGAGTGGGAAAGATACTCCACTTAGCAATAGAGCCCGACCCATCGCAAGCAAAATGGTCATAATCATGACTAGAATAAATTGCTTGCTTGCCTTTGGATTGATTTGTTTCATAACATTTCTCTCTTAGGAAAGGTTTGATTTTCGGTAAATAAAGCTGTAGTACATCGACCAGACTAGCCATCCAGTCAAGCTAATCGCGATAACCGGTAACAACCACCACTGTTGCTTATAGGATAAGACAAGGGTATTCTGCCCTTTTTTGCTGGTAACCGTTGGTACACCAATAGTGGAAAGCTCCATTTCCTCTCTATCCAAGACCTGGTCATTCAAAACAAGCTGACTATCTTGGTAAACAATAACTGGTACCGCAGTCTCTTTTGCTTCCGACGCCGTCCAAGTCACCACCAGCTGATCACCATCAACTTCTTTGATAAACTCTTGATTAGGTAAAATCACTTGGTCACGATAGGTAAAGTAGGTATTATCCGACTCTTCATTGGTGATGTGACCTGTGCTATCTGACAAGTCTGGTACGTAGTCTGGCGTTGATTTCTGAGCAATGTGGATAAATTCACCCAAGTCTTTGGAATAGAAAGAAGCCCGTAACTCTTCCGTCGTCCCGTACAAGGTTGTATGAATTCGTTTTTGCAGGAAAGTATCACTGTAATAATGCCCATTGATTTCCTTATAACTTTCATTCCAGAGGAAACCAACCGAAACAAGCAAAGAAATAACAGTCAAACCAGAAAAGATTTTCTGCATTTTTTCTGACAAACCAGAAACCTGTACCCCCACAACTGCCAACAACAAGGCATTGGCATAGAGGAAGAAGCGGAAAGGAAATTGGATCAACTCGACAAGTGTAATTCCTTTACCTGCAAATAACTGCCAAGGGAAGAGGTTGGTTGACAAGATTAAAAATACTGCGTAGGTCAAAGCAAGACCACCCAGAACCAGTGATTGTTTCTTCCAATTTTTCACCAAGAAATAGAGATAAATTCCAAAGAAAATTGGCAATGGATATGGATAGTAG
Source organism: Streptococcus nasisuis (assembly GCF_040836615.1). NCBI lineage: Bacteria > Bacillati > Bacillota > Bacilli > Lactobacillales > Streptococcaceae > Streptococcus > Streptococcus nasisuis. The sequence goes on along the minus strand of NZ_CP162268.1, from coordinate 285,421 downwards.
AGAAAGGCTGTTTTGAGCCATGTTACGGTATTGAGGACAAATTTCTTGTTAACAAATGGTGGCACCAAAGTATTGGTCGCGTTGATATAGACAAGCGGCAACCAGATGTTGATGGTCAGAAGCAAAAAAATTCCTACCGATAGAGCTACTTGCCCAATAATCTTCATTTTTTGGTCTGATTTCCACCAACCAATAAGGAAGAGAACACCATAGGCAATGACCAAGAACAAGGTCGATAGCATATGAACCTGCAACATGAGCCCTACCGCTCCTGCCATGAGGAATATCGGTACTTTTTTAGTCTGTAAGAAACGAACCGCAGGAATCAAACAAAGCGGAAAGAGAGCCACTCCCCAGCTGGTAAATCCTTGGGTTGCCCACCAATACTGAATAGAATAGGTCGTCACAAAGAACATGGACAAGAGAATAGAGTGAGCATATTTGACCTTGACCTCGCGCATGAGGAGATAGAGAGAGGTGGCACTCAGAGTTCCCAAGAGAAGATTGGACAAAATCTGATAGCGGAACCAGGTCCCACTTAAAAGAACTAGCACCCCCTGTAAATAGGCAAAATAAGGACCATAGAGAGCATTGACAATCCGTCCTGACTGCTGGTAGCCATACAAACTGATGATATAGGAGAAATTCCCCTCCTTCATCTGCATAGCCGCATCATAGAAACGATTGTAGTGGAAAATCAAGTCCGCACCTGTCACCATGCCCTTAGTAAGCAAGTGGGGAACTAATAATAATAAAGAAAAGCCCACAAATAGGCCCAGGGCTACTAAATGGGGATGCTTTTTCAGCATAGTTTTTAACATATAGATACCTTCATAAAAAAAGAGGGAAACCCTCTCTTGTTTTTGTAAATATTCTGCCAATTTGCAGACAATATTTTTCAAAAGTTAGTCACATTTCAGTATAGCAAGCTTTCCACCCACTGTCAACGAACAAGGCAAACAGGAAAACAATTTTCCATTAAAATAAATATTGATTGCAGATTTCTCCGCAATCAATACTTGCTTATAAACCAACTTCCTGGAGGCTGTCAGACAAGCGTGCGAAGTCAGCCATGGAAAGGGCTTCTCCACGGACACTGGCTTCCAGCTCTGCCATGCCAAGTGCCTGTGTCAGCTTGTCCTTGACCTCTTCGGACTTATCGAAATGATTGGTCAGGTTGTTCCACAGGGTCTTACGACGGTGCACAAAGCTGGCCTTGGACACCCGGAAGAAGAAATCTTCGTCCTTGACGCTCACCAGAGGTTGCTCGCGGCGGACCATTTTGAGAATGGCGGAGTCCACGTTTGGTGCAGGCACAAAGACGGTGCGAGGCACGATAAAGGCCACCTTGGCAGTCATGTAGTACTGGACCGCAATGGACAGGCTGCCGTAAGCCTTGGTGTTTGGCTCGGCAGAAATGCGGTCGGCCACCTCCCGCTGCATCATGACCACGAACTCGCTGAAGGGAATCTTGCTCTCAATCAGGTGCATGAGGATAGGGGTGGTGATGTAGTAGGGCAGGTTGGCCACAACCTTGATGGGCAGGTCAGGATTTTTGAAATTCTGAATCTGGGTCTGCAGGTCGGTTTTCAAGATGTCTTGGTTGACCACGGTCACATTGTCAAAGCGATCCAAGGTATCCGCCAAAATCGGAATCAGGCGGTCGTCAATCTCAAAAGCCATGACCTCAGCGGCACGCTCTGCCAAAAATTCAGTCAGTGCCCCGATTCCAGGACCAATCTCAATAACATTGACATTCCGATCAATCTCAGCCGTGTCCACAATCTTCTGTAAAATATTGGTATCGGTCAAAAAGTTCTGACCGAAGGATTTTTTAAAGGTAAACCCGTGGCGTTCCAAGACGGCACGAGTAACGTTTTTGTCTGCGATTCTCATGTGTGTTCTTTCTAAATTATTTGATAGGTAGCCATCAATTCTCTAACTTCGTTCGCTCCAATATCATCTCCTGCTTCCTCAAAAGCAGTAATAGACTGTTCAAAAGCTTGTTCAGCCAGGGTAGTCGCTGTATTTGTTGCATAAATTTCACCCAGTCCTCGATAAGCACAGGCTTGAGCAATGAGGTCGTCTGTCATTAATGCATTTTCTAAACTTCGTTTCATAAAATGCTGAGCAGATTCTAGCTCTCCTAGTTGCAATCGCAAATAACCTTGTTCATACTCATTAACGGACCATTTCAATTTGTCGTCTGAAAAATCAGTTGCTAATAACGCAGCCTCTTCCTCGATTAACTCCAAAGCCTTCTTAAAGTTACCTTGACTCCGATATACCATGGCCAGTTGGTGCAGACCGATATGCTCTTGTTCTGTATTCTGTTCATTTCTAGCTAATTGAATATAGCGTTGACAAGCTAATAAAGCTTTTTCAAAGTTTTGTTCGTCTAGAAAAATGTAGGCAAATAAATTGAGACCAGCATAATCCAAACAAGTTTCAACTTGATACTCTTTCTCAATCAACTGCTTTGCTTCTACTATTTTTCCTTCAAAAAAATACTCCCATGCCTTGTCTATAGTATTACTCATATACATCTCCTATCGTATCTTCACATTATTCTGAGTTCATAATCTTGATTTTACCAACGGTTACTAGATAGTCTCTATTCTATCCTCACCCATAATGATCCTTCAGCGACAGGATACACAACCGATCAGCCTCCACCATATAAATCAAGCGATTCTCCGCATCAATCCGTCTCGACCAGGCACCTTGATAATCATACTTCAAAGGTTCTGGCTTGGCAATGCCTTCAAAAGGATGTCGCTGCATATCCTTGATAATCTTATTGATTCTCTTCAGTGTTTTCTTATCCTGACCTTGCCAATAAAGATAGTCTTCCCAGGCATCCTCTGTGAAATGGATTCCCATGTTAGTCCGCCTCTATCAGATTGCGTTCTTGAGTTTGTCCCGCTTTGACTTGAGCCATACCACGTAGGACTTTTTGGGACAAATAAGTGTTCCGAGCAACAGCGAGGGTTTCTTGTAAACTATCCCACTCGCTCTTTGAGAGTACAACAATATCTTCCTCTGGATTTTTATTAACCACGACCAAAGGCTCAAACTCGTCATTGACCTTTTTCATATAGTCCTTTAAGTGATTTCGAAAATGGGAATATACAATAGCTTCCATATGCAATACCTCTCATCATTTCTAGGCTTACTATAACATAGAAAAAAAGAGTTGTCAAACTTATTGTACAACTCTTTAGCGATTCTCCACCTTCCACTCGCCGTCTTCAAACCAGTAGAAATTCTCTGTCAGTTGTGGATGTTCAAAGATTTCCAACATGGATTCAAAACCGTCAGCCAGCTGAACATTCTTCAGGTCCGCACGATCAATCCAAAAGACTTCTCCCTCATCAGAAGATTGGAGAACACCTGAAAACTGGTTGGTTTTGTAGCAAAATACCAGATAGCGATAATGGTCAGTAGGATCTGTCCAGTTTTGAATGCCACAGAGTTCGAGATTGGATACTGTCAAACCTGTTTCTTCTTTGACCTCGCGAATGACGGAGGAAATAATCGACTCATTTGGCTCAACATGGCCCTCTTATGTCAAGTAACTGACACTATTTATTTGCTAGATTACACACTCATTATACCACAAACTATCCCATCAAGAAAGAGACTTGCTAGGATACAAGTCTCCTCCTCAGCTATTTGTAGATGACTGTAAAAAAACCAAGACAATCAACCACAACTTTGTCAACGTGTGCAACTACAATTTCTTTGCTTAACCTCTTGTCAGTTGGTAACTGAACATAGCTAGCTTCTTTCAACTGCTCTTCCAAAGCCTGAACAGATTTATCCACTTCCTTTTTCTTGGCAATATAATCTTCTCTGGTCAACAGGCTATCCTTATAGTCCTGAAAGCAGGCAAGTTTTTCTGTCTTCAATCGTTCAATTTCCCGAAGAACAAGGGTCTTAGATACCTTTTGATGAGGTTTTACCGCTTCATCTCCTAGTTTCCCTTTGATTGCTTGTTCAATCCTATCCACTCGACAAGACTTCATTTTTTCTCCCTGCCCCTTACAATAACGACAGGAAAAATATTGGTAACCTTGATGGTTGTAATGTCCAATCAAAGAATGATCACAATGCTCACAACGAATCAGACCTGTCAATACAGATGATGTTTTAGGTATCTGATGCTGTTTTCTTTTAGTGGCTTTTGATCCTTTTAATTGGACAACTTGTTCAAATAGTTCTGATGAAATAATCGCTTCGTGATTGTTCTCAATCCGCTCCCACTCTGATTTCGGTCTGAAAACATGCTTCCCCCTTACATACGTCCGAGTATTAAAAAGATAAGTTCCCTTATAGGCTTCATTCTTTAAAATTTGACCAACGGTAGTGCTACTCCAAACATTTCGTTTTTTCTCAGTTGTTAAACGGAGTGACTTTGCGTAACGTGCCTGACTGATTTGCATCTTTCGTTCTGCTGGAGTAATGACTTGTTCTTCATTCAGGAGTCGAGCAATTGTTTGGTAACTATTACCATCAAGGTACAAGGCGAAAATCCGTCGAACAATTGGTGCAACTGTCTCATCAATAATAATCTTGAAACGGTCCTCTGGATCCTTGAGATAACCAAATGGGGGCAACCAGCTCATGTTTTTGCCCGAGCGTTTCATGCTGTTCATCGCACTCTTAACCTTTTCAGAAACATCTTTGGCATAGAAATCATTGAGTAAATTCCGAAAAGGCACATCAATATCTAGTCCATTCTGTTCAGACGTCAAACTGTCATAGTGGTCATTGAGAGCGATGAAGCGAACCCCAAGAAAAGGAAAGATATTTTCCAAATAGTTCCCTAACTCCAGATAATCACGCATAAATCGGGACAAGTCTTTAACAAGGATATGTCGGATAGTTCCCACCTTCACAGCAGCCATCAACCGTTGAAAAGACGGACGATTCAGGCTTGTTCCTGAAAAACCATCGTCCACAAATTCCAAGCGCTCCCAGTTCTTAAACTCAGGTGTTTGGTCAAGATAATGGTTTAACAAGTACCGTTGATTCGTGATTGAGTTACTTTCATCTGTTTCAGCCTCATCTACTGACAAACGGAGGTACAGAGCAATTTTAGTCACGTTCATTACCTCCAATCTGGCAAGTAAAAGTGACTGTTACAGACTTATCCACATCAACCTCAATCCGTTCTATTAAAACATTTAAGAGTTCTCCCGTTAAAACAACTTGATTTTGGCTCTTAGCTAGATGTCTAACCCAGTTCACTTGCTGGCTATGTTTCTCCTCAATCTGCCTCATCAAAGCCTCATAATGAGCTATCTCTTGTGAGAGGGTTTCAATCTTTGAGGTGATAGTAGCCTTTTGAGACAGATAGGTCTCTCTCTCCTGAGCTTCAAGGCGGTAGTTCTGGTAAAGTTCGCTTTGCTCAGCTTGCAAGCTAGTCAAAGCCCTTTGATGGTTTTTGATTTGTTTTTGATAGACTTTAAGGCATTCCTCCCTCTTTGTTTCTAATCTTGGCAACAAGTATTTCATCGTACCAAGCCGATTCATCTCTGTCTGAACTACGCTCAACACAATCTTATCTAAGGCTTGTTCACTGATATAGACAGTCTGTCTTTCCAATGATTCTGAATCATAAAGGTAATCCATAAAGTAATAGTAATCATACTCTGAATTGAGAGTTGAGAAATGCTTGCAATATCTTGGCATTTGAGTTGCTTTTCCCTTAGCATAAACAAGCCCCCTATACCGATTAGCTGTTCTAAGTTGAGTATGCTTTCTTGTTTGGCGACGTTCACGACTGAGTCTCCGAAGGGTCTGGTAGTCTTCCTTAGTGATATAAGCCTCATGACAATCATCTACCTGGATGTAATCTTTTTCTGATAAGGTCTTATTATGCCGACGTTGAATCAGACTACCATAAAATGCAGGATTTTGCACCAGTCGCTGAAGATTAGCGCTTCTCCATTGTCGATTGTCTTGTTCTGCTCTATAGACTTTTCCTGTTTGGCGATAAGACATTGGCGTAGCAACATTCTGTTGATTAAGGTATTTTGTCACCTGTTTAATAGATAGGCCTGCTAATAACTTTTCAAAGACATCTGCCATAATTGGTTGAACCACTGAATCAATGAGCAATCGATTGCCACCATTTTGTTTCCTTAATTGGTAACCATATGGGGCAAAACCAGCGATGACATAACCTTGTTTGGCTTTCTGAATGTGACTAGCGGTAACTTTCTTTGAAATATCCTTAGAATAAAGGTCATTGACCAAATTCTTAATTTCCACCTCAAAGGATTTCTTATCTCCTAACCCATTGAGAGTGTCTAGGTTATCATTGATTGAGATAAAGCGAACCCCCATAAAAGGGAATACTTTATCAATCAGTCGTCCCATCTCAATATAGTTACGACCCAGACGAGATAAGTCTCGAATTAAGATACAGTTGATGATACCTTTTTTGAGGTCATCCATCATGTCCTGGTAGGCAGGTCGGTTAAAAGTTGTGCCTGAATACTCGTAGTCGATGTAACACTTGGTTACAACTAAACCTTTCTCCTTAGCAAAAGCTCTAGCTAGACTTTCTTGCGTTTCTAAGGAGTGCGATTTGTTTCGCCAACTTTCTGTACGTTCATTCGACAAACGAATGTAAATGCCTGTAAGATAAGTTTGAAGTGGTGTCTCTTCGCTCGTTTGCTTGCGGTAGCGGTTCTTGGTACGGGCCATTAGATCACCTCCGTCTCTTTATGAGAAAACTGCTGGAGGATTTCTAATTCTGCCACATCATGAAACACTAAGGTCAACTCCTGATTCTCATGAATGACAATCCGGTCAAGTAAGGTCACTAAAGTGAGACGATTGAGTTCTTTATCTTTTTGGATTTCACTCAACTGGTTTAACCACCGTTCCTTATCCTGAAGTTTGTCATACAGGGTTTGAGCCAGTGCTTTCTTTTGAATGATGGTGTCCTCAATCTGTTTTAGCTTTTGCCGATAGCTTCGCTGAAACTCTTGGTATTCTGTATCATTGATCAAACCGTCGTCTAAATCCAAGTACAAGGACTGGAGCAACTGTTCATACTTCTTGCGATTCGCAAGCAAAGAAGTAAAATCAACTTCCAAAAACTGTTCTTGGTCTAAATAATCAGGAACAGCTTTAATCAGAAAAGACTTCCAGTCAAGGTGTTGATGAATAACGGTCGATACTAAGTCAAGCAATCTCTCTTGTTTAATTGCATGGCGGCTACAGCCTCGTCCATTATTGTAGGTGCTACAAATATATTGAACAGTCTCTTTGTCCTTGTAGCGGAGTTTTCGTTGTACAAGTTGAGCCTGACAGTCGCTGCAAAATAATAATCCTGCAAATATGTCAGGCAGCTTCTTCCCATGTTTGACATCTCTGAGTAAGAGATTATTAGCAAGCTCAAACGTACTTTTTGAGATAATCGCCTCATGTGTATCATCAACTCGTACCCAATCTGCTGGATTCACAGCTACAGACTTTTGAGACTTGTAGTTGAGTTTGGTTTGCTTCCCCTGTTCCAAAGTGCCAGTATAGACACGATTAATCAGGATACGATTGACCATTTTGGTATCCCACTTGTAGTTATGACCATGAAAGCCTTTAATCTTTTCTTGACAGGCTTTCTTACGTTGTAGAGGCGTTTCTACCCCAGCTTGATTAAGAAACTCTGCAATAGCGTTTGACGAATATCCCTCTAATTTAAGAGTAAAGATTTTCTCAATAGTAGGGCGTACATTCTCATCAACCACTAGATGATTCCGTTGCTTTTCATCTTTGCGATAGCCATAAGGGGCAAAAGCTCCAATAAACTCGCCCTTTTGTCGTTTAGCTTTTTGAGTGCTTCGAACTTTGGTTGAAATGTCTCGACAGTAGCTATCGTTAATTAGACTTTTAATGGGCATAACCAAGTGTGTTTCATTTGTATCAGCAGTCATACTATCATAGTGATCATTAACCGAGATAAACCTAACTCCCATAGCAGGAAAAATTCGCTGAAGGTATTTCCCAGTCTCAATATAGTCACGACCGAAGCGTGACAAGTCCTTAACAATAATAGTATCAATTGTCTTATCATTCACCATAGCCATCATACGGTTAAAGTCAGGGCGGTTAAAGGTTAAGCCACTAATACCATCATCCATAAATTCTTCTAAAATGGTGAAATCATGATTTCTGGCATAATCTCTCAAAAGTGAGCGTTGGTTGATGATGGAATTACTTTCCACATTATCCCCATCATCTCGTGATAAGCGTAAATAAATACAGGTTTTTGTCATATGTATCTCCTTAATCAGTATTTAGGTGCTTACCGATTAAGGATTGAGGTTCTACAACTCTATTTTACATCATTTCTAAAAACATGTCCGCTAAAACCTCAAATTTTTTCAAGCTTTCGACCTAATAAATCATCTAAAATATCCGTCAGACTAAGTGACTTATTCGTCACTTGCACCGTCACCTTATAACCCTCAATCACAACCTGCGGTAATTCCGCACCTGTTTGTATTTTTTCCATAAACGTTTTTCCTTTACTTCAAAATATTGACCTCAGTGGGAAGAACTGGTTAAGTCCTACATGGGGATTGCACCCGCTGTCCTTTCTCGATGGCAGCCTGAACGTTCAGAAGTATCATTATCCTCATTTGTCTCATGGCAGATAGGTAACCAACCTATTTTATAGCCGATAATTCTCGCTCATCTCACGGCGTACCAGGCTAAATTGCTCCACAAATGATTAAAGTCCCACCTTGGTTTATTCAGTTGTCAATGAACAAACAAGGAGAGACTTCTATTTTTGTATTCTTTTACGAAAATCTGTTAGATGTAACAAATAATCCGTGCTCACACTATAAAGATTTGAAAGCTTAATCAAAATATCTACTGGCAATTCTCTGGTGCCACTTTCTATTCTAGAATAAAAGGATTGACTACAACTCAAATAATTTGAAATAAACTCTTGACTATAGTCAGAATCCTCCCTCATATCTCTTAGTCGCCTATACATTCGTTCACTCCTAATGAAATTATAATTAAGATTTGAACGAATCTTAAATTTTATGCCAAATTGGCATAAAAGATAATCCTACTCTGGAGAGAAATATCCTAAAAGTTCTGCTTTATGGATTGCCTCCTGCCTATTATTAACACCTAGCTTTGAAAATACATTTGCCAAATGATTCGAAACAGTCCGTTTGCTTAAAAATAAGGTTTCACAATTGTTAAACCATTTCTGACCGATTCTCTGACCGATTCTAACACTTCTATCTCTCGTTCAGACAAGATATCCACGATTTCTTCTACCGAAAAATACTTTTTTCCACTATATATACCTTTTAATTGAGTAAGAAGCTTATCTGGATCGATACTTTTATCAATAAAAGCATAAGCTCCCATCTTCTGAGCTCGATATTCATAAATTTTTTTGCTATATCCTGTTAAAATAACGATTTTAATACCTCGTTCTTTTTTTATCATTTCTTCTGCCAAGGCTAATCCATCTGTTTCATAAATACTAGTCAAATTAATATCTATCAAAATGATATCGTATCGACTATAATCAATATCATCTACTGATTGAAAATTTTCAACTAAATCAACATAATCAATTGTTTCTGATAGCTCTAAAATCATTTTTATGCTCTGACTAAACAACTTGTGATCATCAATTAATAAAATTTTCATAGCATAACTCCTTATCTATTGGTAATTGGATTTCTACTTGAAACATAGCATCCATTGTCTGAATTTCTATTGTTCCACCTAAAACACTGACACGATTTTCTAAATTCTTTAACCCATAACCAAGATGGTTACTAGAAATATCATAATCATTTTTACAAGATAAATAAATAATATCGTCAGATACAGAGAGAGATAACGAAATAATATGGCCTGACGAATATTTAACAGCATTGGTCACTAACTCTTCAATAAAGCGATAAAGAATCTTATCATACGGTTCCATTAGAAAAAAATCAGACTGAAAATCTGTTTCAACTTTTTTCATAGTCTCATATCTCCTCAATATTCTATCAATTAATGATGTATATTTTTTAGTTAACTCCTCATTGCCACTACTCATTGGTTGATAATAATCCATTCTCTCTCGGATACGTTGAACTAGTTCATCTGAGACATATCCAATCTGAGTTCTAAACTTCTCATCTTCTCCATATTTATTAAAGTTTTTAATAGCCATCACACTTTGTAATACTTCGTTATGAAGAAATTCTGCGAATTGTTGCTCTATATCTTCATTAGCTAACAAATTCTTCACCATCTTATTTCTTTTCAAAAATAAAACTTCTAAATAATCTTTTGCACCCGTTAGCCGCTTACCTCTAAATAATCTAATAAATTCTTCCGTTAGAAATCCAACTATCAGCACAAGTAAATTAAAACAAATAAAACTTTGTTTTAAGTCTAGTCTTACAATAATAAATGTAGTAACCAAAAGGATACTTACCCCCCAGTAGTACTTTTAAACTTGCCCTCAATATATAATAGTTTCAACTCATCTATCTTTTTTTGAAAACTCATATAAATTGTTTTCAAGTGGAACGCAACAAGTACCAAAAGAATTTCTACATACCATAAAAAGTTTAAAATACCAATATCAGTCGTATTAATATATAAAATAATATAAGTAACTGGTAGGAAAAATGAAAGGAAGGTTAAATTTTTCCTCTGGTAATTTTAAAAAAGATTTCAACTCTTTTTTATACATCATTAACAGAATAATAGGTAAGTAAGAAATGAAAAATGATGTAAATATAGATAAAAATAAAAAGAGGGGCTTGCTAAAAAAATAAGATATCTCTGTAATAATTATAACAATAAAAGTTACAAAAAATAGTTCCTCACCTATTTTTTTTACCTAACAAAAATAATAGATACTGAACTATAAACTAATAGAAAAGAATTAATGGGATGAAGTAAATTTAAAAAATGGAATAATGTGTGTGTTCAACATTCAAATTCAGAGCCAATTGCCAACTAATTAAAAATAGCGATAGTAATAGCCACAACTTCAATTCACTATATTTAAACTTTAAGAAATTACAAATGTAAGTAGAAATAATCAACAAAATAATAAAAACAACTGCAAATTTTTGAGTAAAAGTTGATGAAAAGTCAAATGGAATTTGAAGGTATATATAAATCATTAATATAAAATGATTTATTAAAGTGATCCACCATAACAATAGTGAGTTATCAGAAATATTCTTTAACCACGTCTTCATATTTAAAATTTCCTACTATGATTTTTTATTATCATTATATCACAAAACCAGAATAAGGATAGCTAATATCCTATTCTGGTTTTCACTCATCGGGTCTGATTACTAGCCTTTAAACAAACTTTATAGGTAAAATAGATATAAACTGCAAATAAGCCAATCATAAACAATAAATATTTTGCATCAATGACAACTGTCGTATTCGCGAAATTTTCAAAGTAGCCTAATAAGCTGTTACTAAGTGAATAACTCAATGGAACAGCTATTAGCAACGGGATTAGAAAATAGGCAAGAATCTGTTGAAAAATAATTTTTTTATTTTGCTTTCTTTGATTTCCTAGTAAATAAAGTATATTGTAATCATTAACGCTTTCTAATGCATTTGTAGAAGCCTGCAACGACAGAATACTCAATGTGATGACTGTAAAAATAACTCCCCACAAAAATTAGAACTAACACAATGACTCCCATAAATCCTAGATATAGTTCTGCTGATCGAACTTTTTGTTTGATATACAAAATCAGATTGATTTCCTTCTTGATCCGTAAAATAATAATTTTCAATCCAGTTCTCTAAAAATGATTCAACATTTCGTTTATCAATCCCCCTTTTTTATATAAGGCTACATAATGTAAACTGTTAACAGTCAATTTTTTCGCTACTTTATCAGGGAACGATCAATGTCCCTCGATCATTATTTTCTACTGTAGTAACAAAATAAACATTTTCCAAAGCACTTTTAGAACTTGACCTTAACTTTACACCGGAAACAGTCAATTCGTTATTTTTTAGAGAGAAATTCCCTAATCTGCTTCCTAGTACCTTTATAGTTTGCATTTATTAAAAATTCATTGTCTGACAAACTGACTTCTTTTTTCCCTTGAAGTCTTAATAAAGAATTGTAATCAGTAAGCGAAACAATATTAACGAACGAATCTCCTAATTCTTTATCTAAATCCCATAAATTGCTTGTATCAATAATATCTTTATAAGTCAATTCACTTATATAAGTTGGATACTCAAGCTCTTTATCAATAATCGAAAAGTCAAAACCATCTTCTTTTAACTTACTCTTTACATCTATATTGTTATAATGGTATTTTTCTCCCTTAAACATCTGCACATCAATATCATAAGGAATAAATTTATTTAAATCATTACTCAATGAACTGTAGGCGCTACCACTAAAAATCAATAAGCTAGTTGCTAATGTCAAGGAAAGCGATAATACCGATATAGTCACCGAATTACGATCTGCCTGTTTAGATAGTTGTCTGAGTTTAAATGAATTATATTTCTTGAAATACCAATTTGGCAATGAATAAGTTAAGCGGATCAAAGAATGGCTTAATGTACTGTAAAAAATAAATATAACTAATACAAACAGTGTTATAAGTAACATTCCCCAATTTCTAAGAATTGAAATATGAGTATAGTCTGATAGATAGACACATCCAAAGCAAATAACTAGTGCCGATAAGATAAATAATAGCACTTGCCACTTTGTTTCTCCTTTCGAAAAAATAGAACTTTTAACACCATTTTCTTGAATAAGAGAAATAATAGCTTGCTTTCTAAAGGTAAATATGTCCATCACACCAATAATTACACTTGTTGCTAAATATGATATTCCTAGTAAATTCACTGATTTCATGTCTAGGAAAAACATATTACCAAAATAATTCCCCATAAAAAAATTAGAGGCAATATGTGCTAGAACAATCAGTACTCCTAGCCCTAAAATAAATCCTGCAAACAAAGCAAACAGATTAACAACCATTGTCTCACAGAAAAGCGTTCCTACAATATGACGTTTTTTCATCCCCAATGTTGCGTATAGACCTAGCTCTTGTTTTCTTCGGCCTAATACGAAACCAGTGGAGTAAACAACTAAAAAAGCAATTGTACTCAATACAACATAAGATAATAGCCCCATATATTGTGACATAATGGTTGTCATCATCTCCTTAGCACCTGATAAACTTTGCATGACAGGATGACTTGGCAAAGCATTAAATGCATAGAGTAGACTATAAATTAACGTCAAACTAAGAAAGTAAACTGTGTATGTCTGTAAATTTCTTTGAACATTTCTAAGAATTAATTTTAGATACATCTTACTTCTCCTTATCGTGTATGTTTATAAATTTCTTGTAAATATTCTTCATTTGATAAAGAGTGGCGGTACATATCTGCTGTAACTTGCCCATCCTTTAATAGAATAATCCGTGATGAATATTTAGCTGCTGCTGGATCATGTGTCACCATTAAAATGGTAATGCCAAAATCTTGATTAATATCTTGCAGAAGAGCCATTAAATTTTCTGAGTTAGCCGAATCTAAAGCACCTGTTGGTTCATCTGCAATAAGCAGTTTAGATTCATCAATTAGAGCACGTGCAGTTGCAACACGCTGTCTTTGTCCTCCTGATAATTGATTGGGAAATTTATTTCGTAATTGACCAATTGATAATTTTTCTAGGATATTTTCTATTTTTAAATGACAATCAGAAACTTTTTTTCCTTGAATCTGTAACGGTAAGACAATATTCTCATAAACTGTTAAAGTTTCAACTAAATTATAAGATTGAAAGATATAGGAAATATTTTGTGAGCGATAGTTTGCCAACTGATTATCTGTTGCATTGATTATATCAAATCCCTCAAAGGAAATATCACCTGACGTCGGCTTATCAATTGTTGAAATACAGTTTAACAAAGTTGTTTTTCCACTGCCGCTTGCTCCCATGATAGCAAGAAATTCTCCTGTCTTTACAGAGAGATTAACATCCGATAAAGCATGAACTAGACTATCTCCCTCCCCAAACTCTTTATTTAAATTTTTTACAACTAATTGTGACATAAGTATTCCTCCATTTCTATTTTACAAGACTATTATAATCAATCTGTTCTTTAATATCATGAGTAATTCGTGCATAATCTCTCTAAAGACAAGTAAAAAAGCCATAAACTAGTATGGCTTTTTAAATATACATCATTTCCGTTCTTTCCGTTTTTTCATAACGTAGACGACACCAATAATGGATACTCCTAAAATCAATACGGGAGCATAAAACTCAAGTGTTCCAATAATTCCTTCCATCTTACCCTCCAATCTTGTTCATTCTATCCACAGCGGACATTTGGTGATGTACATTCATAAGAAAAAGTGAAAGCCCACCCACAGCGACCTTGACTAGTCATTCGAACTGCAGTTCTGAATCCAGCTGCGGAATTACCTGATAGTTCTTGATTGTCAATTTCATGACGCAAGCTATCAACTTCTACATAATTTTCTTTCATTTTATTCCTCCTATAATTTATCATTTAACTCTATCTCTGTCAACTATAACAAGGAAAGTTTACACATCTCAAGAAACATATATACTTCCTAAATTAACAATTAACATTATTACTTGTACATTCATAAGAACATGTGAAACATCGACCGCAGCGACCAGCCAGAGTCATTTTAAATGCTGAATACCAGCCTCCTGCACCAGAAGTTCCTTCCAATTCTTGAGTGCTAATTTCAAAGTCTAAAGTGTCAATTTCTGAATTATATTGCTTATTTTTCATATTGTCCCTCGCAAAACTTTCCTTGTTTATAGTAAATTTAACAAACGCTATTTATCAGAATAAAATTTTCTAATCCTTAGTTAACCACATTTTACATGATTACTAGTACATTCAAATGAACCCGTAAACCATCGACCACAACGACCTGCTAGACTTAATTGAACTGCCGTAAACCAGCCTGAACCTGATTTACCCGAAAGTTCTTGTTCTTTTACTTCAAAATCCAAATTATCAATCTCTGATGACATTTTCTTGTTTTCCATCGTTTTCTCCTATTTTTATTTACCACAACTTACGTTGTTACTAGTACATTCAAATGAACCCGTAAACCATCGACCGCAACGACCTGCTAGACTTAATTGAACTGCCGTGAACCAGCCTGAACCTGATTTGCCTGAAAGCTCTTGCTCGTTTACTTCAAAATCAAGACTATCAATTTCTTCACGTTTATGAATATCTTTAGTCATAAACAACTCTCCTTTCTTTTTTTAGATGATCATCTTTACACTACTAAGTATACATCGTTAAATAGCTTTAGTAATGAGTAAATCGTGCAATAATATTGAACGCTTTAAAAATGACAATACAGATTGATTAGCTATATATTCTAATATAGTAATAGACTCCGTGTAAAGTATCTTTTTCTAGCTATGTCAAGCTAGCTTGAACAATTAAAATGGAACAATCAATTTAGCTCTATGACAATGTATCTATCATAATTCTCACACCTTCAGCATACTGCTAATAGAAAATAAAGTTGGAGGCTATATTGATGTCACAACGGAGTATTTCTTTGGAAATTCCACAATCTTGTCGTTGTTATCAGAAAAACAAAAATAATCTGTTCTTAAAGTTTGTATTAGAAAATTAAATTAAAACTTACCTTGTTTCAAGCTCTCAATCAAGAAACAATAGAAACCATTTTGAATAAGGTATTAATCTATGGCAATTCGACTAACAAAATTGGCTATTCTTTCAGAGAAATATCATTATGAACCTCTTGGCAATTACCAAGCAACATAAGCTTGATTTAGAAAAATATACCACCGATCTTCTAAAACATTTTCCCAATGAGAATACACTAACAAAAAGAAGTTCTAAGAACCTATTTACATAAGCTAAGATTATACAAGACAATCGCCGATAACGAAAAATCTCCAATTGCCCCATGAGGATAAATTAGAGATATACAAGCTAAAAAAACAAGGAGTTAGTTGGTCACAGATTTGTAGCCAATTTGATGTCAACGTCAGTGGACTGAAGTATTTGATTCGCTTGATGGACCGCTATGGTATTGAAGTGGTTAAAAAGACCAAAAATACATACTACTCTCTTGAGTTAAAGAAAGAAATAATGGATACAGTGTTCCTTCAGAGCTATTCTTTAAGACAAGTTTCACGCGATCACGCTCTCCCAACTGACAGTATACTCTCAGTTAGTGTAAAATAAATCTCGGAAACACCTTTACAAAACAAAAAAAGTCCTATATCCTAGGAGAACACCACATTCCCTTAGAAAGATATAAAACTTATGACTATTGTAACAGAGATTTCCGAGATTTTAAAGTCTAGCAAGCATTTATTAAGTGTCCAACTTTTGGGGGTCAATACAACCCCTTGGTTAACGAGGTTTCAATGAACATCCTAGCTCACTACGGAAACATGGGCTTCCAAATCAGATAGCCTTCAATAAGATTTCCCAAGAATTATTATCAGCTATAATCGGTAAAAGAAATCTAATTTCTAGAAAATCCTTGAACTATCAAACTCTACACCAAGTTTTTCTGAGTTATTTCAAAATATCTAACTTAATTTGACAAATGAGGTTTTGCAAAATTTTCTAAAATTCTAAATAATTATTTTGTTTTGCAGGAAATCTAATAAAAAGAGAGAACCATCTTGATTCTCTCGTATGTTATGGTAAATCACTCACTATCCTTGACGAAGTAGGATTCTTTTCAATTTTTTTACATTTTCCATTGTTAGTAAGTGATACTATAAAACTAAACTCCATATCTCTGAAACATAAGATTATTCTTTCTTTTCTTGGAAGTATGATACAAATGATAAGCATAATCAACTCATTTGATGCAAAATAACTTAAACTTGAGATTTTTTATTAAAATTAATAATTCATTTGATAAAGTTGACTGTATAAACCATCTCTATTATTTAATAGCTCTCTATGCGTCCCTCTCTCAGAAATTTTTCCATTGTCCATAACAAAAATCTGATCAGAGTCAATAATTGTAGATAAACGATGTGCAATCAAAATTATAGTAATATTCTGCTCTTTAAATTTTCTCATTATTTGTTTTTCGTTTACATTATCTAAATAGCTTGTCGCTTCATCTAAGAGCATAATTCGAGGTTTCTTGACTAATGCTCTAGCCAAAATAATTCTTTGACGTTGCCCACCAGACAAGTTCAATCCCATCTCCGAAACTATCGTATGATACCCCATAGGCATATTTTGGATTTCATCGTGAATATTTACTAATTTACAAATTTCCTCTACTTCTTCTTGTGAAATAATATTATCACCTATAATATTTTCAAGAATAGTTTTATTAAAAAGCGTCATATCTTGAGGCACAATTCCAATTTGTTGACGTAAGTATTTTTTCTCAAATTCATCATAATCTATATTATCAAACAATATTTTTCCTGAACTTGCTGGATATAGACCAATTAATAACTTAGATAGAGTGCTTTTTCCAGAACCAGATGATCCGACAATTGCAACCTGCTCTCCTTGTTTTATTTCTAAAGAAATATTTTCTAAAACTTTTTTACTATCTTTTGTATATGAAAATGATACATTTCTTAATTCAATATCACCTTTTAAATCAAATTTTAATTGTCCATTTTCCTCCATGTCTTCTTCTAAAATTTCAACTATCCTAGCTAAAAACGTTTTACTATTATAAAATGATACTACTGTTTCAAAAATATTATTAGTTTTACTGAATAAAAGAGTACTTAAAGAATAAAGTGCAAATACACTTCCTATACCAACACTACTATTTGATTGTAAGGGAAACAAATAGCAATACAAAAGGTGAAATAAATGTGATAATAGTAAATAACGAATTCACAAATCCTGAAAAAATTTCGCTACATTTATACCTATATATATTTTTATCAAATAAACTCTTCCACTGCTTATATGTCTGGTCTTCAAAACCTTCCATTTTAATTCCCATCATAGAATAAACCATTTCAATTTGTTTATTCTGTAAGTCATTTTTTGAGAAATTATAAATGACTTATTTCTTTGTTCTAAACTCTGTTTGGTCAAGAATAATATAGAAAGATTCAAAAAAAGCAATAGAATAGCTAATAAGGATATAATATAATTAAATCTAGCAAAATAGATTAAAATGCAAATAGCAAACCCTATATCTAAAATCCCAAGTATAAACTGATTTGTAAATAACTGTCTGATTCTAGACAAACCATTTATTGAGTAGATTAAATCTCCGCTACTTCTAGTAGAAAAAAATTTATAAGGTAATTTAAAGAGGTTACTTATCACACTATTGTTTAGTCCCTCATCAATAGTACTTGTTAATATAATTGCAAAATATCTCTGGCACAACATGATAATAAAATATATGGAGACAAAACCTAAGAATCTAAGTAATAAATCGAATTGTTTAATAGATACTCCCTGCGATACTTCGTTTAAAATTTGTTGCATCCATAGAGGAAAAATAAAATTTACTCCATAACTACCTAGTGTTAAAAAAAGTAATGGAATAAAATATGACCAAGTTTTTAACAACTGTTTATAAACTACTTGAAAGTTTTCTTTACTCTTTCTACTAGATACTTGTGAACTATCTACTATACTGATTAGATACTCTGAAAAACCTTCTGAAAATTCTTCCAAACTATATCTAATTCTACCAAGCTCTGGATCGACAACCCATACAAATTTTTTATTTGCCTTCTCAATTACTACAAAATGTTTACTTTGCCATAAGGCAATTGCTGGAGTCAAAATTTTAGAGAAATTTTCAACTTGTTCTTTAGGATAACGAAACGACTTAATAGAAAATCCAATATTCTCTAATATATCAATTAAATTTCCAAAATTTGTTCCATCCCTTCCGGTTTCTTGAATATTACGTAAAGCTTTGACAGAAATCTCATGATCAAAATAACTTGATACCATTGCTACACAACATAAACCGCACTCTGTTTTTTGATGCTGTTCTATAAATGGTACTCTTCTCTTCATTACATTCCTCCTCGTAAAATAAGTTTATGGGGATTTTTCAATTCCAAATTTTTAATAATCGTAAAAACGTTAACTTGACTATTGCAAGGTTTTCCAGAACAATAGAGTCATGGAATGGACTCATGGTTGTTTCTTTTCCTTCTTGTTGCTTAGACTTCATTTTAAAGTCTGTTACCCAAGCGTTGTTCCTACTTCCAACACACTAGCTATTTCCATTATGCTCACTTCTGTACGTAGTAGCGTACAGGCGGCAAGTGAGCTAGTGATTAGAATTCTCTTATGCGAGGCTGTTGGTCCAACGTGTTTCTGGGGAACCTTACAGTAGTCAAGAAACTTTCCAATTACAAATGAAAGGAGACCTTCCAAATGAAATGTTTTGTCGGTTTAGATGTTAGCTCTACCAAATTAGATGTCTGTATCATGCTTAGTGATACAACAACTCCCTTTACAGCTTCTCTTCCCAATGACCTAGTAGGTGCTTCTGAAATCAAGAAACAAATTCTTGAACTCAATGACTCCTATTCATTTGAACGCATCGTCATTGGTATGGAAGCCACCAGTCTCTACAGCTTTCACCCTGCTATGTTCTTTCATGAAGACAGCGACTTGAAAGCTCTAAAGGTTGAGGTCATGGTCGAACAGCCCAATAAGATTAAGAAATACCGGGAAGCCTTTGAAGAAAACAAGAATGATACCCTTGATGCCTTCTATATTGCCGATTATTTCCGTATCAAGCGATTCTCACCTGCTTTTCTCAAGGAAGAGAAATACATGGCGCTCCAGCACTTGACCAGAACCAGGCTTCAACTCATTGAGCAGTTGACCAAGACCAAGCAGCACTTTATTGAGAATATCTACTACAAGTGCAATACCTTATCAACTGAAATCAAGAATGAGAACCTCTCAACCAATCTCTGGTCTAGCACAATCATCTCTCTTATGACAGAAGACTACTCCCTAGACGAATTAGCCACTATTGCTCTCGAAGATCTGGCAGAATTTCTCCAGAAACTAGGAAGAGGACGATTCAAAGCTTCTGAAAAGCTAGCGAAAGCTATTCAAGCGGCCATTCGTGGTTCTTATCGTCTCTAAACTCCAACAGGATTCTGTCAATGTCATTCTTGGGCTATTAGCTCGAGAAATCAGAAATCTGGAACAAATGATTAAGGATATTGATAAAGCTATTGAAGACATGGTAGAAGTCATTCCCGAATACCAGTGTTTAACTTCTGTGCCTGGTGTTGGTAAAGTTTACGCTGCAGGAATTATCACTGAAATTGGACAGATTGAGCGATTTAGAGATCATCCTCAAGTCGCAAAATATGCAGGATTGAATTGGAAACAGTATCAATCTGGGAACACTAACTCTCAAAATACGGAACTTGTAAAACGAGGCAATCGCTATCTTCGCTATTACTTAGTTGAAGCCGCCAACTCGGTGAGGCGACATGATAGTGAGTATCAAACCTTTTATATGAAGAAGTATCAAGAAGTTCCTAAACATCAACACAAACGAGCCATCGTCTTAACCGCTAGAAAATTTGTGCGTCTGGTGGATCAACCGCCAACTCTATACGCCACCAAGAAGGCTTATGGAAGATAAGTGATTATCGGCACATGTCCTTGGATAAGCTGGCGAAAAAAGCGTTTTTCGCTAGGTGTTTTTAGTGCACCCTTTTTTCTAAAAAATCAACTAAAAATTAATCAACTTTCTATTGACTTTTTAGCACTTAATTTAATAATAGCAATTCATTAAGACATTTTCTACCTGCCTTATAATTAGCCATCAATATTCCCATTTCACCTGTCAAAACACCCCAATCATCAGTTTCATAGGTCATTTTTTCTAATAAATATTGATTGCTTTCCTGATGTATCGCATTTTCAAATTGATTAGTTTGAACAGGTAAAATTGAATCCAAAATCACCAAATTACCCACATTCCCATGACAAATTGAATTATCCAAATTTAATCCATTAGTTAGTATATCTTTGCTGTAATATTCCACTTCTTCAGATAACAATTTGTCTGATAAACCATTAATTAACAAATAATGCTTAGCTTTTACAATACCAACAATACCATTACACCATGAGTAGTATTTAGCATTTTTTCTTATTTTTAGAACTCTATTGTGATCTAGCTCCTCTCTCTCTTTCCTTAAATAGTCTTGTACACACTGAATAATCATTTTTCTAATATTTGAATCTGTACTTAAACTTAAACTATATTTATATAACTGAACAATTACACCGTAATTCCCGTGAGCATACCCTGGATCTTCTGAAATCCAGCTCCCTTCTTCAGCATATATTTTAAGCAGACGTTGAACAATTAGTTTCATCAACTTATCTGTTAAATTTAATATATCTAAATTTCCTTTAAATGTACTATTGACTTTCAATAAAACACCTAAAATACCAGAAATCCCACCTATAATATCCAAATTATCTAAATTTGAAACTATATCTTTAGTTCTAAAAATGGTTTCAAAGATAAATGTTTCAATCTCTAAAGGAATATCTTTATTACTCTCCTTTAATACACACAATGCATATAGATAGCCATAAATTCCAGTAAAAGCCCCAATATTTTGATACGTAATATCAGAACTAAAATCCTTTATGTAGTTAACAGTGTATTTCATTACTCCAGAAAAAAGTTCTTCTAACTCCTTGATTTCTAAACTATTGATTCCAAGTAAAATACCTGCTGTACCTGAATATAAATCATACTTCATAGGTGATATGTCATAATTTTTATCCATAGCTAGCATTGCTAACCAACTAATTTCGCCATCATGTTCAAACCTACTAGATAATAGTCTTTTTACAAATAATTCTCTTCCAAAGTCTTTTCTTTTAAGTGGTTCAATATTTTTTACAAATAATTCTGTTCCCATAAAAGACATATTAATGATTCTCTTCTGACGAACTAAATTTGAAGTAGATGCTATTTTTATTCTATTTAAAATTTTCTCTACAATACTTTCACCCTCAAGTGATAAAATATACTCCTTAACTCCATTTGAAATATTATTATTAGATGAATCGGAATAAAAAATCGGAACATCATCATTTTTCAATTGATTAATCTCATCATGAATCATTTTACTATCAAATTCATTTGAAATATCACCATATTCATATAATCTAAGAAAATACATTTCAAAATCATAACGATTTTTTAATAGTTCTGGGTGATGACTTGTCTCTAGTAATTGTACATATATATTAGTATTCCTATAAATGTATCTCGTTTCACAATTATTAAAATATTTCTTAATCATTTTTGAAATAACTGACTTATTATCAACAAAGATTCTATAAATCTCTTCAAATCCCTGTTGAACTTGAGGTAAATAATTAGAACAAGAGATATTCTCACCCTCGTATCTAACAGTACTAGGAAAGCTTCCAACCTCTTTAAAAACTTTTTCAATTCTGATTTCATCAGTGCCAACATTAGACAGCTTATGAGTTAAATAAGGAGATTCTCTTCTTGCTCCAGAATTTAATGCACCTATTTCCATTCCTTTGTTATTATTAATTGAATATAGTGTCATTGGCAAAATACCTGTACTATATACTGAGTTAGCTACAAAGTCATACATTTTATGTACAGATGTATTAATTTTCTCATTTTCGCTAAAATGAAGAATTGTTTCATTATCAATTAAATAAGGAAATCTCCCGGACGCTAATACATTTTCTCCATGATAATCTTTTGCACCAAACAAATGTAAAAATGCTAAAATTTTCCCCATATTTTCAAAATATATTTTAACATCTTCTAAAGTAGAACATTCTTGAATTTCAATCATTTCTACATAGCTATATCCTTTCTTAATTAAAGTCTTAGGGATAAATAATGTATCCGAGATTCCAAATGTCTTTTCAAATTCTTCTGCAAATAATTTTAAATTAACATCCAATATCATATTACGAGGCTTATACACAATATCCTTATCTTTGAAATTTAATATACAAACTGTCTTACCTTTAGAATGAGTATCACCGGCATTAAAATTAATTTTGAATAATTGTAAATCCGATACTTTAAAATAATTCTGAATATCTTGAATGTCGTCTTCTAAATTATTTAAAATTTCTTGGATATAAAAACTTATATTTTTTAATTTTTGATCTAATACCTCATATAACATTGGGTATCTTTTATAAAAATCAACAATATACTCTTTATCTCGTAATAAAATATCTATATAGTATTTATATCTATCCTCTCTACTCTCCCCCAGAAGTTTTGAATTTCTGCGTAAATCATTAATTTCTAAGACAACTGTACGATAACTGATATTCATACAAATATCAAAAAAATATTCTTCAATACTTTCTATAAAAGTCTGTTTATCAGAAATATAATTCTTAGTTTCAACAATACTATAAATCTTTTGGACATATTTATAACACAATGGTTTATATAAATCTAACCAATTAATTCTAGTCTTAAGCCTTTGCTGTGGAATATATAAAATCCATTCACATTGTTCTAATGCTTCTTCAATAAGTAAATTTTTACTTTCATCATAGTCATTATATAGTTGTTCCCATTCATTGAGCCCTTTCCCTGAAACATTCTTTAAAAATGTATCTAACTCCTGAGAATTATTGACATTATTAAATAGTTTTATCCATTTATCTGTAATTGCTGACATAGTAATTCCTCCTTATAATTACTTTAAGATTATCAAATTTTCAAGTAATGATAATGAGTATTCTATGCACTTTTGAGATTGAGAGAAATCTATTTTTAAAAATTTATATTTATTGTCATCAACAAACCTTTTTACTCCATTGAAATATTATCTCGTTGTTTGAGTTTAAGAGTTCCTCCTATATTTAACACTTTTACAAATGTTTCTAACTTTCTGGCTAATCCCTCATATTCATCAATTTCTTTATCAAATTCCTGTTGCATTATCAGTATGTCTTTATTAAGCTGATTTAGAGTTATCGATTCTGTCATGTTCATTTTAGAGAAGTCGTACTTAGCTAATTTCTTACTTTCGTGATCCTCACTCTTCAGATTAATAAATACTTCTGCCATCTTGTTCAAGGTGGCGATTTTTTCTTGTGTTTCTTCCAGCTTCATATCAAGCTCTGCAATTTCTAATACAAACTCATCTTTGATTTCTTGGTATTGTTTGTTTGTGTTAGACAGTTCAATCATAAGATTAATTTCAGAAATCTTCTCTTGAAGACTTTTTAAAGTTGGTCGTCTATAAGGGAGTTTTTGGCTATCGTTGGTCAATTGCCTGATTAAAGTTCTCCCTTTGATAAAACAATTTTTATCCGAGTTTACTTTGTTATAGACAAAGTAAGAGGACGTTTCTCGAATGTAAACTTTATATTTTTTCTGATTTTCTCCTTCTAGGATATCCAACTGATAGTTGGGAATAAAGATGAGCCCACTTTGTTTGATACCAAATGAAACCTTGATATAGATACCATCATCAACTAATTTCTCAATCTGATTATCCGTAAGTTCAACTTCAAACTCATGAACGGCATCTCGTTTTTCCTTGTATTTCTTGAAGGCTTCCTCGATTTCTTCTGCGGAGACTTTCTCCTTATGCTGCTTCTCTCGAAAAGTCTGATAATCTTCCTGAATATTTTCTAATGCTTGAATATCTCTTGCCTCTTTGTCTTCAAAGTAATGGTTAAAAAATGGAATGTCGTACAATTTCTTATCACTAACTTTTTTATGGCTTAGAGTAATCTTTTGACCATCTTCTTCTAGGGTAAAAATCACATTTTTTTGTTTTAACTCTATGGTTAGATTCAACTCTTTTGCTTTTACATGCAATTCTTCTAGTGAATGAACAGACTCTAATAAAAATTCTAAACGACTTTCAATCTCTTGTTTGGCAAAATGTGTTCGAAAAAATTCTTCATCATATAAGTCCCGTTTACTAAGTTGGCGACCTCGAATTGGTTTTGTCATTGCTCTATCAGTCATCAAAAAACGACTATGCTTCTGACTAAAATCAATCTGGACATGCAGCTGCTTTGCTTTCTCTAAAAAATCATCAAACGCTTTAGATTGCTGCATCAAAAAATAGAGACGTTGTTTCAATTCAAACTTATGACTAAATTCCCTATATTTTTTATAATCTCGGTAGGAATAACGCTTTTCAATAATTTTTGCACCAGCCATTTTAGAAATACGATCAGAAATCATCCGTAAGTTCCGCTCCTGGGCATAATCCCATTTGAGTTTCTTATCTGAATTGAGATCAACAGAATTGATAAGAATATGATTATGGGTATGTAACTTGTCTGTATGAGTTGCTACGATGAAGCGATAATTTCCACCAGTCAATTCTTTCACTGTTTCATAGCCAATACGATTAATTTCTTCAGGAGTGAGGCTGTCCTCAGGAGAAAAAGATTGAATCACATGATGGGCATGAATTTTTTGTTGTTTTCTTTCCAAACGGTCATTTCTCGAATCATACAATTCATCATTATTGATGAAATTGATATTGTACATCTTGACCATCTCTTCATAAGTTGGAAAGTCCAAGTAATTACTCATTCCAAAATCAGAAACGAATTCAAGATTATTGGTCTTCTCAGGATTGAGAATATATTTGATTAAGCGTCTACGATATTTTTTCCCATGAGTCGCAAAGTGTTTAGTGACTACCATGAAACTCCTTTAGCGCTTTAACATTCATATGAAACTCTTTCTCAACTTCAGAAATCATCTCGTCAATCCCTTGACTCAAACTTTTTAGTTGTTCCTGAGAAATGAGATGACTTTGGTTAATCGCACGTGTAATCTGATTGATGTTATTTCCAATCCTTCTCAATTCAAAAACGAGTTCCTTATAATTTGAAGTGTCAATTGTTAAAAATGTCATGTTTGGATTAAGCAATACTTTTCTAGCATATTCGGAAAAATTTTTACTCCTACTTTCTGCAATACGATTATTCAGTTGTTTTAATTCACTATCTGTTAAAAAGACTTTTTTCAAGTTGGTTCTGTAACGATATTCCATACTAACCTCTTATCTCATATACTTGTCACGAAATGATTGACTTAGAGAATGTGATTGGCTTACTTCCACAATCAACTCCTGAACACAGGTCAATAAGATTGAAACATGCTCTTGAGTCACTTGATGATTTTGCTTAGCGATGACTAGTACCTCATATAAATCACGGCTAACCTGTTCTAACTTTTGTGATTGCCATAGGGAAAACCACATCTCAATACTTTTGTCATCGTCATCAGTTTTAAAGAGGTTATGCCGAAGAAATTCTGAAAAACTCTCTATCTGCTGATCTTTCATCATCTCTTTTATCTGTTTTTCTTCTTGTCTCGTCATTCTAAACTGCTTTCTAACGAGCCTAATATCTTGTTTCATTCTATCCATCCTTTCAAATCAGGCATTGTCTGACAATGTGAGGCAGCCTGACATTGTCAGACACCCCTCGAAAGACCTCACTCGTTCCTTGTTCGGTCTTTGCGAGCTCAGTTATTGTGTCCACAATAACCTAAAATCTAATCGCCAGCTGAACCCAAACCTTACAGGTTGGTCAGCCGACGATAAGAAAACATGGTGGCTTCGCCCCCAAACCCCCAAGAAAAAGTCAAGGGTTGATTTTCTAAAACTAGATAGAGTGTAACAAGAGAGAGCTGAAAAAATTATCACAGGAAAAGAAAAAGAGCCATTTGGCTCTCGAAAAATTTCTGAAATAGCTTAACCTAAAACTTCAAAATCATCACTACCATCGGCTTCACCTGTTAGACACGTGAAGCACATGTAGCTCCCTACCAGTGCACTCCCTGCTACCCAAATAGGATATCCACAATTCATACACCTTGCCCCTCCTTCTTTTTCTTCAAGTACTGCACGCAAGGTTTCTTCAAGCTCTTTGGGATTGATGTCTGGATTATTATTGATAGTCAATTCGACAAATTCTTTGATTGAAATAAGATTCAATACTTTACCTCCGTTCTAATCTATTTTTTAGTCCGTGTCCATCTAAGCACTTATCATATCTTTATTGCCAATAAATCCATCCAATTTTTTGGAAAACCATAGTGTCTCAAATCCACTTGTTCTTGATTACTTTCTTCCAGAAGCTTTTGTAATTTTTTATTCCAAAAATTCTTAGTTTCTATGGACATTGACAAGATAAGATGTCTCATTGCTATAAAATAGATAAATAGTGTCTTGCTATCATTCTCTGAGTCTGTCACTAGCAACTCTCTGTCAGAATGATGAAAAGCTGGCAGTGTATGGTGTAAGCGACCATATAATCTGCCATTGTGTGAGCAAATATTCCTAAGATAACGAAGAGCGTTACACCAAGACAATAAGATTTTAGCTGGAATGTTATCATCCTTGTCCAAGGGAAGACTAATATAGGCAGCAACCTTATTTCGATATTCTGGTTGTAGGGCAACGAGGAAGGACGCTATGTTTCCAAATGTCATTAAACGAAAAACGGTCCAAGGTAACACGACCCCATATTGGTTAATCTGATTCTTGATTGTGGCATCATCTTGTTTTTCCAAAATCAATCGTGACAAATGATATTTTGTTTTCAAAACAATATCCAGCCTCTTAGGATTTTCTTTTCGGTATTTAGATTGTTCTGAATAATAGAGAGTATCATCTTCAAAAATATAAGAAGTTTTATTGTATCCAATCGTCAGAGCATCAGCTGTACTCTTCTTCAAAAAAACTTCGATACGCTCCAATATCTCTTGAAGAAAATTTCTAAAGTAGCTATCAAATAAGTAAACTCTTTTTGCTTCTATGTATTTTCTGTCCACCAACTTCCCATATTGAGAGAATGATTGGAAGTCTATATCTCTTAAAAAGTCAATACAATCCTGTTTATAAAAATCATCATTCCCATTGTATTTGAAAGACCAGTTAGAGTTTTCTTTCATATGGACATATAACTGTTCTTCAGTTAAAGCCGGCTCAAGAGAACATTTTAATTGAGTTGGTGCTAATACTGGTCTATAAACCAACCTAGTTTTATCAGTAATATCTAAATCTAACGGCAAATAGTCCTTAAAATTTATTAATTCAAATACATTATTAGGCATAAAATATCTCTCCGCAATATGAAAAAAGGCCACCTAGTTATACATTGCTGTACCTTCGATGACTTCTAATCTAACTAAATTATACCACAACACCTCCTACTAAGCAAGAAAATACTTTACCAAATTTTGGGTCTCGACTTCTTTAATTGATTGGTGGTAATCAATTAAGGCTCGCAGTTAAAGTTTCTCAGGCTTTAACTGGTCGTGGCTCTTTTTTTGTATTCTTTATTCAGTTCGTTGTTTCGTTATATCTAGTATATCGCTTTTTAAAAAAATAAGCAATGATTTCGTGCATTATTCACACGAAATCATTGCTTTTTTCTTCTTCCATTTCTAACTCCAATGTTACTTGTTCTGTTTCTGGTTCTGGTTCTGTTGGCTCATTTGGGATTAAATCCACTACTAGCGTTGAGTTAGTTAACTTTGCAATTTGTTCTAGTGTTTTTATGGTTGGATCTGATTTTCCTGATTCTATTCGTGAATAATTTGATCTACTCATTTCTAATTCTTGGGAGAATTTTTCTTTTGATTTGGTACCTCTCATCTTTTTTAAGCTTTCTCTAAATGCTAGTTCCAAGTTTCTCCCCCCTCTTTTTGTGTCATAAAATTCACGCTTTATTTAAATTATAGCTTTTAATATCTTAATAAACAAGTGATTAATCACTTGTGATTTGTGATTATTCCAAAAGTAGGTAATTTCACCAACCTTTTTCAAAAGTTTTTATCGACGATTATTGGACTGGATCGTGTTTCCTAGAACGATTCTAAGCACATGTTTAATTTTAAAGTGGGCAATTATCTTTAAAATGTCCTACAATGATTCAATAAAAGCATGGCTGCTAGTGAAACTTGCGACCATGCTTTTATAAATACTTAATTAGATTCTCTTTTTAAAAATGAATGCTGATCCTAATACCATTAATGACCCTAGGACAGACAATGCAATATTTTCTGTTTCTCCTGTTTTTGGTAAAACTTTCATTTTTCCGTCTGAACCTTTAACCGTTACTGTTCCGTCTTTTTGAACGTTTGCGCCAATTTCTTTCGCTTCAACTTTCTTTGTTGTTCCGTCTGCTAATTGAATGATTGGTTTACTATCTTCAACTGCAACAATCACTTCGCCTGTATCTGTATTAACTGGGTTTTCGACTGGATATGTTAAGGTAACAAACAGTAAATGGCACGTTACAGACTGCAAAATGTACCAACTGAAAAAAGAAAGAATACAGTTGTGTGCTTTATTTCTCGATCAGCTTTTAAAAAATGAGGAAATGTTTTTATAAAAAAAGAGTAGTTACCGTTTTTTGGTAACTACTCTTTTACTTTTTTAAGGTTTAAATCCCTGGAAGTTTAGGTGTTTTGGGTATTGGTGGTGTAGGTGGCTGCAAGCTTTCCATTTTTTGTTGAATTGCTTTAAATTCAGGGGTTTCTTGGTGTTGATTTTGAACCATTTTTTGCTCTATTCTCTCCAAAGTCGGTTGAATTTCTTTCCCTGATACTTTACGATTTAATTCTCTTTCTAAGGTCTCTTTCGGACTAATGGAAGGCGTTTCTAAGCTTGAATAGAGTTTCACTCCTTCTCTATTGTAAAGCCTTATATCGCTAAATAAGCCCGTTTTATGAAGGGTTTCTAAATTGGTCGGTAAGTTTTTGACAACAATATCATGCGCTTGTTTTGGTGTTGCCCTGGCTGTCATTGGATCATCTGCATACATAGTTTCATACCGTTCAATTGTTCCTAAATATGAGTTGATTTTAGGTACTGCCATGACATACATTTTTGTTTCATAATCTTTGGCTTGAAGCATTGTTGCGGTTTGAATAGGAACGTCTGTTGTTCGTCCTGTACCTTCAATCACCAAGTTATAGCCTTGATCGCTTAAACGGCTTATGATCGCTTCTGTCATGCGATTAGAATAAGGGGTAACGTGTTTTACTACGTCTTTCTCATAAAGTTTCGCTAGTTCATCAAAATTAGGGTGCTGTTGTTTAAAGGTATCATTATCAATGACAATAACATTCCCTTGTGTTTCTTCAAGAATTGCTGATCGCAAACTCGTTTTCCCTGACCCTGGTTGCCCACCAATCATGACCACCCGTCAAACGGGTGGTTTGAACAAGGGCTATAAGCCCACATCACCAGCCAGCGCCTAAAGACGCTGGCTTTCACTTTGTTCAAGCCTCACTGCTTTTGACTCGTCACTAGCCTCTTAAAGAGGCATTTGTACTACTTGCCATTATCCCTAAAGGGATCTTCATACTCTTTTACACTCAATTTATCAAGTACTATATCATGCTTTTCCTGCTCTTGAATATACTTCTTAATTGTGGCTTCATTAAGTCCAACTGTACTTACATAATAGCCCTCTGCCCAGAAATGGCGATTGCCAAATTTATATTTGAGATTGGCGTGTTTATCAAACATCATAAGAGCACTCTTGCCTTTTAAATATCCCATAAAGCTGGATACACTTAATCGCGGAGGAATACTGACTAACATATGAACATGATCCGGCATCAGATGTCCTTCGATAATTTCTACGCCTTTGTAACTACACAAACGTCGGAATATTTCTCCCAAACTACTTCGATATTGATTATAGATGATTTTTCGTCTATACTTAGGGGTGAAGACAATGTGGTATTTACACAGCCACTTTGTATGTGATAAACTATGTGCCTTTTGTGCCATACTTTTCTCCTCTCGCTTTACAATAGGCTTGAACACCTTTATTGTATCGCGTTTGGAGTTTTTTTGG
This sequence comes from Streptococcus nasisuis, assembly GCF_040836615.1. NCBI lineage: Bacteria > Bacillati > Bacillota > Bacilli > Lactobacillales > Streptococcaceae > Streptococcus > Streptococcus nasisuis. The sequence goes on along the minus strand of NZ_CP162268.1, from coordinate 254,489 downwards.
TATAACCTTCGTCGCGCACCCGCATAGCGGGTGGTTTATTTGTCACGCACCTTACGGAGCGTGACGGACTAAAAGTCACATAAGTAAAAAAGCGGTTGGCGATTCAACCGCTTTTTTTCCTTGAACCAATTCTTCTAAATTATCATTTAAGCGATTTTCAAATTGTTTGTCAGTAAAATTGACTATATTTGCCATATTAAGCCACTTTCTCTTTATTCAAAACTTGTTTTGAATAGCGATTCATTGACCGCCAATACTCATGAACGGCTTGTAATTCTTCTAAAGAATAATCAAAAAGATTTACACGTTTTGCAAGCTTTAATTGGTTTAATAAATTGACTTCCAATAATTGAGAGTCATTTTTATTTAATTCATGATTCAAAACATAGTTTAATACTCGATTATAAACGCTTGCCGATAATTCGTTAATGATCTCTATTTCAAATGTTTTTTCATAAGTAACTGCCATTTCATTTTCACTCCTTTTAAAGTTTGTCAGGTAAATATTTCCGAATATATTCTTCTAAGGCTTTATCCATAACTTCTTTTACGTTTCCGCCATTCTTTGCTGTTTCGATTTTTATAATATGGTGCAAGTCAGCACGAACACGAACCGTCTTATCCCCCATAATATCTTTTTTTGCACTGATTGGTGTATCATTTCGTTTTGCTTTTTGTGCGCCTAAATTTCCCACAATCACTCACTTCTTTCTATTTCTTCTTATTCTTATTTTATCATCAACAATCACAAATCACAAGTGATTTGTGATTAATCACTTGTGATTTGTGATTCTATTCTTTTTCGTTTTCTAATTGAATAATTCGCTCAAGCATTTCAAAAAATACGTTCTCATACATGGATAAAACTTTTTTGTCATAGCCTTTGTGTTCTGTAATTCCATTTTTAGACCAGGTACTTACTTTATTACTTCGCTTGATAATATTTTGGAAAACCAAGTTATCTTCTTTATGTTGCTTGTACAGTTCTTCCAGGTTTGATTTTATCGTTGCGCTGTCCGTATCAACTAAATAAGGAACAAAACCGATCATATCTAGTCCAGGGTTAAATTGTTCTTGTAAATCAATCAAATAGGAAATATAGTTTTGAATGTTGTTTGTACTTTCTTCTTCTGCTTGTAAAGGGATCATAACGTAATCACTCGCCACGATTGCATTATTTGTATAAACGCTTGGCGTTGGTACAGTATCAATAATAATGAGATCATAGTCACTTTTTAAAGGTGCTAAAAGAGTAGCAAGCAATCTACTTTCATTTTCAAAAGTCCATGAGCGAGTTAATTTTGGCAGTAACATCAAATCAAACGTGCCAGGGATCAAGTCTAAATTATCAGTCAAATGAACAATAGAAGAAGCCAAGTTTCCATTTTTCAAGCCTTCATAAAAATTGACACGTGGCAATTCTACCTCAAAAGTTTTTGCTAAGTCTTTTGTCAATGTTGCCTGTAAGTCCTTATCGATCATTAAAACTTTTAAATTCAATTTGTCTGTCAAGTAAGCAAACATAGTCGATAATTTGGACTTTCCAACACCACCTTTAAAGTAATTATTCAAGATAATAATTGCTTCATTTTTATTGTTTAAAATACGTCTTAATTCTTCAAGTATTTTTAGTTTTTCCTTCTCCATAACTACGCCCCATTCTTTTTTTGTATAGTAATATTGTATCATTAAGAATCACAAATCACAAGTGATTTGTGATAAGTGATTTGTGATTAATATATAAAAGCCCTCTTTAAAGGGCTTTTATGTTTATTTTGAGAAAGATATAAAATCAATATATCCCTTTTCCCCAATTTTTACAACGGCATTGTAGGGCTTTTTCTCTTTGTTTTTGATTCCTTTTACCAGGGTTTCTTTTCCCTCCAGTAATTCTTTTACATTCGTTTTGGTTAGTTTTTTCTTTCTAAAATGTTCAGCTAAAGTAAACTTACATTCAGGATAATTTGAACAACCATAAAACGATTTTTTTAATACAATATTGTTGCCACACTTAGGACATTTTCCTACAATACTTTTTTCTGCTTCTTTTTCTTTCTGTTCCTGGTAATCAGAAAAATTTAGTTTTTCTATATCGTTAGGTACAGCTTCCAGTAAATGAACAATGAATTTTTTGATATTCGTAATAAAGTTCTCTTGATTGCCTTCTCTTTTACCGATTTTTTTTAAATACGTTTCCCATTTAGCCGTCATTTCAGCACTCGTTAAAAGGTGCTGACTTTCAACTGCCTGGCACAATAATTTTCCTTTTTCAGTTACAACAAGCTTATTCTTAATCACTTGGATATATTCTTTTTGTTTTAACGCTTCAATAATACTTGCTCTTGTCGCTTCTGTTCCAATCCCCTCAACTTCTTGTAAAATCTTGATTGCTTCTTCATCATCAACCGTTTTATTCGCCGTTTTCATAGCAGTTAATAATGTACCCTCTGTAAAAGCTTTTGGCGGTTGCGTTTCTTTTTCAACACTCTTAACACCAACTTCGGCACGTTCGCCAATGATAACGAGTGGTAACGTTTGAACGTCCTCTTTTTCTTCTTTGGTTTGTTGTTTGAAAAGAATTTTCCACCCTTCTTGCTTTGGTGTCTTTCCGATCGATTGAAACAGCAAATCAGCTACTTTCGTTTGTATCTTGGTTTCTTCATACAAGTAATCAGGTAAAAACATGGCAACGGTCGTTTTAACGACTAAAGCATATATTTTTCGTTGTAAATCGTCCATTTTTGCTAATGCAGATTCGGTAGGTACTTGTTTTGTTGGGATAATGGCGTGGTGTTCCTGTACCTTACTACCGTCCACATAACGCTTTCTAGGCTCTGTTTGAACCATTTCGAGATCAAGTCCTAAAAAACCGCTATATTTGCCAAAATTTGCTTTTAAATAAGCAAATTCGTTCTCTGTAATAAATGGTGTATCTGTTCTTGGATAACTCAATAATTTTGCTTCATACAGTCCTTGCATAGCTTTTAAAGTTTGGCTTGCTGTCGCTTTATAAAGCTGATTGACTTTTGATTGTAAACCACTTAAAGAAAACAAACTCGGACTATTCGTTTTCTTCTCTTTGGTTTGAACATCAGCAATTATCCCCTCTTGATTGCCTATTTTAGCTTGTTTAGAAGAAACAAAGGATAAAAGTTCCTCTTGGCTCTTAAAACGCTGTGTGGGGCTTAGAACGCCCTTAAACGACCCTTGGTTTACTTTTATACTAGCTTCCACCTCGAAAAAACCTGAATAATTCATAGCTCTAAATTTAACCTGTTTTTTTGAACAAATTGCCAATTTTTAAATTAGGCAGATACTTTCTTCCAAAATAATGTGTTTTCGAACAGGATGCCTACGGAAGAAGATCATAATAAAAATTATTTGTCTATTTAAGGGCAGACGAATCCCTTGAAAAAGAATCGGTTAAAAAATTTGTGTGATAACTAGTCTAAATCCATTGTTTGGATCGCCGCAGGCGTTCAAAAACCTTATAAAATTCAGTTTGATACACATGATAACTTGACAGTTTGAGATAGACCTGTCTCCCAGTCTGAACAAGTTTACCGGCTACTTTAAGCAATATCAGCCGGATGGAATGAATCGTCATGCCCTGGTTCACTTTATCAAAACCAATGCTTTTTAAAAAATTAACGAGGTTGTATGCAAGGACACTGATCATCATTCTGACATGATTTTCTAAGAAACGCGGGCTATCTGTTTTATCGAAGTAAAAGCCACCTTTCGCTTCTTTGATGTAATTTTCCATGGCACCTCGCTTATTATAAGTTTCAAAAACTCTTTTAGGAGAAATGTTTTTAGAGAAACTCGTGATAATAAAGACATGATTAAATAATAACTCTCCGGCTTCTCGAGTTGAACGAATACATACTCGACGGGATTTAGACCACGAATCTGCTTGGTATGGAACTGAATGATAATAAATTTCTTTTTCATCCCAAGGATGATTATCATAGTAATAGACAAGTTCTTCAGCTAGACGAGTTAGTTTTCGATTGCTCTTTAAACGGATAACGTACTGGCTTTCAGTTGCTTCACAAGACTCATACACCTCTGGTGTGGCGAAGCCGCTGTCACCCCGAACCAATATCTCGGTATGAGGTAACGTGCTCTTGTAGTGGTGTAAAAGCGGGTTGATAAAGGCTTTTACCCCTTTAGATGTGTACTGATTGCCTGAACGCAGTTCAGCTTTTAAGAAATCTCCGGTCAGTCCATCAAAGGCAACTAATGGGTGATAGCCGTAGGTTTGATAATGGGCATTATAATCTGTTTGTTCTTGGCGTCCAAAGGTATCCGAATGTGTGGAATCGACATCAATGATTAACTCGGTGTCATTGCGAATTAAACGTGCTTTATCAATCAATGACTGATTTAATGCTTGGAGTTGATCGATGTTCTCCTCGGTGAAACGATCCAGAAACCGTGAGATTGAGGATTGTGATGCCAACTGTTTTTTACCGAGTACAGCTTGAAAGACAGGATCCCGTCTTAATAGATTAGCTGATGAGTCTGCCGAGTAACCAGCAATTAATTGCATAATAAGCTGTTCCAATATCGCTAAGTTATCATGGGTAAAATAAGCCCGATGATCTGTAATATGGAGCCATTGTTTAGCTAAGTGCGAAAAGCCGAAGGTATTCATTAATTCTTTAACCAGGACTAACCCCGAATCACTTGATAGACGACCACCGGTATGTGAAATAGTGAAATAGTGATATTTGAATTGAATTTAACTTGATTTTTGTGTAAGCTAGTCATGAGAAGAACTCCTTTCTTATGGTTGGTTTCGTCACCTTTACCATAGCAGAATGGGGTTCTTTTTTCATCACTTAAGGGGTGAAACTAAAAAAGTAATTATCAGACTGCCGTTAGGCAGTTTCAGACGGTTTCAATTAAAAAGTATGAATTATTCAGGGTAAACATCTTTCGTTGTATTGTAAATTAACGCCATCCAAAATTTTGATTCAAGATTTTCTTTCGGTTTATTATATGTTTGAGCCAATATAAGCTACAAAACTGCTGTCTATCCATTTTTGAGTAACCTCATTTAGGTTCTGTTGCAAAGTTTTAAATCTACTATCAAATAAGGTAGAATAATAGAAAAAGATAGCAGGAGGAATGACGATGAATCATTTTAAAGGAAAGCAATTTCAGCAGGATGTGATTATTGTAGCCGTGGGCTACTATCTTCGTTATAACCTTAGCTATCGTGAAGTTCAAGAAATCTTATATGATCGTGGCATTAACGTTTCTCATACGACGATTTATCGTTGGGTGCAAGAATATGGCAAACTACTCTATCAAATTTGGAAAAAGAAAAATAAAAAATCCTTTTATTCATGGAAAATGGATGAAACGTACATCAAAATTAAAGGAAAATGGCATTATTTGTATCGAGCCATCGATGCAGATGGTTTAACCTTGGATATTTGGTTACGTAAAAAACGGGACACACAAGCAGCCTATGCTTTTCTTAAGCGGTTAGTGAAGCAGTTTGATGAACCGAAGGTTGTAGTCACAGATAAAGCCCCCTCTATTACAAGTGCCTTTAAGAAACTAAAAGAATACGGCTTTTATCAAGGGACAGAACATCGTACCATTAAATACCTGAATAATTTGATTGAACAAGACCATCGTCCAGTAAAGAGACGCAATAAATTCTATCGAAGTTTACGCACTGCCTCTACCACGATTAAAGGTATGGAAGCCATCCGAGGATTATATAAGAAAACCCGAAAAGAAGGCACTCTCTTCGGGTTTTCGGTCTGTACTGAAATCAAGGTATTATTGGGAATCCCAGCTTAAATCATAGATACCGTAAGGGATTTTATTCTTTATTTAAAACTTTGCAACAGAACCGTATTTTTTAATTTGAGCCCATGTTTTCTCAATGGGATTATACTCAGGTGAGTAAGGAGGAAGTGGTAAAAGTCTATGACCCTGCTCCTTGCATAACTCTTTTAGCTTACTCATCCGATGAAACCTTGCATTGTCCATAATGATAACAGATGGTCTATCTAAAGTGGGCAGTAAGAATGTTTTAAACCAAGCTTCGAAAAAGTCACTAGTCATGGTTTCTTTGTAGGTCATTGGGGCTATAATCTCACCGTTTATAAGACCTGCGACTAAAGATATCCGCTGGAATCTTCTTCCAGAGACCTGACCAGTGATCAACTGACCTTTCAAAGATCGACCATATTCTCGATGAAAATATATCTCAAACCCTGTCTCGTCAATATAAACAGGTGTCAAGTGACTTAAGTTATTAAATTCTTTAAGGAACTGATTTACTTTCTCAGGATCTTGTTCATAGTAGGTACAGCTCTTTTTTTTCGAGTATAACCCATAGCTTTGAGAGCGTAATGAATAGCTGTTGGATGGCAACCAAATTCAGAAGCTATTTCAGTCAAAAAAGCATCTGGATGAGCTTCAAGATAGTTCTTTAATTTTTCTCTATCAACTTTTCTTGGTTTGGTTCCCTTAACTTGGTGATGAAGCTCGCCAGTAGTCTCCATTAATTTTAGCCATTGATAGATGGTGTTGCGTGAAATATCGAAAACAACAGATGCTTCAGTAATACTGCCTGTTTTCTCACAGTATGCGAGAACTTTTTTACGAAAATCTAATGAATATGCCATAAATACATTATACCACAAATGTACTGTTTTTGTTTCATTTTATTATAGTTCTTGATTTCCTTTACCTTCAACAGTCTAGGAGACACATAGGTAATTTCTTTTAGGAACTTCTCTTCTGCTTCCTTTTGGCTACTGAGTAGATTTTCTTTTAACTCTGTTTTCTTTCCCTGAAACAGAGAATTTTTGGCTGATTTCCGAAATCGTCCTTTTTTAGGAACAGTCTGCTTTAAGGCCCTAACTTCTTTCCGATAATGCATACGGGCTGATTTTAAGTTACTTCGAAAGTTTTGCCTAGCCTGTTTGACTAGCTTTTTATCCTCTTTCATCTCATGTCCTCATTTTTTCAGGGTCCGTACTCATGATGTCAAAGAGCTTGGTGTGTTGTGGAATCTTATTCTTGAATGGGACAACGGTGGAACCGGCCTTAATTAAGCCTGCCCCTTTTTCAGGATTAACTAAGTACTTCTCCAGCTCTTTAGAAAGCCCAAGCATATGTACCAATTCTTCGCGATCGCTCTTGGCCTGTTTTAAAAGAATCATAAACTCGCTATTGGCAATAATGCGTCTGCCATTAGCATCCAAAAGAAGTGTCTCTACATTTTGAGTAATGCCTGTCGGTATCGCCCCATACTTACGGACACGACTCCAAAGTTTAAAGAAGAAATCAGAGGCATATTTGTCCAATAAGAGTAGCTGCATTTCATCAAAATAAATCCAGGTCTTCTTCCCTAGCTTTTGGTTTTTGACCACCCGATTCCAAATTTGGTCAAAGATAACCATGAGGGCAATCTGTTTTAATTCATCGCCTAACTTTTTGACATTGTAAATCAGGAAATGACTGTCTGTTTTAATATTGGTCCGATGTGAAAATATGTCCAGCGACCCTTCCACATAGAGTTCCATATCCAGTGCCAAGTCCTTAGCTTCCTGTTCAGGTTGTTGAGCTAAGACAAAGACCCATTCGACCAAGGACGGTGTGTCAAAATGCTTATAGGTGAGTCGTGTCACACGGTCAATCAAGGACTTCTCACGACCATCCATTTTGCGGTCCAGGAGCTTTCCTATCCAAGACAAGAGAAATTCTGACTTGACCTTGACTGGATCCTCATCCATATTCTCATCGGATAGATCGAGGACATTTAAGAAGGTAGTAGAATCTGGGGCAATATCAATACTTTCTCCACCAAAGGCTTGACCGATAATACTGTACTCATTTTCTGGGTCAACAATAATAATTTCAGTTTCACTATCTGCTTCCTTGAGCTTAGTAGAGATGATTTCATGTTTTGTCGCCATTCCTTTACCAGCTCCAGAAGTCCCTAAAATCAAACCTGACGGAGTATTTAACTTGCCACGGTCAATACTGATGATATTACTTGAGATTTGATTGATCCCATAAAATTTCCCACCCTTGTCCTGAATATCAACGGAAGTCCAAGGTGCATTCATGGCAATGTTTGAAGTCAATAGAGACCGAGAAATACCTTCAAGATAGTTCTTCCCAAATGGCAAGAGACTATTAAAGGCAGCTTCTTGCATATAGGTCAAATTATCAATAATCATATCATTAGACCCTGCAACTTGCTTGATAATATCAAGAGATTGTTTGAGTTGGTCTTCAGTATCCGCCAGCACTCCAATTAGAAATACGGTGTCAAACAGCTTATCTCCTGTTTGGGTCATGGTTTGAAGAAGAGCCTCAGCTTCATCGATGTTGTTTTCAAGAACATGCCCGACCTTTTCCAAATAGATGCCTGTCCGAGCCATCTTTTGTTGTTCCCCAATCTTTTGCGATTCCATCAAGGTCTTCTTGGTTCGTAGCTTGGTCATGGTTTCAGACTTGGTAGAGCCTTTAGCATGTAGACTAATCATCACTTCCAAATCTGACTGTATTAAGTCTCGAATAAATTTATCCCCTAGCTCCATACCATAATCACGAACATAGACAATCTGTAATAATCGATCGTCCAATTCAATGTGATTCTTGTGTTTAAAGGAAAGGTAGGTTGGGGCAATAAAGTGTTTGGTGGATTGACCTGAGAGAGTCAAATCCTTGTAAGAGAACGGTAAATGATTTTCACCTCGTAACATATCCGCAAGGACATTCACTCGCTCCTCTCCACCAAGTAAACCAAGAGATACATCAATCTCTGAAAAGCCACTCTTGAAATATTCCCCAATCTGTGACAGAGAACGAAAAGCTAGTTTTGGTGTTTGGTCGCTCTTGCCAAATGAAAGAAACTTGACAGCTGAAAAATTGTTCTCACCCGCCTCTAAGTTGGCATCCATCATGCGATTCAATTCATCACGATAAGCATCAAACCCATCTTCCTGCAAGGGATAGAGAATACTCTTACGGAATTTTTCCAGATTGAGCTTTTGATTAAAAATGGTCAGTTGGAAATTTGTCTTATCATCTAGTGAATTGATTAAATCCGAATATTTCTCAACAATAGCTCCCTTATCGTCTAAGCCAACTGTTTGATAATTAACATCTCCTAAAAGATAGGTTTGTGAGAAATAGCTTGGGCTGACCTGCATAAGGCCATTCTGAAAAAGCCCTTGATAGGCTAACGTATTTACGGTAGAAGGTCTGATCTCCTGCTTCTGTGTTTTCGTCTTTTGCTTTTGGTCATTAGAAGGTGTCTTTGGTTTCATTGAGTGTTTTAATTTTTTCACGTTGGTCTCCTTTTCTTCCAGTAAATGTGCGGTCTGGCACCGTTAGTTCATAATGAAAACGGTACTTGAGGTAGGTTTCAAATGGTAAATCGTTGGGGCGATAGACCCCAAATAACATGAGTGGAATGGTAAAGCTAAAAACAAAACCATAGACAAACCAATCCCCAAATTGCCAGTAAAATAGGTTCAAGCCCAATACCAAAATGGTTAGGGCGACGGCTGGAAATACAAAAATAACCTGTCTAGTTGTAAATCCCAGCCATGCCCTGTGTTGAACCTTTGAAATGTCCTTAAAGACACGAGTGTTCATAAATGTTCTCCAATCTAAGTAAGCTATAAAAAGAGGAGGCGGGCAATTTACTCCCATCCTCCTACATCCCCAAAATACTTCGGGCGGTCCGTTGACTGCCAACCAAGGCAATGATTAACAATATGGCCTGTACCAAGCCACCAAACATAATGGCGAGTGATTCCATAACTCCAGCTCCATTTGATACGGCAATCTTTCCAGCCGATTCAAACAAGGGAACAAGAGATACAATTAGAAAAATCAAAATACCTTGAACGGCATAGACCATGATGTTTTTAAGGTAACCAATCCCAACACTTCTCCAGTCATCACTAAGGAAGGTCGGAATGGTAACAGGGGCAAAAGGAATCATCAGATAGAGTTGGATAAAGCGAATGGTAATCAAGATATTGACAACCATGATGCTGGCCATTCGTACCAACCAAATGAGAATCGCAAAAAAGCCAATAATCATTTTTCCTACAATTCCAGATCCCTTAATGCCTGAGATGGTATCATAATTAGCACCACCATTCGTGACAAGACTTGCCACTTGTTCAATAACATAAGAGGCAATGGCAATAATGGCTTCCACAATAACCGTCGTATTGGTAATCACGACCGCGACCATGATGTAGCTGACAATCATAGGTGCTATGGCTTCAAAGGTCATTGCACCACCTGAGTTTGCGATTTTCTTGGCCATTTTTGAAAATTCGAGTACGAGAACAACCGCAAGAATAGCTACTCCCAAGGGCTGCATAATCCCCTTGGTAATGGCTGTCATGTAAGACCACACCGTCGGATTAAAGTCCGCTAGTGATTTAACTAGGTTAGCGGTTGATTCTAAATCCACTTGAAATCCTTCAAAAAGGCTATCGCTAGATACTTTTTCAGAGGCTAGAAATACAAAAGGTGACGTAAAATTCATTATCATGTCATATGCTGTCCTCCCTTAAATGGTAATCTGAGTCACAAAAGCACCCGCGGCTCCCACCATGACTCCACCAACAATTTCTAGAATGGCATTTCGGACACCTGGCCCACCATCTTTAATGTTGGTGGAAAGGTTGATAATGCCCATGACAACAAGAAAGGCTCCTACTGCAATTAAGCCTTTTTGTAATAGAGACATGGCTTGGGAGAACATGGAGCTGGCGTCCACTCCGTAAACAAAGCCTGATAGTGTTTGATTCATATTATTCCTCATTTCTATTAATGTAGTGTCGTTTCTGTGCTTAAATCCCTTATTTTATGGCCTGACAAATCTACCTCTTCCTCAGCGGTTAGGGGATTGATGCGATAATGCCACCAGCGTTCATCAGTTTCCTTATCCGAAAGCCATTTCCAATTCTTATGTTTGAGTGGAAAATATTTCTTGGTTCGAAAAACAGGAACCCCTGCAATGCGTACAAGACACTCATCTCGTTTCATATTCCCGACTTCATCAGCCGTCATCAAGTCACGGGCAATTTTCTGGTGAGAGGTAGAACTTGAACCTGTTTGCCCAAAAGAGCGACTGGTGCTTCTGACATCAACGGTTTGTTTGCCTAAAAGTCCACTCATAAATTTGAAAGTTTCCTCGTCATTCCCACCCAAATAGAGGAGACTGTCACAGTTCCCCAGTATAGTTTTCCAAGCCTCTTTTTCCTTATAAAGTCCTTGGAGTTGAGCAATATTTTGCAAGATTGGAACTAGACTCATGTTCCTAGAGCGAACTGTTGAGGTTTGTTCAGCAAAGTCTGGGATTTCTCCGACATTCGCAAACTCATCCAGATAGCTTCTAACATGAATAGGCAGTTGCCCTTTAAAGTCCACATCAGCCTGTCTGGTCAAAGTGGAGAAAACCGTAGAGAAAAATAATGCAGATAGAAAACGAAAGGTCGTATCATTATCTGGAATAACAAGATATACCATGGTCTTTTGAGTGCCCCACGTTTTCAAATCCATAGTGTCTTTTTGCGTCAAATCAATCACCGATTGAATATTAAAAAGGGCGAACTTAGCGGTCGTCACAGCAATGACCGAATCCAAGGTCTTGTCCTTGTAGTTCTGAAAATCCGCCCAGTTTCTCATGGTAAAGTTCTCGTGACCATATTTTTTAGCATAGTCTTCAAACAGGACTTCAAGAACACTTTTGTCCTGATTGTCTCCCTTTGATAAGAGTTTGATGAGTTTCCCAATCTCAGAAAAGGCTGGATAACGGCCACGCTTACGTCTTGCTTCCTGCTCTTGCTTGGAACTTCCTGGAGGATTGTAAAAATCCACCAAATAAGAGGCAATAGCTCTCACCAATGTCATAGAAGCCTCGTCCCAAAATGGATCACTGCGAGAACCATTTCCTTTGGTATTATTAAAATAGACCGTTAACATACGGTTCAAATCATTCTCTGTTTCTACATAACGAAAGGGATTAAAACCGTCTGAATTGGTCATATTAACCAAGTCTAAAACCTTGACCTGATAACCGTTTTCTAAAAAGAGTTTACCTGTCTTCTCAGCCAAATGGTCTTTCGGATCTACGACAATATTGGAACAGTTAAGTTGGATAAGGTTTGGTTTCACAAAGCGAAAGGTCTTACCTGCCCCAGAACCCCCAATGACAATCAAATTTTTATTTCGGTCAAACTGGGGTTTCTTCTTTTCCAACAAGGTTAGACGAACATCACGAGCCAAAATCGTGTCATTGAAAGGATTCTTACTGTAAAAGTTCCGCTTTTCCTTACTGGTTCCAAATCGTGCAGAACCGTATTCTTCCCCTTCTCGATACACCTTTTGTCCTGTTGAAACATAAAGATAGATTAACATCATCGTTAGAATTCCAAGGATAAAGGCAAAAAGAGATTTTTGAGTAAAAGTAAAAAGCCATAAAGGATTGAAAACCTGATTTAACCCCTCTCCTAAGAGGTAGGCTAAACGTTCCATAGGTGGGACATTGGTTAAACTATCATAGAGTAGGGTTAGACGATGGCAGAAATAGCCAAAGGCAAGACCCAAGAGTCCAAAGACAAATGCTTTTTGCCTGGAATACATTACAAGGTCACCTCCTTGGTTTTGACTGCCGAAGGTTCTGTCACTCTAATTTTCTCTTTGGCCAGTTCTATCTCTTGGTCCAAGGTTTTATCAAAGGTTAAACCTTCTAGCTTCTCTGGATTAGACATCAGTTTCTTCAACAATTCATCCAAGTGATGATCGAGCAAGGTCTTATCCTTGGCATAAAAGTAGAGATAGTCTTTTTGCCAACTAATTGCGATTGGCAGTTTTTCTGACTCCATCAACTCCTTAAATTTCTCCACATCTATTGGCTTATCCAATATGTCTTTACTAACATCAATCGCTTCAATGGCGTAAGGGCTTTGAAGAAGTTCTTCCAGTTTTTGAACCCCAATCTTATAAGCTGAATCTTGAGCTAAGGCTTGCCTAGCCGACCATTCTAAGAGCTTTAAGAGGGTTCTGACTGTCAATAAACTACTTCTTTCCACGTATTGCATCGCTTGACGTTCTTGTTGTTCAGATGACATGGTGACCTCCTCTTTTTTTCGATTCCCTATCAAACATAAGGTGTTTCCATAATACGGAAGCACTCTTGATTTTGGTATCACAAGAAAGTTACGACATAAGCCAAACTATTCCAAAGTAAATGTAAGGCGATTGCCGTCATACAATCAGTTTTCAATCGAACAGCAGCCAAGGTCAAGCCAAGACAGCTATACATGAGCCAACTCCCTAACTGATTGGGGCCATGGGATAGAACAAAGAGAAAACTGGTTACGCCTATTTGTACAAAAGGGAATGTCAATTTTTCCCAGAGCAATTGCCTATAAACAATCTCTTCAAGGATACTTGCATTGACCAGAAACAATAAAAAGATAATAGGGGGAACCTGTTTTCCTACTTGTACCAATACCGCTTGATTCCTAGTCTGACCTGGAAATAGGAAGCTGATGAAGACTGCAAAAGCAACCATACACACAAAGCCAAGAAGCAACCATCTTAGGCGATTTCTCAAGGTTATATTTTTTGCTTGAACAGTTTTATGACGGGCAATCTCTAAGCAAGTCACACTTAATAGGACCAATTGTAGCAAGACTATACCCTCTATTGTCAGATACTCTTTCAGGTATAAACTCACCAGAAGACTGTTAAGCTGTATGGCTAGAAAAAACACAACTATCCTTATCATTGTCACCTCTTGAATAAATCTTCATAATCAATATCTAAGACTAGAACGATTCGCTCAACCCATCTAGTTTGTGGCATCAGACGATTGGATTTGTAATGTCGCAGTTTTTGATAGAGGCGATTAAACTCACTTGGATAAACGTATTGACCGTTGAATACTTTGCGAGCTAGTTCTGCCCAAGTGAGGTCTTTTTCTGCCAGAATGATTTCTAAATTGTCCCAAAATCGTTCATTCATCTTCACACCTACCCTGTCACCTGTTTCATCAGACTAGCCTGAAACAGCTCTTCTTTTACCTGTCTGGGAAGAAAGGTTCGCACTTCGTCTAGCCCAATAGCTGGATAGACATGATTCTGACAAACAATGAGTGGCAACCGAAGATTCTGGTCTGGCTTTTGGAGAATGAGCTGAATCATTTCATTCAAACTTATCGTATATTGACGCTTAAAGCGAAGAAATCGTGGCGACAATAACTCAAAACAATCCATTGTTTTGGCAAAGAGTGACAGTAAGATTTCACGGTTTACATCACACGCTTTTATACAACGATAAGTCACACCATAGGTCGTCAAAATGGTTAGTAAATCTTGATTTGTATTGGCATTATTTCCTAGATATACCTCAAGCATAGGCTCCTCCTTATAGGGTTAGGCTATTTTCAACTGTTGGTTCAGGAGTTGAGAAATAGCGACTCATATCAATTGGCATCCGTCCTTCACCAAAGCACTTGACCGTCACTAAAGTCGTTAAAATGCCATCCTTTCCTCTAGCAGAATAATTTTCACCAAAGGCACGAAAGGCCAGGTGATTGTCTTTCGTCAATAGTGTATCTACACCATTTTTAATATCCCTAGTTTCCATAAAATCCGAAATCCGATGAAGATTGGATTCGTAGAATAGGGGATCATTCATCTCTTTGTGGTAATCATCTTCAAAAGTCACCTCAAAGTCACAATCAAAATTGGGGAGCGACAGTATCTTTTGTAATAACTGATTGGTTTCAACTTGGTGAATATGTTCTTCTAATTCAGTACAATCTAGGATACTTTTCTTATGTAGTAGGTTCATGTTTTTCATCCTCTTCCGTTCTTCTAAATTCTCTGGCAATGGCTTCAATAACTGTGACAGTCACGCTATTGCCGGCCTGTTTGTATAGTTGGCTCTTACTAGAAACACTCTCTGCTCTTTCATAAGCCCAGTCAGGAAAGCCTTGAAGTCTGAAACACTCTCTTGGTGTCAGTCGTCTTATTTTCAGGCGATAAAGTTTCCCCTCTAAGACAATGCCTGTGACTTCATACCACTTATCCTGTCGATATTCCAGAGCAGCAACCACCACTCCCATATTGTCTGAAGTCGTTAGAGTATTTGATATTCCCTTTCCCACTCGTCCCCTACGTTTGGTTGAGTCTGGATAAGCAAGATTGACAGAGTCTCCAAGAGTCGCCTTTGCGTACCCTGTTTTTGTGGCTTCCTTGATTTTCAGAAATGGCAGCTCATCCCTCAGCAAAATCTTTGGCACCTTGTCTCCACCTTGCATGGTGGTCAAGGTCGGTGACAAGCCAGAAGTGTCGAATACTCTTCCAGTCTGGTCAAAGTTAGTCGGCAGATTTCCTGCGACAACAACTCCGTGTCTGTCTTGACTTGTCAAAGTAAACATAGGGTCTTGATTGTCCTTAAATCGACGACCATGTTGCCGTTTTTCTAGTCTATCTGGTGTTAAGACTGGAATGGCGATTTTTGCCCCCTCTCCTTTACCTCTTGTTAGTGTAGGAGCAAGTCCATTCGTCAGATAGACTTCACCATTCAAACCACGTTTAGAGGGATTGATATTTCCTAGCCTTTCAAGATGAGCTGGGCTGTTTTCTCTTCTGAGAGGAAATATGAATCTGGAACGGTATCTTCTAGAATGTCCGATAATAAAGACCCGCTCTCTGTTTTGCGGGACTTGGAAGTCCTTACTGTTAAGCACCTGCCATTCGACATCATACCCCAATTCATCCAACGTGGAGAGGATAGTGGCAAACGTCCGTCCCTCGTCGTGATTGAGTAGGCCTTTGACGTTTTCCAAAAATAGAAAACGTGGTTGGATTTGTTTGGCCGCTCGAGCAATCTCAAAAAAGAGAGTCCCTCGAGTATCTTCAAATCCCAGTCGTCTTCCTGCGAGAGAAAAAGCTTGGCAAGGAAATCCCCCGCAGATGATGTCCACTTGCCCTCTAAATTGTCTAAAGTCATGGTCTGTGACCTCTTTAATGTCATGGTATTCTATTTCCCCTTCTGTGTTAAACATGGCTTTATAAGATGTTCTGGCGAATTTATCAATTTCACAAAAGCCCAGGCATTTATGACCCTGTGATTCCATCCCTAGCCTAAAACCGCCTATCCCAGCAAATAAATCTAAAAATTTCATTTTTCCTCTCTTTCCAACTAAAAAAGAGCCTTACACATGTAAAACTCTTGCCTATATATGATCATCCATATCTGGTGCACGGATGATTTCAACAATCAAAATGATGATAGAAATCAGATAGATTCCACCTAGTATCCACCAAATCAACTTAATCACCTCCTTTTACTTCTTGTCGTCTCAGTTGCTTGGTCCACTCTGACAGCACACCATTAAATACGTATTCAGCTATTACTTCCGCTGACCGAGCAAATCGCATATGTTCCAAAGCATACTGATAACGGTCACTAAAATAAATCATGGCATAGTCACTAGCTGACTGAGATAGACCTGTCTGTCTTAACTGGTCATGAACCAAACCCCAAATATAGTCTCGATCGTACTTGGTCACGCCATCGACTTTTGAAGTAAAGTTTTCTTCTTGTTTCTCATCTACTAGCTGCCTCTCCTCCTCGTCCTCAATAAGGAAATCACTCCCTTTAGTTTCACTATATTTAGTCTCACTTCCTTCAGTCTCACTAGTGGCTGAATTTAAGACTGGCCCCGGCTGATTTTGATACCCCCCTGGTATTTTTTGAACACTACCCCCGTCTGAATTTGAGACTGGGGTAGGTTCATGTTCCAACTCCCCCAAATAAATCTTATTGGCCATTCGTCCTTTTTCACTGGAAGACTGTTGGACTTCATCAATCAAACCATACTCTCGTAAGGTTTTCTTAATCGTCAATAATTTTGACTTTGAACAACCTAATAGTGCCATCAGATTTGAATTGGAATAAATCAAGTAAATTGCTCCATCCTCATCAATCCAGCCCTTACTCAAAGACAGCTCCAACCTATCTTTTAAAACCGCGTAGGCTACCTTAACTTCCAGCTTCATATCCGTATAACGTTCACTCTCAAACAAAATTTTAGGGAGTTTATAATAACGCTCTGATGTCTGATATTGATTAGCGGTAATTCGTTTCATGATTGTCCCTCCAAGACTAAAACGCCAACATTTCCGAATTCATCAAATCGGATTAAACCTGGTTGTTCCATTTCATCAATTAGCTGTGTTGCTTTCACAATATCAACTCCAAAAATAGTCACGAGATGACATATCACGATTTGGCGTGATGATTGTTCCTTCTTTTTCATGAATTCCTCCTGAAAATAAAAAAAGCGAGAACACTTATTAAAATGTTCTCGCTTATGCGATATTATAAATAATAAAATAAATTTTTCCTCCTTAACGACAGATTGTAGAACGCTCAAATCCTTGATTTATCAGCGTTTTAAGCACCTGTCATTATTATGACACAATCCCCCCCAGGGAAACTCACACCAGGCCACTTTGCTGACTTTCGTTCCTGGACCAACACCCGCTGATTGTCTGTAATCATACACATATTGGTTAGGATGACTTGTTCTCGTCTAGACATTCCCTATTCCCCAAATCATCAAAATAATAGAGATTCAAAAATTCTTCCTCAGTAACTGGACGTTCAAAATTGTAAAACCAGCGATAGACTTCCACGGCTAGTCCATCAAACTCTACCCTGTCGTCCATTTCTTGCACACCGGCAATATGAAACAAACGGCTCTGCTTCCAAATACCATCCGCATTGACATAGCCATCTTCAACTGAACCACGCAAATAGTCAGCTAGTTTGTTCTTAGCAACCTGCTCATTCTCCCAAACAAGGACATTAGCCGGCAGCAAGTAGGTCACTTCTTCATAAGATGAGTAATTCTCATAAGTAGGCTCAAACTCGTTTTTTACTAAGCACTTAACAGCGTAGACCCTATCCATGATAGCTCTCCATACACTCCTCAACTTCCGCCAAACTTATCCCAAATAACTCCAAGCGTTTGAGGAGTTGCTTACCATTGCAGTAGCCGATACGTAGTCTTTCTCCCAGATATTCCCTACGCTTACGGCTGTCGCCACCCATCAGCAAGCCAAGGCGCATCAGGTCTGACTTGCTAATGTCAAAGTTATTTTCATCATCATAGTAGCCACGAACGCCTGCGAGGGCCTTTTCCAAGTCTTCAAAGCTGGCGTGCTCAATGCCCAAGGACCGCCCTTTTGTCTTAGACTTGGGGGCAGCCTCGTCCCGCTGTAAGAAGGCGTGTTTGACCGTGGGAATGGCCTGCATAATGATTTTTCGAATCCGCTCCCCATTGTAGTCGGGGTCGGTAAAGACAATAACGCCTCGCAGGTTATGGAGTTTCTCGATACGCTCCAAATCATCATCTGAAATGGCAGAACCTCTGGTTTCGTAGGTGTCCACCTCGTAAAACCGTTTTAAGTTTGCCGTATCGTCCTTTCCCTCGACAACGAGGACTTCTTGTATCTTAATTTTCTGAGTCAATTCTGAACAAGCTCCTTGCATTCTCGTAGGTCACTTTCGCCACTTCTTCGACCGACTGGTTGCGAAGCTGGGCCAGCATTTCCACCACATATCTGGTGTAGCCAGTGCGATTTTCCCGACCCCGCTTTGGAACTGGGGCCAGGTAAGGTGCATCTGTTTCGACCAGGATTTTTTCTAGGGGCAATGTCTGCGCCGCTTCTTGAAGTTCGACAGCTTTTTTGAAAGTCACTACTCCCGAGAAGGAGATGTGCATCCCCAAGTCCATGAAGGCCTGAGCCTCCTCCAGCGTTCCAGAGAAGGAGTGCATGATGCCTCCACGCGGACCGACACCGACTTCCTTGATGATCTGGTAAGTATCTTCCAAAGCATCACGAGTATGAACCACAAAGGGTAAATCCAACTGCTTGGCCAGCTCCATCTGTCGCTTGAAAACACGAGCCTGGGTTTCCTTATCTGCCGTCATCCAGTAGTAGTCCAGCCCAATCTCCCCCAGGGCAATGACCTTGGGATGTTTGAGTGCATCAAGCAAGTAGCTTTCTACTTCCTCGTCATAGGTGCCAGCCTCTGTCGGATGCCAACCCAATGTCAGATAGATTTCGGGATGCTGGTCAGCAAGCTCCATAGCCTTGTCAATGGTTGCACGGTCAAAACCGACCACATTGTGGAGGGTGACCCCCATCTCCTTGGCAAAGTCTAATTCTTCTTGGACCCGACCGTCAAACTGTTCAACGTTGAGGTGGGTGTGGGTGTCAAATATTTGTATCATCATGCTTTTCTTTCTTTTCTATCATTATACCATAAGCCAACTCTGTCTTTGGCTGAGAAAAAGCATCAAACCTTGTTCGATGCATTCTTTTATGGTTATTCTTCAAACTGGCCATCTTTAAATCCTGTGAGACCTTTTCTGTCTCTAGTATATTATATTTTGAATAGAGTATAAACAGATGACACCTATAACAGTTTTATCTTTCATCAGTATCCGGCAAACATTCCAATTATGAAAGATAGTCGGATAGAATGGCTTGATAAATCGCAATAAAATCCCAGTATTGATCCACTGGTAGACGTTCATCAATCTTGTGGTTGAGCATGGGAATGCCCGGGCCATAGACGGCCACATCAAACGTTTTCTTCGACTGAGTAAATTGGGCTGCATCGGTTGTTCCCGATACCGCTAGAGGGGCTAAGGTGGTTGGCAGATCGTTTTGACCTGACAGGTCACCTCCTAAAACCTCTTCCATCTGCTTCAACTGGGCAGGAACCTGTAAACTAGGGAACTGCTGCTGTACTTTCAAAATAGACTGAATAAGTGGAGAATGCTTATCACTAACAACTGGTTTTTGATCAGCAGTCACCTCTAGATTTAAATCAAATCCTTCTTGCTCATTCAGCTCCTCAATCACGTGCTTGACTGTCCGAATCACGTCTTGGTTATCATAAGCAGGAATCGTCCTGGCATTAGCCTCAAAGCTTGCCCAATCGGGAATAGAATTCACCTGTTGGCCCCCTGTTACCACCGTAATATTATGAAAGGTTTGACCCAACTCTGGATCAGTATGCTTTGTTGTTTCTTTTGCAATAGCTTCTGATATCTTCAGCATCGCATGATTGAGGTGCTCAATGGCATTGTTACCGAGTTCTGGCATTGAAGAATGGGCTGCCGTACCCTTAGAAGTGACCTTGTAGTTCAAAGAGCCTTTATGAGCATAAATAATTCCAATATTACAAGGCTCTGCAATTAGCAGGCCATCTAAATCATCCACATAGCCCAGCTTCGTTAGCTGCTTGGAACCATATTCTCCAACTTCTTCACCAACAGTCGCCAACAATCGAATGGTCCCTGAATAGTCTTGTGATTCATGGAGGGCAACCATAGCCAGAACAAGAGCTGCAAGACCCGACTTCATATCTGAAGCTCCCCGTCCCCAAAGAATCTTGTTTTCATCAACGAAACCTGAAAAAGGAGGGTGGGTCCAATCCTCGGCATTTCCAGCACTGACAACATCCAAGTGACCAGTTAGGCCCAATTTTTTCCCAGGACCATTTGAAATTTCCGCTACTAAACTGGCACGCTTAGGCGCAAATTCCACTAACTCACTCTCAATGCCATGAGCAGTTAAAAACTCTTGAATATAGCGAGCCAGTTCTTCTTCATTATCATTTTCTGTATTAATCTGTATCATGTCCTGTAACAATTGGACTGCTTCTTCTTTGGTTACCATAACGACTCCTCCTTATAATATACTAGTATATCACTTTTAATTGTTTTTCGAAAGCTTGAATTCACGGGAGAAAGAGCTCCTCTTTGCAATCACAGTCTAAATACCTTATAATATAGAGGTAACTTGTATTTTGAAAGGAGATTCGCATGAAAAAAGCTTTATTAGTTGTGAATCCTAGTTCAGGTGGTGAACGGGCACCCGAGTTTAGAGACTTGGCCCAGGCCAAATTGGAGGAATATTTTGACCAAGTCCTTATAAAAGAAACTCAAAAAGGCGGAGATGCTTGCCAATTTGCCAAGGAGGCTGCGCAAGAAGGTTTTGACAGTGTCTTTGTAATGGGCGGAGATGGGACAGTTAACGAGGGCATTAGTGGTCTGGCTAAGGAAGAATATCGACCAAATTTTGGATTTTTCCCACTGGGTACAGTCAATGATTTGGCACGCGCCTTAGGCATTCCCCTTGATCCAGCGCAAGCTATTAAACAATTTGATCCAAACCGTAAGCGCCCTCTTGATATTGGCCAGGTCAACGATAGCTACTTTATGAACGTCGTAGCAATCGGCGCTATTCCACAAGCCATCAATAATGTTGACCCAGATGAGAAAACCCGCTATGGGAAGATGGCCTATTTCATCAATGGCTTCAAGGAATTGATCAACAACCAACGCTATGAGTTTCAAATTCAATTAGACGGTGAAACTAAGGAAATTACCTCGACAACCATCCTGATTGGACTGACTAACTCCATCGGTGGCTTTGAAACCCTTCTTCCAGATGCCAAGGTAGATGACGGCCTTTTACACCTCCTCTATCTGAAAGATAGCCACTTCTTAGATACGGTATCTGCTATTCCTCAGCTGATGGGCGGTGTCACAGAAGAAAGTAATAGCCTGGGTTATGAAACCTTCAAAGAAGGGGAAATCAAACTTCTCGATGGGGACCTACAAATCAACATTGATGGAGACGCGGGAGATAGTCTTCCTATTCGTATCTCGGTCCTTCCATCTCACCTATCTGTTTATTATTAAAAAAGAAAAACCAGCAGACTCGAGTTTCTGCTGGTTTTACATTCGTCTTCTTATGCCACTGCAAGCACTTTGCGTCCTTTACGACGACGAGCTGCTAATACACGACGGCCGTTTTTAGTTGACATACGGTTACGGAATCCGTGTTTACGAGCACGACGGATTTTACTTGGTTGAAAAGTACGTTTCACGATGAATACCTCCTCTTAGATTCTTGTATTCGTTTAGCCGGCTAGTTTTGATCAGTTACTAAACATACCAATCTATTTTATAAGAATTCTGACTGTTTGTCAAGGCATTTTGACCTATTTTCAGTAAGGAGTGTGAAAAAAAGAGGCTAAGGCAAATTTCAATTCAGAGTTAGCCACCTATAAGAAATTCTCTCGGTGAACTGTAGCCCAAACATTTTTTGGGATAGTTATTGATCCAATTTTCGATAAAAGCGACTTCTTTCGGGGTCGTTTTTGTGATTCCTTTCGGCAACCACCGTCGGATAAGCCTATTGTGATTCTCGTTCGTGCCTCTCTCCCAAGAGGAGTAAGGGTGAGCGTAGTAGATATATTCCTCCGGAAACACTTCTGACAAGCGACTAAACTCGCTTCCATTATCTGTAGTAATGGATTTGATTTGGAACTCCTTCAAGACGATTTTCAAGGCCTGATTCACAGCCTCAGCCGATTTATTTGGAATCAATCGAATGATTTGGTGGCGACTTCGCCTGTCCGTCAAGACCAAAAGGCATTTGTTTCTCGCTCTCGTCAATAGAACCGTGTCGATTTCATAGTGTCTAAGCTCCAGTCGAAGATTGACCACCTCTGGCCGCTCTTCAATTGACTTTCCAGCAGGCTTAAAGTTTGGACTCGCCTGTTTTTTGGTAGCCCTCCCTTTTCTAGGATAGAGCATATCCTTCTTGGTCAAGCCTAGATACCCCTTGTGAATCCAGTAGTAGATGGTTGAAATCCCCACATTGATGTCCTTGGTTCTAACCATCATTTCAGGAGAGAATTTTTCCATATTGTAGTGCCGAATTTTAACAGCGAGTTCCTTTGTTAAGCTCAGTTTTCTGACGGACTTTTTCCGATTTTTCTCATACAGATTTTGGGCATAATCAGCGGAATAGAGTTTTTTGAAGCGACCTTTTCGGACTTGTTGTAGGGTCGTCCCTCGTACCACTTCATTGTGAATGGTCTGCGGAGCCTTTCCCAATAAGCGAGCGATTTCCCGATTGGATTTCCCTTCGCCTTTCCACCGTTCAATTTGTCTTCGGTTTTCGATTGCCAAATGTTTTCCTTTTGGTGTATAATGTGTATGCATCTCCGTGTCTTCCTACCTTGTGTTTGTGGTGAACTACAAGTATAACACGGAGGTGTTTTCTTTTACCTACAAGGAGCTTTCATTTGTCAACAGGAACCCTTGAAACTGTTTTGTTGGCTCAGCCAAGGCTCTCATTCGCCTTGGTAAACCAGCCTAACAGGTTCAAGCCTGTTAACAAATGAAACCAGAACAGACAGCTGAACCAGTTGAGACAGCTGATTTTTGACTAGGTTGGGGTGGCTAACTTCATTATAGAACTTTCAAAAAAAGAGGCTAAACCTCTTTTAATCGTTGTGTCCTTCAATGTCCACGACCACATAGCGGTTAGGCTCGCTACCTTCAGAATAGCTGGTCAAGCCGTCCATTTTGGAAATAATCCGATGGATAATCTTGCGCTCGCTGCTAGACATCGGATCTGTGTGATAGGCCTCTTGTTCAGCCAGGACCCGCTCCGCCAATTTTTGAGCATAGCCTTGCAAGACTTCTGCACGATGTTCCACATAGTCATTAACGTTGATACTGATGTAGAAATTGCGCTCATAGCGGTTGTAGAGGAAGTTCTGCGCCAACAATTGCAACGCCTTCAAGACCTTGCCGTGGTAGCCGATTACGCGACCAGGCTCATTTGTATCAACCTGAATGTTGATAGTACGGCGGTTATGGCTGGTCTCGATCCGTGCCTCAACGTCCATGTCATCCAAGATTTCCTGCACATAAGCTGATACTTCTGCCACCACCTGCTCAATGTCATGCTGGTGCTCGATTTTAATGTCTAAGTCTGAAAATTCTTCCGATTTTGAAACTGGCTCTGTCTCCTCAGTAGCCTCGGGAGTTTCAACAACTTCTTCAATTGTCTCTTCTGCAGTGGCCGGTTGCAGGAGTTCTTCTGGCAAAATTTCGATACGACCTGTTTCTTCTAAAATCGTAGTCGCTTCTTTTTCATTTTTCAGAATCTGAGCCTTGATATCATCCTCTAAGACCTCACCAGACTTTTCGTATTCCTTAACAGCGGCAACAACCTTACCAAGGTCAATCGTCGCTTCTGATACGCTTTTCACTGGCTCGTTTTGCTCGTTGATTTCATCTGGAACACCACGAACAGCCTTCTGGTTAGCTTTGACAACCGTTGTTTCATTGATAACATCAATATCGACGACCGCTGGTTTCTTACCAAAACCAAGGAAACCTTTTTTCTCACGAGCAACGACAGTAATATGTGCCTTCTTACGAGGGATATTTAATTCTGCCAAACCATTTTGGATGGCTTCTTCAACATTTGCACCTGTAAATTTCATCTTTTCTCTCCTACTATCCTATTTCTTTTTCTGGGCTTTTTTCTGAGCTTTCCTGATTTTAGCCTGGCGCGCTTTCTCTGCATCAATCTTAGCTTGACGCTCTGCTATAATTTTAAAAGGATTATTGAAAATCAAGGTTTGAACAACTTGGTAGGCGTTGGACACGGTCCAATAAAGGGCAACCCCGCTAGCTGACGTCACCGCAAAGAAGAAAATGAGAAACGGCATGACGTACATCATCACGGTCAGAGCACCATTTTTCTCTGGCGCAGCCTTATTGGTCAACCAGGTACTAAGGAAGGTGAAGACCGCAGCCAGAATCGGCAAGATAAAGTACGGGTCCTGCTGACCCAAGTTCATCCAGAGAAACTGGCCAACCTTGAGAGCATCCACCTTAGTAAGGGCTTGGAAAAGAGCCAAAAGAATGGGCATCTGGATCAAAAGCGGTATAAAGGATGACCCCATGCTGACGCCGTTTTCTTTGTAAAGACGCTGGGTCGCTTCAGCCAATAATTGGCGGCTTTCCATATCCTTTCCTGGATAGCGTTCCTGCAACTCTCTCAGCTGCGGCTGAATTTCCTGCATCTTGCGAGAGGATTTTGCCTGAATCTGAAAGAGTGGTAACAATAAGGTCCGAATCAAGATAGTGAAAAGGATAATCCCAATACCGATATGACCATTGATAGACAAGAATTGGATGATGCTGGCAAACCACTCAATGAGTGAATCCCAGGCACCCGAAGATTGGTTGCTGGCTTGATTTCCACAGGCCGCTAACACGACAAGGGACAGGGTCAAGAGGCCCGCCCATTTAATTTTCTTTTTCAATCTCAACACCTTCCTGGTAGAGTTTCGCAAGTTTCAAAACATGGAGCAGATTCTTCTTGATTTCTTGGTAGGTCAATTCCTCCACACCCTTACGGGCAATGATGACAAAATCCTCTGCCTGTATATCCTCTTTCAATTCAAGCAGAACATGCCGCAGGCGACGCTTGATTTTATTGCGTGTGACGGCATTTCCTAACTTCTTGCTGACAGATAAACCTACACGAAAATGCTCTTTTTGATTGGCCAATCGGTAGACCACAAAGCGTCGATTGGCAACATTGTGTCCCTTGGAAAAAATATCATTGAAATCTCGTTCGCGCTTGACACGGTAGCTTTTTCTCAAACTGTCACTCCATCTTTCAAAATTACCTCTATTATACCATAAAATTCAAAAAAGCCAATAAACATCACGTTTAGAGGCATTTTTCATTATTTATCTGGGTTTAATTCCGCTGTCGCTTGCTGAATTTGGTGTTGAACTGACTCAAATCCTGTCCCACCCAGTGAGGTTCTGCGTTCCACCGCTGTACGTGATTGCAGGGCCTGGTAGATGTCCTCCTCAATCAAGTCCGTCACTTCTTGGTAACGTTCCAGCGGAATATCCTGCAAGTAGTGACCAGCCTTGGTGCATTCCAAGACTAGCTTGCCGACCACTTCATGGGCCTGGCGGAAAGGCATTCCCTTGCTGGCCAAGTAGTCTGCCAACTCAGTCGCATTGGAGAAGTCTTTCTCGGTTGAAACAGCCATTCTATCCTTGTGAACGGTCATGGATTCCAGCATACCGGCCAGAATGTCAATGGCAACTGTAACGGTCTCCGCCGTGTCAAACATGCCCTCTTTATCTTCCTGGAGGTCTTTGTTGTAGGCCAATGGCAGAGCCTTCATGACGGTCAGTAAACCAACCAAATTGCCCACTACCCGACCCGATTTTCCTCTGATCAACTCTGCCATGTCAGGATTTTTCTTCTGCGGCATGATAGAGGAACCTGTTGAGAAGGTGTCCGATAGGGTGACAAATTGGTACTCGTGGGAACACCAGTTGATGATTTCCTCGCATAAACGAGAAGCATGCATCATGAGAATAGAGCTATTGGACAAAAATTCCAAGATGAAATCACGATCAGACACCGCATCCAATGAATTGCTGTAAGGTTTGGCAAAGCCCATCAAATCAGAAGTCAGTTGACGGTCAATGGGAAAAGTAGTGCCTGCAAGGGCCGCTGCGCCCAGCGGTGACATGTCCGCATGCTGGATATTGAAAGTAAAGCGCTCGCTGTCACGGGTGAACATTTGATAGTAGGCCATGAGATGGTGACCAAAAGAAATGGGTTGGGCATGCTGCAAGTGCGTATAGCCCGGCATAATGGTCTCCACATGTTCCTCAGCTAAATGGACCAAGACCTGACGTAGATTGGCCAATTTCTCAATCACCTCATGGAGCTTGTCCTTGAGATAGAGGTGCATGTCTGTCGCGACCTGGTCATTCCGTGAACGGGCCGTGTGGAGCTTGCCAGCCACTGGACCGATTTTTTCCGTCAAGAGCGATTCCATGTTCATGTGGATGTCTTCGTTGGTCACGTCGAATTCCAGCTGACCAGTCTCATACTCAGCCAAAAGCTCTTCCAGACCATCCTTGATAATGTCTGCTTCAGCCTGCTCAATGATACCTGTCTGACCTAGCATGGTCACATGGGCAATGGATCCTTGAATATCAAACTTGGCTAGTTTCTGGTCGAAGCGGATAGAGGCACCAAATTCCTCCACCCAGGCCTCCAAGCTGGCCTCAAAACGACCGCCCCATAATTTCTTTTCCATCAAAATCTCCTATTGGTTTTGGTGATGTACTTCCGCATTTACCTTGGTTGGCAAGCCCCAGAGCTTGATAAAGCCGACTGCTGCTGCCTGGTCAAAGGTATCTGCACTTGTGTAGGTTGCAAGATTTTCATCATAGAGTGAGTTTGGTGATTTTCTAGCAACGACTTGAGCTGTACCCTTGAACAATTTAACCTTGGCAGTGCCGTTTACCACTGACTGGGTTTGTTTCAAGTAAGCCTTCAAGGCATCTGTCGCTGGATTGAACCACAAACCGTTATAAATCAAGTTTGACAATTCATTGGAAATGATTGGTTTGAAGTGAGCCACTTCACGAACCAGGGTCAAATCTTCAATTTCCTTATGAGCTGTCAAGAGGGTAATGGCACCTGGGCACTCGTAGATTTCACGCGACTTGATACCCACCAAACGGTTCTCAACGTGGTCGATACGACCAACACCATGGGCACCCGCAATCACATTGAGTTTCTGAATCAAATTAGCCAGGCTCAGCTCTTCTCCATTGACGGCAACAGGTACACCAGCCTTAAATTCGATTTCGACATATTCAGGCGTATCTGGTGCCTTTTCTGGAGCAGTCGTGATACCGAATGCATCTTCTGGCGCCTCGTTCCATGGATTTTCCAAGACACCACACTCATTGGCACGACCCCAAAGGTTTTGGTCGATTGAGTAAGGGCTGTCCAAATTAGCTGGAACCGGCACACCATTTTCCTTGGCAAAGATAATCTCTTCCTCACGAGACCAGTGCCATTCACGAACCGGTGCCACAACCTTCAAGTTTGGATCCAGGGCAGCGATTGCCACCTCAAAACGAACCTGGTCATTTCCCTTACCGGTACAACCGTGGGCAATAGTCGTCGCGCCAGTCTGGTGGGCAATTTCAACCAATTTTTTAGAAATCAAAGGACGGCTGAGAGCGGATACCAATGGGTATTTTTGCTCATAGTAGGCTTGAGCTTGGAGGGCAGGAAGCACGTAGTCATAGGCAAACTCTTCCTTAACATCGATAACATGGGACTCAACCGCACCGATCGACAAGGCCTTGTCATGGATAAATTCCAAATCCTTACCCTCACCCACATCCATGCAGACAGCGACAACATCATAATCCTTCTTCAACCATGCAATAGCAACCGAAGTATCCAAACCACCTGAATAGGCTAGGATTAATTTTTCTTTCGACATAAGCATTCTCATTTCTATTTAAATTAGCAAATAAAACTTAGTGACTATTATAATGTATATTTATACTTTTTGCAACATATTTATACACATTTTTTCAAAAAATTGAATAAATCTCGTACATTTAAAGAAAAAACAAGAAAAAGCCAGAGACTTTTCTCCGACTTCTAGACTATATTTTATCTCAACTCACATTAAGGTTGATAAATTTTCCGTTCTTTCAAGATTTTCCAAAAATAATATGCCAAACTAAAATCGAGCAATCCATGAAGTGCAGAACCTAGACCAACTAAGCCAAGCATAGTCATCCAATAAGTATCTGAAGTCTGCCCGCCCGAAGTCAGGGCCATGACCACAATATACTCCCCTAAGCCATGAAGTAGATTGAGACCAATCCCTAATATGAAGAAACGCTTAGTGTCCATAAAACTTGGAAATTGTTTTATTAAAAAAGCTCCCAGAGTAAGAAAAATCAAGTGAGTTAATGCACGAAATACGATGACAATAGGAAATCCTGCTAAAAAGAAGCCTAGACTGGAGCCCAATGCTACCAAAATGGCCGTTGCTGGTGAAATAAACATTGCAATAAACAACGGAATATGACTAGCAAGTGTGTAAGATGCTGGACCAATAACAATTTTAATCGGCATCATCAATGGAATCAAAATAGCAAATGCAGTAAGGATCGCACTAATGGAAAGCTGCTTGACGGAACTTTTAGATGATAGTGTTAATTGGGACATAAGGAACCTCTCTTTCTATAGGTTCGATTATAAACCAAAACATTACAGGTGTCAAGACACCTGTAATGTTTTATTGATTTTCTAGCAAAATTCCTGCAGCCTTTAATACCAAAGAAAGTTCTTTGTAGGCTTGAACGGAGGGAAATGAGACAGTATGAGTATGAACTCCTTCTGTTAAATTACTCAATAGTACTCCTTTATAATGACTCAAATCATCTAAAAAACGGTCCCGATCTTCAAAACTGGTAATATTTAGTTTGCCAGATAATAGACCGTAAATAGGATGTTCAATTTCGACATCAAGGATTTGAGCTCCTCCCTCTAATAGGATAGTCAACTCTTTTTCAACATCTTCTGGTCCATGTTGACAAGCTATTTTACGAATATAAGCACCTTCAAGAGGCGCCAGAGAAGACTGCAGTAGGTAGCCTCTCGGAGTCGCCAAAACCAGATCACCCTCTGCTCGAAGCAAGGCTATATCTCCCACAATCACCTGACGGCTCACTCCAAATTCTTTTGCTAGGTAATTCGCTGAAAGTGGTTGAGATGTTTCCTGTAAAAGTGATAAAATGTGCTTTCGTCTTTCTATTGCTTTCATGTGGTCTCCCCTCTACTTTCTTTCATTATACCAAAAACCGAGCCAATTCATTCTTGTCTAATAGAAAAAACAGAAACTGCTATCCAGTTCCTGCCAATCTTGACTAATTTAATATCGTTTGAATAGTTGCGAAATCTAGACGTTTCATGGTCAACACTGCATCATTAACAGCCTTGACGGTTTCTGGGCTAGCCGTATCGTATGCTTCCATCAAAATACGTGGCACAATCTGCCAAGAAATCCCAAACTGATCCTTGGCCCAACCACAAATTTCTGCTTCAGGAACTGCCGACACTATTTCATACCAACTATCCGCTTCTTCCTGATTATCCACATAGACCATTAGCGAAAAGGCTTCGTTAAAAGAGGCCACACCACCATATCCATGGTCCATAGCAATAATTTTTTGGTCTCCGATTAAAAGCTCCGCATAATTCAGCTTGGCAGCCTCAACAGGAGCCTCCCCTTCACCGTAGTAGGAAATTTGACCGACACTAGCCTGAGGGAGCTTGTCCTTGTAGTAGTCCAACATAGGCTGGGCCAAACCAACCTGTTCCTGCGAGAAGAGCAGGCAGATGTCGAACTGATAAGGCTTGTCCAAGTCCGGTGCATAAGACAGTTGCCAAGACAGACCAAAGCGGTCTTCCAACCAGACATAGTAAGGGCTGAAAGGATATTCTCCCAAAGGCATGAGAATACGACCGCCTTCTGACAAGGCTTGGTACAAACGTGTCACTTCATCCTTGCTAGCCACATTGACCATAAGGGACATGGACTCATTGAGCTTAAAGTATGGACCCGCACTAATAGCCGCCAAGGTCATATCCCCCAATTGAAACTGAATCAAATCCGAATCACCCGAAGGCGTATCCGTAATGGTGTAGGTCCAGTCAATCTTGCCACCGAAGAGTTCTACATAGAAAGCTACCGCTTCTTTTGCCTCTGTATCGTACCAGAGATGTGGGATAATGGTTTGCATTGATTTCTCCTTTTCTTTCGTCTGCCCATTATACCACACACTTGTCCGTACAAGTTCACAGGAAAACTTCCTATGGTATAATAGAAGTATAGAAAAGGAGCAAGCTATGGAAATCTGGAACGCCTACACAGCCGACGGTCACTTGACCGACCACACTCTCACACGCGGAGAACCCATTCCCCACGGCCTCTACCACCTGGTCGTCGAGTGCATCATCCGCCACCACGACGGCAGCACCCTCTTCATGAAACGCGACAGCACCAAGCCCTCCTACCCTGACTATTATGAAGCGACAGCAGGAGGTTCGGCGTTGTTTGGGGAAATAGCAGAGCAGGCTATTTTGCGCGAAGTCCGCGAAGAAACAGGCATTGAGCTGACAGCTGACCAACTCCGCCACCATACACACTTTGTCGCCCATGATGATCAGTGTATCTTCCACTGCTACTGGGCTGAAACCGACTAGGACAAATCCACAATCCAACTCCAAACGGATGAAACCAGCAACTACATCTGGGTCTCACAAGAAAATTTGAAAGATTTTCTTGGAACAGAACTGGTCATTCCAAGGCAGAAGGAGTATGTGGAGAGGTTGTTTTTAGACCAAGAAAAGTGCAAGAGCGAGAACCAAGCTCAGTAGAAAATGAGCTAAGAAGTGGCTAAGACGATTTTTTCCAAAAAGAACACGACCGCCTATCACTCTCACCCCACAAGCTAATAATAAGCCTAATATAAATCCCAAAACCATCTGCCATTCCAACAGACTGATTAAAACTGGGCAGACATATAAAACCAGTAACCAGTTAGGAAGTTGCTTACGATATACCCAAGCAGATACAGGCAGTAGCCCCAAGTAGAGCACAATCAACCATTTAACAACAATAATCATATAGAACTCCTTTCCCCACCAATTTATCATGAGGGGGTGACCCCCTGTCAAACGAAATGAGTAAAAGAGGAAGTTATGAAAACAGGACAAGTCATGCAACAATTCGGTATTAAACGGGATACGCTTCGTTTCTACACAGAACAAGGACTGCTACAACCGCAACTAATTGACGGCAATTACTTTTGGAGTACCGAAGAAATCAACAACCTAGAAAACATCCTAGGACTTCGCCAATTAGGTTTGTCAGTCAAAGCCATTATCCGCATCAAGGAACTACATGACACCAAATGCGGCAGTCTCGAACAGCTAAAAGAAAACAAACAGGTCATACTGGATGAAATTGCCGACCGCGAAAAACAAATCCTCATGTTCCAAGAACAGAAGGAAAATTTACAGAACTTACTCAAACAAATCGAGGAAAAATTACAGAACTTCTAGCAAAATCCCCGCTATCACAGGACAGCGGGGATTCATTTATTTCAAACCTGCAACTAGACTTGCAATATCAGCTGGTCGGGTGCGACAACACCCTCCAACCACTTTAGCTCCTAACTTGTGCCAAGCCAGAGTACTGTCCAAAAGGCTGTGGCTCTGGTCAGCTTCTTCATTCCAGGTTTGAGTGGCTCCATCATAGGCTTCCCCAGAATTCGGATAAGTCACAAATGGTTTATCCGTTTTTTCTCTCAACTGACTGAGAAAGGCTGGATAGAGCGAGGGAGCCGTACAGTTAAGACCAACCGCCAAAATCTGCTCACTGCTGTTGACCAGCTCTGCTATTTTTTCAATAGACGTTCCGTCAGAAATCGACTGCCCGTCTTGTGAAGTGAAGCTAATATAGGCCTCTATCTCTGGAAAATCCTCTGCCAGCAACTCTACTAAAGCTTGTGCTTCAAGAACATTTGGAATAGTCTCCAAGGCTAAGAGTTCAGCCCCCTGTTCTAAGAGGAGTTCGATTCTGCGACGGTGGAAATCTTTTAACTCTGACAGACTAATGTTGCCATAATCGCCTGTATATTCAGCACCGTTGGCCAAATAGGCTGCGTAGGGACCCACGTCACCTGAAATGAGAGGATAGGTTCGTTGTGCTTTTTCAGCTTCAGACAATTCTGCCCAGACCTCATCACGCGCTTCCTTGGCCAAATCAACGGTCAAGCGGATGAGGTCCTCTGCCTCTGCTTGTGACAAGCCAACTTCTGCTAATCCTTCAAAGGTTGCCTGATAGGTGGAGGTTGTTACCAAGTCTGCCCCGGCACGAATATAATCCTTGTGAATGTCCTTGATAAATTGAGGATTTTCAAACAGATACTTGGCCGACCAGAGCTTGCCCGACACATCATGCCCACGAAATTCCAGCTCCGTTCCCAGCGCCCCATGCAAAATTACATAATCTTGCTCTTCCAATAATTCTTTAAAACGCCCCATAACCAAATCTCCTACCACTTTTTAAAGCGCAAATAATGATAAATATAGCAACCAATCATAAACGGCACACCGAAATACAGCCCTGCCCGCTGCGACGGATCCCAGCCAATTCCAACGATCGAAACCACTAGCAAAATGACTGTTATCCACGGCAAAATAGGAGAAAACGGCGTCTTGTACTCCAATTCATTTTCGCTATGGTTTTTGAGAAATTCCTTGCGGAAGCCTAGCTGAGCCAAGGGAATAGCCAACCAAGCGATGACCACGGCAAATCCTGCGATGGAAACCAGTGCCAAGAAAATCGTATCTTCCGCGTAAATTGAAGCCACCAGTGCAACTACAACCGCAATCATGGACAAAATCATCCCGCGCATTGGCACACCATGCTTGTTAATCTTCACTAATTCCTTACTAATCATGCCTTCATTGGCCAAAGACCAAAGCATACGGCTTGAAGCATAGAGCCCTGAAGTCGATGCAGATAAGATAGCTGTCAAGATGATGAAGTTCATAATATCAGCAGCATATGGGAAGCCAATCTTGTCCAAGACAAGTACGAATGGCGCTTCTGTCACACCTGCTTCTGACATAGGAAGTAGAGCTGCCAAAACTACAATTGTCAAGACAAAGAAGATAACCAATAGACCGATAGTTGACTTAATAGCTTGCGGTACAGCTTTCTTGGGATTATCTGTCTCCCCTGCCGCGATTCCGATCATTTCCACACCTGAAAAAGCATAGTTGACGGACAACATGACCGTGATAAAGCCAACTAGACCGTTAGGAAGTAAGCCGTTACTTGTGATATTGTTAAATAGCGGCGCAGCATTGGTTCCCTCAAATGGCAAGAGACCAAAAATAGCCAAAGTCCCAAGCACGATAAAGGCCGCAATAGCATAGACCTTGATAGACGAAAGTGCATCTTCTGCCTTGGCAAACCAGCCAATTGAAAGAGTATTGAGACCAAAGACAATGACAGCAAAAATCGTCGCAAAAATCCACAGTGGTACACTAGGAAACCAGCGTTGCATGAGCTGGGCAGCGCCGACAAATTGTGATGCTAGAGCAACAACCCAACAAAGCCAGTACATCCAGGCCACCATAAAACCCGTTCCCGGACTGATAAACTTAGTCGCATAAGTGTGAAACGAGCCTGTCACAGGCATTGCAACCGACAATTCACCTAAAGAGAACATGACCAAGTAAACCATTACAGCTCCAAATAGATAGGCCGCAATAGCTCCAAATGGCCCAGCCTGTGCAATGGTATAGCCTGAACTTAAGAATAAACCAGTTCCGATTACCCCACCGATGGACAACATCCGTAAATGGCGGCTGTTCATCTCACGGTTAAAAGTTCCCTCATTTTGAAAATTATGATTTTCCATACTATCTCCTAAAAAGTTAATACCTCTATCTTATCATACATTTTCTGGGAGGAGCTGTTGGATTTACACTCGGCTTTCCATAGTTTCAGGCTATAACAAAACCCACAATCAGCTGACTGTGGGAATGGTTTACTCTTACAATCTCTCCAACATATCCTCAATATGCTGGAGAGATTTTTCACGGCCGAGCAGATAGATGGTATTTGGTAACTCTGGTCCGTGCATTTCGCCTGAAACGGCGATACGGATTGGCATGAAGAGGTTTTTACCCTTGATGCCTGTTTCTTTTTGGATAGCCTTGATTTGTGGGAAGATGTTTTCTACGACAAATTCCTCGTCCGTCATGGCCTCCAATTTTTCCTTGAGGGCTGTCAAAACAGTCGGCACGGTTTCGCCTGCCATGACTGCTTTCTCATCCTCGGTCAATTCTGGGAAGTCTGAGAAGAAGAGGTCTGTCAAAGGAACAATCTCATCTGCTGATGACATCTGTGGCTTGTAGAGCTCGACCAATTTCTCCGCCTTATCCGTCAAGCGACCTGCCTCTTCCAAGAATGGCTTAGCCAAGTCAAAAATCGTTGCCAAATCAGCTGCCTTGATGTACTCATTGCTCATCCAATCCATCTTCTTCTGGTCAAAGGCTGCTGGTGACTTGCTCAGACGATGTTCGTCAAAGAGTTGGATAATCTCATCTTTGGAGAAGATTTCTTCCTCACCACCTGGGGTCCAACCCAAAAGCGTGATAAAGTTGAAAACAGCTTCTGGCAGGTAGCCTTTTTTGCGGTAATCTTCGATAAAGGCCAGGGTATTGGTATCACGTTTAGACAGCTTTTTACCCGTAGCAGAGTTGATAATCAAGGTCATGTGGGCAAATTCTGGAGCTTCCCAGCCTAGTGCTTCATAGACCATGAGTTGCTTAGGTGTGTTGGCAATGTGGTCGTCTCCGCGGATAACGTGCGAAATCTCCATCAAATGATCATCAATAACCACGGCAAAGTTGTAGGTTGGGTAACCGTCGCGTTTCTGGATAACCCAGTCACCACCGATGTTGCCACCTTCAAACTCAATCTCACCCTTAACCATGTCATTCCACTTGTAGATACCAGCTTCATTGACAGCCAAGCGGACAGTTGGGACAATGCCAGCCGCCTCACGCTCTGCGATATAGGCTGTTTTTTCATCTTCAGACATGCCAAGGTATTCGTTGATGTAGCGAGGTGTTTCACCAGCCGCCTCTTGGCGCTCACGCTCTGCTGCCAGTTCTTCCTCAGTCACGTAAGACTTGTAGGCCTTGCCTTCTGCCAAAAGCTGGTCGATGTATTTTTGGTAAAGTTCCAAGCGCTCAGACTGACGGTAGTTTTCATGGGTTTCTGGACTTTCATCCCAGTCAATGCCCAACCAACGCAGGTTTTCCAACTGCGAACGCTCACCATCTTCTACATGGCGCTTGCGGTCCGTATCCTCGATACGAATGATAAAATCACCACCGTGATGGCGGGCAAAAAGATAGTTAAACAATGCTGTACGGGCATTTCCGATATGCAAAAGTCCCGTTGGACTAGGTGCGTAACGCACACGAATATTGTTAGTCATGTTTCTCTCCTGTAAAGTTTCAATCAACACCATTATACCACAGAAAGCCCATTTCACCAGAAAAAATCAGCCTAGGCAGACTGATTTTGAAGGGGCTTATTTGATAAAAGCCAACTAAGGGTATAAAGTAAGAGCAAACCACTAGCTAGAAGGAAGGTCAGACTGAGTTGGTCAG
This sequence comes from Streptococcus nasisuis, assembly GCF_040836615.1. NCBI lineage: Bacteria > Bacillati > Bacillota > Bacilli > Lactobacillales > Streptococcaceae > Streptococcus > Streptococcus nasisuis. Next base: position 218,439 of record NZ_CP162268.1, on the reverse strand, counting down.
CAGATAAAACCAAGACCAGACCTGATACCAGCAGGCGAGTGACAGCATTTCCACACATGAAATAGGTGGAGACCCCACCACCAATGGTCGCTAGCTGCTCCTCTGGCAGAACCGTAATAAACTTGGCATTAAACTTAGGACTGCTGCCGCCTGTTCCTATCCCTGCTAAAAAGAGAGCAAACAAGGCAATGGGCAGCTGATGAAGATAAAGGCCTAGATAGACACCTGCTATGGCCAGGACACTGACCGTTTCCAGATGGACCATGCTAACATTTTTAAATAGCGTAAAGACCAGACTAGATCCCAGTATATTTCCGATAAAAAAAGCGGTAATAAAAAGAGCCAATGTTGTTTCGGAATTTTGGATAGCTAAGGACGGACTTTCGCTGATTTGCAGGACTAAAATGGTGGTCAGGACTGCTGAAAAGGCATTGATAAGGGGGCTGGTCACCAGAATCATCCGAAACTCTGGTACCTTGCGGAGCTCGATAATCGCCTGCTTGGTTGCAGCCAGGAGACCTGGTCCCTTGCCCTCAGACGAGCTGGACTGCTCTGCTATTTTCAAAGGCTGCTCCTTGAGGAGCTTATGAAATGCGGGTGTCATAGCCTGCATAATGAGGAGTGAGGCTAAAAAGGTGCCAGCGTTGAGGAAGGCTAGCTGCTGGTAGCTGAGGAGACCGACCAGGATGGCTGACAGGCCCTGAAAGGCGATGTTAAGGGTGCTGGTCACGGTCATACGGAAGGCCGAATACTGCTCACGGTCCTCCTTGGGTGCATAGCGGAGCCCCAGCGGTGTGAATAGGCCATTTTCGTAAAAGCCTGAAAAATCAGAAAAGAGGTTGAAGCTGGCTGACACGACGACAATCCATAAGGCTGGGTCAAAGCCCATGCAGACACCGAGAATGAGGTAGAGGGCGACCCGAATGATGAGGGTCAGCTTGATACCCTTGAGCTTGTTGACCGTCCGGTCCGCCAAATAGCCTGTGATCAAGCCCATAAAGCTCGGAAAAATTTCGGAGAAGGTGACAATGGCCAAGGCCAGCCTGTGGTTAGGAACCTGCAGCACATAATTCATCAGAGCCAGGTAGTAGACAATGTCACCGAAATTGGACAGCATGTCCGACGTGAGAATCCAGAGATAGAGATGGTTTTTCAAAATCTTTTTCATGCGTATTTCCTTTCTTTCGTTGAAAAAAATATTTTTTGAAAATTCTGGAAATTTTGTCTGATAAAAAGCTTGAAAGACTTTTTATACGGAGTAGATAGTGATAGTGGAGAAAGCTGCATCACCCTTGATATGGAGGAGCTTGTCGCCATCTGGTCTAGGATACTGATTGACCGTCGTCAACATGCCGTCCACATCCACTTCTGCTCGCCAGTTGGCTGGCAGATAGAGGTCAACTGTGGAGAAGGCAGCATCCACATGGAAGGTTGCCTCCTGGCCAAGCATGACCGCATGATCAAAATAGATGCTGGCTGTTCCAAAGGCAATTTCTAGGCTGTCTTGGACAAAGGCTTGGTCTTGGATGTAGCGGGTCGTGGTACTAAAGGCCGTTGACTTACCGTCCTTGATACCCGACGCTTGCTTGATGACCGGTTGGTCCTGAGCTTCAAATTGTTCTTGTATTTCCTGCTCAATGGGTGCTTGACTGTCGTCTTGCCAGACGGATTTGGACTTGTCAAAATGGACAAACTTTCTGGTCTTATTTTTCCGGAAAAGGAAGGTTGCACCGATATAGGCCAAGCCTGCCGCTAAGAGAATCATGCTTAGCTTGAGATGGATGAGCTTAAACTGATAATTGACCAGGACAAAGAGCAGGGTTGCCCAGATAAAGCTGGGTGTCCACTGTTTTTTAAAGAGGCTGTGGACAAGGCTGTAAACCAAGCCCAGTCCAGAGAGAATGACCCAGAGGGGAATTTTGATAGCCGGCAGATAGTCTTGAAAAAGGACCAACCCAGCTAGGGCGATAAAGCCCGTTCCAATCAATTTTTGTTTCATGATTTACCTCACTTCTTGCAACGTTTCTTTTAGTAAATGGTAATAATGCCGAGACACGTGGACTTCCTTGTGGGTCTGGAAAAAGCGGATACGGCTGGTTCCCGAAAAGGATTTTTCCAGTGAATAAACTGCCTTGGCATTGGCAATCGTAGACTTGGACACCCGACAGAAATAGGCTGGCAGACAATCCTGAAGCTCGTAAAGTTTGAGCTTCATTTCATAGGCATCATCGCGGGTATGGGCATAGATTTTGCTGCCGTCCGTCTCGAAAAAGAGCAGATCTTCCAGTTTCAAAAAATACTCGCTAGACCCCTTGTAAAAAATCAAGGACGGTCGTTGAAGTTGGCTCAAGGCCTGCTGGATACGCTCGATTCCGGGACCGAGTTGATTGGCTCGGATAATAACTTCCAGCTGGTCCAGACTATCGTCTAGTTCAATCTTAATCTTCATAGGACCTCCTTTCTTGATACTATTATATCAAGTTTGAAAACCATTACAAGCCCTTTTGGGTAAGTGGTTAGATTTTACAAGTAAGTGGTAAAAATGTGCAGATAAAAACCAGCCAAAGCTGGTCGACTGGTTAAAATATCGCATCTAAAAGTGTTGTGGAACCGCCACCTCCGTCGCCACCCGAAACAGTCAAATGACTACCGATGACCTTGGCAAAGGTCTCGATATTAAGGCTTTGTACATAGATTTCACCGTAGCCCGAGAAGGTATTGACAATTCCCTCGCCTGTCCCGATAGACTGGAGAAAACCATTTTCCATGTGAATATCGTAGTTAAGTTCCCGGCTCCAAGCCACCACATGGGCATTATCGATCGTGATGCTATCACCCTGTAGATCGATTTTCTTGATAGAGCCAAAGGCGTTGGCCAAGAGCGTTCCCTGACCTTCTGTCGTCATGACAAAGAGACCACCTTGCCCACCGAAGAAGGCGCGACCAACCGACTGGCGTTCCATTTTGTACTGGGCAGAGCCGTCCAAAGCCAAGAAAGCTCCATCATTGAGGCGGTATTGTTTGGCACCCAGCTCTAGAGCAATAACCTGACCAGGTGTGGACGGCGCCAGGGCGATTTTCCCATCATAGCTATTAGATACAGCCTGGGTGATAAACATAGACTCACCCGACACCATGGAGCAACCGATAGCTCCCAGCAACTTGCCAAAACCTGAGCCACCACGCGCATTGAGCTTTGTATTGAGGGTCACACTAGAAGTGTGATAAATCATAGATCCCTGCTGGATGTAGGCCGACTCCCCTGCCTCGAGGGCAATTTCAACCAGTGGAAACTGCATATTGCTATCAATTGTGTATTTCATACGATTATCAGACATGAGAGGACTCCTTTGTTCCTTTGTATTATTTTTATAAAACAATTCTACATCAACTCCGAATGACTGTCAAGCATTTTTACAAAAAAAGCCGGAAATAATCCGACTTCACAACTCTGCTCTTAGAGCCTGTATTCATAAGTAAGGTACATGTAGATAAGAGATAGTTTTTTGCTAATCAAGACCGTTTATTGCTGGAATACTGACTGTATTTCGAGAAAAACGAATACTGAGTAGCAGAAAACTAGCCTTAGCTAAAGATGGTGAGCTGTGAATACAGGTTCTTAGCTAACCTCTGTCATCCGACCCGTATCCACATCATAGACAGCACCTGAAATGACCACATCCTCAGGAATGAGCGGTGATTTCCGCAGTAGCTCCATATCCTCACGAACACTCTCTTCCACATCTGTAAATGGCAAGAAATCCTGCCCAGCAACGTCCACACCCAGCTCCCTGTGGATATGCTCCGCAAAAGCCTCATTGGTAAAGGTCTGCGCACCGCAGTCCGTGTGGTGGAGAACCACAATCTCCCGCGTTCCCATTTGTTGCTGGGAAATGACTAAAGACCGAATCATGTCCTCAGTGACACGTCCGCCAGCATTCCGCAAGATATGGGCATCCCCTAGAGCCAGCCCCAAGGCCTGGGCAACGTGCAGGCGCGAATCCATACAGGTCACAATGGCCACCTTGGTCTTAGGACGCAAGGGCAAATGCTGGGTTCCATGCAAGTCAACATAGGCCTTATTGGCCTTCATAAAATTTTGAAAATAGGACATAAAGCAACCTCCTCTAGAATAGTTTCCGAAATTTTCAGAAAATTATCTGTTTCTAGCTTACCACAATCACTCCTTTATGTCGCAAAAAAGAGAGCGACAACTTGTCACTCCCGAACATTTCCTAAAATAGGATTCCTCTATTTGCCAAATAATCTAGCAAAGAAACCTTTCGGTTTTACCTCTTCCGCCTGGGCCTTAACCTCGTCTAATTCTAACTTGAGAACTTCCTTGTCCGCCATAGCCTTGGCTGTCAACTGCTGCTGTTGGTCCAGCTGCTTATCCTTCTCCGCAATCTGGATATCCTTGACCCGCAACTGCTCATCTTTCTCAGCCAATTGTTGGTCCTTAACCTTGAGTTGGGCATACAAGCGCTCGATTTCTTCATTTTTTCCATCGATGACAATCTCAATCATTTCACGGTGAAGAACCTCGTCGCTGACTGGCTCATCTTCAAAAATCGTGGTCTTGTAAATCTCTTCCAGCTTGACCAGACCCTGACGATTGACCACCGTCACGCCCTTATCATTCTTCTCAACAAACTCATCTGGAAGTGATTTTACCCGGTTATTCATAGCCTGACGGCTGACACCTAAAATCTCAGCCAATTCGCTGACTGTTTTTTCAATTCCCATATTATCCTCAAATACTTGATTTTTTCTACTGACTGTATCATTAAAATATTACCACAAGAGGGGGTTGCTGTCAAATTTCCCTAGACAGGCATCGAGTAGGGACTAATTTCTAGTCCCTCTCACACCACCGTGCGTGCCGTTCGGCACACGGCGGTTCAACTAACTTTTAACGCATGTCGTTTTAGATAATAATCTAGGCAAGAAACCAGTCCACGTTTAGCGAGGACTGGTTTTGATATGGCACGTTTCAGTACAGACCTCTGAGCCACTAATTGATAATGGTCTCCCCAGCCAGATACTTTATCCGCTATCCACTTCGGTACTCCTAATTTGAGAAGTCCCCATAATCGCCTAGATTTCTTCTTCCATTGTTTCCAGATAATAACTCTTATTCGAGTTCTTAGTCGTTCATCAATGCTTTCCATGACTGATTTCATGTTCGTCATAGAAAAGTAGTTTATCCAACCTCGGATGACCCAGTTTAGTCGCTCAATTCGGCTGTCTAAGTCAATACTCCACTTACGGGCCGTTAGTTTCTTGAGTTTTCTCTTGAAACTCTGTACGCTATCCTGATGCGGACGACTTTTCCAGCCCTCAGATGATTTCCAGAACCCAAATCCTAGGTACTTTAATTTGCTCGGTCTCACAATCTTGGTCTTGGTCATGTTGACTTTCAAACCTAATCGTTTTTCAATATAACGACAAATTGAATGCATCACACGTTTAGCCGCCGCATCACTACCGACTGTGATGACGCAGTCATCTGCGTAGCGAACGAAGCGAAGTCCACGATTTTCCAACTCTTTATCTAGCTCATTAAGCATGATATTGGACAGGAGCGGTGATAGGTTTCCTCCTTGTGGAGTTCCAACTAGTGTTTTATACCGTTGTCCGTTGATGACTACACCTGAATGAAGGTACTTACGAATTAAAGATTCTGTATCTCCATCTTGGATAATGTTATGAACAAGCGACATCAGTCTATCTTGAGGAACGGTATCAAAGAACTTCTCCAGGTCTATGTCTACTATCCACTCATAACCGTCATTAAGGTATTCTAATAACTGGATAATAGCTTGTTCGCATGACCGATTGGGTCTGAATCCGTAACTCCTCTCAGAGAAATAGGGTTCACAAATAGGACTAATGACTTGGACAATAGCTTGTTGTATCATTCTATCCATGACCGTTGGGATACCTAACTGACGGTCTCCGCCGTTAGGTTTGGGAATTTCAACTCGTAAGACTGGCTGAGGTTTGTACTTCCTCTGCTTTATGAGTTCTTTAGTTGAACGCCAGTGTTTGCGGAGATAGTCATCTATTTCGTCAATAGTTACGCCGTCAATTCCTGCTGAACCTTTATTGGCTCTAACTTGATTGTAGGCTTCAAGCATATTGGACCGAGATAGGATATTATCTAGTAACTGTGACATGTGCGTATTCCTTTCTTGTTTCGGTGTCTGAGGGACGTCTTATATTGGTGAACTTTCCTCTAGTCAATACGTGACCGCACCCAGTTCTATCAGACCGCTAGTTTTACAGACACAAGTGAAGTAGGTATACTTCGGTTAATTGTTCAGCCCTTCGCTCCACCTCTATTACAGAAGTTTCATCGCTACTATGGCCTCGGCTGACTTCTCATGATTCGTTGTTACTACGTCTTTGACGCTCATGAGACCTCACGGGATAAGTCGTACATCTTTCCTCGTTTACTCTCGTGATTTACGTCTATAGGTTACGACTACCTTTTTGGACTTTAGAGTTGTATGCCCCCTCATCCCCTATATACGCCTTGTTATCACGTTTCTGTTCGTAGAGCCACGATTTCGCTATCCCTTCCTCTCCCCGCTACCTCACGATAGTCAGGCTTGGGAGTCGCTTTGGGGTTCACCGGTAGCGGGTGTCCACGGAGGACTTTCACCTCAGATGTACGACATGCCCGTCGTACATACAAAAAACCTTCCATTTGGAAGGTTTTTATTTTACAATTTCACGATATTGCTCGCTTGAGGGCCACGTTGACCTTCTGTCACATCAAAAGTCACTTTTTGACCTTCATCCAATGATTTGAAACCATTGGTTTGGATTTCTGAAAAGTGAGCAAATACATCTGGTCCGTTTTCCTGAGCGATGAAGCCGAAGCCCTTCTCAGCGTTGAACCATTTTACTGTTCCTTGTGCCATGTCACTACTTCCTTTCTCTAGATTTGTAAAACTAGAAAGGGTAAAGCAGGTGAAACACAAACAGAACTCAAAAACTAATTCACTTCCCTACTCTAACAGGAACGGAGAGTAAAGTCAAGGACAAGCCCTCATTTTGAAAAACTTTCCTAAATTTATGATACAATAAAGGCATGAATACAGTAGATACCATTATTATCGGAGCGGGGCCAGCTGGCATGATGGCCGCTATTTCTTCCAGCTTTTACGGCAAGAAGACCCTGCTCCTTGAAAAAAACAAGCGTTTGGGCAAGAAACTCTCAGGAACAGGTGGCGGACGTTGCAATGTGACCAATAACGGCACACTGGAAGACCTGCTGACTGGCATTCCAGGAAACGGCCGCTTTCTTTACAGCGTCTTCTCCCAGTTTGACAACCACGACATCATGAATTTCTTTCAGGAAAACGGGGTCAAGCTCAAGGTCGAGGACCACGGCCGTGTCTTTCCGACCACCGATCGCTCCCAGACCGTTATCAAGTGCTTGGAGATGAAGATGTTGGAAAACGGCGTGGATATCCGCACAGGAACTGAGGTGGTGTCCGTTCGCAAGATGGACGACCTCTTCCATGTCAAGACCAGCGAGGAAATCTTTTCCGCTCCTCAGCTGATTGTTACCACCGGCGGCAAGACCTATCCTTCCACTGGCTCGACTGGATTTGGTCACGACATTGCCCGCCACTTCAAGCTGGAAGTTACAGAGATCGAAGCCGCAGAAAGCCCTGTCCTGACCGACTTCCCCCACAAGAAGCTTCAAGGCATTTCCCTAGACGACGTCACCCTGACCTACGGCAAGCACGTCATCACCCACGACCTGCTCTTTACTCACTTTGGCCTGTCGGGTCCCGCTGCTCTTCGTCTGTCTAGTTTTGTCAAAGGCGGCGAAACAGCATTTCTCGATGCTCTGCCGACCCATTCTGAACAGGACTTGTTTGAGCATTTAGAAAAGAACAGGGAAAAATCCGTCAAGAACGCCCTCCGAGAGCTCCTGCCAGACCGCCTAGCAGATTTTTTCGCTGAAAACTATGATAGCAGGGTCAAACAAGTTTCCCAGAAAGACCTAACTGACCTGGTCACTCTCCTCAAAGCCCTCCCTATCAAGATTACAGGCAAGATGTCCCTAGCCAAGTCCTTTGTGACTAAGGGTGGCGTTGATCTGAAAGAAATCAATCCCAAAACCCTGGAAAGCAAGAAAGTCCCAGGCCTCCACTTCGCTGGTGAGGTCTTGGACATCAACGCCCACACAGGCGGCTTTAACATCACCTACTGTCTGGCAACTGGCTGGGTGGCTGGAAGCTTGCATTATTAGGAGGGAACCATGCCTATCAATTCATTCGGTCAAGAAATTGGTATGCCCTTACCGCATTATAGCAGCGGTGAGCGGCCAAGGCTGGATATTCTTCAAGGAAAAACAGTCCGCTTAGAAAAACTGAGCCTGCACCATGCAGATGATCTCTATCAGTTTTATGGACCGAGTGCTAAAAAAGCCGATTGGACCTACTTAGCTCTTGAACCCTTTGAGAACAGAGCGACATTTCAGGACTATTTCCAAACTCTTTTGGACTCGACCGATCCCTATTATTTTGCCATCATTGACCAAGCAACCAATCAAGCAGTCGGAACCTTTGCACTCATGCGAATAGATTCCAACCATCGTACAATTGAAGTGGGCTGGGTCATCTTTTCTCCGCAACTGCAACGAACCCGACAAGCGACAGAAGCCCACTATCTTCTCATGAACTATGTGTTTGAAGAACTGAGCTATCGACGCTACGAATGGAAATGCGACTCGCTCAACCAAGCCAGTCAAGCTGCTGCCAAACGCCTGGGATTTACCTACGAAGGCACCTTCCGTCAGGCTCTAGTCTACAAGGAACGCAATCGGGATACCGCCTGGTTTTCTCTATTAGACCATGCATGGCCTGACCGCAAGCATGCCCTTGAAAACTGGCTAAAGGATAGTAACTTTGATGAACTGGGCCAGCAAAAACAACCCCTATCCTCTTTCTAAATTCAAGCAAAAACATGCTTGAATTTTTTTGTTTTTTATTGTATGATAAAATCATAACAATATAACAAAAGGAGATTGGCTATGCAACTGAAACTGTCTTCTATTTCTAAAAAATTTGACCATAAAATCATTTTGGAAGATACTTCCTTTACCTTCGAACAAGGCAAGATCTACGGCTTGCTAGGGCGAAATGGGGCTGGTAAGACGACCTTGTTCAACTGCATTGCTCGCAACCTGACCTTGGATAGTGGCTCAATTCAGTTTGTGAAGGACGAGGAACTATTTGACTACGACAACACGGACATCGGATTTACCCAAACCTACCCACAACTTCCTGCCTTTATGACAGCCTATGAGTTTGTCCGTTTCTATATGGATATTCACAAGGATAAGCTCAAATCTCCTCGCAGTCCAGAAGAATGGCTGAACTTAGTCGGTATCGGAGAAGAAGACCAACATCGCCTGCTCAAGGATTTTTCCCACGGTATGCAGAACAAGGTTCAGTTACTCCTGTCTTTGATTGTTCAGCCTCCTGTTCTTCTCTTGGATGAGCCACTGACTTCCTTTGACCCTGTGGCTGCCCACGAGTTCAAACAGCTGATTCGGGAGGCTAAAAAGGATTCCGTTATTATCTTTTCCACCCATATTCTACAGCTGGCTCAGGATCTCTGTGACGAGATTGTGTTGCTCCATCACCAAGAATTGCAGGCTGTTCCGAGTGACAAGCTCCACGATCCTGATTTTGAACAGGAAGTGGTTGCCCTCTTGACAGCAGACTAGGAGGGGCTTATGAAAACCATTCTACGTTATTTTTGGTATCAGGAAAAGTACAACCTCTATCGGACCGTCAACGGATTTTTCTACTATCTGCGAAAACTGCCACTTGTGGGCAAGAAGATTCCAGAGAGTATTTTCAAGTCTTATAGTTTTAAGTCTGGTCTCTTTTTGATCCTGCACATCCTCTCCATCCCCAGTCGCTTTCTGGTCAAGGGTTTCTGGTTGCTCTTTCATTTCTATCATGCTTCTTTCTGGATGAATATCCTAGCTACCGGAGAACCGACTTTTTGGAAGGTTCTCCCAAATACTTGGCTCCTTGGCTTTATTTCCTGGATTTTGTTTATTGGGCTGGCTAATCGTTTTAGCAAGGGCTTAGACCCAGTTATCTCTAAATCAGATAGAGAATTTTTGCAGAACTTTGGTCTATCACAATCTAACTTTTTGCAAAGCCAACTCTTTATCGAACCCATTCTGACTACCATTTATTACCTTCCTACCCTAGTTATTTTTTGCCTAATGACTAATCAATGGCTTGTCTTTCCAATTGGTCTGATGACAGTAATAGCAGGCCATCTATCTGGTCATGCTCTCAATCGTTGGTTCTTTGAACATCATATATTAACCCGTCGCAATTCTTGGCATTCTTGGCTGTGGCTCACATTTGTTTTTGCTTTATATGTTTTGGTTACTATATTCCGCAATACCTTTTCACTAAGAATGCTAGTACCTATCCTAATCATCCAACCCTTGCTAACCTGGTTAAGCTATTACTATTTAAAACAACAAACCAATAATATAGACTACCTCCAGTATTGCATGGACCAGTCCTTGCAGATGGATAAGAAAATTTTGGAGATGACCAAAGGGAACGAGTACACCCGACAAGGTTTACAGATGCAGGCTAAGCTGAGTACAGAAAAAGGAAAAGACCTGTCCCATCTATCAGGCATGACCTACCTAAACGCTCTGCTATTTGACCGCTACCGCTCCATCCTTACGAAAAAACTGCATTTTCGCTTGGGTTGTCTTTTGGCTATTGTCCTTTTTATTGAAGGAATTCGTTGGTTTTCAAAAGATGACATTCATATAAGCAATACCAACTATATCGAGGGGCTGCCTTTTGCGTTCATGGTTATATATATCGCCTCCATGGGTAAAGCTGTCGCACAGATGGTCTTTGTTAATTGCGATATTTCCATGCTCCACTATCCATTTTACCGCGAAGCAAAAACCATTATTGCAGGCTTTCATTATCGTTTTCTGCAAACTGTAAAATTAAATGCTGCATTCTCAGGATCTCTATTATTGGCCCTCATCATCTTTACTAGAGCGCAGCTACCTATTGAAAGCTATCTCCTAACTGCTCTGCTTTTGTTGAGTCTAACAGCCCTCTTTTCCTTCCACGACCTTTTTATCTACTATATCCTCCAGCCCTTTACCAAGGACATGGAAGTGGTCAATCCTGTCTATAAATTTCTCAGTGGAGCCCTCTACTGGGTGGCCTACCTCAATATCAAGCTGGATTTAGGCAGTCACTTGTACATCCTACTCATTTCGCTAGCCATGATTGCCTATGTCAGTATCGGTTACTGGATTTTATTGAAAAAAGCTCCGCAGACTTTTCGGTTGAAGGCATAGTACCTTCTGCAAACAACTCTCGTGACCACTCAGACTTTTTAGACAATTTTATCTGAATCGAGTAGGGACTAATTTCTAGTCCCTCTCACACCACCGTGCGTGCCGTTCGGCACACGGCGGTTCAACTAACTTTTAACGCATGTCGTTTTAGATAATAATCTAGGCAAGAAACCAGTCCACGTTTAGCGAGGACTGGTTTTGATATGGCACGTTTCAGTACAGACCTCTGAGCCACTAATTGATAATGGTCTCCCCAGCCAGATACTTTATCCGCTATCCACTTCGGTACTCCTAATTTGAGAAGTCCCCATAATCGCCTAGATTTCTTCTTCCATTGTTTCCAGATAATAACTCTTATTCGAGTTCTTAGTCGTTCATCAATGCTTTCCATGACTGATTTCATGTTCGTCATAGAAAAGTAGTTTATCCAACCTCGGATGACCCAGTTTAGTCGCTCAATTCGGCTGTCTAAGTCAATACTCCACTTACGGGCCGTTAGTTTCTTGAGTTTTCTCTTGAAACTCTGTACGCTATCCTGATGCGGACGACTTTTCCAGCCCTCAGATGATTTCCAGAACCCAAATCCTAGGTACTTTAATTTGCTCGGTCTCACAATCTTGGTCTTGGTCATGTTGACTTTCAAACCTAATCGTTTTTCAATATAACGACTAATTGAATGCATCACACGTTTAGCCGCCGCCTCACTACCAACTGTGATGACGCAGTCATCTGCGTAGCGAACGAAGCGAAGTCCACGATTTTCCAACTCTTTATCTAGCTCATTAAGCATGATATTGGACAGGAGCGGTGATAGGTTTCCTCCCTGTGGAGTTCCAACTAGTGTTTTATACCGTTGTCCGTTGATGACTACACCGGAATGAAGGTACTTACGAATTAAAGATTCTGTATCTCCATCTTGGATAATGTTATGAACAAGCGACATCAGTCTATCTTGAGGAACGGTATCAAAGAACTTCTCCAGGTCTATGTCTACTATCCACTCATAACCGTCATTAAGGTATTCTAATAACTGGATAATAGCTTGTTCGCATGACCGATTGGGTCTGAATCCGTAACTCCTCTCAGAGAAATAGGGCTCACAAATAGGACTAATGACTTGGACAATAGCTTGTTGTATCATTCTATCCATGACCGTTGGGATACCTAACTGACGGTCTCCGCCGTTAGGTTTGGGAATTTCAACTCGTAAGACTGGCTGAGGTTTGTACTTCCTCTGCTTTATGAGTTCTTTAGTTGAACGCCAGTGTTTGCGGAGATAGTCATCTATTTCGTCAATAGTTACGCCGTCAATTCCTGCTGAACCTTTATTGGCTCTAACTTGATTGTAGGCTTCAAGCATATTGGACCGAGATAGGATATTATCTAGTAACTGTGACATGTGCGTATTCCTTTCTTGTTTCGGTGTCTGAGGGACGTCTTATATTGGTGAACTTTCCTCTAGTCAATACGTGACCGCACCCAGTTCTATCAGACCGCTAGTTTTACAGACACAAGTGAAGTAGGTATACTTCGGTTAATTGTTCAGCCCTTCGCTCCACCTCTATTACAGAAGTTTCATCGCTACTATGGCCTCGGCTGACTTCTCATGATTCGTTGTTACTACGTCTTTGACGCTCATGAGACCTCACGGGATAAGTCGTACATCTTTCCTCGTTTACTCTCGTGATTTACGTCTATAGGTTACGACTACCTTTTTGGACTTTAGAGTTGTATGCCCCCTCATCCCCTATATACGCCTTGTTATCACGTTTCTGTTCGTAGAGCCACGATTTCGCTATCCCTTCCTCTCCCCGCTACCTCACGATAGTCAGGCTTGGGAGTCGCTTTGGGGTTCACCGGTAGCGGGTGTCCACGGAGGACTTTCACCTCAGATGTACGACATGCCCGTCGTACATACACAAAAAGGCGACCACAATCGCCTTTTTTAATATGTCTATTTACAAAATCTTGTTCTCCCCTGTTTCACGGTGGAGCTGATAAAAACTAATCTTCTATCTGCAACTGGAATCGGGTGTGACCCACCACATAGTCTTCGATTGGCCCGTCTTGATTGCAGACCAGTCCATGGAGGACACCGCCATAGACAGCACCGCCATCCATGCCAATTTTTCCATCACCACTGTCCCAAATCTGACTGATCCGCGTCTTAGTTCCAAACAAATTATAGACTGGTGTATGGCCGAAAATAATCCACTTGCCAGTTTCATTAGCTGCCTCGTGGAACTTGGATCGCAACCAAACCATGTCATGCTCACTGGTTTCCCGCCAATCATCCAAGGTCAGATCAACCCCCGCGTGAACAAAGATATAGAGCTCCGTTTCTAGGTAGTAGGGACAAGATTTGAGAAAGTCAATCAATTCCCCATATTGCTCCGAAACCTGATGGGCATCCACCATACCATCCACCGACGCATCCAAGGAACGCCCCATCAATGAATTGATGGTCGTATCACCACCATTTCTCTGATAATGGTCATAGCGGTCTTGAGGGTCCCGCAACCAGGCCAGGAACATCCGCTCATGATTGCCTGTCAGGCAAATGGCTCCCTGATTCTGCACCAAATCCATGACCAATTCCAAACAAGCCTTGGAGTCCTCACCCCTGTCAATCAAATCCCCTAAAAAAATCAATTGCTGACGCTCAGGATTCCACTTCTGCAACAAATCAACCAAGAGTTGATACTTACCATGAACATCCCCGACTACAAAATACTCTGGTTTCATAGACCTATCTCCTTGTAAAACCATTGTACCATAATTTGAGGCATAAGAAAAACCGACCGTTTCCGATCAGTTTCATTCTATTACAAACGTGCGTTCAATTCTGCACCCAGTTCTTCAAAGCCTGGCTTGCCAAGAAGAGCAAACATGTTTTTCTTGTAGGCTTCTACACCTGGTTGGTCAAATGGGTTGATGGCATTGAGGTAACCAGAGATCGCAATCGCCAACTCGAAGAAGTAGAAGGTATAACCAAGTGTAAACTCATCTTGTTGTGGAAGAGTCACAAACATGTTTGGTACGCCACCATCTGTGTGAGCAAGAAGCACACCGTCCGTTGCTTTTTTGTTTACAAAGTCAACGTCTTTTCCTTGCAAGTAGCCCAGACCGTCAAGGTCCTCTGCCATTTCAGGAATCAAGATATTTTTTCTAGGTTTGTCAACACGAACAACTGTTTCAAAGATGTTGCGGTTTCCTTCTTGGATAAATTGTCCAAGAGAGTGCAAGTCCGTTGAGAAGTTAGCAGATGTTGGGTTGATCCCTTTTTGGTCCTTACCTTCTGACTCACCCGCCAACTGTTTCCACCACTCGCTGAAGTATTGAAGTGATGGCTCGTAGTTTGCCAGGATTTCTGTCACATAGCCTTTTCTGTAAAGGATATTACGAACAGCTGCATATTGGTAAGCTTCATTCTCAGCAATCTTATCTGATGTGTAAGTCTTACGAGCAGCGTTTGCGCCTTCCATAAGGGCATCAATGTCTGCACCAGCTGCTGCGATTGGCAAAAGACCAACTGCAGTCAAGACTGAAAAACGGCCACCGACATCATCTGGCACAACGAAGGTTTCCCAACCATTGGCATCCGCTTCAACCTTAACAGCACCTTTTGCCTTATCTGTTGTCGCATAGATACGCTTGTTGGCTTCTTCTTGACCGTATTTCTTCACCAGCAATTCTTTGAAGACGCGGAAAGCAATGGCAGGCTCAGTTGTTGTCCCTGATTTTGAAATCACATTGACTGAGAAATCTTTATCAGCAACATAGTCCACTAAATCAGCAAGGTAGCTTGATGAGATAGAGTTTCCTGCGTAAAGGATTTGTGGAGCTTTACGCTCTTCGCGAGTTTGCAAGTTTACAAAGGCATTGCTTAAGAAATCAATAGCTGCTTTAGCACCAAGGTAAGAACCACCGATACCGATAACTACCAAAACTTCACTTTCATTTTGGATTTTAGCAGCCGCTTCCTTGATACGAGCAAATTCTTCTTTGTCATAGTTTTCTGGTAAATCCAACCAGCCGATAAAGTCGCTACCAGGACCTGTTCCTTGACGAAGCATTTGGTCAGCTAGGGTAACTTGTGGTTGCATATAATCAACTTCTTGTGCACCAACAAATTGGCCCAAGACTTTTGAATAGTCAAATGTAATATGTGTCATCTTTTTCCTCCATTCGTGTACCATAATATGATAACGCTTTATCATATTTTTTTCAAGGGATTTGTGAATTTTCATTCATTTTCATGAAATGGTTTGCGCTAGACCTGCTTTTTGATTGGATTTCCGATGATTTTTAGCGAATATCTTGTCTGACAATGTCTCACCCTCTCCCAAGACAGTGATACATTTTGGCAGGCATATGGATAGTAGATAAAAAGGGAGCAACACTAAATACCAAATAAACATCACCTCAAAAATAAAGCGAGAATTGTTTCCTCTTTGAATATAGCGCTTCCTGTATTCTTCTTTCAAGGAAAAGTGAGGAATGTAAATATGGAAGGGGACACAGCCTCGAACCAGCATGACCGCCAGCATCCTGACCAGAAAATTCATAGCTACGAGAACCGTCTTGCCCTCACGCTCCAGGGCATAGGCCCTATCAATATAAGTCTGACGGTAGCCCTTGTCCTTAATAGGTCGCGGCACAGACTTCCTCTCTTCTTTGGTCAAATGGCTAACGCTCGAATTGTCATATTTGATATCAGACATCTCTAAGTCTACGATGGCTGACGACTGTTTCGCAAGGGTCGATTTTCCCGTACCAGGAAAGGCAAAAATAAACATAGAATATCCTCCTTTTCCCAGTAGAATAGCAGAGTAGACTAAAAAATACCTTAATGTAAATACATTATAGGCATTTTAGAGTATTTTTCAAGACCTATTTGAAAAAATCGGTCTGGGGTCTGAGAGCTTGTTTTCTAACCTTCCCTATGCACTGTTTTGGTCTCATTGAGCCAAGCATAGGCAATCCCGATAAAGAGACCTCCACCTATCCAGTTGCCAAAGAAAACTACGGTCCACTGGCGAAGAATATTGACCAAATCAAAACCTTTGATGTTGTCAACAGGGCTAAATCCAGCCAGCGAAAAAGAAGCAAAGTTGGCAATCAAGTGCTCATTGATGAGGAAAACAAACATGAAAATGGCAGATAGGGCCACAAAGAACTTTGCAGATTCCTCCTTCAGGAGCATATATCCCATAATAGCCATATTGACAAACATATTGGCAGTAATGCCCTCGATGAAGTTCATCCAATCTGTCTTGGCCAACTTGAGCTGGACCGCATTGATTACAAAACTCTTATCTGTCAGTTGCTGGAAGGAAAAAGATTGATTGAATAGATAGGCCAAGACAATAGCACCAATCAAGTTAAAGAAGGTACAATAAAGCAATATCGTGCAGACCTTCTTCCAGGAAATTCGCTTGTAGTAACCTCCTACTGTTAGATACATCATATTGGATGTCGCTAATTCGCCATTGAAAATCAAGACAAAAATCAAACCGATAGCAAAGATAAAGGTAAAGACAAAGCGAGCCAGGGCCGGAAATTGGCTAGAAATGACATCCGCACCGATAATTCCCACAGCCGTTGACATGGTCAGATAGGCCCCAGCAAACATAGAACGCAGGGCATACCGACCCAAACTCTCATCAAAGAGAGCCTCTTTTTTGGCACAAGCCGCACCGATTTTTTCCTTAAAAACTGTCATAATCTCCTCTTTCTAATAAAATAAGAAAGGAAAAGTGCCCTGATGGCACCTTTCATTACAAATCTAATAGGCTTCTGATGCACCAGAGCTTGCATCCACATCGGAAGCAGCTGGAGCAGCACCTGCATCCGATGCACCGGATGTCGCATCGATATGGGCAGCTGCATGACCGTGACCAGCAGCTGGCATAGCCTTACCACCAACCAACTGTTGACCAGTTTCATTGAGGTACCAATCCAACCATGGCCTGAAGTTGAAGATAATCTCGTTGATACCTGCAAAGGAGCCATCCGGATAGTACATAGCCTGATAGTTGTGGGTATTGATAACTTCTGGCGGTGTACCTGGAACAATGGTCCGAACATATTCTTGGTTACCGTTACGGAGCGTTCCAACAACCCACTCCACGTTCTTCATGCGAGCTGGTGGCAGGGTACCGTGTAGGGTTGCCAAACGACCACCGACATGCTCTGGCAGACGTTTTCCAAGCATGGCTTCAGGATCTTGGTGAGCGGCATTATAGTAGAGGAACTGGTTGTTATCGTCTGTGAAAGTCAATTCAAAAGGCATGGCCTTGAGGAATTGATTGAGCTGATTAACCGTCAGTAGACCATTGTCCAATTTGACATAGGTGTCTCCTTCAACAGCTCCAACCTGGGCAGCAGCCTTCTCCAACCAGTTTGGATCATCTGGGTCAATGCCCTGAACAGTCGTTGCAATTGGCTTACCGCAGTAAAGATCTTCTGGTTCAATTGGTTTTGGTTTTTTCAACTGAGATACTACTCCTACATATTTGATAAAGTTATCGAGACAGCTTTCTAGGAATTTCACTGTCCCCTCATTGATGATATTTCCTTTCTCATCAAATGCCTCTTTTGCCTTGCCAAGTAGGAATTCATTTCCTGGAAGGGTATAGGCATTGACACCTGGAGCATCTAAAATCTTACGGAGATGGACCTGGGCACGGGATGTTCCTTGGTCATAGTAAGAAGCACCGACAATCATGACAGGCTTATCTGTCAGTGGGTGGAGCTTGAAGGACAACCATTCCAAGGTGCTCT
Organism: Streptococcus nasisuis; assembly: GCF_040836615.1. Lineage (NCBI taxonomy): Bacteria > Bacillati > Bacillota > Bacilli > Lactobacillales > Streptococcaceae > Streptococcus > Streptococcus nasisuis. The sequence continues at coordinate 200,264 of NZ_CP162268.1, read as the reverse complement.
TGAGGGCTGGTGTAATCGTATGGTTGTGCTCTGGTGTTGCAATGATGACACCGTCTGCACGAGTAATCTTATTGTACAAATACTGGATAGCAAAGCAGTCCGATTGGTCTTCGTCTTGATTGAACATCGGAACATCCTTGATTTCCAAGACTTCTAGTTCAAACTTCAACTTAAATTGACGGCGGATGTATTCCAAGAGCATACGGTTGTATGATTGGTCCGCATTTGATCCTACAATACCAACAAATTTCATCTTTTCGTCCTCTTCCTATAAACTTTCCCAGTCGAAATTCTCTGCCTCTTTGTGCAAGAGTTCCTTGGCATGAGACAATTTTCCAGTCATTTTCACAAATAAGCGGTAGTCGTCAAACATAGCCTCCAATTTTTGGATTGTTTCAATATCCACTAAATGACCTTTTTTATCAAAGGCAGTCAGGGAATTTGACAAGAGAAACTCATCAGGCAAAACGCTGGCTTTGAGCTCAGGAGCATTCAAAATCTGACGTAACTGCAACTGGGCACGGGAAGAACCCAAGGTACCATAAGATGCACCTGTAATCATAATCGGCTTGTTCAACAAGGGATAGATGCCATAAGACAACCAAGCCAAGGCATTCATCAAAACTGCTGGAATAGAGTGGTCATATTCGGGTGTTCCAATGATAACCCCTTCTGCCCCTTCAATTTTCTTAGCCAATTCCAAGACAGCTTCTGGTAATTGACGGGTGGCAGGCTTGTTAAACATTGGCAAATCCTTAATTTCTACCAATTCAATTTCAGCCTTCTCACTAAAATGTGTAGCCATAAACTGCAATAATTTCCTGTTGGTGGATGCGGCGGAGTTTGTTCCAACCAATGCAATCAATTTCATCTTGGTCCCTCTTTTCATCGTCTTTGTGACAGAAATCACGTTACCTCATTATGATAACGTTTTCTTTCTTAAAATGCAAGTCTTTTTTTCATTTTCCTTTTATGATACAATCGTAACATGAAAAAATATCTCTACTTTCTTTCCGGCTGCCTCAGCTTGCTTGTCGGAGTCATCGGCATTTTCCTGCCCATCCTCCCTACCACTCCCCTGCTACTCTTAGCTGGCTTTTGTTTTGCCAATAGTTCAAAGAAGTTTGAGACCTGGCTCAGGACAACCAAGCTCTATCAATTTTATGTCGCTGACTATGCGGAGACCAAGTCTATCAGCAAGAGTCGGAAAAAACGAATTATCCTGCAAATTTACATCCTCATGGGGATTTCTATCTATTTAGCCCCACTCCTACCAGTCAAAATCCTCTTAGTTGCTTTGACTATTTTCATTACCTACTATCTCTTCTTTATTATTCCAGATAAACAATAAAAGCAAGTTCCAAAACGGAGCTTGCTTTACTGTTTATATGTTAATCTTCAGCTACTTTTTTCAAGGCAAGGAGTAGACTGATAATACCAACTGAAACCAGGAAATGGCTGATACCTGCCAAGCCTGCAATACTAGCATTGACAGCTTTTGACAAATCCATTTCTAGAACCTGGGTCATACCGCGGACAGCCAGCATGATAGCAGAAAGAGGCAAGCCGATGTGGTAGGTCACTAGGAAGACACGAAAAGACTTGATTTTTTCCAATTCATGGTGCTGGGCAAAGAGCGCCACAATCATAAAGAGGAACATGCCCAATGTAAACAGGTGGGTGTGAACCAAATTAAGAGATGTCTGACCAGTAAAACCGGTTAATTTGATGATCTCACGGTAAGCAAGACCGCTGAGAAGACCTGCAATGGCGTAAATTAAGGCAATATTGATGTATTTTTTCATCCTCTACCTCCCCTACTCTGCTCCAAGCTCTGGCAAGAGGCTGGCAAACTCATTTTTGATGGTATCCAGGCTAGTCTTGACTTCCTGGCGGGTCTGATTATTCTTGACAGTAATCTGTCCGCTTTCCAGCTCGCTTCCACCAAGGGTGATGATGTATTTGGCACCAAAGACATCCGCAGACTTAAATTGGGCTTTGAGCTTGCGGTCTAGGTAATCACGCTCGGCAGACAGGCCTTGCTTGCGGAGGGCTTGAACCAGCTCCAAAGCTCCGCCATTGGCCTCCTGACCCAAAACAGCGATATAAACATCCAGAGACTGGTCAATCGGCAGCTCAATTTCCTGCTTTTCAAGGACCAGAATCAGGCGCTCAATCCCCATACCGAAGCCAATACCTGGCGTCTCAGGTCCGTCAAAATAACTGATCAAGCCGTCATAGCGACCACCAGCACAGATGGTCAAATCATTGCCCCCCACCTCGGTGATGAACTCGAAAATGGTGTGGTTGTAATAGTCCAAACCGCGAACCATATTCGTGTCAATGACATAGGTGATACCCAGGCTGTCCAACATAGACTGGACCCCTTCAAAGTAGGCCGCGCTCTCTTCATCCAAGTAATCCAAGATAGACGGAGCATTTTCAACTGCCGCCTTGTCCTCTTTTTCCTTGGAATCCAGCACGCGCAAAGGATTTTCCTCCAAACGGCGCTGGCTATCCTTGGACAACCGGTCCTTGAGCGGTGTCAGATAATCAATCAAGGCCTGGCGATAGGCTGCACGACTCTCTGGATTGCCCAGGCTATTAAGGTGAAGGGTGATGTTTTGAATCCCCAGTTCCTCAAAGAAATGATAGGCCATGGCCATGATTTCCACATCCGTCGCAGGATTGTTGGAACCAAAACACTCCACACCAATCTGGTGGAACTGGCGCAGACGACCAGCCTGAGGACGCTCATAACGGAACATTGGGCCCATGTAGTAAAACTTGCTTGGCTTTTGTACTTCTGGAGCAAACAACTTGTTTTCCACATACGAACGAACCACCGGGGCAGTCCCTTCCGGACGAAGGGTAATATGGCGGTCGCCCTTGTCATAGAAGTCATACATTTCCTTGGTCACGATGTCCGTCGTGTCGCCAACAGAACGGCTGATAACCTCGTAATGCTCAAAAATCGGCGTGCGAATCTCTGCGTAATTGTATCGCTTAAAAATACTGCGGGCAAAGCCTTCCACATACTGCCACTTGACCGTATCCTGTGGCAATAGATCCTGGGTTCCCTTAGGTTTTTGAAGTTTCATCTCGTCTCTCATTTCTACAGTTTGTTTCCTATTTTACCATATTCCCAGGCTTTTTGGAAATGGCAGAGCGAGCAAAAAACCATGTCTGCTTGACACGGTTTCCACTGCTATTTCTTATCAACGATGACAAAGTTGAGGTCATCCAGAGATAAATCAACTTCTAACTTTTCATCGGAATTTAAATTGAGTAGACTTTCAAGAGAATTTTCCGCAAAGCCGACCACCTTTTCCTGACGTTCAGCGTCATTCAGGACATACTCACTGGTCTTGTAAATTGCCTCCTGGGACTTATCAGACAGAAATTCTTGCGCCTTTTGTCCGGCAGTAAAGACATCGACAGCCTTGTCAATCAAACCATTGCTATTATTGGAAATCTTGATTTCCCCATGTTGCTGAGAGTCCACCTCAACAGTCAGAGAATTTTGGAAGGTCAAGGTATTGTCCTCAATGCGAATATCATCCTTGGTCAAGCCTTCCAAATCCAGCTTAAACTCGGTCTGAACAGGAATCTCGACCGACATTTCTCGTCCGACAAAGAGCTTGGTGATAGGCTCTGTCCAGTCTGGCCACTCCTTCATTTTATTGTTTTCAAAGGTATGATTGGCAGTCGTTTCCACATCTGCACCTGCCACTATCAGCTTGGTCTCCTGCTCAAACCGCTTGATGACAAATTCATACTGGACCGTATGAGTGCCTCGGAACCAGGCAAAGATGCTATTTCTAAACCAGATGACACCAATTGCTAGGACCAATAAAACAACCAGGAGGCTCGCCAACTTTTTAGCAAAAAATTTTCCAACTGTCTTCATACAGTTCTCCTTAAAAGTAGTTAATATGGATTTCTTCTTACAACCATTATATATATGTTGTATCAAGTATTTTCTGATGTTATTGTAAAAAATTTTGCCAACCTGTGCAAGCCCTTTTTCTCATAAAGAAAAAGCGGTTTGCACCACTTTTAGGATCTGTGTTTACTAGTGAGGTACATTTAGATATGAGATAGTTTTTTGCAAGTCAAGGCCGTTTGAGCAGGAATACTGACTGTATTTCGAGAAAAACAACGCTGAGTGGTAGAAAACTAGCCTTAGCTAAAAGTGCCGAACAGTGAATACAGGTTCTTAATCTTCCTTATAGAGAACAAAGGTCACCACAATAGAGAACAAAGGTCACCACAAAGGGAATTAGAACGGAAATGACCAGGCCGGCTACCGCTGTATAAAAATACTTGAGCGTGTCCTCACCGATATAGGCAGCAATGGTCAGAAGCCCTGGAGAACCACCAGAAAAGTTGCGAGCCCCCATAATCCCCATAAAGAAACCACCAATACCACCGGCAACCATGGTCCCAATCAAGGCAGGACGGTGACGCAGGGTCACACCATACAGGGCAGGCTCTGTGATACCAAAAATCGCGGTAATACCAGCCGATGAAGCCAAGGCACGCTTATTGACATCCTTCGTTTTCAGTGCAATAGCTAAAGCTGCCCCACCCTGGGCCACATTGGACGGAAACATGCCAGGCTGAGCGATAGTATCATAGCCAATGGTCATGCGGTTGTTGATGCCAATCGATACTAGACCGTAGTGGGTACCAGTCATCACCAAGAAAGGCGACACTGTTCCTACAATAGTTGGCACAACCCAAGGACCAAATTCTTCCAACCAGAGGAAGAAAGCACCCAGCCAATTGCCCACAATAGCACCAAGTGGCCCCAGCACAATCAGAGTAACCAGGGCAGTCACCAGAGTTGTCAAGAGTGGAACAGAGAAGAATTTGATAGCCGTGGGCGAAATCTTATCCGCAACTCTTTCCACACAGCTCATGAACCATACTACTAAAATTACCGGAATAACGGTCGAAGAGTAGCTTGATAGGGTAATCGGAATGGAGAAGAAATCCAGACCCGTCCCAGCCTCCTTGGCCGCTGTCACCAAGGCCACAAAGCTAGGGTGGAGCAAAATCGCCCCGATTAACATCCCCAGCTGCTGATTGGTCTTAAACTGTCGGGCAGCCGAGCCGCCAAGAAAGATAGGCAGGAAGAAGAAACCAGCATCCCCAATAAAGTTGAGAATTTGATAGTTGGTATCATCAGTAGCCACCACGCCAAACACCGTCAGCAAGGACAGCACAGCCTTGATCATCCCGGCTGCCGTAATGACTGGTAAAATCGGGGTAAAGATACCTGAGATAGTAGCCAGAACAGTCGCAAAAATTCCCTGCTTGCTCGAAGCTTCTTGGTCTGCGACTACTTGCTCTTCCAAATCCTCTGCTAAAGGACGATAGACCTGGGCCACGTCATTTCCGATAACAACTTGGAATTGACCACCCTTGTCAATCACACCCAAAACACCCTCTAACTGTTCCAGGCCAGCTTGGTCTGCCTTAGACTTATCCACCAAGGTAAAACGCAGGCGTGTCGCACAATGGGTCAGACTGGACACATTGGCCTTGCCTCCTACACCTTCTAAAATCGCTCTTCCTAAATCCCTATGACTCATCCTATCTCCTTTTTCTCTCCTAATTTCCCCAGACCTTGTCCGTAATCGTCTTAATCAATTGTAATTTTTTCCACTCGTCTTCCTCAGTCAGAATATTTCCTTCTTCCGTAGAAGCAAAGCCGCACTGGGTTGAGATGCCAATGTTCTTGAGTGGAATCAATTTCGCTGCTTCTTCAATACGGGCAACCACCGCATCAATATCCTCTAACTGAGGATTTTTAGATGTAATCACTCCTAGCACCAATTCGACATTCTCACGGCCATTCCAGATGTCCACAATCGGTGAAAAATCGCCTGAACGCTCATCGTCATATTCTAAGAAGAAGATGTCATAGTTGAGTTGGCCTAGATACTTGGCAACCGTCTGGTAGCTTCCTTCAAAAAGGTAGGTTGACTTGAAGTTGCCTCGACAGATATGGGTCGCCACCGTCAAATCCTCTGGCAGGCCCTCCAAGGCCTTATTGATCACGTAGACATCATCTTCAGCAATCTGCTCAAATTCCGCCCGTTTTTCCTGTTGGTCATGATAGGTCTCCAATTGCTGAATCAAATAAGCCCAGGTTGTGTCGTCCAATTGAACATAGCGGGCACCCAGATCATAAAAATGCTGAATGGTATCATGATAGGCTTTTGCCAAACCGTCTAGGAAATCACTCCAATTTTCGTAGTAATCCGCATAGAGATCGCTGCGATGGTCACGCTTGATAACCAGTGACGGGCTTGGAATAGTCACCTTTGGTGTAACTCCCTCAGGCACGATAGACTGAAGGTATTGGAAATCACGGTAAAACGGGTGGTCTGGATTTTCAGCTACCTTGCCATTGAGGCGGACATTGGTCGTGCGAGTCTTAGCCCCGTGAAACTTGTAAGAATCCTCCTGCAAGTAAGCTTCAAACCCTGTCAATTCCCAGAGGAAGTCCAGGTGCCACCAAGAACGGCCGAACTCACCGTCAGAAACTACCTTGAGCCCATTGTCAACCTGGTGATGGACCAATTCAGCGACCAATTTGTCCTGAATAGCGAGCAGGTCTTCGTGGCTGATTTTGCCTTGGGCGAATTGCTCACGGGCATCCTTCAAAGCTTGTGGACGAAGATAAGAACCGACATGATCGAAATGGTAATGTGTTTTTGACATGATGAAAACTCCTTGAAAAATTTTGATAGGTTCATTTTATTCCCAAAAGTTATCATTGTAAAATATATATTTTCTATACATTTCGATAGTTTTTGGCTATATCTGACCATTCACCTTGCTTGATTGCAAAAAATAGAAAAAAATCTGTCAAGTAACTTTACTTTACAAAAAACTTTTGTTATACTACTAAAGTTGGCGAAAGTCATACGCATTATTTTAGATTATAAGGGGCTTGGCCCTGATATTTAATGGAGGAAGAAAGAAATGGCAGTACCTGCACGTCGCACTTCAAAAGCGAAGAAAAACAAACGTCGTACCCACTATAAAGTAGCAGCTCCAACTGTGAAATTTGACGAAACTACTGGAGATTACTCACGTTCTCACCGTGTATCTTTGAAAGGATACTACAAAGGACGTAAAATCGCTAAAGCAGCTTCAGCTGAACAATAGAAGGGAGATACCATGCGCGTAAATATTACACTTGAACACAAAGAATCTGGTGAGCGTTTGTACCTTACTTCAAAAAACAAACGTAACACTCCAGACCGTCTTCAATTGAAAAAATACTCACCAAAATTGCGTAAGCACGTGATTTTTACCGAGGTTAAGTAAGGGTCTCAGTACACGTCAATAGACGTCAAAATATTGATTTTAAGCGATTTTTGATTTTTTGAAACTCATTATATCGCACTACAAATCAATAAAAACTCTACCTTTTACTCTACCTTTTTTAGATAAATATATCATCTGGATATTGAAGTTAAGCCCTGCTATCATTTGGATGGCAGGGCTTTTTAATATTTGGTACACTAACTTCTTATCTATATTTTGGTGGATTTTAAGTTGACATCTACAAAGTTTAATGTTAGAATACATTCAAAAATATATTTGAATGAGGTGTTTTATGATTCAAAATGTTGTTACTTCAATAATCCTGTATTCTGGGACAGCCGTAGACTTACTTATTATCCTAATGTTATTTTTTGCCAAAAGAAAAAGCAGAAAAGACATCATTAACATCTATTTAGGACAATTTCTAGGCTCTGTTAGTCTAATATTGCTAAGTTTGCTTTTTGCATTTGTCTTAAATTATATTCCTAGTAAAGAGATTTTAGGTTTACTCGGTTTGATTCCAATTTTCCTAGGCCTCAAAGTTTTGCTTTTAGGAGATTCTGATGGAGAAGCTATTGCCAAAGATGGTTTGCGAAAAGACAATAAAAACCTGATTTTTCTAGTCGCTATGATTACTTTTGCAAGTTGTGGCGCTGACAATATTGGTGTCTTTGTCCCATATTTTACCACCTTAAATTTAGCGAATTTGATAGTGACTTTACTTACTTTTCTAGTCATGATTTATCTCTTGGTTTTTTCTGCCCAAAAATTGGCACAAGTCCCTTCTGTTGGAGAAACTTTGGAAAAATATAGCAGGTGGTTTATTGCCGTTGTCTATTTAGGATTGGGGATGTATATCCTGATTGAAAACAACAGCTTTGACATGCTATGGGCTGTGTTAGGCTAGGAGAAAAAATTATGAAAAAAGATAGTATCTGTCAAGTGGATGTTATTAATCAACAAAATGTCACAACCGCAACGAACTACCTTGAAAAGGAAAAAGTCCAAAAATCACTTCGCATTTTATCAAAATTTACCGATAATAAACAGATAAATATCATCTTTTATCTCCTTGCCGTCGAAGAACTCTGTGTCTGCGATATAGCCTGTTTACTAAATCTCAGTATGGCATCTGCCTCCCACCATCTTCGTAAACTAGCCAATCAAAACATCTTGGACACTAGAAGAGAGGGGAAAATTATATATTATTTTATAAAAGATGAGGAAATCAGAGATTTTTTTAATCAACTAGGATAACAATCGCTCTATTCCAGTTCCTTTGTCTATACTTGAAGAACTTCGAGATTTTCACAATGAAATGAACGAGTATCTTAAATTACACAATAGACCTGAAACAAAACTGATTTTCCCAACAATATACGGAAACTATATGTGTGATAGAAACGAGCGAACAACTCTCAAGAATAGATTAGCTGGTCTAGGATTACCAGATTATGGTTTCCATTTATTCCGACACACTCATGCTTCAATGTTGCTTAATGCTGGCACAAATTGGAAAGAGCTTCAAGTGAGAATGGGACATAAATCAATTTCAACCACAATGGATACTTACGCTGAATTAGCACCTCAACGAATGTTAGAAGCTGTGGGTATTTATCTTGATAAGATTGCTGAACTAACGCAATAACTACTCTACCATTCACTCTACCTTTTGCTAAGGAACATTACAAAAACGTTGATATATAAACGTTTCTAACAGCTAAAATAGACAATACTTAATCTTTACTGAGGTGAAATAGGGATTCACTACACGTCAATAGACGGTAGAAACCTTGATTTTATGCGATTTTTGAAATGTTGAATTTCAGTAGATTGCATTACAAATCAATCGAATCACTACATTTTTCTCTACACTTTTTAGATAATAAAATTTAAGTAGAACATGCAGATAATAAAAGGCACACTTCGTATGAGGTGTTCCTTTTTTTGGCTTCTTATTTACCAACTGAAGAAAACCGACACAGTTATTAACCGTCTAAAATATTTTCTAACATTGGTTCGATAGAACTACGTTTCAAGTCCTCTATAAGCCTCTGGGCAGAGAAACGATTTACTTCCCGAGCTACATAACATAACATCCGTGCAGCCATTTCTTTACTCAAATAGTCAAAATGCTCATCTTTTAATACATCAAACGCAAGAGATGCAAAAATATCATTTGAAGAAAAAGAGGTTGCAACTTCTTTTAATGATGGAAAAAGTTTTTGAATTAAGAATAATGCATTTTCTGGGCTTACTTTCATAAATTTAATACAAGCCAATTTGTAATCATCTCCTACATCAATAAGTTCCCGACACAAATCCACATTTGAAATATTATTAAGATATATCGTTATTGTTTCATCATATTCGCTCTGTTGAATCGTTTTTAATATTTTCTGCTTTGAATCCTTTTGATGAAAAATTCGCAGGTGATAACTTAATTGTTCAAGCATTTCTCCTGCATCTCCAAACCTTAATTCTGGTTGATAAGAAGTAGCTTTTTGAACAAAAGTTCGCAGAACATGTTTTTCATTAGTTGGATTTCCAGTTAAACAAAAATTAACCACCTTCCCTAGCGAATAAACATCACTCATTTTAGTTGCATTTTTTAGACCAGTTATCTGTTCTGGGGCACAATAATAAAACTGCCCATAGTTATTTGTGTTCATAGTCAAATGAGAATGATTGACCGTAGAATCTTTAGCTAATCCAAAATCAGATATCTTTATTAGCCCATCACATAGAAAAATATTGCTTGGACTCAAATCTCTATGATAAATATCTCGAGAATGAACCTCAGCCATTATTGTCAATATTTGGAACAATAAATTAAATATTTGGTTTAATTCCAACTCATTATCTACGATATAATCATTTAGAGTAAAGTCAGCCTTTTCCATCGTATAGCTAAGCTCTGTTTCATTAAATTCGTAAACCTTAATAACCCCATTAATTTGTGAGAGAGACTGCATAATTTCAAACTCTCTTTTAAAACGGCTTCTAAGAGTGGGGTCGCGTTTATACTCATTCTTCAACTTTTTTACAATTCGTTGAGAATGATTTTGTAAATAAATTTCAGCAAATCCACCTTTAGTGAGAAAAGACTCGTCAGTTTTTACTATTTCTTTCTCTATATGGGAATAAGAATTTAGTTTTTCTTTCAACTTATCTGCTTGTTTATTCTTAATATCACTCTTTTCAGAACTATTATCTGGGAGGTCATCATAATAGATTAGTAAATCTCTTACCAACTTTATAATATCGTTATCAAGAGCTTCATCTATATATGCTTCAAATGACTTCCCTTTTGATAAACCGTATTTCTCCTGAATTTTTACACCAATAGAGTGATATGTAAATTCATCAAACGTACGATTTGAAAAATCCAGAACATATCCACCGTTATTAAAAAATTTTTTTATGATATTTTTATCATGAAATGTAATTTTTGTCATTGTAACTCCATTCTAACTTATAATCTTTTTTATAAAACAACTCTCAACTAAACTGTAAAATTACTGTACTTCGATTTTATTACTATTATACCAAATCAAATTCTACTCTATTTACCATTTCAATTTATTTAGCGATGATAAATTGTAAAATATAGAACTTATTCCAATCGAGTAGGGACTAATTTCTAGTCCCTCTCACACCACCGTGCGTGCCGTTCGGCACACGGCGGTTCAACTAACTTTTAACGCATGTCGTTTTAGATAATAATCTAGGCAAGAAACCAGTCCACGTTTAGCGAGGACTGGTTTTGATATGGCACGTTTCAGTACAGACCTCTGAGCCACTAATTGATAATGGTCTCCCCAGCCAGATACTTTATCCGCTATCCACTTCGGTACTCCTAATTTGAGAAGTCCCCATAATCGCCTAGATTTCTTCTTCCATTGTTTCCAGATAATAACTCTTATTCGAGTTCTTAGTCGTTCATCAATGCTTTCCATGACTGATTTCATGTTCGTCATAGAAAAGTAGTTTATCCAACCTCGGATGACCCAGTTTAGTCGCTCAATTCGGCTGTCTAAGTCAATACTCCACTTACGGGCCGTTAGTTTCTTGAGTTTTCTCTTGAAACTCTGTACGCTATCCTGATGCGGACGACTTTTCCAGCCCTCAGATGATTTCCAGAACCCAAATCCTAGGTACTTTAATTTGCTCGGTCTCACAATCTTGGTCTTGGTCATGTTGACTTTCAAACCTAATCGTTTTTCAATATAACGACTAATTGAATGCATCACACGTTTAGCCGCCGCCTCACTACCAACTGTGATGACGCAGTCATCTGCGTAGCGAACGAAGCGAAGTCCACGATTTTCCAACTCTTTATCTAGCTCATTAAGCATGATATTGGACAGGAGCGGTGATAGGTTTCCTCCCTGTGGAGTTCCAACTAGTGTTTTATACCGTTGTCCGTTGATGACTACACCGGAATGAAGGTACTTACGAATTAAAGATTCTGTATCTCCATCTTGGATAATGTTATGAACAAGCGACATCAGTCTATCTTGAGGAACGGTATCAAAGAACTTCTCCAGGTCTATGTCTACTATCCACTCATAACCGTCATTAAGGTATTCTAATAACTGGATAATAGCTTGTTCGCATGACCGATTGGGTCTGAATCCGTAACTCCTCTCAGAGAAATAGGGCTCACAAATAGGACTAATGACTTGGACAATAGCTTGTTGTATCATTCTATCCATGACCGTTGGGATACCTAACTGACGGTCTCCGCCGTTAGGTTTGGGAATTTCAACTCGTAAGACTGGCTGAGGTTTGTACTTCCTCTGCTTTATGAGTTCTTTAGTTGAACGCCAGTGTTTGCGGAGATAGTCATCTATTTCGTCAATAGTTACGCCGTCAATTCCTGCTGAACCTTTATTGGCTCTAACTTGATTGTAGGCTTCAAGCATATTGGACCGAGATAGGATATTATCTAGTAACTGTGACATGTGCGTATTCCTTTCTTGTTTCGGTGTCTGAGGGACGTCTTATATTGGTGAACTTTCCTCTAGTCAATACGTGACCGCACCCAGTTCTATCAGACCGCTAGTTTTACAGACACAAGTGAAGTAGGTATACTTCGGTTAATTGTTCAGCCCTTCGCTCCACCTCTATTACAGAAGTTTCATCGCTACTATGGCCTCGGCTGACTTCTCATGATTCGTTGTTACTACGTCTTTGACGCTCATGAGACCTCACGGGATAAGTCGTACATCTTTCCTCGTTTACTCTCGTGATTTACGTCTATAGGTTACGACTACCTTTTTGGACTTTAGAGTTGTATGCCCCCTCATCCCCTATATACGCCTTGTTATCACGTTTCTGTTCGTAGAGCCACGATTTCGCTATCCCTTCCTCTCCCCGCTACCTCACGATAGTCAGGCTTGGGAGTCGCTTTGGGGTTCACCGGTAGCGGGTGTCCACGGAGGACTTTCACCTCAGATGTACGACATGCCCGTCGTACATATAAAAAGGAATACCAAAAGCATTCCTTTTACACATATATCACTTAGAGTTTATCTCAACCGTCAACAAGTAGAACAAACTTACTACTATTTTCAAAACCCAATAAACTCCTTCTATCAATACAGCTAAATAAATTTCTTGATATAAACCATCTGGTATGCAATCTATCTTAACAACTAAAACTAAGATTAAGAATAAAAAATATATAATTGCTACACGATAGTAGGAAATTATTTTATACCAATAATTGGGATAACCTTCACTTTTAGTGTTATACAATACTATCCTGATATTAGAAGAATGCAACAGAGCTATAGCGCTAATCAAAAATCCGATTATAATCGAAAAAAATTCTACAATATAATCAATTTCTAGCGTTATAAATGGAGAGAAAAAATATGAAAATATAATGCTCACTAACACTGAAAAGTAGAGATTTTTTCTATCTTTTTTACTTAACCAAGTCATCAGACAACCTCTCTATTTCAGACAATATTTTTTTGAGTATATATTCAAAAGAAAACTTACCATTTTCTTCTTTATCAATATCTTTTAATTTGATTTTCTTAATAAACTCATCCTGATTAAGTAGTCTTTCAAATCCAGTAGAGTCCGTCCCTCTTATCAACAAACCCTTTATTTGAAAATTCTCTCTTTCTTTTCTGAGCTTTTTCAAAAAACTTTTAAATTGCTGTATTGGCTCCTGTTTATATTCAACACTAAATATTACGTCATTTTCTGGCTTTCCACCTATTAACTTCTCTAAACTATTTTTACTATCAGAATCAGTAGAAAACATATCGTTGGTCGTAGTAAAGCGAACCTCGGAAAGAGTTTTTAGTTTACTTATAAACTCCTCTTCATTAACATATATTCCTCGGATATCAACATCTAAATTATCATCTAGTTGTTTCAGAATTTTCTTAAATATTCCTCTTTTTCTCAACACTGAAATAAAAACATACTAAGATTAGTAGTGAGGAAATCTCCGACGGGAGAAAGTACTCACTACTTTTTCTTTATGATAAAGTAGAGGTGTCTTGTTAAGTCGAGAACTCTTTTGACGCTAGACGTCGCATCAAAAACTGGCAAGGCACCTGTTTTAGAAAGAATGTTATCAAAGTATGTGGGACGCCAGACGTCGAGTATTGAAAATGACATCACTAAAACAAGGAATCATTCAAGACAAAGAGGTAATATCATGCGAGTAGTATTTGGGATTGACGTGAGTAAGGTAAGTTCAGAAGTAGCCATTCTAGTCAACGGCGAGAAGGTTCATAACTACACCATGTCCAATGATGCCATTGGCTTTTCTCGGCTACTTGGCGATTTGAAAACCGTCCACAAGCCAGAAATCATCTTTGAAGCAACAGGCGTCTATTCTCGTCGTCTTCAAGCTTTTCTGGATGAACATAGCTACGCTTATACACGACTCAATCCCTTAGAAGCCAAGAAGCAACTGGATAGCTTGCGTGTGAGAAAAACAGATCAAATTGACGCCGAAAAACTAGCTCAATCTCAGTTTGTACTGAATCGTAAATCGACGTATGTCCAAGAAGAAGTCTACCAAAACTTGCGGGATCTCAGTCGATTCTATCAGAACTTAACTGAGGACATCGTTCGAGCTAAAAACCGCCTGCACAAGGTCTTACAGGTCACTTTCCCTGAATTGGAAACTATCTTGTCAACACCAACTGGGGAACAATACTGGAACTTAGTTATAGCTTTTCCTTGCAAGGACTTCGTGCTTGAGTTAAGCAAGGATGAACTCTCAAAGAGCATCCGTCTGTCCACTTCAAAACGGATTTCTGACAAGCGTGTGGCTTACTTAGTTGAGAAGCTGACAGCACTAGCTAATCAATCTTATTGTGCCGTTAAGAAAACCTCTCCGATCATGGAAGAGGTGCGTTACTATGCAAAAGAATTGCTTAGACTTTCTGAACAGAGACAAACTGTCTTAGACGAAATGGTGGAACTAGCTCAGCCATTACCAGAATATGAGATTCTGCTTTCTATTCCTGGTATCGCTGAGACGACTGCAACAAGTATTATTGGCGAACTGGGAGATATTCGCCGTTTTCAGTCTGCCAATCAAATCAATGCCTTTATCGGTATTGACCTAAGACACTATGAATCTGGAAGCTTCCTCGCTAAGGAGCACATTACCAAGCGTGGCAATCCCTACGCTAGAAAGATTCTGTTCAAGTGCATTCACAATATCGCTTCAGCTAGTCACACTAATCCTTGCCATATCGCAGACTTTTATGAGAAACGAAAAAGACAATCGCAAACGACTTCAACCAAGCCACACACGATTGCCTCCATACATCGACTCATTCGGACAATGTATTACCTCATTATGCATAACAAACTTTACGATTACGCTTCAACCCAAAATCGATAAAACTGTTTATGCTCTATCATTGTAACACCTTATCAAAAAATTTCAACATAAGGTGTTGGTTTTGTATACACTTTTTTCACTAAACTTTAGTCCAAAAGAAAACAATTTCCTTATTTTGACTATTGAACTCAAAATATTTTTCGTCAAATACCTTGATGGACTTGACAAATGGTAGAAAAATAGTTCCCTATCATAATCATAGAGAGCGAAGAACTGTTCCATAAATTCCAATTCTTTCTTCGTTCTAGGATTTTTCCTAGTACGCTTTGTCTCTGCGTCGTAGACAGTTTCGTCCCTTGGTTGTGTATTTCCATGCTCAATCATCCAAAAAATATAATCATTCGTGTTTTTTATACTCACTGAAAATGCTTCTTTATCATTAGGATGAATTCGTATGGGGTCAATAGTTGTTGTTATTAATTTAGCAAAAGTATCCCTATTAGCTAGTTTGCTCATTAAACCAGCATCCTTGTTCTCAACAACTAGCCTCCATATAGAAAATGTCATTTCCGCCATTTCAGTAGTCCCCTCCAAATATTTAATAAATGCTATCACTCATTATGTCGCTATACTACTTCAACTCTATATCCAATATCTTGTTAAAAATTTCAAGATACTTTTCTTCATCATCCACTAATGACAATTTAGCAATTAATTTAGCTACCTCATTGTCACTATCAGTGAAGGCAAAAAACGTTTGATAATCTAACTCTAAGGCTTCAATTAGTTTATTTAGAGTTCCCAATTTAATATTAGAATTTTGTCCTCTTTCAATTCGACCAAGAGCATTGACATCCATCCCCGCCTTATCAGCCAACATCTCTTGAGTTAGTTGCTTTTTTATCCTCAATTCATAGATTCGGTTAGATACACTTTTTCCTAATGACATAGCACTGCTCCCTTTTCTAATTCTATACACTAAGACTATGACTTATCAGAAATTATTTGTAGGTTTTTAGTGTATTTTTTTATTAAAAAACAATACTCAAGATATGTTTTTGTGGTAAAATAAAAGATAACTAAGTATTATTTTTGAAAATAATAATACTTAAAATACTAAAGGAGACTTTTCAAAATGAAAAAGCGAAACAAATATCTATTAATTGGTGCAACCTTTTTGGCCTCGACAACAATTCTCTTGGCCTGTTCAAATACCAGCAACCCCTCCACAACTACTTCTCACTCTCAAGAGATGACTTCTTCTGAAAAAATAAAAGAAGTCAGTATCGGAAACTATATAAACCAATCCAAAAAAGCTCCCCAACTCTGGTATGAAATCGACGGAGAAGAAGTTATCAAGGGAGTATACGTCTTTGAAGATAATCAAGTAACTTATTATGATACTTCTTATGAAGCTACTACAAATACTGAAACAACCATTTCTTCTGCACAATTTAAAGCTGACTATGTTGGAAAGAATGTTTATTCAACTGGTCAACACGCTCAAGGTTTCATTGACAGTTTTTATGGAACAGATTCAGCAGAAAAAATTTCTGAAGAAATGCTAACTGATATTATCAAGAAATACGATACTGAAGATGGTAATGCTGATGGAATAATTGATGTTACGATTCCAGATACTCTTACTCTTGAAAGCATTTCAACTTTATCAGATGATGAAATTATTGAACAAGCTAAAGCATTTGAAAAGGCTAGTACCCATAAACAAATTATTTTTGAAAAAGTATCACTTGCGCTTAGACAATTGGTTGATGGAAAAGATACTACTTCAGCAATAGACAAGTTGACAGAAATTGAAAACCAATATAACCAAAAGGTAGCTTCAGATTATCAATTAAAAATTTTACCTGATGAGGACTTAGCGGAAACACTAGAGGAAACTCTAACAATTCCTATCAAAAAACTTAGCTATGATAATGTTATTGATTATACATATGTTATTAAGGAAGAATCTTTCTCTGCACATTTAGCCTATTCTCAATTTGCTTCAGAATCAGTAGATGATGTAAAATATATTGGTTTCCCATCGTTTGTCACAAAGCAAAAAGACGGCGAAAATGTGACTCTAGTTTATGACACCTACGATTTGAGACCTGACAATGTTCAAGTAACTTCAAACAGCGTTGACGATGACGAGTAATTTTAAGGAGAAAACGATGAAAAAAATTAAAGCACTTTTACTGACACTTACAGCCGTACTGTTACTTACTGCTTGTTCTGCTAGTAATCAAAGTTTGGACGGAACATATACTTACGAAGAAGATGGAAGTAGCATGACAATTATAATTGATGGTCAAGATGGTTCACTTAGTATTGAAGCAGGTGATGGCTCAGGTTCACTATTTGTAGACAATATTAGCACAGATTTTACAGTAGACAAAGAAAACAAAACATTTAACGTAGAAGGAGAAGAGCTTGAATATTCTCTTTCAGGAAATACTCTAACTGTAAGTGGAAATGGCTTCGGAACTGTTAAATTGAAGAGAGAATAATACAGAGTACATATAAAATTAGCACTTCCGTTTTGAACGGAGGTGCTTTTTACTCTCTTCTTTTCTTTAAAAAGTCTTCAATCGGAATGTATAGTTAATTGAAACAAGGACAGGACAAAACAGCTTCAAGAAAAGTATCACAATTTGGCAATACTTTTCTGAGGTGTTTTTTGATATGAGCCCATGTTTTCTCAATAGGATTATACTCAGGTGAGTATGGAGGAAGTGGTAAAAGTTTATGCCCATACTCTTCACATAAGTGCTCTAGCCTACTCATTCTATGGAATCTTGCGTTATCCATAATAATAACTGATGGTGTGCTTAATGTTGGCAACAGAAATTTCTGAAACCAGGCTTCAAAAAAGTCGCTCGTCATTGTTTCTTCATAAGTCATCGGAGCGATTATCTCACCATTTATCAGCCCTGCAACTAAAGAAATCCTCCGATACCTTCTTCCAAATACTTTACCTTTTATCAATTGTCCTCTTAATGAGCGACCATATTCTCGATAAAAATAAGTATCGAATCCTGTTTCATCAATATAAACAGGTGTTAAGTGCTTTAAACGATTAAAATGTTTAAGGAATAAAGCTACTTTTTCTGGATCTTGTTCATAGTAGGTATGGTTCTTTTTTTTCGAGTATATCCCATAGATTTGAGAGCATAGTGAATCGCCGTTGGATGACAGTCAAATTCAGAAGCTATTTCAGTCAAATAAGCATCCGGATGGTCATTAAGATATTTTTTGAGTCTATCTCTATCAACTTTTCTTGGTTTTGTTCCTTTTGCTTGATGGTTTAGGTTCCCTGTTTTCTCTTTTAGTTTTAACCAGCCATAAATGGTATTTCGTGAGATTTGGAAAACATCTGATGCTTCTGTGATACTACCTGTTCGCTTACAATAGGCGAGAACTTTTTTACGAAAATCTAATGAATATGCCATAAAAACATTATATCACATTGTGTACTATTTGTGTTTCATTTTACTATAGTCTAGTTGTTTTTTTGACGATTCTTGTACCAGATATTGAAGGTTATTTTCTATATTTTCAATATGTTTCGTTGCAGATTTATCCATGAAGCTCTTGTAAGAGTACAGCGTATTTTTCAAAAAATCGTGATACCAGTAATAATCACTATCAAATACGTTAGCATCCCTTGCTAATTTATAAAGATTTATTTCATTACGAGTAGTATTCAAATCTAAAATAGACTGGTGCATACCATGTAAATCTTGAATCTTCGAAAACTCGGCTAATGTATTTTCAAAAAGATTTCCCTCCGATATATTTTCAATAAACTCATGAACCTTATCTGACATGTTTCTTAAAAGCGATTCATTGTTTTTAAGAAATTCACGAAAATCAGTTTCTTTCTGAAATTGATATTCCATCTGAGTAATAATTTCATCAACAGTAAGTGGTAGCGAGGAGTTTTGAATTTTAATAAATAGCTGAATATAAAAATCAACAAAAATTACTTTATACAGAAGATGGTTCGAGCTTTGAAAATATTGCTTCACATTAGACTTCCAAAAACTACTATCCGCCTTTAAATCAACTAATCCCCTCTGCTTTTTTGATAATGTCCTCTCTATGTCAAGTATAGTCTCCTCCATAGAGGACAGCTTACCTAATGAATCTGATACACGAGGTATCCTCCGTTCTAGTTCTTTAATAGCATTTATTGAAACATAATTCTTTCTACCAAATAAGATTATTTCACCATCAAGGTGTGTAATTTCAGCTAATTTTCTACCAATCCAATTTATCGATATTTCTTTATTATTGACTCCTTGAAATTGCTGAAATTCATAAACTAACGATGGCAGGTAACGATGTGTAAACAAATACGCCACCTCTTTTTGTGTGTAGTAAATTTTTGATTTTATAATATCTCTATTTAGTCTTAAGATAAGCTCAATCGCTAACACTTGAACATGACATTTTAAGCATAAATCACTAGCTTCTATTTTGGATTCTAGTATTTTTGAGCAAATATTAACCAATATCTCAGTAGTCTTGCCAAAAATTTCCCGTTCTTTGACAGTATTTACAGCATTAGCTTCTGATAATTTAATCAAAAATTCAGTAGCAAAATATAAGTCGTTTACTGTATATGTATTGCTACTTAAGACATTGTATACGAATTTACATTGTTCATAAATTTTTCTCTGCTTTGATA
This sequence comes from Streptococcus nasisuis, assembly GCF_040836615.1. Lineage (NCBI taxonomy): Bacteria > Bacillati > Bacillota > Bacilli > Lactobacillales > Streptococcaceae > Streptococcus > Streptococcus nasisuis. The sequence goes on along the minus strand of NZ_CP162268.1, from coordinate 180,393 downwards.
CCCTAAAACGATTTGCTGTAGAATCCATTATCTTTTGCAAGTCAGCAATTATCTCAACATAATCTGTTAAATCCTGAATAGAATTACAAAGTTGCTCTAAAGAAATGACTTTATTTCGATTTTTAATTATTAATAACATGTTCTACCTCAATCATTTCTCTAATGTATTCTTTAACTGATGAGTATTTATGCTCTACTACTCTGTTTTTTTGATAAAAATTTAGGAATCAAAATTTACTAGTTCTAGTAAACTTAATAGTGTAAGAGATAGAGCTCATCAATTACACTATTTATTCTATCACAACTTCAGCTAGAAAAAAGTTAGAGGTTTGTGAAAAAGGAAAGGAGGTAGATTTATGCTAACGTTTCCAACTTGGTATGGCATCCCAGATGAGTTGCGAGGAAAGATTATTTTATTTGATATGGATGAAACGAAGAAGGCTCGTGGCGGTATTGAAATCAAACCAGAAGAACATTACATTAATGTCGGTTTTTCAAACGATAACCATGCACCAATTTTTCTAGGCATAGTGGTAGGCGAACATAAAGGAACTCTGCGTGTTGCTAGCACAGACACAAGACTCGATTCATTTTTGAGTGAGTATGTTTCAAAAAAAGACAAACTGATAAAAGAAATTGCTTCTCTTGAGTCTGAGCTTGAAGAAAAAGTTGATTTGAAAGACAGTGAGATTTTCAATTTAGATATTGAAATTGACGAGCTAAAAAATAAACTTGAAGAACTACAGCAAACATACAAAAAACGTAAAAAATTAGTTGATGCTGAACTTCGAAAAAATTTTTTCAGCTGGATTGACAGCAACTTGGTTCTTAGAATCTTGTATTCGCTTTATGAAAACTTCTCATAAGTTGAATTTCCTTCAGATTTAATCAGTTAATTTTATAAAATTGAAAAAGCTGACATGAACTAATGCGCAGTTTGAAGAAAGCATAGATTGTGAAGCGAATGAATCTGCTTTGCAGACAGCATTATGCATCAAGTCTGAACGGTTGTGAAGACGCAGAAAGTAATGCGTCAGAATGAGTGTAACAATCTATGCTTTCTAGAACTCGCATTATCAATCAGCGACAGTTTCAATTTTATAATTACGATTAAACGAAGTATTCAACTTATGACATTTTCTTAGCGTACAAGATTTAAAAACCTGCTAAAATACAGCTAAAATTTTAACTGTTCAGCAACTAATTTTACAACTTTGTATTTAGATGTTTCTTTTGATTTTTTTATCGTCAAGAAAATCTAAATGTTATCTACAGCTGAAAATCTACTTTACTCTCATCAGGAGAAATAGTCTTTTCAGTTTATCGAATTGAAAAAACAAACAAATAAAGAAAGAGGAATAATATTATGACGCAGACAAAAGAAATCATAACAGTAACTGGTATTAGTAATAAAGAAGAAAAAAAGGATGGGTGGGTATCTTGTCTTAAAACCAATGCACCATCCTGGAAAACCTTGCTGATACCATTCAAAAAAGAAATTTTGGGTTCTGTCATCAATCAGCTAGGGGTTTATGAGGTATCCCTAAAAAATACATCTAATACTTTCGGTGCGAAGCCAAGATTTGAAATTGCTGAAGCAAGACTCATCGCATCAGTGGATTCAATCTTGAAGACATTTAAGTGATTTTAACTCTAATTATTCTAACGGGTGTACGAAAGGGCTTGTCAACAGTAGTACACCTTAGAATAGTTAGGGAATAGTTAAAGGAAGGACATCAAACTATGGGAAAAAACAAAGCTATTTTAACCGTTATAGCAGGTTCTCAGCAGTTAAGAACTGAGCTATGGCAAAGTTATTCTGAAAAAGCAATCCAGAAAGCAATAGAGGGGGCTCCAGATGAATTACTTAAAGAGATGATAGAACATTTATCCTCCGTAGCAAAAATTTCAGATGCTTATATTATCGTTCATGACAAAGATACCAAATATGTATGGAATCCAGAACTAAAAAAATATGAACAAATATTGAAATCGTTTCACGTTCATTTTCTTTTCAAATTTTCAGAAGGGGCGACTTTAACTGAAATTGCAAATGCGCTAAATCTTGAAATACAGTATTTAGAAAAACCGAAATCTGGTAGATATGCTTATGATAATCTGTTGTCTTACCTAGTACATGCTAAAGACCACAATAAATTCCTTTATTCTCCTTCTGAAGTTGTTACTTTACTAGGTGAAGATTATGAAACAATTTATAATGAAAGAATCCATGTATGGGAAAAAGGTCGTGCTAAAAAGACTTCTCAACAAGCAAAATTTGATGTAGAAGCACTCATTATGGACATTATTGTAGGAAAAATCAAAAAGACAGAGGTTCTAAGTAGCCCTGACTTGTATCCTATATATGCATTTAACAAATCAAAATTGAATGAAGCATTTGAAACCTACGCTGAACGAAAGTCACTAAAAACTCTCAAAGATTTAGAACTTGGATTGTTCCAAAAAACTATTATATTTTTTCAAGGTGCATCTGGATTAGGTAAAACTACATTAGCTAAAGAACTAACTCATGAGATTCAGTTGTTGTCAAAAGCTAATGGAGAGGATTGGGAAGCCATCATTACTGCGGCAACAAACCCTTTTGATGATGTTAAAGGAGAGGAGATTATTCTCTTGGACGACGTCCGTGGGCAGGCATTGTCCGCCTCAGATTGGCTAAAATTACTAGACCCTTTTACAGCTTCTCCGATTTCTTCACGCTTTAAAAATCGTTCTGGTGCTGTAAAAACAATAATTATCACGAGTAGAAAGCCTCCACTTGAATTTTTCTTTAAAACCAAAGATAGTGGCTATGAAGACCTCAGTCAGTTTATCAGACGAATTCATCATTTCATAACATTACGAACAGATGGTACTGGTAATACCATTTATAGTAGTTCATTTCCCGAGCGTAAACAGACTCCAATAAGAAGAAAAATCCCTCACAAAGATATTACAGTATCCTTGGACTATGATTTTTCAACAGCTAAAGAAATGGGCTCTAAAGATTTACTTAAATTTCTCATTGAGACTGTTCGATTAAATAATCGTTGGGAAATTTCTTATGAGGAAAGTAAAAAAGCCATCACTTCAAAACCGACTAAAGCTGAAAGTGAAGGCTAGTATTGACGAGATAAGCGATAGCACATCTCTATCGCTATTATCTCATTTTCATCAAAAAAGGACAATAGACATGAATAAAGATGAATTGAAACAAATCGAAAACCTGCTCACTGTATTAGTAACTCTAGTTAAGCAACAAGTCAAGAATAATTCCAAGTTAGGAATAGTTACCCAAAAACAACTATTGATACTTTTAGATATTTCTCCTAACACATTGAAAAGTTGGGAGAAAAAAGGCTTGCCACGACTTGAACCCCCAATTGAAGGTACTAGAACAGTATATTACAAACTATCAGATGTACTTAATTTTTTGGAAAACTAGGTAAGAATGTGCTAAAATAGATTCATCTAATTAGGAAAAGAGGATAGTCTATTTTAGCCTTTTCATTATCTGCATGAAGAGGCATTATGAAAACTGAAACAATTATCTATAAAAATAAAAAAGTAATTAAGAAGACCAAAAACAATGGTGAGGTCAACTACGTTTTAAGAGGTGTTTATCTAGGACTAGATGAAAAAACTGGTAAACAAGTCACTACCTCCATTACCGCTAAAACTCTTCGCCAATTGGATAGAAAGTATATTCAAGCTAAACTGGATTTCGAGGAGCGGGGAAGCACCCGAAAAGAAGTTATAAGAATTAATACTTTAGAAGAGCTTGCTGAAGAGTGGTTTAAAAACTATCAAAATTGGGTTACATCTGCTAATACACTAAATCGAGTAAGAGGTTATCTTGACACTTACATCATTCCAAGATTTGGAGAATACACACCAGATAAAATTGAATCTTCTGAAATCCAATCATGGGTTAATGAGCTTGCTGAAAAGGCAAAAAAATCTGTTGAATCTGGGGTGAAAAGAGCAGAGAAAGGAAGTGCAAAAGATTTCGGAGCTGTGACTCATAAGTTGAGCGATATTTTCGACTTCGGAATAACGAGCTATGGACTGTCAAAAAATCCAGTATCCACTGTTAAAATACCTCCAAAGCCAAAAGCCAATAAAAAACGAATTATGGTACTTCATGATGACGATTTATCACATTGGTTAAAATTTTTGTCAGATTTACCAGATACACGAGCTAATCGTAGATTTAAAGTCATTTGTAGCACTCTGCTCGCTTCAGCTTGCCGTATCAATGAATTACTAGCATTAGAAATTCATGATTTGGATTTAGAAACAAGCGAAATTATTGTAAATAAGACTCTGATGTGGAAAAGAGCGAATAAGAAGTTAGGAATAAAGGGGGAAATGGTTTGTAAACCAACTCCCAAAACCGATGCAGGAAATAGGAGAATTCCTGTGCCTTCAGATACAATTGCTTCACTCGTCGAATTTCATAACGAGATGAATACTTATTTTGAAAAGCATGGATTGCCTAAGTCCGACCTAATATTCCCAACAATTTATGGTAATTATATGTGTGATAGAAATGAGCGTGCCACACTTAAGAAACGTCTATCCTCACTTGGACTACCTGATTATGGTTTTCATTTATTCCGTCACACTCATGCTTCTTTGATGTTGAATGCAGGAGCAAACTGGAAAGAATTACAAACTAGAATGGGGCATCAGTCTATATCCACTACTATGGATACCTATGCAGAAATCGCTCCAAAACGAAAATTTGAAGCAGTTAATATTTATCTTGATAAAGTTGCTAAATTAACAGTTTAAGTTATCTCTACATTTTTCTCTACACTTTTTAGGACAATTCATAAAAGTCTTGCTATATCAAGGCTTTCGATAGCTAAAATAGACATTATTAGACCCTTACTGAGGTGAAATAGGGATTCACTACACGTCAATAGACGGTAGAAACCTTGATTTTAAGCGATTTTTGAAGGATGAACTTTCATTACATTGCAGTACAAATCAGTCGAATCACTACCTTTTTTGAAATAAGATTTTGATTCGAATAAGTAATAAACCCACTGGCTCATTAAAAGTCAGTGGGTTTTTGAGTGATTAGAAAGAAGTGAAATTACGGATTAACAAGATCTACAATGATAATTTCTGGGCGATTAAAGAATCTTGGTACTCGTGTAGATTCTTTAGCCAGACCCCTGCTTACAATAAAATACGAATTTTCAACTTCATATAAACCACCTGCATATTTCGGAAGAAAACCTTGATTAGGCGCAAATACACCATTAACCAAATAAGGCACTCTCCATTGTCCTCCATGCGCATGACCAGATAACACTAAATCAAATCCATACTTTTGATAAGTATCAATTAGTTCTGGTCGGTGCGCTAGTAAAACTTGAAAGTCAGTGCTTATTTGCTTCCCTTTTATGTCTTCAAGTTGGTCTAGCAAACTCCCACTAGCATCATACTTTTGAAAATATTCAGGATCATCAATGCCTGAAATAGTGATGGACTGCCCCCTTACATCAACTCTACTACTATTTCCAGATAATACGACCACATTCTGCTGTCGCAGATGTTCTAACATCTGTTCATATCGATTACTCCATATTTCATGATTACCTGACACATAGTAAGTATGATTAAATTTTCCTAGCCCGCTTAACAATTCTAGAGTTTTTCTGTCAGAAAGTTCATCATCAAAAATATCTCCACCCAATAAAATGATATCTGGCTTTTCTTTCTCTAATGTTTCCACGATTTGTATCTGATTTTTACCGTAATTTGATGAGTGTAAATCAGTAATTAGAGCAAGTCTGATTGGCTGAGATATTTTGGGACTGACAAGCCTGTAATGAGTTACTTGAAGCCGACTGTCAAAACCTAAAGCAAGAAAAATTAGGATACAAATAAAAAGAAAGCATCGTGGCTTAATATTTTTTAGTTTTTTCATTATACGAACTATTTTACCAAATTTCTGTAACGAACAAACATTTTCAAAAGGTTACTCAATAATAATATCAAAATATTTTGTATCAACTTCTTTTGGAGCAACATAGCTAATACTTCGTTTGGCATTGAAAATATCAGATTCTTCCAATGAAGTAGAGAGTCCGCTCCAAGGTTCTAATGCGATAAAGGGACTCTGATTTGTAGTTGACCAAATCACTAAATATGGAAAATCATCAAATGCAATCGAAAGTTTCTTCTGATGATTTTTTGATTTCAAGGTTACCTTTCGTGATGCTAATTGATCCAATGTTATGGCATCATGCTCAAACAGTTTATAGGACAAGTCCAAGGTCTTTTGATTTTCCAAGAATGGCCGGCGGTCTCGCAGATCAAGTAAGCCAGTTTCTGGAAAACCTCTAGGTACTGTACAAGATTCTACTTTTTCAAATTCTAAATAATAGTCTTCATAACTCTCACCATCCAACAAGGGACAATTAAAACCTGGGTGACCCCCAATAAAGTAAGGTAGCTTTCTATGTCCCTCAAGGTTTTTCACCCGATATTCAGTTCGAATTGTATTGCCAAGTAGTGAGTAGTTAATGGAAAGTTCAAATTCAAAAGGGTAATTTTTTACGGTTTCTTCGTTTGATGAAATGGAAAATTCCAAAGAGTTTTCATTACTATTTACATTTTTGAACATCATTTTTCGAACAAGTCCATGCCTTGGAATTGTGCCTGTAAATGTCGGTCTTTCTGCAGGTTCATAGATAGCCCAATCATTTCGTAAACTTCCACAAATCGGAAATAGAACTGGTGCTTGACCGCTCCAATAGGTCGGATCTCCTTGCCAAAGATACTCGATACCATCCTTGTCTTTAATAGAAATAATTTGACCACCAAATTCAGAAAATTGTACTGTTAAGTTCTCATTTTTTAATTCGAGCATAAAAACTGCCTCCCTTATATGAAAACAAGGATGCTAACTTGAGCTAGGCATCCTTGTATTAGTTTTATTCAATAACCTGTGTTTTTGCTACTTTTTTATACCAATAAGCACTTTTCTTTGGATAACGTTCTTGGGTATCAAAGTCAACATAGAACAAACCATATCGTTTCTCGTATCCATTTGACCAAGAAAATACATCCATCAAGGACCAGATGAAATAACCTTTAACATTGGCACCATCTGAGATAGCATCTGAAATCACTTCTAAATGCTTTTTCACGTAGTCGATTCGACCATCGTCATAGACTGTACCATCTACAAACTCATCTTTATAGCCTAGACCATTTTCAGTGATGTAGATTTTCTTATAGTTTGGATAGTCATTTTTTACACGCATGATTTGATCATAAAGGCCTTGCGGATAGATAATCCAATCCCAGTCCGTTTTTGGAATATCAACTGGAGATTCTCTACGACCAACTCCCTTGATTTGATACTTAGAACTTCCCTTTTCACCTTTACCATTATGGATAATTTCAGTCTCACCGTCATGAGCCCTCATCCAATCACTCATATAGTAATTGATGCCCAAGAAGTCGTTCAAATCTTTTGCGGCATCTAAGGCAGCGAAGTCTTCATCACGAAGGTCTAATTCCCCACCATTTACTTTCAGAATATGTCGAACGCCTTCAAGCGTTTTTTCAGAATAGTAACCCAAGTATGTAGCATCGAGGATAAATTTATTATGAATAATATCTTCTAGTTCCGCTGCACGAACATCGTCAGGATTGGTTGGATCATAAGGATATTTCGTTGGTAATGCGTGTACAACACCAATTTCTCCACTATAACCAGCATCCTTGTAGAGCTTAACTGCCCTGGCATGTGAAACCATCATATTATGATGGGATTGGAATACTTTAGACAAGTCATACTGAATCCCTGGTGGGAACTTCCCAACTAGATATTGCCCGTCACCAATTGGACCGATTTCATTAAAGGTTGTCCAGTAATTAACTTCAGGGAATTCCTTGAAGCAAAACGCTGCATAATTGACGAAGTGCTCAATGTTTTCACGATTTAGAAAGTCACCATTAGAATGTAGCGTTTCTGGTGTATCAAAATGGTGAAGTGTTACAAATGGTTCTACGTGACGTTTATGGCATTCCGCAAATAATTTATGGTAATACTCTACTCCCTTTGGATTCACTTCTCCAAAGCCTGTTGGGAAAATACGAGACCACGCAATTGAAATACGAATGCCGTTTACCCCAAATTGTTCACTTAGTTCTAAATCAACTGGATAACGATTATAAAAATCAGAAGCTGGTTCCGCAGTGTACCAGTAATTATCTTCTAGATACTTGTCCCACGCAACACGACCTTTTCCATCCGTCTGTGTAGCACCCTCTGCTTGATATGCAGCAGTTGCTCCACCAAATATAAAATCTTTCGGTAATGTTTTAACCATATGCCTACCTTCTTCTAGCAAAAATAAATAAAGGGGGAGGAGTTGGAGATGATAACTCCCTCCCCTTTTGATTAAGAGACTGTATTCACAAGTGAAGTGCTTGTATATAAGAGATAGTTTTTCGCTAATCAAGGCGGTTTTTTGAGGGAATACTGACTGTATTTTGAAAAAAACTAACGATGAGTAGCTGAAAAACTAGCCTTAGATGGAAGTGCTGAACCGTAAATATAGTTTCTAAAACTGTTGTTTGACAAAGTCAAGAGCACCTTGACCATCACGTGTGAGTTTAATGTATTGAGCCCCTTCAGTTTTGGCAAGTTTAATACCTAATGCATCGGTTTCTTGTTTAATGTCATCGTAGTTTGATGCTACTTGAGGTGCAAGGATGACTAATTGATACTCTGGCAAAATCTCACGGTGCGCCCCATAGCTTCCTGCTGTAGCTGTAACTGGAACACCATATTCTTTTGCAGCTTTAGTTAGAGCGTTGGCAAGCAATCCGCTTGTACCACCCCCTGCACAAAGTACCAAAACATTGGTTTGTTCAGAAATTTCGGTATCGACTGCAGCCTTTTCAAGAATAGCATCTGCTTTGGCAGTATTAAAGTTAGCCGCCACTTTCTCTTTCAAGCTATTTTCAACTTTCCCTGATTGTTCTTCAGCAAGAATTTGCTCATCATAAACTTTCAAGAATGGGTAGTAGATAAGTACATCGACAACGACCAACAAGGCAGCTAGTGCAAAGGCAAGTGGAGCAAAGTTTGTTCCCATGATAATGCCCAACGGTCCTGGAGTTGTCCATGGTAAGTTGACGCTGAAACTGTTCATTTTTAGCGTATCAACAAAGAATTTGAAAATCCATACGTTAGCAATTGGAGCTAAGATGAATGGAACAAAGAATACGGGGTTGAGTACAAGTGGTGCACCGAACAAGATCGGTTCATTTACACCAAAGAAGGTTGGAACAACTGAAGCACGTCCAATTGCTTTATTTCGTTTAGATTTAGTCAACCACATAAACATGAATGGCACAACCAAGGTAGCACCTGTACCACCCATTGTCACGATAAACATTTGAGTACCTGAAGTCAGGATTTTGTCCGCGTGTTGACCGGCTTGTAAAAGCTGGAAGTTGGTTTCAATATTAGCATAAGTAATGGCTGCAATTGCTGGTTCAACAATAGATGGACCATGAATCCCTACAAACCAGAACAAAGCATAGGCACCAAAGATAATTGTAATACCAACATAACCATCTGCGGCTGTAAATAGAGGCTCAAATAATTTCAGAATCGCCTCAGCAACGTTTGTTCCAAGGAATTGACGTGTCACAAGATCAATTCCATACAAGACAAAGATAGACAATGCATATGGAATCACATCTTTAAATGCCTGGGATACGTTCGGTGGAACTTCGTCTGGCATACGAATGGTGACATTGTTTTTCACACAGACCTTATAGATATTAACCGTAATGAAGGCTGCCAGAAAGGCTGTTAAAAGTCCCTTAGTTCCCATATAACCATTGGCAAACCCACCTTCAATACCATCAGAAGCCAGTAATAAGAAACCTGAAATTGAGGCAATCATGGTTGAAATGAAGTTAATCTGATTGGTTTTTGGCAATTGACGGTTAAACGCATCTGTCAAAGATTTTGCGGTCGTTCCTGCAACTAAGACAGCTACAATACCCATTGTATAACCGTAAGGTTTCATGATAGCTGCAACTACTTCATCAGACCAAGTAAAACCAAAGATATTAGGAACAAAAGCCACCAATAGGAAGATACTTGAGAACAAGATAACCGGCATGGCTGCGATAAAGCCATCACGGATAGCCCTTAAATAAGGGTTCCTCGAAATCTTTTCAAAGAAAGGCTTCCCTTTCTCAATGAATTCAATCAATTTATTCATTACTTATCACCTCGTTTGTACAGTTCAATCATATGACTCATCATATCTTTCAATAATAATGTCGTCATGAGATGGTCTTGACCATGCATGAGCGTCACACTAAAGGCTAAATCCTCACCTGCCGCTTCTTTTTGCAACAAGCTAGTCTGAGCATGGTGGGCTTCAACAATACAAGCATTGGCGGCTTCAACTAGTTCTTCTGCTTTTGCATAATCACCTTTTTGAGCAGCAGCCAGTGCCTCCATCAAACGAGAACGAGCATCACCAGCGAATGCAACAATCTCAAAACCTAATAACGTAATTTCTTCTCTGTTCATAATATGAACCTCCTATTTTTTTATGTACTCAATGGAAATTCAATTCAGACTAGGCGACGAAAACGCAGATAGAACTAAAGTTCATCAAGTTGAGGCAACAACGTCTGAATTGGATTTACGAAGAGTATGATTTACAATAACCGTTGAATATGTAACACAATATAGAACCTTTCACTATCATTTACTGGCTCATCAACCAATGATGTAATCATCTCAAAAATCTGACTTCCAACCTGATGGGCTCTTGGATTCTGGAGCTTGATGTACTGTTCCAAACTAGCAATCGATTCATTTGACTGATGGGATCTGTCTAAGTAATTCAGAAAATAGGACAAATGAATCATAAAGCGATCATAAAAATTGCTATTTTCTTTTGAGCGTTTAATCCCATTCTCTATCAAAATTTGTTCAACCTCAGCAATAATTTTCTTACTGATGTCATGTTCTTCACTTGTGGGATGAATCGTTTCACCCTTTGCATTGATTAAGTGAAGTGCAATTTTACCAATCTCATCATTTGGAAAATCTTTTAGCAACTTTTCACGAAACATAGCTAAGGCTTCACGCGCCATTTTATATTCCAATGGATATTCGGCTGAAATATTGGGTAGTCTACTTTCTTGATAGGTATTCTTTAAAACCGCCTGATATGCACAATAGATATGATCTGTCAGTGTCACATATAGATATTCTTGTACAGGGTAATGATAAGTTTCTACCAGATGATTAATAACCGTGTAGGTTGCCGAAATAAAATCTAATGGAATATCTTTTAATAAGGTTAGAAAATTTTCTTTGGCTTCATCATTTTTCAGTGAAAAAATATTTTCTATCTTGTCCTTAACAATTAAATCCCCTTTTTTCTTTTGAAAGGTTATACCTAATCCCATCACGACTGCCTGTTCCCCATGTTCATTTTTCACCAGTGCAGCGTTATTATTTAGTGACTGTATAATCCTAAACATATATCCCTCCTATATTTTTAAGCAAAAAAAGACTACAAACAAACCGAGAATATCCTACTCTCAAATCCATTTGTAGTCTTGCCTAATCGAATTAGTTACAATCCACTCTATTCTTGCTGATGAGATTATTATAGCATATTCTCAGAAAATGTAAACCCTTTCTTTTAAGAAAATGGTTATTTTTTCAATTATTTTTCTAGCCAAGAAGTTGCTGTTTGAGACAAGACTGCATCAAGTCCCTCGATATTTTCACGACCAACAGTACGTAACCATTCACGCGCAGCTTCTTCACCCTGTTCAATATAGACTGGCACAACACCCGCCCACGTCGCACGACCACAGAGAACACCGTTAAATTTAGCACCTGCTTCATGTGCAAACACTAGAGTATCTTGGAAGAGTTTAGCAGAAACACCTGCACTTAGATAAATGTAGGGTAAGTTAGTTGACGCTTCTTGCTGACGGAAATATTCAGCTGCTTCTTCTTTTGTATAGACGACTTCCCCTGTTCCAAAGCCTTCTACAAAATTCATGTTCACAGGTACTTCTACCTTGAGAACATCCACTCCAAAGCGTTCATCCGAAAATACTTTCATAGCCTCATTTACTTTTCGAGGTTTGACTTTTGCAAATTCCACACTGGCATTGTCTTCAATCGTTTCATCGTAGCTCAAAATTTCCAGGAAGAATGGTAAACCTTCAGCCTGACATTCTGAACCCAAGCGTTCAATATAGGCATGTTTTTGAAGGTTGACATATGGATCACCATCAACATCATAATAGAGTAAGAACTTGATAGCATCTGCCCCTTCTTCTTTTAATCGTTTTACAGACCACTCCACTAGGCAATCTGGTAAGCGACTAGTAGAGCTGGTATCATAGCCAGTTTTTTCATAAGCTAGGAGCAAACCGCACTGTTCGTCACGGGCGCGTGATGCAGGCAAACCAAATTCAGGATCTAACAGAATTGAGGAAGAAAACTGTGTTAATTCCTCTGAAACTAGTTTCTTTAGTTCTTCCATCTGCTCCACAGTAGGCTCTTCTATCTGATGTTTTGCCATCATTTTTTTCAGGGCTCCACGTTGGTCAAAAGCTAAAGCTGAAATAATACCTGCTTCATTGCTTACTTTTTCCATGTATTTTCTTTTGTCTGCTGTTACTACCATATTATACCTCTTCGACTTCGATTTGAGAATACAACGATTCTGCATTTTCTAAATTGACGTAACCCGTCTGTTCTTCCTGGGCATTTAACATGCCTAAAACATTAGCATTTTTTAATAATTCTGCTTCAGGTAAAGCATGTACCAAACCTGCTGCAATACCTGCAACAGTTGAATCTCCTGATCCTACTGGATTGACGACATTTATTTTTGGAATTGTTACACGATAGAACTTATCATTGTGCTTGGCAAAAGCCCCCTGTGCCCCTAATGAGACGACTATCCAATCAATTCCTTGGAAAAGTTGACCAGACAAAACTGATTTCAACTCTTGAATATCATCAGTAACTTCTTTACCAATCAGTTGTGATAACTCTTCTGTATTCGGCTTAATAACTGTGGGCTTCTGCTGGCTTTCTAAAACGTTTTTCAGCGCCTCACCAGAACAATCCAAAACAACAGCTACACCGAATTTTTTACAAAGTTCTACAATCTCAACATAATAATTGCTAGCAAGTCCCTTAGGCAAACTTCCTGAAATGACAACTACATCTACATTGTTCAGAATAATTTCAAGATGTTCTATAAAATTCAAGGCTTCATGTTCTTGAATAGTTGGTCCTTGTTCTAAAATCTCCGTCTGTTTGCCATCATGAAGGACCGCAATGCAATTACGTGTTTCATTCCCAATCTCCACAAAGGAATTTTTAATATCATTTCGAGTGAGTTGTTTCTTTACATAACTTCCAATCTCGCCGCCAATAAAGCCTGTTGCTACAACATCTTCACCGATTTGCTTCAAAACTCGTGTGACATTGAGCCCCTTACCGCCAGCTGTTTTTTGAACTTTTTCTACTCGATTGACCGTATCCAAATGAAAGGTATCCAGTTGATAAGCAATATCAACCGACGGATTTAAAGTGATTGTTAAAATCATGAGAGCCTCCTAGTCGTGGTATTCTCCACGATCCCACTTTTCAAGAAATTCCGTAAAGAACTCTGGATTAGCCTGCTCTTGATTGAGCGTTTCAACTGCAGCAATCTTTTCAATTAAACGTTTGTTTGCTTCAGTTGGTTTGTATTCTGCTTTAATGAAGGCTTCAATGATGTCGCACATGAGCAACTCACCTGTAATCTTTCCTCCAAAACCAATGACGTTGGCATTTAACTCTTCTTTTGCATAGAGTGCAGAGGTCATATCACGAACCAGGGCTGATCGAACACCAGGTACCTTGTTTACAGCATTGTTGATTCCAACACCTGTTCCACAAATACAAATTCCCAAATCTGCTTGCCCGCTTGCAACAGCTTCACCAACTTTTTTACCAAAGATTGGGTAATGAGTACGAACATTGTCATAAGTCCCAAAGTCCAATACTTCATATCCTTGATTTTTCAAATAATCTACCACAGCGATTTTTTCATAGGTTACAATGTGGTCACAACCGATTGCAATTTTCATCTCTTATTCTCCTTTGTTTACAACAATTAGCACATTTTATTTAGCATATCAACACGAATTTGGTGACGGCCACCATCATACTCACCTTCAACAAATCCTTTAACGATATTTTTAGCAATGCCTTCTCCTACAATCTCACTACCGATTGTAATAATACGCGAATTGTTGTGGCCTCTTGTCATATAGGCAGAACGTTCGTCTGAAACTTCTGCAGCGATCATGCCTTTGACTTTAGTTGCAGTCATAAATGGACCAACACCATAAGCATCAATCACAATGCCAAGATTTCCTTCCTGTTGATTAACTTCTGCAACTACTGCCAAAGTTGTATCAACAAAATCTCTTCCATCACTGACATCTTTAAAGTCATATGATTTTTCTAGCAAATAATCTTTAATAACGTCTTTTAGTTTTGAACCTGCTGGATCAGCACCGATAATGATTGTCATAACCTATCTCCTAACAAAAATAGAAAGTTGTAGCCATATTTGGCAGAAAATCTTTGTTTTGCAAAACTTAGAAAAAGCGTTTTCGCTTTTTTATGTTTAAATTATACAACCAAACAAACATAAAGTCAACATATTTTGTTTATTTTTTTCGCATACAAACAAAAAACCAACATTTCGCTGTTGGTTTTGATAACTTTATGATTTTGTAGTGATAATTTCGATGTGCTTACTTAATAATTGGTAATTTTCATCCTTTGCATTCATATCTGTCACTAGAGCAGTTACATCATTCAAATCACAAAAGGAAGTAAAATCATCTTTTCCAATTTTCGAGGCATCTAGCAGTAGATATTTTTCTAAAGAATGTTTAATGGCAATATTTTGCGTATAGGCTTCCGCTAGGGTAGAGGTCATGACATCAGTTCCCTTAAGTCCGTTACCTGAAAAGAAAATCTTGCTGAATCGCATTTTTTCTAAACTTGTATTGGTAATTTCTCCTACAAAAGATTCTGTCACTTGGCGATATTCTCCTCCAAGGAGAAAGACTTGAAACTCCTCTGTCTTCTTTTGAGATAGGATGGTAAAAACAGGCATACAGTTTGTGATGACTGTTAGGCGAGGATTTTTAATGGCCTCAGCCAGACAGGCCACTGTTGTTCCTGGACCTAAAAATACCGTGTCTCCATCTTCTATCAGTTGGGCAGCCCTTTCTGCTATCTCTTGCTTAGCTTCCTTATTCTGAATGTGTTTCTCAGAATGGGAATATTCCCGATATTGAAAAGCCTTATTACTTCTAGCACCACCGTGAATTTTTGTTAAGACACCTTGCTCTTCCAATTCAATAAAATCACGTCGAACAGTCATATCAGTAACATTTAGCAATTCTACTATCTCAGAAATTCGAACTGTGCCTTTTTTGTTTACCAATCGTGTAATTTCTTCTAGTCGTTCTCGTTTATTCATGTTTAATCCTTTGTTGTTTTTTACATTATATCAAAAATAAATAAGAATATGTTGGAATTTTGAACATTTGTTCTAGGGGAATTGAAGCTTCTTATCCAAATCTCAGTTCAGAATTTTGTTACATCATTAAGATAGAGCCAAGCCCTTCTTTGATAAAGGTTACTATTGATTAACAATTGATACATAGGGATTACCCGTTTTAGAAGCACCAACTATCTTTACTTTTAAAGCTTCGTATAAAGTAATCCTATTTTCTAGAATATAAGATAACTCTTGTCCATCCATAAATAAAATTTTAGAATCTCTATTTGCAAAGTCTTGAATTACCTCATCTCTAAAACCGTTTATTGAAAGAAACAGTCCTCGAGTTGAAGTTAGTTTTGTATCAACTTTTTGTTTTAAAGAAGCAATTTTTGGAGAATTTACTGGATTCTTTTCCCATTTCATTTCAACTAGATAATCAAAGCCTTCAAACCTAAAATAGCCATCTAACTGTTGAGTATTTGAGCTATTTCGATACGAATCATGGTAATCAATCTCGTTAATTTTGAATAAATTAGCAACAATTTTTTCTAGACGATATCCTCTTTCTTGAGGATTCTCACTTGAAAATAGCGAATAATACTCCGTTTTTAGTTCTTCAATTTTTTGAAGGCGTTGTTGCTTGAGTTGTATTTTCATTTCCTGTTTTGAACGATGATAAGAATTATTAAGTGTCTCGTTAACCTTGTTCTGTTGAGTATCAACTATCAATCGCTTTAATTTTCTTAACGCATCTAATCCTCTATCTCTATCTTGAACTTCATCAGGAATATTTTTCATCTCATAAAATTCAGTTGCTATTCGTCTAATTATCAATCTTCCATTTTCTGTTTTATTAAGTTCATTTATAACATTTTTCCCCCAAACAAACTTCGGTTCCGATTTCCATTTTAATATTAAATCATTAGGAACTCCCGAAGTTTGCATAAATGAAACGACAGTATCTTTATAGTGAAAACATAATCCAAAACATTGAATAATTTGTTGTTGGATTTCAAAAGATATTTTAGTCATTTTTTCTCCTATCTATCAACAATATTACATTTCGTTAATTATCTGTGTATAATAACTTGGAAAATCACTCAATTTATCTTCTAGTCTAGCTGATTTCCGTTTGATTTCATTTCTAATTTGATTCTTACTTACAGAATTAATCTCTTGACCAATAACTTGGACCACAATTCTATCTGAAAAACCCAATTCATAGATATAGGTTCTTCTTGAATTAGATACTGCATATAACTATACATCGTTTCCATTACTTTTACTCATCTCTCTCAACCTTTCCTGCCCCGTCCTCATCATCTCCTCCTCTACTTTACTCCACTCTCCGAAAAGGCAATTTTGAAGAACTTCTGCTGCGGAACCTTCATCAGTTTCAGAATCATAGATACAAGTTCTATCTCTTTGATAAATCTGAATGCTGTCAAAGAGTTCCTCACTTTCTAGCTCCTTTAGGTTATCCACCAAGTTCTCTACAATCCCATCATGGTGTTCTTTCGGTGTTGCTCTGGCCTGATTGGGATCGATGGCATAAAGTTCTTCGTAACGAATCAAGGTACTGAGATAGGACAGCTCTGGTTTGGTACCAATAATAGCTAAGGAAACTTGGTAGCCTTTTGATGCTAATATTTGAGCAGTATGACGAGGAACTTGAGTAGTTCGCAAGGTTCCCTCAATCAGCAAATGATAACCTTGCGTGCTGAGTTCATCAACCAGATGCTCTACCATTTTTCCTGCAAATCCCTTGGTATAGTTCACGCTGTCCTTGCCATACTTTTCTTGCAGGGCTAAGTAATTAGGATGTTGGGAACGATAGCTATCACCATCGATGATAATGATATTTCCCTGAAATTCTTTTTGTTTAATTCGATGAATAGTCGTCTTACCTGCTCCGCTCTGACCTCCAAGTAAAATAGCTCTCGGTTGATCTGGAATCATCTTTCCTCGGGTTAAAGCCCGAATGGTTCGCTGCAAGCCCTTCTGAAAGTCAGCCTCACTGAATTCTTCCAATCTCATTAAGCCACCACCCGATGATTCACTATATCTAACATCCGCTCGATACCGTCTAAATAGCCATTGTAACGCTCAATTTCATCGAAGGTATCGACAAGGTAAATCTTTGTATTGATCAATTCAGCCAAATCATCACTCATCAAAATCCAAGGGTTGGATTCATCATCAAAAGCAATATCTTGACTATCCTGGTATCTATAAAGCTGTGATAGTATTGCTGCTCCACGTTCTTTGATCACTTCTATTCTTAATGTCAGTTGGTAATCTTCAACAGGTGTTAACATCTTGTCCTCCCCTACAATATCGACATAAGAAACGTTAAATTTCTGACAAATGCGGTCAATGAGTTCTGTTGAAACAGTGCTGGTTCCATTTTCGTAACGACTCAAGCTATTGCGTGAAATCCCGACCATTTTCGCAAATTCTGGCTGTGTTAAATCGTGTGTATGGCGTAGTGATTTTATATTGTCTCCAATCATAGATAAAGACCTCCTCATATTTAATTTCATTATAGCACAAAAAATACTGACGCACCATTTTTGGTGCATTCTTTGTTTTCTTATTTTTGGATTAGCCATCTGCAAGACCCCTCGGAGAGCGTTTGTAGTTTTGATGGACCACAGGGCTGTCAAAACTACAAAAACGTTACTTTTTGGCAAAAAGTAACAAAAAGCTATCTTGAATCGAAGTCAATTGTTTATCTTACAGCCCAAAAATATCGAACTTAGGCTAGCGGGGAATAGCAAAGCGCCCCGCTGTTGCCCGTCATTCGGGCAATCGGGCATGAATTTTCAGTTTCATAATAATAAAAATGGAGTTCTACTTTATCCATTTATTGGAAAAACATGGACTTTATAAATTTAGACCATTTTTCGATTATTAATGGACTTCATACATATCCAATTTTTATTCAAAGATGGATTACTTTAACCATCCATCTTAGTATCTATAAAATAATGGATAACTAAGTATTTCATAAAATCGCTATTCATAGTCCTCTTCATAACCCAAGTATTTACTAAAAGATGGAAAACTTAAGTCTTCCATCTTAGCATCAGTTAAAACAATGGATTACTAGGTACTCCATAAAATCTCAATCTATGGTCTATTTAATTTTCCATTTTTATTGGATTCGTGGTACGTTCTATAATCCACTTTTTATTAAAAAATGGATTACTTTAACCGTCCATCTTAGCGTCTATAAAATAATGGATAACTAGGTAGTCCAGAAAAATTCTATCCATGGTCTATCTAGTTATCCATTTTATTACCATTCATAGTCCAAGTGTTACTTAGAGATTACATTGCAGTACAAATCAGTCGAATCACTACCTTTTTTGAAATAAGATTTTGATTCGGATAAGTAATAAAACCCACTGGCTAATTAAGGCAGTGGGTTTTTGAGTGATTAGAAAAGAGCAATGGATTCTTCGTAATCGTAAGAATCATATTCACCTCACTAATAATAAAAATAGATTATAAAAATTTAGAAATAACACTAGCAAAACAACGATTTGAAAAATGAAAGAAACTTTATTTTCTGAAAGTACACTACTAAATTTAGCACCTAGCAATCCACCTAATGCACCAGCACAAATGATATAAATTAATACTCTGTAATTATAGTCATTAAAATTGGAAAATATTAGTAACGAAAAAATTTTAGAAAACTGTGAGAATAGAATCGTTGTAATTGAATAGACTGTAGCTATTTTGATTGGAATACCAAAAAAAATGATAAAGACTGCTACATTAATCGGACCACCACCTATTCCTAGGAAACTGGATAAAAATCCTAATATAATTCCTGCTGAATAGTACCAATATATCTTTCTTAAAAAATATTGCTTAAATATATTTTTTGTTGAAAGTATCGAAAAAATCAATACCACAATTGTCAGTATTATTTGAACTAATTGACTATTTTGTGGTCCACTTAGTGATAAAAGGTAGTCAAATGTTAGACTACCCAAATATCCTCCTATAATCGAACCTAGAGCAAGATTAAAAATAATAACAAAGTCAATCTTATGTCCTGCTTGTACTTGTCTTATGGTGGAGACTATTGACATTACAAAAACTGCAACTGAAGAATAAAATGAGGTTGTCATTACAGAATCAAAAGCAATGTAATCAAAAATAGGTTTAATTATAACACCGCCACCCATACCTGAAATTGATCCAATTGTATTTGCCAAGATTATCACAATAAAATAAATCAACTCTTGTTTCATATCACCTATCCCTCAGTGAATAATATCTCTTACGCATCGAAATCCTAAGTTCTGACTACTAGACATAGCCGATGAACTATTCCTTGCACACATTCTATACCTATTACAGTAACTATAATGGCATAAAAACGAACCACCTTTTATAGCATAATTCTCATCATCAACACTCTGATGCTCCTCCCAGAATTCCCTTCCTTTTACCTTTTGAAAGGATATCAACTCTATTTTGGCAGGATTAACGCACCATTCCCAAACATTTCCAATCATCTGATATAATCCGAACTGATTAGGTGGATAGGTTCTAACTGGCGCAGTACCAATAAATCCATCATCTTGAGTATTCTGGAACGGAAAGTTGCCTTGCCAAGTATTGCAACAACATTAATCGAGATGTTTGTCTTCATTCTGAACGCACCAAATTTGGTGCGTTTTTAATCGATTTTTTCACAAAATAGCTCTCGTGCTCTTTTTAAACCTACTTAGGCCTAAAACTCCTCCATCTCCACAAAGGAGGCAAGAATAATCTCTTCCACATGGTCCACTGAAAGAGGCACAAAAACATTTCCATCCAAGCGACCATGCAACACAGCCTGCTCGCTCATTTCTCTCACCAAATCTTGGACTGGGATACCTACTTCAGGCAGGGTCATCGGAATTTCCATCTCATTTTTGAAGAAATGATAGGTTTTCTCAATAGCCTGTCTAGCCAATTCTTCATCTGAACCTTCTGTCAGTCCCCAAACATTGCGGGCATAAGTTGCAAATTTCGCATGTGTCGTCGGATCAGTATCAACACAGAATTTCATCCAGCGCGGTGTCAAGACAGCCAAACCAATACCGTGCGTAATATCATAATAGGCCGACAATTCATGCTCGATAGCATGGCAAGTCCAGCCGCCCGCACGTCCACTAGCAACCAAGCCATTCAAAGCTAGGGTCGAGGTCCAAAGCAAGTTGGCACGCGCCTCATAATTTTCTGGTTCTGCAAGAGCCACCGGACCATGTTTGATGGCCGTCTTCAACAAGCCCTCTGCAATGCTATCCTGAACATCCACTCCAACTGTGCGATTAAAATATTGCTCAAAAAGATGGCTCATCATATCCGCCGTACCAGCTGCCGTCTGCCATTTTGAAACCGTGTAAGTCAAGGTCGGATCTAAGAAAGAGGCCCGCGGAATGAGCTCCCAGCCACCTGTACCCAATTTTTCATTGGTCTCCATATTGGAAATCACAGCCCCACGGTTCATTTCTGTACCGGTTGCCGCCAGCGTCAGAATATCTACAATCGGAACTGCCTGGCCAATCAGGCGAGGATTTTTGACCAAATCCCAGGCATCACCATCGTAATAAGCTGCCGCAGCCATAACCTTACTGGCATCAACGACTGAACCGCCACCGACAGCCAAAAGCATGTCTAGGCTATTTTCGCGAATCAACCTTCCACCTTCACGGACTGAATCAATCCGCGGATTGGGCTCGACACCTGCCAGCTCCACCCACTCAAAATCATTGTCTTTCAGTAAGGCCGTAACCTTATCATAGAGACCAGAGCGTTTGATGGAGCCACCACCGTAGACCAAAAGTACCTTCTTGCCGAATTGTTCCAAGACCTCTGGCAATTCAGCTAAGCGGTCACGTCCGAAACGGATGTCTGTCGGAATCTGTAAACGAAAATTATTCATCATGTCTCCTTTCAACGACGAGAAATGTATAAATTAGTGAAAACGTTACACTCTTAGTATATCATTCTTGGCTCCAAAAATCAGCTGCTGGAGATAGGAAAGAAAAAAGAGGCCAAGACCTCTTTCCTATCCCTTACCTAAGCATCCGCTGGTGGGTAGATATAGCTAACCGTACCTGCCCCGGTAGTCGTCGGGTTAAACCATCCACGGTAGTTTCCAATGGACATATTGCCATTAAAATTCGATTCCATCACCTGAATGGTTCCGTCTGCTGTTACGTCTGTCACATAAGCCACATGCCCATAGCCACCATCTGTCCACACGATAACGGCACCTACCTGAGGAGTTGTCCCAACCGTATAGCCCTGAGCCGCAGCACTTGCTGCCCAATCACCTCCATTGCCCCAATAGTTACCGACCCATGGCGCTAGCTCCTTTACACCCCAGGTACATTGGCCGACTGGATAGGTGTTGGCAGTATAAGTGGCCGCTACAGCGGAACTATAGGTCGTATAGGCTGAAGAGACCGTCTCCGAAATAACAGCGCTACTGTTATCAGCCACTCCAAATGATTGGTAGATTGGAGCTGGATGCTCTCCCAGATAGCGCGGACCATAGGAATCAAAGGTATCTGCACTTGCCGAGGATTGTCCCAGCATGGCCATACCTGCAACTAAGCTTGCAGCGATTCCCAATTTCAACTTCTTGTTTGCAAAAAATGTATTCATTTCAATACTTCCTTTCTTCTAGAACCTATATTCCCAAGCGAAGCACATTTATATAAAAAATAAAGATGCCGAGCCATAAAGGTGGGTTCAGATATTACCCTATCTATCCTAAGGCAGAAAGCTTGAAGAAGCCTTAAATAAATATGACAACTGTTACAGCTGACTCACAAGCAGATGACAAACATGTTATAATGGAAAAAATGATTGGAGGAAAGTTTATGAAACATATGGTCTTGATTCACGGAACCTGGTGCGATGGGGCTGTCTGGGGAGAATTTGCCACAAAATTAGAAAAAATGGGCATCATTGTTCACACGCCTAGCCTGCGCTACCACGACTTACCCTATGAGCAAGCGATGGAAAGGGTTGGTGCCGTCAGCCTGACCGACTACGCTGATGATTTGGTTACCCTGGTCGAAAGTCTGGAAGAGCCTCCTCTACTACTAGGGCATTCCCTGGGCTGTCTCTTGGCACAAATGGTCGCCGAGCGCACAGAAATCGCCGGCATGATTCTCATGGGACCTGCCCCTACTGCCGACATCTTTGCCCTCTATCCGACCATGATTCGTTGTTTCATCCGCCACTTCCTGCGCTGGGGCTTCTGGAAAAAGCCCATGCCACCATACAAGGATGAGTTTTTCACCTATTGCCTCAACGTCCAGGATCCTAGCCTCAAGGAGGATATCTTCAAGACCCTGGTTCCTGAATCCGGCAAGGTTTACACTCAGATGGCCTTTCCTTTCTTTGACAAAAGCAGAGCAGGCTATGTGGATTTCAGCAAGATTTCGGGTCCAGTACTGGTCATCACGGGCAGCGAAGACAAGATGACCGTATCCGCCATCGCCAGAAAAACAGCTCAGAACTACGCCGAATCAGTGCTCGTATCCCTAACAGGAGCCGACCACATGTACGAATCCGGCAAATTCCAAGACAAAACCCTCTCTGTTATCCGCGCCTGGTTAACCGAGAAGAATTTCATCTGATTCCCCACACCAATTGCACCTAGGTTTCTCAAAAATACAGTAGATTATTTGATGGTTTTAAAGTATAATAAGCTAGTACGTAAAATTAGAAAGTTCCGCAAGCATGAAGCAATCTATCAAATCAAACATCCGAAAACGAAAAATACAAAGACCTCTGTGGAAAAAATTAGCCATTGGACTCCTGGTCCCCCTATTGGCCCTGGGACTTTGGTACTCTGTCAGTCTGGTTAATTACTATCTCCAAGCACATCTGACAGAAAGATTTCCCCAGCATGTGCAAGAAATTTACTTCATTCTCTTCGCCCTGCTCTATAGTGGCCTTGTTCTGGTCCTGTCTTTCTCGCTCTGGCTCTGGTGGAAAGTCATTTTTGACGAAAAATTCACCTGGTGGAAACCAGCTTCCTTACTGGTCGTCTGGCTACCCGTCTTTCCAGTCTTCTACCTTGTTAAACAAGAGGCCAGACAGATTATCCCAAAGTCTCCACAGGTCATTTCCCACCGGGCCCTCAACGGTCCTAGCGCAGTTGAAAATAGTCTCGAGGCCTTCCAAATTTCCAGCAAAAGCAAGTTTGACTACATAGAAATTGACATCTGGGAAACAGCAGATTTGGAATATGTGGTCTTTCACGACCCTAATCTATCCGGCTGGACAAGGCTCCACTATCGGCCACACGACCTGCCCTTAAGCACTCTAACCAACATTAGCTTGACCGATCAAGAGGGGCACACAGCTCATGTCGCCAGCTTTGATCAGATTCTGAAAGAGGCCGAAAAGTCTGGTCAAAAGCTCCTGATTGATTTTAAAACTTCTGAGCTAGACAGTCCACAGATTGTGGAAAACTTTCTAGGAAAATACCAACAGCGTTTAGAGCGAGGCCAGCATCAACTACAAACAGCTGACCAAGAATTTATGAAGAGGGTCCTCAGCCACTCACCTAAATTTGAAACGGTTTTGATTATGAATTCCATCCTTGAGGAGCAATTTCCAGGTCTGACTGGATTCAGCGTCCCTTTGAGCGACCTGTCTCCCGAATTACATGATTACATCAAAGCCTCCAAGAAATTTCTCTATGTCTGGACAGTCAATGATGAAGCTGGCGTGACCCAGGCAGATGATTTAGCGGTTGATGGCATCATTTCAGACTTTCCTGGCAAGACAAAAGACCAACTAAACCACACCTTGGTGTATTCTAAGTACAAGGATTATTATCACAAGCAATTGGAGAACCTTCTCATCTTTCCAAGCTTAAAATAAAGACAGCATAGTAGCAATCAGGTGGACAGCATCTGGTTGTTTTTTTGGCTCTTTGTCAACTGTAGTGGGTAGATGAAAAGCTAACACCTAGAGAGGACGAACTTCGTTCTCTCTTTCTTTATGTTCAAAGCAATCAAAATGCGTTTTTTAAAGTTCTCAAAGTTCCTGAAACCAAAGGCATTTCTTTTAATGACTTTGATGAGATTATTGGTAGCTTCCAGTTTGGCGTTGGAATAAGGCAATTCTAGGGCATTCAAAACCTTGTCTTTATCCTTTAGAAATGTCTTAAATACCGTCTGGAAAATAGGATTAACAGTGGTTATTTCTTGTTCAATTAGGTCAAAGAAATGGTCTGAGTTCTTCTCTTGGAAATGGAATAAGAGAAGCTGATAGAGTTCATAGTGCTGTCGTAGTTCCTCAGAGAAAGACAAGAGTTTTTCCAGGATTTCCTTGTTAGTCAAATGCATTCGAAACATAGGGCGATAAAATCGTTTATCATTGATTTTACGGCTATCTTGTTGTATCAATTTCCAGTAGCGTTTCAAAGCACGGTATTCCTGCGATTTTCTGTCGAATTGATTCATGATTTGAATACGGACACGGTTCATAGCACGGCTAAGGTGTTGAACAATATGAAAGCGGTCGAGTACAATTTTTGCATTCGGAAAAAGCTGTTTAGCAAGTTGATAATAGGGACTAAACATATCCATGGTAATCACTTTGACTCGATTTCTAACCTTTCTAGGATAGCGTAGAAAGTGGTTTCGGATGGTTGCTTGAGTTCTTCCGTCGAGAATGGTGATGACATTTAGGGAGTCGAAATCTTGAGCGATGAAGCTCATTTTCCCCTTCTTGAAGGCATACTCGTCCCAACTCATCACCTCAGGTAGGGTATTCCAATCCGTTTCAAACTTGAACTCATTGAGCTTTCTCATAACTGATGATGTTGAGATAGCTAGCCTGTGTGCAATATGTGTCATTGCTTGATTTTCGATGAGTAACTGGGCGATCTTCTGACTAACAGCGACAGATATTTGATGGTTTTTCTTAACAAGAGGAGTTTCAGCGACAGCCATTTTCCCACATTCTTTACACTTGAAACGACGCTTTTTAAGGCGGATAAGGAGTGGGTAACCAGCAGTTTCTAGGTAAGGGATTTTTGATGCTTTCTGGTAGTCGTACTTAGCCATTTGTCCCTTGCATTCTGGACATTTAGGAGCCATGTAATCCAAGTAACCGTGGAGTTCTAAGTGAGTTCCCATATCATATTCATCAGTGATAGTAATATTTTTGTCTTTAATTCTGAGAAAATTAGTGATAAGATTTAGTTGTTCCATATGAGTCTTTCTAAAATGATAGTTTGAGCACTTTTCATTATAGGTCATATGGGACTTTTTGTATATACTCAAAAAGGCTCCATAATTTCCATGGTGGTTTTACCCACTACAGAAATTATAGAGCCGTTTTTTTGAACAGGTTACACAAAAAGAGAAGACCAAACGGTCTTCCCTTAAAGCTTATTATTCAGTTACTGCCTGTACTTCAGCTTCTGCTGCGAGTTCTTGTGCTACAGTGTCTTCAATGATTTCAACTTCATTGATGGCTTGTGGTTCAAGATTACGGTAGCGGGCCATACCTGTACCTGCTGGGATAATCTTACCGATAATAACGTTCTCTTTAAGACCGAGAAGGTTATCACGTTTACCACGGATGGCAGCATCTGTCAGGACACGAGTTGTTTCCTGGAAGGATGCGGCAGACAAGAATGAGTTGGTTTCAAGAGAGGCTTTGGTAATACCCATGAGGACTGGACGGGCTGTCGCTGGAATACCACCTGCAATAACCACCTCCGCATTGGCATCGGTAAAGTCTGTGATGTCCATAAGGGTACCCATG
Organism: Streptococcus nasisuis; assembly: GCF_040836615.1. Classification (NCBI taxonomy): domain Bacteria; kingdom Bacillati; phylum Bacillota; class Bacilli; order Lactobacillales; family Streptococcaceae; genus Streptococcus; species Streptococcus nasisuis. The sequence goes on along the minus strand of NZ_CP162268.1, from coordinate 153,964 downwards.
AGAAGATCAGTATCACCTGGATCCATGACACGCACTTTACGAAGCATTTGGCGAACCATTACCTCGATGTGCTTGTCACCGATTTCTACACCCTGACTTCTATATACTTTTTGAACTTCAGAAAGTAGATAGGTCTCAACGGCCAAGACGTCACGCACTTCCAGCAAGCGTTTCGGTTGGATAGAACCTTCCGTAAGTGCTGCACCACGCGCTACTTGGTCACCGACTTCAACCTTCATACGGGCTGTAAATGGCACCACGTATTCGCCTTCGCCAGTTTTACCCTTAACAAAGACTTTCTTGGTACGCGTTGAAGCATCTTCTTGGATGTCAACAACTTCACCCTTAACCTCAGTGATGACCGCTTCCCCTTTCGGATTGCGGGCTTCAAAGATCTCTTGGACACGAGGAAGACCCTGCGTGATATCGCTGTTTGAGGCTACACCACCCGTGTGGAAGGTACGCATTGTAAGCTGTGTACCAGGCTCACCGATAGATTGGGCTGCAATCGTACCAACTGCTTCACCGACTTCAACCGCATCACCAGTCGCCAAGTTGATACCGTAACAATGACGGCAGACACCGTGGCGAGTATTACATGTAAATACGCTACGGATAGTTACTTGTTCCACGCCAGCGTTGACAATTTCACGGGCAATATCTTCGGTAATCAATTGGTTTGGACCGATGATAACTGCACCCGTTTCAGGGTGCTTAACAGTTTTCTTAGTGTAACGACCTTGCAAACGCTCTTCAAGTGGCTCGATCATTTCCTTGCCATCTGTGATTGAACGGATGTCAAGACCACGGTCTGTTCCACAGTCGTCTTCACGGATGATGACATCTTGGGCAACGTCAACCAAACGACGAGTCAAGTATCCTGAGTCGGCTGTCTTCAAGGCCGTATCCGTCATACCCTTACGGGCACCGTGAGTTGAGAAGAACATTTCCAATACAGAAAGACCTTCACGGAAGTTAGACAAGATAGGCAATTCCATGATACGTCCATTCGGAGCTGACATGAGTCCACGCATACCGGCCAGCTGGGAGAAGTTGGAAATGTTACCACGGGCACCGGAGTCCATCATCATAACGATAGGGTTCTTCGGATCTTGTTTTTCAACCAAGCGTTTTTCCAATTTTTCCTTAGCAGAACGCCATTCATCTGTAACAGCTGTGTAGCGCTCGTCCTCGGTGATCATACCACGACGGAATTGTTTCTTGATTTGTTCCACACGTTCGTGAGATTCTTCAATGATTTCAGCCTTGTTGTCGATGACTGGGATATCGGCAATACCCACTGTCAAACCAGCAAGTGTTGAGTGGTAGTAACCCAAGTCTTTCAAACGGTCAAGAAGGGCTGATGTTTCAGTTGTACGGAAACGCTTGAAGATTTCAGCGATGATGTTACCAAGATTTTTCTTCTTGAATGGTGGGTTGATTGGTAATTCTGCAATGGCAGCCTTAATATCTGATCCTGGTTCCAAGAAGTATTTATCAGGAGTTCCTTCTGTCAAGTTTGCATTGTTTGGCTCTTGCAGGTAAGGAAGGCCTTCCGGCATAATCGCGTTGAACAAGATTTTTCCGACAGTTGTCATCATAATCTTGTGTTTTTGATTGTCTTTCCAAGGTTTGTCAAGGCTACCTGTTGCGATACCAACACGAGTATGCAAGTGAACATAGCCATTGCGGTAAGCCATAACAGCCTCATCCGCATCCTTGAAGACCATACCTTCACCTTCACGACCAGCATCTTCCATGGTCAAGTAGTAGTTACCCAAAACCATATCCTGAGATGGTGTTACGACTGGTTTACCATCTTTAGGGTTAAGGATGTGTTCTGCCGCGAGCATAAGGATACGTGCTTCTGCTTGTGCTTCTTCTGACAATGGAACGTGAATCGCCATCTGGTCACCGTCAAAGTCGGCGTTGTAGGCTTCACAGACAAGCGGGTGCAAACGAAGGGCTTTACCGTCGATTAGAACTGGCTCAAAAGCCTGGATACCCAAACGGTGAAGGGTAGGTGCGCGGTTCAAAAGAACTGGGTGTTCTTTGATCACTTCTTCCAAGATATCCCAGATACGATCATCCCCACGTTCAATCAAACGTTTTGCAGCTTTTACGTTACCAGCAATATCACAGGCAACGATTTCGCGCATAACAAACGGTTTGAAGAGCTCGATAGCCATTTCGCGTGGCACACCACATTGGTACATTTTAAGCGTTGGACCAACAGCGATAACGGAACGTCCTGAGAAGTCAACACGCTTTCCAAGCAAGTTTTGACGGAAACGACCTTGTTTACCTTTAAGCATGTGGCTGAGTGATTTAAGTGGACGGCTACCTGGTCCTGTAATTGGACGACCACGGCGACCGTTGTCAATCAAAGCATCCACAGCTTCTTGGAGCATCCGTTTTTCGTTTTGTACGATGATCCCTGGAGCGTTAAGTTCCAATAGACGAGCCAAACGGTTGTTACGGTTGATAACACGGCGATATAATTCATTCAAATCAGATGCAGCAAAACGGCCACCATCCAACTGAACCATCGGACGCAAATCTGGTGGAATAACTGGCAAGATATTGAGAATCATCCACTCAGGTTTATTTCCAGATTTGTAGAAAGCATCCAATACATCCAAACGACGCACAGCTTTAATCCGTTTTTGTCCAGTAGCAGTTTTTAACTCTTCTTTCAACGCAGCGATTTCTTTTGGAAGATCAACTTGTTTCAAGAGGTCTTGGATCGCTTCTGCACCCATTTTGGCAACGAATGAACCATAGCCATATTCACGTAAACGCTCACGGTATTCGCGCTCAGTCATGATTGACTTGTGCTCAAGCGGTGTATCTTTAGGATCGATCACCACGTAAGCCGCGAAGTAGATAACTTCCTCAAGCGCACGTGGGCTCATATCCAAGGTCAAGCCCATACGACTTGGAATACCTTTGAAATACCAAATGTGTGAAATTGGTGCTTTCAACTCAATGTGTCCCATACGTTCACGACGTACTTTTGCACGAGTCACTTCAACACCACAGCGGTCACAAGTAATCCCTTTATAACGGATACGTTTGTATTTACCGCATGAACACTCCCAGTCTTTTGTTGGACCGAAGATGACTTCGTCAAAAAGTCCATCACGTTCTGGTTTAAGTGTACGATAGTTGATTGTTTCAGGTTTTTTAACCTCACCGTAAGACCATGAACGAACCTTACTTGGTGAAGCTAACGTGATTTGCATACTTTTAAATCGATTTACGTCAACCACTAATAATCCCTTTCTTTTCTTGTGAATGGCGGAAAATCCACCTCTAGCTCTTGAAAATCCAAAGCAGGACAGAGGAATGCGCTTAGGCACGCACTCCTTACTTCCTACTCCTGGTCTTTGCCTGCCTCTTCTTCAGCCGCAAAGGCTGCGGCTGCGTCAGCTGCGGCTTTTGCACGTGCTTTTTCAAGATCATCTACGTGGATGATGTCATCATCTTCACCCTCATCGAGGTCACGCAATTCTACTTCATTATTGTCTTCGTCAAGGACACGCATATCCAAACCAAGTGATTGCAATTCTTTGACAAGAACGCGGAAGGATTCTGGAACACCTGGTTTTGGAATTGGTTTACCTTTTGTAATCGCCTCATAGGCTTTGAGACGGCCTGTCACATCATCTGACTTGTAAGTCAAGATTTCTTGAAGGACGTTTGAAGCACCGTAGGCTTCAAGGGCCCAAACCTCCATCTCACCGAAACGCTGACCACCAAACTGGGCCTTACCTCCGAGCGGCTGTTGGGTAACGAGTGAGTATGGTCCGACTGAACGAGCGTGGAGCTTGTCATCAACCATGTGGTGGAGTTTGATCATGTACATGACACCGACAGAAACGCGGTTGTCAAACGGCTCACCAGTACGACCATCGTACAAGATAGTCTTGGCATCGCTATCCATGCCTGCTTCTTTAACAGTTGACCAGAGGTCTTCAGAAGATGCTCCATCGAAAACTGGTGTCGCGATATGGATCCCCAAGTTACGAGCCGCCATACCCAAGTGGAGTTCCATAACCTGACCGATATTCATACGTGATGGCACCCCGAGTGGGTTCAACATGATGTCAACTGGTGTTCCGTCTGGAAGATATGGCATATCCTCAACCGGTACAATACGTGAAACGACACCCTTGTTACCGTGACGACCGGCCATCTTATCTCCGACCTTGATCTTACGTTTTTGAGCGATGTAAACACGAACCAGCATGTTGACACCTGATTGTAATTCATCACCGTTGGCACGGGTAAAGATTTTCACATCACGAACGACACCATCGGCACCGTGAGGTACACGAAGAGAGGTATCACGGACTTCACGTGATTTGTCACCGAAGATTGCATGCAAGAGACGCTCTTCAGCAGAAAGATCTTTTTCACCTTTTGGTGTGACTTTACCAACAAGAATGTCGCCCTCTTTAACTTCGGCACCAATACGGATAATCCCCATTTCGTCCAAGTTGCGAAGAGCATCTTCACCAACGTTTGGAATTTCGCGAGTGATTTCTTCAGGGCCTAACTTAGTATCACGTGTTTCTGATTCGTATTCTTCCAAGTGAACAGATGTATAGACATCTTCTTTCACCAGCCGCTCAGACATGATAACCGCATCCTCGAAGTTGTAACCTTCCCAAGTCATGTAGGCAACGATAGGGTTTTGACCAAGAGCCATTTCCCCATTTTCCATGGAAGGTCCATCTGCGATGAAGTCACCTTTTTCAACGATGTCGCCTAATTTTACAAGGGTACGTTGGTTGTAGGCAGTACCAGAGTTTGAACGGCGGAATTTCTGAATGTGGTAAACATCCAGCGAACCATCTTCGCGACGAACTTCTACCTTATCTGCATCCGCATAGGTAACCTTACCGTCATGCTGAGCAATGACCGCTGCACCTGAATCGTGGGCAGCCTGATATTCCATACCTGTACCAACGTAAGGTGCTTTTGGATCAATCAATGGGACAGCCTGACGTTGCATGTTGGCACCCATGAGGGCACGGTTGGAGTCATCGTTTTCCAAGAAAGGAATACATGCTGTCGCAACGGCAACTACCTGTTTAGGAGAAACGTCCATGAAGTCTGCTGAATCTGCTGGGAACTCTTGGTTATTACCTTGGTGACGTCCCATTACAATCTTATCAACGAAACGGTTGTTTTCATCAAGTGATGATGTTGATTGCGCTACGATGTAGGCATCTTCTTCATCCGCTGTCAACCAAACGATTTCGTTCGTTACTGTACCAGTTGCACGGTCAATCTTGCGGTATGGTGTTTGAATGAAACCATACTTGTTGAGATGACCATAAGATGACAAGTTGTTAATCAAACCGATGTTTGGTCCCTCAGGCGTTTCAATCGGACACATACGACCATAGTGAGTGTAGTGAACGTCTCGAACCTCGTAGCCAGCACGGTCACGAGTCAAACCACCAGGTCCCAAGGCTGACAAACGGCGTTTGTGAGACAACTCAGAAAGCGGGTTATGTTGGTCCATGAACTGTGACAACTGAGATGAACCAAAGAATTCTTTGATTGCGGCTGTAACAGGGCGGAAATTGATGATTTGTTGTGGCGTCAATACTTCATTGTCTTGAACAGACATACGCTCACGCAAGTTACGTTCCATACGAGTCAAACCGATACGTACTTGGTTAGCAAGCAATTCACCAACGGCACGAATACGACGGTTACCCAAGTGGTCAATATCATCTACACGACCAAGACCTTCAGCCAAGTTGAGGAAGTAGCTCATTTCAGCCAAGATGTCCGCAGGTGTTACTGTACGTACGTTTTCTGCTGGATTAGCATTACCAATCACCGTCACAACACGTTCTGGATCCTTAGGAGCTACAATCTTGAATTTCTGCAAAAGAACTGGCTCAAGAAGAACAGCGTTGTCATTTGGAATATATTCTACCAAGTTGAGCTCATCGAATTGTGCTTCTACTTTTTCAAGCACATCACGACTCAGTACAGTACCAGCTTCCAAGACGATTTCGCCTGTCTCACCGTTAATCACATGCTCAGCAAGTATTTGGTTGAGCAAACGAGTACGGAGATTAAGTTTTTTATTAATCTTGTAACGACCAACAGGTGCCAAGTCGTAACGACGTGGGTCAAAGAAACGAGCTGTCAAAAGACTACGAGAGCTTTCAGCTGTCTTTGGTTCACCTGGACGAAGGCGCTCATAGATTTCCTTAAGCGCTTCATCTGTACGAGAATCTGCTGGGTTTTTATGAATATCTTTTTCGATGGTATTGCGGACCAATTCGCTATCGCCAAAGATGTCAAAGATTTCATCATCGCCTGAGAAACCAAGGGCACGAACAAGTGTCGTGAACGGAATCTTACGCGTACGGTCAATACGAGTGTAGGCAATGTCTTTTGAGTCGGTTTCCAATTCCAACCAGGCACCACGGTTAGGGATGACAGTCGAACCGTAGCCAACCTTACCATTCTTATCTACCTTGTCATTAAAGTAAACACCCGGTGAACGCACCAACTGAGAAACGATAATCCGCTCTGCACCGTTGATGATAAAGGTACCCATTTCAGTCATGATTGGGAATTCGCCAAAGAAAACTTCCTGTGTCTTGATTTCACCCGTTTCCTTGTTGACCAAGCGGAAGGTCACATAGATAGGCGCAGAATAGTTGGCATCGTGCGAACGTGCCTCTTCCAAAGTGTATTTTGGAGTCTTCAATTCGTAGCCAACAAATTCCAATTCCATGGTATCTGTGAAGTTTGATACTGGAAGTACATCTTCAAAGACTTCCTTCAAACCAGAATCCAAGAAATCTTTGAAAGAATCTGTCTGGATTTCGATCAAATTTGGTAAATCAAGAACTTCCTTGATTCTTGAAAAACTACGACGGGTACGGTGCTTACCGTACTGAACTTCATGTCCTGCCAAAAGTTTTCTCCTTTGTAATAAGATACGAGGGCGTATAGCACTCCAAAAGAAAATAGGACATCGACAAAGCAATCAAAAGATTGCAAGGAGATGTATCTTTTTCTACAGGAGTGTAGCCCGAGTTCAATTAAAGATACTAAGCCGTAAGCAACTCAAAGAAAAATAAGCGGTAAGTCAGAAATCTTTGATTTCGTTGACGCACCCTCGTCAGAACGACTAGGACTTTCTAGACAAATCGTCGAAGAAAGTTCAGTCGTTTACGACGCCACGAAGTAAACAAAACCAAAGCTCTACAAACCTTATCTTTTTTCACAGAGTTGTAGGCGAGTTCAATTAAAAGATACGAGGGCGTCAAATTTGAGAGAAAAATAGGAAATCGACGAAGTGTCATCAGACACCAGGAGATTTATCTTTTTTCCGACAAATTTAGCCCGAATTCAATTATATTCAGCCATATAATGACCTACACTTGTCCTTTTTCTGAATATTTAGAATCTTTAAGAATGGATAACAATCTTAAAAAATTCTGTACATAGACACAAAAAGAGCAGCTAAATCTTCCTTTGAAAAGTGTGATTTAACTGCTGCAAGTCTTGTTTGGACAAGATTTCAAACAAGACAGACGACAAATTATTTATAAAATTATAACACAAGACCGCTGGAAAATCAAGGATTATCTTCTTCACCAGAGTCCGAGCTTGGTTCGGAATCTTCGTCATTATTATTTGCTGAGGATGATGAGCTCGAACTGCTAGAAGAACCTGTCCTGCTGTTACTGCTTGAGGAGGTCGTCCTACGCTGCTGGTTGCCAAACAAACTATTCCAAGCTGTCTGATAATCAGCCTCTGTTCCACCTAACATAAATCGATAGTTGGTCACCGGCGCCCCATTTTTGGCCCAATAACTAGTCGTAGTAGCACCTGATACGTTAATCGTACGGCCATTGACCTGCACACTACCTGGCCGTTGCCCAGTAGAGGTGACTACATTAGATGCAATCACACTATCATCCAGTGTAAATCGTCCAGAGAATAATTCCGGTGCCACTTGATAGATGGCATTGGACAAATAAGCAACATAGTGAGAATTGCTATTATAGCTTGCAAAAACATCCAAACTTGTATTATCATCATAGCCTGCCCAGGAGCCCAAGGTAACCTGAGGGGTCGAAAGCATGAGCCAAGCATCTCCAGCGTAATTACTCGTACCAGTCTTGCCAGCTATATCTGTATTGGCCAATACTTGAGGGTTGATAGCCCTGATACGGTTTGCATAGGTTGTGGTCAAGCCAGAGGAAATAACCCCCTTGAGCAGGTTCATCATGATACTCGAAGTTGCCTTAGAGTAAACCTGAACAGGTGCCGCCTGGTGCTGGTAAACAACTGTCCCATCAGCCTTCTTGATATTCTCAACCAGATAATGCTTGTTGTAGACGCCACCGTTTGCCAAGGTTTGATAGGCGTTGGTATTGGTAGCTACAGAAACATCAATCCCCCCTCCGAGAGGCAGACTTTCAATGTCATACATCGGAATGTGGTAGTCCATCTTCTCCATATAGGACTTGACATCCACACCAGACTGTTGCAGCATCTTATAGGTCCAAAAGACAGGTATATTGACCGAGCGATTGAGTGCCGTCTGCAAATCAATCATACCTGAACCTCGGTTATTGACGTTCATGATTTGCTCGCCACTGGAGAAACGAGCTGGGTAATCTGAGAAGATACTAGCCGATCCGATTAGGCCCTGGTCCATAGCAATACCGTAGGCCAAAATAGGCTTAATGGTTGATGCGGGAGAACGAACAGTATCGAAAGCATGATTGTTCTTGTTCTGTGAAAAATCACGGCCACCAACAAAGCCAAGCACTGCACCTGTCTTGTTATCTAGCAAGACCGAACCGGTCTCTACAACTCCGTTTCCTTCATCCAGCAAGTAGCCATTGTCACGCGCTACAGCATTCATGGCATTGTGAATGGCAGGATTGACCGTAGAAGTGACGGTATAGCCCCCTTGGCTAATTTCTTGGGCGGCAAGCTCTCTGTATTCTTGAACGGTCTCATCATTTTTCAGCTTGGCATCTGAAACCTTATCCCGCTCCACCAGATAATCATACATGACGTCAATAGCTTCATCCAGAACAGCATAGTATAGAAAATCCTTGGTATCCTCTGTTACCGGACTAGGAGGAAGGAAGTCCTGGCGAATATCATAATCCTTATAGTTCTCGTACTCTTCCTTGGTCAGAAATTCTGCTCGGTACATATTATAGAGTACATCTTGGTGTCGAGCCAGGCCGTAAGACATATACTCATCCGACTTGAGACTACCGTCTGCCGCATAGGGCGAGTAGACAATGGGACTCTGTGGCAAACCTGCGATAAAGGCTGCCTGAGGAACTGTTAATTCCTTGGTTGATTTTCCGAAAATTCCCCGCGCAGCTTCCTCTACACCGGCAATATTCTTGCCCTGATTATTTCGACCAAAAGGCGAGACATTGAGATAAGTAGTCAAAATATCTTCCTTGGACATGTCCCGCTCCAGAGCCAAGGCTGTGATAATTTCATTGGCCTTACGTGTAAAAGTCGGAGCGTCGCCTACAATCTGCTGCTTAATCAACTGCTGGGTAATGGTCGAACCACCGCTGGAAGAACCAAAACCAACCGAACCCAGAGCCGCACGCAATACCGCCTTAGGCACAACACCATTGTGGCTTTCAAAGGTGACATCCTCCGTAGCAATCACAGCCTGCTTGATATAGTCAGAAATATCTGCATTTTCAATAGGGCTCCGCAACAAGTCTGAATTGATATCTGCTACAGGAGAACCATCCGAAAAGACAATATGAGAATTTCTACTGATATTGGCGATATTGGACAGCAGCTCTTCCTTACTAGGCGCCTCTACTTGGTCAAATAGGCTAAAGACATAGCCAACTCCAACCCCGGCACCCAGACTGCCCAAGACTAGGAAAATGACCGCCAAATAATCCACCAATAATTTGATGCTTCTTAACATGATACCCAATCCATTGGTCAGGCTAAAAGAAGTCAGCATCCTTTTGAATTTAGAATGTTTCGTCGTCATAGTAACTCCTTATTCCTTTTATTATACCAAACTTTGCCCACTTTCTACAATTTCATGGTATAATAGGGAATAATTTTTATTGGTTAGATGTGATTTCGCATCGACATTTAAGGAGAAACGCATGAACATTTTTGAAGAACTAAAAGCGCGTGGCTTGGTCTTTCAAACGACAGACGAAGAAGCCTTGGTAAAAGCCTTAACAGAAGGGCAGGTTTCTTATTACACAGGCTACGACCCAACAGCTGACAGTTTGCACTTGGGGCACTTGGTTGCTATCTTAACTAGCCGTCGTTTGCAGTTAGCTGGTCACAAGCCTTACGCCCTGGTTGGCGGTGCAACTGGTCTGATTGGCGACCCTTCCTTCAAGGATGCGGAGCGTAGCTTGCAAACCAAAGATACCGTGGACGGCTGGGTAACAAAAATCCAAGGGCAGCTCTCTCGCTTCTTGGATTTTGAAAATGGTGACAACAAGGCCGAAATGGTCAACAACTACGACTGGTTCTCAGACATCAGCTTTATCGACTTCCTCCGTGATGTTGGTAAATACTACACGGTCAACTACATGATGAGCAAAGACTCTGTGAAAAAACGGATTGAAACAGGGATCTCCTACACCGAGTTTGCCTACCAAATCATGCAGGGCTATGACTTCTACGAACTCAATGACAAGCACAATGTAACCCTACAAATCGGTGGTTCTGACCAATGGGGTAACATGACTGCAGGCACCGAGTTGCTTCGCCGCAAGGCTGACAAGTCTGGTCACGTTATGACTGTTCCTCTCATTACCGACTCAACAGGTAAGAAGTTTGGTAAGTCAGAAGGCAACGCCGTTTGGTTAGATGCCGACAAGACTTCCCCTTATGAAATGTACCAATTCTGGCTCAATGTCATGGATGACGATGCCGTTCGTTTCTTGAAAATCTTTACTTTCTTGTCATTGGATGAGATTGCTGAAATCGAGAAACAATTTGACGCTGCCCGTCATGAACGTCTGGCTCAGAAGATTTTGGCTAAGGAAGTCGTGACATTGGTTCACGGTGAAGAGGCCTATAACCAAGCTCTTAACATCACCGAGCAATTGTTCGCAGGCAATATCAAAAAACTGTCCGCAAAAGAGCTCAAGCAGGGCCTCAGCAACGTTCCAAACTACGCTGTACAGGCTGAAGACAACCTTAACATCGTTGAACTTCTAGTCACCTCTGGCATTGTCTCTTCAAAACGCCAGGCTCGTGAAGATGTGCAAAATGGTGCCATTTATGTCAACGGTGAGCGTGTGCAGGACTTGGACTATACCCTTTCTGACAGCGACAAGATTGACGGCGAGCTGACCGTTATCCGCCGCGGGAAGAAGAAGTATTCTGTGTTGACGTATTAACATCTCCCAAGGAAATCCTATGTGATTTCCTTTTGTTCTATCAACAGGAGGACAGCTATGACCTGTATTTTTTGCCACCAGCTCAAAGAAGAAGATATTCTCTACCAGACGGAATATTTCAAGGTCGTCTGGGATATTGACCCTGTCCAAACGGGGCATCTACTGATTATCAGCAAAGACCACTATGACACGCTCAGCCAAATCCCACCTGCTGTTCGCTACGAATTATCGGACTTGGAAGTCTTTTTGACTGAAAAACTCTGTCAGGAATTAGCGATTGACGGTATGACCATAGCTTGCAATGACCGCTTGTTTGACACTGGTACCCATTTCCATGTCCACTTGATTCCACGCTTTCAATCAGATGGCTTCTGGGACCAAATTTCACTTGAACAAGTGCAACTAGACCTGACTCACTTTCTTCAAGCATTATAAAATCAGCCCGACAAGGATATTATTCAGATAATATATTTTGAGTTTATTGACAAAAAACTTTCCAGTGCTTATATAGTCAATTGAAACAAGAGCAGGACAAAAGTGCCTCAAGAAAAGTATCACAATTTGGCAATACTTTTCTGAGGTGTTTTTTCATTTGAGCCCATGTTTTCTCAATGGGATTATACTCAGGTGAGTAAGGAGGAAGTGGTAAAAGTCTATGACCCTGCTCCTTGCATAACTCTTTTAGCTTACTCATCCGATGAAACCTTGCATTGTCCATAATGATAACAGATGGTCTATCTAAAGTGGGTAGTAAGAATGTTTTAAACCAAGCTTCGAAAAAGTCACTCGTCATGGTTTCTCTGTAGGTCATTGGGGCTATAATCTCACCGTTTATAAGACCTGCGACTAAAGATAGCCGCTGGAATCTTCTTCCAGAGACCTGACCTGTGATCAACTGACCTTTCAAAGATCGACCATATTCTCGATGAAAATATGTCTCAAACCCTGTCTCGTCAATATAAACAGGTGTCAAGTGACTTAAGTTATTAAATTCTTTAAGGAACTGATTTACTTTCTCAGGGTCTTGTTCATAGTAGGTACAGCTCTTTTTTTCGAGTATATCCCATAGCTTTGAGAGCGTAATGAATAGCTGTTGGATGACAGCCAAATTCAGAAGCTATTTCAGTCAAAAAAGCATCTGGATGAGCTTCAAGATAGTTCTTTAATTTTTCTCTATCAACTTTTCTTGGTTTGGTTCCCTTAACTTGGTGATGAAGCTCGCCAGTAGTCTCCATTAATTTTAGCCATTGATAGATGGTGTTGCGTGAAATATCGAAAACAACAGATGCTTCAGTAATACTGCCGGTTTTCTGACAGTATGCGAGAACTTTTTTACGAAAATCTAATGAATATGCCATAAGTACATTATACCACAAATGTACTGTTTTTGTTTCATTGTGCTATACTAACAATCTCATCAAAGTCATTAAGAGAAATGCCTTTGGTTTCAGGAAGATGAAAATTTTAAAAAACGAATTTTGATTGCTTTGAACAGTGAAAAGGGCTGGGGAGAGCCCTTTTCAGCTTATCTCATAAAAAGGCTCTTTGTCAACTGTAGTGGGTAGATGAAAAGCTAACACCTAGAGAGGACGAACTTCGTTCTCTCTTTCTTTATGTTCAAAGCAATCAAAATGCGTTTTTTAAAGTTCTCAAAGTTCCTGAAACCAAAGGCATTTCTCTTAATGACTTTGATGAGATTATTGGTAGCTTCCAGTTTGGCGTTGGAATAAGGCAATTCTAGGGCATTCAAAACCTTGTCTTTATCCTTTAGAAATGTCTTAAATACCGTCTGGAAAATAGGATTAACAGTGGTTATTTCTTGTTCAATTAGGTCAAAGAAATGGTCTGAGTTCTTCTCTTGGAAATGGAATAAGAGAAGCTGATAGAGTTCATAGTGCTGTCGTAGTTCCTCAGAGAAAGACAAGAGTTTTTCCAGGATTTCCTTGTTAGTCAAATGCATTCGAAACATAGGGCGATAAAATCGTTTATCATTGATTTTACGGCTATCTTGTTGTATCAATTTCCAGTAGCGTTTCAAAGCACGGTATTCCTGCGATTTTCTGTCGAATTGATTCATGATTTGAATACGGACACGGTTCATAGCACGGCTAAGGTGTTGAACAATATGAAAGCGGTCGAGTACAATTTTTGCATTCGGAAAAAGCTGTTTAGCAAGTTGATAATAGGGACTAAACATATCCATGGTAATCACTTTGACTCGATTTCTAACCTTTCTAGGATAGCGTAGAAAGTGGTTTCGGATGGTTGCTTGAGTTCTTCCGTCGAGAATGGTGATGACATTTAGGGAGTCGAAATCTTGAGCGATGAAGCTCATTTTCCCCTTCTTGAAGGCATACTCGTCCCAACTCATCACCTCAGGTAGGGTATTCCAATCCGTTTCAAACTTGAACTCATTGAGCTTTCTCATAACTGATGATGTTGAGATAGCTAGCCTGTGTGCAATATGTGTCATTGCTTGATTTTCGATGAGTAACTGGGCGATCTTCTGACTAACAGCGACAGATATTTGATGGTTTTTCTTAACAAGAGGAGTTTCAGCGACAGCCATTTTCCCACATTCTTTACACTTGAAACGACGCTTTTTAAGGCGGATAAGGAGTGGGTAACCAGCAGTTTCTAGGTAAGGGATTTTTGATGCTTTCTGGTAGTCGTACTTAGCCATTTGTCCCTTGCATTCTGGACATTTAGGAGCCATGTAATCCAAGTAACCGTGGAGTTCTAAGTGAGTTCCCATATCATATTCATCAGTGATAGTAATATTTTTGTCTTTAATTCTGAGAAAATTAGTGATAAGATTTAGTTGTTCCATATGAGTCTTTCTAAAATGATAGTTTGAGCACTTTTCATTATAGGTCATATGGGACTTTTTGTATATACTCAAAAAGGCTCCATAATTTCCATGGTGGTTTTACCCACTACAGAAATTATAGAGCCCATAAAAACAAGAAAGAGAGAACGAATTTCGTCCTCTCTAGGTGTTGACTTTTCATCTACCCACTACAGTTGACAAAGAGCCATAATTTCCATGGTGGTTTTACCCACTACAGAAATTATAGAGCCAATATTTTTAACTATACCGGCGGCCGGGGTCGAACCGGCACGTCCTTGCGGACACTGGATTTTGAGTCCAGCGCGTCTGCCAATTCCGCCACGCCGGCAAATAGTTATAACTGGGGTAGCTGGATTCGAACCAACGCATGAGGGAGTCAAAGTCCCTTGCCTTACCGCTTGGCGATACCCCAATATAAAATAGGCGAGTGAGGGGAATCGAACCCCCGAATGTCAGAGCCACAATCTGATGTGTTAACCACTTCACCACACCCGCCATAGAACACGGGCAGTAGGAATTGAACCCACACTGAAGGTTTTGGAGACCTTAGTTCTACCTTTAAACTATGCCCGTAAAGGTATGGAGAGAGAGGGATTCGAACCCCCGAACCCGAAGGAGCGGATTTACAGTCCGCCGCGTTTAGCCTCTTCGCTATCTCTCCAAAATATTAAGTTAATGGCGCGAGACGGAATCGAACCGCCGACACATGGAGCTTCAATCCATTGCTCTACCAACTGAGCTACCGAGCCAAAATTGCGGGAGCAGGATTTGAACCTACGACCTTCGGGTTATGAGCCCGACGAGCTACCTAGCTGCTCCATCCCGCGATAATAAAAAGGAGGATGTGGGATTCGAACCCACGCACGCTTTTACACGCCTGACGGTTTTCAAGACCGTTCCCTTCAGCCGGACTTGGGTAATCCTCCATAAATATAGTCCGTACGGGATTCGAACCCGTGTTACCGCCGTGAAAAGGCGGTGTCTTAACCCCTTGACCAACGGACCATATATGGGCACGAGTGGAATCGAACCACCGACCTCACGCTTATCAGGCGTGCGCTCTAACCATCTGAGCTACGCGCCCAAACCTAAGTTTGGTAAAATGAACGATAAGTTCAAAGCGGGTGACGAGAATCGAACTCGCGACAACAGCTTGGAAGGCTGTAGTTTTACCACTAAACTACACCCGCTTATAATGGGAGTTAACGGGATCGAACCGCTGACCCTCTGCTTGTAAGGCAGATGCTCTCCCAGCTGAGCTAAACTCCCCTTCTGGTCATTCAACTCAACGGTCGAGCATCTGTAGTGTGGAAAGCTACGCTTTCTTCATCCACAACCTGAAACAATCACTAGATCGTTTCAGCTCTCCCAGTGAGCTAAACTCCCAAATGGAATCATCTGATTCCTATGCGCTAAGCGACTACCGTATCTAACAGGGGGCAACCCCCAACTACTTCAGGCGTTCTAGGGCTTAACTGCTGTGTTCGGCATGGGTACAGGTGTATCTCCTAGGCTATCGTCACTTAACTACTGTTGAATGGAATTGTACTCGGACTAAAATCCTAGTGAAAAAGATAAACTTTCTAGAGTCTACAGACTCTGCGTCAGTTTCCTATTTTCTTACGGATTTCGTAACGCCCTCGTTACTTCACTTTATCCACTCAAAATTGAATATCTATATTCTAACAAGAAACAACCACGCTGTCAATATTGACTTCGTTGAATTTTACTGTAATTGTATTCGAACTAAAAAGCTAGTGATTTAGATAAATCCACTTGAAGTCTATCCGACTTCCGCGTTGATTTCCTAAAACCATACGCTTTTCTTAACGTCCTCATTACTTACTTTGGATAAGTCCTCGAGCGATTAGTATTGGTCCGCTACATGTGTCGCCACACTTCCACTTCCAACCTATCTACCTGATCTTCTCTCAGGGCTCTTACTGACATAAAGTCATGGGAAATCTCATCTTGAGGTGGGTTTCACACTTAGATGCTTTCAGCGTTTATCCCTTCCCTACATAGCTACCCAGCGATGCCTCTGGCGAGACAACTGGTACACCAGCGGTAAGTCCACTCTGGTCCTCTCGTACTAGGAGCAGATCCTCTCAAATTTCCTACGCCCGCGACGGATAGGGACCGAACTGTCTCACGACGTTCTGAACCCAGCTCGCGTGCCGCTTTAATGGGCGAACAGCCCAACCCTTGGGACCGACTACAGCCCCAGGATGCGACGAGCCGACATCGAGGTGCCAAACCTCCCCGTCGATGTGAACTCTTGGGGGAGATAAGCCTGTTATCCCCAGGGTAGCTTTTATCCGTTGAGCGATGGCCCTTCCATACGGAACCACCGGATCACTAAGCCCGACTCTTCGTCCCTGCTCGAGTTGTAGCTCTCGCAGTCAAGCTCCCTTATACCTTTACACTCTGCGAATGATTTCCAACCATTCTGAGGGAACCTTTGGGCGCCTCCGTTACCTTTTAGGAGGCGACCGCCCCAGTCAAACTGCCCGTCAGACACTGTCTCCGATAGGGATAACCTATCCGGGTTAGAGTAGCCATAACACAAGGGTAGTATCCCAACAGCGCCTCCTCCGAAACTGGCGTTCCGGTATCATAGGCTCCTACCTATCCTGTACATGTGGTACAGATACTCAATATCAAACTGCAGTAAAGCTCCATGGGGTCTTTCCGTCCTGTCGCGGGTAACCTGCATCTTCACAGGTACTAAAATTTCACCGAGTCTCTCGTTGAGACAGTGCCCAAATCATTACGCCTTTCGTGCGGGTCGGAACTTACCCGACAAGGAATTTCGCTACCTTAGGACCGTTATAGTTACGGCCGCCGTTTACTGGGGCTTCAATTCAGATCTTCGCTTACGCTAAACCCTCCTCTTAACCTTCCAGCACCGGGCAGGCGTCACCCCCTATACATCATCTTATGATTTAGCAGAGAGCTGTGTTTTTGATAAACAGTTGCTTGGGCCTATTCACTGCGGCTGCCTTTAAGACAGCACCCCTTCTCCCGAAGTTACGGGGTCATTTTGCCGAGTTCCTTAACGAGAGTTCTCTCGCTCACCTGAGGCTACTCGCCTCGACTACCTGTGTCGGTTTGCGGTACGGGTAGAGTATGATACAACGCTAGAAGATTTTCTCGGCAGTGTGACGTCACTAACTTCGCTACTAAACTTCGCTCCCCATCACAGCTCAATGTTACAGATACAAGCATTTGACTCATATCACACCTCACTGCTTAGACGGGCACTTCCAATCGCCCGCTTTAGTTAGCCTACTGCGTCCCTCCATCACTTCATACTCTAGTACAGGAATATCAACCTGTTGTCCATCGGATACACCTTTCGGTCTCTCCTTAGGTCCCGACTAACCCAGGGCGGACGAGCCTTCCCCTGGAAACCTTAGTCTTACGGTGGATGGGATTCTCACCCATCTTGCGCTACTCATACCGGCATTCTCACTTCTATACGCTCCAGCGCTCCTCACGGTACACCTTCATCGCCTATAGAACGCTCTCCTACCATACCACATTGTGGTATCCACAGCTTCGGTAATATGTTTTAGCCCCGGTACATTTTCGGCGCAGGGTCACTCGACTAGTGAGCTATTACGCACTCTTTGAATGAATAGCTGCTTCTAAGCTAACATCCTAGTTGTCTGTGCAACCCCACATCCTTTTCCACTTAACATATATTTTGGGACCTTAGCTGGTGGTCTGGGCTGTTTCCCTTTCGACTACGGATCTTAGCACTCGCAGTCTGACTGCCGACCATAAATCATTGGCATTCGGAGTTTATCTGAAATCAGTAAACCGAGATGGCCCCCTCATCCAAACAGTGCTCTACCTCCAAGATTCTTAATGTCGACGCTAGCCCTAAAGCTATTTCGGAGAGAACCAGCTATCTCCAAGTTCGTTTGGAATTTCTCCGCTACCCACAAGTCATCCAAGCACTTTTCAACGTGCCCTGGTTCGGTCCTCCAGTGCGTCTTACCGCACCTTCAACCTGCTCATGGGTAGGTCACATGGTTTCGGGTCTACGTCATAATACTAATCCGCCCTATTAAGACTCGGTTTCCCTACGGCTCCGTCTCTTCAACTTAACCTCGCATCATAACGTAACTCGCCGGTTCATTCTACAAAAGGCACGCTCTCACCCATTAACGGGCTCGAACTTGTTGTAGGCACACGGTTTCAGGTTCTATTTCACTCCCCTTCCGGGGTGCTTTTCACCTTTCCCTCACGGTACTGGTTCACTATCGGTCACTAGAGAGTATTTAGGGTTGGGAGATGGTCCTCCCAGATTCCGACGAGATTTCGCGTGTCTCGCCGTACTCAGGATACTGCTAGGTATAAAGACTATTTCAAATACGAGGCTATTACTCTCTTTGGCCTACCTTCCCAGGTAGTTCTTCTATACTCTTTAAGTCCACATTGCAGTCCTACAACCCCGAAGAGTAAACTCTTCGGTTTGCCCTCCTGCCGTTTCGCTCGCCGCTACTAAGGCAATCGCTTTTGCTTTCTCTTCCTGCAGCTACTTAGATGTTTCAGTTCACTGCGTCTTCCTCTACACTACCTTAACAGTAGTGAGTGACAGGCATCAACCTGCCGGGTTCCCCCATTCGGACATCTCTGGATCTACGCTCACTTACAGCTCCCCAAAGCATTTCGTCGTTTGTCACGTCCTTCATCGGCTTCTAGTGCCAAGGCATCCACCGTGCGCCCTTATTAACTTAACCTTATTAACCTAATTTTTTCAAAAATTAGAAATTGTACTCAGACTAGAAAACTAGTGATTTAGATAAATCCTCTTGTAGTCCTAAGACTACTGCGATGATTTCCTAAAATCATACGTTTTCTTTAACGTCTTCGTAACTTAATTAAACTCATTAAATATTCACAGCGTTTCGGTTTATTTTCTTGTTACTATTTCTATATGTACTTTCATACATAAAGGAATGTTTGATAGATATTCAATTTTCAATGGACAAGTTTAGGATAGGAACGACGGTCGCTTCTACAGAAGTTAGTCGTGAATTCAACTTCACTGTTATTCAGTTTAGTAGGATTTCTATCCTAATGGAGCCTAGCGGGATCGAACCGCTGACCTCCTGCGTGCAAAGCAGGCGCTCTCCCAGCTGAGCTAAGGCCCCGTACACTTTATGTGTCTTGGGTAGGTTTTTAACAAAACCTCTCAAAATTAAAGAAGACTAACGTACAGGTTCCTTATCCTTAGAAAGGAGGTGATCCAGCCGCACCTTCCGATACGGCTACCTTGTTACGACTTCACCCCAATCATCTATCCCACCTTAGGCGGCTGGCTCCAAATGGTTACCTCACCGACTTCGGGTGTTACAAACTCTCGTGGTGTGACGGGCGGTGTGTACAAGGCCCGGGAACGTATTCACCGCGGCGTGCTGATCCGCGATTACTAGCGATTCCGACTTCATGTAGGCGAGTTGCAGCCTACAATCCGAACTGAGACTGGCTTTAAGAGATTAGCTTGCCGTCACCGACTTGCGACTCGTTGTACCAGCCATTGTAGCACGTGTGTAGCCCAGGTCATAAGGGGCATGATGATTTGACGTCATCCCCACCTTCCTCCGGTTTATTACCGGCAGTCTCGCTAGAGTGCCCAACTTAATGATGGCAACTAACAATAGGGGTTGCGCTCGTTGCGGGACTTAACCCAACATCTCACGACACGAGCTGACGACAACCATGCACCACCTGTCACCAGTGTTCCGAAGAAAAATCCTATCTCTAGGACGGTCACTGGGATGTCAAGACCTGGTAAGGTTCTTCGCGTTGCTTCGAATTAAACCACATGCTCCACCGCTTGTGCGGGCCCCCGTCAATTCCTTTGAGTTTCAACCTTGCGGTCGTACTCCCCAGGCGGAGTGCTTAATGCGTTAGCTGCGGCACTGAGTCCCGGAAAGGACCCAACGCCTAGCACTCATCGTTTACGGCGTGGACTACCAGGGTATCTAATCCTGTTCGCTCCCCACGCTTTCGAGCCTCAGCGTCAGTTACAGACCAGAGAGCCGCTTTCGCCACCGGTGTTCCTCCATATATCTACGCATTTCACCGCTACACATGGAATTCCACTCTCCCCTTCTGCACTCAAGTTTGACAGTTTCCAAAGCGTACTATGGTTAAGCCACAGCCTTTTACTTCAGACTTATCAAACCGCCTGCGCTCGCTTTACGCCCAATAAATCCGGACAACGCTCGGGACCTACGTATTACCGCGGCTGCTGGCACGTAGTTAGCCGTCCCTTTCTGGTAAGATACCGTCAAGTGAGAAACTTTCCACTCTTCTCACAGTTCTTCTCTTACAACAGAGCTTTGATGATCCGAAAACCTTCTTCACTCACGCGGCGTTGCTCGGTCAGGGTTGCCCCCATTGCCGAAGATTCCCTACTGCTGCCTCCCGTAGGAGTCTGGGCCGTGTCTCAGTCCCAGTGTGGCCGATCACCCTCTCAGGTCGGCTATGTATCGTTGCCTTGGTGGGCCATTACCCCACCAACTAGCTAATACAACGCAGGTCCATCTCATAGTGAAGCAGTTGCTCCTTTCAAGCATCTACCATGCGGTAAATACTGTTATGCGGTATTAGCTATCGTTTCCAATAGTTATCCCCCGCTATGAGGCAGGTTACCTACGCGTTACTCACCCGTTCGCAACTCATCCGGAAGAAGCAAGCTCCCTCCTTCAGCGTTCTACTTGCATGTATTAGGCACGCCGCCAGCGTTCGTCCTGAGCCAGGATCAAACTCTCATTAAAATTAGTTTGTCCGACTAAGCACTCTGGCTTATCCGTTTATTGTTTTTTTGTCATTGACGATTTATATTTCTATAAATCACCCTGCACGTTTGGTTCGTCTTCTTTAATTTTCAAAGGTCTTGTCGTCTATCGCGACAACTATATCAGTATATCACATCCACGATTTCCTGTCAACTGCTTTTTGAAACTTTTTTTCGTTTCTCCTGCATCAACAGTCCCGCGCGAGACAACTTCATTATTCTATCATCTATTACTATTACTGTCAATAGCTTTTGAATACTTTTTTGAAAAAATTTTCTATTGCCTTATTCTAACAGTCTGCCGGGCTATAAATCTGTTCCTTGGCTTGCTTTTTCTTTCAACTCTGACTGCTTGGCGCGCCGTTGTCTGAAGAAGTCCTGCATGATTTTTACGCAGTCATCCTCCAAGATTCCCGACTCGACTTCAACTCGATGATTGAGACGTGTATCTCGCAGTACATCATATAGGCTACCTGCTGCACCAAATTTTTGATTTGGGGCTCCGTAGATAACTTGTGGGATTCGGGCTAGTCCGATGGCCCCGCTACACATAACACAGGGTTCAATGGTTACAAAAAGGATTGTATCTAGCAAACGCCAGTTCCCTTCAAAGCAATTAGCTTCTTGGATGGCCATGATTTCCGCATGCATGATTGCCTGGTTCAGTTCCTCACGTGCATTGTGACCTCTACCAATAATATTACCATCTTTGACAATTACACATCCAATCGGTATCTCATCCTTGGCAAGTGATTTTTCTGCTTCCTCCAATGCGGCCCGCATGAAGCGTTCTTTTTCTTCTAATGTAAATTCCATACTTCCATTATAACAGAAAAAGAGCTCTCAAAAGAACTCTTCTATAGAATAAACAATTAACCTAAACGTTGCTTAGCGTCTGCTGCACGTTGGAAGGCTTGACCAATATAGTTGATACACAGCATCATCACGAGGATGAAGATAGCAGCTGGCAACCAAATCCATGGCTTATTTTCCAAGATATCTGCATTACGCGCATTGGCAATCAAGGTACCCAAACTTGGCACTGTCGATGGAAGACCGAAACCTAAATAGGTCAATGATGTCTCGATACCGATATTCCCAGCAAAGTTGAGAGTCAGGTTAACGATAATCAAAGAACTTAAGTTTGGCAAGATTTCACGGAACATAATCATGAAATCGCTGGTACCTAGGGTCTTAGAGGCACTCACATAATCCAAACGCGCTTCAGACAAGGTTCTCGTACGGAATAGGCGAGCCTTGCCCGTCCAGAAGAAGGCGCTCATAATCGCGATAAAGTGGAAAATCGTGTAGTTTTTGATGACTGTTACGAAGACGATAATCATCATCAAGTAAGGCAAAATCATGATGAAATCAACGATACGCATCATGAAGCCATCCAAACGACCACCGTAATAACCTGAGATGACACCCAAGGATACCCCAAGGATACTTGTAATGATGGTGATGGCAAAACCAATGACAATGGAATTACGGGCGCCGATAATCAACTGACCTAAAATGTCCTTACCACCTTCATCTGTACCCAGAATATGGCCATCCACACCAGGCGCTAGGTAGCGACCAAGAAGATTGACCTTCATCACTTCCTCTTGATTCAAAACCAGGGCACCAATAAAGACTGTTAACAGTACGGTAACCAAGACAATCAATGAAGCAAGAGCCAGACGGTCTTTCATGAACTCACGCGCAATGACCTTAAAACTTCCCGGAGGAGTTGAGGTCGGTTGAACTTGTTGCTTGTTTTCTTTACTCATTAAACTCCTCCTTTCTATTTCACACGGATACGTGGGTCGACGATACTCATGATAATATCCGAAATCAAGGTACCCAACAATGTACCGAATCCGAAAATCAAGAGCAAGGCCAAGATGACACTGTAATCACGGCTTGACAATGAATTGTAGAACAGCTGACCGATACCTGGATAGGTGAAGATATTTTCAATAAAGATTGAACCACCAATCAAACCAGTTAACTCATAGCCCAAGAATGAGGCAATCGGCAAGATAGAGTTACGGAAAATGTGGCGGTTGTAAACCACTTTTTCTGGCACACCCTTAGCACGAGCTGTACGAACATAGTCCTGACTCTTGGCATCGATAATCCCGGTACGCAAATATTGGATGGTAACCGTTGTGGACAAAATCGCCATGGTTACAGCCGGCAAAATCATGTGATGAATACGGCTCAAGAACATAGCCATACCTTCTAAACCAGAACCAACCGAACCACGAGTAGGGAACCAGCCCAGGCTGAAACCGAACAACCACAGCATAACAATGGCAAAGATAAAGGTTGGAGTTGAAAAGGTCAAGAAGTTATAAACTGTGATGATTTTATCCGCAAGTGAGTTTTGGTAACGACCCGCAATCATCCCCAAAGGAAGGGCGATAAGATAGGTCAAGACCATAGTCAAAAGTGATAACCAAATCGTGTTGTTCAGGCGCTGCATGATAACAGACAAGACTGGCTGTTTAAAGAGAATACTCTGACCAAAATCCCCCTGCAATACATTCCCAATCCAACGGAAGTACTGGACAGGAATTGGGTCATAGTAACCAGCCTCGATACGCATCTTTTCAATAACTGCTGGATCGATCGATGGGTCAATCATCCCAGTGAAGGGATCCCCTGGCATCATTTTTGCAACAAAGAATGCAATGACACTCAGAATGATAATCTGAGGAATCATCATGAGTAAACGTCGTAATACTGTTTTCCACATCTTAGTTCTTACCTCCTTCTGGAAGGGCTACTTGATGAGTTGCTGAAAAAGCTTTTAAATCGTATACACGACCGTTTTCATCATAGTACTGACCTTGTTTTTCTTGGTACTCCTTTTCTGCAGCCAAACGTTTTTCCTTATTTTTCAAACGATTCACCGGATCAATTGATGGAATCGCTGACAAGAGACGTTTGGTGTAGATATGCTGTGGATTACTATAAATATCATGTTTATTTCCTGTTTCTACAAAACGACCACGGTACATGATAAAGAGTTCATCACACATGTGTTGCACCACGCCCAAGTCATGTGAAATGAAAAGGTAAGACAGTTTAAACTCATCCTGGATGCGTTTCATGTAGTTCAATACCTGGGCCTGAACGGATAAGTCCAAGGCTGAAACAGGCTCATCCGCAATAATCAAACGTGGATTACTAGCAAGCGCGCGAGCTACGCCAATACGCTGACGCTGACCACCTGAGAACTCATGCGGATACTTGATAAGAGCATCTTCGTTGAGACCAATGGTATCCAGCAAAGATCGGACACGTTTGCGTTCCTCATCTGGAGAAAGGCGGTCAAAGTTACGAATTGGCTCTGCAATGATATCCAAGATACGCTTTTTAGGGTTAAAACTCGACAAAGAGTCCTGGAAAATCATCTGCACATCACGGTTGAAATTACCTTTTTTCCCACGTGACTTATTGGTCACATTTTGACCTTCATAAATAACCTGTCCAGATGTAGCACGCTCCAAGCCAATAATGGCTTTACCGATGGTCGACTTACCTGAACCAGATTCGCCAACCAAACCGTAGGTCTTGCCTTCTTCAAATTCGAGATTGACACCATCCACCGCATAGACATGGTCTGTCACACGGTTAAAGAAGCCACTACGAATTGGATAATGGACTTTTAAATCTTTTACTTCAATAAATCCCACTCTTAGGCCTCCTCTTTAAAATAGAATGTCTCATGACAGCTACAACGAACAAAATGATTTGGTGAAATCTCGTGCATTTCAGGATTTTCTTCGTGAGCTGCAGCATCCAACCATGGAATACGTGGAGCAAAACGACAGCCTTGACGAATCATTTTAGTAATTGGTGGTACAATCCCTTCAATAACGTGCAAATCTCCCTCGCTACCTGACTGCGGATTAGATTTCAATAATGAACGAGTATAAGGGTGCTTCGGATTTGTAAAGAGCTCTTCAACAGGAGCTACTTCTACGAACTGACCGCCATACATCACGGCCACACGATCCGCAGTTTCTGCTACTACACCTAGGTCATGGGTAATCAGGATAATTCCTGAACCGGTTTCTGCTTGAATGTCGTTCAACAAGTCCAAAATCTGAGCCTGAATCGTCACGTCCAGGGCAGTCGTAGGCTCATCTGCGATAATAATCGGTGGCTTACATGACAAGGCCATGGCAATGATAATACGCTGGCGCATACCACCTGACAGTTCATGTGGGTATTGCTTGAAGGTCCGTTTAGGATTTGGGATACCTACTTGGTCCAAGAGTTCCAAGACACGCTCTGTACGCTGGTTAGCATCCAAATCTGTATGGTAGTACAAGGCCTCATCAATCTGAGCACCGATGGTCATCAAGGGGTTGAGGGATGCCAAGGGATCTTGGAAGATCATACCGATATCATTTCCACGAACCGTATTATAGGCCGCCTCATCCATACCAATCAATTCCTTATCATTGTACTGGATACTGCCTGTAATCTTAGTATTGAGAGGGTTGTGCAATCCCATGATGGTTGTTGCCAAGGTTGACTTTCCACAGCCTGATTCTCCAACGATGGCCAGAATTTCATTTTTTTGCAATGTCAAGTCTACACCGTCTACAGCATCGTAAAACTCATCGCCGATACGGAAGCCAACGTGTAGATTTTTAATGTCTAAAAGCGGTTTTTCAGTTGCCACGCTTTTTCCTCCTTTTATGTCTAATTCACTTATCCATTTACTAGTCTTACAAAATGCGGAAGAAGCTTCCTTAGACAATTCAATCTTGTTAATATAGCAAATGTATTTTTAGAATACTACGTCTACTATACCATAATTATCTGAAAATTCCAATAGCCATCTGAAAAAAGCCAACAAGTTGGCTTTTTTCTCACTATTTTGTTTGAGTTACTTATTCAGCTGCGACACCTTTATCAGCAGTCAATTCGATATTTTCAAGAGCAATACCCTTACCTGAAGCTGAACCATAGTTTGAATCATAGTTTTTCACGCGTTTGTTAAGCGCAGTAATTGACTCAGACTCAAATGTTGGAATCGCAAATGCTTGCTCATGAGCGTATTTTTGCCAAGCCTTATAGTTTTCAAGGTTTGTTTTCTCATCGAATGAAGCAGTAGAACTAATTGCATCCAACAATTTCGTATTTTCTTCAGATACGAAACGTGACATGTTGAAGGCAGCGATAGGACCCCAAGTACCTGTTGGGTTTGGATCGTAACCAGTAGACCAACCACCAGCATACATATCAATTGAAGCATCATTGGCTTGAATTGCATCGTAGAAAGTATTTACTTCAACAGTACGGCCAGTGTACAATTCAACATTCAAGCCAACTTCTTTCCACCAAGCAATGTATTGTTGTACAAGTGCTTCGTTCGCTTCTGTACGTTTACGAGCAGCAAAGGTAATCTTGAATTCCTTACCATCTTTACCTTCACGGATACCATCGCCATCTACATCTTTGTAGCCAGCTTCATCCAAGAGTTTTTTAGCTTTTTCTGGATCGTATGTGTATCCTTCCAATTCAGAATCATGAATATCGCCGAAGAATGAGATAATCAATGAGTTAGCTGGGTGGTATAGACCATTATAGAGTGATTCCCCAGCTGTCTTCGTATCAATCGCATACGCAATCGCTTGGCGAAGATTCACATCATTCATCTTAGCGTTCTCATCCATAACGTTCTTACCAGCAGCTTCGTCATATTTACCAAGGTTGAATGAAATATATTCGTAAGCTGAACCCAAAGATCCAACGATATTCAAGTTAGAAGCATCTTTATATGAATCCAACTGGTCAACAGGCATATCTGCGATATCGTAGTTACCAGCCTTCATTTCAGATACGATAGTATCAGGAGACACGATATCAATCTTGAATGAGCTTGTTTTTGGTGTTGTCCCCTTGAAGAAGTGTTCGTTTGGAACGTAAGTGATAGACTCACCGTTTACGATTTCCTTGATTTTCCAAGGTCCCATACCTACAAGTTTAGCAGTACGTGAATACTCGCTCTTTTCCCAATCAGCTACAGGGATGTCTTTGTAGATGTGTTCTGGTTGGATATAGGCAGGTACATCACCACCGGCATACATCATAGAAGGTGACATTTCTTTCACAGTCAGTTCAACTGTATAATCATCGATTTTCTTGATACCTGAAATGTCTGATGCTTTACCGTCAACAAATTCTTGCATACCCACAATGTTCAAGAATTTATCATCAAAACGAACACCTGTATAGTCTTTGCTTGCCATTGACTTGATAGTGAAGATGTAATCATTAATAGTAAATGGCTCACCATCTGACCACTTGTAATCTTTACCTGTCAAACTAACAGTGATTTTTTTACCTTCTACATCAAATTCAGCTTTAGCAAGACCTGAGTCATCTAATTTACGATCTCCATCGTAACCAAACATTGAAATATCAACCATTCCACCAAATGTTGAATCAATATTATTTTCAGTCAATTCATCGATCAAAAGTCCTGATGAAGTTGTAGCTGAAACCAAAGCGTATTTCAATTGTGCGTCCGCAACAGCTGAACCATCTTGTTTCACTTCTGACGGGAATGATAATTCTTGTTTTTGTGAGCTAGAAGATGACTTAGAGCCACAAGCTGCCAAAACAGATGCAGATAAAAGAGTAATACCTGCTAGAGCAAAGAGTTTTGTTGTCTTTTTCATAAAACACCTCTGTTTTCTTTTTTTTGGGACATAGATTTATGTCTATGAATAATATTATATCATAAAATTTTATTAAAGAAAGCGTTTTTGTCAGAAAATTTTGTAAAAAACCAAATTTTCTATATTTTCTAATAATTTCTAGCCTTTTTTCATGTGTCTAGCCCCTTTACAATATGATATAATAGGAAATAATCGATTAAAAAGGAATTTTATATGAAAAAATACAGTTCTTTCTTGATAGTTTTTCTGCTTTCCATTATTCTAGGAGGCCAAACCAGTCTGGCCGAGGAGCAGGTTTACCAGGCGGCGGCTGAGCATGCCATCGCTATTGAAGTCGAAACAGGAAAAATTTTATACGAAAAAAATGCCCATAGCCCAGCCAGCGTTGCTTCTATCAGTCAGTTGTTGACGGCCTACTTGGTCTATGAAGCTATTGAAGAAGGAAAATTGACAATGGACAGCCCTGTGGCCATATCTGATTTTCCCTATAAGCTGACTCTCAATACAGAAATCAGTAACGTTCTTTTAGAAAGTAGGGAATACACGGTCGAACAGCTGCTCCGGGCATCATTGATTGTTTCTGCCAATAGCGCAACAATTGCTCTGGCTGAGAAGGTGGCAGGTAGTGAGAAAGCCTTTGTGGATTTGATGAGAGAAAAAGTCCAATCCTGGGGTATTGGTGATGCCACGATTGTCAATGCGACTGGCTTGAATAATTCCTACCTCGGGGATGAACGCTATCCCGGCACTGGTAAAGAGGATGAAAATAAATTTTCTGCTGCGGCAATCGCCCTTATTGCCCGTCGTCTGGTCTTGGATTATCCTCAGGTACTAGACATCACCAGCCAACAAAGCTTAACCATGGATGGGCATACCTATTATGGTGGGCATGGGATGTTGGAAGGTAAACCCTATCAGCGTGCAGGTGTAGATGGTTTGAAAACGGGATACTCTGCTACTTCTGGCGCCTCCCTGGTGACAACTGTTGACCAGCAAAATATGCGTGTCCTGACGGTTATCCTCAACGCCGACCACAGCGATATTGATCCCGATTACCGCTATATCGCAACGACCAATTTGCTCAACTATGTTGCCCAGCATTTCCAATCTATTACCTATCTAGGGCAGGGGCAAGCCTTTGATGACAGCTCTATTGAGATTTTCAATGGGCGCGTCGACACTAGTCCAGTTGTTGCCCAAAGAGACTTTAGAATTCCAATCAAACGCTCGGCTGTCGAATTGCCAACCGCTTCTTTTAAATCAGTCGAAGGCCCTCTTGAGGCACCACTTAAAAAAGGAACAGCAGCCGGAAGACTGTGGCTCCATGACTCCGACTTGATCGGCAAGGGTTACATTCAAGAACAGCCAAGCCTTGAAATGGTCATCGAAAAAGAAGTCAAGGCTGATATTTGGCCCGTCTCTTGGTGGAATTACTTCGTCCGCTATGTCAATGAAAAACTGTAATAACAGCAAAACGACTCCCGCTTTTCGCACGGAAGTCGTTTTTTGTATATGTCGATAAGCTAGAAAAGAAACCAGTCGCTTTGCTTAACTGTTTATTTGGCTCAGACAATCATAGGAGAGATTGGCTGAGGTGGGAAATAGGAACTGACGGAAGTCAGTTTACTTCACAGCGACGTTTACTAATTTATTCGGATACAACAGTCTAGGAATAGACTGTTGCTGATAGGAAATAGGGCTAACAAGCGAGTTTATTTCACAACAATATTAACGAGCTTGTTCGGTACCGATATTACCTTAACAACTGTCTGTCCTGCAATTTCAGCTTGGACTTTTTCGTCTGCAAGGGCAACTTTTTCAAGGTCTGCTGGTGCTAGGTCTTTGGCTACGGTCAAGCGAGCTTTTACTTTACCCTTGATTTGGACAACGATTTCCACTTCGCTTTCTACTAGCTTGCTTTCGTCATAGACTGGCCATGCGACATAGCTGATTGACTGGCCTGTTGCTGCCAGACCCTGCCAGAGTTCTTCTGCCAAGTGTGGTGCAAATGGGGCAATCAATTGGACAAAGCCTTTGGCGTAGTCAACATAAAGCTTGTCTTCCTTGTTGGCTGCGTTGACAAAAATCATGAGCTGGGCGATAGCCGTGTTGAATTTCAGGTCTTCGATATGCTCTGTCACCGTCTTCACAGTTTCATTGTAAACCTTATCAAGCGCTCCGCTATTGTCCACCACAAGCTCCTTGGTAGTCAAGAGGCGATAAACACGGTCCAGGAACTTACGGCTGCCTTCAAGGCCTTCTTCTGACCAAGCGATTGACGCATCAAGTGGACCCATGAACATTTCATAAACGCGGAGGGTGTCCGCACCGAATTGCTCGACCACATCATCTGGGTTAACCACGTTTTTAAGAGACTTAGACATCTTAGCTGGTGCCTGCTCCAACTCCTCACCAGTTTCGATGTTGAAGAAGGAACCGTCGCGTTTTTCCACCTTGTCAGTCGCCACAAGGGCACCACGGCTGTCACGGTAGCTAGTTCCCAAAATCATGCCCTGGTTAAAGAGTTTTTGGAATGGCTCTTTGGTCGGCACAACGCCAAGGTCATAGAGGAACTTGTGCCAGAAGCGAGCGTAGAGCAGGTGAAGGACTGCGTGCTCGGCACCACCGATGTAGATGTCCACTGGCAACCAAGCTTTGAGAAGTTCCTCGTCTGCTAATTTCTCATCGTTGTGCGGGTCGATGTAGCGGAGGTAGTACCAGCTAGAACCCGCCCATTGTGGCATGGTGTTGGTCTCACGGCGACCTTTTACGCCGTCTTCCCGCACCACTTCCAACCAGTCTGTCAAGTTAGCAAGAGGTGACTCCCCTGTACCTGAAGGCTTGATATCTGAGGTTTTTGGCAATACCAGAGGTAACTCATTTTCTGTTACTGCTGTGGAAGTTCCGTCTTCCCAGTGGATGATTGGAATTGGCTCACCCCAATAGCGCTGACGGCTGAAGAGCCAGTCGCGGAGGCGGTAGGAAATTTTTTCTTGACCAACACCATTTTCTTCCAACCAAGCCACCATTTTGGCAATGGCTTCTTCCTTGTTAAGACCATCTAGGAAGTCCGAATTGATATGGGCACCGTCCTCAGTGTAAGGCGCTTCATCTACATTGCCACCTTCCAAAACTGGAATGATGTCCAAGTTAAACTGCTTGGCAAATTCCCAGTCTCGCTCGTCATGAGCAGGAACGGCCATGATAGCACCTGTTCCGTAGCTTGCCAGTACATAGTCGGCAATCCAGATTGGAATTTCTTTACCGTTGACAGGGTTGATGGCATAGGCACCAGTCCAAACACCTGTCTTGTCTTTTGCCAAATCTGTACGAGCCAGGTCTGATTTAAGAGAAGCTTGGCGTTTGTATTCTGCCACAGCTTCTGCTTGTTCAGCTGATGTGATACTATCTACCAAGTCATGCTCAGGGGCAAGAACTGCGTAGGTGGTCCCGAAAAGGGTGTCAGGACGAGTGGTAAAGACTGTGAAGTCCTTGTCTGTGTCCTTGATTTTGAAGGTGACATTGGCACCCGTTGACTTGCCGATCCAGTTGCGTTGCATGTCCTTGATAGACTCTGGCCAATCAACATCTTCCAAGTCATTGAGCAAGCGTTCTGCATAGGCAGTGATTTTCAGCATCCATTGACGCATTGGCTTGCGAACAACTGGGTAGCCACCACGCTCAGATGTTCCGTCAGGAAGGACCTCTTCATTGGCGATCGCTGTTCCCAATTCTTCTACCCAGTTAACAGGCACTTCTGCCTCGTAGGCTAGGCCTTTTTCATACAACTTGGTGAAAATCCACTGGGTCCACTTGTAGTAGTTAGGGTCTGTCGTATTGACCTCACGGTCCCAGTCGTAAGAAAAGCCAAGGGAGTTAATCTGACGTTTGAAGTTGGCAATGTTTTCTGCCGTAAAATCAGCTGGGTCATTTCCCGTGTCCATAGCGTATTGCTCTGCTGGCAGGCCAAAGGCATCCCAACCCATTGGGTGAAGAACGTTATAGCCTTGGGCACGCTTGTAACGGCTGAGAATGTCTGTCGCCGTATAGCCCTCAGGGTGACCAACGTGCAAGCCCGCACCAGACGGATAAGGGAACATATCTAGGGCATAAAAGTTTGGCTTGTCCGCATCTGTTCCTGTCTTGAAGGTATGGTTTTTTGCCCAAAATTCCTGCCATTTTGGTTCAATTTCCTTGTGATTATAGAAACTCATATCATTTCTCCATGTCAAAAAATTATCTTTACTATTATATCACGAAATAAGGAAAGAAAAAAGGTAGAAATAAACGCAAACTGCCGGGTATCCAGAGGAAAAAAACAAAAATAATGTTGTTTTTTACATCAATCGATCATCATTTCTCCAAGTATCCCTTTAAATCCTCAATCGCTCCCATTCCATCCTGTAATCCAGCCTGATAAATTTCTTCAAATTTTTCTGGATTCTTCTCTAAACGGCCAATTTGTAAAGCTTGATGAGGCCTGATAACATAAATCTGGCCTTCATTTTCTAGCTGGATGATTTTTTCGACAGTTTGATTATAATGTTGATACCGTTTTGATGCGACAGATACAAATTTAGGATACTTTCTATAAAACATGCGGTAAATCCTTCCGATTGAAGCCTTTTTACGATAAGTAATTGGCTGCGTCAAGATAACAATGAGTTTGTCAAACCCCAGGCTTCTAGCAAAATCCACAGGGATGGAGTCCGAAAGACCACCGTCTAAATATTTTTTCCCATCAACTTCGATAATTTTTGAAACCACTGGAAGAGCCGAGCTGGCTCGCAAGAGCTCCATCTGCTCAAAGACATGGTCAATTTTGTAATACTCAGGCAGACCAGTTTCGACATTGGTCACTGTCACATAGAAAGGCACGCCGGACTTGGCAAAGGCCTCTTGGTCAAATTTGTCCAGCTCCATAGGCACCTTGTAGTAGGTAAAATCCTTGTTGACCACATTACCCGTCAGCAACCAAGACCGCAAGCTCATATAGTTCTTGTCCTTGATGAAACGCTTATTGTAGCGGAGAGCTCTCCCACGTTGCTTGGATAGAAAATTGACACCAAAAAGCGCTCCAGCCGATACACTGACAATCCCGTCCACCTTGATGCCTGCATCCAAAAACGCATCTAGCACACCAGCCGTGTAGAGCCCACGCATACCGCCACCCTCTAAAACCAGACCAACCTTCATCCGACACCTCCACAAAAAAATATGATTCTATTGTAACAGAAAAAACTCTCTAGGGTATATTTTAGCCAATCAACAAGATGCACGCTCTTTCCATCAAAAGTGATGACAAGCTATAATAGGTCAATCAATATAAAATGAGGACGAACATGATTGGCATTAAAGAAATCACCCACGAAAACCAGCAAGATATCAACATCCCCAATCAACCCTTCCCTCTGATTGGTCGGCTTATCCCATCCTATCAGAACCAGGCTTGGGCCAGCCAAGCAGTCCTTTTTGAGCCAACCGAATGGGTGACCTTTCCTGATGAAAACTACGATTTTGAACAAATACAGGATAGCCATATCTTCATCGGCGCCTATGATGACAACAAATGTGTCGGCTTTGCTAGCATGCTGATAGACAAGACCAAGGAAATTGCTCAGTCAAATGGTTACCAGGGAATTTATACCATCGCTCAAGACAACAATCTCATCGCCTGTCAATTTTACCAAAAGGTCGGTTTTGAAATTGGTGGTCTAGATACCAGGGGTTACAAAGGAACTACTCAAGAAGGCAAGGCTGACATCTATTTTTATTTGGATTGTGACTAAGACATGGCAATGTCCATGAATCTCTACTTTCCTCGTCTGGGGCAGATAAGGATTTTCTCTGTATCAAAAAACTTGGCCAGGTGACCAAGTTTTTATTTGTTTCTCTTTAGTAGCCCATGCCACCCATGCCATCCATACCTGCTGGCATAGCTGGAGCAGCTGGTTCTGGTTTGTTGGCAACAACTGCCTCGGTAGTCAAGATGAGACTGGCAACAGATGCCGCATTTTGAAGAGCTGAACGAGTCACCTTAACAGGGTCGATAATTCCTTCTTCCATCATATTGACCCATTCACCTGTTGCAGCGTTGAAACCTGTGCCAAGCTCAGAATGTTTCAACTTGTCAATCACAACAGAGCCTTCGTAACCAGCATTGTAAGCAATCTGACGAACTGGTTCTTCCAAGGCACGCAGAACAATATTGCGACCTGTCTCATCATCACCAGACAAGTCCAACTTAGCCACGCTGTCAATCACGTTGACAAGGGCTGTACCGCCACCGGCTACAATTCCTTCTTCGACCGCAGCACGGGTTGCGTTGAGAGCATCTTCGATACGGAGTTTCATTTCTTTCAACTCAGTCTCAGTTGCCGCGCCGACCTTAATTACTGCCACACCGCCAGACAATTTAGCCAAGCGTTCTTGGAGTTTTTCGCGGTCAAATTCAGAAGTTGTTGACTCGATTTGTGACTTGATAACTGCCACACGATTGCTGATAGTCTCAGGATTGCCAGCGCCTTCCACAATAGTTGTGCCGTCTTTATCAACTACGACCTTGGCAGCTTGACCAAGCGACTCGATAGTCGCATCTTTTAGGTCCAGCCCCAAGTCCTCTGTAATCACGGTACCGCCTGTCAAGATAGCAATATCTTCCAACATAGCCTTGCGACGGTCACCAAATCCAGGCGCCTTAACCGCTACAACGTTGAAAGTACCGCGGATTTTATTAAGAACAAGCGTTGGCAGAGCCTCACCATCCACATCATCCGCCACTATCAAAAGCGGTCGATTGGTTTGAAGAATGCTTTCCAAGAGTGGCAAAATCTCTTGAATATGAGAAATCTTCTTATCCGTCAAGAGGATAAATGGATTTTCCAGTTCTGCCACCATTTTTTCATTGTCCGTTACCATGTATTGAGACAGATAACCGCGGTCGAACTGCATACCTTCTACGACATCCAACTCTGTTTCCATACCGCGAGATTCTTCAATGGTAATGACACCATCTGTTCCCACGCGCTCCATGGCCTCTGAAATATACTCACCGACTTTTTCAGAACGGGATGAAACTGCCGCAACCTGAGCAATTTCTGCCTTGTTTGAAACAGGAATAGCTTGCGCTTTCAAGGCATCCACTGCTGTCGCGACCGCAGCTTCAATCCCTCGACGGATACCGATTGGGTTGGCACCAGCTGTCACGTTTTTCAAGCCTTCACGGACAATAGCTTGGGTCAAAACAGTCGCTGTTGTCGTACCGTCACCTGCAATATCGTTGGTCTTAGATGCGACTTCCGATACCAATTTGGCACCCATGTTTTCAAAATGATCTTCAAGCTCGATTTCTTTGGCAATGGTTACCCCGTCATTAGTAATCAAGGGTGAGCCATAAGCTTTTTCCAAGACTACATTGCGGCCTTTAGGACCCAAGGTTACTTTTACAGTATCTGCCAAAATATCAACACCGCGTACCATGCTCTCACGCGCATCTGCTGCAAATTTAATTTCTTTTGCCATTTTATTTCCATCCTTTGTATCAATTAAATATTATAAAGTGCTATATTTCTTCCAATTTCCATAAAAATATCAGATTATCCCAAAAAAAGTGTTCAAAGTAGACCACAAGATAATCACAAATTTGCTCTAGTGATTGTTCTGTTACATCTAAAGTAATATATCGTTTGGAGCGATAATCCAAAATTGTCATACCATCTAACAAGGGCGGCAAGACTGTTTCCAAGGATTGAAACCAAGGTTTCTTAATTGGAAAAGCTAAGTTTAGCATATCGTCTGACGTCAATTGAAACCAAATTTGCTGCTGGTTTCCTTGTTCCCAGGCAGTTATACAGTTTCCGGACGTGCTAGCTTGCAAAAAATTCTGAAGAATCTCACTTAGCTGTTCTTTCAAGTCTATCTTACTCAACCACTGCTACAATATCCGCCTCACGGACAATAGTCACTTTTTCTTCACCATCTTTGACTTCCAGACCAGCGTGGGCCTCGACCAAGACCTTGTCACCGACTGCCACAGACGGTGCAATCAATTCTCCGTTCAAGGTGCGAATTCCTTGACCAACCGCCAAGACCTGCGCCTCTTTGGTCGCTGCTTGGCTAGTACCTGCAAGGACAAAGCCCCCTACTGTCTGTTCTTTTTCTTCGATTTTTACAACGATGCGATCGCCTAATGGTTTCAACATATCAATGCCTCCTTCATTTTTAGCACTCTGATATAGCGAGTGCTAATTCACAATTCTTATTGTATCACTTGGTCAAAAATAGTCAAGAAAATTCTACCAAGTTTTTTGAAATCCGTCCCAGGTCGGACGAAAAACCAACTAGTCTTACTTATGAGAATATGCTATACTCTTCTCAGGAAAGGAGGTCTCTATGACATTCTTCAAAAATCTATACAAAGACTATCAGGAAAGCAGATATTCTACCTACGAAGGTTTTTTAGAGTGGTTTTTGAAACGGAAATTAAACTTCCTGGGAAAAATCATTTTCGCCTACCTACTCTGGGCCATTTGGATTGTCTTTTTTCTACATCCCCACTGGTTTATCTTTTTCTTCTATGGTGTGATTGTTCTATCAATTATGGTTATCCTTCTCGAATGGTGGAATGAACGTAAAAAAGGGCGCTAAAAAACGCCAACTTTCGCCAGCGTTCCTTAAGGAGATTATGAAAAATATTTAGGATTGATATTAGTATAAACGACTTAGCCACTATTCACATCCGTCCTGAGACTGATTCTCACATTTTTGGATAAAAATAAGTACCTTCAGTTGTTCAGACGCAAAAAATGCCAGCTTACACCGGCATTCTAAGGAGATATGAAAAATATTTAGGATTGATATTAGTATAAACGACTTTTCACATCCTATCATCAGTCCTAGGACCGATTTACCAGACATTATTTCATTATTTATAGGGAAAATATTTGAGACGTCAAAAAATTGTCACTTTCTGTTAAAAGGGCAGTTCCTCCTCTTCTAGAACCAGGTCAGCCAGGTCTTCGCCAGCATTATTTTCACGCATGGCGCGTTGGGCACGACTTTCGAGCAACTGGAAACTGTTTCCAAGGACTTCAGTCACATAATGGTTATTACCATCTTTTTCATATTTACGAGTACGGAGCTCTCCGTCAAGGGAAATCAAGCTGCCCTTGCTACCGTAGGACACCAGAGTTTCAGCCAATTTACCCCAGAAAATGATATTGATGAAATCCGCTTCGCGCTCACCAGACTCTGTCTTGAAGCGACGATTGACAGCAACTGTAACGCGGGTTAAATTTTTTCCCGACGGCGTCTGCGTCAACTCAGGCTGGGCCGTCAAACGACCAATTAAGATAACTTTATTGTACATTTTTTATCCTCCTACCTATCTATTCGCAAAAGAAAGGAAAAAATACAAAAAATGAAAGAAATTTTAGAAAAAAAGTTAGAAAGCAATGAACATTACAGCACTGAGCAAATCAATTGGCTCTTAGACCATATCGGCGACCCTGACCCTATCATTCGTGACCAGCTGGTCTATGCCAGTTTCTGCCACCTTTTTCTGGATGAAATCATTAGCAAAGACCAGGCTCGGCAACTTTTTGAACAGAGCCAGCAAAGGCAACTTCTCTCACAAGATAGTCTAACTCGCAGTTTTGCCAGCCTGCTCTATGCTTTGATTATAGCCATAGATGAGGACCATCCTCGCTATCAGAATTTTCTGACTAACAGCCAGCTCCAAATCCTCTTTGAACAAGCCTTGGACATTTTTACTTTTGAAAATGACTCGCGTGGCTACGATGAAAATCTGGGCTGGATACATGCTGGTGCCCATGGAGCGGATTTTCTCCTCGCTGCTACCTGCCACCAAGCCTTCCCAGCCGACAAGTTTGAGCAGGCTTGGCAAGCTCTTATAGACTACTGCCTCAAGCAAAACAGCACATTTTCAGCAGGTGAAGAGACGAGATTGGCCCAGATACCTGTTTATCTCATCCTCAATCAAAAGGTTTCGGCTTCAACCCTAGCCACATGGATGGAGCAATTAGATGTCCCTAATCAAGAGCCGGTTGAGTATTTCCGTTGGCTCAATATTCAACGATTTCTATCCAGCATCTATTTCCAACTCAAGTCGCACCAAGCTTTGGCACCAGAAGTTGAGCAAGCCATTGAAAAACAAATACGGCTATACTAGAACCTGCATTCACAACTCAGCATCTCTAGCCAAGGCTAGTTTTCTGCCACTCATCGTTCACTTTTCTCGAAATACAGTCAGTATTCCATCAAAAAATGGTCTTGATTGGCAAAAAATTATCTCTTGTCTAAACATACTTTTCTTGTGAATGGAGGTTCTAAAAAGAATTGGCAAGCAACCAATTCTTTTTTAGTTTTTCCAATGTTTAGCAGGCTCAAACGAATCGCCCACGACTGCGCTATCGTCCAATTCGATAATACCGCGAACTTGCGGTGCGTTTGGCAGGCCCAATTCACGCGGACTACACATCATACCAAAGCTATCCTCGCCACGGAGTTTACCAGGGAAAATCAAGCTACCGCTCGGCATCATAGCTCCTGGCAGTGCAACAATGGTTTTGAGGCCTTGGGCTGCGTTTGGCGCGCCAGCTACGATTTGCACCGTTTTGTCGCCAACGTTGACTTGACAAATATTGAGGTGGTCGCTGTCTGGGTGCGGTGTCAATTCCACAATCTGACCGACCACAAATTTTGGTTCCTTGTCATTGACCAAACTTTCCGCAAAACCTTCTTGACTCAATTCTGCATTCAAGGCTGCAATCTGCTCGTCTGTCAAGAAGACCTGACCATTTCCGCTCAAATCAATCAGACTAGACACTTCAAAAATATTCCAAGCTACCGTCTGCCCCGTCTCTTCGATATAGACACGCGCAACCTTGCCCTTGCGTTCAACTGTTACATCTTGTCCTTTGCCATCAGCCACGATGACCATGAGCACATCACCGACATATTCTTTATTATATGTAAAAATCATTCATCTACCTTTTCTATGTTATGAAAATAATCCGATAAGCCCCTTCCAAAGACCTTCAAAGAAGGAACCAATCTTCTCTAGAATGCCTGAATCCTGGAGATTTTTGTAGGCATCTGAAATTTGTTGCTCGGCCTGGCTCTTGAATTGCTTGAGCTGGGCAGCGACTTCTTCCGAATCAATGGCACTGGTTTCCTGATAAGCTTTGGCAAAAGTGACCAGCTTGGAAATCTCATCAACCGTAATTACTGTATCCAGACCATTTTGTTTCAAGACATCATTGATAATAGTGTTGATTTGGTCCTCAGAGGCAATTTGACCTTGAGAATCCTTGTATTCTGCCAAGCCAGTCTTGATTTCTGCGATAGCCTTGTCAAAGGCAGAGCTGTCAAAATTTTCTTGACCTGCGTGGGCAGTCGCCACTTCATTAACGGTTTCCAATTCCTGCTGGGCAACCACTGTCCGCTCAGGATCTACCGTTTCGCCATTGGCCTCCAAAGCCTTGTAAACACCCGTCAAGGCAGACTCACCTGTCACCTGAATGGGAGCTGCAACGTCAATCAAGACATCTGTCGCTCCCGCGGTAATGGCCGCATTAGCATACTGAGTTGAGGTAATGAGGGTGATATTCTGCGGTGTCTTGATGTCAACAACAACTCCCTTGCCCGACTCCTGCTTCTGCACCAAAACAGATGAAAAGAGCGAGGCTGTATCTGCACCAGAAGTCCCTAAATATTGGTCCATATCCTGACCCTGCACCACTTGACGGCTGACATTTTCAATATTCTTGATATTGAGTAGCCTATTGACTTCCGTCACTTGAGCATCTGACAAACCACCGCCATAGACCATGGTTGGCTTGCCCCATTTTTCATTGATGACATCTGTCTGAATGTCTGCATGGGCAGCTGTCATCGGTGCTCCAACCAGGCCAATCACAAGGGTTGCTAGAGCAAGTTTACTTACTGTTTTTTTCATACTGGTAATCCTTCTAAAAAGTCAATGATTTGCTGCTTGGTTTTACGGTTTTTATCGACAAATCGTCCGATTTCCTGACCATTTTCCAAGACAACCAAGCTAGGAATGCCGAAAATATTCCATTCTTGAGCCAGGGGCATGAAGTCATCCCGATCTAACTGGACAAAGGTCATGTCGGGAAAAGCAGCCTCGATAGCTGGCAAATGCGGCTTGATATAGTGGCAATCCCCACACCAGCTGGTCATAAAGAGAAAAACTGTCCGCTGACCAGACTGGACGAGCACGGCCACTTCCTCGTAATTCTGTGGAAAAATCATCTCGCTTCCTCCTCAAATGTGATGTCACCTTTGGTATTTTCAAATAGAAAAATGCGACCATCTTCCATGATGACCCCGCCTACCAAATAGTCGGACTGGGACTGGGTTTCATCCACATAGACCGTGGCAATGCTGCCCAAATCGGCGAAGTAAGCCCGAACCTGCTGGAGAGCCTGAGCCTTTTTACGGTCTTCCTGAACCTTGCGGTAAAATTGAGCGCTAGCGGTGAGCACACCTGCCCCCACTAAGCCGGCTAGCACGGCTACCTTTTTCTTATTCATGGTCCCTATTTTATCATAAAAAATGGTAAAATAGTAGCAAGTTATCATTGGAGGAAATTTGATATGACCCTTTTTGACAAGATTAAAGAAGTGACCGAATTGCAGAGCCTGCCTGGTTTTGAGAGTGAAGTGCGCAACCATATCCGCCAGAAAATCACACCTCACGTTGACCGCATTGAAACAGATGGTTTGGGTGGAATTTTTGGGATTAAGGACACGACAGCTGAACAAGCACCGCGAATCTTGGTTGCAGGTCACATGGATGAGGTCGGCTTTATGATTAGCCAAATCAAGCCTGACGGCACCTTCCGTGTGGTGGAACTAGGCGGTTGGAACCCACTGGTCGTATCCAGTCAAGCCTTTACCCTGCATTTGCAAGACGGACGTAAAATCCCTGCCATTTCCGGCTCTGTCCCACCTCACCTTTCTCGCGGTGGAAATACTCCGGGTCTACCAGCCATCGGCGATATTATTTTTGATGCTGGTTTTGCTGACTACGACGAGGCTTGGTCTTACGGTGTGCGCCCGGGTGATGTCTTGGTTCCGAAAAACGAGACCATCCTATCAGCCAACGGTAAAAATGTCATTTCCAAGGCTTGGGACAATCGTTTCGGCGTTCTCATGGTCACTGAGTTGCTCGAAAGTCTGTCTGGTCAAACCCTGCCTAACCAACTAATCGCTGGTGCCAATGTCCAAGAGGAAGTCGGTCTACGTGGAGCTCATGCCTCTACTACTAAGTTCAATCCAGACATTTTCCTTGCTGTTGATTGCTCACCTGCGGGCGATATTTATGGCGACCAGGGCAAAATCGGTGACGGTACTCTGCTTCGTTTCTACGATCCTGGACATATCATGTTAAAAAATATGAAAGACTTCCTCCTCACAACTGCTGAGGAAGCTGGTATTAAATATCAATACTACTGCGGCAAGGGGGGCACCGATGCTGGTGCAGCCCACTTGAAAAATCAGGGTGTGCCATCTACAACAATCGGCGTCTGCGTCCGCTATATCCACTCCCACCAAACTCTTTACAGCATGGATGATTTCCTAGAGGCCCAAGCCTTCCTACAAGCTCTCCTGAAGAAATTGGACCGCTCGACCGTTGATTTGATAAAAAACTATTAGGAGAAAAATATGAAGCTAAATGTAGAATTGTCCCGCTTTCGTGTCAAAGAAGGGAAATCTGCCAAGGTTGACGAGTGGATGCAGTTCCTCAATGCCAACATGAAAGAAACCCTCCTTACTCTTGAAGACGAGAAAATGTACGTCGAGACCATCTTCCGCGAAACCATGGACGGTCAAGAATTTCTCTACTGGTATTCTATCCAAGCTGAAGGTGGTATCGCCGTAGAAGATTCCCAGTCTGAAATTGATAAAAAACACTTGGAATACTGGGCAGAATGCATTGACCCAAGCTATGGCATGCAGGACCTGGAACCACAGGTCGTCATGATTCCAGATGCCATCTACCAGACCATGGAAGAATTGGACAGGAATTATGAACCGTCAACAGAGCAATAAAATCTATCTTTAAAAGACCTCCGCCATTTCGGCCAAGGTCTTTTCTGTTATACTCAGTTAAAATCAATCTAGCAATTCTGAGAAAGGGAGGACTTCCATAGAAAATTTGGGGAATTTTCCAAAGGCAGATAGACATGCTAATTAGGTTTTAATAAAACTTAACATATATAGATGCTATAGTTGAGAACTCGAACTGATGTCCGCTATTTTTGAATTCTACTGAGTATTAGCTCGATAAAAAATGCTCCACAAGGTACTTCCGAACCTGGGCGATAAAATAAAGTGATCCTGTGATGACGTAGATCTTGTCAGGATTATCCAAATCCGCCTGCGCTAGCCAGTCTTGAAACCGCTCCGCACGCGCATAGCCAGCTGGATAGTCAGCCAGTTCTACCGCTCGAACATCATCAAAGCTGGTCACCGTAACTGGACCATATTGACTGAGCGCTTCCAACATCTGATCTACTGGTTTGGTGTTAATAGCCGCAAAGAGAAACGCAATTTTCTTATCTGAGTATTGTTCTCTTAGCAAATCCGTCAAGACAGCGATGCTTTCATTATTGTGGGCTCCGTCTATCAACAGATTGGGGAGTATCAGTTCCTGACGGCCTGGCCAGATGGCTTGGGACAAGCCCTGGCAGATGGTCTGGGGCTGAATGGCTGGAAATCTGTCCGATAAAACTTGGGCTGTCATCACTGCCAAGGCCGCGTTAGCCTCTTGATGGCGCCCCTGCATGACCAAGGTTAGGTCAGAAACTTCCCCATAGGGAGTGGTAACTGCAAATCTCGCTCTGCCATGTTCCAAAACAATCTCCCGACCAAGAGCAAAGGTCGGACTCTGAAGCCGGCGAGCATAGTCCTCAAAAACCTCCACTACTTCTGGCTGGTCGGTCGCATAGAGGAGGGGGACCCGCTCACGCAAGACAGCAACCTTGTGACGGGCTATAGCAGCAGGAGTCTCCCCTAAAAAGGATTGATGGTCTAGACCAATAGAGGGGCACACTACCGCCAATGGACTTAAGACATTCGTGGCATCCAGTAAACCACCCATGCCTGCTTCCACCAAAAGAATATCGGGATGCTGGTAGTGAGCAAAATAGACAAACATAGCCACTACAACAATCTCAAACTCTGAGATGGCGTCTAGTTCTGCTGTCTGGTCCAAGTTATCAATCAAGGGTTGCAAGTCTGTCACAATCCTCGCAAAATCTTCCTCTGAAATCATATCCTGCTCAAAGACAATTTGTTCTCGAAAATCAATGATAGACGGCGATGTAAACCGGCCAACGGTATACCCAGAAGCTTGCATGATAAACTGCAGGGCATTAAGGGTCGATCCCTTACCATTTGTTCCCACAAAGTGAACCGTTGGTACACGATGCTGGGGTTTGTCCAAGCGCTCCAAGAGCCAGTTGACACGTGCAACACCATTTTCTAAATCTGATGCAGGACGATTCGATAGCCACCGGCGAGTTTCTAGGTAATTCATCATTTCACCTCTACAAAAGAGCAACAGGGGGATGACCTGTTGCTGGATACTATATTATTTAATACCCATTAGTTTTGCGAACTCAGGTATTTTTTGTAAATTTGGTAAGACAAGCATGGTTACGACGATGCGTAATGGTATTTCAAAAATTGCCTTAATCAAGCGACTACTGTATAAAGCAATCCAAGGTGTTCCAAAATGGAAATGGAGGGCAATCGGTGTCATGATAAAGGAAATCACAACCTGAATCAAAACAACAACCCCAGCAACATAGAACCAGTCAGCTTTATTTTTAATATTTAGTGGTTTTTGATAAAAGAACCAGCCATAGATAAATG
This sequence comes from Streptococcus nasisuis, assembly GCF_040836615.1. NCBI lineage: Bacteria > Bacillati > Bacillota > Bacilli > Lactobacillales > Streptococcaceae > Streptococcus > Streptococcus nasisuis. The sequence continues at coordinate 110,261 of NZ_CP162268.1, read as the reverse complement.
CCGATACCGCTTCTATTAATATCCAAGTAAAGAGAACAGTTTGTCCGCTAAACAAGACAAAGACTGGGTCTGAAATAGCTGCAAAGACAGCCGCCCAAACTGGACCCGCAATAGCTCCCAAAATCGTGTTTGGAATAAAGGTAAACTGAACCTGCAAAGTGTCCGAAAGACGGATTGAGAAATAATTCTCTACAATCATGACCAGGGCAAGGGTCACTGCAATGGCAGTCAATAACTGCACAGTCAGTTTTGGAATTTTCTTTTCCATAAAAACGCTCCTTTTAAGAAATGGAGCTGTCGTATTCATTCGACAGCGGATGCAATGGTTTACCGCGCTGACGCTTCGTTATGTGGCAACATCCCATCCACATACACTTAACGCAAACCACCTACTCTGTGCAAATTTCTTTGCTAGTCTATTTTATCATATCAAGGTCAGTTTGACCAATTGCCAAAATCTATTACTCCTAACAGTTACTGACTATAAGAAAAACTGGCAGGGTTACTGCCAATTTCCTTCTATTATTTCAAGCGTTCAACTTCACGCGCAATAACCAATTCTTCATCCGTTGGAATAACCAAGACGCGAACTTTTGATTCTGGTGTTGTAATGTCGCCATAGTTGCCAAAAACATTTTTCGCTGGGTCTAGTTCAATACCAAACCAAGACAGGCCTGCGATAACATCGTTACGCATGAGGGGAGCATTTTCACCCATACCTGCTGTGAAGACAATGGCATCTGCACCATTTAGCACAGCCATGTATTGACCGATGAATTTCTTGATACGGTCAATGAAGACATTGTAAGCAAGGACTGCGCCTGGATGTTTTTCCTGCAAACCATTTTCGATATCACGCATATCGCTAGAAATACCGGATAGACCAAGCAGACCAGATTGTTTGTTGAGTACGTTGACAACGTCCGACGCGTCTTTCAACTCATCGACATTCTCAATCAAGTAAGGAATAATCGCTGGGTCAATATCACCTGAACGAGTCCCCATCATAGGACCAGCAAGCGGTGTGAAGCCCATAGAAGTGTCAACAGATTCCCCATGGTAGTTGGCTGTGATGGATACCCCGTTTCCGATGTGAGCTGTAATCAATTTCAACTCCTCAATCGGACGTCCCAAAACCTTAGCGGCTTCGTGAGCTACATAGTAGTGACTCGTTCCGTGGGCACCGTATTTACGAACTTTGTTTTCCTTGTAGTATTTCTGAGGAATTGGGTACATATAGGCATGCTCAGGCATAGTCGTATGGAAGGCTGTATCAAAGACTGCCACACTCGTAATATCAGGCAAGATATCCTTGAAGGCACGGATTCCGGCAGCATTGGCTGGGTTATGCAAAGGCGCCAAGCTAGACAGGTCCTCGATTTGTGTCAACACTTGGTCATCAATGAGGGCTGATTCTTTGAAAATTTCACCACCAGCTACTACACGGTGACCAACCCCAGTAATTTCTGAGAAGTCAGCAATGATGTTATGCTTGAGCAAATCATCCAAAAGGATTTTAACAGCCTGCACATGGTCAGCAATATCCAGAGTTTCACTCTCTTTCTTGCCATCATACTTAACTGTTGAAATAGAGTCCTTGAGACCAATACGTTCGATAATTCCGGCCGCTAATACCATTTCTTCTGGCATTTGGTACAGTTGCCATTTAAGACTTGAACTACCGGCGTTAATCGCAATTGTTTTTGACATAAGTTTCCCCTTTTAAGCGTTTTCCTACTTAGTATATCAGATTTTTACCTAAATTGCATTCCCTTGTTTCCAATTTTTGAATTTGACCATAAATTCTTGGATAACATCCTTGTCTTTGAGACTTTGGAGTGGATAAACAAAAGGCACCAGTTGACGAGCTGTCTTTTTCTGTAGAACAAAAATCGACTTAGCCACAGCAGCCTTACCAAAGAGTTCTGGCGGCAGGGCAATCATAGAAACAATATTGGCTTGGTCCTGCAACCAATTTTTCAATAAATCACTTTGCGGACTAGTCAAAAGGTCATTGGGAGCCAAAAGAATGGCAAAACCATCCTTTTCCAGATACTTGAGCGACTGCTCCATCAGCAAATGATGAGCGTAGGTATGCTCGGTCGAACTGGCCACCTGGTAACGACTGGCAATCTGATCATCAGGATAATAACCAATCGGCAAATCTGCGATGATGACCTGACTTTCCTTGAGAATCTGCGGACGTACCGCATCCCCCTGGGCAAAGGAAATGTCCGCCTGCATGACATCTGCCATACTGGCCGACAAGTCGATCAAGAGATCATCCACTTCAATCCCCAGATAATCCAATTTTTTGGGGCTAGCATTGAGAATAGTCTGCGCCAAATTCCCCGTCCCCGAACCGATTTCCAAGACCGTGATTTCTGGTGTGCTGACCAACTGTTCTACTAAGAAAGACAGGATAAAGCCAATCGAGTCTGGTGTAAACTGATGATTGTACTGCATAGGCTCAGTCTGGTTGGCCTTAATCAGTAGGAATTGAAAAGCTCTGCGCCATTCCTCCTTGGTCAATTCTAAGCTCTTCAAAGTCTGATTGTTGGCCACAACAGTTTCCAACTCATGCTGACCAGCCATATAAGCCGCATTTTGCTCAATCATGGCATCGTAAATATTGGTGCCCAGCTGGTTTTGGATGTTCTGTACGTTTTCTAACAGCAGGTCGTAGGCCTGCTCAATGTTTTCAAAATTCATGGTTCTATCTTATCAAAATTTGGGCAAATTTGCACTAAAAGAGGAGCCTCTTATGACTCCTCTACCCTTTCTTTTTCCTCCTTCATCATAAATTGATACTGATAGGTCCGACCGCTTGATAACTGGATTGTCACGGTCAGCTTTTCTTTCTTGACCTGGTACTGAGCCTGCCCTTGGACAAAGGACAGCTGACCAGACGTTTCAATTGATTTTGGCTTACTTTCTTTCTTCACCTCTTCTTTTTGACTGGTCTGCGCGGTCTCATTATTTGACCTTTCCATATCTTCTGCAGATACCGATTCTTGCCCACTTTCAGATGGTCTCTCCTTCGTTTGAGAAGTCACACTTTCTTCCGATGTCTCTCCTTTCTTTTCTTCCTGCTCCTTCCTAGCTTGCTCAGCCTTTTCCGCCAAGAATTTTTCTTGACTCTCTTTTGCTGCTTCTTCCTTAGCCAAGCGTGACACTTCCTCAACCACCTGGTCCTTGGCCATCTGGGCTATGAGATAGGCTTGCGTGGATTCTCGACTGGCTCCAATCAACTGACCTTCAGACACTTGCTGATTGAGGTAAAATTGCAGCAAGAGAACGAAAACTGCCAGCATGAGCAGGGCATAGAGTAGGATACCAGCCTTAACCTTTTTCTTCAAAATCATAGACGAAACTCCTCTCCTCGCCAGTTTCAAACGTCACATCCAATCGAACAATCTGACCAGATTGACTATAGCTAGCCGACTTGACACCGTAAAGCATGGGCTGGTAGCCCTGCCCCCGGTCATTGGTTTTACGAAAATCATCTGACCGTGACTTGCCAAAGGACAGGGCCTGACCATCATGCCTGATATAAACCCGACCCGCATCAACTCTGTCTAAACTGGCCCCCTCCCATTCACTGCGCAGCTGGTCACAGAAGAGTAACCAGTTCTTCTCAACACGCTGGTCCTGGTAGCGAACTTCGTGGACCACCAATTTTGACAAGCCCTCAAAGACCAGCAAACTGCCTGAAACGATGACCAATGCCACCAGACATTCCAGAAGAGTAAAGGCAGCACACCTAGTTTTTCTCAACACGCGCCACCTCTCTTCCCTCATGATAGACAGCCAAAACCTTGTCCGACCGCTGGACCGTTACCTTGACACCATTGAGAGACAGATTATCCTGACCCATCTGCACCGCCATCTTGGCAACATTGAGGACCTCCTGTTGATACAAGCCCTCCGCCTGTTGTCTGCGACTGACCTCCATGGCCGAAAGAAAGAGGCTGGTAATAGTGACTAGAACCGACAAGGCCACCAGCCCCTCCAGCAAGATATAGGCCTTATTTTTCCGATTTCTTATAACGACCACTCCCTATATATAATTGATACGACACCGTCTTTCCCCCCGCCTCAAAGGACAGCTTGGCAAGCGAGGAATTCCCACCTTTTTTATCGAAAACAATAGCCTGATCAGTCAGTACATCGATACTAGCAGGCACCTGCACGGACTGATGACCGTTGGACAGTTGGCTATCCGTCAGTTGCAAATGGATTTCCTGCTGACTGTTGACCGCCAGACGCTGGCTATCTTTATAAAGCTCCTCAAACTCCCAGAAGAAAACCGTCTCCTGCACCGACCGAAAAGCCGACTGGACAGAACCCGACAAAGCCAGAGCAAGAAAGCTCACGATAAAAAGAACCAACAGACTTTCTAGCAGAGTAAAGGCATTATTATTTATCTGGATTAGAGGCTTTGGCTTTCTCATATTCTTCTGCCTGTTTTTTGTCAATGTAGCCAGCAGATTGCAAATCGGCTACTGTTGCTTTCTTGTCATGTTCCAATTCATAGAGCTCCATCTGACTCTCTACTACTTTGACAACTGCCTGATCTCCTTTTTTCCGTACCGCCTCTTTCTGCTTGCTCAAATTTGGCACAAACAAGAGTAAAAGCACACTAATAATTCCAAGGACGACTAACATTTCCACCAGAGTGAAACCTTTTTTCTTCATTTTTAGTAATTTCTTCATTTACATCTCCATATTTTGATAAATTGGCAGCAACATGGCTGCGTAGATAAGAACAACAACGAGAGCGACAAAGAGAAAGACCAGCGGTTGAATGAGCTGCATGGCACGATTAACGCGAGAGAAAAATTCCTCCCAACACTCATTGGCATAGACGGCAAGCTCGCTACCCAACTTGGACTTGACTTGCCCGTACTCCACAATCAAACTCAGTTCCCTCTTGAAAAATGGATAGGAACGGATATGCTGGTCAAAGCTCTGCCCATTGCCCAAAGCATCCGCCATATCTCGCCCAATCTCGATAAAGAGCTGGGACTGCTGCTCCTGCATCAGCCGAACCACCTGTTGCATATCCAATCCTTGCCCGATGAGGCTACCCCACTCCCGCGCGTAGTAGGCGGTCAGGTAGGTTTGGATGAGTTTTCCGAAAAATGGCAGAGCGGACAGACGACTAAAGACAGTGATTTTAGCCGTCCTGCGGTACCAGATGTAGCCTGCTAAAGTGCAGAGCAAGATGGTTAAAACCAACCCGAGAAAGATGGTCGGTAAATGGTTGATGAGCATGGTCGCGGCATTACCCTCCTCCAACTGTGGCAGGAGATAGTTTTTCAGAGCCAGCATAATCAACACCAAAAATCCTAATAGAATAACGGGATAGGTCCCCACCTCAATCAATTTTTTCCGTACTTTGGATAAGTTACTTAGATAGGTCTCGATGTGTTGCAGACTGAGACTGGTATTGCCATGAATTTCTGCCAATGACACCTGAGTGACAACTGTGTCGGAAAAGGCCAAATCAGCTAAAAGGCTCGAAAAAGGCTTCCCCGCTACCAGACCGTCTGATAGGATTTGCGTATATTGGTCTGCCAAGAGCTGACTGCGCCTGAGAAAATCAACAATCTCTCCCAAGTGAAAGCCACTGGCAAAGAGATTGTTAAAAAGCTCGATGACTTTACGCTGACGCTCCAAGGATAATTTTTTCGGCCTCTGCCTGCCGAGGACTGATATGTCCTGCTGCAAGAAGGCTATCAATCTGTGCATTCCACTGGTCTGCGGAATGGTTTTGGAAATCTTCTCTGGCAAAATCAACAACACCTCCTCCCCCTATCAAGCGCTGGTAGGCAATACCTTGCAGGGCATTATTGAGCTCTTCTGGACTAACACCCAATTCCAACATCCGAGCATAGACACCCGAAATGGACTTGGCATGCACCGTCGAAAAGACTGTCGCTCCGGTCAAACTGGCCCTAATAACTGATCGAGCTGTCTCTGCATCACGGATTTCCCCGATGATAAGCAGGTCAGGACGATGGCGCAGGGACAGTTTGATGAGATTGTCATAAGTCGCGCCAATAGTTTCATTGAGCTGAAGTTGCAACATATCGTCCTGCTTGATTTCCACCGGATCTTCGATGGTCAAAATTTGCTTGTCTGGGAATTTCATCCTGGCTAAATGGTACATAAGCGTGGTCTTGCCAGAGCCGACTGGACCCGAAAAAAGGTAGAGCCCACGACCTTTGATTTCCTTGGCAATTTCCTCTACTGCCTGAAACCAGAATTTCAACTCCTTGTCATTATCATAGAGCAGTCGGATGACCAAACTTTCCTTGCCACGATAATCCCCGACCGTCGACAGACGCAGAGAAATCTCGCCTTTGCCATAATCATAATCGCAGGACCCCTGCTGACTACGGCGCTTCTCACCGACATTGAGACCAGCTAGAAACTTGAAATGCCCAATCAGAGCGTCTACTTCCGTTTCCTCCAGCTCTCGGACAAATTCCCGTTCGTCCATGATACGATAATAGAGCTGATATGTCTCACCTTTGGGAACCAGATAAATGTCACTGACTCGACCGGTTACCGCCTCCTCTATCATTTGTTTTGCTTTTTCTTGAATCATAAATCCTCCTCACCTATCAGTTCGGAAAAAATGAGAATTTTTGTAAAAATTTTTTTAAAAAAATAAGAAGGACTGAACCATCAATCCTTCTCTCTTAATAATTTACGCAATTCCCTTTCTTGAGTTTGCACGGCCTTACTCTCGGTACAAGGTCCTTCTTCTTGGAATCTTCCTTAGCTTCTAGCAACAGCAAAGAATGGTAACGTTGCAAATACTCATCACATTCCTCGCACCAATACTGATCCGCTTCATCCCAAAAGGCTGTCATCATCCCACCCTTCGATTCTTCCTTAGGAAAGCGACTAGCCAAATCTGTCCACTCTTTCTGAAAGGCAAGAACAGCATCCTCATAATTTTCAAAAACTAACTTGTCAGTGATGCCTTCTTCCCAACCTTCAATAAACCACCAGGGTTCAAAATCCCCATACATTTTAATGACTTGATACATAACTATACACTCTACTTTCTCTGTTCCAACAATTATACCGAAAATAATAAGAATTTTGAAAACATCTGCTTAGAAAATACAAATTCAATAAATAAAGTGCCGTTATAGGTAATACCAACAATTCTTTCTTCTACTTAAAATCTCGCAGGTAGTCTTGCAGTTCACGTATCATATTCCTCCGCCCATGGAAACTCTGACCTGTGATTAGCTTCTCGTATTTTTCTAACTGTTCCGGCGACAGCTGACTTCTATAAGTCCGCAACATATCTCGCAAAACAATAAAATCGTCATTTAACAATCCCGGCGACTTTACTAGATGCGACAAATCATGAATATCTTCATGGGGCATACGGTCAAACTTCCGCTTATGGCTTTCTTGCCTGCGCACAACATCCCGAACACGATTTCGGAACTGAACCTTAAAGTAACTGCAGAGCTTATCCTTATCTTCCTCCAATTCTGGAAAACTGCATAGTAATTTGTATAGAACCAACATCCCCTCCTGGTCCCAATCCTCACGTTCCCATAACTTCACGTAGAAATCCTTACGCGCGCGGTGAACAATCCCCTGAACTTCAAAATAAATCTTTTCAAATTGCATAAAACTATGCCTCCTTTAATTGATAGACCTAGTTTATCTAATTTTGAAAAAATCAAACAGGACATTTTTGTCAGTATAAAATAATAGTAAATAAATCTAAGTGAAAACAATATACCTGAGGTAGTGCAAAAGAGCATTCAAACGCGCAGTCTAACCTGCCCTTTGAAGCCATTTAAGACGCACATCCTAACAATCAGACATTTTACAATAGCATTAAATCAATTCCTGTCCTATTTAAATACAATACTTGGGACCTGTAATAACCTTATCTATATCATCAAGCGAAATGCCTTCAGTCCTCAGCAATAGAACAAATTATACACTTCGAAAATCGGTTTAACTTGCTATGATAATGAGTATATCATACAATAAAAAATGCATGCACCTATTTTTTGGGCTCTATAATTTCTGTAGTGGGTAAATCCACTGTAGAGATTATGTAGCCTTTTTGAGTGTATACAAAAAATCCCATATGACCTATAATGAAAAGCAACCACACTCACATTAGAAAGACTCATATGGAACTACTTCATCATACCACAGAACTAATCGGAATCAAAGACAAAAACATCAAAATTCTCTTCGTTTTAAAACATCAGACCCATCTGGAAATTCGAGCAAGGCTGGATTATGACAGCCCTAGCTGTCCTCATTGCCAAGGGAAGTGTATCAAGTACGATTTTCAAAAGTCGTCAAAGATTCCGATTTTGGATTGTCAGGGCTTTCCGACCCTCCTCTTGCTTAAGAAACGACGGTTTCAATGCAAATCTTGCCAAAAAGTGACTGTATCTGAGACACCTCTAGTCAAGAAAAACTGTCAGATTTCCCAACCTATTTGGGAGAAAATCACACAACTCCATACAGAAAACATGACCAATATAGCCATCGCTAGGAGACTACATATCTCCGTGTCAGTTGTCCAGAGGAAACTGGCTCAATTTCAATTTGAGCATGATTTTATGAAATTACCAAAAGTCTTGAGCTGGGATGAATTTAGTCGGAACAAGGGAAAACTCGCCTTTATTGCTCAGGATTTTGAGACGAGATCGATTGTGACCATTCTTGACAACAACCGCCAAACCACCATCAAGAACTATTTCTACAAGTATCCTAGGGCGGTCAGAGAAACTGTCGAGGTCGTAACAGTGGACATGTCGGGTAGCTATATTCCTATCATCAAACAGTTATTTCCAAATGCGAAAATTGTTCTTGATAGATTTCACATTATCCAACACCTGAGCCGTGCTATGATGACGACTAGAATTGATATTATGAAGACTTTCGATACGCGTTCCCTACCTTATCGATCCATGAAAAATCACTGGCGTATTCTCCAAAAAGATAGTCGTAAACTGTCTCTGAATCGCTTCTTTTCTCGCACTTTCGGGCAAACAGTAACACCGAAAGAGGTTGTCCAGAAGACATTGAATTTCTCTGTGGAACTGAAATTCTATTACGAACTCTACCAGGTCCTTCTCTTCCATTTCCAAGAGAAGAACTCGAAACATTTCTTCGAACTTCTAGAGGACAATCTGAATCTTGTCAATTCAACCTTTAGGACTGTTTTTAAGACATTTCTAAAATATAAAACTTACATCACGAACGCCATGGAGCTTCCATATTCCAACGCTAAACTGGAAGCGACCAATAAACTCATCAAAGACATTAAGAGGCAAGCGTTTGGCTTTAGGAACTTTACGAACTTTAAAACCAAGATATATATTGCTTTAAACATCAAAAATGAGAGAACGAATTTCGTCCTCTCTAGGTGTTAGCTTTTCATCTACCCACTACAGTTGACAAAGAGCCATTTTTTGGATACATGCATTTTTCAAAATGTTGTCACATAACAGTTTCTTTGCTCAAGTAGAGACTCTATTTTCCTTTATATATTTCCAATGGCAGACTGATTCCAATAAAATATAAAAGAGGAAAATAAGATGAAGCTGAACAGTAACTGCCCAATAACAAAAGAATTTGGGCTCTATAATTTCTGTAGTGGGTAAAACCACCATGGAAATTATGGAGCCTTTTTGAGTATATACAAAAAGTCCCATATGACCTATAATGAAAAGTGCTCAAACTATCATTTTAGAAAGACTCATATGGAACAACTAAATCTTATCACTAATTTTCTCAGAATTAAAGACAAAAATATTACTATCACTGATGAATATGATATGGGAACTCACTTAGAACTCCACGGTTACTTGGATTACATGGCTCCTAAATGTCCAGAATGCAAGGGACAAATGGCTAAGTACGACTACCAGAAAGCATCAAAAATCCCTTACCTAGAAACTGCTGGTTACCCACTCCTTATCCGCCTTAAAAAGCGTCGTTTCAAGTGTAAAGAATGTGGGAAAATGGCTGTCGCTGAAACTCCTCTTGTTAAGAAAAACCATCAAATATCTGTCGCTGTTAGTCAGAAGATCGCCCAGTTACTCATCGAAAATCAAGCAATGACACATATTGCACACAGGCTAGCTATCTCAACATCATCAGTTATGAGAAAGCTCAATGAGTTCAAGTTTGAAACGGATTGGAATACCCTACCTGAGGTGATGAGTTGGGACGAGTATGCCTTCAAGAAGGGGAAAATGAGCTTCATCGCTCAAGATTTCGACTCCCTAAATGTCATCACCATTCTCGACGGAAGAACTCAAGCAACCATCCGAAACCACTTTCTACGCTATCCTAGAAAGGTTAGAAATCGAGTCAAAGTGATTACCATGGATATGTTTAGTCCCTATTATCAACTTGCTAAACAGCTTTTTCCGAATGCAAAAATTGTACTCGACCGCTTTCATATTGTTCAACACCTTAGCCGTGCTATGAACCGTGTCCGTATTCAAATCATGAATCAATTCGACAGAAAATCGCAGGAATACCGTGCTTTGAAACGCTACTGGAAATTGATACAACAAGATAGCCGTAAAATCAATGATAAACGATTTTATCGCCCTATGTTTCGAATGCATTTGACTAACAAGGAAATCCTGGAAAAACTCTTGTCTTTCTCTGAGGAACTACGACAGCACTATGAACTCTATCAGCTTCTCTTATTCCATTTCCAAGAGAAGAACTCAGACCATTTCTTTGACCTAATTGAACAAGAAATAACCACTGTTAATCCTATTTTCCAGACGGTATTTAAGACATTTCTAAAGGATAAAGACAAGGTTTTGAATGCCCTAGAATTGCCTTATTCCAACGCCAAACTGGAAGCTACCAATAATCTCATCAAAGTCATTAAAAGAAATGCCTTTGGTTTCAGGAACTTTGAGAACTTTAAAAAACGCATTTTGATTGCTTTGAACATAAAGAAAGAGAGAACGAAGTTCGTCCTCTCTAGGTGTTAGCTTTTCATCTACCCACTACAGTTGACAAAGAGCCAGAATTTGGATGGCAGTAAATATCAAAAAAGAAGACCAAACAGATCTTCTCAAAAATATAGTCCGTACGGGATTCGAACCCGTGTTACCGCCGTGAAAAGGCGGTGTCTTAACCCCTTGACCAACGGACCATATAACTCCGCCAACAGGGCTCGAACCTGTGACATCATGATTAACAGTCATGCGCTCTACCAACTGAGCTATGGCGGAATTTCGCTAAGCGACTACCGTATCTAACAGGGGGCAACCCCCAACTACTTCAGGCGTTCTAGGGCTTAACTGCTGTGTTCGGCATGGGTACAGGTGTATCTCCTAGGCTATCGTCACTTAACTACTGTTGAATGGAATTGTACTCGGACTAAAATCCTAGTGAAAAAGATAAACTTCCTAGAGTCTACAGACTCTGCGTCAGTTTCCTATTTTCTTACGGATTTCGTAACGCCCTCGTTACTTCACTTTATCCACTCAAAATTGAATATCTATATTCTAACAAGAAACAACCACGCTGTCAATATTGACTTCGTTGAATTTTACTGTAATTGTATTCGAACTAAAGCTAGTGATTTAGATAAATCCACTTGAAGTCTATCCGACTTCCGCGTTGATTTCCTAAAATCATACGCTTTTCTTAACGTTCTCATTACTTACTTCGGATAAGTCCTCGAGCGATTAGTATTGGTCCGCTACATGTGTCGCCACACTTCCACTTCCAACCTATCTACCTGATCTTCTCTCAGGGCTCTTACTGACATAAAGTCATGGGAAATCTCATCTTGAGGTGGGTTTCACACTTAGATGCTTTCAGCGTTTATCCCTTCCCTACATAGCTACCCAGCGATGCCTCTGGCGAGACAACTGGTACACCAGCGGTAAGTCCACTCTGGTCCTCTCGTACTAGGAGCAGATCCTCTCAAATTTCCTACGCCCGCGACGGATAGGGACCGAACTGTCTCACGACGTTCTGAACCCAGCTCGCGTGCCGCTTTAATGGGCGAACAGCCCAACCCTTGGGACCGACTACAGCCCCAGGATGCGACGAGCCGACATCGAGGTGCCAAACCTCCCCGTCGATGTGAACTCTTGGGGGAGATAAGCCTGTTATCCCCAGGGTAGCTTTTATCCGTTGAGCGATGGCCCTTCCATACGGAACCACCGGATCACTAAGCCCGACTTTCGTCCCTGCTCGAGTTGTAGCTCTCGCAGTCAAGCTCCCTTATACCTTTACACTCTGCGAATGATTTCCAACCATTCTGAGGGAACCTTTGGGCGCCTCCGTTACCTTTTAGGAGGCGACCGCCCCAGTCAAACTGCCCGTCAGACACTGTCTCCGATAGGGATAACCTATCCGGGTTAGAGTAGCCATAACACAAGGGTAGTATCCCAACAGCGCCTCCTCCGAAACTGGCGTTCCGGTATCATAGGCTCCTACCTATCCTGTACATGTGGTACAGATACTCAATATCAAACTGCAGTAAAGCTCCATGGGGTCTTTCCGTCCTGTCGCGGGTAACCTGCATCTTCACAGGTACTAAAATTTCACCGAGTCTCTCGTTGAGACAGTGCCCAAATCATTACGCCTTTCGTGCGGGTCGGAACTTACCCGACAAGGAATTTCGCTACCTTAGGACCGTTATAGTTACGGCCGCCGTTTACTGGGGCTTCAATTCAGATCTTCGCTTACGCTAAACCCTCCTCTTAACCTTCCAGCACCGGGCAGGCGTCACCCCCTATACATCATCTTACGATTTAGCAGAGAGCTGTGTTTTTGATAAACAGTTGCTTGGGCCTATTCACTGCGGCTGCCTTTAAGACAGCACCCCTTCTCCCGAAGTTACGGGGTCATTTTGCCGAGTTCCTTAACGAGAGTTCTCTCGCTCACCTGAGGCTACTCGCCTCGACTACCTGTGTCGGTTTGCGGTACGGGTAGAGTATGATACAACGCTAGAAGATTTTCTCGGCAGTGTGACGTCACTAACTTCGCTACTAAACTTCGCTCCCCATCACAGCTCAATGTTACAGATACAAGCATTTGACTCATATCACACCTCACTGCTTAGACGGGCACTTCCAATCGCCCGCTTTAGTTAGCCTACTGCGTCCCTCCATCACTTCATACTCTAGTACAGGAATATCAACCTGTTGTCCATCGGATACACCTTTCGGTCTCTCCTTAGGTCCCGACTAACCCAGGGCGGACGAGCCTTCCCCTGGAAACCTTAGTCTTACGGTGGATGGGATTCTCACCCATCTTGCGCTACTCATACCGGCATTCTCACTTCTATACGCTCCAGCGCTCCTCACGGTACACCTTCATCGCCTATAGAACGCTCTCCTACCATACCACATTGTGGTATCCACAGCTTCGGTAATATGTTTTAGCCCCGGTACATTTTCGGCGCAGGGTCACTCGACTAGTGAGCTATTACGCACTCTTTGAATGAATAGCTGCTTCTAAGCTAACATCCTAGTTGTCTGTGCAACCCCACATCCTTTTCCACTTAACATATATTTTGGGACCTTAGCTGGTGGTCTGGGCTGTTTCCCTTTCGACTACGGATCTTAGCACTCGCAGTCTGACTGCCGACCATAAATCATTGGCATTCGGAGTTTATCTGAAATCAGTAAACCGAGATGGCCCCCTCATCCAAACAGTGCTCTACCTCCAAGATTCTTAATGTCGACGCTAGCCCTAAAGCTATTTCGGAGAGAACCAGCTATCTCCAAGTTCGTTTGGAATTTCTCCGCTACCCACAAGTCATCCAAGCACTTTTCAACGTGCCCTGGTTCGGTCCTCCAGTGCGTCTTACCGCACCTTCAACCTGCTCATGGGTAGGTCACATGGTTTCGGGTCTACGTCATAATACTAATCCGCCCTATTAAGACTCGGTTTCCCTACGGCTCCGTCTCTTCAACTTAACCTCGCATCATAACGTAACTCGCCGGTTCATTCTACAAAAGGCACGCTCTCACCCATTAACGGGCTCGAACTTGTTGTAGGCACACGGTTTCAGGTTCTATTTCACTCCCCTTCCGGGGTGCTTTTCACCTTTCCCTCACGGTACTGGTTCACTATCGGTCACTAGAGAGTATTTAGGGTTGGGAGATGGTCCTCCCAGATTCCGACGAGATTTCGCGTGTCTCGCCGTACTCAGGATACTGCTAGGTATAAAGACTATTTCAAATACGAGGCTATTACTCTCTTTGGCCTACCTTCCCAGGTAGTTCTTCTATACTCTTTAAGTCCACATTGCAGTCCTACAACCCCGAAGAGTAAACTCTTCGGTTTGCCCTCCTGCCGTTTCGCTCGCCGCTACTAAGGCAATCGCTTTTGCTTTCTCTTCCTGCAGCTACTTAGATGTTTCAGTTCACTGCGTCTTCCTCTACACTACCTTAACAGTAGTGAGTGACAGGCATCAACCTGCCGGGTTCCCCCATTCGGACATCTCTGGATCTACGCTCACTTACAGCTCCCCAAAGCATTTCGTCGTTTGTCACGTCCTTCATCGGCTTCTAGTGCCAAGGCATCCACCGTGCGCCCTTATTAACTTAACCTTATTAACCTAATTTTTTCAAAAATTAGAAATTGTACTCAGACTAGAAAACTAGTGATTTAGATAAATCCTCTTGTAGTCCTAAGACTACTGCGATGATTTCCTAAAATCATACGTTTTCTTTAACGTCTTCGTAACTTAATTAAACTCATTAAATATTCACAGCGTTTCGGTTTATTTTCTTGTTACTATTTCTATATGTACTTTCATACATAAAGGAATGTTTGATAGATATTCAATTTTCAATGGACAAGTTTAGGATAGGAACGACGGTCGCTTCTACAGAAGTTAGTCGTGAATTCAACTTCACTGTTATTCAGTTTTGTAGGATTTCTATCCTAATGGAGCCTAGCGGGATCGAACCGCTGACCTCCTGCGTGCAAAGCAGGCGCTCTCCCAGCTGAGCTAAGGCCCCGTACACTTTATGTGTCTTGGGTAGGTTTTTAACAAAACCTCTCAAAATTAAAGAAGACTAACGTACAGGTTCCTTATCCTTAGAAAGGAGGTGATCCAGCCGCACCTTCCGATACGGCTACCTTGTTACGACTTCACCCCAATCATCTATCCCACCTTAGGCGGCTGGCTCCAAATGGTTACCTCACCGACTTCGGGTGTTACAAACTCTCGTGGTGTGACGGGCGGTGTGTACAAGGCCCGGGAACGTATTCACCGCGGCGTGCTGATCCGCGATTACTAGCGATTCCGACTTCATGTAGGCGAGTTGCAGCCTACAATCCGAACTGAGACTGGCTTTAAGAGATTAGCTTGCCGTCACCGACTTGCGACTCGTTGTACCAGCCATTGTAGCACGTGTGTAGCCCAGGTCATAAGGGGCATGATGATTTGACGTCATCCCCACCTTCCTCCGGTTTATTACCGGCAGTCTCGCTAGAGTGCCCAACTTAATGATGGCAACTAACAATAGGGGTTGCGCTCGTTGCGGGACTTAACCCAACATCTCACGACACGAGCTGACGACAACCATGCACCACCTGTCACCAGTGTTCCGAAGAAAAATCCTATCTCTAGGACGGTCACTGGGATGTCAAGACCTGGTAAGGTTCTTCGCGTTGCTTCGAATTAAACCACATGCTCCACCGCTTGTGCGGGCCCCCGTCAATTCCTTTGAGTTTCAACCTTGCGGTCGTACTCCCCAGGCGGAGTGCTTAATGCGTTAGCTGCGGCACTGAGTCCCGGAAAGGACCCAACACCTAGCACTCATCGTTTACGGCGTGGACTACCAGGGTATCTAATCCTGTTCGCTCCCCACGCTTTCGAGCCTCAGCGTCAGTTACAGACCAGAGAGCCGCTTTCGCCACCGGTGTTCCTCCATATATCTACGCATTTCACCGCTACACATGGAATTCCACTCTCCCCTTCTGCACTCAAGTTTGACAGTTTCCAAAGCGTACTATGGTTAAGCCACAGCCTTTTACTTCAGACTTATCAAACCGCCTGCGCTCGCTTTACGCCCAATAAATCCGGACAACGCTCGGGACCTACGTATTACCGCGGCTGCTGGCACGTAGTTAGCCGTCCCTTTCTGGTAAGATACCGTCAAGTGAGAAACTTTCCACTCTTCTCACAGTTCTTCTCTTACAACAGAGCTTTACGATCCGAAAACCTTCTTCACTCACGCGGCGTTGCTCGGTCAGGGTTGCCCCCATTGCCGAAGATTCCCTACTGCTGCCTCCCGTAGGAGTCTGGGCCGTGTCTCAGTCCCAGTGTGGCCGATCACCCTCTCAGGTCGGCTATGTATCGTTGCCTTGGTGGGCCATTACCCCACCAACTAGCTAATACAACGCAGGTCCATCTCATAGTGAAGCAGTTGCTCCTTTCAAGCATCTACCATGCGGTAAATACTGTTATGCGGTATTAGCTATCGTTTCCAATAGTTATCCCCCGCTATGAGGCAGGTTACCTACGCGTTACTCACCCGTTCGCAACTCATCCGGAAGAAGCAAGCTCCCTCCTTCAGCGTTCTACTTGCATGTATTAGGCACGCCGCCAGCGTTCGTCCTGAGCCAGGATCAAACTCTCATTAAAATTAGTTTGTCCGACTAAGCACTCTGGCTTATCCGTTTATTGTTTTTTTATCATTGACGATTTATATTACTATAAATCACCCTGCACGTTTGGTTCGTCTTCTTTAATTTTCAAAGGTCTTGTCGTCTATCGCGACAACTATATCAGTATATCACATCCACGATTTCCTGTCAACTACTTTTTGAAACTTTTTTTCGTTTCTCCTGCATCAACAGTCCCGCGCGAGACAACTTCATTATTCTATCATCTATTACTATTACTGTCAATAACTTTTTTTCAAAAATTTTTATTTTTTTCATCGGCTAGGTTCTAAAAGCCTGATCAGCAAATGCTTCAAATGATAGCTTGATTATTCTATCAGCTAAAGGGTCAATTGTCAATAAAGAAAATTGGGTTTTAAGCAAAAAAGAAGACCAAGGGTCTTCTCGTGAATGTAGCTGTTCATCAGCCTACTACAATTGACAGAGACAAAAAAGACGCCTGAAGGCGTCCTGGCTAGCAATTATGCATTGCCACCGTTTTTCTTAATGATTTCATCTTGTACAGATTTTGGTACATCTTCGTAATGGTCAAATACCATCATGAAGGTACCACGACCTTGAGTTGCTGAACGAAGAACAGTTGCGTAACCGAACATTTCAGCAAGTGGCACATAAGCACGAACGATTTGTGTGTTACCACGAGCTTCCATACCGTCAACGCGACCACGACGTGCAGTAACGTGACCCATAACGTCACCAAGGTTATCTTCTGGTGCAGTGATCGTTACAAGCATCATTGGCTCAAGGATAGTTGGTTGAGCTGATTTAGCTGCTTCTTTAAGGGCAAGAGATGCTGCTACTTTGAAGGCAGTTTCAGATGAGTCGACATCGTGGTATGAACCATCGTAAAGCTTCGCTTTAACGTCAACGATTGGATAACCAGCAAGAACACCGTTCGCCATAGATTCTACGAGACCTTTTTCAACCGCTGGGATGAATTCACGTGGAACCACACCACCGACGATAGCGTTCTCGAACTCGAAACCTTTACCTTCTTCGTTTGGTGTGAATTCGATCCAAACGTCACCGAATTGACCTTTACCACCAGATTGGCGTTTGAAGAAACCA
Source organism: Streptococcus nasisuis (assembly GCF_040836615.1). Classification (NCBI taxonomy): domain Bacteria; kingdom Bacillati; phylum Bacillota; class Bacilli; order Lactobacillales; family Streptococcaceae; genus Streptococcus; species Streptococcus nasisuis. The sequence continues at coordinate 92,495 of NZ_CP162268.1, read as the reverse complement.
CGAGCTTGTGTAGAAGCGCGGAATGTTTCACGGTAAGATACTTGAGGAGCACCTACGTTTGCTTCAACTTTGAATTCACGACGCATACGGTCAACAAGGACATCCAAGTGCAACTCACCCATACCTGAGATAACTGTTTCACCAGTTTCAACGTTTGTTTCAACTCGGAATGTTGGATCTTCTTCAGCCAATTTAGAAAGGGCGATACCCATCTTGTCTTGGTCAGCTTTAGATTTAGGCTCAACCATCAATTGGATAACTGGTTCTGGAACGTGGATAGACTCAAGGATGATTTTTGCTTTTTCATCTGTCAATGAGTCACCTGTTGTAGTATCTTTCAAACCAACTGCAGCGGCGATATCACCTGAGTAAACTACGTCGATTTCTTGACGGCTGTTTGCGTGCATTTGAAGGATACGTCCGATACGCTCACGCTTCCCTTTAGAAGTGTTCAATACGTAAGAACCTGAGTTCAAGACACCTGAGTACACACGGAAGAATGTCAAACGACCTACGAATGGGTCAGTCATGATCTTGAAGGCAAGGGCCGCAAATGGCTCTTCATCAGAAGCATGGCGCTCTTCTTCAGCATCAGTATCTGGGTTTACGCCCTTGATTGCAGGGATGTCAAGTGGGCTTGGAAGGTAGTCAATAACCGCGTCAAGCATCAATTGAACACCTTTGTTCTTGAAGGCAGAGCCACACAATACTGGGAAGAATTCAACGTTGATAGTCGCTTTACGGATAGCAGCTTTCAATTCTTCGTTTGTGATTTCTTCACCTTCAAGGTATTTCATCATCAATTCTTCATCAGTTTCAGCTACTGCTTCAACCAATTTTTCACGGTATTCTTGTGCCATTTCAAGCATGTCAGCTGGAATATCTTCTTCAAGAATATCTGTACCAAGGTCGTTAGTATAGATTTCAGCCTTCATCTTGATCAAGTCAATGATTCCACGGAACTCATCTTCAGATCCGATTGGCAATTGGATTGGATGAGCATTTGCTTGAAGACGCTCATGAAGTGTGCTTACTGAGTAAAGGAAGTCTGCACCGATTTTATCCATTTTGTTAGCGAATACGATACGTGGAACACCGTATTCAGTTGCTTGGCGCCATACTGTTTCAGTTTGTGGCTCAACACCTGATTGTGAGTCAAGAACGGTAACCGCACCATCAAGAACGCGAAGTGAACGTTGTACTTCGATTGTGAAGTCCACGTGTCCTGGTGTGTCGATGATGTTTACGCGGTGATCGTTCCATTGAGCGGTTGTCGCAGCAGATGTGATTGTGATACCACGCTCTTGCTCTTGCTCCATCCAGTCCATTTGTGATGCACCTTCGTGAGTTTCACCAATTTTGTGGATTTTACCAGTGTAGTAAAGAATACGCTCAGTCGTCGTTGTTTTACCAGCGTCAACGTGCGCCATGATACCGATATTACGAGTTTTTTCTAGTGAAAATTCGCGTGCCATGAGGTTTGTTCTCCTATATTTTTAGATTTCTATTTTGATTATACCATATTTTAAGAAAAGCGAGTGGGCTAATCCCACCCGCTTGGTTTCTTAATTCTGGTGTGAAGTGGATGAGGCAAGCCTCAATCCGATTTGTGATGGTTTAGTTGAATTTTAGCTACAAATGTCTGCCAAAAAGATAAAATCTCCTAGAAACTGAAGTTTCTTCGTCGCTTTTCCTATTTTGGCTAGCATTTGCTTAACGCTAAAATATCCTGTCTTACCAGCGGAAGTGTGCGAATGCGCGGTTCGCCTCTGCCATTTTGTGGGTGTCTTCACGTTTCTTAACTGCCGCACCAGTGTTGTTTGCAGCATCCAAGATTTCTTTCGCAAGACGGTCTACCATAGTGTGCTCACCACGGTTACGAGCGATTGTTACCAACCAACGAAGACCAAGTGTTGTACGACGCTCTGGACGAACTTCAACTGGGACTTGGTAGTTAGAACCACCGACACGACGTGCACGTACTTCAAGTACAGGCATGATGTTTTCCATTGCTGTTTCAAATACTTCAAGTGCATCATTGCCAGTTGCTTCTTTGATTTGATCAAAGGCACCGTATACGATTGATGCAGCAGTACCACGTTTACCGTCCAACATAACACGGTTAATCAAACGAGTTACCAATTTTGAGTTATACAATGGATCTGGCAATACTTCGCGCTTAGGCGCTTGATTTTTACGACTCATTTATATTTCCCCCTTCTTAGCCTTTTGGACGTTTAGTACCGTATTTAGAACGGCCTTGCTTACGATCGTTTACACCAGCAGTATCAAGTGCACCACGAACGATATGGTAACGTACCCCTGGAAGGTCTTTTACACGTCCACCACGAAGAAGAACCACACTGTGTTCTTGCAAGTTGTGACCGATACCTGGGATGTAAGCAGTAACTTCGATAAGGTTGCTCAAACGTACACGAGCAAATTTACGAAGGGCTGAGTTAGGTTTTTTAGGTGTCATTGTTCCGACACGAGTTGCAACACCGCGTTTTTGTGGTGATGAAACGTTTGTTTGAACTTTTTTACGGCTGTTGTAACCAACGTTCAAAGCTGGTGATTTAGATTTTTCTACTTTAGACTTACGTGGTTTACGTACCAACTGGTTAATTGTAGGCATCTACATTCTCCTGTATATATTTTTTATTTTTGGTGATAGGGCATTGGTGACAACCCCTATCTGTGTGTACTTTTGCAACATTTGTCAGCACGTCCCTGTACACTCTTGAGAGACCAAAAGTAAAAAGTACCGTTTAGTATAATACCATAGATGAGTAACCGTGTCAAATAGATATGCTTTATTTTTTCTTGTCCAAAGCGACAAAAACAGCCAACAAAAGTTAGCTGTTCAAAACTTCTACCAAATAATCACACGGTCTTCTTTTGCACGCCACATGCCGTCGCCTTCTTGAACGCCAAAGGTTTCATGGAATTCGTCGAAGTTTGGCAACTGGATGTTGGTGCGCAGATGACCTGGCGCATGGACATCCACACTTGCCAACATCTGCATGAACTCAGGACGGGCCTTCATTCGCCAGATACGAGCAAAGTTGGTGAAGAATTCCTCAGCGGAGAAGTCTTCTTCTGACTTGGCTGCTTCCAAGGCCGCTGCAATCCCACCAAGGTCGGCAATGTTTTCTGACACGGTCAATTTCCCGTTAACCTTGGCACCATAAGAATCCTGACCTTCAAACTGATCGATGACCTGCTGGGTCCGGGATTCAAAGGCTGCATAGTCTTCCTCTGTCCACCAGTTGTTAAGGCTACCATGCTCATCGAAGGAAGCACCGTTTGAGTCAAAGGCATGGGAAATCTCGTGGGCAATGACAGCACCAATACCGCCGTAGTTAGCTGATGAAGACTGCTCCAGCGAGTAGAATGGCGCCTGCAAAATGGCTGCTGGAAAGACAATCAAGTTTTTCTGTGGATTGTAGTAGGCGTTGACCATATGAGCTGGCATGCCCCATTCCTTCATGTCCACAGGCTTGTTCCACTTGCTCCAACCATGAGCAATGTCAATCTTGTTTAGTTCGATAGCATTTTCCACCAAGGACTTGCTTGGGTCAACAATCTTCTTATAATAACGCTCTGGCAAGGCATCTGGGTAACCAATGTAAGGCTTGATAACATTGAGTTTGACAATGGCTTTGTCACGCGTTTCCTGAGCCAACCAGTCTGCCGTTTCCAAACGAGATTTGTAGACCTCAATCATCTTGGCAACTTTGGCTTCCACATCGGCCTTGGCTTCTGGTGAGAATTTTTCTCCAGCATACCAAAGACCGAGGGCTTGGTTAAAGTAACCTTGTGCCAGATTGTAGGCTGCTTTTTCTTGGTTTTGAGCCTGCGGTGTACCAGAAAGGGCACGGCTATAGGCTCCTGCTAGAATACGAATTTCATCCGACAGAAAGGCTGTATAGGCGCCAGCCGCTTTCAAAATCAAGGTCGCCTTCAAAAGTTCCCAGTTATCCGCACTGTAAATGTCCTTGGCAGCCTGCCAGAAGCGTTCCTCAGGCACGATAATCTTGTCTGGCGTTTGCCCTAAAATAGCTGTAAAAAAAGCATCCAACGGCAACTCTGGTGCCAAGGCAGTAAAATCTGCCCATTCGTAGGGGTGGTAAAGTTTGGCGTACTCAGAACCCTCTTCATTTGACAGAACATACTTGGCAATCGTGGCATCTAGTTCCAAACGCTTGTCCAAGAGATCCTTGATTTCCTCATCACTGAAACCGAACTTAGGCAGGAGGGCTTCCTGGCTTTCTCTCCAGATTCTCAGCAATTCAACTCCTTTTTCATTACCTTCAGCATAATAGGTCGTATCTGGTAGAATGATGCCTAGCGAGTCCGCCCAGAGGACATTGATGGTCGCATCCATGAAGTCTGGTGCAACACCAAAAGGCATAAGATTGGGTTTGCCGGCCAGCTCAAATTCCGCCAATTTGCTGGTAAATTCTTCGAAAGAGGCAAGATTTTTGTACTCTTCAATCAGGGCCTTAGCTGGCTCTGCGCCCAAGCGGTCACGGGTTTCATAGTCAGCCACTTGCTTGTGGAAGGCTACAAAGTTTTGCAAAACGCTATCTTCTGGGACATTTTCCCCAGCCAACCATGCGTTTGTCGTGTCAATCATGAGTTTTTCAATATCATCCGCCAGGTCTGAAAAACCTCCAGTTCTTGGCTTATCGTCTGGAATCACAGCTGTTTTTGCCCATTCGCCATTGACGTATTCGTAAAAATCATCTTGTAAACGTGTCATTATTTTCTCCTTTGCTTGTGTGATTACTTACTATAATAACAAAAAAGTCTGACAATTTCATTTGTCAAACTAAATTTTTAGGGTATTTTTTAGGAAAAAGCTGACGCAGACTGTCAGAAGGCCCATGACCGAACAGGTCCCAGACATGGTCAGGTCAAGCCAGCTGGCAAGACCAAAGCCTAGAACAATAATCAGAATGGCGCAGCATTGCCCCAAAACTAAAAACTGACAGAAATGCTTCGACCAAGGTAAGGCTGCCATACTGGGTGCTAGCAAGAAAACAATGACCGCCATAGAGCCAACCGCTTCAAAGGACGAGACCGTTGTCAAGGAAACCAGAAAAATCAATCCCAACTCCAGTCTTTTGGTGGCAATCCCTTGGAGTTTTGCCTGCTCCTTGTCCAAGAGATAGAGGGGCAAAGCTCGAAAATTCAAGGAAAAGAAGCCCAGTAAGACTAACAAGAGTCCGACAGACTTGACCAAGGCCAAGGGTAGCGATAGACCAAAGAGGTCCAACCTATTAAGTGGGGCAAAGAGCACCTCGCCCATCAAGACCATATCCAAGTCCAGATGGACATTACGGGCAAAGAGGGAGATGAGAATAACAGCTAGGGCAAAGAAAAAGGTAAAGAGCAAGCCCGTCGCCGCATCCTGAGCCAACTTGCGACTGTGTAGTCCCTCAATAGCTAGAATTGTCAGTAGACCAAAAAACGCCGCCCCAAGCAAGAGCAGGGGGGAATCTAGGCTGTGACTGACAAAGAAGCCCAGTACAATCCCCAAGAGGACCGAGTGGGACAAGGCATCTGCCAGCATGGCCTGGTTGCGCACCACCAAGACAGACCCAATCAAGCCACAAGAAGAACCAGCAGCCAGTAAAATCAACAAGACCTCAAGCACCTGCATTCTCCTTTCTGATATAGGTCACATAAGCAAAAGCCACTAAAGAGGACAAACTCAAGCAAACAATAATAGCCGGTCCAGTCGATAAACCCGTCACCACCGAACTCACATAACTTCCAAGTAGGGCTGAAAATCCAGCAATTCCCGCTGCTAATACCAAGGTCTGGCCATAGGACTTTCCTAGAAGCAAGCCAAAGACAGCCGGTGCTATCAAGAAACTACTCATCAGGATAGCCCCAACCACCTTCAAGCCAACCGCAATCAAACTCATCATCAGAAACAAGGTCATACGGTCAATCTTTTCCACAGGAATCCCCACTAGCTTGGCAAACTGTTTATCAAACAGATAGAGCTTGAGCGACTGGTAGTGCCAGCCAAATAGGAACAAGGCCAGCAAGGCTACCAAGCAAATAAGCAGGACATCGTCCAGCTGCATAAAGGCAGCCTGACCAAAAACATAGTTTTCCAAGCCTGCCTGGGCAGCTCCTTGAAAGGCGGTATTGCCCTGAACATACTGCTTGAGAACCAAACCTAGTCCAAAAAAAGCCGCTGAAACCAGTGCCAAGGCATTGACCCGACTGGTCCGCCCTCCTCGACAGAGCCAGCTGACCAGAACATAGGACAGGTAACCCGAAGCCACCGCTCCAATCAAGAGGAGCAGGGGTTGGCGTGACTGAAAGACCATATAGGACAGAATAATACCTGGATAGGCCGCATGCCCCAAACTATCCCCGATTAAACTCTGCCTGGTCAAGACGCTAATGGTCCCGATTTGACTAGCCGCCAAGGCTAAAACAAGAGTTCCCAGAGCTACCGTCCAAAATGAATAGTCCTGCAAGAGATCAAGCATGATCGAGCCCCTCCTTTAGAAATAAGGCAGGTTCCTGACCATAGGCAGCCTGATAGGCTTGCAGCAAATCCACCTGATCCATAGGACCCTCTGCCACCAAGCGACCATTGAGCCAGAGGACATAGTCAAAATACTTTTCCAAGGTCAAAAGGTCATGGTGGATGACCAGGGAGGTCTTACCTTCTTGCTGGAACTTCTTCAAACAGTCCATGATGACTTGCTCTGTCACCTGATCAATCCCAGCCAAGGGCTCATCCATCATGTAGAGTTCAGCTTCCTGAGCCAAGGCCCTAGCAAGAAAGACTCGTTGCCGTTGACCTCCCGATAGCTGGTCAATCTGCCGATTGCGTAAATCGCTGATCTTCATCTCTTCCAGAGCCTGCTCTGCCTTTTCCTTATCCAAGGAACTTGGTCGGCGGAAGAAACCGCTGGTATGGGCAAACCGCCCCATCAGGACAATATCCAAAACCCTTGCAGGAAACTGCCAGTTGACCTGGCTGGCTTGGGGAATATAGGCAACATTTTTTTGAATAACTTGGTCCAGTTTCTCTGACTGACCCAGTAGCGAAACCTTGCCACTTACCCCCTTCTCCAATCCCAAAATCGCCTTAAACAAGCTCGATTTCCCTGCACCATTTGGTCCGACCAGGGCTGCACGACAAGCCTTGGGCAGTTGAAAACTGACCTGATCTAGAGCCTTGACCTGTCCTGCACCATAGTGCAAGGACAAGTCCTCCACTCTCAGAATTTCTTCCATTCTTCCAACCTTTCTTACTGCAAATGCTCCACAATTAACTGGATATTGTGCTTGTACATATCGATAAATGTTGCTCCCTTTTGCCCTTCTGGTGCTAAGGAATCTGAGAATAACTCTTTTCCTTCACCGCTTACAATCGCTACTTGACCACCCTTGGCCTTGACAGCTTCCTGCAATTTTTCCATGCGTTCTGGACTGGTTGTTGACTCGGTAAAGATAGCCTTGATCCCATGTTCTAAAATCATATTGACCGTTTCAATCATATCGCTGTTGGCAACTTCAGACTCGGTGCTAATGCCCTGCGGTGCATAAAGAGTAAAGTCATAGCTGGCTGCGAAGTAGTTAAAGGCATCATGTGGGGTAACTAGGTAACGGCTCTCAGCAGGCAAGACACTCAACTCTTTTTCAATCCAAGTGTGCAAGTAATCCAACTGAGCTAGGTAGCTTTCCGTATTTTTCTGAATCAGCTCTGCTTTTTCCGGAAGAAGTTTTTGCAACTCCTCAGAAGCTACCGCTACCGCTGATTTATAGAGGGGAATGGAAAACCAGAAGTGAGGGTCCACAGTCTGCTGGCCATCCTCATCCATGGTAGTCAAATCCGACTGGGCAAAGTTCTTAGACACTGCTACACCCGTCTTTTCCAGGACCTCCACCATCTTGCCCTCAAAGTGCAAACCATGGTAGAGAACTAAATCTGCCTGCTGCAACTTGGACAGGTCGCTGGTCTTGGCAACATAGAGGTGCGGGTCTTCCCCCGCTGGAATTAGTAGATCCCGCTCCACCTCATCTCCTGCCAGCTGATAGACCATATCGCTGAGGAAAGAGGTCGTGACTGCCACTCGTGGCTTGCTGGAAGCCTCTGGGCTTTGCGTTGAACGACAGGCTCCTAGTCCGATAAGGGACAATAGCAGAGCCAAACTGAAAATCAGTTTTTTCATGATGGGTTCTCCTTATATTTTTGTTAGGTGTGCTTAATTTTAGTTTTATTATATATTAAAAAAAATCTTTCTGTCAATAACTTTTATAAAATTTTGGTATACTATTCTTAACTAGAAAGTGAGAGAATATGACACCAAACAAAGAAGATTACCTGAAAGTCATCTATGAACTAGGACAGGCAGAACAAAAAATCACTAATAAGCAGATTGCTGAAAAGATGAATTTTTCCGCTCCAGCCGTTTCCGAAATGCTAAAAAAATTGGTCACGGAAGAGCTGATTGAAAAAGATAAATCAGCAGGTTACCTCCTCAGCCAAGCTGCCTTGGAAATGGTAGCCAACCTCTACCGCAAGCATCGCCTGATAGAAGTCTTTTTAGTTGAACAGCTGGGCTATTCCCCTGAGCAAGTCCATGAAGAAGCTGAAATTTTAGAACACACCGTTTCAGACCATTTTATCAACCAACTGGACAAACTGTTGGGCTATCCCCAAACCTGCCCACACGGTGGCAGTATTCCTAAAGAAAACCAGTTGCTTGTGGAACGCTACCAGACCCGGCTGTCCCAACTGACCGAAACCGGCAGCTACCAACTGGTTCGTATCCATGATTTCTACCAACTTCTCCAATACCTGGAACAACATGAGTTAACTGTTGGCGATCAACTACTTGTGACAGCCTTCGACCAGTTTGCCCAGACCATCACCATCCAATACAAGGACAAAGAACTGGCTATTCCTACAGCCATCGCCCAAGAATTATTCGTAGAAAAAACCAATCGCCCAGCCTAATAAGCTGAGCGATTATTTTTTCTTCCAATTGCGGAAAATGGAACTGGCTGCCAAAATCAGTTGCCCACATACATACACTGACCCAAGTAGGAAACCTATATAAAAACAGCCAATAGAAAGTGAGGGTTATAGGTTAAAGGCTGCAAGACAAACATGAGAATCCCTACCAACCCCCACCGCATGCCCCAGGTCATCTTTCTCTGGATAATCCACTCCAGACTATCTTCTCCAACTGAACTTCTGCTTTCCAGATACTCTTGATTAAGATCTTGAAAAAATTTTCTCATGTCCTTGATTACCTCATCCTAACTTCAAAGCACAAACTACCACTTTGCGACAACATTATTATAGCACATTTTATTCAAGTAGCCAATACTGCCAAAAAACCAGCCTACTTGGGCTGGTCTTCTTGTAGTCGCTCTTTAAGGCGGCGACGGTATAAAATCTGCGAAGGAATGAAATAGAGAAAACTAGCCAGAATAATCCAGCGATTGTCCAGACTACTATAGAAAATCACCAAAATCAGGATAAAAGCAAGGGTCAGATAAAAGAAATGATTGGTCAGTAGTTTTTTCATGGGACACTCCACCTTTCTTTATTTTAGTATATCAAAACAGACACAAAAAGTATAGAGGTCTAGCGATTTTTGGTATCTAACACAATGGTCACCGGACCATCATTGACTAAGCTGACCGCCATGTCCGCCCCAAAAACGCCCACTTCAACCGGCACAAAGGCCGACAAGGCCTGGTTAAAGGCATCATAGAGTTGGCTGGCTAGGGCAGGAGCTGCCGCTCCTGTAAAGGCAGGGCGATTACCTTTTTTTGTATCCGCAAAGAGAGTAAATTGGGAAATGGATAAAATCTTGCCCGCCACATCTTGGACAGATTTATTCATCTTGCCTGCCTCATCTGAAAAAATCCGCATGTTGACAATTTTACGAACAGCATAGTCCAGGTCTTCCTGGCTGTCATCTGGCCCCACACCGACTAGGAGCAAAAGTCCCTGGTCAATCTGGCCATGAACCGTTCCCTCGATGGTCACACTGGCCTGCGTCACGCGCTGTATAATCACTTTCATCTATCCATTGGTCCTTTTCACTGAGTAAACTTCTGGTACCGACTTGATCTTGTCCACCAGACTGGTCAAGGTTGCCAGGTTGGAAATGCCGAAGGAGACATGAATGGTCGCAAACTTCATATCCTTGGTTGGCTGGGCATTGACCGAGGAAATGTTCTTGCTAGCATTGGTCAAGACCTTGAGGACATCGTTGAGCAGACCAGAGCGATTGAGCCCATAAATGTCGATATTGGCCATGTATTCCTTGGTTGAATTATCATCCTCTTCCCAACCGACATCAATCAGTCGTTGCTCCACATTTTCCTGGCTCTTGAGGTTCATACAATCCACCCGGTGGACAGCTACCCCACGCCCCTTGGTAATGTAGCCGACAATCTCATCACCAGGTACCGGATTACAGCACTTGGCAATCCGGATGAGGAGACCGGATGCCCCCTCGATAACCACACCACCCTCGTGACGGATTTTGAGACTGTCTTTCTTATTATCATGCTTGACTTCGCCACCGTTGACCAATTCGTCCGCGACAGCCTTGGCTTTGGCGCGCTCAGCCTCCTTACGCTCTTTCTCCGTCAGGCGATTGAAAACAGAGATAGCCGAAACCTCACCGAAACCAACTGCGGCAAAGAGGGCCTCATCCGTCTTGTAGCTGGCCTTCTGCAAAACGGCATCCATGTGCTTTCTGTCCAAATATTGATTTGGAGCGTAGCCATTTTCCAACAGCAAGGCCTGAATCATCTCTCGACCCTTGGAAACAGACAGTTCCTTGTCTTGGTTTTTGAAGAACTGCTTGATCCGGTTACGAGCCTTGTGGGTCTTGACGATGTTGACCCAATCACGACTTGGTCCGAAGGAATTGGCCGAGGTGATGATTTCCACCTGGTCGCCTGTCTTGAGCTTGGTAGTCAGTGGCACCATGCGACCATTGACCTTGGCTCCGGTTGCACGCTCGCCGACCTTGGTATGAATCTCATAGGCAAAGTCAATGGGAACGGAGTCTTTAGGCAATTCACGAACGGCACCGTCGGGAGTGAAAACGTAAATCCGCTCAGTAAAAATATCATCTTTCACAGAGTCCACAAAGGTCTGGGCATCTCCGCCAGCTCCCTCCTGCAGCTCAATCAGGTTGTTAATCCAGCGCAATTCTTTTTCAGAAGCCTTGGCAGTACCACCACGCTTGTAGGCCCAGTGGGCCGCAACCCCGTACTCCGCCACCTGGTGCATTTCCATGGTCCGAATCTGGAACTCGATAGGGCCTTTTGGTCCGTAAACTGTGGTGTGGATGGACTGGTAGCCATTGGCCTTGGGGCTGGCAATGTAGTCCTTGAACCGACCTGGCATTGGTTTCCAGAGTTCATGAATGTAGCCCAGCATGGCATAAACATCGCTCGGCGTGTCCATAATGCAGCGAATGGCCGTCAAGTCGTAGAGCTCGTCAAACCGCTTTTTCTTGTCGTGCATCTTGCGGTAAATAGAGTAAATATGCTTTGGCCGGCCATAAATCTGCCCGTGAAGGTGGCGCTCCTCCGTGTACTCACGCAGTTTGTCCACTACTTCTGTGACCAGAGCCTCCCTCTCCCGACGTTTCTCTCGCATCATGTGGGTAATCTTATAGAACTCCACTTCATTGAGGTATCGGAAGGACATATCCTCCAGCTCCCATTTGACAGAGGAAATCCCCAGACGGTGGGCAAGAGGAGCATAGATTTCCATTGTTTCACGTGAAATCCGCTCCCGCTTGTCTGGTCGGAGATGCTTGAGGGTCCGCATATTATGAAGGCGGTCAGCCAGTTTGACCAGGATAACCCGCATATCCTGAGACATGGCAATCAGCATATTGCGGTGGTTTTCAGCCAACTGCTCTTCATGGGACTTGTATTCTACCTTGCCCAGCTTGGTCACACCGCCGACGATGTGACGAACCTCAGGGCCAAATTCTGCCTCCATCTGGTCCAGGGTAATGTCTGTATCCTCCACCACATCATGCAAAAAACCGCAGGCAACCGTTACCGCATCCAGCTTCAGACCTGCCAAGATACCTGCCACCTGTATAGGATGGAGAATGTAGGGCTCACCGGACTTACGAAACTGTGTTTTATGGGCCTCGGTCGCATAGTCCAAAGCTTTTTTGACAAAAGCAACATCCTCTTCTGGCAAATAAGTGGCTGTTAGGGCAACGACTTCCTCTCCTGTATAATTGACTTCTTTCATTTACTTCTCTCCCTAGCTATTTCCTATTATTTTACCATTTTCATAGGAAAAGAGGAAGAAATCAGATACATTCCTAGTTGTCCGCTACAAATGAACGAATTATTTTCTTAATTAAAAAGTTAATGTTTGTTTATCAAGCGGTTACATAGTTGTTTTGTTCTTATTTTTTAATCCATTGTTCCTAAAACGGTTGAAAAAATCCTTCTGAACCTGTATAATGTTTCTTGCACACCTTAATAGAAAGTAGAGGATTTCTTATGAAATTTCCTTTTAGTAAATCGGCTACAGCCTTGACCTTGGCAGTCTTGGCAACTAGTAGCGCACAATTGGTCCAGGCTGAAGAGGTAACAACACCAGCAAGTCAACCAACGGTGACAAACGAAACTGCACCAGCACCAACTGAGGGAACTGGGGAAGATACTAGTCAGCCTGTCCTCGCTGCTGAACCAATCACAACGACCACAACAGAAGTTGCCCCTCCAGTAGAAGGCCAGACGGTCGATGTCCGCATCCTGTCTACAACAGACCTCCACACCAACCTGGTCAACTACGATTACTACCAGGACAAGGAGTCACAAAACCTTGGCTTGGCCAAGACAGCTGTCCTCATCGAAGAGGCACGCGCTGAAAATCCAAACACCGTTACGGTCGACAATGGAGACCTGATCCAAGGTACACCACTGGGCACCTACAAGGCTATCGTTGACCCTGTTGAGACTGGCGAAAAACACCCTATGTACGCTGCACTGGAAGAGCTTGATTTTGACGCATCGACACTGGGTAACCATGAATTTAACTACGGCTTGGACTTCCTTCATACTGTATTAGCTTCAACCAGCCTTCCGGTGGTCAATGCCAACGTAGTGGATGCAAAATCCCTCCAACCTGTCTTTAAAACCTACGAATTGGTGACCAAGACCTTTACCGACACAACTGGTCGCCCTGTCAACCTCAACATCGGTATTACCGGTATTGTTCCGCCTCAGATTCTCAATTGGGACAAGGCAAACCTAGAAGGCAAGGTAGTGGTCAACGATGCCGTCCAAGCTGTGAAAGAAATTGTGCCCGTTATCAAGCAAGTTGGTGCAGACATCGTTCTGGTTCTTTCCCACTCTGGTATCGGTGATGATACTTACGAAGTTGGCGAAGAAAATGTGGGCTACCATATCGCAGGGATCGACGGTGTCGATGCGGTTGTGACTGGACATTCTCATGCCCTCTTCCCAACCATGAACCCTGAAAAGCCTGGTTTCTATGCCCAATACGCTGGTGTTGATGATGTGAACGGCACCATTAACGGCACTCCAGTGACCATGGCAGGTAAATACGGTGACCACCTGGGTATCATTGACCTCAAGGTGACCTACACCGACGGCAAGTGGAATGTGGTAGACGGCAAGGGACAAATCCGCAAGATTGATACCAAGTCTCCTGTGGCTGACCCAGAAATCCTTGCCCTTGCGAAAGAGGCTCACGATGCGACAGTTACTTATGTCAATGAAAAAGTTGGTGAAACCAGCGCCCGCATTCACAGCTACTTCTCCCTAGTAAAAGATGACCCGTCTGTTCAGATTGTCAACAAGGCCCAGCTCTGGTACTTGGAAAAAGAATTGGCTGGCACAGAGGAAGGCAAGTTGCCACTCCTTTCTGCAGCAGCTCCGTTCAAGGCTGGTGGTCGCGGTATTTCTGAGGGCGATAACTACACAGACATCCCAGCTGGTTCCATTGCTATCAAAAACGTAGCCGACCTCTATCTTTATGATAATGTCACCGCTATTCTGAAAATCACTGGTGCTGACCTGAAAGAATGGTTGGAAATGTCTGCTGGTCAATTCAACCAAGTGGACCGAAACAACAAAGAGCCTCAGGAGTTGCTCAACATTAACTTCCGTAACTATAACTTCGATGTTATAGACGGTGTAACCTATACCTACGATATTACCCAGCCAAACAAATACGATACCAGCGGTAAGCTTGTCAATAAAGATGCTAGCCGTGTCCGTGACCTCAAGTACAATGGTCAGCCTGTTACGGATGACATGGAATTCATGGTGGCGACCAATAACTACCGCGCTAGTGGTACTTTCCCTGGTGTGAAAAATGCGACGGTCAACCGCCTGCTCAACCTGGAAAACCGCCAAGTAATCATCAACTATATCCTAGAGGAGAAAAATATCAACCCTTCTGCCGATAGCAACTGGCGTTTTGCGGATACTATCAAGGGCCTAGACCTTCGTTTCCGTACATCAAACTCTGCTAAGGATTTGATTGCTGCAGAGAAGTTGGAAGATGTGGAATATATTGAAGAATTTGTAGGTGACGGAGTCAACGGCATGGGCGTTTACCGCTTCCTCTACACTGAGCCTAAACCAGAATCTGCGACTCCTCCAACCATTGACATTATCATCCCAACTCCTCAAACACCTAATCCAAAACCACAAAAACCAATCAAGCCTGGTCAAGCAAATGCTGGTGGCCAAGTCATCACCCTTTCATCTGGTCAGAAAATTACCTTGCCAGCTGACAAGCCTGTCGAGACCACACCAGCTCCAGGAGTGAAAACATTGCCAAACACAGGCGATGCGACTTCTGTGCTCAGCTTGATTGGTATCGGACTTGCAGGATTAGCAGGACTGGCTGCTAAACGCAGGGAAGATTAAATCTGATTGATTAGATAAGGAAAACGAACAAATCCGCAAGGAAATGTTCGTTTTTATATGTATCTGAACCCCAAAGCACATCTCCTTGACAAGTCTCAAAAAAACTTTATAATAAGAGTTAGATAACCCAAGAAAAAGGAAGTGAAAAAAATAATGGCTGAAATTATTACTACTGTTGGGGTATTCCTTGTTGTAGGTTGGTTGCTGGTTAAACTCCACCCTCACACAGAGGAACAAACTGAGTACAAACGTAGAGCACTAATTGACAAAATGTATCGCGATACATTTGGAGATGACGACTAAGGATTTAGAAAGCAAGCCCGATTGGACTTGCTTTTTATGATGTCGTATAGATAGGGACGAGGTACTCTTCTTGTGGAGTTTTCACTGTATAGGTACCCAGAAGTTTGCCCTCTTGCTCCAGACGGTAGGTCTCATTTTTATAGCGTGTTTCCAAGCGAATGATCCCGTATTCCCCAGCAGGCACGGGATAGGATATCGTTGAGCTGAACCAATTCCAACCAAAGCCCTTGCTTTCGGTCCACTCCATCATCTGCCCCTCCTCGCCACCATAGACCTTATCCACCAGATCCTCACCCATTTCTCTCGTTTCAAAGTTTTTTTCTAAAACCGCTTGGTCTTCCTCGATTCCGGACACAAAGGCGGTCCTAACTTCCAGATTTTCAAAAGTATAGATGACCCCTGTCTCCCGGTCCTGTAAGACCAGGTCGGACAAGATTTTATAGTTAGTTCCTGGGATAACCCCTACCTGTCGCCACAGCAGAAAGGCCAAACCTGCCACCAGTAACAGGATCAGATACCACGATTTCCAAATGCGGCTCTACCAAACCATTGAAAGCCGGATCTACAAAGGACTGACCACGGAAGGGTTCATAGAACCTCTTCTCCTCCAAAAGTCCCGTCAATAAGACCTCCTTGGACTCTGGCTGACTTGCTAAGCGATCCCATTGATTGGCAAGGGCTCCCCCGGCCGCATGAAACAGTTCAAAATGCAGGATTTCCTGCTCAGCAGCCTGGACGGATTGCTCCGCTGGACTGGAGGGAATATAGCTGACACTCATCCGACAGGAAGCTAGGCACAGACTGGCAACACATAGTAGAGAAAAGGAAAACCACTTACGCATAAAATCACCTACTTTCAACTGTATTATAACAACACTTATATGGAAAAGGCAGTCAATTATGTGTAAATGGTGACGAATTTATTGGAAATAAGCCCAGACAACAGCAACCAGCACCGCAGGCAACATATTGGCCACACGAATTTTCCGGTCCCAGACGATATTGACCCCGACGCAGAAAATAAGGACCGAGCCGACCATAGATAGATTGCTCAGTGCCTGCTCTGTCATCAAGGGCTCAATCAAGCGGGCTAGCATTGTCAGCGAACCTTGAAAGAGAAAGACCGGTACAGCTGAAAAGCCAGCTCCCTTGCCCAGACTAGAGGTCATTATCAAGATAATGATGAAATCCAAAATACTCTTGATAGCCAAGAGGCGGTAATCACCCGTCAGTCCGTCTTGGATGGATCCAATAATGGCCATAGCACCGATACAGACCGTCAGAGAGGCTGTTAGAAAAGCGTCGATAAAATGCGGATCCTTGCTATTACCAGATTTCTCCCGCAGCCAAATGCCCAGTCGCTCAAACCAGCCCTCAATATGGAGCAACTCTCCAATCAGAGTTCCTAGAGCCAAACTGATGACCAAGAGCATGGAATTCCGACCAGTCAAGTTGCCATCTGCTACAGCCAGCAGACCTTCCAGACTGCCTGAAATTCCTAAAAAGAGGACCGCAATCCCGCTGGCCATGGTTAGACCGGACTGATGGCGTTCCTTGAGCAAATGACCAAACCAAGACCCTAGCACACCTGCTAGGGCGATGGCGATGGTATTGATAATGGTTCCTAAGGCGAACATGAATCTCCTTATTTCAACAATTCCCTTGCGTAGCTAATAGCAGAAAGAGCATAGAGTGGAGCCGTTTCCGCTCGAAGAATGCGAGGTCCAAGGCCTGTCTTGATAGCTCCTGCTCCTTCAAATGCGACTACTTCCTCAGGCGACACGCCACCTTCTGGACCGACGATGACCAGAACTGATTGTCCAACTTCTAAGCCAGATAACATTTTCACTAGATTGACTTGTTCGCCCTCTTTTGCAGCCTCTTCGTAGGCTAAGATAATCTGGTCAAATGCTGCCAGTTGAGATAGAAAATCCACTTTTTTCTCAAATAAACGAACAGCTGGAATCCGATTGCGTTTGCTTTGCTCGGCTGCGCCTTGAGCAATTTTTTCTAACTTTTCTGCTTTTTTTGCCAGTTTTTTACCGTCCCATTTGACCACAGACCAGTCAGCTGGAAAGGCCCAGAGGGCTGTCATGCCTAATTCCGTTGCCTTTTGGGCGACAAATTCGAGCTTATCTCCCTTAGGAAAGCCCATGGCAATAGTGACGGAAACGGGTAATTCGACATTGTCTGCCAGTTCTTCGATGATTTCAACAGATTGGTCCTGGCTATCTACTACCCGTGCCAAGCGTTTAATCTCATCATCAAAGACCAGGACAATCTGGTCGTCTGCCTGCAAGCGCATGACAGAAAACATGTGCTTGGCAGTGTCCTTATCCTTAATCTGGAAAATGCCCTGCGGTGCTCTGCCATTGACAAAATACTGCTGCATCCTAGCCTCCAATCATACCTGAGCGGTCAGCGGTTTTCTTGAAGATACAGCAATTCCACTCGCCCTGAATCATGTGGGTCTCAAGGAAGAAGCCAGCCGCCTCCGCAGATGCTCGCACCATGTCCCACTTGTCCGCGATGATGCCGCTCATAATCAGGTAGCCCTCGTCCTTGACCAGACGGTAGGCATCCTCGGTCAGATGGATGAGAATATCCGCCAAGATGTTGGCAACGATGACTTCCGCTTCAATGTTGACGCCACGGAGGAGGTCGCCTGCCGCAACATGAATATTGCTGGTGTGGGCGTTGAGGTCAATGTTTTCCTGGGCCACACGCACCGCCACTTCATCCAAGTCATAGGCGTAAATCTCCTTGGCGCCCAAGAGAGAACTGGCAATAGAGAGGACGCCCGAGCCTGTGCCGACGTCAATGACCGTTTCACCACCACGCAAGACCTGAGAAAGAGCAAAGAGGCTCATTTTGGTCGTCGGGTGAGTTCCCGTACCGAAAGCCATGCCTGGATCCAGGCGGATAATCTTCTCACCAGCAGTCGCCTCATAGTCGGTCCAAGATGGCACAATGGTCAAATCATGGGTAATGCGGGCTGGCTCATAGTATTTCTTCCAGTTGTCCGCCCAGTCTTCCTCTGCCAGTTCCTGACTTTCTAGGCTGACCTGACCCGTTTCCAAGCCAAATCCTGTCAACTCCGCCAATTGAGTCGCCAAGTCTGCCTTAACTTCCTCAATATCCACAGTGTCAGGATAGTAGGCCGTAATCGCAATCATATCCGACTGCTCCACCTCGGGATAAAGTTCACCGAAACGGTCCTCCTGTCCCACATAGTCAGCGGAGTCGCTAATGGCCACCCCCTGACTGCCCGTTTCAATCATCAGATTTGAAACTGCTTCTTCTGCATCACGATGCACGTGAATCGTTAATTCTTGCCATGAGTTCATGTTTGTCGTTCCTTTTCTTTTCTATGCGTCAATCACTGTATTATTGTACCGATTTCTAGCCCATTTTACAAGTTAATGTTATAAGGTAAGTAAAATCAAAATAATTTTCGAATAAATGAAATGACAGGAAAATCTGAGCGGTGGTTCTGATTTCTGAAAGGTGGTGGTGCCTATGCAAATAGACACAAAATCCAACGGAAAGGAGAACCTGATTTGTCAGCAGATGAACTAATGGTCATCATAGCTTTTGCAAGCTTACTTGTAAGTATGCTTGATTTGATCATTACAATCATCGTAACCATGCTAGATAAAAAATAGACCGCCCAAGATTTCAAGCTGGCGGTCTATTTTGTCCAAAAGCTGAACCATCGCTATGGTCCTACTGGGCGTTGAGCTGGAACTCAACGCCTTTTCTATTTTTATAATAGCAAAAGTTTCGCCTGCAGTCAAGCAAGAGAGAAAACGGAATGTCAAATAGAATCTATTACCCTCAATTCTATACCCACTGCACCATATTGTTCTAATTGTTCTCGCGAATAGTAAACTTCCATATCTTCTGGTTTCGCCTCTCTGATACTGCTTTGCGTATACCCACAAGACAATAAATCTAGTTCTTTGTATAACTGAGCAAAATTATCAAATATGTGAAGATTTAATACTTGCACCTCGATCGTTTGCATCTGATTTTCTGTACAATAAAAACGGATGCGATCTCCAATTTGTATATGCTTGCGTTTCTCGTCATAAAGTCGTAGCTCAATAGTCTTCTGACCAGACTTCATCATTGCAAAAGGTTTTGGAGCCAGTAACATTTCATGAACCATCTCAATACCTCGGATATGGGTAAAATTCCCCCTCCACCAAGTCTGCTCTGCCTTTTTCAAAGGCCTCTCCGTCCCAAGCAATCGCAAATTCTTGGGCTTCTGGGTCCGCCAAAAAGTCCATGAGATCATCTAGGCCTTGGTCGGCGGTATCTTTGAGAAAACCTGCGAAATAGGTCAGAAACTCTGCTGAAAAGCCCTTCTTGGCGTCAAATGGCAGAGCGACCAGATAGTCTTCCTCATCAAAGTGAGACTTATCCTGGTTGTAGAAAAGGACATACTCCTCTAGGAAAATATCCTCCGCAGACGCATTGCCTTCGTCATCTACTGTTTCTATCCCAGCCGCATTTTGTGCTTCCAAGATAAAAGCCAACTCAACTGCGTGGTTTTTCTTGTCCCAATTGAGCTCGTAATCATAAGTAAAATGTTTGTCCAATGCTGCTTCCAGCACATCTAAAAAGCCATGTTTTGCCATTCTATTTCCTCTTTTCTATAAATTCCAATAAATTTATTTCTCGCCCGTATTTGACGGAAGCCCGCTTGTCTTTCTCCAAAATGGACTTGGTTAAATCTAGTTGATTCACCGCTGCCAAGGCTACAGCATAGTGAATGACATCAGCTAATTCTTCTGCCAGACAAGCAGAGCTGTCTTCTTCGCTATCCATCATCTTGCGGCCTGCACGTTGATTCAGTAGCTATGCCACTTCACCAATTTCTTCCACTAATTTCATAAAGAGACTTTGCTCTGGAACTGTCGTCCCATAGTGGTCACGCAAGTATTCTTCCAAAACACTCACCGTCAACTCCGCCATCTTCGTTTCTCTCCAAATCCTAAAATTGTAGTATAATGATTATACCATAAATGTACTGAAAGGAAGCCTATGCCAGCCAATCTCGCCCTTCGTATGCGGCCCAAATCCATTGATGAAGTGATCGGTCAGGAGCACCTGGTCGGCCCTGGAAAGATTATTCGCCGCATGATTGATGCCAATATGCTGTCGTCCATGATTCTCTACGGCCCGCCCGGCATCGGGAAAACCTCCATCGCATCGGCCATTGCGGGCACTACCAAGTATGCCTTTCGGACCTTTAATGCCACGACCGATAACCAGAAACGCTTGCAGGAGATTGCTGAGGAGGCCAAATTCTCAGGTGGTCTGGTCCTGCTCCTAGACGAGATCCACAGACTCAATAAAACCAAGCAGGACTTCCTGCTTCCCCTCCTAGAAAGTGGTAATATCATTCTCATCGGAGCCACGACTGAAAATCCCTTCTTCTCCATTTTACCCGCCATTCGCAGTCGGGTCCAGATTTTTCAGCTCCAACCTCTGGAAATTTCGGACATCCGTAAGGCGCTAGAGCAAGCCATAGAGGACAGGGATCGCGGCTTTGATTTTCCAGTCACTATTGATTCAGAGGCGCTGGACTTTCTAGCCCGGTCCACCAACGGAGACCTACGGGCAGCCTTCAACTCGCTGGAACTGGCTGTCTTATCCACTCAGGAAATCGATGGCGATCGCCATGTGGACTTGGATGCGGTTGAAAACAGCCTGCAAAAATCCTATATCAGCATGGACAAGAGCGGCGATGCCCACTATGACATCGTCTCAGCCCTGCAAAAATCCATTCGCGGGAGCGACGTCAATGCCAGTCTCCATTACGCCGCACGCTTGATAGAGGCTGAGGACCTGCCAAGCCTAGCTCGTCGCCTGACCATCATTGCTTACGAAGATATTGGTCTGGCCAATCCCGACGCTCAGGTCTACACCGTGACGGCCCTTGAGGCAGCCCAGAAAATTGGTTTCCCAGAGGCGCGGATTTTGATTGCCAATGTCGTGGTCAATCTGGCCCTTTCTCCCAAGTCAAACTCCGCCTACACAGCTATGGATGCGGCGCTGGCAGATTTGCGGAAATACGGGCATCTACCTATCCCCAACCATCTGCGGGACGGTCATTATGCCGGCAGCAAGGAGCTAGGCAACGCTCAAGGCTATCTTTACCCCCACAACTATCCAGAAAAATGGGTGGACCAGCAATACCTGCCCGATAAGTTAGCCCATGCGGACTACTACACGGCCAACGACACCGGCAAATACGAGCGGGCCTTGGGCATGACCCAAGAAAAAATCAAAGATCTCAAGCGAAAAAACAAAAAAAATTGAGAACGTTTACATTTTTTTGCCCATTTCCTCTTGATTTTTTTCAAAAAAGTGGTATTATTAAATCATAAATAAGAACTGCTGTGGTATACGAATTCATACCTATGTGTTGACCGACTATTTTTGTATTACTAGGGAGACAAAGATCTTTTGGCAGTATGCAAGCTGGATCACCCAGAAGCAACTAAGTCAGAAACACGTCACCCACCTGCTTCTAGCGTGCGGGATCAATACAATTCATGGATAACCGGTACCAATACAGCATTTTTATTTTTACCTTCCTTAGCTCAGCTGGCAGAGCAGCGGACTCTTAATCCGTGGGTCGTAGGTTCGATCCCTACAGGGAGGATCATGATGGGAAACATCTCCTTGAGCCTTGGAAACAAGGCTTTTTATGTGTCCAGAAATCAGAAAACCAGCTCCACTTGAAAGCTGGTTCGAGCCAATAAATATCACTATCAGACCATGCAAAAAATCTAGATTTGATGTTAGCAAAATGTCAATTTTCCAACCTCTCCCACAAGACAACTTTCCCTTCTTGGAGAGACTTTTTCACGTCAATGATGCGTTGGTTAGAAGAGCCGCGAAATTGGAGCATGAGGTTCCGTTTTGTCTTGTCATAGCGGCCATCGACTAGGATATCCAAATGGGATAACAACTCCAGCTTGTCTGGGGTTTCCTGCATCAATTCTTCCCATGTGTAGCCTGTCCAGGACCAAATATCCTTTTCTGGCAATTCCGTCCGCACCCGCTTGACCAGGGGAAGGACGGTCCCCGTATTGAGAAAAGGCTCGCCGCCCAAAAGGGTCAAGCCCTGCACATAGGGCTGGGCCAAGTCTGCTAAGATGCGGTCTTCCAGCTCCTGAGTGTAGGGAATGCCGGCCTTGAAGGACCAGGTGGCAACATTGTAGCAGCCCTCGCAGTGAAAGAGACAGCCGCTGACGTAGAGAGAGCAGCGCACGCCTTCACCATCCACAAAATTAAAGGCCTTGTAGTCCATAATCCGTCCCTGACTGAGTTC
This sequence comes from Streptococcus nasisuis, assembly GCF_040836615.1. Classification (NCBI taxonomy): domain Bacteria; kingdom Bacillati; phylum Bacillota; class Bacilli; order Lactobacillales; family Streptococcaceae; genus Streptococcus; species Streptococcus nasisuis. Next base: position 69,895 of record NZ_CP162268.1, on the reverse strand, counting down.
TTCGGATTTCCATTCTTGGGGTTTGGGATTGTTCATATCAGCACTCTTCTATATAGTATCTCTCCGTGCCATGACGGACGTCTTCGAGGCTACCTCCGCAGGCTAGGATAGTTCGCTTGCTGGCTGTATTGGTCTCATCACAGGTCACAAGGACCTTAGGGATGTTTTTGGAAAATGCTTCCTGCACACCAAGGCGCAACTGCTCCTTGGCATAGCCCTTCTGCCGCTGGCTAGGGCGGATAGAATAGCCAATGTGTCCACCAATGTTGAGCAGATAATCACTGAGACGCAGGCGTAGACTGAGAAAACCGACTGCTTGCCCAGCATCATCAAAGGAGACATACTGGATAGAAGGGACAAAGCCCTCTGGCAAATTCAGTCCCATTTCCCAGTCCTGACCTTGCTGCAACCAGCTTTCAAAGTCAAAATTCGCAAAGAGATTGCCGCCGTCTGTTGCGGACTCTTCTCGCTCAAATTCAGCAATCATATCCAAAATCGTTTCTTTATCTACTAAGGTTGGTCGTCTTAAAGTCAATTTCGTTTGGGATGGTGACATGTAATTCTCCTATTCCTTTATCTGCGTATACAATTTGGTGACAGATCCAGTGGCTGAGTAGGCTCGAGCTTGGGCTGACTGGATTTTTCTTGCTTTCTAGGGCTTGGAAAAACTCTTCGACAATGCTTTCAAAGCCGCGTTTGTAAAGAGTTGTGTCCCAAGAACCAAAGCCTTCTATGATTTCTTGGTTGGCGGTAAAGGTGCGCAATTCTTCTAAGTTTTTAACCTGATGGGTCGCTTGCGGTGTCTGGACTTCCATGATTTCCCGACGGCTGCCCGACTGGAGATTCATGGATACGACCACAGAAGTTTGAGCGGTTTGAAGGGTCACATTGACCTGACTGAGTTTATTATTTTCCAGATAGTAGGCATAGGAACCTGACAGAGGCTGGTCATCCAGCAAGTAAAGGGCTGTATCCAGCGGGTGGATAAAGAGGTCAAAGAGCTTGAATTGCAGGTCGCCCAAGCCATTGACTTCATTTTTCTCGACAACAATTCTCCGCTTGTTGGGCTTGGTTTTCAATTCTTGAACCTTGGGAGCAAAGCGACGATTGAAACCAGCCATGAGTAGGACTCCCTTGGACTGGGCTAATTTGTAAAGCTCTGCCGACTGGTAAAAATCCTCGGCCAGTGGCTTGTCCATGTAGACAGGAATGCCACGCTCCAAAAACAGCTCTGCCATTTCCACATGGGCCTGAGTCGCCACATGAATCATGACACCGTCCAAGTCTGCCTCGGCCAAATCTTGTGCTGTCGCATAGGTCTGACTGCGGGGCAAACTGGCCGCAATGCTTGACAGAACTTCTTGATTGCGGGTGAACAAATGCCAGTCAATGCCTGACAAACTCCGCAGATAGGTCAGGTAGGCCTTTTGAAAAATACCTCCTAAACCGACGAGACCGATTTTTAGCATGGACATGTCTCCTCTTACTTTCCAAATCTTTTCCTTAAAAATTCACTCAAAATATCCACATCCAGGCCCAAATCTCGGATAATAATCGCCTTGTGGAAATCATCATAGTTATCCTTACCAGACCAGACAAAGGAGTTAGTCACAATCTGGTAGCTGGTATCCGGCTCAATCGCTCTGCCATTGACCAAAAAATCATCGCCTTGGCGAGAAATGCCATGAAGCTGTGGATGGAGACCGGTCGAGAGGCTGGACATCAAATCTTGACCCTTGATACTGACCAGGAGCACGCGCTTGGAGAAGGGCAAAACCTTGACCACATCGCTATAGTAAATCGGGCCTGCGTTGAGCGACATCCGAATACCAAAACCATTGATGACCGCTCCGTCCGGCTGATAACCGAGAGCAACCGCCTGCTCAAAAAGGGCCTGCGTAATCAGAGGTGCCAGCGTAGACTGTCCCTGACGGATGTTCTCCCGCTCACCATCCAAGGTTTGAGGCAGGTTCGCAATAGAATGGGCAAAGCGAGCATTGCGCTCCGCCTGCATCTGCTCGATAAATTCCCGAATGGTCGGCTCTTCTGTTGTCAGCTGCTCAATCTCCACCAAGTCATAGGACAGCACCTCATGACTGCCGTCATCGTAGCAACGGAGCAGAAGATTGCCCAGAAAACGCCCATACTGTCCCGCTTGGAAAATGCTGACGCTACCGACCTGACTGGGTTCTTTCAAAATCGTATGGGTGTGACCACCGAAAATGACATTGATTTCCGGAAACTCCGCCGCCAGCTGAACATCTTGGTCATAGCCCAAATGACTGAGCAAGACAATGTGCGCCTGCTTATCCATCTCGGACAAGGTCCGCTTGAGCGCCTATCCGTGGTCCTCAAAGACCACATTGTCCGTCGGTGAAGCCACTTCCTCGGTCTCCAAGGTCGTTAAGCCCAAGACATAGAGCGGTCGACCCGCCATATCAAAGACCAACTTGTCTTTCAAGGGCACCAATTCGTCTGCATCGGCTGGATTGCGGTAGGAAATATTGGTGGAGACAATCGGAAAAGCCGCAAAGTCGTCCAAGCGACTGAGCAACTCGTCTCCGTGGTCAAATTCGTGATTACCCAAGGTCATGGCCTGACAACCAATGGCATTCATGAGCTGGATTTCCTTTACCCCACGGTACATATTGAAGAAAATATTCCCCGAAAAAAGGTCGCCACTGTCAAAGACAAAAGTCGGAATGTTTTTCGCCCGGTTTGTCTCCTTAATCTCAGCAATCAGCGCTGCCTTCTTGGGAAAATTCTCTATATAAGAGTGCATATCATTGCTGTGGAGAATGGTAATATCGCGATAGTTCTTAGACATTACGTTTCTTCTGCGCCTTTTGTAAAAATTGTTGACGAAGGGTGGCTAGCTTGTCTTGCTTGCTGTCTCCCCCCTTTGCATTCTTCTCATGATAACGCTGCACCAAGGCCTTGCCCTTATCATCTAGTTGGTATTTACCCATTTTTCTCCTTTTCCTTTCTAAATCATTGCCTAGCAATACCCCATTATAGCATATTTTCTAAATCCAATTGACAAGACCGTCGTCTATTTACTATGATAATCAAGCCCCGTAACAATATGAAGGGAGGAGAATTGCTTGGATATAGAAACAATCTTTACCCTTTATCTTGCACCATTGTTGGTCGGTATTCTTACAACCTTGCTTGAATATTGGCTAAACAATCGTAACAAGTAACTCTTCGGGGAATCGAGTAGGGACTAATTTCTAGTCCCTCTCACACCACCGTGCGTGCCGTTCGGCACACGGCGGTTCAACTAACTTTTAACGCATGTCGTTTTAGATAATAATCTAGGCAAGAAACCAGTCCACGTTTAGCGAGGACTGGTTTTGATATGGCACGTTTCAGTACAGACCTCTGAGCCACTAATTGATAATGGTCTCCCCAGCCAGATACTTTATCCGCTATCCACTTCGGTACTCCTAATTTGAGAAGTCCCCATAATCGCCTAGATTTCTTCTTCCATTGTTTCCAGATAATAACTCTTATTCGAGTTCTTAGTCGTTCATCAATGCTTTCCATGACTGATTTCATGTTCGTCATAGAAAAGTAGTTTATCCAACCTCGGATGACCCAGTTTAGTCGCTCAATTCGGCTGTCTAAGTCAATACTCCACTTACGGGCCGTTAGTTTCTTGAGTTTTCTCTTGAAACTCTGTACGCTATCCTGATGCGGACGACTTTTCCAGCCCTCAGATGATTTCCAGAACCCAAATCCTAGGTACTTTAATTTGCTCGGTCTCACAATCTTGGTCTTGGTCATGTTGACTTTCAAACCTAATCGTTTTTCAATATAACGACAAATTGAATGCATCACACGTTTAGCCGCCGCATCACTACCGACTGTGATGACGCAGTCATCTGCGTAGCGAACGAAGCGAAGTCCACGATTTTCCAACTCTTTATCTAGCTCATTAAGCATGATATTGGACAGGAGCGGTGATAGGTTTCCTCCTTGTGGAGTTCCAACTAGTGTTTTATACCGTTGTCCGTTGATGACTACACCTGAATGAAGGTACTTACGAATTAAAGATTCTGTATCTCCATCTTGGATAATGTTATGAACAAGCGACATCAGTCTATCTTGAGGAACGGTATCAAAGAACTTCTCCAGGTCTATGTCTACTATCCACTCATAACCGTCATTAAGGTATTCTAATAACTGGATAATAGCTTGTTCGCATGACCGATTGGGTCTGAATCCGTAACTCCTCTCAGAGAAATAGGGTTCACAAATAGGACTAATGACTTGGACAATAGCTTGTTGTATCATTCTATCCATGACCGTTGGGATACCTAACTGACGGTCTCCGCCGTTAGGTTTGGGAATTTCAACTCGTAAGACTGGCTGAGGTTTGTACTTCCTCTGCTTTATGAGTTCTTTAGTTGAACGCCAGTGTTTGCGGAGATAGTCATCTATTTCGTCAATAGTTACGCCGTCAATTCCTGCTGAACCTTTATTGGCTCTAACTTGATTGTAGGCTTCAAGCATATTGGACCGAGATAGGATATTATCTAGTAACTGTGACATGTGCGTATTCCTTTCTTGTTTCGGTGTCTGAGGGACGTCTTATATTGGTGAACTTTCCTCTAGTCAATACGTGACCGCACCCAGTTCTATCAGACCGCTAGTTTTACAGACACAAGTGAAGTAGGTATACTTCGGTTAATTGTTCAGCCCTTCGCTCCACCTCTATTACAGAAGTTTCATCGCTACTATGGCCTCGGCTGACTTCTCATGATTCGTTGTTACTACGTCTTTGACGCTCATGAGACCTCACGGGATAAGTCGTACATCTTTCCTCGTTTACTCTCGTGATTTACGTCTATAGGTTACGACTACCTTTTTGGACTTTAGAGTTGTATGCCCCCTCATCCCCTATATACGCCTTGTTATCACGTTTCTGTTCGTAGAGCCACGATTTCGCTATCCCTTCCTCTCCCCGCTACCTCACGATAGTCAGGCTTGGGAGTCGCTTTGGGGTTCACCGGTAGCGGGTGTCCACGGAGGACTTTCACCTCAGATGTACGACATGCCCGTCGTACATAAAAAAGCCCTCAACGTTGCAATGTTGAGGGCTTTTTGAATCACTTGAACAAGTGAAACAATCTTTACCTTATGACTAAAGCATAGCACCCCGTGATGTTCTTGTCAATGAATTTCTATTTTCCTACAAACTCGACCCGTTCATGTGTTTGACGCGGGCGGAGATTTCTTTGTGTCGACCATTGACCATGGGACGGGCTTGAGGGTTGCCCAGATAACCACAGGTCCGTTTGACAACATCTACTAGTTTTGGATCGCTATTGCCACAGCTTGGACACTTGAACCCACGCTCAGTCGGCTCGAAGTCGCCTTCAAAACCGCAGGCATAACAATGATCAATCGGCGTATTGGTCCCCAAATAACCGACACGGTCATAGGCATAGTCCCACACCGCCTCGAGAGCCTTAGGATTTTGCTGTAGAACAGGGTATTCGCAATAATGGATGAAGCCACCGCTAGCACCCGCCTCCGGATAAACCTTTTCAAAATCCAGCTTTTCAAACGGCGTCGGATTTTTCCGCACATCATAATGGAAGGAATTTGTATAGTATTCCTTATCCGTAATGTCCTTGACCAACCCGAATTTCTCCGTATCCAAACGGCAGAAACGGTCTGTCAAACTTTCTGATGGGGTTGAGTAAACAGAAAAATGGTAGCCGTATTCGTCAGACCAGTCGCCAGCCAACTCCTTCATCCGCTTGATAATAGAAACCGTGAAGTCCTTGGCTTCAGGATTTCCTTCCCAGGCACCGCCGTAAAACACAGTCGCCACTTCGTAGAGACCGATATAGCCTAGAGAAACAGTTGCACGACGGTTCTTAAAGACCTGATCAACAGCGTCCGTCTTGGCCAAACGTTTCCCAAAAGCTCCGTACTGATAGAGAATAGGCGCATTTGCCGGCGTCGCTTCCTTGACCCGCTCGACACGATAGACCAAGGCATCCTTGACAATAGCCATGCGTTCTGCAAAAATTTCCCAGAATTTTTCTTTACTACCCCCACTTTCAAGGGCAATACGTGGTAGATTGACGGTCACCACACCCAAATTCATCCGACCGGAATTGACTTCAAGGCCATTTTCATCCTTCCAACCTTGCAAGAAAGAGCGGCAACCCATAGGAACCTTGAAAGAACCCGTTAACTCAATAATCTTGTCATAGGACAGCATATCTGGATACATGCGCTTGGTTGCACACTCAATCGCCAGTTGCTTAATATCATAATTGGGCGAATCGGGCTCCAAATTTAGCCCGCGTTTGACAGTGAAAATCAATTTTGGAAAGATGGCTGTCCGTCCTTCGCGCCCCAAACCCTTGATACGGATGTTGAGAATCGCCTTCTGGATTTCCCGCTCAAACCAAGAAGTTCCTAAACCGAAACCAAGCGAAGTAAAGGGCGTTTGACCATTGGACGTAAAGAGAGTGTTAATTTCGTATTCCAAAGACTGCATAGCGTCATAAATATCCTTCTGGGTCTTGGCACGCGCATATTCTTCAGCCTTGTCTGGCAGCACCCATTCCGCCGCATCCTTCAAATGCTTTCGATAATTGAGCTCAGCATAAGGCGCCAACACCTCGTCAATACGGTCCGCCGAGCAGCCACCGTACTGGCTAGAAGCCACATTGGCAATAATTTGCGAAATCTGCGCCGTCGCTGTCTGGATGGACTTAGGACTTTCCACATCGGCATTTCCAATCTTAAACCCTTGCGCTAACATGCCCTTGAAATCAATCAAGCAGCAGTTGGTCATGGGCGTGTAAGGACTATAATCCAAATCGTGGTAATGAATATCCCCCTTCTGGTGAGCGTTGGCAACGTGGGCTGGCAGGAGCTTGAGCCCGATAGATTTGCCAACAATCCCAGCCGTCAAATCACGTTGCGTATTAAAGACATCCGCATCCTTATTGGCGTTTTCATTGACGACAGACTGATCTTTGCTGAGCAATTTGTGGATTTCAAAGTTGATGTCCGTCGCTTGATGCCGGCGAAAATCGCGTTGCGTTCGGTACTGGATATAACGCTCTGCCAAGTCATAGAGGTGGGACTTGAGCAATTCCTGTTCGACAACCGTCTGAATTTCATAAATTTGCACATCCTTGGTAAAACGACGGGCAATTTCCTGCAGGGCCCCTGCCAAAACGACTGACAGACCCACATCTGACACAGGATGGTCCAATTCTTGATTAGCCCGCTGCAAGGCAGAATAAATCTTTTCTTGTTCAAAAGCGACCGTTCGACCGTCACGCTTTAAGACCGCTAATTCTAATTCGGGTAAGATTGTTTCTTGCACTTTCATCTGGCTATCCTCCATTTTTCTCACTGCTTATAGTCTAGCACTTTGAATGACGAAAATCAATATCTAGTATACATTTTCGAAAATTTTCATTTTTTACACAATATATAGATAAAAAGCAACTACTTTCATAGTCGCTTTCATTCTTTTTCTTGATATAGTTTGAAGTGATTGAAGCTGAGTTGGACAGGGTCATAATTGTCTTCTAGGGTCGCTGAGACCTGTTCCAAGAGCGGAATCTCCGAATTTACCAAGATATACTTGGCTCCCCCTTGATTCAAATCATAGATTAAATTGTTTCGGTTGTCTTCCGTGTTAAGATAGGGTTGAGCTGTAATCAGACTAGCAGACGAGATCCGCTGACTTTCTAGATAGGCTTGTGCACTATTATCCCAGGCATAAATCTGGTCATCACTGGTCGTGTTATCCCGGATATAGCGGGCTATTTCCTGCCTCTCCACACGGACCGGTTCTTCAAACAGATAGGCGTAGGTTGGTTGCAAAAATAGGGCTAGAAGCATCAAAATAGGCAGATAATAACTAGCTTTTAGATAGCTATAATCCTCATTCTCCTCCTCATCCAGCATCTCAAACTCTTCATCAGTTTCTGGACCATGCAAAGATGCTGCAGCTAGCACAAAACCATACGGAATCAAGGCCGTCAATTGGCTCCATTCAAAATTTGGATTCCCAATCAGGAAAACCATTTGAACAAGAAAAACCAGTAACATTATCAGCTTAATTTCTGTCTGTTGCCCCTTGCTAATAGACAATAGGGTTGTCAAAATATGATTTAAAAATCCTGAAATCAGCAGGAAACCAAAAACCACAGCCAGGGTAATCAAAATGCCTTCATAGGTAAATTGTAGGCTAATATTGTAGAGAAAAGTCTGTTGAATTGCCATTCCCAGAATCTGCTCGATGAATGTGTAATAGCCTACAGCGTAGACAACGAGAAGAAAACCAAATACAGCTGCTAAAAACTGATAAACACCTCTCGCCAACCTCTTGTTTCGACTATTGTACACAAATAAAACCAGGGGCGATACCAGCCATAAAATCAGACTTTTAGGGTAAATCATAAATACAATCGCCGCATCAATCCCGTAGAGAATGAAACCTTCGTCACTGACTGCATCATTTATATAGCGAATCAAAAACCAGATACTGGTCAGCACAAAAGGTAGAGCAAAGATGCTGGCATAGAGTCCACCCAAGTCCACCACCAGCAAGAAACAATAGAACCAAAAATTGATATGGTGGGCAACCCGCTGTGAACGACTAAAATATGCACTAATCTTATTGAGATAAATCCCTGCTATCAAGAGAGCGATGAACTGAAAAATCATCAAGCCAATGGTCGTATTGAACAGGGAACCAACAGCCAAGATTAGGTAATAGAGGACACCATTGGTTCCAAAAAAATACTCATAAGGCTTATGACCAGCCTGCATTGCCATGCCTGCATAGAGTGCCTGTGACTGCAAATTGGTCGCAAAGGAACTCAAAAGAGGATTGGCAACATTCAATACACTCAGAAATAAACTCCACAGTAGGGTCGGCCAAATAGGCACATCCGGCACATTCCGTATAAATTCATGGTAGGCTTGCTTTCTCCGTTTAGAACGATGCCTGCGGCCACCCCACAAACTTTTATCTCCCAAATTTACACTTGACTCTACTTCTGTCATAACTCACTCCTTGGATTTACTTTACTCATTATATCAAAAAGCTCGAGGCATGTCATTGACTTTCGGAAGTTGTTTGGTCATTTCCGACCCTGTACCTTTCTCCGTCCAGCTCTTGTACTTGGACCATAGCCTCCAAGGGATAGCGGATGGTCCTATAGCTAATCTGGCCCCCATTCTGATTGGAAAACAGACTGGCATAGCGTTCAATCTGACGAAATGTATGGCGTTGGGCACGCTTGTACTCTATCAAAAATTCCTCATTATTTTTCTGTCTCATACCTATTTATTCGCAAAAAGCGGTCCAAAAACCGCTTAGTTCAGATATTTTTTTCGGACTTCCGAGATGAAATAGAGGGAACCTGTGACAATCAGGATGCCCTGGTCTTGTTCCTGAAATTCCTGTATAAAGCCTTCATAATCAGCTACGTAGGTCAGCCCCTGACGCTGCTCCTCTTTCAAGGCTCCGTCGTAGGCAAAGCTGGTCAAGACAAGCTGGATACCTGGCAATATTTCCTCTAATAAATCCAGCATTTCCTGAAAATCCTTGCGCTGCAGGGCTGAAAATAAGAGGGTCACAGGCTGGTCCTGCATCTCAATGAACTCAATCAAGCGTTCCATGGCAGGAACGTTATGGGCGCCGTCTAGGTATATCTTGGGGTTTTCGGCTATCAATTCCAAACGTCCTGCCCAGCTGGTTTGGGCTAGAGCCTGTCTGACCAAATCCGCAGAAACAGTTTGCCCAATTTGCTCCATATAAAGCAAGAAACTCTGCAGAGCCAGGGCCGCATTTTCTTGCTGGTGCTGACCTGGGAGACCCAAGACTAATTCTGACAGCTGAAAACTTGGACTATTGAAAGTAGCTGCTTTAGAGGTAAATTCTTGACCCAGCTGGTAGATTGGAGCTTTTTTTTCAGCAGCAATTTGGCGAATTTGCTGGCTGATGTCGGCAGAAAATGGTCCCAGAACGACAGGCATCTCTGGCTTGATAATTCCTGCTTTCTGCTCTGCTATTTCTCCCAAAGTCGCGCCTAATAAATCCTGGTGATCCAGACCTATGGAAGTGATGATGCTGAGGGCCGGGGAGACTACATTGGTCGTGTCCAGAAGGCCGCCGATGCCAACTTCGATAAGTGCCAGGTCAGGCTGCTGCTCGCGAAAATAGAGGAACATGATTAGAACCATGACCTCGAAATAGCGGAAGGGTTCATAGACCGTAGCAACCTCCTGCTCCAACTCATAGACCTGCTGGAGAAGGCGCTGAAAATCCTGGTCTGAAATCGGTGTCTGATCAATGCAAATCCTGTCGTGTACCGTGACCATGTGAGGGGAGACAAAACTGCCGACCCGCAGTCCGTGAGCCTGAAAGAGCTGGCGCATAAAGGCAATCGTTGAGCCCTTGCCATTGGTCCCCGCCACATGAATGGCCGGCAAATCCAAGTGAGGCTTGCCCAACAAATCCAGGGCATAGGTAATTTTCTCTAACTTGTAATGAAATAGCTGACCCTGCTTACTGTTGAGCCAGGTGTCTAATTTGTGAAAAGTTTGCATGTATTAAGTATAGCAAAAAACCAACAATTGCGTTGGTTTTTGACGGATATGATATTAGCCTTTCCACCACCAATCCCAGCCAGTTCCGAACGTTGTAAATGCCTTAATAAAATTCATAATCTTTAGTCTCCTTTATTTTGATGAGACTATTATAGAATTTTATTGGGTCAGTAAACAGGACAAAAATGTCACTTGTTTTTTATAGTTCTCTCATCCCAACTTGCTCCTCTTCTGCAGGTTGTCACAATGCTCTTCATAAGCATCTTACACTTTTCCAGTGGAATCCCCTTTCCATGATTCTTCTAGTTTAGCCACCAAATGATCATCACCTATTAATTTCGCAAACATAACAGCCTCTTCGTACAATTTTTGTGCCTCTTCACGGTCACTGTTGGTATATAGTACGTATTTCCACTTTAATAGATTCAGAATCGGTTTCTTTTGGAAATCGTGCGTCTGGACCATTATCTGGTCTAGAGTATCAAAAATAGGCGGAATATAGTCATAACACTCCTTAGTCCCAAGGATACCAATAGAAGCTAGCATCACATCACGCAAAATAAATAGCTCATTTGAATCTATAGCTTCCACCTGTACCGGAAAATGCTGGGTAATATCTAAAAAATGTTGAAATCTTGGCGAGGTCATGTCCTCATCCTGTAAATGCTCCAAATATAGCCGCACAACCAATAAATCATTGACAGTAAATTTATCTTTACGATGAACCTGCTCGAAATAATCATCTAAGATAGCTTTCCCAAAATGGACAGACTTTGTTTCATATATGTCAACAAAAGACTGAAAAGCATCAATTGCTATCTGCTCTTCCTCTGGCAGGTCGTCGTAATAGTCGTCATAAATTTCTTCCATCAGACGATTGCGTTTTTCTATCAAGTCCGTATTTTCATAGGTCGGTGTGCGGAGAACCTCAAACTTTAATTTCGAGTATCTATCTGGGAGCTTAACATAGTCTGGCATCAATTCATACAAGGTCATTCCCAAACGTGTGGCAATGTACTGGATTTTAGACAACGTGGGTTTTGAGCTGCCAGTCTCAATCCGAATCAATTGCCGGACTGAAAGTTCAACCTCATCACCACAAAACTGTTCGCGCGTCAAATTAATCTGCTCTCTCAGCTGGCGAATACGTTGCCCAAATTCCTTATCGTTCATATAATTCCCCTTTATTTATACTAAAATATGGTTAATTATACCAAATTTTTCAAGAAAAAAACAAACTTTCTTTTGTAAACTACGGTAGAAAGTTTATTTTTTATGTGAAATTTCTAAATTCATACTGACGGAACAATCTGCAATAAACTCTCGATTTTTATATTCCCTTCCACCCCGTCAATCTGCAAGTTTATACTGCCAATCCCTGCAGCCAGAGCGGTTTCCACGTCTAGCAGGCGGTCGCCAACATAGTAGGTGGTCGATTTATCTAAGTCATATTTTTCAATCAAATACAGCAAAGCCTCCGGGGCCGGCTTTCTGGCAAAACCCGAGTCACTGGTCAGAATTTCCGTAAAATAATGGTCGACGCCCAAATCCTCCAAAACCTGAAAAGCATTGTCACTCTTGTGGGTGTAAATAAAGTTTTGAATGCCCTCCTGCACGGTCCATTCCAGCAGCTCACGCGCGCCCTCCATCAACTGGATAGCCGTGTTCTTCTCACGGAGAGAGTTGGCTCGGGCTTGATTGAGCTGCGCCAAGTCCTTACCATATTTCTGAGCATCTAGCGCCAGCAAATCCTTGACTGAATAAGTGAGAATAAAGGCATGAATTTCCTCGCGGTCAAAGGGAATATCAAATTGGGCATAGGTTTCTTCGATACCTGCTAGAATCGCCTGGTAGGAGTCTAGCAGGGTACCGTCTAAGTCCCAGATAAAAGTCGGTTTCATGTCGCTTCTCCCTTTCCGCTCTGCTATTTTCCATCCGGATAAGGATAGCCCAAATGCTCATAAGCCTTGGCTGTCGCAACCCGACCGGTCCGTGTCCGCATCAGAAAGCCCTGCTGGATGAGATAAGGTTCATACATATCCTCGACCGTCTCACGTTCCTCGGCGATGTTGACTGACAGGGTATTGAGCCCGACAGGTCCACCACCGTACATCTCAATCATGGTCCGTAAAATCTTCTGGTCCACATAGTCCAGCCCCTCTCGGTCCACGTCCAGCATGGTCAGGGCCTTATCCGTGATAGCATCGTCAATCAGACCGTCGCCCATAATCTGGGCAAAATCCCGCACCCGCTTGAGCAGGCGATTGGCGATACGGGGTGTTCCTCGAGATCGACGAGCCAGCTCAATAGCCGCCTCATGAGTAATCTCCATCTCAAAGATGTCCGCCGTCCGCTCAACAATCTCCGTCAAATCAGCCAGCTCATAATATTCCATGTGGCCTGTAATCCCGAAACGAGCCCGTAGAGGATTTGACAGCATGCCCGCCCGAGTCGTCGCCCCAATCAAAGTAAAAGGTGGCAATTCCAAATGGACGGAGCGGCTGGCTTCACCAGCTCCAATCATGATGTCAATGTAGAAATCCTCCATGGCACTGTAAAGGATTTCCTCCACAGCCATGGGCATGCGGTGGATTTCATCGATAAAGAGAACGTCGCCTGGCTCTAGGTCGTTGAGAAGCGCCACCAAATCACCCGCCTTTTCAATGACGGGGCCGCTGGTTTGCTTGATATTAACGCCCAGTTCATTGGCAATCACAAAAGCCATAGTGGTCTTACCCAAACCCGGAGGACCGAAGAGCAGGGTGTGGTCCAGAGCCTCGTCGCGCAATTTGGCTGCCTCGATAAAAATTTTCAGCTGGTCCTTGACCTTGTCCTGACCGATGTATTCATTTAATTTCTGCGGACGCAGGGTGCGCTCAACGTACTCCTCATCCTGCATTTGTTCCGTATCTAAAATTCTTGTCATGAGATTATTATAGCACAAAAGAAAAGACCAGACTAAGTCTGGCATTTTCCGGAGATTATATGATACCTAGCTCTTGTCGCTGGCAACTTAGAGATAGCGGAATGAGGGAGAAGTCGTTGTCATTCTAGGACCTTCCGGCTGTGGCAAGAGCACCTTGTTGCGTTGTATCAACAAATTAGAAACCATCCAAGGCGGGGACATTCTCCTAGACGGCCAATCCATCCTTTCTGGAAACCTGTCTCTGCAGGATATTCGCCAGAAAATCGGCATGGTATTCCAAGACTATGAGCTCTTCCCCCACATGAATGTCTTGCAAAATCTTACTCTGGCACCAACCAAAGCCTTAAAACGCAATAAGGCAGAGGTACAGACCGAAGCCGAAAGCCTCCTCAAACGAGTTGGACTGGAAAATAAAAAAGATAGCTTTGCACGAGAATTATCCGGTGGACAGAAGCAACGGGTCGCCATTATCCGCTCCCTGCTGATGCACCCCGACATCATTCTCTTTGACGAAGTAACAGCATCCCTCGACCCTGAGATGGTTCGTGAAGTCTTGATGTTGATCAATGACCTTGCCAAAGAAGGACGAACCATGCTGATTGTCACCCATGAATTAGAATTCGCACGCGCCATTGCCGACCGTATTATTTTCATGGACAAGGGCCAAATTATTGAGGAAAACACCGCCCAAGAGTTCTTCCAATCACCCAAAACCGAACGGGCTCAAGCCTTTCTAACTACCTTTGATTTCAACCATTTTTAAAACAAAAAGGAGATTATGATGAAAATTTTTAAACCACTTCTAGCTGTCCTCAGTTTACTTGCAGCCGTCATTCTCGTTGCTTGCGGTAATTCTTCAACTTCTACCAGCGGCGCGACTGCTCGTACGCTCGAACAGATCAAAGAAAGCGGAACAGTCAAAATTGGTGTTTTTAGTGATAAAAAACCTTTCGGCTATGTCGATGAAAACGGTGAATACCAAGGATACGATATTTATCTCGGCAACCGCTTGGCTGAAGAATTGGGCGTAAAAGTCGAATACGTTCCTGTCGAGGCAGCCAACCGCGTCGAATACCTCACTTCTGCGAAGGTTGACATTATCCTAGCCAACTTTACCGTAACGGATGAACGCAAAGAACAGGTCGACTTTGCTCTGCCGTATATGAAGGTCTCTCTCGGTGTCGTTTCACCAAGTTCCGCACTTATTACAGATCCAGAGCAGCTGAATGGCAAAACACTCATTGTCAGCAAAGGAACGACTGCCGAAGTGTATTTTGAGAAAAATCACCCAGAAGTCAAACTCCAAAAATACAATCAGTACAGCGAAGCCTATGAGGCTCTCCTAGACGGACGTGGTGACGCAATGAGTACAGACAACACTGAAGTTCTGGCTTGGGCTTTGGAAAATAAAGGCTTTGAAGTCGGTATCAAAACTCTTGGCGATGTCGATACAATTGCTCCTGCAGTCCAAAAAGGCAATAAGGAATTGCTAGATTTCATCAATCAAACCATTGAGAAACTCGGTCAAAAACAATTCTTCCACAAGGCCTACGAAGAAACTCTCCATCCTGTTTACGGTGACGCTGCTAAAGCAGACGACCTCGTCGTAGAAGGCGGAGTAGTCGAATAATACAAAGCGAAAAGGTGCAGATAATCTGTGCCTTTTACTGTAGCAAAAAACGACCAGCCAATGGATAAGGCTGGTCATTTTTCGGAGTTTTATATGAAAAAGAAATTTCGCTATTTCTAGCTTGGATATAGTATAGAATATCAAACTTAAAGAAAGCTGAAAAAATTTTTCAAGTTATTCTTCAATCTTCACACGGATAAACCATTTTTTGAAATGTTTGTTGCCCGATTTTATCTGTCTATCTACCAGGTTTTCTACATATTTCTCAAACTTGCTCTCTAGTTTTGAAACTTTTTCTCCTCCAGCATCTGGTTGACCAAAGAATAAAATATTGTTTTTTGACATTTGGGTTCCTCCTCACTTATATTATTCGCAAGTAAAGAAAAAATTCTCTGGAAATCCAAAGAATTTTGATTTTTTATAATCCAAGTCGGTCAAAGATGTCATCCACCCGCTTAGCATAGTAGTCTGGGTTGAAGAGTTCATCGATTTCTTCCTGGCTAAGTTTGGCAGTCACACGCTCATCCGCTTCGAGGAGGGGCTTGAAGTCCACTTGATTATCCCATGAATGAGCTGTTTTTGGTTGCACCAAGTCATAGGCTTCCTCACGGGTCATGCCTTTTTCAATCAAGCTGAGCATGACACGCTGACTGTAAATCAAGCCAAAAGTTGACTCCATATTGCGTTTCATATTTTCAGGAAAGACCGTCAAATTCTTAACAATATTGCCAAAACGATTGAGCATGTAGTTGATGAGGGTAGTCGTATCCGGCGTGATAATACGCTCCGCTGACGAGTGGGAGATATCGCGTTCGTGCCAGAGAGCCACATTCTCAAAAGCCGTCACCAAGTGACCACGCACCACACGAGCCAGACCAGTCATATTTTCAGAGCCGATAGGGTTGCGTTTATGGGGCATAGCAGAGCTACCTTTTTGGCCTTTGGCAAAGAACTCTTCGACTTCGCGTTGTTCAGATTTTTGTAGTCCACGGATTTCTGTCGCCATACGCTCGATAGACGTTGCAATCAAGGCTAGGGCTGAGAAATATTCTGCGTGGAGGTCACGAGGAAGGACCTGGGTCGAAATTTCTTGCGGACGAATGCCCAATTTGCCACAAACATACTCTTCCACAAACGGAGGAATGTTGGCAAAGTTTCCAACCGCACCTGAAATTTTACCAGCCTCAACGCCCTTAGCCGCCACATCAAAACGCTCCATATTGCGTTTCATTTCGCTATACCAAGTCGCCAACTTCAGACCGAAGGTCGTTGGCTCCGCATGGACGCCGTGGGTCCGCCCCATCATGATGGTGTACTTGTGCTCACGCGCCTTGTCAGCGATGATAGTGGTAAAGTTTTCAAGGTCGCGACGGATGATGTCGTTGGCCTGCTTGTAGAGGTAGCCGTAAGCCGTATCCACCACGTCGGTCGAGGTCAGACCATAGTGGACCCACTTCCGTTCCTCGCCAAGACTTTCCGAAACCGCACGCGTGAAAGCCACCACATCGTGACGGGTTTCCTCTTCAATCTCTAAAATGCGGTCGATGTCAAAAGTCGCCTTCTCACGAATCAGCGCCACATCAGCCTTCGGAATCTCACCCAACTCAGCCCAAGCCTCATCAGCGAGGATTTCCACCTCCAACCAAGCCTTATACTTGTTCTCTTCACTCCAAATAGCCGCCATCTCTGGGCGGGAATAACGTGTTAGCATGTTTTCTCCTTAAATTAAAAAATATCTGATAAAACTTTAGCTTCATCCAAAGCTTTTTTGGATACGTATCTACTATTTTGAGGCGGCCACGTATCTCCCAACTTTTTATACTCTGGATATTCCTGCACTTCTCCTTTAAAGATAACTTTCCAGTAACCTACATAGTTATCTGACGGAACTATTTTATCCACTTCAGCCCAATATTTCACACCACTCTCAGGTGAAACTTCATAGCCTGCAATGTACTTAATCTTATTTCTTCTTAATTTCCCTATTCTTATATCATACCATTCTTTTTTACCTAGAAAAACTCGTTGGAACCCATCCTTTTGTGCAGGAACTATGATAGTTAAGTCATCTAAATTTTCATCTTTATCTACATCAGTGAAATTTATTTTTTCTAACATTTGAATTTCTTCGGTGATTTCATCATCTGTTTTTTCACTAATTAATTCATAAAATTGATGATGCATCTCTAAAGACTTTATATCCTCAGAAACATTTTCCCAATCAATTTCTGACAAACCTGTCCTAGCTAAAATATCCTTTTCAAAAATATCATATACCGTAAAATATTTCTGTTTAAGAAAATCATCATCTGATTGCAAGGAATTATTTATTCGTGACACTTCTCGAGACATTTTAGAAACATCTGTAGACTCTATGGACTCTATTATTTTAGTCAGCGCTTTTTTCAATTTTTCAACTTGTACTATACAGCTATTATAATCTTGTCTTTTAAAATCTTTACAATGAGCAATTGTATTTCTTGTTGAGCGAATTTCATTTAATAAATTATTAATCTCTAAACCTTGCTCTTTATCATCCAATAAAGAATCATCTACACTATCCCATAAACTTTTTGGCAATAAATCTCTATTAGGAACTGTTCCAGATTCAACACAAGCTCTAACATGATTAATAAATTCATCAGTTATATCACTTTCTTTAAAAATTTCATTAATCAATTTGCTAAACGAAAAATCATTACTATCCATTTTTTTGATAGTCGCTTGGTATTCCTTTAATTCTCCACTTTTATCACTTAAGAAAAATACCTCTCTTAAAAATTCTTGTGTACGACGCTCAATTTCATGAAGTTCGGAATAAATTTGTGTTGAATAGTGTGCACTTATCCCATCATATATGCATGTAAATTTCCCAAATCTATTTTCATTTCCAACTATTTCTTTTATAGTTTTATCAAACAACTCTAATTCTTCAACTGAGTTTGACACAACTTTTATTATTCCAGTAGGAAATTTTGTATCCTTTCCTTGATAATATATTTCTATTTGAATTTTTTTATCTCCAATGGATACGTTATTATCTTCAATCTTTAATTTATTACGATTTATTGTCAGATTTCTGATCAAAGCATCACGATCAGATACTATATTACTATCCTTTATTTTAAACGCATACTTTTGATACATTTTTAAAACTCCTCCACACTATCCACATCCTCCCCCAACACCGTCACGTGTCCCATTTTGCGATTGTGCTTCGCTTCTAGTTTACCATAAAAGTGGGGATGGGCGGTAGGGTTTTCTTGAAGAAAGGTTTGAACTGCTTCCATATCTTGTCCGAGGACGTTGATCATAACGGCTGGAGAGAGCAGACGGATAGGAGGTAGGGGTTGACCAAGGATACCCTGTATATGGGTATCAAACTGTGAAAAATTACAAGCTTCAATAGAATAATGTCCTGAATTGTGAGGTCGAGGGGCAATCTCATTCACAAGAATTTCCTGCCCTGCCACAAACATTTCAACACAAAGGGTGCCTGCTAATTGAAGTTTATCTGCTATTTGCAAGGCCATAGTTTTGGCTTTTTCAGCTAGTTCATCTGAAATACGGGCAGGAACGATGGTTTTGTAAAGAATATTATTGCGGTGGATATTTTCCTGTACAGGAAAGACGGTGTAGTCGGAGCCATTCCCAGACACAAGGACGGAGATTTCCAGGTCGAAATTCACAAACTCTTCCAAAACACACTCGGCAGAGTTGGCTAGTTGACTAGCCTCTACCAAGTCCGCTTCTTCTCGAACAACCTTCTGGCCATGTCCATCATAGCCCCCAGTAGCTGTCTTCAAAACGTAGTTTTTGCTGAGGTCCAGACCTTCTAGGTCTAGGCTAGAAGTGACGACTTTGTAGGGTGCGACTTGCACGCCAGCTTTTTTTGCCAAAAAATCCTTCTCAAAAATGCGGTTCTGGGAAATGCGGAGGAGGTCTGTCCCTTGTGGAAGTTGACCGTCCTTGATGACCGCGTCCAGTCCGTCGGCATCGACATTTTCAAACTCGTAGGTCAGGACATGGCACCGCTCCGCCAACTGTTTGAGGGCCGCCACATCGTGATAGGGAGCGACGATAACCTCGCTAACCTTGGAGGCTGGGCAGTCCGCCGCAGGATCCAGCGTGATCACCTTGTGACCCATGTAAATAGCCGAAATAGCCATCATCTGACCCAGCTGACCGCCACCGATAATTCCGATTGTCTTAGATGAGGTCATCTGTCATCGCCTCCGCAATTTTTTCCTGTTCCTTGGCAAAGTCTGCCAGCTGAGCTGCAATGGTTTGGTCTTCAATGGAGAGAATGCGAAGAGCTGTCAGAGCCGCGTTGGTCGCACCTGCTTCACCAATAGCCATGGTCGCAACAGGCACACCGCCTGGCATTTGCACGATAGAATAAAGCGAATCCACACCGCTAAGGGCACGGGACTGGACAGGGACGCCGATGACAGGCAGGGTTGTCTTAGCTGCTACCATACCTGGTAAATGAGCCGCACCGCCCGCTCCTGCGATAATAACCTTGATGCCACGACCACGCGCTTCCTCGGCATGACGGAACATGAGGTCTGGTGTGCGGTGGGCAGAGACCACTTTCTTTTCATAGGCTACGCCAAATTTATCCAGCACATCGGCTGCTTTTTTCATGGTTTTCCAGTCGGAACTAGAGCCCATGATGATGGAAATTGGAATGTTCATATTTGCACTTCCTTTTCTTATACCAAGTTATTTAACAGCTTTACTTCCAATATCTGTCCGATAAAAGAGGCCTGTCGTATCTTGATTTTTCAACTCCGAGTAAATTTTCTCTTGGGCTTCTTGGACGGTATCTGCTGTGGTGACCAACATATAGACCCGACCGCCGTTTGATAGCAGTGCTCTGCTATTTTCCGCAAAACGAGCCCCTGCATAATAGGTCGTGATATCGCCCTCGGTCTTTGCTGGCAACTCTACGCCTTTCTCATAGTCCAGAGGGTAGCCGTTTGAAGCCACGACTACGCCCAGCGTCACGCCACTATCCAGCCAAGTCAGCTGTGTCGGGCGTTTATGGAGGATATCGTCGATGTTCTGAGCAAAGTCAGAGGTCAGGCGAGGAAGGATAATCTGGGTTTCTGGGTCGCCAAAACGGGCGTTGAACTCGATGACCTTGGGACCTTGGTCGGTCAGAATCAAGCCAGCATAGAGCACACCAAGATAAGGTCGCTCTTCAGCAATCATGCCCGCAAGAATCGGCTTGACAATGGTGTCAACTGCTGTTTCCACCACACTTTGAGATAGGTGAGGCACTGGAGCGTAGGCACCCATGCCGCCTGTATTAGGACCTTGGTCGCCGTCAAAGGCACGCTTGTGGTCCTGGGCTGTCGGCAGGATATTGAACTGGTCGCCGTTGACCAAGGCAAAGAGCGAGAACTCCTCACCCTCCAAAAACTCCTCGATGACTACGCGGGCACCCGAGTCACCGAACTTGTTGTCCAAGAGCATCTCCCGTGCCGCTTCGACCGCCTGCTCGACGGTTTCCGCCACGACCACACCCTTGCCCAGTGCCAATCCGTCCGCCTTGACCACGATTGGTGCACCCTGCTCTTCGATGTAGGCTTTGGCTTCTTCGAAGTTAGAAAAAGTGCCAAAGGCTGCTGTTGGAATGCCGTATTTGACCATGATTTGTTTAGCAAAGTCTTTTGACCACTCTAGCTCCGCGGCGAGACGACTCGGACCAAATGCCTTTAACCCAGCCTGTTCAAAATCATCAACGATACCTGCTGCCAGAGCATCATCTGGACCAACAAAAGTCCATGCAATATCATTTTCCTTTGCAAAGTTAATCAATGCAGAATGTTCGGAAATACCGATATTCACTAATTCAATCCCATCTAAAGTCATTCCATCATTTCCAGGAGCAACAAAGACCTGTTCTACCTGATCAGATGCCAACAACTTCTTTGCAATCGCATGTTCACGACCACCAGACCCAACAACCAAAAGTTTCATTTTTTATACCTCAAAAACGGATTTTCTATAAACAGTATAGCAAAAACAGACGGATTTTAATAGAAAAAACAGGAGAATGTTCGGGAATGGAAAAAGCTCACACAAGGTGAGCAAATTAGCTTAAAAAAAAATGAACAGTTATTGAATAGTATTCTCTACTTGTCTGGCCTCCTTTTCCAACTCCTCCATTTCAGAAAATAGTTTACAAGCTACATCATCTATACGATTGATGACAGCCTGTAAGTTGCTGTGAAGGGCATCTGTAATATTATGAAGGTGGAGTCGTACCAATTCACTATTCTCTGGCTTATTCAAAGAATGCAGTAAATCTACAGTAGCAACCTGTAAACGCAAGTTTTCTGTTGCCACTCCTAATTCCAGCCCTAATGCACAAAACTGATCTTTATTTAACATTGCGATTATCCTCACTTTCATATTGATGAGAATAGATTAATGGAATAAGCTGAAAATAGTCTAAAAATATAACACCCCAACTTCTCCAGCTGGGGTGCTATGTTTATTTCTCAATCTCAATGTCTAAAATGTCTGACTCCTGTAAAGACCATTGTTAAGCCATATTTATTGGCCATGTCAATGGAATCCTGGTCACGGACAGATCCACCAGGCTGAATGATGGCCTTAATACCTGCTGCAGCAATCTCTTCCACATTATCTGCAAATGGGAAGAATGCATCCGATGCTAAAACAGCACCATCCAAACGGTCCTTAGCTTGCTCGATAGCAATGCGGACGGAAGCTACACGGTTGGTTTGCCCCGGTCCCACTCCCAAGGTCATCTTGTCGTTGGTGATGATGATCCCGTTGGATTTGACATACTTAGAAGACTTCCAGGCGAACTCCATAGCTGCCCACTCTTGCTCGGACGGTTGACGCTCAGTCACAACCTGCCAGTCCGCTGGGTTTTCCACTACTACGTCCTGATCCTGCACCAAGAGACCACCAACAACGCCTGTGAATTCCTTTTCTACTTCACTAGCATCTTGAGCATCAAAAGCCAATTCTAAAATGCGAAGATTTTTCTTTTTATTTGTCAAAATTGCTAACGCTTCTGTCGAGTAGCTCGGTGCGATGATGATTTCTAAGAAAATCGGATGCATCTTTTCAGCAGTCGCAGCGTCTACTTCTCTGTTAAGTACAACGATTCCTCCGAAAATCGATACTGGATCAGCCTCATAAGCATAATCCCACGCCTTTTCAATAGTATCTGCTTGTCCGATACCACATGGATTCATATGTTTAAGAGCTACAACAGTTGGACGGTCCTTGAAATCACGGATAATACGAATAGCGGCATCCGCATCACGAATGTTATTGAAGGATAGTTCCTTCCCGTTTAACTGCTTAGCAGATGCAATCGAATAGTCCGTCGGAAGGGCGTTTTGGTAGAAATCAGCATTCTGTTGTGGATTTTCTCCATAGCGCATTGGCTGATTAAGGTCATAAGTAAGAGTAAGTTTCTCAGGTTTCTCTTCACCTACTTGCTTAGTGAAATAATCAGCTATTAAAGCGTCGTAAGCTGCGGTATGACGAAAGACCTTCGCTGCTAATCGCTGACGCGTTGAGTAGCTAGTTTCCCCCTGCTCTGCTATTTCTCCTAAAACTATCGGATAATCAGCCGGATCCACAACAACGGTCACGCTGGCATGGTTCTTAGCCGCCGAACGAAGCATAGACGGTCCGCCAATGTCAATATTTTCCACTGCCAAATCATAGGTTACATCCGGGCGAAGAATTGTTTCTTTGAATGGATAAAGGTTAACTACCACCAAATCAATCAAGCCAATTTCATGGTCGCTGGCAGCTTGCAAATGGCTGTCCAAATCCCGACGAGCGAGCAAGCCCCCGTGGATTTTGGGGTGAAGTGTCTTGACACGGCCGTCCATCATCTCAGGAAAACCTGTCACATCATCAATAGCAATCGTCGGCACCCCTGCCTGATCCAAAGCTGTCTTTGTACCACCAGTCGAGATAATTTCCCAACCAAAAGCTGTCAATTCTTTAGCAAATTCTACAATACCTGTCTTATCTGAGACGCTGATTAAGGCACGTTTTGCTGTCATGTTTTCTCCTTTTTATACAATCAATTATTTGACTTGGGTCATTAGAAATCCTGACAAAATCAATGATAGACCGTAGGCTAAAATCAGTCGTGCAGGATTTTCCAAATTGGCAAAAATAAAGCTATTAAAGAGCAGGGCTGCTAAGATGAAGGTTAGAATAAATGAAATGATTCTCTTAATCATCAGATTTTCTCACTCCCAAACTCTCCAGTACCTCTGGGTAGAGCTGATATTCCGCATCATGAATGCGCTCTTCGAAACTCTCACGAGTGTCGTTTGTGCATCTCGGCACACGCACCTGTTTGATAATCTTCCCCGTGTCAATACCGCTGTCCACCCAGTGAATGGTAACGCCACTTTCTGCCACACCTGCAATCCAAGCGTCTTCAATTCCATGAGCTCCTGGGAATTCAGGCAAATAAGCCGGGTGGATATTGATGATACGACCTTCATATTGAGCTAACAAGGTCGGACCCACAATTTTCATATAGCCTGCCAAGACCACCAAGTCAATCTGGTGTTGGTCTAAGAGTTGGATGAGGGCTTCTTCATATGCCTGCTTATCCGCAAATTCTTTTAATTCAAAAGTAAAGGCTGGCACGCCAAGTTTTTCAGCCCGTTCCAAGACATGGGCATTTCTACGGTCTGAAAAGACGAAGGCAACTTCAAACTGCTCAGCGATGACTTGAAAATTAGAACCAGACCCACTGGCAAAAACAGCTATTCGTTTCATTTGATGACCACACTCTTGTCTTCTTTGGCAATAATACGGCCAATTTCATAGACTTCCTCGCCTACAAGTTCACGGACTTTCTCCACCTGCTCTGGACTGACAGCCAGGACCAAACCGATTCCCATATTGAAAATCTCAAACATTTCCTCGTGTTTGATATTGCCATATTTTTCAAGGGCTGTAAAGATTGGAAGGACAGGAATCTTGTCTTCTTCGATTTCAGCAGCGAGATTGTCAGCAAACATACGGGGAATATTTTCAATGAAACCACCGCCTGTGATATGAGCAATGCCGTCGACCAGCCCTGCTTTTACCAGAGGCAACACCTGCTGGACATAGATACGGGTCGGCTCTAAGAGGACATCCTTTAGAGCTCTGCCATTGAGCTCTGGCAACAGAGCGTCCCCATCAAAATCTGCAAAGACCCGACGCACCAGCGAGTAACCGTTGGAGTGGATACCACTTGAGGCCAAGCCGAGCAAGACATCGCCTTCTTTGACCTTACTGCCGTCGATGAGCTGGGATTTTTCTGCAATACCAACCGCAAAACCTGCCAAGTCATAGTCGTCCTCGCCGTACATGCCAGGCATCTCAGCCGTCTCGCCACCAATCAGCCCACAACCTGCCTGGACACAGCCCTCAGCCACACCGGCAACAACCTGCTCCAACTTTTCAGGAACATTTTTGCCAGTGGCAATGTAGTCCAAAAAATAGAGCGGCTCTGCACCAGCAGCAATGATGTCGTTGACACACATGGCCACACAATCCTGACCGATGGTATCGTGTTTGTCGTACTGGATAGCCAGCATGAGCTTGGTGCCGACACCATCCGTCCCAGAAACCAGCACAGGCTCCTTGACGTCTAATTGCGTCAAATCAAACATACCACCAAAACCACCGAGGGCCCCCATGACACCTAGTCGTTCAGTACGGGCTACATGCTTTTTAATCCGCTCAACAACCTCATAACCAGCCTCGACATCAACTCCCGACTGAGCATAAGCATTTTTTGACATAATAAATTTCCTTCTTTTTCATTTACATAAGGTTGACAGAGCTGTCAATCTCTTGATATGGCATTACTTAACCTTCTCAATGTAAAAACTTGTCTTTTCTTCTAAACTGCGTAGGTATTCTTCTTCGTAGTCATAGAGAGGGGTTGGGTACTTACCATCAAAGTAAGCAACACACAGACCACCATTTGGCGCATCCGTGTCCAATCCAATAGCCTCAATCATCCCATCCAAGGAAAGGTAGGTCAGGCTGTCAGCCCCGATAATCTCACACACTTCCTCAGCACTATGGTTAGCCGAAATCAGTTCCCGACGGGTCTGAATATCAATGCCATAAAAACATGGATACTTGAGTTCTGGGCTACCAATCGCCACATGGACTTCCGCTGCCCCTGCCTCTCGCAAGAGCTGAACAATCCGACGGCTGGTCGTTCCACGAACAATCGAATCATCAATCATGACCACGCGCTTGCCCTTGACCACACCAGAAACGGCAGACAACTTCATGCGCACACCCTGCTCACGCAATTCCTGCGTCGGCTGGATAAAGGTCCGCTGGGTGTACTGATTTTTTACCAGCCCCATCTCGTTTGGCAAGCCTGATTCTTCGGCAAAGCCCATGGCTGCGCTGAGAGAAGAGTTTGGCACGCCGACCACAATATCGACCTCATGTTGAAATTCCTGCGCCAAGCGTTTGCCCATGTTTTTACGTGCCGTGTGAATATTGACCCCATGAATGGTCGAGTCGGGACGAGCAAAATAGACATATTCCATAGAGCAGATAGCCAACTGGGTATCATCTGTATAGCAATCATAATGAATGCCTGTATCGTCCACAATGACAATTTCCCCAGGCTCCACATCGCGTACCCACTCAGCACCAACCACTTCAAAGGCACAGGTTTCGCTAGCAATGACCCAGGCACCATTTTTCATCTTCCCTATAGACAGGGGACGAAAACCATTTGGATCCAGTGCCGCAATCAGCTTGTCCTCCGTCATCAAGAGATAGGCAAATCCACCTTTGACAATGCTCAAGGCCTCCTTGACCTTGCCCATAAAGCTAGGATTGTGACTACGACGGATCAGATGCATGAGGATTTCAGTGTCCGATGAGGCATTGAAAATAGCTCCTTGCTCTTCCAGCTTTTTCTTGAGAGAAATAGCGTTTGTCAGGTTGCCATTATGGCAAAGACCAAATTCCCCATCATGAAATTTATAAAGGAAGGGCTGGATGTTGCGAATATCCGCCGATCCAGCTGTGGCATAGCGGACATGACCAATAGCTGCGCTCCCTTTCAATCGGTCCAAATCAGCCTGATTTTTGAAAACCTCCGACAGGAGCCCCGTCGCACGATGGCCATGGAGCTTACCGGCATCATTAGAGACAATCCCAGCACCTTCTTGCCCACGGTGCTGCAAACTGTGGAGACCAAAATAGGTGACTTGGGCTGCTTGAGGGTGTCCCCAGATACCAAAAACGCCACATTCTTCATTAAGTGATTTTACTTCGTTCATCGTATTTCCCTAATTATTTTCCAGTAAAATAGCTTACCGCTGCTGCGAAGAGACCTTGATCTTTCTTACCAGGAATATTTTGGAAAAGCCCATCCTCATAGCGTTCGGAGTGTCCCATTTTTCCGATAATTTGACCGTTCTTGCTTGTGATTCCCTCGATAGCATGGCTAGAGCCATTCGGATTGTAACGACTATCCATGGAAGGTTGACCGTCAAAGTCCACATACTGACTGAAAATTTGTCCATTGTCACGCAAGATTGCAAATTCCTCATCTGTCACGACAAATTTCCCTTCGCCATGCGATACCGGAATAGCATGAATATCTCCGACCTGCACACCTGCCAACCACGGTGAATTGACATTGGCAATCCGCGTCTCCACCATCTTAGCAACGTGCTGATTGGCATCATTGTAAAAGAGGGTTGGACTGGTTTCATTTGCCTCTTCAAAGTTTCCGTATGGTAAGAGTCCAGATTTGACAAGTGCTTGGAAACCATTACAAATACCGATGATCAGGCCGCCCTTTTCGATAAAGCTGTCAATAGCAGAACGAACCTTGGCATTGCGCAAAATGGTCACGATAAACTTAGCTGATCCGTCTGGCTCATCTGCCGCAGAAAATCCACCAGCAAAGAAGATAATATTTGCTTTGTCAATGTTGTCAACCATGTTGTCAACCGACTGCTCAATACTTGCCGCATCCAGCGTTACGAAAGGAACCAATTTGACCTTAGCACCAGACTGTTCAAAAGCCTTGGCCGAGTCATATTCCGAGTTAGTTCCCGGGAATACTGGAATGTAAACCAATGGTTGATCAACTTTTTCTGTGGCCCTGATAACTGCTTCTGAGGCAATGGCTGGAACTTCCTGCAAGTCACTTGCTTGATCAAATGTTGTTGGATAGACTTCTTCTAATGTCCCTTCAAAAGCCGCTTGCAATTCTGCTCCTGATAAGTTGACACCATTGACAACCAATGTAAAGTCGGCTGTCGTTTGACCGATTTTCAGGGCTCCGTCAATTTCTTCTGCTGAAGTAAAGACAAATCCACCCAACTGACCTGTCAAACTAGTGTCAACTTGATCTAATTGGACAGCGGCACCGATATGATTTCCAAAGGTCATCAGAGCCAGATTTTCTAAGACACCACCGTACTTGACGGCGCTAGCAGCCGTAATTGAATACTGGCTCTGCCATTTTTCAAAAGTCTCAAAATTAGACTTGACCAAGTCAAAATCAATGTCTGCTGATAAGGCTTGACCAGGCAGATAATAAATGTACTGGCCTGCTGCCTTAAACTCAGGTGAGAGAACCTTGCGACTATCCGCAGTCGTTACCCCAAACGCAACCAAGGTTGGCGGAACCGTCAACTCCTCGAAGGTTCCTGACATGGAGTCCTTGCCCCCAATAGATGGTAGACCGAGCTGGATCTGCGCCTCAATGGAGCCCAGAAGAGCTGCTACTGGCTGACCAAAGCGCTCCGCCTGCTTATCCATCCGCTCAAAATACTCCTGATAAGAGAAACGAGCCTTGGACCAGTTGGCACCTGCCGCAACCAAGCGAGCTGTCGCTTCAATAACAGCATAGGCAGCCCCATGATAAGGCGACCACTCCGCTAAATAAGGATGATAGCCTTGGGCCATGACAGATGCTGTGCTAGTGATCCCATTCTGTACCGGTATTTTTTGGACAGAAGCCTCTGTAGGCGTCAACTGATGACGACCACCGAGTGGATGGTTGACTGTTGACCGACCAACAGAAGAGTCGAAAATAGTCTGTAGCCCTTTTTGACTGGTATGATTGAGGTCTGACAGGACAACTTTCACATCTGATGCTAGGGTTTCTATAGAGGTTTGACGGTTTTCTGGAAGGTTAACAGGCTTGTCAAGGACCTTGGCATCAACCACCACGCGCACACCGTTAGTATCTAGGAAAGCTCGTTCAATATCGACAATCCGCTGACCATTCCAAGTCATCACCAAGTTGGCCTTCTCAGTGACTGTTGCCACAACCACCGCATGAATATTTTCTGTCGCACAGGCTGCGATGAAGGTTTCCACATCTTGAGGACGGACAACAACTGCCATGCGCTCTTGCGATTCAGAAATCGCAATTTCAGTCCCATTGAGACCGGCATATTTGAGGGGTACCTTGTCCAAATCAATTTCCAGACCATCTGCCAATTCGCCGATAGCAACACAGACACCGCCTGCACCGAAGTCGTTGGACTTCTTGATTAGACGCGTTACATCGCCATTGCGGAAGAGGCGCTGGATTTTGCGCTCTTCGATGGCATTTCCTTTTTGAACTTCTGCACCAGCTGTTTCAACGGACTCAACCGTCTGAACCTTGGATGATCCTGTTGCACCACCAATGCCGTCACGACCAGTCTTACCGCCTAGCAAGATGACCACATCTCCTGCAACAGGTTTCTCACGGACTACATTTTCCTTAGGAGCCGCACCGACAACTGCTCCCAATTCCATCCGTTTGGCTACAAATCCTGGATGGAAATACTCACGGACATAGGTCGTTGCCAGACCAATCTGGTTGCCGTAAGAAGAATAACCGTGTGCAGCCGTTTTCGAAATGATTTGCTGCGGTAACTTGCCCTCTCGCGTCTCAGACAGAGGCTGTGTAATATCACCCGCACCTGAAATCCGCATGGCCTGATAGACGTATGAACGACCAGAAAGCGGGTCACGGATGGCACCACCGATACAGGTCGCAGCACCACCAAAGGGTTCAATTTCCGTCGGATGGTTGTGAGTTTCGTTCTTAAACATGAGTAACCAAGGCTCTTTGACACCGTCCACATCCACTTCAATCTCAACCGAGCAGGCATTGATTTCGTCCGATACTTCCATATCATCCAAGCGACCATTGGCACGCTCGTAGCGACCGAAAATGGTTGCCATGTCCATGAGGGTTTGTGGCTTATCAGACCGCCCTAATTCCTCTCGCATAACCAAGTATTTGTCATAGGTTGCCTGCAATTGCTTTTGGAATTGTGACGCTGAAAAATCAATAGTACGCAATTCAGTCTCGAAAGTCGTATGACGGCAGTGGTCAGACCAGTAAGTATCCAATACCTTGAGTTCTGTCTCGGTCGGCACACGTCCGATGGATTTGAAATAGTCCTGAATGAAGAGCAAGTCTGCCACTTCCATTGCTAAACCAACTTCTCGCTTGTAGGCCGCAAAATCTGCTTCCGTATAGGTTTCAAAAAAGTCCAAGGTCGGAATTGTCGCATCAGATACAGAAAATTCCTGAGCCAAGAGAGGCGCATCCATATCCTTGAAGCGAGAATCAACTGGGTTGAGCAAATATTTCTTAATCGCAGTTAAGTCTGCCTCTGTCACATCAGCATTCAAAATGTAAAGCTGACCTGTATTGACACGAACATCCTGACGGCTGCCCAAGAGCAAGAGAGCTTCCTGGGCACTCGCTGCTCGCTGGTCAAATTGTCCCGGCAAGGCCTCAATCGCAAAAGAAACAGCCTGATCCAGCGCCAAATCTTGCTCGGTCAAGACCTTATCCGTCACCTGCTCAGTAAAAATATGCTTGACTGCCTGCTCAAACAAGCCTTCCTCCAAGCCAAAGACATCGTAAACCTGCACCAAACGCAGACTAGACAGACTGTTCAACTGCAAATTGTGGACTAATTCCTTGAGCAAAACCTCCGCCTTAATCTGAAAATCTGCCTTCTTCTCAACAAAAATCCGTTTCGCCATATCTAAGCTACCAATCCCCTATTTCACTTCCTGCAATTTTGCCAATACCAACTCATAGACATCCGTTAGAGACCCAAGATTTCTCCGGAAAACATCCTTGTCCAGATGATTGCCCTCCGCATCCCACAGACGGCAATTGTCCGGCGAAAATTCATCCGCCAATAGAATATGACCATCCTTGTCATAGCCAAATTCCAGTTTAAAATCGACTAAGCGCAGACCAATCTGAGAAAACAAATCCTTCAATAAATCATTGATTTTCCGCGTTTCTGTCTTGATATAGGCAAGGTCTTCCGTACTTGCCAAATCCAGAAAAGCAACGTGCTCGTCATTGATAAAAGGATCATCTAAGTCATCGTTTTTATAGTAAAATTCCACAATCGGCGTCGCAAGTTCGATCCCTTCTTCCACCCCAAAGCGTTTGGAAAAAGAACCAGCCGTGATATTGCGCAAGACCACTTCCAGCGGAATAATGTCCACCTTTTTATTGAGCTGCTCGGTATCAGACAGGCGCTTGATAAAGTGGGTTGCAATTCCTGCAGCCTCCATCTTTTCAAAAATCAAGGAAGAAATCAGATTGTTGAGTCGCCCCTTGCCAACTACCTCTTCTTTCTTCCCACCATTAAAAGCCGTTGCCTGATCCTTGTAAACCGCCACAATTTGCTGGTCATCCGTCGTTGCGTAAATATCCTTAGCTTTTCCTGAATAGATAAGGTCTGTTTTCATGAGAATGTTCGCCTTTCATAAGATATACTAGTCTATTACTCTATCTTATCAGATAATATTCGTTAATTCAAAACATAACCTAATCATTTACAAAAAATAAAGAAAAACGCTCGTAAACTACGAACGTTTTTGTTTTTCATCATAAATAAAATCTGCTATATCAGCCAAAGTCTCGAATCGCTCAATGGCAGCATCCGGCACATCGACACCAAATTCATCTTCCAAATTAAGAACAAATTCCATAACCTCAACCGAATCTTGGGCAATATTGTCCATCAAGGAAGAATCAGGATGGACAAGAAAGTCCTCTCCCTTCTCCTCTTGAATCATCTCCACAATCTTCTGATAAACTTGCTCCCTAGTCATGATTGTCCTCCACTGGTGAAAATTTAGCTACAGATTTTTCTACTATATTCGCATCCAAAATTTGACGAACCTGCTTTATCGTATAGAAAATAGCTGTTGCATCGCTAGACCCGTGTGCCTTAATAACCGGAGCTTTGAGTCCCAATAAGACCGCACCGCCTGCTGTCTTGTAATCCAAGGCTCCTAGAGCCTTCTTCAAGGTCGGTTTGAGCAAGAGACCACCGATTTTGGCTAGGAAACTACCTGATTTGATAGCACCTGTCAACTGACCGACGATAGACTTAGCCGTTCCTTCAACTGTTTTCAACACAGCGTTTCCCGTGAAACCATCGGTTACAACCACATTAGCAACGCCGTTGAGCAACTCACGCGCCTCCACATTGCCGATAAAGTTGATAGACGGTTCCTGACTGAGAAGAGCAAAAGCCTCTTGATGCACAGGTGTTCCCTTTGTTTCCTCCGTACCATTGTTCAAGAGAGCCACGCGCGGATTCTTGACCCCACGCACATGCTCTGCGTAGAAGGAGCCCATAATCCCATACTGATAGAGGTGGTGGGCTGTATTTTCTGCATTGGCCCCCAAATCCATCATATCAAAGCCCTTGCCATCCATAGTCGGCAGAGTGGACATGAGTCCGGGACGATCAATATTCTTAATGCGACCGACAACAAAGACACCTGCCGCCAGAAGAGCCCCCGTATTTCCAGCTGATAGCACTGCATCCGCCTGCCCATCCTTAACAGCCTGAGTCGCCAAAACCATAGAAGAGTTTTTCTTGCGACGAATAGCTCGAACTGGTTCATCATCCGAATTGATTTTCTCATCCGTATGGATAATGGTCACTCGCTCCGACGCTGTCAAATAGGGCTTGATTTTAGCCTCATCCCCATAGAGCTGAATTTCAATATCCGAAAATTCCTTGAGGGCCTGATTAACCCCTTCAATGACCGCCTGAGGGGCATGGTCCCCACCCATAGCATCTACTGCAATACGTTTCATTTATCTAGTTCCTTCACTTTAGTCTTAGGGATATTATAGCACGATTTCAGCTTTTTTCCTATTATTGAAATAGCAGAGCAAAACAAATACCCTCTCTAATCACTAGAAAGGGCATAGCACCTTAAAACTCCATCTTTTTAAAACACTTCAATGTCAGATAGGCTAATACCGTCGAATAAACCAAAGTAACCAAAACAGATGTTCCTAATGTTGAAAACAGGCTTGCTCCTTCATACAAGACATTAATGTTACCAGTTGGAAAGAAACTAGCCAAACCAAATACTGCTAAAATACTTGACCCAAGTGAGTAACCAAAGGCAACTGCCATAGTCGCTCCGACCCCTGAGTACAAGGAAACACAAGCAGCCAGCAAGATACAGACAAACATATCTAGCATACCGCCAAGGATCCTTTGAGCAAACCCTGCATTTTCATCCGCCAGATGATCCCAGAAGGTCAAGGTAACATAATCCAAATAACCAATACGAGTATAGTAATATACCACCATCACCAATAGGAAGATTCCTGTATAAATAAGGACAATCGTCACCAGACTCAAGACCTTGGCCCAAAAGATGTCCTGACGCTTGATGTCCTTATAGAGAAACATGGTATGGCTATCCGCCTCACCCTTAAAGACCGTATAGGTCAGATAGAAAAGGGCTAAAATCGGGAGAACAAAGTCACTAGCAGATTTAAACATTATACCAGTTAGAGTAACAAATGAGAAAAGATAGCCACCGCTCACACTTGGCACCATAAAGTTGGAAGCTTTTGGTAAAAAGGTTGAAGCCAGAAAAAGGGTCGGAAAGAGGAAGGCAAAGGCAAGGAAAATCTTGGTTTCCTTCCTCTTCCAAACACTGGCAAAAACAGGTTTAAAAATTGCTAACATACTATTCACCTCGACTAAAGATTTCTTTCAAGTGGTTTTCTTTTACATGAAGCTTGCTGATCAAGTTTTGACTAGCTAGGTAGGCTAGGACAGCATTGAGTTCTCCACTGCTTGCCTGAGTGGAAATCTCTAGGATATCCCCATCCAGAGTGATTGCCTCTGTCAGATAGGCTGAGAGAGCTTCCTTATCTGCTCTGCTATTGACCTCTACCAAGACACTCGGAGCTGACTGCCCAGCAAACTCATCTGCCAACTGACCTTTTTCGATATAGACATAACGCTCACAGAGAGCTTCCAACTCGCCAAGCTGGTGACTGGAAATCAGCATAGAGATATTGCGTTCCTGTGACCAAGATTTTAGAATATCAATCAACTGTTGGACACCGACAGGGTCCAAGCCCACGAAAGGCTCATCTAAGATAAGGAAGTCTGGCTCTGCTACCATCGCAATAGCCAAAGCTGTCCGCTGTTTCATACCAAATGAGAACCCTTTTGGTTTACGGTTGCGCGCCTCCCACAAGTCTAAGAGCTTGAGAGTCTTTTCAATATTTGGAAACATCTCTGTTCTACCATGCAAGGTCAGGTAAAACTTCAAATTATCAATAACCGACATCTCTGGATAGAAAACAGGGTCAATCATAATCCCAAAATCCTTGAGCAAGTTATCTGCCGTATGAATATCCACACCATTATAGGTAATGCTTCCTGTTGTCGGCTTGAGGGATTTAGCCATTAATTTCATCAAGGTCGATTTCCCAGCACCATTTTTACCGATAAGGCCGACGATTTCACCTTTTTTAATTTCCAAACTCACATCTTTTAATGAGTAAAAGTCATTTCCAGCAAATTGTTTTGATAGGTTCTTGATTGTAAGCATTGTTATTCTCTCTTTCTTAGGTATCTTTTAATATTCAATTTTTTCAAAATTCTTGCGTGCCGAACGATAAGCCAATCCAAAATATAACAGGATCAAACCTAGACTAATGGCAAGAGCAAGTCCAAATGGAAACTGTCCAGCCAGTTTGGTCGCATAGGTCTGTGGGAAAGTATAGCGAAAACCATTTAAAAGTGGAGCGATTTGAGCAAAAAGGTTAAAAAGTACCCCAGTCAAGACAGCCATTATGGTTGTTCGCTTGATAGATACTGCCGCTACCAGACTAAGCAAAATCAGATTTAAGCCAATCATCGTCAGGATATAAAGCCAACTATAGGCAGCTTGATGAGCAGGAAGCCAGTGGAAACCATACTGGGGAGCAATGGTAACAACATAAGTCAGGCTAGCGATAAGAACCGTCCCAAAGAAGTAAATCGTATAGACAGTAAAGAGACTGAGCAACTTGGCATGAAGAATGCTGGATTTCTTGATATCCTTGTAAAGAAACAGGATTCCTGAACCAATCTCATCACGAAAGACCGACGATACGATAAAACCCATGATTAAGGCAGGTAAGACCAACTGGAATTGCAACTCCAAAGCCGACACGATAAAGGAAAGCCAACTACTTGCCACATCTGTGTTGATTTGAGCTCCTATACCAGCCAAGCTAGATACTAGCAAGGGCAAGAAGGCAAATGCTAAAAGAATATTCACATCACGTCTTTTAAAAACGGATTGAAATACTGAAGGAAACAGATTCATAATTTAACTCCTTAGGACTACTACTCAATGAAAATCAAATTCAGGCTAGCTCCAAAGGTTTGGGGAACCTTTGGAGGTTGGAAATAGAGCGAACATCGTTCGTGTCTATATGGCGCAGATAGAACTCTGTTACTTTTCATATTTTCAAGTAACAGGCTGAAAACCTCCACTGGAGCTTTTCAGTCATCAAATCAAGTCAACAACGCCTGATTTTGATTTTCGAAGAGTATTGATTTGTATTACAAGAAGAGTATAAACCAAAAGAGCAATAAAAAATGACCACTCTAATGAATGGTCGTTTATTTGTCATGAACGGTAAATATTATGTTTTAACCGTATGTGGCACATGTAGTTCTTGACGGAATCGAAAAGCCTGACTAGTCGTCACCAGTCTAATAGATGGATAGTGTGACAGGATTTTCTGCACATTGGCCAAACCAATCCCTCGCCCTTCTCCCTTACTGGATTTTCCATAAGAAAAGATAGATTTTGTTTGAAGCCGTTCTTCCACTGTACTATTTTCGATGATAAGGATTTTTTCACCTTGGTCTTCAAAATAGGCCACAAGCAGACTCTCCTCAGCTGACAAACTGGCTGCCTCTATGGCATTGTCTAAAAAGATTGATAAGATGGTCACCATATCCAGCAATTCGATTCCTACTGGAGCGGTGCTAACTTCTTCTATCTCAACGGTCAGCTGAATCCCCCGACTTTGAGCTTCCATCAGCTTAGCAGATAAAATACTTTTCATCGCAGTATTATCCAGATGTGCTAGATTTCCAATATCATAGGCATCTTGATACAATTTCTGGTCTGTCCCTGCTAAAACCGTTTGATAGATAGCCTTGATTTCACTGACATCTTCCTGCTTGATAGCTTCATTCAGACTGACTAGAATATTGGTATAGTCATGTCGAAAACTCCTGATGTCCTTATACAGGCTTTCCACATGCTGACTGTAGTCTTCCAAAGAAGATAATTGAGCATCCTTTGCTTCCTGCAATTCCTCAGTCAACTGCTCTTTTAACTTGGCATTGAGGAAAAAGAGACTCCCAATAAAGTAAGCAAAATAAATCTTGATAAAATCCAGAACAACTAGGCTATCGCCAATACCAAGCGACACCGAAAAACTCATTTCTCCTACTGACTGTCCAAAAACAAGCAACGTATGCACCACAAGAATATAGAAGAGCATAGAATAAATTAGGTTCTTGAGACTCTTTTTAAACTTAGGATAGGCAAAGACCTTCTTCATGTGCTGAAAATCAATTCCCAGCAAACGGATAAAGGTCCGATAAAAAGGAATAAAGAGCAAAAGGACCACTACCACAAAGAGAATATCAAGCCATTCCATATGTGTCTGCCATAGTTGAAAGGTTGTCCACTTAAGCTGGTAAATCCCAAAGGTTCGCTGAAATAAATCAACTAAGACAAAAGGTACCAAACCGTAGAACAAGGATTGAGACCAAGTCCAAGACCGTTGAAATATCAAAAGATAGACCAAGAAATAAAAGGGTTCAAGGTAAGGAACACTGTCTGGAAAAAGGAGGAATAATCCCGAGAATAGACCTGAGAAAACAAACAATCGCCACCATTTCAAGCTCAGTTGACTCAACTGATTAAAAACTCCAAGCTTGATAAACCAGTCGATGAAGGATACTAGAAATACTAAACCAATAGCCATCATTTCCCAACCCTCTCTAGCAAACCTTTCAGTTTCATTCGAGAGACCAAGCAAGATTCCTCCTGTTCAAAATAAACCATCCGCTCCACAGCATCCACACGAAGAATATTAGCTGGATTGACCACATAAGCCCGATGGCTCTGGTACAAACGTTCATCCGTTTTTGCAATATCTGACACCTTGCCATAAAACTCCGTATGACCTGACTTGGTTGTCAAGACGACCTTATGAGGCGTTGAAGAAGTTTCAAAATACAAAATATCTGAAAACGACACCTGAATCTGAGAAAACTCACTCTTGAAAACAAAAGCATCATCGCTCACAGTCTGACTAATATGACTATAAGCATGTTGGAGAACATCTGCCACCGCTTCTTTAAAGGCAGGCTCATCCAACCCCTTATCAATAAAATCAAGAGCTGACACACGGTATTTATAGGTCAAAGGCATAAATTCCGAATGCGTCGTCACAAAAACAATCACAGCATGCGGATCACGCGCCCTTATCTCCCGTGCTATCTCCATCCCTTTCTTCTCCTCACCTCTAATCTCAATATCTAGGAAAAAGAGCTGATGATTTCCAGTCTCTGTCACAGCCTCTAATAACTGCTGAGGTTTACCAAACACTTCTAAGGTCTTATAGGCAACGTCACTCGTTTTTACAGCTTCCTCAATCGCCTGCTCCAACCTAGCTTGTTGTATAAAATCATCTTCCAAGATAAAAATCCGTAACATCTCATCCCCCATTCATGACAAAATAAAGACTGTTCATGACAGCTCCACCCCATTTTCTCTAAAATCTCCTATACTAAGATATATCAAAGAAAGGAAAGAAGCCTACATGATCTATATCCTAAAACCATTCTTCTATCCAAATACGATAGAAAGGATTTTAAACCAACTGGGGCGACCCTTCCAAGTCAAACACAAAGAAGATTTTCCCGTCGCCCATCAAATTAACTACTATTTTATCATAAATACCCCTCAAAACATATTCTGGGATGGAATGAAGGTAGCAAAAACCATTCGCCAGCGAGATGACACTGGACAGCTCATCTTGATTGATGAAGAGCCTGACTACCAAGTCTGCTTCCGAAGCCATCTGTCCTTCCTAGCTGTCCTGACACCACACCAAGCCCAAACAGAATTAAGGGAATACCTACAAAACAGCCCTCTCCACTGAGAAGGCTGTTTCTATCGTTTTATTGGTTTACTTTTGATACGAAGCAACGAATCATATACAACGCTGAAATTAGTCAAGATGCATGTAAAAGATAGACTAGAAGACTATATTTATTCTTCTGGCTTCATAATCTGCCCCCAAGACGACAAATCATCGATAAATTTCTTGGACTTCAAGTGAATACCGACATATTCCTCATAGAGCTGGTCTATAAAGAGCCGCAACTTCCGTTTCATGTCCGGCTTGATCGAAATGGTTTCTAAATCATCAAAAGAAATGGCCTGAAATTGGTCCAGCAAGTAGGGCACATTGGGGTCCAGATGAGCCCTTCGTTCATCCTTATGGTAATGTTGCGGACAGAGAACGCCACTGTATTGATAGGAATAGTCAAAAGGCAGGCCAACTCGGTGACAAAAAGCACACTCGTGAAAATTAAGCCCAATTCCAAACCGCTCCAGCAGTTGAATTTCAAAAATATTGGTCAAAATCTCATAGTCCAAGCCCGATTCCATCAAATCCAAAGTCTTAACCAAAAAGGCAAAGAGCGGCGCATCATGAACCCTATCCTGCAAGGCAGCATCCGCCAAGGCCATCAAATAAGTTGCGTAGCTGAGCTTGAAAATATCCCCATTGATTTCCTTGAAGGGCTGGACCTGATGAAAATCCTCGATGTAGCACAGACCCTCTTCATTGATTTTGACAATAAAATCCGCATAGGTCAAGGGCTGAATAGCCGCAACCAGCTTGGACTTAGAGGCATGTTTCACGAAAAACATCCGCTTGCCAGCCTGTTCCGTAAAAATCTTGACCAACTTGTCGTCTTCTCGGTAATTGCGATTATAAAGGACTAATCCCCTTGTCTCAATTCGCTCCATTTTCTTCTAAAAACTCTTTTAGACGGACCATGGCTGTTTGGATAGACTCCATGCTGGCTGCATAGGAAATCCGCACATAGCCCTCACCATATTGACCGAAAGCCGCACCCGGAATAAAGGCCACCGCCTTTTTCTGGGCAAATTCCTGTAAGAAGCTAAAGGAATCTTGACTATAGCCCGCAGGAATTTTCGCAAAAATGTAAAAGGCGCCGTCTGGCTTGATAATCTTAAAGCCCAACTCCGTCATCTTCTCGATAATATAATCCCGACGCTTGATGTACTCCGCCCGCATCGGTAGAGCATCATCCTTACCATTTTTCAAAGCCTCAACCGCACCGTACTGCATAGCTGTCGATGCCGCTGTCACCAAGTACTGGTGGCTCTTGATAATCTGCGCAATAATAGGCGCCTGACTCATGATTAAACCAATCCGCCATCCCGTCATAGCATGGGATTTGGACAGACCTTGAATGAGAATGGTCTGCTCAGGCAAAAACTCTGCAATCGACGTATGAGGCTGACCTGTGTAGGTCAATTCAGCATAAACCTCATCAGACAAGACAAAGATTGGGTATTTGCGCAAAACGTCCGCAAAGGCCGCAATCTGTTCACGTGAATAGGTCACACCAGTCGGATTAGCAGGATAGTTGAGAATGACCGCCTTGAGCTTGTCTCCCTGCTCGATAATGGCTTGTTCCAGCATCTCTGGTGTCAATACAAAATCATTGGCCGTCGTATCAATTTCCACAATATCTGCCCCGACCATATTAACAATCGGCTCATAACCAGGATACGCTGGCGCAGGCAAGAGCACCGTATCTCCAGCTTCTAAGATAGCCACCAAGCTAGCCGACAAAGCCTCTGTCGCTCCAATAGTTGACAGGATTTCTGTTTCTGGATTGTAGGACAGATTGTACTTTTCAAATACAAATTCCGCTGCCGCCTGACGCAATTCCAAAAGACCTGCCATACCAGTATAATAACTCTTGTTGTCATCAATGGCCGCCTTGGCCGCTTCCTTGACATGGTCTGGCGTCGTAAAATCAGGCTCGCCCAGCGTTAATTTCAAAACTCCAGGAATATGAGAAATCGACTGATCAAACTGACGAATCATAGACACTTCAATTCGATTGAGATTTTTATTAAAACGATCTAATAAATTCATACATTCACCTCAAAAAGATATAGGTTTATTATAATACATTTCCAGCAGAATGAACAGAAAAAGAAGAGAAGCTTGCGCTCCCCTTTACCCTCATTATCTTTTATGTGATTCAAACAGCGGTGACAGCGGACGTTTTTCATGGATACGAATAATCGCTTCCGCCAACAAATGCGCTATAGAAATCTGCTCAATCTTATCAATCAAACGGTCTTGTGGAATCTCAATGGTATCCAAGACAACCAGTTTCTCTATGGCTGACTTACTGATATTATCCATAGCAGGTCCAGACAAGACAGGGTGGGTACAAGATGCATAGACAGCTGTTGCACCAGCTTCGGCCAGAGCATCTGCCGCATGGCAAATTGTTCCTGCCGTATCAATCATATCATCAATCAAGATACAGGTCTTGCCCTTAATATCACCGATGATATTCATAACCTCAGAAGTATTCATCTTATCGACACTACGGCGCTTATCAATAATGGCAATCGGTGTTTTCAAGAATTGAGCCAACTTCCGTGCACGCGTCACACCACCATGGTCTGGAGATACAACTACATAACCATCTCCCATCATGCCACGACGCTCAAAATAATCTGCAATCAAAGGCGCACCCATCAAATGGTCGACCGGAATATCAAAGAAACCTTGAATTTGTGCCGCATGGAGGTCAATGGTCAAGAGACGATTTACACCTGCGGTCTCTAACATATTAGCTACTAGTTTTGACGTAATTGGCTCACGAGAACGAGCCTTACGGTCCTGGCGTGCATAACCATAGTATGGCATCACAACGTTAACTGACTCAGCAGAGGCCCTCTTCAAGGCATCTACCATAATTAAAATCTCCATCAAGTTATCATTTACAGGAGAACTTGTTGATTGAAGGATGTACACATGGCTACCACGAATCGATTCTTCGATATTTACCTGGATTTCACCATCAGAAAATTGACGAACACTTGACTTCCCTAAGGGAATTCCCATTTCTTTTGCTACTTCAGCTGCAAGCTTTTGATTGGATGATAAAGCAAACAACATTAAGTCAGAAAACGCCATGACTGCCTCCTAAAAATTTCTACTTATCTATTTTAAACCTTTTTTCTCCATTTTTCAAATAAAAATAGAACGCCTCCAATAGACGTCCTATGAAATTTTAATTTGGATAAATGTAGGCAGCAATTCCTGAGGAGCTAGCATTAAACCAGCCACGGAAATTACCTATATAACGATTACCGTTAACGTTTGATTCCATTACCTGAATTTCAGATCCATTTACAGCCGTTACTACTGCAACGTGACCATAGTAAGAATTGGTCCATACTGCAACTGCGCCAACTTGTGGTGTCGAACCAGTTCTGAAACCAGCTGCCGCTGCAGAACCAAGCCATTGACCACCATTACCCCAGTAGTTTCCTACCCAAGGAGCAAGCTGTTTAACACCCCATGTACATTCACCTACAGGATAAGTATTACCTGCAGAGTAAGTAACAACTGGTGTGGCAACCGTTGTCGCTTCAGCAGCCGGTGTAGCTGCCGCAACTGCTGGAGCAGGAGCCGGTGTAGCTGCCTGTGCTTGAGCTGGCGTCTCTGTCGCAGGAGCTGGTGTGGCAGCTGCAACAGTATTAGAAATAACTGGCGCTACAGCCTGTCTTTGTTTAGCCGCAAGCTCAGCTTGACGAGCCTGATAAGCTGCTTGCTCTTCAGCCGCCTTACGCGCTGCTTCTTCAGCAGCTGCTTTTTGAGCAAGCAAAGATGCTTTTTCATTTTCAGCAGTTGCTTTTTCAGCAGCCAAGTTCAATTGAGCTGCTTTCAAAGATGCTTCTTGTGTTTTCAACTCAACCGCTGTATCTTCTAATTTTTGCTTGTTAGCATATACAACGTTAATCGCTTCTTGGTTAGCGATTTGTTTTTCTTCAATAGCTTCTTTATCTAATTTTTGTTGTTCCAACATACGTTTGTTTGCCGAAACAATTTCACGCATAGCGTTAACACGAGATACTGCATCAACGAGCGATTTTGAATCCAATACAGTATTGATATAGCTAGTTGCAGAACCATTTACTTGAGCACTACGAGCTTGCTCTTTTAAGACACCATCACGTGAAACAATATCCGCAGACAGGCGCTCAATTTCAGCGCTCAATTGAGCAGATTCTTCTTCTAACCGTTCATTTTCTGCGTTCAATGCATCCTGTTCTGCATAGATGGCATTAACTTTTCCTTGAAGTGCTTCAACCTCTGCTTGTGCTGAAGCTTGTTGAGCGGCAATTGAATTTATTTTCTCATCTTGAGCTGCAATTTTACTATCAGTATCATTTGCACTGATTGTCGCTACATTACCTACTTGAGAAAGAACGATTGTGCTCAAAAATAGTGTAGCAATTACTTGTTTCTTCATATTGCAAGATACTCCTCTATACTTTCTGACTTCTATTATTCTATCACAAAAAATGCGCCCTAATATTACGCGTTTATTACACTTTTATGTCTTAACTGTGATGGCAAAAAATCGGCCTAGCCATGGATAAATAAAAATAAAAATCAGAGTATTGATAATCAGAGTTGGAAGTAAATGATAGAAGAGAAAAATGAAAATAGACAGATGAGATAAGCTAAATACTCGTGCCAAAAGAAAGCCAATCATTTCAAAAAAGAAAATCATGACAAACTGTATCATAAGCAAGGTCCCAAATTTCCAAGGTAACTTATCACTAAAATAATAAACGAAATACAAGAGAACTGGGAATAATACCGTAGCTACACCAATAAGATCTAAGTAATAAATATCAAAAAGAAAACCTAAAATGGCCACTGGAAGAACTGTCTGAGAAAATCGACATTGCAAACTAACATACAAGGCATAGAAAAAAAGAAGATAGGAACTCGCTGATAAAAATCCCGGTAAAAAATTTGTATACAAGAGGGCTAGTTGCCCAT
Source organism: Streptococcus nasisuis (assembly GCF_040836615.1). Classification (NCBI taxonomy): domain Bacteria; kingdom Bacillati; phylum Bacillota; class Bacilli; order Lactobacillales; family Streptococcaceae; genus Streptococcus; species Streptococcus nasisuis. The sequence goes on along the minus strand of NZ_CP162268.1, from coordinate 27,199 downwards.
CCAATAGAAAAATCAGCACAGATAAACTTAGGAGTAGAATAGGAAACCATTTATTTCTCATATTATTTACCAACCATTAACACCGAATATAGATTGGAAAAATCAGCCGCAGGTGAGACAAATACAGACTTTTCACTGCTACTTGCATTTTCCTGCACAGACTGAACCTTCCCCACTGGCAGATTTGCCGGCACAGTTCCACCAAAATCGCTAGTCACAACCTGACTCCCTACCTTTATCTCCCTTTCTTCATTCAACTGCGAAATGATAAAGCTATTTGATTCAACATCATAACCAGATAGAATACCATAAACCGAGTCAGATCCCAGAATAATCTTGACGGGCACTTTTAACTCAAAAGAGTCATTCGTAAACAAGGAAACTACTGAACTAGTCGACGTCATATCTGAAACAAAACCAATCAAACCATTATTTGACAATACCAAGCTGTTTAAGGTTATTCCATCATTTTCCCCCATATCGACCGTTAGGGTCTGGTTCCAAGCCATTGGCGAACGAGAAACAACCATAGCAGCTGTAAAATCTAAGCTAGAATACTCCTCCTTCATAGCAAGATTCTTTCTCAAGTTTTCGTTTTCTTTCACCAAACTTTCATTCTGTGATTGAACATTGCCAAGTGCCATAATTGAAGACTTAAGGTCACTATTTTCATCGTAACTGGCAAATAAGTCTTCTACAATATTCTTCTGTCGCGTTAAGGATTGAAAAGGCCAACCAACAAACCCATGAACAGTTGAAAGTCCATTAGTAACGACTGAAAATCCGTTAACTATATTGACCCTCGTCGAAAGAAAAAGCAAAGAGAACGACATAATTACAACTGAAAGAGCGTATAAGAGATAGCGAAAAAATTTATTCATGACTGTCACCCAATTTGTGTAAAATAAAAAGAGATTATCTAACGATATCTCTTTACTACGGAGAATAAGGGATTCGAACCCTTGCGCCAGTTACCCGACCTAACGATTTAGCAAACCGTCCTCTTCAGCCTCTTGAGTAATTCTCCTTAATAACGAATGAAATGGGCACGAGTGGAATCGAACCACCGACCTCACGCTTATCAGGCGTGCGCTCTAACCATCTGAGCTACGCGCCCAAGATGATCTTGGGTAATGGCGCGAGACGGAATCGAACCGCCGACACATGGAGCTTCAATCCATTGCTCTACCAACTGAGCTACCGAGCCAAAAGGAGGATGTGGGATTCGAACCCACGCACGCTTTTACACGCCTGACGGTTTTCAAGACCGTTCCCTTCAGCCGGACTTGGGTAATCCTCCATAAATATGGACCTTGTAGGACTTGAACCTACGACCGCTCGGTTATGAGCCGAGAGCTCTAACCAGCTGAGCTAAAGGTCCAGCAAACAAGATAAAAATAGCGGCGAAGGGGATCGAACCCCCGACCTCCCGGGTATGAACCGGACGCTCTAGCCAGCTGAGCTACACCGCCAAAATAACATCGGGAAGACAGGATTCGAACCTGCGACACCTTGGTCCCAAACCAAGTACTCTACCAAGCTGAGCTACTTCCCGTTATCACTAAAAATAAAGCTCCCCTAATGAAGCATTAAGCGAGTCATGCACCCTAGAGGATTCGAACCTCTAACCGCCTGATTCGTAGTCAGGTACTCTATCCAGTTGAGCTAAGGGTGCTTCCTATAATACGGCCATGCCGAGGACCGGAATCGAACCGGTACGATGTTGCCATCGCAGGATTTTAAGTCCTGTGCGTCTGCCTGTTCCGCCACCCCGGCCTCTCAAAGCGAACGACGGGATTCGAACCCGCGACCCCCACCTTGGCAAGGTGGTGTTCTACCACTGAACTACGTTCGCAACCTATTCAGTTAATGCCGGCTACATGACTTGAACACGCGACCCTCTGATTACAAATCAGATGCTCTACCAACTGAGCTAAGCCGGCTTACTATTATTCTTATGCGGGTTAAGGGACTTGAACCCCCACGCCCGAAAGCGCCAGATCCTAAATCTGGTGCGTCTGCCAATTCCGCCAAACCCGCATATGACTCGTGCTGGGCTCGAACCAGCGACCCATTGATTAAAAGTCAATTGCTCTACCAACTGAGCTAACGAGTCTCAAAATATGACACAAACTACGTTTGTTTTATTTCAAACTTTTAACAGCCTATTCACAGGATGTTAAAACGGTCCCGACGGGAATCGAACCCGCGATCTTCGCCGTGACAGGGCGACGTGATAACCGCTACACTACGGGACCTATGGGAGTTAACGGGATCGAACCGCTGACCCTCTGCTTGTAAGGCAGATGCTCTCCCAGCTGAGCTAAACTCCCCTTCTGGTCATTCAACTCAACGGTCGAGCATCTGTAGTGTGGAAAGCTACGCTTTCTTCATCCACAACCTGAAACAATCACTAGATCGTTTCAGCTCTCCCAGTGAGCTAAACTCCCAAATGGAATCATCTGATTCCTATGCGCTAAGCGACTACCGTATCTAACAGGGGGCAACCCCCAACTACTTCAGGCGTTCTAGGGCTTAACTGCTGTGTTCGGCATGGGTACAGGTGTATCTCCTAGGCTATCGTCACTTAACTACTGTTGAATGGAATTGTACTCGGACTAAAATCCTAGTGAAAAAGATAAACTTCCTAGAGTCTACAGACTCTGCGTCAGTTTCCTATTTTCTTACGGATTTCGTAACGCCCTCGTTACTTCACTTTATCCACTCAAAATTGAATATCTATATTCTAACAAGAAACAACCACGCTGTCAATATTGACTTCGTTGAATTTTACTGTAATTGTATTCGAACTAAAAAGCTAGTGATTTAGATAAATCCACTTGAAGTCTATCCGACTTCCGCGTTGATTTCCTAAAATCATACGCTTTTCTTAACGTTCTCATTACTTACTTCGGATAAGTCCTCGAGCGATTAGTATTGGTCCGCTACATGTGTCGCCACACTTCCACTTCCAACCTATCTACCTGATCTTCTCTCAGGGCTCTTACTGACATAAAGTCATGGGAAATCTCATCTTGAGGTGGGTTTCACACTTAGATGCTTTCAGCGTTTATCCCTTCCCTACATAGCTACCCAGCGATGCCTCTGGCGAGACAACTGGTACACCAGCGGTAAGTCCACTCTGGTCCTCTCGTACTAGGAGCAGATCCTCTCAAATTTCCTACGCCCGCGACGGATAGGGACCGAACTGTCTCACGACGTTCTGAACCCAGCTCGCGTGCCGCTTTAATGGGCGAACAGCCCAACCCTTGGGACCGACTACAGCCCCAGGATGCGACGAGCCGACATCGAGGTGCCAAACCTCCCCGTCGATGTGAACTCTTGGGGAGATAAGCCTGTTATCCCCAGGGTAGCTTTTATCCGTTGAGCGATGGCCCTTCCATACGGAACCACCGGATCACTAAGCCCGACTTTCGTCCCTGCTCGAGTTGTAGCTCTCGCAGTCAAGCTCCCTTATACCTTTACACTCTGCGAATGATTTCCAACCATTCTGAGGGAACCTTTGGGCGCCTCCGTTACCTTTTAGGAGGCGACCGCCCCAGTCAAACTGCCCGTCAGACACTGTCTCCGATAGGGATAACCTATCCGGGTTAGAGTAGCCATAACACAAGGGTAGTATCCCAACAGCGCCTCCTCCGAAACTGGCGTTCCGGTATCATAGGCTCCTACCTATCCTGTACATGTGGTACAGATACTCAATATCAAACTGCAGTAAAGCTCCATGGGGTCTTTCCGTCCTGTCGCGGGTAACCTGCATCTTCACAGGTACTAAAATTTCACCGAGTCTCTCGTTGAGACAGTGCCCAAATCATTACGCCTTTCGTGCGGGTCGGAACTTACCCGACAAGGAATTTCGCTACCTTAGGACCGTTATAGTTACGGCCGCCGTTTACTGGGGCTTCAATTCAGATCTTCGCTTACGCTAAACCCTCCTCTTAACCTTCCAGCACCGGGCAGGCGTCACCCCCTATACATCATCTTACGATTTAGCAGAGAGCTGTGTTTTTGATAAACAGTTGCTTGGGCCTATTCACTGCGGCTGCCTTTAAGACAGCACCCCTTCTCCCGAAGTTACGGGGTCATTTTGCCGAGTTCCTTAACGAGAGTTCTCTCGCTCACCTGAGGCTACTCGCCTCGACTACCTGTGTCGGTTTGCGGTACGGGTAGAGTATGATACAACGCTAGAAGATTTTCTCGGCAGTGTGACGTCACTAACTTCGCTACTAAACTTCGCTCCCCATCACAGCTCAATGTTACAGATACAAGCATTTGACTCATATCACACCTCACTGCTTAGACGGGCACTTCCAATCGCCCGCTTTAGTTAGCCTACTGCGTCCCTCCATCACTTCATACTCTAGTACAGGAATATCAACCTGTTGTCCATCGGATACACCTTTCGGTCTCTCCTTAGGTCCCGACTAACCCAGGGCGGACGAGCCTTCCCCTGGAAACCTTAGTCTTACGGTGGATGGGATTCTCACCCATCTTGCGCTACTCATACCGGCATTCTCACTTCTATACGCTCCAGCGCTCCTCACGGTACACCTTCATCGCCTATAGAACGCTCTCCTACCATACCACATTGTGGTATCCACAGCTTCGGTAATATGTTTTAGCCCCGGTACATTTTCGGCGCAGGGTCACTCGACTAGTGAGCTATTACGCACTCTTTGAATGAATAGCTGCTTCTAAGCTAACATCCTAGTTGTCTGTGCAACCCCACATCCTTTTCCACTTAACATATATTTTGGGACCTTAGCTGGTGGTCTGGGCTGTTTCCCTTTCGACTACGGATCTTAGCACTCGCAGTCTGACTGCCGACCATAAATCATTGGCATTCGGAGTTTATCTGAAATCAGTAAACCGAGATGGCCCCCTCATCCAAACAGTGCTCTACCTCCAAGATTCTTAATGTCGACGCTAGCCCTAAAGCTATTTCGGAGAGAACCAGCTATCTCCAAGTTCGTTTGGAATTTCTCCGCTACCCACAAGTCATCCAAGCACTTTTCAACGTGCCCTGGTTCGGTCCTCCAGTGCGTCTTACCGCACCTTCAACCTGCTCATGGGTAGGTCACATGGTTTCGGGTCTACGTCATAATACTAATCCGCCCTATTAAGACTCGGTTTCCCTACGGCTCCGTCTCTTCAACTTAACCTCGCATCATAACGTAACTCGCCGGTTCATTCTACAAAAGGCACGCTCTCACCCATTAACGGGCTCGAACTTGTTGTAGGCACACGGTTTCAGGTTCTATTTCACTCCCCTTCCGGGGTGCTTTTCACCTTTCCCTCACGGTACTGGTTCACTATCGGTCACTAGAGAGTATTTAGGGTTGGGAGATGGTCCTCCCAGATTCCGACGAGATTTCGCGTGTCTCGCCGTACTCAGGATACTGCTAGGTATAAAGACTATTTCAAATACGAGGCTATTACTCTCTTTGGCCTACCTTCCCAGGTAGTTCTTCTATACTCTTTAAGTCCACATTGCAGTCCTACAACCCCGAAGAGTAAACTCTTCGGTTTGCCCTCCTGCCGTTTCGCTCGCCGCTACTAAGGCAATCGCTTTTGCTTTCTCTTCCTGCAGCTACTTAGATGTTTCAGTTCACTGCGTCTTCCTCTACACTACCTTAACAGTAGTGAGTGACAGGCATCAACCTGCCGGGTTCCCCCATTCGGACATCTCTGGATCTACGCTCACTTACAGCTCCCCAAAGCATTTCGTCGTTTGTCACGTCCTTCATCGGCTTCTAGTGCCAAGGCATCCACCGTGCGCCCTTATTAACTTAACCTTATTAACCTAATTTTTTCAAAATTAGAAATTGTACTCAGACTAGAAAACTAGTGATTTAGATAAATCCTCTTGTAGTCCTAAGACTACTGCGATGATTTCCTAAAATCATACGTTTTCTTTAACGTCTTCGTAACTTAATTAAACTCATTAAATATTCACAGCGTTTCGGTTTATTTTCTTGTTACTATTTCTATATGTACTTTCATACATAAAGGAATGTTTGATAGATATTCAATTTTCAATGGACAAGTTTAGGATAGGAACGACGGTCGCTTCTACAGAAGTTAGTCGTGAATTCAACTTCACTGTTATTCAGTTTTGTAGGATTTCTATCCTAATGGAGCCTAGCGGGATCGAACCGCTGACCTCCTGCGTGCAAAGCAGGCGCTCTCCCAGCTGAGCTAAGGCCCCGTACACTTTATGTGTCTTGGGTAGGTTTTTAACAAAACCTCTCAAAATTAAAGAAGACTAACGTACAGGTTCCTTATCCTTAGAAAGGAGGTGATCCAGCCGCACCTTCCGATACGGCTACCTTGTTACGACTTCACCCCAATCATCTATCCCACCTTAGGCGGCTGGCTCCAAATGGTTACCTCACCGACTTCGGGTGTTACAAACTCTCGTGGTGTGACGGGCGGTGTGTACAAGGCCCGGGAACGTATTCACCGCGGCGTGCTGATCCGCGATTACTAGCGATTCCGACTTCATGTAGGCGAGTTGCAGCCTACAATCCGAACTGAGACTGGCTTTAAGAGATTAGCTTGCCGTCACCGACTTGCGACTCGTTGTACCAGCCATTGTAGCACGTGTGTAGCCCAGGTCATAAGGGGCATGATGATTTGACGTCATCCCCACCTTCCTCCGGTTTATTACCGGCAGTCTCGCTAGAGTGCCCAACTTAATGATGGCAACTAACAATAGGGGTTGCGCTCGTTGCGGGACTTAACCCAACATCTCACGACACGAGCTGACGACAACCATGCACCACCTGTCACCAGTGTTCCGAAGAAAAATCCTATCTCTAGGACGGTCACTGGGATGTCAAGACCTGGTAAGGTTCTTCGCGTTGCTTCGAATTAAACCACATGCTCCACCGCTTGTGCGGGCCCCCGTCAATTCCTTTGAGTTTCAACCTTGCGGTCGTACTCCCCAGGCGGAGTGCTTAATGCGTTAGCTGCGGCACTGAGTCCCGGAAAGGACCCAACACCTAGCACTCATCGTTTACGGCGTGGACTACCAGGGTATCTAATCCTGTTCGCTCCCCACGCTTTCGAGCCTCAGCGTCAGTTACAGACCAGAGAGCCGCTTTCGCCACCGGTGTTCCTCCATATATCTACGCATTTCACCGCTACACATGGAATTCCACTCTCCCCTTCTGCACTCAAGTTTGACAGTTTCCAAAGCGTACTATGGTTAAGCCACAGCCTTTTACTTCAGACTTATCAAACCGCCTGCGCTCGCTTTACGCCCAATAAATCCGGACAACGCTCGGGACCTACGTATTACCGCGGCTGCTGGCACGTAGTTAGCCGTCCCTTTCTGGTAAGATACCGTCAAGTGAGAAACTTTCCACTCTTCTCACAGTTCTTCTCTTACAACAGAGCTTTACGATCCGAAAACCTTCTTCACTCACGCGGCGTTGCTCGGTCAGGGTTGCCCCATTGCCGAAGATTCCCTACTGCTGCCTCCCGTAGGAGTCTGGGCCGTGTCTCAGTCCCAGTGTGGCCGATCACCCTCTCAGGTCGGCTATGTATCGTTGCCTTGGTGGGCCATTACCCCACCAACTAGCTAATACAACGCAGGTCCATCTCATAGTGAAGCAGTTGCTCCTTTCAAGCATCTACCATGCGGTAAATACTGTTATGCGGTATTAGCTATCGTTTCCAATAGTTATCCCCCGCTATGAGGCAGGTTACCTACGCGTTACTCACCCGTTCGCAACTCATCCGGAAGAAGCAAGCTCCCTCCTTCAGCGTTCTACTTGCATGTATTAGGCACGCCGCCAGCGTTCGTCCTGAGCCAGGATCAAACTCTCATTAAAATTAGTTTGTCCGACTAAGCACTCTGGCTTATCCGTTTATTGTTTTTTTATCATTGACGATTTATATTACTATAAATCACCCTGCACGTTTGGTTCGTCTTCTTTAATTTTCAAAGGTCTTGTCGTCTATCGCGACAACTATATCAGTATATCACATCCACGATTTCCTGTCAACTGCTTTTTGAAACTTTTTTTCGTTTCTCCTGCATCAACAGTCCCGCGCGAGACAACTTCATTATTCTATCATCTATTACTATTACTGTCAATAGCTTTTGAATACTTTTTTGAAAAAAATAAGCCGGTCATGTGACCAGCTTAGTGATTAGCGTGTTGGAACGTAATTTAGTTCATCTTTATGTTCTGCAAGGAAGTCTCCGAGCTCTGACTCAGGGATTTCGCGGAGGTAGAGGTTGGCACGAATGGTTACGTCATCTTCACGACAAGTTGAGAGAACCAGGTAGTTGTCTGATGCTTTAATCTCAATATTATCATTTTTTGCTACTGCACCTTCACGAACTGCTGTCAACTGCTCTTCGAACTGTTGGTCGCTATCGAAACTTGTGCGATAGAAGGCTGTCGACTCATGAACAATAATCATAAAAGCGGCCTGATAGTAATGAACTTTTTCCGGAGTACGGACGACAACATAGGGATGGGCATCAAAGTAGGCCTGATCATCGTAGAAGTTGACATCGTTAAACATACGGCTATCTGGTACTTGAGAGCCACGAGCGTGACCAAAGAGCCAGGTCAACTTGTCACTAAAGTCTGTTTTGTTGTCCATATCCATGAAGACAGTGCCCATATATGGATCTTGCCCAGAACCATCAAACAGTTTTGATAGATAGGTCTCGTTATCACCACTATAGACAACTGGCTCATCGAGATTTGTCCCCGGAGCATAAACGTAACCAATGGTATCTGGGTTGACTCCTTTCAGACCATCGAACTGCTCTTTTAGTGCTGCCTTTTCTTCCTCTGAAATCTGGTAGGTAGCTGCAGTAGACGATGATGTCGCCTGCTGACTTGAGTTCGGCTGGCTGTTTACTGATGAGGTAGTATTATTGCCACCTTGAAAAAAGAAAAATGCTGAAATAGCAATTCCTGCAACTGCCAATAGGCCTAGGAGGGCAGGAAGTAGTTTATTTGTTTTTTTTCTTGAATTTCTCATGTTTCACCTTAAAAAATAAAGTTGCCCTGAGGCAACTTTATATATGATAGCTTAAGCTAATTATTTAGCTGCGCTTGTTTTTGGAAGTGTTTTAGTACCAGTTGCTGTTTTAGCTGCTGCTACAGGTTTAGCTGCTGGCTTCACTTCTTTATCGGTTACAGAATTACCATAAACATAACCTTTGCCGTTTTCGTCAATTCCACCTTTCAAGTTGGTACCTTGTGCAGTTGGAGCTGTTGCTGGTTTGGCGATGATAGTCGCTTCTCCGTTTTCATCCAACACAGGATTGCCGTTCTCATCTTTTAGAACATCGTAAGTCAAATCAGATGTTTGTGACGGTGCGGTCACAGAATCTCCTTTTTGAGTGATTTCAACTGTTCCATCTGCTAGGAATTTATCAATATTTAATTCAGGTTTTTTAGGTGCAGTAACACCTCCAAGAGCAGCATGGTCCTCTTTATTTACAGTAGTTCCATTGTCAAGAGCAAGTACTGGAGCTGCTGCTGCAACCAATGCTGCAACTGTAGCCAAAGTTACGAATGTTTTTTTCATGATAAAAAACTCCTTTTGTTTTTCTTTTATTTTATTACTGCCACTGCAGATACCTATATTATAAGCTGATTTTTTATCTATGTCAAGAGTTTTTTAAAAAAATTAAGGATTTTTTTCAAAAGTTATTTGTGATTATTTGATATGAATGGATAGGGTGTAACTATGACAACTATATTGAGTGATTTACCTTACTAAAAAGAAAGACTGTTATCTTATCTTAAATTATCTTTTGGCTTTATAGTTGTTCTTGATTAAGCTCCGGTTTCTAATTGACTGCGGAGCTGGGCGATGGTTGTCAGGGGAAGTGCTGTCAATTCTGCTATATCTTCGTCTGACATGTGCTTAGTGAGCATGTTGCGCGCTATTGAGTAGCTGGCTTGAAGTTGACCTTCTTCTCTGCCTTCTTCACGACCTTCTTCTCTTGCCCAGTAGATGCTACTGTAATTAACTTCTAGAATATCTAGTTCGTCATTGAACATGGCTTGTTCCTCAACTATTTGTTAGTAGCTCGCCTTGGAGCTCGTGAATTTGGGACAGGGAAAGACCCGTACTTTGCGCAATGAGCTCTGGGGATAGATTGGCTGACAATAAATTGCGTGCTATCGAGTAGCTGGCTTGAAGTTGTCCTTCTTCACGACCTTCTGCTCTGCCTTCTTCTCTACCTTCTTCGCGACCTTCTTCTCTTGCCCAGTAGATTCTACTATAATTAACTTCTAGAATATCTAGTTCGTCATTGAACATGGCTTGTTCCTCAACTATTCGTTAGTAGCTCGCCTTGGAGCTCGTGAATTTGGGACAGGGAAAGACCCGTACTTTGCGCAATGAGCTCTGGGGATAGATTGGCTGACAATAAATTGCGTGCTATCGAGTAGCTGGCTTGAAGTTGTCCTTCTTCACGACCTTCTGCTCTGCCTTCTTCTCTACCTTCTTCTCTACCTTCTTCGCGACCTTCTTCTCTTGCCCAGTAGATTCTACTATAATTAACTTCTAGAATGTCTAATTCGTCATTGAACATGGCTTGTTCCTCCTTACTCCAGCTGGCGAAGTCCAGGGCATGCTCGGCTTGGTGGATGATTTTATCTAGAGGAGCTGTAAATTCTCGGTTCCCAAAAAATTCAAACCATTTCTTAAGCTGGTTTTTATCGAAAGTTTCGGGCTGGTATTTGTCCAACTCTAGAAAAGCCATTTTGAGCAAGCTGTGGTCCTTGGGACTATCCTTTAGCTTGATGGTTAGTTCTTGATTAGTGGTTTCTTCTCGAATGGAGAAGATATGAAAGGCCTTATCGTCTGGGAAATAATTTTTCTCCAAAAGGGCGATACCGTAGACCGGATAAAGCCGTTCATGGATCAAATGTGTCTCCTGAAATTCCTTGCGGATATTTTCAAAATTATCATGCACCTGGCTACAAATATAGGTCCATAGCCGATTCACAAAGGACCGTTGCTTGACAATCTGGATTTCAATGATGACTTGCGTGCCGTCATCCAGCTCAACCAAGATATCTGTGACGGTATAAAATCCTCTCGGCAGTCCGTCCTGTGGTAGGCGAATCTGGTGACCGTCTAGTAATTCTACAGATTTGACAGGTAGGTCTAATATATCTGCTATAAAGTGCTTGGTAACTTCCTTATTTTGGAAGATTTTTTTTGCTACGGTGTCGTAGGTGGGTTTGAGTCTGGTATGTCGCATAGGTTTTCTCCTATAAGTATAGAATTCCTTGAACATTCCAAACTATTTCCTACTTATATTTTAGCAGTTTTCATTAAAAAGTTCAAGGTTGATAATGTGGGACATGGTCCTCTATCTTATTTATTCGTATTTAGTAAGGAGAAAAAAAGAGAAACCTTGCGATTTCTCTCTTGAATTATTTCATTTTTTCTTTGATTTCATCGTATGAGAGGGGGTGGACATCTTCTTCATCGTGCTCTGTTTTTTCAGGCATTTGGCCTTTTTCATAGAGCGATTTGATTTGAACGCTGTCCAATGTTTCATACTTGAGTAGGGCTTCTGCAATCAACTGGTGTTTTTCACGGTTGTCCTGGATGATTTCAGCTGCTTTGTTATGGGCTTCTGTCAGGAGATTACGTACTTCTGTGTCCAGTTCGTAAGCAGTTTGCTCAGAAATGTATTTTTGAGTAGTTTGGGCACCGAACATAGCATGGCTACCTTCGTACTGCATTGGTCCCATTTTTTCACTCATACCATATTCAGCAACCATAGCACGCGCCATTTGCGTTGCTTGCTCAAAGTCATTTGAGGCACCTGTGGTTTGAGTATTAAAGATAATTTCTTCTGCTACACGACCACCCATAAGCCCAGCCAATTGCTCCTTCATATCTTCTTTAGAAAGTAGCATTTGATCTTCTTTAGGAAGGGCAATCATATAACCACCAGCGCGACCGCGAGGGACAATAGTAACCTTGTGAACTTCACGTGCATTTGATAGGACAAGGCCGACAATGGTATGACCTGCCTCATGGTAGGCAACAATTTCACGCTCTTTAGCTGAAATCTGACGGTCTTTCTTAGAAGGTCCGGCGATAACCCGGTCTTCCGCCTCGTCAATATCCGAAGCGTCGATAACGGTTTTATTGCGTCGAGCTGCAACAAGAGCAGCTTCGTTGAGGACATTTTCCAAATCGGCTCCGACGAAACCTGGTGTTTGTTGGGCAACCAATTTCAAATCAACATCATCAGCCAGCGGTTTATTCTTGGCGTGCACCTTGAGAATAGCTTCGCGGCCCTTGACATCTGGACGACCAACCAAGACCTTGCGGTCAAAACGACCTGGACGAAGAAGAGCTGGGTCTAAAACATCACTGCGGTTTGTAGCTGCGATAACGATAATGCCTTCATTTCCTTCAAAACCATCCATTTCAATCAGGAGTTGGTTGAGGGTCTGCTCACGCTCATCGTTACCACCGCCCATGCCGACACCACGTTGGCGACCGACAGCATCAATCTCGTCGATGAAAATGATGGCTGGAGCTGCTTTTTTAGCGTCTTCAAAGAGGGAACGAACACGGCTGGCACCGACACCGACAAACATTTCAACGAAGTCTGAACCAGAAATCGAGAAGAATGGGACACCTGCTTCGCCGGCCACTGCCTTGGCAAGAAGGGTTTTACCAGTCCCTGGAGGGCCTTCCAAGAGGACACCTGCTGGAATACGGGCACCGAGTTTGGTAAAGCGTTTTGGTTCTTTCAGAAACTCAACAACTTCGACCAACTCTTGCTTTTCTTCTTCCGCACCTGCTACGTCTGAGAAGCGGACCTTGACATTGTTCTTTTCAAAGGCTCTGGCCTTGCTACGACCGAAGTTCATAGCGCCTCGGGCACCTCCACCTCCTTGATTCATCATCATCATGAAGAATCCACCGAAAATAATCAAGGGAAGGAAGTTGAGGATAATGCTAAACCAGAGACTATTGGAGCTTTCTGGCTTTATCGTGACTTTAATCCCTTTTTCATTGGCCAGGGTTTGAAGTTCTGATAGATTTGTCTCGGAAGGTAAAATCAGGGATTTGAAGTTTTTGTACTTGATTGTCTCTGAAACTTGGAACAATTTAATAGAAGAGGCTAGCTCGTCTTTGGCTGTTTGTTCCTTTTTGTACTTACCTGTAATTTCGATAACGCTTGAATCAGGCTGGTAGGTTAGTTCTGATACATTGTCATTTTTAAGCTCGGTAATGACTTGAGAATAGGGAATTTCTTGCACCGTTACTTGTTTGCCAGCGTTAAAAAATTGGAAGGCTGTCAAAAGAGTCGCAATGACAAGAATAATGAGAAAAGGATTTTTTATAAATCCTTTATTTGGTTGTTTGTTCATAATAATAGTAGGAAACCTTTTCTATTTTGTATAAACTTCCTCTTTCAGTACTCCAACATAAGGAAGATTACGGTAATTTTCGTTGTAATCTAGACCAAAACCGACTACAAACTCATTTGGAATAGTGAAGCAGGTATAGTCTGGCTCAATTTCAACAACACGGCCTTCTGGTTTATCCAAAAGAGTCGCAATTTTGATAGAAGCTGCTTGACGGAGGGCAAAAAGCTCCTTGAGTTCTTTCAGGGTACGGCCAGTATCAATAATGTCCTCTACAAAGATAATGTGACGACCAGCGACGCTATTATCCAAATCCTTGATGATTTTTACGGTACCGCTACTTTCTGTACCACCGTGGTAGCTAGAAACGACCATGTAGTCTGTCTCTACGTGGGAATCGATATGCTTCATCAATTCAGCCATGAAAGGAATAGATCCTTTCAAAATACCCACAAGAAGAGGATTTTTGTCTGCATAATCCTGGGCCAAGATTTGACCTAACTCTTTGCTTTTTGCAATGATTTCTTCTTCTGAAACGAGAACTTTTTTAATATCATTATCCAACATAATGTTTTACTCTTTCTGTTTGATATATAAGATAGCTTTCATTATACCATTTTTTGCAGATTTACTCAAATCAGTGATAAGCAGATTGGCAATTCCATAAATTTTTTCAGCCTGTTGGACAACTATGGCTTCTTGTCGTACTTGCTGAGGAATTTTTTGGTCAATAAACCAGCGACGAAGTTTCTTCTGAACACCATTTATGAGAATGCTGTCTCCTGCCTGTCTACTGCGTAAGGTAATGGGGCTATCTGGTTGCAGATAAAGGATTTGTTGGGCATCTTCCAGTGGTTGATTGAGGGAAAATAGGTAGTCCCCATAAGTGAAGATACCGTCTGATTCTATCACAAGGGGAGCTAGTGCTTCATCCGTCTGAGGTTGGATTTTGCTGATGCAAAACTGATGATAATCTTTTTCTAATTGGTAGCCGTTTTTTAGGCTGTGACGATAATTGGCCTTGGATCGTAAAATATGGAGGACTTGGTCAAACTGAGCAGCTGTCAATTGAAGGTCTGGAAATTGTTCTAAATATTCTTCCAGAAGAAAACTTTGTACAGCCTGGGTTTGCTGCTGAAAGTGCTGGAGGTTGGTGATTTCTACATTTTTGGTCAAATCACGCAGGGCTTGGACCAACTGTTGGCTTTCGGATGCTAACTGGAGGAGATTCTTATCTAGCTGAGGATTTTCCTGTCTCAATTGTGGTAAATAGGTATTTCGGATACGGTTTCGTAAATAAGCTGGACTGGTATTGCTAGAATCTTCAAAATGAACTGTTGCTGGAAAATCAGATTTTTGAAAGGTCAGCAAGGGACGAATCAGCTGGCCAGGTCCGAAGTCTTGGACTGGCTGAATGGCTGAGATGTGACGCAGTCGATTGCCGCGGAGAATCCGCATGAAAACTGTCTCAGCCTGGTCGTCCGCATGATGCCCCGTGACCAGAGCAGTATAGCCTTTCTGGTCCATGACTTGTTTGAAAAAGTCATAGCGCCATTTCCGCGCAGCATTTTCCGAGAAAGCTCCTTGAAAATGTGAAATATAAACAGGAAGTCGTAGTTGAGTCGCTAATTCTTTGATATAGCTCTCCTCTTCCTGGGATTCTGGTCGTTGCTGGTGGTTGATATGTGCTATGCCTAGTTCGATATCTAGCTTCTCCCTGCTGTCGTATAGGAGTTGCAAAAGTGTCAGGGAATCCAGTCCACCGGATACAGCCACCAAAACTTTTCTGTGTTTATCAAAAAAGTGACCTTGGCGTGTCACTTTTATAAATCTTTCTTTCATTACTTCAAAATCTCGTAAATATCCTTGGCAATTTGTGAAATGTCGTCGTAGCTTGCCTTGTCCGTGAAGATGGACAAGATGAAGGGTGAGTCTGTGTAGACAAGAGCAACGTCGTGCCTGAAATCATAGGCGTCACCTATCTTATGGGCCACCGGAACCGGAATGTCCTTGGGAATGCGCTGGTCATCGAATCTGGTTTCCTTGAGACTATCAAGTACGAACCCACCTTGATGGTAAATAGCTTCCATCATTAGTCCAGCTACTTTTGGAGATGTTTCACGTGTAACCATGTCCCATTTTTGACCAGTGATGGAGGTGATGTCATCGTAAAACTGCTGATTAAACTTGTCAGCCAGGTAGTAGCCGACAATATTGCTTGCGACATTGTCAGACTCTTTGGCGATACGGTTGAGCAGGTCGTCAACTTGGTATTCTTTATTGTCAACTCGCTTGCTGATGGATCCACTGCCTGCAGGGTCATAGGCTCCATCAAAGTTCTCTGTCTCCTTTACATACTTGACCTTATCTGTCAATTTAAAACGCCCTAAATCAATTTGTTTTTGGGCATAATAGAGTGTAGGAAGCTTAGAAACACTGGCTGCATATAGAATCTTATCCTGATTGATACCTGCTTCTAACTGACTTGACACTTGCTTGACATATATAGAGTAGTTGTCTTTGTTGTATTTTGTGTCTAGGAGTTTTTGAACTCCTTCCATCCTATTATCTTGGGTTGACAAGTGGTCAAGTAGAGCCCAGCCCTTGCCGACAATCTGAACAAACTGACCTCTCGGTGTCTTCACGAGTGTGTCAACCTGAACAGGCTGATAAGGAGGAAGGGTACTTTCTTTTTCATCCTGCTTTGTAGAAACAGGACTGGTTAAAATTCGAGTATTCTCCTTGGTCCAATAGGTCTGTTCAAGACCTACCTGGTTTAAAATCCTGTCATCTGCTACTTGGTCTTGACTAGCCAAAACATAGGTGCCATCCGATAGTGTGAAAACCTGCTGGTGGTGGTTATTTACCTCTAAACCTGCTAGTTCCAAACTGGAATTAGGCCCTATCTTGTGACTATAGTGGGTCAGGTCCATATCCTTAAACACATGGAGTTCTTTCAGGGAAATCGGGTTGCTAGGTAGGCTATGAAAGATGGGTTGGTATTCTTTTTGATTGAAAGTTACGTACTCTTCTTGCGTGATTTCAAAGGGGACTTCTGTGCTGTCCACAATGGTTGCAGAAAATAAAATTGGCAAGAGGAGTATGACTAATTTTTCCTTCATTCTCCATTCTTTCTATTTGGAAATTTCTTGTTGTGGATCAACGGACACTTTTAGCTGTTGATTTTTTTCAGTGAGTTCTTCTAATTTGTCATCGGAATAGGACAAAAATAACTCAACATTTTTCAATAAATCTTCTGTCATTTGGGCAATAATCCTGGAATATTGTAGATAAACTCGCCATCTTTTGAAAACTGATACTTGGCACGGACATATTTTGCAGCATATTCTTCATCCTGCAATTTTTTGACTAGGGCGTCACGAAGTTCCTTCTCACGAGAAAGGTCTTTGTACTGATTTTCCAATTCAACTAGTTTGGCTTCATTTTGCTTCAATTTCTGATGAGTAGCCACTAGATTATAGGTTGGCAACATAAAGAGAAAAATCACCAAGACAATGACCGTCGCTAAAAAACGGTTTTTTTGTTGTTTTTCTAGCTCTTTGCGGTGAAATCTTTCCTTCTCAGCATCAATAAAACGATTGCTGATTTGAAGAACCTTAGATTTTTTCATCTGCTTCTATCCTTTTTTCGCTAACGATTTCGTACATTTTCAGAGCGTCTTCCTTCTTGGTCGAGTCTTTCATTTCCAAGACCTTAACTGTCAAGAGTTTGTTTCCAAATTGGATTTCGATTTGATCATTGATTTTGACATCCGTTGAAGACTTTGCCAAAATGCCGTTTATTTTGATACGGCCCTTGTCTGCCACTTCTTTTGCAACTGTCCGGCGCTTGATAATACGGGATACTTTTAAATATTTATCTAGTCTCATTTGAATTACCTCAACTAAATATTATATCATTTTTTAAAGGTTTTGGTAGAATAGGATAACTTTGTTACCAAAATGTAAAAAGAGAGTTTGGAAACTCTCTCACCAAAATATGAGTGCTGAAATGACTGCTCCTGCTAAGAAAATGAGAATTGATGCATTCAATGAAATAAACAGTTCGGCACAATCAACCTTTACTTAACTTAATTTGGGCCAATTTTTCTGCGAATTGGATCAATTCCTCCAAGATTTCATAATCCTTCTGTTTTTGAAGGGTAAAAATCACTTCTAAACGGCCCCGATTCTCTGCAATTTGGACCTTGAGATTGGTCACCGATAGGGCCTGGAAATAATCCTGGGTCAGGAAAATTTGACCAGCCATGGGCTCAAAGGAAATTGTAATCTGCTGTTTCTTTCTAAGGACACTATGACAGAAAACCTGGTCCAGATAAGATTTGAGGAGACCAATTTCTAGCAAATAGGCTACAACATCCGGATAGTCTCCGAAGCGATCGACCAACTCTTCCTGCAATTCTTGATAGTTTACACGGCTGTCAATGTTCTTGATCCGCTTGTAAATCTCGATTTTTTGATGCTGGTCTGAAATGTATTCACTCGGCAAATAGGCATCAATCTGCAAATTGATTTCCGTATTACTCTTCTGACGCTGGCCAGCTTTACCTTGCTTTTCAAGAATGGCCTGTTCCAAAAGCTGAGAGTACATTTCATAGCCAACTGAGTCAATAAAGCCAGACTGGGCTGCACCGAGAATATTTCCCGCACCGCGGATGGACAGGTCCTGCATAGCAATCTTGAAGCCAGACCCCAGTTCTGTAAAGCCTTTGATGGCTTCTAGGCGTTTTTCAGCCACTTCTGTTAAGGACTTGTCAGGCCGATACATGAGATAGGCATAGGCGATACGATTGGAACGGCCGACACGACCACGAAGTTGATAGAGGGTTGACAGTCCCATATGGTCGGCGTTTTCAATAAAGAGGGTATTGGCATTTGGAATATCAACCCCTGTTTCAATAATGGTAGTCGTAACGAGAACATCGTACTCCCCTTCCACAAAGGCATAGAGGGTGTTTTCCAGTTGGATTTCAGACATTTGTCCGTGAACATAACCGATGCTGGCCTCTGGAACCAACTCTTTCAGCTCTGAAACTTTTTGCTCAATGGTGTCAACTTTATTGTAAAGATAGTAAACCTGTCCGTCCCGGTCTAATTCACGGATAATGGCATCGCGAATGACTGTTGGATTGGTTT
This sequence comes from Streptococcus nasisuis, assembly GCF_040836615.1. Taxonomy (NCBI): domain Bacteria; kingdom Bacillati; phylum Bacillota; class Bacilli; order Lactobacillales; family Streptococcaceae; genus Streptococcus; species Streptococcus nasisuis. The sequence goes on along the minus strand of NZ_CP162268.1, from coordinate 8,637 downwards.
CCATGACATAGGTTTGGACAGGATAGCGATTAGTTGGCGGTGTTTCAATAACAGACAAATCACGAATTCCAAGCATGGACATTTGCAGGGTCCGAGGTATAGGAGTTGCAGTCAAGGTCAGGACATCGATTTTCTTTTTCAGCTCTTTAAGGCGTTCCTTGTGCTTGACACCAAAGCGCTGTTCCTCGTCAATGACCAGTAAACCTAAATCGGAAAAGACCACATCTTTGGAGAGCAGGCGATGAGTACCAATGATAATATCCACCTGACCTTTTTTGAGCTTCTCCAGCGTTTTCTCCTGCTCTGCCTTGGTCTTGAATCGGCTCATCACATCAACATTGACAGGAAACTCAGCAAAGCGCTCTTGGAAATTTGCAAAATGTTGCTGGGCTAGGACCGTTGTCGGCACTAAAATTGCAACCTGTTTACCATCATTGACCGCCTTAAAGGCTGCCCGCATGGCTACTTCTGTCTTACCAAATCCAACATCCCCGACCAAGAGCCGATCCATGGGCGAATCCTTCTCCATATCCTTTTTGATTTCGTCAATCGAGCGAAGTTGATCATCGGTTTCCACATGTGTAAAGTAGTTGTCAAACTCTTCTTGACTGGCATCATCAGGTGAAAAGGCAAAACCTTTGAGCTGACTGCGCTCTGCATAGAGCTTAATCAAATCATCCGCAATGTCTTCAACCTGCTTTTGCACCTTCTGCTTGGTCTTTTGGAAACGACCGTCGTTTAGCTTATTGACCTTAGGTGCCTTGCCGTCTGAGGCCAGGTATTTGGACAGGAGGTCAATCTGCTCTACTGGAATGGAAATGCGGTCAGCATTCTGATACTGCACAGTAACATAGTCCCTGTGAACACCCGATATTTCAATGGTTTCAATCCCTAAATACTGACCGATGCCGTGAACATGGTGGACTACATAATCTCCGACAGAAAGCTCACTATAATCCTTAATCCGCTCCGCATTGGACATGTTTGTCCTGCGGATTTTGCGCTTGATTTTCTTATTAAAAATTTCCTTTTCAGTGATGACAACCAGCTTTTCATCCATAAGATGAAAACCAGCTGACAGCTGAGCGACGGTGATTTGCTGCTGCCCTGCGACTAATTGTGATGCTGAATGGACTGGTAAATGAATCTCGTATTCCTGTAAAGATTTCTGTAAAGCTTGTAAACTTGTTTCAGAAGAAGCCTGGATAATGACCGTATTGTTTGATTTGGCATAGCGAGCCAGTTCATCTTTTAAAAGCGGAATTTGGTGGAAAAATTCCTGCATGGGATGCTGGTTAAATTGGTAAAGTCCGTAAAACTTGACATTGCCCAGACCTTTCTGGAAACTAGAAAAGAAGGTGGCTGGCTTGTATTTTCTCAAATCAGCATAGGTTGACGCGAAGTAATTCAAACTTGACACTGATTTACCATTCTGTAAATCCTGTGTCAAGACATCCGCAACTTCTTTCTCAAACTGGGCCTGTTTATCAGAAATTTTATGGAAATCATCTAGAAAAATAGGTGAACCTTTTGGAAGGTAATCCAAAATAGTCCAGCTATCCTCATATAAGAAGGACAGGAATTTTCTGAGATCCGGATGACGGTAGGAAGACTGCATGTCTGCCAAGACTTCCTTGAGATAGGAAATCTGTTCTTCTTGATTGGAACGCTCAATCGTTTTCTGAATGATAGGAATAGCTCGTTGGTAGTCCTCTTCTGTCACAATCATTTCTGATGCTGGTGAAACGGTAATCTGTTCACAATTTTCCAGAGACTTCTGGCTATCGATGTCAAAAGTTCGGATGCCATCTATTTCATCACCGAAAAACTCCAGACGATAAGGATGCTCAGCCTGCATATCATAAATATCTAAGATGTCTCCTCGCTGGCTAAATTCTCCCTGGGTCAAGACACGAGAAACCTTCTTATAACCTGTATTGACAAGTGACTTGACAAGGGTGTCAACTTCCATTTCCTGACCAACTGAAAGTTCTAATCTAGCAGATTGATAGGCAGAAGGACTAGGTAACAAAACACGGCAGGCAGCCATACTAGCTACCAGAATACCTGATGAAGTCTGGTCTTGTAGGAAATTCAAACTATCAATTCGAGACTGGGTTCGCTCTTTGGAGGCAAAAATAAACTCGGAAACAGGACTGTCATCTGTAAAGAAGTTGTAAACAGAGTCGCTACCAATAATAGCTGACAAATCTGTTGCCAAGCGCTCGGCCTCATTTTGATTCGCCGTCACAATTAAAATCTTTTCTGTCAAGCTATCAAAGGCAGTTGCCATGACCAAGGACTTGCTGGTTCCTGATAGTCCTAGGATGAGTTGGCGAGTGGATTTATTCAATCCTGCCTGCCACTGATTGATTTGCTTATTTTGGTGTAATAAATCCAGGATATTCATTAGCCGTTAAACTTTCTCATGATGATATCAAAGTCATCTTCCTGTAAATAGAAGTTGACAGCCTTGTCAAGTTTTTCAAGAGCTAGGTCAATGTCAATGCGGTCCTCCGTATCAAATCCAGATAAAACATGATGAACCACACTCATCTTGCCTTTAGGACGACCAATGCCAATCTTGATGCGGTCAAATTGATCTGTTCCTAGATACTTGATGATAGACTTAATACCATTGTGGCCACCGGCCGAGCCTTTTTGACGGAAACGGATTTTTCCAACAGCCATGTCCAAATCGTCATAAGCTACGAGAATATCAGTCTCATCCAGACCATAGTAGGTCATCAGGGCATGAACAGCCTTACCTGATTCATTCATAAAGGTCGTCGGCTTGACCAGAAAAATCTTCTCTCCGTCAATAAAGGTAGTTGCAAGGTCCGCTTGGAAAATCTTATCGTGCGTAAAAGTCACATTTTCACGCGCAGCAATCTTATCAATCAGCATAAAGCCGACATTGTGCTTGGTTTCAAAATAGCGGTCACCGGGATTGCCTAGACCTATTATCAATCGTGTCATTTTTTCTCCTTAAACACCAAAAGGGTTGGAAGTCTTTCCAACCTACTATTTTTATAGTTGTTTTTTGATTGCTAAACATTTGCTTAGTCTAGGCATCAAAGTCACAGGCAGTACTGATAGTACGGCAAGACGAGATAACAACGAATAAGCGAATGTTAGGCATCAGACATTGAAGCGGAACTCCATGATGTCCCCATCCTGAACCACGTACTCCTTACCTTCTTCACGAAGGCGTCCAGCCTCTTTAACAGCCTTCTCAGAGCCGTAGTGCATCAAATCATCATAGGACATGGTTACGGCGCGGATAAATCCTTTTTCGAAGTCTGAGTGGATGATACCGGCCGCTTGAGGTGCCTTGATACCTCGCTTGAAGGTCCAAGCACGGACTTCTTTTTCACCTGCTGTAAAGTAAGTACCAAGACCAAGTAAATGATAAGCTGCACGAGTAAGTTTGTCAACACCAGACTCAGTCAAACCAATTGCCTCCAAGAATTCTGCCTTGTCCTCGTCGTCGAGTTCCGAAATTTCTTCTTCAGCACGCGCTGAAATGACTACCACTTCTGCATTTTCTGTCGCTGCAAAATCGCGGATTTGTTGAACATACTTGATGCCGTCTGGGTCAGCGACCTTGTCCTCATCAACGTTAGCTACATAAAGGACTGGCTTGGTGGTCAAGAGGAAAAGCTGCTTGACAATTTTTTGCTCTTCGTCTGTAAAAGCTACTGTACGAGCTGATTTACCATCTTCCAAGACGGGCTTGATTTTTTCGAGAACGGCAAATTCTGCCACAGAATCCTTGTCTTTCTGGGTACGAGCCATCTTCTCCACACGCGCATAGCGTTTGTTGATACTCTCCAAGTCAGCCAAAATCAATTCTAGGTTAATCGTATCAATATCAGCAAGCGGATCAACGAAGGCATCTTCACGCCCCTGCTCCCGCATGACATTTTCATCGTCAAAGGCACGAACCACGTGAATAATGGCATCCACCTCGCGGATATTGGCCAAGAATTTATTTCCCAAACCTTCCCCTTTTGAGGCACCTTTTACGATACCGGCAATGTCTGTAAATTCAAAGGTGGTCGGCACGGTTTTCTTTGGTGTAATCAACTCTGTCAACTTGGTCAAGCGCTCATCTGGCACCTCCACCATACCCACGTTTGGATCAATGGTCGCGAAAGGATAGTTGGCAGCCTCTGCTCCTGCTTTGGTAATTGCGTTAAATAGGGTTGATTTACCAACGTTTGGCAAACCGACGATACCTGCTGTTAAAGCCATATTTTTAGTTCTCCATATAAAAATTCAATCATGACTATTATAGCAGAAAATTTGAAAAAAAGCTTGCGAATCAACAAGCTTTGTATCATCCAAAAATAGATGGCAAAATATGAGGTAGAAACCAAGATAAATATCCCAAAATAGAGAGCACTATCCACCAATAGCCAGCAATAAATTGCCAAATATCCATTTTTTGCTCTGCTGTTTGATATGTTCCTGTTTCCTTGGTATTGTTCTCAGGTTCTTTTCCTAAAACCAGATAGTCTAGACTGACATCAAAAATTTCTGCCAGCTGGACCAGTTTATCAATATCTGGCGTTGCTTCACCATTTTCCCATTTGGAAATAGCCTGACGGGAAATATAGAGTTTTTCTGCCAATCCATCTTGGGATAAATTCTTAGCTGTGCGTAAAGCTCGAATTTGTTGGGCTAATTGAGTCATGATAGATTCCTCCTGATTTCTAAATTCAGTATAACTTAAGCATGAGTCGCTGACTAGCAATACTTTAGAAATTTTCTCAACCAGCAGTTGCAAACTGTCAACTAGGACTCGCTTTCAAGAACTTTCTTCATTTTCCGCTCAAAATCATACCGGCTCATCATGACCACATGGTCACAGTTGCTGCAACGGATTTTAATATCTGCACCTAAACGAATGACTTCCCACTTATTGGCTTTTTTGCCAGTCGATTTGATGACACAGGCATGAGGCTTTTTCATTTCAACAAATGTTCCTAATTGATACATGGTAACTCCTTATAGATAGATTTTTCTTTCTTGGCAAGTCAATGCACACTCTGTCCCCGCCAGCATTTCACCATCCGTTTGAAATAGGATTTGCTGACTGGTTTTGATAGAAATGGTTTGGCACTGGAGATGTTTGATATATTTGGATTTCTTATGACGCTTAAGGACCAAATCGAGCAAGGCCAGCACCCGTCTATGAATTGGGCCGTTTTCAATATAAACCAGATCGATTTTCTGCTCATGAGCAGAGGCTTCCGGCCAAATCATGATACCACCGCCAAAGTAGGTATTGTTGGCAAGAGACAGGAAAAAGAGATTCTTCAACTGTTGTTCCTGGCCATCAATGACCGCGTCCACTGTCAAGGACTGCGCATCTAAAAGACTTCTGATAGCCATTATCAGATAGGTCAATTTGCCAACTTTCACGCGCTTAAGCCATTTTTTGAGCTTAGAGGATTCTGAGCGTGCAATCACCTGGGCAGCAAAACCAGCATCCATGCTATTGACAATAATCCCAAAGTACGTCTTCAAAACACAAATAGACTGTGTTTTTTCTGTCAAGAGGGCAGTTAGGACAGTATCTATCTCTCTGATTTTCATTGATTTGGCGAAATCATTGCCCGAACCTGTCGGATAATAAGCAAAAGGTAGTTGGCTTGGCCAATCCGTCAGGCTTTTAGATAGCGTACCGTCTCCACCTAAAATGAGCAGTCTATCCCCGTCTCCATAGCCTTCTAAAATCTTTTGAATCTGAACTTTCTCATCATGCTTACCCTGGGTCAGATAGGTCTTAAATTCTACTTGTGGATAAGTTTTTTTAAGCTGGTCTATTATACTCTCTGCAGAATGACTGCCAGCATTTGGATTTGCTAAAATGTGTACAATCATAGGTAATTTTAGTATAACATAAAAACGGCTCAATGGCCGCTTTTACTGTTATTAGTTGGTACGAACAGGGGTTACCAATTGGATAAAATCGTCATCCTCACTGTTTGGCACCAGAGTAAATGGACGAACGTTGGAAATAAAGCTCACCTTCACCTGCTCATTGTTGGTCGCTTTGAGGGCTTCAATCAGATAAGTTGGGTTGAAGCTGATCACCAGATCCTCACCTGAAACGTCCAAGGTATCGATTTCTTCATTGACGCGGCCTACTTCTGGAGAATTGACATGGGCTGAGACAATACCCTTGGTAATTTCCAGTTTCACCGTTCCATTCTGAGTAGCATTGGACAAGAGACGAGCACGCTCCATAGACTGACGGAGGTGGGAGGTGTCAAAAACAGCTGTCGTCTTAAATTCTTTTGGAATGAGACGGTCGGTATCTGGATAGGTCCCTTCCAAAAGACGGGTATAGAAACTAATATACTCGCTTCTGAAGAGGATTTGGTTGTTGGAGAAGAAAACCTCTACCTTTTCAATTTCATCGGTAAATACGGCCGTAAATTCGCGGAGTGAGCGGCTTGGGATGACCACATTGAAATCATCTCCTGCAGTCTCCAAGACCAATTTACGCTGGCTGAGACGGTGGGAGTCGGTCGCCACTGTTTTGAGCTGTTTATTATCTGTTAGCACAAAGTGCACACCAGTTAGGATTGGACGACTTTCCTGAGTTGAGGCCGCAAAGGCTGTTTCGTTGATGGTTTGCTTAAGGACTTTTGTTTCCAATACCAGAGGTTTTGAAGTTGGCACTTCTTGTAAGCGTGGGTATTGCTCAGCTTCTTTTCCTTTGAGGGTAATTTCAGATTTACCACTAGTCAAGACAATCTGCTTTTGTTCGATTTCATTAAAATCAAGAACTAAATCTGGCATGCTAGAAACTACGTTGATAAAGAAAGCTGCTTCCAGAAGGATAGCTCCGGTTGAGCTAATCAAAAGACCAGCATTTTCATCTTGAACAGAAATAAAGTGTTCGATAGAAATTTGACCATTAGAACCAATCAGGCTAATACCTTCCGTATTAACAGCAATTTTAACAGTCGATAAAATAGGAATAGCATTCTTGGTACTGATAGCACGTTTGGTAATATTTAATGCTTGTAGGAAAACAGTTTTGTTAATGGAAAATTGAATCATGGATTCTCCTTTATTTATATATAATAAGGGTTAGTAATAGTAGTAGAGCCTGTGCATTCTGTGGAAAAGTGTAAGCAAGCGTATCAGAATAGGAAAAAAGGCTTGTTTACAACTTGTGGAAAACTGTGCACAAGTATGGGATTACAGGATCTTGTTTTTGATATTTGTAATTTCAATCAGGAAGCTTTCGTTATTCTTGAGCATGTCCCTTATTTTTTTATAGGCATGCATGACAGTTGTGTGGTCTCGATTACCGAAGGCCTTGCCAATTTTTGGAAGGGAGTTGTCCGTCATTTCCCTTGCTAGATACATGGCTACCTGGCGGGCTAGGACAATATTTTGCAATCTCTTGCTTCCCTTTATTTCCTTGAGGCTAACGCCGTAGAATTTTCCGACCTCAGTCTGGATGGTCTCAATTGGGATAACAGAATTTTTTGGTGCTGCCTGATTGCGTCCTCGGATGGCCTCAGCTGCAATGTCGACGGTGATAGTGGTCAAATTTCTCATTCCAGCCAGGAGGCTGATATCTTTGAGAATACCTTCTAAATTTCTGACATTGGACTGGATTTGGCCTGCTAGATAGGTCAGGGTATCATTTGGAAACTCAAATGGATAGGTGGCACACTTGGTTCTGAGGATGGCCTCGCGCGTTTCGATATCTGGTGGATAAATCTGGCAGGTAGCTCCCCAACTAAAGCGGGATACCAAGCGGTCTTCCAAATTATCCAGGCTATCTGGATTTCGATCGCTGGTTAGGACAATCTGTTTTCCTTGGCTCAAGAGAGCATCAAAGGTGTGGAAGAATTCTTCCTGTGTTGAAGCCTTCCCCTTTAAGAGCTGGATGTCATCAATGAGCAACAGGTCAAGATTTCTATAGTGCTCCTTAAATTCTTCCATGTCCAGTTCTTTTTTGGTGAGATAGTTGACAAATTCGTTAAGGAAGGATTCAGATGTGACATATTGAACACGCGCGTGTGGATTGTCTCCCAGGACTTGGTTACCAATTCCGTTGAGCAAGTGAGTTTTCCCAAGACCAGGTCCTCCCCAGATAAAGAGAGGATTGTAGAGCTGTCCAGGTGAATGGGCTACAGCTAGAGCAGCAGATTTGGCCATCATATTACTACCACCTTGGACAAAGTTATCAAAGGTGTATTGGGGCTGGATGCCTGATTGAATCGGAAGAAAACTGGATTTGCTGGGCTTGCCTATCGGAGCTGGAGTATCTGCTTCTGCTGGTGTTGTAACGACCTTATCAGTTTTATAGGCCTTGTCAGATTTGGGTTCTGATACAGATTGATAGGTATGGTAGGTGACGGAAATTTGCTCACCCAACACTTCTAAACCAGCAATCAGTATCAGTTCTTCAATATTTTGTTTCCATAATTTTTTCTTACTGGCCAGGATACTGTCGCTAGTTCCAGCGAGAAAAATTGTTGCAACGCCATCCTGCAATTCAATCAGGCGCGCTTCTTCAACCAGTAGCTCGTAGACAGAATTGGAAAGACTGGACTGTGCTAGTTCAATAAATCGATTCCAAAATTCTTGTTCCTTGTCCAT